>NZ_CP084405.1:0-3370000 GCF_024611135.1 Sphingobium sp. CFD-2 | reverse complement strand
AAGACTTCAAAGATAAAGGGCTCCACCATGATTTTCGGGCGCATAAAGCCATTGGATGCCATATTGGCCACGGCCGAGAAGAAATCTCTCGTCCGTACCCTGGGGCCGGTTCAACTGACGCTGTTGGGTGTCGGCGCGATTATCGGCACCGGTATTTTCGTTCTGACCGCCGCCGCCGCGCAGAAGGCCGGGCCGGGCATGATGTGGAGCTTCGTCATCGCGGGCGCCGTCTGCGCCTTCGCGGCGCTCTGCTATTCCGAGATCGCCTCGATGGTACCCGTATCGGGTTCCGCCTATACCTATACCTATGCGGTCGTCGGGGAATTGCTCGCCTGGATGGTGGGCTGGGCGCTGATCCTGGAATATGCGGTCGCGGCCAGCGCCGTTTCGGTGGGCTGGTCCGGCTATTTCATGGGATTGCTCAAAAGCATAACGGGACTTGAACTGCCACAGGCGCTTTCGGCGGGGCCCGTCTGGACGATGAACGGCCTCATCCCGCATGCCGATTTCTCCCATGGCGTCATCAACATTCCCGCCATCGTCGTTGCGCTCGCCGTCACCGCTCTGCTGGTGATCGGCACCACGGAAAGCGCTCGCGTCAACGCCGTGCTCGTCGCCATCAAGGTGACAGCGCTCACCGCCTTCATCCTCTTGACGCTGCCCGTGCTGGACACCGGCAATTTCTCGCCCTTCGCGCCCAATGGCTGGTTCGGCCCGGAAGGCACAAGCGGCATGGGCATCGTTGGCGCGGCCGCCTCGATCTTCTTCGCCTATGTCGGTTTCGACGCCGTCTCGACCGCGGCGGAGGAAACCAAGAACCCGCAGCGCAACGTGCCCATCGGCCTGATCGGCAGCCTTGCGCTGTGCACCATCTTCTATCTGCTGGTGGCTGGCGGCGCGATCGGCGCCATCGGCGCGCAGCCGGTGCTCGGCCCGGACGGCGCCGTCGTCGCGCCCGGATCGCAGGGTTTCGCCGCCGCCTGCGCCACCGCGGCCCATGCGAAGGACCTTGTCTGCTCCAACGAAGCGCTCGCCCATGTGCTGCGTGAGATCAACTGGACCGTGGTAGGCAATGCCCTGGGCCTTGCCGCCAATCTGGCGCTGCCCTCGGTCATCCTGATGATGATGTTCGGCCAGACCCGCATCTTCTTCGTGATGGCGCGCGACGGCCTGCTGCCGGAAAAGCTGGCCAGCATCCATCCCCGGTTCAAGACGCCCCATGTCGTCACCATGGTGACGGGCGTCTTCGTTGCCATCGGCGCCGCGCTGCTGCCCGTGGGTCAGCTCGCGGACATCTCCAATTCCGGCACGCTCTTCGCCTTCTTCATGGTGTCGATCGCCGTGCTGGTGTTGCGCGTGAAGGAACCGGGCCGCGCCCGTCCTTTCCGCACGCCGCTGGTGTGGGTTATCGCCCCGATGGCGGCCGTCGGCTGCATCTTCCTCTTCTTCAACCTGCCCTTCGATGCCCAGCTGGTCCTGCCGGTCTGGGGCGGCCTCGGCCTCGTGCTTTATTTCATCTATGGCTATCGCAAGAGCCATGTGGGACGCGGCCTGATCGAAACCCACGAACAGGATGCCGGCATTCCGCCTCAGCCCGTGCCGCCTTTGCCGGGCGCGCATACGCCTGGCGGCCGGGACGCCTGATCGACGAAGGGGGGGGGCGGCCACACCGCCCCCCTTTTCAGTGCAGCGGTTCGAATTCCGGATCGCGCAGCGCGCCATGATGGGGGCGCGTGAACAAATTGCCCCGTTCGGCCCAGGCGACGATCAGGAAGGAGATCGAGCCGAACACTGCCAGCCCCAGCGTCAAAGGCAATGTCGTCCCGTCGAAGGCGCGGCCGATCAGGCTGCCCAGTGCGCTCGACACGGCCGTGGTCAGGAACGCCTGGAAGGAGGAGGCGACGCCCGCGCCCCTTGCGAAGGGTTCCATCGAGATCGCGCTGAAATTCGATGCGGTGAAGGCGATGGTCATCATCGTCGCCGCCTGCAGGATCATGAAGCTGACGATGGTTTCGTACCCCGTCAGGATCACCGCCAGATGCGTGACATTGATCGCCACCAGGCAGAGCAGCGCCGTCTGGCTCAACCGCCGCGCACCGAAGCGCGAGACGAGCCGGCTGTTGAGCAGGCTGCCGATCCCCATGCTGCCGGCGATGGCAGCGAAGGCGAAGGGGAAGATCCTCTGCGCCCCGAATATGTCGAAGAAAATCTGCTGTATCGAGAGGATGAAGCCGATCAGGCCACTCATCACGACGCCGCTTGCCAGCATATAGCCGATCGAGGTGCGGGTGCGCAGGATGGTGCCGACCGTGCGGAAAATCGTGCCCGCGCTCATGCGCAGGCGATTTTCGGGCAGCAGCGTTTCCGGCAGGCGCATGCTCATCCACAGCAGGACGGCCGTCGCCAGGATCGCGAGCGCCCAGAAGATCCAGCGCCAGGGCGCAATCCACAATATCGCCTGGCCGAATGTCGGCGCCATGACCGGGATCAGCATGAAAACGGCGAAGATCAGCGACATCACCCGGGCCATCGCATCGCCCCTGAACCGGTCGCGGACGATGCCGACGGTGATCACCCGGCTGGCCCCTGCGAAGAAGCCGGCGCTGACCCGGCCGACGAGCATCATGGCGAAGCTATGCGCGCCCGCGCAGGCGATGGAGGCGAGGATGAACAGCGCCATCGCGCTGCCCAGCACCCGCTTTCGCCCATATCGGTCGGACAGCACGCCGAACAATAGCGATCCGACCCCCAATCCCATGAAATAGGCGCTGATGATCAACTGCCGGTCATTGGGGTGGGGGACTGAAAGATCCCGGCCGATGTCGGGCAAGGCGGGCAGCATGGGATCGATCGACAGCGCGTTCATCGCCATCAGGCAGGCGCAGAGCATCACGAACTCATGGAACGCTATGTCCTTTTTCGGCTGTGCTGCGGCGACGTCGCGTTGATCGGTCATGCCGGTGGCTATGGGGACAATCGCGCGGACGCGCCACCCCTTTAGTGCCTTCGCGGGGCATTGCCTTTGCCGCCCATGGCATCATCGCGGCTCCGATCTATGGTATCTGCCGCGTTAACCATTTTTTATCCGCTGCCGGTGCAGCCTGTCGCTCGTCGAAAACCATCGCGTCGAAATCCATGAGGGGGATTCGGTTATGGCTAATGGACTGAAGAGTGCGCAGTTTCTGATGGAAAGCCGCTTCGCGGGGGCAGCCGACCGAACGGCGGAGGCCTGTTTCGATCTGGGTGTCGCCTATAGCTGTGGCACGGGCGGTCTGCCCGTCGATCTGATCGAAGCGCATAAATGGTTCAATCTCGCTGCGCTCAAGGGCAGCGAGGAAGGGCAGACGATGCGCGCGGAAGTGGCCGGGGAAATGTCGGCGCGCGAAATCGCCGAAGCGCAGCGGCAGGCGCGTGCGCTGATCGCCGCGACGCAATTGCGGGCTGCCTAGGCATTTCCAGCAGGGGCATCGCCCGATCGCCCGGAAATGGCGACAAGGCAAAAGCCTGGGGCGGCCGCGCCGATGCAAACGGATCGGTGCGATGATCCCACCGGGAAATAACGGGGCTACTCTCCAGCCTTTGCAGGAGTACGGGGCGCCTTTGATCGGACCTGACCGTCCGCCCACAGCCCCTTTGCATCAGTCCGGCCGTGCCTCGCCCTTTCGAAAGGGTGTCCTTTCGGTCAGCCACATCCTGTCGCGCTGCACGCCCTGCCGCTCTGCCGCCAGGAAGTCGGCAACGGCGCGGCGGAAGCTGGCATTGGGTATGAAATGCGCGGAAAAGGTCGGTTCCGGCGCATAGCCGCGCGCCAGCTTGTGGCCGCCCTGTGCACCGGCCTCCACCCGTTTCAGCCGGCGGGCGATGGCGATGTCGATCGCCTGATAATAGCATAGCTCGAAATGCAGATTGGGCACGTCCTCGGTACAGCCCCAATAGCGTCCATAGAGCGTATCCGCGCCGATCAGGTTGAGCGCGCCGGCGATCGGCTGCCCATGCCGCAGCGCCAGCACCAGCAGCACCCGGTCCCCCATGCTTTCCCCCAGCATGGAGAAGAAAGCGCGGGTCAGATAGGGGCGCCCCCATTTGCGCGCGCCGGTATCCTGGTAGAAGGTCCAGAATATGTCCCAATGCGCCTCCGTCAGCGCGGTGCCGGTCAGGTGGACGATCTCCAGCCCCTCGACCGCCCTTTCACGTTCCTTGCGGATATTCTTGCGCTTGGCGCTCGACAGGTCGGCCAGGAAGTCGCCGAAATCGCCATAGCTGCGATTGGTCCAGTGGAACTGGCTATCCTCCCGGATCAGCCAGCCTGCCGCCTCGAACAGCGGCACCTGCTCCGGCGCGATGAAGGTCGCATGGGCGGAGGACAGCTCATTCTGCTGCACCACCGCCTCGATCCCGGCGATCAGCGCCGGGGCGAGGGCTTCGTCGCGCAGCAGCAGCCGGGGGCCCGGCACCGGCGAAAAGGGCGCGGCGATCTGAATCTTCGGATAATATTGCCCGCCGGCCCGCTCCCAGGCATCGGCCCAGCCATGGTCGAACACATATTCGCCCTGGCTATGGGTCTTGCCATAGAGCGGCGCAGCGCCGGCGATCCGCCCATCCGGCCCGTCGATGACCAGCGGCAGGGGCTGCCAGCCGCTATTTCCGCCGACGCTGCCGGACCGTTCCAGCACCGTCAGGAAATCCCAGCTCATGAAGGGATTGGCATCCCCCGCGCAGGCATCCCACTCGTCGCGCGGCAATTCGGCCACGCCCTGGGCAAGGCGCGCCACGCACTCAGCCATGCGACCGCTCGAAGATGATCTGGTCCGCGTGCAGCGCCGCGCGGGCACGCTGCTCCTCGCCACGCACCGTCCATGTCAGCACGGGCAGGCCCCTCCGGCGGGCGTCAACGGATGAGGAGGAAGGCAGGTCGCGGATGTCACAGGCGATAAAATCGGGTTTCGCCGCCCAAAGTGCAAGGGCGCGCCCGATTCTGTCGCGCCAGCCGCGCTTGCCCTGCTCCGTGATCACCAGCCCGCGCACGACCATGGGACGGTGACGCCGGAACCAGCGCATCGCCACGGGATTGAAGGACATGACGGCCGCCGGCGTCTTGGGCCGCCGCGCGAGATCGTCGGCAACCGCCACGCAGATCGGTCCGACATGCCGCCCGTCAACCTTGATCTCGATGAGCAGCGGAACGTCCGTCCCGCACAGGTCGAGCAGGGCGCGAAGGCGGGGAACGCCGCCACCGTCCGGCAGCATCAGCCGGTCTATCGCCCCGGCATCATGATCCTGCACAGCCCCATTCTCGCCCGTCATGCGGCGCAGCACGGCGTCGTGGAAGACAATCGCCACATTATCGCGGCTGAGGCGGACATCGCATTCGATGCCGAAACCGCCGGCGATGGCGGCCGCGAAAGCCGCCATGCCGTTCTCGCTGATCCGGCCCCCATGCAGCCCGCGATGGGCGAAGGGGCGGGCAATCAGGAAGGGGAAGGCGTCAGGCCGGGCGGACAAGGACGATCGCGTCGATCTCGACCACCGCGCCCAGTGGCAGCACCGGCACGCCCACCGCGCTGCGGGCATGCTTGCCCGCGTCCCCGAAGACCTCGACCATCAGTTCGGATGCGCCATTGGCGACCTTGGGCTGGTCGGTGAATTCGGGCGTGCCGCTGATGAAGGCGCCCAGCTTCACGATCCGTTCGACCCGGTCCAGGCTGCCAAGCGCCGCCTTCATCTGGGCGATCAGGTTGAGGCCGCAGGCCCGCGCCGCCTTGACGCCATAGTCGAGGTCGCGGTCCTCGCCCAGCCGGCCCGTCATCAACTGGCCGTCGGACAGCGAGATCTGCCCGGAGATATGCAGCAGGCCGTTCGCTTCCACCGCCGCCACATAGGCGGCGACCGGCGCGGCGGCGGCGGGCAGGGTGATGCCCAATTCGGTCAGGCGGGCTTCGATGCTCATGCGGATGCTCCTTGAGTGGTCGGTAAGGTTTCGGGCGCCGGACCCTCGGCCAATCGGGCCGCGATCCAGGTTTCGGCGGCCGCCCAGTCGTCTATCCGGGCGTGGGCCCGCGGCGCGGCGGCTATCGTGCCGGCGATCTCCGGCTCACCCACCATGTGCAGGCGCCAGACGCCCGGCGCATGGTCCGCCACCGAGCCATGATGCTCGGCCAGGTCGTCGATGAACAGGGCGACGCTGGGCCGGCGCTCCGCGACGATGGCGGCCAGCGGCTGACCCTTGCCGCCCTGGTTCCAATAGACGGTGAAGGGGAGGCCATGGGTCGCGAGCTGCTCCTCCCTCTGCCGGTGATGCCGCTCCGTGATATTGGTGAGGACAACGATGTCCGCGATCCCGCTCAGGCGGCGCATCGCCTCCACCGCCCCGGCGATCGGCGTCTGGCGATGCATTTCCGTATCGAAGAAACCGATCAGCAATTCCCACACCAGCGCGCGCTCCAGCGGCTGGCCGCTGTCCTTGTGCCGCAGCGCCCCACCAAAGCCGCGCTCACGCATGTCGAAATGGACATTGTGGTTCTCGTCCAGCCATTGCCGGAAGGGCACCACCATATGCAGCAGCACCTCGTCGCAGTCGGTGATGATCAGGGGGCGGGTCATGCGATCAGGGACTCCCTTGCGGCGATCAGCGCCTCCGGCCTGCTGTCGATGCTTTCGGCACAGGCGATCAGATCCGGCTCATGATCGGCCAGGAAGCCCAGCACCGCACTCAATATCGCCGGATCGCCCACGCCGTTCCTCAGCGTATCGGCGTCCAGCCCGGTCAGCGCCAGCAGCCGGTCGGCGCGGCGATCGTCCGCCAGTGTCCAGGCCAGCGCCATCAGGGCCAGAACGGATGGCTCCCGGGTCTCGTCTGGGATATGTTGCTTGCCATGGTTAATGTCGGGACGCATGATTGATCTCAACGAAGGGCGGGCCTAGGGGGACGCACTTCCATTATGTTTGCGGATTTCTCCAAACGCGGGTGACTGGTGGCAAAGCGCGTGCTCGTTGTCGAGGACAACGAACTCAATCTCAAACTTTTTTGTGACCTGCTGCGCGCGCACGGGCATGAGGTGCTGCCGCTGCGCGACGGGCGGGACCTGCTGGCGCAGGCGCGCGAATTCCATCCGGACCTGGTGATCACCGACATTCACCTGCCGCATATCAGCGGGCTCGACCTCATCATCTCGCTGAAGCGGGACGCGCAATTGTCGTCGGTGCCGATCATGGCGGTTACTGCTTATGCGGGCCATGGAGATGAGGAACGGATTCGCGGGGCAGGCGCGCAGGCCTATGTGTCCAAGCCGATTTCCGTGCTGCGCTTCATAGAGCAGGTGAACGCTCTGCTCTAGGGCGCGGGGTTGCCGTTGCGGCCATGAAATCCTCCCTCTCCGCCGCCTGAAGCCGGGATTGTCACCGCCCGGTCATACGGCTTTCATCGATCCGTCTCCCTTTTGCAGCCATGTCGTCACGCGGCTCTGCCATGCCGCGGTCGCCAAGGGCGCGGCGTTCAGCCGACAGCCCGGATTGTACACAGGGGTATTCATCCATGTCTCATCTGACCGACGAGGCGCGCGCGGCCTTCCGCGATGCGCAGCCCAAGATCACTGCCGGCGAAGACAGCCTGGAATCGATCGTTGCCGCCAATCCGGCGCGCCGCACCGTGCTGAAGAACGGCCTGCTCGGCCTTTCCATGCTGCCGATGCTGGGTGCGCTCACGGCCTGCGGCGACGATGACGATTCCGGCTCGCCGACACCCACGCCCACGCCGACGCCAGCCCCGGCGCCCAGCTACGCCATCAACTTCGCACCGGTCGCGATCAACGGCAACGACACGGTCACGGTTCCCGCCGGCTACACCGTCGATGTGCTGCTGAAAGCAGGCGACTCGGTCGAAACCGGCACCGCCTATGCCCCCGGCAGCTTCCCCGGCAGCGCGGCCCAGACCAATTTCTGGGCGGGCGGCAATCATGACGGCATGGAATTTTTCGAACTGTCGGGCGTCGACCCCAACAGCGGCGGCCTGCTGGCGATCAACCATGAACTGCCGGATTACAACATCCTCTTTTCCAGCGGCGCCTATAATGCCGCCACCGCCACGGCCGACCAGAAGGCCATCGCCCTGTCGGCGGTCGGCGTTTCCGTCGTGGAGGTCGCCAAGGGCACGGACGGCAAGTTCGCGGTCAAGGCGGGCTCGCGCTTCAACAGGCGCTATAGCGGCAACACGGACTATCGCGTCGGCGGCCCCGCCGCGGGCCTGCTCTCCCCGACCATCCGCGGCACGCTCAACAACTGCTCCTCGGGCCGCACGCCCTGGGGCACCTATCTGACCTGCGAGGAGACAACCAACAACTATCTCGACCCGACGCAGCCCAACAACAATTATGGCTGGGTGGTAGAGATCGACCCCTATCAGGAGCTGGCCGCGCCGACGAAGCGCACCGCCATGGGCCGCTTCTCCCATGAGAATACCGCCTATATGGACGATGCCAACAACCGCGTCGCCTTCTATATGGGCGACGATTCGACGCCGGGATGCATCTACAAATTCGTGCCCGACCGCGCCTACAGCACCGGCAACCGCGCGTCGAACATCGACATGCTCGACTATGGCACGCTTTATGTGGCGCGCTTCAACGCGGATGGTACGGGTGAATGGCGGGCGCTGGTGCAGGGGCAGAATGGCTTGGTCGCCAATGCCTCCGACCCGGGCAATGTCAGCCAGTCGACCACCCCGCCGACCCCCACGACGGTCAGCTTCAACAGTACGGCCGATGTGCTCATCAACGCCCAGTCAGCGGCGCGCGTCGCCGGCGGCACGCTGATGGACCGGCCGGAATGGATCACGGTCGCGCCGAACCGCCAGGCGATCTTCGTCACGCTCACCAACAATAGCGGCCGCCGCGTCACCGATAACCCCAATCCGCGCACGACCAACCTGCACGGTCATATCCTGAAGTTCCGCGAAAATGGCGATTCGCCGCTGGCGACCCGCTTCACCTGGGAAGTCTTCCTGCTGGCGGGCAATCCCAATCTGGCCGAAGCGAACCTGAAGGGGAACATCAGCGGCGATTATTTCTCCAGCCCCGATGGCCTCCGCATCGATCCGCAGGGCCGCCTGTGGGTCCAGACCGATCATAATCTCACCGGCAATGCGGGCACGCTGAACGGTGCGGCGGTCAACATGACCCAGGCCTTCGGCAACAATTCGATGTACCATGTCGACCAGACGAGCAAGGCATCCAAGCGCTTCCTGGTCGGTCCCGTGGGTTGCGAGATCACCGGCATCGCCTATACGCCGGACCTCAAGAGCTTCTTCATCAACATCCAGCATCCGACCGGCAACTGGCCGGTATCGGGGCAGCAGCCACGCTCCTCGACCATCGTGGTGCGCCGTACGGATGGCCAGCCGGTCGGTAATTGATCGATCCGGCTTGGCGGATTTCGGCTAATCCAAGACATTCCCCTCCCGCAAGCGGGAGGGGTAGGGGTGGGTGCGAGCGTAGCGAGCTTCCAGCTTAGACCGTTGCAAATTCCCGCTGATGTCGCGCTAGCCCACCCCCTAGCCCCCTCCCGCTTGCGGGAGGGGGAATGGCAGGAAACCACCCAAAATCCGCCCCCAACCCGCATTTCCAGCCAACAAGGAAAGGCCCGTTCCCCCAGGGGGACGGGCCTCTTCGTTCGGGCATGACGCCGCGAACCGGTAATCGTCGGGCGACCGCAGCCGCCGTCAGATCACTTGATCTTGGCTTCCTTGAACTCGACATGCTTGCGCACGACGGGATCGTACTTCCGGAAGCTCAGCTTCTCGGTCTTGGTGCGCGGATTCTTCTTGGTGACGTAGAAGAAGCCGGTGTCAGCCGAGCTGACGAGGCGAATCTTGACGGTTGCTGGCTTGGCCATGGCCTTAGTCCCTGGTCGTGAATATCGTGAAAAAGAAGAGCGGCCCCAATTCTCTTGCGAGGAAGGGACCGCCCCGTTTCAGCGGTGCCCCATGAGGCAGATTCGGCCCCATGTCAAGGCTCGTGGCCCAGGCGCGGGGGTTATGCTACACTTTACGCGGCCTTAACCCGCTTCGCTCTATCAGGGAGCCGGAGTTACAGGACGGGGGAGTCTTCTCCATGCGACATGATCCGATGCTGGCCATTCTTGCCGATCTGCTGAGGCGGGTCGACGAGCTTGCGGGGGAAAGGGGCCATGTATCGGTCGTGCGGTTGCGCGACGAGATCGACCGCATTCGCCATATTGCCCGCGCCTTTCACCTCGACAGCGTGGAAAGCCTGGCCGGCACATTGCAATCGGCGCTGTCGCTCCAAGGCGCCGGACCGGTCATCATGTCCTATCTCGACCTGATGCGCGACGCGATCGCGGCCAAAATGCCGGAGGCGGACGTCATCGCCATGCCCGTCGCCGCCAAGCCGGCGGTAGGGCCCGGCGCGCACCTGACCGTCTGACTGTCTGGCCGGCTGAATGGATGCATTGCTGATCGCATTGCTCGGCTGTCTGTTGGCGGAGACGGGCGACAAGGGGCAGTTGCTGGCGCTTGCGCTGGCCGAACGGTTCCGCCGCGACGGAGCGGTGATAGCGGGGATCGTGGCGGCGGCGCTCGCCAATGCGGCCATCGGCGCGGCGGCAGGCGCCTTCATCGCGCCGATGCTGGGTACGGACGGGCGGCTCCTTTTCCTGGCGCTGGCGCTGATCTTCCTGGCGGTCGGCATGTTCTGGCCGACGAAACGGCCTGATCCCCTGGCAAGCTGGCGGCTGGGGCCCTTTCCGACCAGCGCGCTCGGCCTCTTCATCCTCGGCTTCGGGGACGGCGCGCAGTTCCTGATCCTGGGAATCGCCGTGCGGACCGCCGATCCTTTCCTGGCCGCGACGGGCGGGGCGATCGGCATCATCGCCGCGACCGTGCCCGCCATTCTGATGCGCGGGCCGTCGTTCAAGGCGCTGCCGCTTCGCGCGATCCGGCTGGGTGGTGGCGTGCTGGTGCTGCTGGCGGGCATGGCGGCGGCGGTGTCGGCCCTGCATCTCGCCTGATCGATTGGCTGCATCACACTGACCGGCATTATCCCGGCAAAATTCCTGTCTTGTCATGGCACCTTATCGGGGACAGACCATTATATGTCCGAAACCAAGTCCCCCAGCAGGAGCCAAGCATGACAGCCCCCGATCTCAAGACCCCGACGGACCTGCGCAGCAACGCCACCAAGTCGGTCGCAGAGGCGCTGAACGGCGTGCTCGCCGACAGCTATGCGCTGTATTTCAAGACCAAGAATTTCCACTGGCATGTATCCGGCCCGCATTTCCGCGACTATCATCTGATGTTCGACGAGCAGGCGACGCAGATCCTGGCGACCACCGACCTGATCGCGGAGCGGGTGCGCAAGACCGGCAACACGACGCTGCGTTCCATCGGAGACATTTCGCGTCACCAGTCGCTGGTCGACAATGACGCCGATTATGTAAGCCCCGGCGACATGCTGAATGAGCTGCGCGAGGACAATCTGAAGCTGGTCGAGGCGCTGCGCGCCGCCAAGGCGGCCGCGACCGAAGCGGGCGACAATGCGACCGAGGGCATTATCGACGACTGGACCGACGAGGCCGAGGAACGCGCCTGGTTCCTGTTCGAAGCTGGCCGCAACGCTTGATTGAATAGACGAAAGCCCTCCAGCCGAAACTGGAGGGCTTCTTTTTTTTGATCAGCATTTATCCGTTTGAACGATACCGATCTTTTTGCAGCGTGCTCCTGCGAAGGCAGGAGCCCAGTCCTGCCGTCCGAACTGGGTTCCTGCCTTCGCAGGAACACAATCCGGCATATTGCGAGGTCTACTCCTCCAATATCGCTTCGATCGCGAGGATCATGATCGCGCCCGGCTTACCGCCGAAATCGACGCTTTCGCCTTCTTCCGCATCCATCATCGCCCGGGCAAGCGGCGCGGAAAAGGCGATGCGTCCTTCAGCCGGCTCCGCCTCATCGTCTCCGACGATGGCGACCCGCTTCTCCTTGCCGTTCAACCGGTAGGTGACGCGGCTGCCGAAGGCCACGGCCTCCGCATCCGGCACCGGCCGCAATTCCGCCGTCGCCAGGCGCGTGCGCCAATAGCGCAGCTCGCGCTTCAGCTTCTTGGCGTCCTCCTCAGCCATGGCTTCGGTATCGACCGCCTCCAGCGCTTCCACCTTCTCCCGCGTCAGCCGCAGGCCGCGCGCCGTCACCCAATTGGGTCCGGGCGGCAACGGAATCTCGAAAGTGGGTTCCAGATGCTCCTCGTCACTCTCGCGACGAAAGGCGACACTCATTGCACTCTCCTGTCAAAACGCTTGTTCGCGCTGACACGAGGTCGAAACTGCCGATCTTCTTTTCAAGGGAAGGTCCGGGCTTCGACATCGCGGAAGCCCGAACGAGCAGGGCCTCTAATCTTCGTCGAACAGTCCGGCGAGCTGCTCCACCATGGTCCCGCCGAGCTGTTCGGCATCCATGATGGTCACCGCGCGGCGATAATAGCGCGTGACGTCATGGCCGATGCCGATGGCGACGAGCTGCACGGGCGAGCGGTTCTCGATCCACTCGATCACCTGCCGCAAATGGCGCTCCAGATAGGTGCCGCTGTTCACCGACAGGGTGGAATCGTCGACCGGCGCGCCGTCGGAGATCACCATCAATATGCGGCGCTCCTCATTGCGGGCGATCAGCCGGTTATGCGCCCAGAGCAGCGCCTCGCCGTCGATATTCTCCTTGAGCAGCCCCTCGCGCATCATCAGGCCCAGATTCTTGCGCGCCCGGCGCCAGGGTTCATCGGCCTTCTTGTAGATGATGTGGCGCAGGTCGTTGAGACGCCCCGGCATCGGCGGACGCCCGGCGGCGAGCCAGTCCTCCCGGCTCTGCCCGCCCTTCCAGGCGCGGGTGGTGAAGCCCAATATCTCGGTCTTCACCCCGCAACGTTCCAGCGTGCGGGCCATGATGTCGGCGCTGATCGCGGCGATGGAGATCGGCCGCCCGCGCATCGACCCCGAATTGTCGATCAGCAGCGTCACGACCGTATCGCGGAACTCGGTGTCCCGCTCGATCTTGTAGGATAGCGAGCGCGTCGGATCGATCACGATCCGCGCCAAGCGCGCCGCGTCGAGCAGCCCCTCTTCCTGATCGAAGTCCCAGCTCCGCGACTGCTGCGCCATCAGCCGCCGCTGGAGCCGGTTGGCGAGCTTCGTCACCGCGCCCTGCAGGCTCACCAACTGCTGGTCGAGGAAGCCGCGCAGCCGCAGCAATTCATCCTCGTCGCACAGATCCTCGGCGGTCACGACCTCATCGTGAAGCTGCGTATAGGGCTTATAGTCGAAGCCCGGCGGCAGGTCGCCCATCGGCCGGTTCGGGCGGACGGGCATCATGCCCTCCTCGCCCATATCCTCCGCGCCTTCCTCGCTGTCGGCGTCGAACTCGTCGCTATATTCGGTTTCGCCGTCCTCGGTGTCGCCGCCCTGGTCCTCGGCGCGCGCCTCGGCAAAGGCGTCGCTGTCGCCCGCCTGATCCTCGCCGCTGTCGCCGTCTTCCTGTTGCTGCTCTTCGTCCTCCCCCTCTTCCTGCGGTTCGGACTCGTCGGTTTCGGGCGGCACGTCGGCGTCGATCAACTGGAGATGCTCCAGCATGGCCGAGGTCAGCTTCTGGAAAGCGCGCTGATCGTCGATGGCCATGGCCAGCGCGTCGAGATCCGCGCCCGCCTTGTCCTCGATCCACTGGTCGACCATCGCCAGACCGGCCCGCACATCCTTGGGCGCGGCCTGCCCGGTCAGCCGCTCGCGCACCTTGAGCGCCAGCGCGGTCGACAAGGGCACCTCATCGGCGGAACGCGCCCGGCGGATCGGATCGGACTTCAATTTCAGGTCGAGCGCATGGTTGAGGTTCGCCCTTACCCCCTCCATCGCCCGCGAACCGATCGCTTCTACCCGCGCCTGCTCGACCGCGTCATAGACGGCCCGCGCCGTCGCGTCGGCAGGCGCGGCGGCGTTGTGAATCCGCGCATTATGGTGCCGCAGCCGCAGCGCATTGGCGTCCGCGAAACCCCGCGCCAGCGCCACCTGATCGGCGGGCAGATTGCGTCCGGGCGTCGGCACCTTGATCGCCTTGCCCGCCATATGCGGCGTGTCGGCGGTGAAGCTCACCTCCACCTCCGCGTCGCGCGCGATCGACCGCGCCGCGCCGGACAGCACGTCCTTGAAGGCGTCGAGGGGCGAACGGTCGGCCATCAGTCGAGCAACATTCCGCGCATCGAATCCCGTGCCGCGGCGTCGACGCCCAGCACATCGTTCAGATAGCCGTCCACGCCGCCATGGCTTTCATCCAGCGTCGCGAACAATGTATCCAGATAGACGGATTCCGCCTTCAGCAGCGGTTCGAGCATGTCGGTCCTGGTCAGCCGCATCCGCGCCACCAGCGTGTTGCGCTGCGCCAGCAGCCAGTCCCAATCGGCATGGGTGTTGGTCGCCAGATAATCCTGAACGATTGTCGGGCGCGGCACGCCCAGCGCCGCCAGAACCAGCGCCGCGCCCACGCCGGTCCGGTCCTTGCCCGCCGAGCAGTTGATCAGCAACGGCACGCGCCCATCCGCGATCCGCGCGAACATGGCGCGGTAGGATTCGGCATGGTCGACCGGGATGACGCGATAAAGGGCGATCATCGTCTGCCGCATATCGTCCGCCGTCGCGCCGTCGCGCTTCAGCATCTCTCCGAGGAGCCCGCTGCTTTCCGCATAGTCGCGGCAGAAATAATCGACCTCGCTCCCATGCCAGAGCGTGGGTTCGGCGGTCCGTTCGTTGCCGCGGCGGAAATCGCAGATCGCCTTGATGCCGAGCGAGCGGAGATGGTCCGCATCCGCGTCCGTCAGCAGCGCCATCGTCCCCGACCGGTAGAGCATGCCGCGCTTCACGCAGCGCCCGTCCGCCGTTGCATAGCCGCCGAAGTCGCGCAGGTTGAACGCGCTCTCCAGCGGCAGGCGGGCTTTTTCCGGCGTCAGGGCGACAGGCTCGCTCACGGCCGCTCGCCCTCCCCGACCATGGGCACGGCGATGGTTTCGATCTGCGTTTCGACCTCGCTCATCAGCTTGTGGACCGGGCATTTCGCGGCGACGGCGATCAGTCTGTCATGCTGCTCTGCGCTCAACGGGCCGGACAGCGCGATGCGCGTGGTCAGCTTGTAGATGCCCTGCCGCTCCTGGCTCGCATCGCGCACCACGCCGACATGGATGCCCTCCACCGGAATGCCGTTGCGCTGCGCATACCAGAGCATGGTCATCGCCTTGCACGCGCCCAAGGCCGAATCGTAAAGATCATGCGGGTCCGGCCCGGCATCATGACCGTCCGGCGCTGTCATGTCCGCGATCAGTTCATGCCCGCGAATGCTGATCCGATGGGCGGTCCCGCCCTCCGGATCGATCCGTTCGACGACGATCACGTCACGCCGCCCGGTGCGCGACGCTTTCGGGCAGATCCTTGCCGAAGACGCGCTGATAATATTCGGCCACCAGCGGCCGCTCCGCCTCGTCGCATTTGTTGAGGAAGCTCAGGCGGAAGGCGAAGCCGATATTCTTGAAGATCAGCGCATTCTGCGCCCAGCTTATCACGGTGCGCGGGCTCATGACGGTCGATATGTCGCCGTTGACGAAGCCCTGACGCGTCAGTTCCGCCACCTTGATCATATTCTCGACTTCCTTGCGGCCGCCCTCATGGTCATATTCGCCGGACTTGGCCAGCACCACCTGCGCCTCGGTAGCGGCGGGCAGGTAATTGAGCGCCACCACCAGATTCCAGCGGTCCATCTGGCCCTGGTTGATCTGTTGCGTGCCGTGATAAAGGCCGGTCGTGTCCCCCAGACCCACGGTGTTGGCGGTAGCGAACAGGCGGAACCAGGGATTGGGGCGGATCACCCTGTTCTGGTCGAGCAACGTCATCTTGCCGTCGGTTTCCAGCACGCGCTGGATCACGAACATCACGTCCGGGCGGCCCGCATCATATTCGTCGAACACCAAGGCGACCGGCCGCTGCAACGCCCAGGGGAGCAGGCCTTCGCGGAATTCCGTCACCTGCTGCCCGTCCTTCAGGACGATGGCGTCGCGCCCGACCAGGTCGATGCGGCTGATATGCGCGTCCAGATTGATGCGGATGCACGGCCAGCGCAGGCGGGCGGCGACCTGTTCGATATGGCTCGACTTGCCGGTGCCGTGATAGCCCTGCACCATCACGCGGCGGTTATAGGCGAAACCAGCCAGGATCGCGAGCGTGGTGTCCGGATCGAACACATAGGCGGGGTCGAGATCGGGCACCCGCTCGTCGGCTTCCGAAAAGGCCGGGATCTTCATGTCGACATCGATGCCGAACACGTCGCGCGCATCCACTTCGCGGTCGGGCGAGGCCAACAGCGTTTCGGCGCGGGTATCGGGCTGGACGTTCGGGATGTCGGTCATCTTCTAATCTCTTTGAACGATCTGGTCGGCACTGCCCTAACCATCAGGGACAGGCATGTCGATAGAGTGGGGCCTTAACACGCCGGGATCAAGCAGCCCATTCGGCCAAATTGGCCTCCTGCCCGACCAGCGCCAGCCCATGGGCGATGGACGTCAATTCTCCGCCGGTTGCAATATGGTCTTTCCCGAAGCGCCGGTCGAAAATGCGCCGGATCGCCGGGATCAGGGACGTGCCGCCGGTCAGGAACACCCGGTCGATGGTATCGGGCGCCACGCCCGCCTTGTCGAGCGCCTTGTCCACCGTGGCTTCGATCCGGGCGATGTCGGGCGCGATCCACCCCTCGAAATCGGCGCGCGTCACCTGCTTTTCGATGGTGAGCCCGCCGCCTTCGAAGCGGAAGGTCGCGCTCTCCGCCTCCGACAGCCGCCGTTTCAAAGACCCCACCGCATCGTAGAGCGGATAGCCCAGTTCCTTCTCGATCACCGTGATCATCCGCCCGATGGCGTCGGGATCATGGGCCGCCTTCTGCAAGCGCGCCAGTTCGTCCATGGTCCGCCGGTTGCGCATCAGCGCCAGCCGCGACCAGTCGGCAAAATCGGCAAAATAGCTGCGCGGAATCTCCAGTTCCTTGCCGAAGCTGTGATAGCTGCCGCCCTTGCCCAGCATCGGCAGCACCAGATGATCGACGATTCGATAGTCGAAGCGGTCCCCGGCCAGGCCGATGCCCGCCGAGCCGAGCGGCACGCAACGCCGCGCCGCGCCCGGCGCCTCGACCCGGACGATGGAAAAGTCGCTGGTGCCCCCGCCAAAGTCCGCCACCAATATCGTCGCCGCTTCGGTCAGGCGGCTGGCATAGCTGAACGCGGCGCCCAGCGGTTCGTAGACATAGTGAATCTCGTCCCCGAACCCTGCGAACATGGCGTCATAGCGCCGCCGGGCGAGCGCCTCGTCGGGCCGCGATCCGGCATATTCCACCGGCCGCCCGACCACGATCCGCTCCGGCCGCCGGTCCAGCGCGCCGCCCGCATGGCCGACCATGCGGGAGAGGAACATTTGCCCCAGTTCCTCGAAGCGGAAGCGCTTCTCGAACACATTCGCGCTTTCGAAGACCGGGCTGGCCGCCACCGACTTGAAGCTTTGCAGGAAGCGGCTGTCCTCCGGAAATTCCAGATATTCCGCTATCGCCCATGGTCCCGCCTCATGCGCCATGCCGCCCTTCACGCCGCTGTCATGCCAGAAGCAGAGCGCGGAGCGGAACACCGCGCCGGTTGCTTCCTTGCCGGCAAATTCCACCAGTTCCGACCCGACCCCGCCAGCGAGCGCGGCCACGCTGTTGGTCGTGCCGAAATCAAGGCCCAGGGCGCGGGTTGTCATAGGAATCTCCGGGGAAGGGTCGGCGCCTATGACAGCGCAATGAACCGATCACAAGTCATTCCCGCCTGCGCGGGAACGACGATGTTCAGGCGAAGGCCTCAGCCTTCCTCAACAATTGATAGGCCTCGATCACTCCCTGCAACAAAGCCTCATGGCTCCGGTCGCCGCCATTATGATCGGGATGAAAGCGCCGCAGCAATTCGGTGTAGCGCTGCCGCAGCGCCCTTCGGTCGGCGTCGATCGGCAACCCCATCACCTCCAGCGCCCGCCGGTCGTCCCGCGACAGGAATTTCCCGTCCTGCCGCGTCTGGTTGTCGGCCCGCGCCTTCGCCATCCGCTCCCTGAACTTGGCGCCGATGGCGTCCAACGGGTCCTGAAAGTCCGACCATCTGGGCGGCGGGCTGGCGGCGTTGGACGAAAAGGCCCGCGTTTCCCGCTCCCACCCCGCATAGGGGCGCTGGGCGGCGGCGATCTCCTCCGGGCTCATGCCGGTGAAGAAATTATAGCCCTGGTTGAATTCCCGCACATGGTCGAGGCACAGCCAGCGCCAGCGTGGGCCTTCCTGGTTCGGCCGGCCTCCTTCCAGGGGCGGCGCGCGAAATTCCCCCGGTTCCTCGCAGCCGGGCACCGCGCAGGGGCGGTCGCTTTCCACGCGGCCGTGGAAACGGTTGAAACGCCGGGTCGAGAAGGGATCGCTAGCCAAGATTGTCCTGATGCAACGGGGAATAAAGGGCCTATATAGGGGCGATGACCGAGATTCTAAAAGGCCCTGTCGCCACCGAAATCGAAGCCCGGCTGCAGGCCGCCCTCAGCCCCGAACGGCTCGCCGTGATCGATGACAGCGAGAAGCATCGCGGCCATGCCGGGCATGACGGATCGGGGGAGAGCCACTTCACCGTGGAGATCGTCTCCGGCCGCTTCACGGGCCAGAACCGCGTCGCTCGCCAGCGGATGGTCAATGCCGCGCTGGCCGACCTGCTGCGCGAAAAGGTCCATGCCCTGGCGATAAAGGCTCGCGCGCCGGGCGAATGACACCATAGCGCCTGTTCGAACGTTGTGCCGCCGTCGAAGGAGGCGCGCATCATGGCCTATGATTTCTGGTACTGGTCCACCATAGCCGGGCGCGGCGAGTTCGTGCGGCTGACGATGGAGGCGTGCGGCATCGCCTATCGCGACCGCGCCCGCACCGACGGCGACGAAGCGCTGATGGCGGACATGGAGCGTCACGACGCCGGTCCCGCCTTCGCCCCGCCCTATCTGGTGACGGACGGCCGCACCGTGGCGCAGACCGCCAACATCCTGTTCTATCTGGCCGAACGCCATGAATGCGGCCCCACCGGCCTCAAGCCGCGCTATTGGCTCGCCCAGGTGCAGCTCACCATCATGGATATGGTGGCGGAGGCGCATGACGTCCACCATCCGGTCGGCGCCCATCTCTATTATGAGAATCAGAAGGCGGAGGCCCTGCGCGCCGCCCAAGGGTTTCGCGCCGGCCGCATCCCCAAATTCCTGACCTATTTCGAACATGCCCTGAGCGCGGAGACGGGCGACTGGCTGGCAGGCCGAAGCTGGAGCTATGCCGATCTCTCGCTCTTCCACCTGATCGCGGGATTGCGCTACGCCTTTCCGCTGCGCATGGCGACGCTGACGCCATCCTTCCCGCGCCTTGCCGATCTGCATGACCGGGTTGCGGCGCTGCCCGAATTGCAGGACTATCTGGCAAGCGAACGGCGCCTGCCGTTCACCGACGAAGATGTCTTCCGCCACTATCCCGAACTGGACGCAGCATGACCCCGCCCGAACCGATCATCCAGAACGATCCGATCATCCAGACGATCACGCCCACCACCCATGACCTGGGCGATTTCCGCGTCCATCGTTCCCTGCCGGTGAAGGATCGCACCATGGTCGGCCCCTTCATCTTCTTCGACCAGGCCGGTCCCGCCCGGATCGAACCGGGGCAGGGCGTGGACGTGCGCCCCCACCCGCACATCAACCTCGCCACCGTCACCTATATGTATGAAGGCAGCTTCCTCCACCGCGATTCCCTGGGCACGGAGCAGTTGATCGAGCCGGGCGCGGTCAACCTGATGACCGCTGGCAAGGGCATCGTCCACAGCGAGCGGTCGCCGGACGAGGACCGGGCAAAGCTGTCGAAACTGTCCGCCATCCAGACCTGGCTCGCGCTTCCCGACCGTTATGAGGAGATGGACCCGGCCTTCGAGCATGTCGGTGAAGGCGGCCTGCCCGTCATCGATGGCGCTGGGGTGCGGGCGCGCGTGATCATGGGCAGCCTGTGGGGCGCAACCTCACCGGTCACCACCTATGCGAACACCATCTATGCCGACATCCAGCTCTCGCCCGGCGGTTCGGTCCCGATCGATGCGGATGCGGAGGAGCGGGCGATCTATGTCTCCGGCGGCGACGCGGCGCTGGACGGGGTGATGCTCCAGCCGCAGACGCTCTACGTCCTGCGGCCCGGCATCAGGGCGACGTTGATGAGCGTGGACGGCGGCCGCGTCATACTTTGCGGGGGAGAGGCGTTCCGGACGCCTCGCCATGTCTGGTGGAATTTCGTGTCATCCTCCACCGACCGCCTGATGCAGGCCCGCGAGGATTGGGAAGCCATGCGCTTTCCCCTGATCCCTGGCGACGACCGGGAATTCATCCCGATCCCCCAGGGACGGCCGAAGACGGTGAGCTATCCGTGATTTTTTGAGATCGTCATCCCCGCGAAGGCGGGGATCCATCTCCCATAAGTCGTCCCAGGCGGCACGTTCAGGAGATGGGTTCCCGCCTGCGCAGGAACGACGAACGGATCACTGCACGAAAGTCAGCGACAGATTCTCGGCATTTTTCGGAATGTCGATCCGGCTTTCGTTGATCGACGCTTCCTCACCCGGTTTCAGGCTGGTCCGGTCCGCCTTGGTGGTCCAGCTGAACACCAGCCGGTTCTGCCTGTCGCGCAGTTGCACCAGCACGGGGGGCACCGGCAGCACCTGCTTGCCGCTGTTCACGATCCGCGCTCCAAAGGCGAAATATTCCTCCCCGGTCGGCAGCTTGCGCCGCTCGGCAGGCTTGGAAAGATAGAAGAGCAGGTCCGGGTCGCCTTCCTCGGGCACCAGGCCCAGATTGACCGCCCAGCCAGGCGTTCCGAAATACCAGAGCGCCCCGCCGGCCGCGCCGATCGCCAGGCAAAAGGCGAGCGCCGCATAGGTCCATATCTTCAGCCGGTTGCGCCGGGGCTTCGCCGCTACCGGCGCGGGTTCGGCCCAATCGTCGCGCGCATCCGCTTCGGCGCGCCCGTAAATATCGTCGAACCGATAGTCCGGCCTTGCCGTTTCCGGGGGTGCGGCTTGTGTGACGGGTTCGGGCTCCACGGGCGCTGCGATGGGCTCCACCGCTGGCGGGGCGGACTCCTCAACCGGAGGCGGCGGTGGGGGCGCCGCCGGGGGGGGCGGTGGAGGCGGAGGCGATGGCGCCGCGACTTCGGGCACGCCTGCCGTCGCCAATGCTTCCTCTCGCGGGGCGAGCGCGGCGCCTTCCTGGAACCAGCTATGTTTGCAGGCGGCGCAGCGAACCTGGCGGCCGTTCGGGCCGACGGCGCTGTCCGGCACGATATAGCGCGTGGCGCAATTGGGACACACCAGGATCATGACGCTTCATAGGCATGAGTTGGATTCGAGGGCAAGCGGCTTCAAACATGCCCGTCCACCCGGGCGCGACTCGCGGACTCAGGCCGGATGGGCTTTACGGCCGCCCGTCCGCTGTGCCATGGCTAGGCCATCGGGGAAGCAGGGAGCGCGCGGGCGCTGAAATAGACGCATGTCGGCCATCGTACAGTTCGAAAATGTCGGCCTGCGCTATGGTCTGGATAGCGAGACGCTGTCCGACGTCAGCTTCTCCCTGGCGAGCGGCGGCTTCTATTTCCTGACCGGCGCGTCGGGCGCGGGCAAGACATCGCTGCTGAAGCTCCTCTACCTCGCCCAGCGGCCCAGCCGCGGCGTCATCCGCCTGTTCGGGGAGGATGTCGTGACACTGCCCCGCAAGCGCCTGCCGGGGTTCCGCCGGCGCATCGGGGTGGTGTTCCAGGACTTCCGGCTGGTCCCGCATCTGTCGGTCTATGACAATATCGCCCTGCCGCTGCGGGTCGCGGGCATGGAGGAGAGCGAGATCGACCTGCCCGTCAGCGAGATGCTGAACTGGGTGGGGCTGGGCGATCGCGGCCAGGCCCGCCCCGCCACCCTGTCGGGCGGGGAACAGCAGCGCGTCGCCATCGCCCGCGCCGTCATCGGCCGCCCGGAAATACTGGTGGCGGACGAGCCGACCGGCAATGTCGACGCCGACATGGCCCGCCGCCTCATGACCCTGTTCGAAGCGCTCAACCGGCTGGGCACCACCATCGTCGTCGCCACCCACGACCTGCCGCTGATCGCGCAGGTGGGCAGCGCGCAGATGATGAAGCTGGACAAGGGCCGTCTGTCCGATCCGACCGGATCGCTGCGCTACCCGCCCCGACCCCAGGCGGCCGGTTGATGGCGTCCCCCGGCACCATGGGCAATCGCCGCGCCGCCGCCGCCGCGCGCCACCGGCTGCTGCCGGAGGGGCGGGTGGCCGGCCCCATGCCCTGGATCATCGCCATCATTATGTTCCTGACGGTCCTGTCGGCCGCCGCCGGCCTGGGCCTGGGCGCGGCGGTGAAGGCGATGGGCGCCGACCTTGCCGGGCGCGCGACGGTGCAGATCGTGGAAGCCAATGCCGAACAGCGCGAGCGCCTCAGCGCCGCCATAGCCGCCGCACTGCGCAAGGACGCGACCGTCCGCGCCGTTCGTCCGGTCCCGTCCGCCGCGCTGGCGGAGCAGATCCGTCCCTGGCTTGGGCAGGATGCGGCCAGCGGCGACCTGCCGATACCGGCGCTGATCGACATCGAACTCACGCCGGGCCAGACGGACGCAAAGGTCGAGCGGCTCCGCCGACAGCTCCATGCCCTCTCGCCAAAGGCCCGCATCGAACCCCATGCCGCCTTCCTCGCGCCGCTCGCGGATCTGCTTTCCGCGCTTGGCTGGCTGGCCGCGGGCATCATCGTGCTGATGACGCTGGCGACCGGCGCGGTGGTCGTCCTTGCCGCCCGCGCCGCGCATGACAGCCATCGCGGCACCATCGACGTGCTGCACCTGATGGGTGCGACCGACGTGCAGATCGCCCGGCTGTTCCAGCGGCGCATCGGCCTCGACGCGCTGTTCGGGGGCGCGCTCGGCTTTGCCTGCGCATTGCTGGTGATCCTGCTGCTGGGCGCGCGGCTGCTGGCGACGGGATCGGAGCTGCTGAGCGGCGTCCAGCTGCCGTGGACAAGCTGGGCCGCGCTGGCCGCGATACCCATGGGTTGCGTGCTGCTGGCGCGGATCGCGGCGCGCTGGACGGTGCTGCGGTCGTTGGGGCGGCTGCTGTGATCGTCCGCTTCATCGCCGTCACCCTGTTGGGATGGATGCTGGGCTTCGCCTGGTTCGCGATCTTCCTGCCCCAGCCGCTGGACGGTCGCCAGACCGACGCGATCGTCGTGCTGACCGGCGGGGCCGGGCGTATCGACCGCGGCCTTTCCCTGCTTCAGGACGGCGCGGCCAAGCGGATGCTGATCTCAGGCGTCGACCGCTCGGTCCGCCCGGCGGAGCTGGCCGCGCAATATAAGGCGCCTGAACGCCTCTTCTCCTGTTGCATCACGCTTGGCCGCGAAGCCATCGACACCCGGTCCAACGCCATAGAGACAGCGCACTGGCTGGAACGGCGGGATTTCAAGATGGTGCGCCTCATCACCACCGACTGGCACATGCGGCGTTCCGCGCTCGAACTGCGGCAGGCCTTGCCCGAACGGGTCACGCTGGTCTACGACGCCGTGCCCAGCCGCCCCAGCCTCACCATGCTGGCGCGTGAATATAATAAATATCTGCTGCGCCGGGCGGCGGCGCTTATTGGTATCTGAACGGTTCAACCGGACATGCTGACCGCGCTGCGATCCCTCGCCTTCATGTCGATCTTCTATCCGGGATCGCTGCTGTTCGTCCTTGCGGCCATGGCGGTCAATCTGGTCGCGCCCCGCTCCATTCCCCGCGTCGCCACCGCGTGGAGCCGCTTCCATCGGGGCTGCGCGCGCTGGCTGCTGGGGCAGAAGGTCCGGGTCGAGGGAAGGCTGGAGAACGGTCCCTATCTCTACATCCTCAAGCATGAATCGATGTTCGAGACGATCGACCTGCTCTGCCTGCTGGATCGTCCCGCTATCGCCGCCAAGCGCGAGCTGTTCGACATTCCGCTCTGGGGCGGCATCGCCCGCCGCTATGGCCTGATCCCCATCGAACGCAGCGCCGGGGCGAGCGCGCTGCGCGCCCTGCGCGCCGCCGCCAAGGCCGCCACGGCGGAGGGCCGCGCCATCTGCCTCTTCCCCGAAGGCACCCGCGTTCCTCATGGCGAAAGCCCGGCCTTGCGCGCCGGTTTCGCCGGGCTCTACGTGCTGCTGGGCCTGCCGGTCGTGCCCATCGCGGTCGACAGCGGCCGCGTCTCGCCCCGCGGCAGGTTCATGAAGCGCAGCGGCACGATCACTTACAAGGTGGGCGAGATCGTTCCGCCCGGCCTGGATCGACGGGAAGCGGAAGCTCGCGTCCATGCGGCCATCAATGCGCTGAACGAGCCTTTATAAGCCGATATGCTGCTGCGAAGGCAGGCGTACGCCGCTATTCAATGTGAACGCCCGAAGTCGGGCTTGGGATCGTCCTGCCCCTGTTCGATGATCGACCGCCGGATCGCCCGCGTGCGGGTGAACAGGTTGAACAGCGCATCCCCGTCATTCCAGCGGATCGCCCGCTGCAAGGCCGACAGATCCTCCGAAAAGCGCTGGAGCATCTCCAGCACCGCATCCTTGTTCGCCAGGAACACGTCGCGCCACATGGTCGGATCGGACGCGGCGATGCGGGTGAAGTCGCGGAAGCCGCCGGCGGAATATTTGATGACTTCCGACTGGGTCACATCCTCCAGATCGCTGGCCGTGCCGACGATGGTATAGGCGATAAGGTGCGGCAGATGGCTGGTCACCGCCAGCACCAGATCGTGATGCGCCGGGTCCATCGTCTCGACATCCGCGCCGACGCGCCGCCACAGCTCCGACACGCGCTCGACCGCCGCCGGATCGGCGTCGGCGGGCGGCGTCACGATGCACCAGCGGCCCCGGAACAGGGAGGCGAAGCCCGCTTCCGGCCCGCTATTCTCCGTGCCCGCGACGGGATGGGCGGGAATGACCGTGCGCCCCGGCAAGGCAATGTTCAACTGCGCCAGCACATCGGCCTTGCAGGAGCCGACATCGCTGATGATCGCCTCCGCAGGCAGATCGTCGGCAATCTCCGCCGCCGCCGCGCCCATGGCCCGCACCGGCACGCACAGCACGACCAGGTCGGCATCCGTCACCGAAGCGCCCGCCGTATCGGTCACGTCGTCGCACAGATCGATGACCCGCGCGATCTCCCGCACGCCGGCATCGGCATCATGGCCCGTCACGCGAACAGTCGGCATGGCTTCGCGGATCGCCCGCGCCAGCGAGGAGCCGATCAGGCCCAGTCCAATGATCGTGACGCGCGAGAATGGCAGCATCAGGCGGCTTCCGCCATGGCGCGCAGCTTGGCCGCGACCTTGCGCATCTGATCCTCGGTGCCGATGGTGATGCGCAGTCCGTTGGGCAGACCCTGCCCCGGCAGCCAGCGGGTGGCGAAGCCTTCGTCCCACAGGCCCTTCATCGCCGCCTCGGCCGTCAGCCGGCCGTCGAACAGGATGAGCAGGAAATTCGCCTTGCTCGGCACGGCGCGCAGCCCATGGTTGGACAGCGCGGCGATCTCGCCCGCCAGCCATTCGCGCCATTTCCGGTTATGTGTCCGGCTCGCCTCGACCCAGGCGGCGTCCTCGATCGCCGCTACCGCAGCGGCCTGCCCGGCCGTCGTCACGTTGAACGGCGCGCGGATGCGGTGCAGCACGTCGATCACCTCGGCGCTGGCATAGCCCCAGCCGATCCGCTCGGCGGCAAGCCCGTAAATCTTCGAAAATGTCCGGGTCACGAACATATTGGCGGCATTCTTCGCCAGTTCCAGCCCGCCATCATCCTCGTCCGCGTCCAGATATTCGGCATAGGCCTGATCCAGCACGAACAATATGTCGGGCCGCAGACCGGCATGCAGCCGCGCAATCTCTTCCCGCGACGTCATGGTGCCGGTCGGGTTGTTGGGGTTGGCGAGGAAGACGACCTTGGTCTTCTCCGTCACCGCCGCGAGCAGCGCATCCACATCGGTCGCGTAATCGGCGTCCGGCGCGATGACCGGCGTCGCCCCCACGCGCCGCGCCGCGATGTCGTACACAGAAAAGCCGTAGCGGACGTAGAGCACCTCGTCCCCCGGCCCGGCATAGGCGCTCGCCGCGATGTGCAGCAATTCGTCCGACCCGGTGCCGTAGATCACCCGCGCCGGGTCCAGCCCATGCGCCGCCGCGATCGCCTCGCGCAGCCTGGCTGCGCCGGGATCGGGATAGGTCGCCAG
The DNA here is from genome assembly GCF_024611135.1 of Sphingobium sp. CFD-2. Lineage (NCBI taxonomy): Bacteria > Pseudomonadati > Pseudomonadota > Alphaproteobacteria > Sphingomonadales > Sphingobiaceae > Sphingobium > Sphingobium sp. CFD-2. The sequence goes on along the minus strand of NZ_CP084405.1, from coordinate 3,343,628 downwards.
ATCCGCCGTTGCCGCCACCAGAGCGGCCCGCGCCGCTTCCCCGGTGCCCAGCGGATTTTCATTGGCGGACAGCTTCACCAGCGGTCGCCCGTCATCGGCGGCCGACTTGCCGGGAACATAGGGCGAAATGCCGAGGATCCAGTCTTTGGGGGCAGGCTTTGTCATGCGCCGCGCTTTAGCGTCATCGAAGCGAAACGCAAAGCGCTTGGATGCGGGCGTCCGCTTCTCACACCACGGGGGTCAGCAGGGGCTCGCCCGCCGCCCAGGCATCCAGATTGGCCAGCACCAGATCGGCCATCGCCTTGCGCGTCTCGACGGTCGCGCTGCCCTGATGCGGTTGCAGCACCACATGATCCATCGCCAACAGCGCTTCCGGCACATGCGGCTCGTTCGCGAACACGTCGAGACCCGCGCCCGCGATCCGTCTTTCCCCCAGCGCCGCCACCAGCGCGTCCTCATCGATCACGCTGCCCCGGCTGATGTTGATGATCACGCCCTCGGGGCCCAGCGCATCCAGCATCGCCGCATCGACCAGCCCGCGCGCCTCCGGCCCGCCGGAGGTCGCGACAATGACGACATCGCTCTGCCGCGCGAAATCCAGCGCATCGGCCACATAGCGACAGGTCGTATCCGCCACCGCCCGCCGGCTGTGGTAGATAATCTCCCCCGCCACCGGCTCCAGCCGCCGGGCGATGGCGCGCCCGATCCGGCCCAGTCCCAAAATCCCGATCCGCTTGCCCGTCACGCGCCCGCACAGCGGCGGCTTCACGCCCCGCGCCCAATCCCCGGCCCGCACCATCCGGTCATTGGCCGCGATATTGCGCACCGTCGCATAGAGCAGCCCCACCGCCAGGTCGGCCACGTCATCGGTCAGCACGTCCGGCGTATTGGTGACGCGGATGCCCTTTGCCCGTGCATGATCGACATCGACCTTGTCATAGCCAACCGAAAACAGCCCGATCATCTCCAGCTTCGGCAAGGCGTCCATGATCGCCGCGGAGGCGCCGACCGATCCGAAGGATACCAGCGCTCGCGCCTCCCGCGCTTCGGGCGGCAGCGCATCCGGATCGGCATCCGCCGCAAGGGCGTGAACCGCAAAGCGCCGTGCCAGCCCGTCGTCCAGATAGGGATAGAGCGGGCCATAGGTGAGGATAGGGATGGAAGAATGGTCGGTCATGCCCGTCATCTAGGCGACGGAAGGGCCGATTGACAGAGCCCGGCCCCGGTCCTAGCCCGAACCGATATGGCCAGCGCGTCCTTTCCCGATGACACCCGTTTCGGCCTGCGCCGGCAGGCGCGGCTGCCCGGCCCGCTGCGGCTGGACAGCGGAGCCGCGCTGGGGCCGGTGGACATCGCCTATGAAACCTACGGGCGGATGAACGCGGACCGTTCCAACGTCATCCTCATCTGCCACGCGCTGACCGGCGACCAATATGTCGCTTCGGACCATCCCGTCACCGGCAAGCCCGGTTGGTGGTGGCGGCTGGTGGGGGAGGGGAAGCCGGTCGACCCCGCCCGTCATTTCATCGTCTGCGCCAATGTCATCGGCAGTTGCATGGGCTCCAGCGGGCCTGCCAGCCTGGACCCCGCGACCGGCGATCCCCATGCGATGCGCTTTCCGGTGATCACCATCGCCGACATGGTCCGCGCCCAGGCGATGCTGCTCGATCATCTGGGCGTGGACCGGCTTCATGCCGTGATCGGCGGTTCCATGGGCGGGATGCAGGCGCTGATCTGGCCCACCCTTTATCCGGAACGCGTCGAAAGCTGCGTCGTCATCGCCTCCACGGCGCGACACAGCGCCCAGAACATCGCCTTCCACGAAGTCGGGCGGCAGGCGATCATGGCCGACCCCAACTGGCGCGGCGGCGATTATTATGCGGACGGCGCGATCCCCAGCGCGGGCCTGGCGGTGGCGCGCATGGCCGCGCACATCACCTATCTTTCCGAAGCGGGCCTCACGGAGAAATTCGGGCGTCGTCTTCAGGGGCGCCCGGAAAACCCGAATGGGTCCAAGACCTTCGGCTTCGACGCCGATTTCCAGGTGGAATCTTATCTGCGCCACCAGGGGCTGAGCTTCGTCGAGCGGTTCGACGCCAACAGCTATCTCTACATCACCCGCGCCATGGACTATTATGACATTGCGGAGGATCATGGCGGCAGCCTTGCCAAGGCCTTTACGGCATCCAGGGCGCGTTTCTGCCTCGTCAGCTTCGACACGGACTGGCTCTATCCCACGGCGGAATCCCGCCTGATCGTCCACGCGCTCAATGCCGGCGGCGCGCAGGCGAGCTTCGTCGAACTCTCCAGCCCGTTCGGCCATGACGCCTTCCTGCTGGAATGCCCGGAACTGAACCGGGTGGTGGACGGCTTCCTGAAGGGCGGCCGCGCATGAGCCTGCGTCCCGACCTCGCCCTGATTGCCCGTACCGTGACCCCCGGCGCGCGGGTGCTGGACGTGGGCTGCGGCGACGGCGCGCTGATGGCGGCGCTGCGCGACACCAAACGGGTCGACGCGCGCGGCCTTGAAATCGACCCGCACAATGTCGCCGCCGCCGTTGGCCGGGGACTTTCGGTGGTGCAGGGGGACGCCGACACCGACCTTGTCACTTATCCCGAAGCCAGTTTCGACTATGCGATCTTGAGCCAGACGCTCCAGACCACCCGACGCCCGGACCGCGTGGTGGAGGAACTGCTGCGCATTGGCCGTCAGGCCTTCGTATCCTTCCCCAATTTCGCCCATTGGCGCGGGCGGCTGTCGCTGTTCTGGGGCGGGCGCATGCCGGTGACGCGCCTGCTGCCCGACACATGGTACGATACGCTCAACATCCACCATGTCACGGTCGACGATTTCCGCGCCCTGGTGAAGGATCGCGGCTGGACCATAGACGGCCAATGGTTCCTGAAGGGCGACCGGGAAACCACCCATGCGAACGCCAATCTGTTCGCGGAACATGCGGTGTTCCTGCTGCGGCGGTGAGCGGGAGGGGTGGAATCAGGACATTCCCCCTCCCGCAGGCGGGAGGGGGCTAGGGGGTGGGCTGGCGCGACATCAGCGTGAGTTTTCAACGGCTAAGCTGGAAGCTCGCTGCGCTCGCACCCACCCCTAACCCCTCCCGCCTGCGGGAGGGGAATGTCTCGAATTGGCCAAATTCGGCCGTACCCCGTTCAACGCTCCTTGGTCGCGCTGAACTTGACCTTGGGGTGCCGCTCCTGCTGATAGCCGATGTCCCAGGCGCTCTTCGCCATGAAGACGAGGTTGCCGTCGCGATCCTTGGCCATATTGGCGCCGTTGAACGACACCAGGTCCCTGATCGCGGCGTCGTCCCCCGAAATCCATCGCGCCGTGTCGAAGGGCGAAGCCTCCAGCCCGGCCGCGACCTTATATTCCGCCTCCAGCCGGGAGATCAGCACGTCGAGCTGCAACTGCCCGACCACGCCGACGATCCAGTTCGACCCGATTTCCGGATAGAAGACCTGGATCACGCCCTCTTCGGACAGGTCATCCAGCGCCTTGCGGAGCTGCTTCGTCTTGGTCGGGTCCTTCAGCACGACGCGCCGCAGGATTTCAGGCGCGAAGTTCGGCAGGCCGGTGAAGCGGACCCCGGCCTTCTCGCTCAGCGTATCGCCGACGCGCAGCGTCCCATGGTTGGGAATGCCGATGATGTCGCCCGGAAAGGCCTCGTCCGCAATCTCGCGGTCCTGCGCGAAGAAGAGGATCGGGGAATGCACGGCGATCGGCTTGCCGCTGCCGCTTGGCGTCAGCTTCATGCCCCGCCGGAACTTGCCCGAACAGAGCCGCATGAAGGCGATTCGGTCGCGATGCTGCGGGTCCATATTGGCCTGGACCTTGAAGATGAAGCCGGTGACTTCGCTATTCTCCGGCTCGACGGGCGCGGGCTCGGCGGGCTGGGCACGCGGCGGCGGCGCATGGGCGGCCAGCGCGTCGATCAGTTCGGTCACGCCGAACAGCTTGAGCGCCGACCCGAAATAGACCGGCGTCAGGTCGCCATGGCGATAGGCGGCAAGGTCGAAATCGGCATAGCCGCCCACCGCCAGTTCCGCCTCCTCCCGCAGCCGCGCCAGCCCCTGTCCGGACAGATGCCCGGCCAGAGCATCATCGTCGATGCCGGAGAAGGAGGCTTCCTTCCCTTCAAATTCCTTGCTCGCGCCCGAAGGCTGGCGCAGGCGGTTCCGGGCGAAGTCGTAAATCCCCTCGAACTCGCCGCCCATGCCGACCGGCCAGCTCATCGGGCACACGTCCAGCGCCAGCGCGTCCGCCACTTCATCCAGCAGGGCGAAGGCGTCGCGCCCTTCACGATCCACCTTGTTGACGAAGGTGATGATGGGGACGTTGCGCAGCCGGCACACCTCGAACAGCTTGCGCGTCTGCGGCTCGATGCCCTTCGCGGCGTCGATCACCATCACGGCCGAGTCCACCGCCGTCAGCGTGCGATAGGTGTCCTCGGAAAAATCCTCGTGCCCCGGCGTGTCGAGCAGGTTGAACGTCACCCCGTCGCGTTCGAAGGTCATGACGGAGCTGGTCACGGAAATGCCGCGCTGCTGCTCGATCTTCATCCAGTCGGACCGCGCGCGCCGGTTCGCCCCGCGCGCCTTGACCTCCCCCGCCAGATGGATCGCGCCGCCTTCCAGCAGCAGCTTTTCGGTCAGCGTGGTCTTGCCTGCGTCGGGGTGCGAGATGATGGCGAAGGTACGGCGGGAAGGAATGCTCATGGGCGGCCCATATAGCGATTCTTTGCCGCCGCGCCAGTAAGGCCGTTTTTGGAAGGCAACTCGAATTCAGCCGCCCACCACCGTCACGTCCAACCGGAAGGCCCGTTCCTTCCCCGGCGCCAGCCGCATGATCCCCTGCTTCTCCCAAACGTCTCCGGTAAAACCCACCGGATCGGCCATCCCCGCCCAGGGTTCCACGCAAAGATAATGCGCGCCCGGCTTTTGCCACAGTCCCAGCCAAGGCGTATCGGGAAAATCGATCCTCAGCCCCTTGCTGCCGGGCACGCCCCAGAACAGGCTGCGGCTCTCCAGCCGGTCCCAGACCAGCGCGTCGCCCTCAAACATCGCATGGGTGGGCGCCAGCACCTGGCCATCCACGGGCGAAGCAATGCTTTCCCGCGCGATCAGGCCCGGCTCGTCCCCCACCTTGCGGATCGGCGCGGGTTCCGCCTTCTCGAACAGCACCCGGTGATCCTCCGCCGCCCCGCCATAGGGCAGCGGCCATGCAAAGGCAGGATGATAGCCGAAGGAGAAGGGCAGGTCGCCCTCGCCGCTATTGGCCACCGTCGCCTTCATCCGCAGCGCCGCTCCCTCGACCGCGAAGCGCATGTCCAGCCGGAAGTCGAAGGGATAGACCGCCCGCGTCTCCGCATCCGCCTCCAGCCGGAAGGTCACGGCCTCACCGCTCCGCTCCACCAGCGCGAAAGCCCTGCGCCGCGCAAAGCCATGCTGCGGCATCGCGTAATCCCGCCCCTCGAAGCGATAGGCATCCCCGCGCGATCGCCCGACAAAGGGGAAGAGCAACGGCGCGTGTCCCGTCCACCAGCGCGGGTCCGCATCGGTCATCAATTCGCGCCCCTGCCGGTCCTTCACCGACCAGAGCTCCGCCCCCAGCGGGTTGACGACGGCGCTCAGATCGCCTGAATCGATGGTGATGAATGCGTGCGCCATATGCTGCAATCTCCCTTGCCGTCCGGCATAGAGCGATTTCCCGGCGACCGGAACCGACCGCCGGTCAGGAAATCGCGGAAAAGAAAGAGTCCGGAGCGGCCAGGCCGGCGCGGAACCACGCCCAGTCTCAAGGGGTTGAAGAAGCAGCAGGGAGAAATCGGATGAAATGGATCGGCGTGGCTGCGCTGTTGCTCTGTTCGACGGGCGCTCTGGCGCAGGAACAGGAGAAGAAGGACGACACGTTGAAGAAGGCGGGCACCATCGCGACCCAGCCCGCGCGGGATGTCGGCATCGACAAGGACAAGATTCCCGATGTGCTCCAGCAGGCGGTCGAAGACCCCTATAAGCGCCCGCCCTTGCGGAGCTGCAAGGCGCTCAAGACCTCGCTCGACGAACTCAACGCGGTGCTTGGCCCCGACTTCACCGTGGGGCAGAAGGCGAATGAGAACCGCACCGGCAAGATAGCCGAAGCGGTCGGCAAGACGATCGTCAATTCGATCATCCCCTTTCGCGGCCTGGTGCGGGAGATCAGCGGCGCCGCCCCTGCCGAGCGTCGTCTGGAAGCCGCGGTCACCGCCGGCATAGCCCGGCGCGGCTATTTGCGCGGCCTGGCCGACGCCAAGGGTTGCAAGATCATGAGTCCGCCGCCGACGGCGCAGGAAAAGGCCGACGAGCCGAAAAAATAAGCCATAGCGCGAAGACCGCCTCCGCCAGCACCGCCACGATGTCCGCCTGAATCACCGTCGCGTCGGCCAGGTCCGGCGCGATCAGCGCCATCAGGCGCGCCACCGCCTGTACCGAGCCGCCGAACATCAGCGCCGCGCCCAATGCGCGGGGAAACCGCCGCGAGCGGAAAGCCAGCAGACCGATCAGCAGCAGATACAGCCCCAGGAAGATGCGTGCGACGTGCTGAACCTGATCCCGCAGCAGCAGCGTCAGTTCCACGAGCGAATAGGTCTGCGCCATGCCGATGCCCGGATGCGGCGCCCCGTCCAGCAGGATGAGCGGCGCGATGGAGAGAAGGCTGCCTGCCCCCAGCGTCGCAATGCCGATGACGGAAAGCAAAGCCGCCATCCGCGCAACATGCCTCCCGCCCGGCGCGAACAGCGCATAAAGCAGTACGGTCGCCCCCAGCATGGCGCAGGCCATCGCCAGATCGGTCGCCTCCGCCGCGCGATAGGCCCAGGGAAAGTCCTTTATGTTCCGCGCCGTTTCCCGCCCGGAACCGGGCACGACCAGAGCGGCGCGGATCATGGCCTCACCCACGCCGCGCGCCGCCATGCCGCCGAGAAGGAAGAGACCGGCAAGCCGCGCTTTCCCCTCGATCCCGGCGAACAGCCTCATCCCCGCAGAGTGCCGCCCAGCTTTTCCGCCGCCTTCACCACGGCCGCGCTGATCGCGTCCAGCTCTTCCTGGGAAAAGCTCTTGTCGCCGGGTTGCAGCGTGATCTCGACGGCAAGGCTCTTCTTGCCCTCATCCACGCCGGGGCCGACGAAGACGTCGAACAGCCGCGCGTCAACGATCGCTTTCTTGTCCGCGTTCCTGACCGCACGGACCAGTGCGTCGGCTTCGACAGCCTCATCGACGAGGAACGCGAAATCGCGTTTCACCGCCTGCAAGGCCGGCGGCGCATAGGGCGGGCGCATGAAGCCGCTGGCCCGTCGGGCGGGGATCGCGTCGAGGAAGATCTCGCCCGCGACCACCGCGCCGGTCAGCCCGAACTGCCTGGCGAGGCTGGGATGCAGCACGCCGAACTCCGCCAGAACCGTTTTCGGCCCCAGCCGCAACGTGCCCGACTGGCCCGGATGATAGGCGCCCGACGCCTCGCCGAAGCTCTGGAGATTGGCGACGGGCGCGCCCGCGGCGGTGAGCAGCGCGATCGCCTCGCCCTTGGCGTCGAAGGCGGAGAAGGGCTGCGCCTTCCCGGTCTGCCAGCCCCGCGCCACCTTCTCGCCCGCCAGCACGAAGCCGACGGTCGGCCGCTCCTTGTCCGCCAGATAGCGGCGGCCCAGCTCGAACAACCGCACCGAAGCCGCGCCGCGGTCCACATTCCGCCGCGTGGCCGAAAGCAGGCCGGGCAGCAGGGAAGGACGCATGACCTTCAGATCCTCCGAAATCGGGTTGGCGAGGGTCCATGCCCCGCCGCCGACCGCGGCGGCCTCCTTCTCCGAAATGAAGGACCAGTTGACCGCTTCGGCCAGCCCACGCGCCGCCGCCGTCCGGCGCACGCGCCGTTCGATGGCCTGTTCCGGCGTGGCGGTCGGCTTGGCGACGCCGGGGGCGCGGGGCAGGGGGGTGGAGGGCACCTGATCCAGCCCGACGATGCGCACCACCTCCTCGACGATGTCGGGCCAGCCGTCGACATCACGCCGCCAGCTCGGCACCGTCACGGTCCATGTGGCAGGGGTCGTGACCGGCACGCCGTCCTGATATTCGAAGGTGGCGTCATTGCCTTCCACCTCGAATCCCAGGCTTTCAAGAATGCGTTTCTGCTCCGAATCCGCGACGTCGACGCCGGCAAGCGCCAGGCATTGCGCCGGATCGTAGGTCACGGTCTTCACGGCCAGCGGCGGACTGCCGGCGCGCGTCGCCTCGCTGGCGCTGCCGCCGCACAGATGCGTCACCAGATAGGTCGCTATCGACAGGCCGTCGTCCAGGAAGGCCGGGTCCACCCCACGCTCGAACCGTCCGCGCGCGTCGCTGGTCAGCCCCAGCTTCTGCCCCGTCACCGCGATCCGTTCCGGCGTGAAATAGGCGCATTCGATCAGCACGTCGGTCGTGGTTTCCGTGGCGCCCGAATGCTCGCCGCCCATGATGCCGCCAATGTCGTGCACCGCTTCGTCGTCGGCGATCACGGTCATGCTCTCATCGACCGTGTAGGTCTTGCCGTTCAGCGCCAGCACCTGCTCGCCCGGCCTGCCGCGCCGCGCCACCAGCCCGCCCTTCAGCGTCGCCATGTCATAGACGTGCAGCGGCCGGCCCAGATCGATCATGATGTAATTGGTGATGTCGACCAGCGTGCTGATCGGCTTCTGCCCGATGGCCTTCAACTGCTTCGCCATCCATTCGGGCGAACTGCCGTTCTTCACGCCGCGCACCGTCCGGGCGAAGAAGGCGGGGCAGCCCTCCGCATCCTCGATCCGCACGTCCGGCCCGGGCCCCGCCGCCTCGATCGTCGGCACGATCAGCGCGTTCAGCGTGCCCAGCCCCGCCGCCGCCAGGTCGCGCGCGATGCCGCGCACGCCCATGCAGTCCTGCCGGTTGGGCGTGATCGACACGTCGATGACCGGATCGTCCAGCCCCGCCCATTCCGCATAGACCCGTCCCACCGGCGCATCGGCGCTGAGTTCGATGATCCCGTCATGATCCTCGCCCAGTTCCAGCTCCCGGAACGAGCACATCATGCCGTTGGATTCGACGCCGCGAATGGCGGTCTTTTTCAGCACCATGCCGTTGACCGGCACCACCGCGCCCTCGGTCCCGAACACGCCGACCAGCCCGGCGCGTGCATTGGGAGCGCCGCAGACCACCTGCAACGGGCCGTCGCCCGCATCCACGGTCAGCACCTGCAGCTTGTCCGCCTGCGGATGACGCTCCGCCGTCAGCACCTTCGCAATGCGGAAGGCGCCCAGCTTCTCCGCCGGATTCTCCACGCCCTCGACCTCAAGACCGATGTTCGTCAGCCCCTTGAGGATCGTCGGCAGGTCCGCATCGCTATTAAGATGCGTCTTGAGCCAGCTCAGCGTGAACTTCATGCGCCCACTCCCCCGCTCAAAGTGGGCACATCCAGCGCCGAAAAGCCATAATGTTTCAGCCAGCGCAGATCGCCGTCGAAGAAAGCGCGCAAGTCGTTCATCCCATATTTCAGCATGGCGAGCCGGTCGACGCCCGTCCCGAAGGCAAAGCCCTGCCATTCATCCGGATCGAGCCCGCAGGCCTCGATCACCCGCCGGTTCACCATGCCGCTGCCCAGCACCTCCAGCCAGCCGCCACCCGGCGCGTCGCCGTCGCCCCCGATCACCCGCTGGCCGTTCACCAGCGTATATCCGACGTCGACCTCCACCGAAGGTTCGGTGAAGGGGAAATAGCTGGGCCGCAGGCGCAGGACGATGTCGTCGCGCTCGAAAAAGGCCTTCAGGAAAGTCTCCAGCGTCCATTTGAGATGACCGAGCGTGATGCCCTTGTCGATCACCAGCCCCTCGATCTGATGGAACATCGGCGTATGCGTCGCGTCGCTGTCCGACCGATAGACGCGGCCCGGCGCGATGATGCGGATCGGCGGTTCGCCGTTCATCATGGTCCGGATCTGCACTGGGGAGGTGTGGGTGCGCAGCAGCATCTTCTTCCCGTCCCCATTCCCATCGGTGGTGTCGGGGAAGTAGAAAGTGTCGTGCATCGCCCGCGCCGGATGCGTCTCCGGAATGTTGAGCGCGGTGAAATTATGCCAGTCGTCCTCGATTTCCGGCCCCGTCGCCACGGAGAAGCCCAGATCGGCGAAAATCTCCGCCAGTTCGTCCATCACCTGGCTGACCGGATGCACGGACCCCTGTGGACCGGTGTCGGCGGGCAGGGTCATGTCGATCTTCTCGGCCGCGAGCTTCGCATCGAGCGCCGCCTGCTCCAGCGCCGCTTTCCTTTCCGCCAGCGCCGCCGTCACGCTCTCCCGCAAATCCTGGATCGGGGGGCCTTTCTCCAGCCGCTCCTCCGGACTCATCGGGCCCAGCGTCTTGAGCAACCCCGTCACCACGCCATTCTTGCCCAAGGCGCCGACCCGCAGCGCCTCCAGCGCGTCGAGCGTGTCGGCGGCGGCAATATCCGCGATCAGGCCGGCTTTCAGATTGGCAATCTCAGTCATCGAACGTCGTTCCACTTTCCCGTCATTCCCGCGAAAGCGGGAACCCATCTCCTGCCCTCTCGCGGAGGGGTTCAAAGCCGAAAGCCAGGGCCAGATCATCCCATTCGGGATTTCCAGCCTCGATCAGCTCGATCTTCCATTGCCTGTTCCATTTCTTGATCCGCTTTTCCCGCAATATCGCGCCATCGATCGCGTCATGCATTTCGAACCAGACAAGGCGCTTGACGCCGTAGTCGCTCGTGAAGCCTTCAATCAAGCCGTTTCGATGTTCGTATAGACGCTTTACAAGGTCGGAGGTAACGCCGGTGTACAGCGTCCCATTTCGGCGGCTCGCCAATATGTAGACCGTTGGGCTGATTTCGCGTTTCATGCATTCCTCGGGAGATGGGTTCCCGCTTTCGCGGGAATGACGAGGTGGAAAAGCGGGGACTTACGCCCGCGCCCCCAGCAACGCCCCGCCGAAGCCGATGAACATCAACCCCGTTCCCCGGTTGAACAACCGCTGCCGGTTCGCGGGCGCCAGCCAGCGGGCGAGCTTCATGCCACCCAGCGCATAGACGCACTGCCAGCCGAACTCGATGGCGACGAAGCTCGCCACCAATATGCCCAGCTGCACCGCAAAGGGCCGATCGGTATCGATGAACTGCGGAAACAGCGCGGCCGCGAAGATGATGAGCTTAGGATTGCTGAGGCCGGTGAGCAACCCGGTGCCATAGAGCGCCCGCAGCGACCGCGCCCGCGTGGCGCCCACCTCGCCTGCTTCACCCACCGGCGCGCGCCAGGCCTTGACGCCCAGCCAGATCAGATAGGCGACACCTGCATAGCGCAACCCGTCGAACAGGCGCGGAGAGGCTTTCAGCAACGCCCCCAGCCCGAGCGCGGAGGCGATCAGGCACAGCAGGATCGCGCTCATCAGCCCCGCCATGGTGGCAAGCGCGCGACGCGGGCCATGATGAATGCTCTGCGTCATCACATGCAGCATGTTCGGTCCCGGCGTGGCCGAGATCAGGAAAACCGCCGTGACATAAAGCCACCAGACATGCAGCGACATGAGGGATATTCCTTCAATACCGTTCGGGCTGAGCGAAGCCGAAGCCAGCGCTTGAGCCTGGCGAAACCGTTCGCCTGCGGCTCAGCAGAACCTTCGACTTCGCCCAGGGTGAGCGGAGATGGGGGTTCACGCCAATCAAAAAGGGCGCCGAAGGCATCTGCCCCGGCGCCCCTTTGGACGATCTTGCGACCGTTCTAAGCTCAGGCCGCGGGCAGCGCAGCCTTCGCCTGGGCGATGATGGCGCTAAACGCCTCGCCTTCGTGCATCGCAATGTCGGCCAGGACCTTGCGGTCCAGATCCACGCCGGCCAGCTTCAGGCCGTGCATGAACTGCGAATAGGTCAGGCCCTCGGCGCGGACACCGGCGTTGATGCGCTGGATCCACAGGCCGCGGAAGGTCCGCTTCTTGACCTTGCGGTCGCGATAGGCGTACTGGCCGGCCTTTTCGACGGCCTGACGGGCGATGCGGATCGTGTTCTTGCGACGGCCATAATAGCCCTTCGCCTGATCCAATATCCTCTTATGCTTCGCCTTGGTGGTCGTACCACGCTTGACACGTGCCATTGGTCAGCCCTCCCTTACTTCAGGCCATAGGGCGCCCAGAGGCGCACATGAGCCACGTCGGCGTCGGACATGACCGAGGTGCCGCGATTCTGGCGGATATATTTCGCATTGTGGCTGATCAGGCGGTGACGCTTGCCAGCGACGCCGTGCTTGACCTTGCCGGAAGCGGTGAACTTGAAGCGCTTCTTCACACCGCTCTTGGTCTTGAGCTTGGGCATTTTCGTCTCCTTTTCAAAGCGCGACGATTACGGACAGCCACGGCAGCCCTAGTTAGCCGGGCGGTCCTTCCAAATATCGCGAAGGGCGGCCCATAGTCGGAAGCATCCCCGAACGCAAGCGATTCGGACCCAAAAAGGCGGATCGGCGTTGAACCGCCATGGCCGACGCCGATCCCCTCCGGCCGGACATGCCGGCAAGCCCCGATCGGCCGGATAGGCCGACAAGCGAAATGCCGCGCCCCCGCGGCACGGGCCATTATGTCCAGCGCGCGAGAGAGGGCTGGCGAAGGCTCCCCCTGCCGGTGCGCATCCTGCTCTGGATCGTCGGCATTCTCTTCGCGCTCTGGCTCATGCTCTTCATCACCAAGGGCCGCTTCCTCAAGCATCCCTTCGAACGGATGCTCGGCAACCGCCTTGAACGCGCCGTGCGCGTCGGCGGCGACTTCCAGCTCTATTTCGACCCCATCACGATCAAGTTCCGCGCCGAGCATATCGCCGTCGCCAATACGCCCTGGGCCAGCCGGCCCGCCTTTTTCCGCGCCGATCTGATCGATAGCCGGATCGCGCCCCTCAGCCTTCTCTTCGGGGACAAGTACAAGGTCCGCTGGCTCGAACTGCGCAATGCCGCCGCCGATCTGGAATGGTCGCGCGACGGCAGGAGCAACACATGGACCTTCGGTGATCCCGGCAGGAAGGGCGAGCCGCTCAACCTGCCGTTGATCCGCCGCGCCCTCCTGGCCGGTACGACGCTGCGCTATCGCGACCCCCGCATGCAGCTCGACGCCGACATCGGATTCGAGACGGTGAGGGCGCAGGACACCCGCTTTGCCAGCGACGTGCGCTTTTCCGGCACGGGCACGATGCGGGGCCGCCCCTTCAGGCTGCGCGGCGGTCTGCTCTCGCCCAACCAGACGGTGACGGGCGGCCGGAACAGGCTTGCCCTCCGGGCCGAGGCTGGCGCGACCGTGCTGGAGGTCAGCGGCACGCTTCCCGGCGCGACGGAGATCGAGGGGGCGGACCTGCGTCTGCTCACCCATGGCCCCAATCTTGCGCGGCTGTTCGATTTCCTGGGCGTCGCCATTCCCGAAACGCGCGCCTATCGCTTCACCTCCGCGCTGACCAAGGCTGGCGAGGAGTGGCGGTTCACCCATCTCAAGGGCCGTTTCGGCGACAGCGATCTGGCGGGGCGCATGACCGTGTCCCTGCCCGACGACCGCCTGCTGCTGAAGGCCGACCTCGCCACCCAAAGCCTCGACATCGTCGATGTCGGCCCGTTCATCGGCTATGACCCCCAGCGGCTGGAGAGGCAGGGCAAGGCGGGCGCGATCCAGACGGTGGGCGGCACGCCGCGCGTCCTGCCCGACGCGCCGCTGCGGGTGGAGGCGCTGCGCAATTTCGATGCGCGCGTCCGCTATGACGTCCGCCGGGTCCGCGCCGACAATCTGCCGGTGTCCAATATCGGCCTGACGCTCTCGCTCGACCGCAGCCTGCTCAGGCTGTCGCCGCTGACATTCGACATGTCGGGCGGTCATGTCAGTTCCGACATCAGCATCAATGCCCGGACAGAACCCGTTCGCACCAGCTACGACATCCGACTGTCGCCCACGCCTATGGGCAAGCTGCTTTCCCGCTGGGGCGTGGAGGAATCCGGCACCACCGGCACGATCAAGGCGCGCGTCCAGATGACCGGCCTCGGCAACACGCTGCACGATTCGCTCAGCACGTCCAACGGTCGCATCGCCGTGATCCTGCCGGCGGGCTCCATGTGGGCGCGCAACGTCCAACTGGCGGAACTCGACATCGGCACCTTCATCACCAAGATGTTCCAGAAGAAGCTGAAGGACCCGGTGGAGATCAATTGCGGCCTGATCGCCTTCACCGTGCGCAACGGCGTGGCCGCCGCCGATCCGATCATCATCGACACGCGCAAGAATGTGATGCTGGGCAGGGGCGGCTTCTCCTTTCGCAACGAAAGCCTGGACCTCGCCTTCCGCGCCGACGGCAAGAAGTTCAGCCTGTTCTCGGGTCAGTCGCCTGTCGGCATCACCGGATATTTCGCCAAGCCGGGCATCGACGTGATCAGCCCCGAACTGGTCGCGCGCGGCGGCGCGGCTGCGGCGCTCGGCATAGCCGCCACGCCGCTTGCCTCGGTACTTGCCTTCGTCGATGTCGGGGATGCGAAGAGCGCTGCCTGCGGTCCGGTCCTTGCCGGCGCGACGGCCGCCGCCCAGCGCACCAAGGGCGGCAAGCCCCGCGACGATGTCGGCCGCGGCACCACGGCCAAGGATGAAGCCGGTAAGGGCAATGCCCGCGAAAATAAGAGCCAGAAGAAGAAATTCCTGGGCATCTTCTGATGCACTGGCGCCCTGCACCAATCGCGGGGTGCTGAGCGGCGATAGGCTCATTTCCCAGCTAACAGATCGCCGTCCGAGCTGGACGAGTGATACACCCTCCTGAAATAATTAGCGCCCTAATGACCCTCATGCCCCTCGGCCAACGCCTCCAGCACGTCATCCAGCCGCGCGGCGTCGCCCAGCGCTATCACCTGACCGTCGCTGTCATGCGTGAGCGGCTCGCCGGTCCAGTCGCACATCCGCCCGCCCGCGCCCTCCACCACCGGCACCAGCGCCGCCAGATCGTGCAGCTTGAGACCCGCCTCGACCACGATGTCGACATGACCCGACGCGACCAGCCCATAATTATAGCAGTCCCCGCCCCAGACGGTGTCGCGGCACTGCCCCGCAAGGCGTGAGAAATGCTCGCCGCTGCAGCCCGGGAAAAGCTGCGGCGCGGTGGAGGCCAGGATCGCCTCGTCCAGGGCGCGGCAGGCGCGGGTGGTCACCGGCTTGCCGTTGAAGGTCGTCGGCTGCCCCATCATTCCCGCCCAGCGTTCCTCCGCAATGGGCTGGTCGATGATCCCGACGGTCGGCCAACCCGCCTGGGTCAGCGCGATCAGCGTGCCGAAGATCGGCCGCCCGGCGATGAAGCTGCGCGTACCGTCGATGGGATCGAGGATCCATACCCGTTCCGCATCCTCGCGGCTCGCGCCATATTCCTCCCCGATGATGCCGTCCTGCGGTCGTTCCTTCTCCAGGATCGCGCGGATCGCTGCTTCCGCAGCCCTGTCCGCCTCCGTCACAGGGGACTTGTCGGATTTGAATTCCATGTCGTAGCGCGCGCGGAAAAAGGGGCGGATCGCCGCGCGGGCGGCGTCGGCAAGGCGGTTGGCAAGGGCCAGATCGTCGCGGGTCGTCATGCCATGGGCCTAGAGCATTTTCCCGCCCGGCGGAACGGTCGACCGCCGTGAAAATGCAAAGGACTGTCGCGACGGGCGAAGTTAAAGGATAGGCTGGGCCTCTCCGATTCCCTGAAGGAGGGATGTGATGCCCGGTTCCCCCGTCATCCCCGGCCTGCGCTATGCCGATGCGCCCGCCGCCATCCGGTTTCTCTGCCGGGCTTTTGGTTTCGAAGTGCAGGCCAGCTACGAAGATGTGGACGACCCGCACATCGTCCATCATGCCCAGCTGGTGCTGGGGGAGGGCATGGTCATGCTGGGCAGCGTCCGCGACGGAGCGATGGAATCGCTCTATAGCTGGAGCACGCCCAGGGAACTGGGCGGCGTCACCACCTGCATCTATGTGGTCGTGCCCGACGCCGACGCCCACTGCCTTCACGCACGGAATGAAGGCGCCGTCGTGGTCAGCGAGCCGCACGACAATGACGGCTATCCCGGTCGCGGCTATGAAGCGCTCGATCCAGAGGGCAATGTCTGGAGCTTCGGCACTTACGACCCCTGGGCGCATTCCGCCTAAACTTCCGGCGGTTCGCGCCGTCCTATCCTTCGATATGTCTCGAAGGAGTTGCTGGTGGCGCTGGTCGGCTGGATTGTAAGTTTCATGGCCCTGTTCGGAGGGCTGGCGCTGTGGCAGGATCTGCCGGCCGACGGTTCGCCCGCATTGGCGAACATCCTGTTCATGCTGGCCCTGCTGACCTGCCCCTGGTTGTGGCGCGACAAGCCGCTCGGCATTTCACTCAGCCAGCGCATCTTCCTGGCGATGGCGCTGGTGTGCAGCCTGCCGCTGCTGCTGTTTCCGCGCAACTGAGCAAAGTCGCGCCGCGCGACTTTGCCGAACGGACATGAAAAAGGCTGCCGATGGGATCATCGGCAGCCTTTTTTCGGCTTCCTGGCGGCGATCTCAGTCGAACAGGCTGGAAACGGAGCTTTCGTCCGCGATGCGCTTGATCGCCTCGCCCAACAGGGGAGCGATCGGCAGATGGCGGATGCTCTTCGCGCCGCAGACCGCATCCGTACCCTGGATCGAGTCGGTGATGACCAGTTCCTTGAGTTCCGACGCCTCGACCCGCGCCACCGCGCCGCCCGACAGCACGCCATGGCTGACATAGGCGGCCACCTCCTCAGCCCCCGCCGCCTTGAGCGCGGCTGCGGCGTTGCAGAGCGTGCCCGCCGAATCGACGATGTCGTCGATCAGCACGCAGAAGCGGCCCTTCACGTCGCCGATGATGTTCATGACCTCCGATTCGCCTGCGCGCTCGCGCCGCTTGTCGACGATGGCGAGGGGGGCGTTGTCCAGCCGCTTGGCAAGGGCGCGGGCGCGCACCACGCCGCCCACGTCCGGCGACACGACCATCAGGTTGCGGTCGCCGAAGCGCGCCTGGATGTCGGCCGACATGACCGGCGCGCCGAACAGATTGTCGGTCGGAATGTCGAAGAAGCCCTGGATCTGCCCGGCGTGCAGGTCCACCGACAGTACGCGGTTGGCGCCTGCGGTGGTGATGAGATTGGCGACCAGCTTGGCCGAGATCGGCGTGCGGGGGCCGGGCTTCCGATCCTGCCGGGCATAGCCGAAATAGGGGACCACCGCCGTGATTCGCTTGGCCGACGCGCGCTTCAGCGCGTCGATCATGATCAGCAGCTCCATCAGATTGTCGTTCGTCGGATAGCTGGTCGACTGGATCACGAACACGTCCTCGCCGCGGACATTCTCGTGAATTTCCACGAAAACCTCTTCGTCGGCGAAGCGGCGGACGCTCGCGTCGGTCAGGGGAATCTCGATATAGTCGGCGATGGCGGCCGCGAGCGGCTTGTTGGAATTGCCGGTCATGAGCTTCATGGCCAAACCCCTAGAACTAAATGGCGTGACAAATTGGTGACGCTGTCGGAACGCGGCCCCTTTAGCGGCGGAGGCCCCTCCTGAAAAGGCGCTTTTGCGCGCTGCTGCAAAATGCTCTAGGGGCGCGGACCATGACCGACAAACTCGTGATAGCCCTGGCCCAGATGACGCAGTCGGTGGGCGACTTGTCCGCCAATGCCGACGCGATGCTGGAATGGCGTGCGCGGGCGATGGAGGCGGACCTCATCGTCTATCCCGAACTGCAACTGATCGGCTATCCGCCCGAGGATCTGGTGCTGAAGCCCGCGCTGGTGGACCGGGCCAATCATGAGCTGGACCGGCTGGCGCAGGCGACCGCCGACGGCGGCCCCGCCATGCTGGTGGGCACGGTCGTGGCGTCGCAAGGCGTCCTGTTCAATGTCGTCGCCCTGCTGGAGAATGGCGCGGTCACCGCCATCCGGCAGAAGCGGGAATTGCCCAATTACGGCACCTTCGACGAAAAGCGCCTGTTCGCCCCCGGTCCGCTGCCCGCGCCCATCGAGTTCCGGGGCGTTCGCATCGGCGTCCCGATCTGCGAGGACATCTGGTTTCCCTTCGTCACCGCCCATTTGCGGGCGGAAGGCGCGGAAATCCTGATCAGCCCCAACGGCTCCCCGTTCGAGGTCGACAAGGACGACCGCCGCATCAACGCCGTCGCCGGGACCCGGGTTCGTGAAACCGGCCTGCCGCTCGTCTATCTGAACCGCGTTGGCGGGCAGGACGAACTGGTGTTCGACGGCGCCTCCTTCGTCATGAACGGCGACCTCAGCCTGGCGCACCAGCTTCCCGACTGGGAAGAGGCGCTGGTCCTGACGCAATGGGAAAAATGGGAAGGCCAGTGGGTCTGCCTTCCCGGCGAGCGTCACGCGCTCGATGATCGCCCCGCCGACATCTACAACGCCATGGTCCTGGGCCTGCGCGACTATGTGAACGGGAACCGCTTTCCCGGAGTCGTGCTTGGCCTGTCGGGCGGCATCGACTCGGCCCTTTCCGCTGCCGTCGCGGTGGACGCGCTGGGCGCCGACCGGGTGTGGTGCGTGATGATGCCATCGCGCTTCACCAGCCGGGAAAGCCTGGACGATGCCATCGAATGCGCCCGCCTGCTGGGCGTCCGCTACGACAGCATCCCCATCGAACCCGCGGTGGAGGCTTTCGATGCGATGCTGGCCGACGTCTTCGCCGGCCGCCAGCGCGACCTGACGGAGGAGAATATCCAGTCCCGCATCCGGGGCGTGACGCTGATGGGCCTGTCCAACAAATTCGGTCATATGCTGCTCACCACCGGCAACAAGAGCGAGATGTCGGTCGGCTATGCCACCATCTATGGCGACATGGCGGGCGGCTATTCGGTGCTGAAGGACGCCTATAAGACGACGGTGTTCGACCTTTGCCGCTGGCGCAACGAGAATGTCCCGTCGCTGGGCGAGGGGTTCGGCCCCAATGGCCCCGTCATGCCCGAGCGCGTCATCACCAAGCCGCCCAGCGCCGAATTGCGCGACAACCAGAAGGACGAGGACAGCCTGCCCCCCTATGAGGTGCTGGACCCCATCCTCTACGGTTTGGTGGAGGAGGAACTGTCGGTCGAGCAACTGGTCGCCCGCGGATTCGAACGCGACACGGTCGCCCGTATCGAACGGCTGCTCTATGTCGCGGAATATAAGCGCCGCCAGTCGCCCCCGGGCGTGAAGCTTGGCATCCGCAATTTCGGCCGCGACCGCCGCTACCCGATCACCAACGCCTTCCGCACGCTGTAGACCGCATGACAGTCATCACCCGCTTCGCTCCGTCGCCCACCGGCAACCTCCATGTCGGCAATATCCGCGCCGCGCTGCACAACTGGCTGTTCGCGCGCAAATATGGCGGCCAGTTCCTGCTGCGCCTCGACGACACCGATCTCGAACGCTCGCGCCCCGAATATGCCGATGGCATCAAGGCGGACCTGAACTGGCTCGGCCTGCATTGGGACGGGGAGGAGAAGCAGTCCGACCGCTTCGCCCTCTATGAGGAAAAGTTCGAAGCGCTCAAGGCGTCGGGTCATGTCTATCCGGCCTATGAAACCGCGCAGGAACTGGACCTGCGCCGCAAGGTGCTGCTGGGTCGTGGCCTGCCGCCGGTCTATGACCGGGCGGCGCTGTCCCTGAGCGCGGACCAGATTGCGGCCTATGAAGCCGAAGGGCGTCGGCCGCACTGGCGCTTCAGACTGGATCATGACCTGCCCATCGGCTGGACCGACCTGATCCGCGGCGACCAGCGCTTCGACCCGAAACTATTGTCCGATCCGGTGATCCGCCGCGCCGATGGAAGCTGGCTCTATATGCTGCCGTCGGTGATCGACGACATCGCCATGGGCGTCACCCATGTTCTGCGCGGGGAAGACCATGTGTCCAACACTGCGACGCAGATCCAGATGTTCGCGGCGCTGGGCGCGACACTGCCCGCCTTCGCCCATGAAGCGCTGCTGACCGGGAGCGAAGGCAAGCTTTCCAAGCGGCTGGGGTCGCTTGGCGTCGCGCATTTTCGCGAGAGCGGTCTTGAACCGATGGCCATCGCCTCCCTGCTGGCGCGGCTGGGCAGTGCCATGCCGGTGGAACCCTTTACGGACCTGCAACCGCTGATCGACAGCTTCCACTTCGCCCATTTCGGCCGTGCGCCAGCGCGCTTCGATGAAGGGGAACTGGCGAGCCTCAACCAGAAGATCGTCCACCTGCTGCCCTATGCGGCTGTTGCGGATCGTTTGCTCCAGGGCATGGACGAAGCGGCCTGGGAGGCCATCCGCCCCAATCTGGAAACCGTGGCGGGGGCGGCTGACTGGTGGCGGATCGTCACCGGCCCGATCGACGCGCCATTCCCGGCGGACGAAGATCGCGACTTCCTGGCCCTGGCGCATGCCCGGCTGGCGGAGGCGAGCTTCGATGCCGCCATCTGGCGAACCCTGACCGAAGCGCTGAAGTCGGAAACCGGCCGCAAGGGCAAGGCGCTGTTCCTGCCGCTGCGCCGGGCACTGACCGGACTGGACCATGGACCGGACATGGGCCAGCTCCTGCCGCTGATCGGGCGGGAAGAAGCCTTGGCGCGTCTGTCGGTCTGATCGGGAGATTTGGTGAGGAGCGGACCAGAAGACCGTTCGGGCCGAGCTTGTCGAAGCCCTTTATGCCTGTTTTTGCGCCACAGTCCCAAGCAAGACCGGTGGGAGAAAGCAGGCCTGTCCGCTCTCCACCCGGGCCACTATCCCGGCGCTCCGAAAGCCCTACCGCTGCATAAGCTCCAGCGCCCGGCCCACGGCCAAAATCCCTTCCGGCGCGGCTGCGAAGCCCATATGGGTGCAGTCGACCTCGATTGCCCGATCCCGCTCGCCGACGCGCCCCTTGGCGCATTGGGGCAGTATCACGCCATCCCGACGCGACCAGAGCGCCACGGTCGGCACCGGCGGTTT
This sequence comes from Sphingobium sp. CFD-2, assembly GCF_024611135.1. Lineage (NCBI taxonomy): Bacteria > Pseudomonadati > Pseudomonadota > Alphaproteobacteria > Sphingomonadales > Sphingobiaceae > Sphingobium > Sphingobium sp. CFD-2. Next base: position 3,322,653 of record NZ_CP084405.1, on the reverse strand, counting down.
TTCCTCACGCCGGCAGGTGAAGGGCGGCCGGTCGACCGGAAATCCGGAAACGAGCTGGTAGAGCCGCCACGCATGATTGGCGCGGGGATCGCCGGAAAAGGGCGTACCCATCGTCACGACGCCGCCGACCTTATGCATGGCGAATTTGGCATATTCCCGCGCGAACAGCCCGCCCAGGCTCCAGCCCACCAGAGTGACGGGCGCTCCGGTCTCACGCCTTATGGCGTCCACCCGGCGGTCGATCTGTTCCAGACTGTCCGGCTTGGGTCCGAAATTGCGGCCCATGCCCCAGCCATGCGCCTCATAACCCGCCGCGTTCAGCACGGCGCGTAAAGGCTCCATCCGCTGCTCGCTTGCGAGCAGGCCCGGGATCAGCAGGACCTGCCGCCCATCGCCATGGATGGCCCGCGCCAGTTGGGCAGCCTGCGCCCGTGTCCGCGCCAGATCGAAAGGCACCGATGCATTACCCAACAGATGCTGGAGCGACGGCCGCTCGGCCGCGCGAGGTCCGCTGGCCAGGCGGCTCTTCCAGAAACTGGCAATGGCGTCGGCATAGGGCGGCACGAAAATGTCTTTCCTTCTTCCAACAGGAAAAATGACATTCTCATGACACAGGCTCCCGAGTCCATGGAGATTTGTCCACGGGCATGAACGGTTCGCCGTTTGTGACAGTGGCTTATGGAAGGATCAGGGCGCCAATGGAGAGGTCTGCGCCACCGGCGCGCCGTCGGCCGCTCGCAATTGGCGCGGCTCCAATATCGCGGCCGTTTCGATCAGGTCCAGCGCCCGCCGCGCTTCCATGTAGCGCCGCGCATATTGCATCCAGCGGTCTGCCGCCGCGCGTCCCGGCATCTGCTCCACCTCGGCGAGAGCCGCGCCGACCTGCGATCCGTCCAGATAGCGCAGCGCCCGGTCCAGCGCTGCCTGCGGCCGGGGAGAGGGGGTGGACGCCCGGTGAATGGTGATGATCTCCCGCGCCTCATGTTCCAGCGCTTCCCACCAGCTCGCGTCGGCGGGCGGGACGGTGACCCGGTCGGCCAGGGCCGTCAGCCCGGCGCGCAGGTCGGCCAGCGTCACCGGTTCCCGCGCGGCGTTGATGATGGTCGCCACCGCGCGCGGCTGCGCCTGTCCGAAACGAAGGCGCAACTGGCCCTCGATATAGCCGAGCGGCGTCCCGCTATCGAGCGCCCGCCGCGCCGCGAAGGCGACCAGCAGGCCCTCCGCGCGCGCCGCGTTGCCCGACGCCGCCTGCGCCTCCACCGTGATGCGGTTGAGCCGTTCCTCCAGTTGCACGACGCGCGCGTCCAGCATCTGCCCGGCATCGGCGGACAGCGGCCGCATCGGCACGCCCGGCGCGGCGGCATTCAGCAACGGATCGCTCAGCACCGACGGCCGTTGCGGTGCATTCCACCGCTGGATGCGCGGCAGGGCGAGGACGGTCAGCACGACCCCGACCGCAAAGGCGAGCAAGACCAGCAGCACCAGCAGCCAGGATCCGCGTCGCGCCGGGGGCGGCGCCGCTACGCCGCCGGACGGGCCATCCGTGTCGCTCATCAAGGGCTTTTCTTCCATATGAGGCGAATCATTCGCATAATCGGACGGCAAGGGCCAGCATCCTCTCATCATCGGGCTTATCGGGCGCCTGAGCGCTGGCCCATCCGGTGCCGCAGGCGACCAGCGCCGCAGGGCTGATGGCGATCAGGTGGAGTGATCTGCGCAGCCCCGGACCCACATGGCGCGCCAGCAATTCGCCGGCACGCGGGGAATGGACCAGAAGGACGCTGCCGGCCTCCAGCCGCTCCGCCCATCCCTCATCGCCGGTCCGCAGCATTTCATAGACGACGACCCGCTCGATCCGCAGCGCGCCCGCGTCGATCGGCGCCACCGTCCGCCCCGCCAGATGCAGCACATCGCCATGCCCGTCCGCCGCGATCCGCCGCGCAATGGAGGTGCCGTCGCCATCCCCGGCGACGACATCTGCGAATCCGGCTTCCTCCAGCGCCTTCGCCGTCGCCTGTCCGACCGCATAGACGGGCAACTTCCGATAGCGGGCCAGCCCTTCCCCCGCCAGCCGGGTCGCATTGGCACTGGTCAGCAACAGGGCGTCGAATCTTTCCGGGGCAGGGGCCTCCCATTGCAGCGCCCGGGGCGCGAACAGCGGAAAGACCCGCGTTTTCAGCCCCAGTTCCGCCGCCCGCGCCGCGGTCTTGCCCGCCCCCGGTTCAGGCCGCAGGATGACGAGGGGCCTCACGCCTCGAACAAAGCCCGCAGCGTCGGGCTGGCCCTGTCCAGCAAAGCGCGTCCCATCCTTTCCGCGGCGGCGGCATCGTCCCGCCCGATCCGCAGCGCATCGCTGACCGTCTCCTGCCCGTCGGGGCTGATGATCTCGGCCCGCAGATGGACCCGCCCATCCTCCAGCCGGGCCAGCGCCGCAATGGGCGAATGGCAGGTGCCGCCGAGCCCGGCCAGCACCGCGCGCTCCGCCATCACGCAATCGAAGGTGTCGGCGTCGCTGATCGACGCCAGCAGATCGAGCACCGCTTCATTGTCGCTCAGCGTCTCGATGCCCACGGCGCCCTGGGACGGCGCGGGCAGCATGACCTCGACGGGGATGGTGACGCCCACATCGCCCTGGCCCAGCCGGTCGAGCCCGGCCGCCGCCAGCAGGGTCGCATGCGCCTCCCCCCTTTCCAGCTTGGCGAGCCGCGTCGCGACATTGCCGCGGAACAGGATGACCTCCGCGTCGGGCCGAAGCCGCCTGACCTGCGCCGCCCGGCGCGGCGAGCTGGTGCCCACCACCGGCCTTTCGGGGAGCGCCGCGAAACTGTCCGCGCCCACAAGGCGGTCGCGCACATCGGCGCGGGGCAGCATGGCGGCGATGCGGATTTCGGCGGGCCGGATCGTCTCCACATCCTTCATCGAATGGACGGTGAAATCGATCTCCCCACTGGCCAGCGCGCGGTCCAGCTCCTTGGTCCAAAGCGCCTTGCCGCCGATTTCCGCGAGCGCCCGGTCCTGAATGCGGTCGCCGCTGGTCTGCACCACGACGATCTCGACCGCCCCCTCGTCCCAGCCGTGGCGCGCCCGCAGCGCCGCCACCGTCATATGGGCCTGCGCCAGCGCGAGCGGGGAGCCACGCGTGCCAAGGCGAAGGGGCGTGTGGGGCGGACGGGAAGGCTTTTGCATGATCCCGCTTGCTCTAATGATCGCGGGCATTAGATGGAAGCGGCAATGACGATCATCCTCGGCCTGGAATCAAGCTGCGACGAAACCGCGGCGGCGCTGGTGACGGCGGAGGGCAAGATCCTGGCCCACCGCCTCGCCACGCAGGAGGAGGCGCATCGCCCCTATGGCGGCGTCGTCCCGGAAATCGCCGCCCGCGCCCATGTCGAGGCGCTTTCGCCCTTGATAGAGGCGGCTCTGAAGGACGCCGACCTTACGCTTGGCGATGTGGACGTGATCGCCGCCACCGCCGGCCCCGGCCTGATCGGCGGCGTGATGGTCGGCCTCGTCACCGGCAAGGCGCTCGCCCATGCCGCGAACAAGCCCCTGATCGCGGTCAACCATTTGGAAGGCCATGCCCTTTCGCCGCGCCTGGCCGATCCGACGCTGCAATTCCCCTATCTGCTGCTGCTGGTGTCGGGCGGCCATTGCCAGTTGCTGCATGTGCGGGGGCCGGGCGACTATGCCCGCCTGGCCACCACCATCGATGACGCAAGCGGCGAGGCCTTCGACAAGACCGCCAAGCTGCTCGGACTGGGCTATCCCGGCGGGCCAGCGGTGGAGAAGGCCGCCGCCGATGGCAATTCGAGGGCCGTTCCCCTGCCACGCCCGCTGGTCGGCACCGCCGAGCCGCATTTCTCCTTCGCCGGCCTCAAGAGCGCGGTCATGCGCGCGGCCCAGTCCGGCCGATATTCGACCGAGGACATCGCCGCCAGCTTCCAGCAGGCCGTCATCGACTGCCTGATCGACCGCACCGAGCGGCAGTTGGCGGGCCTTCAGGACATCACCGCCCTCGTCGTCGCGGGGGGCGTCGCCGCCAACCAGTCGATCCGCGCCGCGTTGGAAGCGCTCGCCGCAAAGCACGATCTGCCCTTTGTCGCGCCGCCGCTCTGGCTCTGCACGGACAATGCGGCGATGATCGCATGGGCCGGGGCGGAACGCTATGCGGCGGGCCTGATCGACGACCTCACGGTCCCGGCGCGCCCGCGCTGGCCGCTGGACCCCGGCGCGGAAAAGGCGCGCGGCGCAGGAGTGAAAGCATGAAGGCTCCCTCCCTGAAGGCAGGCGTCATCGGAGCAGGCGCCTGGGGCACCGCGCTGGCCCAGACGCTGGCGGCGGATGGGCGGCATGTCCGCCTCTGGGCGCTGGAACCCGAAGTCGTGGCGGCGGTCAACGGCGACCGCCAGAACCCGCTCTACCTGCCCCATATCCCGCTCAGCGCCTCGATCGAGGCGACCGGCGACATGGCCGCCATGGCCGACCGCGATCTGCTGCTGATCGTCAGCCCTGCCCAGCATCTGCGCACCGTCGTGGCGCAGGCGCCGGCGGGCACGCCGCTCGTCCTCTGTTCCAAGGGGATCGAGGCGGGCACCAGCCTGCTGATGTCCGAGGTGGCGATGGAAGCGCAGCCGACCTCGCCCATCGCCGTCCTTTCGGGGCCGACCTTCGCGCATGAGGTCGCCAGGGGCCTGCCCACCGCGATCACCCTCGCCTGCGCCGACGCCGCTCTTGCCGCGAAGATTGCGGGCCGCATTGCGCGGCCTGCCTTCCGCCCCTATCTGTCCGACGATGTCGTCGGCGCGGAGATTGGCGGGGCGGTGAAGAACGTCCTCGCGATCGCCTGCGGCGTCGCGGAGGGCGCGGGCCTGGGCCTCAATGCCCGCGCCTCGCTGATCAGCCGGGGCTTTGCCGAAATGACCCGCTTCGGTCTGGCCAGGGGCGCCCGCGCCGAAACGCTGGCTGGCCTTTCCGGACTGGGCGATCTCGTCCTTACCTGTTCCTCGACCAACAGCCGCAACTTCTCGCTCGGCAAGGGGCTGGGGGAGGGGCGGGCTGCCAGCGACCTGCTGGCCAACCGCCGGACCGTCGCGGAAGGGGCCTTTACCGCGCCCGTGCTGCGGGAAGCCGCCCGCGCCGCCCATGTCGAAATGCCCGTGGTCGAGGCGGTCTGCGCCCTGCTGGAAGATGCCGCGCCGCTCGCCCAAGTGATGGATGCGCTGCTCGCCCGTCCGCTGCGCGCCGAATAAATTCATCGCCCTATCATCATTTGTTGCTACAGTCCGGCTCCACAAAATGACGCGACAGCATTGATGTCACAGGGGGATCATAATTCTTTGGCGGCTGAAGGGGCCTCTCCCGCGCAGCAGGACGATATTGCGGCGCTTGCCAAGGGTGGACGGACCAATGTGTTCGGTTTCCTGCTCCGCCTCGCGGCGCGCCTGCCGTTCCTGTTCATCGCCGGCCGCTGGTATGGCGCCGACGCGCTGGGCCGCTTCGCCTATGCGGTGCTGGTGGTGGAGTTCGTCGCCCAGCTCGCGACGCTCGGCCTGAAACGCGGCCTCGCGGGCGCGCTCGCCCAGACCGAGCGGCCGCACAGCCATGTCGTGACCGACGCCATGGTGGTGACGCTGATCGCCTCCCTGATCGGCAGCGCGCTCCTGGTCGCCTTCCCCCAGGCCATGTTCCCGAACAGCGGCATCAACGGCCTCGACCGCCTGCTCGCCCTGATCGTGATCGCGGTCGCCGGGTCCGACGTGGCGCTGGCCGCCTGCGCCTATCGCTTCGACATCGGCGCCACGGTGCGGGCCCGGTCCATCATCGAACCCTGGGCGATCAGCATCGGCGCCTTCGGCTTCGCTTATTATTCGACCCGCGACGGGCTGATCCTCTCCTATGTGGTCTCGATGATCGCCGCGCTGGTCGCCTCGATCATTCCGATGACCCGCCATTACGGCATTCCCTATGGCTGGCGCCCGGATTTTGGACGGCTGTGGCGGCTGGCGCGCCGCAATCTGCCGCTGGCGGCGGCGGACGGCGTGGAATGGGGGTCGCGCCGGCTGGACATGGCGATCCTCGGCCTGTTCGTCAGCCCCGCCGTGGTCGGCATCTATTATGTGGCGCAGCAGGTCGCCTCCCTGCCCCAGAAACTGAAGACCAGCTTCGACCCGATCCTGGGCCCGGTCATCACCCGCAATCTTTCGGAGGGCAATCTCACCGCCATAGCGCGGCAGGTGAGCCAGGTCGGCTTCTGGATCATCGCGGCGCAGGCGGGCATCGCGCTTGCGCTCGGCATTCCGGGCGAAGCGGTGATGGGGCTGGTCGGCCCCCATTTCGTCGGCGGAACGGGTGCGCTCGCCTTCCTGCTGCTGGCCGAAGTCGTGGCGGCGACCGCCGTGGTCAGCGAATCGGCGCTGGTCTATATCGCGCGGCACCGCAATCTGATGATCTCGCTGCTGATGATCGGGCTTCAGGCGGCGCTCAGCTTCGCTCTGATCTTCGTGGCGCGGCGCCTGGGCCTGCACGACATGGCCATCGCCGCCGCGCCGGCGCTGGCGCTCAGCATAGCGCTGGGCGTCAGTGCGCTGGTCAAGGCGCGCCTGCTGTCGAACCTGCTGGGCGCCAGGGTCAACGCCTGGCGCTGGCCGTTGCTCAGCGCTTCCGGCGTCGCCTGCATCGTTGGCGCGGCTTTCGTCGCATTGCCACCTCATTTCGAGTGGGTGGAGCTTGTCTTCGGCGTCTTCACCATCCTCGGCGTCTACGGCTTCGTCATCTGGCGCTGGGGGTTCGGCCCCGACGACCGCGCGCTGTTCCGAAAGCAGAAGCCGGCCTGACGCAAAGGAAAAGGCCGGACTTTCGCCCGGCCTCCCATCTTACCCCAGCGTCTTCGCCCGGATCGCCTTCAGGTCGTCCTCCGGCCGCGCGCCCCAGTGGGAGATCACTTCGGCCGCCGCCGCCGCCCCCAGCTTCAGGCACTTCTCGACCTCCAGCCCTTCCAGATGGCCCGCCAGGAAACCCGCCGCGAACAGGTCGCCCGCACCGGTCGTGTCGATCACTTCGGCCACCGGCGCCGCATGCGCTTCGTACCGCACGCCGTCGACCATGGCGATCGCGCCCTTTTCGCTGCGGGTCGAGACCAGCATCGGCACTTTCGCGGCGATGGCGGCCACGGCGGCGTCGAAATCATGCACCCCGGCCAGCGACTGGATTTCGCCTTCATTGGAGAAGAGGATGTCGATCAGCCCCTGGTCGATCAGGTTGATGAAGTCGGCGCGGTGGCGGTCGATCACGAAATTGTCCGACAGGGTGAAGGCGACCTTCCGCCCCGCGCCCCGCGCCGCGTCGATGGCGGCGCGCATCGCCGCGCGCGGCTGCTCCGGATCCCAGAGATAGCCTTCGAGATAGAGGATGGACGCGGAACGGATAAGGTCCAGGTCCAGCGCCGTCTCGGGCAGGAACTGCGACGCCCCCAGGAAGGTGTTCATCGTCCGCTGCGCATCGGGCGTCACCAGGATCAGGCAGCGGGCCGTCGGCACGTCGCCCTGCATCGCCGGCGTATCGTAGCGTATGCCGAGCGCGCGCACGTCATGGGCGAAGACGGCGCCCAACTGGTCGTCATTGACCTGCCCGATGAAGCCGCATTTCTTGCCCAGCGCGGCCAGCCCCGCCAGCGTGTTCGCCGCCGATCCGCCGCTGATCTCCTTGCCCGCGCCCATGTCGGCATAAAGGCTTTCCGCCGTTTCCGCGTCGATCAGCTGCATGCCGCCCTTGGTCAGGGCATGTTCGGCCAGGAAAGCGTCGTCGCTCCGGGCGAGCACGTCGACAATGGCATTGCCGATGGCGACAACATCAAGCGTGGGGGCAGCAGCGGTCACGCAAAATCCTTCGTGAATAAGGGGAAAAATCCCGCCGTCTCTACCGATCCGGGGCGCGCTGCGCAACGGCGCTGATTGACGCTGCGCGCCAGGGCGGGAATAGCGGTGTCATGGTCCTTGCCGCCGTCCTTCGCGCATTCCCTTCCATCTTCCACGGTGCCGCCCTCCGGCTGCTGTTCAGGACGCTGCTCCTGACCCTGCTCGCCTTCGCGGTCCTCGCCGCCGCCTTGTGGACCGGCATCCACGCCGCCCGCCTGCATTATGGCTGGATGCCGGGCGCGGGCTGGGGCGGGGTGGCGGAGGCGACCGCGACCGCCATCGGCGTGATCGCCGCCGGCTGGCTGCTGTTCCGCGCCACCGCCATGGCGATCATGAGCCTCTTTGCCGACGACATCGTCATTGCCGTAGAACGGGACAGCTACCCCGCGGCGGCCGCCCGCGCCCGGCCGGTCGGCTGGGGCCGCAGCCTTCGTTTCGCGCTGCGCTCCATCCTGCGGGCCGTCGGCTGGAACCTGCTTGCCCTGCCGGCCTATCTGCTGCTGCTGGCGACCGGCATCGGCACGCTGGGCCTGTTCCTGATCCTGAACGCCGCTCTGCTGGGCCGGGACATGGCCGACATGGTCGAGCCCCGCCATCCCGACCTGCCGCCGATCCCGCGCGGCAGCCGGTGGCTCATGGGCCTCGCTTCGGCGCTGATCTTCCTCGTGCCGCTGCTCAACCTGCTTGCACCGATCTGGAGCGCGGCTATGGCGGTCCACATGCTGCACGGTGCCCGAAGGAACATGCCATGACCCGTCCTCATCCGGCGCTCGTCCTGGCTTCGCTCTTGACCCTCGCCGCTTGCGGAGGCGTCGTGCCGCCGCCCGCGACCCAGATCGCCCGCCCGCCCGCCGGTCCGCCGGCCAGCGCCTTCACCCGCCCCGGTCCGCTGATCGGATCGGACGCGAAGCAGCTCATGCACCTGTTCGGCCAACCCCGGCTCGACATTCGCGAAAGCACCATGCGCAAGCTGCAATTCGCCAATGGCCGCTGCGTGCTGGACGCCTATCTCTACCTGCCGCCGCAGGGGAAGGAGCCGCTCGTCACCCATGTCGATGCGCGTACGCCCACAGGCACGGACGTCGACCCCGCAAGTTGCTCTGCCGCCTTGCAGGCGAAATGATCTTTTCGATGGGAGAGGGAGGCGCTCCCGCGGAAGGCGGGAGCCCCGTTCATGCGCTTGAACAGGACAAGCGCTAGGCCAGCCGCTGCAGCGCCCAGCGAGCCGCCTCCGCCACCACCGGATCGTCGTCCGCCACCAACGCCCGCAACCGGCCCGCCAACCGCCTGTCACCACTGTTCCCCGCCGCGATCGCGGCATTGCGCACCATCCGGTTCCGCCCGATCCGCTTGATGGGGGAGCCTGAGAAAATCTCGCGAAAGCCCGCATCGTCCAGCGCCAGCAGGTCGCCCAGTTCCGGGGCCGCCAGCTCCGCCCGCCCGACAAAGGCGCGGTTCGCCGCCGCCGCGTCCGCGAACTTGTTCCAGGGACAGACGGCCAGACAATCGTCGCAGCCATAGATGCGATTGCCGATCCCGGCTCGAAACTCCTCCGGTATCGGCCCTTTATGCTCGATGGTCAGGTAGGAAATGCACCGGCGCGCGTCGACCATATAGGGCGCAGGAAAGGCGTCGGTGGGGCAGGCCGCCTGACAGGCGGTGCAACTGCCGCAATGGTCCTTCTCCGGCGCATCGGGCGCCAGCGCGATCTCGCTGTAGATCGCCCCCAGGAACAGCCAGCTTCCATGCGCACGGCTGACGAGATTGCTGTGCTTCCCCTGCCAGCCCAGGCCCGCAGCCTCCGCCAGCGGCTTTTCCATGACCGGGGCGGTATCGACAAAGACCTTGAGCGCGCCGGGATGCTGCTCAACCAGCCAGCGGGCGAGGGCCTTCAACCCCTTCTTGACCACGTCATGATAGTCGCGTCCCTGCGCATAGACCGAAATCCGCCCCCGGTCCGGCACATCCGCCAGCGCCAGCGGATCGCGCCCCGGCGCATAGCTCATCCCCAGCATGACGACGCTGCGCACGTCCGGCCAGAGCCCTTGCGGCGATCCGCGCTGCCCGGCGCGCTCCTCCATCCACAGCATCTCGCCATGATGCCCGGCGTCCAGCCATTGCCGCAGCCTTTCGGCCGAACGCGGCGCCGCATTGGCGGGCGCAATGGCGCAGGCCGCGAAGCCCAGCCGCAACGCTTCGGCCTTAAGCCGCTGTTCCAAGGTTTCGTTTTGCGTTGGCATGCGATGCGACTATCAGAGGGCGATGATCGGGGCTCCTCAACCGACCTATGCCGTCGAAGGGCGTGGTCTTGTCAAGACATTCGGTGATTTCCGGGCGGTGGACGGCATCGACATCGCGGTGCCCGCCGGGTCGATCTACGGCATTCTGGGCCCCAATGGCGCGGGCAAGACGACGATGCTGCGCACGCTGCTCGGCATCATCGATCCCGATGAGGGGCATCGCAGCCTGCTGGGCGATCCCGCGCCGCTGCGCCAGGCGCGCAATGTCGGCTATCTGCCGGAGGAACGCGGCCTCTATCCTTCGATGAAGGCGTTCGAAGCCATCGCCTTCATGGGCGCGCTGCGTGGCCTGCCGCTCAGGATCGGGCGGGAACGCGCCCGCGCCATGCTGGCGGACTATGGCATGGGCGCCTCCGCCGAAAAGCCGATCCGCCAATTGTCGAAGGGCATGGCCCAGACCGTGCAGCTTTTCGGCACCATCGTTCACGAACCGCGCCTGATCGTGCTGGACGAACCCTTTTCCGGCCTCGACGCCTTCAACCAGGGCAAGCTGGAGGCGCTGATCCGGGATCAGGCCCGGCGCGGCGTCACGGTGCTGTTTTCCACCCATGTCATCGCCCATGCCGAACGGCTGTGCGAGCGGGTCGCCATCGTCGCGGGCGGCCGCGTCCGCTTCGAGGGCACGGTGGACGACGCCCGCAACCGGCTGCGCCCGCAGGTGCGCCTGCGCACCCGCGCCAGCGATGGCGGCTGGCGCCGCGCCCTGCCCGCCGAAACCATGGCGCAGGATGGAACCTGGCATTTCGCCCTGCCGCAGGAGGGCATAGAACCGCTGCTGCGCGCCCTGCTCGACGGCAATGCCGGGATAGAAAGCCTGTCGATCGAACGCCCCGGCCTGCACGACGCCTTCGTCGCCATTGCGGGCGAGGCGGCCGCCCGGCAGATGCAGGACGACCAGCAGCGGGAGGAAGCGGCATGAGCGAATTGATGCGCGCCGCCTTCGTCATCGCCCGGCGGGATTTCACCGCCGTGGTGCTGTCGCGCACCTTCATCTTCTTCCTGCTGGGGCCGCTGTTCCCGATCGTCATCGGCATGGCGTTCGGCGGGCTGGGCGACAAGATTTCGACCACCGACCTGCGCCCGGTCGTCGGCGTCGCCATGTCCCCCGCCGATGCGGCGCGGATGGAGCGCGCCCATGCCCGGCTGGCGGAGCGCATGGGGCCGCAAGCGCTGCCGGCGCTGCGCCGCGTGCCGCTGTCTCCCGCGCCCCGCGTTCAGTTGGCCGGGGCGAATGCGGACGTCATGGTGATCGTGTCGGGATCGCCCGCCCGGCCGGTGATGACCGGCCAGCCGCAGGACATCCGGCGGCTGGAAGGGGACATCAGCCTGCTCGCCAGCGCCGCCGTGGCCGAAAAGTCGCTGCACATGGTCCAGGTGGAGGCGCAACAGGTCGCCACCAGCGTCGGCGCGCAGACCCAGGGCAGGCTGGTGATCGGCCGGATCGCGCAGATCGTCGTCTTCTTCCTCACCATCCTGCTCGCGGGCATGATCCTGTCCAATCTGGTCGAGGAAAAGACCAACAAGATCATAGAGATCCTCGCCGCCGCCGTGCCGGTCGACGCGATCTTCCTGGGCAAGCTGATGGCGATGCTGGCGATGAGCTTCGTCGGCATCCTCTTCTGGGGCGGGACCGCCTTTTGCGTGTTCCTGGCGCTGAAGACGCCTGGCGTCAGCCTACCGGAGCCCGCCATCGGCTGGCCCCTCTTCCTGATGCTGGCCGTCATCTATTTCGCCATGGCCTATACGCTGCTCGGTTCCCTCTTCCTGGGCATCGGCGCGCAGGCGGCGACCGTGCGGGAGGTGCAGACGCTCAACATGCCCGTGACCATGGGGCAGATGCTGATCTTCTTCTTCGCCACCTATGCCGTCGACAAGATGGGATCGCCGCCGGAGGTCGCGGCGGTGATCCTGCCCTTCTCCTCCCCCTTCGCCATGATCGCCCGCGCGGCGCAGGTGGACACGCTCTGGCCCCATCTCCTGGCCATAGCCTGGCAGATGCTCTGGGTCGGCCTCATCATCCGCATCGGCGTGCTGCTGTTCCGCCGCCATGTGCTGAAATCGGGCGGCGGCTGGTGGAAGCAGCTGTTCAGAAGCGCGACAGGCTGACCCTGCTATGGCGGGGCCCATGAACCGGCGGCGCTTTCTGGGCATGGGCGGCTGTGCCGCGACGACGATCGTCCTCTGGCAGGCCGGGCTGGGCAGGGCCGCCGCCTATCCCTTCACGCTCAGCGATGCCGAATGGCGCAGACGCCTGAGCCCGCCTGCCTATCAGGTGCTGCGCAAGCGATCGACCGAATATCCCTTCACCAGTCCCCTCAACAAGGAACATCGCACCGGTATCTTCGCCTGCGCCGGTTGCGGGCAACGGCTTTTCAGCTCGAAGACCAAGTTCGACAGCGGCACGGGCTGGCCCAGCTTCTGGGCGCCGCTGCCCCGCGCCGTCGGCACTTCGCGCGATTTCGAACTGGGCTATCCGCGAACGGAGGTGCATTGCGCCCGCTGCGGCGGCCATCTGGGCCATGTGTTCGATGACGGGCCGAAGCCCACCGGCAAGCGCTATTGCATGAACGGCGTTGCGCTGGCCTTCGTCGCCGGCTGAGCGATCACCTTGTAGATGCGGAGCGGCCCCTTGGTGGGAACCGGCTGCAGCCAGCGCGGCGGCCGGTTGCGCTTCAACGCCGCGGCCAGGCCCTTCGGGAAGTCGGCGCGATAATGTTTGATCTCGTTCATCTCGTTGCAGATCAGCAGATAATCCGCGCCCCTGCCGCCATTCAGGCGCATGATGGTCGCAAAGGCCTTTTCGGGCGCTTCCGTGAAACCGTCGATGACCGCGGTGATGCCGGCGGCATTGCGGTGATGGGCTGTGCCGATCACGCTGTGCCCGGTTCGCACGAGGATGTCGGGCCCCAGATCGAGCGGCGCGAACAGGGTCGAGCGGGGCAGCGCCCGCAAGGGCGCCAGCAGCGCCGCCGTCCGGCAATTGACGGTTTCGGGCTGCTCCTTTTCCGCCGCGCCGCTCGTGATCAATATCCAGGCGCCGCACAGGCCCGCCGGGGTGAGCAATATGGCGACGCTCGCCGTCACCAGAATGCGCGCCACGGCCCTGCTCCAGCTCTGGATATGCTGAAAGATCGCCAGCAGCAGCCAGGCCGTGCCGGGCAGCGCCAGGACATGCGCCACCGACATGGCGCGCAGGACGAGGACCGCGACCGCCAGCGCTCCGGTCAGCAGCAGGGCAATGACGATCCAGCGGTCCCGCGCCTCCCTTTCCGTGGCGCGCCAGGCCGCGACGATCGTGCTGACCAGCCCCATGGCCGCCGGCAGCAGGATGATCCCCGCCATCAGAAGACCCTGTTCCCAGACCGGGCGGCCCTCCTTCACCTGGAGATACCATAAGCGATAGGCCACCGGACCGAGCGCCTTGAAGGGATCGCCGGAAAGGCAGGCTCCGCCGCTCAACAGGAACACGCCGGCCGCCGTGACTCCCGCCGCCGCCGTCGCCATGAAGCGTCGCCGGACGCTGGTCGTGCCGATCAGGCGCAGGGCAAGCGGCATCGCCAGCGCAAAAGCCACGAGCGGCCAGATATAGGCTGCCGAAAGGCTGTCGCAATATCGGACCAGCGCCGCACCGGGGCCGCGCAGCAACAGCAGGAGGAGGAGCGCGCCGCCGCCCAGCGTGGCGGCATAGGCGGCGATCCGCGCCGCCTCCCGCCGGTCGAACCAGGTCCGCAGGGCGAAGGCGCCGGCGAACAGCGCGGCATAGGGCAGCGCCTCGCTGGAAATCTGAAGCCACACCGCCAGCGCAAGGCCGGCCGTGATGCCGCCCCTCAGGCGACGGGCATCCAGTGCGCCGCACAGGGCCATGGCCGCCATCCAGATCTGCCACCCGTGATGGTCGATCCGGAACGGGGTGAACTGGACCAGGATGGTCGGCGTGGTCAGCAGCAGCGCAACCGCCAGCATCGGAACGAAGACGCCGCCGGCAGCGCGCCGCGCCGCCAGAAAGACCGTGCCCGTCAACCCGCCCAGCAGCAGCAGCGGCACCAGCGCACAGGCGGCGATTTCGGCCCTTGCAGGCCCAAGCAGCGGTTGGAGCATCAGGATCAGCGCGGCGATCGGCATGTCGACGATGCGCGACCAGTGCATCGGTCCGCCCGCCGGCGGGTTTACCCGGTGCTGGCTGACGTCCCAGAAATCCTGGCCATGCAGCCAGTCGCGGACCTGTTGCAGCCGCATGGCGTCATCGGGATCGCGGAATTCGAGCGTGGTCAGCCCGTTGCGGAACAGCCAGAGCATGACCGCGCAGCACAGGGCCCAGAGCAGCAGGACCGCCACGCCGATCTGCCAACCGGCGATAGAGGCTGTCTTGGGAAGGCGGCCGCTGTCAGGCGCGGGCGAAGATGCCATATTTCCGGATCGCATAGACGGACAGGAAGCTCACCGGCACGGCCGCCAGCTTGGCCATGGCGGGCGGAAGCCCCAGGCCGCTCAGCCCGCCCACCAGCCCCATGGTGATCGCCATGCCGATCAGGGCGCTGAGGATGAAGGCGATCCGCTGTCCATGCGTCGCCGGCTGCTGCATGTCGAACACGAATTGCGTGCTGATCATCCAGTGCAGGACCAGTCCGCCCGAATAGCCGGCGAACGCAGCAATGGCAGGCGGCACGCCCAGCCGGTGGAACAGCATGAACAGAGCGAAATCGGCCGACAGCGCGCAGATGCTGGCCAGAAGATAGCGCGTGAAGGTGAAACGGCCGAGGACGGCGTTGAACGGCCCGGCCATGCTCCGCACCCAATGGGGCATGGGGGTCAGGCCGCCTTCAGACGATTGGGCACCAGCCTTTCGCTGGCGAGCGCGGCGCGCCGACCGGCTGCGTCCTGCCCTTCCTCGCCCGCTTCGTGATATTCGGCATCCTCATTGACCGCCCAGATGTCGTAAAGCTGCTCGCCCGCCTCGATATTGCGGACCGTCAGCATCGCCGTCATCATCGCATGGTCCTGATTATTGTAGCGGTGCATGCCGTTGCGGCCGACCAGATGCAGCGTCGGATAAAGCCGCTGCAATTCGGTGCGCATCGCAAGGACATTGTCGGCATAGCCGTCATCATAGACCGGATAGGCCTTTTCCTGCCGCACCACCGCGCCGCCGACGACATCGGCGGGGTCGCACAGGCCCAGGGTCGCCATTTCCTTCTTCGCCAGTTCGATCAGATCGGCGTCGCTCGACGACCAGAGGCCATCGCCCTCGAAGCAGAAATATTCCAGGCCCACGCAGGCCAGATCGGGGTCCGGCACCATTTCGGGGGACCAGCTCCGAAAATTCTGGATGCGGCCGACCTGCACCTTCGGATCGTGGATATAGATCCAGTTGTCGGGGAAGATGTCCTCGCCCTTCACCATCAGCGCCACGGTCAGGAAATCGCGATATTTAAGGTCCATCGCCTGGCCCAGCGTCGCGGGCAGCGGACGGATGCGGCCGGCCAGCTCGCGCATCGGGGCGGAACTGATGACATGGCCGGCGGTGATGGCGGTTTCGCCGTCCGGGCCGCGCGCCACCATGCGCCAGCCGCCGCTCGCCTGATCCTGCGACAATTGCTCCAGGCTGTGCGCCATCAGCACGCGGTTCCCCCGCGCGACCACGAAGTCGCGGGCCGCTTCCCACATCATGCCGGGGCCAAGGCGCGGATAGCGGAAGCTTTCCAGCAGCGTCTTGGTCGCCATGCCGTCATTGGGCTTTTTGTTGAGGCCCAGGGATCGTCTGAGGCCGTCGGTCACTGCGCCCCAGAGCGACAGGCCCTTGATGCGCTGCGCCGCCCAGTCCGCCGACATCTCGTCGCAGGGCATGCCCCATACCTTCTCCGTATAGGTCTTGAAGAAGATCGAGAACAGCTTGTGGCCGAAGGCGTTAACCGTCCAGTCCTGGAAGGAACGGACATCGCGATTGGGGAACAGCTTCGCCTTGGCGAAGCTCGCCATGCAGAGCGCCGATCGCCACAGCCCCAGATTGCCGAGCGCTTCGAAGGCGCGCAGCGGATAGCTGTAGAATTTGCCTTCATAATAGATGCGGCTCATCCGCGGGCGCTGAATGAAGTCGTCGGGCAGTATCTCGTTCCAGAGGTCGACGACCTCCTGCGACTTGGAAAAGAACCGATGGCCGCCAATGTCGAAACGGAAGCCGTTCAGTTCCACCGTTCGGCTGATGCCGCCGACATAGACCGGGTCTTTTTCGATGATGCTGACCGAATGGCCCTTCTTGGTCAGCAGATAGGCGGCCGTCAACCCAGCCGGCCCCGCGCCAATGATGGCGACATCCACATGGTGGTCGTTCTGCGGCATCCAAGGCCCCCCGGTGAAATCCTTCGCCGGTTTAGGTGAAGGAAATCTTCTAAGGAGTAGTTAATAGCCGGTAACAATGCAAGATAAGGCAAGGCCGGCGGCCATGGTGAGCCGCCGGCCTCCACTCTTTTCAAAAGGGCGGATCAGCCCTGGCGCTGTGCCTGGATCAGCGTGTTGAGGTCCGTGCGGGCGCCGTCGAGCGCCTCGCCGAAACAGGCGCGATAGTCCGGCGTGGCGGGCAGGATCGATCCGTTCATCCAGCCGCAGACCTTCTTCGCCGCCTTGGTGATGCGGGAGTCGGCCACGCGGACGCCATGGGTGCTGGCAAGGTTCAGGTCGGCCATCGACACGGCGATGCTGCGGGTTTCCGTCCCGGTGCGGCCGTCGACCACCACGTCCATATCGTTGATGCCGGCAAAGGCATTTGCTGCGGGCAAGGCAAGGGTCATCGCGGCGGTCAGCGCCACCAACGTCTTTCTGGTCATCCTGTATCTCCTGTCGAACTCTTATCGGATCTGCCCAACGCCTGACGTGGGAGTAGGGTCCTCTTCTAAATAGGCTTCGCGAAGGCATATGAAAAGGGGCCACTTGGCAGAAAGTGGCTGAAAACCGCTATTTTTGCGGATGCGAAAGGATCGGCGCCCTTTCGCATCCGCATCAATCGCCCTTAGTGGCGGAAGTGGCGCATGCCGGTGAAGACCATCGCCAGACCCGCTTCGTCAGCGGCGGCGATCACTTCCTCGTCGCGGATGGAGCCGCCGGGCTGGATCACCGCCGTCGCGCCCGCCTCGACCGCCGCCAGCAGGCCGTCGGCAAAGGGGAAGAAGGCGTCCGACGCAACCGCCGAACCGATGGTCCGGGCCTCCGCCCAGCCGGCCTTTTCCGCGGCATCCTTCGCCTTCCATGCGGCGATGCGCGCGGATTCCAGCCGGTTCATCTGTCCCGCGCCGATACCGGCGGTGCTGTTGCCCTTGGCATAGACGATGGCGTTCGACTTCACATGCTTGGCGACGGTCCAGGCGAACAGGCAGTCGTTCAGCTCCTGCTCGGTAGGCGCGCGCTTCGTCACCACCTTCAACTGATCGCGGCTGACGCGGCCATTGTCGCGGCCCTGCACCAGCAGACCGCCGGCAATGCTCTTGATCTGGAGGCCGGCACGGGCCGGATCGGGCAGGTCGCCGGTCAGCAGCAGGCGGAGGTTCTTCTTCCTGGCGAAGATCGCCTTGGCGTCCTCGTCCGCATCGGGGGCGGCGACGACTTCGGTGAAGATGCCGCTGATCGCCTCGGCGGTCGGACCGTCAAGCGGGCGGTTGACGGCGATGATGCCGCCGAATGCCGACACGCTGTCGCAGGCAAGCGCGGCTTCATAGGCTTCGATCAGCGTGGCGCCGGTGGCGACGCCGCAGGGATTGGCATGCTTGACGATCACCACGGTCGGCGGGCCGTCGCGGAACTCGCTGACCAGCTCCAGCGCGGCGTCGGCGTCGTTGTAATTATTGTAGCTGAGTTCCTTGCCCTGAATCTGCTTCGCCTGGGCGATACCGTTGGCCGACGGGCCGACGGGCAGGTAGAGGGCAGCCGACTGATGCGGGTTTTCGCCATAGCGCAGCGTCGAACCCAGCGTGCTGGAGACCGAGAGGCTTTCGGGGAACTGCACGCCCTGATCCGCGAAGGCGAACCAGCTTGCGATCATCGCGTCGTAAGCGGCGGTGGCAGCATAGGCCTTGGCCGCGAGCATGCGGCGGAAGTCGTAGCTGGTCGCGCCGCCCTTCTCCTCCATTTCCGCGATCAGCCTGGCATAGTCGGCGGGGTCGGTGACGATGGCCACGCTCTCATGATTCTTCGCGGCGGAACGGACCATGGAGGGGCCGCCAATGTCGATATTCTCGATGATCTCCTCGCGCTCCGCACCCTTGGCGACGGTGGCGGCGAAGGGATAGAGGTTGACGACCACCAGGTCGATCGCGCCGATGTCGTGGGCCTGCATGGAGGCGACATGATCGGGATTGTTCCGCACGGCGAGCAGGCCGCCATGGACCTTCGGATGCAGCGTCTTGACGCGGCCGTCCATCATTTCCGGGAAGCCGGTGAGGTCGGAGATGTCCTTCACCTCCAGACCCGCCTCGCGCAGCGCCTTGGCCGTGCCGCCGGTCGACACCAGCTCGACCCCATGCCTGCCCAGTGCCTGACCCAGTTCGATGAGGCCGGACTTGTCCGAAACGGAAAGAAGGGCGCGCTTGATGATGACGTCTGACATGGAGGTGCTTCCTGCTGCTGTTCGGGTGCCGCTCAGGCTTGCCGCAGGCCTCTAGAGCGATTCCGAGCGAAAGGGAACATTCGCCGTCCCGGAAATCGCGGCAATCGCCATGGGGCAAGCCGGCGGCCTCATTGCACGGACCGCGAGGCGCTCAGCTCACCTTTTTCAGCAACCACCCCACGGTCGAGCCGCCCGGAAGGGCCTCGCTGGTGACAGCCAGCTGCTTTGTGCCATGGGGGCGGCCTTGGGCATCCACCCACAGGCTTTCCTCGATCGCCAGCTTCCCCGCATTGGCGCGGAACTGCCATGTCGCGCCGGTGTCGATGCGCAGCAGGGCGCCCATGCCGTCGGCGGTGGGCGTGGGCTCGACGCCGGGGGCGAGGTGGAATCGAAGCTGGACCGGCAGCTTCACCGGCTTGCGCCGCCGCACCGCGGGCGTCAGCATGTCCTCGCCACGGATTTCCTTGCCGTCCGCGCTCATCAGCAGCAGGCGGCGGTGGACATAGCCCATGCGCCGCACATAGCCGTCATGGCTGAGGTCGAGGCGGCTGCCGCTTTCCGTCTCCTGCCGGTTGATCTCCACCTCTGTCACGCCCTTGCCCAGCGTGCCGTCGGGCAGCAGGGCGGTGGAATTGCTGTCGTCCAGCACCAATGTGCTGTGCGCCGCGGTGGTGCGCAGCCCCTGCGCCAGATCGCGCGGCATCCACGCGCCCTCCAGCGCGGCGCCGCCGCAGTTGACGATCAGCCGTTGCTGCCCGTCGCTGATCTCGACCGCGCCGGTGGAGGCGCAGCCCGCATCGGCCAATTGGGCGACGGGAGGCGGGGCGGCATCGACCTGCACCACGGTGCCCCCGGCGGCGAGCCGCTGATAGCCCCAGCCATTGGCCTGCCGCAGCGGGCGGGCGCGCACGCGGCTGGCGCGGATGACGGCGTCGATCGTGGCGGGATCGATGGCGCCCGCACCCTGCCAGTTGCCAAGCCCGCCATCGCCATGGGTGAGGCCGAGCAGGGCCGGCACGGCCTTGGCCAGTGCCTCCTTCAGCAAGGCAGGCGTCTGTTCGCGTCGCACTTCATAGACGGCGGCGACCATGGTCAGCAGCATGATCGCTTCCAGCTGGTCCAGCGGCGAGCGCGAGATGATGCCGCCGTCGCCATGGAGGCCGCTGTCGAGCGCGCGCTTGAGGCCGGCTTCTCCGAACAGCTTGCGCGCCGCGCCGCCCGGCAGCAGCATCGACGCCGCGACGATCCCGCCCCAGGCGACCAGGCGCGGCAGGCCGACCGGCGCCTTGTCCGCGCTGCGGTCCAGATGACGGGCGGTGCGGGCGATGCAGTTCAGCACCAGAGAGCGATAGACGAGGTCGCTCGACGAAAGGATCAGCGGTGCATGGGCCGACCAGAAGAGCAGGCGCCAGCCCGCATTGTCGGCGCGCCATGCGGGTTCGCTGGGCGTGTCGGCATGAGCGGCGAGCCATTTGCGCATCACGCCTTCGGCAATCGGCGCGGCCTGTTCGCGGGTGGCCACGGTGGCAAGGTCGCGCAGCCAGTGGAAGCCGTGCAGATAATCGGCAAAGCCCGCCGTCACGCCCGGATTGGCGAAATCCAGCCTGTCGAGAGGCAGTTTCAGGCCCCGGAACAGGAAATAGCCGGCGCGGATCGCCTGACCCGCATGGGCATTGCCCGGGATTTCATCGTCGGGCACGGCAAGCAGCTTGAGCGGATATTTGCCCTTCAGCCGGCGGCCGTGGATCGGCGTCTTCCAGCTCAGCAGATAGAAGCGGTTGGCGATGCGCTGCGCCAGCGAAAGCCCCTTGTCATCCGCGATGCGGATGAGCCGCTTGCCCTGTTCGATCCCGTCCTCCGGGCCGGGTCCGGCCTCCTCGGGGGCGGAATGGGGGGAAGGGCGGCGGCGGTCGCTCACCCGCCGCGCAGCGTCCGGATGTTGTCGGCATAGGCGGACGGACCGCCCCGGAAGGTCGCGGTGCCCGCCACCAGAACGTCGGCGCCCGCCCCGATCGCCTGTGGCGCGGTGGCGAAGTCGATGCCGCCGTCCACCTGCAGACGAATGTCGCGGCCGGACTTCTCGATCATCTTCCGGATCGCCTCGATCTTGCGGAGCTGGTTGGCGATGAAGCTCTGTCCGCCGAAGCCCGGATTGACGCTCATCACCAGGATCAGGTCGACATCGTCGATCAGGTAATCCAGCATCTTGGCCGGGGTGCCGGGGTTCAGCACCACGCCCGCCTGCACGCCCAGCGACTTGATGTGCTGGATGGAGCGGTGGATATGCGGCCCGGCCTCCGGATGGACGGTCAATATGTCGGCGCCCGCCTCCGCAAAGGCGTTCAGATACTGGTCCACCGGGGAAATCATCAGGTGGACGTCGAACGGCTTCTTCGTATGCGGACGCAGCGCCTTCACCACGCCGGGACCAATGGTGATGTTGGGTACGAAATGGCCGTCCATCACGTCGATATGGATCCAGTCCGCACCCGCTTCGTCGATGGCGCGGACCTCCTCGCCCAGACGGGCGAAATCGGCGGACAGGATGGAGGGTGAGATCAGGATCGGGCTGGTCATTTGACCATCGGCCTTAGCCTTGGCCGCAGGTCAGGGCAACGCCCGATTAACGCTATCCACAGGCTTTTGGCGACAGGCGTCGGCGTGCGGACTCGGCCGGCCTGTCAGGACAGGATGAACAGCGTGGGATCAAGGCCGGTCGACGGCCTGGAACCCCTGGGCAGGAACTGCTTGACGCCATGCAGCGCAACCACCTGATTTCGCTGGATGATGGGCGCGGCGATCAGGCGCATGGCGCATTCGCCGCCGTCCGCCGGGCGGATGTCGACATCCACCGTGAAGCCGCGCCTGTGGCGTATCGCATAGGCGCGCAACTGCTCCATCGCGGCACGGCTTTCGGGCGTGTAGAGCGACACCGCGAGCGGGCGGGGAATCGTCATCCCGCGTTCCAGCCCGAAAATGTCATAGACCCCGTCCGTCCAGTTCAGGCTGTCGTCGCTGAGGTCGCAATGCCACAGGCCCAGGCCGCGCTCCGCCAGCGCCCCATCGTCGCGGGCGATCCGGTCGTCCAGCATCACCGGCGCAAGATGGTCGCGCAACGCATAGAGCGGCCAGCTATGGTTCAGGGGAAGGGGCTCGGTCGGGCGCAAGGCAGGTCTTTCTGAATGCCGGATCGCACCATAGGGTTGCTTGGTTAAGGCTTAGTGGATCGTATCAGCCTTGCAACGAAAAAGCCGTCGGTTCCGCCCTGCGCGGCAAGGCTGTCCGGCAGTGTGCGGACCCATCCTTGCGCCGTCGGCACGATGCCGTCGGGCAGCTCGCCGGGCGTCGCGGGCAGCGGGCTGAAATCCGGCCGGGCGTCGATGAAGCGGGCGACCTGCTCCTCGCCCTCGGCCCGTTCGAGCGAGCAGGTGGCGTAGATCAGCGTGCCGCCGGGCTTCAGCCATGCCGCAGCGCGAGCCAGCAGTTCGGTCTGGAGTTCGCCCAGCTCCGCGATCTGGCGCGGGCCGATGCGGTGCAGCACGTCGGGATGCCGGCGGTAGATGCCGGTTGCGGTGCAGGGCGCGTCGAGCAGGATGGCGTCGGCTGCCCCATCGGGTTCCCATGCGCGCAGGTCGCCCTGCACGATGGCGGCGGAAAGGCCGGTACGCGCCAGATTTTCGCCCAATCGTTCAAGGCGCTTCTTCGACTGGTCGACCGCCGTGACGCGCCACCCCGCGGCGGCAAGCTGCATCGTCTTGCCGCCGGGCGCGGCACAGAGGTCGAGGACGTGGCGTCCCTCGCCCAAGCCCAACAGGCGCGCGGGGGTGGAGGCGGCCAGATCCTGCACCCACCAGGCGCCTTCGCTGAAGCCGGGCAGGTCGGGGATCGCTGCACCTTCGGGCAGGCGGACATGCCCAGGGGCAAGGCTCCGGCCGTTGAGCGCTTCGGCCCAATGCGCGGTCCGGGCGGGATCGCGAAGGCTGATGTCGACCGGCGGACGCTGGCCATAGGCGTGCGCGGCGGCCTGCGGCATGGCGTCCCCCCATTGCGCGGCCCAGCGGCTGGCGGTCTCCGGCGGCAGGGTGGGGGGTGAGGGAAGCGCCGGATCGGCGCGGGTCAGCGTGCCGAAGACGCCGTGCACCAGCTTGCGCGGACCGCCATCCACCAGCGGCAGGGCGGTGGCGATGGCGGCGTGCGGCGCGGTGCCCAGCGCCAGCACCTGGATAAGGGCGATGCGCAGGACCATGCGCGCCTTGGCGTCATGCGGCAGCGGCTGGCGCGTGGCGCTGTCGATCAGCGCGTCGAGATCGGGCAGGTGGCGCAGCGTCTCGGCAGCGATGGCGTGAACCAGCGCCCGGTCGGCGGGAGCAAGCCCTTGCGCCGCGCCATGCAGCGCGAGTTCAAGCGGGTCGCCGCGCCGAAGCACGGCGTCGAGCAGGCGAAGCGCTGCGCGGCGGGCGGGGAGGCCGGGGACGTCCTCGGGGCGGGAAGGGCGGGGCATGGGAAGCGCCTAGGGCAAAATGCCGGGGAAAGTAAGTTTTGTTGGCGGCTGGCGCATATTTGCCGGTCGCGGGGATCACGCGCGCCAGGCTCGTCCCGACGCCGGCGCAGCAACGCGGTTCACCGGGCCGGCCATCGACCTTCGCCATCCCGCCCGACCACCAAAAGAAAAACGCCCCATCCTTCCGGGCGGGGCGCTGATCCTTCTTTCAGGAAAATGCCCTCAGAACGGCACTTCATCGTCCAGGTCATTGTCGAAATTGGGCCCGCCAGCGCCGCCGCGTCCGCCGCCGGAAGAGCGGCCGGAACCGCCGCCAAAGCCGCCGCCGCCGCCGAAATCGTCATAATCGCCGCCGCCAAAGCCGCTCGAACCGCCGCTCCAGTCGCCGCCGCCCTGCGAGCGGCCGCCACCGCCGAAGCCGCCTCCCTGACCGCCGCCGCCCGGCGCGCCGTCCAGCATGGTCAGCACCGCGCCCGGCCCCTGCAGCACCACTTCGGTGGTATAGCGGTCATTGCCCGACTGGTCCTGCCATTTGCGGGTGCGCAGCTGGCCTTCCAGATAGACTTTCGACCCCTTGCGCAGGAAGCGTTCCGCCACGCCCGCCAGCCCCTCGGAGAAGATGGCGACGCTGTGCCATTCGGTGCGTTCCTTGCGCTCGCCCGACATGCGGTCCTTCCAGCTTTCGGAGGTCGCGATCCGCAGGTTGCACACCTTGCCGCCATTCTGAAAGCTCTTCACCTCCGGGTCCGCGCCCAGATTGCCCACCAGAATAACCTTGTTGACCGAACCCGCCATGTTTCCTCCGAAGCGTTAGCAGGCCCTTATAGCGGGCTGTCTTGGAAGGTCCACAAATCAGTGCGCGATGATGCCCAGCAGCAGGCGCCCGACAGCAAGGCGAGCCGGGACGCCGCGATCCGGCACAGCCACAGGGGGTGCGACCGACGCCACAGTTTCAAGGAGAAGTGAAGTCCTTGGCTTTGCCGGCCTTCGGCTCGACAGGCTCAGGGCGAACCGGGGAAAGCGGTCTGTCTGCCATCCACCCAATTCGTCTCCTCCCGCCAATGATTACAAGCTGGAGCGTTCTCGGGCAATTTGAGGCAGCACCTTGGGCTGTCACCATTGGAAATGGTCAAAAATTAATGTTGCAACATATCATGGAAATATGTTGTAACATGACATGTCGATCCGGGAAGGATCGCATGACAGGAGGGTGCGATATGCGACTGATGACGTTGCGGACAGCAGGTGGGCAGGCTCAGGTTTCCGGCTATAGCGGCGGCAACCGATCTTCCTTCGGCATAGGCGGGGCGATCGCCGTCCATGCGCTGGTGGTCGGGGCCTATCTGCTGATGCCCAAGGAAGTGGTCGATGTCTTCCGCGATCCACCGCCGCTGCTGACCTATCCGGTGGACGATACGCCGCCGCCCCCGGAACAGCAGCAGCCGGAAAACGACTCCAAACCCCTGCCCCGAACCAAATCCCATCCGACCGTGGTGGACAAGCCCGTCGTCCCGCCGCCGCCGACGGGCTTCACGACGAAGGCCGACGATGGCATGGCCGCCGGCGATTCCGGCACGGGCACGATCATGCCGCCCATAGTCCCGCCGACGCCCGAACCGGTGCTGGCCGATGCCACCATCGATCCCCGCGCGCTGGCCGCGTTCCAGCCCGACTATCCCGGTGCGATGATCCGGCAGGGGATGGAGGGCAAGGTGGTGGTCCGCGTCACCATCGGCCCCGACGGGCGCGTCACCGACATAGAGCGGCTGTCGGCGGCGGACGAGGCCTTCTGGATCGCCACCCAGCGCCATGCCCTGCGCAAATGGCGCTTCCGCCCGGCGACTCGGGATGGCGTGCCGATCAGTTCGACCAAGGTGCTGACCGTCCATTTCCGCCTGGCAGACGTCTGAAATCCAACAGGAAGGGGCCGGAAATCATGACGGACAGCAACAGCGCTTTTGCATCCGGCCCCGCCTTACCCTATATCGGCGCGATGGCGATCTTCCCCCGTCCGGTGTCTCCCAAGAGCGCGATGAGCGACCTGTGGAGCTATTTTCGTGAGAACCGGCCTCATAAATGGCCGCTGCTCGGCCTGTCCGTCGCGGTCACCTGGGTCATCATCTGGGCCTTCATCGTCGACGCCAACACCAACACGATGCCGACGCGCAACCAGATCTTCTATGTCCAGAGCTGGGACTCCAGCCGGTCCGACGCGGCGATCATCCTCCAGCAGAAGATCGACCTCGCCAAGCGGGAGGCGGCGATCGAGAAGAAGCAGAAGGAAATGCAGGGCGTGGCCGATATTTTCGGCATCGACTGGAAGAAGGACGAGGCCCGCAACACCGCCCGCCGCAAGGAAGCATTGAAGCAGATCAACGCCCAGCTCGACGCCCGGCTGGCCAAGGCCGAGGCTGCGGAGAAATCCGTCCCCGTAGCAGCCCAGAGCGGGGCGGCCCAGCCCTGAGCGCCCGACCCAAAAGCGTCCTGCCCCCCGCCGATCCCGCTCAGGATCGGCGCTTCATGGCCGCCGCCATCGCACTTTCCGAACGGGGACGCGGCCTTTCCACGCCCAATCCCAATGTCGGCTGCCTGATCGTGAAGGACGGGCATGTGGTCGGGCGAGGCTGGACGCAGAAGGGCGGCCGCCCCCATGCCGAGGCGCAGGCGCTTGAGGAGGCCATGGACCGCGCCCGCGGCGCCACCGCCTATGTGACGCTGGAGCCCTGTTTCCACCTTTCCCCGCGCGGTCCGCGCTGTGCCGATCTGATGGCGCGGGCAGGGGTCCGCCGCGTCGTCATCGCCCTGCGCGATCCCGATCCGCGCACCGACGGGCAGGGCGCCGCCTGGCTGCGCAAGCGCGGCATCGTGGTCGAAATGGGGCTGATGGCGCAGGAAGCCGCCGCCGCGATGCGCGGTTTCGTGCTGCGCCAGACATTGGGCCGCCCGGCCGTGACGCTCAAGCTGGGCCTGTCGCTCGACGGCCGGATCGCGCTGGCCGATGGGTCCAGCCGCTGGATCACCGGTCCGGACGCCCGTGCCCATGCCCATGTGGAACGGGCACGGCATGACGCCATATTGGTTGGCAGCGGCACGCTGCGCACCGATGCGCCCCGGCTGGATGTGCGCCTGGCCGGCCTGGAGGACCGCTCGCCCCGGCGCGTGCTGCTCAGCCATGGCGACGCGCCTGAAGGGTGGGATAGCATTGCCGCGCCGGAAGACATCGCCACCCTGCCGCATGTCGACCATCTGCTGGTCGAGGGGGGGGCACAGACCGCCGCCGCCTTCCTGCGCGCCGATCTGGTCGACCGCCTGCTGCTCTATCGCGCGCCGATCCTGATCGGCGCCGGGCTTGCCGGCGTGGGCGACATCGGCCTGACCGATCTGGCCGGCGCGCATGGCCGCTGGCGGCTCGACGACGAGCGGCGGCTGGGC
Source organism: Sphingobium sp. CFD-2 (assembly GCF_024611135.1). Lineage (NCBI taxonomy): Bacteria > Pseudomonadati > Pseudomonadota > Alphaproteobacteria > Sphingomonadales > Sphingobiaceae > Sphingobium > Sphingobium sp. CFD-2. The sequence continues at coordinate 3,295,914 of NZ_CP084405.1, read as the reverse complement.
GATGATCGGCTGGAGGTTTACCTCCGCAGCCGGAACGCCTAGATCACCCCGAAAGCCCCGCCCCTTCCGGGCGCGGCCAACGGAACACAAGCAAGGCGCTCCTCATGTTCACCGGCATCATCACCGACATCGGCACCATCCGCACCCATGAACAGCGCGGCGACCTGCGGCTGGCGATCGGCTGCGCCTATGACATGGAATCGGTCGCCATCGGCGCGTCCATCGCCTGTTCGGGCGCCTGCCTGACGGTGGTGGAGAAGGGCGCCGACTGGTTCGCGGTCGACCTGTCGGCCGAAACCGTCGCCCGCACGGCGTCGGGCCTGTGGGACCAGGGCGGCCGCCTCAACCTGGAACGCGCGCTCAAGGTCGGGGATGAGTTGGGCGGCCATATCGTCACCGGCCATGTCGACGGCATCGGCACTTTGGTGTCCGCCGCGCATGAAGGCGATTCGACCCGCCTTGTCATTGCCGCGCCCGCCGCGCTGGCCCCCGCTCTGGCGGCCAAGGGTTCGATCACCGTGGACGGCATTTCGCTGACCGTCAACACGGTGGAGGATCAGGCGGATGGCTCCGTCCATTTCGGCCTGAACATCATTCCGCACACAGCCGCCGCGACGACGCTGGACAGCCTGACGCCGGGCCGCGCCTTCAATCTGGAGATCGATGTGCTGGCGCGCTATCTCGACCGGATGCAGAGCCTTCGCTCTCGCTCAATGTGATTATTGCTTGCCATAATCACATCTTGATGTGATATGCCGCTCCATCCCGCCGTGGGAAGGAGTCTTCAGCATGTCGTCAGCCCTTATCGATACGGTCCGTTCGCTGGTTACGGAGGGCGGCATGTCGCGATCCGGCCTTGCCCGCGCGGCGGGTCTCCATGCCAATTCCCTGCGCAAGCTGGGCGAGGCGGACTGGAATCCGACGGCGGAAACGCTGGGCAAGCTGGAAAGCTATCTCGCCAAGCGGGAGGGCGGCACCGCGCTCGCCTCTCCCGAGGAGATCATCAATGAGGCCCGCAACGGCCGCATGTTCATCCTGGTCGATGACGAGGACCGGGAAAATGAGGGCGACCTGGTCATTCCCGCGCAGATGGCGACGCCGGACGCGATCAACTTCATGGCCACCCATGGCCGCGGCCTCATCTGCCTGGCGTTGAGCAAGGAGCGGGTCGACCATCTGGGCCTGGGGCTGATGAGCCGCAACAACGGCACCCGCCACGAAACCGCCTTCACCGTGTCGATCGAGGCGCGCGAGGGCGTGACCACCGGCATCAGCGCCGCCGACCGCGCCCGCACCATCTCCGTCGCGATCGACGGGTCGAAGGGGCCCGAAGACATCGTGACGCCCGGTCATGTCTTCCCGCTGGTGGCGAACGATGGCGGCGTGCTGGTCCGCACCGGCCATACCGAGGCGGCGGTGGACGTCGCCCGTCTGGCCGGGCTCAATCCGTCGGGCGTCATCTGCGAGGTGATGAAGGACGACGGCACCATGGCGCGGCTGGACGACCTCATCCCCTTCGCCCAGAAGCACAGGATGAAGATCGGCACGATCCGCGACCTGATCGCCTATCGCCGCCGGCATGACCATATGGTGGAACGCCGCGCCGAAACTGTCTTCAACAGCCAGTGGGGCGGCGACTGGAAGGCGATCAGCTTCTACAACAAGGCGACTCAGACCGAGCAGCTGGTGCTGCAGAAGGGCCATGTCTCCCCCGACGAGCCGACGCTGGTCCGCATGCACCAGCTTTCGCTGCTGGACGACGTCTATGGATCGACCGGGCCGCGCAACGGCCTGCTTGCCAAGTCGATGGAGATCATCGCCCGGCAGGGAGCCGGCATCGTCGTCGTCCTCGCCGCCCAGGCGCCGGGCGATTTCATGAGCCGCAGCCTGCGCCATCATGCCGGTCAGCCCGACTCCGGCATGGACGAATTGCGCGACTATGGCGTGGGGGCGCAGATTCTGGCCGAACTCGGCGTCCATGACATGATCCTGCTCAGCAACACGCACCACAGCCTGATCGCGCTTGACGGCTATGACCTGGCCGTGGTTGGGCAACGGTCGATCGAGCTTTAAGGAAACCTATCCATGGCAAAATTCCTGATCGTCGAAGCGCGCTTCTACGAACATCTCAACGACCTGCTGATCGAGGGCGCGGTCGCCGCGCTGGAGGATGAGGGGCATAAATATGAGGTGGTGACGGTTCCCGGCGCGCTGGAGATTCCCGGCGCGGTGGCGCTGGCGGCGGAAACCGGGCGCTATGACGGCTTCATCGCCATCGGCGTGGTGATCCGGGGCGAAACCTATCATTTCGAAGTCGTGTCGAACGAAAGCGCGCGCGGCCTGATGGCGCTCAGCATGGACGGCATCCCGATCGGCAACGGCATATTGACGGTCGAGAACGAAGCCCAGGCGCTGACCCGCGCCAGGCGGGACGAGAAGGACAAGGGCGGCGAGGCGGCGAAGGCGGCCATCGCCATGCTGGCGCTGCGGGAGAGATTTAGCGCCTGAGACGCCGGATTTAGGTGTGCAAAGGGGCTGCTGCCGGGCGGCCCCTTTCTTTATGCGGTTCGGGGTTGCGGCGGGCCAGGATGGGAGGCCGAAGCTGGCCGATCCAGCCCCCTCCCCTAAGGCGTGAGGGGGGGAGTGTCCACTTTCCACCCGCCCCCCAGACCTCTATTCAGGCCGCTTCCTCCAGCGCCGGATAGTCGACATAGCCTTCCTCGCCCTGGCTGTAGAAGGTCGCCATGTTCGCGCCATTGAGCGGCGCATTGATCCGCAGGCGCTTGGGCAGGTCCGGATTGGCCAGGAAAGCGCGCCCGAAGCTCACGCCGTCGGCCAGGCCGCTGTCCAGATCCCGCTGCGCCCGCTCCAGGTCGTAATCGCTGTTCAGGATCAGCGGCCCGGAAAAATGCCGGCGGATGACCGGCGACTGGCGCGGCACGTCGGTCCGGCCGAAGGACCCGTCCGGCCCCGGCTCCCGCAGTTCCAGGAAGGCGATGCCGATCTGCTGCAGCACGTCCGCGGCCGCCGCGAACAGGGCGGAAGGATTGCTGTCGTCGACGCCCTGCGTCTCGCCATTGGGGGACAGCCGCACCGACACGCGGTCCGCACCGATGGCGTCGGCCACCGCCTGCGTCACCTCCCGCAGCAGGCGCACGCGATTTTCGATCGAACCGCCATAAATATCGTCGCGATGGTTGCTGCCGTCGCGCAGGAACTGGTCGATCAGATAGCCGTTCGCGGCATGGATCTGCACACCGTCGAAACCGGCCGCGATGGCGTTTTTGGCAGCGCGGACATAATCCGCGATCACGCCCGGAATTTCGTCTATGGCCAAAGGCCGCGCCTGTTCATAGGGCTTCTTGCCCTCATAGGTGTGCGCGTCGCCCGGTCCCGCGGTGGCGCTGGCCGAGACCGGCTGCTCGCCAGTCACGCTGCTGTGCACCACGCGCCCCATATGCCAGAGTTGCGCGACGATCCGGCCGCCTGCCTCATGCACGGCCTCCGTCACCGGCCGCCACGCCTCAACCTGCTCTTCCGACCACAGCCCCGGCGCGAAGGGCCATCCCAGCCCCTGCCGCGAAATGCCCGTCGCCTCGCTGATGATGAGGCCCGCCGAAGCGCGCTGGCGATAATAGTCCGCCATGATCGGCGTCGGCACATGATCGCGGGTCGCGCGGCCGCGCGTGAGCGGCGCCATCAGCACGCGATTGGGGGCATGGATCGCCCCGAGCTGTACCGGTTCGAACAGATTCGCCATGAAATACTCCCTTTTCAAAGTTGCAGATTGCAACGGGACTTGCCTGCCAAAGCCAGCTAGGATGCCTGGGGAGCCGCTTCAAGACCCTGGCCGCCGCCATGCCGCCAAGTTTTGCTTTCCCCGCCTTCATCTCGGCTAATGCGTCCGCGCGCTTGTACGCCTGCGCGGCGGGGCGTAATAGCGGGCCATGACCCCGACGCATCAAGACATGACGCTCGACGAAGTGCGGGCCGCGCTCGCCCCGATCCTGCCCCACCATGCCGCCTTCGACGGCTGGCGCCGGGAAGCGGTGGCCATGGCGGCGGAGCAGTGCGGCATCGATGCCGACATCGCCGCGCTGGCCTTTCCAGGGGGCGCGATGGACATGATCGATGCCTGGTTCGAAAGCATCGATGCGCGGATGCTGGAGGCGCTGCCGGCTGAGAAGCTGGCGGCCCTGTCGATCCGCCAGCGCATAACGCGGCTGGTGGAAAGCCGCCTGACCCTGCTCGCGCGCGACCGGGAAGCGCTGCGCCGGGCGCAGGCGGTCATGGCCATGCCCCGCAACGCGGCCCGCGCCGCCAAACTCGGCTGGCGCGCGGCGGACGTGATGTGGCGCGCCGCGGGCGACGAGTCGACGGACCTCAATCATTACAGCAAGCGCCTGACGCTGGCGGGGGTTTATGCCGCGACCCTGCTGGTCTTCGTCGATGATGAGAGCGATGACTGGGCGGAGACCCGCGCTTTCCTGGCGCGGCGGATCGAAGGCGTGATGCGCTTCGAGCGCGCCAAGGCCCAGTGGAAGGGCATTGGCGGCGGCGAACGGCTGAGCTTCGCCCGCTTCATCGGGCGGCTGCGCTACCCGGCCATATAATCTGCCGCGCCGCCGCACCGATTCGCGCTGGCCTTTTCCAATCGGTATTGATAGTCACTCGCAGAAGTAAATGACGAGTGCCTTACCCTTGCGCCTGACCGACCTGCCGCTGCGCCAACCCGCTTATGTGGACCTGATCGACTGGAACGCGCTGTCCGCGTCCGATGGGCAAAGGCTGCGTGAATTCGGCCTGTGCGAGGGCGCGAGCGTGGAAGCGCTGCACCATGGCGGGTTGCTGGGCCGCGGGCCCATCGCCTGCAAGGTCGGCCGCATGACCATCGCCATGCGCCGCAACCATGCCGCCGCCATCACGGTCCGCACCGGCCCCTCGGACAGCGACCTGTGACGAACCTGCCGCTGATCGCGCTGGTCGGCAATCCCAATGCCGGCAAGAGCGCCCTGTTCAACGCCCTGACCGGGGCGCGGCAGAAGCTGGGCAATTATCCCGGCGTCACCGTGGAGCGCAAGGCGGGCCGCTTTTCCTTGTCGGACGGCCGCCCGATCGAACTGGTCGACCTGCCCGGCACCTACAGCCTCAACCCGACCAGTCCCGACGAACAGGTGACGCGCGACGTCATATTGGGCAGGCAGGCGGGCGAGCGCCTGCCTGACGCGCTGGTCGTGGTGGTCGACGCGTCCAATCTCGACAATCACCTCCGCTTCGCGCTGGAACTGATCGCGCTTGGTCTGCCGACCATCGTGGCGCTCAACATGGTCGATCTCGCCACCCGCGACGGGCTGGAACTGGACGCCCATATCCTCTCCCGTGAACTGGGCGTGCCGGTGATCTCCACCGTGGCGGTGCGCAAGCGCGGCCTGGATCATCTGCGCGGCGAGCTGCAATCGATGCTCGACGGCAGCGCAGGCAAGGTCCGCGCTTCCGCCGAACAGCGCGATTTCGAAGGGCTGCGCCGGGAAGCGCGCCGGATTGCCCGCGCGGCCATCGTGCGCGAAACCCCCTCCCGCCGGCTGACCGCGGCGATCGACCGGGTGGCGCTGCATCCCGTGGCGGGGCTGATCCTGCTGCTCGCGCTGCTCTTCATCATGTTCCAGGCGGTCTATGCCTGGTCCGCAGCGCCGATCGCCATGATCGAGGGCTTTGTCGCCAGCGCCAGCGACGCGGTGACGGCCGCGCTGCCCGATGGGCTGCTGCGTTCCTTCCTGGTCGACGGGGTGCTGAACGGCGTTGGATCGGTCATCGTGTTCCTGCCGCAGATCCTGATCCTCTTCTTCTTCATCCTGATGCTGGAGGCGACCGGCTATATGGTCCGCGCCGCCTTCCTGATGGACGGGCTGATGGCCAAGGTGGGGCTGTCGGGCCGCGCCTTCATCCCGCTGCTCTCCTCCTTCGCCTGCGCGGTGCCGGGGATCATGGCGACCCGCACCATCGCGGACCCGAAGGACCGGCTGACCACCATATTGATCGCGCCGCTGATGACCTGTTCGGCGCGGCTGCCGGTCTATGCGGTGATCATCGGCGCCTTCATCCCGACCCGAACGGTGGCGCTCGGCATCGGCTTGCAGGGGCTGGTGCTGTTCTGCCTCTACATCTCCGGCATCGTCGGCGCGATGCTGGCCGCGCTGGTGCTGCGCCGCACCGTCACCAAGGGCGCGAGCGGCAGCTTCCTGATGGAGATGCCCAAATATCAATGGCCGCGCCCACAGGACATATTGCTCGGCCTTTGGCAGCGCGCGGTGATCTTCCTCAAGCGTGCGGGCACGATCATCTTCACCTCGACGGTGATCCTCTGGGTGCTGCTGAGCTTCCCCAAGGCGCCGGAAGATAGCGGCATCAGCCAGGTCAACTATTCGGTCGCGGGACGTGTCGCCAACGGGCTCAACCTGGTGCTCGCGCCGATCGGCTTCAACCGCGACATCTCGCTCGCGCTGATCCCGGCCATGGCGGCGCGCGAAGTGGCCGTGTCCGCGCTCGCCACTGTCTATTCGCTGGACGCCGACGAGGATGAGGCGAAGCTGGAACGCAGCCTGGGCGACCGGCTGAAGGACAATTGGCCGCTGCCGACCGCACTCGCCTTCCTCGCCTGGTTCGTCTTCGCGCCCCAATGCATCTCCACCATCGCGGTGACGCGGCGCGAGACCAACGGCTGGAAATGGCCGCTGTTCATGATCGGCTATCTGTTCATCCTGGCCTATGTCGCGGCAGGCCTTACCTACTGGACGGCGACGGCGCTCGGCCTAGGGTAGAGCGCGCAGGTTGATATTGGGTGGAAAGTGGATGCTAAGTCCCACCCTCCCCCTGGAGGCGAGGGGAAGTGCGATCGTACATAACTGGCCATTTGCTACGGTCAAATGCACCGTGTTCCTGAGAAGTCAGTGGCCGGATTCCGATGGGGTAAGGCACGAAGGGAGGGTCTTGTTGGGGACATATTGAGCCATTTGAGCCACGATGGCGACGAGGGAGAATGTTCGAGACTATGGTGCGGTCCTCAACCCGGCTTTTCCGGCTTTCCGCGTGGAAGATGCGGTTCGATCGCACCCCGCGCCGCAGATCAGAAGGAAAAGTTCAGCGAGAAGGACGCGACATTGTCATTGCTGTCATCGGCGTCCGGGCGGAAGCCGTGCTGGTGCAGATAGCCGATCTCCGCATTCACATTCTTCGCCACGGGGGTGGTGATGGCGATCAGGTTGCGCATCCGCTCCTCCCCCTGCACCCGCTGGAAATTGGTGGTGTTGAAGTCGATGAAGCTCTCATGGCTGAGGAGCAGCGCGGTCTTGCCGCCTTCCCTGAACGGCAGCACATATTTGACATAGGGACGCAGCCGCCAGGCGGTGCCGTCGATCCCCTCGCGCCAGCGCTCCTCCAGCCGGAGGCGCGCGCTGAGCTGGCCGGGCCCGATCTTCACGATATTGTCGAAGGTGACCTGCTGCCGCCCGCGATGCTCCATCACGGAAAAATGGCTCGCGTCATATTGCGGGTCATGGGTATAGCCCGCCCAGACCGTCACCTTCTTGCCGATCCTGTAGCCGATCAGCGAATTCATCTCGACCTCGTACAGCCCGTCGCGATCGTTGCTGAACCGGGCGACGACCTCTTGCGAAAAGCGCCAATGATCGCTCAGCTTCACCGTCGCGTTCGCCGTGGTCCAGAGCTGTTCGTCCTCGCTGGCATGCGCCACGGTCGGGACGGCCAGCAGGGCAAGCGCGGGCAGCAGCTTGTGGGTCAGTCGCATGAAGTCAATCTCCCCTCGCCATCGTGGCGGACGCGGGCGAACTATGACCGATGCGTTACATTCATGTGACTATCTCATTTCTAATTTATGACAATCTCGCCCGACGCCGAACCGTTCGGCCCGCTATAGCGCGCGGTTCGACGTCGCGGGCCCGGTTTCAGGCTGGATTATGGTCCTTCAAAAAGGCGTCGAGCCGTTGGAGGAATTCCAGCCGATCGGCCTGGCGGGAAAAGAAATGGTCGGCCAAAGGCTGTTCGACATAGATATAGTCGCGTCCGGCGACCTTGCCCGCCGCCTTCAGCTTCTCCGCCATTTCGCGCGACTGGTTCACCTGCACCCGCCGGTCCTTCCTGCCATGCATCAGCAGGATCGGCGTTGAGAATTGCGCGGCGAAATTGATCGGAGAAACGGCGGCGAAATCGGGCGCCTGCTCCTTCATCCAGTCCTTGCGCGAACCATGATTGAGGAAGCGGCGGTCATAGCGCATCATGGCCGAGAGGTCCGACACGCCGGCATAGGAGACCGCGCAGCGATAGCGCGCGCCGTCGCGCTGTGCGCCGCGCATCGCCGCATAGCCGCCATAGGAGGCGCCGACGATGCAGACGCGCTTCGCATCGGCAATCCCTTCCTTCACCGCCCAGTCGACCGCGTCGTTGAGGTCGTCCTGCATGGCAAGGCCCCACTGCCCCTCGCCCTTGTCCGCAAAGGCGGTGCCATAGCCGGAGGAGCCGCGATAATTGGGCTGCAGCACCGCATAGCCGCGATAGGCCAGGAACTGCACCCACCAGTCCCATTCCTCGCTGTCCCGTGCGAAGGGGCCGCCATGCGGCATCAGGATCAACGGCAGACCCTTGGGGTCCTTGCCCGCCGGCACGGTCAGCACCGCCGCGATCTCCAGCCCGTCGCGCGCCTTGTAACGGATCGTCCTGACCGGGGAGAGATGGACGCCGGGCCCGAAATTTTCGCTGATCTTCGACAGGATGCTCATCGCGCCGGCGGCGGTGTCGTAATAATAATAGGTGCCCGGCTGGTCCGCGCTGCCGACATGAACGATCATGCGCTGATGATCCCGGCTGGTGGACACGATCCGGGCGCGGCGATGGGCGCCCACCGCCTTGTCGATGTCGGCCTGGATCTTCGCCAACCCCTCGTCGAACCAGTGCACCCCCGGTCCTTCGGCGGTATAGCGCACCCCGGCGAGGCCGGTGCCGGCGGTGTCGCGTTCGATCCCGTCTATGTCGAAGCCGGGCGCGGCGAAAATCTTCTTGCCCAGTTCCAGCCTTGTCAGGTCATATTCGTACAGCGCGTCAGTACCCTCATGATCATCGCTGGCAATCGCCTTGCCCGGATCGGCCGTGAACAGCAGCGGCACGACCATGGATTCGTCGCGGCGGCGATTCGCCCGGTCGATCGTGCGGAAACCGGACCGGCCGTCGACGCGATAGAGCAGCTTCGACATGCGCGTGGCATCGTCATAGCCCACACCCATGCGCACCGTGCCGGTCGCATCGGCATACCAGGACATGACATTCTGGCGCGACTGCACCACCGGGCGCATCTTGCCGGTGGCGACATCCACCTCGTCCACCTGCGGCCAGAAGCCGAGTTCACTGCCGAAGATGGACGATTGATAGGCGAGCAGGATGCGCGGCGTGCCATCGCGGGCGACCCAGATGACGTCATCGCCATTCTGCGCCGCCACATTCTTGGCCAGCAGGTTGATCTTCGACCCGTCGCGCTTGATGCTGACGACGCGGCTGATCGACCAAGGCATGCCCTGGACGTTGGTTTCGCTGCCTATGCCCGCGATCAGCCAGTCGTCATTGACCCAACGCCACCAGTTGAGATCGTTTTCCCCCAGTTGCAGGGTGCGGATACGGTTGGGCTCTTCGATGATGGAGGCGATCATCAGCAGCAGTTCGCCATTGCGCGACACCCTGGCGGCGAGGCGCATCCCATCGGGCGAGAGTTGCGGTTCCACCATCATCGGCAGTTCGGCAAAGGCCTCGATCGGCCATTCCTTGCGCGGTACAGGCGCCCTTTGCGCACTGGCCGACACGCAAAGCTGCGCGAGCGCCATGCCCGCGACGACAGAAAGCCCCCTCAATCTTACCCCCATAATATAATGGCCCCGCCTTTCTATAGGGCGGAGCCATTTTCCTGTCTTTCCCTTTTTTAACGGGGCATTACGCGCCGTGCGCCAGGGCGGCCAGCAGCAGCAGGGCGACGATGTTGGTGATCTTGATCATCGGATTGACAGCGGGGCCAGCCGTGTCCTTGTAGGGATCGCCCACCGTATCGCCGGTCACGGCCGCCTTATGGGCTTCGCTGCCCTTGCCGCCATGATGGCCGTCCTCGATATATTTCTTGGCATTGTCCCAGGCCCCGCCGCCGGAGGTCATGGACAGCGCGACGAACAGGCCGGAGACGATGACGCCCAGCAGCAACGCGCCCAGGGCCGCAAAGCCGTTGGGCGTGCCAGCCACCGCGGAGATCGCGAAATAGACGAAAATCGGCGCCAGCACCGGCAGCAGGCTGGGGACGATCATCTCCTTGATCGCGGCGCGGGTGACGAGGTCCACCGTACGGGCATAATCGGGACGCGAGGTGCCCTCCATGATCCCCTTGTTGGTGGCGAACTGGTCGCGCACGTCCTTGACCACGTCGCCCGCCGCGCGGCCCACCGCCGTCATGCCCATCGCGCCGAACAGATAGGGCAGCAGCGCGCCCAGCAGCAGGCCGACGATGACATAGGGGTTGGAGAGGCTGAAATCGACCGGCTCGGTCAGGCCGAGAGCCGAGTTGTAGAATTTCAGATCCTCCGTATAGGCGCCGAACAGCACCAGCGCGGCCAGGCCCGCCGATCCGATGGCATAGCCCTTCGTCACCGCCTTCGTGGTGTTGCCCACGGCGTCGAGCGCATCGGTCTTGACCCGCACGCTGTCGTCGAGATGCGACATTTCCGCGATGCCGCCCGCATTGTCGGTGACGGGACCATAGGCGTCCAGCGCCACCACCATCCCGGCAAGCGCCAGCATCGCGGTCGCGGCGAAGGCGATGCCGATCAGGCCCGCAAGCTGATAGGCGACGATGATGCCGACGACGATCACCAGCGTCGGCAGGGCCGTCGCCTCCAGACTGACGGCCAGCCCCTGGATGACGTTGGTGCCATGGCCGGTTTCCGACGCGCGGGCGATGCTGCGCACCGGGCGGTAGTTGGTGCCGGTATAATATTCGGTGATCCAGACGATCAGGCCCGTGACCGCGAGGCCGACCATCATCGCCCAGAACAGCGCCATACCGGTGTACCCCCCTGCGCCGTCCAGATCGGCGCCGAAACGGGCGTTGAGGTCGCCCAGCGCGAACTGCGTCACGGCATAGAGCGCCGGGATGGACAGGATCGCGGTGGTCCAGAACCCCTTGTAGAGCGCGCCCATGATCGACTGGCTCGCGCCCAGCCGCACCATATAGGTGCCGATGATCGAGGTGATGATGCATACCCCGCCGACGATCAGCGGCAATGACATCAGGCGCATCAGGAAGGCGTTGTCGACGCCCGTCACCAGCAGCGCGGTCAGCACCATGGTCGCGCCGACCGTCACCACATAGGTTTCGAACAGGTCGGCCGCCATGCCCGCGCAGTCGCCTACATTGTCGCCTACATTGTCCGCTATGACGGCGGGGTTGCGGGGATCGTCCTCCGGAATGCCCGCTTCCACCTTGCCGACAAGGTCCGCGCCGACATCGGCCGCCTTGGTGAAGATGCCGCCGCCAAGCCGCGCGAAGATGGAGATGAGGCTGGCGCCGAAGGCCAGCGCGACGAGGGAGTCGATCACGATCCGATCGTCGGGCGCATGGCCCGCGGGTCCGGTCAGATACCAGAAGAAGACGCTGATCGCGAGCAGGGCCAGACCCGCCACCAGCATGCCGGTGATCGCGCCCGCCCGGAAGGCGACGGTCAACCCGCTTTGCAGCGTGCCGCGCGCGGCCTCGGCCGTGCGGACATTGGCGCGGACCGAGATGTTCATGCCGATGAAGCCCGCCGCCCCCGACAGGATCGCGCCGATCAGGAAGCCGACCGCCGATGTCACGCCAAGGAAGAAGAAGACCAGTGCCGCGACGACGACGCCGACCATGGCGATGGTCGTATATTGGCGGCCGAGATAGGCCTTCGCCCCCTCCTGGATCGCGCCCGCAATCTGTTGCATGGTTTCATTGCCGGCGGACGCCGCCAGCACCTGTCGACTGGTGATGAGGCCGTAGAGCACGGCCAGCAGGCCGCACCCTATGGCAATCGTGACAATCTGCATGGATGTTCCTCTCCCCCTGTTATGCCTGTCATCGGCCGCTCCGCAGGGAATGACGGGCGGGCGAAGGGCGTAAGGGCGGGCGGCCGGAACATGCGCTTCCGGCGTCGGGCACCGCGTCAATCAGCATCGTAGCTCACGCACATCATGCGGTCCTACCGGGCTGAGAAAGGTCGGGGGTGAAGCTACAGGGCGGACGGCGTGCGTCAACCCGTTACGATATTAAGGCAAATCAGCCATGTTCCCAGCCGAGCCGGTCCGGCAGCGGGATCGCCACGCCGTCTATCGTCAGCGTCAGTCCCCCGCCCTTGGCGAAGCGGCCGACGGGTATGGCGCGCACGGGCGGCTTCACCGCGGCGGGAAGGGCGAAGAGCAGTTCATAATCGTCCCCCGCCCGCGCCGCGGCGATCTGGACGGCGTTGCTGGCCCCGCGCGTCGCCTCCAGCGCGGGGGAGAGCGGGATATGGTCGATGGTGACGGCAAGGCCGCTCGCCTCCGCCATGCGGGCGGCGTCGATCAGCAGGCCGTCGGACACGTCCATCATCGCATGGACATGGCGGGCGAGCAGCGCCCCCTCCGCCAGACGCGGACGCGGGCGGCGATAGGCCTCCACCAGCGGCCCCGAAGCGCCGGGCATGTTCCTGAGCAGGTCGAGGCCCACGCCCGCATCCCCCACAGGACCGGTCAGATAGAGCCGGTCGCCGACCTTCGCGCCGCTTCGCGCCGGGATCGGGCCTGTCGCTTCGCCCAGCGCGGTCAGGCTGTAGCTGCGCGGGGCGCCCCTGGGCATCTGCACCGTGTCGCCGCCCAGCAAGGGCATGGCATGGCGGCCAAGCGCCTCGCCCAATCCTTCAAGGAAAGCCGCGTCCCAGGCGTCGTCGCCGGACAGCGCATAGTTGAGCAGGCAGCCGACCGGCTTCGCGCCCTTGGCAGCGAGGTCGGACAGGTTCACGGCGGCCAGTTTCCAGCCGATGTCCGCGGGCGGATCGACCGGCAGATAATGCACCCCCTCCACCATCGTGTCGCTGGTGAGGATCAGGCGGGCGCTGCCGATTTCGAGGACCGCCACATCGTCCCGCAAGCCCTGGGCGGCAGGATCGTTCGCCAGCAGGCGGAGAAGGGTCAGGAAACGGGATTCAGCGGACATTGAAATGAAATCCGTTCACCCTGAGCTTGTCGAGCCGAAGGCCGGCGAAGCCAACGGCTTTTTCTTCTTTTTAAGGACGTGAAGGGCTTCGACAAGCTCAACCCGAACGGATATTTTCTGTTCCTATTTCCGCACATCCTTGGCCACGGCGTCCAGCAGCCCGTTCACGAAACCCGCCTCGCGCTTGTCGTAGAAGGCATGGGCGACATCGACATATTCGCTGATAACCGTGCCGGTCGCCACATCCTTGCGGGCGAGCAGTTCATAGGTGCCGGCGCGCAGGATCTGCCGCATCGGCTTGTCGAGCCGCTCCAGGCTCCAGCCCTTGGAGAGTCGCGCCACGATCAGCCCGTCAATCTCCTCGCGCCGCCGGTCCACGCCCTGCACGACATCGTCGAAGAAGCTTTCCTCCGCCTGCGCATAGGTGACATCCTCTATGGTCGCGCCCAGGCGGTGCTGGTGGAATTCATGCAGCAGCAGGTGGAGCGGCGTGCCCTCCATCTCAAGCTGGTAGAGCGCCTGCACCGCGGCGAGGCGCGCGGCGGAGCGGGATTTGGAGCGGTCGTTCATAGTCTTTCCATAACCGTTCGGGCCGAGCCTGTCGAAGCCCTTTGCCGAACGCAGCGAGGGGGGAAATTATTTCAAACGCAGCGCCACCGATGCAGCATGGGCCGGAAGCCCCTCCGCCTCCGCCAGCGCGACGGCGGCGGGGCCGATGGCGTCGATGGCGTTCTGATCGAGGCTGAGGAAGCTGGTGCGCTTCATGAAATCCAGCACCGAAAGGCCGGAGGAGAATCGCGCCCGGCGGCCGGTCGGCAGCACATGGTTCGGCCCGGCGACATAATCGCCCACCGCTTCCGGCGTCATCCGGCCCAGGAAGACGGAACCGGCATGGCGCACCCGCGCGAACAGGGCGTCGGGATCGTCCACGGCCAGTTCCAGATGCTCGGCGGCGAGGCGGTCGACCAGCGGCATGGCTTCCTCGAAGTCGCGCACGACGATGATCGCGCCATTGGCGTTCCAGCTCGCGGTCGCGACCGCCTGCGTGGCGAGCAGGGGCAGGCGCCGCTCCACCGCCGCCGCCACCGCATCGGCAAAGGCCGCATCGTCGGTGAACAGGATCGACTGGCTGGTCGGGTCATGCTCCGACTGGCTGAGCAGGTCGGCGGCGATCCAGTCGGCATCGTTCTTCCCATCGGCCACCACGACGATCTCGGAAGGCCCCGCGACCATGTCGATGCCGACCACGCCGTAAAGCTGGCGCTTCGCCTCCGCCACCCAGGCGTTGCCGGGGCCGGTGATGACGTCGACCGGCCTGATCCGGTCCGTGCCATAGGCCAGCGCCGCCACCGCCTGCGCCCCACCGACGCGCCAGATCTCCTCGATCCCGGCGATGGCGGCCGCGGCCAGCACCAGCGGGTTGATCTCGCCATGGGGGGTGGGCGTGACCATGGCGATGCGCTCGACGCCCGCGACCCTGGCGGGGATGACGTTCATCAGCAGCGAACTGGGATAGGCTGCCCGCCCGCCCGGCACGTACAGTCCAGCCGCATCCACCGCATTCCAGCGCGCGCCGAGACGGACGCCCGCCGCGTCCACGCTGTCGCTGTCCTGCGGCTTCTGCTTTTCATGATAGGCCGCGATCCGCGCCGCTGCGAGTTCCAGCGCGTTGCGCAATTCGATCGAAAGGCCGTCCAGCGCCTTGCGGCATTCGGCGGGTTCGACCGCCCAGCCGCTGACGTTCAGGTCATGCCGGTCGAAACGGCTGGTATAGTCGGCCAGCGCCGCATCGCCCTCGGCGCGCACGCGCTTCAGGATCGCGGTGACGTCGCGCGACACATCCTCATCGGCCTCGCGCCGGGCATCGACCAGGGCGGCGAAGGCGGCTGCGAAATCGCTGTCGGCGGTGGAAAGGCGGAAGGTCATAGGCCCCATCCTCCTTCCGTCATCCTCGTGGAGGCGGGGGTCCATCTCCCATAAGAAGCGCCAGGCACAACGCTGGGGAGGTGGGTTCCCACCTGCGCGCGAACGACGGTGAAGGGATCACGCCGCATCCTTGACCCCCACGGCCTTGCGGAAGGCATCCACCAGCGGCGTCAGTTCCGCCGATCGCATCTTGAACGCGGCGCGATTGACGATCAGCCGCGCCGACACCTGCATGATGACGTTGGTTTCCACCAGCCCATTGGCCTTCAGCGTCGCGCCCGAGGACACAAGGTCCACGATCCGCCGCGACAGGCCCAGCGAAGGGGCCAGCTCCATCGCGCCGTTCAGCTTCACGCATTCCGCCTGAATGCCACGCGCCTCATAATATTTGCGCGTCAGGTGGGGATATTTGGTCGCCACGCGCACATGGCTCATCGCCGCTTCGTCCTCGTCGGCAAGACCTTCGGGTTCCGCCACCGACAGGCGGCAATGCCCCATGTCGAGGTCGACGGGCGCATAGATTTCCGAATAGTCGAACTCTTCCAGCACATCCGATCCGACGATGCCGATCTGCGCCGCGCCATGCGCGACGAAGGTCGCCACGTCGAAGGCGCGCACGCGGATGATCGACACGTCCGGCCGATTGGTGGCGAAGCGCAGTGCGCGGCTCTTCTTGTCATGGAATTCCGCCTCCGGCTCGATACCGGCTTTGGCAAGCAGGGGCAGCGCCTCATCGAGGATGCGGCCCTTGGGAATGGCGAAGGTGAGCGGACGAGTCATGACGCGCGGGCCTTACTGGGCGAGGCGGGAAAGGGCAAGGTGGCGCTGGTTCCGGCAAGTGCGGCACTTGCGTGCGCAGGAACGCGCCGGGCTATCTACGCCGCCTCGGCCAGCGCCGCTTCCGTCGCTGCGATCCAGCCGCCGCCCAGCACCCGGTCCCCGGCATAGAGCACCGCCGCCTGCCCGGGCGCGACGCCATATTCGGGCGCGTCGAAGACCAGCCGCTCGCCCTCCAGCCGGGCTGGGACGGGTTTGGCCATGGAGCGCACCTTGGCCGTCAAGGGCCCGGAAAAATCCCCGCCCAGCCAGTTGATGTCGCTCAGCCTCGCCGCCGAAACCGCGAGCGCCGCCTTCGGCCCGACGATCACCCGCCGCGCCTGCGCATCCAGCCGCACGACATAGAGCGGTTCGGCCTGGCCGCCGATCTCCAGCCCTTTGCGCTGGCCGACGGTATAGTGGATCATCCCCTTGTGCGTGCCCATCACGCGGCCGTCGATATGGACGATGTCGCCGCCCTCATCGGCATCCGGCCGCAGCTTGCGCACGATCTTCGCATAGTCGCCGTCGGGTACGAAGCAGATGTCCTGACTGTCGGGCTTCATCGCCACCGACAGGCCCAGTTCGGCCGCGATTTCCCGCACCTGCGGCTTGGGCAGGCCACCCAGCGGGAAGCGCAGATAGTCGAGCTGCGCCTGAGTCGTGGCGAACAGGAAATAGCTCTGGTCCCGCGCCGGATCGGCGGCGCGATGCAGTTCGGCGCCCTGTGCTCCCTCCACCCGACGCACATAATGGCCGGTGGCGAGACAGTCGGCGCCCAGATCGCGGGCTATTGCAAACAGATCGGTGAACTTCACCCCCATATTGCATTTCACGCAGGGGATGGGCGTGCGCCCGGCCATATATTCGTCGGCAAAATCAGCGATCACCGAATCCCGGAACCGGCTTTCATAATCAAAGACATAATGGGCGATGCCGATGCGATCCGCGACCGCCCGCGCGTCGCGTATGTCCTGCCCGGCGCAGCAGCTTCCCGTCCGCCCCACCGCCGCGCCATGATCGTAGAGCTGGAGCGTGACGCCGATGGTCTCCGCCCCCGTGCGCGCGGCGAGCGCTGCGACGACGCTGCTGTCCACGCCGCCGGACATGGCGACGACGATGCGCCGCGCATCGAACGGCTCGTTTAGCTGGAACTGGGGCTGCATGCGCGCGCATATAGTCGCCCGCCCTTCGGGGTGCCAGACGAATTCAACGTTTCGTCGCATTCCATACCCCATTTTGGGGGCAAATTTACCGGACCTTATCCTTTGCTCCGTAAACCGCTCTCCCATGGATCTGGGATTCCTCAGGACGGGCGGGCTCAAGGCCGGCTTCGTCAAGCCTTCGGGCCGGCGGCGCGTGCCGGTCTGGCCGTCCTTGCGGGCCGCTTCGGCGGCGGCGCAGGCGGCCAGCCCCACCGCGCAGGCGGTCGCAGGCGTCCTGCGGGGGCAGGAGATCGAGGGAGACTGGGTCCAGGAACTGGCCGATATTCTCGCGCCACGTTCCGGCGGCAAGATCGAGGCCGTGGGGCTCGCGGGCAGCTTTAACCCGTTGATCGCGAACCGTTTAAAGGTGGGGAAAGGATGATGAAGGGGGCGTTTACCGTGGCGCTTTAGGGCCTGTTCAGGGCTTGAAGCGCAAACAGGCAAGCACTGCTGAAATCGGCAACGCCAGTGCCGCTTATTGAGGGTGATAATGATCGAAAACCAGAAAATCAGACCTGCACAGGTCGTCGGGCCGCTGGGAGAACCCCTGACTCTGGAAAGCCTGCCGCCCGTCGATACGACTCGCTGGGTCGTGCGCCGCAAGGCTGAAGTCGTGGCGGCCGTGAACGGCGGCCTGCTGACCGTGGACGAAGCCTGCGCGCGCTATTCGCTGACGCTGGAGGAATTTGCGAGCTGGCAGCGCGCCGTCGACCGTTCGGGCATGCACGGCCTGCGCGTGACGCGCATCCAATATTACAAGTCCCTCTACGAACGGCAGCAGAAATACTGATCATCCGTTTCAGCAATGAAGGGTCGCACAGGAAGGCCGCCGGATATGTCATCCGGCGGCCTTCTTCTTTGTCAAGTGCGAAAGGGAACGTAACGCCGACTTCTCCGTTGAACAGATCAGCCCACCCGAAAGGGGCTATGGTCCAAGGAGAGTGAGAAATGGGCATCATCTTGTGGCTCGTTGTCGGCGGCATCATCGGCTGGCTTGCCAGCATGGTCATGCGGACCGACGCACAACAGGGCATCCTGCTGAACATCGTCGTCGGCATCGTCGGCGCGTTCATCGGCGGCCTGATCTTCAGCGGCGGTTCGATCAATGACGGCCTGACGCTTTACAGCTTCCTCGTGTCGCTGGTCGGCGCCATCATCCTGCTCGCGATCGTCAATCTGGTCCGTCGCGGTTCGGTCCGCTAAACAGCGCCGGAGACGATCAAAAGGGCCGTGCCCCGAAAGGGCGCGGCCCTTTTTTGCGTTCAGCCCCGCCCGGAGAAGAAGCGATAGAGCGCCAGCACGCCGATCGCCCCCAGCACCGCCGCGATGAAGCTCGCCTGCTCGCCGGGCGCATAGACGCCCAGCAGCCGCCCGACATAGCCCGCCAGCAGCGCGCCGGCGATGCCCAGCAATATGGTGACGACGCAGCCGCCCGGATCGCGCCCGGGCATGACCAGCCGCGCGATGGCGCCCGCGAACAGGCCGACCATGATCCATCCGAGCAATTCCATCGCCGCCCTCCAGCCGCCATACAGGGCATAGCGCCATAGTCGCGCCGCTTTGGCAAGGGCCCGCAGGCGCGGCGGAAGGGCTTTGCCGTCCTCCGCACCGCCGTGATAATGGGGGCTTGAGCCGGGTGATGTATTCATATAATACAGCAACCCGAACGGCGCCTATGGCCGAAAGATGGGTTCAGGATGAATTACGAAACTTCATTGGTCGGCGACGCTCCGGCAAATGTCCTTGGCGAGCAGGAGGAACGCTCCGTCTGGCGCCGTCGATTGACGATCGGCGCCGTGATCGCGATCATCCTGATCGCCGCCGCCACCTGGGTCAGCATGCACGGCAAAGGGGCGGAGGCGCCCGCCGGCGCCGTGCAGGCGCCGGTCGTGACGGTGATCAGCCCGGGCCGGTCGACCGTATCGAACACCGTCAGCGCCACCGGATCGCTCGCGGCGCGGGTGGAGATGCCGGTGGGCGTGGTCGGGGAAGGCGGCGCGGTGACGCGCGTGCTGGTCCAGCCGGGCGACTGGGTGCGCGCCGGCCAGGTGCTGGCGACGGTCGAACGCTCCGTCCAGACCGAGCAGATCCGCTCCCTCGCCGCGCAGGTGGAGGTCAACCGCGCCGACGCCAAGCTGGCGCAGGCGCAGCTCGACCGCGCCCGGGCGCTGGTGTCGCGCGGCTTCATCAGCCAGGCCGACATCGACCAGCGCACCGCCACCCGCGACGCCGCCAATGCCCGCGTCAGCGTCGCCGTCGCGCAGCTGGCCGAACAGCGCGCCCGCACCGGCCGCCTCGACATCCGCGCGCCCGCCGCGGGCCTGGTGCTGACCCGCGCGGTGGAACCTGGCCAGATCGTGAGTTCGGGCAGCGCCGTGCTGTTCCGCATGGCGAAGGGCGGGGAGATGGAGATGCTGGCCCAGGTCAGCGAGGGCGATCTGGCCGCGATCCGTCCGGGCAACAGCGCCACCGTGACCCCGGTCGGCGGCACGGCGCAATTTGCCGGGCGCGTCTGGCAGGTGTCGCCGGTGGTCGACAATCAGACCCGGCAGGGCATCGCCCGCATCGCCATCCCCTATAATCCGGCGATCCGTCCGGGCGGCTTCGCATCCGCCGCGATCGTCAGCGGCACCGGCTCCGCGCCAATGCTGCCGGAATCGGCGGTGCAGAGCGACGAGAAGGGCAATTTCGTCTATGTCGTCAACGGCCGGGACGAGGTGCAGCGGCGCGACGTCAAGATTGGTCAGGTGACCGATGCGGGCGTGTCGATCCTGAACGGCCTCAACGGCGACGAACGCATCGTCGCTTCGGCCGGGGCCTTCCTGACGCCGGGGCAGAAGGTGAAGCCGGAAGCCGGCAAGTCGAAATGAAGCGGCGGGATGCGTCTGACCGGCGCATCCACCGGCAGGCGAGGAAGCCGTCATGAGTTTTCGTAATATCTCCGCCTGGGCCATCCGCAACCCGGTGTCGCCGATCGTCCTGTTCGTCGCGATGCTGCTGGCCGGTCTGGTCAGCTTCAGCCGGATGGACGTCAACCAGAATCCCGACGTCAGCTTCCCCATGGCCAGCGTCGTCGTGCGCCAGCCCGGCGCCGCGCCGACGGAGCTGGAGACGCAGGTGACGCAGCGCGTCGAGGCCGCCGTGCGCGGCATCAGCGGCGTGGACGAGATCACATCCTGGGTGTCGGAGGGCGAATCCAACACCAATGTGCAGTTCCAGATCGGCACGCCCGTCGACCGCGCCGTCAACGATGTGAAGAACGCCGTCGACCAGATCCGCAGCGACCTGCCCGAAGGGATATTGGAGCCGCAGGTCAGCCGGGTGGACATCGACGGCGGGCCTATCGCCTATTTCAGCGCCGAAGCGACCGACATGACGCTGGAGGAGCTGTCCTGGTATGTCGACAATACGGTGGCGAAGCGGCTGCTGGCCGTGCCGGGCATGGCGGCGGTCAAGCGCGGCGGCGGCGTGTCCCGCGAAATCCGCGTCATATTGGACCCGGCCAAGCTGCAGTCGCATGGCATCACGGCGTCCCAGGTCAACCAGCAGCTTCAGCAGGTGAACCTCAACGCGGCGGGCGGCCGCACCGAAATCGCGGGCGCCGAACAGGCGATCCGCGTGCTCGGCAACGCCCGCGACGCCTATGCCCTGGGCCAGACCCAGATCGCCATTTCCGGCGGCCGCACCGTCAAGCTGGCCGATCTGGCCGACGTGCGCGACATGTATGCCGAACAGCGTTCGCTGTCCCTGATGAACGGGCGGCAGGTGACCAGCTTCAGCATGGAAAAGGCCAAGGGATCGTCCGACGTCACCGTCTTCGACGAGGCGATGAAGGTGCTGGACCAGCTCCGGAAGGAAAATCCGAAGGTCCAGTACAAGCAGCTCTACACCAGCGTCGAATATACCAAGGGCCAGTATCACAGCGCCATGCAGGCGATGATCGAGGGCGCGGTGCTGGCCGTCGTCATCGTCTTCCTGTTCCTGCGCGACTGGCGCGCGACCATGATCTCCGCGCTCGCCATTCCGCTGTCCGCGATCCCGGCCTTCTGGTTCATGGACATGATGGGCTTCACGCTGAACGGCATCTCGCTGCTGGCGCTCAGTCTGGTGGCAGGCGTGCTGGTCGACGACGCCATTGTCGAGATCGAGAATATCGTGCGCCACATGCGCATGGGAAAAAGCGCCTATCAGGCCTCCATCGACGCCGCCGACGAAATCGGCCTCGCGGTGCTGGCGACCACCATGGCGATCGTCGCGGTGTTCCTGCCCGTCGCGCTGATGCCGGGCATTTCGGGACAGTTCTTCATTCAGTTCGGCATGACCGTGGTGGTCGCGGTGCTGCTCAGCCTGGCGGTCGCGCGCCTGATCACGCCGATGATCGCGGCCTATTTCCTGAAGGCGCATGGCCAGGAAAGCCATGGCGAGGGCTGGCTGATGGACGCCTATATGGCCGTGCTGCGCTGGTCGCTGGACGAGCGCAAGGCCGTCGCCCATCGCGCCCGGGGCGGCATGGCCCGCTTCACCGCCTGGATTCGCGACCACCGCATCTGGACGCTGGGCATGGGTTTCCTGGCCTTTGTCGCCACGATCTTCGCCTTCGGCACGCTGCCCATGTCGTTCCAGCCGACGATCGACACCGATTTCAGCCAGGTGAAGATCGAAACCGTGCCCGGCAGCACCCTGCAACAGACGACGGCGATCACGCGCAAGGTCGCGGACATGCTCGCCGCCGACAAGGATATGGTAGAGGCCGCCTTTGCCGACATCCAGACGACGGGCGCCGACATCTTCCTGACATTGAGGAAGGACCGGCCCATCTCCTCCGTCGAATGGGAACGCAAGGTCGCGCCCAAATTCCAGCAGGTGGCCGACGCCCGCGTCAATTTCCAGTCGCAGTCGGGCGGCGGCTTCGGCCGCGACATCATCATCATGTTCGGCAGCGACGATCCGGTGAAGCTGGAGGAAACCGCCAACAGGCTGGTGGCGGAAATGGCGGGCATCCATGAAATCCGTGCGCCGCGGGTGGCGGGCGACATGAACCGGCCGGAAATCGTCATCAAGCCGCGCTTCGACCTGGCCGCCAGCCTGGGCGTCACCACCGCCGCGCTCAGCCAGACGATCCGCGTCGCGACGATCGGCGACATCGACCAGAACAGCGCCAAATTCTCGTTGTCCGACCGGCAGATTCCGATCCGCGTGGCGGTCGCGGAAAACAGCCGGCGCGACCTCGCGACGATCCAGAACATGCCGGTGCCCACGGTCAGCGGCGGTTCCGTACCGCTGAAGGTCGTGGCCGACATAGAATTCGGCGCGGGCCCGACGCAGATCCGCCGCTACAACCAGATCCGCCGCATCGTCGTCGGCGCGGACCTGGCGCCGGGCATCGTGACCAGCCAGGCCATGGCCAAGATCGACGCCCTGCCGACCATGAAGGCCATCGCCGCCGGCAAGATACTGGGCGTGCAGAAGCTGAATACCGGCGACAGCAAGTGGCAGGCGGAGATGATCCAGAATTTCGTCATCGCCGTCATTTCCGGCATCATGCTGGTGCTGGCGGTGCTGACGCTGCTCTACAAGCGGCTGATGCCTCCGTTCGTCAACCTGGGGTCGCTGCTGCTGGCGCCGCTGGGCGGGGCGGTGGCGCTGCACCTGACCGGCAATCCGGTGTCCATGCCCGTGCTGATCGGCCTGCTGATGCTGCTGGGCATCGTCGCCAAGAACTCGATCCTCGTCATCGACTTCGCGCTGGAGGAAATGGGCAAGGGCGTGCCGAAGCTGGAGGCGATCATCGACGCCGGGCACAAGCGCGCCCAGCCCATCGTCATGACCACCGTGGCGATGGTGGCGGGGATGGTGCCCACGGCCCTGTCGCTGGGCGGCGACGGCGCATGGCGCGCGCCCATGGGCATCACCGTGATCGGTGGGCTCATCCTCTCGACCGTGCTGACGCTGGTGATCGTGCCCGCGACATTCAGCCTGGCGCTGGGGATCGAGGAATGGGTCGGCCCGCGCCTGGGCCGCCGCCTGTTGACCTACAAGCCCGGCGACAACCGCGCTGCGACGGCGCAACCGGCGGAATAGGGTGGTTTCTGCCTTTCAGCTTTTCTCACAATATGCCGTACTCCCGCGAAGGCAGGGGCACGGTTCACCTGAACCGAACGCGAACGCCCGCCATCCGCCCCACCGTGCCAAAGCCGGACGGCGGATCGGCGGTCGGGCTTGCCCGCTCCCGCTCCGCGGGCTTATAGGCCGCGCCATGACCAGCGAACCCTTCCGTTCGCAGCTCGCCGCGCTGGAAAAGCGCGGCCGCCTGCGCAGCCTGACGCCTCGCGCGGGGCGCGACTTCGCTTCCAACGACTATCTCGGCTTGGCGGGCGATCCGATCATCGGTCAGGCCGTGGCCGATGCGGTGGCGCGCGGGGTGCCGGTGGGGTCCGGCGGATCGCGCCTGCTGCGCGGCAACGCGCCCGAACATGAAGGGCTGGAGGCGAAGGCCGCCGCTTTCTTCCGCACCCAGGGGGCGCTGTTCATGGCCAACGGCTTTGCCGCCAATCTGGCGCTGTTCTCCACCCTGCCGCAGCGCGGCGACCTGATCGTCGCGGACGAGCTGATCCACGCCAGCGTCCATGACGGCATCCGCATGTCGAAGGCCGCGGCCGTCTTCGCCCGCCACAATGATGTGCAAAGCTTTGCCGACCTGATCGCCGCCTGGCGGCAGGAGGGCGGCAAGGGGCGGGTGTGGATCGCGGTCGAAACGCTCTATTCGATGGACGGCGACATGGCGCCGCTCGGCGACCTCGCGACGCTGGCGGCCAGGCATGACGCCATGCTGATCCTGGACGAGGCCCATGGCACCGGCGTCTTCGGCCCTTCCGGACGGGGCCTGTCGGCAGGGCTGGACGGGCTGCACAATGTCGTGACGCTGCACACCTGCGGCAAGGCGATGGGCGTGGAGGGCGCGCTGATCTGCGGGCCGCGCATTCTGATCGATTACCTCATCAACCGGGCGCGCGCCTTCATCTTCTCGACCGCGCCGTCGCCGCTGATGGCGGTGGCGGTCTCCGCCGCGCTGGACCGGATCGAGCAGGCGGGCGACCTGCGCGAGCGGCTGAAGACGCTGATGGTCGATGCGGGCGAGAATATCTGCGCGCCGCTCGGCCTGCCAAGCCCGCGCAGCCAGATCGTGCCGGTGATATTGGGCGAGGACCGCCGCGCCATGGCCACCGCCGCCGCCTTGCAGGAGGCCGGCTTCGACGTGCGCGGCATCCGTCCGCCGACGGTGCCGCCGGGCACCAGCCGGCTGCGCATCTCGCTGACGCTGAACGTGGGGCGCGCCGACATCGCCGCCCTGGGGGACATTTTGCGGCGGGTGGCGACGTGAGCGGCTTCATCGTCACGGGCACCGATACGGACATCGGCAAGACGGTCTTTGCCGCCGGCCTGGCGGGTGCCCTTGGCGCCCATTATTGGAAGCCGGTGCAGGCGGGCGTCGATCCGGAGGGCGACAGGGAGCGGGTCGCCGCGCTGTCGGGCCTGCCTCCGGCGCATATCCTGCCCGAAGCCTATCGCCTCACCACGCCCGCCTCCCCCCATCTGGCGGCGCGAATCGACAGGGTGGAGATCGCGCTTGACCGGCTTGCCCTGCCGAAGGTGGACGGCCCGCTGGTGGTCGAGGGCGCCGGCGGCCTGATGGTGCCGGTCAGCGACAGGATGCTGATGATCGACCTGTTCGCGCATTGGGGCCTGCCCGCGATCCTTTGCGCGCGGACGGGGCTTGGCACCATCAACCACAGCCTGCTCAGCCTGGAGGCCCTGCGGGCGCGGGCCATCCCCATCGCCGGCATCGTCTTCATCGGCGAACCGCATGAGGAAAATGAACGGATCGTTCCGCTGCTGGG
Organism: Sphingobium sp. CFD-2; assembly: GCF_024611135.1. Lineage (NCBI taxonomy): Bacteria > Pseudomonadati > Pseudomonadota > Alphaproteobacteria > Sphingomonadales > Sphingobiaceae > Sphingobium > Sphingobium sp. CFD-2. The sequence continues at coordinate 3,270,811 of NZ_CP084405.1, read as the reverse complement.
CAAGGTTCCCAGCCTTGGCCGCCTGCCCTGTCTCGATCCGCTGGATGCGGGGCAGTTGCGGACGGCTTTCGCAGCATCGATCCGTCTGCCCGGCTAAAGACCGGTGAGGCAAAGCGGAAAGCGTCCAAGTTTTTCGACAAACGACATGGACATCCTCGCTTCGAAGCGCTCAATTCCCTGCATCGCATAAAGCAAGGGAAAGCTTTGATGAAATATCTCCTCCTCGGCGCGGCGGCAGTTGCGCTGGCCGCAGGCGCGTCCGTGGCCCAGACCGGTCAGACGACCGACCCCGCCGCAAAGCCCACCTATGGCAGCTACGGCTTCGACAGCGCCGGCATGGACAGGTCGGTGAAGCCCGGCGACGATTTCTACGACTACGCCAACGGTAGCTGGGCGAAGAACACGCCCATCCCCGCCGACAAGTCCAATTACGGCGCTTTCAACACGCTGGACGACCTGTCCCGCGAACGGACCAAGGCCATTCTCGACGCCGCGCAGGGCGATCCGAACAGCAAGATCGGCAATGCCTATGCCAGCTATCTCGACGCCGCGACGGTGGAGAAGAAGGGCCTGACCCCCGTCAAGCCGTGGCTCGCGAAGATCGGGGCGGTGAAGGACAAGGCGTCCTATGCCCGCCTCGCCGCCGAAGCCGCCCGCGCCGGCATCGACGGCCCCTTCGGCTTCTACGTCAATCAGGACGACAAGGACCCGGAAACCTACATCCTCGTCCTGCACCAGTCGGGCCTGGGCCTGCCCGACCGCGACTTCTACCTGGAACCCGACGCCAAGATGGCGGCGATCCGCACCGCCTATGTCGCGCATCTGGAAAAGATGCTGACCCTCGCGGGAGAGAGTGATGCCAAGGCCCGCGCCGCCGCGCTGATGGCGTTCGAAACGGAAGTGGCCAAGGTCCACTGGACCCAGGTCGACAGCCGCGACGCCGACAAGACCTATAACAAGATGACGCTGGCCGATCTGCAAAAGGCCGCGCCGGGCTTCGACTTCGCCGCCTTTTTCGCCGCCAACAAGCTCGCGCCCAAGGATCTGCTGGTGTCGCAGCCCAGCGCCGTGGCCGGGGAAGCCGCGCTGATCGCCAGGGCGCCGGTCGGCGTGCTCAAGGACGCGCTGCTGCTGCGCACGCTGCACGGCTTTGCCGACCAGTTGCCGGACGCGGTCGCCAATGAGAATTTCGCCTTCTACGGCACCACCCTCTCAGGCACGCCGGAGCGCGAGGCGCGCTGGAAGCGGGCGGTGGACTTCCTCAAATCCTCCATGGGAGAGGAAGTGGGCAAGGTCTATGTCGCCAAATATTTTCCGCCCGAAACCAAGGCGGCGATGGACCAGCTCGTCAGGAATGTGATCGCCGCCATGGGCCGCCGCATCGACGGTCTCACCTGGATGAGCGACGCCGCCAAGGCCCGCGCCCACAAGAAGCTGGCCGCCTTCACGCCCAAGATCGGCTATCCGGACAAATGGCGCGACTATAGCGGCCTGACGATGCAGCGCGGCGACCTGTTCGGCAATGCGCTGCGGTCGAACCAGTATGAGTTCGACTATCAGATGGGCAAGCTCGGCAAGCCCATCTACCGCTGGGAATGGGGCATGACCCCGATGGAGATCAACGCCTACGCCAATTTCGGCATGGTGGAGATCGTCTTCCCCGCCGCCATCCTGCAACCGCCCTTCTTCGATCCCCATGCCGATCCGGCGGTCAATTATGGCGGCATCGGCGCGGTGATCGGCCATGAGCTCAGCCATCATTTCGACGATCAGGGCGCGAAATATGATGAGACCGGCAAGCTCAACCAGTGGTGGAGCGATCAGGACGTCGCCAATTTCAAGGCGCTGACCGACAGGCTGGTCAAGCAATATGACGCCTATGAACCCTTCCCGGGCGCGCATGTGAAGGGCGCCTTCACGCTGGGGGAGAATATCGGCGACCTGGCCGGAGTCGCGGTGGCGCTGGACGCCTATCATGCGTCGCTGGGCGGCAAGCCCGCGCCGGTCATCGACGGCACCACCGGCGACGAGCGCTTCTTCCTGGGCTGGGCGCAGGTGTGGCGGCGCAATTATCGCGAACCCAATCTGCGCCAGCGGCTCGTCACCGATCCGCATTCGCCATCGCAATATCGTACCGACACCGTACGCAACTTCGATCAGTGGTATGCGGCTTTCAAGCCTGATGCGGGCGGCAAGATCTATCTTGCACCGCAAGATCGCGTGAAGATCTGGTAAGGATATGGAGCGGGGGCCAGAAGTGATTCCGGCCCCATTTTCGTTCTTGTTACGTAATGATTTCATCGAACGATGAATCGTGAGTTACAGGCGATTAACTCCGTTTTCTTTGTTGACCGTCTCTTAAATGCAACATTTTGTCGGATCGCCCTTTAATCGGTTCAACCTCTTCCTCAGCTTGGCGTTCAAAGTCTGTGCAAGTTTGAGGAGAAGCATTTTGACGGGTCTGAAATCAATCATTCTGAAAAGCGGCATGGCTTCGATCGCGCTGGCGGTCGCAGGCCCGGCGCTGGCGCAGGGCGCTGCCGCTCCCGCCGCCCCGGCTGCTCCAGCGGCGGCGGGCGCGAGCACGTTCAGCGATGCGGAGATCAAGCAGTTCGCCGCCGCTGCGGTCGAGGTGACGAAGATCCAGCAGGATACGTCCATCGCGGAAGCCGACAAGCAGCCCAAGATGCTGGCCGCGCTTCAGGCGTCCGGCATCCCGCCGGAAAAGTTCAACCAGATCGGCCAGGCGGCTGCGGCTGACCCCGCGCTCCAGCAGAAGATCCAGGCGGCGGCTCCGTCCGCGCCCGCCGCTCCGGCGGCGCCTGCGGCCGGTGCGGCTCCGGCTTCGCCGGCCGCGCCGCCCGCCCAGTAAGCGCGGCGTTGGAAGCATCATTGCATTGGGAGAGGTCATCGGCCTAAGCAGCGGCCATGACCTCTCCCGTCTGGCACCCTTTTTTCCAGCATGGCTTGAACGAGCCGATCCCCCTCGTCCGCCGGGCCGAGGGGGCTTTTCTGCATCTGGCCGACGGCGGCACGCTGATCGACTGCATTTCAAGCTGGTGGGTCACGACCCACGGCCATTGCCATCCCCGGATCGCCGCGGCGATCGCCGGGCAGGCCGGGCGGCTCGACCAGCTGATCTTCGCCGGCTACACCCATGAACCAGCGGAGGAGGTGGCGCGCGGGCTGATCGAACTGGCCCCCAGGGCCGCGGATCGCGACCCCCTCGCTCATGTCTTCTTCTCGGACAGCGGCTCCACGGCGGTCGAAGTGGCGCTGAAAATGGCGCTTGGCTACTGGCACAACCGGGCGCTGGACGGCCTTTCCGACCCGCGCCACCGCATCCTCGTCCTCCAGCACAGCTATCATGGCGACACCATCGGCGCCATGTCGGTGGGGGAACGCGGGGTCTATAACGCCGCCTGGTCGCCGCTGCTGTTCGATGTGGACACGATCCCCTTTCCCCATGAGGGCAAGGAACAGGCGACGCTCGACGCGCTGGAGGTCGCCTGCGCGCAAAGGCCGGCCGCCTTCATCGTCGAACCGCTGATCCTGGGGGCAGGGGGGATGCTGATCTACCCGCCTTCCGTCCTGCGGGACATGGCGGCGATCTGCGCGCGCCACGACGTCCTTTTCATCGCGGACGAGGTGATGACCGGCTGGGGCCGCACCGGCACCCTTTTCGCCTGCGATCAGGCCGGCGTGGTGCCGGACATCATGGCCGTGGCGAAGGGCATCACCGGCGGCGCGATCCCGCTCGCCGCGACGCTCGCCACGCCGCGCATCTTCGACGCGCACAGGTCCACCGACCGCGCCCGCCTTTTCTACCATTCCAGCAGCTATACGGCCAACGCCATCGCCTGCGCGGCCGCCGCCGCCAATCTCGCCATCTGGCGGGAGGAGGATGTGCTTGGCCGCATCGCGACTCTCGGCCAGGCCATGGCGGATCGACTCGAAGAACTCGGCGCGCATCCCGCCTTTGCCAAAGCTCGCCAGCTGGGCGCCATCGCCGCCATCGACCTGATCACGCCGGACGCCGGCTATCTGTCCGACGTCGCGCCGCGCCTGCGCGCCTTTGCCCATGAAAACGGCCTCTTGCTGCGGCCGCTGGGAAACACCATCTATCTGATGCCGCCCTATTGCCTTGACGCAGATCAGCTCGATCACGTCTTCGCGGTGCTTCAAAAAGCCGGTGAAAAGTTCGGACGTCCCGCCTGACTTTCTTTTTCCGCATTTTGGCGCTATGGCGGCGCGATTTTTCGGCTTTCCAGGATATTATGGCAAAAGAAGAACTGCTTGAAATGCGCGGACAGGTTGTGGAGCTTCTCCCCAACGCCATGTTCCGCGTGCGGCTTGAAAATGATCACGAGATCCTCGGCCACACTGCCGGCAAGATGCGCAAGAATCGCATCCGCGTGCTGGTGGGGGACGAAGTGCTGGTCGAACTGACCCCCTACGACCTGACCAAGGGTCGGATCACCTACCGCTTCAAATAAGCCGCCTCACGCATGCGGCTCATCCTTGCTTCGGCTTCTCCCAGACGGTGTGAACTTCTGGGTCAGATCGGCGCGTCTCCGGACGCGGTGGACCCGGCCGACCTCGACGAAACACCCCGGAAGGGCGAACTTCCCGCCGCCTACGCCGCCCGCGTCGCCGCCGAAAAGGGCGCGCTGGTGGCAGGGCGTCACCCCGGCGCCTTGGTCCTGTCTGGCGACACGGTGGTCGCCGCCGGTCGCCGCATCCTGCCCAAGACGGAAACGGAAGCCGAAGCGCGCGAGTGCCTCCAACTCCTGTCCGGCCGCCGCCATCGCGTCTTCAGCGCAATCACCCTGATCGATGCGGAGGGCAAGGCCCGCCACCGCCTCTCGACCAATATCGTCACGTTCAAACGGCTCGATCGCCCCGAAATCGAAGCCTATATCGCTTCTGAAGAATGGCGCGGCAAGGCGGGCGGCTATGCGATACAGGGCCGCGCCGCCGGACTCATCCGCGCCATCCAGGGCAGCCACAGCGCGATCATGGGTCTGCCCCTCTACGAAACCCGCGCGCTGCTCAAGGCAGCGGGCTATCCACTGGACTAACCACACATGGCCGAATGGCTCTATGAAGAAGGCATTGGCGAGGCCCGCGCCGCGCTGATCGAAAAGGGCCGGCTGGTCGAAGCGCAGATCGAGCGGGAAAGTGACGCCGCCCGCGCCGGTGCGGTCATGCAGGGCAAGCTGATCCGCACCGTCATCCCGAAGAAGCGCGGCATCGCCCGCCTGATCTCCGGCGAAGAGGTTCTGGTGGAACCCATCCCCCCGAAGATCGCGGAGGGCGCGACAATCCTCCTCGAAATCCTGCGCGAAGCCATCCCGGAGGAAGGGCGCGCCAAGCTCGCCAAGGCGCGCATCGCCCAGCCCGGCTCCAAGGCGCATCCCGCCCCCAGCCTGCTCCAGCGCCTGCGCGCCACCGGCCTGCCCATCATCCCCTGCCCCGCGCATGAGGAAGACCGCTTCGAAGCCCATGGCTGGAGCGAACTGATGGAAGAGGCGATTTCCGGCGAGATCGGCACGGAGGAAGCGGCGCTGCGCATCTTCCCCACGCCCGCGATGATCCTGATCGACGTCGACGGCTCCCTGCCCCCGGCCAAGCTCGGCCCCAAGGGCGCGAAGCTGGCGGCGCAGGCGATCCGCCGCATGGGCCTGACCGGCTCGATCGGCATCGACCTGCCGACGATGAACAACAAGGACGAGCGCGCCGTCGCCTCCGCCCAGATCGACAAATATCTGCCGCTCCCCTTCGAGCGCACGGCGGTCAACGGCTTCGGCTTCGTCCAGATCATCCGCCGCCGGGAACGCATGAACCTCATGGAACTGCTCCGCGCCGACCCGGTCGAGACGGCGGCCCTGGCGCTGCTGCGCCGCGCCGAGCGCCACGGCAATGGCGGCCCCGCGACGATCACGGCAGCGCCTGCGATCATCGACCGCCTGCACAAGGCGACCGACTGGATCGAACAGCTCGCCAAACGCCGCGGCGGCGTGATCGGCTTGAAGGCGGACGCGGCGCTGACCATATCGGCTGGCCATGTCTCCTAAAGCCTCCTCCTGCCCGATCTGCGGCCAGCCCTCGCACCCCGAAACCCGCCCTTTCTGCGGAAAGGCCTGCCGCGATCGCGACCTTCTGCAATGGCTGGGCGAGGGCTACCGCGTCCCCGGCGCACCTGCTTCGGACGAGATGAAAAAAAGTGACGAAGATGGGGTAGACAGCACCCCGGCCTGATGCCTATAGGCACGCCTCACCAAACGACAGGTGGTCCTCACCGTCGCCCGTGCCCGGGTAGCTCAGTTGGTAGAGCATGCGACTGAAAATCGCAGTGTCGGCGGTTCGACTCCGTCCCCGGGCACCATTTCCCCTATATTCCATAGGCCTATGACCGTCGGGAATGACGGTATATATTTGGCCGGCTTGCGGTATATCGTCCACTGCCATCCGGGTGATAGCTCCGCGAAGATACTGGCGCACCCGTTCAAGCCACGCGCTTATTTAGGCTTTGGGAAAATCTGCATCACAGACAGATCAGGAAAAATGGTGCTGCCGGCGAGGATTGAACTCGCGACCTCAGCCTTACCAAGGATGCGCTCTACCACTGAGCTACGGCAGCACTATTTTCAGTTCCATCCGGCTTATCGCGCCGGCGGAGCCGGGCCTATGGCTGCCTCCTCGCGCCATGTCAAGGCGGCTTGCGGCAGAAGATGCAATTTGATTATGGGCGGGCCATGACAAACGGTCAGGACGAACGGAAAGAGCGCTTGGCGCAGGCGTTGCGGGACAATCTGCGTCGCCGCAAGGCACAGTCCCGCGAATCGCGCGACGCGGAAACCCCCCGGCGCCCCGACGGCGCCAAGGGGTAATTCCGATCCGTTACAGCGGGGCGCAGGCCCCCTTCAGCCATTCGAGCGCACCGCCCTCCAATTGCGGGCCGACGATTTCCAGCACCCGGGCGTGATAGGCATCCAGCCACGCGCGCTCCTCGTCCGTCAGCAACTCCGTCGCGATCGCATTCCGGTCGATAGGCGCGTAGGTCAGCGTTTCGAAGCCCAGCATCTCCCGCTCCGCTCCCGGCACGTCGCGGGGTTCGACCAGCACCAGATTCTCGATGCGGATGCCATATTCGCCGGTCTTGTAATAGCCCGGCTCGTTGGAAAGGATCATCCCCGCCTGAAGCGCTTCGTCCCCGCCGCCGAAGGTCGCGATCCGCTGCGGCCCTTCGTGCACCGACAGGAAGCTGCCGACGCCATGGCCGGTGCCATGGGCATAATCCAGCCCTTCCGCCCAAAGGAACTGACGCGCCAGCACGTCGAGCTGCCCGCCCCGCGTCCCCTTGGGAAACTGCGCGCGGGCAAGGGCGATATGTCCCTTCAGCACCAGCGTGAAGCGGCGCTTCATCTCCTGCGTCGGTGTGCCGATGGCGACGGTGCGGGTCACGTCGGTCGTGCCGTCGCGATATTGCCCGCCCGAATCGACCAGATAGAAGCTGCCCGTCTCGATCGGCCGGTTCGTCTTCTCCTCCACCCTGTAATGCACCACCGCGCCATTGGGGCCCGCGCCCGAAATGGTGTCGAAGGACAGGTCCTCCAGCAGCCCGGTCTCCTTGCGGAACGCCTCCAGCTTCGCCGCCGCGCCCAGTTCGTCGACGCCGCCCTTGGGCGCCTCGGTCGCGATCCAGTGCAGGAAACGGCTGAGCGCCGCGCCGTCCCGCGCCTGCGCCGCCTTGTGCCCGGCGATCTCGACAGGGTTCTTCACCGCCTTGGGCAGCACCGCCGGATCGCGCAACGCCAGCACATGCGCGCCGCCGGCCTCCAGGCCCGTGAAGATCGCCGCCACCGCCCGTTCGGGATCGGCGGCGACCGTCTTGCCCGCAAAGCCCGCCAGCGCATCCGCGAACGCCGCGCGGTCATGCACCCGCACCGCATTGCCCAGATGCTTCACCACCGCTTCGTCGATCTTCTCCGGCGCGACATAGAGGTCCGCGGTCGCATCGGCATGGACGATGGCATAGGCGAGCGCGACCGGCGTCCGCTCCACATCCTTGCCCCGGATGTTGAAGGTCCAGGCCAGCGAATCGAGTGCGGACAGTACCGCCGCATCGGCATGCTTCGCCACCAGCCAGTCGGCCATGGCCTGCCGCTTCTCCGCCGCCGACTGCCCGGCATAGCGGTCCTCATGCACCACCAGCTTGGCGTCGCTGGGCGCGGGGCGGTCGGGCCATATGGCGTCGACCGGATTGGTGTCCACCGCCACCAGTTCCGCGCCGCGTTCGGCCAAGGCCTCGCTCGCGGCCTTCACCCAGGCGCGCGTATGCAGCCAGGGATCATAGCCGATCCGTCCGCCGACCGGCGCATGCTCGCCCAGCCACGCTGCGACGGAGGTCTGCGGCACGCTCTCATATTGCCAGTGCGCGCCATCCACCTGCTCGCGCACCTGCAAGGTATAGCGGCCGTCCACGAAAATCGCGGCCTCCTCCGGCAGCACCGCCGCGCTGCCCGCCGATCCCTGGAAACCGGTCAGCCAGGCCAGCCGCTGCGCATAGGCGCCGACATATTCGCTCATATGCTCATCGGTCAGCGGCACGACAAAGCCATGCAATTCATCGCGCACCAGTTGGGCGCGCAGGGCTTTCAGCCGGTCTTCATAGCTAGACATCAAATTTCCCTTGGACTTGCCGGCCCTCTTGCGCAGGGCCTATGGCCGCCAACATAAGCAGACCAGCACAGTTTCGCCAGATCAGGACATTGAATGACCGTTCCCGCCCAAGTCCCTGCCGCCGCCCGCCGCCCGTACAGCTTCACCCGTCACGGCATCACCGTGCAGGACCCCTATGCCTGGCTGCGCGATCCCGGCTATCCGGAGGTGAAGGACAGGGACGTGCTCTCCTATCTGGAGGAGGAGAATGGCTTCTTCGAGGCCGCGATGCAGCCGCACAATGCGCTGACCGACCGCCTGTTCGAGGAGATGAAGGGCCGCATCAAGGAAGATGACAGCTCGGTCCCGCAGAAGGACGGCGACTATATCTACTGGCGCGCGTTCGAGGTCGGCGCCCAATATCGCAAATGGTATCGCAGGCCCGTGGCCGCCCGGGACGACGGCGCCGAGGATCAGCTCATCCTGGACGAACCCGCGCTGGCGGAGGGGCATGACTATTTCCGCCTCGGCGCCCTGTCGGTCAGCCCGGACGGCCGCTACCTCGCCTATGCCATCGACAATAATGGCTCCGAACGGTTCGAGGCGCGGATCAAGGACCTCTTCACCGGCGAAATCCTGCCGGAGGTGATCCCCGATACCCTATCCTCGCTGGTCTGGACGAGCGACAGCAGGGGACTGCTCTACGGCATCGCCAATGAACAATGGCGCACCGACAATGCCCGCCTCCACTGGCTGGGCCAGCCGGTGGAAAGCGACGTCGAACTCTTCCATGAGGATGATGAGGGCTTCCGCGTCTCGGTCGGCCTCACCTCATCCGAAAAATGGATCGTGATCGCGACCGGCGACCATGTGACCAGCGAGGTCTGGCTGCTCCCCGCCGACAATCCCGCCGCCCAGCCGCTGCTCGTCGCCCCGCGCAAGCCGGGCCGCGAATATGAGGTGGATGAGCATGAGGGCACGCTCTACATCCGCACCAACGACACGCATCCCAATTTCCGGTTGGTGAAGGCGTCGCTGGAAAATCCCGGCGACTGGGCCGAAGTGATCGCCCCGGACGCGCATTTCTACCTGACCGACTTCACGCTGTTCAAGGGCTTCTACGTCACGGAGGGGCGGCAGGACGGCCTCGACCAGATCGAACTGCGCGACTATGCGACCCACAGCGCCAGGCGCATTCCCTTCCCGGAGGCGAGCTATTCGGCGTCGCTGGACGATAATCCCGAATATGATGTGACGAAGCTGCGCATCGGCTATGAATCGATGGTCACGCCCGACACCATCTACGACTATCACCTCGCCACCGGTGAGCTGGAAGTGCTGAAGGTGCAGGAGATTCCCTCCGGCTATGATGCGATCCGCTACGCGACCGAGCGTCTCATGATCCCGGCCCGCGACGGCACGCCGATCCCGGTGTCGATCGTCTATCCCAGGGATCTGCCCCGCGACGGCAGCGCGCCGCTGCACCTCTATGGCTATGGCGCCTATGGCATTGCGATGGAGCCGGGCTTTTCCACCAGCCGCCTGTCGCTGCTGGACCGGGGCTTCGCCTTTGCGCTGGCCCATATCCGGGGCGGCGACGACCTCGGCCAGCAATGGTATCTGGACGGCAAGCTCGACAAGCGCACCAACACCTTCACCGATTTCGTGGACGTGGCCAAGGGGCTGATCGAGCGTGGCTACACCTCGAAGGGGCGGATCAGCATTTCCGGCGGATCGGCGGGCGGCGAACTGATGGGGGCAGTCATCAATTCGGACCCCGACCTGTGGGGCGCGGTGGTGGCGCATGTGCCCTTCGTGGACGTGCTCAACACCATGCTGGACGAAACGCTGCCGCTGACGCCGGGCGAATGGCCCGAATGGGGCAATCCGATCGAGGACAAGGCGGCGTTCGAGACGATCCTGTCCTACGATCCCTACAGCAATGTCAGCGCCCAGGCCTATCCGCCGCTGATGGTGACGGCGGGCCTCAACGACCCGCGCGTGACCTATTGGGAACCGGCCAAATGGGTGGCGAAGCTGCGCGCCACCAAGACGGACGGCAATATCCTGCTCCTGAAAACCAACATGGGCGCGGGGCATGGCGGCAAGTCGGGCCGCTTCGAAAGCCTCCACGAAACGGCGGAGGAATTCGCCTTCATCCTCTGGCAATTGGGCATAGACGAGGCATGAAGGCGCCCGCCTCTCCTCCGTTCGCTCTGAGCTTGTCGAAGGGGCTCTCTTTTCTCGAAAAAGGAAGGGGCTTCGGCAGGCTCAGCCCGAACGGAGCGAGAGGATAATGCCCTCCACCTACACCACCCAATTCACCGCCGGTCCCGGGCATATCGACATTCTGGGCCATGTGAACAACGCTGTCTGGGTGCAGTGGATGGAGCAGGTCGCCACCGAGCATTGGACCCGCGACGCCGCGCCGGAGCATCTGGACGCCTATGTCTGGGTCGTGACCCGGCATGAGATCGACTATCGCGGCAATGTCCGGGAAGGCGAAACCGTCACCGCCCGCACGTGGATTCCCGAAGGCCCGCGCGGCGCCCGTTTCGACCGGCACATGGAATTTACCGGCCCGGACGGCAAGGTGAAGGTCGCGGCCAAGTCCACCTGGGCGATCATCGACCGTGAAACGGGCCGCATCCTCCGGGTTCCTCCCGAAGTCGCGGCCCGCTTCCTGACCTCCTGACGGCCTCCAACCCATGTCCGTCATCCCCGCGCAGGCGGGGATCCATCTCCCGGCATAAGGTGCGGACGCAAGGCCGAGGTGTCGCTTACGCCACCCGCTTTCCCTCTTCCCGCGTCTTCCACAGCGACCAGCCCACCCCCGCGCCGATCAGCGCGAAGGTGACGCCGAGGCTGAGGACCGGCGGAAACTTGTCGCCGCCTAGCAGGAAGTCCGCCACGAAGATCTTCGCTCCGATGAACACCAGGATCGCGGCCAGCGCATATTTCAGATAGTGGAAGCGGTGCACCATCGCCGCCAGCGCGAAATACAGCGCCCGCAGGCCCAATATCGCCATCACGTTCGACGTATAGACGATGAACGTGTCCGTCGTGATCGCGAAGATCGCGGGCACGCTGTCCACCGCGAACACCAGGTCCGCGAAATTGATCACCACCAGCGCCAGCAGCAGGGGCGTCGCCGCCGTCACCGCCCGGCCGGTCTTCGGATCGGTCATGCGCGCCAGGAAATGCTCGCCATGCAGCTCCGGCGTCACCCGCATATGGCGGGAAATGAAGCGGATCGCCGGATTGTTGCCGACGTCCATCGGCTTGTCCCCGGTGAACATCATCCTGATGCCGGTGAAGATCAGGAAGGCGGCGAACAGGTACAGCACCCAATAGGCCTGGTGCAGCAGCATGGCTCCGCCCGCGATCATCAGGCCGCGCAGCACGATCACGCCGATGATGCCCCAAAGCAGCGCGCGATACTGATATTTCGCCGGAATGGCGAAAGTGGAGAAGATCAGGCTGATGACGAAGACATTGTCGATGGACAGCGCCTTCTCGATGAAGAAGCCGGTGAAATATTGCATGCCCGGCTCAGGCCCGCGGACGAACCAGACCCAGAGGCCGAATGCGCAGGCGATGCTGATGTAGAAGACGGAAAGTTTCAGGCTCTCCCTGATGCCGATTTCCTTGTTCTCCTTGTGCAGGAAACCAAGGTCGAAGGCGGTCAGCGCCACGACGATGGCGAAAAAGGCGAGCCAGAACCAGGCGGGCGTCCCCAGCCAGTCCGTGACGAGAAATTCCATGGGATATGCTCCTCTCGTTCAACGACAAAGGTCGATCGGAGAAATCCGCTGCCATGAATGGGGGAGGGGGTGAGCCAGACCGCCATGCGCATCGGAGAGTCCGATGCGGTCCGACATCACGCGCTGGGAAAAGCGCGCCAGAGGGGCCCGGTCCGCGAGGGGGGAGGATAAAGGGTGAGGCGGCAAAAATCAACCGGCCTGAGGTGGAGGGGGTAGGTTTTGGCCAATCCAAGACATTCCCCTCCCGTAAACGGGAGGGGTTAGGGGTGGGCGCGAGCGTAGCGAGCTTCCAGCTTAGCCGTTGAAAATTCACGCTGATGTCGCGCCAGTCCACCCCCTAGCCCCCTCCCGCCTGCGGGAGGGGGAATGTCCGCAATCCACCCGACTCAGCCGTCACCCTCTCCCGCCAGGCCCTTCCACCACCTCGAACACATCCTCTATCTTCGGCTCGATCCCCGGCTCGACCGGCATATCGTCCCGCTCGGTCGCCTGCCGCGCCCACATTGCCGCATAAAGCCCGTCCGCCCGCACCAGATCGCCATGCCGCCCGCGCTCGACCACGCGGCCCTTCTCCATGACGATGATCTCATCGGCATCGACCACGGTGGAAAGCCGGTGCGCCACGATCAGCGTCGTGCGCTTGCGGGCGATGCTGCGCAGCACGTCCTGAATCTCCGTCTCGGTCCGGCTGTCGAGCGCGCTGGTCGCTTCGTCCAGCACCAGCACCGGCGGGTCCTTCAGCAACGTCCGCGCAATCGCCACCCGCTGCTTTTCGCCGCCGGACAGCTTCAATCCCCGCTCGCCCACCCGCGTCTCATAGCCTTGCGGCAGGCCCATGATGAAATCATGGATCGATGCAGCCTTTGCCGCCGCCTCGATCTCTTCCTGCGTCGCGCCCTCGCGCCCATAGCCGATATTATAGCCGACCGTATCGTTGAACAGCACCATGTCCTGCGGCACGATGCCGATCGAGGCGCGCAGCGACTGCTGCGTCACCGCCGATATGTCCTGCCCGTCGATGCTGATCCGCCCACCCTGTATGTCGTAGAAACGGAACAGCAGCCGCGCGATGGTGGACTTGCCCGCGCCCGAAGGCCCCACAATCGCCAATGTCCTGCCGGCAGGCACGGTGAAGCTCACCCCGTGCAATATCTCCCGCTCCGGATCATAGCCGAAATGCACATGGTCGAAGCGCACCTCGCCCGCCTCCACATGCAGCATCGGGGCGTCCGGCGCGTCGCCGATCTCCGCCTGCGTGTCGATCAGCCTGTACATCGCCTCCATGTCGATCAGCCCCTGGCGGATGGTGCGATAGACCATGCCCAACAGGTCGAGCGGCCGGAAAAGCTGGCTCAGCAGCGTGTTCACCAGCACCACGTCGCCGGTGGAGAACTGACCCCGGCTCCACCCCCAGACGGTATAGCCCATCGCCCCCGCCATCATCAGGTTGGTGATCAGCGACTGGCCGATGTTCAGCCAGGCAAGGCTGTTTTCCGACTTCACCGCCGCGTCGGCATACCGCCGCATCGCCTTGCCGTAACGGGTGGCTTCGCGCTCCTCCGCGCCGAAATATTTGACCGTCTCGAAATTCAGCAGGCTATCGACGGCATGGGCGACCGCATTGGTGTCCATGTCCACCATGTCGCGGCGAAGCTGGTTGCGCCATTCGGTGATGGTCCGGGTGAACCAGATATAGAGCGCCACCATGACCAGCGTCGCCGCGACCAGCCCGGCTCCGAACTTCACGAAGAAGATCACGCACACCGCCGCCAGTTCCAGCACCGTCGGCGCGATGTTGAAGAGGAGGAAATAGAGCATCGTATCGATGCTCTTGGTGCCGCGCTCGACGATCTTGGTGACGGCGCCGGTACGCCGGTCGAGATGGAAGCGCAGCGACAGCCGGTGCAGGTGGACGAACACATCGTCGGCCAGCCGCCGTCCGGCTTCCTGCCCGACCCGCTCGAAAATGGCGTTGCGCAGATTGTCGAACAGCACGCTGCCGAAGCGCGCGCCCGCATAGGCGACGACCAAGGCGATGGCGAGGCCCGCGCCGGATTCCATTCCCGGCGCCATGAGGTCGATCGCGCCCTTATAGGCGAAGGGCATGGCAAGGCTGACGACCTTCGCCACCAGCACCAGCGCCATGGCGATGGCGACGCGCCGCCGCAGGGCCGGAGCGTCGGCGGGCCAGAGATAGGGAAAGAAGCGCCGCATCGTCGCCCAGACGGGCGGCAGAGGCGAATTGTCGGGTGTGGATGGCGGCATGGGGGTTATGTAATGGGGAAGCCTTCACCTCACAATAAGCCCCTCCCCTTCAGGGGAGGGGTTGGGTGGGGGATCTCCCCAAGCGCTGACGGTGGAGGCGCGCCCCCACCCCCAACCCCTCCCCTGAAGGGGAGGGGAGTGAGGCAGCCTTCAATCCCGCAGCAGCTCGTTGATCCCGGTCTTCGACCGCGTTTGCGCGTCGACCCGCTTCACGATCACCGCGCAATAAAGGCTCGGCCCCGGCGTCCCGTCGGGCAGGGGCTTGCCGGGCAGCGAGCCGGGCACGACCACCGAATAGGGCGGCACTTCGCCGATGAACACTTCGCCCGTGGCGCGGTCGATGATCTTGGTGGACATGCCGATGAACACGCCCATCGACAGCACCGAACCCTTGCCGATGCGCACGCCCTCCACGACTTCGGACCGGGCGCCGATGAAGCAGTCATCCTCGATGATGACCGGATCGGCCTGCAACGGCTCCAGCACGCCGCCGATGCCGACGCCGCCCGACAGATGGACATTCTTGCCGATCTGGGCGCAGCTTCCCACCGTCACCCAGGTGTCGACCATCGTGCCCTCATCGACGAAGGCGCCGATATTGACGAAGCTCGGCATCAGGATCACATTCTTGGCGATATGCGCGCCCGCGCGGGCGAACGACCCCGGCACCGCGCGGAAACCGGCGGCGCGAAAGGCCGCCTCGTCCCAACCCGCGAACTTGCTCGGCACCTTGTCCCACCAGTGGCCCGCGCCCGGCCCGTTGTCGATCATGACATTGTCGTTGAGGCGGAAGGACAGCAGCACCGCCTTCTTCGCCCATTGATTGACCTGCCAGCCTTCAGCGGCCGGCTCCGCCACGCGCAGTTCGCCCTTGTCCAGCAGGGCAAGCGCCCTGTCCACCGCCTGACGGACCTCGCCCTGCGTCTGGAGATTGACATTGGCCCGGTCCTCCCAGGCGGCGTCGATGGTCGCGATCAGTTCGTTGCTCATGGCTGCTCCCCAAAAATATCCGCCAGAAACGGCGTCAGATGGTCGGTTTCGAAGTCGATGAAGTCGGGATGATGCTCGTGATTGCCCGCCTCGGACCCGTTATTGACCCAGATGGTGGTCATGCCGATCGCCTTGGCCGGGCGCAGGTTGCGCGCCATATCCTCGAAAAAGGCGGCGCGGCCCGGCTCCACATGGTGCATCCGGCACAGTTCGGCATAGCCCGACGGATCGGGCTTGGGCACATATTGGCAGGCATGGATGTCGTGGATCAGCTCAAATGCGCCGGTCAGGCCCAGCTTGTCGAGCACCCGCGTCGCATAGGCGCCGTCGCCATTGGTGAAGATCAGCCGCCGCCCCGGCAGCGCCGCGATATGGGCGTTCAGCGCCTCGTCCACCTCCAGCCGGTCCATGGAAATGTCGTGGACATAGTCCAGAAAGGCGTGCGGCTCGATCCCATGATGGTGCATCAGGCCGGACAGGGTGGTGCCATGCTCCAGGAAATAGCGCTTCTGCGTTTCCTTCGCGACGACCGGATCGCAGCCGAGCAGGCCCTGGATGAACTCGCCCATCTTCACGTCGATCAGCGCGAAAAGGTCCGCCTTCGCCGGGTAGAGCGTGTTGTCCAGATCGAAGATCCAGGTGTCGACATGGGCGAGATCGGCGCGCATGGCCGGGCCCTAGTCCCGTGCGGCGGGCAGGGCAAGGGCCATGGCCTACTTCCCGACAGCCAATCCCGACCGCGCTCCTGCGCGCGCAGGAGCGCGACGCGCATCACCCGCAGCCCGGCGCTTCCGAATCCTGGTAAAAGCTCTGCACCGCTTTCCACGCTTCCTCGGCCGTTTCCACCCAGGTCAGCAGGTTGAGGTCCGACGGAGAGATCACGCCTTCGTCCGCCAGCGCCTCGAAATCCACCACGCGCGTCCAGAATTCGCGCCCGAACAGCAGGATCGGGATCGGCTTCATCTTGCCGGTCTGGATCAGCGTCAGCAGTTCGAACATCTCGTCGAACGTGCCGAAGCCGCCGGGGAACACCGCCAGCGCCCGCGCCCGCAGCAGGAAATGCATCTTGCGCAGCGCGAAATAGTGGAACTGGAAGCTCAGCTCCGGCGTGACGAAGCGGTTGGGCGCCTGTTCATGGGGCAGCACGATGTTCATGCCGATGGTGGCGGCGCCCACATCGTCGGCGCCGCGATTGGCCGCCTCCATGATCGAGGGGCCGCCGCCCGAGCAGACGACGAAATGGCGGCATCCCGCCTCGTTCACCGGATATTGCGCCGCGATCCGGGCCAGCTTGCGCGCCTCGTCATAATAGCGCGCCTTTTTGCCCAGATTTTCCGCGATCCGCCGCTGTTCGGGCGTGGTCGCGGCGTCGATGCGCGCCTGCGCCTGCTCCGGTTCGGGAATGCGCGCCGATCCGTAGAAGACGAAGGTCGATTCGATCTTCGCCTCGTCCATCAGCAATTGGGGTTTCAGCAATTCCAGCTGGAACCGCACCGGCCGCAAATCCTCCCGCAGCAGGAATTCGGTGTCCTGAAAGGCCAGGCGGTAGGCGGCGCTGCTGGTCTGCGGTGTTTCCACCCCCTTGCGGGCGTCGGCGGCTTCCTGACGGGCGGGGCGGAATTTGCGTTCTTCGATTTCTTTTCTGGTCATTTTCACCAAGGTAGGCGGCCAAGGCGGCAAAGCCAAGGCGGTTAAGATTAAATGCCGTTAAGTTCGGCCCGCTTCTTCTGCCCGCCCAGCGGCCAAAGCCGCCGCGTTTCTGTTGCGCTCAGCGGCAAAAGCCGCCGCATGCCTGTTTCCGCTCAGCGGCAAAAGCCGCCCCGTTCCCGCTTCCGCTTAGCGGCAAAAGCCGCCGCGGCCGCCCATGTCGAAGTGAAAATGGTCGTGATGGGCGGCGTTGTAATCGGGGCTCAGCACCGTGCGGAACCGCTTGCAGGCGCTGGCGTGGATGATCTCCAGAAACTGGCGGACGCGCCGGTCGCCGTTCCAGTCGTTCTGGATGGTGATGCGCCGCCCGTCGCTCAGCACGAATCCCGACACGTCGACCGCATTGCTGTGGGCATGTTCGCTCAGCTTGCCGCTGCCCGCGATCGGCCGGCAATTATAGGTGCCGAACGTCTCGATCTTCTCGACCTCCGCCCCCAGGATCAACCGGGCGGCAGGCTGCACGCCGAAGCGGGCCCAGGCCGCGAAATTGGCCGCCAGATTGCAGGTCATCGCCCCCAGATTGGTCGCGGGCACGCCGATGTCGAGCAGCTTGACGCTGCCATAGGCGCTGCACCCGCCGCCGAAATTCTGGTCCGGAAGGGGCGTGAAGAGGACGGATTGCGATTGCAGCTTCGCCATGCACTGCCGCACTTCCATGGGCGGCGGGGCGGCTGGCCGGGCGGTCTTAGCGGGCCTTGCCGGGCGCTCCACCCGGCCGCGCGGGACGAGGTCGCCGCCGCAGCCTACCAGCGTCAGCGCGGCAGCCGCTGCGGCCGCCAGCGCCAGGCCGCGAAAAATCGCTTTCCCCCTAACCCGCTCGATCATGACGGGACCATTTACCACGTCCGGCTGGCCCAAGGGTTAACGGCATGCTCGGTTCATCGCGTCCAGACATTCAACTTGACTCTTTGGCCGGAGACTTTAGGGCGGCCAGCGGGCCACGCGGTCCCAACGCCGCGCGTGCTCTCTGTAAGGAGACGCATTACATGACTGACCTGACTGCCGTTGACGCCACCCTTGCGCCTGCTGAAAAGCCCGCCAACCGTCCGGCCAAGAAACCCGAGCGCCCCTATTTCTCTTCCGGTCCCTGCGCCAAGCCTCCGGGCTGGAGCGCCGACAAGCTGAGCGCCGACTCCCTCGGCCGCTCGCACCGCGCCAAGATCGGCAAGACCCGCCTCGCTTATTGCATCGACCTGATGCGCGAGCTGCTGAACCTGCCTGAAACCCACCGCATCGGCATCGTCCCCGGTTCCGACACCGGCGCCTTCGAAATGGCGATGTGGACGATGCTGGGCGCCCGCCCGGTGACGACGCTCGCCTGGGAAAGCTTCGGCGAAGGCTGGGTGACGGACGCCGCCAAGCAGTTGAAGCTCGATCCGACGATCATCCGCGCCGACTATGGCCAATTGCCCGACCTGAACGGTGTGAACTTCGCGCATGACGTGCTGTTCACCTGGAACGGCACCACCTCCGGCGTGCGCGTGCCGAATGCCGACTGGATTCCGGCCGACCGCGAAGGTCTGACCTTCGCCGACGCCACCAGCGCGGTCTTCGCCTATGAGATCGACTGGACCAAGATCGACGTCGCCACCTTCTCCTGGCAGAAGGTGCTGGGCGGCGAGGGCGGTCATGGCGTGCTGATCCTCGGTCCCCGCGCCGTGGAACGCCTGGAAACCCACACCCCCGCCTGGCCGCTGCCCAAGGTCTTCCGCCTGATGGCGAAGGGCAAGCTGGCCGAGGGCGTCTTCAAGGGCGAGACGATCAACACCCCCTCCATGCTGGCGGTCGAGGATGCGATCTTCGCGCTGGAATGGGGCAAGTCGATCGGCGGCCTTTCCGGGCTGATCGCGCGCAGCAACGCCAATGCGGCGGCGCTGAACAGGATCGTCGAGGAACGCGACTGGCTTGGCCATCTCGCCGCCGATCCCGCCTCCCGCTCGACCACCAGCGTCTGCCTGACCGTCGAGGGCGCGGATGAAGCCTTCATCAAGAGCTTCGCGGCCCTGCTGGAGAAGGAAGGCGCCGCCTATGACGTCGCGGGCTATCGCGACGCCCCGGCGGGCCTGCGCATCTGGTGCGGCGCGACGGTCGAGACCGCCGACATCGAAGCGCTGGGGCCTTGGCTCGACTGGGCCTACGCCACCGTCAAGGCTGCTTGATCTCTATTTGAAGCCGTCATTCCCGCGCAGGCGGGAACCCATCTCCTGAACGTCCCGCTTGACGCTTCTTATGGGATATGGGTCCCCGCTTCCGCGGGGATGACGGGCATATTTCCAAAGGAAACACAGATGCCCAAGGTACTTATCAGCGACAAGATGGACCCCCGCGCCGCCGCGATCTTCCGGGAGCGCGGCGTGGAAGTCGACGAAATCACCGGTAAGACCCCGGACGAGCTGAAGGCGATCATCGGCCAGTATGACGGCCTCGCCATCCGCAGCTCGACCAAGGTGACGAAGGACATTCTCGACCACGCCACCAATCTGAAGGTCATCGGCCGCGCCGGCATCGGCGTCGACAATGTCGACATCCCGGCCGCCTCGTCCAAGGGCGTGATCGTCATGAACACGCCGTTCGGCAATTCCATCACCACCGCCGAACACGCCATCGCGCTGATGTTCGCACTGGCCCGCCAGTTGCCCGAAGCCAATGCCCAGACCCAGCAGGGCCTGTGGCCGAAGAACGGCTTCATGGGCGTGGAAGTCACCGGCAAGACGCTGGGCCTGATCGGCGCGGGCAATATCGGCTCCATCGTCGCCAGCCGCGCCCTGGGCCTCAAGATGAAGGTCGTCGCCTTCGACCCCTTCCTGACCCCGGAACGCGCCGTCGAAATGGGCGTGGAAAAGGCCGATCTGGACACGCTGCTGGCGAAGGCGGACTTCATTACCCTGCACACGCCGCTGACCGACCAGACCCGCAACATCCTGAGCAAGGAAAATCTGGCCAAGACGAAGAAGGGCGTGCGCATCATCAACTGCGCGCGCGGCGGCCTGATCGACGAAGCCGCGCTCAAGGAAGCGCTGGATTCGGGCCATGTCGCTGGCGCCGCGCTCGACGTGTTCGTGACCGAGCCGGCGAAGGAATCGCCGCTGTTCGGCACGCCGAACTTCATCTGCACCCCGCATCTGGGCGCGTCGACCGACGAAGCGCAGGTCAATGTCGCGCTCCAGGTGGCGGAACAGCTCAGCGACTATCTGCTCGACGGCGGCATCACCAATGCGCTGAACGTGCCCAGCCTGTCGGCGGAGGAAGCGCCGAAGCTCAAGCCCTATATGGCGCTGGCTGAAGAACTGGGCAGCCTTGTGGGCCAGCTTGAGGGCGACCGCATCCAGAGCGTTTCGGTCGAGGTCGAGGGCCATGCCGCCGAACTCAACCAGAAGCCGATCACCGCCGCGGTGCTGGCCGGGCTGATGCGCGTCTATTCGGACACGGTGAACATGGTCAACGCGCCCTTCCTGGCGAAGGAACGCGGCCTCGACGTGCGCGAAGTGCGCCATGACCGTGAGGGCGACTATCAGACGCTGGTGCGCGTGACCGTGAAGACCGAAGGCGGCGACAAATCCGTCGCCGGCACCCTGTTCGGCAATGCGCAGGCGCGCCTGGTCGAACTGTTCGGGATCAAGGTCGAGGCGGATCTTGCGGGGCACATGCTCTACATCGTCAACCAGGACGCGCCGGGCTTCATCGGCCGCCTGGGCTCCACTCTGGGCGAGGCGAACGTCAACATCGGCACCTTCCACCTTGGCCGCCGCAACCAGGGCGGTGAAGCCGTGCTGCTGCTGTCGGTCGACGGCGTGGTCAATGAAACCGTCCTCAACGACATCTGCAAGCTGGCAGGCGTCAAGACGGTGAAGCTCCTCCGCTTCGCCTGACACGGTTCGGGCCTGACACGGTTCGGGCCTGACACGGTTCGGGCCTGATATGGTTCGGGCTGGCCTTGCGCGCATAATCCGCTAAAGGCCAGCCCATGACCACGATCCCGCCCGGCCTTCTTCCCGAAGGACTTTCCGACCGCCTGCCGCCGCAGGCAGAGGCTTCCGCGCGTCTTGCGCGCCGCGTGCTCGATACCGTCGCCGCCCATGGCTATGAGCGGGTGATGCCGCCGATCGCGGAGTTCGAGGATTCGCTGGTCGGCCGCCTGAAATCGATGAAGGCGCAGGATCTTGTCCGCGCCATCGATCCCGTATCCCAGCGCAGCCTGGCGCTGCGTCCGGACATGACCGCGCAGGTGGGCCGCATCGCCGCCACCCGGCTGGCTACCGCACCGCGTCCGCTGCGCCTGTCCTATGCCGGGCCGGTGATCCGCCTGCGCGCGAATCAGCTTCGTCCGGAACGGGAGCGCTTCCAGGTCGGCGCCGAACTTATCGGCAGCGACAGCGTCGCCGCGGCCGTGGAGATCGTGAACGTCGCCATCGAAGCGCTGCAGGCGGCGGGCGTCACCGGCATCACCATCGACTTCACCTTGCCGGACCTGATCGACACGCTGGCCGCCGGTCCGCTGCCTCTCGCCCCGGAAGAGATAGAAGCCGTCCGCGCCGAGCTGGACGCCAAGGATGCGGGCGCGCTCGCGGCGATCAGCCCGGCCGCCGCTGCCTATCTGCCGCTGATAGAGGGCACCGGCCCCTTCCACGCGGCGATGGAGCGTCTGGAAGCGCTCAACGCGGAACTGGGCGGCGCCATCGACAGCCGGATCGCCGGCCTGCGCGCCATTGCCAGGCCCATCGGCTGGGACATCACCCTGACGCTCGATCCCACCGAGCGGCATGGCTTCGAATATCAGAACTGGTTCGGCTTCTCGATCTTCGCGGACGGCTTCACCGGAGAGATCGGCCGGGGCGGCAGCTATGCGATCATCCGCGCCGACGGGTCGGAGGAACCGGCCATGGGCTTCTCCCTCTATCCCGATCCGTTGATCGATGCGGGCTTCGGCGGCCAATCCCCCAAGCGCCTGTTCCTGCCGCTGCACCATGACGCGGCGCGCGCGGCGCAGTTGCGCGCCGAAGGCTGGCAGACCATCGCCGCGCTGACGGGTGAGGAGAATGGCGAAACGCTGCGCTGCTCCCACTGGCTCGACGGCGCAGAACCCCGGCCTTACTGACCGAAGCGGCGGCTTAGATATTGGTCGACGATGGCGGTTCCGGGATAACCGGGATCGCCCATCGCCCGGTTGATCTGCATATGCCCGCGCAGGCCCCGGCCCGCCAGCGCAGTCATCTCCACCGGCGTTCCCGCCTTGCGCAGCGCCGCCGCCAGCGCCTCCGACTGCGCCGTGCCGTCCGCGCGGTCGACATGCAGGATCAGGAAGCCGGGCGCATTGGGTTGCCCGGCGTGCAACGTCGGCGACAGCGCCTTCTGCCGCGCCGGATCGGTGCCGAAGGCCTGTTCATAGGTGCCCGCCATGAAACGCCCGCCCTCCGCCATTTGCCTGCCGACATCATAGGCCGCGCCGTCCAGCAGGATCACCCCACGCACGGCATCCGGCCTCAGCCCCGCCTTGGCGAAATAGCGCATGTCCGTCCCCACCAATGCGGCCAGATGCGCACCCGCGCTATGCCCCATCAGCACGATCCGGTCCGCATCGAAGCCCAGGTCCATTGCCTTCGCTCGCAAGAAGGCCAGCGCGTCGGCCACGTCCTGCGCCTGTTGTTCCACCGTCGCGTCCGGCACCAGCCTGTAGTCGACGGAGGCGAAGGCATAGCCAAGCCCATGATAATGTTCGGCCTTGGCGGCTCCGGTGGCATTGTCCTTGCTCCCGCGTTTCCACCCGCCGCCGTGCACGAAGACGACCAGTGGCGCCTTTTGCGATTGGGCGGGCCAATAGTCCAGAACCTGCAAGCCATCCTTGCCATAGGCCATGGTCTGTCCGCCCGGCGCATTCTGCTGCCCCTCCGCCATCCGCGCCCGCCAGCGTTCGCGCAGGCCCTGCGCCTCGCTGCCCGATGCGACCAGCATCAGGGCCAGCATCGCTCCCGTCGTCAATCGCCGCATTCAACCGCCCTTTCGCGTTCCCGAGCGGAAGCTTGCCAGACCGGCCGGCCGCGTAAAGCCATCCCGCTGTATCAAAGTGTAACCCCTTCGCCTTGACGCGCCCGCCATGCCCCGCTAACGCGCGCCCCGCACAGGACGGCCATCGTCAACCGGGGCGTCCACCCTATCCCACCGGCATGCCGAGTCCCGTCGAAGGGCATGGCCGGTCCGCGCGGCGGGCGGAGGACTGTAACTGTGGCAAATGTGACCGTGATCGGCGCCCAATGGGGCGACGAAGGCAAGGGCAAGATCGTCGACTGGCTGTCGGAACGCGCCGACGTCGTCGCCCGGTTCCAGGGCGGCCACAATGCCGGCCACACGCTGGTCGTGGGCGAGAAGGTGTACAAGCTCTCCCTGCTCCCCTCCGGCATCGTGCGCGGCACGCTGTCGGTGATCGGCAATGGGGTGGTGCTGGACCCTTGGCACTTCCGCGACGAGGTCGCGAAGCTGAAGGGGCAGGGCGTGGAGATCACGCCCGACAATCTCCAGATCGCGGAAACCTGCCCGCTGATCCTGCCTTTCCACCGCGACCTGGACGGCCTGCGGGAGGATGCTTCGGGCGCGGGC
Source organism: Sphingobium sp. CFD-2 (assembly GCF_024611135.1). NCBI lineage: Bacteria > Pseudomonadati > Pseudomonadota > Alphaproteobacteria > Sphingomonadales > Sphingobiaceae > Sphingobium > Sphingobium sp. CFD-2. The sequence continues at coordinate 3,246,830 of NZ_CP084405.1, read as the reverse complement.
AAGATCGGCACCACCCGCCGCGGCATCGGCCCGGCCTATGAGGACAAGGTCGGCCGCCGCGCCATCCGCGTCTGCGACCTCGCTCATCTGGACGATCTGGGCCCGCAACTCGACCGCCTGACCGCGCATCACGACGCGCTGCGCGCCGGGTTCAACGAAGCGCCGATCGACCGCGACGCCCTGATGGCGGAGCTGCGCGACATCGCCGGCTTCATCCTGCCCTTCGTCAAGCCCGTCTGGCTGACGCTGAACAAGGCGAAGGCGGAAGGCAGGCGCATCCTGTTCGAAGGGGCGCAGGGCACGCTGCTCGACATCGACCATGGCACCTATCCCTTCGTCACCTCGTCCAACACCGTGGCTGGCACGGCGGCGAGCGGCACCGGCCTTGGTCCATCGGGCGCGGGCTTCGTGCTGGGCATCGTCAAGGCCTATACCACCCGCGTCGGCTCCGGTCCTTTCCCGACCGAGCAGGAAAATGACGTCGGCCAGCGTCTGGGCGAACGCGGCCATGAATTCGGCACCGTCACCGGCCGCAAGCGCCGCTGCGGCTGGTTCGACGCCGTGCTGGTGCGCCAGTCGGTCGCCGTATCGGGCGTCACCGGCATCGCCCTTACCAAGCTGGACGTGCTGGACGGTTTCGAGGAACTGAAGATCTGCGTCGGCTACAGGATCGGGGACCAGAGCTTCGACTATCTGCCCGCCCATGCGCAGGACCAGGCCAAGGCGGAACCGGTCTATGAGACGATCGAAGGCTGGCAGGACACGACGGCAGGCGCCCGGAGCTGGGCCGAACTGCCTGCCCAGGCGATCAAATATATCCGCCGGATCGAGGAACTGATCGGCTGCCCGGTCACGCTCGTCTCCACCAGCCCCGAGCGCGAGGACACCATCCTCGTCCGCGATCCCTTCGCGGATTGACGTCTTTTGCGGTTTCAGCGAGGCTGAAACCGTTCGGCTCCGGCCCGCTCCCCCACCCGGCCACCCAAGGGCAGTATCACATGGGTGGCCGGGTGGGGGAGCGGGCCGGAGCGGTCACCTAGAGCGTTTTCCAAGCAGATGGAATCATCTGCTGACTCGGAAAACGCGACAAAACAAAAACTTAGAGCAGTCGAGCCGATGCAATCGGATCGGAATCTGCTCTAGAAGGAAATCCGATGGCCGGCGACCGCTTCGAGCGTCACAAGCAACCCTGGACGGCGGACGAGCTGCAAAAGCTCCACACGCTGGCGAAGAAGGGCATGGCGCTGAAAGCCATCGCCAAGGCTCTGACCCGAAGCGAGGAATCCGTGAAGGCCCGCGCCAAGCAGGATGGGCTGAACATCGCGAAGTTGCGTTAATTCAGCCAAGGACGATGCCGTGTTCCCGCAAGCGCGGGCGCACGGCACGCCTTATGGCAGCAACGGGCCCGATTCAACGCAGCGCGCCCTAGCCCTTTTCCTCTTCCTCCACCATGTCGGGCGCCAGTTCCAGCCCGGCTCGGCCGTGCGCGGCGGTATGCGCCGGCGCCTTGGGGTGGGGCACATATTCGGGTTCCTCGACCTCCAGCATGCCTTCCCATTTGGTGATGACGGATGTGGCGATGGCATTGCCCAGCACGTTGGTCGCGGTGCGGCCCATGTCCATGAAATGGTCGACGGCCAGGATGAAGGCCACGCCCTCCACCGGCAGGTCGAACTGCCCCAGCGTCGCCGCGACCACCACCAGCGACGCGCGGGGCACGGCGGCGATGCCCTTGCTGGTCACCATCAGCACCAGCAATATGGTGATCTGCGTGGCGATCGGCAGGTCGATGCCATAGGCCTGGGCGATGAAGATCGTCGCGAAGGTCGAATACATCATCGACCCGTCCAGATTGAAGCTGTAGCCCAGCGGCAGCACGAAGCTGTAGATGCGGCGCGGCACGCCGAAGCGGTCGAGCTGCTCCAGCATCTTGGGATAGGCGGCCTCCGACGAGGCGGTGGAGAAGGCGATCAATATCGGCTCGCGCACATAGCGGATCAGCTTCACCATCCGCTTCCCCAGGAAGATCGATCCCGCCGCGAACAGCAGCAGCCAGAGCGCGATCAGCGACAGGTAGAATTCGCCCACCAGTTCGCCGAAGGTCTTGAGCACGCCCAGCCCCTCGGTCGTCACCACCGACGCCAGCGCGCCGAACACGGCGAAGGGGGCGACGCGCATGACATAGCCGGTCACCTGCAGCATCAGTTCCACCATCGCCTCGATCACGGTGACGACCGGCTTGCCCTTCTCACCGATGGCGGTCAGCGCGATGCCCACGAACAGGGAGAAGACGACGATCTGCAGGATCGAATTTTCCGCCATCGCCCCGACCATGGAGGTCGGAAAGACATGCAGGATGAAGTCGCGGAAGTTGAGCGCCTCCGTATTCACGCCCGAATCCGCGCCCGACCGGACGAGGTTCAATCCCTCGCCCGGCGCGAAGAAATTGACGAAGATGAGGCCCAGCGTCAGCGAGATCAGGCTGGCGATGATGAACCAGGCGAGCGCGCGCCCGCCGATCCGCCCCAGCGCGGCGCTGTCGCCCATATGCGCGATGCCCGCCACCAGCGTGGAGAAGACCAGGGGCGCGATGATCATCTTGATCAGATGCAGGAAGATGTCCGCCAGCAGGTGGTAATAGCCCGCCACATCCTTCGCCAGCGCCTTGTCGCCACCCACCCAGATATTGGTGGCAAAGCCCACGATCACCCCCAGAACCATGCCCGTCAGGATGAACGCCGTCAGTCGATTTCGCATCTCGTTCCTTTAACCGGCGCGTGGGCGCACCGCATTCATGGTCTGTCCCAAATGGTGGCTACACCTAACAGCCACCCGCAGCGCCCGCAATCGAAGGCGCGCGCCTGCCGTCATCGGGTTAGACGAATGAGGAATCATATTCCGCGCCCCGTCCGGCGCCGGAAAAGCAGGGCCTCAGGGGTAGAGCAGCCCCTCGCGCCAGCCGTCGCCGGTCCGTTCGAACAGGCGGCGCTCATGCAGGCGATGTTCGCGATCCTGCCAGAATTCGATTCGTTCGGGGATGAGGCGGAAGCCCGACCAATGCGGGGGACGCGGCACCGGCCCGCCCTCGAAGCGCAGGCTGACTTCCTCATATCGCGCCATGAACACGTCGCGCGATTCCAGCGGGCGCGACTGGTCGGACGCCCAGGCGCCCAACTGGCTGTCACGGCTGCGCGTCGCGAAATAGGCGTCGGCCGCGGCGTCGTCCACCGGGCCCACCGCCCCCTCGATCCGGACCTGCCGCCGCAGCGACTTCCAGTGGAACAGCAGCGCCGCATGGGGATTGGCGTGCAGCTCCTCCGCCTTGCGCCCCTCGAAATTGGTGTAGAAGACGAAGCCGTCCGGCCCATGCCCCTTCAGCAGCACCATCCGCACCGAAGGCCGCCCGCGCGCATCGGCGGTGGCCAGCGCCATGGCGTTGCTGTCGTTGATCTCGGTTTCGCGCGCCTCGACATACCAGGCATCGAACAGGACGAAGGGATCGGTCATGCGCGGTGATGTACGCCCCTCATAAAGCCATGTCGATAAGGCTTTCCCACGCTTGAACGACGCCGCGCCTTTCGCCACATAAGGCGCAAACGGTTTTTCATGCAAAAGGATATGTTGGCGGCAATGGCTGATCCCTACTCCACCCTGGGCGTCGCGCGCAGCGCGAGCGAGGCAGAGATCAAATCGGCCTATCGGAAGCTCGCCAAGGAACTGCATCCCGACAGGAACAAGGACAATCCGAAGGCGGCGGAGAAATTCTCCGCCGTCACCAGCGCCTACGACCTGCTGTCGGACAAGGACAAGCGCGCGCGCTTCGACCGGGGCGAGATCGACGGCGAGGGCAATCCGACCGCGCCCTTCGGCTTCGGCGGCGCCGGGGCGGGCGGCTTTCGGGGCCGGCCGGGTCAGGGCGGCGGGTTCGAGTTCCAGGAAGGCGGCGCCGATTTCGGGGACATATTCGAAGGCCTGTTCGGCGGCGGCGCAGGCCGCCGTGGTGCGGCGGGCGGGGGCTTTGGCGGTTTCGGCCGTGGCGCGCCGCCGCAGAAGGGGGCGAACGTCACCTATCGCCTCGCCGTCCCGTTCGTCGACGCCGCGACCCTCGCGCCCCAGCGGATCACGCTTCAGGACGGCAAGACCATCGACCTCAAGCTCCCCGCGGGGGTCGAGACGGGCACGCAGATGCGGCTTTCCGGCAAGGGGCAGCAGGGTCCCGGCGGCGCGGGCGACGCGATCGTCACCATAGAGGTGAAGCCCCACCCCTTCTTCAATCGCGACGGCGACAATGTGCTGCTCGACCTGCCCATCACCCTGGACGAGGCGGTGCAGGGCGCGAAAGTCAAGGTGCCGACGGTCGACGGCCCGGTGATGCTGGGCGTGCCGGCGGGCGCCTCCTCCGGCAAGACGCTGCGGCTGCGCGGCAGGGGCTTCACCGGCAAGACCGGCCAGCGCGGCGACCAGCTCGTCACCCTGCTGATCGACGTGCCCGCCGACGATCCGGCGATCAAGGCGCTGGTGGAAGGCTGGCGGGACAGCCGCGCCGTGCGGACCCATCTGGGCGTTTGAGGGGTTAGGGGGGAATGCCGCAGCCGTCCCCCTATTCACCGGAGTCCCGTCGCCAGCGGCTCACCGAAGAAGCCCGCACCAAGTTCCATCGCCAGATCGCACGGGTGCGCCCCGGCAGCCATGCCTTCGAAATCGCGAAGCGGGTGGCGGTCGGCACCTATAGCGACGGTTTCATCCATGCGGGGAACCTTGCCTATCTCTCGCTGATGACTTTGTTCCCTTTCTTCATCGTGGCGGCGGCGGTGGCGAGCATCTTCGGCCGGTCGCAGGACGGGCTGGCGGCGGTCGGCGCCTTTCTGGAAACGGTGCCGCCCGGCGTCGCGGAGGTGGTGCGCCAGCCGATCGTCGATGTGCTCAACGCCCGCACGGGGCCGCTGCTCTGGCTGGGCGGACTGGTCGGGCTGTGGACCGTCGGCAGCCTCATAGAGACGATCCGCGACATATTGCGCCGCGCCTATGGCACCAGGAGCACGCGCCCCTTCTGGCATTATCGCCTGACCGCCATCGGCATCACCCTGGTCAGCGTGTTCGCGGTGATGTTCGCCTTCTCCATGCAGGTGATCATCACCGGCATCGACCAGTTCCTGCACCAGATCCTGCCCTTTGCCGACCAGGCGATACAGATCGTCGGCCTGACCAAGCTGGCGCCCATGGCGATCCTGTGCGTCGCGCTCTATTATCTCTATGTTTCCCTGACCCCCAGCCTGTACAAGGATCCGCGCTTCCCGAAATGGCCCGGCGCCATCGCCACGGCGCTCTGGTGGTACGGCGTCACCCTGCTGCTGCCGGTCACGCTTTCCATGCTCGGCGGCTATGACATGACCTATGGCAGCCTGGCCGGCGTGATGATCACGCTCATTTTCTTCTTCCTTGTCGGGCTTGGCGTGGTAATTGGCGCGGAATTGAATGCGGCGCTGGCGGAGTTCCCGGAAGAGGAAGCCGCCACCGCCGCGCAGGTCGACAAAGGGAATGGGACGACGAAATGACAGGCTTGATGGCGGGAAAACGCGGTCTGATCATGGGACTGGCAAACGACAAGTCGTTGGCCTGGGGCATATCGAAGGCGCTGCACGCCCAGGGGGCGGAACTGGCCTTCTCCTATCAGGGCGACGCGCTGGCCAAGCGGGTCAGGCCGCTGGCGGAGGAACTGGGTTCCGACTTCCTGATCGACTGCGACGTGTCGGACATGGAAAAGCTCGACGCCGCCTTCGAAGAAGTCAGGGCGAAGTGGGGCAAGCTGGATTTCGTGGTCCATGCCATCGGTTTTTCCGACAAGAATGAGCTGCGCGGCAAATATGTCGACACCAGCCTGGAGAATTTCCTGCTGACGATGAACATCTCCGCGTACAGCTTCGTCGCCGTCGCCAAGCGCGCGCGGGCGCTGATGGCGGAGGGCGGCAGCCTGCTGACGCTCAGCTATTATGGCGCGGAAAAGGTCATCCCGCATTATAACGTCATGGGCGTGGCCAAGGCGGCGCTGGAAACCAGCGTCAAATATCTGGCGATGGACCTGGGCCCGGAAAATATCCGGGTCAACGCCATCTCCGCCGGACCGATCAAGACGCTGGCGGCGAGCGGCATCGGCGATTTCCGCTACATCATGAAGTGGAACGAGCTGAACAGCCCGCTCCGCCGCAATGTGACGATAGAGGATGTGGGCGGCGCCGGCCTCTATCTCCTCTCCGACCTAGCGGCGGGCGTGACCGGCGAAGTCCATCATGTCGACGCGGGCTACAATGTCATCGGCATGAAGGCCGAGGACGCCCCCGACATCGCGCTGGACAAGTAACAAAACCCTCTCCCGCCGGGAGAGGGAGGGCCCCGGCGCGAAGCGCTGGGAGGGTGAGGGCGAACCACCTCACCCAAAGGGCAGGGATCATGAGCTTCAACACATTTGGCCGCGTCTTCCGCTTCTCGACCTGGGGCGAGTCCCATGGTCTCGCCATCGGCGCGATGGTCGACGGCTGCCCTCCGGGCCTGTCGCTCAGCGAAGCCGACATCCAGCCCTTCCTCGACAAGCGCAGGCCCGGCACCTCAAAATTCACCACCCAACGCCGCGAGCCGGATGAGGTGCGCATCCTCTCCGGCGTGTTCGAAGGGCGGACCACCGGCACCCCGATCAGCCTGATGATCGAGAATACCGACCAGCGTTCCAAGGATTATGGCGAGGTCGCCAAGGCCTATCGCCCCGGCCATGCCGACTATGCCTATGACGCCAAATATGGCTTCCGCGACTATCGCGGCGGCGGGCGATCCTCGGCACGGGAAACCGCCAGCCGCGTGGCGGCCGGCGCGGTGGCGCGGCTCGTCATCCCCGATGTCGACATCTTCGCCTATGTCAGCGAAATCGGCGGCGACGCCATCGATCCGGCCCGTTTCGACGCGAGCGAGATCGACAGCAACCCCTTTTTCTGCCCCGACCCGGAAGCGGCGAAGCGTTGGGAGAAACTGGTCGATGACGCCCGCAAGGACGGCTCGTCGCTCGGCGCGGTGGTCGAATGCGTCGCCAGCGGGGTTCCGGCGGGCTGGGGCGCGCCGCTCTATGCCAAGCTGGACAGCGAACTGGCCGCCGCGATGATGAGCATCAACGCGGTCAAGGGCGTGGAGATCGGTGACGGCTTCGCCGCCGCCCGCCTGCGCGGCGAACAGAATGCCGATCCGATGCGGCCCAATATGGACGGGGGCAATGACGGCAACCCCGTCTTCCTCGCCAACCATGCGGGCGGCATTGCGGGCGGCATCTCCACCGGGCAGCCGGTCAAGGTCCGCATCGCCTTCAAGCCGACCAGCTCGATCCTGATCCCGGTCGAAACCATCACCCGCGAAGGCGTGGCGTCGGAGATCATCACCAAGGGCCGCCACGACCCCTGCGTCGGCATTCGCGGCGTGCCGGTGGTGGAAGCGATGATGGCGCTGGTGCTGGCGGACCAGAAGCTGCTCCAACGCGCGCAATGCGGTGAAGGCTGAGTCAGGCGTCGCCCTGCTCCTGCAAGGGCAGGAGCCCGCAGGAGAACCGCGTTCACCGCCGCAATATAACGCGCCGAATCGAGCCATTCTTTCGATAAAGGCAGGATTTGCGCGAGACGACTCAGCCAATCTGCGGTAACATCATCGTCACAGATCGCCCGCGGGAGGGCGAGCGGCAGTGCGTAAGCCTGGGGAGCGTCACCATGGTTTCCATGGATTGACGGTCAAAACGTCCCCTTCAGCCGCGAACACGGGCCAGCCATGCAACCATGGCTGGCCCATTTCGTTCAGGCAGGACGCGAAAACGCGATCCGGGGCACAAGACGCATGCATTTCATCACCGCGCTGATCGGCATCTATCGCGCGGAAATCGGACTTCTCATCCTCGTCCTGATGTTCGTCGCCTTCGTGCGCGAACGCTATTCGCCCACGGTCGTCTCCGTGGTCGGCGCGTGCGCCTTCGCGGTGCTGGGCCTGCTCGACGAAAAGGACCTGTTCTCCGTCTTCTCCAACAGTGCGCCGCTGACGGTGGGCGCGATGTTCGTGCTTTCCGGCGCGCTGATCCGCACGGGGACGATCAATCGCGTTGCCGATCTGGTCATGGCCCGCGCCCAGCGCCATCCGCGCCTGGCGCTGGCCGAAGTCACGCTCGGCACGGTCATCCTCTCGGCTTTCCTCAACAACACGCCCGTGGTGGTGCTGCTGATCCCGATCATGTTCAAGCTGGCGCAGGCGACCGGCTATCCGGTGAAGAAGCTGCTGATCCCGATGAACGCCGTTGCCGTGATGGGCGGTTGCGTGACGCTGATCGGCACATCGACCAACCTGATCGTCGCGGGCATCGCCGCCGATCAGGGCATGGCGCCCTTCGGCATATTCGACATCACGCCCTATGGGTTGGCGGGGGTCTTGGCCGGCGTCGCCGCGCTGGCCGGCCTGTCCTTCCTGCTTCCCGGCGATCCGCCCTCCATCGCGGGGGAGGATGGCGGCAATGTGCAGGATTATCTGACCGAACTCACCCTGTCGCGCGACAGCGACCTCATCGGCCGCACGGTCGGCTCCCTGTCGATCATCGGCCGCTCCGCCAGCCTGCTCGGCCTCAAGAGGGCGGGGGAGATACGGCGCCGGGGGATAGAGGAAGAGGAACTGCACGCCGGCGACCGCCTGCTGGTCCATGCCGACGGCGCGACGATCATGACCCTGCGCGAATCCGGCGATTTCGAAATCGGGCTGGCCGCGGCGTCGGAGACTCCGGGCAGCGGCACCGTCATCGAAGCGATGATCGCGCCCAGCCATCCGTCCATCGGGGAACGGCTGATCGACATTCCCTTCCTGCACGCGCTGCGGGTGCGGATCATCGGCGTCCACCGGGCGCGTCACCTGCCGGGTCCGGACCTCAGCGAAACCCGCGTGCGCGGCGCCGACCGCCTGCTGATCGCGGGCAGCGACGACAGCATCCGTTCGCTCAAGGACAATGCCCATCTGATCGGCGTCGACATCAGCCGCGCCCGCGCCTTCCGCCCGCGAAAGGCATGGATCGCCATTCTTGCCCTGACGGCGGTGGTGCTGCTCTCGACCGTCGATCTCATCGGCATCGGCCTTGCCGCCTTCATCGCCGTGGGCGTGATCCTCGTCACCCGCTGCATCGACCCGGAGGAAGCCTGGGCCGCCATCGACGGCGACGTGCTGATCCTGATCTTCGCCATGCTCGCGGTCGGGCTGGCGCTCGAACAGGCGGGCAGCGTCGCGCTGATGGTCGGCTGGATCGAGCCGCTGCTCGCCGCCGCTCCGGCATGGACGCTGGTGTTCCTCATCTATTTCTTCGCGCTTCTGCTGTCGGAACTGCTCAGCAACAATGCGGTCGCGGCGCTGCTCACGCCGCTCACCATCGCGCTCGCGCATCAACTCGGCGCCGATCCGCGTCCGCTGGTGATCGCGCTGATGATCGGCGCGTCGGCCTGCTTCGCCACGCCGATCGGTTATCAGACCAACGCCCTTGTCCATGCGGCCGGCGACTATCGCTTTTCCGATTTCGTGCGCATCGGGATTCCGCTCAACCTGATCGTCGGGCTGGCGGTCTGCACCACGCTCACCCTCCTGGCTTGAGGAGCGGGCCGGGCCTGAGGAGCCGGGCCACGCCAAGCCATTTTCGGCGGACCGGCCCTGTCCCCGCACCGAACGCATCGTCATGATGGCCCGAAACCAAAGGATTGCCCGTGACCAGCCTGCCCATCATTCAGGTCGACGCCTTCGCCGACGCTCCCTTCACCGGCAATCCGGCCGCGGTCATGCCGCTTGGCCGATGGCTGGACGATTCGACGCTTCAGGCGATAGCGGCGGAAAATAATCTGTCCGAAACCGCCTTCACCGTGCCCACCCCCGACGATCCGGAGGCGGACTATGCGCTGCGCAGGTTCACGCCCGCCGTGGAGGTCAAGCTCTGCGGCCACGCCACGCTGGCGAGCGGCCATGTGCTGATGGGCGGGCGTACCGCCGTCCGCTTCCGCACGCGGGAAGCGGGCATCCTGACCGTGTCGCGGGACCGCGACGGCTATGGCCTCTCGCTCCCGGCCTGGCCGACCGCGCCCAGCCCGCTGCCGGAGCTGGCGGCGGCGATGGGCGGGGACGTCCTCGAAACCCAGTGGCGCGAGGGCGGCTTCGCGATCTTCGTCTATCGCGATGCCGCCGCGATCCATGCGCTGGAACCGGACTTCGCGACGCTGAAGAAGGCAGGGCCGCTGCTGCTCATCGCCACCGCACCCGGCGAGGACAGCGACATGGTGAGCCGCGTCTTCGTTCCCGGCGCGGGCATAGACGAAGACCCGGTGACTGGCTCCGCCCATTGCCTGCTCACGCCCTATTGGGCGAAGCGGCTGGACAAGATCAGGCTGACGGCATTTCAGGCATCGCAGCGCGGCGGGCGCTTAACGTGCCGGCTTTCTGGCGACCGGGTGATCCTGACGGGCGCCTGCCGCACGGTGATCGAAGGCAATTTCCTGCTTTGAGAGGTGGCGATGGCTGAGGCCGTCCGGCCAATTCCAGCCAACCGGCGACCCTGCGCAAAGAAAATAAAGGTCAGTTCACCGCGAATAAAGCCCGACGAGCTTCGCCAGCCCCGTCTTCAGCGCATCGCGCTCCGCCTTCGTGGGCGACATGCCCAGCCGCACGACCGTCAAGCGCTGCGAAGGCGAAACCAGTATATATTGCCCTCCATGCCCGACGCAGCCGAACAGGCTGCGCGGCGCCTGCCCCGGCATCAGCGCGCTGTCCTCGCTGTCCCGGTTCAGCCACAGATGCGCGCCATAGGCGGCATTGCGGGGCGAGGGCGCGCGCATATAGTCGATCCACTTTTCCGGCACGATCTGATGCCCCGCCACGCCGCGCCCGTGATTGCGCAGCAATTCCCCGAAGCGGGCATAATCCCGCGCCGTCATATGCATGAAGCTGCCGCCGATCATCGTCCCGGCCGCATCATATTCCACCGCGAGGCTGTCGAGGCGCGCCGGAATCTTCAGCCGCCCGTCGATGAACATCTGCATCGCCCGCCGCCGCACGTCGGGATCGGTGCTGTTGGTCAGCATCCGCGCCATCAGGTCGGCCAGGATGACGCTGTTGCCGGTCGAATAGGAAAAGGCGGTCCCAGGCGCATGGGCAAGCGGCTTGGCCTCCGCAAAGGCGCCCATGTCCTGCGCTCCGTCGGTGAACAGCATCCTTATCGTGTCGGCCTCCGCCAGCGGTTCCCTGTCCTCGACATGATCGAGGCCCGACGTCATGGCCAGCAACTGCCGCAGGGTGATGCGCCCTCGCGGATCGCCCGGCTGTCCCCAGGCCGCGACCGGCACCGGCGAATCGAGCGCCAGCCGCCCGTCCGACACCATCAGCCCGATCAGCACCGCCGTCACGCTCTTGGCCGTGGACCAGGACGGCAGCTTCGTCCGCGGCCCATAGCCCGGCGCGTAGCGCTCCGCCACGATCTCGCCATCGTGCATGACGACCAGCGCCCGGGTCTCGCCCACCGCATCCTCGAACAAAGGATCGATGGCCGCGCGCAGGGCGGCGGCGTCCGCGTCCGAATCGCCTGCGACATGGTAGACCGGCTCCGGCCCGGCGGCGCGCACCGTCCACAACCCGGCCACGGCCAGAATCGCCAAAATCCCGCCCGGCATGCCAAGGCGCTTTACGCTGTTCCGCTCAAGCCTCATAAGCCGCGGCCTTAGCATGGAGCGCGGGAAAGGGGAGCATGTCCGGTCGCCGGAAATGGATTTATGGGGTTTTGGCGGTGGCCCTGCTGCCGCTGGCGCTGCTGGCGTGGAACTGGAGCGCCCTTCGCGCCCATGCCCAGGTCGGCGCGGGCTTCGGCGCGCGCGTCACCTGCTCCTGCCGCTATGTGGAAGGCCGGTCGATGGAAAGCTGTCATGGCGACAAGGAACCCGGCATGTGGGCCGTGTCGCTGAAGGACATGCCCGAATCGCAATCGGTCAACGCTGCGGTTCCGCTGCTCGCTTCGCGCACGGCGCGCTATCGCAAGGGCTGGGGCTGCCTGCTGGAGCCTTGAGCTATCCCGGCTTTCGCTGGGATGACCATGTGGGAAGCTGGCCCCAATCCCCTCAAAGCGCTACAGCCCCTTCCCATGCGTCCCGACATCCCGACCCTCCTCCACGATGTTTTCGGCTTTCCCGGTTTCAGGGGCGTGCAGGAACAGGTGGTCAGCCGCATCATGGCGGGGCAGGCGACGCTGGCGATCATGCCGACCGGCGCGGGCAAGTCTCTCTGCTACCAGCTTCCCGCCGTCGCGCTCGAAGGCTGCTGCGTCGTCATATCGCCGCTGATCGCGTTGATGCACGACCAGCTTCGCGCCGCGCAGGCGGTCGGCATCCGCGCCGCCAGCCTCACCAGCGTCGATGCCGACTGGCGCGAGACGCAGGACCGGCTGCGCAATGGCGATCTCGACCTGCTCTATGTCGCGCCCGAACGCGCCAGCGGGGAGGGGTTCCGCAACCTCCTGCGCGCCGCGAAGATCGCCCTCTTCGCGATAGACGAAGCCCATTGCGTCTCCGAATGGGGCCATGATTTCCGCCCGGACTATCGCCTGCTGCGCCCGCTGCTCGATGAATTTCCGGACGTTCCCCGTCTCGCGCTGACCGCGACCGCCGACCACCACACCCGCGACGACATCCTCGTCCAGCTTGGCATTCCCCGCGAAGGCCTGATCATCGCGGGCTTCGACCGTCCGAACATCCGCTACGCCGTCCATCCCCGCGATGGCCTGCCCCGCCAGCTTTCCGATCTGATCGCCGGCCAGACCGGCCCCGGCATCGTCTACGCCCCCACCCGCGCCGCGACCGAGAAGCTGGCCGAAACCCTCAGCAAGACCGGCCGCCCGACCCGCGCCTATCATGCCGGGCTCGACCCGCAGGTCCGCGCCGCCAACCAGGCCGCCTTCATCGCCAGCGAGGACATGGTGATGGTCGCGACCATCGCCTTCGGCATGGGCATCGACAAGCCCGACGTCCGCTTCGTCGCCCATGCGGCGCTGCCCAAGTCGATCGAGGGCTATTATCAGGAATCCGGCCGCGCAGGCCGCGACGGAGAACCCGCCGAAGCGCATCTTTTCTGGGGCGCCGACGATTTCGCCCGCGCCCGGCAGCGCATCGGCGAGCTCGATCCCCTGCGCCAGCAGGGCGAGCGCGCCCGCATCACGGCGCTGGGCGGGCTGGTCGAAACCGGCACCTGCCGCCGCGCCATATTGCTCCGCCATTTCGGGGAAAATCCCCCGCCGGGCTGCGGCAATTGCGACAATTGCCTCAATCCGCCGCCCAGCATCGACGCGACCCAGACGGCGCGCAAATTCCTGTCCGCCGTCTATCGCACCGGCCAGAGCTTCGGCGTCGGCCATATCGAGCAGGTGCTGACCGGCGCCGTCACCGACAAGATCCGCGAGCGCGGCCATGACAGGATTTCGGTCTACGGCATCGTCGACGGAGAGGAGACGGCGCTGCTGCGCCCCGTCTCCCGCGCCCTGCTGGTGCGCGACGCGCTCCAGACCAACGAGCATGGCGGGCTGGAATTCGGCCCCAATGCCCGCCCGATCCTACGCGGGGAGGAGGAGGTCAGCCTGGTCCTCCCGCCCCGCAAGGAACGCCGCCGCAAGAGCGCCCGCAACGGCAGCGCGGAAAATCCGGTGGGCGATCCGCTGTTCGACGCCCTGCGCGCCTGCCGCCGCGCACTGGCGCAGGAGGCGGGCGTGCCGCCCTATGTGATCTTCCACGATTCGACCCTGCGCGAAATGGCGGAGCAGCGCCCGACGAGCCTCACGGAACTCGGCCACATCAGCGGCGTGGGACAGCGCAAGCTCGACGCCTATGGCGACGCCTTCCTCGCGGCGATCCGCCCTTATCTTTAGAACGGAAGAATTGACCTGCTCCTGCGGAGGAGCATGTTGCTCTGTGGCCTACCCTCTTGAATCCCGCCGCCCACAAGCGCAAGGAGACCCGAAAAGGAGTCCCGCCCATGTTCCGCCAGCTCACCAAAAGCCTCTACGTCTCTCCGCAGATCAGCGTCGATCAGGTGGCGGAAGCCAAGGCGCTGGGCGTGACGGTGATCATCAACAACCGCCCCGACGACGAAGAGCCGGGCCAGACCAACGGCGCGGAGATCGAGGCCGCAGCCAGGGCCGCCGGCATCGCCTATGCCGCCGTCCCCGTGGCCCATGGCGGCTTCGCGCCCTGGCAGCTCGACGGCATGGCCGCCGCGCTGGAGCAGGCGGGCGAGGGCAAGATACTCGCCTATTGCCGCTCCGGCACGCGCAGCACCTTGCTCTGGGCGCTGACCCGCGCCCGCGCGGGCGACCATCCGGCGGCGCTGACCGAGCAGGCCGCCTCCGCCGGCTATGACGTCACGCCCGTCCGCCAGATCATGGACGCGCTCGCCGCCGGTTGATGGCTTCCCCAGCGGAAACCTATGACGCCGTCGTCCTGGGCGCTGGCGGCGCTGGCCTGATGTGCGCGGCCGTGGCGGGCCAGCGGGGCAGGCGCGTCCTCGTCATCGACCATGCTGATCAGGCAGGGAAGAAAATCCTGATTTCCGGCGGCGGCCGCTGCAACTTCACCAATATCCACACCGCGCCCGACCGCTACCTGTCCGCCAACCCTCATTTCGCCAAATCGGCGCTGGGCCGCTACACGCCGCAGGATTTCCTCGGGCTTGTCGAACGCCACGGCATCGCCTGGCACGAAAAGACTCTGGGCCAGCTCTTCTGCGACCAGAGCGCGCGCCAGATCGTCGCCATGCTGCTGGCCGAATGCGAGGCGGGCGGCGTCACCATCCGGCTCGACCACGCCATCGCCGCCGTCACCCATGCCGATGGCCGGTACTGCGTCACCCATGGCGACAGGACCGCCACGGCCCCGGCGCTGGTCATCGCCACCGGCGGCCCCTCCATCCCCAAGATCGGCGCAACCGCCCTTGCCTATGACCTCGCCCGCCAGTTCGGGCTCAAGGTGGTGGAACCCCGACCGGCGCTGGTGCCCCTGACCCTCGGCGGCGAAGAGCTGCTCTTCCGCTCGCTCTCCGGCGTCTCGACCGAGGTCATCGCACGCCATGGCAAGACCGCCTTCCGCGAAGCCGCGCTGCTCACCCACCGGGGCCTGTCCGGCCCGGCGATCCTGCAGATTTCATCCTATTGGCGGCATGGCGACTCCATCGCTCTCGACCTCCTGCCCGACCAGCCGCAAGGCTGGCTGACGGAGGCGAAGCGCGGCAGGCCGCGCGCCACGCTGATGCAATGCCTGCGCGGCCACCTGCCCGACCGTCTGGCCGACGCCCTGGCGGAGCGGCTGGCGCTTCCCGGCGACCTGGGCAACGTCCCGGATCGCAAGCTGCAGGACGCCGAACGCCGCCTGTCGGCCTGGCCCTTCACGCCCAATGGCACCGAAGGCTTCGCCAAGGCGGAGGTCACCAGCGGCGGCATTTCGACCGCGGGATTGTCCTCGCAAACGATGGAGGCGCGCCACCTCCCCGGTCTCTATGCCATTGGCGAAGCGGTCGACGTCACCGGCTGGCTGGGCGGCTATAATTTCCAATGGGCCTGGGCGAGCGGCTGGGTAGCGGCCCAATATCTCTAGAGCGCGCTGCGTTAAATCAGGCGCAGGCCGCGCGCTCTAAGCTTTTGTTGTCGCATCGTTTAAGCGCAAAACCGGTTCCCACTTTTGCGCACGATGCTCTTAAAAAAGCAGCCCCGGCGCAAGGGAACGCCGGGGCCACAAAGAGGGATGTCCCGGCGGGAGGGGGGAGAAGGCCGGGACAAGAGGGAAATAGGAAGAGCTATTTCAGTTTCAAGATGCTACGGAGAATTTTCTTGGGGCTGGTGCGTCTACTTCGCGCCTGGCGATGGCTGATAGGGAACAGTCGCCATTCAAACCCCATCATGAGGATGGAGCCAGCGCCGGTCATCCCCGCCTTGGCTTCAACATCGACTGAGCGTCAGGATATCTCCCTATGCATTTCCGCCGGAGCCGACCCGAACGCCATCAGAGCCGCATTGATCATCTGCCGGTGGGCGTCGCTTCCCCTTGCCACATCCCGCCAATCCTGCCCGGTCATCGATCCATGACTGTCCTGCCAGATTTTGGAGGCGACCGAGTCCACTTCATCGGCGGTGGGCCTTCGCTGTTCAGCGAAACATTCCATCAAGAGGGCGTGAAAAACCTTTCCCGCAAACGGCTTTGCAACCGGCATAAGGCCTCCTCTCCGACAGTATTTTATAGATTTCCGTAAGGGAAATTGAATGGCCGCCCGAGTCGAGTCAAGCCGTGCCGATCTGCCATCGTGGTGAATTTCCGCCTTAACCCGGCGGTTTTGCTGCTCTAACTCTTAAGGATTATCTCTTCGGCAAGGGAGTCTGCGAGGGTTATCCGCACTCCACCGTCACATGCTCCATGCGCGGCAGGGCGCGGACCTGGCGGCGCACGGCGGCGACATCGGCGCCGGGGGCCAGGCTGACGATCGCGGCATGGGCATGCGGCCCGATGCGCCAGACATGCAGGTCGCGGATGGTCGCCCCTTCCGTCTCGGCCAGCGCCTTGATCCGCGCCATCAGAGCCGGTTCGGCCGTGTCGAGCAGGATCGCGGCGGTATCCTTCATCAGCCCCCAGGCCCAGCGCGCGATCACCACCGCGCCCAGCAGGCCGACGGCGGGGTCCAGCCACCACCAGCCCATATAGCGCCCCGCCAGCAACGCCATGATCGCCAGCACCGACGTCAGCGCGTCGGTCAGCACATGCACATAGGCGGCGCGCAGATTATTGTCGGCATGGCCATGCCTGTGATCATGATCATGCCCGTGATCATGGCTATGGTCATGTCCCAACAGCAGGGCGCTGATCAGGTTGATGACCAGGCCGATCACCGCGACCAGCGTCGCTTCGCCAAAGGCCACCTTCACCGGTTCGAAGAAGCGCATCACGGACTCGACGGCGATGAACAGGGCGGTGAAGGCCAGGATCAGCGCGGAGGCGAAGCCGGACAGGTCGCCCACCTTGCCTGTCCCGAACGTATAGCGCGGGTTGCGCGCATGCCGCCGGGCATAGCCATAGGCGGCCGCCGCCACCGCCAGCGCGCCGGCATGGGTCGCCATGTGGAAGCCGTCGGCCAGCAGCGCCATCGACCCGGTCAGCCAGCCGAAGACGATCTCGACCACCATGGTCGCCGCGGTCAGCCACACCACCCAGATCGTCTTGCGAGCATTCTCGTCATGTCCGCGCGTCAGGTAGATATGGTCGAAATAATGGCTTTCCTCGCCATCATCCGCATTGGCCACCGGAATGCCATGCACATGATCATGGTCCTCAGGATGATGGTGGCCGCCATGGCCATGGTCGTCGTGCATGCTCATTTCCCGTAGCGCCGGATCAACGCCAGCATTTCCTCCGCCGCAGCCTCTCGCGCTGCGTCGCTGATGCCCGGCCGGGCGACATGTTCGCGCATATGCTGCTCGATCAATTCTTCCATCAGGCTGCCGACCGCACCCCGCACGGAGGCGACGAGTTGCAACGTTTCCGAACAACCCGCGTCGCCCGACAATTGCCGCTCGACGGCGCCGATCTGCCCCGCGATGCGCCGCACCCGCGCCAGCAGCTTGTCCCGATCCGCCACGATATGCATAGGGTACCCCCCTATACTATGCCGGTCTGAAAATCAATCCGTGCATTTCCCCGCACAGCCCCTAACAAGGGTGCGATGGCGACCATGACCGATTGCGACGTGGCGATAGTGGGCGGCGGCCTTGCCGGCAGCCTGACCGCGCTCGCCCTCGCGGCGCGCCACCCGCATGTCTCCCTGCGCCTGCTGGAAAGCGGCGACAGGCTGGGCGGCAATCATATCTGGTCCTTCTTCGACAGCGACGTTGACGCCGGGGACCGCTGGCTGGTCGAGCCCCTGATCGCCCATCGCTGGCCGGAGGGTTATGAGGTCCGCTTCCCCGGCCACTGCCGCCAACTTGCCGTGCCTTATAACAGCATCACCTCGGCGCGCCTCGACGCCCATGTCCGGGAGCGGCTTGGCGATGCCGTGCTGACCGGCGCGCAGGCCACCGGGCTGACGCCCACCAGCGTCACCCTGTCCGACGGCCGCGTCGTCCGCGCCAAGGCCGTGCTCGACGCCAGAGGGGGCGACGATCTTTCCGCCCTGCGCTGCGGCTGGCAGAAATTCGTCGGCCAGACCCTGCGCCTGCATGCTCCGCACGGCCTTTCCCGCCCAGTCATCATGGACGCCACCGTCGAGCAGATGGACGGCTATCGCTTCGTCTATCTGCTGCCCTGGGACGAGCGGACCGTCTTCGTCGAGGATACTTATTATAGCGACACGCCGGACCTGGACGCGCCTACGCTCAACGCCAGGATCGCCGCCTACGCACAGGCGCAGGGCTGGCGGGTCGAGGGGGTCGTTCATAGCGAGAGCGGCGTCCTTCCGGTCGTCCACGGCGGCGATTTCGACCGCTTCTGGCCGCAGGACGATCCGGTCGCGCGGCTGGGCGCAAGGGCGGCGCTATTCCAGCCCATGACCGGCTATTCCCTGCCCGATGCGGTGCGCTTCGCGCTGCGTCTGGCGAATGAATGGCCGGTGGAGGGGCAACTGCTCGCCCAGGCCACGCGCGGTTGGGCGCGGGACCATTGGCGGCGGGGCGCTTATTACCGGCTGCTCGGCCGCATGCTGTTCGACGCTGCCAGGCCGGACCAGCGCTGGCGCATCTTCGAACGTTTCTATCGGCTTGATCCCTCCCTTATCGGCCGCTTCTATGCGGGCCGCTCGACGCTCGGGGATCGCATCCGCATCTTGTGCGGGCGGCCCCCCGTGCCCATAAGGGACGCCATGCGCGCCCTGTTGAGCCCTCCCGCCTGATGAACCGGACCCGATGAACCGGAAAGCGATCGTCATCGGCGCGGGCTTCGGCGGCCTTGCGCTGGCCATCCGCCTGCAATCCGCCGGAATCGACACCACTCTGGTCGAGGCACGCGACCGGCCGGGGGGGCGCGCCTATATGTGGGAAAAGGACGGCTTCGTCTTCGACGCCGGGCCGACCGTCATCACCGATCCCGACTGCCTGGGCGAGTTGTGGCGCCTTTCGGGCCACGACATGGCGGAGGATGTCAGCCTCGTCCCCGTCTCCCCCTTCTACCGGCTCAACTGGCGCGACGGCACGAATTTCGACTATTCCAACGACGAAACCGCCCTCCGCGCCCAGATCGCCCGGCTCAATCCGGAGGATGTCGCGGGCTATGAAAGCTTCCTCGACTATGCCGACGGCGTTTATCAGGAGGGGTATAGAAAGCTCGGCTCGGTCGCCTTCCTCGACTTCGCCTCCATGGTCCGCGCCGCGCCCGCGCTGATGAAGCATCAGGCGTGGCGCTCCGTCTATTCCGTGGTTTCCTCCCATGTGAAGGATGAGAAGCTGCGGCAGGCGCTCTCCTTCCACACGTTGCTGGTCGGCGGCAATCCGATGCAGACCAGCTCGATCTACGCCCTGATCCACAAGCTGGAGAAGGATGGCGGCGTCTGGTTCGCCAAGGGCGGCACCAACCGCCTCGTCCAGGCGATGGCCACGCATTTCGAGCGGCTGGGCGGCACGCTGCGCCTCGCCGATCCGGTGGTGCAGATCGAAACCTATGGCGACCGCGCCGTTGCCGTGCGCACCGCTTCGGGCTGGCGGGGGGAGGCGGATGCCGTCGCCTCCAACGCCGACCTGATGCACAGCTATCGCGACCTGATCGGCCATCATCCCAGGGGCGAGAAACAGGCGGCGAAGCTTGCCCGCAAGCGCTGGTCGCCCAGCCTGTTCGTGCTGCATTTCGGCATCCGGGGAAGCTGGCCGGGCATCCCGCACCATATGATCCTGTTCGGCCCGCGCTATGAAGGGCTGCTGACCGACATCTATGATTATGGCGTGCTGCCGCAGGATTTTTCGCTCTACCTGCACCATCCGACCGTCACCGACCCCAGCATGGCGCCGGAGGGCCATTCGACCTTCTACGCGCTTGCCCCGGTGCCGCATCTGGGCAAGCTGCCTATCGATTGGGACCGTTTCGCGCCGGCCTATGCGGAACGTATCCTCGACGAGATCCAGCATCGCCTGATTCCGGACATCCGCTCGCGCATCGTGACGCGGTTCCATTATGCGCCGCCAGACTTCCGTCGCGACCTGTCGGCGCATCTGGGCAGCGCATTCAGCCTGGAGCCGCTGTTGACCCAGAGCGCCTGGTTCCGCGCGCATAATCGCGACGACGTCATTCCCAACCTCTATCTGGTAGGGGCGGGCACGCATCCGGGGGCGGGCATTCCCGGCGTGGTCGGCAGCGCCAAGGCGACGGCCGCATTGATGCTGGAAGACCTGGCCTGACACATGAAGGATTTATGAAGAGACTGGCTGTCTATTGCGGCTCGGCCACCCCGGCCGATCCCGCCTATGTCGAATCCGCCCGCCATGTCGGACGCATCCTCGCCGAACGGGGCATCGGCGTCGTCTATGGCGGTGGCCGGCTGGGACTGATGGGCGCGGTGGCCGATGCGGCGCTGGAAGCGGGTGGGGAGGTGATCGGCGTCATCCCCGAAGCGCTGGTCGGGGCCGAAGTCGCCCATCGCGGCTGCACGGAACTGCACGTCGTCCAGACCATGCACCAGCGCAAGCAGCTTTTCACCGACCTGTCCGACGGCTTCGTGACCTTGCCGGGCGGCGTCGGCACGATGGATGAATTGTGGGAAGCGATCAGTTGGGCGCAGCTCGGCTATCACCGCAAGCCGGTCGGCCTGCTCAATGTCGCGGGCTTCTATGACCAACTCATCGCCTTCAACCAGCATATGGTGGAGGCGGGCTTCATCCGCGCGCAGCACGCCAATATCCTGATCCATGCCAACGCGATCGAGGCATTGCTCGACAGGATGGCGGCCTATCAGCCACATGAAACCATCTTCGCGATGAAGGCGGATCGGCTGTGATCCCATAGCAGGACCCGTTCCGAGAAACGGGAAGCGCTGAGCCACGCTGCGGACAAGTTCGGAATGCCGGGAAATGGCCAATCCAAGACATTCCCCTCCCGTAAACGGGAGGGGTTAGGGGTGGGCGCGAGCGTAGCGAGCTTCCAGCTTAGCCGTTGAAAATTCACGCTGATGTCGCGCCAGCCCACCCCCTAGCCCCCTCCCGCAGGCGGGAGGGGGAATGTCCGCAATCCACCCAAATCACCCAATCCGGCGAGTCTTGAATTTGTCCACGCCGGATAGCCGTTTCTCAACTTCGCTCGAAATGAACGGAGGTCGGGTGACTTTGGCGCCTGCGCAGGGCATGTCCTGACCATGTCCTCCGAATTTCCTGACCGCCCCTCCCTCATCGCCCAGGCTCGCGACAGCATCGCCAGGGGTTCCAAATCCTTCGCGCTCGCTTCCAGACTCTTCGACCGTTCCACCCGCGAACGGGCATGGCTGCTCTACGCCTGGTGCCGCAAATGCGACGACATCGCGGACGGGCAGGACCATGGCGGCACGATGCGCGGCGTCGCGGACGGTCAGGCGCGCCTTTCCACCATCCGCGTGCTGACCGGTTCGGCGCTTCAGGGCGAACCCACCGGAGACCCGGCCTTCGACGGCTTCGGCCTCGTCATGCGCGAATGCGCGATTCCGGAGCGCTACGCTCATGACCTGATCGAAGGCTTCGCCCTCGACGCACGCGAATGGCGCCCCCGCAGCGAGACGGACATGCTGCGCTACTGCTACCATGTGGCAGGCACGGTCGGCTGCATGATGGCTATCCTGATGGGCGTCGATCCCGGCGACGAAGCCACGCTCGACCGCGCCTGCGACCTGGGCCTTGCCTTCCAGCTTGCCAATATCGCCCGCGACATCAGCGAGGATGAGGCCGCCGACCGCTGCTACCTGCCGGAGGAATGGCTGGTCGAAATGGACATCCCGCCGGGCGAGCATATGAAGCCGTGGGTCCGCCCGCGCCTCGCCATCCTTGCCCGTCGCATGGCCGGCATGGCCGCCGCCTATGAGGAAAGCGCCCGCCACGGCACCGGCGCCCTGCCGCCGCGATCCGCCTGGGCGGTCCTCGCCGCCGCCGGCATCTATGGCGACATCGCCCGAGAAGTGGCGCGCCGGGGCGACCATGCCTGGGACCATCGCGTCACCACGCCGAAAGGCGACAAGCTCCGCTGGGTCCTTCGCGCGGGCCTTCAGGTGCCGGGCCGCGCCCGCCGCTGGCCCGCCGGAACATCGCGGCCGGACACGCTCTGGACCCGCCCCCGGACCTGACAAAAAAAGGGACCGATACTTGCGCATCGGTCCCAAGGCATGTTCGCAGGAGGAACAAGGTGGGGCGGGCGGGCCGTCCTTACCGGCCCGCCCTGCCAAACTTACGGATTGTAGGCGCGCTCGCCATGTTCGCCGAGGTCGAGGCCTTCCAGTTCGACCTCCTTGCTGACGCGCAGGCCGGTGACCGCCTTGGCGATGAAGATGGCGATGGCGGTGCCGATCGACGCCCAGACGATGGTGGTCAGGACCGCTTCGATCTGGACGACCAGCTTGGCGCCCATGTCATAGTCCGCAGCGCCCGGACCGCCCAGCGAGGGCGAGTAGACGATGGCGGTGCCGATGGCGCCGATCATGCCGCCGATGCCGTGGATGCCGAAGGCGTCCAGCGAGTCGTCATAGCCGAGCTTCGGCTTGAGGACGGTGACGGCATAGAAGCAGACGATCGAAGCGACGGCGCCCAGGACGATCGCACCGAAGGGGCCGGAATTGCCGGCGGCCGGGGTGACGGCGACCAGACCGGCGATGATGCCCGAACAGAAGCCCAGGGCCGAACCCTTGTGGCCGTTGACGCGCTCGGCAAGCATCCAGAACAGACCGGCGGAGGCGGTGGCGACGAAGGTGTTGATCATCGCGAGAGCGGCCGAGCCATTGGCTTCCAGCGCCGAACCGGCGTTGAAGCCGAACCAGCCGACCCACAGCAGGCCGGTGCCGACACCGGTCAGCGTCAGGCTGTGCGGCGGCATCGGTTCCTTGGGGAAGCCCACGCGCTTGCCCAGAATGAGGCAGGCGACCAGCGCCGAGACGCCGGCGTTGATGTGGACCACGGTGCCGCCCGCGAAGTCCAGCGCGCCAGCCTTGAAGAACAGGCCGCTCGCTGCCCAGACCATGTGCGCGATCGGGAAGTAGACGATGGTCAGCCACACGATGGCGAACACCATCACGGCCGAGAATTTGATGCGCTCGACCACCGAACCCAGCACCAGCGCCACGGTGATCGCGGCAAAGGTCATCTGGAAGCTGACGAACACATATTCGGGGATTTCGACGCCTGCGGTGAAGGTCGCCGCCTGCGATGCGGGCGTGATGCCCTTCAGGAAGGCCTTGTCGAAGGTCGAGATGAAGTTGCTGAGGCCGCTGGTGTAATCCGGGCCGAACGCCATGGAATAGCCGTAGATCACCCAGATCAGCATGGCGAGGCAGGCCACGGCGCCGATCTGCGTCATGACCGACAGCATGTTCTTGGTGCGGACCAGGCCGCCATAGAACAGCGCCAGGCCAGGCAGGATCATCGCCAGCACCAGGACCGTGGAGGTCATCATCCAGGCCGTATCGCCCTTGTCGACGGTGGCCGCGGGCGCGGCGGCCTGTGCCCAGGCGGGCATCGCGGCGAACAGCGACAGGCCCATGGCCCCCGCGACGCCGCTAAGCTTCTTGGAAAAGGTCATTAATTCCCCCCTTACAGAGCGGTTTCGCCGGTTTCGCCGGTGCGGATGCGCACTGCCTGCTCGACATCGAGAACGAAGATCTTGCCATCGCCGATGGCGCCGGAATTGGCGGCGGCCTGGGTGGCTTCCACGACGCGCGGCGCGAGGTCGTCGTCGCAGACCACCTCGATCTTGATCTTCGGAACCATGTTGGTCGAATATTCGGCGCCGCGATAGATTTCGGTCTGCCCCTTCTGGCGGCCGAAGCCCTTCACTTCGCTCACCGTCATGCCGGCGATGCCGAGCGAGGAAAGTGCCTCGCGGACATCGTCAAGCTTGAACGGCTTGATGATAGCCATGACAAGTTTCATGTCGCCCCCTGTTACTGGTGTGCGACAAACTACTCAGCAAGAGGCGTGCCAATTCGTAAAAGGCGGGTTAATGCGGGCTTTTGATGCGGTGCGTCAAAACAGGGCGCTGAAAAAATGGGCAGCGTCAGGACGATGCTTAAAAATTAGGCACGGCCCTTGCCTATGATCAGGCCCCCCAATTGGGATGAAGCCATCCGCCAATCGTAACGAAGTCATCCCCACGTCATGCTGAAACAGCCCAGCATGACGGAGGAGTGGGGTAAAGCCTTACCAAGCCTTCACCAACTTCCACCTTCCTTCGCCGCTTCTTCCTCGCCCGGTCTGTTCGCACGACCCAGCGTCGCATTACGATGCGGAAAGCGGCCGAAGCGTTCAATCATCTCATAATGCTCCCGCGCAAAGGCCAGCGACTTCTCGTCGCCCGCTCCCTCGAACAGGCTTAGCGAAAGTTTCTGGTCGTCCAGCGCTTCGCTGTGCTGGAAGGGCATGTAGAAGAACAGACGCCCCGCCCCGCCGATCTGGATGTCATAGCCATGGGCAACCGCACCGCGCGCCACTTCCCTGGCAAGAGGATCGGTCGAAAACGCCGCCGCCGATCCCCTGAACATGTTGCGCGGCAACTGGTCGAACAGCAACACCGCCGCCAGCGCGTCATCTGCCCGCTCCAGAAACTCTTCGGCGGGCAAATGGCGCTTTTCCTCCCATAATGCGCGGAAGCGCGCCTGACAGGCCCGGTCCAGCGCCGGATCATGGCTCCACCACCCCTGTTCCCCGATCCGGTTGAACCAGAAATCCAGCAGGGCAGCCGCCCAATCGGCGGTCACCGCATCATGGCTGTCGGTCAGCATGTTCATGAAAGAGATAAAGACGCACTCTTACGCTGGTTCCTCCGCCCGTGGCGTTGGTGCCTCAGGTCGCCGTGCCGCCCACGGTAAGGCCCTCCATCAGCAGGGTGGGCTGGCCCACGCCCGCCGGCACGCTCTGCCCGGCCTTGCCGCACATGCCGATGCCTTCGTCCAGCGCCCAGTCATGGCCGATGCCGATCACCTTGGTCAGCGCCGTCGGCCCGTCACCGATCAGCGTCGCGCCCTTGATCGGCTCGCCCAGCCTGCCATTCTCGACCTTGTACGCCTCGGTGCAGGAGAAGACGAACTTGCCCGACACGATGTCAACCTGCCCGCCGCCGAAGCTTTTCGCGAATATGCCCGACTTCATCCGGCTCAGCAGTTCTTCCGGATCGTCCTGTCCGCCCTTGATGAAGGTGTTGGTCATGCGCGGCATCGGGGCGTGCGCATAGCTTTCGCGGCGGCCGTTGCCGGTCGGCTCCACACCCATCAGCCGGGCGTTCAGCCGGTCCTGCATATAGCCCTTGAGGATGCCGTCCTCGATCAGCACATTTTCCTTCGTCGGCGTGCCCTCGTCATCGATGGAGAGCGAGCCGCGCCGGCTCATGATCGATCCGTCGTCGACCACCGTGACGCCCGGCGCGGCGACCTGCTGGCCCACGCGGCCGGAAAAGGCGCTGGTGCCCTTGCGGTTGAAGTCGCCTTCCAGGCCGTGCCCAATGGCTTCATGCACCAGCACGCCCGGCCAGCCCGGTCCCAGCAGCACGGTCATCTCGCCCGCGGGCGCGGCCACGGAACGCAGGTTGACCCGCGCCTGCGCCAGCGCCTCGTCAATGGCGCGGTTCCAGATGGCGGGTTCCATCACCTCATCGTAGAGATAGCGCCCGCCAATGCCGAACACGCCCGTCTCCCGGCGGCCATTCTCCTCCAGGATGACGGAGACGTTGAGCCGCACCAGCGGGCGGATGTCGGTCGCGGTAAAGCCGTCGGCGCGCACGATCTCGACCACCGACCAGCTTCCCGCCAGGCTCACCGACACCTGCGCGACGCGCGGATCGCGGGCGCGGGCGGCGGCGTCGATGGCGGCGCAGAGCGTCACCTTCTCGGCAAAGGGGACGATCTCCAGCGGATTGACGTCGGTATAGAGATGGCGGTTGGTGTGCTGCGGCGGCGGCGCGGGCTGCCCCTTGGCCGGATCGAGCAGCGTCAGCGTCTCGGCCGCCCGGCGGATCGCGGTTTCGCTGATGTCGTTGGCATGGGCGAAACCGGTCATCTCGCCCGACACGCCGCGCAGGCCGAAGCCCGCATCGGTCGAATAATCGGCGGTCTTCAGCCGCCCGTCATCGAATCCGAAGCTCTCGCTCGCCCGATATTGCAGGTAGAGTTCGCCATCGTCGCAGCCTTTCAGCGCCTCGGCGGTCAGGCGGCGCGCGCCGTCAGGATCGAGCAGGCCGGGCCGGTAGAGCAGGCCGCGGGCGTCGGTGAACTGGGGAGCAGCATCGGTCATGCCGTCCGATATAGGGGCGGCAGAGGCTGAGCCCAATTAAAAAAGCATTTCCGTCATCCCCGCTAAGGCGGGAATGACGATTTGAATGGGATTGCCCTACTTAAAGGCTGGCGCCCGAAGGAATATCCGGCAGCCCGGCGATTTCCGGGGTATCCGCAACGCTGCCGGCCAGCACGAAGCGGCGGTCGCAATAACCGCAGTCGATATAGCCATGCTCATCGATCTCAAGGAAGACGCGCGGATGGCCGAGCGCGGCGGGAATGTCGCCCGAACCGTCGCAGGAGACGCGGGACTTGGTGACTCGGATGATTTCAGGCGGCTGGATCATGGCCGCACCGATTAGCAGCGCTGGCGCTGCGCCGCAATATCCGTGGAGACGGGGCTTACATCAGCAGCAATGGCGGCTTCTTTTTCGGGCAGGGCTTCTCCACGCCCAGGTCCACCGCCTTGGCCGGCGCTTCCCAATCCAGGCAATCGCGGGCGGCCGCCAGCGAAACCGGCGAAAACATCAGCAGGAAGGGGGCCACCGTTCCAGCGAGAAGAAGCGTGAGAGACATGATGCAAGTGCCTCACAAAAGCGTTCCGTTGCCGGAACCTTACGCCATTCCCCCGGCCGCGGGAACAGCTTTCTCGAAGAAGGGGGCATGGTGGGCGATGACGGGCTCGAACCGCCGACATTCTCGGTGTAAACGAGACGCTCTACCAACTGAGCTAATCGCCCGATGCCTGTCCTGATGCCAAGCGTCCGGTGCGCGCCTATCTACGGCAATCCGGGCGTCGGTCAAGCGGCGATGCGCACCGGTACGTCACGCGCACAGGAAACGGCGGCTGGCGGTGAACCAGCGGGTCAGCGCCTCCGCCGTGTGGTCGGCCAGCGCGATGAAGACGCGGCGCCCGTCATGCGGATCGGCCTGCCTGTCGACAAAGCCCATCTCGGTCAGCGTCCTGATCCAGCGCAGCGCGGTGGTGGGCGGCACGGCCGATGCGATGCACAGGCTGGACACGGACACGCGCTCATGCTCCAGCCGCGCCGCCAGCAGGTCCAGCAGCATGTCCCAGGCCGGGTCAGCGAACAGATCGGCGGGCAGGAAATCGTCGCGCAATCGACGCGCCCGCAACAGGTCGCGCACCTGCGCCGCTTCCAGGGCCGCGGCATCGGCGGACTTGTCGGCGCTGCCGATCGGTTCCAGCGCCGGCATGCCGATATAGTCGCTCGGCTCGTCCGATATGCGGGGCCCCAGTTCGAAGGACGGCGTCGCATGGCGCGGGCGCAGCGTCAGCGCCTCCAGCGTGCGGGCGAGGCGGCTCACCTCGTCGCTCAACTGTTGCAACCGCAGGCCTTCATTATCCCGGTTCGCCTCGTGCAGCGATCCGGACGGCCTCTGGCGGGCGGCCGCCAGAAGGGCGGCGGCCAGATCCGTATGCCCCGGCCGGCAAAGCAATTGCGTCCGCTCGCTGCGCAGGCAGGCATAGGCAAGATCGACGGTTCCCAGATCGGCCACCAATATGACCGGCATGTCGTTCTGCAGGGCCAAGGTCTCGATCTGCACCAGCAGCCGCTCGATCATCGGATCGGGCGTCGGGCAGAAGCACAGGATGATGTCGCAGCCGATCTGCACGTCCAGCCGGGTCGACGCCTGGTCCAGCGGCACCGCGCCCAGCAGCCGAAGGCCCGCCGCCTGGCTCAGCATCGCGGCGTCGTCCAGATAGATGTCGTCGGCCAGGATCAGCAGGCCCGGCCGCTCGTCCCGCGCGCCGAAGGGTTGGTCCAGGGATGCGCCGAAACCGATCTCATCATGATCCAAACCCACGCCGAAAATCTCCATCCTGTTTGTTCCAGCTTATCGCAACGCCGTCGTTACGCAGCCAAACCATTCTCCATTATGGAGATAATGCCGCCCATCGCGTTCACGGAGCGCTCTGTAAACGGCTCTTTTCCGGCCTCACCGTAACGGACCGCCAAAATGGAGCCTCGATCCCCGCCGAAATGGCGGGAATGGCGGCATTCCCTTAGTTCATCCGAAACGGATCAAGTTTTGCGCGTTCTTTTGCTCAAACCGCCTTTTGCTCAGACAGCGGTGCGCCGCGCAAAGTCGATATAGAGCGTGCGCAGCCGCATCGCGAGCGGGCCGGGCTTGCCGTCCCCGATGGCCCGGCCGTCGATCCGCACCACCGACTGGCAGAGCGTCGACGCGCTGGTGATGAAGGCTTCCTTCGCCGCCAACGCTTCCGCAACGGTGAAGGGACGGCGGACGATGGCGATGCCGCTTTCCTCCGCCAGCGCGGTCAGCGCCGCGCCGGTGCAGCCCGCCAGCACCGCCTGACTATAGGGCCGGGTGACGATGCCCTCCTCCGTCACGATGAAGGCGGTGGACGAAGCCCCCTCCGTGACAAAGCCGTCCTCGACCATCCAGGCCTCCTGCGCGCCTGCTTCGGCGGCGGCGCGCTTGGCCATGGCCTGGGCGAGCAGGCCGACGCTCTTGATGTCGCGCCGCGCCCAGCGCAGGTCGGGCATGGTCGCGACCGCGATCCCGTTGCGCACGGCGGGCACGTCGAGGAAAGGCTTGGCCTGGACGAACATGACCAGCGTGGGCTGGATGCCGGGCGAGGGCAGGAAATCGCGGGTCGCATCGGCGCCGCGCGTGATCTGGAGATAGACCAGCCCTTCGGCCAGCGCATTGCGCGCCACCAGTTCCTTCTGTGCCGCCTCGATCTCCGTCAGGGAGAGGGGCAGGGCGATGCCGATCGCTTGGGTGGACCGCTCCAGCCGGGCGAGATGGGACGCGCTGTCGACCAGCTTGCCGTCGATCACCGCCGCGACCTCATAAATGCCGTCCGCGAACAGGAAACCGCGATCCAGCACGGAGACCTGGGCTTGCTCCAGCGGCAGGAAGCGGCCGTTCAGATAGGCGATGGACATGGGATGACGATGAAATCCTTGAGGGAATAGATGGCTGATGTTGCCGCTTGTGTTGGCCGGGTCAAGCTTATGAGCGGATTTGTACCCTCTCCCCTAAACCCGCGCTAAGCCGCCTGCCCGCGCAACGCCTTCTGCCGCCGCCGCTGCACCGATGACCCGATCCCCATCGCCTCGCGATATTTGGCGACGGTGCGGCGGGCGATGTCCATGCCCTTGGCGCGCAGCAGGTCGACCAGCGTGTCGTCGGACAAGATGGCGTCGGGCGTCTCCGCCGCGATCAGCGCCTTGATGTGGCTCTTGACTGCCTCAGCCGACACCGCGCCGTCGCCCCCGGCCGCAGAAACGCCGCTGGTGAAGAAATATTTGAGTTCGTAAAGCCCGCGCGGGCAGGACAGATATTTGTTCGACGTCACCCGGCTGACGGTCGATTCATGCATCTGGATCGCATCGGCCACGGCCTTCAGCGTCAGCGGCTTCAGATGCTCCACGCCCTTGCGGAAGAAATCCTCCTGCTGGCGGACGATCTCGCTCGCGACCTTGATGATGGTCTTCTGCCGCTGGTCGAGCGCCTTCACCAGCCAGTTGGCGCTGGCGAGGCAGTCGGCCAGCCAGGCCTTGGACGTCTTGTCCTGCGGACCGGACGCCAGCTCGACATAATAGGTCCGGTTGATCAGCACGCGGGGCAGGGTGGCGCTGTTGACCTCGATCGCCCAGCCCTCCCGCGTCGGCCGCACGAACAGGTCGGGCGTCACCGGCGCCGCGCTCTCGGTGGAAAAGCGCAGGCCGGGCTTGGGATCATAGCCGCGCAGCTCGCGGATCATGTCCGCCATATCCTCCTCATCCACGCCGCAGATCCGGCGCAACTGGGGGAGGGCACCTTTGGCGAGCAGGTCCAGATTGGCGAGCAGCTTCGCCATGCAGGGATCGTAGCGATCGACCTCCTTGGCCTGCAATGCCAGGCATTCCGACAGCGACCGCGCCCCGACCCCCGTCGGATCGAAACCCTGGATCACCGCCAGCACCTGCTCGACCTGATAAAGCGGCACGCCCATGCCATGGGCGGTCTCCAGCAGATTGGCCTCCAGATAGCCGGCCTCGTCGATCTGCCCGATCAGTTGCGCGGCGATCATCAGGTCCATGCCCGACAGCGCGCTGCGGGCCTGATCCATCAGATGTTCCTGAAGGCCCTGCTCCGGATTGGCGAAGCTGTCGAAATCCGGCGCCTCGCCGCTGCCGCCGGACAGCAGGTCCATGCCGCCGGAACCGATGGCCGCCGTCGCCATCCGGTCGCCCGGCCCATCGTCGATGAAGGTCTCCGCGCTATAGTCGACGTCCAGCGGCGAATCCGCGCCGCCCAGGCCCTGGCCGATCAACTGGTCAGCGTCCCCGGTCTCGGCGCGCAGGTCATGCTGTTCCGCCGCCCGGTCCACGCCGTCGGCGGGCGGCGCGAAATCATCCGCTCCGCCGGATTCCAATAACGGGTTCTTTTCCAGTTCGCCCGCGACGAACGCCTCGATCTCCAGATTGGACAGCGCCAGCAGCTTGATCGCCTGCTGAAGCTGCGGCGTCATCACCAGCGACTGGCTCTGCCGCAGGTCGAGACGGGGCGCGAGCGCCATCAGCCTTCCCCCTCGCCGCCGTCAGGAAGGACCCGCCCGCCGCCCATGTCAGAGCGAGAAATTCTCGCCCAGATAGAGCCGACGCACATCGGCATTGGCGACCAGCTCCGTCGGGCTGCCCGCGAACAGCACCTTGCCGTCATAAATGATGCAGGCGCGGTCCACGATCTCCAGCGTCTCGCGGACATTATGGTCGGTGATGAGGACGCCGATGCCGCGCGTCTTCAACTGCTTCACCAGGTCGCGAATATCCGCGATGGACAGCGGATCGATGCCCGCGAACGGCTCGTCCAGCAGCACGATCGACGGATTGGCCGCCAGAGCGCGGGCGATCTCGCACCGCCGCCGCTCGCCGCCCGACAGCGCCATGGCGGAGGAATCGCGCAGCCGGGTCAGGCCGAATTCCTCCAGCAACTGTTCCAGCCGCGCCTGCCGCGCCGCCCTGTCCGGTTCCGCCAGTTCCAGCACCGCGCCGATATTCTGCGCCACGGTCAGGCCGCGGAAGATCGATGTTTCCTGCGGCAGATAGCCCAGCCCCAATATCGACCGGCGGTACATGGGCAGGCCGGTGATGTCCTGCCCGTCCAGCACGATGCGGCCATGGTCCGGCCGCACCAGCCCCATCACCGAATAGAAGCAGGTCGTCTTGCCCGCGCCATTGGGGCCGAGCAGGCCGACCACCTCGCCCTTGCCGACGGTCAGCGACACATCGGCCAGCACGACGCGCTTGTCATAGCTTTTGGCGATGGAGATGACGGACAGGCCTTCTCCCACTTCCTGCGGGGGAAGGGGCGATGCCGGGGCTGAGCGGTCCTGCATCATCACGTCGTCCATCACGTCATCCTTGCTGCCGCATGCTTCTTGCGGGTTGATTCCATGACCCGCGCGGCAATTGGCAAGCTTTGTGCATGGGATCGCCGCCGGGGCAAGGGGAAAATGGTTCCATGCGCCTTTTAGGGCTGTGAAAGGCCGCAAGATTGGGACTGGCGGTGGCGCTTTCAATGACGATGGCGGGAAGCATCCTCGGTTGGCGAGCGCGCCCGGCAATATTTTCCAACCAGCCAACCATATGCTGCCCGCATACGCATCGCTGCGTTTCCGAACTTGGCGATGATGAGACTATTGGATCTCAAGGAAAATGGTGCGGTCGAGAAGACTCGAACTTCCACGGCCTTTCGGCCACAACGACCTCAACGTTGCGCGTCTACCAATTCCGCCACGACCGCACATTTTCCGGGAACCGGCGGGGCCGGTGCCTTGGTAGGAGGCGGCCCTTAGCAAAGGCTTTTTCCTCATGCAACAACCGATCTTCATTTGCGTTGTTTTGGTCGGAGAAAGTCAGGGGGCGGGTGAAGGATAGAGGAAGGGTTGCCCCATGTCCGCGCGTTTCTGGTTGTTTTCATGTGCATGTGCCGGGGTGGCGCTGACCGGCGGCTTCGGTCTGGGCCTGTACGCCACGACACAGCCCAGGCCTGGAACCGAAACCTCCTTGCCGCAGGCGGTCAGTCCCGACGGGACCGGTTACGACATGGGGTCGGCCGATCTGACCGGCCCCGCCATCGTTCGCTGCGACGGCTGCGGTCCGACGCTTGCGGACAGGCAGATGGCGGCCGACATGGCTGGCTGGGACGGAATGAACGATCCTGTTGTGCGCGATTATGCGGCGCAGGGGGACGAGATGGCGCCTGATCATGCCGAACCGCCCCAGACCGTCCGAACGTGGCCGGCCTCCATCGAAAGATTCGCCGATGGCGAGAGCGCAGGCAGTTTCCAGCCCGTCCGGATCGCGCAGGCGCCCGAAAGCAGAACGTCCGCCGAGGAAGCCCCGGCGGACGCTGCCCTGTCTTACTGAACCGGCCGCTTATTCGGCGGCAACGACCTGCGTCGGCGCATCGCTCAGCGGATGGGCGAGGCGGTTCACCATTTCCTTCGGGCAGACCTGCCAGAAGTAGCGGCGCCAGCGGTCCCAATCGTCCAGGATCGTGTTCGACCATTTGCTGTCGGTCGCCACCGCATGCTGGGCGATCAGCGCCTTCAGCTCCGCCTCCCAATGGGCGCTTTCCAGCCGCTGCCAGACGATGCTTTCCGGATTGGCGCGTGTCGGGAAGCTGCCGTCCTCGTCCAGGATGAAGGCCATGCCGCCCGTCATGCCCGCGCCGAAATTGGCGCCGGTTCTGCCCAGGATGACCGCGGTGCCGCCGGTCATATATTCGCAGCCGTTCGCGCCGCAGCCCTCGACCACCACCTGAGCGCCCGAATTGCGGACGGCGAAGCGTTCCCCGGCCTGTCCCGCCGCGAACAGCTTCCCGCTGGTCGCGCCGTAGAGCACGGTGTTGCCGATGATGGTGTTGTCCTTGCTCGACAGCGGCGAGGACACCGTGGTGCGCACCGTGATGATGCCGCCCGACAGCCCCTTGCCGACATAGTCGTTGGCGTCGCCGAAGACCTCCAGCTTGATGCCCTTGCACAGGAAGGCGCCCAGGGACTGGCCGGCCGAACCGCGCAGCCGCACGGTCAGATGGCCGTCCGCCAGCGTCGACATGCCGAACTTCTCCGTGACGGCGGCCGACAGGCGGGTGCCCACGGCGCGATGCGTGTTGCGCACCGTATAGGTGAGCTGCATCTTCTCGCCGCGTTCGAACACCGCGCGGGCGTCCTTCATCATCTGCGCGTCAAGGCTGTCGGGCACCGGGTTGCGCCATTCCGTCAGGCTGAAACGGCGCTGGTCGTCGGGCGCATCCACCTTGGCGAGGATCGGGTTGAGGTCCAGATCGTCCAGATGCTCGGCGCCGCGATTGACCTGCTTCAGCAGTTCGGTCCGCCCGATCACCTCGTCCAGGCTGCGATAGCCCAGACGCGCCAGAATCTCGCGCACTTCCTCCGCGATGAAGGTCATGAGGTTGATGACCTTCTCCGGCGTGCCGGTGAATTTTTCGCGCAGGCGCTCGTCCTGCACGCAGACGCCGACGGGGCAGGTGTTGCTGTGGCACTGGCGCACCATGATGCAGCCCATGGCGACCAGCGACAGTGTGCCGATGCCGAACTCTTCCGCGCCCAATATCGCCGCGATCACGATGTCGCGGCCGGTCTTGAGCCCGCCGTCGGTACGCAGCTTCACCCGATGGCGCAGGCCGTTGAGCGTCAGCACCTGATTGGCTTCGCTGAGGCCCATTTCCCAGGGCGTGCCCGCATATTTGACCGACGTCTGCGGCGAAGCGCCGGTGCCGCCGACATGGCCCGCGACCAGGATGACGTCTGCGTGGGCCTTCGCCACGCCCGCCGCCACGGTGCCGATGCCCGCCTGGCTGACCAGCTTGACGCAGACGCGGGCGCGGGGATTGATCATCTTGCAGTCGTAGATGAGCTGCGCGAGATCCTCGATCGAGTAGATGTCATGGTGCGGCGGCGGCGAGATCAGCGTCACGCCCGGCGTCGCGTGACGCAGCTTGGCGATGAACTCGGTCACCTTGAAACCGGGGAGCTGGCCGCCCTCGCCGGGCTTGGCACCCTGCGCGACCTTGATCTCGATTTCCTCGGCCGACCCCAGATACTCCGCATGGACGCCGAAGCGGCCCGACGCGATCTGCTTGATCACTGAATTGGCGTTGTCGCCATTCTCATAGGGTTTGAAGCGGTTCGCATCCTCGCCGCCTTCGCCCGACACGGCCTTGGCGCCGATGCGGTTCATGGCGATGGCCAGCGTCTCATGCGCTTCGGGGCTGAGCGCGCCCAGCGACATGCCCGGCGTCACGAAGCGCTTGCGGATCTCGGTGGTCGCCTCGACCTCGTCGATCGGCACCGCCTCGCGGGCGAAGTTGAATTCCAAGAGGTCGCGCAGATAGACCGGCGGCAAATCGCGCACGCCGCGCGAGAATTGCAGATAGGTCGAATAGCTGTCGGTCGCGACCGAGGTCTGCAACAGGTGCATGAGCTGCGCCGAATAGGCGTGCGTCTCGCCGCCATTGCGCTGGCGGTAGAAGCCGCCTACCGGCAGGCGCACGATGGCGCTGTCATAGGCGGTGTCGTGGCGCAGCTTCGCGCTGTAGTGGAGCGACTGATAGCCCTCGCCCGAAATCTTCGCGGGCATTCCGGGGAACAGGTCGTTGACCAGCGCGCGGCTGAGGCCCACCGCTTCGAAATTATAGCCGCCGCGATAGCTGCTGATGACCGCGATGCCCATTTTGGACATGATCTTCAGCAGGCCTTCGTTGATGGCGATGCGATAGCGTTCGAAGCAGGCGTCCAGCGTCAGATCGCCGAACAGCCCCCGCGCATGGCGGTCGGCGATGCTGGCTTCGGCCAGATAGGCGTTCACCGTGGTCGCGCCGACGCCGATCAGCACCGCGAAATAATGGGTGTCGAGCGCTTCGGCGCAGCGCACGTTGATCGACGCATAGCTGCGCAGGCCCTTGCGGACGAGATGCGTATGCACCGCCGCCGCCGCCAGCACGCCGGCGATGGCGACGCGGTCGGCGTTGACATGCTCGTCGGTCAGGAAGATTTCGGTGCGGCCTTCGCGCACGGCCTGTTCCGCTTCCTCCCGGATGCGGGCGATGGCGGCGCGCAACTGCTCCTGCCCGCCCTCGGCCGGGAAGGTGCAGTCGATCTCGGCCACCGCAGGGCCGAAATGCCCCTTCAGCTTCGCCCATTCGGAAGAGGTCAGCACCGGCGAATCCAGCACCAGCACATGGCTGTTCTGCGCGTCCTGCTCCAATATGTTGTGGAGGTTGGAAAAGCGCGTCTTCAGGCTCATGACATAGCGTTCCCGCAGCGGATCGATCGGCGGGTTGGTGACCTGGCTGAAATTCTGGCGGAAGAAATGGCTGACCGTGCGCGGCTTGTCGGAAATGACGGCCAGCGGCGTGTCGTCGCCCATCGATCCGACGGCTTCCTTCGCATCCTCGACCATCGGCGCGAGGATCAGCTCCATGTCTTCAAGCGTCAGGTTGGCGGCGACCTGACGGCGCGTCAGTTCGGCCTTGTCCCATGAAGGCAGGGCACTGGGCACATCGCCCAGATCATTGACCGTCATGAAGTCCTTGATCAGTTCCGAATAGGGGCGCTCGCCCGCAATCTGGTCCTTGATCTCATGATCGTCGTAGATCGTGCCTTCCTGCAGGTCGACGGCGATCATCTGGCCCGGACCCATACGGCCCTTCCGCACGATGGTGGTTTCGGGCACGACGACCATGCCGGTTTCCGAACCCACGATCAGCAGATTGTCGCCGGTCAGCGTGTAGCGCAGCGGGCGCAGCGCATTGCGGTCGACGCCCGCCACGACCCAGCGGCCGTCGGTCATCGCCAGCGCGGCGGGGCCGTCCCACGGCTCCATCACGGAGGCGAGATATTCATACATGTCCGCATGCGCCTGGGGCAGTTCGGCGCTGGCCGACTGATAGGCTTCGGGCACGAGCATCAGCTTCGCGGTCGGCGCGTCGCGGCCCGAACGGCAGATGGCTTCGAACACGGCGTCGAGCGCGGCCGTATCGGACGCGCCCGCCGGGATCACCGGCTTGATGTCCTCCGACTGCTCACCGAAGGCGAGCGAAGCCATCTTGATCTCGTGGCTCTTCATCCAGTTCTTGTTGCCGCGGATGGTGTTGATCTCACCATTATGCGCGAGCGTGCGGAACGGCTGGGCCAGCCACCATTGCGGGAAGGTGTTGGTCGAATAGCGCTGGTGGAAGATCGCGACCCGGCTCTCGAACCGCTCGTCCTGCAGGTCGGGATAGAAGACCGACAGCGATTCCGCGAGGAACAGGCCCTTGTAGATGATCGAGCGGCACGACAGCGAGCAGATGTAGAAATCCTGAATCTGCGCGGCGATCACCTTCTTCTCGATCCGGCGGCGGATGAGGTAGAGGTCCTTTTCGAACTCGGCCTGATCGCGTTCTTCCGGCATGGGACCGGCGATCATGATCTGCTCGATTTCCGGACGGGTGCGCTGCGCCTTCTCCCCGATGACGGAGACGTCGACGGGCACCTGGCGCCAGCCATAGATGGTGTAGCCCGCGTCGATGATCTCCGCCTCGACGATGGTGCGGCAGGTTTCCTGCGCGCTCAAATCCGTGCGCGGCAGGAAGATCATGCCGACGGCAAGGCGGTTGGGCAGCGGCTTGTGGCCGGAGTCGGCAATGGCGTCATCGAAGAAACGCACCGGCAGGTCGACATGGATGCCCGCGCCGTCGCCGGTCTTGCCGTCGGCGTCGACCGCGCCGCGATGCCAGACGGCCTTCAGCGCGTCGATGGCGCTGGCGACCACGCGACGGCTCGGGCGGCCGTCCGTCGCGGCGACCAGTCCGACGCCGCAGGCATCGCCTTCCATTTCCGGGTGATACATGCCCTCGGCCGCGATCCGTGCGCGTTCTTCGGGGCTGGCCATGAAATTGGTGTCGGTCATGATGACTTACCCTTGCCTGTGGCCGTCCCTGTCTTTGGGTAAGGCCGCTGTCATTCCGTTGGTTGCCGGCATCGCCGGCGCTTTTGTCAGTGGGCCTTCTTGGCGTCCGCGCCGAGCAATGCGGTGAGACGCTCGCGTTCAGCCTTCGTCAGATCATTATAGGTTCGCGGCTTGGGCAGCTTGGCGAGTTCCGCCGTGGAGGATTTCATGATCTCCGGCATGGCCTGCATCATTTCAGGCATGATCTTCTGCATCCGCCCGATATAATGCGGGTCGGCGGCCAGCTCCATGAAGCCCGCGCCGAACTTGGCGCCGACGGGCGTTTTCAGGAACGCACCGATCTGATCAAGCTCGGCCGCGCTGTAGCGATGGGCGAACGCTTCCGCCATGCCTTCCCGCATGTCCGGTTCATAACGTCCCATGAAACGACCCATGGCCGGCATCATGCTGTTGACGATCACGTCCATCCGCTTGCGGAAATTGGGATCGATGATCGCCATCATTTCCTCGATCGTGCCTTCACCCAGATGTTCCGCCCGTTCCGGGTCGAGGCCGCCGACCTTCAGGAACTCGCGGATCGGCATCCTGGTCATGCCGTCCATCATCGGTCCCATCATCTTCTGCATCATCGGCCCCATCATCTTTTCCATGGTGCCGTTGGGCAGGATGACGGCGGCAATCGGCTGAGCCTTGGTCAGCAGTGCCGGATCGACAGATTGGACGGCTGCCGCCTGAACCGGGGTCTGCGCCTCAGCCGCGATCGGCGTTGCCAGCAGGAGGAGGAGGGCGGCGCGCATCAGGCGGCCTGCCTTTCCCCGGCCGCCGCTTTCGCCTTGGCCTTGAGATAGCGGTGCATATGTTCGGTCACGTCGCGGCCGTCGCGGATCGCCCAGACCACCAGCGAAGCGCCGCGCACGATGTCGCCTGCCGCGAACACGCCGTCCATGCTGGTCATCATCGTCTTGTGATCGACGCGCAGCGTGCCCCAGCGTGTGACGGACAGGTCCTCCGCGCCGAACAGCCTGGGCAGTTCCTCCGGATCGTAGCCCAGCGCCTTGATGACGAGGTCCGCTTCCAGCGTGTGCTCCGTGCCGGGATCGGGTTCCGGCGCGCGGCGGCCCGATGCGTCGGGCTGGCCAAGGCGCATCTTCGTGACCTTGACACCGGTTACATGCTCCGTGCCTTCAAAGGCGATGGGCGCGGAAAGCCAGACGAATTCAACACCCTCTTCCTCGGCA
The DNA here is from genome assembly GCF_024611135.1 of Sphingobium sp. CFD-2. Lineage (NCBI taxonomy): Bacteria > Pseudomonadati > Pseudomonadota > Alphaproteobacteria > Sphingomonadales > Sphingobiaceae > Sphingobium > Sphingobium sp. CFD-2. Next base: position 3,208,174 of record NZ_CP084405.1, on the reverse strand, counting down.
TTGGCGACCTCGCGCTGCGATCCGGGCATATTGTCGCGGTCGCGGCGATAGAGGCACTTCACCGAAGTCGCGCCCTGACGCACGGCGGTGCGGACGCAGTCCATGGCCGTATCGCCGCCGCCGATGACGACGACCTTCTTGCCATTGGCGTGCAGCGAACCGTCCTCATGTTCCGGCACGGCGTCGCCGAAACCGGCCTTGTTGGAGGCGATCAGGAAGTCGAGCGCCTTGACCACGCCCGGCGCGCCGACGCCCGGCGCCTTGATGTCGCGCGGCTTGTACACGCCGGTCGCGATCAGGATGGCGTCATGGCGGCCGCGCAGCTCCTCCATGGTCGCGTCGCGGCCGACCTCGAAGCTTTCGTGGAAGACGATGCCGCCGTCCTTCAGCCGCTGGATGCGGCGCATGACCACATCCTTCTCCAGCTTGAAGCCGGGAATGCCATAGGTCAGCAGCCCGCCCGCCCGGTCGTGCCGGTCATAGACATGCACCTCATAGCCTGCGACCCGCAGATATTCGGCGGTCGTCAGACCCGCCGGACCCGCGCCGATCACGCCGACCGACTGGCCGGTGGGGGCGCCGGGGACCAGCGGTTCGACCCAGCCCTCCTTCCAGGCGGTGTCGGTGATGAACTTTTCGACCGAACCGATGGTGACGGAACCGTGACCCGAAAATTCGATGACGCAATTGCCTTCGCACAGACGGTCCTGCGGGCAGATGCGGCCGCAGATTTCCGGCATGGTGCTGGTCAGGTTGCTGAGTTCATAGGCTTCGCGCAGCCGCCCTTCGGCGGTCAGGCGCAGCCAGTCGGGGATATGGTTGTGCAGCGGGCAATGGGTCGAGCAATAGGGCACGCCGCATTGCGAGCAGCGCGACGCCTGTTCCTCCGCCCGATCCAATATGAAGCTGCGGCTGATTTCCAGAAAATCGTCGGCGCGATCGTCGGCCGAACGCTTCTCGGGATAGGCTTGGCCCGTTCCCACGAATTTCAGCATTGGATTGTCTGCCATGATGAGTCCCTGAAATGAATTTGCAGGGAGCGCATAGCAGAAAAACCCGCAGAGTCACGCGGATTCTGCGGTTTATGTCAGCATGATTGACCTATTTTCCGGGAAATACCTCCGGAACTTCTCCGCTCCTGAAATAATCTTGCGTTAAATAGGTCCGTTTCGGGCTTATCGCAGGGAAAGCCACAGCAGGGCGGCTATTCCGGCGACGATTCGGTACCAGGCGAACGGCGCGAACCCATGGCGCGACACCAGCCCCACAAACCATTTGATGACCAGCACGGCGACGATGAAGGACACCACGAACCCCAGCGCGATGCTGTCCCATCCCACCGCGCCGGAGGTGATCTTGTCGCCATTCTTCAGCAGTTCCAGCGCGGATGCGCCCAGCATGGTCGGGATGGCGAGGAAGAAGCTGAACTCCGCCGCCGTGCGCCGCTCCACCCCCAGCGTCAGCGCGCCCATGATCGTCGCGCCCGACCGGCTGACGCCCGGGATCATGGCCAGGCACTGTATGAAGCCGATGCCCACCACCCGCACGAAGGGAATGTCGGCTATGCCGTGGAACCGGTTTTCCTTCACCATCCGCTCGATCGCCAGGATCGCCACGCCGCCGACGATCAGCGCCCAGGCGACGACCCGCGGCGCGCCCAGCAGTTCCTCGATGTGATTATGCAGGGCAAGGCCGATCACCGCCGCCGGAATGAAGGCGACCAGCAGATTGCGCAGGAAACGCCAGCTCGTCGGCTCCCTGCGCAGCAGGCCCATGCCCACCGCCCAGAATGTGCGCCAGTACAGCACCACCACCGCCAGGATCGCGCCCAACTGGATGATGACGTTGAACATCGCCCAGGTGGACGCGTCATAGCCCAGCAATTCGCTCGCCAGGATCAGGTGGCCGGTCGAGGATACGGGCAGGAACTCGGTCAACCCCTCGACGATGCCAAGCAGGATGACTGTCAGATAATGCAGGTCCATGGAGGGATGCAGTCCTTATGGGGCGAACAAAGGGAAACCCTCCCCCGGGGCGGGAGAGGGCGGTGGGTGCGTTGCGCCCATTGTGCAGAAGCGAATGGCCCGCGCAAGACGGCCCGTCGCGGCCCGATGTCGGTCCGGCTGATCGGATTCCGGCGGATCAGGCCTGAACCCGGCCCGCGAAACGGCCATGCTTGCGGTAGCGGACCAGCCATTTCTCCGCGACAGCCGGCATCGGCGTGGGCGCGACGCCCAGTTCGGCCAGCCCGTCCGCGCCGGGCGCGACGACATTGTCCTTGGCCAGCATGGACAACTGGTCCCGCGTGATCGGTCCGCCCGGCAGCATGGCGATCAGCGAGGCGACCGAAGCGGGAACGGCCCACAGGCTGCGATCGCGGCCGATGGTCCTGGCGATCCAGGCGTTGAGTTCCCGCATCGTATAGGTCTGCGGCCCGCCCAGTTCATAGGTCTTGCCGCCATGCTCGCCGGGATTTTCGGCGGCGTTGGCGACGGCCTGCGCCACGTCCGCGACATAGACCGGCTGGAACCGGGTGTCGGCGGCGATCACCGGCACCACCGGGGCGATGCGGACGATCTCCGCAAAGCGATTGAGGAACCGGTCCTCCGGTCCGAAAATGATCGAGGGGCGCAGGATGGTCGCATTGGGGAAGGCGGCCTTGACCGCCGCCTCGCCCTCGGCCTTCGACCGGCCATAGGCGGAGGGGCTCTGCGCATCCGCGCCGATGGCGGAGATGTGGACGAGCGCCTGGACGCCCGCCTCCGCCGCCGCCCTGGCGACGTTCGCCGCGCCGTCATGGTGCGAACCCTGGAAATCGCCGGAAAGCACCCCCACCAGATTGATGACGATATCGCTGCCGGCAACGGCGCGGGCGACGCTTTCGGGCTTGCGGATGTCCGCCGCGACGAACTGCGTCTGGCCAAGGGCGCCCAGCGGCTTGACGCGCACGGCGGTCGACAGATCGCGCTGCGCCACGCGCACCCGGGCGCCGCGCGCCATCAGCGCCTGGGCGACCTGCCGCCCCACAAAGCCGCCGCCGCCGAACACCGTAACCAGACTGTCCTTCATCACGCGTCCCATGCCTGTCTGTTCAAAGGGAATGACTCTGCGCATCCCCTGTCATCCGATAAGGAATGGCTTTCCGCCATCCCCTTGCAACAGCCGCGGCCCGCTGACAACTGCTTTACCCGATCCAGCCCCGCAAATCAGCAATCATCCACAGGCCCAGGCCCAGGAACAGCAGGGCCGCCCCGATCTGGAGCGCGCGCATCGGCACCTTCTTCGCCAGCACCTCGCCGAACAGCACCGCGGGCACGTTGGCGATCATCATGCCCAGCGTCGTGCCCGCGGTGACCGCCAGCACATTGTCGAACCGCGCGCCCAGCATCACCGTCGCCACCTGCGTCTTGTCGCCCATCTCCACCAGGAAGAAGGCGATCAGCGTGGTCAGGAATACCCCCGCCTTCGACGGCGCGCGCAACGGCTCATCCTCGTCGATCCTGTCGGGGATCAGCGTCCACGCGGCCATCGCGACGAAGCTGGCGGCGACGGCATAGCGGAACCATGGCTCCGTCAGCACGCCGGCGACCGAATGGCCCACCAGCGCGGCGAGGAAATGATTGGCCAGGGTGGCGGCGAATATGCCCGCTATGATGGGCGCCGGCTTGCGAAAGCGGGTGGCGAGCAGCATCGCCAGCAATTGCGTCTTGTCCCCCATTTCCGCGAGCGCGACGAGGGCGGTGGAGGTGAGAAATGCTTCCATCAGGGTCTGTCCGGGCCGGGCGAAGGTGAAGACGCAATGCCACCATCCCCTCCCGCCCGGCTGGACGGAGAAGATGATGCCATTGGTCTCGCCCGATGCGGAAGGACGTTGAAGGTCTCCCGCATCCCGCCCGCCATGGCCTCTCGGCCAAATATGTTGACGAACGGCCCGCTCCCTCGGGAACGGCTGGCTACTCCCCAGATGACGCAGGGGCCCATAGGATGAATCGGCGGCAGAGGCAAGACCGCCCGGCGCTGTTGCCGCGCGCCGCAGAAACGGGAAAGGCGTAGCGGCCGGCCACGCCTTTCCTCTCCATCGCCCTGTCAGGCCGCGGCGGCGATCCCGCTGACGCCCAGTTCGGCCAATGCGAACTTGCGGATATGCTCGCCCATATCCTCGCGGTCCAGCGCGAGGGCGAGGTTCGCCTCGATATATCCTGCCTTCGATCCGCAGTCGAAGCGGCGTCCATCGAAGGTCACGCCATGGAAGGGCTGGGTGCCGATCATCGATGCCATCGCATCGGTAAGCTGAATCTCGCCGCCGGCGCCCTTCTCCTGCGTCTCCAGGATCTTCATCACTTCGGGCTGGAGGATATAGCGGCCCGGCAGGATCAGGTTGGACGGCGCCGTGCCCGGCGCGGGCTTTTCCACCAGTCCCTTCACCTCGGTCAGCGCGCCGTCGCGCTGGCCCGGATCGATCACGCCATAGCTCGGCGTGTCGGCCATCGGCACTTCCAGCGCGCAGACCAGATTGCCCCCGACCCTGTCATAGGCATCGACCATCTGCTTCAGGCATCCCCGGCCCGGCGCGCCCTTCATGAATTCGTCGGGCAGCAGGATCGCGAAAGGCTCATCGCCGACAATGTCCCGCGCACACCAGATGGCGTGGCCCAGGCCCAGCGGCTCCTGCTGGCGCAGGAACACCGCATTGCCCGGCGACAGCCGCGTGCCGTCCAGCGCGGACAGGTCCTTGCCCCGCTCGCGCTGCGTCGCCTCGGCCTCGAAGGCCATGTCGAAATAATCCTCGATCGCGCCCTTGCCGCGGCCGGTCACGAAGATCATCTGCTCGATCCCCGCCTCCCGCGCTTCGTCCACCGCATATTGGATCAGCGGACGGTCGACCACCGGCAGCAATTCCTTGGGCACCGACTTGGTCGCCGGAAGAAAGCGCGTGCCAAGACCCGCGACAGGGAAAACGGCTTTGCGAATCGGTTTGTAGGACATGAGGCTCCTGTTTCTTGGCTCGCGCGCGGAATGAAGGCTTCGCCCTCCGCCGCATAAAGATCAAGCGTGGAAGATTACTTAACCCGTTCAGACAGCCAGCAGGCGCTGCGCCACCCTTTCGAGGGAAGCAATTTCCGCTTCGAGTTGCTCAAGCGAGACATGCGTCTGATTGTTCCGCGCATCGCGGCATGTGAAGCCGCCGGGCGCGGGCTGCTGAAAGCCGCCGATGATGAGCGACCGGAACCGGTCGATCCTCTGCATGTCGCGCTCGATATCCGCTATTTCCGTCAATGCGCCGGCATTGCGCCTGTCCCGCATCGACACCATGGTCCGCAGTTCGGTCATCAGCTTCGTCATGCCCGGACGGGTCCGGGCACCCACGGTCCGCACATCCCCCATGGCTTCCCGCATCATCGCGATCTTCGCCTCCAGGCTCTGTTCCAGCATCGTCCAGGCACAGACCAGACGACCCACTGCACACAGAAGCGCCGCATCCTCTGGCGCGTAATCCGACACTGACCTCACATTGACTTCGGCAACCACGTTCACTTCATCCGCGCCCCGGTATGTTATGCTTTCCGCTCGGATAAAAGCCTGCCCGTTTTGCAGCGCAAAAGGCTAGGGGGGTGTTCGGTGCCGCCCGCATCCGCGGCACAGGCCATCGCCAACTGTGCCCAAACAGCGATGAACCGTTAACCGTCTTTCGCGGCCGGATCAGAAATCGATAGCGATTCCCTTGCGTTCCCAGTCGCCGTAGCGAACGGGGCTCAATAACTCGTCATGGCGGGAGGGACTGTCGATCGGGTCGGGCTGCGGCACCGGCGGGCTCTTGGAAAGGTGCGCGGGCGGCTTCACATGCGCGGGGCGCTTGCCGTTGAAGGTTCCCATCGGTCCATCCTTTCGATTGCGGGGGCGTCATCGCCACCCCATATTCAGGGCGCCCCATATTCAGAGTAAGGCCGCTATCTGGGCCGTAAAGGAGACTTTCGCAAGTGAGTGGGATGAAGACGGTGATGCTGCTGTCGGCGCTGACGGCGCTGTTCATGGCATTGGGCTACACGCTGGGCGGCGGCGGCGGCGCGGCGATCGCGCTGCTGGTGGCGGCGGGCATGAACCTGTTCACCTTCTGGAACGCCGACAGGATCGTGCTGTCGATGCATCATGCGCGGGAGGTGGATGCGCGGAGCGCGCCCGAATTCTACAGCCTCGTCGCGGACCTCGCCCGGCGCGCCGATCTCCCCATGCCGCGCGTCTATCTGATCGATGAGCCGCACCCCAATGCCTTCGCGACGGGCCGCGACCCGAAGCATGCGGCCGTCGCCGCCACCACCGGCCTGCTGTCGATGCTCAGCCGGGACGAAGTGGCGGGCGTCATGGCGCATGAACTGGGCCATGTTCGCAACCGCGACACGCTGATCATGACGATGGTGGCGACCATTGCGGGCGCGATCTCCATGCTCGCCAATTTCGGCCTGTTCTTCCGCGGCGGCAATCATGACAACGGCCATGGCAATGTCGCCGCGACGCTGCTGGCGGTGATCGTCGCGCCTTTCGCCGCGATGATCGTGCAGATGGCGATCAGCCGCACGCGCGAATATGGCGCCGACCGCGCCGGCGCGGAGATCAGCGGCAATCCCCGCGCGCTCGCCTCCGCCCTCGCCAAGATTTCCGGCCGTGCGGAGGCGATTCCCAATCCGGTGGCCGAACGCAATCCCGCCGCGGCCCAGCTCTATATCGTGCCGGTGCATGTCAGCGAGCTTTTCTCCACCCACCCGGCGACGGAAAAGCGCATCGCCGCGCTGGAGGAGATGGCGGGCGGCCCATCCCTGCCGCCGCGCGCATCCGCCCTATCCCCGTCAGTCCAGTCCCCGGCAGCGACCCAAGCCCGCAAGTCGAGCGCGCTCGATCCGCTGCGCCGGGATTAAGCATCGCACGCCGCTGGCATCCTTGCACCCCGTTCCCACGAGCCGCTTGTCCCGTGGAGCGCGCGGCCTGCGTCCGATTTAACGCAGCGCGCTCTGGCGCCGCCGTTCCGGGACAGGGGATCACCTCCCGACTTGCGCGACGGATCAGCCAGCGCCCACCAGCGGCACGATGTCGACAGGGCGGCCGTTCCGTCGCAGTTCGACGGTGATGCTGGGCCGCCCGGGCCCGGCATTGCCGAGCGGATCGCCTTGCCGCACCACATCCCCCACGGCGGCGTTGAGGCGCAGCAGGCCGGTGATCAGCGTCGTCCAGCCGCCGCCATGGTCGATGATGACGATCTGCCCATAGCCGCGATAGGGGCCCGCAAAGACGACGCGGCCGGCCGTCGGCGCCACGGCCAGAGCGTCGGGGCGCGTGGCGATGGTCAGGCCGCGTGAGCGGACGCCGCCTTCCGACACTTCGCCCATGCCCGTCACCAGTTGGCCGACGACCGGCAGGCGATAGGGCGGCGGCGCGCCAGGGCTGCGCGGACGGGCCGGTGCGGACGCGCGCGCCTGATCGGGCCGGGCGGGGCGCAGCAGGGGACCGGGCAGGGCAGCCAGCCGGTCGCGCAGGTCGCCCGCCTCCTCCAGCCTGTCCATCAGGTCGACGATGTCGCGCGCCCGCTCGCCAAGGGCAAGCGCGCGGTCGCTTTCCAGATCGGCATTGGCCCTGTAATCCTGCGCTGCCAGCCGCTTTTGCGTTTCCAGCCTTTGCAGGGCCGCCTGCCGCTGCTTCAGGTCCCGCTGGCTTTGCGCAAGCGAATCCGCCGCCTGCTCGGCCGTCGCGCGCAGGGCGCGGCTGCGCTCCAGTTCCGCGCGCAGGCCGGCGGTCCGCTCCCGGATGACGGGCAGCACCTGCCCCAGCACGGCGCGCATATGGATGGCGTCGTCGATCGATCCCGGCTGGACCAGCGCCAGCGCCAGCGGCCGCTGCGCCATCATCTGCAAGGCTGCGGTCAGGCGGACGACCGGCTCCTGCCTCGCGGCCAGGCGAACGGCCTGTGCCCGCTGGAGCCGGGCGACGATGGCGATGCGGGCCTGCGCGGCCTGTATGTCCGCCTCCGCCTGCTGGATGCGGGCGGCCATGGCGGCGGCGCGGCGGCGGGCCTGGTCGGCTTCGTTGCGGGCGGCGGCGGCCTGCTGTTCCAGCCGTTCGGAGCGCGACCGCGCTTCCTCCGACTGGCGGCGCGCGGCCTTCAGGGCGGCCTGTTCCTCGCTGAGGCTGGTGCCGCCAGTGCCGGTCAGGATGATGGCCTGCCCCTCGGCGGCGGGCAGGCGCGATCCGGCGAGCGCTGCCGCGCCGGCAAGAAAGGCCGCGATGATCGCCGTCCGTTTCAACCAAAACCCCCTGCCGGTTCCGCGGTTCGGCGCCGACCGTCCCTGACTAGGCTGTGTTCCGGCGGAATGAAAGAACCTCCATTCCCGCAGGTTCCTACGCAGGCAGGAACCCGGCTCTTGCACTCCCTGTTCAGAGCAGGAGAAACTTCAGACCCTACCCTTCGCGATGATAGGGATGCCCGGCCAGGATCGAGCAGGCCCGCCACAATTGCTCGGCCAGCATGGCGCGGGCCATCATATGGGGCCATGTCATCGCGCCAAAGGCGATCAGCAGGTCCGCATTGTCCCGATCCGCATCGTCGAAGCCGTCCGCCGCGCCGATCAGGAAGCGGCATTCGCGCTTGCCGGAATCTCGCCACCCCTCGATGCGGCGGGCGAAATCGATGGAACTGAGCTGCCGGCCCTTTTCGTCCAGCATGACGGTGACGGTGCCCGGCGGGGCCGGCGGCAGCTTGCCGCCCCGATCGGGCAGTTCGGTGATCCTGAACGGCATGGTCAGCCGCTTCGCATAACGGTCGACCAGTTCCGCCTCGGGCGAGCGCCCGATCTTTCCGCGCGCGATGATGTGGAGGAGCATGGTCTGCCCCCTTAGAGCATCGTGCAGAAAAATCGTGCAGAAAAGTGGGAACCGGTTTCCGCTTAATGATGCGACGACGAAAATTTAGGGCGCGCGACCTGCGTCCGATTGAACGCAGCGCGCTTGTCTTATGACATTGCGGTCCGTTTGGGTCATGCTGGATTGCCCGGGCCGGGGTGGCCACCCCGGCCCGGGCGGAAGGGGACGGATCGTGAAAGCGCCGGTCGTTGTGGGACCGGGTTAGAGTAGGATCGCCCCTTTCTTTTCGTGTCGGCCCGAACGGATACCGGGGTTTTGGACCCGGATGACAAGCATGGGACAGCGGAAAAGATGAGCGACAATCTACCACAGACGATCGGCATCGACATCTCCAAAGCGAGCCTCGATTGCTATGCTCACCCCATCGGCGTCGAGCGCCAGTTCACCAACACGGCCAAGGGCCACAAGGCACTGATCGCCTGGCTGCGACAATGGCCGGTCGAGCGGATCGCCTATGAGGCAACGGGCACCTATCATCGGGCGCTGGAGGCGGCTCTGGCCGACTGGCCCTGCGTGAAGCTCAACCCGGAGCGCGCCCGGCGCTTCGCCCAGGCGACTGGCATTCTGGCCAAGACCGATCGCATCGATGCCATGTTGCTGGCCCGTATGGCGGCCACCTTGCAGCCGCCGGTCAGACCCGCTCGAAGCGCACAGCAGGCGCAGATAGCGGAGCTCATCAATGCCCGAGACGGCCTCGTGCGCGATCGCACCGCGCTCAAGAATCGCGAGAAGAACCTCACCATCGCCTTCCTCAAGCGCCAGTGCCGGCAGCGGCTCGAGCAGATCGAACGGCATATCGAGGCGCTCGATACCGAGATCACCAACCTGATCGCCGCCGATGCCGCGCTCGCCCGCCGGCATGAGATCCTCACCAGCATCGCCGGCGTCGGAACGCTGACCGCCAACCAGCTCATCGCCACCATGCCCGAACTCGGCAGCCTCGAGAACAAGCAGGCCGCATCCCTCGCCGGTCTCGCCCCCGTCGCTCGACAGTCCGGACAATGGAAAGGCAAGAGCTTCATCCGCGGCGGACGCGCCAACGTGCGGCAGGCTCTCTATATGCCGGCCCTCGTCGCCGCCCGGTACAATCCCGATCTCAAGGCAAAATATCAGCAGCTCGTTACTGCCGGCAAGCCCGCCAAGATCGCCATCACCGCCGTCATGCGAAAGCTCGTCGTCACCGCGAACGCCATGCTCAAAGCCGATCGATGCTGGACGCAATCTCCAGCTTGATCATCACGGATACTCTAACAAGGCGGGACGCGCTTGTCGAAGCGGCGGGTCAGGCGGTTCCCGCCACCGGCGCGTCGACGAAGCCCCACATCCGCTCCAGATTGTAGAAGCTGCGCACCTCCGGCCGGAACAGATGGACGATCACGTCGCCGGCATCGATCAACACCCAATCGGCCACGGGCAGGCCCTCTATGCGGGCGGAGCGCCCGGTCGCCTGCTTGATCCGCTCAGCCAGCTTCTGCGCCATCGACGCCACCTGACGGGACGAACGCCCGCTGGCGATCACCATGTGATCGGCGATGCTGCTCTTGCCTTCAAGGGGGATGGAGATGGTTTCCTGCGCCTGGTCGTCGTCAAGCGACTTCAAGACAAGGTCATGCAGGGCGGCAACGCTGTCGGCATTATGAGCCGTGTCGTTGGCAGGATGCGGTCTGGTCAAAGATGCTCCATTCTAGACAATCAACCGGCGCGTGAGCGGGTCGCGCACGCGTTTGTGTTCATATTCGCGATGCCAGAGGGGGTCTGCCTGCCGCAGCAGGGTCGCCGATCTTGGATCAGGGCGAAAGCGCAGAAGCACAAGCGCCGGCGGTCTCCAATCCGTCCATGCTGCACTCTGGCGTGCGGGCCGGACGAAGCGCCGCAGCCAGCCCATGGCCGGTGAGCCACGGGCGGCCTCATCATAGCCGGGCCGGGCGATCACGGCAATGGGCATAATCCGGGCTATGCCGCGCCAGTCCCTCCACTGGCCGAATTGCGCGAGATTGTCCGCCCCCATCAGCCAAAGGAACCGGTGGCGCGGATAGCGCCTTCGCAAGGCCTTCACCGTGTCGATGGTGTAGCGGGTGCGCAGCTGCGTTTCTATGGCCGTGGGCCGGATGAGGTTGCGCCGCGCGACTTTTCGGGCGTGGGCGAGACGGGCGGGGAGGGGCGCCATGCCGGCCCGGGGCTTCAGCGGATTGCCCGGCGAAACCAACCACCAGACTTCATCCAGCCGCAAGGCGTGGATCGCGAACCGGGAAATATCCCGATGCCCGTCATGCGCCGGATTGAAGGAGCCGCCGAGAAGGCCGATGCGTTTCATGATTCGCCCATGCCATTTGGCGGGGCCGGGAGCAAATTTCCTGCCGAGTGGGCATGATGCTTAGCCAGCTAATAGATAGATCGAGCGATAAACAGGCCTCCTCCGGTCCACACTCCTGAGACGGCAGCAGCCCAGTTCCCGAATCCCGCTTCACCCCAAAATAATTAGCCTCCTAACCCATGCACAGGAAATCTACTCCGCCGCATCCGGCAGCGCCTCCGGCAAAGCCCGCAGGGCCTCAGCCGAGGACGGTTCGCGAACCAGCGCCTCCACGGGCTCCAGTTCTTCCAGTTCCTTGCCCCCCGTCTCGATATTCAGGTCGCGCAGCTTGCGGCCCGTCACCAGCACGCGACCCTCGAAGCTGCCGACGAAGCTGTTATAATCCGCCACGGCCCCGTTCAGCCGGTTGCCCAGCTTCTTGAGGGACGCCGCCGCACCGGCCAGCCGCTCGTAAAGTTCCTTGCCCAGCATACCAATCCGCTTGGCCTCATCCGCCATCTTCTCCTGCCGCCACACCGCCGCGACGGTCCGGGCAATGGCGATGAGGTTGGTCGGCGTGGCCAGCAGCACCCGCTTCCCGAAGGCATGGTCCCAAAGCTGCGGATCATGCTCCAGCGCGGCGGAGAGGAAATGTTCGCCGGGCACGAACATGATCACATAATCGGGCGCCTCGTCGAACTGGTCGGCATAGCTTTTCCGCCCCAGCGTCTCGACATGCGCGCGCATCGCAGCCGCATGGGCGGACAGGAGCCGCTTCCTCTCCTCCTCGCCCTCCGCGCCATAGGCGTCCTGATAGGCATTCAACGACACCTTGGCGTCAATCACCAGCGCCCGCCCGCCCGGCACGCGCAGGATCGCGTCGGGGCGCAGCCGGCCGTCCTCGCCCTCCACGCTCACCTCGGTCCGGAAATCCACATGCTCGGAAAGGCCGCATGTCTCCAGGACATTGCGCAATTGCTGCTCGCCCCAGCGGCCCCGCGCCTTGGGCGCATGGCGCAGCGAATCGACCAGCCGCTGTGCCTCGGCCCGCACCGCCTCCTGCCCCGACTTCATCGATTCGATCTCGCCGCGCAGTATGCCATAGGCCTCCGTCCGCTGCTGCTCGATCTGGGTGATCTTCTGGTCGTAACGCTGGATCGTCTCGTTGACCGGATGCAGCAATTGCCTCAGCTGCGCCTCACTCTTCTCATGGGCCTGCATCATGCGCTGGTCGGCGCGTTCCAGGAAATGGCTCTGCGCCTGGTGCAGCAGCTTGCCGCCAATTTCGCTGAACTGGGCCGAAAGCTGCTCCTTCGCATCCTTGAGCGCGGCGATCTGCGCTTCGAAGGCTTCCGCCCGCGCCTGCGTGTCGGATCGCAAGGCCGCCAGTTCCCGCGCCGCCGCTTCGCGCACCGCGCGCTCCGCCTCCAGCTTCTGCGCCAGATCCGCCGCCTGCGCCGCGCGCTCCTGCGCCACCACCAGTTCCTGGATCGCGGCGTTGCGCTGGGCCGCCGCCATGTCGAGCTTGCCTGCCAGATCGGCCTTTTCCGTCAGCAGCGGCGCCACGGACCGGCCCCGCGCCAGCCAGCCGATCGCCAGCCCCGCGACCAGAGCGACAATGATGAGAATGGCGGCCAGGCTGTCCATATATGCCCCTTTGCAGAACGAAAGGTGAACCTAGCCGCATGACGTCACCGCCGCAAGCGGCATGCGGCATCCGCCGGCCAGGCGTTTCAGGTCAGGGACGTTCGGAAAGCCGCCAGCCGCGCCACCGCCTCGTCCAATATTTCGTCCGCCTTGGAAAAGCACAGGCGGACGAGATGCGTCACCGGCTCTGCGGGATAGAAGGCGGAAATCGGGATCGCCGCCACGCCCGCTTCGTCGATGATCCGCTCGCAAAAGGCGACGTCGTCCATGTCGATGCCGGAAGCGGGCAGGTCGACGGTCACGAACCATGTCGCCGCGCTGGAATTGACGACATAGCCTGCCCCGCGCAGCCCGGCGACGAGGCGATCGCGCGAAGCCTGATAGGCGGCGCGCATCGCGTCGAACCAGCTTTCCGGCTTGGCCAGCCCCTCGGCCACCGCCCATTGCAGATGGGGCGGGGTGGTGAAGGTGATGAACTGATGCGCGCGGGCAAGCAGCGTCGCCAGCGGCGGGGCGGCGCACATCCATCCGACCTTCCATCCGGTGACGGAGAAGATCTTGCCCGCCGACCCGATCTTCACCGTCCGATCCCGCATGCCGGGAAAGCCGATCAGCGGCTTGTGCGCGATGCCGTCATAGGCGATATGCTCCCACACCTCGTCGCAAATGGCGATCAGGTCGTTTTCCACGCAAAATTCCGCCAGCAGCGCCAGTTCCTCTTCGCGCAGGGCGATGCCCGTCGGGTTCACCGGATTGTTCATCAGCAGGAACCGGGTTTTTGGCGTGACCGCCGCCGCCAGCGCCTGCCGCCCGATCCGCCATTCGGGCGGGGTGAGCCGCAGCACCCGCGCCACCCCGCCCGCCCGCTCGATCAGCGGCAGATAGGCGTCGTAGAGCGGCGCCAGCACCAGCACCTCGTCGCCGGGCCGGACCAGCGCCAGCAGGCTGGCCGCGATCGCCTCCGTCGCGCCGGAGGTGACGATCACCTCCTGCGGCGACAGGTCCAGGCCCTGATGCCGCGCATAATGCGCCGCCACTGCCTCGCGCAGTTCGGCAAGTCCCGCCATGGGCGGATATTGGTTGGACCGGGTCAGCAGCGCGTCGGCGGCGGCGCGGAGTATCTCCTCCGGTCCCTGGGCGTCGGGAAAGCCCTGCCCCAGGTTGATCGCACCGGTCTCCCGCGCGCGGCCGGACATTTTCTCGAAGATGGTGGTGGGCATGTCCCGATAGACGGGATGGCCGAGAGGATCGCGTTCGCTCATGCCGGTGGACATGCCGGTTTTCGGGGTGGGGGGTCAAGTTCCGTGCAATCGGCCCTCTGCTTCGGCCCGCTTATGCATTAGGATGCCGCTTTCCCATGGCCATGAGCGAGCAGACATGATCGACCGCCTGTTCCTGAAGCATCCCAGAGAGGTCAATGAAAGCTATGGCGAGCATTTGGAGGTGGCGACGCGCTTCGGCTTCCTGATGGTGCGGGCGGGGCTTGCCTGCATGATCCACGGGCTGGTCCCGGCTTTCTTCACCCGCACCGGCAGCGCAACGGTGAAGCGGCTGTACGATGAAATGCGCCAACGCCAGCCGGACCTTCCCGAACCCGCTTATCTCAACCCGAAATGGCACCCGGAATATGAGATTTGAAGGAAGAAGGCGGCCGGCAGGGTGCGGCTTCGCTTATAGGGCGACGCGCTCCTGCCAAGGCGGGAGCCCAGTCCTGACGGTGCGCTAAAACGGCGACGCTTGGACTGGATCAGACCTTCGCAGGCGCAGTTGCATCTATTTCCCCGGCGCTCTGCAACCGCTCCGGCGCCGCACGGCGCCAAGTAAAGCCGGCGAATGTCCCCCGGACATTCGCTTTTCCGGCTTTACTCCCACTCGATCGTCCCCGGCGGCTTCGAGGTGTAGTCGTAAACCACCCGGTTGATGCCCTTCACCTCATTGATGATCCGCGTCGCCACCCGGCTCAGGAAGGCGGCGTCGAAGGGATAGATGTCCGCCGTCATGCCGTCGGTCGACGTCACCGCCCGCAGGGCGCACACGCTGTCATAGGTGCGGTGATCGCCCATCACGCCTACCGTGCGGACGGGCAGCAGCACGGCGAAGGCCTGCCAGATCGCATCGTACAGCCCGGCGCTCCGGATTTCCTCCAGATAGATGGCGTCGGCCTTGCGCAGGATGTCGCAGCGCTCCTTCGACACTTCGCCCGGAATGCGGATGGCGAGGCCGGGACCGGGGAAAGGATGCCGCCCGACGAAAATCTCCGGCAGCCCCAGTTCGCGGCCCAGCACGCGCACCTCGTCCTTGAACAGTTCGCGCAGCGGCTCGACCAGCTTCATGTTCATGCGCTCGGGCAGGCCGCCGACATTATGGTGCGACTTGATCGTCACCGAAGGCCCGCCGGTGAAGGACACGGACTCGATCA
Source organism: Sphingobium sp. CFD-2 (assembly GCF_024611135.1). Lineage (NCBI taxonomy): Bacteria > Pseudomonadati > Pseudomonadota > Alphaproteobacteria > Sphingomonadales > Sphingobiaceae > Sphingobium > Sphingobium sp. CFD-2. The sequence continues at coordinate 3,192,908 of NZ_CP084405.1, read as the reverse complement.
CGTCCGGATAAAGCGTCCCCTGCGCCAGGAAGTCCGCCCCGCCGATCTTCTTCGCTTCCTCCTCGAACACGGCGATGAACTCGCCGCCGATGAATTTCCGCTTCTTCTCGGGGTCGGTCAGGCCCGCCAGCCCGCCCAGGAAGCGTTCCTCGGCATTCACATGGACCAGCTTGATGCCATAATGCTCGCGGAACAGGCTCACCACCTGCTCCGCCTCGCCCAGTCGCATCAGGCCATGGTCGACGAACACGCAGGTCAACTGATCGCCGATCGCCTCATGGATCAGCACCGCCGCGACGGCGCTGTCGACGCCGCCGGACAGACCGCAGATCACCCGGCCTTCGCCCACCTGCGCCCGGATGTCCGCGATCTTGGTCGCGCGGAATTCCGCCATGGTCCAGTCGCCCTTGAGGCCGCAGACATGGCGCACGAAATTGGCGAGCAGCTTCGCGCCATCCGGCGTATGCACGACCTCAGGGTGGAATTGCGTCGCGTAGAAACGCTTTTCCTCATTCGCCGTGATCGCATAGGGCGCGCCCTCGCTGACCGCCACCACCTCGAAACCGGGGGCGAGCCGCGTCACCTTGTCGCCATGGCTCATCCAGACCTGATGGCGCTCGCCCTCCGTCCAGAGGCCGTCGAACAGCGCGCAGCCTTTCTTCACCTCGATGAAGGCGCGGCCGAACTCGCCGCTCTCGCCGCCTTCGACATGGCCGCCAAGCTGCTGCATCATCGTCTGCTGGCCGTAGCATATGCCCAGGATCGGAATGCCCGCCTCGAAGAAATGCTGGGGCGCGCGGGGGCTGTCCTCCCACATGACGGAGGAGGGGCCACCGGAAAGGATGATGCCCTTGGGCTTCAGCCGTTCGAAGGCTTCGGCGGCGCTGTTGAACGGCGCGATCTCGGAATAGACGCCCGCCTCGCGCACCCGCCGGGCGATGAGCTGCGTCACCTGGCTGCCGAAATCCACGATAAGGATGGAATCCTGAAGGGGCAGCGTCATCGAATCGCCTTTATATGTCCAGAGGAAGGGATTCGCGCCCGGTTAGTGCGCTTGCGCTCCCTTGTCCAGCGAAGCCGCGTCCCCGCGCCGCCCCGCCGCCCATCCCAGCACGGCCCCGCCCGCCAGCACCGCCGCGGCGATCAGGAAGGCGCTGCCGATGAAGGGCAGCAGCGGCTTCGCGCCCACCGACAGGGAATAGACCGTGCCGAAGAACAGCGGCGACACGATGCCCGCGATCGATCCGACGCTGTTGTTCGCGCCCTGCAACTGGCCCTGTTCGGATTCCGACACGCGCTGCGTCATCAGCGACTGGATGGTCGGCATGGCAAGGCCCCAGAGCGCGTTGGGGAACATCGCCGCGACGAACAGCCAGCCGGTCGGCGCCAGCCCCATCGCGAAAATCCCGACCGCGCCGAAGCCAAGCCCGATCACCATGGTCGTGCGGTCGCCCAGCCGCTTCACCACCGGCCCGACCAATATTCCCTGCACGCCCATGTCCATCAGGCCGACCAGCGCCAGCAGCGTCCCCACCTCCCACGCCCCCCAGCCATAGCGGTCCCCCGCATAAAGCACGAACACGGCGGAGAAGAGGTGATGCGCGAAATAAAGCAGGAAATTGACCACCGCCAGGCTCGACAGCTCGGGATGCGACCGCAGCAGCCGCAGCGCCCCGAACGGATTGGCCCGCTTCCACGAAAAATCCATCCGCTTGTCGGCGGCCAGCGATTCCGGCAGCACGGACAGCCCGTAGAAAAAGGCCAGCCCCGACAGCCCCGCCGCCGCCCAGAAGGGCGCCCGCAGCGAAATCTCCCCCAGCACCCCGCCCAGCAGCGGCCCGGCGACGAAGCCGCCGCTGAACGCCGCCCCGATCAGCCCATAACCCCGCGCCCGCTCTTCGGGCGGGGTGATGTCGGCCATATAGGCGAAGGTGGAGGTGAAGCTGGACGACGTCACGCCCCCCAGCATCCGCCCCACCGCCAGCCACCACAGATTGGGCGCGATCGCCATCAGCAGGAAATCGAGCGCGAGTCCCGCGACCGAGACCAGGATCACCGGGCGCCGCCCGAACCGGTCGGACAGCGATCCGATGACCGGCGAACAGAGGAACTGCATCCCGGCCCACAGCGCGACGAACAGCCCGTTCCACATCCCCGCCGCCCTGCCGGAACCCGACAGCGTCTCGACCAGTTGCGGCAGCACCGGGATGACGATCCCCATCGACATCACGTCGAGCAGCGCCGTCACCAATATGAAGGCGATCGCGGCCTTGCGGCGATGGGATGGGCGCGGTGACATGATGGACTCCTGGGTGTCGATCCGGACAGAGCTTGTTCCGAGCCGACTGCATCGGATCGAATGCCACAGCCTGATGCTTTACCGCGTTTTTCGAGCCGGCAGATGATTCCTTCTGCTTGCAAAGGGCTCTAGGCGCTGCGCCCGGTCATGCCAAGTCCAACGGTCCCAGGCGGCCGCTCCACAGCAGCAACAGCCCGGAAAAGGCCAGGGCGACCCACAGCGCATGCAGGCCCATCAGCGCGAAGAGGCCACCCCCCGCCACCGCGCCCGCCACCAGCCCCAGCCACAGCAGCAGATAGGGCAGCCAGTTCCATCGCGGCCCGCCGGTCAGCGCCACCGCCAGTTGCTGGCCCAGCTTCACCAGCGCGCCAGTCATATAGGTGACGCCGATGCTGACTTCGCCGTCGCGCTGGAAGACGTTGTTCACCGCGCCCATCGCCGCCGCCATCAGCAGCGTCAGCCCGGAGCCCGGCCGGTCCGGCAGGGCCAGCAACGCGGCGCAGAACAGCAGCGCGGTCGCAAGGCCCAGCACCACCTGCTTGCGCCAGCGGCCCGCCCGGCGCGCGACCAGCGCACCGGCCAGCACGCCGCCGACAAAGGCCCCGACCAGTCCCGCCGCCATCCCGGCGACCGCCGCGCCCTTGGCCAGCCCCACGCCCAGCCGGGTGGAATTGCCGCTCATGAAGGAAACGAACAGCCCGCCCAGCTTCAGGAATCCCAGCGCATCGATGAACCCCGCCTGCGCCGCCAGTCCGATGGCCAGCATGTGGCGGGAAGCATCATATCCGCGCATGGACGGGCCCTCGCACCATCAGCGCGTCCAGCGGAACGGCGCTGCTCTGGTCGCGGGGAAGCAGGGGGGCAAGCCGTCGCGCGGCAAGGCCGGTCGAAGGCAGGCTGGCGATCAGGGCGGCGGGTGCGGCGATCAGCGGCGGCAGCATCGCACCGGTCAGATCGAGCAGCAGATGCTGCCCGATCAGCCCGATCATGCCGAACAGCGCCAGGAATATCGCCAGCAGCATCAACAGCGGCAGGCGACCGACGCCCAGCCAGCCCAGCAGGTCCGCATCGCCGTCAATGTCGAGATCGAAGTCGCCCGCGATGCCGATGGCCTGCACCGCCCCGATGAGCAGCATCAGGACGATCGCTGAGACGAAAACGACATTCTCGGTCGCGAAAAGGAACGCGGCCACCCCTGACTCCCCTGATTCGCGCCGATGCTAATGGATTGACGTAAAACAGGATAGGGCAAAGCGTGGCCGCGATGCGGCGGACCGGGCGCGCCTATCGGGCGGCGCGATCCCGCCGGAAATAAAGGTCCGCGATCCGGCCATTCTGCACCGAACAGGTGAAGTGGCGCGACCGTCCATCCTGCGCCCGCCAGCCGGACCGGACCTCGACATCGCCCTCCACATCATAGCCGTTGCGGGTCTCGCGGGGCTCCTGCACCTGCCGCACCTCGGCATAGCCGCCCTCCCGCTCCGCCTCGTCGCGGGCGGCGAGGGCGCAATAGGTGATCGCATCCTCGCCATCCCGGTCGGCGGGCGCCTCCGCCAGATCGCCCCGCCCGCCCTCGCTGTCAGGGGATCGGGCGCCGGCATGGTCCTGATCCGCCGCCACGACATCGGAAAAATCATCGTCGGCGCGCGTAGGGCTCGCTCGGTCGTCCGGGGCGGCGGCATCGGCGGGCGGCTGCGCTTCGTCCGACAGGTCATCCTGTTCCTGCGGCGCGCCTTGCCGCGGTTGATAGGCCTGCGCCGACGCGACGCCGCCCGCCAGCAGGGCCGTCGCGATCAGCGATCCCGTCATCCACCTCATCTTGTTCATGACCCTCGTCCCTCAGCCGAAATTTGCCGATGGCTAGGCGATCATGGCTGTCGGAGGCCTGAACGCGAGTGCGCCGCCACCGGCGGCCATGGACGCATCCCTCCCGAACCGGTAAGCGCCCGCCCTGCTGCCCGGCTATCGCGGCTGCGCGTCCAGTTTCAGCCCGGTATAATAGGCCGCAAAGGCATAGCTGTCGGCATATTCGTCGATCAGCTTGTCCACGGGCTTGCCCGCCCCATGCCCGGCCTTGGTGTCGATCCGGATCAGGCGGGGCTTCGGCCCCAGCTCCGCCGCCTGCAAGGCCGCGGCATATTTGAAGCTGTGCGCCGGCACCACCCGGTCGTCGGTGTCGCCCGTGGTGACGAGGATCGCCGGATAGTCCTTCCCGCCCGCGATGTTGTGATAGGGCGAATAGGCGTAGAGCAGGCGGAAATCCTCCTCCCGGTCGGGCGATCCATAGTCGTCGATCCAGTAGCGGCCGGCGGTGAAACGGTCGAAGCGCAGCATGTCCATCACGCCCACGGCGGGCAGGGCGGCGGCGAACAGATCGGGCCGCTGGTTCACCACCGCGCCGACCAGCAACCCGCCATTGGACCGCCCCTCGATGGCAAGGCCGTCCTTCGTCGTATAGCCATTGGCCTTCAGATATTCGGCCGCCGCGATGAAATCGTCGAACACATTCTGCTTGTTGGCGAGCCGCCCCGCATCGTGCCATGCCTTGCCGAACTCGCCGCCGCCGCGCAGATTGGCGATGGCATAGACGCCGCCCTGCTCCAGCCACGCCATGCGCGTCGCCGAATAGCCGGGCGTCAGCGCGATGTTGAAGCCGCCATAGCCGTACAGGATGGTGGGCGCGGGCGCTTTGGAAAGGGCCAGCGCCTTCTTGCGGATCACCGTCATCGGGATCATCGTGCCGTCCTTCGACGGATAGCTGACCTGCTCTATGCCGTAATCGTCGGGATTGAAGGGCAGCTCCGGCCGCGCGAACAGCTCGTAACGCAGCGTTGCCGTGTCGAAGCGGTAGATGCTCGACGGCGTGGTGAAGCCCGAAAAGCTGAAGAAGGTTTCAGGATCGCCGTCGCGCCCGCCGAAACCGGCCGCCGTGCCCAGGCCGGGCAGCGGCACGTCGCTGACCTTTCGCCCGTTGAGGTCGATCAGCTCCGCCACGCTTTCCGCATCGGACAGATAGGCCAGGATCAGCCGGTCCCCGACCAGCGACCCGCCCGCCAGCGTGTCCATGCGTTCCGCCACCACCTGCCTGGCGCCGCGCCGGGGGAAGCGGGCGTCGATGCTGACGACGCGCAGATGCGGGGCATATTGGTCGGTGATGAAATAGACCGTCGGCCCGCGGCTGCCGATCAGCCGCCAGTCGTTGGTCATGCCCTTCACCAGCGGGCGGACCTTCACCTTGCCGCCGGTCAGTTCGGCCAGATGCAGTTCGCGGCGGGGGTCGGTGCCCTGGAAGCTGCTGATGACCAGCCAGCGCCCGTCCTGCGTCACCTGCGCCGTGTGGCTGAGGCGCGGCTGGTCCGGAGTCGCGTAGATAAGCTGATCCTGCGCCTGCGGCGTGCCGAGGCGGTGATAATGAAGTTCCTGCCCCACCGTGGAGGATTGCAGGCCGCCGCCTTCCTGCGGCGCGGCGAAGCGCGAATAGAAGAAACCCTGTCCTTGCCCGTCCCAGGCAAGCTGGGAGAATTTCACCCATTGCACGACATCGTCGAGCGGCCGGGCGGTGGCGACGTCCAGAACCTTCAGCGTGCGCCAGTCGCTCCCGGCCTCCTGCACGGCATAGAGCAGGAACCGGCCGTCGGGGGAGGGCGCCCATTCCGCCAGCGCGTCCGACCCGTCCTCCGCCCAGTCATTCGGGTCGATCAGCAGCCGCTGCGCACCGTTCAGGCCGTCGCGCACATAGAGCGGCGTCTGGTTCTGGAGCCCCTTGTTATAGCCGTAGAAATAGCGCCCGCCCGCCTTGCGCGGGATGGTGTAGCGGCCATGGGCGAACAGCGCCTGCATGCGTTTCTTGAGCGCCTCGCGACCCGGCAGCCCGTCGATATGGCGGCGCGTGAGGCGGTTTTCCTGTCCCACCCAGTCGCGGACGGCGGGATCAGCGCGCAGGTCGTTTTCCAGCCAGCGATAGGGATCGGTCACCTTGACCCCGAAATGATCCTCCACCAGGTCCAGCCTTTTGGCGGCGGGATAGCGCAGTCCTGAAGCGCCAGCGACCGCCGCATCCGGCTCCGCCTGCGCGGGGAGCGCCGCGAACAACAGCGCCGCCAAAGCAAAGCAGCCAAAGGCGCGCATCCGATCCCCCCGAAATCCCATTCCCATTCTCTGGCGTCTCATGGCGCGGAAAGGCAAGAAAACAAAGAATATTTCTTATCTCCCCTCCCCTTCGGAGCAGGGGCCGGGGGTGGGGGCTGACCGAATGGCTCGACGCCCCGCATATCCACGCCCCAAAAAAGAAAAAGGGCCGCGCCCCCTTCCGGAAGCCGCGGCCCTCTTCATCTGCCCGCTTGCGCGAGCCGTCAGCGGATCACGCCGCTTCCAGCTCGTCGGCGTCCGCACCCTGGACCGGACCGGAATCCTGACCCTTGGCGTCGACGTCGCGGTCCACCAGTTCGATGATCGCGATCGGCGCTGCGTCCGAAGCGCGGATGCCGGCCTTGATCACGCGGGTGTAGCCGCCATTGCGGTCCTTGTAGCGCTCGGCCAGAACGTCGAACAGCTTGGTGAGCTGCGCGTCGTCCTGCAGGCGGGCATGGGCCAGACGACGGTTCGACAGGCCACCCTTCTTGGCGAGGGTGATCAGCTTCTCGACATAGGGACGCAGTTCCTTCGCCTTGGGCGTGGTCGTCAGGATCTGCTCATGCTTGATGAGCGAGGCGGCGAGGTTGCGGAGCAGCGAGTTGCGATGCCCGGCGCTGCGCTGCAGCTTGCGATGACCAACCTTGTGACGCATATGTCTTTCCTTCCGTTCGTTAAGGGGCCGTTTCAGGTACCCCAGACCAGGCGGCGTTTCAGGGCCGCCGCCCCTTTGCCCTGCCCCTTAAAAAAAGGGGCGAAGTTCACACCGTTCAAAGCGGACGCGAATCCGTGCTTTCCGGTGTCCAGCATCCCTCCGGGCGAACCGGAGGGAAGGCGGATCAGCCCAGCAGCTCCTGTTCGAGCTTCTTGGCCATTTCCTCGATATTCTCCGGCGGCCAGCCGGGGATGTCCATGCCCAGGCGCAGGCCCATGGACGACAGCACTTCCTTGATCTCGTTCAGCGACTTGCGGCCGAAATTGGGGGTGCGCAGCATCTCGGCCTCGGTCTTCTGGACCAGATCGCCGATATAGATGATGTTGTCGTTCTTGAGGCAGTTGGCGCTGCGGACCGACAGTTCCAGCTCGTCCACCTTCTTGAGCAGGTAGCGGTTGATCTGGTTCGCGTCGCTCTCGCCCTCGCTGGCCGAACCGCCGGCAGCGGCGCCGGCGGCCGGAGCGGCGACGGGCAGCGCGTCCTCGAAGTGGACGAACAGCTGGAGCTGGTCCTGCAGGATGCGGGCGGCATAGGCCACCGCGTCTTCCGGCGTGACGGTGCCGTCGGTCTCGACGGTCAGCGACAGCTTGTCATAGTCCAGTTCCTGGCCGACGCGGGTATTGTCGACCTTGTAGGCGACCTGACGCACCGGCGAATAGAGCGCGTCGACCGGGATCAGGCCGATCGGGGCGTCGGCCGGACGGTTGGCGACGGCGGGGACATAGCCCTTGCCGACGTCGGCGGTCAGTTCCATGTTCAGCGTCGCGCCCTGGTCCAGGTGGCAGATCACCAGGTCGGGGTTCATCACTTCGATGTCGCCCACGGTGGTGATGTCGCCCGCGCGCACTTCGGCGGGGCCGGTGGCGGAAAGCTGGAGACGGCGCGGACCGTCGCCTTCCATTTTCAGCGCAACCTGCTTGATGTTGAGGACGATGTCCGTGACGTCCTCACGCACGCCCGCGAGCGAGGAGAATTCGTGGAGGACGTTCTCGATCTTGATCGAGGTGACCGCCGCGCCCTGGAGCGAGGACAGAAGAACCCGGCGCAGCGCGTTGCCAAGCGTCAGGCCGAAGCCGCGCTCCAGAGGTTCGGCGACGAAGGTCGCCTTGCGCTTGCCGTCGCCCGCGACCTTGATCTCAAGGCTGTTGGGCTTCTTCAATTCCTGCCAGTTCTTCATGTTGACAGTCATGTATTTCCCCTGGGGATGAGGCCGAAACGTTCAAAAATCCTGACCCGACAGGACGTTCCGACCGATGCAGATGGGTGAGCGGGCGACGCGTCCGCCGCCCGCCGACAAGCCGCGCGTCGTTGTTAGACGCGGCGGCGCTTGGAAGGACGCACGCCATTGTGCGGGATCGGCGTCACGTCGCGGATGGAGGTGATGTGGAAGCCGACGGCCTGCAGCGCGCGCAGGGCCGATTCACGGCCCGAACCCGGACCCTTCACTTCGACTTCCAGGGTGCGCACGCCATGTTCGGCCGCCTTGCGGCCGGCGTCTTCGGCGCAGACCTGCGCGGCATAGGGCGTCGACTTGCGGCTGCCCTTGAAGCCCATCATGCCCGCCGAGGACCAGCTGATCGCATTGCCCTGGGCGTCGGTGATGGTCACCATGGTGTTGTTGAAGCTGGCGTTGACGTGCGCGACGCCGGCCGAGATGTTCTTGCGTTCGCGGCGCTTGATGCGCTGGGGTTCGCGTGCCATTTTTGCTCTATCCTACTGAAATCTTGTGTTCCGGGAGGCTGCGCCCAGGAAGGGCTGCCTCCGGCGGAGAAGAAGATGAAATAGTCCCCCGGACTATTTCTTACTTCTTCTTGCCGGCAATCGGCTTCGCCTTGCCCTTGCGGGTGCGCGCATTGGTGTGCGTGCGCTGGCCGCGGACCGGCAGGCCCTTGCGGTGACGCAGGCCGCGATAGCAGGCCAGGTCCATCAGGCGCTTGATGTTCATCGCGGTTTCGCGGCGCAGGTCGCCCTCGACCGTGTGGTCGGCGTCGATGGCTTCGCGGATCTGCAGCACTTCGGCGTCGGACAGGTCCTGCACGCGGCGGCTGTGGTCGATGCCCAGCTTGTCGGCGATGTCGACGGCGGTCTTGCGGCCGATGCCGTGGATGTAGGTGAGCGCGATGATCACGCGCTTGTTGGTCGGGATGTTGACACCCGCAATACGTGCCATGGTATTCTGTACTCCTGCTCCACGGGGCGGTTGGCGCCGCCCCATCTCAAAGCGTCAGGGCTGAAGTCCTTAAGGAGACGACAGCCGATTCGATAGGCCCCAAGACGCAAAAAAGACGGCCAGTGCCACTGCACTGCCGCTCGTCAGCGTGTCGGGAAGGGGTGCCCTTAGCGATTCGGCCTCCGGCTGTCAATGACGGGCAGGCGCGAAAGCGGCGAAATCCGGCGCTTCCGCCGCCCTTTCTTTCGACCGGTCCGGCATGTCGTCCCGCCCTTTTCGGGTTGATGCCATCCCCGTGCCTAAGGCATGGAGGCGGGATGCGCTTCACTCTGCCCTCCGCCATGCCGGCGGCCGCCTTCGTCCTGCTGGCTTCCTGCGTGGGCGCGCCCCAGCAGCGCGCGCCTGTTCCCGCACCTGCGCCCCGGCCGGCTCCCGCGGCCCGGCCCGCCCCCCCTCCGCCGCCGCCGGCCGACTGGCAGGACCGCGCGACCACCGCGGGCGACTGGCGCTATCAGGTCGACGGCGCCGGATCGGCCGCCCTGTTCGGCCCGGATGCGCAAGGCAGCCTGTTCGTCATCCGCTGCGACCGGACGACGCGCCGCGTCAGCCTTTTGCGGCCCGGCCCGGCGCAGGCGGCGATGACGGTGCGGACCAGCTATGGCGCGGTCAGCTGGCCGGCCGGCCCCGCCACCGGCGCCATCGCCGCGACCCAGGCGACCCGCGCCGCCAGCGACGCCACGCTCGATCAGATCGCCTACAGCCGGGGCCGTTTCGCGGTCGAGGTGCAGGGTCTGGAGATGCTGGTCCTGCCAAGCTGGGCGGAGGTCGGCCGCGTCGTGGAGGATTGCCGCGCCTAAGCCCTTGATTTCAGGCGAAAGGCGCTGGTTTCAACGCAAATCGCCTGCAAAAGGCGGACGCAAAAGTATGATTCGAAAAAAGAATTTTACAAGCCTTGAAGTGGCGGCCGGTCTGATTCACATATCATTTCATAGACGGCGAAGGACCAGTACCGGGAACGGCTATAGGGGCTTCAACTAGCGAAAGGAGGTGATCCGATGTCTCATGGTTCAGCAATGGGGTCGGTCAAGTCCATTCGGGGAACGCGCCGCTGAGCGACGCCTTATGCGTCGGTTTTCCAGAATAGGGTGACTGTCGACCGCGGTTTCGCGATCGAGGCGCCGTATCTGGAAAATAGCGCGATCAACGTTTCCCTTGGGCGGCGCTTCCGGCCGCTGACCATGTCAATGATGGGCCGTCGGGGTTTAATCTACCCGGCGGCCCCTCTCATTTTCGTGATGTCCGATTTGGGTGTAAGCGGACACCCACTTTACCCCTCTCCCTTGAGGGAGAGGGCTGCGCAGACTTGGCAGCTTGCTGCCTTAGTCGTAGCTGGGTGAGGGGGTTCGCGCGGGCCTCAGACCCGCTCCCTCTCATCCAAATCAGCCCAGGGCTCCTTCGCCGCCAAGGCCTCCTGTCCTTTTCCTCCTCTCCGCCGGAGAGGAAAGCGAAGCCCCAATCCCTACCCCCGCATCGTCCCCGTATCGATGAAGCGCTGGTGCCACGCCAGCGCCTCCCCCGGCAGCATCGGCGACTGCAACCCGTATGACCCCGCCAAAGCCCGCCGGAAATAGTCCTTCAGCATCGGCCGGAAGTCCGGATGCGCGCAATTCTCCATGATGACCTCCGCCCGCTGCCGGGGCGCCAGCCCGCGCAGGTCCGCCAGCCCCTGCTCGGTCACGATCACCTGCACATCCTGGTTGATATGGTCGACATGGCTGCAATGCGGCACGATGGCGGAGATCGCCCCACCCTTGGCCGTCGACGGCGTCATGAAGATCGACAGAAACGCGTTGCGCGCAAAGTCCCCCGACCCGCCAATGCCGTTCTGGATGCGCGATCCCATCAGATGGGTCGAATTGACGTTGCCGTAGATGTCCGCCTCGATCAGCCCGTTCATCGCGATGCAGCCCAGCCGCCGCACCAGCTCGGGATGGTTGCTGATCTCCTGCGGCCGCAGGATCATCCGGTCCCGATAGCGCCCCATATCGGCATTCATCCGCGCCGCCGCCTCCGGGCTCAGGGAAAAGGCCGTGGCGCTCGCCATCCGCAGCTTGCCCGCGTCGAGCAGGTCCAGCATCCCGTCCTGGATCACCTCCGTAAAGGCGACCATGTCCTCGAACGGCGCGTCGATCAGGCCGGTCAGCACCGCATTGGCGATATTGCCGACCCCCGACTGCAACGGCAGCAGCGAAGCGGGCAACCGCCCCTTCTTCACCTCATGGCGCAGGAATTCCAGCAAATGCCCGGCAATCGCCCGCGCCTTGTCGTCCGGCGCCTTGAAGGGCGCGTTGCGGTCCGGCGCATCCGTCTCGACCACCGCGATCACCTTGTCCGGATCGCAGCGGAAGGTCGGCTGGCCGATGCGCTGGTCCGCCCGCATCAGCGGGATCGGCTGGCGATGCGGCGGCAGCGCCGTGCCGTAATAAATGTCGTGCATCCCCTCCAGCGCGGGGTTCTGCCAGCGATTGACCTCCAGTATCACGCCCTTGGCCCGGTCGATCCAGGTCTTGTTGTTGCCCACGGAGGCGGAGGGGATCAACTCGCCCCCGGCGGTGATCCCCGTCACCTCGACCACGGCAATGTCCAGATCGCCCAGGAAACCCTGCCACGCCATCGGCGCGACCTGGCTCAGATGCATGTCGAAATATTGCATCTGGCCCTTGTTGATCCGCTCCCGGGCAATGGGATCGCTATTATAGGGCAGGCGGAACTCCACGCCGTCGGCCTGCGCCAGCGCCCCGTCCAGCTCCGGCCCGGTCGACGCGCCGGTCCACACCCTGACCCGGAAGGGCTCGCCCGCCGCATGCGCCTCGGTGATCCGCTTCGCCAGCGCCAGCGGCACCGCCTTGGGATAGCCCGACCCGGTAAAGCCGCTCATCCCCACGGCCATCCCGTTGCGGATCAGCGCCGCGGCCTCCTCCGCCGTCCGGCATTTGGCGGCCAGCCCGGCATGGGCGATGCGATCGGTCATGGCTATCCTCTTCCATCATTCCTTGCGCGCTGGCATCTGGCTTTTCGGCCGATCAGACAATAAGGATAAGCCGCACAATATCTGTGCGAGTATCGTGCAAATGTCCGATCTGTTGATCGCCCTCCGGACATTCGTCCGGCTATGCGAAAAACCCAACTTCTCCCGCGTGGCTGGAGAGATGCACGCCAGCCATACGACGATAGCCCGCCGGCTGGATCAGGTGGAATCGCATTTCGGCGCCATCCTCTTCCATCGCACCACCCGCCGGCTGATCGCCACGCCGGAGGCTGACCGCCTGCTGGTCCACGCCCGCGCGATGCTGGACGCGCTGGATGGGGCGGAACAGGAATTCGGCCCGGTCCGCGATCAACCGGGCGGCCTGGTGCGCATCGGCTTCACCACCGCGCTCGGCCTCTATTATGTCGAGCGCCTGGGCGATCTGACCGCGCGCTACCCCGCGCTCCAGCTCGATTGCGCCATGACGGACTGGCAACGCGACGTGGTGGAGGACCGCCTCGACCTTGCCCTGCGCGTCGGCCCGGTGGGCGACGACAGCCTGGTGGTTCATCCGCTGGGCGCGCTGCCCCGCCTGCTGGTCGCGCATCCCGCCTATCTTGCCGGCCGCGGCATGCCCTCGTCCGCCGAAGACCTTCCGGGGCATCAGTGCATCGCCTACGCCTATGGCGACGTGCCCGCCCGCTGGACCATCGATGGGCGGGAGAGGGTGGTGGGCGGCACCTTCCGCAGCGACAGCAGCGAAGCCGTCCACCGCGCCGCCCTCAGCGGCCTAGGCATCGCCCTGCTCCCCGCCATCCGGGTGCAGGGCGACATCGCGGCGGGACGGCTGGTCCCGGTCCTGCCGGAAAGCCACATCGCCCCGCTCGACATCTGGGCCGTCCACCCGTCCCACAAACGCCTGCCGCCAAGAGCGCGGGTGGTGCTGGACTTCCTCAAGGAGAATTTCCCCGGTGAACGGCCCTAGAGCGCTGCGTCAAATCATAGGCAGGCCGCGCGCTCCAAGCTTTTGTTGTCGCATCCTTTTGAACGCAAAACCGGTTCCCACTTTTGCGCAGGATGCTCTGGCCCTGAAGACCTGCCGCGCTCATTCGAGCGCCTTCGCAGGAACAGGATAAGGGGCAAGGGGCGCCTCTTACCGCTCTACCCCCTTCGCCTTCCCCCAGGCCCGCGCCGCCGTATAGCCCAGATAGCCCGTCCCGAAGAGCGCATAGAGCGGCTCCGGCAGGGCGTTGAAATAGGCTCGCATCGCCCGGATGATCCCCGCCGCCACATCGGGCCGCACCCCGCCGACCAGCCCCAGCGGCACCGACCACAGCAGCAACCCGTACATCATGTAGAGAAAGGCCGGCCGCGCCCGCAGCGTCCACCGGTCCCCCGCGACTCGCCTGCGTGAAGACGTCATCCCTGCCTCCTATCCGATCCGGTTGGCGAGCCAGCCATAGAGAAAGGCCTCATTGGCCGGCCTGCTCTCGGCCAGCGCCAGGTAGCGCTCGCCCTGAAGCGCTTCGAGGGCTTTCAGCAGCACCTTCTCGCCCGCCCGCCCGCGAACGGCCAGAAAGGCGCCCAGCGCGGAAAGCGTCTTCGCTCCCACCGCCTGATCCACCTTCAGGTCGGCATAGTCCCGCCCGTTGCGATTGAGCGCGTTCAACGCCCGCTGCAGGAAACCGCCGGCCGTGCCCGGCCCCATGTTGACCGCCGTGTCGAACAGTTCCTCCGCCACCGCCGGCGCCAGTTCCGCGACGAAGGCGAAGCCCGGCTTCTCCCAATAGAGCCTGCGATAGATCGCCTCGGCCACCGTCCGGGGCATCGCCCGCATATCGCCGCCATAACCGTTGGCCCGCGCTACGGCCTGGGTGATGCCGAAATTGGTCGGTCCGCCGCGATCCGCCGGATGGTTGCCGTAGCCACCCTCCCGCGCGATGACTTCATCGATCAGAGCCGCAATATCCATGAAAACGCCCTCCTGTTCCGGAAAGGCGGGTCATTTATCCCATTTGGTTAGCTGTAGGACAGCGGAAAAGCGCTGGCGCAGGCGAAATGGAGAAAAATGGGAAAAAGGCAGGCAGGCCGGAAAAGGCCCTGCCGGAAATTTGGTCGGCCTTCGCGTTGTCCTATAGAACTTTTTGCGCGGCTCCAAGTGGCGATTTCCGGGTTCGAATGGAGGAAATCCGGCGCGATGAACATGGCTGGCTGAAGGCAGCATGAGCTCAAGGCCACCGAAACGGAAGGCGTTGCTCGTCCGATGGCAAGAAGGAACGACACGGCAAGTGCTGGGACGAAATGCCCCAAATAATGTTGGGGCAATCTCCGCGAACCATGGCAATCCTGGTGGTGCATCGAGATTGGCAAATGGCGTATCTCAAATTTCGGGGAGTTCGGCGGCGAACAGGATGTCGGCCTCCGGAATTGCTTCCACCCAGCCCTGCAGTGCATCGGTAAAGCCCGATAGGGCTATGGTCAGATGGTCGAGGATTACTCCGTCGAGCTTTGACAGTGGCGCACCGAAAACGGCCGCGACTTCGGCATATTGTGCGAGAAGTCCTTTGACTCGGTGCCAGCGCTCGGTGAGGGCGAGTAGTGGTTCGCCCTTGAACGCAAGACGGCGTGCGAGGGCGGATCCTGGTGCAAACTCGGCCACGCGCGCAGCAAGGAGGCTGCGCAGGGTGAAGAACATCGAAGCGGAATAAAAGAACCACAGAGGGCCGAGCAGGATGCGACCTCCCTCACTGAGCGGCGCGCCTTCGAATATGTCGTCGCGCCAGCCCCAACTGCACGCGAAGAAGCGGAAACCGATAAGGTCGGCCGCCTGCTCTAGGGCTTGGTCGATGGCAAAATCGGGATTGATCGCGTGAAGGACCCGATGCGCGAGCTCGTGGGATAGTGCATAGTCCAGCGCCGAGTAGGAAAGATGGCTTTCCAATGTGTAGGGCTCGTAAGGGTTGCCGTCGGGACACAGGATTTCGCTTCGTGCCATGAGCGCATCAGTAGGATTGTCACCAGGCTCTGCGGGATGGAAGGCATGATCGGTCAGGAGGCGAGCGAAGAGTCGACGCATCGCTGGCGGCATTGATGGCGCGATGCCAGTGTCGGAGTTTGCAAGCGCGGACCATGCTTTGTCCTCGCCGCGTCCAAGCGCTTCATCGAAAGCACGGGCGGAGAGCATCAGCAGCTCCTGGTAGACATAGGGCACGATTACGAAATGAACCGGTGCGACGATGATGTGTTGAGGTGTAGCGAATCCGTAGCTTGTGCCGAAGCTTGTGCGAACTACGACGTCTTGGAGCAACGCTGCATCCTGCGGATTAACCTTCCACCAGCTGCTGAGTTGTTGCAGACATCGGGCTTGAAGCGTCGCTTCGTTGGCACGGGTCCAGAGCAGGGGGTCGGCCGCGAAGTCGTACCCGAGCGCCTGGATCGCACCGCCCATCGTTCGGTCTACCAGCCCCATATGGACGATGGCCGCCTCAATCCCCGGAGATTCGGCCTCGGGGTTGCGTAACAAGGCATCAGCCTCGGCGTCCTGATGCACTGGGTCGAGCAAATGGGCGATGGTAGCCCATGCTGCCTCGATGGATGCTCTGTCGATCAAGCGGGTAGGTTCGGGCAGAAATTGCGGGCACCAAGACGAACGACGAGGACAGCGGCAAGCGCCGCATTGAGCCCAATTCCTGCCGAACCGATGATGCTTGCGATTACCGCAGCGAGCGCGATAGCATCTCCGCTTTGCTGCGAGGTGATGAGAGCCTGCGCCCAGGGCTCTTGGAGGCGCGGGCAGATGGCTCTCTGAATACCGCCTCGGGCATTGCGAAACGCGGCACGTCCTTTTTCGATGAGGTCGCTGCCAAAGGCTTCATGGCCGGGGAGGCCCCCTGCGAGGCCGGCATAGAGCGCGTCCTCAGACGTGAGCGTTTCGTCGAGCAACGTCGCGACGAAAGCGCGCAGGGGTTCGTTGGCGTCTGGCGTTGGCGTCATCGTTTTCATCAGGCTACGTTCCAGTCAGCAAAGAGATAATATGATTCGTTGCGGAATCTGCTGATCATCGCGCGTCTAGCTAGAGACAACAAATGCGAAACAGCGGCGTCGAACCACTCGATGTAAAAAAATTCTTTGCCAAATTTCCCTGCTGAAGTGTCTTCAATGATAGGGCAGAATAGACGTCCAGATTGCTTCCGTATCGGTTCTGTGGGGCATTTCCAAATCAGTCGATCGACGGATGGCATAAACTGTAGGGGGGCTTCGATGGGAGTTTGTTCAGACCGTTCGGTTAACTACCTCAAATCGTTGAATCTAAACGTAATACTGCATCCTCTCGAAGATTTGGCGCCTCTGGCCCTGCTCGGCGAATATAAGGGTGCTCGCGGAATTATTGGGACTCTGAGCCAGCTTGCCGAAGAACAAGGTGGCAACCTTCCGCAGATTACGTCGGGCGAAGCCGCCAACATTAACGGCCAGAAGAGCAGTAAGCTGCCTATCGAGCTTGGCCTCGATATACTCGGCAACATCATTGGCGCCATGGGCGGTAATCTAGGCGTGAAAGCGGCCTATGAGCGCGCCAGCAAAGTCGAGTTCAGCTACACCGGGGTGACGCGCCACCGAGCCAATACGATCGAGATCGGCGACTACCTAGAGGCGTCCAAGGTGCGGTGGGATCACCCGATCTTGAAGAAGTATCTGTTCGGTAAGGGGCGCCTTTACATACTCACAGAGATTGTGGCTTCGAAGAAGCTGGGTGTCACGGCTTACAATCGCGATAATAGCAGCATCAAACTTGAGGTGCCGGTGATCAAGGAGTTGGTCGGTGGCTCGCTATCGGTTGGCAAGGACACAGAGACGACCACGACCGTCACATACGAAGGCGATAAGAATCTGGCCTTCGGTTTCGTGGCGATCGAGCTTTCCGCCGGCGACCGGGGTGACGATGGAGAGTTTGATCTCGTTTTCCGCCCGGTAAAAGCGGGTACGGTCAGCTTCGGCGTCGGTGCGGGGCAAGGTGTCGTGTTCGCTGATTTTGAAGGCGCGCTTGCGGAACTCAAGACGGTCGATCCAGCGGAGCTTGGCGAGGGTGAACTATTCGCCTGATTAAGCAAGAAGCGGGATAGCCAGAAAATGACTCAATTGGTGTTTGTGCACGGCGTCGCTACAAGGCAGACTCCAGCATATACAGCCGAAATTCAGCTTCGAGATGAGCGGTTCCGCAAACTTGCGATCGGAGCAGAGGCGGGCATCCACAATCCGTTCTGGGGGGATCTCGGCGCTGCCTTCGCTTTTGGGGAGCAATGCCTGCCGCGCAGCGGTGACGTGCCCACGCCATTCAGCCTCGCCGGAGGCAGTGCGTCAGTCGGCGCAACTGGCGGTGTGTCGATCTCAGAGATTGCGGCCGTGGATTTCCCTGCTGCAGTGGACACGCTCTACACGGTGCTCATCGAGACCGCAGCGACGCAGAATCGGCAGCTTGATCCTGAGGAATTTTCTGAAATGCAGGCCGCCGCCGCCTACGCCGAGGTCAATCCCGCCCCGGCTTGGATCAAGCCCGACATGACCGACGCGGCATTCATCGACGCCTTGCGAGAGCGCCTCCAACGCGAAACTCCTGCCGCCTACGGCCTGCTCGATCGCTTGAAGGCAGCCGCCGGCACCGTTCTGGATCGCGGCAGGAATCTGGTTTCGTCGGGCGTTGTCGGCCTTACCCGTGACAAGCTTAACCCGGTGGTTGCCAGGTTCGTCGGCGACGTGTTCGTTTATCTGCGCGCCGGCGCTGCACGGACTGATATTCGTCAGCGGGTGGTAACGGAGTTGCTCGCAGCACGCACCGATGCAACCGCGAAGGCTGAGCCGCTGGTTGTTGTAGGCCATAGCCTTGGCGGGGTCATCCTGTACGATCTCCTGACCGATCCCGTTGGTGCTGGTTTACCGCCGGGTTTCAGCATCGACGTTCTGCTGACCGTGGGCTCGCAACCGGGTTTCTTCGAGGAACTCAAGCTGTTTGCAGCAAGCGATGAGTCGATTCCGTCGCTTGATCATCCGCTGGCAGAAAAGCCGGCGTCGGTTGCGAATTGGTGGAATGTCTATGACCCGGTCGATGTCCTGAGCTTCCGCTGCCAAGGGATATTCGAAGGCGTCGAGGATTTCATGTTCAGTTCGATGGCGGGCGTGATTGACGCCCATACCAGCTATTTCATGCGCCCCCGCTTCTTCGAGCGTCTGCGGTCGCGGCTGCAGGCGCTAGCATGACGCTTATCTATCAACGACAGGTCAACGGCGCGGCAACTCATGCCTTGATCATCGGCGTCGGTGCCTATCCAGACGCCAAGATGGACAAGTTCGTGCCAGGCACTACACCCGAATTGCTTAAAGACGTGCGCGACCTTCCCAGTGCCTCCGCAGGCGCGGCCGCTTTTTGCGATTGGCTTATCGGCGAGGCCGCGCTTGATCAGCCGCTTGCTTCCATCGCAATGCTGTCCAACGGTCCTGCACCAGCTCATGGTCAATATACTTGGCACGCTCGTGTCCAGCCAGCCCAGTTGAACGGCAACGCGCCCTCAGACCCGCGCGGAAATCCTGCGGTCGGTGTGCCGAACACGGCCAACGTAACCTCAGCAGGCACCCAATGGCTCTCGCGGCTTAATTCCGTGGCTGGAAATGTCGGGATTGTATTCATTTGCGGTCACGGCGTCGCCGTGACCTCGCAGCCCTTCGTGCTGCTGGCCGATCTTAATCAGAATCCGGTCAATCCTTGGGGGGCATTCCTCAACATGTACGACCTGGGTGTCGGCCTCAAGCAGGCACCCAATGTGTCGGCCGCGTATCTTTTCGTCGATGCCTGCGGTGAGATGGTGACGGATTTGTATGTCCAAAACCCCGGTGTCGGGGCGAAGTTTATTCGTTCCGATCCATTTGTGGGGGGAACTGAAAAAGTCACATTGATGGCGGCAGCTGCGAGCAGCTATTTCACCTACGAAGACAGTCCGACGACTGGAGGTCGCTTTACGCAGACCTTATTGCGCGCTCTTCGCGGAAAATCCGCCCGCAATCCGTCAGGAACCGCGCAATGGGGAGCATATCCTATTGCGATTCATGAGGATTTGAAGAGCCTCTATTCACTGGAGCAGCGCTGGCAGCGGCAACCGTTCGAGCCTGTGTCACCGATGCTGCCGACCACGACTGCGGCGATTGTGACCTATCCTGAGCCACCCGATGTGACGGTAAATGTCGTGCTCGATCCGACCCAGGCGCTTTCGATCGGGACA
The DNA here is from genome assembly GCF_024611135.1 of Sphingobium sp. CFD-2. NCBI lineage: Bacteria > Pseudomonadati > Pseudomonadota > Alphaproteobacteria > Sphingomonadales > Sphingobiaceae > Sphingobium > Sphingobium sp. CFD-2. The sequence continues at coordinate 3,173,297 of NZ_CP084405.1, read as the reverse complement.
GTGAGTATCCGCGACCCGCAAGGCGCAATTCTGCACACCTGTCCTGGGATTGCTGCCGACAGTTGGCCGCAGCCGATGCGAGCGAGCATCTATCCGCATTTCGTCAGCGCGTCGTTCACAAACGGTAGCGGTTATCGCGATGTCGAGCAGGTGTTCTGCCCCAATCGGTCGCTCTATCATCATCTGGTCAATGTCCGATGAGTGGAGGCAGCGCTTGAAAACTGTGTCCTTCTTGGCACCCCCCGACGCTGTCGCGGCCCGAATTCGGATTCTGGGACCGCAAGGTGAGATGCAACTCGAAAGACGAGGCGTTGGCTCGGAGAGTATGACCACGCCTTCGAATCGCGAGGTGATGATCCAGGACGTGGTTCCCGGCGCCTATGCCGCTGTCATCGAGCCGCTGGGTGAAGCGCCGACCTTTTATTCCTTCGTTGTCGATGACCTTACCGACAGAATAGACGCGCCAGCGCTGTCGGAATTGTCCGGATCATCGGTTTCCAAGGACTGGCTGGAGCAGTTTTCCGGCAGCGTGTGGTCGAAGCCGACGGAGGGTTTTTCTACGACAGGACCGCAAGTACGGGAGATGGGTGCGGCCTCATCCGCAAGCGATGACGATTCTGACGGCGAGGCTGGCTTCGACGACATTGACGACCATGTCGATTTGGGCCTCCCGCCCGGACATGCGAACAAGTCGGCGTTGGTGGACGACAGCGGCTCGTTTACTGGGCGTGAAGAGTTAAGTGCGCCTATTGATGCACGCCGTTTTTCGATTGGCCTCTCGGTCGATACCAGGCCCATGGGTTATGGTGGCTGGCGGCCCTATGTGGGTCCTTGGCCGACCTCCTTCTCGAAAGCGCGCGATCGCGCTGACGCTTTTGATCATGGCGCCGTGCTTGAAAATGTGAAGAGTGCGCGGCTGCACATCCAGCGCGACCACATCACGCTCATCTCCAGCAAGGGTGATGCGAGAGGAATGCCCTTGCCCGCAGACGGCGCACGGCTGAGGCTGTCCGTTTCTATCGAAGGGCTAAGGGTCGAGCGGACGCTGGTGCCACTGTTCGCCGGTGGTGTGACCGTCGAATTTGCGTTGGACCCGTCAGGAGGGTTGCTCCTCGACGTCGCGCCGGTCGATCTGGAAAAACAATCGCTATCCAGGGCCTTGTCCTCGGCGGTTGGATCCGAGGGACAGGGGATTTGGAGCGACTTTACGCGCCGCACGCCGGTCACCGACTATATTTCGGGGGACATTCCCGAAGATCCGTGGACTACGATCCTGGCGATGCTGTGTGCAGTTCGCTTCCCTGCCATCGAGGAGCGCGAGGCCCTGCAATGGGCGCCGAAGCTTGCCGGACAATTCGGTTGGATTCCCGACAGCCATGTTCTTCTGGCCCGCAGCCTTTTGATAGGAACTGCGCCGGACGACCGGGTGGCGGCGGCGGCGGAAGCTTTGCGCGCGTTGTCGATGGCGCGGAGATTGGGCGCCCCTTATTTTGCTTATACGAATACATTGCTGGGAGATATGCTGACCGCGTTACGCGATGGCGCTCCAGAGGCGGAACAAAGAGCCCAAGCCACCAAAGAAATGGGATATTGGTCCCGGCACCTACCGCATCAGCGCGCTGCTGGCTCTTCGTTTAGTTGGGTCATGTCGAGCGGTGCGCGGTCCCGCGGAGGACTGGATGAACGTTATTCGAGCATTCTCGCATTCGGCTCCGTGAATGCAACTGCTCTCACTGTCACGCCAGTCGTCAAATCCGTCGATTAGAATGCGTTGTGCGGTCCGATCCGAACCATAAGGAGAGTCGCCGCGCTTGCTATTATTGCGCCAGTCTTAAGGCGCGCTGCCGTTCAGCTTGGCGCATAAGTGCGGGATCGATTTCTGGTTTTTTCCAGCGCGCTGCAGGCCCCAGCGTCGCGAGGTCCTCTGGATAAGTCAGGAACGTAAACACTTTGTTGGTGATCTCGATCATCAACTGTTTCATCTCAGCGTCGGAGATACGAGAGAGTTGAGTCCAGGCAATCTCCCCAAAGGGCGTTACGACTTTTACGTCGCCATAGTCACCGGTGGCGCTGTCGGGCACTGTGCCAGAGTGTAGCGTTTCCAAAAAGGTGTTGCGTACACATTGCTCGACAAGCGCGAGAGTAAAACGGGTCTTTTCAGTATCGGTTAGGGTGTCATTGGACATTATCTTCTCCCGTACTGCCACGGTGCTTTCGAAAACGATTCTGCGAATGGACCGACAATGATGAGTGTATCGGAATATATCACTTCTAAATATCTTATATAAGATCAAGAGAATGCCGTTTCTCTAGCTCGGAAGAACGGCTGTCAGCTTTGTGGCACGTTTCAGGCCGGAGGTCGTTGTCGCGAGCCGTTTGACCTTTCTCCGCCATGCGGCGATGTTCTTCTGGACGCCGCCCTGACGGACTGGCCCGAATGTGGTGATCCGTGCGGGCTTGAAGCCGCAGAAACCCAGAATCTGGCCACGCCAGCGGCGCACGACCGGGTTTCCGTAGGCGAGCCAAAGAAAGAAGGCAGGCGTATCCGTGGTAATCAGGACATCCGCCGAGCGTCCCGCCAGCAGCCGGCTCCAGAAGGGATCGTCGTTGTGATACCGAAAAGCGAAGCCGGGCAGCAAAACCCGGTCGATCAACCCCTTAAGCTGCGCTGGCTCGCTGCCCCACCACATCGGAAAGCCTACCACCAGATGATCGCAGGCCGCAATGGCGGCGCCGATCCGTTCCAGATCGGGCTCCCAACCCTGAACCTCTTTATAGCCGCGCCGCAGGTTCGGTTCGAAGGCAAGATCGCGCACCGCGATACGCTCGATCTCGACCTCTTGGCCAAGCGCGGCCTGATAGGTATCGAGGAGATGGCTGACAAACCGGCCTGCGTCGGGATGGCCGTCGAGGATGAGTACGCGCATCGCAGTCTCCGTCAAAGGTCGATTTCCGCCCACAAAGCGGCATGATCCGACCCTGCATCGGCCGATCTGCCGACTTCGGGATAGGCCTCCCAGCGCCTGGGCCGCGAGCCTGGCCACATGCCGGTGCGGAACACGCCCCCAGATCGCACACGCTCAAACAGCGAAGGCGACAGCAGCATATAGTCGATCTTATTGGCCGCGTTGCACAGTCCATAGGTGCCAGGATAACCACCATCGTCGAACGCAGGATGCGTGAAAATGTCCGCAAGCTCGGTGTGATGGAGCAGCGGGGCGAGTGGGGGGCTCGACGGTGTGTCGTTGAAATCGCCGATGATAGCGACATGGCGCGCGCCGTTGTCGATCAGTCCTTTATAGATTTCCGCAATCCGTTCGGCCTGCGCCTTGCGTTTGGCGTCGGACGCAGCCTTGCCGCCATAACCCTTACTCTTGAGGTGGTTGACCAACACCAGCAGCGTCTCGCCGGTCGGTGTCGTCACCTCGAACTGCGGGCAGTCGCGCGAGAAGACTGGCTTGCCGTTCGGCAGCCGGTCGTCGACGCGGCTGCACATGGTTCCAATCGGAAAGCCCTCGCGGCTCATCAGTCCGACATCGATGCCCCGATCATCATTGCCGTCGATCAACATGACATGGCGAAACGGCGTGCCGCCGAGCGCTGGGAGAATCTCGGTGTTGAACGCTGACAGAACCGGGCGACTTTCCGCCTCGATGACGCCGAGCACGTCGGCCTGAAGATCCATGATAACCCGCGCGGTGTTGCGCATCGCATGTTCATTGACTGGTTCGTCGCGAAGCTCCAGCGAGCCCACCCAATCGGCGCGTCCGTCTGCCTCGATCACGACGCCACCATCCTTGGGCCGTCGCAACAAACCGCCGCGGTTGCGTCGCAAGATGACGAACGGGCCGGTGTCGGATTTCTCAAGGCCGAGGTCGTGCATCAACTCGACCATCCGGGTTTTTTCGGCAGGAGAATAGGTGATCTGACCTAGAAGTCCGTTGAGTGTAGCGAACTTCTCCAGAACTGGGCGGCCTTCTTCCCAGCTATCGAGATTCATCGCCTTGGCGCGATCAAACAGGTTTTCAACGTTATAGACAGCGAGCTTCATGGGCTTTCTCCATTTTCTTCAGCTATTTACCCAATTACTGTTGCGGGTCCGCGACGAACATGGGAGCCAATATTGAACAGCTATCGCTGACATGTTCGTTATCCGCGTTCCGACGCAGGAATAGCTAAATCGGCAACGGGGTTTCCCCGCCAAAAGGCGGATTGACCCAATAATAATTCAAGCCATGATCGGGTGATTAAATTCCGTTTCGACGATGCCGGGGGGCAAACAACCGAGCGGTCCGCGTCAATTTCTGCGGCGACCCGCGAAATGGGACGGAGAATATCACCCATGCAGTATCAACGCCGAATTGAATCCATGTTGGAAGAGGACGGTCAACTGGCCGTTTTTTCGACTCTTTGTAAGTCAATCATCACAAGCAGGACGCAACTGGCGGGATTGTTTGGCTCACTCTGCTCGGACCCAGGTGGCGAGATGCTTCTTGATCTTTATTGGCGTGACAGCCAAGATCTGAAAACCTCGCTGACGAGTTTATGGCGTGCTTCAAAGGCCTCAGAAATGACAGCCCGGCACTGTCTGGCTGAAATGGAGGCACAAGCCATTGTCGAACGCTTGCCTGATCCTCTCGACAAGCGTCGCACCTATGTTCGGTTAACCAGCTCTGGCCGAGAGAAAATGGATGCCTGTTTTCGAACTCTCTTGACCGGATTTGCTCAAGCCTTCCAAGATTGCACTATTCCGTGCACAGACACCACTCGGCCCCAGGATCATTGCCCCTGGAGTGGTAGTTCGTTCGCAGCCTCATCAGCGGCTGCCCGCCACCGGTCTCGCTCCTCAGGTCAAAGAACAACATCAAACCACGCAAATAGACGGGCCTGAAAAGACGTCCGGCGCGCGAGACATGGCCGGCGAGTACTCCATAGAATCGCAGTTTTCCGGGACAGGGATGCTTGTCGAACAACGTTGAACCGCCAGCGCGATACCAAAGAGGTCACACCGGCAACGTTTCCTTGCCTGACGAGACCCTACAATCCCATCGATTAGGTCTGGTGGGAAAAAACGTCGGAAGAGAAGGGGGCTTTGGTTTGGGAAGCAAGCTCAAACCGGAGTGTTTCCCATGGCTCTTTCACGAACCAGCGCTGACCCTCGCCTGCATGCCGCCGCTGCGCGGATCGTCAAATCGCTCGGCAGCGAGTGGAAGCCGTCAGGCGTGATGTGCCGTTGCCCGGCGCACAACGATCACAAGCCAAGCCTGTCGGTTCGGGTCGGCGAACGTAGCGTCCTCTTCAGATGTTTTGCCGGTTGCTCGACCATTGACGTCATCCGAGCGCTTCGCGCCGGTCGACAGCCTATCCCGACTGCTGATGCCGAAGTCGAATTGGCGTATGCCCACGGCCGCGAGCGACAACTTGCTGGCCGTATTCGTTCACTTTGGAAAGAGGCGCGTCCAATTACCGACACGCCGGCGAGCCGATATGCGGCAATGCGCGGTTTCACCGGGCCACATTCGGCGTTGCGTTATCATGACGGAGTACCACTTGGCCGCGGCGCTGACGTCTGCTTCCGACCCGCGTTGCTCGCTGCGCTCGAAGCTGACGTTGGGGTGATCGCAGTGGAGCGGCTATTTGTCGATCCCCATACCGGATTGCCGGCCAACGATCTCGATCCGCCGAAGCTTCTGCTTGGTCGCCCGCTCGGCGGCTCGGTTCGTTTCGGGGCGACGACCAATATTCTGGGTCTCGCAGAAGGCTGGGAGACGGCCTGGTCTGCACACATCCTGCTCGGCATTCCGGTCTGGGCTTCACTCGGCGCGGATCGGCTACCGCTGGTGACAGTACCGGAACGGGTCGAGCATTTGATCCTGCTCCCGGATGATGACGCGGCAGGCCGTCATGGCGCGCGGCGAGCGAATGAGGTCCATGCACTGCCCGGACGAAAGATCGAGACGCTGTTTCCGGATGGAGGCTTCAACGACTGGAACGACCGTTACCGGTCAGGAGGGGGAGGGGGAGGGGGAAGGGGATGGGTGTCGCAAGTGGCCTGAGGGTCAGCTGCGCTCCGCTCATTCTACCAGGAGATCAGCCTTGAATGCACCACAGACACGGTGGCCCACCACGCTGCCGCTCTCCAGAATCGTCAAAGGGGACAACCCTCGCCGATACTTCGACCGAAAAAAGCACGAGGAAATGGTAGCTTCGGTACGGCTGCGCGGCATAATCCAGCCGATATTGCTTCGTCCGCGGGGTGACGTCTTTGCCATTGTCGCCGGCGAGCGCCGTTACAGGGCGGGGCTGGAGGTTTACGGCGCCAGCGGCGAAGTGCCGGTCATCATCCGCGAGATGACGGATCAGGAAGCGCTCGAAGCCGCGATCGCCGAGAACGACGACCGTGACGACCCGTCCGAGACGGAGCAGGCGGATGCCGCCGTCCGCTACCTCGCGGCGTGCCAGGGCGACCGGGCCGAGGCAATACGGCGGCTCGGATGGTCGCGGGACAAGTTCGATCGACGCCTGGCGCTCGCCAATCTCTCCGAGGTGGTCAAGACCGCGCTCGACGAACGCCGGATCAAGCTCGGCCATGCCGAACTGCTCGCCGCGGTTCCCGGCGACAAGCAGGACAAGGCCCTCGAAACGATCCTGAAAGCCGGTCTCGACGTGAACAAGACGCGTGAACTGCTGATGCGCGTCACGCAGCATCTCGGCAGCGCGTGCTTCGACAAGAGTGAATGCACGACCTGCTCATTCAACTCGGCTAAGCAGCGCGCGCTTTTCGAAACCCATGTCGAAGACGGCTATTGCACCAACGCGGCGTGCTTCGAACTCAAGGCCGAAGCGGCTGAGGTGATCCGTTTCGAGCAGGAGGAGCGCGCCGCGAAGGCGGCAAGGGCGGCATCTCCGCCGATCGAGGCGGTCGAAGACGACGACCACGATGATGCGATCGAGGAAACCGTAGCATCGACCGACGCTCAGCCGCGCTCGGAATACACCACCTCGAACCTGGATGGCAGCGGAACGCGTGACACGACGCCCGCCGCCCCGGTAAAATTAGCTACCAGCGCCAGTACGGTGGACAAGCCAGCCGTCAACGGCAAATCCCTCGCGGCCCGCACCGCCGAGCTTCGCGAGGCGACGTGGCGAACCGCGCTTGCCCGGGCGCTCGCCGGCAATGCCGAGCACGCTCGCACGACCGTCCTTGTCGCGGCGATGTCGGGCACGCTCTCGCAGATCAAGTCCGATACGCTGACGTCGCGCGCCGGCCTGCTGGTCGGCCCCGCGTTTCCGGACCACGACTATAGCGCCAAGATCGCAGCGATCCGCGCGCTGCCCGACGCCCGCGCCGTGAATGTGCTTTCCGTCATCGGCGCCGCCTACGCCAAGGATGTGGTCAGTTTCGGCCATGTCGCCGATCTCGCCAAGATGTTCGAGGTCGACCTGCGCGATAGTTGGCGGGTCGATCAGTCGTTTCTCGAGCGATACACGAAGGGCGAGCTTAAATTCATCGCCCAGGAATGCGGCCTGATCGCGCATGTAGGCGAGAAGCGTTTCGCGAAGATGCTTGGCTCAAAGAAGCCCGAGCTGATTATCGGCATGCTCAATCGCATCGGCTTCGATTGGGCTGGGCGCCTGCCGAGCGCCATGACCCTCGACGGCACTTATGGCCCGCCGCCGGACCGCGCTGCCCGCCAGGCCGAAGCGCCGATCGCAGAACTTGCTGCCTGACCCGCTTCCCTACACCCCCGGACAAAGGACTACCGATATGCTTGTTACAAGCCTGCTCCCGCTGCTCGCCCGCTATTCGCTCGGCTTCGATCTGGTCGCCGGCCCCGACGAGACCGTCACCCTGACCATCATTCCGCGCAAGGCGGACCCCAAGTCTGCTGCGCTCGAATCCAGCGAGACCCGGCCGATCTCGATCACCGCGAGCGCCGCGGAGATCGATGCGGAATTGGCCCGTGGCTCGGACGGCGCGCTCGGCCAGCTCATCGCCACGCGCAGGACGCTCGCCGACCAGATCGCCGAGCAGCGGCAGGCGGACGAGGATGCCAAGGCCGCCGCCGCGGAAGCCGCGAAGGCAAAGGCTGCCAAGGCTGCGGCGAGCAAGCCCCCGGCGCCGACCACTCCGCCGAAAATCCAGACGCCGACCAGCCCGCCGACCGGCGCCAAGGCGGATGAGCCCGCCACCCTGTTCTGAGCGCCGCCGCTCGAACCGTTCCATCATCATCAACCCGGAGACCTCATATGCAGATCAATCAACTCGCGCGTGTGTATCGCTATGACGGCATCGACCTTCCTGTGCCGCCGCATCTCGCGGGCGACCCGGATGCCCTGCGCGCCTATCACGCCACCCTGTATCCGGCGATCCTCAATGCCGAGATGGTCGACGCCGGTGTGACCGGTGGCGCGCACGTCACCGAGTATCGCCGCGCGGTCGGCACCAAGGGCTGATCCATGCCGCACCGCAAACGCCCGGCCATCCCGGCCGCATCCCGCAAAAGCCTCCTCGAATGGATCGAGAACGATGGCAACTCGACCGATATCTCCCAGCTTGCCTGCAGCAGCCAGGCCCAGGCGCTCCATGCGCGGTTCCTCGCCGACCCCTATGACGGGAACCGCGAAACTCCCGAACCGCTTGCATCTCCCTCCGCCTTGCGCCTCCCGCCGCTCGGCTGACCTTGCGGGGCGTGCCGTCGCGATCTCGGCGGATATCCCCGTGATATTCGATGTGCCCCTGCCGCCCCATCACAAGCTGATCGGCCGCTGGGTCGCCACGCGGGAAACGTCGGCGAGGCTGTTCACTCGCCCGGAGGCCCGTCGACATATCGAAGGCGCTTTCAACGCCGCCGTGCTGAAGATCCTAGATCCCATCGAACTCGCCGACTTCAGGGTCGCCGTCATTCTCAACGAGGAGGATGGCACGCCCGCGATTGCCGTGATCTGCCAGAGTCTGGGCCAGATCGATCTCGGGTGGATCGAAACCGGCGATGCCCCCATTCCCTGGCGTGCCGCCGCTTACAGGGCGCTTGAACAATGCCTTGGTCGTGTCCTTCCGATTTTCGGATACGAGGATCTCTTCAACGAGATCTCGATGTATTATTGGGATGGCGAGATCGACGACCAAGCCGCGCGTCAAAGCCTGATAGCCTATCACGGCGCGGACGCGGAAGAGCTCGACGAACTCACGCTGCCGTCCGAGATGAACGCGCGTCGGCCCGAATGGATGATCGAGGAAAATGCGGCGCCATCAGCGCGGCTCCCGGCGGGTCTGCGCCGGACGCTGAAGAGATTTCACGCCGCGCATAAAGCCGTCGGCGCTCTTCGGCCCGAACGCAACGCCTGGGACTTCGATCTCCAGGTCGCCTACGACTATATCCCCGGCATCGAGGAATGCTCGTCCCTTCCACCGCTCACGCTCGTTCCCTTCGATCACTTCGCGCGCGAACTGGACGACGTCGGCCGCAACGGCATGGAGATGGGCTTCATGGAGGTCGCCGGGCTCTGCCCGCTGCCGGACGCGGATTCAGGCCACATCGACGACTGGTTCGCGTCCTTGGCGGTAGGCGCGGAATTCCTGCTCGCGGCGCAAGAGCTGATCCAGCTTGATCCAACCCAGCTTTGAGGTGACTCATGTCCGACCATTCAACCCAGTTCGAAGCCGCTGGCGGCGGTTTGGTCCTGAGGGGCGCGATCCTGCTCTATCGCAGCGAAGGTCCGCGCAATTTCAGTTCCCATGGCCCCCATCGCGGGGACACGGCGGCATTCGCCAGCATGCACGCCGTCGAGCATGACGAGGAGGGCCGGCCGGTGATCGCTTCGGGCGTCCCGTTGTCACGCGCACACCTGCGGCAATGGACCGAAGCCCTCGGGCGAACAGTCCGGCCGGAGCTGCTCCCGGAAAACGTGCTGGTCGCTCACCCCGACATGCTCGCCTGGTGGGTGCCGGAACAGGTGCGCCCGGCCTATTTCAACCTGTCGACACGCCTGGCGGGGCTTCGGGTCCTGACGCAACGAACCGTGGTGCCCGTTCCCTATCCGGCACATCTGTTCATCGCCACCCGGTCACGTCTCGGCGTCTATGCGCTCCCTGCAAATGAGCGCCCCGTCGCCGAGACGCGCCTGCTCCACTCACCGATCCTCAATGTCTTCGTCAATGGCGCGCTTTGCTGGGGCAATATCCCGATACCGCGCGCGCTTGCCGCTTCCTCCATCCCCGAGTTCGAACGGGCGGTGTTCGACAGCTGGTCGACGCACCCCAATCCCGGCCAGGAGTTCACCGTCAGCGGCAAGGGCGGCCTTGTCCGGCTCTGGGACGATCTTGCCGCCCGCCGGGCGAGGCGCTTTCCGGTCAAGCGTCTCAAGCCGTTCGGCGCGAGCGACAGGCGACAGGGACGGCGCGCATCGACCGAGCCGATAACAGTCGGAATGCTGACAGGAGGCTCGAGATGACCGTCTCGCTCGCCGACGAGCCCACGGCGGCCGCGCTGCTTGCCGATGTGCCCTGCTATCCGGTCCCGCGTCACGGAGGATCGCCCGCCCTCGATGCGCTTCGCGCCGCTCGCGTCGGACGCGGCCTCGCCGTGGGCAAGGACGGCGTCCTGCTGATCCTGCGCCGTCCGTGGCTCGCGCTCGACATCCCCGTCACGCCGCCGATCGCCGCGCACCTTCCTTATGGCAGCGTCGGCGGGCCCAAGGCAGACCTGCGCTGCGGATTCATCCCCGGCGCACATCTCGGATCGATCCTCGACCATCTGCGGGCCGCGCTGCCCAATGAGGCAGCGGCATTCGTTCTCTGGAACGAGGCTACGCGAGGGTTCGCCGTCGAGTTCCCCGTCATCGACGAAGCCACGCCCTCGCGCCTCGTCTATCGCACGCCGGTCCTGCCGCCCGATTGGCACATCGTCTGCGATATCCATAGCCATGGCACCGGAGCGGCCTTTTTCAGCGCCACCGACGATGCCGACGACGCGCACGCGACCAAGATATCGCTTGTGTTCGGCCGGTTGGATCAGCCTGACGGCCCCACGAGAGCGTCGCGTCTCTGCGCCGGCGGCATGTTTCTTCCGCTGCCGCGCAGCCCATTCGCAGGAGATCCTCATGCCCCCTGACACCAGCGACCGCCATTATCTTCCCGCCGAATTCGGCGACCGCGCACTCAAGGTTCTGCTCGTAGGCTGCGGCGGCAACGGCGCGCAGATGCTGATGGGGCTAGCTTCGCTCGACACCGCATTGCGCGCGATCTCCTCGCGATCGCTTCATGTCACCGTGGTCGACGACGATATTGTCACCGAAGCCAACCTCGGCCGCCAGCCCTTCTTTCGCTGCGACATCGGCAATTCGAAGGCGCGCACGCTGACCGAGCGGATCAACCTCGCGCACGGCCTCGCCTGGAAGGCGGTTCACGGGCGCGCGCCCGGGAAGGTCGGTGTCGAAGGCGCCGATATCCTCATCACCTGTGTCGACACGGCGTCTGCCCGCCGCGCGATCGGAGCGGCGCTGGCCGAGGAACGGAACAGTCCCGCCTACTGGATGGATCTCGGCAATCGTGCGAGCGACGGTCAGTATCTGATCGGCTGTCCCGGCAGGGCCGCGAGCAGGGATCGCCGGCGCCTCCCGACCGTGCTCGAATATTTCCCCGAACTCGCCGACGACAGCGTGCCGGACGACGATACGCCATCCTGCTCCGTCGCGGAGGCGCTCGAACGCCAGTCGCTGTTCGTCAACCGCGTCATGGCGAGCCACGCTCTTGCGCTGCTGTTCGAGCTGCTCGGTCGAGGCTCCATCGGCCACGCGGGCGGCTTCATCAATCTCGCGAGCGGCCAGTCCGTTCCGATCCCGTTGCCGCAGGGCAGCGCGAACGAACCCCTGGAAGGACAATGCGCATGACCTCGATCACCCAGAACCAGTGGACTCTTCACTATACGATTGGCCGCGTTCTCGCCGCCAAGGTCAAACCCGGCGACGTGGTTCACATGCCGGGCGGGGGCGGCGACCTGATCGTGCTGGATGGCCGCGCTCCGCTACGGGCCAACGACCGCGGCAGCATTACCGTCCGTCATGCCATTGCCGAAGACGGAAAGCAGTTCGAGACGCAGCCCGGCGCGCTGGGCATGGTCTGGATCAGTGCCGCCGGTGGCTGGTCGGAGCTGCCAGCATGAAACTGCACCTTGTCCATGTGTATACGACGATCAGGGTGAAAGTCGCGGTGACCGCTGAGGATCACGCAGGCGCCATGCGCCAGGCGGAAGCGATCGTCGGGAGCGGGATCTTCCCTGTTCACCTCCTTCCCAACACCGCCGCGGTGCTGGAAGCGGAGCCCGCCGAGGAGATCACCGGCTTTCTGGTCGACGAAGCGGACGATCCCGAGTTTGAGAATAGCTGCTCCTACGACGCGGAATGCCGACGGCACGAGGATAGCCCCGCCTGATCGCAAGAAGGGGAGGAGGAAGGGAAAGGCGCTCCGTTTGGTGGAGCAGTCTGGAGCTTCCCCATGAACATAGAACTACGGCGCGTCTCCTACAACGCCGCGCTCTCGCAGGAAACGAGCGCCTTTACCGCCGAGGTCTGGATCGATGGCGAGCTTGCTTTTCACGCTCGCAACCAGGGAACGGGCGGGGCGGACTTCTATCGTCAGGTCGGCCGCTGGACCGAGGCTGAGGTCAATGCCTGGCTCACGGCCAATAGACTCCCGCGCAGCCTTGGCGAAGACCTTGCCTGCGACCATGATCTCGAGATCGAGGTGAGCGATCTTCTTTCTCGCGCCGTCGAGGGAAAACGCCTCAAACGCCTTCTCCGCACCAATCTGATTGCGATCGAACACGATCAGATCCTGCAGTATCCGCTGCGCAAGCGTCCGCTCGCGATCATCGCTCGTGCCGTGCGTGCCACCAATCCCGATGCTGTCATCGTCAACGACGCCGGCGACGATGTGTTCGCGCGCGCCCTCGACGTGCTGCTCGCCAGCCGCTGACACTCCGGATCGGAAGTGCCCATGACCAACGACTTCGATCCCGCCGATGCGGGATGCTGGATGGCGCACGGCCGTCCGGCCCACCATGCGCATGCGCTCGCCGACGCCTGGCGCCGCTTTCCCGATCTGCCGAACGACGCGCCGCTGGACGAGCGCATGGCGCGTGGCCGCGAGCGCGTCCAGGCGCTTCGCCCGCTCAACGAGGCGATAGGGCTGGAGACCGAACGGCAGCGCCAGTCCGCGAACTTCGCCTGCGTCGAGCGCCAGATCGCCGAGGGGAGCACCGACGGCCGCAAGGCCTTCATCCTCCATGCTCGCGACGTCCATGGCTATGACTGGGACGCCGCGTATGCCTATGCGGATGGTCGCTATGCAGCCGAGGCTGGATGGGAATCGCGTCCACCGTCACCATACCGCGCAGGGGAACAGGAGGTCCGCCGCCTCGCCTACCAACAGGGGTTTCTGGATGGCGGCGGTCAGCCCGACGACATCTTCGATGCCGCACGGCGATCATTTACGGCCTCTCGGGCCGAGATCGCGCACCTTGAATGGCCGCGCGCCACGCGGCCGCTTCCCAGCCAATGGCCAAGCCCGACTGACATCCCGGCACCCGCGTCCTGGCATCGGCGCTTGCTGTTGCTCGGCACCTCGGAACGCGAGACAGGCGCGATTGGCATCCTCGCGATGCTGCACGAGCGGCCTGGCCATGAGGCTACGGCCCAGTTTATGGTCAGCGCCGACACCGGGCTGCATCGGCTATCGGGTTTGCCGGCCCCACCGCCTGGCGATGCCACCGCGCTCCGCCAGATGCTGCGCCAGGGCGACTATAGCGATATCCTGATCGTCGCGGGCGATGCGGAACTCGGCCGGCTCGATGCCGAAGCCGATATCCTGCCGCTCGCGCGAACGATGGAGCGAACCCGCAATTCGGTGCTCCAGCAGCGCGCGCAATTCCGGCTCTGGCTCGCTCGCGGTCGCGCGCCCGGTGACCAGTTCGCCGCCGGCCATATCCGGTGGAGCAAAATGGCCGCCGGGCTGTCCGGACGCCTTGGCGATTTCACCGCCCGCTACGCCGGTCCGGCACAACCGCGCGGCCACCGCATCGTCGTCATTGAGGATAGAAGCGGCGATCTCGCCCATGGCTATCGTACGCCGTTCGGTGAGGAACTCCATCCCGAGATCGTGATCGGCAACAAGGCGCATGCCCGAACCGCGATGGCCGACCTGCTGCGGAAATATGCCGCTTCGCTTCGCCTGGGCTGATCCTGGGTTACCGGCCCGGCGGAACGCGCAGATGGGCCCTGTCGAGTAGGCGCGTCTTGGGTGGGAAGGGGGAAAGGATTGGTGGAAATTCTGACGAAGGACTTCTGCCAATGAATTCTGCCCTTACCAATGAACTTGCCGCTCGGGCCGCCGAAGGCTGGCATCCGGTCACTCTCAGCCAAATCAAGCAGCAGTTGCGCGATCTGGGATACGCCCTCGACCGCACCCTCGACTGCCGCTCAAGTGCCCGCATCATGACAGGTCCTCGCGCCGGACAGACCTACCCCAGTCTTTCGACCGGCATCAAGGAAACGGACACCGGGCGTAGCGCTTTCCACGTCGATGCCCGGCGCGACACCAGGTTCCGAACACTTCAGAATCTTCGATTTGAGGTCGGCCTCTACACCGTCCTCAATGGCGCGATCCTCGACCTCTGATCGAAGGGGCTGCGCTTCATTCCATCCATGGCTTGGCGCGAAATGACCGGCCAAGCCTTTGCCGCCCGCGCACGAAACCAGCCCACCTGAACTGACGCTCGGCGTGAGGCTCCCGGATTCCTGACATCCCACCGGGCCGCCGCCGCGCTCGCAAGACCACCGAAAAGGAAGCATTCCATGCGAAACAGTGCATCCGCGCTGGCTCTCCAGCTGTGCCTCGACTTCGACCAGCTGATCGCGCCTGCCAAGCCAGTCATACCCGTCGCCCCGCAGCCGACACTCTTTACAACGACTATCGTTGATGCCGCGCAACCGCCGCGCGAGGCGCCTGTCGATTTCTCTTTCGCCGCAGGCCGGACCCTGGCGCGCTCATGGAAGGACCGCGCACGAGACAATGTTGAGGCGATCAGACTGCTGAACCTGCTCGACCGCGAGCAGCGATCCGCCTCGCCGGCAGAGCAGGACACGATTTCCAGATTCATCGGCTTCGGCGCGTCGGAACTTGCCAACACCATGTTCGTGCGACGCGGCGATGAGTTCCGCGAGGGCTGGGGCGAGTTGGGGCAAGCCCTGGTCGCGGAAACGACCGATGTCGAGCTCCAATCGCTCAAGCGCGCAACGCAATATGCCCATTACACCCCCGAATACATTGTCCGCGCCATATGGGACGCCGCCCGCATCCTCGGCTTCACCGGCGGGCAGGTTCTGGAGCCGGGATGTGGCAGCGGCCTATTCATGGGGCTCCGGCCGGAGACGCTGTCCGACGACACGCTGTTCGTCGGTATCGAAAACGATCCCATCACTGCGCGGGTCGCAAGCGCACTCTATCCCAACCAGGTCATCCGCTGCGTTGACTTCGATAAGGCGCCGCTGCCCGCCGATTTCGACCTCGCCATCGGGAACCCTCCATTTTCCAACCTCACCGTTCAAAACCGGACCGAACTCGGCAAGCTTGGCCTGTCGCTTCACGATTATTTCATCGCCAAATCGCTCGAGCATCTTCGGCCCGGCGGCATCGCCTTGTTCGTGACCTCGCGTTATTCGCTAGACAAGAGCGATGCCAAGGCCCGACGCCATATCGACGGCATCGCCGACTTCCTTGGCGCCGTGCGCCTTCCCGGTAAGGCCATGCGGGAGGAGGCCGGCACCGATGTTGTCGTCGACATTCTGCTCTTCCAGAAACACGGTTCCGCCACGCTCTATCGCCCGTCGAACTGGATCAATCTCGGCGAAGTTCCCGACAGCGACGAAGGTGAGGGGCCGCTGCGGATCAACCGCTATTTCCTCGATCATCCTGACCATGTTTTGGGTCGCCACGAATGGCGAAGCAGCCAGTTCGGCATGGACTACACGTGCGCGGCCGAGCCCGGCGTTGATCTCAAGGCAGCCCTTGCGTCCACCTTGTCAGAAATCGCATCGAAGTACAAAGGCACCTGCAAGCCGATCGAGCGCATCACCTCGCTACGCGACACGCTCAATGTCGCGCTGGATGTAGAAATCGGCACAGCTGCCGACGAAGCCGAGTTCAAGGAAGGGAGCTATCTCGTCTCCGGCGGCGTTCTCCACCAGATCGTCAATGGCATTTCGACTGTCGTCGGCGTGAAATCGGGACGCGGCGGCGCCGGACTGTTCGCGAAGCACGCTGCCATAATCAAGGCGCTGATCCCGATACGCGACACGGTCCGCGCGATCCTGCGCGCGCAGCTCAATGACCGGCCCTATGCCGTCCTTCAGGAGACGCTGCTGGCGCATTACCGCCAGTTCGCGAAGAAGTACGGGCCGATCAACCGGACTATCACCAGCGTCCGCACCGATCCGGACACAGGGGCCGAGAAGGAATATCAGCGCCGCCCCAATCTCCAGCCCTTCCTCGACGATCCCGACGTCTGGCTGGTCGCTTCGATCGAGGCCTATGACGAGGCGAGCGACATCGGCACGCCGGGCCCGATCTTCACCGAACGCGTCATCAAGCCGCCTGTAGCCCATGAAATCCACTCGGCTCAGGACGCGCTGGCGGTATCGCTCCACGAGCGCGGGCAGGTCGATATCCCCCTGATCGCCGGTATGCTCGGAGTTGCCGAGGCCGAGGCGCTCGCCGATCTCGCAGGCGACGTGTATCTCGATCCCGTCCGCAGCACGCCGCATTTCGACCACTGGGTCACGGCCGACGCAGTGCTGTCGGGACCGGTCCGCACCAAGCTCGCTCTCGCGCGTGAAAAGGCCGAGACCGATCCGCGTTTCCTAGCCGTCGTCACCGCGCTCGAAGCGGTCCAGCCGGTCGATCTCAAGCCCAGTGAGATCACAGCGCGGCTGGGTGCGCCCTGGATTCCGGTGGACGTCATCGAGACCTTCATCCTCGACATCATGGAGGTCGAGACCCGGATCCTGCATACCGTGGAACTGGCGAGCTGGACCGTCGACAAGGCCCCGTTCGCGGGGCACGTCAGTTCGACCTCGACATGGGGAACCGCACGCCGCAGCGCCGCGGACCTGCTCGAAGATGCGCTCAATTCCCATATCCCCAAAATCTACGACACATACCGAGATGAAAACGGCTCCGAGCGCCGCGAACTCAATGTCACCGACACCGAGGCGGCCAAAGAGAAGCTTGCGAAGATCAAGTCGACCTTCGAGACCTGGGTCTGGCAGGATAGCGAACGCGCCGACCGGCTGGTCCGCATCTACAACGATTCCTACAACAATCTCGTACCCCGGACCTTCGACGGTAAGCATCTGAAGCTGCCCGGCGCGTCGACCACGATCCGGATGCGTGAGCACCAGAAGCGCGTCGTCTGGCGGATCATCGCTTCGGGTTCGACTTATGTCGCCCATAGTGTCGGGGCGGGCAAGACCTTCAGCCTCTGCGCCGCCGTGATGGAGCAGCGCCGTCTCGGCCTCGCCAACAAACCGATGATCACGGTGCCCAATCACTGCCTCGCGCAGATCGCACGCGAGTTCCTTATGCTCTACCCCACCGCGCGCATCCTCGTCGCCGACGACACGAACTTCGTGAAGGAAAAGCGGCAGCGGTTCCTGGCGCGGGCGACCACCGGCAACTGGGACGCGATCATCATCACCCATGACGCGTTCAAGTTCGTGCCCACGCCGTCATCGTTCGAGAAGCAACTGATCGAACATCAACTCGACAGCTACGAGGTGCTGATCACCGGCATCGACAGTCAGGACCGCGTGTCGCGCAAGCGCGTCGAACGCCTGAAAGAGGGACTCAAGCAAAGGCTGGAGAACCTCCGGTCCCGCAAGGACGACCTCGTCCATATCGGCGAGATCGGCATCGACCAGATTGTCGTTGACGAGGCCCAGCAGTTCCGCAAGCTCACCTTCGCGACCAATCTCGGCGATCTGAAGGGCGTCGATCCGGTCGGCTCGCAGCGTGCCTGGGACCTCTTCGTGAAGAGCCGATATCTCGCCGGGACCAATCCCGGACGCGAACTGATCCTCTCCTCGGGCACGCCCATCACCAACACCCTGGGCGAGATGTATACGCTACAGCGTTTCATGCAGCCCGACGAGCTACACGCCAAAGGTCTCCACGAGTTCGATGCCTGGGCCGCCGCTTTCGGCGACACGCGTACCGAACTCGAATTGCAGCCGAGCGGCAGCTACAAGCCCGTCACCCGCTTCTGCGAGTTCGTCAACGTCGCCGACCTGATGGCAATGTACCGCTCGGTCGCCGACGTCGTGCTGAAGGACGATCTGCGCCAATACGTCAAGCTGCCCACCATCAAGGGCGGGAAACGGTATATCGTCGTCGCCAAGTCCGGCGCGCCCTTCAAAGCCTATCAGCGCGTGCTAGCCCAGCGCATCAAGGCTATCGAGAACCGCGGCGGGCGACCGCAAAAGGGCGACGACATCCTCCTGTCGGTTATCACCGATGGCCGTCACTCGGCGATCGACCTGCGCTTCGTCGACCCGGACGTCGGCAACGAGGAGGGCAACAAGCTCAATCTTCTGATCGAGAACGCTTACCGCATCTGGGAAGAGACTGCCGACAATCGCTACATCGACCCCGAGACCGGGAAGCCGTATCCGCTGTCCGGCGCCGTGCAGATGATCTTCTCCGATCTAGGCACCGAAGCCGCGCTCGAGACGCGGGGGTTCTCCGCCTATGTCTGGATCCGCGATCGGCTCGTCGCGATGGGTGTTCCGCCCGAGCTGTCAACGGGCACCGAAGATTCCGCAAAAGTGGGCATCTAAAATTCCCTAGTTTGGCGGGAGGGTTTGTGTCGGTGATCAGCCGTGATGGAGATCGGGCTTTTCCTTTGCTGGCGGGCGGCCGCGCCGCTTTGGCAAGGGCGGCGGGTTGTTGGACGGTGCCATGCGCGCATGCTCGGGCAGCAGGTCGGCGTGCTGTCGCATGCGATAGCTGGAGCCCTCGATCTGGATGACCACAGCGTGGTGAAGAAGGCGGTCGAGCAGCGCGGTGGCCACCACCGGATCGCCAAAGACATCACCCCATTCGGCGAAGCCGCGGTTTGACGTCAGGATCATGGCACCCTTTTCATATCGGGCGTTGACGAGCTGGAAGAAGAGATTGCCGCCGCCGGGCGTGACGGGAAGATACCCGATCTCGTCGACGACGAGCAGGGAGGATCGGCATAGGAAGCGGATCTTCTCGCGCAACGTGCCCTCGCGTTCAGCCTTGGTCAGTGAAGCGATCAGATCGGCGAGCGGGATGAAGTAGACGCTCTTGCCCGCCTTCACGGCCTCGACGGCAAGGGCCGTGGCGATATGGCTTTTCCCGGTACCGGGCGGGCCCAGCAGATGCACCACCTCGGCCCGGTTGATGAAGTCCAGGCCAGCGAGCGCCAGGATGCGGTTCCGGTCGAGCGATGGCTGGAAGGAGAAGTCATATCCGTCCAGCGTCTTGATGATCGGCAGCCTTGCCATGCGCAGGGCTGCCTTGATCCTGCGGTTCTCCCGGAGCGACAGTTCTTCGTTCAGCAATATGTCGATGGCCTCGATGCCATCGATTTTGCCCTGCTCTATGCCGCGCAGGGTGGCGTCGAGCATCTCCAGGGCGCGTGGCATTTTGAGATGGACCAGGCTGCGGCGGATATTATCGACGCGGGATGCGGCACCCCCATGGTTCATGGCCGTTCTCCCCGCGCCAGTTGGCTGCCGATCGCTTGATAGATGGCCAGGGAGCGCACGGTGACATGCTCGCCTACACGACCGATGGCGATTACCTCTTTACCATGGATACGGCGCTTGGCGCCGCTGCTGCCTGTCCGGTGCGCAGGATCGATCCTGCACTGCCGGCGCCCCTCAAGAACCGGGTGCTCGGCAATGACCTGGCCCCGGTCTACGATCCGGATCTTGTCGGGCAACTGCTGGATTTCGACGACGCGCCGGGTGCGATCGGGAACGCTGTAGTAATTGCCGCCGACCGAGACCATCCCATCGTGGCTGACGCGGCGCTCCAGCTTCAGAACAGCGTCAAAGCGGCCCGCCGGAAGCAGCTGCAACTCAGGCTGCTCGGCGGCGAAGGCTTCAGCAATAATCCGCTGCGTCGTGCCGTGGACACGGACGTTGGCGACGGTATCGAGCCAGTCGATCAGCTGGACATTGAGATCGTCCAGATTGCGGAAGCTCCGGCCCAGGAAGAAGTCCTTGCGGATATAGCTGAACGGCCGCTCGACCTTTCCCTTGGTCTTGGCCCGATAGGGACGGCAGGCGCGTGGCACGAAGCGATAATGCCCGGCCAGAGCCAGCAATGATCGATTGTAGATGATATGGCCCTGATCATCTTCCCCGGTCACGGCGGTTTTCATGCGATCGTAGAGGATTTCGATCGGGACGCCGCCGAGCGCTTCAAAGGCCTGCATATGACAGCGCAACAGGCTTTGGAGATCCTGATGCATGACGTAGCGCGCAAACAGGAAGCGCGAATGGCCCAGCACCAGGCTGAACAGCCAGACGATCCGGCTGACGCCGGGCTCATCGGTAAATTCGACGACGAACCGGGCAAAGTCGACCTGTGCCTGCACGCCAGGCGGCGTCTCGAAGCGAACCTCGAAGGGCTTGGGGCCGTTTTCCGGTCGGATCGCTGCCAGGAACCGCTTTACCGCGGTATAGGCGCCCATATACCCCAGCTCACGGATTTCCCGCGTCAGACGCGCCGCCGTCAGATCGGGAAAGGCCGTCACTCGTTCACGCAAAAATTCTAGATAGGGTGCCAGTTTGTTCGGTCGGCCAAGCATGCGCGGGCCGTAAACCGGGGCCTCGATGCCCCGTTCGATATATTTTCGGATGGTCTTGGGGTCGCGACCAGTGCGTCGGGCAATGGCGGATATCGATACGCCCTGTCGATGTAGTTCGAGGATCATCATCAATTCTCCAAGTCGGATCATCGGCCCCGTCTCCGCGTCTGCAAAGGAGATGAGGACAATGTCGGCTCATCTCATTCTGCCGGGGCTAGCCCCGGCAGAATGAGATGAAGGGGCCACCAACTAGGGAATTTTCAAAGCCCACTTTTGCGGAGAATTGCACGACCGATGACACGAGCAGATCGCCTTCATGCAGCACTACAAGAAGAACAGCGCGAAGCAGCGCCTGTTCAACGACCTCAACCAGGGACGCAAGCGGTTCGCTCTTGGTTCGACCGCGACTATGGGCACGGGCGTCAATGCGCAGCAGCGCCTGATCGCGATGCACCACCTCGATGTTCCCTGGCTACCGTCCGATATCGAGCAGCGGGAAGGGCGCATCGAGCGGCAGGGCAACCAGAATGACGAGATCCAGCTTTACGGCTACGCGACCAGCGGCTCGATGGACGCGACCAACTGGCAGATGCTCGAACGCAAGGCCCGCTTCATCAACATGGCAATGTCAGGCGACCGCTCGATCCGGCGGATCGAGGACGTCAGCTCCAACGTCAACCAGTTCGCGCTGGCCAAGGCTCTCGCGTCCGGAGACGATCGGCTGATGAAAAAGGCCGGGCTCGACGCCGAGGTCGCACGGCTCCAGCGCCTGCGCGATGCCCATGTCGATGACCAGTATAATATTCGCAGGACCATCACGCGAACGACGCGCGAGATCGAGAGCTGCCAAAAGCAGATCGCCAGACTGGAGGCGGACATCGCGCGTCGTGCTCCCGCGAAGGTCGATGAGGTCATATTCGATTGTGACGGCACGATGGTCACCGATCGCAAAACCGCCGGGGAACGCATTCTCGGCTATGCGCACCGGATGCGGGCGGACCGCACGGGAGCCCGCTGGATACTGGGCGTATTCAACGGCATCGGCCTGGAACTCACAGGCTACGAGGCCATAGATACAGAGGGACGGCCCTATCTCTGCACTGTGATCACGGTGCAGCACAATGGAGAGCAACACGAATTCGAGGTTACCGAGAAGACGCGGCCGGGCACTGTGGTAGGCCGGGTCGAGTCCTCTATTCGCAATCTGGACATCGATCTCGCTAATGCTAGGGCGAACCTTGAAACCAACGAGCGGCGCCTTCCAGCGTTCGAGGCGCGCCTCGGTCAGGCATTTCCCGATGCTCCACTCCTGGAAGACAAGCTCCAAGAGCTCGCCGAACTTGAGGCCGAGTTGGCGAGCAGCAAGGGTGAATTCGAACCGGGGAACGACCAGGAAGCAATAATGGCTGAGTGCGGCACCATCGACAAAAAGCCGTTGCCGCAAGCAGCTTGATCAGCCTCAGACATTCAGACGCATAGGTCTGACGCACGCATATTGACTATGACCACGTCCATTCTGAGCCTCATCCTTTGTCGGCCCGGTATTGGACCAAGGGGGATTGTCGAAGGCGTCACATCATGCCGGTTGGGGTGTCTCGGCAATTTTCTTGCGTGGGCGGCGGGCAGTTGAGGTCTTGGCGGGCTTTACGGGTTCGGGGATTGCCGTCACAGCCCTAGGCTTGCGACCGAGCCCGATCGACTTCGCCAGTGTCCGGCGCTGTTCGGCATAGTTGGGCGCGACCATGGGATAGTCGGCAGCAAGGCCCCACTTGGCACGATAATCCTCGGGTGTCATCTGGTAGTGGGTCATCAGGTGGCGCTTGAGCATCTTGAGCTTTTTGCCGTCCTCCAGACAGACGATGTAGTCCGGCTTCACCGATGCCCGGATCGACACCGCCGGCTCGGGTTTTGCTTCGGGTTCTGCCTTTTGCTGACCAAGCCCGCTCAATGCTCCATGGATATTCTGAATCAGCATCGGGAGATCGCCGACCGCCACGCTGTTGTTGCCGACATGCGCCGCCACGATATCGGCGGTCAGCGTGATGAGTGTTTCGTGCATATCGGCATTTTCAGTCATGCGATGTTTCTCCTGAGCCAATGTTTGGCAATGATAACCGGTGCCTCTCAGTGGCATCGAGACAAGCCGTCTGGATAGCAGGCAATACAGAACACAGCCACAATATTGCGGGCGCTATCAGCCCTTGGTGAATGATAGCCTTATTCGCGTGTGAACGGCAGGGGAAGGGAAGGGGGAAGGAACGGAGTCGCCGGTGGTGCTGATGAGTACCGCGACTGGCTTTGCTCCTTCAACTCTTGGAGAAACTCCAATGGCATCGCTTGCCCTTAGCCCTGAGCGCGCTGTTTCCGGCGCCTATGGTGTCAATATCACGCGTGGCTCGTCCAACAGTCGCGTCTCCTCCGAATGGTTCTCGCGCCCAGCTGATGAGCGTTTCCTGTCGCTCCGCGATCTCCATAGGATCGTTCGTGCCCGTGCCGAGAAGGCGCACACCCGCATAGTCGAGAGTCGGTCGATTAAGGTTGAGGCGCGTCGCGACGAGCCTGGGCGCCTCACGCTGATCCTGCCCGACAGCGATGTGCCCGTAGAGCCCACCAATTGGTCGTTCGGGCAAATGTGCAGTCTGGTCGGTGCGCCCGCTTCCTATCTACGCGACCTGCCGGCACCGCTCGCCGGCATCAATCTCCAGCACGGCCTGCTCAACCACCGAGGCGAGCAGGTGAAGCTGCTTCAGACCGATGACGGTCGCACTGAGCTGCGCGCCGTGACCGGCCCCGATTACGGCCGCATCTGGGATTATCAACTCGTCGAGGCTGTTATGCGCTTTGCAGGCAACGGCACCGGCGACACGCGCTGGAAAGTCCCTGGGGTCCTCGACTGGCGAACGATGCAGTATAACCCCCATGTCGATGTCACGCGCGACACGACAACGCTTTATGCCTCGGATCGCGACGTGTTCTTGTTTCTGGTCGACGACACGCATCCGATCGAGGCGGGCAAGCTGCCGAACGGCGAACCCGATCTCTTCTTCCGCGGCTTTTATGCGTGGAACAGCGAGGTCGGTGCGAAAACCCTCGGCATCGCTACCTTTTACCTGCGAGCAGTGTGTGCCAACCGCATCTTATGGGGTGTCGAGCATTTCGAGGAGATCAAGATTCGTCACTCGAAATTCGCCGCAGGCCGATTCTCTCATCAGGCTGAGCCGGCCCTCGCCCATTTCGCCGACGCTTCGCCGCGGACGTTCGTTGACGGCATCCGAACCGCCCGTGAACGGATCGTAGCCCGCACGGATGAGGATCGCGATAGCTTTCTGCGCAAACGCGGCTTCTCCAAGGCCGAGACCAGCAGGGTCATCGAGGCGGTTCTGGTCGAAGAAGGGCGTCCGCCCGAGAGCATCTTCGATTTCGTGAACGGAATCACGGCCGTTGCCAGGTCCAAATCGCAGCAGGACAGCCGCCTGGACCTTGAAGGTAAAGCCCGGGCCCTGCTCGAACGCCTGAACTGACACCAACCCGCCGGGGTCTCACTGGCCCCGGCGATCCATCACGCCGCATATCCACTAGATCAGAAGGAACTGCCTCATGAGCGCAGACGCCTATGTGCAGCTTCGCACCTATGTCGTGACTGTCGAATTCTTCAGTGACGCAGAGTGCTACGCGAGCGAACTCTATACGATCGATGCCGTGAATTGGTATCGCGCCGAGCAAACAGCGATCGCCATGTCCGACAGCAGCACCTATTATCATCCCGCTATCCCAGCCCTCAGCCGCGCTGCCGTCGCTCAAGCGACGGATGTGTAATTGCGCTCGGCGTGAGCAGCGGCTCGTGCCGCCGGCCATCTTTTCCTGAAAGGACCAATGCCGTGACCATGATCAGGCGCAATCACGCGCAGTTGCTCAGCCGTGCCCGTGCGGCGCTCGAAACCCCTGGCGATCTCGACGCGGATGCGCTGCTGTATCTGATCAAGGATCTGACGTCGGCTGAAGACGCCGTAAAGAGTCATATCGTACCCTGGCCAGTCGACATCCATGTCGCGGAGATCGACCATTGTCATGGCACCAATGTCTATGCCGCTTTGACACGCGAAGCCCTTATGGCTCAGGTCGCCGCATTCTGTAAGGAATGGTGGTCATCGCTCAACGACACCCGTGATCCGAACCAGCTTACGGATGAAGAAGCGGTCTCGGTCTATTTCGACAACCAACTCGACGAATATCTCTCCACCGACCGCATCCCGTGCGAGCCAAGCCGGGTATTAACGGCCGATGCTACATGACGCGGCTTCATACCTGACGATGGTGACCCTTACAATCGGCTGAACAACGCCAGTTGAAATTGTCTTGTAAATCCGCTATATGAAACTCATTCAACTAGGAGTGCGGATATGCCCCGTCCTGCGACCACGGCCACCATCGATGTCGATCGCGTTCTGCGCGACCGGATTCTGGCGAGCGCCGACCGCATCATCAAGATGATGCCGCTTGCCGCAAAGACCGTGGCGATCAGCAGCATCGACGTTCCTGCTCTGGTTCTCAACATCGCACGAGGCATTCCGGCGATCGAAGCCGACGATCCGGAGGAAGCCGAGGAAATCGCCAACGCCATCGCCTTCAAGCGCCGGATGATCGAGCAGGCGGGTGGGGCGTTCGATGCTGAAGCGGTCCGCAAGCTTCTCGGCCACAAAACCGTTCAGGCTGTCTACAAGGCGGCCCGCGATCACAGGCTCCTGATGGTTGAGGACAATGGCGCCAAGCTTTTTCCGGCGCTTCAATTCGACGGCAATTCCGTCCGTCCGGCCATCCCGAGAGTTCTCGCAGCCGCCCCGACGGTGAGCGGTTGGGCGCTGCTTCAATATCTCGTGAGCGGAGATGAGGGCTTGGGCGACGTCCGGCCGATTGACCTCATCAAAGAAGATGAAGCAAGCATCGAGCGCGTTGTGCGTTTCGCGCAAAGGCTGAACGATTAGCCATGACAGTCCCCGGCGCGATGCCGGTGGCGACCGTCGCCACCGGTCAGACTCTTCATCGCCTGCACGACGCGGCCGTCGCCGCGCTTTGGTATGGGCGCAAAGATGCTACTTGGCGTTGGGACGACCCATATGGGAAATATGGTGTCCTTTATCTCGGCAAGACGTTGGTTGGCCCGTTCGCCGAGACTTTGCTGCGTATGCCGAGTGATCCCGACATCCTCTGGGGCCAAGTGCGGCAGAAGCGCGCGGCCACCTTCGTGACCACGAGAACGTTGCGACTTGCAAAGCTTCATGGGCCCGGCCTTGCCTGGTTTCGCACGACTACAGCAGGCGTTGCTGCCGATTTCGATCCCGCGATCAAGCCCGGCGCCTACGATACGACCCAACCTATTTCGGCAATAGTCCACTCCGATACGAAACTCGATGGTATCCAATACCGCTCGCGCTTTGACAGCGATGAGCTATGCATCGCCCTGTTCGATCGCGCGGACTCCGCCATCCGTCTTGCCACGGAAGGAATGCCTATTGAGAAGGATTGGGTCAGGAAGATCTTAAAACCGCGAGGTTACAAACTCATAGAATTGTAAACCTTTTCTGCAGCCATCGGTCCCGCCCGTCGCCCAACTAGGTGCGATGGAAGGGGAGGGAGGAGGGGAGCGGTGAGGCGTTGCAACGGTCGTTCTGAACCCGCCAGCCTCGTTCCCTTCTGCAAACGAGGTCTCCCATGGAACTCATTACCGATGAAATCCGAACTGCCCTTCTCGCCAACGGCCGTCGAGCTGCGCAGGGCGATGACATCGACCCTCTGCCTGTCGTGAAGTTGTTCACGCCCGATACCAGCGCCACCTGGCTTCTGACCGAGGCCGATGTTGATGAGCCCGACCTCTACTTCGGGCTGCGCGATCTTGGCATCGGATGCCCCGAGCTGGCCATGGTTTCGTTCGCCGAATTACAGGAATTCAGGGGCGCTACCGGCATGGTGGTCGAACGCGATCTCAGGTTCGTGGCACATTATCCGTTGAGCATCTACGCCCAGCAAGCCGTAGCCGCAGGCCACATTACAGCCTGACAGCCCTCATCGATTGCGTGGCGGCACACGCATCGGCTCAGCTGGGAGCGCAGAGCCGCTTCCGCAATATCTAACCATATCGGCCTCTTCCAGACCGACCGGCCATCAGCGGAAGCTGCCGTCTTGGTGGCGCCGACGACGTCTTCCTATTTCTCAAACAACAAGGAATAAAACTATGCACGCTTCTCCAGATAGCCGGGATGCGCTCATCAGGCACGGCTTCCAACTCCTCACTCGCCTTTCGGACACCATCATATCCCTCACCGAAGACGAGTTCGATGCTAGTGCGATCCTGGCGTTCGATCCTGAGGCCGAGCTACCCTTTGCCATCTTCGCATGCCCTGTCCTGTCCCATGATATCACTCATCAAGTGACGGGGGGCCAATTCGATGTGACGACCTGGGAGCGTCTCGCCCGGGCGTCCATATCGGAAGCTGATACACTGGACCGCTCGACATGCCTGGCGCTCTTTCTTGCTCGGCGTGCTGTTCCGAAATCCAACGACGACGCACCAATCCAGCCGTCGCTTGATCCGCAGGTTCGCATCCTCCCACGCCAGCGGATCGATGGCGATTGCTTTCATCAGCGATGAGACGGGGGTTCCGACAGAACTCCTGGATGCACTGACATTCGCCCGGGACAAGTGTTGCCGTTATCTGATCCGGGACTGTGATGCCGGTACTTCCGATCGATTGGCTTGTTTCGAGTGGTGACATTCTGGCTGGAGAGAAGGGGGAGGGGATGAGGTGGGCGTGAAGATGCGCTCAAGCCTCAGGAGAAATCCCCGTGTCCTACGACATAGCTTTTCGATACCGGCAAGCGTTGGATCCATCGGCGCTGATTACACTGCCGGCGGTCTTGCACGCGCTCAATGCCGCGATCGCGGATTGCCGCAACGCCGGGCAGTCCCACGAAAGCGATCCCGCCGTCATCCTGTTCGCGCGGCATCTCGGCACCATTGCCTCGCAGATCGGGGCTCCCGATGTCGAGTTGCGACGCGCCTGCATGGATGCCATCGCCGACCTCAGGCGCAAGCCCGAACTTATCGCGCTGGCCCATAAGGGTATCTCCTACGACGAACCCGCGAAGAAGCTGTTCCACAGCCTCGGTCGTAAGGCGTTGAAACGCCTCGCTGACGCTTTGAGGCTACCTAAAGGGCAATATGATCTGCGCTCCAACGTCGCGGGGCCGGCCGTATCGGGCGAGGTGACCCTTCACGGCGTCGAGGTCTATGTCCAGCTCAGCCTGGGCGCCATGGGGCCGGGCCGGGAAGTCATGTTCCGCAAGGTTGCTGGTCGCAAGGACTATGTCGGCGATCGCAACCATTTCGCATCGGTCCACGATCTCATGTCGCCCGACACGTTCGCGGCCCGCATCCGCCGTGAGCTGCATCTTTCTGATCCCGACACCACGCCCACGCGGCTTGTCGCCTGAGGACAATCATCATGGAAATCATCGTCACCCGTTCCCGCATCGCGGGGACGCTTCCGCACTATGTCTATCGCGCGTTGGTGCCCGCCGACAAGGTATCGCCCGAGCGCCGGAAATTGACCGGCACGGTTGCCGGTCCCGCGATCGTCGGTCGTATCCCATGTGTCCGCATCGGCCCGTTGCTCGCGCCTGAGCGCTATTTCGAGATGGCACATCACGAGCGAAATGAATTGGCCCCGCACATCGGCGCCCTTGCACGCCGGATCGAGACCCTGGTCATCAGGACCAGCTTTCCAGAGATGACCGCAGCTTCCACGCCCATCGTGTTCCAGCTCAACGCCGACCCGGGCGATGCCTGCAGCTGGACCGACATTGACGATCTGACGGCCGCGTTCGACCGCCTCGAACCCCAATCCGACCTCCTTACCGTTGCCGATCTCGGATTTCGCCACGGCGATGACCGCCGCGCCGCCTGATCTCCTCGGTCCCAGATCCTTCATCATAAGCGGAGAACACAGCATGAATATTTTTGTCGTCACCGCATCCCTCTTCTCACAAGCGTCCGCGGTCACCACTTATCACGCCAGCGAGCGCGAAGCGATCATCGCCGCAACCGAACGCGTGAACTCACTTCGCGCGAACCTCGACCCCGAGACTCTGCCGCCGGTCCATATGAGCAGCTGGCAGCTTGGACTGGTCGGGGCGCAGTTACTCCAACTCAAATTGCTCGGCTCCAACACCGTCGAGGTCGATCACAAGCTGCTTGCCGATTCCGCCGGATTCGATGTGCGGATCGAAAAGGTTGAACTCCGGGGCATGTCGGTCCTCACGTTCGGCGACCGGGAACTGTCGACTGTCCTTGCGGCGTTGCGCGACTATCAGCGGTGTAGCTGCCCGCCCGATCTTGCCGATGTCGCCAGCAATCTCCGCCACCACGAACCGCTGACCGCGGGTGAGATCGATGATCTTTACATGCGCATCAACGACGACACGCCGCTTCCGCTCGAAGCCAATATCGTGGTCACGCTCGACGGCGGTCTTATCCAGGGTATCGCCGCCGACCGGCCGATTACGGTGCGCGTCGTCGACCACGACGTCGAGGGCGCCGATCCCGATGACCTCGTCATGGTCCCCCGAGACCAGGGCGAACCCATACCGGCATCCGTCAGCAGTTGGGCGATGGAGAGCATCTGCATCGATCCGGAATGGATCACCAGCCTCGACGCAGCAATCGCCTTGGGAAACCAGCCCGCGGCGCTGATGACGGTGGAATGACGGCCATGAGCGTTATCGGACACAATCACATTCGCAGGGTCGAGAGCTTCGATGGCTATGAGATTCTCGCTCACCCGCTGCCGTGCCGCGACGACCGAGTGTTCCATCGCGGCGAATCCGAAACTTCGCGCGTCTCGATCACTTATGCGTCGCACGACGTTAAGATCGCCCGACCGACGGGAATTGGAAGCAAGGGTCGGATCGCCATCCTCATGCATCATGGCGCGGGGCGTCATGTCCTGGAATTCAACGAGAGCGCCTTGCCGATTACCAGCGCGCTTCTCACGCTTCCTGAACGCGAGCAATACGCTCTTGCATATACGATCTTCGAGCAGGCAGATGAATGCTCCGGTGGCGCCCGTGCGGCCGAGGCGACACGATGGGCCGATGCGTTCGTTGACGACCGGATCCGCAAACGCCGCAGCGGTGGCCGACGCTACATTCATATCGAGACGCCGGATGAGAAAGCGCGTCGCCGATCCTGACCGTGGCTCAGGCTCCCCTTTGCGCCGAATCGAATGATCGCCTGCCCGCCGCCAGGTGATCATGATGAACGCGTCACGGACATCGCACGCCGATAAGCAGCGTGAAGCCTATCTTCCCGAAATTTCCGGCGCAAATGGTTGGGCGCACCGGATCGTATCGCCCGCGCCGCGGGCCGTTCCCGACCACCACCCCTCCACAGTCAGGAGCACTTGCATGAAAGCCGACGATCTCGATACCGCAACAGCGGAACAGCTTGCCCCGATCCTCTATGTGGCCCTTCAGCGTCTCGGTCAGCTCGGTCGCACGGGGGCGGTTGCACTCGCCGCGCTGGTCGACGAGGAAGATGCCGATTTCGAGGAAGCTGCGTCCTGGGTCGGTGACATAGCCGCCGGAGACCTGCGCGAATAACTCTCTACCACCGACACTTCTACCCCCTCACGAAGCCCGGCCATCGCGCCGGGCTTCGTGATTCTGGGGACATGCAAATGCACCGATCCGCCCCGGCACAGGATGCCGGCGGTTGCCTGAAAGGACCATCGATGACCAGCTTCACCGCGACATACAGCCCGGAGGACAACAAGATTCGCCTCTATGCGTCCTCGCGCCTCGATGCCGAGACCTATGCCCGGGTCAAGGAGGCGGGCTTCAAATGGGCTCCGAAACAGGAACTGTTCGTGGCACCGAAATGGACGCCGCAGCGCGAGGATCTCGCGTTGGAACTCGCCGGCGAAATCGAGCCCGAAGAAATGACGCTAGCCGAGCGCGCTGCCCTCAAGGCCGAGCGGCTCGAAGGCCTTTCCCACAAGCGCCATGCCCAGGCCAACGCCTTCGCGCGCCGGGCCAACGAACTCTCGCAGGCCTTCTACATGGGCCAGCCCATCCTTGTTGGTCATCATAGCGAGCACAGCGCCCGCAGGACGCAGGAGCGGATGCATTCGGCCTCGAGTGCCGCAGTGAGCGCCGGAAAGGCCGCTACTTACTGGCTGGATCGCGCGAGCGGCGTCGAGCATTTTGCCAGCATGAAGAACAGCCCGCGCACGCGGGCGAACCGTATCAAGACGCTGCTGGCCGAACTGCGCGACCTCCAGCGCGGCATCAACAGGGCCCATGCGGCGCTCGCGATCTGGGAGAAACTCACGACCGACCAACAGATCCTTCATGCCCTCGGTCACATGGATTCCCGGATACTCTGGTCGAACTACGATCTCTACTACAAGGTCGATCGCGGCGAAGTCACGCCGGCCGATGCCCGGCAATCGTGCATCGAGGGCGCAACTCTCGCCGTGGGCGGCCCCAACCGCCGCCGCTGGATCGAGCACATCCTGCACCGGCTCGCGTTCGAGCGGTCGATGCTGGGTGACGTGCCACGCTATGATGGCGAGTTGACCCCGGTCATCATCCAGGCCTTCGCCCGCGAACATGGCACCGAAAGTCCTAAATGCACCGTGACGGATGCGGGCCGTCTCCGGCTCGAAAGCCCGGTTCCGCTCCCGGCGCATATCGCTTCCGATGCCTCCCTCGAACTCGGCGAGGACGGTTGGCGCGACCTGATGGAGGCGTGCGGCTACACCGTGCCGGAGAAGAAGGCGCGCCGGGCCTCGGGAAGGCCGGACACCGTACCGCTGATCAATCTGTCGCGGGAACAGGCCGAGCAGCTCCAGACGATATGGAACCTGCGCATGGTCGCGGCCTGCAAGGATAAGCAGGCCAAAGCCAAGGCCGCCGAGATCTACCCGACGACGCAGGCCACCTACTCGGCCAATTCGAAGGGCAGCTATGACGTTTTCAATACGATAGAGATCGCCGCCGATGGCCGCCGCGTGCGGATGGGATGGCAAGGAAATGAGCGTGTGCAATCCGGCGAACCGATAGCCCGCATCCGCGTCTCCGGGATCGGCCGCGACTTCTACCAGCCGGACTCGATAGTTTTCATCACCGACAAACCGAGCAAGCCTCTGCCGATCGACCTCGATGTCCTCGAAACGGAAGCGCGCACGGCTGCAACCGAGGAAGTCGCAGCATGAAAACCGACATCTATCAGCGGCCCGCACCGCCATTGCCCATTGTCGTCCCGCCGCACCATGATTTCGAGAAAGTCGAGATCGCGTCCGCTGCTCGAAACCACAGCAGCGCCGTGCGGACGGACACTCTCGAATCCGCGCTCGAGACCGCCGCCTGCCTCTGGGAGGCGGTGCTGACATTGCGCGACCATCCAGCCACCAACCAGGACGCCATCGCCCTGGCCCTGGCCATCCGTGAGACGTGCAATGCCGTCGGCACCGCGGACCTGCGATTGACCGTCATAGGATGGACCGGCGCCGTAGAGGCGGCCTGGAGCGCCATCGCCGACAGCTACGACCTTTGTTTCGACTGGGATTACGTGCCGGGCTGGATCATCGACCACATCGACTGGTCCGATCCGACCCATCCCACGATCAGGCCCGAACCCTTGCTGCCGGATCCCGATCCGCCCGCGAACGCCGAGCCCGTTGCCACGCCATCGCCGGACATACGCCTATCTGCCGCAGAGGGGAGCTGACCATGGGGCGCTCGGTATCCTATCCCAGCGAGGCGTATGTCGCCTTCTCCCAATGGGAGGCAGGCTGGATCGAAGACGACGACGATCCCGACACCCGCCGTTTCGACCAACTCGCGGCCCAGGACGATTGGGACTTCATCGTCGAGGATTTCCGCGAGCAAGTGCTCGCCCTCTATCCTTCGGCATGGACCGCGAACGGCTGGATTGGTCGCGAAGAGCGTATTGTCGCCATGAACCGCTATGCCCGCTTCGGCATCTCGGAATATTGCGGTTGCATCGCTTACTGGGTGGTCCTGCGCGATGACATCGATGCCGGTCAGGAAGGGCTGGCGCAACGCTGGCTCGATCAAATCGCAGGCGGTTTCAAGAAGCGGTTCGCGACCCTCGTCCGCCTGGGTGTGTTCTCCAACGGCGAGGCAATTTTCGAACGGATTGCTGCCTGACTGCGCCGCTCCCCGATCGCGTCCCTCGTAACATCTGACCAAGGCATGACCCTGCCGAGCGGCCACCGCTCGGCGGCGCGGCCCCGGCTGTGGAGCGAAGGGAGAGTGGTTGGGGGTGCGGCGATGAAGTCGCGGCAACTCAGGAGGCTCACATGACATTTCCCACCACGATCCACGCCAGCGTCGGTCAGTCGATCATCCACAAGGCGACGAGACTTTTTGCTGGCTGCGTCGCCGACGCTCTCCACGAACTCCTCCAGAATGCACGCAGAGGCGGTGCCACCCGCGTCGACATCCACCGGCTCGACCGGGACCACAGAACGATCCTGCGCGTCCGCGACGATGGCCGAGGCATTACCGATCCGACGAAGCTTCTCGCGCTCGGCGACTCTGGTTGGGAAAGCGACATTGTCAGCAGCGAGGATCCAGCGGGCATGGGCATCTTTAGCCTTGCCGGTCGTCACGTCGTCATCCGTTCGCGCATCGCCGACGCTGAGGACGGATGGCAAGTGACGATCCCACCGCAGGCATGGGAGAGTGGGGAGCCGCTCGATCTTGTCCCGGCGGTGATCGCCAAGGGGACCGAAATCGAAATCGAATTGTCCAAGACGTGGGCTGACGAGCTTGAACAGGCTGTGAAAAGCGCCGCGAAATTCTATCCGCTTCCGGTCTTTTATGGCGAGGAGCGCCAGCTCCGCGAAGGTTTTCTAAAAGAGGCTGCGCGCGTCGAAAACTGGAACGGGTGCCGCATTGGCGTTTTTCTCGACAAGTACGCGCCCCATCGCGAACAGGCCCGGATCAACTTCCATGGCCTCACCGTCCCGTGCCGCCTTCCGCATGTCCATGACGCCGATGGCGGGTGCGGTTGGTATGCCAAGGTCGATATCGTCGACGCGAAAAATCTTCAGTTCGTGCTTCCGGCGCGCAAGGAAATGGTCCAAAATCCGGCGCTCGACGCCCTGCGCGAAGCTTGCGAAGCGGCGATTTACCGCACCATCGCCCGTGAGGGCCATCATCGACTTTCCTACGCGCAATGGCTGCGCGCGCGCGAGCTCGGAATCTCGCTGCCCGAAGCGGCGCCCTACCTGCATCTCTGGACACCCCGTATAGCCGAGACAAACGACGTCTTTCCGGGTGAGCGGATCGCGGGAGAACCGATGGTCATCATGCCCACACAACCCGCGCACATCGAGCAATGTATCGACCGCGTACTGAAACCCGGCGATGGTCTCGGCGGTTCGCCCGTTCGCGCCATGCCCGAGTTTGCCGGATATGGCTGGTACAATGCGCTCACTCACGTCCTCGGCGTCTCCTTTCAGGTCGAGACGGGCGACGAAACCCTCTACTATCACGAAGACGCAGTGCTTCCGGAGAAACTCGTTTCCGGGCGGGTCGACACGATCACTCTTATGCTTGCATTGCGGGGTACAAACGATTCCGATGGACCGGCAGAGATCATCGTGCTCCCTGCCGATGTCCTGATCGTCCCGACTGACTGTTCCAGTAACCTCGACGACATTGCCATCCTTCTCCGCACCGACTGCGCGATCATGCCCGGCGAACTCGCCTCTTTGCTCGAAGCCTCCTGCTTCTGGCCTAATGAGGATTGCGACGCTGACAGCCATTACACCCAACAGGCAGCTTTCGAGATGCAAGCCCGCTTTGCAGCGAACATGCTGCTGCTCGGCGAGGATGCCGCGGTCCTCGAACGAGTCCGCGAGGCGATTCGTGAGCATGTCTCCTGGCTGATCCCCAAGGATCGGGCAATCAGGACGCACCTGGTCAACCATCTGGTCGAGGCGAACTTCGCGGACAATGACGACGCTCCTTCGAAGGACGCCGCCGAGTAGCCGACCCGGCTGCAACCCCAACCGTCACGTTCCGCTGATCTCAGGAGAAGACCATGGCGAACAACTATCTGAAACTGTCGTTCACGATCTCGCCGGCCCCGCAAGAGGTCGAACTGCTCGATGAGTGTTACGACTTGTCCACCGAGTTGGCCGACCTGGATGAGAAAGAACAGGGCGCGCGTTACGATAGCATGTCGGATGCTTTCAAAGCAGCGTTTCCAAAGAAGCCGCGTGAGACGGTCTCCCCTCATAATATCGGCCGCGGCGAAATTGGGCCCGAACATGCGGTCGAGGAGGAAGGCGACCCGTTCGCGTCCTTTCGCGACATGTTCAGCGACGGTGATTTTCCTACGTTCGACGTCGAGCATTTCGGTTTCACGAACGAGGCCGACAACTATCTGATCGCGGGTTCCCAGGCCGATCCGTACGCCATCGCCAGCGTGATCCAAAAATGTGCTCCGAGCGTCCTGCCGTTAGCCTTCGAATGGGCACAGACTTGTGACCGGCTCCGTCCCGGCGAGTTCGGCGGTGGCTATTATGTGGTGACGTCCGACGACATCATGGGCGGCGGCACGAATTGGCTCATGCGCGGCGAGTTGAACGGACTGAAGGGTGAGTCCAAGCCGACCGCCATTCTCCCCGACACGGACGTAGTGTTCGACAGCAAGCCAGGAGAGCATGTCTGGATCACGGTCGGCGAGGCCACCATCAGGGTGAAGCATGAGGACGAAGGCGTTGTCCTCGACGTCTATGCCGTGGACCATGAGGATATCGAAGCATCTGCCAACCTGTCGGCGCCCTTCGCGGAACTTGAACGAAGGGAGGTCTGCTAATGCCCAAAACTGAAGACCAATTTCCGATCGTTCCTGGCATATGGATACGCACCGAAGAAGGCGAAAAGCTCTTCTTCCGGCGATATTCGTCCACCAGCCACTGGGGGTTTTTCTCCGACAGCAACCACCATGCCGCCGCAGAACACAAGCTTCCGCTCGCCGGCCTCAAACCGTGGTATCGATCATGAAAGCGCAAGCACTTGCCGCCGGCCTGCGGCTCACATTGTCGAAAACCGAACTGGAAACGTTGCTGATCCTTGCTCGCTACGGCGCGGATCGGCTCCGCGACGATGGTCGCAGCCTCTTTCTCCTGACCAGAAAACAGGAGAACATTGCCGTCGATCTCGTTCATGGCCTCGAAACGGGCCTGACATCAGTCCGCTGGAAGCAAGCCGAAGCCAAGGCGAGGCGTGACGAACCCAAGCGCGAGGCCGAACGGCGTGCGGCTCGCGAGCATCACGCGCAAATCGACGGTTATACCATATTGGGCCTGCTCGGTGATTGGGCTGACGTCTCCCCCGATCCCGATCGACGCCAATGGGCTGATCTATACCATTCGGACACGCGGCCTCGCGACCAGGGAGAGCTTCGGCGCAACGTCTGGCGCATCTACATCACAAAAGGCAGCGCCAGTTCCGACGGCTTTGTGGTGCTACCGGGCGACTGCACCATGACCGCCGACCGTGACGAGATCGCGGTCCTCGCACGGCGCATAATCGCGGATACGTCGCACTGATCATCGCGCTTCACACTCGCATTCGCCTTCCACTTCTTCACCAAGGAGTTTCCCATGACCACTCTGTCCCCCTTACGTGCACGACTTGCGTCGTTCGAGAATGCATACAGTCTCGCAATCCAACGCCGGAAGGCTACAGGCCGCAACCAGTTCGTCGTACGAACGGGGAATTCGTGCCAGCCGTTCCGCGTCACGGAGACGCGACCGGTTAACGATAAACATCTACTCGTCCGGGTCGCCTGACCAACCGATCACCAACCCGCCAACGCCTATCTCCCAACCTTGAACGCTAACCTCACTTGCGTGGTCCGCTAGCCGCGCGAGCCGATTTGCGCGTCTGGCTGACAAGGAAGCATCCATGTCCAGATATACCGACGACGGGCAGGCTCTGCCCGAACCGCTGCTGCGCGCGACGCATCGCTATAGCTTTTACCAGTCGAACGAAGGCCGTCATGTGAACGTGGAGGTTTCCGAAGCCCATGAAAAAGCCTTCTTAACGCTGACACTTGTTGCCGTTACCGAAGGCTGGGAAGCTCTCGGCAAAAGATATCTTTACGGGATCGTGGCTCTTCGCCTGTCTGAAGGCTGGTCCATCCTGTCATCAGGCGAACGCTACTATGTGCTCGCTCCGCCCAAATCTGTCCGTCGTCAGAACATTTGGCGCAGGTTGCTGCGTAAATTGACTGGAGATTGATGTTAGGCGGCGATCAAACCGCTTCTCGCGGTGGTGGCCGAGGATGGCAAGGAGGGTGGCGCCCGGCTTTGACATCGGCGGCAAGCGAGGCTGCCGACGATGAAGGCCCTGACTTTGGCGGTTCGCGCGACCGATCGCGTTCCAGGGGGCCGGGGCTCAACGTGCCTGACAGCGGACGCTATACCCAGACAATGCGAAGGCCGGCGGGATCGGGATGCGGACCCGTTGGCAGTCGCAAGAAGACGGCGAAATCATAACCGATCTGCTGCTTGATCTGCTGAAGCTTGGCGATGTCCAGGTCGTCGTCGACGGGATTGGTGGTTTTCTTCACTTCGACGACAAGAAGATTTGCGTCGTCATGGCCTGGTTTGTGAACGATGATGTCAGGAAAGATGCGCTTCTCGGTGAGTTCACCGGCCCCATCGGGCAGTTCGATCTCCTTCGGATAAATCCCGTGGCGATTATATTCGACATGGACTGCGTGATGATCGAAGGTGCGCTTCAGGATGGCAGCCAGGCACGCGCAGATTGTCCGTTCACCGACATCGAATTGCAGGATCGTCGCTTCCTCCTGTTGAAGCGTCGCGATCGCGGCCAGCATTGTATTTTCGATGGTCTGTTGATCCATGCCAGTCTTCTCTATGGTTCGCGCGGCTCGACGTAGTCGACATAGAAGGTGCCTCCATGCCGGTCATGGATCACGCCGGCCTCCGCAGCTTCCTCATATTTTGCCTTCGAGAAATAGCGCAGTTCGCCGTCGACCTCGATCTTGACCGCAAGGTTCTTTCCTTCCGGTTCGTCATCCGACAGGGCGATGACGCGGCGCTCCAGCATGATGGCGCCATCGTTGAGGCGTCCGCCCCGAACCGGATGCACGGCGATCGGCGGCACGTCGCGACCATAGGTGACGGCTTCGGGATAGAAGCCGATGACGACGTGCACCTCCGGCAGCTCCGAGGGCACGTCGAACGCGCGCGCCAGCACGCGCCGGGCGGTCAGCTTTCCCCACTCGCGCATATCACCGTAGCGCTCGAAACCGTGGCGCTGCCAATAGCTCCACGAGCTGCGCGGCGAACATTCGATCGAGAGGAGGTTGACGTTGTCGGCAACGGCTCGTTCGAGCGAGGCGGCGAACAGCATGTCGCCCAGTCCTTGGCGCCGCCAGTCCTTGCGGACATTGGCGATGGCGGGGGCATAGCTTCCGACCTGGAAGGCGACGGCTTCGCCGCCGCGCCGAATGACCCAGAGAGTTTCATATTCGAGCGCATCCGTGATTGTGCCGCGGTTGCTCCAGAAGCCTTCGCCATCCTCCTGATATTCGCGTTCGAGCCAGTCGAGCACGGCAGCAAGGTCCGCCGGGTCAGCCCTGGCGACGTCGGGGGCGCTAGGCATAGAACGCCGCCTTGCGCGGCCCAGGCCACGACTCCTGTTCCATTTCGTCCGCGAAGTCCTGATCGCCCAGTCTCCTCGCGGCGGACGCCGCGATGAACTGCGCGCCGAGCGCGAGCTTCACAACCGCGAGCCTGGTCAGCCCCGCCGATTTGTAGCGGCTGTCGACATAGTCGGGGAGGGCTGTCGCAACCGCCGCGACGATCGGATCGTCACGATGCGGATGCCTGGCTGCAAGCCGGCGTGCGAGTTCTTCGTGATTGTGCCCGACGTCGCGTCTGGCCAGCGCCTTGGAATCGTCGCCGAGATCGACCAGCGCCGCTTTCATCGACAACTCGGCCGTGAGGCAGATCGGTTGCAGAACGGAATCGACGCTGAAACCCGTGGGAAGGATATTCGCCACGTCTTCCAGGTTGGACAGCGCCATCCTCCACAATTCGGCGGAGGCCGCGCCGGCGGGCGGATTGACCCCATAGGCGAGGTCATAGGTGTCGGCGAACGCAAGGGCGCTGCAAGCAGCGATGGCCGGGTCTCCCCGGCACCACTGCACCCAGTCTTCATGGGTCTCGAAGCCCAGGCCCTTGTGGACCGAAATCGCGCATGTCCCAAAAATCACGGCGACGGTCACTTTGCGCACCGTGTCCACGGACGCGGCGAGGCCGATGCCTTTGCCGGGCCAAGCCTGATGCGTTTGCGGGAACAGCCGCAGATAGGCTTCGGTGATCCGGTCGACTTCCGGGTTCCCGAGCACGCCGATCACGAAACCGCTTCCGAGAATGGACATCGCGGCGCGCATCGGCCGTGCGTGCATAGCGACGCCTTCCTGCGCGAACTCGGCGTCGAGCCGCAGAAGATCCTGGTCGGTCCATCTGCTCACGACGGATCGGCCTCCGAGGTCAGCGAAATCATCGGGCCTTCGACCGGGCCAATCGCCGTGAGGACGTTGCGCACCAAGGACGTCCTGCCGTCCTCCTCCTTCTGCACGATGTAAGGATTTTCAACCTCGTCGTGGACGAGCTGCACATTCTTGATCCCGTGAAGCTCGCAGGCTTCCAGTTCCGCCGCGCCGATGTCGAACAAGACGATGTTGGTTCGGCCTTCACCAAAGGCGCTGCCATAGGCGATGCCGTCATAGCCGTGGTTCCGAAACGCCTCGGCAATGATCTGTGTCGGCGCATATCCGGCACGATTGTCCTCGCGCAGAACAGGCTCGCGGAACGCGCGGGCGACATGGCTCCAAACCGCTGCCTCGCGCTGATCCGGCGAGGGCTCTCCTTCGAGATAGAGCGGGGTGCGACCGCTATCGTCGCGCACGTCGACGAGCCTTTGGTCTGTCAGGGTCCGCATGATCGCGACCGAGACCAGCGACCCGATCCACGGCCGCACCTCGGCGATCGCCGTGTGCCGATCATCGGCCATGTAGAGGCACGGGATGCCGCGCGGATTGGCGCGGCCATCCGAGGCCGAATATGGCAAGGGAACCATGCGCGCCGGCAGGGCGGGACGTGGAAGGGGTCCGGCATCGGGGTCGTCATACTCGCCGTGAGCAACCTGCGCCCGGCAGAGCCGGTGGCCGGCGGGCAATCGGCTCTGCCGCTTTTCGGACGTCCGGATCAGTTCGTCGAGAAACGCCCGGCTGGGCGGCGATAGGAGGTAGCGGTGTTTATGGGAGACCTCGCGCGCAAAATCCCAATAGCTTCTCCAAGATGCAAAGGCGGACTCGTCACTCATCTGTTCTGATTCTCAGCACGTTACGACGTTGTCCATCGTGAACTGCTCCACAGACAGGCGCAAGGCGCTCAAGTACTTCCACGAGGCGAACAATCAACGCAGGATCAAATCCCAGACTCCCTCACTCATCAACTAAGACTCCGATTTGCAAGTGTCCGCCTCCCGAGGGGCTGCCGGATAGTCTGCGCGACCACGACACTCGCCAGGGCGATGCCGCCGCCGAAGATATGGAATAGCCTAACTGGTTTGCCGAGCAGGATGATCGCACTCACAGCAGTTAAAACGGGGAGCAGGTTCATGAATGCGGACGCCCGGCGAGGACCTGGGAGCTCCATGCCACGGATCCAGAAATATGGTAGGACGATTGATACCAGCCCCTAGTGGTAAGGTCTGGGCGTTAAGCGCTCGCATCGGAGCAGGCGCCGCGAGCACCGCCGGAAACATGATGTCAGCGCACAGAGCGCTTGGACCAAGGTCGACTGCCAGCCGGGTATGGGCAGGCTCCGTCGCCTCTCCGATTCCGGAGAGACTGCCATCTCTCAGGATGTTTCTAGCAACCGGCTCCTCGCCAGATCCAGTGCGTGCGACAACCGCATCGCCACGACCTGGTCTTTTGGGTCGATGAGGATCGCGAGTGCCTCCTCCATTAACTCGATGGCCTTCTTCAGTCCTGACTTGTCTTCAGTCATGTCCGCCTCTTTCCGCTAAACCCAACTCAGTCGGCGGGCACCCTCCGAAGGAGGATGCCGGCCCCTGAGCCGGACGATCGAAAAACGCGACGATAGACGCGCGCCTGCACCTTTAGCCGAACAGCCTGGACATGCGCACAGGCCATCCGGCCGCAAAAGCCTTGCAGCCGACTCTATCGTTCAGAGTTTCGACACTCCGGTTCGCCATCGGCGAACGCGGTTCCTCTAGCCCCATCGGCATCTACTGCCAATCGGTTACTAACTTCACCTGAATTCGCTGGAATTCGGAGGCCCGCAGAAACGCCTTAGCGAATGGACAAGCGCGCGGCGGCCACCGGCCGATACATATCGGTGCGGTCTCGCATCAGGCCCGTAAGCCAGACAAGATGACTCGCCGCGTCCGCCAACGACAGTGTAGCCACCGCATCAAACAGGCAGCGCTGGTAGGGGGAGTTGCGATCAAGGATGTCCACCAGTCGATCGCGCGCCGGGCTATGGGGATCGTTGATCTCGGCATTGGCTTCGTGAGCCGCCTCGAGGAAGGCTTCCGCCAACTCCTGCGCCTCATAGTAACCGCCTTCCAGGCTTTCGCTTATGGCCAGGGCCGCGAGCTGGCTGCGCACAGCAGGCAAATCAGGATCATTGACCGCGTCAACCAGAGGCAGGTTGAAATCGAAACCGGCAAGATAGCTGGCGATCATGGAAATATCCTTTTACGCAACGCCGAAACATATAGGGAACATATTTGCAAATTGCAAGTGTTTCGTGCATGATAAAGCGATGTCTATAGGCTCCCGCTTCAACCTCTTTCGTGCCTCCACCGCAGGGGCGCCCGCCTGCAGCGGTCGAGCTTCGGTGTAATCATGGCAGTCGTGCCTCTGCGCCTGCGTGGTGTCTTGCACACCAGCGACCGCGGGTTCCTTCTCGAAACAGAGGATGGTCATGTCTGGCGCCTATCCGGAGCTGAAGATTTGACGCCGCTCGAATATTCCGATGTCATTGTCGAGGCACGCAAGGTCAGCAACAGTCTGCTCGATGTGCTCTGGATAGGGTCAGCCTAGCGAGCAAGCGGGGCGAATGCCCGCCAGGGGCGGGCACCGGGCTCTATCTCCGCTTCGCTCCGACCAAGCCCCCTGCGGGGTCTTGTCCGCTTCGCGGTAACGATCCCTTTCGCGAGCAAGCTTCAAGGTGCCGCATCTCCCAAGCGTCCCGCATTGGGCAGCGATGCTGCGGCCCTCGGCGGGGCGCCTCGGTCCGCAATCACCGTCGGGCGAGGTCGTTCATCGCATCCTACACCGCCCTCGCAGTGTCTCGGCGTGCCGCGGGT
The DNA here is from genome assembly GCF_024611135.1 of Sphingobium sp. CFD-2. Lineage (NCBI taxonomy): Bacteria > Pseudomonadati > Pseudomonadota > Alphaproteobacteria > Sphingomonadales > Sphingobiaceae > Sphingobium > Sphingobium sp. CFD-2. The sequence goes on along the minus strand of NZ_CP084405.1, from coordinate 3,130,923 downwards.
GGTCCGGGGATACAAGGGCTGCCTCCGGTCAAGAAGTTCTAGGAGATAAGGGGCCTGCCGACAAAAGTGCCTGTTTCAAAGGGGTCGGCAGGCCCCTTATCTCCAAGAACTTCTAAAGACCGCAGCGCGACGTCCCTTGCATCCCCGGACCACCCGCAGCCCTTGAGCCCCGGCGAAGGCGGCTCCGGATGCGATGAACGACAGGCACCGTCTCACCCTCCGTCGATCAGGAAGGAATGCTTCGCATACTTTGTGATTGGGCCGCTACCGCGGCCGTTTTACTGGCTCAGGCTCACCAGATACGATGAAATTCTGTCAAGAAAACAATAATATATCTAAAATAAAGGGGAGGGGGTAAAGTAATTGTGCGGCTGGGGATTGTCTCTGTTGCACTTTTACTAGGAGTATAGGTGATGAATATTGGTGAGTTTAACTTGAAGAATGGCCGTCTCCTTGGTTGGATCGCCACGCGCAACATTGATATGCCCAAGCTTGGCTTGCGCCCAGTCGAAAGCCAGCACGATCAGGCCCCCAATTACGAAATCGTAGAACTCAACGTGGGCAATCGCTGGGTTCAGGTCGGCGCGCTTTGGGAAGCCGTCGCAAAAAAGACCGGCGAGGTATTCTTGCAAGGAAACATCGACGATCCGAGCATGGCCGAGCCGCTCCCCATCGCACTTTTCGGCTCGGTTGAGGAAGGCTATCGCGTAGCGTGGCGCAGGCCGGAACGCCGTGACGATTTCGGCTCGGCTGTTCGCACGTCCCGCGAAAACACGCCTTCCCGCAGCGGCGATGACTATGGTTTCGGAGGCAGCACCGCCGACGATAACGGCGCATTGGCCGACAACACCGCCGCCGAACTTGACGATGAAATCGCGTTCTAACGGCTAGGCCAAGACGGGCCGGGGGAGCGCAGCCACGCTTCCCCGGACCCTGACCGATCATCCAGTCATCAGGAGTCAGACTCATGAGCAAGAAATCAGCTAACAAGACCGTTAGCACCTTCACGGACATTGCGGAACTTTATGCCGAAGAAACCGCCACCCCGGACTTTCAGGCATCCTTTGGTGACCCGCTCCCCCTTTCGATCATCGAACCGGGGGACGAACCGGGCGAACACACCATGCCCGAACCCTTCGCGGCGCAGAAGGTTTGCGGCGAGCTTATCACGTCACTTCATAACCTGTTGAAGGATACCCGCCTTGACGCGCTGGCCCCTCAAATCGCGTGGGGCATCGTCAACAGCTTCCATTTTGTCGCTGGAACGCTGGAACGCCAAGAGGACCGGCTTGCCGACAAGATACGCGAAATGACGCGGCGCATGGAGCCGGGCGAGGTGTTCAACAAGGAACTGGAGGACTTGCAGCTTCAATGCCAGTCGCTTGCCGAGCAGCGCGCCAATGTCGAAACAATGCGAGACTATGCAGCAGCCCTCTATAAGGCTTGCTGGCGTCGGGCATGGGTGCAGGCCAAGGGCAGCAAAGCGTCATCCGTCACGACCGCAAGCTATATCAACGCACTGGACTTCCTACGCGAACGCGCCCTTGCCAAGCGCGAGAAGCACCAGCCGCAAGGCCCTATTGTCATCTTTTCCGGCCCCGCCATTTGGGAGCAATGGGAACCCCTTTGGACCAAGCTAGGCGAAATCAAAGCCCGCATCCCCCATATGACGCTTGTTACCACCGGCCAGCGCAAGGGAGCAGACGCCATTGCAGCAGCATGGGCCGCGCGGGAAGGCGTCCCCGTCGTCGCCTATGGCCTCTATGGGGGAGGCAAGAAACCGGCTTTCACCCGCAACAAGAAGCTGGCCGAGCTTGAGCCGGTCGAAGCCATCTTGTGCGAAGGTTCAGGCATACAGGCCAATCTTTATCAAACCATGCGGAAACAGGGCGTTCCTATTCATGCCTTCCACTGGCCCAAGGATAAGCCCAAGCCGACCCCGAAGCAGGCAACCGGCCCGATAGAGCCGCGAGACACATTCAGCCGCGCCAGACGCTACGCCTGACCTGATATAGCGCGGCGCTTCATTGGCGCCGCGCTACCCATCATCATCATAGACCCGCCAACCCGCCAAGGCTGGCGCGCTTTCCAGCGCGCTGGCCTTTTTTCGTGCCGCCGGTCGCCGCCGCGCCTGACGGCGCGGCGGCAAAAGAGAAAAAAAGGGGCAGGGCGACAAACTCATGCCCCTATGGAGGCACCTGAAGCCGCGCCGTCATTCCCCTTTTGAGGGGGAGTCGCCGGCGATGGCTTCCCCGAACGGGGGGCATCGGATGCCGCTAAAGCCCCCTTGAGCGCGACCAACGCCGCAGCGCCGCCCAGCCGCAGCACATGGCCCAGCACGTCGCGGAACTCTCGTTCCGTCATTTGCTCGACAGGCAGCGCCGTAACTATCGCAGCATAGCGATCCCGTAGCTTCTGGCGCATCGCTACAATCTCGCCAGCAATCTTCTTTTCCCGCTCGACCAGATCGGCGAGCCTATCGCGTTCCGACATTTTCGGCATGACCAGTTTCCTTCTCTCAAGGCTGGTCCGCTCGTCACGCGATCCTTGTCGCATAGGCGCAACCGCACCACAAGCGACACCGCCGCGCAGCGCGGCCCATCCCCCCACATAGACCCAGCCGCCAAGGGTGCGCCCGGCAGCGGTGGAGCAGACGCAGCGACGCCGTCGCTGCGGGCAAGCGACGCACGCGCTTCGCGGTTTGTAATGCACCGTACGCACGGGTGCTAAGGCCAGAAATAGCATTAAAAACAACAACATATTCTGTCTGACGCGTCGGACAAAATCGACATTCTGTGTCCGACACCAGTGACAACTCAGTATCGAACCGCCAAAAAGCCCAGCATTACTGCGGCTTTGCGCTGTCTGACGCGTCGGACATGCTGAATTTCTTGAGGTTTCCTCGAAGGCCGGCTATAGTGCCAGTCGCTTCAAGACCGCCTTGGCGAAGCTCCATCAGGAGCTACCGCCTTGGCGCGTATCACCATCCGTATCGATGACGATCTGCTCGACCGTCTGAGCCGCCGTGCGCGGCGCGTCGGCGTCACCGTCTCCGAACTCGTCAGACCCGCACTCGAACACGCTGCCGACAGCCGCGCGGGCTATGTCTTCACCTCGCAGGACGAGATCCTCGCCGGCGTTCTGCAGACGATGTCCATCGTCGCGGCGGCGGTACGGAAGCGTTCGCCCGAGACGCTCGAACAGGGCATGGCGGATGCTCGTGCCCTCCTCCACGAAAAGGGGTTGCTCGCCCCAGGAGAACAGCCGTGAGGCGGGGTAGGCCAACCCCCGCCGACATGGTGCTGGCGCTACGCCTGGCCTCCAGCATGGGGACCATATGGCCCACGATCATGCCTCTCGGCGGGAGGGGCGCGCGATGAGCATCTTCCGCAATGACACCTTGGGGAGTTGGACCCGCGGCGGTCAGGCGATCGTCCACAACGTCCGGATGACCACCCAGGTCTTCTTCCAGACCTTTGTCGCCGGGCTGGTCCTCTGGGTTATGGGCACTTGCTGGTATGCCTTCGAGAAGTCGAACGAGTATCAGCGGTTCGTCCTGGTCAAGCTGGTCGAAGCGACCTTCAAGGTGGATGCCGCGCCGGGGACCAATGACCCGGTCCTATTCCGCACTCCGGAGGGGCGCCAATACTGGACCTCGGCCGACGCACTGGTCGAGTCCGGCGTGGTCAAGCAGGCACTCAAAAAGCTCGAAACCGATCTCATCCACGGGGCGCTTCTTGCGGGGCTGTTTTCCCTCGCGGCGCTGGCCTGGGCCTGGTTCTATTTCACCAGAACCGGGAAAGGCCTTGGCTCCAACGAGTATCTGCGCGGCGCCCGTTTCGGAACCGTGGCGCAGGTCCGTCGGGCGCTCTGGCGTCAGAAAAAAGGGTGCCTCGTTATCGGGGGGGTGGCCGTGCCGGACGCCTTCGAGCCGGAACATATCCTCATCTGCGGTGCTCCGGGGACGGGCAAGACCAACTCCATTACCACCATGCTCACGGGGATCCGCAAACAGGGCAAGCGTGCGATCGTCTATGACACCGCCGGTTCCTTCGTCGAGAAATTCTATCGGCCGGGGCACGACATATTGTTGAACCCGCTCGATGAGCGGACCGCCATCTGGAGTCCCTGGGTCGATGTGCCCAAGGAGTATCATTACGATCAGATCGCTGAATCCACGATCCCCGACAAGCATGGCGACCCCTTCTGGTCGAAGGCTGCCCGTGGGACGCTGGTCGCCGTGCTGCGGAAACTGGCTCGGCAGCAGCACACCCTGATCTCGGTCCTTCTCGACCGGGTATTGCGTTCCCCGCTCGCCGACCTCGCTGCCTTTGTGAAAGGGACGGATGCAGCAGCGTTCATCTCCTCCGAAGGGGAACGCACGTCGGCAGGCATCCAGGCCGAGCTCGCTTCGGTCATGCGAAGCTTCTCCTATCTCGACGATACCGAAGATGGATTCTCGATCCGGCGCTGGGTGGAAAATGAGGAGGACGACAGCTGGCTCTTCATCACCGTAAAGGCCGACCAGCTTCCCTCGCTGCGGCCCCTCATCACGGTCTGGCTGGATATCGCGATCAGCGCGATCATGAGCCTCACCCCCGACCGTAACCGTCGCCTCTATTGCGTTATCGACGAGTTGCCGACGCTCCAGAAACTTCCCAGCTTGTCCGACTTTCTCGCCCGCGCCCGTAAGTATGGCGGCTGCGGGGTTCTCGGTTTCCAGTCCTATCCCCAACTCGAAGCGACTTACGGCATTCAGGATGCCGCGGCCATCACCGGCTATTGCTCGACCTGGGTGGCGCTGCGGGCAAACGATACTACCACCGCCAAGCACGTCTCGGAGAATCTCGGCCAAGTCGAACAGGTCGAGGCCAATGAAGGGATGAGTTACGGGGTCAACGATATGCGCGATGGGGTCAACCTCTCTCGCATGCAAGTGACCCGTCCGCTGGTAATGCACACGGAGGTCACCAACCTTCCCAACCTTTCCGGCTATCTCCGGTTCGGCCGCAACTTGCCCGTCGTGCGCTTCAACGATCGCTACAACGCTCTGCCGACGGTCGCTGAAGCTTTCATCGAACGCGCCGAAGCCCCCAAACGCCTTCCCCAGGGCAAGACCATCATCGCCCAGGCGCGCGCCGTGCGCCGCGCGGCAGAAGCCGCAGCGGAGCAGGCGAGGGCAGGCGACAACGGACCGGCGCCCCTTGCTGCACCGCCATCGCCCCCTCCCGCCCAAGGTGACTTGTTCGGCAAGGAGAAAACCCCACCCATCGTCGAGCCTGTCGTAACGCCGCCGCCCGAAGATGCAGCAGCAGATCATGAGGCCTTTGTACCTGCCGCACCCGATAGTCCGGAGACGGATGACGACCTCGCCGCTGCGGGAGTTGCCCCTGATAACGAGCACAGGACCGCAACGCCCGTCACCCTGCTTGGGGCGTCTCGCGGCAGCGTTCGGGTGACGCTCGCCAGCCATGACCGTGCCGACGGCGCCCGCGAAAAGGCGAAACCGGCATGATCCATCCTCGCCGCCTCAAAGGCACCGCCGCCAATATCAGTCGATACTACACGGTAGGCGATTATTACACGAAGGGTGGGGATGAACCATCCGAATGGGGCGGGCGCATCGCGGCTGACCTTGGTCTCTCGGGGCGGGTAGATCCCAAACAGTTTGAGGAACTTCTTGCCGGTAAGGTCGGTGACCAGCAACTTGGCCGTCGTCGCAAGGAGGGTATCCAGCATCATCCCGGTTGGGACTTCAATGTCAGCGCCCCCAAATCGGTATCGATCCTGGCACTGGTGACAGGCGACGAACGGATCATCGTTGCCCATGAAAAGGCAGTAACTGCGGCGCTCACCTACCTCGAGGAACATGCCGAGCTACGCCGGCGGGTCGAGGGCGAAATCGTCCACGAAACCACCGGACGCCTGCTCTTCGCTCGCTTCACCGAGCATGCAAGCCGCGAACTCGACCCGCATCTCCACACCCATGTCGTCACTCTCAATATGACCAACCATGCGAACGGCGAGCGCATGTCGAGCCTTGAGACGCGCTCCATGTTCACCGAACAGATTGTCGCAGGGCAGATCTACCGAAACGACCTGGCTCATAGCCTTCGCGAAATTGGTCATGAGATCCGCTTCGATCCACGAAAGGGGCTGTTCGAAATCGAAGGCGTCCCCGGCCAGCTTATTCGCGACTTTTCGCAGCGCGCCGAGCAAATCAATGCACATGCGGAAGAGCATGGCCACACCGGGCAGGCCGCACGGCGTATCTCTTTCTTCGAGACCCGAAAAGCGAAGGAGAAGATCGGGATCGACGAACTGCATGCGCAATGGCGCACACGCGCCGAACCTTATCGTGAAGATCTCGACAAGGTTCTGGCGGCGGCCGAAGAGCGCGGCGAAAGAACGATCGAAACCAACCCGAGCGTCGCTCGCCGCGCGACATTGTTCGGCATTCGTCAGAGCGAAACGCGCGAGGCGGTCAACAATATCGGACGCCTCTATCGCACGGCACTTGCTTCCCATGTCGGCGAGGTCCGGTTTGCAGACATACGCCCGTTGTTCGACGCGCAGGAAGCGACCCGCAAGCTTCTCAAGACCGTGCGCCAGACCGGCGATCAACCGCTCCCGCGGGGACGTACTTCACGACGGACAGCGAAACTCGAATTGGCCCTGTCCGAGCATCTATCGCTCGCGATGGGCGACGCATCGCCCGTAGCCACTCGCGAGCAATTGGCCGAGGCCGCGCGCGCGATCGGCTTGTCGAAAGAACAGGCCGTCGCATTGGAAGCGATCGGCACCGGAACCAACCGCGCTGTCGGTGTCCATGGCGGCGGCGGCTCTGGCAAGTCGACCTTGGTCCGCGCGCTGGTCGAGGCGACAAAAGACGATCATACCACCATTGCGCTCGCGCCGACATCGTCGGCAACGGCGGAGCTTGGCGAGAAGGCCAGAATTGAGTCCCGCACGGTCGCATCTCTTCTTGCGAGTGGTGGATACGGCATCACCGACAGGCATATTCTGGCGCTTGACGAAGCGGGACAGCTTTCCAACCGGCAAGCGCTCCGCGTGCTGGAGATCAGCCGTGCCACCGGCGCACGTCTCATCTTCCTTGGCGACAACAAGCAGACCGGCGCGATCGAGCAGGGAAAAGCCTATTGGCTGCTCCAGCAACTGGGCCTGCCGACGAGCCACCTCAAGGAGTCCAGGCGCCAGCAGACCGACGAGATGAAAAAGGCGGTCGATCTCGCGCGAAAAGGCGACTACGCGACTTCCCTCTCGGCGCTCGATCGCGTTACCAGCGGCGACAGCGCAGAGAAGCTTGCAAAAAATATGGTCGATGAGTGGACCCGGCTCAAGCCGTCGGTCCGCGATGCCACCAACATCCTGGTTCTCGACAACGCCACCCGCCTTATCGTCAACAACCATATCCGAGAGGCCCTGAAGCGCGAAGGCGTGGTCGCCGCCCAGGATCATCGGCTGGAGGTGCTGACCCCGTCAGGCATGACTGAGCAGGAAAAGCAGGTTGCCCGCTTCTACACCGCAGGACAGGTGCTGAAGTTCTCTCGTGACAATGCAGGTCTGGGGATCGCGCGCGATGCCGAATATCGCGTCGTCATGGTCGGCCGAAACGGACAAGGCCGCCAGATCGTGCGCATGGTCGATGAGAACGGCCGTCAGATCGACTGGAATCCCCGACTCGGCAAGGCGGCCCATGTCAACGTGTTCCTGCCCGAAGAACGTCAACTTGCGCAGGGTGACCGCATTCAGTGGCGATTGGTCAACAAGGACATTGACGTCAAGAATGCCGAGCGCGGCACTGTCCTTGCGCTCGACGGAACCATGGCCACGATCAAGTGGGATCGCGGCCAGCGGATCCGAACAGTCGACCTGTCCGAGCATCGGACCTGGGATCACGGCTATGCTGAGACCGTTTATTCTGCGCAGTCCAAGACCTATGCACGCGTCTACATACTGGCTCCGGTCGAGTCCGCTCTAGTCAACGCTCAGAACTACTACACGGCCATCACGCGGGCCGCCTATGGTGTCAAACTCTGGACCGAAGACGTTAAGCGTCTCGCGGAAAAGCTCGCCTCGCATTCCGGTGAGAAGACCTCCTCGCTCGAAGGCCTCGGCCGGTTGAAGCTCGACAGCCATAAGGTTCGCGGCGCCCGTCACAAGGACAGGCATGATCGCTCCCGCGTGAAGAACGCCCGGGGCCGCGATGAACGCAAAGCCGAGCGAGAAGAGCGCGAGCAGGAGCGTCCGGAACGTGCCGACCGAAGGCTGCGCGGCATAGGTGATATCCTCGCTGGTCGCGCCCAGGAAAGCGCAGCTCTCGTTGATCGTTTCCTGCGCGGTACGATCGAGCGCGATCGCGCTCGCACGGCGATGGAGCATGAGCGCGGCGGCGCTACCGAGCATGCCCCCCAATCCCAACCCCAGCCTCAACCCGATCATGGCCATGGCGGCCATGGCGGCGGACATGATCGATAGGAGAACCACATGGATATTCTACTGCTGGCGACGCTTTTCGCTATGCTATTGGTGTTCCTGTTCAGGCGCTACCATATCCCAATCAAACACCGCTGGCGTCGTCGTCAGGCACGGGCGATGTGCGAACAATTGCGCGGTCCGGATCGCGACCAGCCTGCGGGACTGCATTACGCGCGGCTTCGGGCGATGGACCCGCTGGCATTTGAAGAATTGCTGCTCGAAGCCTTCGAGCAGCGGGGGCATCGCGTGATCCGCAATCGGCGCTACACGGGCGACGGCGGCGTCGACGGCGAGGTCGTCATTGATGGCGAGCGCTGGCTGATTCAGGCGAAGCGCTATCGCGACGCGATCCGGCCCGAGCATGTCCGCGACTTCGCCATGCTCTGTGCGACCCGAAAACGCCGAGGCATGTTCATCCATACCGGCCGCACTGGAGGGATAAGCCGCACGGTGGTTCTCAGCGCGGACGGTATCGAAATCGTCTCGGGGCAGCGATTGCTCGCCCTGCTGACAGGCGCGCCGTTCCACCCCGGCGGTTTTCCCCCTCTTGCCAGCGTTGGCTCTGGCCGTTCCGGCCTTCGCGATCGAGCGCCGCTGTGAGGGAGTGGAATTCACCGACCGCCTGTTCTCGGCATTTCAGAATCGCGTGCGCGACACTGGCGATCTTGTCGGCGGTCTGCACATCGAATCCTGCACTGGCAAAGCGGGGGGCTTCAGGCGAGGCATCGGAAATTGCCCGTTGCATCCGTATTGCCGCGCGCGGCCAGGGATGGCTTGAGAAAACTCTTTGGGGGCTGCGTGAGCAGGAAGCCGGCTGGCTGGGTGCGGAAGTTGCGAACACCAACGGCACCCACGATCTAGGACCGCTACAGATCAACAGCTGGTGGGTGCCGCGCATTGCCCGGCTGGTTGACAAGCCCGAACCACTGGTCCGACACTGGTTGCGACATGATGCCTGCTTCAACGCGGAAGCGGCACGCTGGATCTTCCTGTCCGGACTGAGGACGACCGGCGACTATTGGAAGGCGGTCGGAATCTATCACAGTCCGACGCTCTGGCGGCAGCGCACCTATGCCGCAAAGGTGGCCAACCACATGCGGGCAAGGTTTGGGCCGGATGTATTTGCGGCGGCAAGCGCGGAGGAGGGGAGGTAGGTGAAAGGGAGGTGCGGGGGCGGGGGAGCCGAGCACTTCCTCGCTTCAGCAAATTCACTCCCAGGACCGAGAATATTCATGGTCGCGGAATAGCTCGGGTAAGCCTGAAATCTGTTTGAAGCGGACGACTTCGTCGGCATCCATGCCAAGATTGCGTTCGACATCCTTGTCGCTCCACCCCGAACGCAACAACGCTACGACAATGTCTGTCATCGGTGGAACCGCGTGGACGCCCCGAGCGCGATTGTGCCGGATGGTGGCGGCGATGCGCTCAGCCTTGCCTGCCCGCGCCAGACGGATTGAAACGATCGGCAAATAGCCATGGAGGCGATCCCGGATGTGTTTGGACTGCTTACCGACACGCTGGCGGTGAAAGCCATCCACGACGATGTGGCGATCATCTTCTTCATGGGAAACGATAGGCTGCGTAAAGCCATCGGCGTCGATCGACCGCTCCAGCAGCAACATTTCCGGCGGGGCCACGGTATTTGGGTTGTAGTCGTTGCCTTGGACCTTCTCGGCCGGAACCCATTGCAGGCAATCGACGGGCTCCTCAGCGAACGGGCTGTGCATGTGGAGCTGACGCCGCAGCTGGTTGAGTGCTTCCACCCGTCGGGCGAGGGGAAGCTTGTCCAATTCGCAAAACAGGGCTTCAGCCTGCTGCACGATCTGCGCGACCTGCGGCATGAGCGTTCCTTTTCAACGTTACCCAGGATCCCCGGGTGGAATGGGTGATGAAACCATATGGCGCGAGTGGTTGCACGCATGTTTCCGGCACACTCGCCCAGCTTTCGGCGCCAAGATCATCAATGTAGGCCAGGACCGCCATGCGTAATGCACGAAACAGGCCATTGCCGCGTATCTCGGGGCACACATAGCCGTAGCGGATTCTGAATATGTCCGCCTGCCGTTCGACACCAACGAAGCCAAGAACCTCTGCTTTTGGCGTGCAGCGCGCAACGAACCAGCGATAGCCGGCCCCGTCGTTAAGCGGATATCCGCCGCAGTCCCTCCGGACAGCTGCGCTGGCGAAGAACCGGCCCATGACAGAAAAGAAGGCGGCCTCACCGTCGGCAGAGCGCATCTGGGTAATTTCGAAGCTGTCGAGAATGTTCATCCGTTACCGCGATGTGTCAGGGCCAGGGTGTCGATATCGCGCCGGGCAAATCCAAATGAGAGGGAGCGCGCCATGTCCTGCTTGAGCAGCGATAGGGCAACGCGACGCCAGGACGGTTGCTGCTTGCGATTCTCCAGTTTCGGATCGCCTGCATCCGGCCAGGATGACAGCGGATAGCCGTGAACAGCCCACCAGTCGATGAAGCGCTGGATGCGGCGTTCATATACGGTGCGTAAAGCTCCAGGCATGCTCTTGAGCAGGAATTCACTATACTGCTGCCAGGTCGTGAATGTCGGAGGCAGTCCGAGACCTCCCCGGTAGCCCAGAAAACGCTGACGGCTGTAACGGGCAGCGTAGTTTGCACCGGCAACGCGTTTGACGACGCGAAACCAGGTCTCCGGCTCCAGTCGATGAAAAAGATCCAGGCCCTTGCGCTGATCGTCACCATAGGGTTGGCATATCCGCATCTGGGAAAAGGGCAGGCCAGCCTTGTACATTTGATCGTAGAGGCGATTGTAGGCGCAACCGTGTTCCGCGACATATCGCCAGAGATCTTCGAATTTCCAATCGTAGATCGGAAAGAAGGTGACGGCATCACCGCCAGCAAGGTCGCGAGCGCTCCATTGTACAGGGACGCCGGTCCGAGGGGAGCGCCACGCGCTTTTCTTGACGCGCGCACGGCGCTTGACGGCCAGGTAACGATTCAGGGATTCATCCGAGCGGATGCCTACCAGGAAAGCAGTCGGCGTCCCGTCCGCCAGCCACTCGTTGAATGCGGGTATGAACTCCTCGAACTCCATGCGGTATTCGTAGAAGGGGAAATAGCCTTGATCACGAATGACAGAGCGATGCTCAGGCATCGGACGAATCCAGTCAGCCTCGCGCTCCGGTTCCCAGGAACACCAATAGGGTTCTTCCAGACTGGAGGCGTTACGCAGGTTGATCGGCAGGCAAATCCACCACGGCCGGACATCATCCCGGTCGAACATCTCGATCACATGATCGATTGTGAACTGATACTGCCCCTCGAGGTCTACGAAGAGGACGTCGACCGGTACGCGTCCCAGTTCGTGAGCGACTTCCAGCGCCAGATGAAGCGTGACCGAACTGTCTTTCCCGCCGGAAAAGGCCACGCATACGCGCTCGAAATGCCTGAACACGAGACGCATCCGTGCCTTTGCGGCTTCATAGACATTCGCCTCATGGTAGCTTTTTCCAGCCATGCGTGTCGTTCGTCTCCTGCCGGATCCGCGCTACACAGAATGGCGATGAATACCGTATGCGTCGCGTTCCTCACAGACCACCCAGCGTGGTGAGTGCAGCATACTCTAGATCGCCGGGGCTTCATCGGCACTAGGAGAATCCCTAACACGTCCTGTGCCTTCCGGACACGGTAGCGAAATGGCTGTCATGGGCCGAGAAAAGGCTTCAATCGACTAGCGGGAGGCGATTGGACTCCATCGTAAGCTAGGTTGCGTCAGGTCGTGTATCTCGCCAAGCGCTCGGACTCATGCCCCGCATCTTGCGGAAGGCTGCGTTAAAGGTGGATTTCGCATTGAACCCGACCTCCTCGCCAATCGCGAGTACCGTCTTGTCTGTTTGCGACAGGAGACCGCAAGCAGCGTCGATCCGCCAACCATTCACATAGTCGAAGAAGCTGATCCCGCGACGCTGATTGAGCGCCTGGCTGAGATAGCCAGGACGCACGCTCGCCGCATCGGCCAGATCCTTCAGCGTCAGCATCGGGTCGGACCAAAGCTGTTGCTCGGCCATCGCACAATCGAGCCGAACAAGAATCCGGTCGAGATCGGCGTCCGCCAGCCCAGACCGGGCATAGGCGGGGCGAGCGGCAGCGGAACCTTCGACGATGCCAGATTCGGCAAGCGGCTCCGGCACGTCCGGTTGCGGCGCTTCCGGTGCAAGCACTTCATCGGCCCATTCCGGCAGTGGCGGCTCCACCGTGAGGCCGTGAACGGCAAAGCCGAGGATCACAGCCAGCAGAAAAACATCGTCGGCGCGTCCGCTAAGCAGCTCAACGCCAAACCCGGCAGCGATCATCTCGCCGAGCTGGACGCAGAAGATCACGCCGAGCAGCCCCGCCGTGACCGCAAATCCCTGTAGGTCGCCACGTCCTTCGGTCGAGTAGATCGCGGCGAGCCGCGTCCGATGCCGCCGGAGCCGGATGGCAATGGCAATGGCGCTGGCGAACGTGACGATCAGCCACGCCAGCCAGAACAATCCGACCGAGGCCACGGCCATGAGCAGCATCGGCGGCGGCAGGTCCGGCACCTCACCGGCGAGCAAGGCGCTGCGAGCGGCGGGCGCGACCAGCAGAAACGGCAGCAGCAGGACATCCGGCGCCAGCGCCCAAAGCCAGTCGCGCCGTGTGACGACCGTTCCGGTCAAACCGTCGAGATAACGCCGCAGCAGCACCGGCAAGGCGGGCAGCACCAGCAGCTCCCAACCGACGATCCATCCGGCGGGTCCGTCTGCGGCAAGGTCGGGCAACAGGAACAGGACCAGCAATAGCTCGAACAGCGCCAGTGCACTGAGCGCCGCACCTAGGCGCGGACGATCGCGCCGGCGCAGGGCCAGCGCGAGCGCGGCGGTGACGCCCATGCCGATCGAAATGGCGGTGATGTCGGCTGCGATCATGTCCTGTCCGGTTGGTTTTCTAAACATCTGCAACAGTTTGTGCGCGGCGGCAACGACCGGGCCAGCTGGACGGCGACCGGGCCGCTTGGCCCGGACGACGATCCGGCACTCGCCGGCCATGACCGGGGCGCTCCATCAGGCCCAATTCCCCAAAGGACTGCGTCATATGCTCCTCTCTCACTGCTTTGCCCGTCTCTCGGCGTCCGCCACCGCTATCGCGCTCGCCGCATCGCCCGCCTTCGCTCAGAACGATTACTTCTTTGGGGATTCGGATCTGGAGCAGGGCAATTTCCAGATCATCGGCGGCCTGTCGCCCGAGGACCGCGTGCCCTATTCTTGCGTCGACGGGCTGTGCCGGGATTCCAACGGCCCGGTGTGGGTCGAGCATATATCGCCCGGCGTGGCGCCGGCGCTAGCGGCCGAGCCACCTTATCGCTCACTCAACTTCGCGGTGTCGGGCGCACACATGACCGAGCGCGGCAGCGACGACCTTCCTGTCGACAGCGGCGTTGCCCGCCAGATCGAGCTGTTCGCGCAGCTACAGGACAGCGGCGCGATCCGCGTCGCCGGGGATGATCGTCTTTTTATCCATGCCGGAACCAACGACCTCACGCGCCTGCTGGCGGACGAGGCGCCCGAGGCGATCCAGTCCGACATCGTGACCGCCGCGACCGGCCATGTAGCGGCGCTCGGCGCGCGTGGGGCGCGCACGATCGTCGTCGCGACCGTGCAGCCGGTCCAATATCTTCCGATGCTCGGCGGCGAGGAGCTGGCCGACCTGCGCGGCGCTATCGGCGGCTTCGTCGATGACATCAACACCGACCTCGTTGCCTCGCTCGCCGCGCTGCGGCCGAGCCTCCCGGCGGGCACCAATGTCGTCCTCGTCGATCAGGGCGCCTTCTTCGCGCATCTGCGCCGCGACTATGCCAAGCTCGGCTTCGCGACCTTCGACACGCCTTGCTACAATACGGAGAGCGGATCGCTTTGCGCCGCCGACACGGAAGTGCAGAACGCCCATGTCTTTTTCGACACCAATCACCTGACCGCAGCGGGGCATGTGCTGCTCGCCGACTGGTATCGCGCCACGCTCTATGGTGCGTCAGGCGAAGCGGCGCGGGATGCCGGTCGCATGATGGATGCGCTCACCACCGGCGCGGATCGGATCGCTCAGGAAACCGACGCCGCCCGTGCGCTTGCCGCCGGGGGTGGGAACCGCCCGGTCCTGTTCGCGGCGCCGATCTTCGCCACGGCCCGCTATGATGGCAGCGCCGGGGACGGCCTGCGCCTGCGCCAGCGCGGCGGCCTGTTCGGCGTGCAATGGCCGCTCGGATCGCGCGGTTTCGCGGCCCTGTCCGGGGCCTGGCTCGACCAGCAAGCGCGGATCAGAGCGACCGATTCCTTCAAGGCGCGCGAATGGTCCGTTTCGGGCGCCGCGGGTATGACGTTTGGCAGCGACGCCAGCGTGGCGCTCCATGCGAGCTATGCCCGGCCGCGCTTTACCGGATTCGTACGCGACACCCATGCGCTCGATCTGTTGGCAAGGGGCGAGACGAGGGGAGAACGCTATGGCGTCGGCGTCGAACTTGCCGGAGCGACGATGCTCGGACGCGGGCTGCGCCTGTCATCACGGTCCGGGATCGACTATGTGCATGGCCGCATCCACGGCTTCGCCGAGCAGGATGCAGAAGGGCTTGCCCTGCGTTACGATCGCCAGTCCGTCGACGTCCTGGCGCTCGACACGCGCGCCCGGCTCGGCCTGGCTCTGGTCGATCGGCCCGGCTCGTTCTCCGTCATCCCCTATGTGGAGTTGCGCGACCGGGAATTACTCGCTGGCGATACGCACGGGATCGGCTCGACGCTGATCGGCAACATTGCCGACAGTGCCAGCCTTCGCACCAAGACCCTGTTCGGCCAGGGGCTGACGCTCGGCGGCGGCGCCGATGTCGCCGTGGGCGGCAGGCTGCGCTTCGGCCTGTCCTACGAGCGTGCCGTGAGCGGCTCCGGCGAGCGCAGCCACGCCGCATCCCTTCGCCTCGCCATCGCGCTCTGATTGGGAGACCTGTCATGCGCATCCTCGCCATCGCGGCCTTTCTCGGCCTGTCCGCCTGCGCCAGCGGAATTTCCGCCTCTCGCCCGAGCGACACCCGCCCGGAATGGCCGACGGTGGTGCTGGAAGCCGGCCTAGGCGATGGCGCGGCGAGCTGGCGTTCGCTCCGCGCGGCACTGCCGGGCGATGTGCCGGTCTTTGCCTGGAGCCGTGCAGGCTATCGCGGCGGCGCGTTGGGCGAACTGATCGGCGGCGGGCCGCTCTGGCCGTCCGACGCCGATGGCCGCCGCACCGGCGCGGAGATCGCTGCCCATCTGCACGAAAAGTTGATCCAGGGCGGCATAAGGCCACCCTATATCCTGGTCAGCCATTCGATCGGCGCCAACTATGGGTTGAGCTTCGCCAAGGCATATCCGGAAGAGGTCGCGGGCCTCGTGTTCGTCGATCCGCGACTCCCCGGCTTCAACCGGGCCTGCAAGGCGGAAGGACTTAGACTGTGCGAGATCCCGTCCATCCTCGCGGCGCTCATGTCGCCGGCCGAGCGCGCCGAAATCCGGGGGCTGGAGGAAACCGAAGCCAGCCTCGCCGACCTGTCCAGCATCCGCGATATTCCCGTGACGATCCTCACCGCCGAGCGGGGAAGCCCGACAAGCGATCCGCGGATGCGTGCGCTCTGGCAGTCCCATGCGGCCCGGTTCACCCAGGGGTTTACCCATTCTCGGCATATCATCGTCGCGGGGAGCGGGCACTATATCCATCACGCTGAACCGCAGCGTGTCGCCGCCGAAATCCTGCGAATGGCCGTGTCGACCCGATAGTGAGGGAATGCCCATGTACTCCCGCAACCGTGCCGCTCGATTGCATTATCGTGAGGACCGGCACCTCGAAAACATCGCGTCCAATGACATCGAGGTCGATTCCCGGCCAGGCCCGTGGTCAGGATTGATCTTCCGGCTTCTTGCTCCGGGCCTGATTCACAACTGCCGCCTCCCAGTCGACAGAATCTGGCTCCGGTTCGAGCCTGTGCATTTTCGGCGAAAGCTCAATTTCGTCAGTAGCACGACCTAAAAGAAATGGCCCCTCTCCAGTATCGATTCGTCTTTCCCCAAGATCGAGGCCAAGTACACGCTGGATCATGATACGCGTAGAGCGCAGAGCGACCCGAAGCGGTCCTGTCAGGCCCGGTCGCGAGGCGTGGATAGCAGCAGGTGGGGCCGCAGTCTCCAACAACCCTAGAAGCACTTGCTCGTCGTTGGTGAGAACCGTGGTGCTTCCATCCCCCGCTCGAAAACGGCGCCCGGACCAAGCTTCGAGAATTGACAGGAGTGCTGCGATGGCAGGGGCCAGAAAGCCAGCGTCGCGTACTTCAAGCCGCGCGAACAAGGTCGGCAGAATGGGGCGATGCCGGTCTACCGTTTCTCGCCAGCAGCGCGCTGCATCGACGATGATCGCTTCCGGTGTAAGAGGGTCAGGAAAGGCGGCCGCAACACAGGACAAGGTGGTTTCCTCTCATACAACACCCCTGTTTCTGGTTGACCGTCAGACGTTTAAGGGAGCGATGTTGCACGGACAAGACGATCAGCATCAAGCGTCCCGCGCCGGCTATCTGCCAAAGCATACGCCGTCCTCTGAAAACTGGGTTGAAATGAGGCTTCTAGCCGGAATTGTTCAAAGTGCGGGATGATTGGGCGATTTTGACCTTCGGCCAATCCTCACCAAGTGTCACGAACTTGATCGCCCGGCCTTTACGCAGTTCCTCGATCGGGAAGACGAGCGTCTCCTGATCCGCCGCGCCAACGATGATCGCCGACAGCGCGCCGGATTCCGAAATGACGGGCGCACCCAGTGCCTGCGGTTCTGCAAGGGGGCGGTTGCGGCCGCGGGTCACGAGGCCGCAGTAGGAATAGTAGAGTGTCGCACCGAGGTCGGGAATGCGCACCTCGTCCAGGTCTCCAGCAACCCGTCCCTTGCGATTGATGACCGGGCTCGACAATTGGCGGTTCGTTCGAATTGAGCCGCTACGACGGGAATCGCCATAGTCGGGATCCGTCCATGTGGGATCATTCAGGCGCCGAACGTGGAACAGGCCATCACTCCAGATTCCCTCCCGGAAGTTTCGGACCGTCGCAAGGGGTTTTGCGTTCTCCCGCTGGCTTTCGAACAACGGGGTCGCCTCGAGGCGAATGACGTGGAAGCCCAGATTGGAGCTCTCTGGACCCAGGACCTCCTCGGGAGGGACCAGCGTGCCCAATGCGAGGCGTTGCTTTCCAGGCCCTCGGATCAAAGTGCAGGAGACCTCCTCGGCGCTCGGCAGCAGATGCGAGTGCGCGGTCAACAGAAGATAGAGATTATCATCCTCACAGTCTTCGCGTGTGATGATGGCGGAAATCATCATGCGGGCGTCGCCGTCGCCGACGATACCGATCTTGATGATGGTTCCAAGCCGGAGAGCGTTGTTGGCAAGCCGGCTGGGTTCTGAAAGACCGCTACGCTTCGTCATTTGGGGGCCTGTTGCGATGAATGTTGACGGATGCGACCTGAACGGACGCCGGGCCTACACGGAGAGGAAACAGGCGCAGCTGTTCGGCTTTGCGCCTATCCTCCGCGTCGAGGACGACCTTGATCGGTCGACCGTTGGTGAAACAGTCATCCACTATGATAGTGGTTTGAAAATCGAGCCCATAGGCTCGACCGATATGGAGGAGCGTCTTGCGCACCGTTCGCGGTAGAGTTTCGAGCGAAACGCCCGACTTTCCCATGCCGTCGTTCGTCCAGCGAAACACCTCTCTGTCATAGTCGCTCACATCGGCTGCGGCGGAATGTTCGACGGCCTTTTCCCGTAGGCCAGCGAGCTCGGTGGCGCTCAACAGGTCCGCTGCGGCCGGCTCAGCGCCATGCCGGATGATGACGCGATCGAACCCCGATGGAGGGTCGAGCGGCGCGCCGTCGTCGTTGTCGGGTATCATCCTATGCTGATCCTCCTCGACTTCGAGTACCCCTTTGACGGCCGTCACATATCGCCTCGTTCCGTTACTGAAGAAGGCGAGCAGCAGCTTGTTGATAGGGGCGGCAGTGAATGAATAGGGACTGGTCGACCGATGCAGAAGCGTGATCTTACGATTGGAGAGACGATCGTCCGCGCCCGCAAACGAGGACAGCTTTCCTTGTGTCTCCTGGCTGAAAACGACCTTGCGGTAAAAGTCGCACGGATCAGTGCTGTCGCCAGTTCCGGGAATCCTGTGCAACGCTCGCTCTGCTTCGACCTCCAGGATATCATGCTTAACTTCGCTGTCCGTCAACGCGACAGCCAGCATATGGGCGGCACGCGTGACCTTGGCGCCGAGAATGGGGGAAAGCACGTCGATGAGGCCGCCATCGCCCGTGCCGCTGACGAGAACCGCCTGGGCTTCATCAGCTATGGCGTTGGGCGACCAGTAGCTCGGTGATATGAGCGCACCCAAACCGCGCTCCGGCTTGAAGCCTGTGGCGAGGACGACAATATCGGCCTCGATGCTGGCGCCGCTCTGAAGTTCAAGCAAAACGCCGCTGGCATCGTGCTGCAGCCGAACGACCTGATCATGGACGAGATCGACTTTCGGGCCAAAGCCGCGTTGCCATTCATCGAGAATATCCTCGATCACCATGTCCGCCTGGGACTGCGCCCAGTTAAGGAAGGGCAGGGCCGTGGCCGGCGTCGGCTGCTGCTTGGGCCAGAATATGATATTCGGGTGAAGCTCCCGATGGGTCGCATCCCGATATCGCTCAAACGGTGTTGTCCGGGCTTCTATCAGCCTGACACTCGCTCCGACACTGGCAAAGCCCGCTGCGAGCATTCTACCCGCGACACCGGCGCCCACGATGCAGATGTTTCGCCGACCGGGTAGGAGCCGTTTCCTGGCGATAACGGACACCAGAGCAAGTGCGCGTAGCTGTTGCGCGTAGAAATTTTGCTGCGTCAGAAAGGGATTCATCGCGTAGAGCGTGTCGGAAATCCGGCAAGCGCAATAAACCGCCCACGCCCGCTTATCGTGCTCGTTGTCCCCCATGTATGTCCTTGCACTTGAAGGGCGTGGCGCCCAAAGACGTCAGGCCCTCAGCTACGTGCTCGCAGGCCTCTTTTAGTAGGACACGCGCCGAAGCAATCTTGGCAAAGAAATACGGTTCGGATTGCCTGCGATGGGCAAAAAGATTTTTAAGTTTCATGCTTTGGGCTCAGGCCCCGGCAATTTGGTAGGCGAGCCAGACGGTGAAACCTGCCAGCGCCAGACAGGCGCCGAATGGCAGTTGCCGGCTTGAGAGCGGCTCTTGTCCCTCCCTGAGGACAGCCACGGCCATGACGAGGCCGATCAGGCTCGCGCCAAGTAATATGTGGGGCAACGCCTGCCAGCCAAGCCAGCATCCGATTCCCCCGAATAACTTAGGATCTCCGCCTCCCAGTCCGTCTCGACCGCGCAGCCGACGATAGCCTTGCTTCACCAGCCAAAGGGATAGGAAACCGACAAGGCCGCCGGCGATGCTGTCGCTCGGGCCAATACCGGCACTGCTGAGGCTTGCCGCAAGGCCGGTGATGGCAAGTGCCGTCGTCAGGAGATTTGGCAGGATGAAATGGCGCGCGTCCAATGCGCCGAGTGCGAGAAGCTGCCATCCAAATATGGCGCCCGCGATTGCGGTTATGCCGGGGGTGGCCATCCCGGCGAAGACACCGACGAGGCAAGCAGTGGCCTCGATTTGCCAATGCAAGGCATCGATCGGCGCATTGCACGTCCGGCATCGAAACCGTGAGATGATTGCGCTGAGTAGCGGAATGAGTTCGACGGGCGCCAACACCCGTGCGCAGTGGTCGCATCGCGAGCGCCCGATAACAATCGGACGACCGGTGTCCCATCGTACCACAGCCGTCGCGATGAAACTCCCAACGAGGACGCCGCCAAGACCAAGTGCGGCGATCAGTCGCAAGTCTGGTAAAGGATTAAGCATGAATGGAAGGGTCAGGTTCGGCTAGCTCCTCTGCCATATGGCGGACTCTATATTACAGGAAAGTGACAATAATATTCGCGATGCCCGCTCTTCGTTGATTTTGTTCAGAAGTGATTGACTTCTGTCAATGCATCGGCTGCATCTCATAATGAGGGTGGGGCCGGCCAACTGGGAATGGTGTGTGCGTATGTGCATAAGCGAGACAGGCATCCTCGTTGTGTCCGCGCCGGGGATGGCCGCGCCTTTGGAGGCAGGCCGACATATGGTGCCGACCATCCACTTGTCGTCGGTCGAGGGTGGCGACTCGCTCTCTAGGGTCGCGCCAGGTTGTGGTTGTCCCGATGCCGGGCATTTCCAGGGTGGCGATTCGCACAGTAGTCCGATTTTGGTTTCGGGAAGTTTCGCCATACCGGCGCTCGCCTCGACTTCCGGTGCCGGGTCTGTGCAAACCGATGGAGACCTTCACGTCCGCTTGTTCTCGGAGCCCGCGGAGGTAGCGGACGAAATGCCGCTGTTGGTTACACGGTCCGTTTCCGCAAGGGAGCCCGATCGGATGCACACAGCTTCTGAAATTGAAGCGATGATCGTGCGGGATATCCAGTTCATATTGCGCATGCGGCGGGCGCGGGCCGAGTTCTTCGACGGAAATCTGTTCGCGGATCCGGCTTGGGACATGATGCTCGATCTCATGGAAGCCCGACTGCGCGGGACTGAGATTCTGACCTCGAGCCTGTGCATGGCCGCATCTGTTCCGGCCACCACCGCGCTTCGCTGGATCAAGAACCTGACGGAGAAGGGGATTCTCGTCCGCCGAGCGGATGATGCCGACAAGCGTCGGGTATACGTCGCCTTGTCGGACGCTGCGGCCTCAGCGATGATGGACTGGTTCGAACTTGTCCATCGGCAGAAGACGACAATAGGTTTTTGAAAATCGCCCTCCGCGATCTCCCGGCACTGGCGTCGAACCCGCGAGAATATTCCATAAATGACTGTGGATTCTCCTAGCGTGATGGGTTCGATGTTCGATTAGCGTACCTTGTGGCTATCAAGCTTGCGTGTGCCTGGTGGAGCAAAAGGAACGTGCGACCATGACCGTGACCGGCGCGACGGAGGCAGATTCATCCTCCATCCTTGCCATTGGCCGTCAGGCCATAGCGACGGAGGCGGAAGCGCTCTGGTCACTTTGTGACGTCGACGATGCCTTCGTAGAAGCGGTCAAGTTGATCCATGATGCAAGGGGCCGACTGCTCGTGCTCGGCGCAGGACAGTCTGCCAATATCGGACCCAAGCTGGCCACAACATTCTCGGCAACGGGTACGCCATCATGTTATCTGAATGCGCTCGAAGCTCTGCATGGGGGTATCGGCGTCATGGTGCCGGGCGATGTCATTTTGATGCTATCGCGAACCGGAGAGGCTCAGGGGTGCGGAGCTATCGTCAGGTGGGCGCAGATGCTGGGCGTCCCCATCATCGCGATCACGGCAAACCAGGACTCGCTTCTTGCCAGAAGCGCGGATGTTCATCTTCTTCTCCCTGCACAGCCTGAGATTTGTCCGTTTGGCCGAACTCCTGTCAACGGCGGAGTAAAAGTCGGCCATTGGGCGGCGCAAAATCAGGCCGGGTGATCCGTGTGCTGGCGAGCGCCGCGAGGGCGTAGCCCGAGTGGGGGTCGCCAACACACGGATGGTCTTTTCTGTCAGGGGTTGGAGCGTGCCTTGCGCGCCTGGCTTTGGGCCAGACGATAGCTCTCTCCGTTCATCTCGAGTATGGAGACGTGGTGGGTAAGCCGGTCGAGGAGCGCGCCTGTCAGGCGCTCGGAGCCGAACGTTTCGGTCCACTCGTCGAACGGCAAGTTGCTGGTGATCAGCGTCGAGCCGCGCTCGTAACGCTGCGAGATCAGCTCGAACAGCAGTTCCGCGCCGGTTTTCGAGAGCGGCACGAACCCCAGTTCATCGATGATGAGGAGCTTGTATCCGGCCATTTGCTTGTGGAGGCGCAGAAGGCGGCGTTCGTCGCGTGCCTCCATCATCGCGCTGACCAGCGCGGACGCGGTGGTGAAGCCGACCGTCAGGCCCTTCTGGCAGGCGGCAAGGCCGAGGCCGATCGCCACATGGGTCTTGCCGGTTCCCGAGGGACCAAGGGCTATGACGTTCTCGCGGCGGTTGATCCAGTCGCAGCGTGCCAGTTCCAGCACCTGCATCTTGTTGAGCTTGGGGATCGCGGCAAAGTCGAAGCTGTCGAGGCTCTTGGCGGCCGGGAACTTCGCAGCCTTGATCCGGCGCTCGACCATCCGGCGTTCCCGGTCGATCAGCTCCAGTTCGACAAGCCGGGCAAGGTAGCGGACGTGATCTGCGCCCTCGGCCGCGCATCGCCGGGCCAGCTTGTCATGCTCGCGCAGGAAGGTTGGTAGCTTGAGCGTCTTGAGGTGGCTGGCCAGTAACAGCTCGGGGGACGGACTGCTCATGCCGCATCCTTCGCATCGCCCGAGAGCAACTGCATGTAGGAGCGCGCCGATGTCGTCTCCACCCTGGCTCTGGGCAGATAGGGATAGATCGCCATGTCCAATCGGGGTGGTCGGCGCTCCACCCGGCACAGCAGGAGATGCTTCACGGCATCAAAGCCGATCGCCCCGATATCGAGAGCCTGCTTTACGGCCGCATGCAGATCGGCAAGCGTGAAGCTCTCCAGCAGACGCAGCACCTGCACATACTCGCGCCGACCATGCTTGCCCATACGAGCTTCCATGAGGCGGCGCAGCGTTGCAAACGCTTCGGGCAGGTGCCAGCCTTGCAGGGGCGCTGCCTGATCGAGCGCATTGATCTTCTGTTCGATCAGGGGAAGGTAATGGATGGGATCGAAGATCACGTCCTCGCGCTCGTAGCTGCGCACATGACGGGCAATGACCTCGCCCCGGCAGCCGATCACCACCTCGCCGACATAGCCCCGGATCCATACCTCCTGATGGCCGAAGCGCACCGGCACCGAGTAATCATTGGTCCGGTAACGCACCAGCGCCTGCGACGAGACCTGGCCGCTGGTCTGGTCACAAGCCTCGAACGGGGCAGCCGGCAGTTCCTGCATCGCCGCCAGATCGCGCTTCAGCCTCTCGCCGATCGTCTCGCTCTCGCCCCGCAGCCGGTCGTTCTGACGCTTGCGGCATTGCTCCTCGAGCCACAGGTTGAACGCCTCCCACGTCGCGAACCGGGGGATCGGCACCATGAAGTTGCGGCGAGCATAACCGACCAGCCCTTCAACACTGCCTTTGTCGTTCCCCCTGCCGGGACGGCCGTAACGATCGCGGATCAGGTAATGCGACAGGAAGCCGCTGAACAGCCGGGCGCGCTGCCTCGTGCCGTCGGGCAGGATCTTCGAGACCAGGCAGCGGTCGTTATCGTAGACGATCGACAGCGGCACCGCGCCGAAAAACGCGAAGGCGTGCACGTGGCCGTCCATCCATGCCTCGGCAACGGCAGCGGGATAGGCGCGCACGTAGCAGGCGTCGCTGTGCGGTAGATCGAGCACGAAGAAATGCGCCTTCTGCACAACACCGCCGATCTCGACCATGGCCTCACCAAAATCTGCCTGGGCATGGCCGGGCGCATGCGCCAGCGGCACGAACATCTCCCGGCTGCGCTGCTCGCGCTGTCGGATGTAATCCTTGATGATCGTGTAGCCGCCGGTGAAACCGTGCTCTTCGCGAAGGCGGTCAAATACCCGCTTCGCCGTATGACGCTGCTTGCGCGGAACCTGACGGTCACCATCAAGCCATGCATCGATGATCGGAACGAACGCTTCCAGCTTGGGCCGCCGCACCGCCGCCGTCCGGCGGTAACCGGGGGGCTCCGAATACGACAGCATCTTGCGGACCGTGTCGCGCGATACGTTGAAATGCTTCGCCGCCTCACGCTGGCTCATGCCGCCCGCGCAAGCAAGACGCACCTTCAGGTAAAGATCCACGGTATATATCTCCACGCCCTCCCTGCTCGCGCAAAGAAGGCAAAGTGGACGACTTTTACGCCGCCCGCAGCAGCACTTCGCCGCCGCCACCGTGGTCTAATTTTGCACCGCCGTTCTCAAACTCCGACCACCTCTGTTACGATGATGCTCGTGCTGGGCGATGCAATCGCGATCACGCTCTTGCGGCTAAAGAACATCACGGCGACCGACCTTCATCGGCGTATTCCAGGAGCAAGCCATGGGCTCGACCTTCTCGCCGTGGACGAATTCATGCATCGCGGTGATGCACTGCCGCTGGCTCGCGCCGATGCGTCGCTCGAAGCCGTTCTGGACCTGATGAACGAAAAGGGCTTTGGCGTCGTAGGACTCGTCAACGACACCAAGCGTCTGCTTGGCGTGATCACCGATGGGGATGTGCGCCGGAATGCGACGAAGCTGGCATCGCTGCGTCCCGAGGAAATCATGACGAAGCGGCCGCGCACACTTGTGTCCGGGGCTCTGGCGCGCGATGCACTCGGGACCATGTCGCAATCCCGGATCACATCCTTGTTCGTGCTGGCCGACATGATTGGCGGGCAGGTAATCGGGCTTGTTCACATTCACGATGTCTTGCGTCACGGGGTTGCCTGAATGCTTCGCGTAGTCGGGGGCAAGGAATTCTCCTGCGAGGATCACGGTGTAGCCATCATCATACCCGCACGTTTCGGATCCACGCGGTTTCCCGGTAAATCCCTTGTGGAACTACGAGGGGTTTCGGGCGCGGCGAAGAGCTTGCTGCTTCGGAGCTGGGAGGCGGCGAACCTCGTGAACGGCGTCGATGAAGTGTGGATCGCGACCGATGATGCTCGAATTCAGGAAGTAGCCGAGCGGTTTGGCGCGCGTGTCATTATGACGTCCTCCAATTGCCGCAACGGGACTGAGCGGTGTACGGAGGCTCTCGTAGCGGCCGGCATCAAAGCCGATCTCATTGTAAACTTCCAGGGCGATGCGCCGCTTACACCGCCGCTTGCCGTCGAGGCTCTGATCCAAAGCATGCGCGAAGCGCCTGGTGTGGAAGTGGCGACCGCCATGGTTCGTTGCTCACCGGTTGCAGCGGATTGCCTTCGCGCGGATGAGAGAGCAGGGCGCTCGCGCGCGATCACGGTTGTCTTCGACAGAAACTATGATGCGCTTTATTTTTCCCGGAGCATCATTCCGTTCGTTCCCGAGCGAGTGGCCCGTCCGCCGGTTTATCTCCACATGGGCGTTTTCGGCTACCGCCGTGATGCTCTCATGCACTATCCGGGTCTCGAACCATCCATCTTCGAGGAAACCGAGGATTTGGAACAGCTACGTTTCCTCGACGCTGGAGTGCCGATCCGTATGATCGAGGTCGGGGCGCCGCCAGGAGGCATCTGGGAGGTCAATTGTCCATCCGACCTCGTGTCGGTGGAAGCTGGCTTGGTGGAACGTCATATCCACTGATGCTCACCCGCACCTTCCCAAGGCGTACGCGCCCGGTAGGGCATTAATTTCAGGCTATTCGATTTCCGTCTGGGAACGATCTTATACGATCGCAATGTCATGCGATAAAAAGTCGATACATTTGTTGACACATGGCTTGATAGCGCGTATCGCGAATGTCGATACATGGAGGTAATGATGCGTGTTCAGGTCAAGAAATGGGGCAACAGTGCTTCGGTTCGGATTCCGGCGTCGATTATGGCTGCGGCAGCTCTCCATATCGATCAGGAAGTGGATGTACGAGAGGAAGATGGACGCATTGTTATCGACCCTGTGATGCGGTCCTATAGTCTGGATGAGCTTTTGGCCAAGATGACGCCAGATACATTTCCCGATACGATCGAATTTGGAGCGCCGGTCGGAAATGAGTCCTGGTAATGGCTGCTTATGTGCCGGATATCGGCGACATCGTTTGGCTGGAATTTGATCCTCAGGCCGGTCACGAACAGGCGGGACACCGTCCTGCTCTTGTTCTGTCGCCAGAGAAGTACAACGGCTTGCGTGGTATGATGATCTGCTGCCCTATGACAAGCAGGATCAAGGGCTATCCCTTCGAGGTAGTCGAAAGCCGTACTCCTCCGAGCGTCGTTCTCGCCGATCAGGTCAAGAGCCTGGATTGGAGAGCGCGTCGAGCGAGCAAGAAAGGCAAGATATCCCAGGCGGCGCTGGCGGAAGTCCAAGCGAAAATTCGCGCCTTGCTGGCGTTGTAAGGGCCACTACTTTCCCCGCGGATATCCGAATATCCAAATTTCAGAATGTCGCAAGACCATGGGCGAAGGCGAGGACGACAGCCCGCAGCTTGGACGAAGCCCCCAATTTGTCCGACGCGTTCCGTAAATGATAATCCACGGCCTTCTCCGAAAGGCCGAGCGCCTCACCGCTTTGAGCGTAGGTGTACCCCATCGAAGCCAGTCGCAGAACCTGCAGTTCACGGGTTGAGAGGCGAGGAACCCAATCGGCGAGAGGCACGAACTGCTTTGCTTTCGCATGAAAATGCGCTGCGGCGAATGCCAGGTCCGCACCACAACGTTCGGCCATCTCTCGCGAACCCGTCTCATCATTTCCGAAGAGGCTGATATAGGCGGCACCCTGGACGCTATCCTGGATGGGAACAATGACGCCGGCAGATACGCCGCGCATTCGTTCGTTCTCCAGCCAGATACGTTGAATGGGATCAAGTCCGCCCTTCGTTCGTGTCGAATAAGCGAAAGGCACGAAAGCCGTGCGTGCCTGTGCCGCGCATGGATCGCGGACAAGCCAGTCGTCCGCATCATCCGCGTCCCGAGGTGAGGTCGACAGGAAGCGCAGCGGATGGTGTGGGCTGGCATCGGGTTCATTGGACCAGAAATTTCCGGCATGAATATAGCGAGCGCCGTAAAATCCGAGGAGGCGCGCATAATCCAGCAGCCAGTCTCGCAAACCCGAGAGAGACCTGCTGGCTTTCAAAGTTGCAAGGATATCCGGGTGGTTAGCGTTCCCAGGGCGCAGGAACAACGTGCTCGCTTCGACCACGGTCTTTGCATCGTGGCCGCGATCGCTGGCCAGCTTATTGGTGAACATCAAAGACCCCCGGGGAGCTGCTCCTATTTAGAGGACACGCCGGGAAGGAAATCTGGCAAGAAAAATATGTTACATTTCAATGACTCAATGTAATGAAACCGAAATATTTCACCTCCTTCAACTCAGGACGACCACGTCGCCCGGCAGGCGCGTCACCTTGGCCCCGACCGCCAATTCGGCCTGGTCGAAGAACTCGTCCAGCCGGTCGATGTTATAGGTCCCGCTGAGCCGACGCCCGCTTAAGGCGCTGTTCGCCAGTATGATCCGGCCCTCGCGGTAGCGGTTAATCTCCAGGATCACCTGTCGCATAGGGATGTCCTGGAAAATCAGCGTGCCGTTTCGCCAGGCGGTGAGCACGGCTGTGTTCGCCTGCGCGGTTACAGCACCGATACCGCGATCATCATATCGCACCTCCTGCGAGGGCGCCAACTGGCGATGCTCGCCGTTCCAGGCTACCTCGACCTCGCCGGACAGGCAGGTAATGCAAATCTCGTCTTCCGTACGCCGCGCGCTGAATTGGCCATGCTTGCCGATGCTGGTGCCATTGCCAGCGACAAGCGCCGCAGTTCCAGATCGACCACTGGTGACGACCGCCTCGCCACTGATGAGCTCGACCGCCGGCATCGCGAGATCGTCGCGCAGATTGATGCTGGTGCGGGTGTTGAGCTCGACGGTGCCGCCGTCGCCGAGACGCACCACAAGGCGTTCGCCGGTTCCGGTTCGATACTTGGCATTCAGTGCGGCGAGCGACGGCACCATGTCGAGCGAGCGTCCGAGGAACAGCAGTCCGCCAGCAACAGATGCCGCCATCGCGCCACCGAGAAATGCGCGCCTCGAGTGCTTCTTTGCCCTTTGAGCATTCAGGCTTGCGACGTTGCTGACGATCCCGATCGTTTCGGGACGTTCGACACCTTCGACAACGCGCACCAACTGACGCAACCTCACGGCCGATCGAAACGCCAACTCGTGAGCGGGGCTTTCGGCACGCCATGCAATAAGCTTGGCCGCATCCGCCTCCGTGGCGTCGCCGGAGAGCAGATGATTGAGATGCTCGAGCCCCTCAAGCCTGAGGCGCGCCAGCTCTTCATCGGTCCATGTCGTCCTTCCGCTCATCCTGAAAAGCCAACCAGTTGCTCGTCCATGAGCGCTTTGCATCGAGGCATGCTCGCGCTCCCTTATTTAGAGGACACTCTGGCGAGCTGTTCTTGCAAAGCTGCCACCGAAAAATCTTCTGTCACCCTGTGGAGGTGTCTGCTCGCCAGAAGCAGTTCGTGCCGAATTGAGCGTTCTGACAAGCCGTATTCCAAAGCCAGTTCCTTGTATGTTGCGGATTCGACCCAGAATCGCCTGAAAATGGCCTGGCGGCGGGGCGGCAGTTCCTGCAATGCCCGCTCGACCGCTGCAAGCTCCGACCGGCCCTGGGCCGTGCGGTCCTGGTCGGGACTTTCGTCCTGAATATCAATGAGGCGATCAATATCTGCCGCGGTGAGGTGCTTCATTTCTGCCCGCTGGCTATTTCTCGCCGTGTTCAGCGCCATAGTCAGCAGATACGAAGTCGGGTTTCGCACTTCATCCGCGATCTCGGCTCGATGCAATCGTAAATAGGTGTCGTGTAGTGCTTCCTGTGCCTTATCCGGTGAACCAAGCCGACCCGTCAGAAGGCGCTTGAGTTCCGGATATGCTGAAACGAACAACGACAAGAGAGCCTCGCGCGGGGACGAGGTCACGGAATAGATCCTCGATGCAAGGCCTTGGGTTGAAAGAAAATGGCTGCCCCCTTCAATTGGTCGTCCGCAAGGCGATCTGCTGCAGCGACGAGTCGATCTCGATCACGAAATCCATGCGGGCGGGCAGCGAGGCGGGGATGGGAGGAAGGGGGCGCGATCGCTCCAGGGCAGCCAGCGCGGCGTTGTCGAGCATGGCGGAGCCTGAACTTCGTTGTATCCAGCTCTCCAGGACATTCCCATTCCTGTCGAGCCGGAACGCCAGATAGGTGATTCCTGCCAGACGAAGCTGCTTGGCCTCTCCAGGGTAGCGGCTGTGACGCGCAACGATCTCGTAGAGAAGGCGCTGGTACTCATCGAGTTCCGCGGCTGCGAAAGCGGTGCCGCCGCCATCCTCTGGCAGAGACGCTGTCTGATCGCCACTTGAAGGCGCCGATCGGGCGGAGGCTCTTAACGCGGATCCGTCGAGCGCGGCAGCAGCCGTTGGCGTTCGCACGTCGTGGCCCGTCGGTGACTTGGATGGACTCGATGCGGAGTGGCTCGTTGATCGATCAGATTCGTCGTCTCCGCTCAACTCGATGAAATCGACCATCATTGCCGTTTCACGTTGCGCAGCCGGTCTCGAGGGCTTAGTCGAATTTGAATTGGCGGCGATGAGGCCGCCCAGCACGGCAGCATGTCCCAGGCATGAAACCAGGATACCCAGGACATCGATTCGAGCGGGGCTGGACATGGGGGACTCGCATAAATTGAATGGCGGGTTGGCGGCTTCATAGACGTCTTTTTCAGTCTGCAATATGACATGCCTCATGAGTGTCGGAATCCCGCTAGGGATTCCCCTAGCAAATGTGCCGAGTGGCTGGGGTAAAGGGCTGCCTATAGTCCTCGGGGCAAAGGCAGCTCATCTATGCTGGCAGCAGAAATCGGTCGATCTGGAAAAGATTTCGTCAAAAATCCGGCCGATAAGCTTGTCGGAATTGGCGAACATACTTTCAGCCTGAAACAAGAAATTCTGTCGCTACGCTGGGGGCGACTCGTTTCGTCTGAGAGGCAACTGTGCCTTGGAAAGCGATTCGTGCTGAGCGAATCACGCCGTTGCGTTGGTTGAGCAGGCTTCGTCATGGCAAACATTCTCCCGTTCGAGCGACCCGGCAGGCCATCCCAGCTTAAAGCCAGCATCGCCACGTCGCTCCTGAATCTGGCCGATGCCTACGGGTTGTACAGGGGCCTCTATCTGCATTTTGGACATACAAAGGGCAGTGCGGTTCGAGCCATCGCATCGACACCGAACGCGCAACGCAAATATGTAGGCCTCCTTGCCAGTAGCAGTTTGGTCATCAAGGCCCTGGTGGCTCACCGCCCTTTCGCCTGGTCCAGCAGCGAGCTTCAGTTCGCGAGCGATCTTGAATCGGATCATGTCGGCATCGCAGTCCCGGTACAGGATTATTCCAATGGTCCAGGTCTCGTCGCGCTTGTCGGAGTCGATATTTATGCGGCTCGCAAGGCAGTAAAAGAGCATGGTCCTTCACTATCCTGGGCCGCCACCGATATTCATGTAGCTGCACTCGACCTGCTGCGCGATGCGCGCCCGGAGGCACCGACGCGTCGGGAGATGGAATGCCTCCGGATGGCGGCCGAAGGCATGACCGTGCCAATGATGGCGGAAATGCTCGATATTTCCACCCGAACCGTTGAGATCTACTTGCACAGAGTCGTGAACAAACTGGGTGGAAGCAACAAGGTCAATGCCGTCGCAATCGCCGTGAGCCAGGGACTCCTCCGCTGCGATCCCTCGGGCTATGGGCAGGTGGAACCGGCTAGCTGACGAGATGTCGGCGCCTGCCAAATCGACACGATCTGCTCAGCGACTCCGTGTGGCCCCTGTCTTTCCCCGCCGCTTTTCATTTGTCTCCATCTTCAAGCCCATCCCGGCAAAGCGTGACTTCCGGCTATGAACAGAGATGAGTTGGTCGAGCGGGTTGCCGCGAGAAGCTATCTGACCCGCGCTGAAGCCCATCGCGCTGTCGAAGCAGTCTTCACCATAATCGCAGACTCAGCAATTCGCGGCGAGATCGCTTCGGTCAACCGGTTCGGATCCTTCTCCGTGAAGTTGGCTCCCGCAAGGGAAGGGCGTAACCCACGCACCGGCGACAGGATCTGGATCTGCGCAAAGCGGAAGCTGATCTTCCGTCCCAGCAAGGCTATCAAGGACCTGCTTCGGGAAGGCGGCGAAGCGAGTTCCCTTGACCCACACACACAGTAGATGACCCTTCTCGCCGACAGGCCCAGCACGGTCGAGCCAGCGAACGCAGTCCACATCGACCGAAAAGTGCCTGGTTCCAAAGGCCGGCATACGGTTCTCATGACTATCGAGAGCGCTGACTGCCTCGCGCCCCTCGCAGCACGATCGCCAGAGGCTGCTGGAGTCCATAGGGAGGAGGAGACACAACAGCCTGGAAAAGGGTTTCGACAACGAGCATGTCGGTTTTGCTGCTTCCGCTGCTGCGGTGAACAACGATTTCGCTCAATTTGCCGTCCGCGCTTATGCTGAGGTGGACGATCAGGCTGAACCTGAGACGTTCCGTATGTTCGCTGGCCTGGAGGCAGGCATACAGTTCTTCCTCCAGCAGCCCGTAGTAGGCGAGCCGCTCGACCGACTGCAGCCTTGCTGGAGCGACCTCTTCCCTGACGACGACGCGCCCAAGAGGCACCAGGGAGGATGGGCTGTCGCCGCTCTGCGTTGTGATGATGGCCGCGTCCGTCCCACTGTAGCGAACGACGAGCCCTGTGCCACTCAGGAGACGGCGAAGTGCTTCACGCGGTGTGTACCTGCCTTTTACGCGCGTGGACCGTTGTCCTGAAGTGAGCATGCTATCGTATAGGAGCTGCACGCCCGTGACGCTGAAATATTGCGCCAGAGCGGCGTCAAGTGGCTGCGCGGGTATGTCGAAAGGAACAGGCGTTTCAGAGGCCTCGGACTGAGCATGAGCATTCGTCCCGAACGAAGTCATGAGTACGACAAGGCAAAATGAGAGCGCGGCAGTCAGGCTCCGAAAGAAACGAGGTAGCGACATTCGGACGGAGAATAGGACATGCCCGGCCTGTTGGGGAGCCAATTGTCCGGTGTGATTGTATCGAACGACACCGCCTGATTGCATCCAACCTTCCTCCTCGCCGTGCAGATTCTGGCCTGACATTCAAGCTCGGCCACTAGAAATCGATATGCTTCCTAGTCCTCTGCGAGAGATTCCGATGGTGGAACTCATTAAACATCATTGTTGACGCCAAGATCATGTCATCGCTGTGACTTTGCGAAATGATAATTTCACTAATGGCTGTCGCGTTACCTGCACAGAACAGTGAATCTCTTATGCTCAATACGCGATTCACTGTCGAGTAAGTACGATATTGTTTCATTTTTATGACGAATCGACATGAAGGTGAAGAAAAAAACTTTGTCGAATTCCTTGCCAGATTCACGTGCTCAACGTGTCCATTTTTCAGGAGCTCCATGGGGGTAGTTGAGATGTTAGCCGGCGGTGCGCTTCAGCGCCAGTTTGATAATGCGTGCGCTGCCCTCGATGCGTCGTGGGTTGAGCACTTTGTCATGGAGGGCGGTTCGGTCATGGCGATGGGCCCGGTCGGGGATTGCGCATCTTCGGCGGACCTCGAAGACTGGTTACAGCAGTTCGCGTCCGAAATGGGATTTGGCGGCGCTCGTTACCTCCATATTGGTCATCGTCCGCAAGGCGGCGGGATCATCGAGCGTCCGCCGCTTCGCTTTCTCTCCACACTGGACAAGGGGCAGGAGCCTTGGCGTGCCGGAGATCCCGCACTGTCGCAGGTTGCCCAGGCTTCTCTTCCCTTCGCCTGGGTCGCAAAGGACGATCTCTCCCTGCCCGATGTCCAGCGCGCCTGGCTCAGCATCGAGCGACTGCGGGGCGTGGATGCGGGTGTCGTGATCCCCGTCCAGGACTACGTATCGGGCCCAGCGTATATCAGTCTCTTCAGCCAAACGATTTCTAGGGCGATCGCGGTGATCGAACAGCGGCGACACCAGATGGTCACGCTGGCGATTGAGTTTCACATCCGTGCGAAGCAATTGATGACGTCACGGACGAGGCCGTCAGGGTTGCTTTCGGATCGCGAGATCAGCTGCCTGCGCCATGCCGCCACCGGCGCGACGCTTGTCGAGGGCGCAAGCAGTCTCGGAATATCGAAACGAACAATTGAACTTCACTTGGCCCGCGTGACGCAAAAGCTCGGCGCGGCCAACCGGATCAACGCGGTTGCGATCGCCATCGGTGCTGGCTTGATCGATGTCTGAGAGGTGCATGATAGTTTCTTCCCCGATGCAAGGGGGCCCGCGCGCGAATATCTCGCCGTGCCTCGTTTTGGCCACTGTCCTGGCCGCAGTGCTACAGCCCGCCTGCGCCTTCGCGCAAAGCGATCAGAGTGCCGCCCAGCCCGCCACCGCGGATGCGGAGCCCGTGAGGGCTTCGGGAAGCTTTTTGATCGCCGCGATCGACGTCGTGGGGGCGACGAAGCTTTCCAACGCCGACATCGAGCGGATCATCTATCCGTTCCTGGGGCCGAACCGCTCCGAGGCGGATGTCATGGCCGCACAAAAGGCGCTTCAAGCAGCCTATGCAGCGAAAGGCTTTGAAGCGGTCGAGGTCGAAATTCCGATTCAGCCCAGCGAGCGCTTCGCTCAAGGGATCGTCCAACTCGCTGTTCATGAGGTTCCGCTCGGAGAAGTGCGGGTTGTCGATGCGAAGCATCATTCCGAGCAGAGCGTCCGCGGGGATGTCCCGTCGCTGGTCGCGGGGCAACCGATCGATATCGCTGCCCTGCAGCGCGATGTCTCCGAGGCGAACCGCTTTCCCGATCGGATGATTACGCCGCGTTTCCGGGCCGGCGCGCAACCCGGTACTGTCGATGTCGAACTGAAGGTTGACGACAAAGCCCCATTCCATGGCAGCGTCGAACTCAACAACGACAACAGTCCCAATACCAAGCCTTTGCGGGCCAGCGCTACTGCGCGCTACTCCAATCTTTGGGGACAAGGCCATACGCTGTCCGTCACGGGCTCGATCGCGCCCCAGGATCCGGACCAGAGTGCGGTCATCTCGGCATCCTACAACGCGCCCCTGATCGGCACGCCCTGGGGGCTTCTGCTCTACGGCTACCGGTCGAACAGCAACGTCGCAGCACTTGGCGGGACCAATGTGCTTGGTAATGGCTATCAGATCGGCTTTCGGGCGACCTATCGTCTGCCTAGCGCAAACACCTTTCAGCAGATCAGTTTCGGACCGGACTTCAAATCGTTCAAGGAACGGTTGAGCCTGGAAGGCACCGATCTTCAACCAACCAAGATACGCTATGTACCGCTCGTCGCTGAATATACGCTGAGTGGCGGAAACGTGAGCGAAACCTATGGGCTGACGCTCGGCGTTACTGGCGGCCTCCGGGTGGTTAGGCGCAATGTTTGCTTCGAATCGCCCTATTCGGAAGGCTTCATTCCAGAAGGTGTGCCGACCTGCTCTCTGGGCAACGGACAGACCGGCATTCCGCAAGATCAGTTCACCGGCCGCGCCGTCGATGCCAGTGAAAACTTCGTTCATCTTAAGCTGGACCTGAACTACACTCGTATGTTGCGCCGCGACTGGCAGGTTGGGCTGCGGTTCGCCGGCCAACTGGCCGACTCCAGTCTCGTCACGAATGAGCAATTCTCGCTTGGCGGTATGTCCAACGTTCGGGGCTACTATGTCTCCGAAGCGGTCGGTGACGACGGTTTCGTTTCGTCGATCGAAGTGCGCACTCCGAATTTTGGGACATCGCTTGCCAGCTTTGTCGACGAAGTGCGCGTCTTTGCCTTTGGCGATGCGGGTTATGCCCGTGTGCGCGCACCCTCCTCGGGGCAAACCGAAGAGTTCCGGCTGTTCAGTGTCGGCGGCGGCTTGCGGTTTGATCTGCTCAAGCTGTTCACCGGTGAAGCACTGATCGGCATTCCGCTGCGTGCCGGGCCGACCACCGACAAAGGCGATCCGCGATACAGCTTCACCATCAGGGGGGAATTCTGATGGTGATGCAGGGTTACATGGCGACGCCGCATTCGGCCGTTTCGGTGTTCAGTGTTGGTCGGAGCCCGCCTCACCGGGTCGTCTTCCGGCGATCGCCCTTCTCCGACCAGTCGGGGCGATCGTGGCCATCGATCGGGCCAGGATTTCCCCACGGGCAGCTTGGACGCTCCCCCAACTCCCAGCGCCAGGGATCCCCGGAAGGCAGGTTGGAGCAATCCGGCCAAGGCGAACGAAATCGACATGAGGGGAGGGCGGCGAACCGTCGCCCTCCATCGGCAATGGGCGCCATGAGCGCCTGCAGATTCAACGCCCAAGCGAGGGCAGTCAAGTGACAGGAAGCAGGGGCGGCAACATGGGTCGACTGAAACTAAAATGGCTTATCCCGGTGGTTGCGATGACCGCCTTCTCGACGCCAGCCATGGCGTGGTGGGAGGCGGATTACAGCTACCGCACGAAGATCAATCTCAATGTGGATGCGGCGGGCATCACAGGTGAAGTGTCGCGCGCGCCGGTGCTGGTACGTCTGCACTCGGGCAACTTCAGCTTCAAGGACGTCAAGGCAGACGGGTCTGACCTGCGGTTCGTGGCGGGCGACGATCGCACACCCTTGAAGTTCCACATCGAGAAGTGGTCGCCAGCGGACGAGCAGGCGCTGGTCTGGGTCGACGTGCAGGGTCTTCAGCCGGGTGCGGCATCGGCGATCTACGCTTATTATGGCAATGAA
Source organism: Sphingobium sp. CFD-2 (assembly GCF_024611135.1). Taxonomy (NCBI): domain Bacteria; kingdom Pseudomonadati; phylum Pseudomonadota; class Alphaproteobacteria; order Sphingomonadales; family Sphingobiaceae; genus Sphingobium; species Sphingobium sp. CFD-2. The sequence goes on along the minus strand of NZ_CP084405.1, from coordinate 3,094,923 downwards.
AAAGCGGCGGCCGCGCAGGATGTGGCGGGCACCTATGGGGCGGATTACCGCCTTGTCTATCACTTCAACGACGAAGGCGCCGCCAAAGACGCCACGTCGAACGGCAATAATGCCACAGGAATAGCGAGCCGCAACGGCGCTGGTCTGATCGGGTCGAGCCTGCTGCTCGACGGCACGACGCCGGTGGGCCTGCCTGCTGGCGCGTTTGCCAATGGCCCGCTGTCGATCAGCTTCTGGGTGAAGCCGGGTGGCAACGGCACGGTGTTCAGCCTGCCGGGCAGCGTCAGCCTGGTCGCCGAAGGTGGTCAGCTGTATATCGATCAGGGCGGCAATCGTTCGTCGGGTGGAGCTCTCGCCGCTGACAGCTGGGCGAACGTCGCGCTGGTCAATGACGGCACGAAGAGCGCGCTCTACATCAACGGTCAGCCTGCCGGTGAAGTGACCGGTGCGCTGGCCGCCGCCACGGGCGCTGCCGTTCTCGGCCAAGGCTTTGCCGGTGAAATCGACGAACTGCGCGTCGCAGGTGCTGCGCTGCCGCAGTCGGCATTCCAGCTAGCAGCCGCCAGCGAAGGGCAGTTGTCCAAGCTGGTCACGACAGACACGCCCCAGCAGGTCGAGACCGGCGGCGGACATGGCCATTTCGGCATATTGTTCGGCGCGCTGACGTTCGACGCCTGGGTGGTGATCATCATCTGCGCGTTCATGCTGCTGGTGGCCATCGCGATCATGATCAGCAAGGGCCTGCTGATCGGCAAGGTTCGCTCGGCGAATGAAGCGTTCCTCGAAGCCTACCAACGTTACGTGAACGAGAATGGGCGCGGGCCTCGCAATCCTCATGACGGATTGCCGGCGTTCGATCCCGGATCGGCGGCGACGGACTCCACCTTGGGGCGTCTGTATCAGATCGGTCGTCGTGAACTGACCGAGCGTCTGAAGGAAGGCAAGGCGACCGGTAGCCGGTTCGCGATCCGCAGCCAGTCGATCGCGGCGATCCGCTCCGCGCTCGACGCTGGCCGAGTGCGCGAGGGGCAGAAACTGAACGCGCGGCTCGTGCTCCTGACCATCGCCATCTCGGGCGGCCCGTTCATCGGCCTCTTAGGCACAGTGCTGGGCGTGATGATCACGTTCGCAAGCGTGGCTGCCGCCGGCGAGGTCAACATCAACGCGATCGCGCCGGGTATCGCGGCGGCGCTGCTGGCGACGGTGGCGGGTCTTGCGGTCGCGATCCCGGCGCTCTTTGGCTACAACTATCTGCTCAGCCGCATCGAGGAGATCACCGCCGACCACGACATCTTCGTGGACGAGCTGGAGAAGCGTATCGCCGAGACATGGCAGGATGTGCCTTCGGCTCCCACCCCAGTTCCCGCGCACGCGGCCTGACCCTAGGGCAAAGGAGACTGAGCCATGGGAATGCAGGTCGGGGGTCCGAAGAAGCCCTACAATGAGATCAACATCACGCCGTTCGTGGACGTGGTGCTGGTGCTCCTCATCATATTCATCCTTATGACGACAGCGGCGGTGCAGGGGATCAAGGTGGACTTGCCTTCCGCCTCCTCGGCCAAGACGCTCGAAGCCCAGAAGAGCCGGGTGATTGCGGTGAGCAATGACGGGACGGTGTCGATTGATGCGATCCCGGTGTCGATGAGCGAACTCGAAGCGCAGCTGCGTTCCTCGATCGCGACGACACCGGACCTCGCGGTGATCCTGCGCGGTGATCGCGCTGTCCAGTACGACAAGGTCATGCAGGTGCTCGACCTGTGTTCCAAGGTCGGTGTGCCGAGCCTTGGCATGGCCTCCACGCGTCCGCCTGGCGGCGGGGCTTGAGAGGGAGCGATGTTGACCATCGACCCTTCAGCCAGCCTCAGGGCAGTGGAAAAGGTCGGGTGTGTTTCCCGACGTCTCCCTTATGGCCTGCTGGCGTCAACTCGGGCGACGTATAGCGCACCCGATGAACGTCAGTGCGTGCTCATGCGAGGAGCACACTGATGGCAGCCGCATCGTTGATGCTACCGGAAGGTCCTGACGGGCAGCGTCGCAAGAAATCGCCGATTACCTTCGGACGAATACTTGCGGTGGTGGCCGTTGGGCTTGTCCTTGCGATAGGCTATAATTTCCTGGGCACGCAAACGGTCAGCGATCGACCCAATGAAATGAAGACGACGCAGGTTATCCTGCCGCCGCCTCCACCGCCACCTCCGCCCCCTGAGACCAAACCTGTGGAGCAGCCACCCGAGCCGACGATCGCACCGCCGATCGAGCAGCCGGTCGATACGCCGCCGCCCGATCAGGCCAACAGCGACCCCACTCCTGGAGACAACGCGCTTACGGCGCGTGAAGGCGCCGGGCCGAGCAACTATGGCCTTGGGGTGGGCGATGGCGGCGGCGTTCGCATCGGTGGGCGGCCTGGCGGCGGTGGAGGCTCAGGCGGCGGCATGTCCGTCGGCATGTACACCAGCTACCTCAAGTCCACCTTGCAGGAGCGTGTTCAGGACGATCCGCGGCTCAGTCGGCTCGTTTTCTCGGCCGATTACACCCTGACGGTTACACGCGATGGTCGCATCACCGGCGTAACCTTCAGAGATGCGAGGGGTGGAAGCGATGCGGACATGCGGAAGCTGACGGCGCTTCTGCAGGAAGTTCGCGGGCTCGATCCACCGCCATCGACCATGGTCTTTCCACAACTTGTCACAGTTCGAGGGCGCAAAAGCTCTCTCTGATTATCGAAGCCCGCGCGGGCAAAGGGGATTTGGAATGTCACAGCGATTGAAGTTTCTGCGAACAGGGCGGTTGATGCTTACCACATCGCTGTGCGCAGCGGTGTTGTCTGCGGCGCCGGCGTTCGCGCAGGAAGCTCAAGGCCAGGCCGCGCAGCCTGACAGCGCCGTGGCGACCATGGTGAAACTCCTCGTAGACGAAGGCATCGTCACTCCGGAAAAAGGCGCAGCGCTGATGCGGCGTGCTGAAGCCGAGGCGGCTCAACGTGCGGTGAACGCGCCGCCGCCACAGTCTGCCGAGTTGGCGCCGCCCCCTGCCGGTGCGGTCCGTGTACCCTATGTCCCTGAGACGGTGCGTGCCCAGATCAAGGATGAACTGCGCCAGGAAGTGCTGGCCCAGGCTCAGGCCGAACGCTGGGCTGCGCCCGACAAGGCTGCGCCGGACTGGGTCGACAACATCCGTATCCATGGCGACTTTCGTTTTCGCTCGGCATCGGATTTCTATTCCAAGGACAATGCCATCGGCCACTATGCCGACGTCGCAGCCTGGAATGAAACAGGTCCCTATGACCTTTCCGGCATATCCCGGCAGGCCTTCCCGTCGCTCAATACGACGCGCGACAAGATCAACAACATGCAGATCCGCGCGCGTATCGGCATCGAGGCGACAGTGGCAAACCGCTTCCAGCTCGGTTTCCAGCTCGCCACAGGTGATGACGCTGGGCCGATCTCGACAAATTCGGGGCTGACTGGCGGATTCCGCAAACGCGATCTGTGGATACAGAACGCTTATGTGAAGGGCGAAGTCTATCCCGGTCTGACAGCAATGCTGGGCCGGTTCGACAATCCTTTCCGTACCACCGATCTCATGTTCGATCCCGATCTGGCGCTGGACGGCGTTTATGGCGAGGCGAACATCACGAAACTGCTAGGAAATGAGGATTTCCGCTTCGCGGTCCGCGGCGGCGCGTTCCCGCTCCAGTTCGAGCCCGGCAATTTCCCGTCCACATCGACGGCCAAGCGCAACTGGCGTGATCGCTACATGTTCTCGCTGCAGGCTGAAGCCGGCAAGGAATTCGCTGGCGGCATAGACGTGAACCTCTCCGCTGCTTTCCATAACTTCACCTACATGCGCGGTCATGTCTCGACACCCTGTGACATCTTCTCGACCGTCAATGTCGAATGTTCGACCGATATCTTGCGGCCACTCTGGTCCAGCAAGGGCAATACGCTCATGTATCTGCGTGACATCGACTATACCTATGCCGACCCTGGCGATGAGCGTGAGCCTCAATATCTGGGCCTGAAGTATGCCTATCGCGTGCTTGATATCAACGGCTCGGTCACGGTCCCGATCAGCGAACGCGTCAAGGCGCGGCTCACTGGCAGCTATCTGTACAACTTCGGATTTGATCCGGAGAACAACTGCCTTCGCGGCAACGTCGGCGCACCGATCACCAACGTCGAGATCACCGACCCGACCAACGTGAACCAAGGGGTCTGCGACGCAACCAATCCGGCGAAATTCGTAGGCGGCAATCAGGGCTACGGCGTTTACTTCTCAATCGGCGACCCGGCGCTTTACAGCGTCAATCCCCGCCGGGCAAAGCGCGGCTCGTGGGCAATCAATGCCGCGTACAAATATCTTGAAAGTGACGCCGTCCCCGACGCGTTCACCGACTCCGATTTCCGGCTCGGGGGCACCAACGTCAAGGGTTACGTGATAGGCGGGGCTTATGCACCGTTTGACGGCGTGACGCTCGCCGCGCGCTGGTTCTCGGCGAACGAAATCGTCGATGCGCCATTGAGGATCGATGTGCTGCACGTCGATCTGGGCTTCGCCTTCTGAGGTCGCGATGATGATGCCTTTTTCCTCCCTTCCTGAACAGGCCGGACGGTTAGCGAGGCGTCCAGATTCAATCCTCATGAATGTATGGCGGCAGGCTCCTTTTCCAGGCTGCCCTGCACGCGTTCCCAATCAATTTATCTTTGCCAGAGCCGAGATTTTGTCGGCTGGAGCCTTGTCATGATCGCATCTTCGTCCCTGCGTCCGGCCTTTGGTCGCCGTTTTCTCTTCCTGGGTGCGAGCCTTGCGGCGATTGCAACCGCACTGCCCGTGGAGGTTCAGGCGCAGACGCTGGGTGCTGCCGTTGGCAAGCAGACGCAGGTTGGCACGCCGCGACCGCAGACCACGGTGCCGGTACGTTCGGGGACAATGCAGGGCGCACTCCAGCGACAGCAGACAACGCAAGGTCGGGTTGACGAGATCCGCGCCTACATCACCTCTATCCGGGAAGCAGCCAACCGTGGACCGGTGGTGGACGGGCTCGACCGCAATGGCCTCGACCCTACCGACGCGATCCGCGAGGCGATCGCCGCAACGCGCGCGGGTAATACGCAGCGCGCCAGCGAACTGCTGGTCAGCGCCGGTGCGCAGTACGACATCACGGGTCTCAAGAGCTGGCAGGGAGCGGGATTACCTTCGCAGACCACGGGCGCAAACGGACATGTGACGGTCACGATCGACCAGACGCAAGAGCGGGCGCTTCTGTCGTGGAACCGGTTCGATATCGGTGCCAACACGACGCTCCAGTTCAACCAGAAGAGCAACGGCACCGCGCAGCCGGGCTGGGTCGCGGTCAACCGGGTCACCAACGCCACCGATCCGAGCCTCATCCTAGGCAACATGAAGGCCGACGGCACCGTCGTCGTGCTCAACCGCGCCGGGATCATCTTCGGCAAGGACAGCCAGGTCAACACGCACTCACTCCTCGCGTCGACGTTGGAGCTGGGGAACGCGGCGCGGTTCGTTGCGGGGAGCAACACGACCCTTCGTGCTGCAACTATTGCAGAACGCAACTTAACGTTTCTGGAAGATGGTCTTTTCACAGCACCGGACGGAACCGCCTTCGCCAAAACCGGCAACGATGTGTCCCTCCTTGTGTCGTCCGATTTGGATCCGACTTCCGGCGGCACTGGTGGTCCTACGAGCTTTGTTGATCGTCCCGAAGGAGGGATTGTCGTCGATGCTGGAGCCCGCATCGGGTCCGGGCAGGGCGGATATCTGTTGCTCGCCGCTCCCTCGATCAGAACTGCAGGCGCTCTCAGCGCTATCGACGGCCAGGTCAGCCTTCAGGCTGGGCGCGCCGTCAGCTTTGCGCAAAGCTCCGGTGCGGCGACTAGCCCGGACCCCAATGTGCGGGGCTATTTGTTCAACAGTTTCGTTTATGATGGCTCGTCAAATATTCTCGTAGATCGCCCTGCAAATCCGAGTGACGGTCACATTCAGGTATCGGGATTGATCGAATCCCGCCGCGGCTATCTTTCTCTCGGCACCAGCGCGTTCGGGTCCATTGATCTCTCGGGCCTGCTGTCCACGACCACAAGCGTTTCGCGCAACGGGAAAATCACGCTCTTTGGCGGCGACATCACGCTGCATGGAAATGCCAATCCCGCACTCGCCAGCGGGATTGCAATGTTCGCTGACACCAATGGTGAAACGATACCGATCGGGACGCCGAATGAACCTGCGGGCTTCAAGAGGTCGCAACTCGAGATCGGCGCTCAAATCAGCGCTCCTGGGGTACCGTTTGGAGGGTTGGTGCCGGCCAACGTCTCGATTGGCCAGAATGCTGTCATCTACGCTCCAGGCGCAGATGTTTCGGTTGGTCGCACCACGACGAATCTCGTGCCTGCTCTCGGTCGCGGCAGCGTGCTGATCGCGCCAAATGCCATCATCGATGTAAGCGGCTTGAAGGACGTCAAGCTGGACGCTTCGAGGAATTCGATCGAGATCACTCCGGTAAAACGAAATGAGCTGCGCGACACCCCTAACTACCGCGAAGTCGAAGTCGACGGCAACTTCTCGCTCAATGGCAAAACGATCTTCATCGACCCTCGCCTCTCGGGCGTACGCGAGGATGGCGTCGCCTGGGTCGGGTCGCCGCTGATCGAAGCCGCCAGTATCGCAGGTCAGCTCCCGGCTACAGCCCAGGAACTGATGACGAAGGGTGGCTCGATTTCATTGCAGGGCGAGCGTGTCGACGTTGCCAATGGCGCCACGGTCGACATCTCCGGGGGTTGGGTAAGCTACGCCGCCGGCGCACTCAAGACAAGCAAGCTGGTGACCTCCGATGGCCGTGTAGTCGATATCTCGCGGGCAAATGCGAACGACGTCTATGTGGACGTGATCACCAGCACTACCGAGGTTCGCCAGCCCCGCTCGGGCATGCTCCGCAACTGGATGATGGGCGTCGGCCAAGGGCAGAAGTTCGATGCCGCCTACGATGAGGGGCGCGACGCCGGCGCGCTGACGATCAGCGCCGCGGCTGTTACGATCGATGGTGCGGTCCATGCCAACGCTTTCGCCGGTGCACGCCAGATAGCCAAAGGTGACCGACCCAGCGTTGCGCCTTCGGGCTTGGGTCGCGGGTTGCAGGCGTCGACATATGAGCTCCCGGCAGGCGGGGCGCTCAGTGTCCAGACACTCGGCGATGTTCTAGTCTATCATGGCACACGTGGGACGGGAGCAGCCTACCCCGCGGAACTTCTGCTTTCTGACAGTATGCTCAACCTTGCTGGTCTCGCGCAACTCGACATCGTTGCTGCGGGGAACGTGACCTTTGCGGATATTGGCGCGCAGAATTTACAATCGCCTGATGCGTTGTCGATTACGGGCAAGTCCCATCTCATTCTCAGCCCAGGTGGGGTTTTGTCCGTACTGGCGGGCCGAACGATCCGGTTCGACGGGACGGTAGAAGCCCCCTCAGGCTCGATTTCAGCACGTACCGTCAACGGGTTCGAACCGAGCGAAGAAGATTTTCCGATCGTTTTTGGCGCGGCGGGCTCTATTCACCGCTCGGATGATGATGTCGCCACGCTTTACGCGACCGACCCCGGAACGCTGAGGCCCTTCGATATTATCGTCACCGGCAAGCTCTCAACCGCCGGACAATGGGTGAATGATAATAACTCTCAAAGCGGGCCGCGCGGAGGCGCCTGGCGCGACGGCGGCAGCATCTCACTGCGATCTGCCCGAAATGTCATCGCTGCGGTCGGCGACAGTCTCGAGACGGCAACTCAGGCTGTAGACCTTTCGGGCAGCATTCGCGTGAGCGGAACACTCGACGTCAGCGCGGGCGGCTATGTCACGCCGACCGGCAGCCTGATCCTCGACGGCAAGGGCGGCGATATCTCGCTGCTCAACGAAACGGTGTACGCATCGTCGAAGCTGACCAATACGGACCCGAGTTCAGCTATTGGCTTGCCTGCCGACGATCCTCTCTATGGGGCCAACCAATCGGTCGAATTTACGCCGCGCCCGTCAGCCGGCTCCGGACTTTCAGCGACATTGCCCCATCTGGTCGCAGATCCCCGTTCAACAGTCGATATCTCGCAAGCGTCGATTCTGGGGTTCGGCTTTGCCGGTGGCGGGACGTTCAAGCTCGTCGCGCCCGATGTGAGCTTCGGCTCGGACACTCGCGCCGGAAGCACGCACATCGGCCTCGATTTCTTCCAGCGCACTGGGTTCGGCACGCTCGACGTATCGAGCTACCGCTCGCGCATCGTCGATGATCTCTTCGCCAATGACCGGGTAGCGAAGTCCGCTTTCCTCGAGACCACCCGCTTTGTGGTCAAGAAAGGTGAGACGTTCGACCTCACGCAATGGATGCTACCGACGCTATTGACGGCCGATCAGAGCAAGGCGCTGCGTGGGCTCGAAACCGGGTCTGATCTGCTGACCCAGTCGTTCCTGGTGCCGACCACCAACGTCGCCCTGTGGGACCGCAAGGCCGCGCATCTGGTGCTCGGGGGTCTGACCGAACTCGACGTGATGGCCGGTGGTTCGATCATCGGTGCGCCTGAAGCGTCAATCACTATCGGCAAGCTCTACAATGCCGGCAATATCACTCTGCACGGCGGGTCGATCCGCCAACGCAACGATCTTTCTGACAGTCTGATCGTCGGCGGCTTTGGCGTTCGCGATACCGATCTTGGCGGGAACGGTCTTGCCGATGCCTTCGGCGGCACAGTGGACAGCCAAGGGCGCTTTCTGGAAAGCGCGGTTAGCGCAGCTGATCCCAGACTGACCAATGGGCAATTGGTGTCGGAAGTGGGCGCAGACCGGATCGTTCATATTCTGGGCGTGTTGGATGCCGAACAGGGCATTGTACTTGATCGTGGCAGTGTCACCGATCTTTCCGGCGTGGCTCTTTTCGATCCCCGCGCGGTCACGGTTGGAGGAAGAATACTTCGCAGCGGCCGTGTGGTTGATGGCGGCACGATCGCGCTTGAGGCCGTTCGTCTGATCAACCGCGTTCCGGGCAGCGGAAGCGCATCTTCCGGGCGCACTCTCGTGCGCGACGACCAGGCCCGTCTCGACATCAGCGGAGCCGCTGCAACATTCGAGATCAGCAATGGCAGAGGCGGCTTCAGTCCTTGGCTCGAATGGAGCAGGGGCGGGTCCATTTCTGCGCTTGGCGGTGGATCGCTCGGCTCTACCGCAATCGACGCCCGCGGCGGCGATATCCGTGCCGAGGGTGGGACGCTGGAATGGCTACGACCGACCGTGGGGACAGGTTCGGCCGACCAAGCCGATTATCTTCCTGTCGGTTTGATCCAGGGTAGCGATTTCGACACGTTGATAGCGCGTGGCTCGCTCACGCTTGATGGCGATTTCGATCTTTCACTGCGCAAAGCTCTGATGGTGACGTCGCAGGATCGCACCCAGTCCGCGAACATCGGAAGCGAGGCAGTCAGTCTGGGGGTAACGGCGGGTTCGAATGTGCGACTGGCTTCGAGGTACATCAGGCTTGCAAGTACCTATTCCGTCTCGACGGCAGGCATGGGCGGCGACGCCGCCAGTTCGCTCGTTCTTCAAGGCGGTCTGCAGGGGATTGATGTCGTTGGCGGGATTGCAATCGGCCAGATCGGATCATTCGAACTACGCACGCCGGGCGATGTCCGCTTTACCGGCGTGTATCATCCGTCCACCGGCCAGATTGCCAACTATTCGGGCCAATTCAGCGTTGTCGGCGACCTCACGATCGACGCGCGTCGCACCTACGCCACAACTGGCACCGGTAATCTCCAGGCACTTCTCGAGAACACAAACGGCACCATTAAGACGCCCTACGATATCGCCGTCATCGGTAACCACACCATACGGTTTGGGAATCGTTATCTCGACCCGGCGGCGCCGCTTCCACTCACAGCCGGTACCCATCTTCGTGTGTTGGCGGCCCGAATTGTTCAAGATGGATTTCTGGCGGCGCCACTTGGTCAACTGACGCTTGGCAGCACCTCGACCGTTTTACTTGAGGGCGGAGATTTGCGACAGGTCGCACCAACCGAGACGCTCACTTTCGGTCGTGGCAGCGTAACGTCTGTATCCGGTGCGGGCCTGACGGTGCCCTATGGCACGACCACAGATGGGGTTGAGTATTATTTCCCGACCGTAGCGACCCCGCTGACCAAACTCCCTGTCGGCGAGCTTGCGTTGTCAGCAGGTTCGATCGTGCAATCCGAAGGTGCGCTGATCGATGGCCGGGGCGGCGGAGACGTCTACGCCTATGAGTTCCAATCGGGCATAGGCGGCTCACGCGACGTCCTCGACCGCTTCAACCGCGACGCGTTCAGCTCGAACCACTACGATCCCGTCACCGGGACGGGCTACCAGTTTCCCGACCAGCGGCAGGTTTATGCGCTGGTGCCGGTGTCCGATGCTGGCAAGATCGCGCCGTACGATCCGATCTATTCGGCCGATTATGGCGATCTCTATGGCGCGCAGGCGGGCCGCTCGGTGCATCTCGAGGGCGGCAACGGCATCGCTGCGGGCGAGTATCTGCTGGTCCCGGCGAAGTACGCGATGGCGATCCCCGGCGCGCTGCGCCTGGTCGAGAATACGGGTGCTGCATCCCCGCTGCCTGGAAAGAGCACGAAGCTGCTCGACGGCTCGATCGTGCTCGGCGGCACCTTCGCCTTTGCAGGGACCGACATCGCCGAATCCACGCGGCATAGCTTCACCGTGCAGACGAAAGACGTCTTCACCAAATACTCCACCATCAAGACCACGCCGGGCTCGGACTATCTGACCGGCCTCAACCCGGATGCGCGGCCGCGCCTACCGCTCGACGCGGCGCGCGTGGTGCTGGCCCCGCTCAATGAACTGAAGGTCGCCGGGGTGTTCGACCTGACCGCGGGCGAAGGCGGCCAGGCCGGGCAGATCGACATCCTTGGCTCCAACATCCTGATTGCGGCGGCCGATGCCGAAGCGGCCGAAGGGATGCTGCTGATCTCGGATACGACGCTGGCCAAGCTCAACGCGCCCAGCCTCCTGATCGGCGGGCGGCGCACTGACAATGCCGACGGCACGACAAGCATCGCGGCAACTGCGACCAATATCACCGTGGCCGGAGGCGCGAGCCTGCAGGCCTCGGAACTGCTGCTCGCGGTCGGCGGCGACGGCTCGGCGCTGGCCATCGAGGACGGCGCGACCCTCACCGCGGTCGGCGATCCCGGCATCCTGACCGATGCGGACTACAAGGCCACTGGCGCCGGCTCGATCCTGCGCCTCGCCAATGGCCCCGAGCGTCTCGTGGCGCGCACGAGCAGCGGCACGTCGACCCTCGACATCGGCGCGGCGTCGCTCACCGGTGAAGTCCTTGCCCTCGACACCAGCGGCAACTTCGTGGTCGCCGAAGGCGCGACGCTCGATGCCAGGTATGCCGCGATCTCCGGCGCGGACATCCGCTTTGCCGGCGGTGGCGATGTTGCCGGTGAACCCGGCGCGATCGGGACCAGTCTCGCTGCCAAACTCGGCGCGGCCGAGCGCCTGACCGTGCGCTCGCCGGGTTCGATTCGCTTTGCGGAAGGATCGTACCAGTTCAACGACCTGGTGCTCGACACCGCGAGCCTCGCCGCCGACGCGCAGGCAGCAGCCGGATCGGCCGTGCGGATCGAAGCGGGCAACGTGCGCCTCGCCAACAGCGGCAATGCGGCCGATGGCTGCGTCAGCAGCGCGCTGTGCGGCTCGGCGGGCAGCCTGACCCTCGATGCGACCACGATCAGCCTCGGCAACAATGCCGTGCGCGCGGCAGGGTTCACCGACAGCCTAACGCTGGCGGCCAGCGATGGCCTCTATGTCGAGGGCAAGGGCAGCTTCGATACCGGCGGCGCCGGGCTCACGCTCAACACGCCGTTCATCGCCGAACGCTCGGCCAAGGCAGATCCGCGCAATCAGACGGTGCGGCCCGACTATACGTTCCTCAGCACGGGGACCGTAGCAATCTCCTCGACCGGCGCGAACCCTGAGGCAAAGATCGAGGGCAACGCGGCCCCCGGTGCGCGTATCGCGTTCGGCACGATCGACGATCGGGTGCAGTCGCTGGCGATCAGCGGCACCGCGATCCGCGCGACGGCGGGCATCATCGATGTCCAGTCCGCAGGCGATGTGAGCCTTACAGGCGCGACACTCAGCGTCCTCGGCTACGAGAAGGTGTTCGGCGACGAGGTCGATCCGGTGACCGTCGCTGCCGGTGGCGGCACGATCAACCTGTTCTCGGCCAATGGCGGCATCACCACCGATGCGGCATCCGCGCTGATCACCGACACCGGCAAGGGCAATGCTGGCAGCCTCAACCTGCTGGCTGGCAACGGCGCGGTCACCCTGCTCGCCGCGCTCAACCCCGGCCTCGCGGTCGATCCCGAAGCGGAAGGCGTTGATCCCGACGCCAAGCCGGTTCTGCGCAGCGGCTCGTTCACGTTGGACAGCGGGACCGGCAGCTTCGACTTCGGCGGCTTCGTCGAACGCTACGGCACGCAGTTCGGCGGCGACGTCTGGGTCCGCACCGGCGCGGGCGATCTGACGCTGGCCGAGGGTCAGTCGCTCAAGGCCGAGAAGGTCACCCTCACCGCGGACGGCGGCAGCATCGGCATCGCTGGCACGCTCGACACATCGGGCGTCGACGTCACCGGCATGACCGCCGATGCCGCGCGCAACGCGCGGGTCAATGGCGGCGATATCGCGCTCTGGGGCCAGAACGGGGTGACTCTCGCGGCGACCGCGAAGCTCGATACCCACACCAAAGGCTATGCCGATACCGACAGCCGTCCGGCCAAGGCCGGCGATGTCATCCTCGGCATCGGCTCGGAGAGCGCGTCACTTACCATCGCCAGTGGCGCCACCATCGATGTTGGCGCGCGCCGGACACAGGCAGCATTGGTAGCAGGAGAAAGCGGCGGCCGACTGATCCCCAAGATCGTCACCGATACGGTGACCGGCAATGCGGTGACCGTCTATGAGTATGCTGCCCCCGATCAGGGTGGTGACGTTATTTTCCGGGCTCCAGTCATCGGGACCGATCGCAACAAGGTCGCGCTCTCGCAGCGCGGGGCCATCGTCGGTGCTGACAGCGCCCAGCTCGAAGCGTTCCAGCGCTACGATCTCGACGCGATGGCTGACAGCGGTTTCTACTCGGGCATCACGCGCGACGCCGATGGCGCGATCCTGCTCGACTTCGGCGCCACCGGCGCGAACCCGTTTACCACCGATATGGCGCTTGCCGACGGCACATCCTCGCTGGTCCGGTTCATCCAGGACTTCGACGTATCGACCGTCGACGGCTCGAGCCTTGATAGCATGCGCCTGCGGCCCGGCGTGGAGCTCGCCTCGAAGGGCGCGATCGAAACGGTCAGCCAGTGGAACCTCGCCGCCGCCACCTTCTCGCCGGAGCAACTGCAGGCAGCGGTCGATGCCGGCGTGCTCGAACTCATACCCGAGATCTCCGGCGGCACACCACGTTACAAGGTCGTGCCGGGCAAGGAAGGCCAGCTGCTCGATCACCACGCCACGTTCCTCTATCGCACCGATGGCGGCTCCGCGCGCGGCGAAGCGCCTGTCGTGACCCTGCGCGCAGGCAACGATCTCACAATCAACCGCTCGATCTCCGACGGCTTCTTCACCTTCCGGGATCAGTCAGATCCCAACTATATAGATCAGCAGCTCGGTGGCGGTGATCGGACCTACCAGCCGGCGATCCAGTTCGGCTGCGGCAATAGTAGCTCGACCGGCGTGTGTGGTGAGATCGCAAACTATGTTGTCGGCGGGCCCCGGCCGACTACGAACGCTCGTATCAATATCTCTCTCAATCTCGCTGCGCAAAAGGGCAACACGTCGGGCGGTGGCGGGGGAGCGCCGATGACACTCGCCGGCAATGCAGCCGACGCTGGCGGCGAAGACCGGAATTCGCTGGCCTTCGCTGAACTGTTCCCCCTGCTCGACGGCGATGTCGCGATGCACTCCTCGGACCTGCGCCTTGTGGCAGGGACCGGAAGCACCCTGTCCGCAAATCCTCTTGTAACTGATCGCGCAAGTACCGCCGACCTGAAGATACGAGGTGAGTATAGCTATGACGTCACCGCGACAGCTGGAGCCATAGGCTATGGCGGAGCCTTGCAGTTCCGCCTTCAACGTCCAACCGGATTCGACGCGATCTCGGTGGATATCGGTGATCTGCTCTCGGGCTCTGATCCCGATGGCGGCCTGGGGGCGCTCGACCCGAACGCCTATACTTTCCTGAACTGGGGAACTGGAAGCAGCGGGCTCGCCGCCGATACACGGGCTGCTGCTCGCGCATATTTCGCAGGAAAAGGCTACAGCTTCATTGGGAGCGCGACAAATCCAAGCGGCATCGATGCTCCGCTGAGCGAAATTGTCGGGTTTCTCCAGCATTTTGAGAGCCGCTATGTCGCAGGCGTAGTAAGTGGCGCCTATGCGTCGGATCGGTCCGCGCCTCCACTTCTGGCATACGAACAGCCCAAAGCCTATGTTCGCTCGGTCGTACGCAGCGGAGACGGAAGAATTTCCGCAGCGGCCGCGCGCGACATCGATCTTCGTGCGACGACCGACACTGTCTACCGAGACGACAAAGGAATTGAATTCGCCGCTCCGAACTATGGGAACCTGCAGGAAGCACTGCAAGTCGGTGGAAGCGCGCTCTATACGGCTGGCATCCGCGTTTCACCCGCCGCTATTTCTGCCCGGATCGTCGGCGGCGACACCGTTTCGATCCTTCCGGACAGTGTCTATTTCACGGGTGCTGCAGAAGATCCCGATTTCACGGTATCGCCCAAGTCTTTGAGCAACATCGGGCCGGTCCTTGCCCACGGTGGCGGGAACGTCGAGGCTAGTGCGGGCCGGGACATTCTCGCTCGCCGTGACGTGTGGAGCGAATACTTTCTCCGCACGGGCGGTCAGCTCACGGGACGTCGAAGCACGCGCGACGAGAATCTGATGGGGAGTCCCACGCAGCCTTGGCGTGTGGGAACGATCGGTTGGGACACTGAAATAGGCATTGCGCCGCAGTATTTCACGAGCGGGATTGCCGCGCTTGGCGGCGGCGATGTGTCGATTTCCGCTGGGCGCGATATTCGCGAACTCATTCTCGCCCTCGATACGAGCATAACGACCACCACGACTTCGGTCGGCGCCGCGATGCTAACTTTTGGTAGCGGTGATCTCACCGTTGCGGCAGGGCACAATATCGCTGCTGGCCGGTATGATATCGCAACGGGTCGAGCAACAGTCCGTGCCGGACAAGACATCACTGCGTTCGGAATTGAGCCGCAAGCCGGGAGCGTGGCAGCGCCCCAGCATCTCCGCATTCGGCTTACGGATGCCGTCGTCGATGTGTCAGCCGGGGGATCGGCTACCATCGCGAGTGTATCAGCCCTCGGTGCCGGGAGAGACATGGCGTCGTGGGGAGTGAATGGTTTCTTCTCTGCAAGCGGGGCATTCAGTCTCAGTGCCAACGAAGATGTCGCTACGGCTCCGACCGGGAATTTGGTCTACCCCGATCAGCGGACCTCGCGAGGGCGCCATATCCTTGATTTCGGGCAGAGCGAGCCAGACGTCGAGTTTCGCTACACACAGATTCTCCCGCCCTCAGTCTCGATGACTTCGCTATCGGGCAGTGTGAAGCTTGCCGAAGGGGTTCCTCACCTTCTGTTCCCTTCCTCGCTGGGACAACTGCGGATCTACAGCGCAGGAAGTGTTCGCAATCTGGCAATAGCGATGAGTGATGCCGACCCGTCGCTGATGGGCGGCGCCTGGTCGGATCAACGGATCCAGCGCGTGAGGTTCGAACTTCCCTGGGTCAATGCGCTCACCAGCAATGCCGAATTGCGCCTTCAGCACAATCGGCGGATCACTCACCTCGGAGACCCTGAGCCCATCCGCATCCACAGCGGCGGCGATATCGACAGCTCGGCGCTTTTCCTGCCGAAGCAGGCCCGCGTCACTGCTGGCGGCGATATCGTCGATATGTATTTCATCGGTCAGAATATCGACGCCGAGGATATCACACGGATCAGAGCCGGCGGCGATATCAAGGGCACGATCCTGGGGAACAGCGGCACGCTACCCTATGTGAGATCGAACAATTTTGTTCTGGGCGGTCCTGGCTCGCTTATTGTCGAAGCCGGGCGGAATATCGGGCCATTTGTCACTTCGGCAAACATCAACCAGATAGAGTTCAATTCCGATGGCAGTTCCGCCGGCACGATCGCCGTCACTTATGCCGGCGGCATCCGGACGGTTGGCAACGACCTCAACCCCTGGCTGGACCGCGACGGCGCTGATCTTAGCGTGCGTTTCGGTATGGCGGGAGGTGCGAACTATGCCGCGCTACGCGAAACCTATCTCAACCCGGCAAACTTCGCGAAACTTGATGGTGATCTGTTTGAGCAGGTGACCGATACTCTGGGGAACCAGCGTCCAGATCGCACCAAGCCGATATACGCGCCGCTGCTTGCCACATGGCTGCGTGAGAACCAGCCGGAGGCCTTTGCTGCGATATTCGCCGGCGAGAGCTTCGAGGATAGCGCCAGTGGGCAGGCGGCGCTCGCAAACGCGGCCTATGGCAAGAGCGGCGAACTGTATGCGGCTTTTGCGAAGATCGACCTGCTCCGCCAGCAGGGTTTCCTGATCGACCAGCTCTATTTCAATGAACTCGCCGCTCCAGCGGACCCCAACGGGTCATCCTATCTTCAGTATGTGCGCGGCTATCGGGCCGTTAACACGCTCTTTTCGCCGGAGCGTGGCTACACGGATAACCTCGCTCCCTATACGCTCGACCCATCGACCGTGAACGAAGATCATCCGCTCGGCGTTCCGGTTCGAAACATCGTAAATGGTCAGCCGCAAGCGGCTGAGCGGATCGTAACGGGTAATGCCGATCTTCGCCTCGCGACGATCCAGACCGCGCGTGGAGGAGACATCTCCATCCTGGCCCCGGGCGGCGACATGATTGCGGGTTCGGTGGTTCGCACCTCCGAGCAGGTGGCACGACGCTATACAGCGTTCACGGGCTACAATCCCGCTGGACTCCAATCATTGCCAACCGGCAATTTTGCACGGCCGGAGTCGGCCCGGATCGTTTCCATTCCGGCTGGGTTCGAAGGTGTCCTGACGCTCGAGGGCGGCAAAATTTTCAGCTTTACTGATGGCGACTTCATCCTGAACCAGAGCCGCGTTTTCAGCCTTGCGAATGGCGACATCACCATGTGGTCATCCAATGGCGATCTAGCCGCGGGTCAGGGACCGAAGAGTGCTTCGAGTTTCCCGCCCGTGACGGTCCGCTTCGATGAGAACGGGTTCACAGAGGTCGACAGCGCAGGGAGCGTATCCGGTGCAGGAATCGGCTCGTTCAAGCGCGCTCCGAATGATCCACCGTCAAATGTTGTTCTGATTGCGCCAGTTGGTGAAGTGGATGCGGGCGATGCCGGCGTGCGCGCATCAGGCAATATCATCGTTGCGGCGGCACGCGTCGCTAATGCCGACAATTTCAAAGCATCCGGCGATATTACCGGCGTGCCCACGACTACGGCTACGATGGCGGTGGCAACGCCGCAGGACGCGGCCTCGTCGGTCGCAGCACAAGCCGCTCAGGCCGCTCAAACCAACAGGCAGAGCGATCAGCGCTCGTTGATCACGGTCGATGTACTCGGGCCGGCAAGTGACGGGCGCTGCGATCCCAACACCCCCGGCGATCCGGATTGTAGATAACAGCATAGTTTTTAATATTTGGCCGGAATTTCTGGCTTAAGAAATGGGAAAGGTAGAGCAAATGGCTACTAATATCGAAGACCTGTCCGGAATGGTCGGATTAACGTTTCGTGCCGACTGGGAGGCTGCATACATTAATCCCGCGCAGCTAAACGCAAACGGGGATGGATCTTATACAATAGGCGCGTTTGATGTAAATGACCATTCGGCCAATCCAGAGAGTTGGAGTAACTTTACCTTGGATATTCAAGGCGCAACAGGTGACGGCTTAGATATATATATACCTGAGTTCGATATGGCCGTGGCGGCAAATGTTCTGGCATATTCCCAAGAAACCCTTCTAATATACATACCAGACTTGGATGAGCATCGATTGTTATTAACCGAAAACTGGCGTAGCGATCCGAATTACAATTTCTCACATTCTAGTGAAGGATCAGGATTTACAAAGTATTATGGCGCCATCTCGGTCTCGGAAACAAGCCCTGATGCACCTTTTGACCTGCCGGTTGTGTGTTTCGCGGAAGGCACGATGATTGCGACCGCCGAGGGCGAGCGCCGTGTCGAAATGCTAGAGCCGGGAGATCTTGTTTTGACTGCGTCTGGTGCGCTTCGCCCAGTGAAGTGGATCGGAACGATGCTGGTGCGCCCGTCGCGCCGCGCGAATCCCGTGCTTGCTCATCCAATTCGCGTCCGGGCTGGCGCCTTTGCTGACCACTTGCCGAAGCGCGATTTGCTACTCTCGCCGGGCCATGCGGTTTATGTCGACGGGGTGTTGGTGCCGGTTGGCCTGCTTGTAAATGGTGCGACCATACTACAGGACGAAGTGGAACAAATCCGCTACTTCCACGTCGAACTCGATAGCCATGACGTGCTACTTGCAGAAGGGTTGCCTTGCGAATCTTATCTCGATGACGGCAACCGTGCGAGCTTTGTCAATGCTGGTCAAAACACGGAGCTGGTCGGTCGCCTAGATCCAAAATCATGGGACGATGCCTGTGCCCCAATGGTTGCAGCCGGGCCGCAACTCAGTGCGGTGCAGCAGATACTGGTGGAGCGCATGAGTGAAATGGGTTGGATGCAATGCGAGGAAGCCGATCTACGCCTTCTGGCTGGTGGGACCGAGATCTTTCCAACGGCTGTTCACGGCAATCGCTTCTGCTTCCGGGCGCCGATGGCTGCTTCGCTCAAGCTGTCATCAACTAGCGGGATCCTTAGCCATGTGATACCCGCACTCGCCGATACGCGCCGTCTCGGCGTCGCTGTCACCGAAGTGAATATCGACGGAAAAGCTCTTCCACTAGACGATATAGCCTTTGGAGCGGGGTTTTATCCACTCGAAAGCCATGACGCGCTATCTTGGCGCTGGACCAACGGTGAGGCTGAGATTTGCTTGTCGCTTGCGGCGACTGCGGAGGTGGAGGTGGTAGTGGCTATGGTCGCGCCAATTTGGAGAACTCGATTGCCGAAGCCGGCCTTGGCGGCGGCCTAGTATCAATTGAGCGGAAGTAGTTCCCCGCTGTTATTTTGAAAAAGGCGGGGGATTGCTGTCTTAGATGTTCGCTACTTAGTTACGTGCGTGTCAGAGTACGCAGCGCTCAATACATGAAGTGTTCAACGGTCTTCACTATATTGTGAAGGCGGGTGCGTCGGTCATCCACAGCCGGACATTGGGATCCACGCCGGAGGGCGGCAAAAGGACTTGCCATAGGTGCCAAATGAAAGAGTGGGTCAATGCTGCAAAACACGGCATTATTCTGCTGCCGCCCCCCTTACTTGGTCAAATGATCGTTCATCTGGGCAACCCGATTTCGAAGGTTCGTCAATGACTTCGAGTCATAGCTAGGATCAAGCCCTCGGTGGGCACCATCTTGTTGCCTTCAGCACTCACGACCAAACAGGCGACTGTTATCATCGGCGCTTTGACGTCTCGTGGACTGGACTATCCGTAAGATTGGGCACTGGCCTGTGCGCGTTCCCCGCAGTTGATGACTGACAGACACCGAATACACTAAGGCCAATGTCTTCAGTTCACCAGGTACACGAAAGCGGCCCCGGAATGATCCGGGGCCGCTAAGACTATCTAATGGACTGCGGCCTCAAGCGCCGATGGCCGAACTGCCACTGCCACAGACCGTCGTGTTCGCAACGGTAGTTCCGCGAGAAGTGCTGTTCTGCATCCAGAGGTTCAGGGCGCCGAGGCCACCCGAGGTGTTCTGGAAGAAGGTTTCGCGGATCGCACGCTGCCAGTTGTTCGGCACGACGCCGATGTTCGAGTTCGAAACAATGCTGCTCGACCCACCACCGAACATATCCACCGGTAGTGCAGTTCCGGTGCTCGTGGTGCCAAATAGATCGAAGGTGTCCATGACGAACTCGACGATCGAGCGACGGTTGCCAGCCTGATAGCACTGGTGACCCAGGAACTGCGTCGTGCCGGTGATTGCGTAGCCATTGTTTGGATCTGGCAGGATCGACATTGGATGGTAAAGCAATTCATACCATGCGAGTGGATTGTTTCGGCGTGCCTGGATAGGAGGGCCGCCCTCCGGGTTGCTGACCATGCGGCCGTCGACAGGGTTGTAGCTGCCGTCCGCATTCGACTGTGGGGGGAGAAGCGTGATGCCGAAGGCAGATTGTGCGTTACCAGCAGTCGGCATATGGTAGGAGTTCGGCGCGACTGACGGCTTCTGCTGCAGGGCGGCAGCGAAGAGAGCCGGATTGGCTGAAGCTGAACCAGCCACGAAAGGTGAACCAATATAGCCGATTTTGCCGTTCACCCTAAAACCGGTGCCGATATCGGGTGCCGCGAGGATTGCATCACGAAGCCCGCTACTGCCGTCAGCCATCAAAAAGCGCCCGGTTCCACTCGTGCCCGGAGATGGGTTTGAGGGCAAACCGCCGGATACAGACAGGATAGTACCAGTTCCCCGGTTGAAGTACTGGTTGCCGATCATCGGCGCCGTGCCGGAAAGCGCAGCGGACGAGCCGAGCGAGTAAGGCGTATCGGCTCGCACACCGCTGAAGTCAGGCGCCCCGGCGACACGAGCATAAGGAAGAGCTTCGGCGTTCGTCACGTAGTTGTTCGTTCCGTACGAGTCGCACTGCTCGGCGAGGGCACGCGTGAAGATATCCGTTGTACCAGAGCGGTCGAGACGGCCGACAAGCCGGACCGGAATGCCCTGGACTCCCCAGCGACCCGGATTGTCGATTTCATCCTGCGGATCGCGCAACGGCATTCCGCCATTGGCGGCGGTGAAGAGCGCATCGTTCCAATTCAGGACGGTGCCGTTGAACACCTTGCAATACAGTTCACGCGAGAGACGCAGGCCGCCGGCGTTGACAGAGTTGATCGTCTGAGGGTTGGTGACGTTGAAGCGATAGTTGGTCGCTCCCTGCGTCGCGTAGATGGGATTGTAGACGACCGCGACAGGCAGAACATAGATTGGGAACTGGATCGGTGCGCCACCAACGGTCACCGCGCCGGTGCTCATGTTCTTGTACGCCCGGATATCCGAGGGGCTTGCACCACCTTCAGAGAAGGCGAACTGCACATGCGACCAGAGGGGTTTACCGCTGATGTTCACGAAGGGGTTGTGCACACCAGCCATGCCCGTGCCGGCGTTGAAGAACTGGTTGCTGTTCGAGCGCCAGGCTTGACGGCCGAAGCCTGAGCCCGTGGCAACATACTTGCCCTCGAAGTTCGGTTGAACTTCCGTGGTGGCGCAGTTGAACGAGCCGATCGTAGGCTCGGCGATCGTGGTCAGCTGACCGTTGGGGTTCGGTGAGGAGACGCCGAGTTGATTGTTGCCGCCGATGCAGTTCAGTTCCTGTACCAGGACGTTCTGAATTCCACTGGCGCCGGCGCCATGCAGTGCGCCGTCGCTCTGAGAAGGGCTAGGAATAGTTTGAGAAATTGCACTACCACCTGAAAATACGCATAGGGTAAATGCCCAAAAATACATTGATGTATCGCTCTTCATTTGCGTACTCCGAGGCTGTCGTAACTATATAGGTTTCGTGGAACTATAATCGTGAAATACGGTGTGCCGACGATGAAACGCTTCCCGTGATTTGGCGTTAGTACGCTTCGAAAGGTGCGGCCCCGGAATGATCCGGGGCCGCTAAGACTATGTAATGGACTGTGGCCTCAAGCGCCGATGGCCGAACCGCCACTGCCGCAGACCGTCGTGTTCGCAACGGTAGTTCCGCGAGAAGTGCTGTTCTGCATCCAGAGGTTCAGGGCGCCGAGGCCACCCGAGGTGTTCTGGAAGAAGGTTTCGCGGATCGCACGCTGCCAGTTGATCGGCACGACGCCGATGTTCGAGTTCGAAACAATGCTGTTCGACCCACCACCGAACATATCCACCGGTAGTGCAGCTCCGGTGCTCGTGGTGCCGTATTCGTCAAAGTTGTCCATGACGAACTCGACGATCGAGCGACGGTTGCCGGCCTGATAGCACTGGTGACCCAGGAACTGCGTCGTGCCGGTGATAGCATAACCGTTGTTCGGATCTGCCAGCGTAGCGACCGGATTGTAGAGCACGTCGTACCAAGCAACCGGGTTGTTCCGGCGTGCCTGGATGTCCGCGCCGCCTGCCGGGTTCCGAACCAGGCGGGTGTCAGTGGTTACGTACGCACCTGCCGAGTCCGACTGCGGCGGCAAGATCGATGTGCCGAAGGCAGATTGTGCGTTACCAGCAGTCGGCATATGGTAAGAGTTCGGCGCGACTGACGGCTTCTGCTGCAGGGCGGCAGCGAAGAGAGCCGGATTGGCTGAAGCCGAGCCGGCCACGAAGTCAGATGCGATGTAACCGATCTTACCGTTGGCGAACAGCGTTGCGCCGGTGGTTGCATTGGGAACATCGGGTGCCGCCAAAATCGCGTCACGGACACCGCTGCTACCATCGGCTACCAGGAAGAGACCAGTCCCGTCACCGATCACCGAAGGCGTAGATGCCGATCCGCCGCTCACCGAAACAATCGTACCAGTTGAACGATTGAAGTACTGGTTGCCGATCATCGGCGCCGTGCCGGAGAGTGCAGCCGACGAGCCGAGCGAGTAAGGTGTATCGGCCCGAACGCCACTGAAGTCAGGCGCCCCGGCCACACGGGCATAAGGCAGCGCTTCAGCATTTGTCGTGTAGTTGTTCGTGCCATACGAGTCACATTGCTCGGCGAGGGCACGGGTGAAGATATCCGTGGTGCCGGAGCGGTCGAGACGACCGACCAGACGTACAGGCACCCCAATCGTGTTCCACCGCGTCAGATTGTCGGCGGTATCACGCAGCGATGTTCCGCCATTGGCGGCGGTGAAGAGCGCATCGTTCCAGTTCCGAACGGTGCCGTTGAACACCTTGCAATACAGTTCACGCGACAGACGCAGGCCGCCGGCGTTGACAGAGTTGATCGTCTGAGGATTGGTGACGTTGAAACGGTAATTGGTCGCACCCTGAGACGCGTAGATTGGATTGTAGACGACTGCGACCGGCAGCACGTACTTCGGGAACTGGATCGGTGCGCCACCAACGGTCACCGCGCCGGTGCTCGTGTTCTTGTACGCCTGGATATCCGAGGGGCTTGCACCACCTTCGGAGAAGGCGAACTGCACATGCGACCAGAGGGGATTGCCGCTGATGTTCACGAAGGGGTTGTGCACACCAGTCGTGCCCGTGCCCGTGCCGGCGTTGAAGAACTGGTTGCTGTTCGAGCGCCAGGCTTGACGGCCGAAGCCTGAGCCCGTGGCAACATACTTGCCCTCGAAGTTCGGTTGAACTTCCGTGGTGGCGCAGTTGAACGAGCCGATCGTAGGCTCGGCGATCGTGGTCAGCTGACCGTTGGGGTTCGGTGAGGAGACGCCGAGCTGATTGTTGCCGCCGATGCAGTTCAGTTCCTGTACCAGGACGTTTTGAATTGCACTGGCGCCGGCGCCATGCAGTGCGCCGTCGCTGTTGGACGGTGCCGGGATCGACTGTGCCGAAGCACCCGAGGCGAGCGCCATGCTGGCGACTGTCGCCAGGAAGAGCGCGGAATTGATACGCTTCATTGAATTTCTCCAAATTGAGGTTTGAAAACAAAAAACGTCCATTCTTCAGCGCGCAGATCATCGTTCACCAACCCGAAGATCGGCGCGCCTGATCCTTGCAAATTCCCGGTCACGCAAAGTCCCGACCGCCAAATCGCAAGAAGTGGCGCGGACCCTCGTTCTATACGCAGCGCCAGCAGGCTTCGTCGCAAGGACTTCAACCTACCCGCCATTACCCGAATATTCGGGCGACTCATCCGAAAGTAATATTCGGATTAACATAGTTGCCGGATCACGACTCGATCATTTTCCGACAATCACATGCTATCGAGTCTAAATGACATTTTTGTTATAGTGAGGTTTTGATTGTGCTTGGCTTGGATATTTATTCTGTCCATTATGGTTGGACATTATTGATATAGTAAAATTCGCAATCGTGATGGTGCAACTATACTGTAGCAATACGCGGATATAACTTGTATCCAATTAGTTCCTTTGGAACTTTCCCTTGCCCTTCACTAGGGGCCGCAACAGGAGGCGCGGGTAGCGATAGCATGATCCGAGCGGCAAATATTGCACGATCCTGGCATAAAGTTCGGGGTGCTGAGGAGGTGGGCGAGGGTGGCTCAGGCCCCTTGAATCCTTCGGGATTCGAGGAAATGTTGCGCGCGCGGGCCTTGCTCTCGGACGACGCTCTGCAACGCGCGCTTCTGGTTCAGGCCGAGACCGGAGAGCGACTGGATGCTGTCGTCACCCGCCTCGGGCTTCTGTCGGAAGATCGAGTCGCAAGCGAGATGGGCGCTTATACCGGGCTGCCGGTGGTCGATGGCTCTGCCTTCCCGTCCCAGGCGATCGAGGGACCGGATCTGCCCTCTGATTTCCTACGCGAGAATCGCGCTGTGCCAATTGCGGCGGAAGCGACTTTCGTGCGCGTCGCGGTCAGCGATCCGTTCGATTCCTTCGTCGAACAAGCCTTCGGTTTCACCTTCGGGCGTCATGTCGAGCGCGTCATCGCCCGGTCAAGCGATCTCGATGCTGCGATAGAACGCCTCTATCATGGGGCAGGTCCCGTCGCCGAAGACGCTGATGGGGAGATCGACAGCGACGATCTTGAACGGCTCAAGGACCTCGTTAGCGACGCACCTGTGATCCGCGCCGTCAATAGACTGATTGCGCGTGCGTCCGACGAGCGCGCATCCGACATTCATATAGAGCCCAGCGATGACGGCCTGGCAGTCCGGTTCCGAGTCGATGGCATGTTGCGCGAGGCTGCAAAGCTGCCGCTCGCGATGCGTGCGCCCCTGGTGTCACGTATCAAGGTGATGGCGGGGCTGAACATCGCCGAGCGGCGCCTGCCCCAGGACGGCCGTCTGCGCATTTCTGTGCGCGGCCATGAAATCGACCTTCGCGTCGCAACCTCACCCTCCATCCATGGCGAGAGCGTGGTCATGCGTATCCTTGATCGGTCACGCCTGGCCCTCGATTTTACCACGCTGGGCTTCGATCCCGAACTGACAAGCCGGATGCGTGAAGCGATCGCCCGCCCGCACGGCATCGTGTTGGTGACCGGTCCAACCGGCAGCGGAAAGACCACGACCCTTTATGCCGCGCTTTCCGAGCTGAACGCGCCCCACCGCAAACTCCTCACTGTCGAAGATCCGATCGAATATCGTCTCCCGGGCGTGATCCAGACGCAGGTCAACCCCGCGATCAGTTTCACCTTCAGCACCGCGCTGCGCTCGTTCCTGCGCCAGGATCCGGACGTGATGATGGTGGGCGAGATTCGCGACGCCGAGACAGCTCAGATCGCTGTCCAGGCCGCGCTTACCGGCCATATGATTCTTTCCACCCTCCACACCAATACGGCCGCGGGCGCTATATCGCGTCTTCTCGATATGGGCGTGGAGCCCTTCCTTCTCGGATCGGTTTTATCTGGTATTCTGGCCCAACGCCTCGTGCGGCGCCTCTGTCCGGATTGCCGTCGACCCTACGTTCCGGACGACGACATCCCCGAAATCCTTGTCCCCATGCTTCATACGGTTGGGCCGAGGCAGTTCTATCACGCTGAAGGATGCAACCGGTGCGGGGGCAGCGGCTACTCCGGCCGTGTCGCCGTTCTCGAATTTCTGCGCGTCGACGATGCGGTGTCCAAGCTTATCCTGCATAGCGCTGATACCCCTGAAATCCAGGCGGCAGGCGAGGCCGGAGGAATGCGCAGCCTTTTTGCCGATGGCGTTGCCAAGGCGGCTATCGGCCTCACGACGATTGAAGAAGTGCTTCGCGTAAGCAGCGGGGAGGGGGGATGACCACTTTCCGCTACCGCGCCGTCAAGGATGACGGTTCGAGCCTCACAGGTGAACTTGAGGCCGGTGATCGCCGCGATGCCGTCGCGGCTCTACGCCGCAATGGCGCACGGCCACTCGACTTGGTCGCGATGCCGGCAGAGCGCGGAAGGAAGAGGTCGAAGGCGGGCGGGAAGGGGCGTGAGGCAGCGGCAATCACCGTCGGGGAGCTTGCGGTTTTGCTCGAAGCGGGGTTGCAGCTCGACCGTGCGCTCGCTCTCGCGGTGGAGAATGTCGAGGACAAGGCAGTCGCCGCCCACCTCGCCGATATCCTGCGTGAAGTGCGCGAAGGCGCGCCTCTGTCACGCGCTATGGCCCTGAAGCCCGACCTGTTCTCTCCCACAGCTGTCGCGATGGCGGAAGCCGGCGAAGCGAATGGCCGTCTCGGCGAAGCCTTGACCCGGCTTGCCGGCGCACTCGAGCAGGAGGCTGAATTGCGCCGCCTGGTTGTATCGTCGATGATCTATCCGATCGCGCTCATCGTCATTGCCGTCGGCGTCGTTCTGCTGATGCTCCTCTTCGTCGTGCCGCAATTCGAGCGCATGTTCACCAGCACGGCCCAGAAGCTACCGACCGCGACGCTGGTTGTCATGACAGCCAGCCAGATCGTCCGGCAATACGGCCTTGTCATGCTCTTGGCCCTAGGGGGGGCGATCATCGCTGGCGCCTTCGCGCTGCGTCAGCCAGCAGTCCGGCTCGCTCGCGACCGGATCGCGCTTCGTATGCCGCAACTGGGCGAACTCATCCGCCGTATCGAAACCGCCCGGTTCGCTCGCACGCTCGGTGCGCTCATCGAGGGAGAGGTGGGACTCCCTGCGGCGCTGGCGCTTTCCCAGCGAACCCTGTCCAATCAGGTGTTGGCCAGCGCGATCGGCAAGGTCGCCGATGGCGTCAAGGAGGGTGGGGGCCTCACCGCACCATTGGCGGCTTCCGGTGTGCTCCCCAGGCTGGCGATCGGCTTCCTGCGGACCGGCGAAGAAACGTCGCAACTCGGCATGATGCTGACGCGCCTTGCCGACGTACTCGATCGCGATGTTCGAACCCGCCTCGAACGCCTGATCGGCATCCTCACCCCCGCCATTACGGTCCTGCTGGGCGTAACCGTCGCGGCGATCATCGCATCCATCATGTCGGCGATCCTCGGCTTCAACGACCTGGCGCTGTCTTCATGAAGGGAGAAAGCAGAATGAGAAAGAGACCCGGAAAAGACACCGGACAGGAAGCCGGCTTTACGCTCCTGGAGCTCCTTGTCGTGCTGGCGATCCTTGGATTGCTAGCTGCGATCGTCGGCCCGCAGGTGATCAAATATCTCGACAGTTCCAAGTCGAAGACAGCCCAGGTCCAGGCGAAGAATGTCGTTGCCGCGCTCAACCTCTTCAAGCTCGATGCCTCGCGCTATCCCACGGAACACGAGGGCCTGGAAGCCCTGGTAAAGGCCCCGCAGAACCTGCCGAGCTGGAATGGGCCATATCTTCCCGAACAGTCTGCGATCATCGACCCCTGGGGGCGGCCCTATCTGATGCGGATCCCCGGCGAGCATGGTGAGGTTGACGTCTACAGCCATGGATCGGACGGGAAGGCTGGCGGGACGGGGGAGGCCAGGGATGTGGGGAGCTGGTGAGCATTCCTCGATCCATTCCCACGCGGAAGCCGGTTTCACGCTGATCGAGGCGCTGGTCATTTTGGCGGTACTCGGCCTCGCTGCTGGAATCTCGTTCCCTGCCGTTGGCGCAGCCCTACGCTACCAGGCATTCATGGATGGTGCGACGCGCTTCGAGGCGTCGTTACGCAGCGCCCGGATGCAAGCATTGCGCCGGGGCATCATTGTTCGATTTGAGGTGTCTTCCGACCAGCGCGGCTTTGGCATCGGCGAGGCAAGGGACCTCCTCCCGGACCGGCTACGCGCCATTCCGCGGGCCGGCGGGATCACCTTCTATCCGGATGGCACCGCCACGGCCGGCGAAGTGGCGGTCGAAGACGGTGTGAGGGCACGGCGCTGGCGTGTTCGCCCGACAACCGGCCTGATCGAGCGCATATCATGAGCGGCAGGGCTGCAGAGGCAGGCTTCAGCCTGATCGAGGTATTGGTGGCACTCGCCGTCATCGCCGGCATGTCCTCGATGTTGTTCGACTCGATCTCGACTCATGCCCAGGCTGCGAGCCGAACCGCACAAAAGCGCGAGGCGGTTCTGCTCGCGCGTTCGCTGCTTGCCCAGGCCAGTATCGCCCCCGGACCCGGCGAACTGGCAGCTACCGGTCATTGGCGCGATCTCTCATGGCGTTTCACGCGACATGGCGTCGGAGGCGGCGCCCGCGATACCGCAGTAGCCCTCCAAAGGGTTCGGATCGATGTCCTGGATCGCGGGACAGGGCGCAGACTCGTTCGCGTCGAGACGCTGCGGTTGGATCAGTGACCGATGGCGGCAAGGGACCATATCCACGCAAACTGCGCCGCAAAGGAAGATGGCTTCACACTTGTCGAACTGCTGGTCAGCCTCGCGCTGATGGGACTGGCGGCCGTTCTCCTCGCGCAGGGGTTGGCTAGCGCCGGGATCATTGCCCAGCGCAGCCGGGCGGTGAACAACAACTTCGAGGAAATCGTCGCGGTGCAAAATGTGCTGCGAACCTCGATCGAACGATTGCGCCCGATTACCCGCACAGATTCCGCGATTCCGATCGTGGAAATGCGCGGAACCACCGGTGTGTTGACCTTCGTGGGTCCATCTTTCGACCGCGAAGGCGCGGATGCGCTGCAGCGCTATCGCCTGACGCGCACTGCAAATGGCGATCTCGTTCTCTATACGGCCCACAGCCGAAAAATGGGAATTGATCGCAGTGGAACGGAGCTCGTTGGCTGGACTCCCAACAGGCTCCTCTCGGGCGTGCGTGATCTTTCGATCAGCTATTTTGGCCCGCCCGAGCCTGGCGCGCAGCGGGTCTGGCAGGACAGATGGTGGGACCGTTCGACGACCCCCGAGCTTATCCGCGTCCGGCTTGTTTTCGGAGAAAGGGACCAACGGGTCTGGCCGGACCTCGTCATACGGCCTCGATCAACCAGCTACGGCCCCTGCCGGATCGATGCCCTTACCGGAAAATGCGGAGAAGAGCGATGAGCGCGAAGCGCATTCTTGACGCCGATATGACGACGATCGGTAGCTGGCTCTCGCAGGGGCTGCGCTGGTGGGTCAGCGAACTGGAACAATTGCTACCCACGCGTTTGCGTCAACGCCGTGTCGACAGTCT
The DNA here is from genome assembly GCF_024611135.1 of Sphingobium sp. CFD-2. Classification (NCBI taxonomy): domain Bacteria; kingdom Pseudomonadati; phylum Pseudomonadota; class Alphaproteobacteria; order Sphingomonadales; family Sphingobiaceae; genus Sphingobium; species Sphingobium sp. CFD-2. The sequence goes on along the minus strand of NZ_CP084405.1, from coordinate 3,065,536 downwards.
GGCCCGGTTCGCTTTTGCGGAGGGAGGTCTGACACTGTTTCCGAACGGAAAGAAGGTCAATCGGGAGAGAGAGCCTCAGCCGGGCGAACGGATCGCCGTCGTCGTGCAACCCGACCGGTGCCTCACTCGGACGATCGAGCGTCCTGCCTTGAGCGACCGGGATTTACAGCGAATGGTAGCATTCGAGGGCGAGAGCCTGCTGCCTTTCCCGAACGGCGCCATCATGGTCGCCGCACGGCGGCTTGGCCCGGCCGCAGATCCCGCACGAGTGCGTGTAGAGGTTGCCGGGCTTCCGGCCGATACGGCCCGCGCGATCGCGGATGCCGTCGCCGAAACAAAGGCGGTCGCCATGCGCGTCCAGCTTGAGGACAACGGTACTGTGGCGCCGATCGATTTTGCACCCGCCATGCGTGACGCGAACCTGATTGCACGGCCCCGCAGTGCCACGCCGATAGTCTGGGCGGCAGTCGGCTGTTTTGTCTTGCTCAACATCGCCTTGTTCATCTGGAAGGACGTGCAGGCGGTGGAGCGGCTTGAGCAGGTTGTGCAGGAACAGCAGCCGGCCGTCACCGTCGCACAGACCATCATCAAAAGAACCGAACAGGACCGCACGTTGGTTGCGCGATCCCTCGGGAAGCGCCGGCACCATGATGCGCTTGGCGGGCTCGCGGCGACCAGCGAGGCTCTGCCGGAAGGAGCCTGGCTTCAACGCTTCGTCTGGGACGGCGCTACGATGAAGATCACCGGCTACAAGCCGCCCCGCACGGATGTCGCGAGCGGTTTGCGCCAGTCCGGCGCCTTTACGGATGTTCGCGCCCTCAACGACGAAATCCAGGCCGAGGTTCCGGCAGGCGAGCCGTTCGATATTGGCGCGCGGATCAATCGCCGATGATGCGCCCGGTCTCTCCTCGCGAGCGCCGTCTCGTCGCGTTGCTCATTCTGGTGGGGCTCATCGCGCTTGTCTGGTTTCTGATCGTGGCGCCCATCGCTGCCGGCTTTTCCGCCCGGGCCGAGAAGCGCAACGAGTTGAACCTTCTCTACCTGCACAATCAGCGCACGATCGCGGCCGTTCCGCGGTTGCGGCGCCAGGCCGAGGAGGCTCGGCGGCGGATCGATACCTATGTGATTGCCGCGCCCAATATCGAGCAGGGGCGGGAAGCCTTGAAGCAGCGCCTGCAGCGCGTCGTCGAGCGAAGCGGCGGCGAAGTTCGCGCACTTGGCGATGCCGAGGGCGACGCGGGATGGGCCCGGGCAAGCATCAGTGCGCGGATGACGCTGCCCCAGCTCGTCGCGACCCTCGACCAGCTGCAGAACACGCCACCGTGGCTCGTTGTCGAAACTCTTTCGGTCGAGGCGAACGACGCCCTCGTCACCGGCCAATCCTCCATCATGGATGTTCAAATTGAAGCTGCGATTCCCTTCCGCGCTGCCGCCGCTCGATAAGACGGCGAGCCTGCCTCTGGTGCTCTGCGCGCTGCTGGCGGGCGCTGTTGCTATCCAGTTGGCGGGTGGCGGTGACGTAGAGCTGCCGCCCCCCGGTCCAGTCGGCCGTGGGGCGCAATCAGCCTTACCCGCTGGCGAGCCTGAACGCGCAGAGGGCGGCGCGATCATTCTTGCCCGATCGATGTTCGCTCCCGCGGGCGGTCCCGCCGCAAGCGGGGCAGGGCAGGTTGGCGATCGCAAGATCGTTGGATCTGTCCGCGTCGGCCGCGCCATTTATGCCGTCGTGCAAGGGGCTGACGGACGCGCTGTCAGCGTGCCCCTCGGAGGACGCATCGGTGACTGGAGGCTGATGGCGGTTCGTACGAACGAGATTCTCCTCACGCAAGGCGAAGAGAAGATCATTGTCCCATTCGGTGCAGGGGCCCCCCTTCCTGCAAACGGGGCGACGACGGGGAGTCCAAGATGAAGATCAAGCCGAATTTGCTGTCAGGTATTGCCCTGATAGCCCTCACTCTGACCGGATGTGCAGCCCAGCAACAGCCACTGCCGATCCAGATGCCTCAGCCGCCCGCAATCGTCGCGGAAGCGGAGCGGGCGGAGCCACAAGTGCGTTCGACCCTCGTTGAAGGGGAAGGGACGATTCCACGCCCCGGTGCCGGAGCGACGCCGCGCCCGGTTCGTGGCGGCAATGTCAGCCTCAATCTCCCTCAGGCGGACGTCCGCGCCGTGGCATCGTCTGTCCAGCAAGTGACGGGTATTCCGGTCAGCGTCGATCCCGGTGTGAATGCACAGGTCTCGCTCGTGACGCCGGGATCGGTCGCGCGCTCAGAAATCATCGGTCTGTTCGAGACGGCACTTCGCTCCGCGCAACTCGCCCTTGTTCCCATCGGCAATGGGTTTGTTGTTCGGCCCGAGGCATCCGCCCGTGTGCCCGTAGCGCCCGATGCCCTCGGATTTGGGACCGAAGTCATCACGCTCCAGTTCATCAACGCGGAAGAAGTGCGCAAAGTGCTCGATAGCGCGATTCCAGGTGTGGTGTCGGATATCGACCCTGCCGGCAATCGGGTCACGATCGCGGGCACGACCGGCCAGCGCAGCAGCGCGCGTGACATGCTCAAGCAATTCGATGTGAACTGGCTCCGAAATATGAGCTTCGGACTCTATATTCCGGAACGCACCGACGCCCGACTGATCGTTCCCGAACTCGACAAGCTCATCAATGCCGAGAACGCGCCGACACGCGGGCTTGTTCGCCTCATCACCATGGAGCGGTTGAACGGCATCCTCGCGGTCAGTGCGCAAGGCCAATATCTCGAAGACGTCCGCCGCTGGGTCGAAATCCTGGATCGCGAAGGCGAGAATGCCGAGAAACGCATCTTCGTCTATCATGTCCAGAATGGCCGTGCTCGCGATCTCGCGCGCACCCTCAACCAGGCATATGGCAACAGCAGCGGAGAAAGCGACGATCTGTCCGAGCCATTTGGTGGAACCGATGACGGACGAGCGCGCTCCTCGGGCAGTTCGTCCTCGCAGACGCCTCGCGCCGCTGGCGCCGAGGGTTCGTCCGGCAATCGGAGCGGATCCCGCGACGGCGCATCGGACGCGGATCGCCAGGCATCGTCGTCGAACGGCAGCGGCGGGAAAATCACAGCCGACGAGATCAACAATGCGATCGTCGTGCATGGGACGCCGCGCGAATATGCGATAATCGAAGATGCCTTGCGCAAGCTCGACATCGCGCCGCTGCAGGTCATGATCGAAGCGGCGATCACCGAGGTCTCCTTGACCGACACCTTGCGCTACGGTGTGCAGTGGAACTGGCTGACCGGCGACAGCAACTTCCGCGTCACCGATGGCGCGGAGATGCCCACCGGTCCCACCCAGTCCGGCTTCAGCTACTATCTTGCCGGAACCAGCATAAACGCCGCGCTCAACGCACTCGAGCAACGCACCAATGTTCGGGTCGTGTCAGCGCCCAAGCTTGTCACGCTCAACAACCAGACGGCGGCGCTTCAGGTTGGCGATCAGGTTCCCGTCTCTTCGGGCAATGCTGTCAGCGTCACCAATCCGGACGCGCCCATCGTCAACGCAATCGAGTACCGCGATACCGGGGTCATCCTGCGCGTAACGCCTCGGGTCAACGGGAGCGGCACGGTGCTTCTCGACGTCTCGCAGGAGGTGAGCGACGTCAATGTCAGCAGTGCGGTGGCGAGTGCCGGTGCCGCAATCGCGACACCGACGATCTCCACTCGGCGGATATCGACCACCGTCGCGGTGCAAGACGGGCAGGTCATCGCACTCGGTGGCCTCTTTCGGGATTCGCAGACATCGGGCAAAAACGGCATTCCGATCCTTTCGCGGATTCCTGTCATAGGTGGTCTGTTCGGCAGCCATGACAACCGCCAGAACCGGACAGAGCTTATCGTGCTGCTGAAGCCCCAGGTCATTCGGACGCCGGACGACGGGCGTGCGGTCACCGAGGAACTGCGCATGAAGCTTCGGACACTGGAACCCTTCCGGACTCATGGCACCATCCCGTGAACAAGGGAGAGGAAGGCTATGCGCTGGTCGCAGCAGTAGCCAGCATCGCTGTTTTTGCAGCCATGGCGTTGACTGTTCTGACGGCGACACGGATGGGGATCGATGAAGTTGCTGCGGAACATGATCAGCTTCAGGCTGGTGCTGCGGCGGACGCCGGCGTGGCGCGCGCGCTCAGCAGTCTCATGGCCACTGATATCACGCAGCGCTGGCCCATTGACGGTCGCGAGCAACGGTTCACCTTCAACGACGCCCGCATTCGCGTAAGGATCGAAGACGAGCGCGGCAAGGTGCCTATCGGCCAGCTTGACGAGGCGATGGCGACGCGCCTCCTCGAAGAGGTCGGTCTTGAAGGAGACAGGCTGCTGATCGCGCGAGATTCGCTGCTCGACTGGACCGACGGCGACGATGAGGTTCGCCCGTTCGGCGCGGAGAGCGCCTATTATGAACGGGCGGGAATTCGTCCCGCGAACGGGTTCCTTGCATCGATCGAAGAGCTCGGCAGCATCCGCGGTTTCGATACCCGGCTCGTGGAACTCATCCGCCCGATAGCGACCGCCTACACCGCGAGGGCGGCGTTCGATACAAAATTTGCCGATCCGCGCGCGATCGCCGTCATGGAGGCAGGAGGGCAGGTGGGGAGCCCCGTCGCCATCGATCGTGCCCGCGAGCGCGCCGGGCAGCGCACCGCTCTGGCGTTTACCGACGCCACCGATGTTATCGGCAGGCCGCTCACGATCATTGTCGAAGCGAGATTGCCAGATGGTGCGCGGGCTGTGCGCAGGGTCGTCGTGGAGATAACAGATCGACCTGAACGGCCATATTTGATCAGGGCATCGAACTGAACGAAAGGCACGTAGAGACACCCTCGACACGGTCTGCGCTGGTTTACGCATTCTCGATAAGGCTAAGTTTAGCTTAGCAAATGTCGGAATAGGTTAAACCGACCGCAACAGAAACTCCCAGTTCCAAGACTTTCGTAGCCGTTTCTACGTCTGCACGGGAGCTCCGCGTCTTGGGAATTCGCTTGCGTTCCCGCTGCGCTAACCCGCAAGCTGGGGCGCTATGAGGTTCCAGTCTTTCGCCTTGGACGTTTTGCTGTTGCCCACTCCTTTGATAGTCACGATTACAGCGCAGATTGGTGGCCTCGCCCTGGTGATCGACGCAAGGGAAACCGCCGCCGCCCGCTGGTATGGGCGTTTCGGCGCAATGCCATTGCTGGACGGAACGTCGCTGAAATTCATTCTGCCGTCGCAGACGATCACTAATGCTTTGGAAGCAATGAAGGCCGAAGCCATATCGCTGCAATGACAGGAGTTATGCCGATGAACTGCGGCTCATGGGGCTCGGTATAACACTCAAGACTCCCAACAGCTCGGGAACCTCCAACACTGACAGCAGGTTCCGATAAGACACCGGTGTGGGTCTTGAATTTGTCGGTATATTGCCGTACATGGGTGGCGAAGGAGTATTGTTATGGTCGCCGGGGTTCAGGAGCGCCGTTCGGAAAGACTTGAGGTGCGAGTGCCGCCCTCGCTGCACAGCCGGGTAAGCCATGCGGCAGCGTTGCGCGGGCAAACCCTGGCAGCGTTCGTCACCGCTGCGGTGCAGGATGCCGCGCAGCGTGCGATCGACGACGCCGAGGTGACACGACTCAATCGAGATGATTTCGCGGCGCTGATACGCGCGCTCGATACCGAGGCGGAACCCAACCAGGCACTGAAGGCTGCCGCAACGCGGCATCGCGCAATTACAGGTCATGTGTGAAGGGTGAGATTGAGGTCCGGTTCGAACGGTTGTCTGCGGCGCATGACCGAAGCGGGTTCGTCTGTGAACAACCATCGCTCACCGACTATCTGTTGAAATTCGCTGGCCAGAACGAGCGCGGTGACATTGCTGCCTGCTTCGTGGCGGTAGCGCCGGATTCCGCCAAAGTTGTAGGCTATTATACCATCTCGGCACATGCGGTGCTGGAAAACGAACTATTGCCTGAACAGAAGAAAGGCTTGCCGGGTTATGATCGGATTCCGGCCTTTCTCATAGGCCGGCTCGCGCGTGACGTCACGATGAAGGGCAAGGGGTTGGGCGAACTGTTGCTGATCGACGCGCTGACGCGTCTCTGTTCGATTGAGGCAGCTGCGCGCATGATTGTCGTCGACCCGATCGACGAGAATGCCGGAGCCTTCTACGACCGTTATGGGTTCACGCCGCTTGGGCAAGGAACGACTCGACTCTCCTTGCCGATGAAAGTCGCGCGCAAGGCGGTAGCCGCATTGCGATCAGGACCCGCCAGCTAGCGAGGTTCAGGTTCGGAAATCGCAAATCAGTCCGACATCTGCAGCAGTCGAACTTGCCAACGATGTACATGCCGAGATCGCGGCGCTCGTGGAATTTTGGTCTCGGTTTGAAACGCGCCGATTATCGAAACTATTCACACCGAGCTTGTCCTGCTTCCTGCCTGATCGCTGATTTACGGCTCCTGGGCTGCCATTGCATCCAGACCGAGTCCCCACGGAGCGAAATTGGCGGGCGCCGCCTTCAATGTCTGTGTGTTTGTGGACGAACTGCGATAGGCGCTCGCCGAAACGGGCGTACCCGCAAAATTGACCGGACCGTAGGGGGCGGGTTTTCCAGGCGTATGGTAAAAGATGTGCGCCCCGATCTGAGTTATGCGGGTGAGGCTCGGCGCCCAATAGGGACTGACATAGTTCGCATGATAATGTGTCGCGCCTGGAGCGCGCGCGGGAATGCGGTTTGCAAGCGCGTCCTCTGCGACCATTCTGGCTTCAATCATCACGCGCTCCGGCAGCCTGCGCCTGAGCGAGCCGTCGCATGTAAAGCTGAACTGGCAGCCCGTGCGCCGGGTTGATCCCTCGAAAACCACGTCGCAGACGGTGCCCTGGAACGATCCGCTTCTCAGCCGGTTGAGCACAACCTCCGCGACCGCCTGCTTCCCTTCCAGGCTCTCGTAGCCGGCTTCATAGGCAATAGCGAGCGTCAGGCATTCCAATGCCCGCGGATAGTCCTCCATTGCTGGCGGAACGGGAAGCTGGGCATGGGCTGGAATAGTGCTGGCAAGCGCGACCCCGGCAGCGAAAGCGCCGATGGTTCTGCTCGACTTTGCGATTGCGCTCGAAATTCGATGCCGACCACCAGCCGCTCGGAAACTGGGAAGGGCGATCCGGATGGTTTCGCGGGGTACGGCATATCCATCCTGCATAGTCAATCAACCCTAGTGCAACACGCCTCCTCAAAGAAGTCCGCGTCTATTCGAGATTTTGTGATTCGATTTTCTGTAGATGTATTTATAATACACATTACAATTTGTGGCAATATATATAGAAATAGTTATGAAAAAATGCGGTTTAATTTGAATGTGTCATCTAATTGAAAGAGTGAATTGCGATATGTCTCGATCACTATTTCATGGAATCGTGATGTAATCGACGACAGAATGATGAAATTTGTAGAATCCTGGCATAAAATTATCTCCATTCTGGCTGCTTGCGGTGGCCCATTCCGTCATGACTGATCCTGGGAGCAGAAAAATGATCTTCAAGTTGGGCGCGATCGCGGCGGTGTCGGCTCTCGGGCTGTCCCTATACGCATTTCAGTCGGCACCTGATGCCCGACCCGTTGAAGCGCAGGGCGCTGCATCGGCGGGAACCGCCTCCCAAGGTGCCAAGATAATCCCGGCGCGTTTGCTCGACTGCACGCTCGGACGGATTTCGAATTTCGACACACAGCGAGAGCAGGATCCATCGGAATATACCTATTCCAGCCGCCACAAGTTCAGCCTTTTCCTGCCCGAAACGCCGGTTCGCACCACACCGCCGCCTGAGGCGACCGAGCGGCCAGAACCGGTTAATCCTCAGACCAGGATCGTCGCCGATCCTGACGGAATCGCGCGTGATGCAGAGGCTCACGCCTTTGATCGTGTCGTCGATTTCTGGCCGCAGCGTGTCGAAATGACCAAGCCCATCAGCAATATCGCGGTGAAGCTGGTCATCATCGATGGCGTCGATCCAAGCCAGTCCTCGGCGACCATGTTTCTGACGAGCGCCAACGACGCGGTCACCTTCGATCTCAAGAATCTCTATTATGGTCGTTGCAGCGTCAAACTCGGGAAACAGGCGCTGGTCCCTCAGGCATCATAGATTTGAAGCCCGATCAGCTTTGCTAACCATGCATCTGATACACCTTGCTCTAAGCAGGGCGTGTCCGATGCATCGGCGCTCAGTTACATCTGGGCATGCCGGGAGTATCACGGGGGCGAGGCCATGTCCGCTTTTCAACAATCACTGAGGATTGCGGATTTTTTCATCCCTCATCGTGCACCATTGTCGAAACCGTTGCGCGATTCCCCTAGAAGCGGCGATTCCAGCGGGTTGGCGGGAGTGCGTCGCAACCTGCTAAAATATCAGGATAATTTGTCAACGGCGGAGTAAAAGTCGGCCATTGGGCGGCGCAAAATCAGGCCGGGTGATCCGTGTGCTGGCGAGCGCCGCGAGGGCGTAGCCCGAGTGGGGGTCGCCAACACACGGATGGTCTTTTCTGTCAGGGGTTGGAGCGTGCCTTGCGCGCCTGGCTTTGGGCCAGACGATAGCTCTCTCCGTTCATCTCGAGTATGGAGACGTGGTGGGTAAGCCGGTCGAGGAGCGCGCCTGTCAGGCGCTCGGAGCCGAACGTTTCGGTCCACTCGTCGAACGGCAAGTTGCTGGTGATCAGCGTCGAGCCGCGCTCGTAACGCTGCGAGATCAGCTCGAACAGCAGTTCCGCGCCGGTTTTCGAGAGCGGCACGAACCCCAGTTCATCGATGATGAGGAGCTTGTATCCGGCCATTTGCTTGTGGAGGCGCAGAAGGCGGCGTTCGTCGCGTGCCTCCATCATCGCGCTGACCAGCGCGGACGCGGTGGTGAAGCCGACCGTCAGGCCCTTCTGGCAGGCGGCAAGGCCGAGGCCGATCGCCACATGGGTCTTGCCGGTTCCCGAGGGACCAAGGGCTATGACGTTCTCGCGGCGGTTGATCCAGTCGCAGCGTGCCAGTTCCAGCACCTGCATCTTGTTGAGCTTGGGGATCGCGGCAAAGTCGAAGCTGTCGAGGCTCTTGGCGGCCGGGAACTTCGCAGCCTTGATCCGGCGCTCGACCATCCGGCGTTCCCGGTCGATCAGCTCCAGTTCGACAAGCCGGGCAAGGTAGCGGACGTGATCTGCGCCCTCGGCCGCGCATCGCCGGGCCAGCTTGTCATGCTCGCGCAGGAAGGTTGGTAGCTTGAGCGTCTTGAGGTGGCTGGCCAGTAACAGCTCGGGGGACGGACTGCTCATGCCGCATCCTTCGCATCGCCCGAGAGCAACTGCATGTAGGAGCGCGCCGATGTCGTCTCCACCCTGGCTCTGGGCAGATAGGGATAGATCGCCATGTCCAATCGGGGTGGTCGGCGCTCCACCCGGCACAGCAGGAGATGCTTCACGGCATCAAAGCCGATCGCCCCGATATCGAGAGCCTGCTTTACGGCCGCATGCAGATCGGCAAGCGTGAAGCTCTCCAGCAGACGCAGCACCTGCACATACTCGCGCCGACCATGCTTGCCCATACGAGCTTCCATGAGGCGGCGCAGCGTTGCAAACGCTTCGGGCAGGTGCCAGCCTTGCAGGGGCGCTGCCTGATCGAGCGCATTGATCTTCTGTTCGATCAGGGGAAGGTAATGGATGGGATCGAAGATCACGTCCTCGCGCTCGTAGCTGCGCACATGACGGGCAATGACCTCGCCCCGGCAGCCGATCACCACCTCGCCGACATAGCCCCGGATCCATACCTCCTGATGGCCGAAGCGCACCGGCACCGAGTAATCATTGGTCCGGTAACGCACCAGCGCCTGCGACGAGACCTGGCCGCTGGTCTGGTCACAAGCCTCGAACGGGGCAGCCGGCAGTTCCTGCATCGCCGCCAGATCGCGCTTCAGCCTCTCGCCGATCGTCTCGCTCTCGCCCCGCAGCCGGTCGTTCTGACGCTTGCGGCATTGCTCCTCGAGCCACAGGTTGAACGCCTCCCACGTCGCGAACCGGGGGATCGGCACCATGAAGTTGCGGCGAGCATAACCGACCAGCCCTTCAACACTGCCTTTGTCGTTCCCCCTGCCGGGACGGCCGTAACGATCGCGGATCAGGTAATGCGACAGGAAGCCGCTGAACAGCCGGGCGCGCTGCCTCGTGCCGTCGGGCAGGATCTTCGAGACCAGGCAGCGGTCGTTATCGTAGACGATCGACAGCGGCACCGCGCCGAAAAACGCGAAGGCGTGCACGTGGCCGTCCATCCATGCCTCGGCAACGGCAGCGGGATAGGCGCGCACGTAGCAGGCGTCGCTGTGCGGTAGATCGAGCACGAAGAAATGCGCCTTCTGCACAACACCGCCGATCTCGACCATGGCCTCACCAAAATCTGCCTGGGCATGGCCGGGCGCATGCGCCAGCGGCACGAACATCTCCCGGCTGCGCTGCTCGCGCTGTCGGATGTAATCCTTGATGATCGTGTAGCCGCCGGTGAAACCGTGCTCTTCGCGAAGGCGGTCAAATACCCGCTTCGCCGTATGACGCTGCTTGCGCGGAACCTGACGGTCACCATCAAGCCATGCATCGATGATCGGAACGAACGCTTCCAGCTTGGGCCGCCGCACCGCCGCCGTCCGGCGGTAACCGGGGGGCTCCGAATACGACAGCATCTTGCGGACCGTGTCGCGCGATACGTTGAAATGCTTCGCCGCCTCACGCTGGCTCATGCCGCCCGCGCAAGCAAGACGCACCTTCAGGTAAAGATCCACGGTATATATCTCCACGCCCTCCCTGCTCGCGCAAAGAAGGCAAAGTGGACGACTTTTACGCCGCCCGCAGCAGCACTTCGCCGCCGCCACCGTGGTCTAATTTTGCACCGCCGTTCTCACGCGATCTCTCTGTTCCGCGAGGGCAATCTGACCGTGAGATCGCAGCACTTGCAGCAAATGTCGAACGGCGACCCGCAGTTCGTGGCGCAATTTGCGAACTGGCGGATGGCATGCGCAGGTTGGCAGATGGGTGTCGAGAAACTGCAGCTGGACAGTCTCATCGATCTGCAAAAGCCCCAAACCTTCCTCGGTGACCCACTTCGCGAAATGCGCCACGCAGGCCAAATACACGCGCACGGTGTTGGAATGATACCTGCCAGCACGGAGATAGGAGACATACTCTCCTTCGATCGCTGCAAGGACACTGGTCGATAGCCAGCGGCGTGGCTCTGGCTGCAAAAGATCCGGTTCCATAAAATCGCTCCTCTCCAGGTGGTCGGATGGAGAGGAACGATATTATGTGGAGTGGAAATCAGTCAGGCCGCGCCATAGCCGGCAGAAAAACGCGGGTTGGCCCCATCAGGCAGTGCCCACCTGCGCATAATCCGTCGCTGCGCATAATTGCGATTTAGGGCAAGAGGCCTAATCGACCGCTCGACGATGTTCGTGTCGAGATCGACGCGGCCGTCGTCGAGGAAGCGAGAGAGCCCGTCCCAGCGGCTTAGTGCATAGCGGATCGCATCGGCCAGTTTGCTCTTGGCGCTCACCTGCCGGAGCCGCGCTTCCAGATAGAGCTTCAGATCATCCACCGCCACACGGCTATGTTCAGCACGCATGGCGCGGCGCTGCTCGGCCGACGTGCCCCGGACCTCATCCTCGACGGCATAGAGCATGGCGATGCGACGCAGAACTTCGGTCGCAACCGGCGATTTAGCCGCGAGCTCAAAGAATTTACGCCGGACGTGCGACCAACAGAAAGCGAGGCGGACCTGCTGGCGGCGCTTGGCAAGCGCCGTATACCCGCCATAGCCATCCACCTGCAGGATGCCTGCGAAGTCTCCGAGATGGGCGTCGGGCCGTTCGGCCTTGCGGTCAGGGGCGTAGACGTAGGCGACCATCGGCGGATCGCTGCCACCCCATGGTCGATCATCGCGGGCATAGGCCCAGATCTGGCCGGTCTTGGTGCGCCCACGTCCGGGTTCTAGCACCGGCGCCGTCGTCTCGTCGGCAAAGAGGCGCTGCGATCTTCGTAGTTCTTCGAGCGTGCAATCCCGCAGGGGTCTCAGGTACCAGGCTGCTCGGCCGACCCAGTCCGCCAAGGTGGAACGGTCGAGCTTGATGTCTTGGCGGGCGTAGATCTGCGCCTGCCGGTACAGAGGAACATGGTCGGCGTACTTCGATACCAGAACCTGAGCTATCAGCGCCTCAGTCGGAATGCCGCCCTCGACTATCCTGGCCGGTGCCGGCGCCTGGACGACCGCCCCTTCGCAAGAACGGCAGCCGTAGCGTGGACGACGCGTCACAAGGACGCGGAATGTGGTTGGCACGACGTCGAGGCGTTCGGAGACGTCCTCGCCGATCACATGCAGCGCGCCGCCACAGCAGGGGCAGGCCTTGTCCTCTACATCGACCACCTGCTCGATCCGCTCGAGGTGGACGGGAAGCGAGCCGCGGTTGGTCTTGCGCGACTCATGGCTTTGAGCGAGCTGCGAGACCGCATCGCGGATCGCGCGTGCTTGACCTAGCGCCGTCTCGACATCCTCCAGGCCAAGCTGGAGCTGGTCAGGATCGAGCTGCTCGGAACGGGGGCCGAACCGGTGGCGCATGAAGGCGTCGATAATCGCCTGTAGCCGCTCGATCTCGGCATCGGCCTCACCTTTGGCAAGGGTCAGCTCAGCGACCTGGGCCTCCTTGGCGACCTGCACCTCGGCAAGCATCCGGGACTGCTCGAGGACCAACGCACGTAGCGTGGCAACGTCCTCGGGTAGGTCCGCTTCGGTGAGCATGAAGGCAGTGAATCAGTACGCGAGAGCCCCGTCAACCGGCAATCTGCGGCGCCTGTGGCCGGCGCCCACCATGTACGCGGCGCCAGTCCAAACCTTCCAGCAAAGCGCCGAGTTGGGCCGCCGTCACACGCATCGCGCCGTCCTGTATCCCAGGCCAACGAAAGCCGCCCTGCTCGAGCTTCTTCGCCATCAGGCACAGACCAGTGCCGTCCCACCAGATCAGCTTGATCCGGTCGCTTCGCTTCGCCCGGAAGACGTAGATGACCCCGGAAAAGGGATCGCCGCCGTACTCGGCTCCGACGAGTGCAGCCAGAGCATCCGGCCCTTTGCGAAAATCCACTGGCCGCGTTGCGATCATGACGCGCGCGCCAACACCAGGTCCGATCATCGCGTAGCCTTGAGCGCTTCGATCACTGCGGCGATCAGCCCTTTATCGGTACCGCGGGCAATCCTCACCGCTACACCATCTATCTCCAGCTCCACCGCGCTCGAAGGCGATCGGCGCTGACGCCGCGGACGCTTGGCAACGGCAGGCACCTCGCTTGGCGGCGACGGTTCTATCACAGCGGGAACGAAGAGAGATGCGGGCGCCGGGGCAACAGGAAGCGCGAAACCTTGGGCTTCCATCTGCTTGCGCAGTTCGCGGCGCCAGGTGAAAAGCTGCGAGGGGATCATGCCGTGCCGCCGAGCAACGGCGCTGACGGACTCTTGGCCGGAATAGCTCTCCGCGACGATCGAGACCTTGACCTCGGGTGGCCAGTCCCGACGCTTCCCCGCGCCGGTGAAGACCTCGAACCGCTGAACCTCGCTAGTGCCAGCATCGTCACATGACATCGTCATAGCACTAACGACCTCCGCCTGATCAAAGGCGGTGAAACTCGGCCATGCGCCTCACGCCCGCAAGGTGGGGCTCAGGCTTCGCTTACGCATTCCGGCGCCTGATTGGCATTACGCCGGGGAGGTGGCGCAGAAAACTCAGAGCCGGAGCGCTTCGTATCGAGGAAATGATCAAACTGAACTAGCTGGAAGGTTCAATGGGGCTTTTGCCTGCCATGCTCGCCGGAACGCCCTCTCGCCGTAATATCCGGTTGTTGGCCGAGCGTCCGGTCAATGGCCAGTTGCAGATGGGCGGTCGCCTCGTCATCATGGACACTGTCGAGCAGGCCGAGAGCCTCGATCATCAAGGCGATGGCCTGCTGGCGGGTTTGGGCGGACATCTCCGATTGCGGGTCGCGCTGAAGGCGCTGCTTTTTCCGATCGAGATTCTTTATATCCGTGTCGAGTTCGCGCAGGCGGCGCTCCACGATCAGATCGATCGCCATCGGCGAAAGACCGGCCCCGACGATGGTGTCTTTTGTTCCCGGCGCTCCTGTCGCTTCCGCGCGATCAACGCAGATATGCCCATCATTGACCAGCAAGGTCAGCGCGCGTTCGAGATGGGGCATTGCGATCGACGTTCCCGCGCGCACCTCCCGCAGGAGCAGGATCGCGTCGTTTACGGACTCAGCGGCAACCGCACAGAGGAATTCGTCGTTTTCCTCATTGTCTTCGGCCGGGGGCCCAGATTCAGGCGACTTCTCCATGATCAATCCTGCATGACTTCAAGTAAACACGTTCGTCCGTCTCGATTGGGCAGCCGGAAGCACGTTCCGAAATTGGAAGTGCTATAGCCCCGCGAAACCGGGCATTGGAAACCTGAGACTCAGTTCAGGCGCGAACGCCTTTAGGCCGGGGCCTTGGACATACGCGTCCGCTGCCCGGTAGCCAAAGCTGGCCGGCTCTGAGTCATGAGGAGGTTTCCACGCCTCCGCTCGCGTCTCCACGAGCAGCAAGGTCGGTAGGCAAAACCACGAGTGATTGCAAGAAGACGGCGTCTCACAACTGTCTCGCGGGGGTACACCGGAAACCCGACCGTGTCGCTGTGGCATCTCGAAGCTCGAGCGCGCTGCTTACATCCCGCACCTCCACCGGTTTACGATGCAAAATCCCCCTAGGAGAATCCCTAGCGGAAAATCTCTAGTGGGCTGGTGTGTCGCATGGATGACTTGGAGCGATCGCGACCGGCCAAGTGGCCGGGCCATCTCCAATGTAGTCGGATTTCGCCGTCTCGCGCGCTGCCGAACGGCTCTCCGAGGCTTTGAAGCACCGCCTCATAGAGAAAGGCAGGTCAGTTTTCCCGCCGAATTATTATCGGATTGCGGGAACCCGCAAATGGAAAGCTGACAAGAACCTGCTTCAACAGATCCCAGTTAGGCGTGCGTCTGTCGCCGCCGGATCTGGACAGGCGAGCAGGGGGCGTCGTGCGAGATATAACGCGACATATGGAACTTTCTTGGCAAAGACGTGCCGCGTCAGCGCGTTCTTCGCTGATTCCAGGCGTGGACCGCCAGTGCTTCGTCAATAGTCTCGTAGAAGGACAGCTTGCTGTCAGCGAGGACAGCACCGCGCTGGCAATATTCGCGCAGCGTTTCGGGCGCGTGGGAGGCCATGATAAGCGTCCCCTCGCGTCCGCGGCTCGCCAATGCCTCCTGCGATCGCTGGCGGAAACGTTCATCTCCGGCAGCGGTTACCTCGTCGACGAGGTAGCAGTCGAAGCGGATGGCAAGGCTGATTGCAAAGGCAAGTCGAGCCTGCATGCCGCTGGAGTAGCTCTTTACTGGCTGATGCAGATAGGCGCCGAGCTGCGCGAATTCCTCCACATCAGCGAGCAGGGGGGCTGTAGGACGGCGATAGATGCGCGCGATGAACCGCGCATTGTCAGCACCGGTAAGGCTCGACTGGAAGGCGCTGGTGTATCCGATCGGCCAGGAAACGCTCATCTGCCTGCGAATCTTGCCTGCGGTCGGATATTCGACGCCCGCAATCAATCTCAGGAGCGTCGACTTGCCGGCGCCATTGGCTCCGCAAATGCCGATCGATTCGCCGCGTCGGATCGAAAAATTGGCGTCGCGCAGGACCGTTTTTCGCAATTTCCGTGCGTGATAGGTCATGCCGACGTTCGAGAAGCGGATCATTGCACCGGCCCCTTGCAGAATAAACTGGGCTCTCTTGCCCGATCCGGGTTGATGCTACAACAAAAAAATTACCGATTTGGATTGTATGGTAAGTATAAATTCACCGGAGAGGTGAATTGACACAAGATCTCAGCAATATCGAACGACTCTCTCGTCTATATGACCCGACCTATGTTCATCGCGTCGAGACACTCAACGGGGGCGCGCCGGTCCAGGTCTGTATCGAGGGCAGAATGCTCAAGGATGGCCAGGGAACAGGTGTCAGCAATTATGCGCGGACTCTTAGCCAGTGCTTGAGCGAAGCGGGCGCAGAACCCTTGATTCTGGGTGATGGCGACAGCGATCGGCCACGCTCGCGCGCACTTCGCTGGCTCGCGGCAACACGGCGAGCGCCACGACTTGCACAAGCGCCCGTCAACGCACCCAATATACCCGCGGTCCCAGACCTCTTTCGGGAAGCGCAGGTCTTCTTCAATCTGCATGGTCGCACGCTGCCGGTGGCCTTCAAGGAGCCCCCGGTCGTGATGCACTGGACCTATCCGGTGCCACTTCACGTCATGGGGGCGCGAAACCTTTACACAATCCACGATCTTATCCCGCTCACCCACCCTGATTTGACGCCTATCCCACAGGACCGACACGCACGTATCCTTAAGGCGATCCTTGAGCAGGCGGATCTGCTTGTCACGGTGACGGAAGCGATGCGGGCGGAGATAATCGACCATCTCGGTGTCTCTTCGGATCGTGTCGTCAGTACCTGGCAAGCGGTCGATACCCCGCTCCAAGCCGATCCACCTTTGCCCCCAGGTATCCGAAGTGGGCGCTATTTTCTTTTTTGTGGAAGGGTCGAGAGCCGGAAGAATTTGATAGCCCTTGCCGAGGCTCATGCGCTTAGCAACGGAACATTGCCTCTGGTCGTGGTCGGGCCTCGCGTTCCCGGCGAGGAGGCGCTTGAGGAGATGCTAGGGACGTATCCCAGGGTTCGCCGGCTCGATTATCTGCCACGCCCTGATTTGCTTGGTCTGATCCGCCGGGCCAGAGCATTGCTATTCCCCACACTCGCAGAAGGGTTCGGCCTCCCGATCGCAGAAGCGATGACACTGGGTTGTCCGGTTTTGACCAGCGCACGCGGTGCAACGGCCGAAGTCGCTGGCGGTGCCGCCCTGCTCGTAGAACCCGACCGAGTGCCTGCAATTGCAACGGCTGTCGCCAGGCTCGAGCAGGATGATGCACTATGCGCGCGCCTCCGGACGGAAGGCTTTGCGCGAGCACGCAACTTCACGCCGGAGCGCTATGCCCGAAGATTGCGTGCCCTTTATGCGCGAGCGCTCACACAAAGCGACGAAAGCACATTGGTGCAATGACCGTTCCGCCAAACCTTCGCGTCGGAATAGACGGCTTCAATCTGGCGCTTCCGCATGGCACTGGCGTCGCGACATATGCGCGGACGCTTGCCGAAGCGATGCGCGGGCTCGGACGGCGTATCGATCTGGTTTATGGCTTGACCGTCAATCCCAATAGCACGCCGAACCAGCGGGAAACCCTTTTCTACGCCGCACTCGCCGAAGGTCATTCGGGGGGCGAGGCACCCGAACGAGTCACGCCCTGGGGGCGCTTGCGTCGCAACTTTCTGAACCCGGCGCCACGTGATCTTATCGAGATACCGCTTTCTGGTCGCGTGGTGCGGCGCGGTGTCGCCACACGAGTGCCGGATTGTGACCGGTTGTTCACGTTCAGCCGCTTGTTCTATGTCGGTCGCCGCTATCTGCAGCGTTATGGACGGCTGATGCCGGTTCGTATGGCTGAGCCGCCGGCGATCATGCATTGGACTTATCCAGTTCCCGTTCGGCTCCTCGGCGCCCGTAACGTCTACACGATCCATGATCTCGTACCGCTGCGACTTCCGTATCTGAGCCTTGAGGACAAGAGCTACCACGAACGTCTTCTGCGAGCTTGTATTTCCTCCGGCGATCACGTTCTCACTGTGTCGGAAAGCTCTCGGTCGGATATATTGACCTATCTGGAAGTGCCGGCCGAAAAGGTCACGACAATCCACCAAGCCGTAACAGGTCTTCCGGGCCTTGCCGCTGTAGAGGAAGCCGATAGGCGGCGATTGCGCGCGCTGTTTGATCTCGAACCGCAGGGCTATTTTCTTTTCTATGGAGCTACTGAGCCGAAGAAAAATGTTGGACGGCTTATCGAAGGCTATTTTGGTGCCTCGATCGACACGCCATTGGTGATTGCCGGGCCGACGGCATGGCTAGCGGAAGGTGAGCTGCGCCTGCTTGGGCGCGGAAACGGCACAACCCTTACACGCTCTGAGCGTGTACGCCGGGTCGACTATCTAACTCGAGAGCATCTTGGCATCCTGTTGAGAGGCGCTCGAGGTCTCGTATTTCCGTCGATCTATGAGGGCTTCGGCCTTCCGCCTGTCGAGGCGATGCAAGCGGGCGTCCCCGTGATCGCCGGCGACGCCGGAGCACTTCCTGAAATTCTTGGTGACGCCGGGCTGCTCGTCGATCCCTATGATCCAACCGCCATTGGCGAGGCCATGACCCGCATCGACGTCGATCCCGATTTGCGCGCAGAGCTCATATCGAAGGGCCGGCGTCGAGCCGCAGCCTTCGCTCTCGAACCATATCAGAAGGCCCTCGCGCGGTTCCATGCCGAACTGATGCAGATGCCCACAAAGAATCGTTCTTCAGTCTCAACGGGAGCCAGTCAGTGAATTTACCCGTCAAGCGTATGACAGGCCAACTGGCGATCATTCTCCTTCCTGTGTTGCTGGCAGG
Organism: Sphingobium sp. CFD-2; assembly: GCF_024611135.1. Taxonomy (NCBI): domain Bacteria; kingdom Pseudomonadati; phylum Pseudomonadota; class Alphaproteobacteria; order Sphingomonadales; family Sphingobiaceae; genus Sphingobium; species Sphingobium sp. CFD-2. Next base: position 3,046,925 of record NZ_CP084405.1, on the reverse strand, counting down.
CTGCGCTTCGCTTTCCTCAAGCGGACCAACGGCCCACGAGATTACGAGGGCACAGCGCGACCTTGGACAATTCGAAATTGTCGAACTCGATGAGGCCGTCGTCACCGAGTTGGAAGCGTCGCCGTCGAGCGGGAGAGGGCGATTGGCGGTCCTAGCTCAATCCGGCGACGTCGACAGGATCGGTCCCGGTGATATCCTTCAGATATCGATTTTTGAGGTCGGCGCCGCATTGTTCGGTGCCCGGAGTGCCACGCTCGACCCTGCGGCCCCGGCAACCGGTTCAGGGGAAACCCTGCCACCCGTAATCGTCGGTCGCGACGGGATGATCACGCTTCCATGGGTCGGTCGAATCCAGGCGATGGGATCGACCCCGGACGAACTCGGTATGGTTCTTACCGGGCGCTATCGCGCAAACTCGGAAAACCCCCAGGTGATGGTCGCCATCAGAGAGAATGTGAACAACACGGTTGTGGTCCAAGGCGATGTGAAGAAGCCCGGACGTCTTCCTCTCACACTTGCCCGCGAACGCGTTCTGGACGCGATCGCGATCGCCGGAGGTCTTGCCAATCCCACAGCGGACTCCCTGGTTAACGTCAGCCGTGGCGACCGTAGCGCGGAAGGGCCGCTGAGCGCGATTGAACCTGGGTCGGCCGACGACCTCGAACTTCTTCCGCAGGACCGGTTGTCCATCACATTTCGTCCTCGCACCTACACGCTGCTAGGCGCGGCAGGAAAGCCGGCCGAAGTGCCGTTCCAGAATCTTCGTGTCTCGCTTGCCGAGGCCTTAGGCCGTGGTGCGGGCCCCAATGACAATCAGGCCGACCCGCGCGCCGTGTTCGTGTTTCGCTATGAACCCGCCAATCTCGACGGCTCTCCCGCCGAAGGAGCCGTGCCAGTCGCCTACCGGGTAAACATGCGCGATCCCATGGCCTATTTTCTGGCCCAGCGCTTCGAGATGCGCCCGCGCGATGTCGTCTATGTCGGCAATGCTGCAGCCAACATCCCCACAAAGGCAATGCAGATTCTCAACTTGTTTTTCTCGCCTTTCTATACCGCAAAGGTCGTGACCCAATGAGCCAGGAGCATGGAACGGCCGAAGCTGTCCAAACGCCGCTTCAGAACCAGCGGCGGCCGACACTCCTTGACGTCGCAAGGGGTTATAGAATGTTCCTTGGGCGCGAACTCGAAGGCACGGCTATTGCGGGTTTCCATATCTCCAATTCGCCCGACCTTTGGGACCTGATCGAAACGATCTGGCAATGCCAGGAAGCCCAGAACCGCCGCTTGGCGGATGCGATGCAAACGGCCCGACGTTATCAAGAGGCCGATATCGTCAACCTTGACGTCTCTCCCGAACAACTCGACCGACTTTACCAGATCACGTTTGAAGCGTGGCGTTTACGCGGGCTTGGATCTTACAGGGACGAGTTCCGGCGCAACACGGCCAGATTTTCGGACAGAAGCGGACGGTGGAACCGCGCTCACATCTTGGAGGCGGGGCGGTCTGAATTGCAGCAGCTGGCTACGGCTCTCTTCCGCTTTGGCTGGGAAACCGCGCCAGGTTCCGTCATCATGACAATGGGCCCGGAAAGCTTTCGGTTGTTGTACGGGGCGTCGGATATCGGGGCGAGATTGATCGGCTTCGAAATGCTCGCGAACGACCTGGCAGGTGCAGGTCAAACTCAGCTTGCCGAGGGCCTTTCCTCACCCAGTTTCCACCCGGTTGCGGACTTTCGCGATCATACGGACACGGCCGATCTGTTCTACTCGGTCGGTGGGCTCCAATATGCACCGCCGCCGATCGCGATCGATATCCTGCGGAACGGTATCAATCGCCTCAAGTCTGGGGGCATGGCGGTCTTTCAGGTTCCGAGTTTCCTGCATGAGTACAGCTTCAGCGCGGCCGAGTATCTTGCAGGGAAGGGCCAAGCTCTCAGCGGCGAACTGCACGCCGTACCGCAACATGCAGTTCTGAACCTGCTGGACGACGAGGGAATGCGGCTGCTCGAGGTGATACCAGATGCCAGCATTGGCATTCATGGTCTCTCCTACCTCTACTACGCGCGGAAGATCATTGGTCATGACGTGCAGCAATCCACGGGATCGGTGCCCGTGAAACTTCCAATCAAGAAGGACAACGACGTGGAACAGACTTTGACGGACAATGGACTCGAACAAATGGTTCAGTCGCGGCCCTGGTTTCATCGCATCGATCTGGGAAACGGCGTGAGCACACCGGGATCCGATGATACGCCCCACAAGCTATCTGCGATCGCCCTGCCAAGTGACCTGTCGGGGAAAACCGTGCTCGATGTTGGCGCGTGGGACGGCTTCTTTTCCTTCGAATGCGAGAGACGTCGCGCCAGTCGCGTTGTTGCCAGCGATTCCTATTGCTGGGATGGAGACGGAATCCAGGATGGCGGCGGTTTCCGCATGGCTCATGCGGCGCTTAATTCGCAAGTCGAGCGTCTGAATGTCAGCGTGGAGCAACTGGATCCAGCCATCCATGGCACGTTCGATTATGTGTTGTTTCTTGGGGTACTATATCATGCGCGTGATCCCCTCGGTTATCTTGCAAAAATGCGGTCATTGTGCCGCGAGGTGACCGTCATCGAAACCTGGGTCGACGGGCTTGAGATCGAACGTCCAGCGATGATCTTCTACCCCGGCGCCACCCTCAACAACGATGCGTCCAACTACTTCGGGCCGAACGAAGCAGCGGTGATCGCTATGTGCAGGGAAGTGGGCTTTTCCGAAGTCGAGGTTGTCAACCGCCACTATTATCCCAATCGGATGGTTTTTCACGCACGCGTCTGAATCCCAACATCGCTTCGCGTTGATGCCGGCCGAAGGGCGTATTGACAATCATGCTCCGGAATCCAACCCCAGCAGCCTGCCGCCCCCGGATGCGGCGGGGCCAACGGAATTCCGGAGCAGGTTGCCTATTCATTACCCGGATTGCGCGGAACTCGCACCAAACCACTACGCAGCCTTGTTGCCGCCCGTGCCGGTGCGAGAGGCTGTTCCAATATAGGTCCGAAGCATTGCGTTTGATGAAGGGATCATAAATCCCAAGTGTCTGACCATGTTCGTCGCTGCCAGTGGAGGCGCAACGCCTCGGATACGAAAGAGGATATGTGACACATGATAGCTAGTCTGGGCACGCACTGCTTTACGGCTCACCTGTTCAAGTCGTTGCCGTTCCAGAGAGTGAAATCGCCGTTTGACTGGTTGTTCTCTTGCCCGGCAATGGTGACTCATGTCTTGAGCGATAATTTCAATCTTTTGATGGATCCGAGCCAGCAAGTGACGGTACCCATAGAGCGCCGGCCAAATCCGAACTTCGGTCTATCGTTAGCGATGCGAGCGCCCCACGTGGACGGCGCTGATTGCTGAGCCAATGACCCTGCCTTTGAAATGGTAGCGGAGATGGCAAGATGCTCGACAATGACATCGGCGGTTTGAACGGCGATCTAAACAGTGCGGCACAGTGTGCGAATGCGGATTGGGACGGTGTGCCGCACAGTACGAAGTCGGATTTAGCTGAAGCGACAATTCTCGCCCCGCAGAAGCGCAACCGACGGTGGGATCCACGCGAGAAGGCGCGGATCACGGCAGAGAGCTTTGAGCCGGGCGCCAACATCAGCGCGGTGGCGCGGCACCACGGTGTGAGCCCTGGACTGCTCCATTATTGGCGGCGAACGGTGCGCGACCGGGCAGCGATGGAGCCGATCTCGTTTGTGCCGCTGGATGAGAACGGCGGTGCAAAATTAGACCACGGTGGCGGCGGCGAAGTGCTGCTGCGGGCGGCGTAAAAGTCGTCCACTTTGCCTTCTTTGCGCGAGCAGGGAGGGCGTGGAGATATATACCGTGGATCTTTACCTGAAGGTGCGTCTTGCTTGCGCGGGCGGCATGAGCCAGCGTGAGGCGGCGAAGCATTTCAACGTATCGCGCGACACGGTCCGCAAGATGCTGTCGTATTCGGAGCCCCCCGGTTACCGCCGGACGGCGGCGGTGCGGCGGCCCAAGCTGGAAGCGTTCGTTCCGATCATCGATGCATGGCTTGATGGTGACCGTCAGGTTCCGCGCAAGCAGCGTCATACGGCGAAGCGGGTATTTGACCGCCTTCGCGAAGAGCACGGTTTCACCGGCGGCTACACGATCATCAAGGATTACATCCGACAGCGCGAGCAGCGCAGCCGGGAGATGTTCGTGCCGCTGGCGCATGCGCCCGGCCATGCCCAGGCAGATTTTGGTGAGGCCATGGTCGAGATCGGCGGTGTTGTGCAGAAGGCGCATTTCTTCGTGCTCGATCTACCGCACAGCGACGCCTGCTACGTGCGCGCCTATCCCGCTGCCGTTGCCGAGGCATGGATGGACGGCCACGTGCACGCCTTCGCGTTTTTCGGCGCGGTGCCGCTGTCGATCGTCTACGATAACGACCGCTGCCTGGTCTCGAAGATCCTGCCCGACGGCACGAGGCAGCGCGCCCGGCTGTTCAGCGGCTTCCTGTCGCATTACCTGATCCGCGATCGTTACGGCCGTCCCGGCAGGGGGAACGACAAAGGCAGTGTTGAAGGGCTGGTCGGTTATGCTCGCCGCAACTTCATGGTGCCGATCCCCCGGTTCGCGACGTGGGAGGCGTTCAACCTGTGGCTCGAGGAGCAATGCCGCAAGCGTCAGAACGACCGGCTGCGGGGCGAGAGCGAGACGATCGGCGAGAGGCTGAAGCGCGATCTGGCGGCGATGCAGGAACTGCCGGCTGCCCCGTTCGAGGCTTGTGACCAGACCAGCGGCCAGGTCTCGTCGCAGGCGCTGGTGCGTTACCGGACCAATGATTACTCGGTGCCGGTGCGCTTCGGCCATCAGGAGGTATGGATCCGGGGCTATGTCGGCGAGGTGGTGATCGGCTGCCGGGGCGAGGTCATTGCCCGTCATGTGCGCAGCTACGAGCGCGAGGACGTGATCTTCGATCCCATCCATTACCTTCCCCTGATCGAACAGAAGATCAATGCGCTCGATCAGGCAGCGCCCCTGCAAGGCTGGCACCTGCCCGAAGCGTTTGCAACGCTGCGCCGCCTCATGGAAGCTCGTATGGGCAAGCATGGTCGGCGCGAGTATGTGCAGGTGCTGCGTCTGCTGGAGAGCTTCACGCTTGCCGATCTGCATGCGGCCGTAAAGCAGGCTCTCGATATCGGGGCGATCGGCTTTGATGCCGTGAAGCATCTCCTGCTGTGCCGGGTGGAGCGCCGACCACCCCGATTGGACATGGCGATCTATCCCTATCTGCCCAGAGCCAGGGTGGAGACGACATCGGCGCGCTCCTACATGCAGTTGCTCTCGGGCGATGCGAAGGATGCGGCATGAGCAGTCCGTCCCCCGAGCTGTTACTGGCCAGCCACCTCAAGACGCTCAAGCTACCAACCTTCCTGCGCGAGCATGACAAGCTGGCCCGGCGATGCGCGGCCGAGGGCGCAGATCACGTCCGCTACCTTGCCCGGCTTGTCGAACTGGAGCTGATCGACCGGGAACGCCGGATGGTCGAGCGCCGGATCAAGGCTGCGAAGTTCCCGGCCGCCAAGAGCCTCGACAGCTTCGACTTTGCCGCGATCCCCAAGCTCAACAAGATGCAGGTGCTGGAACTGGCACGCTGCGACTGGATCAACCGCCGCGAGAACGTCATAGCCCTTGGTCCCTCGGGAACCGGCAAGACCCATGTGGCGATCGGCCTCGGCCTTGCCGCCTGCCAGAAGGGCCTGACGGTCGGCTTCACCACCGCGTCCGCGCTGGTCAGCGCGATGATGGAGGCACGCGACGAACGCCGCCTTCTGCGCCTCCACAAGCAAATGGCCGGATACAAGCTCCTCATCATCGATGAACTGGGGTTCGTGCCGCTCTCGAAAACCGGCGCGGAACTGCTGTTCGAGCTGATCTCGCAGCGTTACGAGCGCGGCTCGACGCTGATCACCAGCAACTTGCCGTTCGACGAGTGGACCGAAACGTTCGGCTCCGAGCGCCTGACAGGCGCGCTCCTCGACCGGCTTACCCACCACGTCTCCATACTCGAGATGAACGGAGAGAGCTATCGTCTGGCCCAAAGCCAGGCGCGCAAGGCACGCTCCAACCCCTGACAGAAAAGACCATCCGTGTGTTGGCGACCCCCACTCGGGCTACGCCCTCGCGGCGCTCGCCAGCACACGGATCACCCGGCCTGATTTTGCGCCGCCCAATGGCCGACTTTTACTCCGCCGTTGACAGCTGGAAGTCGATGATGGCGTGCAGGCTCCAGAAGGAAGCCTCGAGATTGAGTTCGAAGGTGCCCATGTCGTGGTGCGCGGCGCGGTGGACGCGGGCGTGCTGAAAATTGTGTGCGAGGCGCTGCGGCAGGGATGATCGGCGGGCATAGCAATTTGAAGGTCGTGCTGGTGGCGGGACCGATCGACTTTAGGGCCGGTATCAACAAGCTCGCCTCGCTGGTGGCCAACGAGTTGGGCCGCGATCCCTATTCCAACAATGATGTCTTCGTGTTCCGGTCGAAGCGGATGGACCGTTTGAAGCTCCTGCATTTTGACGGATCGGGAACCATCATGGTGACGAAGTGGCTTGAGGCTGGAAAGTTTTTCTGGCCTCCCGTGACAGGCGGGGTGATCAAGTTAACCTCGGCGCAGATGACGCTGCTGCTGGGGGGAATGGACTGGCGTCGGCTCGAGCAAAACCCTGTAAAAAAGCCCGAGATAGCGGGCTGAAAGTGCCGGTTTTGTTGGGTTTTGGCATGATTGTGTGCTACCAAAATTGAGTGACCCGCCCCCCGGAAAATCAAGCTGCCGCACTGGATGCGATGACCCGCCGGGTGGCGGAACTGGAGGCCGAACTCGAGGCGACCTCCAGGCTGCTGAACACCTACAAGGCCATGTTGTTCGGCTCGCGATCCGAGAAAGCGCGTATCGTTCTGGAGGAGCAAGGCAGCCTCGATCTGGGTGACCTGAGTGCCGTTCGCGTGGCGCCCGCAGCCAATGACGATCCTATGCCCAAGGCGGCAAGGCCCCGTGCCAAGCGCAACATCGGCGCTCTGCCCAAACACTTGCCTCGGGTCGTTTTCGTCATCGAACCTGACAGCACCCAGTGCGCCTGCTGCGAAGGCCGCATGCACAAGATCGGCGAGGACGTGAGCGAGGCGCTCGACATCGTGCCGGCCATCCTGCGTGTGATTGCGACCGTCCGCCCCAAGTATGCCTGCCGGGCCTGCGAGAGCAGCATCGTCCAGGCGTCTGCGCCGCGCAGGATGATCGAAGGCGGAATGGCGACAACCTCGCTTATCGCCTGGATCGTGACACAGCGCTTCGCATGGTACCTTCCGGTTTATCGTCAGGCCCAGATGCTGGCGGGGCATGGCCTCCAGATTGATCGATCGACGCTGACGCGCTGGCTGAAGTGCGCGGCCTGGTGGCTCGAAGGGCTCTATGACCTGCAATTGCGGGCAATCCATAGTCACCCGCGCATCCATGTGGACGAAACCCGGATGCCCGTGATTGGAGGTGGCAACGGCAAAGTCCGCATCGACCAGTTCTGGGCCCATGGAACCGATGATCGCCCCTGGAATGGCCCGGCACCGCCGGCGGTGTGCTACGTCCATGCCCGGTCCCGAAGCCATCGCACGATATCCGAGCAGCTTGGTCGCTATCAGGGCGTGCTCCAGGTCGATGGCTATACAGCTTACAAGGGTTTTGAAGAACCGAACCGGTCGTCCGGAGCGATCCGGCTCGCGTTCTGTCTTGCTCACTTGCGTCGGCGCTTCGTGGACCTGCATAAAAGCACCCGGTCGCCGATTACCGCCCAGATCATCGCCCTACTGGGCCGCATCTATCGGATCGAGGCGGAAATCCGTGGCACCAGTGCCGAGCACCGACTGCTCACGCGTCAGGAGAAATCCAAGCCCGTCATGGAGGAGCTCAAGGCGCTGTTCGACGATACCTTGCCGCGGGTCTCAAGGACTTCAGAGCTGGCGGGACATATCCGGTATGCTCAGGGCCACTGGCGCGGCCTCAACCTGTTCCTCGATGACGGCCGCGTCGAGGTCGATAACAACATGATCGAGAGGCAAATGCGCCCGATTGGAATCGGACGCCGCAATAGCCTATTCGCGGGCAACGAAGGCGGAGCCCATACGTGGGCGGTGCTCGCTTCCCTGCTTCAGACAGCAAAGCTGAACGGGCTCGATCCCTACACCTGGCTGAACGATGTGCTGGCCCGGATGGTCTCGGGCGAAGTGCTCAACAATGATCTGGACCAGCTCCTGGCATGGAACTGGCGCCCCGCTGAACCGACCGCTATGCGACTGGCCGCATGAGCAGCACCAGTCGCTGCAAGCGCCCAAAGAAGCCCAGAAAAGCGCGCATACTCACGCATGAAAAGCTTGAGGAATGGCTGGCCACTCGCGAACATCCGATGCCGGGGGTATCGATGATCGACGGCTACCTCGCCGCACTCGTCGTATCGCCCCAGTTCATTCCTCCCGAAGACTGGCTGCGCCCCATAGTCGGAGACGGCATCGCCTGGGCGCCGGATGGGAGTATCGAGGAGGCTGTCCGCAACACGATCTTCCAGCGGTATAGCCAGATTGGCGCGACCCTGTCCGGTGGCCCGAAGCGTTATGCTCCCATCTACATGCGCACGGACGACGGCGAAGTTCTCCTGGAGGACTTCGCCAACGGCTTCTACCTTGGCATGCGGCTCAGCATTGACGACTGGAAGCCGCACATATCCAATCCGGAAATCGGCCACCCACTGACCGCCATCCTCGGCCATTGCACGACCATGATGCCCGAGGATCAACGCCAGAACGCACTACGCGGCCAGGCCGGTGAAATCTTGGCTCAGTCCTGGAAGGTCGTTCCAGAGCTGGTCGAGATGCTTCACGTCCGCATCGGCGGCGCCCGAAACATCGAAATCCGATAACCAGCAGCGTCAACGTGGGGTTCCCGCACCGCTAACGGTCTATCAGATCACCCATTTTATAGACGTATGGGTGTGCCAAGTGCGGTGTTCAATCACCATGACGTCGTCGGTGATGCCAGTGATAGAAAATATCTTCGGGACGTTGTCGAACAATTCCGTAGTATGCCGCGAAATGTCAAAAAGTTGTTCGTACTTGTTACTGTCTGGCCCGCCGATATATCGGTTTATCGATCTATACAGAAGGCACTGGAGCAATATGGGGATCACAGCCTGCTGATTCTGGATGTTCTCGGACCCGGGGAATCTAACCTTCAGAAGGTTGTAGACGAGGAAGCCTTTGAGCTGTTTCGATACGTGCCACATACCGATCTGATTGGCATCCATTTCGGTGATGATCGAGACTTTCAAATGCTTCGTGAGATTGTCATGACTCGCATTCCCGAAGGGACGCCACTTCACGATCCCTCAGTTGAGGATGATACACCCTATTTGCCGGTCACAGCGTCGCCAGCGCCGTAACCGTCCGGGGAGACCCGCCTTGCTTGGCAGGTGAGTGATCGGTCTTAAGCGTGCTCCTTTTTGTGCGCTTGGGAGCGGTCGATGGGGCAGATCACGGTGTTTTCGGGGCCGGTACGGCGCCGGCGTTGGAGTGATGATGAGCGGCTGCAAATTCTGACCGAGGCGTTTTCGCCGGGGGCCTGCGTCGCCGAAGTTTGCCGACGGCACGATATCTCGACGGCGTTGATCTACACTTGGCGGCGCAAGGTCCGCGAAGCGCAAGCCGATACGACCTCGGACATGTTGCCGGCGCCGAGCTTCGCTGAGGCTGTGGTCGTCGAGGACGAAGGATCGGTCCGCCCAGGTCTGCAACCCGCGATGATTGTCGAGTTGGCGCGTGGCAAGCGGGTGAGCATCTTCGCATCGGCCTCGCCTGCGCAGGTGGCTTCAGCACTGAAGGCGCTGCGATGATCCCTTCGGGCGCGCGGGTGTGGATAGCGATGGGCCACACCGATATGCGTCGCGGGATGCAGAGCCTGGCGGCGATGGTGCAGCACAATTTCTCGCGCGACCCGTTTGCCGGCGATCTCTGGGTCTTCCGGGGGCGCAGCGGCACGCTGGTGAAGATCATTTGGCACGACGGGATCGGCATGTCGCTTTACGCCAAGCGGCTCGAGAAGGGCCGCTTCATCTGGCCCTCGGCGAAGGACGGTGTGGTGTCGCTGACGAGTTCGCAGCTTGCCTGCCTGCTCGACGGGATCGACTGGCGCAACCCGCAGTATTCCTGGCGGCCACAGAGTGCCGGATAGCTGGTAAAGTCGGCGTATTTTCGGCTTGATCGGAGGGGCTGACGATGATTCACTCCCTCTCATGGAAGCCGCCGTTTCGCCCCTTCCGAACAACGTGGAAGCGCTTCAGGCGCTGCTCGCGATGGCGACCCAGAGGGCGGATGAAGCGGAGGCCGCCCTGGCCAATGCCCGCGCCCGTGAGACCGCAGCCGAGGCGATGATTGCGCATCTCAAGCTGCAGAATGCCAAGCTGCGGCGCGAGCAGTATGGCGCCAGCGCCGAACGCACCGAGCGGCTGCTCGCACAGTTCGAGCTTGAACTTGAGGATCTCGAAGCCGACGCGGCCGAAGACGAACTTGCCGCCGAAGCTGCCGCGGCGAAGACGACCACCGTCGTCGCGTTCGAGCGCAAGAAGCCGGTCAGGAAGCCGTTCCCCGATCACCTCCCGCGCGAACGTGTCGTCGTCTCCACGCCGTGCTCGTGCCCAGCCTGCGGCAGCAATCGGCTGTCCAAGCTCGGCGAGGATGTGACCGAGACGCTGGAAGTGATCCCGCGCTCGTGGAAGGTGATCCAGACCGTGCGTGAGAAGTTCGCCTGCCGGGACTGCGAGAAGATCACGCAGCCGCCGGCCCCGTTCCACGTCACTCCGCGCGGTTGGGCCGGGCCCAGCTTCCTCGCCATGCTGCTGTTCGACAAGTACGGCCAGCATCAGCCGCTCCATCGGCAGGCCGAGCGCTTTGCCAGCGAAGGCGTGCCGCTCAGCGTCTCGACGCTCGCCGACCAGATCGGCGCGGCCTGTCGGGCGCTCATGCCGATATACCAGCTCATCGAGGCCCACACACTGGCCGCCGAGCGCCTGCACGGCGACGACACCACCGTGCCGATTATGGCCAAGGGCAAGACCATCACCGGGCGATTGTGGGACTACGTCCGCGACGATCGACCCTTCGGCGGTAATGATCCGCCCTCGGTCGTCTTCTACTATTCGCGCGACCGGCGAGGCGATCACCCACGACGCCATCTTGCGGCCTGGACGGGGATTCTGCAGGCGGACGCCTATGGCGGCTACAACGAGCTTTACGATCCGAACCGGCAGCCGGGGCCGATCCTCGAGGCTGGATGCTTCGCCCATGCGAGGAGGAAATTCTTCGAGCTGGCCGACGTCGAGGGCGCGGCTCGCAAGAAGAGCCGCGGCGAGAAGGCCGGGATCGTCTATCCGATCGCACTCGAGGCCGTGCAGAAGCTTGATGCCCTGTTCGCCATCGAGCGCGGCATCAACGGCCAGAGCCCGGCCGAACGTCTCGCGGCCCGTCAGGAACTCAGCGCGCCGCTGATGGCCGAACTCAACGACTGGCTGAACGCGCAGCTCGCCCGGATCTCGCGCAATCACGATCTCGCCAAGGCGATCAACTACATGCTGCGCCGCTGGGGCGCGTTCACCCGCTTCCTCACCGATGGCAGGGTCTGCCTATCGAACAATTCCGCCGAACGGTCGCTGCGCTGTGTGCCCCTCGGACGCAAGTCGTGGCTATTCTGCGGCTCCGACCGAGGTGGCCAGCGGGCGGCGGTCGCTTATTCGCTCATCCAGACCTGTCGCCTCAACGACGTCGATCCCCAGGCATGGCTCACCGTCGTCCTCGCCCGCATCGCAGACCATCCCGTCAACCGGATCGACGAGTTGCTCCCCTGGAACTGGCGGGACGCTCGGGTCGCTCTCGCCGCCTGATCCAACTTCCCGCGGTCCTCGGCGTATGCTTACCCAGCGCCGAACCAGTAGTCATTTGGGGTGAGTGTCCGCCCAAGGCCATTGGCCATTGGGACGGGTCGTTGAAACGCCGAGGCCACGCGCCAAACGCTGATAACGAAAAGCTCGGCTGTCAGGTTCTCAGTCGGATAGCGAGAACTCATAGACGGTCGCATAGTGCGAATTGGCGCACGGGTGTTTCCTGAAGCGAAAACCAGCAGCTTCAAACAAGCGCACCAGAAAGTCCTCCTGGAAGCCGAGTTCCATCCAGCCACGGGCATGGGTCACCGCGACATTTTCCCCATCGAGGCGGATACCCCACGGATACGGCATGATATCAGGCGCGTTGGTGACGATTGGTTCGCCGGCGAGCAGAACCTTACCGCCAGGCTTTAGAAGTTCCACAAGACGATGAACCAACAATTGGAAATCGAGACAATGGTGGAAACTCTCGTAGAAGAAAACGAGATCATAGGCATGCGGTTGACCAGCGGGATTGTAGCCGAATGCCCCAATATGCGGAGTGAGATCGACCTTATAATGTTCTGATGAGGCCGCCACTGCATTGCAGTAGTTTGCGCTGATATCGACAGTCTCGACGCAAAAGCCGATTCGAGCGAACGTGAGTGCAATCTGCCCAAAGCCAGCACCATATTCCAGAATACGAGGGCGCTGACGTGCCGTGAGGCCGCTAATCTTGAGAATATGCCCCATTGCCATGAGATGGTCACCGGCAACTGCGGCATCATTTGCCGAATAGAGACCCGGACGCCGTAACGGATCGAGCGACGCGATCTCTGGGGTCTCTTCATCGCGGTCGGGTTGATATTCCGACCGCCCAGTGATCGCTCGCCAAAGGGCAAGCTGCTGATCCCTATATGGTGTATCGAGCGGATCCAGATCGTCCCTGTACCAGGTCGGAAGTCGAAAGCGTGCTTCCTTGATCTGCTGACTCGATGCGGGGACATTAAGCAGGTGCCACGCTTCGCTGGCTTGCTCGATCTCAAAGAGATGCGGTTGTGAACTCATTATGCACCCTGATGTTTAAGCGCGTCCGCCGGAACGCCCAGGATAGCGTTCGGAAACTGCTGGTCATCGAACCAGAAGCGACCTTCGCAAACGAGCGCCACGCGGGCTTCAAAACCGCGGGCAATCGCTTCTCGGGGCAGTTCCAACCGGAAGGGCAGGGTCGCGCCAGCCTCAAGGGCACCGCTACCGAAATAGAAGCGAGCACTGCCCGGCTGTGTGGGATCGTCACCGGGCGAGATGATCCTTGCGCCGATCCGAATCAAGTCTCGCTCGAACTGTCCGATTGAGAATGCTTTCGGCGAGCTATTGCGAAGCGTCCCATGCAACGCAAAACCGCCATCATTGGAAGGTGAGAGCCCCGGCTCGAGAACAATTTGATGTGCGAATGCTGACTGCCATGACCGCTGCAGATGATGAGGCTTGGGAAGCGAACGACCATGGTCAATCGCCGTGATCATCCTTGAGAGATAATTGGTCTGCGCCAGTGCTTGCTCCAGTGCAGAGTATGGGACTTCCTCAATCCTCTCCAGCCTGATCCCGACTGCGGGCCGCAAGCTCCGTGCAACTGCGATGTCGGTATCCACCGTGTCGGAACAGCTCGTGATGTGGACAGCAGGCGCGGAGGGTGAGGGTAAGTGGGGAGAGGGCGGTGGGGAAGCGGTGGTGTCGTATGTTAATGCAACCGCTTCGGCATCCAGTTTTCCAGCACCAGGTGCCGCCGAGGGCGCCCATGTTATCACACGTTCAGCGCGCAACACGCTGCCGAAAAGCAGCGCTGCCCTCGCACCTGCACCGATACCGAAGCAGATTATGCGGTGCCGATTGCGGACTCGCTCGATAAGGCGGGCACGCACCGTTGGCAGTTCAGAGGAGAGCCATTCCTCCGCAATCAGGAGGCGGTCGCCCAGCAATCCATCCAGATTCGAGAAGAGGGCGAGCGATGGGCGGCCCAACGGGTCGCTATCTGGAAAGCCGACCCACAATGGTCCCTCTCGGTTTTGCATTGGGACCCGAACCGCTGGCGCTGCTTCACCCATGGCGTTCATGCTTTTTTGCCGATCAGGATGACGCCGTAATGGCCACCATGATTGGTGTGCTGAACCGTCAAACGGTGGATACCAGCCTTGTTCAGAATGACCATGAGCTGACCGAGATCGTAGTCGTACATCGTCATGCCGCCGGCCGGCGCGTTGAATATGAGGGGGCGGTAGTGCTCCCCATCCCATCGGATTACCTCAGCGCCATCGTCCTGCGGCCGGCAGATGCCCATTTCGCGGCCAATCGTGACGTGCAAGGTGATGGCGCCACCGCTGCATAGCTTTGCGACGAGATCCGCGATGATCTTCGTGCCCCGGCTTGGATGAATGTGCTGAAACACGATTAGTGAGTTGATCCAGTCGACTTCGACGTCCGGCACCTGGTCCGTGTAGATGGTATTCTGGGGAGCGTTCTTCCGTGCGATCTCCAGCATTCCCGGCGCAACATCGATGCCGTAGACCTTCTCCGCGACCGTCGCCATCATGCGGGTGAGGCGGCCAACTCCGCAGCCGAAATCGATCGCGCTCCTGGGTTTGAAGGCGCCATATTGCGATTCGAGGATTTCGAGCTGCCATTCAATATCTCGGCGGCCACTTTCCCAGAAGCGTTCCAAGGCTTCGTCATTGATGTTGCCGCGCAAATAGGCCGGATCGGTGAGCACGCCGAAATAGGGCTCAGTTGCCGCAATTTCTGCCCAATCTGAGTCGGTATCCTTCATGTCTTTCTCTCCGGCAGGGATATTGTGCTGCATCGAGTTCCAGCCAGTAGAGGAGCTTGAGCGGCACGGTGCGACGGATGGCCAGCACCATCCAAAAATGCTTCATTCGGTCCAAGCATAGAAATCGACCTTCTCGACCTGAAGCTTGTCCGGCAGGCTTGCGAGCATAGCGATGTCCTGGCCGCACCCTATCGGCGGTTGATGGTCAGGGATCGCAACGAAGTTTGAATATCCGAGCTGGCGTAGTCCCCGCAGATAGTCGGGTGCGGCAATGCTCGAATATTTCGTGAGCAGTTTCGGTGCATAGACGGCCAGAAGATGTGGTCGCCACCGGGACAGCGTCTTCGACGCACCTTGAAGAGCGCGGTTGTCGAACCCGTCCAAGTCGATCTTGAAAACATCAACACGCTTGTCGATGGGAATGAGCGAATCGATCGTGCGCGCATATACAACCGTGGCGTCATCGCTGGATGTCAGATCGCTTTGCGCAACATCACGAGCCGTTGCGACGCCATCCTCGTCGATGAGCGTGATGAACCCATCTCCGTCGGCCGCGCCAAACGGTACCGCATCGACGTTGTTGGGAGCGTGCATCAAAATGTTCGCGAGAAGCGAACGCAAAGAGCCGGGATGTGGCTCAAGGGCCACGACGCGTCCGGAAGGGCCAACCTTCTGTGCAGCACGAACGGCAAACTGGCCTGCGCCGGCACCAACGTCCAAAACGTACATTGCTGGCTCCAGGATGCTGGAGATGACGCCAGCCAGATGTGGCTTGTGATAGCCTGTCGCCCGCATGGTGAAATCCGCAATGGTCCGCGGTGCGGGAAGGTGCAGTTCGATCCCATTGATGGCCATCTGCAGTGGCCCTGGTGGGTCAGGTAGGCGATAAAGGGCCAGAAACTCATGGCCGAGCACGAAACGCTCGACAAGTTGATGGATCGAAATGCCATCCCGGATCGCATCGAGATGATGCGGTGTGCCGATTGGATCAGGGACCCTATTCAGGAGAAGCCGATAGCAGTTCCATATATCAGCGAGCGTCGCAGGCGTCGTCGGGTCAATCTCGCCGGCGCCGTCGGCAGCGGTTTCACGCCATATTTTAACCAGACGAAGCATACGGTCTTCGTCATCGGTCAGGCTTTTCAATCCGGCCTCATTCAGTGATTCGAGGCTGAGATCAGGCGCGGCTTGGTCCTGTGGAGCGTCGCTATGCTGCCGATCTGAACCCTCTCCACTGCCCATCGGCAGTTTGCGGGTCACGCCTCGCACGGCGCACCCGCTTCGACAAGCCGCTCACGATTGAAGGCAAGCTCGTCGAGATTACCGAGCGCGAGGGCTTCCAGAAATTGTGAACGGGCCTCTGCATCTTCCGCACGGCATAGAAAAAAGCCAGCCACGCCAACCGACACGATCCTTGGATCCAGCCCGCCAGTGACCGTTGTGAGATCCAACGTCCCCTCACCTTCAACCATGACATGGAGACAACGATCGAGCGGAGGAGCGTCGATCGTCAACGATACCCATTTGAACGAGCCTGGGTCGATGACGCCATGCTCCACTGTCCCGCCCGTCACCGAGGCTTGCCACGCGCAACTGCCAGTGGGTAAGCCGTGTAGTCTCAGATAGAGGCGGAGAGGGCCGTTGACGTTCTCCGGGACTCCTATGCTCAATGCGCCGCCCTGCGCTTTCGTCCAGCAACCCCAGTTGTCAGGTCCCCACCAACCGGAACCCGATCGGAATATCTCGGCAGAGCGCATGCCCGGCCAGATTCTCGTCTCGAAGTTGCGTACCATCGGATGATGAGCGCCGAGTGTTGCGATTGGTGCACAATATCCCCCGTTGTCCACTAGGGGCGAGGTAATAGCCCGTTCAGCGGTGGCGCCTGCGATGTCCGCGGCAATGTCCCCCCATTTCCGGGGCAAGAAGTCCTTGCGGATTGCCGCTTCTTTGTCAGCCCGAAAGCTGCCGTCGAAGATCAGCTGCTCCAGCGCTTTTGTAAGGCGAGGGGTCGACCCTGCCTCGAAATAGTGGGCGAAGGCCCCACCTGCCTCCGGAAGAGAGGAAGCATCGGAAAGGAGCGGTACCTTTCCGTGGCACAGGGATTCTGTGACCGGCAGGCCCCAGCCTTCGTAGTTGCTTGGATAAAGGGTGAAGAGGCAAGAACGGTATAGAAGGTCGAGCTCGGCATCCGACAAGCCCGATAACATGACGACTTTATCACGCAGCCCTTCGTGTGACGCGAGACGCGCATAGACGGTGTCGTTCAGCCAGCCCTTGTTACCGACACATACGAGCTTGGGAACTGACCGCGGTCTGTGATTGCGCAGAAGACTGATCCAGGCATCAAACGCACCGATATGATTTTTTCGGGATTCTATTGTCGATACAAACAGAACGAATTCCGACCGTCCCAATCCCCATTTCGACAGGTCGCGCTCAGGCAAGGGTATGGTGGCCGGCTTGCGGAAGTCGGCATCCAGGCGAACGACGATGATAGCTCGTTCATCAACGGCATGTTCGAGCAGCGCCGCCACGCGCAAAAGGTCGCGTTTCGTGGCTTCGGAGTTCACCAGAAAGAAATCGGCATGGTCGAATGCGCCAAGCGCCCAACTGATGAAATCCTGCGTCAACTCGCGTGTGCAATGCTCGCTTGCCATGACCGGGATAAGGTCGTGGACGAAGGGCACATATCGTATGCCATATGCAGCCTTTGCCTGGCGCACATAGAGGAAATAGTTCTGCAACCACCAGGATGTGCCGAGGTTAACCAGGAAGGCGCCACGGGGAAACGCCATTGCGTCTGAAATGGTCATCGCCAGGCGCAGCTTCGTAAGGAAGGCAACCCATTCTGGTGCCTTGAGATCGCCGCTCATGAGACTGAGGCGGCATCCCATTTGGAACATGGCAGGTGTGATTTCTACCCACTCGTCACGATGTTCGAGAAAGGCGCAAATCTTTACCGTCCGCCTCTCTTGACGGAGCGCGGCCGATATCACCTCGATTTGCACGCGCTGAATGCCGGTCGGCAATCGGGCGTTATCGAAATAGGAAATGAGATCAGAAACGTCAAAAACGATCGCCGCCGCCGTGTCATTCCCATGCCCGCCTTCGGTCACGACATCGACCTGTGACCGTAAGTTTTCAATCAATTCGCGGGTGTCCTCGAAACGGACAGCTTCCTCCTCGGCCCCGTTTTCGCGCAGCACCGTTGCCAGAGTGTCGATCGCCGAACGTGCCCGGGCGGCGGCGGGCGCGATTGGATCACCGGTTTCGAAGATTTCGTCCGTCGTGTTGTCGGTGATTGCCATGATGTCCTCTGGGGTGATTTCGATGCCGCAGGCCATGAGCCGGTGAAGTTCGGCAAGGGCATCGCCATTCGTTGGATCAGCACGAGCTGCGGCAAGGTAGCTCTGTGCCGCTTTGCTGAACTGACCCCGGACCTTGTAGAGGTGCCCGAGATGCAGATGGGGATCGCTGGTTGAACCCCGTTTGAGCGCTTCCTTGTAGGCGCTTTCAGCCGTGGCGAGTTCGTCGGTTTCGCGCAGCATGTGCCCATATTGTACCCAGACATGCGCCAGGGACGGATCCCGATCGAGCGCTTCACGGAACAGTATCGCGGCTCGGGAAAAATCGCGAGAATCTCTCGCGCTGTTGGCTGCAAGCAGCACTTTATGGACGCGCGGCGTTACCGCGACCCCGGCTGATTTTCGATATTTAAGGAGATGCGTCAGCATGAAGGATACTCGTTACTCAGCATGTTCGCGGAAACCGGAGAGGATCAGCCATCCAATCGCGTAGGCGAACAGAAGCCCAAAAAACGCGGTTGCAATGACCATGAGCCGTTCGGGATAGAGGGACTTGCCCGGCAGATTCGGCTCGACGACTGAAATGATGAAGAGCTGCTGCTTGACCAGCTGCTCCCGCGCCGATTGAAAGCTCGCTTGCGCCGCCTCAAATCGCTTTGCCGCGAGTTGTTGGCGGACTTGGAGTTGCTCATACTCACCTAGTCCCGCGGCGACTGAACCCTCCGAGCCGGCGAGGCGGCCTTTTACCGCTGCAACCTGCCGTTCCAGTGCTGCGACCTTTCGCACCGTTGCGGAATATTGCGGCGCGCTCGGTGGAAGCACCGCGGCCATCGCGTCGAGCTGCGCCCTGGCTTGGGCTGCACGCTCCTGAAGCGACGTGGCAAGTTGGATTTCGGCACTGCTGGTCCGCTCTGGGTCGGCATCCCTGCGGGCCTGGCGGAATTGCGTCATCTGACGGTCGGCATTGTCGATCGCCGCTTCGGCTTCTTGGACTTGACGACTTGCCGCCGCTAACCCGTCCTCGAACATTCGCTGATTGAGCAGATTGACGCGCTGCTCCCCGAGCTTGAGCAAATCATCCGCAAGCGCCTTTGCATCGCTCCGCTCGAAACCTCGCACGGAGAGCAGCGTGATACCTGTTTCGGATGATGTCGTGACGTGCACTTTGCTGCGATAGTATTTGAGCAGCGTCTCAGGCTGGGGATCAGCATACCAGAGCCGTGTGACCGGATCGGCGTTTTCTCGACGGAACATCGAGACCAGTCGTTCATGGCCGAGTGCGCTCACCGCCTCATGCGATAGAAGATAGGCATCGACGCTATGCACATCCGCTGGTGCGCTCCCCGCACCGATACCCAGCATCTGTCCGAGACTGTTCACGGAATTATTCTGCTGAGGTGTGCGTACGATGAACTGCGCGCTGGATTCATATTGATCTGCTGCGATCAGATACTCGAAGCCCGCAATCAGAAGCGTGGGCAGGACGACGACCAGTATGAAGGGGTGCAAGAACCATCGCCAGCCAACCCGCGGTGACGGCTCATTACTCGCGAAGTCATCCTCATCGTCAGCCTCGACGAAGCGTTCGCTTCGGTCGTCAACTCCCGGAATGGGTGAGAGTAGTAGAGGTCTCAAGCTTTGAACACGAGCCTCGGTCGCATCCTCTTGCTCCTGGTTGGGAGATGGCGCGATTGGTTCAGGGGATGATTGGTTTTTCATAAGCATCAGCTCAAGTGGAGGTGACGGCGAAGAACGCGCAGAAGAAGGAAGCCGAGCACGGTCAGGACCATGCACCAGCCAATGATGTAGAGCGGATCGAAATAGGGGCTGTCGTAGCTCTTGAAGACGCCGCTATGCACCATCTCGAAAATCTGATTGAGCGGTGACCAACTCAACCATGTCCGATACGGTTGAGGTATCCACTCCAGAAGAAAGAAAGCGCCTGAAAGAGGCATGGCGATATATGTCGCCGGATGGACGAACTTGCTGAACGCTTTGCTGAAATGAACGCCCGTCGCGATACCCATTGAGAGTGCGAAAGCGAACCAGGCAAGCAGCACAATGGCTGACATCAGTCGAAGCGGACGTCCCGGCGGTTCGGCTAATCCAGTCGCGACGGCGAGACTGAACAGCAATGCTAGCGCCCCTGCCGTTGCGATCAGTTCAAGCAAGGCACGGGAAAAAAGCAGGTCGAAAATTGTGACCATGTGATGGAAGAGCAAAGGCCTGTTGGCTTCGAGCGCGGATTCCGCCCGTGTCACGATCGAGCGGAAGATCATGAAAACCGTGTAACCGGTAAGTGCGAAGGGAATGATGCGGATGTCCGAGCCAGGATGCCCATTTCCGCCATTTGCATGTAGAAACGCGACTGCTACGGCGAGCAGAAGCGGTTCAAGAAACATCCACATTGAGCCAATGTTGTCACGTCCATAACGTGTGTGAAGCTCTCGAATGAGTAGCGCCCCGATCACGTGACGCTGCACGTCAAATCCATCCAGCGTGCTGGAGCGAAAGCGCCGCGTCGGTCTTGTGTTCAGCATGCGACCACCTCATCGGCGAGATTCAGGACAGCATCGATGTGGGAGTCCCATGGCGTCGGTGACCAGGCCGCCATCCGATCAATCTGCGCACGCCGGCGAGCGTGGCCGGGGTCAGCATAGGCCAACACCGCCTGCTTCCAAGCCGGACCATCGAGGGGATCGATATAGTCCGGAACGTCACCGCCAGTCTCGCGATGAACGGCAAGATCGCTTGCGATCACCGGAATGCCGGCAGCTAGCGCCTCTGCGATAGGAAGCCCGAAGCCCTCTGCAAAGGATGGCATCAGGAGTGCTTGAGCTCCGGCAAGAATTGCTCGCAGTTCCTGGTCGGGAAGACGGTCAAGCTCTCGCACCACACCATGCAGGACCGCACAGCGATCAAGCATATCGATCACATTCTCGTTTTCCCAGCCGCGACGCCCAATGATCAGAAGCTGCGGGACGCCCGCCGGCCCTAGGCGCTCGCATAAGTCGCGCCAGATCCAGAGCAGCAGCAGATGGTTCTTTCTTGGTTCGATCGTGCCAAGGATTACGAAATATGGACGCGCAGAGGGCATGGGAGCCGGCACGCGAGGCACAGGCTCCACGCCGAGCGGCGCGACGCGAACCGGCTTACCTGCAAACGCCATGCCGCTACGTTGCATGAACGCATGAAACGTCGCCTGCGAGTTGACCAGAACGCCGTCTGCTTGGGCTACAATCGTGTTCAGTCGACGCTGATGACAATCGCCACCACCTGGCCTCGCATATTCGGGATGACTGACGGGTATCACATCATGGACGAGGCATATGAAGCGGGACTGCTCACGCCGGATTTTTGCTGCCATCCGGCGTGGGCGATCGAGGTGGTTGGGCGAGGGCTGAATCAGAACTCGATTTCCAGTTCTGCCTGGAACCGCCCCTGGCCTCAGGTGCCACAGCCACCGCAACGCTTGGTGATAGCACTCGACCGGATTCTCATGAGTGCCATAGCGTTCCCAACGCTGAACGGTGTGATCGATGAACGCGCGGACCTTTTCGCCGCAAAGCCGGCCATAGACGCCGCTCGGATGAACAGCCGCAAAAGCCGTTCGGTGGCCGGCCCGGTCGAGCAGTCCGCGCGCATAGGCCATTTCGACTCGATCCACGCCCGTTGGAGCGGGATGCAGAATACGGGATATCAGCCGTGATAGGTCGAGAACGAGTTCGGGGCGGATTTTCCGCAAACCGATATTTTGGACAAAGCGCCCGCCACCGCCATCCAGGGTTTCGTCGATCATCTTCATGCCGCCACCTTTTTGCAAGGTGTGACGGCCAGATGCGCCTCGTGCTCTCCGCCAAGGCGCGCAATCGCTTCGGGAAGCAGCAGTGAACGTGCTTTTGCGTTGCTGAAACCGCCATGAAGTAGGCAACGCGCGACAATGACACGGCAAAAGGCATCGTAGACGTTCCTGGAGGGGGCTGTTGGTCCCGTCCAAAAGTCATCGAGCGACTGCTGGTGGGTAACACCGGGCAGATCATAGATGGCCTTGCCCAGCACAATGACCGGTATACCGGAGCTAAGGGCCAGTGTTCCAGTCGTGCTGTTCACGGTCACCACACCGGCGGCCTGATCGACAATCGTGTAAAGATCGCCCTCAGCAATAAACAATGTCCGATCGGCGACTCCATGTTCCCGTGCCAAGTCCGCCACGATCCGACGCCAAGCCTGAAGGCCATTGTCGAGGGGATGCTCTTTCACGAGAAGAATAACGTCCCCAGGTGCGTGCGCTGCGAAGGACTGCAAGATGGACCCAAGTGCAGCCTTCATCCCTGAAAACGGGGAATGAATGCGGATCTGGTGGTCGGAGTCCAGTTGAAGAGGCACGAGGAAGTAGGGGTGCGATCCGAGGTTGGCTAAAGCCTTTCTCGACCGCCAACAGGCTACTGGCCGCGCCATCATGCGAGCGATCCAGCCGCGCAGTTCCGAGAGAACCGGGTAAGGCCGGTGCGACCGATAATTGGGGTAGCGCGGCGCCAACAGCAGGCTGGCGAGGAAATAGGCTACGGCTTCAGTCGCACGTTGCCGAAAATTGGGGGGAACCGGTTTATGACTGGGAACAGGCGGCAACTGCTTTGCCAGGCCGACATAGGCTTCCGGATCGCGTGGCAGATTTGAATTGCCATTCACACCGTCTCGCTCAAGTGTAACCCAGTCCGGGCGGATATATCCTTCCTCAAAGACATGAACGAGGATTCCTCGGCGGATTGCACACACCCGTGCGCTGAGATGATAGTGGCGACAGTCGCCAAACAGGACGATGTCGGTCACCTCATGGTGCTCAATCACCTCGTGAAGGTAACCCGGCCAACTATCGAGCGTGCCGCAGAAATTGTCGGATGACCCTCGCCAATCATACCAGTCTCCACCGTTCAAATTGATGCGGTGGCAACGATGCCCACGTGCGCGCAGGCCAGTGGCGAGTTGCTTGAAGAAGGGACCAGGCGGACCCTGCAGGAAGAGAAAGGATCGCGGCATCATAGGGCTTTGGCCCGTTGCCGACGAACGAGGTTGAATTGCCCCTGCATCGAACGAAGCGTCTGAAGGAAGCCGGGCTTGGGCATCATGCCCACCGAAAGGCGTTGCGTGAGAACTTCCGGCGGGCAGGGGAGCCGAGTCACCGGATCGACGTAGCGTGGGTAGAGTATCAGAGTCGCGGCAACGAGTTGTTCGAGCGTGAGCAGCCGGTTACGACGAGCAATAGGCGCGGCAAGATCGCGTGTCAGGCCCCAGCCAGCGTAAAATGGCTGCCCATGGGTGATCACTTCTCGGCCCCGCAGCAGAGCCTCGAACCCTGTCAGTGATGTCAGGACATGAACTGCGTCCACATCGTTAAGCAGTGCATCGATGGGCGTATCCGGCAGAATCAGATCGACATAGCGCCCGGCCTCGATCATGGGAACGTCCCCAGGCCTCAACCCGGCGACCACATCGGGATGTGGCTTGAAGATGATGTAGGCATCTGGTTCGATCTCACGAACGCGGCGCAAAAGGTCGAGTGGGTCGGCGACATCCGCATGTCCGAGCCGGACACTCTGGTCATCGGCCACTTGCCCAGCAACGAGCACCTTGCGTCTGGCGCCCATCAAGCCGAGCAAAGTGCCGCGCTCACCGCCATATTTTGTAATGCCGTGCCGCGTGACGAAGCGGATCAGGTTTGCGGCCCGTCGGCATAGATCCGGGCCGAACTCGGCGTCTGCAAGAAGACGTTCAAGATCGCTTGGTTCGCGCGGATCATAGTAGATGCCCGACCAGTCGACCACGATGGAGCACGGTGGAACCAGTCGCGCTCCAAGTCCGGCCGACCGGATGAAACCGTCTTCGATCTGGACGAGCTGACCATCTTGTACACGGACCCGCTTGCGATCCGCACGTGACACACGAGAAGGCCAGACGGCGACCGTCTTTCCGGGTGGGGAGGGGCCTTCAGGAGGTCTTTTTGAGAATTTCGGAGCCTCGCCGCACCAGAGATGCTTCGCGAGAGCAGAGCGCTTCCACGCTGCAATACCACAGACGACCGAGATTTCGCGATTTCGATCGATAGTACGCCGCCAGTCCGCGAGAATATCAATCCAGTCCGGTATGGATATGGGCTGCCCATTCCACGGATCGAAATAGTCGAACGCGGCAAGGTGAGCGCGGAGCCTGCGCAAGAGATCGGCGCGTGAATATAGGTGGTGGTCACCAGGGCGGAGAACCGAACGTCCGGCCGCAGCCGCAAGCAATGCGATCTCATCGTCACAGCGCGCTACAATCGACGGATTTGCCTCAATCGTTGGCCAAGGGTCAAACGCGACGGAAGCCTGCGCCGACACACCAAATGGACCCGATCTCATTTGCGGTGTTCGCGCGAGCTTCCAAAAATGCCCTCCTATGCGCGATCTCGTAATTTGCTCGGCGATTTCTTCGATATCAGCCGCCTGCAAATTCGGCGGGATCAAGCCTACGGACTTCCGCAACAGGGGCTGTCCGAGGGGCTTGGAAGCAGGGAAGGGGGGCATGCGCAGCACTGGCCGACGACCCAACCCAGGGCCGCGCCATCTTCGGTATCGTCCGAAACCCGCAATGCTCTCACTGCCCAGAATTGCTCCGCCCACCCTGTTTGATGCGCACGTCCATATGTGCAGGGCAGAGTGTCGCTAAAATGCGTCGCCGATAAAATTGCGGGAATCCGTAATCGTTCGCGATTGATCGCGGCAATAGAAACGGGACCAACGGGCAGTGAATTTTCGCTGCCAGCGCAGAGCGAATCGAGAGACCAGCCATGGCCGTATCCGAAACGAGTACCCCGCCAACCCTGCCGCTGTTCTACCGGTCTCTGCGGCCGCTTGACGCGGCTCTCCATTCGACGCTGCGACTCAAAGAATGCGACTATTCCTTCACCGCCGAAACATCGTCGATTCCCATCGTGGTGAGCGAATTTGCTCGAGCCTCGCGGCACTATCCCATAGTTTTCGCCAGCTCCGATTCTACCCCGCACGCAATCCTGGGCATCGAAGGACGCAATGTATTCCTCGAAGCAGGGGACTGGGCGAAAGGGATTTACATACCGGCCTACGCCCGGCGATATCCATTCGGGTTCCTTCGTATCGAAGACAGCGATCGCTACATTCTCTGCATCGACTCTGAATGTGACGGCCTCGGCGAAGAAGACGGTCAGCCTCTATTCGAGCATGGCCGTCCCACGATGGTCACGGAGCGCGCACTGGCCTTCTGCGAGGCTTTTCGCGGTGAAGCCGAAGCCACCATCGCTTTCATGCGAGCGCTCGAAGGTCGTGATCTGCTCGTCGAGCGGCGTATCGAATACGCTCTGCCCGATGGACGCAATATTGCGCGCGACGGCTTCAAAGTTGTCGACCCTGAGCGTTTTATGGCCCTCGACGGACCAACAGTGGCGGAGTGGCATCCCCGCGGGTGGCTGGGACTTATCACGCAGCACCTAAACTCGATCGACCTGTTTCCAGAGCTGTTGTCGCGCAGGTTTACAGAACCAAAAGAGGCGGTTCCGCCGACTGTTGGCGATGAACCTCCATTGCATGAGAAGGACTGATAATGTCACGCTTTTCCATTTTTCTCGCCATTCTTGCTGCTGGTGCGGCTCCCGTATCACTCGCAGCACAGACGGCTTCGCCGGCGCCAGGACTTGGCGGGCCGGTAATCCCAGGTGTTTGCCTGTTGTCGCGGGAAGCGATCTTTGCGAACGCAGCTGTCGCGAAGGCAGCCACCACACGCCTTGCCGAACTGGCGAGGACAGCGCAGTCGGAAATCGACCAGCAACGAACGCCTTTGGAAACAGAGGTCAAATCGCTGGAAGGCCAGCCAGACAACGCGCAGACCAAACAGAAGCGCGACGCACTTGCCACCCGTTGGACGGCGCTTCAGCGCAAGGCTGCTCACAACAGTCGTGAAATTGAAGCAACCCGTGCCAAGGCCATGGAGCGGATTTTGACTGAGGTGCAGCCCGTAATCTCCCAGGCGTATACGAACAAGAAATGCGGACTTCTCCTCGACCGGAGCGTGACGCTTGGCGGTAATTTCGCCAACGATTTGACTGCGGATGTCCTCAAAGGGCTCGACGCCAAGATTCAGACGATCACGTTCGAGCGCGAGCGACTGCCGGAGCAGCAACCATAAAATGTGCCCATCCTTGCGTCGGCACAGCTACTCGGCCGTGACAAAGGGCAGGGGAACGTAAGGCCATGACAAGCCGGAAACGCCATGCGCCCTATGTTGCGGTTGCACAAAAGCGTGCAGCATTGCGCGGTTGGTGGGGGATGATCTGCGGGCTTACAATGGGCGCGATAGGATTGGTTCTAGAATTTTACTATCTCGTCGCTTTGCTTAATTGGCATAATCAACTCTCCCACCCTGAGGAGGCGCGTATCGTCTTAAGAGGGCCGATCTGTCAACGGCGGAGTAAAAGTCGGCCATTGGGCGGCGCAAAATCAGGCCGGGTGATCCGTGTGCTGGCGAGCGCCGCGAGGGCGTAGCCCGAGTGGGGGTCGCCAACACACGGATGGTCTTTTCTGTCAGGGGTTGGAGCGTGCCTTGCGCGCCTGGCTTTGGGCCAGACGATAGCTCTCTCCGTTCATCTCGAGTATGGAGACGTGGTGGGTAAGCCGGTCGAGGAGCGCGCCTGTCAGGCGCTCGGAGCCGAACGTTTCGGTCCACTCGTCGAACGGCAAGTTGCTGGTGATCAGCGTCGAGCCGCGCTCGTAACGCTGCGAGATCAGCTCGAACAGCAGTTCCGCGCCGGTTTTCGAGAGCGGCACGAACCCCAGTTCATCGATGATGAGGAGCTTGTATCCGGCCATTTGCTTGTGGAGGCGCAGAAGGCGGCGTTCGTCGCGTGCCTCCATCATCGCGCTGACCAGCGCGGACGCGGTGGTGAAGCCGACCGTCAGGCCCTTCTGGCAGGCGGCAAGGCCGAGGCCGATCGCCACATGGGTCTTGCCGGTTCCCGAGGGACCAAGGGCTATGACGTTCTCGCGGCGGTTGATCCAGTCGCAGCGTGCCAGTTCCAGCACCTGCATCTTGTTGAGCTTGGGGATCGCGGCAAAGTCGAAGCTGTCGAGGCTCTTGGCGGCCGGGAACTTCGCAGCCTTGATCCGGCGCTCGACCATCCGGCGTTCCCGGTCGATCAGCTCCAGTTCGACAAGCCGGGCAAGGTAGCGGACGTGATCTGCGCCCTCGGCCGCGCATCGCCGGGCCAGCTTGTCATGCTCGCGCAGGAAGGTTGGTAGCTTGAGCGTCTTGAGGTGGCTGGCCAGTAACAGCTCGGGGGACGGACTGCTCATGCCGCATCCTTCGCATCGCCCGAGAGCAACTGCATGTAGGAGCGCGCCGATGTCGTCTCCACCCTGGCTCTGGGCAGATAGGGATAGATCGCCATGTCCAATCGGGGTGGTCGGCGCTCCACCCGGCACAGCAGGAGATGCTTCACGGCATCAAAGCCGATCGCCCCGATATCGAGAGCCTGCTTTACGGCCGCATGCAGATCGGCAAGCGTGAAGCTCTCCAGCAGACGCAGCACCTGCACATACTCGCGCCGACCATGCTTGCCCATACGAGCTTCCATGAGGCGGCGCAGCGTTGCAAACGCTTCGGGCAGGTGCCAGCCTTGCAGGGGCGCTGCCTGATCGAGCGCATTGATCTTCTGTTCGATCAGGGGAAGGTAATGGATGGGATCGAAGATCACGTCCTCGCGCTCGTAGCTGCGCACATGACGGGCAATGACCTCGCCCCGGCAGCCGATCACCACCTCGCCGACATAGCCCCGGATCCATACCTCCTGATGGCCGAAGCGCACCGGCACCGAGTAATCATTGGTCCGGTAACGCACCAGCGCCTGCGACGAGACCTGGCCGCTGGTCTGGTCACAAGCCTCGAACGGGGCAGCCGGCAGTTCCTGCATCGCCGCCAGATCGCGCTTCAGCCTCTCGCCGATCGTCTCGCTCTCGCCCCGCAGCCGGTCGTTCTGACGCTTGCGGCATTGCTCCTCGAGCCACAGGTTGAACGCCTCCCACGTCGCGAACCGGGGGATCGGCACCATGAAGTTGCGGCGAGCATAACCGACCAGCCCTTCAACACTGCCTTTGTCGTTCCCCCTGCCGGGACGGCCGTAACGATCGCGGATCAGGTAATGCGACAGGAAGCCGCTGAACAGCCGGGCGCGCTGCCTCGTGCCGTCGGGCAGGATCTTCGAGACCAGGCAGCGGTCGTTATCGTAGACGATCGACAGCGGCACCGCGCCGAAAAACGCGAAGGCGTGCACGTGGCCGTCCATCCATGCCTCGGCAACGGCAGCGGGATAGGCGCGCACGTAGCAGGCGTCGCTGTGCGGTAGATCGAGCACGAAGAAATGCGCCTTCTGCACAACACCGCCGATCTCGACCATGGCCTCACCAAAATCTGCCTGGGCATGGCCGGGCGCATGCGCCAGCGGCACGAACATCTCCCGGCTGCGCTGCTCGCGCTGTCGGATGTAATCCTTGATGATCGTGTAGCCGCCGGTGAAACCGTGCTCTTCGCGAAGGCGGTCAAATACCCGCTTCGCCGTATGACGCTGCTTGCGCGGAACCTGACGGTCACCATCAAGCCATGCATCGATGATCGGAACGAACGCTTCCAGCTTGGGCCGCCGCACCGCCGCCGTCCGGCGGTAACCGGGGGGCTCCGAATACGACAGCATCTTGCGGACCGTGTCGCGCGATACGTTGAAATGCTTCGCCGCCTCACGCTGGCTCATGCCGCCCGCGCAAGCAAGACGCACCTTCAGGTAAAGATCCACGGTATATATCTCCACGCCCTCCCTGCTCGCGCAAAGAAGGCAAAGTGGACGACTTTTACGCCGCCCGCAGCAGCACTTCGCCGCCGCCACCGTGGTCTAATTTTGCACCGCCGTTCTCAACATCGATCGAAGGGCCCACAGCCAGGGCCGCATCTACGGTACGAGCAATCAACGACCTCTCAGACCCCCCAGCCCCCTTGAGCCGAGCAAACGGCTTTCCGGGAAATCGGGTGGATTCGTATCGCGCCGGAATGACGATCGTAATGCGCATATCAACCGATTTCGAGACGCAGCAGATCGTGGATGTGAACGAGGCCAACGACCCGGCGATCGTCTTCGCTATTCACCACGAGCAATGACGTGATGCGCGCTCGAGAGAGCATTTCCAGGGCATCGCGAGCGAGCATATCCCCGCAAAGAACATGCGGGTTGCGCGTCATTATTTCACTCGCCAGCCCGTCGCGAAATGAATGCGCGTGCCGCCTGAGGTCGCCATCAGTGATCACGCCCTCAAGCGAGCCTTGGTCGTCGACAACCGCGGCGATGCCAAAGCCACCTTCGCTCATTGTGGCAACGACAGTCTCCATTGAAGCGCCAAGTGGAACGAGTGGCAATTCCTCTCCCCTGTGCATGAAACTCTCGATCGTCACGAGATCGAGACCCAGGCGTCCGCCGGGGTGGAGGAAATGCAACGTCTCAGCCGTAATTCCTTTCACTCGCATCAAGGTGATCGCGAGAGCATCCCCCAAGGCGAGCATCATCGCTGTCGATGTTGACGGAGAACTGTTGTGGGGACATGCCTCGGGACGGTTAGGAAGAAACAGGCAGGTCTCGGCCG
The DNA here is from genome assembly GCF_024611135.1 of Sphingobium sp. CFD-2. NCBI lineage: Bacteria > Pseudomonadati > Pseudomonadota > Alphaproteobacteria > Sphingomonadales > Sphingobiaceae > Sphingobium > Sphingobium sp. CFD-2. The sequence goes on along the minus strand of NZ_CP084405.1, from coordinate 3,017,163 downwards.
CATTAGCCAGCCGCGAACCTCGCGCCGAGGTGATCGCGACAATCGGAATATTCATATGATCCGCCCGAAGAAGGATCGTGCCCAGTTCGCGGGTGCTGCCCGAATTAGAAAGGATGAGAAGAGTATCGGATTCGTGCAATGTGCCGATATCGCCATGGACGGCCTCGCTTGCATGAAGGAACAGAGCCGGGGAGCCGGTGGCGGAAAGCGTCGAGGCGATCTTTCGCGCAATATGCCCGGATTTGCCCAGGCCGCAGACACAGATGCGCCCCTTTGTCTGCTGGAGCGTCGCGATGGCATGGCCAAAGGATAGATCGAGCTCGTTTCCCAATGCCCAGAGTGCTTCCGCCTCCGTTGCAATGACGCTTCGTCCCATCGCCACAAGCCTCTCTGGGCCTGCGGAATAGGCCAAGCTTGGGAAGGGGGGGCAATCGGACATGGATGCTGTTCCTTCGGCAACACTGCCTGAAACGCCTATCCCGCAGACTTGCAGCCAGTAATTACGGCTTTCCGCAGTTTTGCGCCGCTGATGATTCTTGAATGGTGCAGCGCCTCAGGACGTTGCGGCACGATGCATCGACGGTGCCGCTGTCGGCCTGATGTTGGAACCTGGATCGGCCTCGAAGCCTAGGTAGGCGCCATCCTGATCGGTATCCGCGTCAATGCCGATTTTGGGAACAAAAGCTCAGCAAGAGCGATCGCTCTCCCGTTCATCAAGCTCCGTGATTTTCCGTGAAACCTGCTGTCACTATCGGGTTCGACCCGAACGAATCCGCGAGAACGGATGAGATCGTCAGCAAAAAAAATTGCCCGGCCATTGCCAGAATGACCAGCTCAAAGTGTCTAACGATATATGATGACATCGTTTGATTGCAAAAATGTGACTCCCATCCTGCCCGCAGGCACGCCCATGCCGCTGCGTGCTTCGCGTCCACTCCTAGAACGCACGATGGCGTTGACCGTGAGTGGGCCATACCGTCGCCAGGTCGACGCTACCGACAGGATTGCGGAGTCTCGTTCCAGCAAGGAGGAATCCTGTGTTTCTTGGACCTCACCTGCGCGACGTTCTCTCTCAGCTTCTGAAAGCGACTTCCTTCGATACGCTATGCGAAGGCCTGGCCCACGCTGCTAGAGAAATGGGCTTCGACCACGTCGCCCTGGTCCAGCATGGCAGTTTACCCCGTTTGGCCGAGCACGCGCTGGTGGTGACGAACTACCCGACAGAATTCATAAAATCCTATATCGAGAATCACCACTATGTGCTCGACCCCGTTTATGAGGTCAGCGAATTGTTGGACCGTCCCTTTACGTGGGACGAAATACCTGGACTTGTTCCGCTTCGTGAACCCCAGCTGGCGTTGTTCGGCGCAGCGCGTTTACATGGCATTTCGCATGGTGTGACGATCCCCTTGCACATTCCGGGAGAACCACGCGCCTCCTGTACCTTTGCGGCTTCGCGGGTTGTCGAGGCGACACCCGACCTATTGGCCGCGTTGCATGTCATCGCTTCTTATGGGTTCAATATGGCTCTACGCCTTTATCAACCCAAACGGCGGGTCGCCGGACCGAAGCTCACGCGACGAGAGGCTGAATGCACGACACTGGTCGCACTCGGCAAAACTGATTGGGAAATCGGAAAGATCCTCGGCCTTGGTGGAGCAACGGTCAAATATTTCATATCGGTCGCTATGCAGCGTTACGGCGTTTACAAACGTTCGGCTCTCGTCGCCCGAGCCTTATTGGACGGGCAAATATTGAACGAAGTGAACGACGGAGAATGATCTCATCGCGATCTGAAACGAGATGAGAAGCGCCACGACCCACGAGACAATAACCGGGTAAATTCAATCATTGAGTGACCGCAGCGCGGAGGGTCGGGGTTGAGCGGCGAGGGTAGTGCGAGGTAGGAGGGGGAGGGTTAAGCTCGATAGACCTGATAAATTTCCTTGCTCGAAGCCTTCTTCCGTGGAGAAAGAGGGCGGGGGGGCAGGGCAGGTCCTGTCAGGCCTCGATACCATATAGACCTGACAATCGCTCAATGGCTACCTGTTGCGCCCTCAAGCCAATTGTATCGGTCGGCAAGCCAAGAAAATTCAATGGTCCGGCCCGAACAAGCCAAGAGTGCGTTGCCCGGCGCGATGTCAACGCGACAAGTGTATGCACATAGGTCTGTGTGTCGATTGATGGTGAAGGTTCCCCATCCCCAAAGCTGCGGATGTTGAGCGGCGGATCGAAGTTCGGTCCCTCGAACGTGTCGGTAAGAGCAACCATGCCTTCCGTGTCGTGCAGCAGGGTGTGAATCGGGCTCGCCACGACAGACGGATAGTGATCCCGAAGGATGCCAAGGTTCACTCCAGCTTTGGCCAGGAACGCGCGAATGTGGTCTGAGGGTGCCGCCAGGGCATCTTGTGCGGTTTGGGGTATGGAGCAGAAAGCGCGATCTGTAGCACCATCGCTGATACCCGCACGTTGGACGAGCCGATGGCGTTCTTCCTCCCACCATTTCAGCGGAGGACGCCCGTCGATCTTGCGAACATCAGGCGTGAACCCCTCCAGCGCAGCGACGAGTCGCTCGAAACGGCATACAGGATGGAAATCGTTCCATTCCGCGCCCAGAGGCGAGCCATCATCCGGAATTCTCGGATTGAGGGAAATGTCGCATAGCAACAGCAGTAGTTCGAAAAAGCGATGGGGATCGGATAGGGGTGCCTGCTTCGCGTAGAACATCAGTGCTTTGGTGTAGAGAGACTGCCGATCGTCGAGGAAGCGCTCGAGTGACCACAGCGAAGCCCGCTCGGCATATTTGGCCTGCCGTTCATCGGTCAGCATTTCCGCCAGGCTCGCCTTTGTGATGAGTTGCAGCACGAGGGCCGCGGTTTCCTCGATATTGCGGACGGTCAATCCCGAAGTGGTCCTGAAGGCCCGGCTTGAATCACGCGGGCCAAAGGCTCGGGTCGTCTCCATGAACCCTTCATCCGGGGCATTGAAGACATCAATCGGTCTACTGCCGGCAACCGCATAACGAAGGCTCAAACCAACCATAAAGCGGGGATCGATAGGGCCGAGCAGTTCAGCCCCTGAATCCACCAGATAATGCTCTAGGGCAACAGTCGACCACCAGTGATCAAACAAGGATTGTAACGTTGGGGAATACCCAATCTCGTGGGAGAGCCTGCCGGTGCTATCACGCAAGGCAGGTGGGATCGAGCGCCGCCTTGCGCCGATGAGCATGTCCAATTCTCGGGGAGTGGCGGTGGTCAATATTGCGTCCGCGAGATCCCCGGTCGTGACGCGATTGGTCGCCAGAAACCGGCCGAACGTTGTGCCGGCTGTTTGCAACCAATGCAGCTGCTCGTGCATCCTGGCCGCCATGGCGACCAGGATACCCAGATCGCAATCGTCCCAAAATGTCAGCTCGTGATGATCGTAGCTTTGCACCTCGTCGGGATACGCCGACAGGTCGACGAACAGCGTATCCGGCCAAAAGCGAGCGCCTTGAACCTTCTCATGCCGGGAACCGGGTTCGAAGGGATCAGTCTTCAGAAGGCGGTCTGACAACGACACGATCCTTTCCGAACCGTTCCACGAGAGCGCTGGATGCCTTGCGCATGATGTCGTAGGCCATGCCGCTGGCGGCGGCTTGAGAAAGCCAGACAAGGATCGTCATGAATGAGATCGTTTCGCCGCGCTGATCGGCTTCGAACGGATCCTGCGGTTGTTCCTGTTCCTTGATGTCGAACATGGACAATTCTTCGGGAGCGAGTGCGGATGCAAGCACCTCGCGCACATCCTTTTCGTTAGCATTTACAATAATTTGATTGGTCGTCATCACTCTGCCTCACGTTGAATAGACGCATGCCCAAGCGTTGATAATAGCTGTGCTATCCTCAATGGTTCGTGTCGGCGCTGCTCCCGAATTCCTTGGGGGTCGCGACCGTCAGGTCCGGGAACAGATCGCGCATATGGCCGACGTTCCATGTCACAATGACCGGAATATCATGGACCACCGCAGCCTCACCGATCAGCAGGTCGTAAAGCCGCGCACCAACCCCGCCACTTTGTGCAAAGCCCCTGACGGCATCGAAGGATTGCGCGGGTGTCAGCCCGACCAGATCCGTGACGGCGCGAACGCTTTCGAGCGCCGCCCAGGCTTCCTCCGCGGCGAACCGGAACGGCGACCGCTCGCCCCGGCGCGTCAGCGTGCTGTAGGCTTCCGCATAGCTATGGGCCGCCACGGCAAATCTGCGGCGCGGTTCTCCCGCGACCAGCGCGAGCGACGGCTTGTGGTGTTCATGGGCTTCGGCCAGCATTGCGATGATCACATTGCTGTCGAGCAGCGCCTCGGCCTTCAATCGTCACGCTCCCGGGTGGCCTCGAGCGCGGCGTTGGCCTCCTCGAGACTGACCCTGGCGCCGCCGGACGGGCGCACCAGGATCGGCCCGCGCTTAACGAGCTTTCCGACCTTCGCCGCCGTGCCTGGCGGAACATAACCGCGCAGGGCGTCCTCGACCACCTGCGTCGCGGTCATACCGGTCAGGCGTGCTAGCTCCTGTGCGCGGGCGCGCGCGAACGCGGAGCGGACATTGAGCTGGATATGTTCGGTACGGGACATGGCGATTCTCCTGCGGGCAATATAGCGCACCGGGTCGCTTGCGGCTAGCCGTATCGGAATTTGGCTAGACATGCCTGTCCCGGTCTCAACGCTAGGCTCTACGCACGTCCGTCTTGTCTCAGGCCCACGCGCCTAGCCGCTGCCAAAGTCCGGGAAATTTCCCGGACAGTCGCCCTTGTCGATGCCGAACCACCGCAGGATCGCAACGAGAGCGATGGCGCTCACGGTCCCCCAGACACAAATCCATCCCTCGGCCTGATACCAAGCGTGCGTTCGCGGCCGAACAGAAAGCAACGGACGGATCATATAATTCCGCACCAGGATCGTCGTTCAGTTCGCCAATTCTGCCGATGTCGTTGTCATGGCGACCCCAAGTAGGTTGCACACGAAACGCAGCGCCTTTTCCTGAGCGTCCTGCAACCGATCATAGGAGCTCCAGAACCCGGCTTCGTAAGCAACATCGCCTCGATAGAGCGTGTCAGTACCAAGTGTCTCCCAAGATAGACCATGGAGGGTATCGCCGCACCCGATGCCGGTCTCATCGTCCAGCAATTCAACGACTGCAAAGCCGCTATCGTGCTGCACGACCACAAACCCGTCATGGGGTGTGTAAACGACGATACCTAGCTCACTCATGGCCGCAATTTCCCACCCAGGAGGAATGTTTGCAAGGCACAATGCCCCGATACGCAAGGTGTGCAGTCGAGGCGGAACAGGAAGCAGCGAGCGCGCGACGATAAGACGGCAAGCAGAAAGTTGCCTCGGCCTAGTCGGGGGCGGATTTTTCTCGGGAGAGGGGGTCGACCCCGGAGACGACAATAACGAAATGAACGACGGCGAATAACCTCATCGTGGCGACAAACGAGGTCAGGCAACGGCTATAACGCGCCAGATTGAGCAGGTCGCATACCGCACTGAGTGTTCGCAGCGCGGAGGGGTGGGGTTGGGCAGTGAGTGTAGTGCGAGGAGGGAAGGGGAGGCTTGTGGTGGAGAGGCTCGGAAAATGCGCTTACGCCAAGGCAAGCTCATAGGCGCAAGGAGGGCCGCCGCTTCAAGTGTCGCAGGAAAGTCAGGAGACAACCGGACTTGCTGGACGTGTTTGCTGGCCAGCCCATCCATATCACTCATCCTTGAAGTTGCTGCTAGTATGAGCTATTTATTTGCTCAAAGGAGCAAATGATGACACGCGCTGGAACCGCCATCACGACGAAGGTCGAAGCCCCCACTGGGAATCTTGTGCCAATTGACCTCTTCCGTGCCGGAGCGGCCGAAAAAATCGCCTTCATCAAGAAGGGGGTGCCCGCACGAACGGCCAAATATCTCATCAGGGGATTCAACCTCGACCAGAAGGTTATGCTCGATGCCCTGAGTCTGAAGACGGCGACGATCAATCGGAAGGCGACGAAAAATCAGGTACTCAGTGCCGATGAAAGTGAACGCGTCATCGGCTTGGCCGAGTTGCTTGGGCAGGTCGAAGCGATGGTCGAGGAGTCCGGCAATCCCGAAGGTTTCGACGCTCGTACCTGGCTCGCCAATTGGCTGCGACGGCCTGTTCCGGCCTTAGGCGGTGCGAAGCCCCTGGAATATCTCGACACCATGAAAGGGCAGATGCTCGTATCAAAGCTCCTTCAGCAGATGCAGACCGGAGCTTTTGCGTGAGCCAATCCCTTTGGCGGATAGGCACAGATACGCGAAGCTATTCTGCGAGCGATCTCTCAGGCACTGGGGCAAAACTCAGTGGAGGACGCTGGAACGATGAAGGTGTCGCGGTCGTCTATACTGCCAGCACCCGATCGCTGGCTTGCCTTGAAACCGTCGTCCACCTCGCCGCTGACGAACTTCCGCTCAACCGGTATTTGGTCGAGGTGGTTGTCCCCGACGACATCTGGGGTGGGGCTGAGCGTCTCGATCATCGTACTGCTCCAGTTGGGTGGGACGCCCACCCCGCAGGCATCGAGAGTACGGCTTACGGCACGGAGTGGGTGATCAGTCAAAGGACAGCGCTTCTCTTTGTCCCGTCAACGATCGTCCCCGAGGAACCGAACGTTCTCATCAACCCAGCCCATCCGGATGCCGCGCGTATAACCGCCACGAAGATACGCAAATGGATCTACGACCATAGGCTATAATTTGAGTGCAACATGCGTGCCGCGCAAATCTTTGATATTTATTCGGAAAAATAACATTCCGTTTGAGTAGGAGGTCGGCGGTTGAAGATCTGGGCACAAGCCCTCACGATTCAGATCGGTCAATCAAGCGGGCTTGCAAAAAACTTTGATCTCGATCTTGCCAGAATCCGCCCTCCCGCGTGTCTAGGTAATGGAAGCCTAGAAGAGAGCCACCAAACGACTCTCACTTTCTGGAGGCTCCTGCGGGGGTAAACTCTTCATGAGGGTCGTCGAGCCAATATCAGGGCGATCGTCCGGTTCTGCAGGCTCGGGTGGGCACAGAGGCGCCCATCCTTGCGGCGGAAGGAGGAGTGATGGACCCTGCCAGTAACGGATCACTCGGCGAAAGCGAGCCCGTCGAGGATTCCGGGCTGGCGGTTCTCGTTCTTTTGCTTGGTGTCCACCAGATTGCCGCAGACCCGGAGCAATTGCGCCACGCCCTCGGAAAGGGGGAGCTTTCAGACAGTGAAGATTTGCTCCGGCTTGCCCGGCGCTTTGGCGCTCGCGTTCGTCTGTCCACGGTCGCCCTAGCCCGCCTTGGCGATGCGCCACTTCCCGCAATCGCACGATTGGCGGATGGCTCATATATCCTGATCGGAGCGGCGCGTGACGGCGAACTGCTGATTCAGCGACCGGGACAGCCACCGGCCGCCTGCTCTCTCGATGAGCTTGAGTCATCATGGACAGGCGAAATGCTCCTGATGACAACGCGCGCGGGTGGCGGTGTGGAGGGCCACTTTGACCTTTCATGGTTCGTGCCGGCCTTGATGCGCTACCGCGGCCTGCTCGGAGAAGTGCTGGCCGCAACCTTCGTCCTGCAACTCTTCGCGCTCGCGACGCCGCTGATCTTCCAGGTGGTGATCGACAAGGTGCTCGTGCATCGTGGTCTGACGACGCTCGATGTGCTGGGTATTGCGCTGGGCGGGATCATCCTGTTCGAGGCATTCCTTGGCGGACTGCGCGCGTGGCTGTTCACGCATACGACGAGCCGGGTCGATGTCGAATTGGGCGCGCGCCTCTATCGCCACACGCTTGGCCTGCCGCTCGCCTATTTCGAGCAACGGCGGGTGGGCGACACGGTGGCGCGTGTTCGCGAACTGGACACGATCCGCGAGTTCCTCACATCCTCGGCTATGACGCTGGCGGTCGACCTCCTGTTCACCTTCGTCTTTCTGGCGGTGATGTGGTTCTATTCGCCCTGGCTGCTGCTGATCGTGCTGGTGACGATCGTTCTCTACGTCGCAATCTGCTTGGCGATCACGCCGACACTCCGGCAGCGGATCGAGGAACGGTTCCGGCGCGGCGCGGAGAGTCAGTCGTTCCTCGTTGAAAGCGTAACGGGCGTCCAGACGCTCAAAGCGGCTGCGGTCGAACCGCAAATGCAAAGTCGCTGGGAAAAGCTGCTTGCCGCCTATGTCGGCGCCGGCTTCCGGGCCGCGCGAGCAAACATCATCGGCAACCACGCCATTCAGCTCGTCAACAAGCTGTCGATGGCCCTCATCCTCTATGTCGGCGCAAGGCTGGCGGTCGCTGGCGAATTGACCGTGGGCAGCCTCGTTGCCTTCAATATGCTGGCGGGCCGTGTGGCGGAGCCAGTGCTACGGCTTGCCGGCCTATGGCAGCAATTCCAGGAGGCGCGGGTCGGTGTCGCCCGGTTGGGCGATATCCTCAACACGCCGGCGGAGACGGCCTTCTCGCCTTCCCGGTCTGCGTTGCCGCAAATCCGTGGCGCCATTGCCTTCGACAATGTGACATTCCGGTATCGGGCAGGCGGGCGCGAAGTGCTGCGCGACGTCAATCTGTCGATCTCACCCGGCGAGGTCATCGGGATCGTCGGCCCGTCCGGCTCGGGCAAATCGACGCTCACCAAACTCGTCCAGCGCCTTTATGTGCCGGAGCGTGGCCGGGTGCTGGTTGATGGGGTCGATCTGTCGCTGGTCGATCCCTCATGGCTGCGGCGCCAGGTCGGTGTCGTGCTGCAAGAGAACCTGCTGTTCAATCGGTCGGTGCGGGAGAACATCGCGCTCGCCAATCCCGCTCTGCCAATGGAAGCGGTGATGGCGGCTGCAACATTGGCCGGCGCGCATGATTTCATCCTCGAATTGCCCGAAGGCTATGACACGCAAATCGACGAACGGGGCGCGAACCTGTCGGGCGGTCAGCGCCAGCGCATTGCGATTGCCCGTGCCCTCGTCACCAATCCCCGCATTCTGATCTTCGACGAAGCCACCTCCGCGCTCGATGCGGAAAGCGAAGCGATCATCCATCAGAACATGCGCTCGATCGCGCGCGGACGCACGGTGATGATTATCGCTCACCGCTTGTCGGCGATCCGCATGGCGAGCCGCATTATCACGATCGAGGCGGGCGAGGTCGTCGAGGAAGGCACGCATGAGAGCCTGATGGCCACCGGAGGCCGCTATTCCCGGCTCTGGCGGGCGCAGATGCAGGGGGCGGCGTGATGGCGATCGCCGCGCAACTCGATATGGTCGTGCAAGCCTGGCGCGAGGAGACGGCGCGACGGCAGGCGAACAATCGCCGCCTGATCGAAACGGATTTCCTGCCGGCCGCGCTGGAAGCGACGGAAACGCCGCCATCGCCGATCGGGCGTTCGATCATCTGGACGATCATCGCGGCAGCCCTGCTGGCGTTGCTTTGGGCCTGCCTCTCGAAAGTCGATGTCGTTGCCGTCGCTGAAGGGCGTGTTGTGCCGCGGGCGCGCCTTCAATCGGTCGAGGCGGCGGAGGCGGGCGTCATCCGCGCCATCCATGTTCGCGAAGGGCAGCGCGTCCGTGCAGGGCAATTGCTCATCGATCTCGATCCGACATTCGCCGATGCCGATGCCGGTAGTGCGCGCACGGAACTGGCCACCGCCGCTTTGACACGCGCGCGGTCGGGAGCACTCCTCGCCTATGTCGCTGGCCAGCCACCTGAGTTCATCGAGCCCGAGGGGGCCGATGTCGCGGCTGCTGCTGCCGAACGGCAACTCGTGGATGCACGCATCCGTGAATATGACGCCCGCCGCGCGTCCCTTCTGGAGAAAAGGACGGGCGCGGGCGCTGCGGCGGAGATGGCGGCCCAACAGGCCGCGAAGCTGCGCGAGACACTGCCGCTTGCCGAAGCGCGCCTTGCCGCACTCCGCGAGCTTGAAGCCAAGGGATACGCCGCCCGGCTGCGCGTCATGGAGGTCGAGGAACGCGTGATCGCGATCCGTCGAGACTATCAGGTGGAAATGGCACGGCAGAATGAAGCGCGCGCGCAGATGGCGGCGCTCGACCGCGATCTGGCACAGGCCGAACAGGAGTTCCGGGGCGAGGCCGCCAAGGAGAAGGCGGAAGCGGAATCGGTGTTCGCCACGCGCGCGGAAACGGTGCGGAAGGCTGACCAGAGGCAAGCGTTGCAACGCCTCGTTGCGCCGGTCGATGGCGTCATCAACGAAATATCGGTGACGACGATTGGCGAGGTCGCGGAGGCCGGCAAGCCCTTGGTGACGATTGTTCCGGGCGGCGACGAACTGATTGTCGAAGCGCTGGTGCTCAACAAGGACGCCGGGTTCGTCAAGCGCGGCGATCCTGTCGTGGTGAAGCTCGAAGCCTATCCGTTCACGCGCCACGGCACTATTGCCGGCAAGCTTGAAAACATCTCTGCCGACTCCATCGTCGATGAACGACGCGGATTGGTGTTCCCGGCTCGTGTAACGCTTTCGAAAAGTGCGCTCCGGGTCGAAGGGCACAATGCCGAGCTGTCGCCTGGGATGGTGGCGATTGCAGAGATCGTCACCGATCAACGGCGTGTCATCGATTTTCTTTGGTCGCCTGTTGCTCGCGCGGTCGCGGAAGCTGGGAGGGAGAGATGATCTGCAAGCCGACAGCCCGACTTTGCCTCCCCGGCTTACTCGAACTCTCAATCAGTTTCTGTTTTTTGTGCAGATAACGTTACCGAAACGGCGTTCTCAAGGGTCTATCTATTGTCAGCAAAATCAACAATTTTGGAGATAAATGATGGAAAAGACTGGATCTACACCACTGCCGACCGAAAAAGAGGTCCAGCAGCAGTATTACATCACGACAGTTGAAGAAATGCTCGCTTTCGCTCGGATCATTGCTGCTGATCCTGTCCTTGCCCCCGCACTTGCGGCAATTGATCCGGCGGAAACTGAACTGGACGATGATATCCGGCGTAGGATTTGGCAGCTCGAAGATTCGTTCGTCGCGACGCTCCCCGCACCGGAACATATCCGCGAAGATAGGCACAACAAAATATCTGACCTTGCTTCACCAGTTGCTTTGGCCAGATCAGTATTGCACGGCCAGGGGGTCATTGATTCGCAGGAATCGATTGAATTCTTAGAACAAAGACGAAAATTTTCCCTGAATTCCCGCCGCTTTGACGTCCGGGACCAAAAAATGCAGGGAGGTCTCTGATGGTCGACTCAGTCGTCGTAGACACGCGCGCTCTGAATTCACTCGCGCGATCCAATCCTGCGAATATGGCGGAAGGGCTCAACCTGCTCCTGAGGAGCGGGTATGATATCTATGTTCCCCAGCAGGTCGTCGATGAAATATTACGCGCCGGGGGGGCGATAAGCCAGGCGCAGTTGACGTGGATCGATGAGAACCGAGCGCTCGACCGCGTGAAATCTCCCCCAGCGGGTTTCACGTTCGTTGGCGATCCATTGAAATCTCAGGTAGGCGATGAAGCCGTTAAGCAACTCACCCAATACATCAATAATCACGGCGGTTCGGCGACATTCCTGACCGACGACGTTCGTCTATTCAACGGAGTCAACAATCTCTCGGATTCTGCTGCGTTGCGGCAGGGCTACAAGCAAAAGCCTTTCGCAGGGACGCCTGAGTTTTTGAACGAGATGCTGGTCAAGAACCAGATCACGGAAACCGAGTTCCGCAGTGCTCGTGATGCGATCTCCGCGCAGCCCAACTATAGCGGGCGGTTTGTGCAGGAATTCCTGTCCGATGAAAGCATTGCCAAGATTCCATCCGGTGGATTGGGCAATGTGCGTCTGCGTGGAGGGATCGTCGGCGGTCTGCTGGGTGCTGTCGGCGTGCTGGCCGACCCCATTGAACTTATCATCGGCATTGCCCATGCGAGCGATCTGCGGAACCAAGGCCGGAAGCAGGAGGGGTATCGCGATCTCGCCGGAACCATCGGCTCGATCATCGGCGGGGCGGGCGGCGGCGCACTTGGCAGTGCGGGTGGACCTCTCGGCACTGTGGGCGGCGGCGTTGCAGGGTCGCTCGCTGGTGATGCCCTGTTTAAGAGTGCCTACGACGCCTATCCAGATGCTTTCGATGCGGTGTTCGATACTGCGTTCGGCGCAGCGGATCATGTTTCAGATGCGTTCAACCGCGTGGGCGATTTTGCTGCGGATATGTTCCGCGACGGGCAAGTTACCGTCGATAATTTCAGCGGTACGGCGTCTGCCGTCGTTCGCTTTGATGCAACTGGGCGCTTTCTGCCCGCAGAGCATGTTCCGAACTACGGGCAGTTGTTCGGAACGAATAACGGAACGGTCGCTAACATCCAGGCGGCTATGCAGGCGCTGGATCGCACCTACAACAGCATTCGCAATCCTGGAGTGACTATCTCGATTGAAATTCCGGGCTATGGCGGCACCGATGCAGTGATCGGAAATGTTCAGAGCTTGACGACTACGCCGACCTTGGATGCAAGCCATACGGCGCAGTTATTATCTAATGGGGCAACAAGCTATTACGATTCAGGCTTGGCCAGTAATGTGACCGCAAGACTGATGGGGGTAATAGGCTCTGATCAGATTGTGGGTTTCTACAAAGGCAACGAGACGGCACCCTATCGGGTAACGCCTCTGGTTCCGATGCAAGTCCCGGATGGTCAAAATGGCGAACAGGTAATTTCCAAGGTGGCAAATGCTACCGCAGGCCTTCCCAATCCGAATGGCGCTGCCACTGGCACGACGGATAATAGCAATTTCAACCTTGTCCTTGATACACAATCCGGCGCACCGGGTAACCAGCCTATCCTGAATGAAGGCGAGATGCCGTGGCTGAATGGATTGATCTACCGTTCAGGAACCTACCAGGTCACGATGAATCCGAACGTACTGAACGGGGATGGTCTTTTCAACGTCGGCCCGTCTCTTATTGCGGCGGACAGTTGGCGTCCGGGCGGCCAGCATCTTGCGCCCGACACGAACCTGTTCATCAACAACGAGAATATCCTGACGCGCGGTTGGTCTCCAACCTCCACCAGTTCGGCAACCAACCTGCTCATGGGGTCGAACCGGATATTCCTGAACATTGATCCGTTCGTGGTCGACCTGGACGGTGATGGAGTGGAACTGCGGCCCTTCGACGCGATGAATGTCCTGTTCAACGTGGATAGCGACGCGCACAAGGAACGCACGGGCTGGATCAAGGGCGACGACGGCTTTCTCGTTCGGGACATCAACGGCAACGGCAAGATTGACGACATCAAGGAGATTATGTCCGACTACTATAACGGTCGGACGCCCGACGGTGCCGCTGCAGTCGATGTTCTCAGGACTCTCGATAGCAATGCCGATGGCAAATTCACCTCGGCTGACAGTCAGTGGAGTTCATTCCGTATCTGGCAGGACGCGAACGAGAACGGCGAAACCGATGCCGGGGAACTCAAGACGTTCGCCAGCCTCGGCATCACCGGCTTCGACCTGACCAAGACCTCGACCATTGGCCTGATCCGGGGTGGTGCTGACGTGCTTGCGCGGCATGATGTGATCATGTCCGATGGAAGCCGCCGCGAAGCGCTGTCGGTGGAGTTCGTGACCGATCCGTTCGGTGCGATCATCGAGGCGTTTGGCAGCAATTATAAGGCTACCTTCCAATCGTTCGACGGGGCGTCGGATTTCAAGGCGCTCATCGCTGGATCATCAGCCCTTACGGTCGGCCTGCTTGGATCAAATCCAGAAGGATTCCGCCACGTCTACGGGGGAGATGGCGCGGACGTAATTACAGGCGATGCCAACGATAACTGGATCATTGGCGGGAAGGGCGCTGACACTTTGCGAGGGGCGGGCGGAAACGATTTCCTGATCTTCGACGCCGAAGATGTGCTGGTCTATGGCGGTCCCGGCTTCGACATAGCCCAGGCCGTGGGATCGAAGGGCGTGGTTCTCAACCTCACCCAGTCCGCGATCGAAGTGGCGATCGGTTCGTCCGGCTCGGATATTCTGATCGGCGGCGGCAACAGCAACGTGTTCATTGCCGGAGGCAAGGGTGCCGACTTCATCTATGGTGGCGGTGCCGATGACGTGCTCTCCGGCGAGGATGGGGACGATCTCATCGAAGGCATGGCGGGCGATGACCTGATCCGTGGCCATCGCGGGCAGGATCTCATTCGCGGCGGCCAGGGCAACGATATGCTCTATGGCGGCGATGACAATGACGTGCTGATCGGGGCGGATGGCGATGACCTCCTCTCAGGGGGATCAGGCGACGACGCGCTTTCCGGTGGTGCTGGCACGGATACAGCCGAGTTTTCCGGCGACATGCAGGATTACAGCTTCACGAAGGTCGGCGCCGAATGGATCATCAGGGACCTTCGGGAAGGTAGCCCGGATGGAACGGATCGGCTCGACACGATCGAGCGGCTCAATTTCCGCAACCTCAAGGATGTGGCCTTCGATCTGGTCAATCCATTGCCGGTAAACGACCTGATCAATGTCGCGGCGTCCGGTCCCTATACGATCGCCGCATCCACGTTGCTCGGCAACGATATCGACCTCCAGGGCGGCGCGTTGAGCATCACGTCGGTCCTCAATCCGGTTGGCGGAACCGTGGCGATCAGCGGCAGCAACGTCATTTTCACGCCCACCGCAGGCTCGGGCTTCATGTCCTTCCAATACAAGATCAAGGATGCGCAGAACAATCCGGGTGCGCTGATCGGGATCATCGGCGATCCGGGTGCAGGCACAGCCGAGGCAAAGGGCACGGTGTTCCTCCGAACGCCAGATATGCCGCTCGATCCGCTGCTGCGCGATCAGTGGTATGTCAATGAAATCGATCTTCTCAAGGTCTGGAAGGACTATAGCGGGCACGGCGTCAACATAGCGGTAACCGATCCCGGCAATTTCGATCCGCTCCATGTCGATCTGGACGACAATTTCGGCACGGCTTGGCGAGAAGATGGCTCCGGTGGTGTTCGTGATACTACCACGCATGCAACAATGGTCGCGGGTGTGATCGGTGCGGAACGAAATGGAGTTGGCAGTGTCGGGGTCGCCTATGGCGCGACGCTGAACTCCATCGCTGTCCCCCAGACGTCCGGTGGTGACTTGAGCAATATGCTCCTCTGGAAGAACTACGATATCGTCAACAATAGCTGGGGCTTCAGCAATCGTTACGGCGCCAACTTCCTTGTCGATACCGGCATCGCCAGTGCTTTTGCTCAGACGGCCGCGTATGGGCGCGGCGGTCTTGGAACGGTGAACATATTCGCTGCCGGCAATTTGCGGGCAGACGGCGGCAACGCCAACGATGCCAACGTCACCAATTCGCGCTATGCCATCGCGGTTGGTGCGGTCAACCATCGGGGTGATCTCGGCGCACTCGTGATCGGCACCAACCCGTTCAGTTCGCCCGGCGCGAATATCCTCGTGTCGGCACCCGGATCGAACATCAGCTCAACCGGCCGATTGGTGCAGAATCCACAAGGCTCGACCTTTGGGGATGACTATGAGACGGCCCAAGGCACATCGTTGGCCACGCCGATCGTCTCCGGCGTGGTGGCGCTGATGCTCGAAGCCAACCCCACACTCGGCTATCGCGACGTGCAGGATATTCTCGCTCTTGCTGCGAAGCGTGTGGATGATAGCAATCCAGGCTGGGCATGGAACGGCGCGAAGAACTGGAATGGCGGCGCCATGCACATCAACCATGACTACGGCTTCGGGGAAATCGACGCGAGAGCGGCGGTGCGGCTTGCGGAAACGTGGACCACTAGCCATGTGCTGACCGACAGCAATCCTTCGACATACGACCTTTACACGCAGACTCTTTCGAGCGGCACGCTCAATGCGGCCGTTACGGACAACGGCACGATCACCCGCAGCCTGTCCGTCTCGGCCGGGCTGCTGGTCGAACATGCGGAAGTGCGCCTGCAACTCGATCACCAGCAGATCGGTGATCTCGTCGTCACGCTCATTTCGCCGTCGGGAACGCGCTCGGTGTTGATGAATCGTCCCGGCAAGACCCCCGGCAGTACGGATGCTACTGATCGCGGCGATGGTGCGACAAACCTCGACTATGTGTTCATGACGGCCCTGTCGCGCGGCGAGGCCGGGGGTGGCACCTGGACCATCGAGGTCAAGGATGCCGCCAGCGGCCAGACCGGAACGCTCAAGAGTTGGGAACTGACCCTGACCGGGAAGGCAGGCGAGGCAAATGAGACCTTCGTCTATACCGATGAGTTCGCAACGCTCGGAACAGGAACCCGCGCGACGCTCACGGCATCGGGCGGAAGCGATGCCATCAACGCTTCTGCCGTTTCGACTGCCATGACTATCAACCTCACTCCTGGGTCTACCAGCACGATCGCCGGCAAGTCCCTGCTGCTGGCATCGACGTCTACGAGCGTCGTCAATGCTTTTGGCGGCGATGGCAATGACACCATCACCGGATCGGCAGGCGCCAATCTGCTGTATGGCGGTCGCGGCAATGATACGCTGAACGGCGGCAATGGCGACGACATCCTTGTGGGCGGCGCAGGGGCCGATCGTTTGAATGGCGGCGCGGGCATCGATACGGCCCATTACTATGCCACCGGAACAGCGGGCGTGACCGTCAACCTCGCCCTCACGACGGCGCAAACGGGCGGCGAAGCGCAGGGCGACATTCTCAACAGCATAGAGAATGTCAACGGGACGCGGTTCAACGATGTCCTGACCGGCAACGGCTCCGCCAACATCCTCGTCGGTTACGAGGGCGACGACACGCTCGCAGGCGGGCTTGGCCCTGACACGCTCGTCGGAGACGAAGGGTTCGATACCGTGACTTACGCGGCGTCGAACGCAGCGGTCACAGTAAGCATGGTGACGTTCAACAATCTGGGTGGCCATGCGGCGGGCGACCAACTCTACGGGATCGAGCGCGTTATCGGTTCCAACTACGATGACAATTTCCAGACTGGAGCCGATGCAATGACCTGGGTAGGCGGACAAGGCTCCGACTTGCTCGTCATTGGCGTGGGGGCGGAGCGCTTCGAGGCCGGCGCTGGCATGGATGTCGTCGATCTCGCTTTGTCCAACGCTGCCGTCACGTTCGACATGGTCACCGGCATAGCCAGTGGCGGCTATGCGACCGGCGACGTCTATCTTGATGTAGAAAACGTCTATTCGACGGCCTATGGTGACACGCTCAAAGGCAACGCGGCTGAAAATTACTTCCTGTTGTGGTCGGGTGTCGATCATATCGACGGCAGGGGCGGCTATGATGTGGTTTCCTACGCGGCCTCCACGTCCGGCGTCACCGTAAGCCTCACGACATCAGCGGGCAGCACGGGCGATGCCGCCGGGGATACGTTCGTCAATGTCGAGGATATCACTGGCAGCAACTACGCCGACACGATTACCGGCGATGGCGGGGATAATGTCCTCGCCGGACTGGCGGGCAATGACCGCTTGATCGGAGGTGGCGGTTACGACCTGCTGTTCGGCGGTGAAGGGACTGACACGGCCGTGTTTTCCAGGGTCCGGTCCGCTTATGCGCTGTCCACCAGAAGCGATACGAACGGCGCCTTTACGGATGTTCTGGAGAACTCGACCGGCGTGGTCGATCGTCTCTATCAGATCGAGTTGATCGAGTTCACCGATCAAACCGTCTCCGCACCGGCTGGCGCAATGTTGCGCACATCACTGGGGCAGCCCCAGGCTTTGTCCCGGAGCCTGCCTCGCGAGGCGATCGACCCTGAGATGGTGGCAAACAGACTGGCGATATCGGGCGCGCGAAGCCAGGCCCAGGATGAAATTCAGCAGGGTCCACAAGCGAATGACAGCGTCGCACATCAACCGGAAACACCGACTGCGAACATGCAGCCGCCATCAAACGCGACCGGAGTGGCGCAAGCCGAAGCTGCATCGGGCTATCTCGGGGAAACTGCGTCGATCGACACGGGGGCCGACGCTTCCGCTAACGATGAGGCGGACAAGGCCGCCGAAAGGCTTGCGCAACAGGAGGAAAGCACCTGGGGCAGCGAACTGCCGACCCTTGGCGGTTCGACAAGCTCCGGCTGGTGGCGCGAGGATGGCCGGCAGCGGCCAAGGCGCGAGCTTCTCGCTGCCGGTGATCTCGCCGGTGAGCCGGGGACGCTACAAGAACTTGTCAACATGCCCTCGGTGAGCGATCGCCAGCGTCTCTTGCAGGCGATGGCGGCCTTTCGCGGTGATGCCGGCGCGGCCCCGGCCATCTGGCGGCGTCAAACGGGCGAGACGACCGATGCGATCACGGCAACCCCGGCATGGAAGGTGGACTCGCTCGATAGGGCAGGACGCTTTGCGGCCTGACATTTGACGGATGATATGGGCGGGGGCGGTTTCGGCCGCCCCCGTCTTTTTGGGGCTGTGCATATGGGAGAAATATGGTTCGAGCGATTGCGCCGGTCCAAGGCCGGAGCGTTCATCGCCGCGGCTTTGCTGCCGGCTCCAATCCAGAATGGGGTCGCCCGGTCGGAGGATTTGGCAGGAAGTCAGACCCAACCTTCGAGCAAAGGAGCCGAGAGTGCAGAGCAGTCCCTAGACATATTGAATTTCTGCTAGATCACGGTCCGCTTCACTGCCCATGAAAAGCGGCGTGTCATTCTCGCGCGCTTCTGCTCGTCACCGTCCACCGCGCGCGCCATATCGCGCTTACCTACCGTTCAGTAGT
Organism: Sphingobium sp. CFD-2; assembly: GCF_024611135.1. Taxonomy (NCBI): domain Bacteria; kingdom Pseudomonadati; phylum Pseudomonadota; class Alphaproteobacteria; order Sphingomonadales; family Sphingobiaceae; genus Sphingobium; species Sphingobium sp. CFD-2. The sequence continues at coordinate 2,998,486 of NZ_CP084405.1, read as the reverse complement.
CTCATAGCCTGCCGTGTTTCGTGTGAGATTAAGGCTCGACGTAGATTTTTCCGAAATGATGGGCCAGTATGGTTGCTTGCGCTGGCGTAATAGGGATTTGGTTCACTTCCGTTGTCGACAAGGCGGCTGCCGCTCGCTCGAATAGCGCGATACAATGCCGATTATCGAAACGTGAGGTATAAAGAATCCCGTCTGCCGACGTCGTGTCATGGATATGTGCGCTGACCTTCCATGTCTCCGCATAGGCATCGCCATGCAGGTCCGTGAAAGAAAGGCCAAGTGCAGAGACCCCGGCGTCGATTAATGGATAGAGCTTCAGCGTCCTTGTCGTGATCAGTTCGCTTCGCACACGCGCCTGAACCGCGCTCGAAGTGACATAAGAAATGGCAGGCAACCGGACCAAGGTTTCCCCAAACGCCGTTTCCAGGGTTCGCGCCGCGTAAAGCACCTTGTAGCTGCCAGCCGGAGCATCAAAGCGATGCTCTGGTTCGGAACCAACCGGGCCGAAAAATATAGGGTCATGATGGGGCCGGTGTATTCGATGCAGGCGAACGCCAGCCTTGATCCGGCGACAGGTAACGGCTGCCATTGGTGCTCAGGCCGTCCAGGACGACACAAGGGCGATGATTTGACGCAGCTCTTCCTGATCTGGCCTCCGCGCGAGAATTTGCAGGACCGTTCCCTCACCGTCGGCAAAGCCTTTTAGCGGCGTTGTCAGTAGCATGAGTTGCTCCCAGGGATCGGTATCCCCGAACGCTTCCAGGACGCGCTTCAACTGGCTGAGGGTCTCCCCATCGACGAATTGTCCTGCGGGAAAGCGGATCTCAGAACCATAGGGGACGCCCAGAATTTGTCGCCGCTGGCGCTGCTTCTCGATCGCGGCAGGGGTTACCCCCAGCATCGCCGCGACATGGGCACGATCATACATCCCGCCAGATCGCGCTGCCATATCTTCACGGAATTGCGCCGTGCGCTCTCGTGCGGCCTTGATCGCATGCAGGTCCGCCGGCGACTCTGGTGCTATGTCACGCGGCGCAATGGCCAATGCATGGCGAAGATCGGCCGTTCCGACGATGTCGGCTAGCGTCTCATCACTCGCCGACTCGATCGCCTTCGCAATAGCCAATGTCAGCTTTTCCAACGCCTTGCGCTTCAGCGTGTCGCCCGTCGCAAGATTTCTGCGACGACTCGACCGGGAGAGATCAGGTGATATGGGAGCAGTGCTGGCCATGGTTGTCCTTTCTGTCTCAGAAATAGTCCATATTGACAAAAAAGACAAGTCTGCGCGGACGATTGGTATGGCTATTCCAGCAATTTCCGCTATAGTCGCTTCATGAGGACGAAGCGATGGATACCGACACCAAAACCGTAGTGCATGGAACGGGGCAGCCTCAGCGAAAGCTCGCGGATTGGCTCTGGCGTCCCTGGTTTGCCAAGCTCTGGTGGATAGCGATCCCGGCTTGGTGGGTGGGCATGGCCGTTTCCAGCGTGGTCGCACCGCTGGAGTCATTCTACGACAGTGCGCTGGCCGGGTTCCTCAATGTTCTGTTCTTTCCAATGACGGCGCTGATGGTGCTGGGGCTTGGCTTTGCGCAGCAGTGGTTGGCTAGACGCCCCATCTACGGCGATGGAGAAGGGAGCCCTCAGTTCGACATCAATCCCGATCCTTTTTGGAGTGAGATTGGTACTCGAAAGATCGGACACCCACTTCCATTGGTGGATATGTATGATCCGCGATCGGGAGGGCTCTTTATTGGAAACCCTGAAAGCTTTCAGCATCCTGATCGCTCCTAACGTTTTTTGAAACTACTATCGCCATCACCCGGGCTTCCGTCGATATCCGTCGAGAAGCGACCAGACTTCAGAACGGAGTTCTGTTCGATAGATGTGAGGGGACCGGTCACGTCGAACGTAGCGCGGCCTGCATCCGCATCATGCAAATAGCGATTGCGCATACCCGACGGGCCCAGAATCCGTTCCGACAATTCGCGAGAGAAGGTCTCTTCCGGACGACTGGATCGTGCAGCGGCGCTCTCAGCTGCGGCTATGGCGTTACGAACATCGTGATTGACGACATCGAGAGATGCTCTTGCCGTCTCGTTGGCGACGCCTACATCCTGACTGGTGAAACCAACCGAAGCGCCGACACGACCATTAGTCGTGTGGGACTTCTGAACTGTCGGTCCCTGCGATCCTCTTGGCCCATTTGGAGATCCTTTACCCCTAACGCCAGTCGATTCCGCTTCGGTTTCCGAATTGGAGATGCCGCCGCCTAGCTCCAGGCCGACATTGGTTCCCATGGTCACCTGATCCTGCGCGGATCGTGTCAGGCCCCGCTGCCAACCGGTTTGCCCAATGATCGACTGCACATCCCGCGTGAGCGTATCGGCCACCTGGGGTTTGAGGCGCCAGTTGCCGTGACGATCCATCTCGAACCCACCCTGCAGCCAGTTCTGCATCATCGCCCGGCCTTGCTCGCCGCCACCCAGGAAATGTTCGATCGTGTCGGGGCCGGCTTGCTTGCCAGCCTCGAAGCGCGTGCTGGTGTCGTTACGGGCCGACTGCTGAAACCCGACCGAACTCGACACCAGCACATCGTTGTCGGCAAAGCTGAACCGGGCGCGTCCACCATTGGCGACCGCGCCGAGCTGACTTTCGTTGATGAGGCCGCCACGCCACATCTGCGCCGCTGTCTCCGGCGTCAGGTTGAGGCTGAGGTCGCCATTCTGTGCCATGGCGATCTCGCGCTTCGACATATCTACGCCATGATCGCGCAGCAGGTTTTGCATACGCGTCAGTCGTTCATTGTCCACGATCCGGGTGAGCCGTTCGTTACGTGCGCGGTCGGCGATCCCCGCCGCGCCGCCCTCGGCCATGTCGGTCTGGTTGCCGACGCCCTGGCTCAAAGTGCGAATGAAGCTGTCGAGCCGCGCCGCCTGCCGCACCGACATGCCCGCAGCGGCCGCGCCCTCGGCATAGCCAGCATTGTCAGCTTGCCGCCGCTGCTCGCCGATCCGGGCGGCTGAACGCGTGCCGTCGTGGCCGACCTCTCGTTGTGCATCGAGCTTTCCTGATCGCTCGGCGAAGTCGTACCCCGCCGCTTCACGCGTGCGTCCATAGACACTCGTGCCCTCGCGCGCGGCCTCCGCCGTCGCGCCATCGGCGGTGCCCACCTGCACGGCCGCATTATATGTTTCCAGTGCGCGCAGTACTTGCGCTTCATTTCTGCCAGTTGCGCGGGAGAGTTGGGAAATGGCGGAGGAGCGGGCTTCGCCTGAGAGGGCGTTGATAAAGGCGATGCGGCGGGAGGTTTCCTGAACGGGGAGACCAAGCATCGATGCAGCGTTGCGCTGCCCCTCATTGCTTCCTGTCCGGTGAGCTTGCTCGGTGGCGACGTTCCGCCGCTCGATCGGTGCTACATTGTCGCCTGCGAAGTCCCGCCGCCCTTCCATCGCGCCAACCTGGATTTGTGCCCCTGTGAGGTCGTTGCGCAGCATCTGTTCCTGCTCATAGGTGTTGGCTATCAGCTTGGCGAAAGTGGGATCGGCTGAAGCCTGGCTGATGACGGTTGAGGCCTTCAGCGCTGCATCCTTCGCGTCATAACCACCACGCTCGAAATGACGCTGGGCGCCTGAGTGCATCATCTCATAGGCGCGCTGGTCGCCGAAAGCGCGCCACTGGACCATCCTTTGCGCGAAAGCGGCAAAGGTCCGCTCACCCGATTGTCCCTCACCGAAATAGCCCGTGCCGAGCGCGCGGAGGGCATCTTTTTCAGCGAAATTGTGGATGGCGGCGGTGGTGGCGTTGTCGCGCACGGCACGAACGGTTGCGGGATCGGAAAGGCTGCGTCCGGTGAGGGCAGGGGAGAGACCGCCCATCTCGCGTGCGGCATCGAGGCCCCCTAATCCGAATGCCGCCGTTCCGGCCGCACCACCGCCATGTTCACCTATCACCCGACTTGCCGCCCCAAAGGCCCGATTCGCACCGAAATTGGAGCGTTCCCCAAAATCCCCAAAGCTTGATGTTGCGCTGCGCCGTGCCATCGTACCGGCTGCATTGGCTTGCGCCTCGAGCGCCCCTGCATAACCTTCACTCGTCGTGAGTGGCGCGGCGGCCGCGGTGCCCTGGCCCTGGACGCCGAGCGCACCGCTGGTGAACGCGGTGAAGACGTTGCCCGAGAAGCGGAACACCGTGAACACGAATGCCCCGGCCAACCCTGCGGCGGCCGTACGAAACGATCCGAAGATCGCCAATGCCTTCATCGCCGAGGAGGGGGCCAGCATCCAGGCATTGGCCGCCACGTTGTTGGCGCGCATCTCGGCCAGCACATCGGTCGCGCGGCCGAGTGTGAGTTGATAGATCCCGGCGTCGATCACGCCCCAGAGCGCTACGAACACGAACAGGCCGAGCGCGAAACTGGCGACCCGCAGGTTGATCGGGGTCAGGATGAACAATAGCGCGATTGGCATCATGAACAGCATGATCCCGAACACCGTGGCGCGGATCGTCGGCATCCACTCGTTCGCGGTGGACATTGTAGCAAGACCGCTCGACACAACGGCGCGATTGGCCATGACGCGGGCGGCCGTGGCTGGACTGTCCTCGAACAGAACGTCGCCGATCGTGCCGCCAAGCATCACGTTGGTCAGGAATTGCTGGAGCGAAGCCGGATTGTCCATCATCATCCCACCGAGCTCGCCAATATTAGCCCGGCATCGCTGAAGCTGAGTAGTGTTGGTGATGTCGTAGCCCGTGCGCGTGCATACCTGCGCGACATAGTTGTCAAAGAGCGCTGGCTCCGACAGCCGCGTCGAAATATGGTCCCAGGCCTCATTGCAGCTCACCGTAGTTCCCCCCTTATCGGCGGAGGTGAATACGGTACTGAACGTCGCTGGACCCGCCATTGCCGCAAAGGCAGAGGGGAGGTCCGTTGTTGTCCTGAAAAGCTGATCGTCGTCGACACCATAGGCGGGCGATACGCGCGCCACCGGATAGCATTGCCGCACATAGTCCTTGATCGTTGAATCCAGGAATACATCGGTCATCGGACCACGCGGGCTTGCGGCGTTCAGGAACAGGTCGAAACTATGTCCGCCCGCACCAAATTCCAGCTTGGCATGGGGATCGGTCGTGTTGTCGTCGATGACCTCGGCCAGCGCGCGTTCCATCATGTTGGTCATGCCAGCGACGAGTACAATCAGGTTCGGGACGTCGCCGACAGGTTGGTAGGCATTGCGCACCCGGTCATAGACATGAACCGTGCCCGTGGTGGCGACGAGCCCGACGAAAAGCCCGACGCCGATCAGCATCTGGAACCCGAAGGCCACGATTCCCATGCCGGAACCTTTGACGCTCGCGAGCAGCGCGCCAAGCGCGATGCCGACCACCGCGACGATCAGCACCAGCATCTCATATCTGGGATCGCCGAAGATCATCGAGACAAGACGGAATGCGTCCACTGTCTCGGCAAAGCCATCATAGGTGTGAAAACTCGTGTCGATCGCCAGCGCGGGTGTCGCCGCGAAAGACATCGTGAACAGGGCGATCAGGACCGATAGGGCGCGGAGAATAGGGTTCATGGGACAGGTCCCGATCAGCGGTTGCGGTTGGCGGCGGCGCCGGCGGCATCGCGGGCATCGCGGTCGCGCTGGCGAACGACACCGGCATAACTGGCCGAGAGATTGGCCTGGTTGAGGGCGGCCATGTAGGACTGCCGCATCTGCGCACGTTGGCGCAGCACTTCGTCACGCAGATCGCGCAGTTGCTCGATCCCCTTGGTCAGGATGCGAGTCTGGCAAACCTTGGCGTTGCCTGCGTCGCTCGCGCCAGCCACACTGACACCGCGTTCGGCGTTCGACACGGCGAAATCGATACTGCGCGTCAAATCGTTGAGCATCTGATAGGCGAGCGTCAGCGCAACGAGTTCGTCGGTATCGCCGATCACGCTGTCGACGACACCCTGCCGCACGCCCCATTCGAGCAGGCGGTAGATCGGCAATGTTTTCACGTTGGCGACGAACTGCCGCTCATCGGCCGTAAGCGCGCTGCGGGTGCGGATTTTGGTGGAGATCGAGTCCATCCGTGAGCGGGCGAGGATCAGCGCGCCTTTGCCGGCCCCATCGACCGAGCAATCGGCGGCCGTGGGCGGGATCGCCAGTGTCCGAGACTGGACCTTACCGGTGAGAAAATCGTCGACGCTCTCGGTGTCCTGGCGCGGACAGGCGGGGATGGCTGAGAATATGGGCACCTTGTCGGTCGCATCCCAGCGCATATAGACGTCGCCCACACGGGCCCGCATAACTCCGGCCCAATCGGACGCACCGACGCGCGCCGAAGCATGGGCGAGCAGCGACCCGGTTTTGAAGATCTCGGTGACCTCCGCAGGACAGTTCTCCAGCGCGTCCTTCAAATCTTCGGTCGGGCTGTTGGCGTTGGCCTGAATCTTCTCGCGGCTGTGCTGATAGCTTTTGGAGAAGCCCTCCTTCACTGACTTGTAGCCGGTCATTTCCTCAATGATGCCTGACATATTGTCGTCGCCTTTGGCGATCTGCACCATGCGATTGGCGAGGCGGCAATCATTGACCTGAATGCTGTTCAGGAAATTCGTGGCCGCTTCCATCTTGGAGATGATGTTGCCCATCTTCTCGTCGAGGGTTTCGAGCAGGTACTGGAACGCCACCGCGGGCGCTGCCTGAAGGATGCTCTCCAGCTTCTGGACGAGGTAATCCGGATCCAGAAACGACATGCCCCCGAGGAACATGTCGATCCCGCCACAACCAGCCTTCACCTTGGGCAAGGTCACGCTCATCAGATAGTCGTTGTGGACATCGACCCTGCCCGACATGCCGCCCGCCGTCACATAGCCGCGGGTCTGGTCTTCGAAGCTGCCAGGGCTGGTATAGGTCACATTGTCGAACCAGCTTTCCGCCCAACCTTGGGCATGGGCTGGCGCGGCAAGGCTGCCAAGAGCAACAAATGGCAAGGTGATCAGGCTCAGACGACGATGCAGGGTGGCCATGGCGGGCACCTTTCGATGGTTGGAGAAAGGAAGCGGCGCCCCATGTCAGTTCCTCTCTCGATTTGAGGATGGGCGCATGGGCACGCCCACGATCCCGGTGAACTTGGACATGCCGCGCACGCCGACAGCGGGCTTCACGCCCGTCAGCATCTTGGCGGCCAGATAAAGATTGCGCGCCAGGTTGGGCGCATGGTCGGTGCCGATGGCGATCGGAATGATGCGATTGGGGTCTGCGATTGGCCGTACCCAGGCGACTGGATGGCCGACCCAGGGTAGGCCGAGCCGACCGGAGCGAACCATCGCCTCTTGCGTTCCAATCGTGCGAACCTGCCAGCGATAGCGATGTCCGAGTGCGCCAAGTCTTGCCCACAGATCCGCACAGGGAACACAGCCTGGTGCAGTGCTCATTTCTACGACGAAGGCAGGTGCCTGACCTTTGAGTGTTTCGGCAAAATCGGGCGGCCAGTCGCGCGTAACCGGAACGCGGGCCAGCCATTCGCGCATCTCGGACTCTGTGGTGACGGGATGGATAGCGGCCCGCATCGCCTGTTCGCGTGTGACCGGTTGCGCTGACGCCGCCGGGATCAGCACAACCGAGATCAGCAACGCGAAGGTCGCCCGGCCATTCATCGTTGGGGGTCCATGCTTGCGCCGACCAGATCACCGCCGAGGACGCGCGGATCGGTCGCGGACACTGGCCCATTGGCAAGCGCGTCGAAGAACCCGTCTTCCTCGCCAGCACCGGTCATGAACTGCTCTGGGCGGATGTCGCCCGCAAGCAGTCGGACCGCCTGATAGGCCATCTGAATGAGGTTGGGGTACGCCTCAACTCCGCTAGCGATCACCATACGCTGCTGGCTATTTCGCCGAATGATCATCGTGGTCGGCGTAACCTCGACACCGAAGCGCTGGGCGAGTTCCGGCTTGCGATCGATGTCCTGCATGGACACCTGCCAGCCCATTTCTTCCTGAAAGCGCTGAACGATGGGCCACTGGACCCGGCAATAGCCACAGGTCGAGCGTGAGAACATGACCAGCGCGAATTCGTTAGCGCGGGAGCGCAGATATTGACGGCGCACCTGATCCTTGTGTGCGGAAAGCTGGTCGCGCGCGTCGCCCACCATGGGATTGGCAGACTTGGCGTTGAGTTCCGGGTGCTGGAGCATCGCGATCTGGGTGACGCCGGCGAAGGCGCGGGCCTTTCGCCTCGCAAAGTCCTGCAAACGCCAGAAATCGGCGACGGCATCGACCGTCAGCACGGTCGCGGCATAGTCCCGCTGTTGTTCGATCAGCTTGCGAATTTTGGGTGGTGTCCATGTCGCGAGCTCCGCCATTGGCGGGATCGCTGGCTTTACCAGTGCATCGGGATCATCCTTATCTTCCTCAGGCTTGGCAGGCGCCTGATACCACCAATAGCCGGTGCGTTGATCGGCTGCTGATTGCGCGGTTGCGGGGGTGGTGGACACCAACGCCATGGCGAGCAAAAGGCCAGCACGCCTCACAGCAACTTCTCCATGCGACGAAGGCGTTCGATCGTGATGGGGCCATAGTAGCGGCTATCGAATCCGCTGGCATGAGAGGAACCGACATAGATGGTGCCGGGCAGGACCTCGCCATAGCGGGGCTGCCAATGCTCGAGCGCCTGTCCATTGTGCCCATAAGGCTTGCTCACGCCCAGCAGGCGTTCGTTGCAATAATACCAGCCATCCCATTTGCCGGGCGACATCGAGGGCTTCTCTATCATCGAGATGCGATCGCCGGGCAGGCACAGGGCATATTTGGTGACCGTGACCGGCTTTGGCCCCGCGAGTGGATGGGACAGGGTGAACGATACGAGGTCGCCCCGTGCTATCGGCCCGGGCGCCTTGCGGATCAGATACGCCGCGACCGAAGGGCTCATAACGATTGTCACTTGGGGCAAGGCCCAAAATGTGATGAGGCCGATCGGCAGGACGATGCCAAAGGCCTTCCAAAGCTGTTCCGGGCGTGGGGGTTGGCCAAGTCCCGAACTGCCAAGCGCCACCGCTGCCTTGAGCGGCAGTACCTTGAGTTCGGTCCAGCCGGATCTAGCGAGCCTGAAGGCGAGCCTGAGCATCGCTGACCTCCTGCTTGCCGCCAAGGCGGGCATATTCTTCGAGCAAGCCGGAAAGCGCAGCATCGCCATAGATGACGTGCGTGGCGCGTGGACTGTCATCCTCCCGCTCGCAATAGGGAAGCGCCGGATCGCCGGGCACCATCGCCATTGCCGGGACGCGGCTGACGCCATGCTGGCGGAAGATCAGTGGATCGACGATCAGTTGCACATCACGCATTGCGCAGGCGGGGCCTTCGCAACCTGGGTCGAGCCGAAGCACCTCGGCCGAGAGCTTCGCCATCGGCTCGACTTTGCGCATTCCGCCGGGCATTCCCCGAAAGGCAAGCACACCGCGAGCACGTTCGAGCTGCGCCGCATAGGTCCGCAGCGTTGTGACTGGCATCGAGGACGAGACAAACAGCACCGGCACCCAGCCTTTGGCAGTCGGTGGGGCGGCAACATCAGCGACTGCCAACATCTCAGGCGCTTCGAGACCCAGCGCTTGGCTGAGGCGCTGAGCCATGACCTCGCGCTCGGCTGCCATCGCTTCCTTGCCCTGATCGAGCGCAGCACGGGCGCGGCTATCCATGGCTGGCGAAGAAACCCGGCCACGAAGTCCGTCGAATGCGCGGCGGCGGGTTTCCGACGACGGCGTGGGGAGGGTGGTCGGCCCGCGCGTTTCGGCTTCTTGTCGACGCTCCGCAGTTGCTCGTTCCAGGCGATCGAGTGCAGCATCGCCTTCGGCCGCGACGCTGTCCCGCACATTTGCCTGTGGTCGGCTCTCCTGCTCCAGCGCGGCCGTCGACGTGACCATCAGCGTTGCTAACGCGAGCGAGACGCGCGCGTTACTTGCCGATAACCTGCATATAGGCATCGATCTTGTCCTTCATGTCTACTTGAATGTCGGCCTGGGCGCGGGCCTCGATTTCGGAATAATATTCCGAAAGGTCCATTTTGGAGAAATCCAGCGCCTGGAACTCTTCCGGGGTGAAGCCGCGGCAATAAGGCTGCTTGGGCGTGCCCCAGCCGAGCCCGTTGAAGCTCTTGAGCTGCGGGCGGCCCTGTTCCTGGATGATGCGGCCGAGCTTGGTGTTGAAGCAGCAATGGCCGCGGGCCTTCTGGACGCAAATGCCAAGGATCTTCGAGGAGCAATAGCTGCCGACCTCGTGGCACATGCCCGAGCCGCGCAGCATGCCCACTTCCATGTCCTGCTGGTCACAGCCGCTCAGGAGGAAATCCATCATGAAGTTGATGGCGAGGCTGATCGCGATCGAGGTCGGATCGATGCCGACGATAATCGCGTTGGCGCCCGCGCTCGCAGCCTGGCCGGCGGTCGCGCCCGCCCGGAATGCGCCGTAGGCGGCCTTCATTCCGGTGAACACGCCCTTGGCGACCGCGATCTTGGTGCCGATCGACGAGACCGAGCCGCCCATGCCGTCCTTGACGATCTTGCCCTTGTCCTTGCAGCAATTGGAGAAAGTGGTGCGCAGGCCCGCGGGACGGCAGCGCGCGGCGCGCCCCGAGAAGATCTCGATATTGCCGAGGCAGGCGCCGTCCGCATCGACCGCGCCGTCTGCCGGAACGCCGGGATCATCGGGGGGCGGTTCGTCCTCGATCGGCGTGACGGCAAGATCCGTGCAGACGTTGGGCGAGCAAGCCGGACCGCCATCCTGCGGCAGACAGGCGAACTGTGTGCCCAGCGGGCAGCTAAAGGCGCCGTCCTGTTCCTGGACGCAGGACACTTTCTGCAGCGGGCATTGATACTGGCCGAGCGAAGTGATCTCGCACGCTGCGGTTTCGCCGGGACCGTCGGCATCACCGTTTCCGTCGAGATCGGCTGCGCAAAGCTGCTGAGCTTGGGCTGGGACAGAGCTGATTGCGGCAAAGGCGAGCAGCGCCAATGCGGCGAACAGGAAGTGGGATAGCGAGGATATGAACGGGCGCATCAGCGGGACTCCGATGTGCAGATCATGTCCGCGCCCCCGAGCCGTACGGTCTGCATCATCACCACGGCTTCCGGAAAATCGTCGAGGCACCCACAGGCTGAAACAAGCTCTTCACCGTCGCCCAACGGGCAGACGTTACCTCCGGAGCTGTCGGTTGTGCAGGCGTGATAGAATGTGTCCCAGCCTGTCGGCGCATTTTGCTTTGCGCCAATTAACCCATCCACGGCGGCGGCAGTGTTCGCCTTGGGCGCGCGGGTCCTGCAGATTGGCTCACAGGTTGGAACCGTCCCCCGGGCGGGCAGATTGAAGGCGCGGGAAGATGTTGAGTAGCTGCCGTCGTCGGCCTTTACCCGGTCTGCCAACAGCGTCTCGGTCGAATGGTCGATAATATAGGCGCCGCGGCTCAGGTCCGGTTCCGGCAGCGATCCTGTATCGACGATACAGCGATAGCGACGATCTCGCTCGAACCACGGCCGCGCCAGGCTGATCTTGCAGGCGCCACTCTCGAACAGGCGGGTTTGCGGCAGCGGGGTTAGCCCGGTGCCGACACCATTGCGGAAGGTCTGGACGCCATCGACATTCTCGTCGTGAAGCTGACAATTGGCGTCGGCGGAATAGCCGGCGCACAGATCGACGAGCTTCTCGGTAGGATTGCAGCTCAGATCCAGCGTAGCGTCGATCCGCGCCGACACCTCGCCTTCGCCGCCGACCGCGACCCGCACCCATATCTCGTGCGAGCCTTTCGTCAGATAGGGCTTCAGGTCGAGATTGGGATAGCCATACCAGGTCCGTCCGCGTTCGCATTTGCCAGGCGGAAGTCCGGTTCCGGTCCAGCCTCCCGGATCGGACAATACCAGCGCGCCATCGATGCGGACTTGAATCCAGTCGTCGAACAGATATTGCGACAGCTGCGCCGAGATGAGGCGAGCGGGATCGCCGACATTCAGGGTCATCCTGAAATCGTAGATCCGGCAGCTTCCACCGCTCAGGCTGTCGTCGCGCGGCGAGCCCAGCAGGAATGAACGTGTGTCGGGCGTATAGGCGTAGGTCGCGTAGCCACCCGCGGTGCGCGTAATGATGTCGTCCGGCGTAACCGCCTCAAGCTTCACCTCACGTCGGATTGTGCAGGCGCGGATCTGCTCGGCCTTGCCAATCCCTGCGGGCGACCCCTGCAGTGCCTGAAAGATGCTGTTCGACGCAGCTACACTCGCGGCATCGCCCTGGATCGCCGCCGGACTGGAGCGGTAGCCGGTCTGCGGCAAGGACGGGCTGGCTGAACAAGCGGTGCTTTGCACACCTGTATAGCGAATGACCGGGCCGTCGATGACGGCTTGTGCCACCCCAATCCGAGGATCGGCGGTTGTGAGCGCACCGATGACGCCGCCGCCCAGGTCTTTGAGCGCCGAGGCCATATTGCCCCAAACAAGATTGCTTCCGCAGCTATTGTTGACACAGTAGCAGCCTGCGAGATCGGTCAGATCTACTTCCGTGAGCTTGAGATCGCCGCCGGCGGACACGTCCCACTTATAGGTGTGGCACTGATTCCACGTGCCGGGCTGGCAAGCGATCACGCCATTGGCGCAAATGCCGGAAACCGGCATCGGCAGCGTGAGCGTCTGATCGACCGTCCCATCAATGTCCTTGTCGCGCGATATACGCAGCGTGCCGATGTCGCCGGTCGGTGACGGTTGGGCCAGCAACTCGATCAACGTCGCCGATTTTTGACAGGCGATGTTCGGATTGAAAGTCTGGCTGTTGTCGACTGTGGAAATGGTTTGTCCGGCAAGACCGGGCGTCACATAATTCTGCTGGAGTGTGTCGCTGTCGGAGGTCTTAGCACGCGAAGCCTCGGCTGCGGCTCGCGCGCGCTCCTCAACGGTCTGCGCGAATGCAGGGAAGGGCAGCAAAAACGCCGCAGTCAGCAGGAGCAGGCCTCGCCCGGTCATGATGACCTCGCCTTCGTGCTGCGCGAGCCATAGGCGAAGCGGAACACGTCTCCCGCCCGGAACGCGGTGGATCCGGGCGAGAGTATCTGAAACACAGCCTGGCCCTCAAAAATGGTCAGCGCGGCCGCTACCGGAATCGCGACGGGAGGGGGTGCCGCCGGCCCCGATAGGGGGCTATCGGCCGCGCTGACCGAGGGTGGAGCGGCGACGGCAGGGGCAGCCGCCGCCACTCGAGCCGCGCGTCCACCAACGGTGGGGAGCAATCCGTGACGAGCGGACCGGCCGCCCGCGCGAGACGCGCGGTTTGGGGGGAGCGATCCGTTCATGGGGTTGATACCCCCGCGCAGCAGATCGCCTTTTCGAAGAGCATGAATTGTGCGTTGTCTTTGCCGGGCGCGTGCTTGCCGCTTGTCCAGAGCGCGCCGGGCCGCCCGATATTGACGCACTTGCCGCCCTTGACCGGCTCCATGATCTGGAGCTTGTAGCGGCTCTTGGTCCAGATCGGCTGCGGCTTGAACGAGCAGCCGTCTTCCGAATGGATGGTGAGCGCGCCAAGGCGCCCCATCATGAAAGTCGAACGCGCGGCAAGGCCCGCCCAGGCTTCAACCCGATCACCCATGTGAATGTCCCCGGCAATCGGATAGGTCGCGCCCCAACTTCCCATGCACCAGAACAACGGGTCGATGGTCTTGCCGGCTGCCGCTGCCGCGCTGTCCGCCATGCAGGCAAGACCCGCAGCGGGATTGCCGAACAAAATGCCCTCGGGCTGGATGATCGCGCCCAATGTCCCCGACTGCCAGGTCGGCAGCACCTCGGTGATCATCGCGACGTCGAACCCGTCATCTTCGATGCAGGGTAAGTCGGTGAACATGTCGAGCATTTTCCAGACCGGCGAGATATAGTAGTGGGCCTGAGCGAAAAGCTTGGTCGTGTTGGTGCCGTCCGAGATCGACGATTGGCTGCCCTGGAGCTTGCCGCCGGTCGGCAGGAGATCAACGCCAAGCGCCATCATGCAGCCCGGCTCGGTCACAACATCGATCATCCGGTTGGGCGACCAGAAGCTGACCTTGACGCCGAACCAGAAAGTCGCACCCTTGCGACAGGCACACAAAGGCTTCGATGCGGATTGTGCGTCGAGTTCCTTGTCGAGCTTATCGAAGCTGCCCACGCGAACGCCGCCGATGGTAATCGGGAAGATGCAGTTCCAGCGAACCTTCGTGATCGGGTTAAACACCGTGCCCGTCGGGCATTTCGATGCGTGTGCAGGCGCGGCGGGAACCAGGAAGCTCGCGAGGATCGCGGCGGCGCCTGCGCGCAATTTTGATGCGAGGCGGGTCATGGCTTGCGTCCTCCCTTCCGTTCGAGGCGAACCTCGGTCAGTTCGAACTTCTGGCCGGACTGGCGCACGATGACCGGGGCGACGGTGAGACCGAGCCGCTCCTTCACCCGCTCTTCGAGAATGAAGAGCGCGCGGCCGTGCTTCTCGCCGAGCGAGAGCGCATCGTCCTTGGCGTCGCCGTCGGCAGTCAGGATGATCCAGTCGGTGAGTGCCGCCGTCTTCAGCGCCCAGCCAAGATCGCGCGGATGGACAATGATCAGGCGCTGCGGAAGCGACACGTAGGTCAGCGGGTTGAAGGTGAAGCCCTTGGGGTAGAGCAGCTTGCCGTCCGGCAGGCGGATTTCCTGGTCGAGCGTGTAGAACGGGACGACGCTGCGGACGCGGTCCTTCTCGGCGACGCCCAGAGGGGCCGCTTTGAGCGCGCTCCACTGCGATCGCGGCCCGAAGCGCGGCGCGATGTCGGCGGGCTGCTTTGCGGCCGCGGCCTCGATCTCGGCCATTGCATCGGGTTCGGCGATCGGCCAGGTGCGCCCGATTGTCGAGGTCTCGGCGCGCGCCGAACCGGCCAGGATCATCGCGCCGACGATCATCGCGCCGATCAGCGCCGACTGGATCGCGACCACATGCCAGCCCTGCGGGTAACCTTCATCGTCCACGGCGGCGCTCCCTCCAGCTTGGCGGTGGATTGCGGCTCTCGCCCCGGACGGCGCAGCCGAGGCCCGCCGTGCCGACGAGAAGCGCGAGCCAGATGAGCGGGCGGGTGCCGTCGAGGTCCGCACCCGACCAGATCAGAAGGAATGCCTGGACGAGGAGGATCAGATGCGTTCCGACCAGCAGGCGGATCGACGACTGGCAGGGCGCGGCAGAGAAGATGCCGTTCATCGCCGCCTCCACCAGCGGCCAAGACGTCCAAGGTTCGTGCTGATCAGGTCGGCAGCAAGGACGAACAGGCCGCCGCCGACAAGGCAAAGCATGGCGACCGCCACACTATCTTCAATCAGGGTGAGCCATGGTGTGCCGCGCGCGATCTGCACGCAGACGAAGGCGATGACGATGATCGCGCTCTGAACGGCAAGCCATCGCGCACGCCAGAAGAAGGCTTCCAACTCCCGGTGATGAGCAATGATTTCCTCGACGGCGGCGTCGATGGTCTCCGGGCGGCTTGCGTCGACCCATGCGGGTAGCCGTAGGTGCGTGGGCTTATCCTCGACTGGCCATAGCCATTCTGCCGCGCGCCACGCCTGGCGCTGCGCCGCCTGAAGTGCTGACCTGGGGCTTTCTCGCACCGCGAGCAAGCCGATGGAGGCGATCGCGCCCAGCAACGCGCATAGGCCGAGCAACAGCGCGGCTGCGGCTGGGGAAAGTCCCGACCAGGCGAGCAGGAGATAGCCAACCACAACAAAGCCAGCTTCGGCGCTTATAATGAGGATCATGCGGCGCCGCCAGCGGGCGCGCTCATCGAAGAAGATCATCTCCTGGCCGTCGCGGACCGTCTCCAAGAGGTGGATGCGATCGCGCATTTCCCACTGGGTACGGACCAGATAGTCGTGAAGCGTTTCGCCCGGTCGCCGAGCGCTGGGGGCGAAGCGCCCGTTAGGGGGGAATATACGCTGGCTCATGTCCGCCTCCGGGACCATGCCAGCAGCCGGCTCGCAGCGCCGGTGAGACCGATCAGCATCAGGCCGGTGAGGAAGCAGCCAGCGCCGACAATGCCGGCACCGCGCAGCACGTCTTCCGCTGGCAGTTCGAGCATAAACCCGGCAGCTAGGATCAGCGACGCCATCATCACGGATTCGATTATGATCAGGCGGAAACGCCAGCGCATCGCATTGGCCTCCGCACGCTCGGCCACACGCGCTTCGATGACCGCTTCCAGTTCATCGTCGGGCGCGAGTTCGAGCGCTAGTTGATCGGGATAGGGCTTGCGGGTCAGCATTGCGGCCTCCCAAGGTCTGGCGTGGGTGTGAGGATTTCGGCGGGATCGACGCCGGCGAGATCGCAGACCGCTTCGAGCGGCGAGCGACCCTTGCGTACCAGCGCCTCGAAGGCGGCGACCTCTTCGGGCGCGGAGGTGTTGATCCAGTAGCTGAAGGGATCGACGACAAGGCGAGCGATACCCAGGCCCAGCGGGCTGTCGATGAACACTTCCGAATAGTTCGGTTTGTTGTTCCGGACCGACTTCAGAAGGTCGAGGACGAAGCCAGAATAGTCGAGAATCTTGTTCTCGACCGCCTTGTCATAGGTCGAACCCTGCAACAGGAAACGTGTAGCGGCATTCTCAAGGATTACCTGGCCGGTGCCGCCAAACAGCAGCAGATCATTCATGCTCTGGAGAATGATGCCGAAGCTGCCGCGATACTTCCGCGCCCGGCGATAGCCTTGGCTGATCGCTTCGGCGAGGCGCGACAGGTCCTGACCCTCGTTCCGGGTCATGAATTGTGCGGCCTCATCACACAGCACGAACCGGGGACGGTCGCGGGCTGACAGGTAGAGTTCCTGCGTCACCGCGTTGATCACGACCATGATCACGACGTTGAACAGGTCGGGCATCGCCTTAAGGCGTTCCAGCTCCAGCACGACAAATTCATCGCGAGAAATGTCGAAGGTGGAGGGACCGTTGAAATAGTGCCCGTAAGCGCCGTCCGACCCGAAATCGCGCAGGTTGAACGCCAACTCGCGAGCTGTCGGCACCAGATGGTCCACCCGGTCAAGATCCGAGGCGGTGTTGGCTGGATAGACGCCGAGCCATTCGCGCACCGCGTCGATGCCCGCTTCGGCACGACCGCTGTCGATCGTCCATTGCACGGCCGACTTCAGCAGGTTCCACTCGGAGGTGGTGACTGGCTTGCGGGTCGCGGCGTTGGCCATCTCCGCGACGATTGACACCGCCATGGAGATAGCGGATTCCCGGTCATCGCCATCGAGCGCGAGGCCGAGATCGAACGGGTTGAGAACGAGATGCTCTTCGCCAAGGTCGATATAGCGGCCAGAACAGAGCGTGCAGAGCTTCTTGTAGCTGCCTCCGATGTCGATGATGCGGATCAGCGCGTTCTGCGCGAAATATTGTTGGCACAGGTTGTTGAGCAGGAAGCTCTTGCCCGCACCAGATTCCGCCGAGACAATGAAATTGTAGTTGTTGATCCGCGGATCGAACAGGTCGAGCGTGATGAGTTGGCCCTTGCGTCCCGTGTAGAGCAGGGCAGGGCGTCCGCCGCCCCGGAAATCGGTCTGGATCGGGGACATCAGCACCGCGGCGCGCGCGGGCACGCGAAAATCACGCTGGAGCATGCCGATGGTGCGACGGTCGGGATAAAGCCCGAAGGGCAGACTTGCGGCCAGCAGGATAGGATTGAGGTAGGACTCTTCCTGCACCATCCAGGGCAGCGGCTCGCTTTCCCACAGCCGTTTGGCGCGGGCGGCCATCTCGCGCGCCTGATGCCGGTCGCGCCCGAACACCCAGAGCGTCGGGATCACCGAGACGAAACGGCTGTTGCCGACCTCGTCCAATACCCAGCTGATTTCCTCGATCTGTTTTCCGACCTCGACGGCGAAGCTGCCTGCAGCCTTCTGGGCAGAAAGAATCTGCGCACGCTTGTGAACTTCAAACGCGGAATGATCGAACAGGACATTGAGGGTATAGAGAAACGGTCCACCGATTTGGTCGCTATCTTCCGAACTGCCGCGCATACCGCCGGTGAGGCGATTGGCGCGCTCGGCCGTGATCCGGCGCGGCGGTGATTTGGGCGTCAGGCAACGTGCGACCTGGTTGCCGAGAAATACTTCCGGTCCCTCGAAGCTCAGCGCCGGTCCCGCGTCGATGATCTGGCGGCGCAGCGGCACATCGGCCGTCTGGGTGAACACGCCGGGCGCAGGTACGTGGACGCCATTGAAAATTCGCCGGTAGAGCGAGACGATCTCGCCGGGCGCCATCGGTCGGATGCCCAGCTTGGCCATCTGCTCCTCGATCTGGCGCTTGAGATCGCTATCCATGGGCTGACGCATCTTGACCGCGAGGAACGTGCGGAAATCGCGGACCGGGATGCCGTGCAGAGCCTTCAGGCCCAGGGTGCCGGCGCGCAGATAGTCAAAGGTACGCCGCGCCGAAGCCTGGATCAGCGGATCGGGGCGGCTTTTCAGATCGAGATAGGCGTCGAGCTGATTGTCGATCAGTGGATCAGCGAAGCTCTGGATTTGCAGAATTGTGCCTTCGGGAAATTGCACATTGAGCAATCCCAGCAGCGCTTCATGGACGTGTGCGAACATATAGGCTGATGGGACCAGCTCCCAGGCATAGCCCCAGCCGTCATCTATGGTCAGGAAGGCTTGTTCTTCCTCGACCCAGGCCGCGAGCGGCAGATAGTCGGAATAGCTGTCCCGCTCGACGCTGCGCCGCAGTCGTGCGAGCGTCATGCCGCCCTTATGCGCGCTCATGGCTGCGGCTCCGCATCGTTCTGGCGATCCTTGACCTGCTCAAGCACGCTGGCGCGCGCTGCGGCCGGAACTGGTTCCACCAGATAGTCGCCGACCACCCATTGCGGGCGCTCGAGCACCGAATAAACATAGCGCGGCATGTAGAGCCGGTCGGGCCGCTGACGGTCGGCATAGGGCAGAATCAGCGTGCGCACCGCGCGCGAGGGCTTCAGCATCGGCGTGACGGGCTGGTCGATCAGACCCTGAAGCTCGCGATAAACGCTGTCGCGGTAGCCGGTGAAAGCCCCAGGCGCTGCCTTGCCTGCACGGCCTGCGGTCTTGTCGCCGCGCAGCATCTTCTTGTCGCGCGTGACGGCGGGATCGGATTTTGACGCTACCCCGGCTACCGCGTCGGCATAAGCCTTGTCCGGGTGAATGCATTGACCATGATCGTCATTCTTGCACGAGAATTTCTCGGAGTATGGCGACATGACCGAGCCGAGTGTCGCGCAGCCACTCAGCATGAGTGCCGCCGCAACAGGTATGACGAGTGACGCTACGCGCGCACCGCGCGAGCAAGTTGGTAGCCGCATGGGGCAAACTCCCTGTTTGATGGAGGGCCGGCGCATCAGAATTTGCTCCCGGCGGTAGGCTT
This sequence comes from Sphingobium sp. CFD-2, assembly GCF_024611135.1. NCBI lineage: Bacteria > Pseudomonadati > Pseudomonadota > Alphaproteobacteria > Sphingomonadales > Sphingobiaceae > Sphingobium > Sphingobium sp. CFD-2. Next base: position 2,979,098 of record NZ_CP084405.1, on the reverse strand, counting down.
GATCTCGAGCGTGACGCCTTCCTGGATCACGACAACGACGTCCTTGGCGGCACCTACCTCAACGATGGGGCCAGCTTGACGGGCGAGATCGAGATAGAAATCGGTGAGCTTGTCAGAGGACTTGGAGAGACCGCCGGCGATACCGGCCTTGGCGGCATCGCCCGCATCGAAGCTGCGCACCGAGCCCAGCGCCGAGGTCGAGACGTTGCCGACTGTGTTTTCGACCGTGTCGGCGATGCCCGTGATGGTGCCAGCGATAAACGCGCGAGCAAGAGCTGCCCCGGCGCGCGTCACGACTTTGCCGGATAGGCCTTTTTTCCCGTCAGCGTCGACGAAGAAGCCCTTAATTGGCTGGTCTACAACGGAGCGCTCGTCAAAATCGACGCAGGACAGCGAGACCAGCTGGATCTCGACCCGTTCCTTGGCGAGACTGCCGGTTGCGTTGCCAATAACGAAGCAGCCGGCGAGGTTTGCCTTCACGTCATTGGGAAGCACGGCGGGAGCCTGAACCCGAGCGATCAGCGGTTCGGGATTGCTGGTCGCGTCCCGACTGGCCAGCGCGTCGATCCCGGTCAGGAGCCGCGCCTTCATGAAACCAGGTGGTAAATAGATAGTCCGATTCTTTTTTTTCGAGCCCGAAGCCTGATCACCGGCCGCGACCGGACTGGTCGCGCCGCCGATCGCGCCAACGGTTTTTTCGACGGGTGGCGCGGGAGGGGCAGGCGGAGCGGATGGAGGCGCGGGAGGGGCAGACCCGATGTCGCCGGTCGAAGGCGGTTCGGGGAAATCGGGTACTTCACCCGGTATTGCTGGAGGCAGATCGGGATTGGCGGTATCCGGTGATGATCCGCGAGACCCGGCGCCGGGCACGATTTTGCCCTCTTCTATCGCGGTGATGCGTTCACCGAGCAGCGACTGACCATCGAGGATCTTCTGAAGGTCGCCGCGCAGTTTGACCTCGAGACTATCGCCGCGAAGACCCGCGCCCATATCCAGTTTCGATGCCGGCGGCGCACTCGCTTGCTCCGGCTTGTCGCCGCTTGCGATATACAGACCCAGGCCCAGTGCGCCGATCGCGCCAATGACACCGATCTGCTTGAGCCGGAGTTGATGACGGGCACTCAGTGCTGCCCAACGTGCCTTGACGTCAAGCAAGGCAGGACCTCGCTCGAAACCTGTAGCCCGGACGCGGTTTTCCGCCATGCTTTCAAGGTCGAGCTCGTCGCCTTCAACCTGGGAGCCGCGATCACGGGGAGAGCCGCCCGCGCTCATTGTCCGGCTCCCCGGCGAACGACGATGAGCCTCGCGGTCTCGCCTGCTGAGAGATTGCCGCGGTCCAGCGTAACGGCGAAAATATTGGCGCCAAGCGCACTATCAAGGAAGCTACGCTCGTCGAGCACGGCTTCACTGCTAACCGAAACCAGATATTCGGACGCTGATAGTCCCGAACCATCTATCTCGATACGCTGGCGTTCCTCGATCGCTGCGTCAGGCAGGCTGACAAGGCGGATCGTACCGGAACGTGGTGCGACAGTTGTGAAGCTTCCCGGTATGCGATCCTGGAGCATGGCGAGCGTGATGGAAATCGCACGCTCTTCCTCGACCAGGGGGCCGAGCAATTCTTCATTGGCTCTGGCGCGCTGAGGAGTCCCAGGTTGCAACATGACTGTCTGCGCAGGAATGTCGGAAGGCTCGGCATAGAGCGGGTAGACCGCACCGTTGCAGGTCACGAAAAACTCCGATGGGGTGGTGACGAAGCTTCGCGTCACCATGCCCGCATCGTCGATCTCTCGGACCAGAAACTTGATCCAGGCATCGGACCCGGCGCGCTCGACCGCGATAGCCTTCTCAGCGCTGAATTTGACGTCCTCGATCTCACCGCCCGCACAGATGACATGGTTGATGTCACGGTTGGACAGGCGGATCGTGCTGGTCTGGTCAGGCAGCGCGACGATGGTCTGCGCTTGTCCCGGCAGCGGCGTCAGCGCAAGGCCGAGCGCCAGCAGCCGCTTAACGGGGCTGGGCATCGAAATTTTCCTCCGTCAGGGCAGTCAGCCAGAAGCGGCCATTGTCGATCACGTAGCGAATCCGCAGATTGCCCCGGAATTTGCGGATCACACCGCCGATGACTCGAACCTTCTCGACCGGCACGAGTATCTCGCGGTCGGTCCAGGTCACGGGCTGGTCGGGGCGGATGTAGGTCGCGATCGAAAGCGTGGAATTGTCGGCGAGCTCGTCGAGCAAACGATTAAGGCTGTCTCTCAAGCCATTGTAGCTTGAAGGATGCACAATGCTCAGCAGCTCCTGAAACTGCCGGTCAGCCGAATAGGCGGAATATGTGCCCGAGAGCGAAACCACGTTGCGCGTGATCATTCGGAGATAAGCTTCAGACGGCTTGTTCCCCGTGACATAGAGATCGCCACCCGCGCCGAAGGGCACGACGACCGTGCGCGTGTTCTGGTCAGACGTGTAGATCGCCATGCCCAGCACGGCCGTGATGCCGAACAGCCCAACCACCGCGAGCTTCAGCAGCCGGTTCTCTTCGAACAGGTTGCTTGCGCCCTGGACATAGCGATGGATGCCGTAGCTGGCGGGCTTGCCGAGCAGCGGGTCGCGCGGGGGCATATCGGGGGATTTGCGTCCGAACATCGCTTGTCCTCACTCGAAAAAGCGGGTCTGCGTCGGCCCAGGATACTTGGACCAACGGACCAGCCCCCAACGCCAGGCAAGGTGCGGAATGAACCCACGTGACTTGGTCCGGAGCCAGGGAATGAAAAGGAGAAGGGCCGCGATGAGCGCCCAGCCGAGCATCCCGCCGACAATCACGGCGACGAAGATGGTCGACATCACCAGCACGAATTCGTCGGAGCCAAACCACAAGATTTGGACCGGCTTATGCAGATATTGGGGTAGCCGTTCGTCCACGAACCCTTCTCCTCCTGCTTCAAGACCGCCCTGCGAAGCTGCGGTTGAACAACACAGGCAGTCTCACCAGCACGCCGGAGCGCCCTGGTCTGTTGAGGTCCGTCGTCCGCGCGAACGGGCGGCGGACCGAACCGTCAGATCACCATTCCGAAGGTCTGGAGGATGGTGTCGGATTTGATCAGGCAGACCGCGGCGACGATGGTCGGGATGCCGACCATGACGTTGCTGAACAGGCGCGAGACGCCGAACAGGAAGGCGGCGACGCCGCCCACAAAGCCAAGTGGGCCTTTCACGCCTTTGTTGACCACGATATCGTAGATGTCATAGCCCAAGTCACCGGCCGTGGGCGCGGTGAACGCGTGGGCTCCGCCGCTGACCAGCGCAGCGAGAGCGAGGGGAATGCCGATATTGGCAAAGGATGCGGACTGTCTTCCGAGAGTCTTCAACATGTACGTGCTCCAGTGAAAATGGGCCGTTCCGCGATATGCTTGCCGGCATCGATGGGTATCGCTGTCGGCCGACGGCGAGGCTGAACGGCCCGTTTCGGGCTTCGCCATCGGCATTCCGGTGCGCGCGACGTCCCTGCAGTGCGGCAGGAGGACAACCGCGAACATCCGCGATGGGGGAGTAAAGAGGGGGCGTTCATCGCGCAGCATCGGCGAGCGCCTTCCCGGTCTTCAGAAACTCTTCGAGCTCGGCCTGCTGAAAGCCGGAAATAACCTTTCCATCGACGATCAGCGTGGGTGTCCCAGTGATACCAACCTTGCTCACGACCTTGGCGTCAGCCTCGACCCTGGACCGGCCTTCCGCGCAGCTTTGAAGCGCAGTGGGTGCCGCACCCGCGTAGATCGCCTTGAACGCGACCTCCTTGTCAGGCGAACAGAGGATATGCTCTGCCTTCGCCGCCGCTTCGGCATGGATGCCGGAAACGAAAAAGATCAGGCGCCGAACCGGCTTGCCTTCCGCCGCCTTCGCGGCCCAAAAGCGATCAAGGGCTCGACAATAAGGGCAGTCAGGATCGGTGAACTCGATTACCACCGGTGCCCCGATGGGACCGAGCGCCAGCGCTTTGCTCGTATCGATCCCTGCCAGCTTCCGCTGTGCAGTCGAATCCTGGGCAAGAGCGGTAATGTTTATACCGTTGCGGTCATAGACCGCCGCGAAGAGCAGATGCTCGCTTTCGGGAGCATAATATATGATACGGCCGCCAGCTGAGGCCTGATAGATCGGTCCCTTGACTGGCGCTGGTCCGAAATCCTCAAACTGCAAATTGCTAAAGGTCTGCCGCAATTCGCTTTCGGCCTCGCGAGCTGCTGCGATAAGCGGATCAGCCTGTTGCGCTGACGCGGCGCTTTGGGCGACGAGGATCAAAGGCAGAACGAGAGCGACCGCCCCCAGCTTAGCGACGCGCATGTGAATTCTCCTTGATTGAGCTGGCCGGGCGCAGGAGCAGTCGCGCATCGAGATGCACGCCGGTACCGATCCGGATGGTTTTGGGTGGAGCCGAGCGGTTGGAGGTGTCGTCGCCTTGTTCGGGGATGGAAGCGCGAATGACGAAACCACTCCCCGTCGGAACGATGTCACGCGGGCCTTCCACGCGCGGCGATGCGTTTCCGCCAGGTGCCGCCTTTGCGGCTGTCATGGTGACGACGGCGCAACAGGCAAGCGCAATCGCTTTGGCAATCGGCTTCATGCACGACTCCATTCGGCGCCTCGCGCCATGTTTGAGAATTACTTGTGATCTTGAAGTATCAGGTTCGATTCGACCTGAGTTTTCAGGAACGAAGTCTGATTGATTTGAAACGAAGAAGATTGCAACAGCGCTAGGCAGTTAAGTTCCGATTCCTTAAAATTAGCCGGTAACACACCGATTTTGTTTGTTTTATCCTTGGATTGCAGAATCGAACTATGCGTTTGCTATTCGGTCTTGAAATGCTGAATAGGCGCATCTGTGAACATTTTTGCGCGCTGGCGATTTTTCGGCATGTATTAGAGAACGGGGACTGCTAACTACAAAACCGGCAACGAAGTTCCTCTAAAATCAACGCTAAATATTATTGCATAAATCCTTGAGATTAACTTAGCTGCTCTCTCTGCCTGTCATGTCAGGAGCGTCTGCCGAGGAGTGCGGAAGCATGTCATCGAACGAGAGATTTGCCGCTGTCGATCTGTCCCCTTTAAAGCTGATCAAGAAGATTGCCGGGGAACGGATCAGGCAAGAGCGAAAGCGGCGCCACATTACGCAACCGGAGCTTGCCCAGGAGATGGGCTTCAGTCCGCGATGGCTTCGCGAGATGGAGTCCGGGGCCCCGAGCACCCGACTGGACGATCATCTGAACGCCACTTTGCGGCTAGGGCAATCGGTTGGCCATATCGTGCTGCCGCTGCTCTGTATGGGGCACGGCATCCGATTTCCCCAGCACCTGATCTATGATGATCTCGGTGACATCGAGCTCAAATGTATCGAGTTGATCGCGGGTTCAGCGGTCAATTCGCTGAAGCAGGATCTGTCTCCCGAGTGGTGGCCATCAGGCGAGGCTTGATCGAAGCTCGCTACGATATCGCCCGCGAGCACCAAGGTCACTGATCAATCCGGTGCGGGACTTTGGCAAGCTCGTCGCAGATCAGTCCGTAAGCTACATTTTGTATCCATCACAAGCACGTAGCGAGAAGACTGTCTGAGAGACAATTTTGTTCAATGGGTTTGCCAAAAAATGCGCGTCGGCGTGTCCTAGAAATAGGGCAAGTGCATCAATGCGATGGTCGGCCAGAAGGGTCGATACGGAGCAGCGCCTTGCCGGAACACGGGGGCAGAATGATGCAAATTTCGCTGAGTCGGCGTTTCGCGGCAATCTCCTTAAATTTCCGGTGCACTCCCTTGCTCCGAGTTCTGATTGCGCTCGCTGTTGTGGTTGGACTCTCATGCCAGCCTTCACTGGCGCAGACCGGCGTCACTACGGTGGAACCCCCACCTTTGGTGCAGTCGGTGGATGAGAATATGGTCGACCTGATCAGCGGGCAAATGAGCATCGCATTGCCCGACATCTCGGTTGGAAATGGCGACAGTGGCCTGTCGTTTGCGTTGACCGCTGACAGCGACCAGATCGTGCCCACACATCTGTCGGGCATCCAGTATATGAATACTAGAACTTATCTAGGGAGTGGTGCAGCGATTGATGGCTTGAGGCTGCCTGTAAATGTTTTAGGCATTACTGATTCCTTGTTTCAATGTACTGACAAGTATCAACGTGCCCAGGTAGGGCTACCGCATCGATACACGCCCTGCGAAAACGGAAATAATGTTGGCGGAGAGGTCAGTCTTATATGGGACTGGTCAAAGTTTCTCACCGAGCTTAGCTCTGGTGGCAATATTTCGCTCCAGAGCGATGGCCTGATCAGATATCAAAGCAGAGATGGCGCTAGAGCATACTTTATTGATAATACATCAGAAATAAGCGGTCGGGAGGTATTTTCTCGTGCGATTGCCGCGACGTTCCGGGCCAGAACCGATCGAGTTGAGTTTCCGTCTGGAGAGACTACGAAGTTCAACTATCGCGAGATAGAAAGCACGGCGTGTACGATTGTCTGTAACGTGAGGCGCGCTTACCGGCCACAGTCGATTACTAATAACAATGGATATCAGATCAAGTTTGAATATCAAACTGACTCGATACCTTCGAGCAACGCAACGGATGCCGACTTCCAGGCATGGACGACATTGGTCAAAGCTACCGCCATCAACATGGCAGTCGACTATTGTGATCCCCTAGCAGATCATTGCTCCAACCTGTCACAAACCTGGCCCTCTCTTCAATTCGTTCGCGTAAATCAGGGGCAAGGTCATAGCTATACGGTCATTGATGCGCTCAATCGCTCGACCATATTGACCTACTCGGCAACAGGCAGTGGCGCAGTCAAGCTCACGGCAATCCGGCGCCCTTCCGCCGTAGCTGCGGGCGGGCCGGACAATATAGTTGTTGGCTATGATACGAACGGACGGGTCAGTTCGGTCAATCGCGATGGGGTCGTGACGAACTACAGCTATGTCCTCACTGGACAGAGCGATGGCGTAGGTACGAATAGCCAGCTTTTGAACCAGCAATTGACGGTAACCGCGACAGCACCGGCCGGGCGGAAATGGATTGGCCATATATTCAGAGGATCGTCTTTTAACCGGACTCCCAGCAAGCCAGTCGCAAGTCCGGCGACCCGTTTGACTGCCTTGACTGATGCCCTCAATCGTCAAAGCGGATTTGCCTTTGACGAGTTTGGCCGCTTGGTACGGGCAACCGCGCCCGAAGGGGACTATGTCCGTTACAGCTATGATGGCCGCAGCAATCTCATCGAGACAAGGCATGTGTCGAAAACACCGGGTACTCCAGCCGACATCGTGACCAGCGCGGGCTATGATGCGTCTTGCGCCAATCCCGTCACCTGTAACAAGCCGAACTGGGCGAAGGATGGAAAGGGCAATCAAACTGACTTTGTTTACGATGGCTCAACCGGACTCGTCCTCTCTGTTACCGCTCCCGCTCCGGCCAGTGGGGCAGTTCGTCCTCAAACTCGATATGCCTATTCGAACCTCTACGCCTACTACAAGCAGGCCAGCGGTGGAGCGCCGGCGCAGTCAGCGAAGCCCAACGTCAAACTGACCAGCCTATCGACCTGCCGCACCGGCGCGACCTGCTCTGGAACGGCGGATGAGAGCAGAACGACCACGAGCTACGGCGTTCAAAGCCCAGGCACCGCCAACAATCTGCTGCCGGTTTCAGTCACAGTCGGTGACGGCAGCGGCTCGCTTAGTGCCACCGTTGCGAACAGATATGATCCGATCGGCAACGTCCTGACAGTGGACGGTCCGCTTCCAGGGGCAGCGGACACGACACGCTACCGCTATGATGCCGCGCGCCAGTTGCGCGGCGTTGTTGGGCCTGACCCGGATGGAACGGGGCCACGTGTCCATCAGGCAACGCGCATGACCTATGATCTCGACGGGCAACCAACGCTGATCGAGAGCGGAACAGTCGCCGATCAGGGCGATAGCGCATGGAATGCCTTTTCGTCGCTCCAACAGACTGAGACGAGCTACGATAGCGCCGGGCGCAAGACGAGAGGCGCCCTTAAAGCTGGCGGAACTGTCTATTCCGTCACGCAATATAGCTATGACCCTGCTGGAAGAATAGACTGCACCGCAGTCCGCATGAATCCCAATCAGTGGGCAAATGCGACCGATCCATGTACACCCCAGGCCGCAGGCTTCTATGGACCTGATCGCATCAGTCGCAACAGCTATGATGCTGCCGACCAATTGACGAGCATCACCGATGGTCGCGGGACGAATGTCCAGCGAGTTGAGCGATCGATTTCCTATACGAATAATGGTCTGCCCAAAACCGTCAAAGACGCAAAGAACAATGTCACGACCTATCTTTACGATGGATTCAACAGGCTCTCGCAGACCCAATACCCATCGTCATCCACTCCTGGCGTGAGCAATGATGCTGACTATGAGCAGATAAATCATGATGCCAATGGCAACATAATTAGTATAAGGCTGCGAGATGGGGAGTATATCGTAAATAATTATGACAATTTGAATAGGCTTACTATTCAGTATATGCCGAACATTGGCAACAATGCGAATAAGACCTTTGGTTATGATAATCTTGGTAATATGCGTTACGCCAATGTCGGCAACGGGAACTATACTGCAAATCTGAGCTTCGGCTATGATGTGCTTGGCCGACGGGTCTCGGAAGCATCAACGCTCGGTGGCACGAAGAACTATGCCTACGACCTTGGCGGACGCATGACGCGTTTGACTTGGGGAGACGGTTTCTATGTGACCTATGATCGCCGCGTCACCGGTGAGGTTTCAGCGATCAAGGAAAATGGGTCCACATCCCTCGCATCCTATGCCTATGATGACCTGGGCCGCAGAACCGGCATCTCGCGCGGGAACGGCACCGCGACCAGCTACTCCTACGATGCGGTGTCTCGGCTGAGCGCCCTGACGCATGATCTGGCTGGCAGCGCGCAGGATGTGACCTTTGGCTACAGCTACAATCCGGCGTTCCAGATCGCCAGCATGACACGCTCAAATGACAGCTACGCGTTCACGAAACATGTGAATGTGGGGCGCGGCTACACGGTGAACGGGCTCAATCAATTTGGCAAGGCGGGCGGCGTAAACTTCGGCTATGATGCGCGCGGCAATCTCACCGCCTCCGGTGCGGATAGCTATGCCTATAGCGCCATCAACACCCTGACTTATGCCAATGGCAAGCGGTTCGACTACGACGCCTTTGACCGCATGATCTACAGCGAGGTGGGAAACCGCCGATCGGACTATGCTGGATCAGCGCTGATTGCCGAATATGATGCAACGGGCGCTCTGCAACGTAGGTTCGTGCCGGGTCCAGGCTTGGATGAGCCGATCGCCTCCTATGTCGGTAGCGTGAAATACTGGTTCCATGCCGACGAGCGTGGCAGCGTCATCGCTCGAACCAGCGCCGCAGGGAGCGGCGTTATCACCCGCTACGACGAATATGGCATCCCAGATTCGGACAATGGGATGCGGTTCCTGTATACTGGCCAAGTCTGGTTGCCCGAAGTCGGGATGTATAACTACAAGGCTCGCATCTACTCGCCAACGCTTGGCCGGTTCCTGCAAACCGATCCGATCGGATATGCCGATGGTCTGAACTGGTATGCCTATGCAGGCAATGATCCCCTCAACAGCACCGATCCGTTCGGGATGGACGGTGAGCCTATCGAGGTAAGAGGTAACCGTCCTAAGCCAGTGGTCCAGGAGCCTTCAGGTCCCACCATACCTCGTGGGCCGGTTTCGACCCCTTATGTGGGCGGAGGTTTGTCCGGGCTTAGTGCAAGCTGTAAAATGGGCAATCAAGCCGCATGCGATGAGTTCACGGACTGGTTCCAGCGCCGGTATCCAGCTTCTAGGTTGACGCAGAAGCCTCAAAATAGGCACCGTGTATCGGGTGCATTAGCTGTAGCCGCCGGTGCATTGGTGGCGGACGATGTTACAGGCATAGGGGTTGCAGACGACCCCTTGGCGGCCGTACTCGGTGTTGCCGCCTTGGGCGCACTGGCGATTGAAAGCCTTCCAAGCGTTGAAGTGCATGGCAATTCAAGTCGCTCTCAGCGATCAACAGAGGTGTATAATTTGATCAATCGATCAACGGGAGCAATTGATAAAATTGGCATTACAAGCAATGCTGCTGCAAGATACTCGCAGGCGTGGCTCGATGTAAACAATGTTCGCTACCGAGCCATTCAAAGATACTCTTCGAGGTATCCTGCGATTGTTCATGAAAATATCGCGTTGACTTGGTATAAAGTAACTCATGGGGATTACCCTCGCTTAAACAAGGTTGCACGATAACATGGAATTTTGGGCTTCTTCAGAATCTTATGCGCCGGCGGATTCCAATCTTGAGCGCGCACGCCATTTCGTCGAGCCATATTTGAACGACACGTTGGAAAAATCGTCAATGGCAGATGTCGAATTGAAGTTACGGTACATACCTATTGTTATGCCGGTAGATATGCATGACCGTTATAAGGAGCGCTCAAAGGCCCGAATAAAGCAAAAAATCTATGATTGTGCGCCTCATTTGAATTATGAGGTGTTCGTATCGGGAGGTTTTGAAGATCAGATTGCTGAATATCTGCGCGGTGTCGGACTTTCCATACCTCATCTGAGGAAATTTGGTCTCAATGCAGAGCAGGTCGAGGAATTTTCGTCTATTCTCACGGAGGCTTTGAAAGCCTTGTCGGAACATCGTCCAGACCAAACAAGGCACTAAGCCGCGGAATGCAACGAAACCATGTTACTGTCTGGTGACATATTGAAGATTATGGCCAGAGATATAGACGTCCTGAAGCGATATAGATGATTGGTAGGATACCTTCATTTTGACAATAGCAAGAATGCGGGAGGTAATATGACCTTTACTCGGTATGCAGCTATATTGTGTAGCACAGTTCTGGCATTCACATCCGTCGCCGCGGCAGGTTCCGATTTTAACGGCTACTCATATGATGCATTAGGCCGACTTCGCGGCGCTTGCCGTATCTCCTCGCTTGGGGAGCATCGCGTGCAATATCTATACGACGCTGCGGATAACAGGATATATTATGACAGCGCGGATTTGAATACTGTCGTAAATCTGGGATCTGGCGCGGTAATGCGATCACCAGACCAACGGTTCACCCTGACCATGCAAGGCGATGGAAATCTGGTGCTCAGAGGGCCAACTGGCACATTGTGGGCGAGCAATACCGCAGGGCAAGCCGGTGCTATTATGCAGTTCCAAACAGACGGAAACCTTGTTCTCTACCGTAGCGGTGCGCCTATCTGGGCCTCTGGAACAGACGGCAATCAGTGCGCTATGTTGAATCTCCAGAACGATGGAAATCTGGTCATCTATGCAATGGGCTCGATGGCTGTTTGGGCAACGAATACCGCCGGTCATTGATGCTTATCTGATCTGCTCGGATGCACGATAATTGGCAGTGGCCCAGAAGCTTAGTTTGGTGGTCGCCTTATGCAGATACACCTCAAGGGCGTGCCAGGGTCAATACGGACGCCTTTGCCCAGCGCCCTGTCTATTGCAAGATGCGCGTAGCAACCCGTTTCTGTGTCCTCGATACCATCCGGCACGGCAAGAGCTTACAGTAAAAATATGGCAGCGCGGTGCGCCCGCTTAGCGAGGGCAGAGAAACTCAACGGGGTCGAGCCTCAAGCTTATATCGCCGACATTATCGAGAAGATCGCCTCAGGCCGGCCCACATGCGAACTCATGCCTTGGAACTGGACAGCACAGGCCGCACCCCTATGCATGGCAGCATGACCGATCAGATAGCCCGGATTCGCATCACGCTCGAAGACATAAAGCCCGCCGTCTGGCGCCGTGTCGAACTTCCCATCACAAACAGCCTCAAGACCCTGCATCTCGCGATCCAGGCATGCATGCTCTTCGAGAACTACCATCTGTTCCGTTTCGACGTCGGTGATGCCGCCTATGGCATCCGCTTCGATGATGACGATGCTTTCATGATCCGCACTCGCGACGCCTCCAATATGCGTATCGGTAAGCTCGTTGAGCGCGACATAACCGGCTTCACCTACACATATGATTTCGGGGACAATTGGCGTCATCGTATCGAGATCGAAGCGGTCCTGCCGGCAATTCCCGGCGCCAATTACCCCCGCTTCGTCGATGGTGAACGGCGCGCCCCGCCAGAAGATGTTGGCGGAACTCCGGGATTTGAAGAGTTCCTGAACGCGATGGCCGACCCCCGCCATCCTGCCCGTGCGTCCATGATCGAATGGTATGGTGGTCTCTTCGATTCTGCCGATATCAGCGCCGACGAGATCAGCGCACGCATGGCAAAACTCACCAAGCGAAGGGCGCAGGGAAAAGCCGCATACGCCGACGCTAAATCTCGCAACAGCTAATCGACTGTTACTTTGCCCCACTTGTCGGATGAGATGGTAGAGCGAATAAAAAGAAACAGTGCAGCCAAGGTCTCCCCAGGCGAATTTTCGGCAGTGATGTGCTGAAACTTCAAATTTGGTACTTCAATATTATCCCGAAGAAATGCTAAAGTGACTTCGCTTCATGACTGTCCTGCGCTGCCTTTTGGGGTAGCGTTCCATGTGTCTTGCCGAAAGAAATAAATCTAGCCCTTCCTGGTGGATGGGCTACTTGTCATGTCCCATCCATGGCGGACTGTCTGTTGATGACGAGATCCTAGCGGAACAATCGGTATCCGTACCAATTGGGGAGTCCGGCCAAGCGGTCGGGCAAGCCACTCAATGAAGGGGCGCGAGGATGGGCTAGGGGACGATGATCGTCCCGTGCGCCACAGCAGGCGGTTTTCCGACGAGATCGTCGAGAAGGCCCGGAAGGTCTTCCAGAAACGCACCAGCAGAAAGCTTACAAACGAGGACGCGCGCCAGATTCTAGAGAATCTGACGGGCTATTTCCGTGTACTTCACGACTGGGAGAGGACCCAACGGAAGCGGGAGGCTGAAGGCGCGGGCCCCGACAAAGGTCGCCGCAACCGTATTGACGAGGATTGATGTCAATGGTATCACTGATGTCATTCTTGTTCTAGGGGGTGGGCTATGGCCGGTGCTCTTCAGGTGCGTAATCTTGAGGACGATATTATCCAGCGCTTGCGTCGCAGGGCTGCACGCCATGGCCGTTCCGTCGAAGCTGAACACAGGGAAATTTTGCGACAGGCTTTGTTTGCCGAGATCGACCCTTCTTTCGAGGCGCTGGCTGCCGAAATGCGCGCGCTGACTGCGAACCGGGAGCAGACGCCTTCTGAAGTCCTGATGCGTGAGGGGCGTCAAGAACGGTGATGCGCTTGGTGATAGACGCCAGCATCGCGGTGAAGTGGGTGGTGACGGAAGACGGAACCGACGAAGCCGTGTCATTGCTTTCCGGCCATCGCTTGGCAGCCCCCGATCTGCTGGTTGCCGAGTGCGCGAACATCCTCTGGAAGAAGGTTCGTCGCTCCGAACTTACGGTGGAGGAGGCGATGGTTGCCGTCCGAATCATCCAGCGTGCCGATGTCGAACTCCTACCCATGCGTGCACTGATGGAGTCGGCCGCAAAGCTCGCCATTGAGCTGGATCGCCCTGCCTATGAATGCGTGTACCTCGCGCTGGCAATGAACCAAGGTTGGCAATTTGTGACCACCGATACGAAGTTCGTCGACAAAGCGCGGCAATTATCGCCGCCCGTGGCGCAAGCCATACTTTCCTTGGAGGAATTGGCGGGCGGCAGTGGAGATCGGCACTAGCCGTCATCAACGGAGGATCGAAATGGCGCGAGCAGCCAAGACGAAGACAAGGCAGAAGGTGCAGGAGGTTCAAACTCCAAAGGCCGTGATATATGCGCGCGTCTCTTCTCGCGAGCAGGAGCGGGAGGGCTTCTCGATTCCGGCGCAACTCAAATTATTGCGAGAGCATGCCGAAGCCAACGGGTTAGTTGTAGCTGCTGAATATATCGACATAGAGACAGCCAAGCAGAGTGGGCGCACCAATTTTGATGAAATGACCCGCTATCTTCGCAAGCACAAGACAATTCAGGCTATTCTAGTTGAAAAGACAGATCGACTGTATCGGAACCTCAAGGACTGGGTGACGATCGACGAGCTTGATGCTGAGGTTCATCTCGTAAAAGAAGGCGTCTCTCTTTCACGAGAATCACGATCATCCGAGAAATTCATGCACGGCATCAAGGTATTGATGGCCAAAAATTATATCGACAATCTTTCGGAAGAAGTCCGCAAAGGCATGTTGGAGAAAGCCGAGCAGGGCTTATGGCCGAGCGCTGCGCCCTTCGGATACCGAAATGTGGTGGCACAGGATGGCAAGAAGGGCATCGTCGTCGATCCCGATCAAGGCCCGATCATTACCCGCCTATTTGAATGGTATGCGACTGGGGGCTATTCCTTGAAGGAAATCGGCGCGCGGGCCCGTCAGGAAGGTCTTGCCTATCGCAAGAGCCAACGGCCGGTGCCGGTTAGCACCGTGCATAAAATTCTTCGCAGCCGCCTTTATACCGGAGAGTTCGAGTGGCTGGGCAAAGTCTATCAGGGAAGCCACCAACCGCTAATCTCGAAGGATTTGTGGCATTGTGTGCAGGATATTCTTGATGGGCGCAACATGAAGACGCGTAATCCCAAGACCGGTGGTGGCGTCCGTGAGTTCGCCTTCACTGGTCTGATCAGCTGCGGCCATTGCGGGTGCGCGCTCACGGCGGAGATCAAGAAGGGCAAATACATTTACTACCACTGCACCGGCTTCCGGGGGAAATGCCCTGAAAAATTCGTACGCGAGGAAGCCCTTGAGGAGCAGTTTGGGGCATTGCTGGCCAAACTCCGCTTCGACAAGGAGGTTTACGACCTGATTGTTGAAGCGCTGAGAGACAGCTTCGAGGTCGAAAGGCACGACCATGATGAAGCCGTGACACATTTGCGCGCTGAGAGCGACCGACTTCGGAAGCGCCTGGAAGCGGTTTATGTAGACAAGCTAGACGGCACCGTCACCGACGACTTCTATCGTCGCATGGCCGTCCAATGGCGCGATGAGCTCGATCGTTGCCAGCGCGATCTGGCCCGGCATCAGGAAGCTAGCAACGACTATATGGATGAAGGGGTCGCGCTGCTCACGCTGGCACGCAAAGCGCATAGATTGTTCGACGGTTCTATTGGAAGCGAGAAACGTAGGTTGCTCAATTTCGTACTATCGAACTGTGTCTGGAAGCACGGTGAGTTGAGTGCTGATTACCGGCAACCATTTGATATGCTTGTTAAAACTATAAATGAAACCGACCCATCTCAGGGGGGCGGCAGCGCCGACACCCCCATAAATGAGATTTGGTCGGGACGAGAGGATTCGAACCTCCGACCCCCACACCCCCAGTGTGATGCGCTACCAGGCTGCGCTACGTCCCGACCGGAGCGGCGCAATTAGAAGCAGTTTGGGGAATATGCAAGCCATTCGATGCAGGCTTTTTGCGCATTCGTCGGAAACCCTAATCATGTTGCCTCCGCCGTGCGATCTGTGTTAGCCGCGCGCCCTTGATCTGTGGGCGTTTATCGGCGCCCGCGACTGGACAAGAGAATAAGGCGAAAGTCCCAAGCATGTTCATATCTCCAGCCTTTGCCCAGACTGCGGGCGGGGAATCGTCCGGCGCCTCCATGCTGGTTCAGATGGCCCCGCTGGTCCTCATCTTCGTCGTCTTCTATTTCCTGCTGATCCGTCCGCAGCAAAAGAAGATGAAGGAGCACAAGGCCAAGATCGACGCCGTGAAGAAGGGCGATCAGGTCGTGACCGGCGGCGGTCTGATCGGCAAGGTGGTGCGCGTCGACGAATTCTACGCCGAAGTCGAACTGGCGCCGGGCATGAAGGTGAAGGCGGTGAAGTCCACCCTGACCGACGTGATCGATCCCGCCACCGCCAAGCCCGCGAACGACTGAGCCCCACCCATGCTGAATTTCCCTCGCTGGGCGGTCGTCGCGATCCTGCTGCCGCTGCTGATCGGCATAGCCTGCGCCGTGCCGAGCTTCCTGCCGGACACGGTGGTCGGGCAACTGCCCAAATTCATGCAGACCCGCGTGAACCTGGGCCTCGACCTGTCGGGCGGCAGCCACCTGCTGCTCGAAGCCTCGACCCAGGACGTGGCGAAGCAGCGCATCGCCAATATGGAGGAGCAGGTCCGCACGGAACTGCGCCGGGGCGACACGAAGATCGCGATCGGGGATATTTCCAGCCGCGACGGGAAATTGAGCTTCATGGTGCGCAACCCGTCGCAGGTCGATGCCGCCGTGGAGCGCATCCGGCCGCTGACCCAGGGGGCGGGCCTCACCGGCCAGCGCGATTTCAATGTGGAGGTGGTGAACAGCTCCACCATCGTCATCACCCCGACCAAGGCGGGCATCGACAATGCGGTGAAGGGCGCGATGGAAGTCGCGACCGAGGTGATCCGCAAGCGCATCGACGAAATGGGCACGCGCGAACCGACCATCCAGCAGCAGGGCGACAACCGCATCGTCGTGCAGGTGCCCGGCCTTCAGGACCCCAGGGCGCTGAAGGACCTGCTGGGCCAGACCGCCAAGCTGGAATTCAAGCTGGTCGACGTCAACGCCAACCCTGCCGAGGTGGCGCAGGGCCGCGCGCCTGTGGGCAGCGAAGTGCTGCCCTATCCCACAAATCCCGCCGGCCCGCCGGTGATCGCCGTCTACCGGCAGGTCATGGTGTCGGGCGAGGACCTGACCGACGCGCAGCAGGGCTATAACCAGCAGGGCAACGAGCCGATCGTCAACATCCGCTTCAACGGTGCGGGCGGGCGCAAATTCGGCCAGGTGACGTCGCAGAACGTCAACCGTCCCTTCGCCATCATCCTCGACGGCAAGGTGCTGTCCGCGCCGAACATCAACGAGCCGATCCTGGGCGGCAGCGCGCAGATCAGCGGCAGCTTCACCGTCGAAAGCGCCAACCAGCTTGCGATCGCGCTGCGTTCGGGCAAGCTGCCCGTCGCGCTGACCGTGGTGGAGGAACGCACGGTCGGCCCGCAACTCGGCGCCGATTCGATCCGCGCGGGCCTGCTCGCCTCGGTGATCGCGGTGGCGGCGGTGGCGGCCTTCATGTTCATGAGCTATGGCCGCTTCGGCATGTACGCCAACCTCGCCGTCGCCATCAACGTGCTGGTGATCCTGGGCGTCATGGGCATATTGGGCGCGACGCTGACGCTGCCGGGCATCGCCGGTTTCGTGCTGACCATCGGCACCGCGGTCGACGCCAACGTGCTGATCTACGAGCGCATCCGTGAGGAAAGGCGGAGGGGACGCGGGGTCGTGCAGGCCATCGAACATGGCTATAAGGAAGCCAGCCGCACGATCTTCGAAGCGAACGTGACCCACGCCATCGCCGGCGGCATCATGCTCGCTCTGGGGTCGGGACCGGTCAAGGGCTTCGCGATCGTGCTGCTGATCGGCATCGCGACCAGCGTGTTCACCGCCGTCACCTTCACGCGCCTGCTGGTGTCGCGTTGGGTCCGCGCCAAGCGCCCGACCGAAATCCACATCTGACGGGCGGAGAGAAACATGAAACTGCTTAAGCTCGTCCCGGACAACACCAATATCGGCTTCGTCAAGCTGCGCCACTGGGCCTTCGCCCTGACGGCGCTGCTGACTGTGCTGGCGGTCGGCGCGACCTTCTACAAGGGGCTGAACCTGGGCGTCGACTTCGTCGGCGGCCTGATGATCGAGGCGAAGTTCGAAACGCCGCCGCAGACCGACAAGGTGCGCACGGTAATCGACCGACTGGGGGTGGGCGACGGTTCGCTCCAGCAGTTCGGCGATCCGAAAACGGTGCAGATCCGCCTCCCTCTGCCGGAACAGGGCGGCGCGGGCGCGGCCAACGCCATCGTCGAAAAGGCGCGCAAGGCGATGACGGCGGAATTCCCCGGCGTCACCTTCTCCCGCTACGACACGGTGTCGGGCAAGGTGTCGGGCGAACTGATCCAGAACGGCGTGCTGGCGGTGATGCTGGCGGTGATCGGCATCGCGATCTTCTCCTGGTTCCGCTATGAATGGCAGTTCGGCGTCTCGACCTTCGTCGCGATCATGCACGACGTGCTGATGACGCTGGGCTTCTTCGCCATCACCCAGCTCGAATTCGACCTCAACATCGTCGCCGCCGTGCTGACCATCGTGGGCTATTCGATCAACGACAAGATGGTGATCGACGACCGCATCCGCGAAAATATGCGCAAATATCGCAAGATGGACATGAAGTCGCTGATCGACCTTTCGGTCAACGAAACGCTGCCGCGCACGGTCATGACCTCGGTCACGGTGCTGCTGGCGCTGGGCGCGCTGCTGCTGCTGGGCGGCCATGTGCTGCGCGGCTTCACCGCGGCCATGATGCTGGGCATCATCGTCGGCACCTATTCGTCGGTCTATGTCTCCTCCTCGCTGCTCATCAGCCTGGGCCTGTCCCCCGCCACGGCGGAGAAGAAGGCGAGCAAGGTCAATATCGCCGCCCAGGCCGAGCGGATGGGCCCGCGCGACGACGGGGCGCGACCCTGAACGGGAACCGCTCCGGCATAGAGCTGCGCCGCGATGAATCGGGGCAGGGGCCGATCGTCACCGGCTTTCAGGGGCGGGGTTTCCGGGTTCGCGACGATGTTTTTCCCGAAGGCCTGCTGCTCTCCCCGGTGCGGGCGCTCGCCTGGCAGGATGCGCCGCCCGTCGACGCGCTGACGGTGGCGCATCTGGGCGACCTGTTCGACCTCGACGTCCAGCCGGAATTCCTGCTGGTCGGCACGGGCGCCGCCCTGCGCCAGCCGCCGCGCGCCTTCGTGCGCGAACTGGAGGGGCGCGGCATCGGCGTGGAGGTGATGGACAGCCGCGCCGCCGCCCGCGCCTGGGGCGTGCTGCGCGCCGAGGAACGGTGGATCGTCGCGGCCCTCATGCCGCTTGTCTGAGGGGGCTGTCCGCCCCGCCTTGCGCTTTCCTGTTCCTTTGCCTACTCTTGTCGCCAAGTTCCGGCGCTTTTCGGCGCTGGCGAAGAAGAAAAGAGATACGGCCATGGTGCAGCACAGCCGCCCATCGCCGCAGAGTTCCGGCCCGGCCGGCGGAATTTCGGGCAAGGGGGTCCGTTCCGGTCAGGGCAATGGGAGCAAGGCTGCGGCCCTCACTCCCCCGTCGAAATCGCGGGGCCTTTTGCCTCATCCGCTGCGCGGACGCCGGTCCTACGCGGCCATCGACCTTGGCACCAATAATTGCCGCCTGCTGATCGCCAAGCCATCGGCGGACGGCTTCATCGTCGTCGACGCCTTTTCGCGAATCGTGCGGCTGGGGGAGGGGCTTGCCGCTTCCGGCCGGATCAGCGACGCCGCCATAGAGCGCGCGATTTCCGCCCTGTCGGTCTGCGCCGACAAGCTGCGCCGCCGGCACGTCACCCTGGCCCGCTCGGTCGCGACGGAGGCGTGCCGCCGCGCCTCCAACGGGGCCGAATTCATCCAGCGCGTCTATCGGGAAACCGGCATCGCCCTCGACATCATCAGCGCGCAGGAAGAGGCGCGGCTGGCGGTGCTCGGCTGCCACGCGCTGCTGGAGCCGGGCGACGGCCCGGCGCTCATCTTCGACATTGGCGGCGGCTCGACCGAGCTGGTGCTGGTGGACGCCAATCGCGCCGGCGCGCCGCATATCGTCGATTGGGTGAGCGCCCCCTGGGGCGTGGTCTCCCTGACGGAGAGCGAGCCTTTCGACCATGCCGATCCCATGGACCGGCTGTCCGCCTATGCCCGGATGCGCGCCCGCGTGGCGGATGCCTTCGCGCCGCTGGCTCGCCGCCTGCCCGCTCCGCAGGCGGATATCCGCCTGCTCGGCACGTCGGGCACGGTGACGACGCTGGCCAGCCTGCATCTCGACCTGCCGCGCTACGACCGGCAGGCGATCGACGGGCTGATCGTGCCGTCGACGTCGATGCGGGCGATTTCGGCGCGGCTGTCCTCCATGCCCCTGGCGGAGCGGCAGAAGCTGCCCTGCATCGGGACGGAGCGGGCCGATCTGGTCGTGGCGGGCTGCGCCATCCTGGAATCCATCCTCGACATCTGGCCCGCCCAGCGCCTGGGCGTGGCCGATCGCGGCATTCGCGAGGGCATATTGCGCGGCCTGATGGACCGCGACGGAGTGAAGATGTGAGAGGCCCCCTGTGAGAGGTACCGGTGCCGGCAAGGTGCGGGTCAAGACGGCGAAGGGACGGACGGCACAGTCCACCCGCTGGCTCGAACGCCAGTTGAACGACCCCTATGTCCGCCGCGCCAAGGCGGAGGGGTGGCGCAGCCGCGCCGCCTTCAAGCTGATCGAACTGGACGAGAAGTTCCACTTCGTGAAGGGGTCCCGCGCGGTGGTCGACCTGGGCGTGGCGCCTGGCGGCTGGGCGCAGGTGGTGCAGAAACTCTGCCCCAAGGCGAAGGTGGTGGGCATCGACCTGCTGCCGACCGATCCCATTCCGGGCGTCACCCTGTTCCAGATGGACTTCATGGACGACAGCGCGCCCGCCCTGCTGGCGGAGGCGCTGGGCGACGCGCCCGATCTGGTCATTTCCGACATGGCGGCGAACACCGTCGGCCATGCCGCGACCGACCATCTGCGCACCATGGGGCTGGTCGAGGCGGCGGCCATGTTCGCGGTGGAGAATCTGCGCAAGGGCGGCACTTTCGTGGCCAAGGTGTTCGCGGGCGGCACCGACGCCGACCTGCTCGCCATCCTCAAAAGGCATTTCACCACGATCAAGCATGCCAAGCCGCCCGCCAGCCGCAAGGGCAGCGTCGAATGGTATGTCGTGGCGCAGGGCTTCAAGGGCCGCCCGGAAGAGGGCTGATCCGTCCACCATCACCAGGAGATTGAAATGCCTCCCTGTTCCTGCGAAGGCAGGAACCCGGTTCGGCCCCTGACGCGGCACTCCTGCCCTCGCGGGAGCGCCATGGAGGCCGTCCGGGGCATGGGGGAACATCATTGGTTTCGACGGTATCGACGGTCGCCTATCTGGGGCTGGAAGCGCGCGGCGTGGAGGTTCAGTGCCAGCTCGTTCCCGGCCTTCCCAATTTCATCGTCGTCGGCCTGCCGGACAAGGCGGTCGCGGAAAGCCGGGAGCGGGTGCGCAACGCCATCGCCGCCATCGGCCTTTCGCTGCCGCCCAAGCGGATCACCGTGAACCTCTCGCCCGCCGACCTTCCCAAGGAGGGGTCGCATTTCGACCTCCCCATCGCGCTGGCCCTGCTCGGCGCCATGGGCGTGATCGATGCCGAGACGCTGGCGGGCTATGTCGTCGTGGGCGAGCTGGGTCTGGACGGCCGCATCGCCCCCACGCCCGGCGTGCTGCTCGCCGCGCTCCATGCGGGGGAGCGGGAACTGGGCCTCGTCTGCCCGGTGGCGCAGGGCGCCGAAGCCGCCTGGGCCGGTCAGGTGGAGGTGATCGCCGCGCCCGACCTGTTGGCCATCCTCAACCATTTCAAGGGCGCCGCCGCCCTCTCGCCGCCGCAGCCCGGGCAGGTGGAGCCGCCGATCCGTGCCGCGGACCTCAGGCAGGTCAAGGGTCAGGAAAGCGCCAAGCGCGCGCTGGAGATCGCGGCGGCGGGCGGCCATAATCTGCTGATGGTCGGCCCGCCCGGCGCGGGCAAGTCGCTGATGGCGAGCTGCCTGCCCGGCATCCTGCCCGAACTGACGCCGGGCGAGGCGCTGGAAACCTCCATGGTGGCCAGCGTCGCCGGCACGCTGGAGGGCGGCCGGATCAGCCGCGCCCGTCCCTTCCGCAATCCGCATCACAGCGCCTCCATGGCGGCGCTGGTCGGCGGCGGGCACAAGGCGCGGCCGGGCGAGGTCAGCATGGCGCATCTGGGCGTGCTGTTCCTCGACGAACTGCCCGAATTCCAGCGGACGGTGCTCGATTCGCTGCGGCAGCCCCTGGAGACGGGGGAAGTCACCGTGGCGCGGGCCAATGCGCATGTCACCTTCCCGGCGCGGGTGCAGCTGGTGGCGGCGATGAACCCCTGCCGCTGCGGCCATCTGGGCGATCCGGCGCTGGCCTGTTCCCGCGCCCCCCGCTGCGCGGCGGACTATCAGGCCAAGGTGTCGGGACCGCTGCTCGACCGCATCGACCTGCATGTGGAGGTGCAGGCGGTGACGGCGGCGGACCTGGTCCTGCCCCCGCCCGCCGAAGGATCGGCGGAGGTCGCGGTCCGGGTCGCCGCCGCGCGGGCCGTGCAGACGCGCCGCTATGAAGGGACGTCGCTGCGCACCAATGCGGAGGTCGATGGAGAGCGGCTGGAGGATGTCGCCGGGCCGGATCAGGCCGGGCGCGAACTGCTGGCGCAGGCGGCTGCGGCGATGAAGCTGTCGGCGCGGGGCTATACCCGCGTGCTGCGCGTGGCGCGGACCATCGCCGATCTGGCGGGGGCGGATCGCGTCGGGCGCGTCCATGTGGCGGAAGCGCTCAGCTACAGGCGGCGGGCCCCGGTGAACTGACGGCGCCCGACCCGGCCGGGCCGGCCTCCACGGCATCGCCCGGAAAGCCGGCGCCCGCTTTTCTACGCCCTGTTAAAGCTTGCCGGGTTCCGTCATGACCACGTCCATGTCCGCCATGGCCAGCCGCAGCAACTCCACCATGCCGTTGCGCGCGGCGGCCGTGTCGCGGGTGGCGATGGCGCGATAGACCGCCTTGTGATCGGGCAGGGGATCGCGCGGCAGCAGCTTCTTGCGATGCTTGAAGGTGGTGGTCCAACTCACCGCCGCCCCCACCGAACTGGCCAGCGCGGCGAGCGCGTCATTATGCGTCGCCGCCAGCACCGCATGATGGAAACGCTGGTCCGCCGCCCGCCCTTCCGGCGTCGAAAGGCCGTGCTTTTCCATCTCGTCCAGCGCCTGCGCCATGATGGCCAGTTGCTCGTCGGTCCGCCGCCGCGCCGCGAATTCGGCCGCCGCCGGTTCGATCACGCCGCGCAGTTCGAACAGGTCGCGGATGAAGTCGCGGTCCGGCTCCCCCGCGAACATCCAGGCGAGCATTTCCGGGTCCAGCACATTCCATCGGCTGCGCGGCAGCACGCGGGTACCGGCCTTGGGCCGGCTTTCCAGCATCCCCTTGGCGATCAGGATGCGCACCGCCTCGCGATAGGCGGTGCGGGATACGTGAAGCCGCTCCGACGCCTCGATCTCCCCCTCGAACAGGTCGCCGGGCTTGTGGACGCCCATCAGGATCGCCGTGCCCAATTGCCGGGCGATGGCCTGATGGATGCGAAGCGAGCCTTCGTCCGTCGCGAATTTGCGTTCCGTTACGTCCTTGCGCTCGCTTCCCAATGTTCAGGCCCCCCCGGTTCAGTCCTCGAAGGCCGTCGTAGGGCAATGCCGCCCACAAAGGAAGGCGTCCGCCACCAAACGCAGCGGCGCGATGTCGGCGTCGATCGCCCGGTCCTCGACCAGCCCCACGAAGCGGCGATACATGGCCGGATATTCCTCGTCCGGCGCCTTGAGCTGGATTTCCCCGTCCAGGCGCAGCATATTGCCGCCCTCCGACAGCAGCAGGCTGCCATTCGCCGTCTCGACCGCGATGTCCCATGTCTGCGGGCCGGTCTGGCGCCAGTCGAACACGGCCTCGACCGTCGCGCCCGACGCCGTCGCCATGCTCAGCGCGGCGCCGATGGGCGCGTCCCTGTTCTCCGGCACTTCCAGGCTGGCCGACAGCATCGTCACCGGCTCCGGCACAATCTCCGTCAGGATCGACAGGGCGTTGATGCCCGGATCGAACACGCCGAACCCGCCCGCTTCCCAGATCCACGGCTGGCCCGGATGCCAGTGGCGGACATCCTCGCGCCACTGGATGTCGATGTGCCGGATCGTGCGCTCGGCCACCCACGCCTTCGCCTGCGCGACCGCGGCGGCATAGCGGCTGTGCCAGCTTGCATAAAGGGTGACGCCCTGCGCGCGGGCGAGGGCGATCAGCGCCTCCACTTCCGACACGGTGGCGCCCGGCGGCTTTTCCAGGAAGACGTGCTTGCCCGCCAGGATCGCCTGCCGCGCCGCCTGGTATCGGACCTGCGGCGGCTGGCAGAGGATCACGGCGTCCATGTCCGGCTCCCCCGCCAGCATCGCGTCCAGATCGGGATAGTTGTTCACGCCCTCGCCCCGCGCATTGCGGCTGGCGACGGCGACAAGGTCTATGCCGCCGGTCTTCGCGATGGCGGGAAGGTGCTGGTCGCGGGCGATCTTGCCCAGGCCCACAAGGCCTGCCCTGATGGTCATAGGACTTTCACCTTCGTCTTGCCCTCGTCCGCCGCGCGGCGCAGGCCGTTGCGCACGGGCAGGGCGAAGGGCGCGGCCTCCACCTCGAACACATCGCCTTCCTGCGCGGCGAAGCCTTCCGAAAAGGAAAGGGTGGCGGTGCCGAAGAAATGGACATGGATGTCGCCCGGACGGCGGAACAGGCCATATTTGAAATGATGATGTTCCAGATTGTCGATCCGGTGGGACATGTTGGTCTCGCCGGAAAGGAAGGGCTTTTCCCACACCGTCACGCCATTGCGGACGATGCGGCTGGTGCCGCGCAGGTCCTCCGGCAGGTCGCCCAGCAGCAGTTCGGGCCCCAGCGCGGCCTGACGCAGCTTGCTGTGCGCAAGCCACAGATAATTGCCGCGTTCGGTCACATGATCGGAAAATTCATTGCCGATGGCAAAGCCGAGGCGAACCGGCGCGCCGTCCCCGTCGATCAGGTAGATGCCGGCGACCTCCGGCTCCTCCCCGCCATCCTCCGCGAAGGCCGGCATGGTGAAATCCTCGCCGGGATGGACCAGTATCTGGCCGTCGCCCTTGTAGAACCATTCGGGCTGCGCGCCGATGCCGCCGTCGGCGGGCTTGCCGCCCTCCACGCCCATCAGGAACATGCGCATGCTGTCGGTCAGATCGCCCGACGCGGCCGCCTTGTGCATCTTGTCGCGGCCTTCCGCCGAGCCGAGATGGGTGAGGCCGGTGCCCGCGACCAGCAGGTGCGCGGCATCCTCATGGTCGATGGGGCAGAGCAGCCGGACGGCGGAAAGGTCCACCGCCCCGCCCAGCCGCGCTTCCGCCATGGCGGCCAGGCCCTGCCCAGCCGCGATCGCCTCCAGCGCCAGCGCGCGGGTGGAGCTTGCGGCCTCCACGCGCCGGGCCGCGCCGGTCCGGTCGAGGGCGGCGACGCCGCGGCGGCCGCCTTCCTCGAACTGGACCAGCGACCGGATCATGGATTCATCCACGGACGGCATCACCGGGCGATCTCCAGCCTGCCCTCGATACGGCGGTTGAGCTGCCACGGATTGGCGGCCTGCAAGGCGGGCGGCAGCACCGCGTCGGCCACGTCCTGATAGCAGACCGGGCGCAGGAAGCGCATCATCGCCAGCGTGCCCACGGACGTCGAGCGGCCGTCGGAGGTCGAGGGGAAGGGGCCGCCATGCACCATGGCATGGGTGACTTCCACCCCGGTCGGCCAGCCATTCGCCAGCACGCGTCCGACCTTGCGGGACAGGGTGGGCAGCAGCTTCGCGGCATCGGCCTGGTCGCTGTCGTCCATCTGGAGCGTCGCGGTCAACTGGCCCTCCATCCGGGCGATGGTGTCGATGACCTCCTCGATCGTCGCGCATTTGACGAGGATGGAGGAGGAACCGAACACTTCATGCGCCAGCGCCGGATTGGCGCGGAACTGCTCGCCGCTGGCGGCGAACAGCGCGTGCTGGCCGCGATTGACGCCGTCCGCCGCCGCGCCGCGCGCGATGGTGGTGACGCCCTCCGCCCCGGCCAGCGCCGCGACGCCCTTTTCATAGGCGGCATGGATGCCGGGCGTCAGCATGACCTGCGCCGCATTGGCCGACAGCGCCTGGGCCGCCGCAGCGACGAAACGGTCCAGATCGGGGCTGTCGAGCGCGATCACCAGCCCGGGATTGGTGCAGAACTGGCCCGAAAACAGCGTCAGCGACCCGACGAAGGCGGCGCCCAGCGCTTCGGCCCGGGCGGCCAGCGCGCCGGGCAGCAGCACGACCGGGTTGATGCTCGACATTTCGGCATAGACCGGGATCGGCTCGTCGCGCCCGGCCGCGATCTTCATGAGGGCAAGGCCGCCGCCCCGCGACCCGGTGAAGCCCACCGCCTTGATGCGCGGATCGGCCACCAGAGCGCCGCCCAGGTCGTTGGTCGTGCCGGGCAGGTAGGAAAACACGCCTTCATGCAGGCCGCTGGCCTCGACCGCCGCGGCGATGGCGCGGGCGACCAGTTCGCCGGTGCCGGGATGGGCCGGATGGCCCTTCACCACCACCGGGCAACCCGCCGCGAAGGCCGATGCGGTGTCGCCGCCCGCGACCGAGAAGGCGAGCGGGAAGTTGGACGCGCCGAACACGGCGACCGGTCCGACCGGCTGGTTGACGCGGCGCAGGTCGCTGCGCGGCAGCGGCTGCCGCTCCGGCAAGGCCTTGTCGATGGTGGCGTCCAGCCAGTCGCCCTGGCGGACATAGCCTGCGAACAGGCGAAGCTGGCCGACGGTGCGGCCCCGCTCGCCTTCCAGCCGCCCGCGCGGCAGGCCGGTCTCGCTCATGGCGGTGGTGATCAGCAGGTCGCCAATGGCCATGATCCCGTCGGCCACCGCCTCCAGAAAGGCGGCGCGGGCGTCGGGCGTCAGCGTGGAGAAGCTCTCGAACGCGGCATCGGCCAGCGCGCAGGCGTCCGCGACATCGGCGGCCGAGGCGTTGTGAAAGGCGATCCCGCCCTTCGCGCCGGTCGACGGGTCGATGGCGAAGAAGGGCTCGCCGCCCTGGCGCTCGCTCGCGCCGACAAGAATGGCTCCGTTGAACATGGGGATAAACTCCGAAATGGGGGATTAATGATTGTCGCGCGGCAGGCCCATGGTCTGGGCAATGCGCTGATATTTCTCCGCGCCCTCCAGGATCGCGCCGCTGTTCAGCTGGCCGACGACGGAGCGCTGGATTTCCTGCCACGGCGTCTGCGAGGCGGGATAGGGATAGCCGCCCTCCGCCTCCAGCGCCGCCCGGCGGCCGGCCAGTTCCTCGTCGGGAATGAGGACGTTCACCGTGCCCCTGTTCAGGTCCATCCGCACCCGGTCGCCGGTCCGCAGCAGCGCCAGGCCGCCCATGGCCGCCGCTTCGGGCGAGGCATTGAGGATGGAGGGACTGCCCGAAGTCCCCGACTGCCGCCCGTCCCCGATGCAGGGCAGGGCGGACACGCCCTCGGTGATGAGGTAGGCGGGCGGCCGCATGTTCACCACCTCCGCCGCGCCCGGATAGCCGACCGGGCCGGCGCCGCGCATGAACAGCAGCGTATCGGGCGTGATGCCGACGGCCGGATCGTCGATCCGCGCATGATAATCCTCCGGCCCGTCGAACACGACCGCCGGGCCTTCAAAGGCGTTGGGATCTTCAGGGTTGGACAGATAGCGCTGGCGGAACTCGTCCGAAATCACGCTGGTCTTCATCACCGCCGCGTCGAACAGATTGCCCGACAGCACCAGGAACCCGGCCTCCTCCTTCAGCGGCCGGGCGAAGGGACGGATGACCTTCTCGTCCTCGATCTCCGCGCCCCGGCAATTCTCGCCCATTGTCTTGCCGTTGACGGTCATCGCGCCCTCGCGGATCAGGCCCTGCGCGATCAGCTGGCCCACCACCGCCGGCACGCCGCCGGCGCGATAATAATCCTCGCCCAGATATTCGCCCGCGGGCTGGAGGTTCACCAGCAGCGGTACCTTGTGCCCCACCGTCTCCCAGTCCTTGAGCGGCAGCTCCACCCCGACATGGCGCGCGATCGCCGCCAGGTGGATCGGCGCGTTGGTCGACCCGCCAATGGCCGAATTGACGACGATGGCGTTGTGGAACGCGTCCAGCGTCAGGATGTCGGACGGCTTCAGGTCCTCCGCCACCATCTCGACGATGCGCTTGCCGGTGAGGTAGGCGACCTCCTGCCGGTCGCGATAGGGCGCGGGGATCGCCGCCGATCCCGGCAGCATCATGCCCAGCGCCTCGGCCAGCGAGTTCATCGTCGTCGCCGTGCCCATGGTGTTGCAATAGCCGGTCGACGGCGCGGAGGACGCCACCAGCTTGATGAAGCCCTCATCGTCGATCTTGCCCGCGGCCAGCAATTGCCGCGCATGCCAGACGATGGTGCCCGAACCCGTCCGCTCGCCCTTGAACCAGCCGTTCAGCATCGGCCCGACCGACAGGGCGATGGCGGGGATGTTGACCGTCGCCGCCGCCATCAGCAGCGCGGGCGTCGTCTTGTCGCAGCCCGTGGTCAGCACCACCCCGTCCAGCGGATAGCCGTAGATCGCCTCGACCAGCCCCAGATAGGCCAGGTTGCGGTCCAGCCCCGCCGTCGGCCGCTTGCCGGTTTCCTGGATCGGGTGGACCGGAAACTCCAGCGCGATGCCGCCCATCTCCCGAATGCCCTCGCGCACGCGCTCGGCCAGCACCATATGATGGCGGTTGCAGGGCGACAGGTCGCTGCCGGTCTGGGCGATGCCGATGATCGGCTTGCCGCTGCGCAGTTCGTCCAGGCTCAGGCCGAAATTCAGATAACGCTCCAGATAGAGCGCGGTCATGTCTATATTGTCTGGGTTGTCGAACCAGGCGCGGCTGCGCAGCTTGTTGGCGGGCTTGGACGAATCGCTCATTGAGAAGGCACCCTGTCGAAGAAAATGGTCAATGGATTCTCGGGCACGTTGACGCGCTTGCCTCTCCGATATACTCATACAAATAGAAATTCAAGGATGGTTCGGGCCAGGTGACGAATTTGCTGAGCCGCTACGAGGTCGTCGGGGACTGGGGCACCAGCCGCCTTCGGCTGTTCCGTATCGAGCAGGGCCGCGTCACCGCCCGCCATGACGGCCCCGGCATCGCTGCGGCGGCCGGGCAGGCGGAAGCGGCCTTCGCCGCCACCATCGCCCCCTGGCTGGAGGAAGCCGCGCCGACGGAAATACGCCTTTGCGGCATGGCCGGCGCCCGCGACGGCTGGGTGGAGGCGCCCTATGCGGATTGCCCCGCCGACGCCGCGACCTGGCGTGCGGCGGCGGCGCGGTTCGACTGGCGCGGCGTGCCCGTCGCGATCATGGCGGGCCTCGCCTGCACCGGGACGGCCGGCGCGCCCGACCTCATGCGCGGAGAGGAAACGCAGATATTCGGCGCCATCGCGCGCGATCCGGCGCTGGGGCAGGGCCGCCGGCTCATCGTCCTGCCCGGCACCCACAATAAATGGGCGGTGGTGCAGGATGGCCGCGTCACCTCCTTCCGCACCATGCCGACGGGGGAGCTTTTCGCCCTGCTGCGGGATCGTTCCACCTTGGGCGCGCCGGCCGACCGGCCCGATCCGGCGCAGGAGGCGCAGGGCTTCGCCGACGGTCTGCGCCGGGCGGAGGAGGGGGGGCGTCTGCTCTCCTCCCTGTTCGCCGCGCGCAGCATGCGGCTGCGCGCCGGACGTTCGGCGGACTGGTCGGCAGGCTATCTGTCCGGCCTGCTGATCGGGTCGGAGGTCGCGGAAATCCTCGCCACGTCCGGACTCGCCACGTCCGGACAGGCGGACGACATATGGCTGATCGGGGACGCCCGGCTCTCGGTGCGCTACGCCCAGGCGCTGGGCAGGCGCGGCGTGCCGAGCGAGACGCTGGACGGCGACGCCTGCTCGCTCGCCGGCCTATCCTGATGGGGGCCTGTCCCGATGGGGGGCTGTCCTGATGAGGACCGGGGAGGAGAGAGGCTGTTCCCGCCGCCCCATCCGCCAACGCCCCATCTCACGGAGACCCCTCATGACCCTGGACGACCTGCTGGCCAAAGGCGCGCCGCCCATTTGCGCGATCCTGCGCGGCATCGGGCCGGAGGAAGCGCTTGCGGTCGGCGCCGCCCTGATAGGGGCGGGCATCCGCATTCTCGAACTTCCCTTCCACTCGGGCTTCAGCCCACCTGCCGCGCTCCGTTCCGGTCCAGCATGTCGCGCACCTTGGCGGCCAGTTCGGCATAGGTGAACGGCTTGGTCAGCAGTTCCACGCCCGGATCGAGCCGCCCGTGATGGATGATGGCGTTGCGCGCATAGCCGGTGGCGAACAGCACCCTCAGCCCCGGCCGCTCCGCGCGCGCCTGTTGCGCGATGTCGGCCCCGGTCATGCCGCCGGGCAGGATGACGTCGGTGAACAGCAGGTCGATGGACTGCGAAGCGCTGTCCAGCGCCTGCAAGGCCGCCGCGCCGTCATTCGCCTCGATCACCCGATAGCCCAGTTCCTTCAGCACATCGACGGTATAGGCGCGCACCTTCTCGTCATCCTCGCACACCAGCACCGTCTCGTCGCCGCCGCATATCGGCGCGGCGCGGTCCACCGACCCGGTGTCGTTGTCCGGCAGCGGACCGTAGAAGCGGGGAAGGTAGATCTTGACCGTCGTGCCATGGCCGCTTTCGGAATAGACGCGGATATGGCCGCCGGACTGCTTGATGAAGCCATAGACCATCGACAGGCCAAGGCCGGTGCCCCGCCCGACCTCCTTGGTGGTGAAGAAGGGTTCGATGGCGTGGCTCAGCACCTCCTCGTCCATGCCCTCGCCCGTATCGGACACGCTGATCAGCACATATTGGCCGGGCTTTACCTCCGCCTCCTGCGCGGCATAATCCTCGTCGATATGGGTATTGGCCACCTCTATGGTCAGCTTGCCGCCGTCCGGCATGGCGTCGCGCGCATTCACCGCCAGGTTCAGCAGCGCATTCTCCATCTGGTTGACGTCGATCTCGATCGGCCAGATGCGCGCGCTCTGGATCGTCTCCACCTCTATCGTCTCGCCCAATGTGCGGTTGAGCAGGTCGGACATGCCGCTGACCAGCCGGTTGGGGTCGATCCGCTCGGGCGCCAGCGGCTGGCGGCGGGAAAAGGCGAGCAGCCGCTGCGTCAGCAACGCGGCGCGCTCCGCGCCCGCCATGGCATTGTCGGCGGCGCGCCGCAGCCGCGCCTGATCCTCGTGAAGGCCGCGTTGCAGCAGTTCCAGATTGCCGGTGACGATCTGCAGCAGATTGTTGAAGTCATGCGCGACGCCGCCGGTCAACTGGCCCAGCGTCTCCATCTTCTGCGCCTGCCGCAGCGCCTCTTCCGCCTCCGCCAGCGCCCGGGCATGGGCGCGCTGCTCGGTCACGTCGCGGGCGACGCAATAGATAAGGTCGTTTTCCGGCACCGCCGTCCAGCTGAAATTGCGATAGCTGCCGTCCTTCGCCCGGAACCGGTTTTCGAATCGCACCGTCGGCATGCCCCGCGCCAGCCCGGCGATCTCCCCCTTCGTCTTCTCCAGATCGTCGGGATGCTCCATCCATTCGGACGTGCGCCCGATCAGGTCCGCCTCGCTCCATCCCAATATTTCGGTCCAGGCGGGGCTGGCGGCCAGCCAGGTGCCGTCCCGGTCGGCGACCAGGAACGGGTCGCGCGCCAATGCCCAGAGGCGGGCGCGATCGGCGCGCATCTCCTTTTCCGCGACCACCCTCTTGGTGGTCTCGCTGACGATGCACAGCGCGCCGCCGACGGAGCCGTCCGTCTCGAACACCGGGGAATAGTTGATGTCGAAGAACACCTGTTCGCCCTGTCCGCCGTCCCGCTCGATATAGAAGGAGCGGTCCTTGGCATGCACGGACTGCCCCTGGTCGACGACGGAACGCAGCAGCGGCTCCAGATCGTCCCACAGTTCCGTCCACCCCTCCCGCGCCGGGCGGCCCAGCACGCGGGGATGCTTGTCCCCGATGGTGGGCGCATAGGCTTCGTTGTAGAGCGCGCAGAGATC
This sequence comes from Sphingobium sp. CFD-2, assembly GCF_024611135.1. Taxonomy (NCBI): domain Bacteria; kingdom Pseudomonadati; phylum Pseudomonadota; class Alphaproteobacteria; order Sphingomonadales; family Sphingobiaceae; genus Sphingobium; species Sphingobium sp. CFD-2. The sequence continues at coordinate 2,947,293 of NZ_CP084405.1, read as the reverse complement.
GGGGCCCCAGAACAGCACGATCTCCGCCTGCGACGACAGCATCAGCCGGACGGTCGACACCAGCGCCGGGGACCAGCCGTGCACCGGCCCCAGCGGCGATCCGGCGTCGATGCGCGCGGTCAGGGCGCCCAGCGGCCCCTGCGCGGCGATCATCTCCGCTATGCCCGGCGCGCCGCTCATCGATTATCCTCGGTCAGCCTGTTCATAGGGCGAGATACGCCTGTCCGGCGCTTTGTATCCGTTCAGGCAGAAGGCGTTACGACCTTTTGTCCACCGGTCAGGGTTATCCTTGCAACAGGCGAAACAAGCGCGCATGGATCGGCGCCATGACCGCGACGACCCTGAGCCGCCCCGCCACCGCCGTCCCACGCCCCGCGCCGATCGCGCGCTGGCTGCTGACGGTCGCCGCCCTCGTCTTCTGCATGGTCGTGGTCGGCGGCATCACCCGCCTGACCGAATCCGGCCTGTCGATCACGCAATGGAAACCGATCAGCGGCGCCATCCCGCCGCTGACCCACGACCAGTGGATGGATGCGTTCCGCGCCTATCAGCAGATTCCCGAATATCGGCAGTTGCGGCAGGGCATGACGCTGGGCGATTTCCAGTTCATCTTCTTCTGGGAATGGGTGCACCGGCTGCTCGGGCGGCTGATCGGCGTCGCCTTCGCGCTGCCGCTGCTGTGGTTTGCGTGGAAGCGGGCGATCCCGCAGGGCTATGGCTTCCGTCTCGTCGCGCTGCTGGCGCTTGGCGGGCTGCAGGGCGCGATCGGCTGGTGGATGGTGGAATCGGGCCTGTCGGTGCGCACCGACGTCAGCCATTACCGGCTGGCGGTGCATCTGCTGACGGCGCTGTTCATCATGGGCGGGCTGATCTGGACCGCGCTCGACCTGCTGACCCGTGCGAAGACCCCCTTCGCCAGGCCCGCCATGCTCCATCCCTTCGCGGTGGTCGCGCTGCTGGCGCTGCTGGTGCAACTCATGTTCGGCGCCTTCACCGCTGGTTTGGACGCGGGCTATGTCTCCAGCACCTGGCCGCTGATGAACGACCATCTGGTGCCGGAGGGGATCGAATGGCTGGGTTCGCTCTGGGCCACCCTTTCCAGCGATCCCTATCTCGTCCATTTCATCCATCGCTGGTGGGCCTGGGTCGCCGCGATCCTGCTGGTCATGCTGGCGCGCATGGCGAAGCAGGCGGGGCAGCGCGGCCCCTCCATCGCGATCAACGCGGCGGTGGGCACGCAGGTCGCGCTCGGCATCGCCACGGTCGTCAGCGGCATCGCCCTGCCGCTGGCGGTGCTGCACCAGGCGGTCGGCGCGCTGGTGGTGGCGTCCGCGACCTGGGGCGCCCATGCGCTGGGGGAACGCCGGGGATGAGCGCCGTCGCGCTCGTCTACACGCTGTTCGGCTCGCGCGAGGCCGCGACCCGCATCGCCCGCCAGCTGGTGGAGGAAAGGCTGGCCGCCTGCGCGAACCTGCTGGGGGAGGCGACCTCCATCTACGAATGGAACGGCGCGGTCGATACCGCGGCGGAGGTGCCCGTCCTCTTCAAGACCGCGCCCGCCCGCCGCGACGCGCTGATGGCGCGCATGGCGGAACTGCACGATTATCAGGTTCCGGCGATCCTCGCTCTGCCCGTCGACGCGGCCCATGCCGCCTTCGCCCGGTGGGTGGACGATCGGACGGGCTGATCGACAGGTATTATTTTACCCGTCAGCAAAGCCGCCGAATCTCTTGACTTGCGCCCTTCCACCCGTCATTAGCGCGCATCTTCCGAAAGCTGGAAACAGCCTTCAATTCACTGTTTCATTCTTGGAGTATTGGCACCATGAAGGCGCTGATGAAGACCACCAAGCCGGCGACCCCGGCCACGGTCGAAAAGAAGTGGGTCCTGATCGACGCGGAAGGCCTCGTCGTCGGCCGCCTCGCCTCGACCGTCGCGAACATCCTGCGCGGCAAGCACAAGCCGAGCTTCACCCCCCATGTCGATTGCGGTGACAATGTCATCATCATCAACGCGGAAAAGGTGAAGTTCACCGGCCGCAAGCTGACCGACAAGGTCTATTACAAGCACACCGGCTATGCCGGCGGCATCAAGGAAACCACCCCCCAGAAGGTTCTGGAAGGCCGTTTCCCCGAACGCGTCCTGGAAAAGGCCGTCGAGCGCATGATCCCCCGCGGTCCGCTGGGCCGTCAGCAGATGCGCAACCTGCGCATCTTCGCCGGCGCCGAACATCCGCACGCCGCGCAGAACCCCGAAGTGCTCGACTTCGCGTCGCGCAACCGCAAGAACAAGGTGGGTGCATAATGTCCGATAACCGCCAGTCCCTGTCCGACCTCGCGTCGCTGACCGCCAACGCTCCGGCCGCTGCCGAAACCGTCGCCGCCGACGCGCCGATCGCTCCGGTCCAGCCCTCGGCTCCGCTGCGCGCCCAGGAAATCGACAGCCTCGGCCGCGCCTATGCGACCGGCCGCCGCAAGGATGCCGTCGCCCGCGTCTGGGTGAAGCCCGGCACCGGCAAGATCACGGTCAACGGCCGCGATCAGGAAATCTACTTCGCCCGCCCGACCCTGCGTCTGGTGATCAACCAGCCCTTCGGCGTCACCGAGCGCGAAGGCCAGTATGACGTGATCGCCACCGTCAAGGGCGGCGGCCTGTCCGGCCAGGCCGGCGCAGTCAAGCACGGCATCGCCCAGGCGCTCGCCAAGTACGAGCCGGCGCTGCGCAGCGCGGTCAAGGCCGAAGGCTTCCTGACCCGCGACAGCCGCGCCGTCGAGCGCAAGAAGTACGGCAAGGCCAAGGCCCGCCGCAGCTTCCAGTTCTCGAAGCGCTGATCGGTTCGACCGTTACGAATGCAAGGGAAGGGGTCGGGTTTCCGGCCCCTTTTCCTTTTCGGGCAGATGAACCCCCGGCAGGCAGGCGCGCGGATCAGGCGGAGCTGGAAATCCGGATCAGCCGGAAGCAAAAGCGCTAACCGCGGCCGCCGACATCCGCCAGACGCGCCGTGGCGATCTGCTGGATCTGGAGGACATCCTTGCGCGCCTCCAGGAAGCGGCGGGGATTGATGGCATTGCCGTTCACCCGCACCTCGAAATGAAGATGCGGCCCCGTGGAGCGGCCTGTCGATCCCATCCGCGCAATGGCGTCGCCGCGCGCCACCTGCTGGCCGACCCGCGCGCTGAAGCCCGAAAGATGGGCATATCGGGTCAGGATGCCATTGCCATGGGTAACCTCGACCACATTGCCATAGCCGCTGCGCTGGCCCACGAAGCTGACCTTGCCCGATGCGGCCGCCAGGATCGGCTGGCCCATGCTGCCGGGAAAATCCAGACCCGCGTGAAAGGCCGCATGGCCGTTGAACGGATCGCTCCGGTAGCCATAGCTGCTGCTCAGCATCGGCGTCGCCGTGGGCTTGCCGGAGGGGATGGCGAGCAGGCTCCCTTCCAGAAATTCCATGCGGGACAGCGCCTGGGCGAGCTTTTCGAACTCGTCCGGCAGGACGTCCTGCCCTTCCCATGGCACGAAGGGGCCGCCCTGCGCGCGGGCCGCCGTGCGGGCGAGGCTGTCGGGATTGAGGCCGAAGCTGCGGATCGCGGCGGCTGCCTTGTCGGCACGATGCCGGACGGCGTCGGTCAGCAGGGCGGCAAAACGGCGCTGCCGCGCGTCGATCCGGAACAACGGCGCCGCTTCGGGCGCGACGCTGATCTTGGTGTCGAGCTTGGACGTGCCGTTCCTGGTTCCGCTGTCGGCCTTGCCGACCACATCGCCGGCCGGAGCCGCGCCCTCCTGACCGAAATGCGTGCGGTAGAGGTCGTCCATGAAATCCTGGCGTTCCTGCAACTCCTGCGCGAGCTGGTCGACCGACTTGCGGTAGCGCTCGACCTGGCTGGCGCTGTTGGCAACGGCCTTGTCACGGGCGGCGAGGGCGGCGCGCTCCTGCTCGATCTCCGCGTTGTTGGCGGCCATGGACAGGGATAGCCCAAGCCCACCGATCAAGGCGGAAGAGAGCAGGCCGACCGTGGCGAGCTGCGCCCCGCGCGAAATACGGATGAACTTCACCTGGCCGCCGGAGCGCAGGAAAATCTCCCGTTCCGGGCACAGCTTCGAACACCGGGCGGTCATGCCGGCCCAGAGGGCGGCTGCCCCCATCTTGCTCCATTGCGACAATTGCGACCCCGCATGCGTTTTTAGTGAACGGGGCGCTAACAAAAGGAATCGAGTCGCGCGAATCCGGGGGAGCGGAGTCGTGACGAGTCGAAAGATGAACGGGGTGAAACGTGGAACCGGGCAAAGGGTTCCGATCCCCCGCGAAATTTTTGCCGGCGCTCTCCATCCTTCGCAAACCGGCCTCGCGGACTCTCCGACTCCGGATAGAAAGGCGCCATCGCCTGCCGTCCCCGCCACGTCGGATCGGGACGGCGCGATCGTCGGGCCTGTTCTTGACCGGCGGCCGCCACATGGCTATAGGCGCGCCTGCCCAAAGGCCGGAATGGACGGATTCGTTCGCGCCGAACCCCGGTCCTCAGGGCATCAGAGCTGAACATTGCCGGTGCTCTTGCGGCTCCGGGCGGGTTTCCGCCGGAGCCTTTGCTGTTTGGAGGCGATTCGTTTTCCAGGCCGCAAGGAACGCGGGAATGCATGCGGTAAAGTAACTGAAAAAGGTGAAGGGCTTCATGCCAACGATCAACCAGCTGGTCCGCAAGGGCCGCGAACTGCAGAAGACCAAGTCGAAGGTCCCTGCAATGGAAGCGAACCCGCAGAAGCGCGGCGTTTGCACCCGTGTCTACACGACGACCCCGAAGAAGCCGAACTCGGCTCTCCGCAAGGTGGCGAAGGTGCGCCTGGTCAACCAGCGCGAAGTCATCACCTACATTCCGGGTGAAGGCCACAACCTTCAGGAGCACAGCGTCGTGCTGATCCGCGGCGGCCGCGTGCGCGACCTTCCCGGTGTGCGCTATCACGTGCTGCGCGGCGTTCTGGATACCCAGGGCGTCAAGGACCGCAAGCAGAGCCGTTCGAAGTACGGCGCCAAGCGTCCGAAGTAAGGGGAGACCAGTAATATGTCACGTCGTCGTCGCCCCGAAAAGCGCGTCATCCTGCCCGATCCCAAATTCGGTGATGTCGTGCTGTCGAAGTTCATGAACAGCATCATGCAGGACGGCAAGAAGGCCGTCGCCGAGTCCATCGTGTACGGCGCTCTCGACACTGTCGAGGCGAAGTCCAAGAAGGACCCGATCGCCATGTTCCATGACGCGCTGAACAATGTGAAGCCCGGCATCGAGGTCCGCAGCCGCCGCGTCGGCGGTGCGACCTACCAGGTCCCCGTCGAAGTGCGCCCGGAGCGCGCCCAGGCGCTGGCGATCCGCTGGCTGATCACCGCGTCGCGCAACCGCAGCGAAACCACCATGGCCGCCCGTCTGTCGGGTGAACTGCTGGACGCCGCCAACAACCGCGGCAATGCCGTCAAGAAGCGCGAAGACACGCACCGCATGGCGGAAGCGAACCGCGCCTTCTCGCACTATCGCTGGTAATTCGGCGCTGGAAAAAGGCGAAGCGGGCGCCCATATCGTCCGCTTCCTCTCATGGTTTCGAAAAATCGGTCCGTTCGCCACGGGTGGCTACCCATGGCGGACGGATTGGTTTAGGGGCCACGCGCAGATTTAACGAATCCCCAACCGCCGGCGCGCCGGCAACGGAGAAGCATCATGGCCCGCAGCCATCCGCTCGAACGCTATCGCAATTTCGGTATCATGGCGCATATCGACGCCGGCAAGACCACCACGACCGAGCGTATCCTTTACTATACCGGCAAGTCCTACAAGATCGGCGAAGTCCATGACGGCGCCGCCACCATGGACTGGATGGAGCAGGAGCAGGAGCGTGGGATCACCATCACGTCGGCTGCGACGACCTGCTTCTGGAACGATCATCGCCTGAACATCATCGACACCCCCGGCCACGTCGACTTCACCATCGAAGTCGAGCGTTCGCTGCGCGTGCTCGATGGCGCGGTCGCCGCGTTCGACGGCGTCGCGGGCGTTGAGCCGCAGTCGGAAACCGTGTGGCGCCAGGCGGACAAGTACAAGGTTCCGCGGATGTGCTTCATCAACAAGCTCGACCGCACCGGCGCCAACTTCTATTATTGCGTGCAGACGATCATCGACCGTCTGGGCGCCACCCCGGCTGTCCTCTATCTGCCCATCGGCGCGGAATCGGACTTCAAGGGCTTGGTCGACCTGGTCGAGAACCGCGCCATCATCTGGAAGGATGAGAATCTGGGCGCCGAGTTCACCTATGAGGAGATTCCGGCCGACCTCGCCGACAAGGCCGCCGAATATCGCGAGAAGCTGATCGAGCTCGCCGTCGAACAGGACGACGATGCGATGGAAGCCTATCTGGAAGGCAATCTGCCCGACGTCGCCACGCTCAAGAAGCTGATCCGCAAGGGCACGCTGGGCCATGCCTTCGTGCCGGTGCTGTGCGGTTCGGCGTTCAAGAACAAGGGCGTGCAGCCGCTGCTCGACGCGGTGGTCGACTATCTGCCCTCGCCGCTCGACATTCCCGACGTTCAGGGCATCAACCCCGACACCGACGAGCCCGACAGCCGCAAGACGGCCGACGACGCGCCCTTCTCGGGCCTGGCGTTCAAGATCATGAACGACCCGTTCGTGGGTTCGCTCACCTTCCTGCGCGTCTATTCGGGCACGCTGACCAAGGGCAGCTATCTGAACTCGGTCAAGGACAAGAAGGAAAAGATCGGCCGCATGCTCCTCATGCACGCCAACTCGCGTGAGGACATCGACACCGCCTATGCGGGCGACATCGTCGCTCTGGCGGGCCTCAAGGAAACCACCACCGGCGATACGCTGTGCGCCGAGCGCCAGCCGATCATCCTGGAGCGGATGGAATTCCCCGAGCCGGTGATCGAGCTGTCGGTCGAACCCAAGACCAAGGCCGACCAGGAAAAGATGGGCATCGCGCTCAACCGCCTGGCCGCCGAGGACCCGTCCTTCCGCGTCTCGACCGACCACGAATCGGGCCAGACCATCATCAAGGGCATGGGCGAACTGCACCTCGAAATCCTCGTCGACCGCATGAAGCGCGAGTTCAAGGTCGAGGCCAATGTCGGCGCGCCGCAGGTCGCCTATCGCGAATATCTCGCGAAGAAGGTCGACATCGACTACACCCACAAGAAGCAGTCGGGCGGCTCGGGCCAGTTCGGCCGCGTCAAGGTCACCGTCATCCCCGGCGAGCGCGGTTCGGGCTACCAGTTCTTCGACGAGATCAAGGGCGGCAACATCCCGCGCGAATATATCCCGTCGGTGGAAAAGGGCTTCCGCGAGACGGCCGAGACCGGTCATCTCATCGGCTTCCCGATCATCGACTTCGAAGTCCACCTGACGGACGGCGCCTATCACGACGTCGACTCGTCGGCCCTGGCCTTCGAAATCTGCGCCCGCGGCGCCATGCGCGAGGCGGCCGCCAAGTCGGGCATCAAGCTGCTTGAACCGATCATGAAGGTCGAGGTCGTGACCCCGGAGGAATATCTGGGCGACGTCATCGGCGACATGAACAGCCGCCGCGGCCAGATCCAGGGCACCGACAGCCGCGGCAACGCGCAGGTGGTCGAGGCGATGGTCCCGCTGGCCAACATGTTCGGCTATGTGAACCAGCTTCGCTCGTTCACCCAGGGGCGCGCGAACTACTCGATGATCTTCTCGCACTATGACGAAGTGCCGCAGAATGTGGCGGACGAGGTCAAGGCGAAGATGGCCTGATGAATTTCCCGGGCCGGGCCGCGCAAGCGGCTCGGTTTTGGGCTGGCATTCTCTAAATTTGCTGCTATGGACGCGCCTTCGCGAGGCGCGGCCGAGCGGTCAGACCAAAGCTGATTTGATTAGAAGGTAGGATAAAATGGCTAAGGCTAAGTTTGAGCGGAACAAGCCGCACTGCAACATCGGCACCATCGGTCACGTCGACCATGGCAAGACCTCGCTGACCGCGGCGATCACCAAGGTGCTCGCCGAAACCGGCGGCGCGACCTTCGTCGACTATGCCAATATCGACAAGGCGCCCGAAGAGCGCGAGCGCGGCATCACCATCTCGACCGCCCACGTCGAATATGAGACCGAAGCCCGTCACTACGCGCACGTCGACTGCCCGGGTCACGCCGACTACGTCAAGAACATGATCACCGGCGCGGCCCAGATGGACGGCGCGATCCTCGTCGTTTCGGCCACCGACGGCCCGATGCCGCAGACCCGCGAGCACATCCTGCTCGCCCGCCAGGTCGGCGTGCCGCAGCTCGTCGTGTTCATGAACAAGGTCGACCTCGTCGACGATCCGGAAATCCTGGAACTGGTCGAGCTGGAAATCCGCGAGCTGCTGTCGTCCTACGACTTCGACGGCGACAACATCCCCGTCATCCCCGGTTCGGCCGTCAAGGCTCTGGACGGTTCGAACGACGAAATCGGTAAGAACGCCGTTCTGAAGCTGATGGCCGCTGTCGACTCGTTCATCCCGCAGCCGGAGCGTCCGGTCGATCGTCCGTTCCTGATGCCGATCGAAGACGTGTTCTCGATCTCGGGTCGCGGCACCGTCGTGACCGGCCGCGTCGAGACCGGCATCGTCAAGGTTGGCGAGGAAGTCGAGATCGTCGGTCTGAAGGATACCCGCAAGACCACCGTGACCGGCGTCGAAATGTTCCGCAAGCTGCTCGATCAGGGTGAGGCCGGCGACAACATCGGCGCGCTGATCCGTGGCGTGGGCCGTGAAGAAGTTGAGCGCGGTCAGGTTCTGGCCAAGCCCGGCACCATCACCCCGCACACCGAGTTCGACGCGGAAGTCTACGTCCTGTCGAAGGAAGAAGGCGGCCGTCACACTCCGTTCTTCGCCAACTATCGTCCGCAGTTCTACTTCCGCACCACCGACGTGACCGGCGAAGTGATCCTGCCCGAGGGCACCGAGATGGTCATGCCCGGCGATAACGTGAAGCTCGGCGTGAAGCTGATCGCCCCGATCGCGATGGACGCGGGTCTCCGCTTCGCCATCCGCGAAGGCGGCCGCACCGTCGGTGCAGGGGTTGTCGGCACGATCTCGAAGTAATATAGGACCGCAGCGGCGCGAATCGCCTGATTCGCGCCGCTGAGTTTTTTACCGCCCCGGATCGCCTTTCTCCGGCTCCAGTCGAGCTAGAAGGGCAAGGAACGGGGCGGATATTTTTTTGGTTGGCGCATTTTCATAAATCATCGGCTGCTCCGGCTGATTTCTGAAAATGCTCCGGGTTTTGGCTCTTTCGCATCGGTACAGGAACAATGGACAGCAACATCCGCATTCGCCTCAAGGCGTTCGATCATCGCGTGCTCGATCAGGCGACCGGCGACATCGCCGACACCGCCCGCCGCACCGGCGCCCTTATCCGCGGTCCGATTCCCCTTCCGACGCGCATCGAAAAGTTCACGGTCAACCGTGGTCCGCACATCGACAAGAAGTCGCGCGAGCAGTTCGAGGTCCGCACCTACAAGCGCATGCTTGACATTGTGCAGCCGACGCCGCAGACGGTCGACGCGCTGATGAAGCTGGATCTGGCTGCCGGCGTGAACGTCGAAATCAAGCTGGCCTGAAGCCGGCAAGTCCCTGCCAACCCGCAAGGTGGGCAGGGTATCGGGCATTCCGCTGGCCGGAAGCTCAAAAGACACAGGGATACCGCACGGCCTCTCCGGTGAACCGGAAAGGGCTCGTGGTCCTGGTCCCCCGTCGCTGGTCCCGAATAGGGGTCGGCATCCAACCCGGACGGGGTGATCTATATTGGGGTTGGGCCGCGAGGGAGAAATCCTGAGCGGTTTTTTCGTTGGATACGCCCGCTGCTAAGGCGGGCCTCTATGGGAGTAATCGGTGATGCGCACAGGCGTGATCGCTAAGAAAGTCGGGATGACCCGTCTGTTCCAGGAGGACGGACGTCATATTCCGGTTACGGTTCTGGCCCTTGAGGGCAATCAGGTCGTGGCCCGCAAGGAAACCGATCGCGACGGCTATGTCGCGGTTCAGCTCGGTGCGGGCGTCGCGAAGGTCAAGAATGTCGCCAAGCCGCAGCGCGGCCACTTCGCCAAGGCGGAAGTGGAGCCGAAAGCGCGTTTGGTCGAATTCCGCGTCGCCGAGGATGCGCTCCTCGATGTCGGCGCCGAGATCGCGGCCGATCATTTCATCGCCGGCCAGCTGGTCGACGTTGCCGGCCACACCCAGGGTAAGGGTTTCGCCGGCGCCATGAAGCGCTGGGGCTTCGGCGGTATGCGCGCCACCCACGGCGTCTCGATCAGCCACCGTGCCCATGGTTCGACCGGTAACCGTCAGGACCCGGGCCGCGTCTTCAAGAACAAGAAGATGGCCGGTCACATGGGTGACCGCGAGCGCACCCAGCAGAATCTCGAAATCGTCCGCACGGACGTCGAGCGCGGCCTGCTGTTCGTCAAGGGCAGCGTCCCCGGCGCCAAGGGCACCTGGCTGACCGTCTGCGACGCCGTCAAGGTCAAGCGTCCAGCCGACGCGCCCTATCCGGCGAGCCTGAAGCAGGCTGCCAACAGCAACAACGCTCCGGCCGAAACGCCCGCTGAAGAAGCGGCCGCTCCCGAAGCGACCGAAGGCCAGGAGGGCTAATCATGAAGGTCAAGGTACAGACCCTCGATGCCGCAGCCGCCGGTGAAGTGGAACTGAACGATGCCGTGTTCGGCGTCGAACCCCGCACCGACATTCTGCACCGCGTCGTCACCTGGCAACTCGAAAAGCGTCGCGCCCCGGCCCGCGCCACCCGCGAGCGTTCGGACGTTGCCCGCACCGGCAAGAAGTTTGGCCGCCAGAAGGGCGGCGGCACCGCCCGTCACGGCGACCGCAAGGCGCCCGTGTTCATCGGCGGTGGTAAGGCGCACGGCGCCCGCGCCCGCACCTTCGGCCACGACCTCAACAAGAAGGTTCGTGCGCTCGGCCTGAAAATGGCCCTGTCGTCGAAGGCCAAGGACGGATCGCTGATCGTTCTCGACAATCTCGACGTGGCGGAAGGCAAGACCAAGGCTCTGGTCGCGCACCTCGCCAAGCTGAACCTCAACAAGGCTCTGTTCATCGACGGCGACGCGGTGAACGTCAGCTTCGCGAAGGCTTCGGCGAACATTGTCGGCGTGGACCTGCTGCCGGCCGTCGGCGCCAATGTCTACGACATCCTTAAGGCGGATTCGCTGGTGCTGACGCGCGCCGCGGTCGAAAAGCTGGAGGCGCGTTTCAATGGCTAAGAAAGAAGCCGCGACCGTCGACAACCGTCATTATGACGTCGTTGTCGCGCCGGTCATCACCGAGAAGTCGACCCTTCTCTCCGAGAACAACGCCGTGGTCTTCAAGGTCGCCAACGATGCGTCGAAGCCGGAGATCAAGGCCGCCGTCGAAGCCATTTGGGGCGTGACGGTCAAGAGCGTGAACACGCTGGTCGCCAAGGGCAAGACCAAGAAGTGGAAGGGCAAGCCCTATACGCGCTCGGACGTCAAGAAGGCGATCGTTCGCCTGGCCGATGGCCAGTCGATCGACATCACCGAAGGAGTGCGCTGACCATGGCGCTTAAGAGCTACAACCCGACCAGCCCCGCCCAGCGCGGCCTGATCCTCGTCGACCGCAGCGCGCTGCACAAGGGCAAGCCCGTCAAGGCGCTGACCGAAGGCAAGCGCAAGACCGGCGGCCGCAACAACAAGGGTCATGTGACCTCGCGCGGCATCGCCGGCGGTCACAAGCAGCGCTACCGCATCATCGACTTCAAGCGTCGCCTGTGGGACGTCGAGGGCACGGTCGAGCGTCTGGAATATGACCCCAACCGCACCGCCTTCATCGCGCTGGTCAACTATCCCGACGGCACCCAGGCCTATATCCTGGCGCCGCAGCGTCTGGCCCCCGGTGACAAGGTCGTCGCGGGCAAGAAGACCGACGTGAAGCCGGGCAATGCGATGGAACTCGGCCAGATGCCGGTCGGCACCATCATCCACAATATCGAGATGAAGCCTGGCAAGGGCGGTCAGCTCTGCCGTTCGGCGGGCACCTACGCCCAGCTGGTCGGCCGCGATCGTGGCATGGTGATGGTCCGCCTGTCCTCGGGCGAGCAGCGCTACATCCGTTCGGACTGCATGGGCACCGTCGGTGCCGTGTCGAACCCGGACAACGCCAACACCAATCTCGCCAAGGCCGGCCGCAACCGCTGGCTCGGCAAGCGTCCGCTGACGCGCGGTGTGGCGAAGAACCCGGTCGACCACCCGCATGGCGGTGGTGAAGGCCGGACCTCGGGCGGCCGTCATCCGGTCACACCCTGGGGCAAGCCGACCAAGGGTGCGCGCACCCGCCACAACAAGGCGACGGACAAGTTCATCATCCGTAGCCGCCACGCGAAGAAGAAGAGGTAAGCGAGATGGCTCGTTCCGTCTGGAAAGGTCCGTTCGTGGACCTCAGCCTTCTGAAGAAGGCGGAAGTGGCGCAGGACGCCGGTGGCCGTTCGGGTCCGATCAAGACCTGGTCGCGCCGTTCCACCATCCTGCCGCAGTTCGTCGGCCTGACGTTCAACGTCTATAACGGCCGCAAGCATGTGCCGGTCTCGGTGAACGAGGACATGGTGGGTCACAAGCTGGGCGAATTCGCCCCGACCCGCTACTTCCCCGGCCACGCCGCCGACAAGAAGGGCAAGCGCTAATGAGCAAGGAAAAGGCTCCCCGTCGCGTCGCCGACAATGAGGCGCTGGCCGTCGGCACGCAGATCCGCGGTTCGGCCCAGAAGCTGAACCTGGTCGCCACGCTGATCCGCGGCCGCAAGGTCGAGGACGCGCTGAACATCCTCGCCTTCTCGAAGAAGGCGATGGCGGTCGACGTGCGCAAGGTGCTGGCTTCGGCCATCGCCAATGCGGAAAACAATCATAATCTGGACGTCGACTCGCTGGTCGTCGCGGAAGCATCGGTGGGCAAGAGCTTCACCATGAAGCGCTTCCACGCTCGCGGCCGCGGCAAGTCGACCCGGATCCTGAAGCCCTTCAGCCGCGTGCGCATCGTCGTTCGCGAAGCAGCTGAAGAAGCGGAGGCGTAAGAGACATGGGTCACAAGAGCAATCCGATCGGTCTGCGTCTGCAGATCAACCGTACCTGGGACAGCCGCTGGTTCGCGGAAGGCGCCGACTATGGCCGCCTGCTGCTGGAGGATCTGAAGATCCGCCAGTATATCATGAAGAACCTGCCGCAGGCCGCGATCTCCAAGGTGGTGATAGAGCGTCCCGCCAAGCTGTGCCGCGTGTCGATCTACGCTGCCCGCCCCGGTGTCATCATCGGCAAGAAGGGCGCGGACATTGAGAAGCTGCGCAAGAAGCTGGGCAGCCTGACCTCTTCGGACGTCAGCCTGAACATCGTAGAGATCCGCAAGCCGGAAATCGACTCCAAGCTCGTCGCGCAGGGCATTGCCGACCAGCTGGAGCGCCGCGTGGCGTTCCGCCGTGCAATGAAGCGCGCGGTGCAGAGCGCCCTGCGTCTGGGTGCCGAAGGCATCAAGATCACCTGCGGCGGCCGTCTGGGCGGCGCGGAGATCGCCCGCGTGGAATGGTATCGCGAAGGCCGCGTTCCGCTGCACACGCTGCGCGCGAATGTCGATTATGCCGAAGCCGAAGCGCACACCGCTTATGGCGTTTGCGGCATCAAGGTCTGGATCTTCAAGGGCGAAATCCTTGGTCACGATCCGATGGCTACCGACCGGCTGATGCTGGAGGCTCAGACCTCCGGCGTGCGCCCGGCGCGCTGAGAATAAGGTAGGTATAGCGTCATGCTGCAACCGAAGAAAATGAAGTTCCGCAAGACCTTCAAGGGCCGGATCAAGGGCGACGCCAAGGGCGGTTCGGCCCTGAACTTCGGCGCTTACGGTCTGAAGGCTCTGGAACCCGAGCGCGTCACCGCCCGCCAGATCGAGGCGGCCCGCCGCGCGATCCAGCGCCACCTTCGCCGTCAGGGCCGTCTGTGGATCCGCGTGTTCCCCGACGTGCCGGTGTCGAAGAAGCCCGCCGAAGTCCGTCAGGGCAAGGGCAAGGGTTCGGTCGAATATTGGGCGGCCCGCGTCAAGCCCGGCCGCATCCTGTTCGAACTGGACGGCGTTCCCGGCCCGCTCGCAGCAGAGGCCTTCTCGCGCGCCGCGATGAAGCTGCCCATCAAGACCAAGGTCGTTGCCCGCCTCGGCGACACCTCGCACCTGGAGGGCTAAGCCGTGGCGAACGTTGCCGACCTCAAGACCAAGACGGACGACGAACTGTCGACCGAACTCAACAACCTGAAGCGCGAGCAGTTCAACCTGCGCTTCCAGGCGGCCACCAACCAGCTGGAAAAGCCCAGCCGCGTGCGTGAAGTCCGCCGGTCGATCGCGCAGATCAAGACCCTTCAGTCCGAGCGTTCGCGCTCGGCTGCGAAGTAAGAAGGAAATCACACGATGCCCAAGCGCGTGCTGACGGGAACGGTGGTTTCCGACAAGACCGACAAGACGGTGGTGGTTCGCGTGGAGCGCAAGGTTAAGCATGCGCTCTACGGCAAGATCATCCGCCGTTCGAAGAAGTACCATGCCCATGACGAGGGCAATGTCTACAAGGAAGGCGAAACGGTCCGCATTGAGGAGACCGCTCCGATTTCCAAGCTCAAGACCTGGAAGGTCATCGAGCGTGTGGACACCCACAAGTCGCCGGAAACGGCGGCCTGAGGGAGGCTCGCTGAGCCTTTGAAGAAAAGTGTCGCGCGGGGCTGGCCTTTTCCGCCTGGAAAGGGTACAGGCCCGCGCTTCGCGTAGAGTCAGATGGCTCCTCAAAGGTAGAGTCAGATGGTTCGCCAAGGGCTCTAGTGCAGTGAAATTCGGAACCGCCGGGAATTGTCCCGGTAGGCCAAATAAGAAGGAACCGGATCCATGATCCAGATGCAATCCAATCTTGACGTCGCTGACAACAGCGGCGCCAAGCGCGTCCAGTGCATCAAGGTGCTGGGCGGCTCGAAGCGTCGTTTCGCGAGCGTGGGCGACATCATCGTCGTCTCGATCAAGGAAGCTGCGCCTCGTGGCAAGGTGAAGAAGGGTGACGTGCACCGCGCCGTCATCGTGCGCACCGCCAAGGACGTGCGCCGCGCTGACGGCAGCGTGATTCGCTTCGACGGCAATGCCGCCGTGCTGATCAACAAGAACGAGGAGCCGATCGGCACCCGTATCTTTGGCCCGGTCGTTCGCGAACTGCGCGCCAAGAAGCACATGAAGATCATCTCGCTCGCCCCCGAGGTGCTGTAATGAGCGCTGCCAAGATCAAGAAGGGCGACAAGGTCGTCATCCTGGCCGGCAAGGACAAGGGCCGCACCGGCGCCGTCCTGCAGGTGCTGCCGAAGGAGGACAAGGTCCTCGTCGAAGGCATCAACGTGCATGCGCGTCACCGCAAGCCCGACCAGGCGAACCCGCAGGGCGGCATCGAGCGCAAGCCCGCGCCGCTCCACATTTCGAACGTCGCTGTCGCTGACAAGGATGGCAAGCCGACCCGCGTCCGCTTCGAGGATCGCGACGGCAAGAAGGTCCGTGTCGCCGTCAAGTCCGGTGAGGTGCTGTAATGAGCGACAAGTACATCCCGCGCTCGAAGGCGCTCTATGACGCCGAAATCGCCAAGGCGATGACCGAGAAGTTCGGTTACAAGAACGTCATGGAAGTGCCGAAGATCGAGAAGATCACGCTCAACATGGGCGTTGGCGAAGCCACGCAGGACAAGAAGAAGGTCACTTCGGCCGCCGAGGAAATGGAACTGATCGCCGGCCAGAAGCCGGTCATCACCAAGGCCCGCAAGTCGATCGCGCAGTTCAAGCTGCGTGAAGGCATGCCGATCGGCGCCAAGGTCACGCTGCGCCGCGAGCGCATGTATGAGTTCCTTGATCGCCTGATCAACATCGCTCTGCCCCGCGTGCGCGACTTCCGCGGTCTCAACCCGAAGAGCTTCGACGGCCGCGGCAACTATGCCTTCGGCATCAAGGAGCAGATCATCTTCCCCGAGATCAACTATGACCGCATCGACAAGGTGCGCGGCATGGACATCATCGTGACCACCACGGCGAAGACGGACGAGGAAGCGCGCGAACTGCTGCGTCTCTTCGGCTTCCCCTTCCCGCTCGAAGAGAAGCAGGCGGCCTGAAAAGGTCCCGCTTCTCTTTCCAACCGTTAGGCTAAGAAAGAGAACTTAAGTCATGGCGAAACTGAGTTCGATCAACAAGAATGAGCGCCGCAAGAAGCTGGTGAAGAAATATGCCGGCCGCTATGCGAAGCTCAAGGCGATCGCAGCCGATACCGCGCTCGACGACACGGAGCGTCTGATCGCGCGTCTGAAGATGGCGGAAATCCCCCGCAACGGCAACCCGACCCGCGTGCGCAATCGCTGCGAGCTGACGGGCCGTCCCCGGGCCTATTACCGCAAATTCCGTCTCTGCCGCGTGCAGTTGCGTGATCTGGCCAACAAGGGCCTGATCCCCGGCGTCACCAAGTCGAGCTGGTAAGGATCATTTGAGATGGCATTGACCGATCCCCTGGGTGATATGCTCACCCGCATCCGCAACGGGCAGCAGGCGAAGAAGGACAGCGTTGTGTCCCCCGCTTCGAAGCTCCGCGCCCGCGTGCTCGACGTGCTGCAGCGCGAAGGCTATATCCGCGGCTATTCCGAGGAACTGCTCGGCAAGCATGCCGGCCTGCGCATCGAGCTGAAATATTTCGAGGGCCAGCCGGCGATCAAGCATGTCGCCCGCGTGTCCAAGCCCGGCCGCCGCGTCTATTCGGGTTCCAAGGAACTTCCCGTCGTGCGCAACGGCCTTGGCATCACCATTGTCTCGACGCCCAAGGGCGTTCTGTCCGACGCCGAAGCGCGCGAGCAGAATGTCGGCGGCGAAGTGCTGGCGGAGGTGTTCTGATGAGCCGTACTGGTAAGAAGCCGGTTGCCGTCCCCGCGGGCGTCACCGCGGCCATCGCCGACGGCCAGCTTTCGGTGAAGGGTCCCAAGGGCACCCTGTCGCTGCCGCTGGCCGACGAAGTCACCTACAGCATCGAGGAAGGCTCGATCGCGGTGAAGCCTGCCAATGACAGCAAGCGCGCCCGCGCTTTCTGGGGCATGCAGCGCACGCTGATCCAGAACCTGATCACCGGCGTGACGGAGGGCTTCTCGAAGAAGCTGCTGATCACCGGTGTCGGCTACCGCGCCAATGCCCAGGGCAAGACCCTGAAGCTGCAGCTCGGCTATTCGCATGACGTCGACTTCGCGGTGCCCGAAGGCATCGAGATCAAGACCCCGGACAACACCACGGTCGAGATCAGCGGCATCGACAAGCAGCAGGTGGGTCAGGTTGCCGCCGAGATCCGCCGCTGGCGCAAGCCCGAACCCTATAAGGGCAAGGGCATCAAGTACGCCGGCGAGTTCATCTTCCGCAAGGAAGGGAAGAAGAAGTAAGATGGCAAAGCTTTCCCTCTTCGCGCGGCGTCGCCGCCGCGTCCGCACCGCGCTCAAGGCTGTTTCGGGTACCCGCCCGCGCCTCAGCGTCCACCGTTCGGGCCGTCACATCTATGCCCAGATCATCGACGATGCGCAGGGCAAGACCCTGGCCGCCGCGTCGACCCTGGACAAGGATGTCCGCGGCAATACCGGCGCCACCGCCGATGCCGCTGCGGATGTCGGCAAGCGCGTTGCCGCTGCGGCGACCGCCGCCGGCGTCACCCGGGTCGTCTTCGACCGTGGTGGCTTCCTGTTCCATGGCCGCGTCAAAGCGCTGGCCGATGCGGCCCGTGAAGCCGGGCTGGAGTTCTGATCATGGCTGACGAAAACGATATCCAGGCCCAGCCGGGCGCACCCGCGGCCGTTGAAGGCGGCGAGCAGACCGAAGGCCGGGGTCCCGGTCGGGGCCGTGGCCGTGGCGGTGACCGCAACCGTGGCGAGCGTGGCGGCCGTGGCCGTCGCGACGACCGTCGCGGCAATCGTGACGAGGAACAGGGTGAGGAGCTGATCGAGAAGCTGGTTCACATCAACCGCGTCTCGAAGACGGTGAAGGGCGGCAAGCGCTTCGGTTTCGCCGCTCTGGTCGTCGTTGGTGACGGCAAGGGCCGTGCGGGCTTCGGCCATGGCAAGGCGCGCGAAGTGCCCGAAGCCATCAGCAAGGCGACCGCTTCGGCGAAGAAGGCGATGGTCCGCGTTCCGCTGAAGGAAGGCCGCACCCTGCACCATGACGGCAAGGGCCATTTCGGCGCCGGCAAGGTGACCGTGCGTTCGGCGCCTGCCGGTACGGGCATCATCGCGGGCGGTCCGATGCGCGCCGTGTTCGAAAGCCTCGGCGTCGCTGACGTCGTGACCAAGTCGAACGGCACGTCGAACCCCTACAACATGATCCGGGCGACCTTCGAGGCGCTGGGTGAACAGGTCAGCCCCAAGGCGGTGGCGCAGCGTCGCGGCAAGAAGGTTGCCGACCTGCTCCGTCGCGGCGGCGCCTCGGCCGAAGTCGCCCAGGCGGATGCCGAAGCGATTGCGGAGTAAGACATCATGGCGAAGATCAAGATCAAGCAGATCGGCTCACCGATCCGCCGTCCCGAAGCTCAGAAGAAGATTCTGATCGGCCTCGGCCTTGGCAAGATGCACCGCGTGGTGGAGCTGGAAGACACTGCGGAAGTCCGCGGCGCCATCGCGAAGCTGCCCCATATGGTGGCGGTGGTCGACTAAACCGTCATCCCGGCGCAAGCCGGGATCGCAAACCGCTGGGCGCTTCTTCAACGGGATGCGCCCAGCCTCACGAGGCCCCGGCATTCGCCGGGGCTCCGGCCCGGTCCTGGTGGATCGGGCCTTCGCGCGAACATAGCGAAAGCGAGTGCAGATTATGACCAAGCTTAACGAACTCAATGACAATGCCGGCGCCCGCAAGGGCCGGATGCGCGTCGGCCGTGGTATCGGCTCGGGCAAGGGCAAGACCGCCGGTCGCGGTCAGAAGGGCGCGAAGGCGCGTTCTGGCGTCAGCATCAACGGCTTCGAAGGCGGCCAGATGCCGCTCCACATGCGTCTGCCGAAGCGCGGCTTCAACAACATCTTCGCCAAGGATTACGCGATCGTGAACCTCGGCGCGGTGCAGAAGGCGATCGACGCCGGCAAGCTGGACGCCAATGCGACCATCGACCACGCGGCGCTGAAGGCGGCCGCCCTGGCCCGTGGCGGCAAGGACGGCGTGCGTCTGCTCGGCAAGGGCGAACTGACGGCCAAGGTCAACCTGCTCGTCGCCGGCGCGTCGAAGGGCGCTGTCGAAGCCGTCGAAAAGGCTGGCGGCAAGGTCGAAGTGATCGCCGTCGTTCCCGCCGCTGAAAAGGCCGCCGCCAAGAAGGGCAGCGCCAAGGCCGCGAAGAAGGCGTGAATTAAGCCGTAAGGCTTGCAAGCATGGCCCCGCTGCCCGATATGGGTGAGCGGGGCCACGTGTTTTGGGGACTCCGGAACCCTCGCCGTCCGTATCGAGTGGAGGCTGAGCCTGTCGACAGGCGCAAGGCCATTCGGAATGGACGGGGTGCAATTCCCGGTTCGACAGCGCCCCATCGCCCCGCTAAGGGGTTAGCGATTCCGCTCCGGGCTTTCCAAATCCCGGCAAGATGTTTTGAAGGGCAGCCAAGATGGCATCGAGAGCCGACCAGCTCGCATCCAATCTCAGCCTGGCGAAGTTCAGCCAGGCCACCGACCTCAAGAAGCGCCTGTGGTTCACCCTGGGCGCGCTGATCGTTTTCCGCTTCCTGAGCTTCGTGCCGCTGCCGGGCGTCGATCCGACCGCGCTGTCGCAGCTTTACAAGCAGACCAATGGCGGCATCCTCGACATCTTCAACACCTTCTCGGGCGGGTCGCTGTCGCGCATGAGCCTGATCGCGCTCGGCGTGATGCCCTACATCACCGCCTCGATCGTGGTGCAGCTCGCCGCCTCCCTCTCGCCGCAACTCGCGGCGATCAAGAAGGAAGGCGAAAGCGGCCGCAAGAAGCTGAACCAATATACCCGCTACGGCACGGTGGGCCTGACCGCCGTCCAGGGCTATTTCATCGCCGTGGGGCTGGAAAGCTTCGGCGCCCAGTCCGGCGTGCAGGCGGTGGTCGATCCGGGCTATCTGTTCCGCGTCGCGGCGGTGATCTCGCTGATCGGCGGCACCATGTTCCTGATGTGGCTGGGTGAGCAGATCACCTCGCGCGGCATCGGCAACGGCGTCTCGCTCATCATCATGGCGGGCATCGTCGCGCAATTGCCGGTGACGCTCAGCAACCTGTTCAAGTCGAGCAGCACGGGCGCGATTTCCGGCCTGGTCATCTTCCTGGTGATCGTGCTCGGTTTCGGCCTCATCGCCTTCATCTGCTTCATGGAGCGGGCGCAGCGCCGGGTGCTGATCCAATATCCCAAGCGCCAGACGCGCCAGGGCCTGATGCAGGCCGACCGCAGCCATCTGCCGCTGAAGGTCAACACGGCGGGCGTGATCCCGCCGATCTTCGCCAGCTCGCTGCTGCTGATGCCGCTCACCGTCTCGCAATTCGCCGGCCAGACCGTGGCGGGCGAGAGCAGGCTGGGCGATTTCGTGCTGACGCTGAACCAGTATCTGTCGCACGGCAGCCCGGTCTATATGGCGCTCTACGGTCTCGGCATCGTCTTCTTCTGCTTCTTCTACACCGCCGTGGTGTTCAATCCGGAAGAGACGGCCGACAATCTGAAGCGCAATGGCGGCTTCATTCCCGGCATCCGTCCGGGCAAGAACACCGAAAATTATCTCGACTATGTGCTCACCCGGATCACGGTGATCGGTGCGGCCTATCTGGCCTTCATCTGCCTGGTGCCGGAATTCGTGATCGCCCGGGCGGGCATTCCCTTCTACCTTGGTGGGACTAGCCTGTTGATCGTCGTCAATGTTACGGTCGACACCGTGACGCAGATCCAGAGCCACCTGCTCGCCCATCAATATGGGGATCTGATCAAGAAGGCGAAGCTGAAAGGGCGTCTGCGCTAAGCGGCGCGGAACGGTAAAAAGCGCGAAGAACAGGGGAGAATGCGCGACATGAATATCATTCTGCTCGGCCCTCCGGGCGCCGGCAAGGGAACGCAGGCGACGCGCCTGGTGGACAGCCGGGCCATGGTGCAACTCTCGACCGGCGACATGCTGCGCGCGGCGGTGAAGGCCGGGACGCCCATCGGCCTCAAGGCCAAGGCGGTGATGGAGGCCGGCGAACTGGTGTCGGACGAGATCGTCTCCGGCATCATCGGGGAGGCGCTGGATGCCCTGGCGCCCGAAACCGGCGTGATCTTCGACGGCTATCCGCGGACGGAGGCGCAGGCCCATTCGCTGGACGGCATCTTGGCCGACCGCAACCGCACCCTAGACCATGTGATCGAACTGGAAGTGAACGAGGATGCCCTGGTAGAGCGCATCACCGGCCGCTTCACCTGCGCGACCTGCGGCGAGGGCTATCACGACAGCTTCAAGCAGCCCAAGGTCGAGGGCGAGTGCGACAAGTGCCATGGGCACGAATTCAAGCGCCGTCCCGACGACAATGAGGAAACCGTCCGCACCCGCATGGCCGAATATCGCGCCAAGACCGCGCCGATCCTGCCGATCTACGAAGCGCGCGGCATCGTCTCGCGGGTCGACGGCATGGCCGATATGGACGATGTGACGGTCGCGATTGCCGCCATATTGGACGGCAAAGGCGCCTGACACCTCTCCGTTCGCGCCGGATTGCCGCATTCGGCCGCTCGGCAAATGCGGCAATCGGCATTAGGCTACCCTTCTGATCAGGGAAGGGAAGGCGCGATGGGAAAGCAGCGGATATGGATATGGGCTGGCGTGGCGATGGCTGCGCCGGCCCATTCTGCCGTCACCGGCAGCAGCGATCATGGCTTCGCCGTGGAGAACAGCGTCCACATCTCCGCCGACGCGGCCACCGTCTATCGGCTGTTGGGCCAGCCGGGGCGCTGGTGGAACGGGCAGCATACATATAGCGGCGACGCCGCCAATCTCAGCCTTGATCCCGTAGCCGGCGGCTGCTTTTGCGAGAAGGTGCCGGGGAAGGACGGCAGGCCGGGCAGCGTCGAACATGGCCGCGTGATCCAGGCGCAGCCCGACAGGCAGTTGCGCCTGTCCGGAGCGCTGGGGCCTTTGCAGGCGGAGGCGGTGACCGGCACGCTCACCTTCGACATTGCGCCCGACGGCGAGGGCGCGCGTGTCGGGATGAGCTATGTCGTCGGCGGCTATCTCCGCGCCGGTGCCGCGGGCATCGCTCCGATCGTCGACAGGGTGCTGGCCGAACAGTTGCAGGGGCTGAAACGCGCCGCGGAAGTAGGCGGGCAATAGCTTTCCACGCCGGTTGCGCCGCTGACGCGCAATGCCATGCCAGCCGATAGGCCGACGGGGCGCGCAACGGGCCTCGTCGCGCCACCGCCGCTTTTTTTTCCGGAAATGCCGCCGGGCTGCGCGTTAACCACGATATTAACGGTATGATTGCTGTTCTGTTGCTATGGCGGACTCATGACGGGGCCGCGCCCTTCCACCCGCCGCCTGACGGAATTGGACGCCTTGCGGGGGCTGGGCGCGCTGTGCGTGCTCGTCTTCCACTATTCGACGCGCTTCCATGAGCTGTTCCCCCAGGCGGCCCATGTGCCCTTCCGCTTTCTGGGCGGCAATTACCGGGTGCTGCTGTTCTTCGCCATCTCCGGCTTCGCGATCTTCTTCACGCTCGATCGCATCCGCACCACCGCCGATTTCCTGATCAACCGCTTCGCCCGGCTCTATCCCGCCTATCTGGTCGCCATGCTGCTGACGCTGGGCATCGAATATCTGGCCCATGTCTCGCAACTGCTGATCGGGCCGGGGGCGATCCTGGCCAATGTCACCATGCTGCAGGGCTTCGCCTTCCTGCCGGAGGTCGACGGCGCCTATTGGACGCTGACGGTAGAGATCGCCTTCTATGTCTGCATGCTGTCGATCTGGAAGTGGACGGGCCTCAGGCGGCTGGAACCCGTACTGCTCGCCTGGCTGGCCCTGCGCTGGCTCTATGCGCTGTGGCCGGGCATGCCGGAGCGGATCGTGATGCTGCTGGTGCTGCGCTACGTGCCCTTCTTCATCATCGGCATATTGTCCTATCGCGTCTGGGCAGGGCAGCGGAGCTGGCTGCAACAGGCGCCCTATGCCGCGCTTGCGCTGCTGTCGATCGCGACGATCGACAGCCCGGACATCATGCTGGCCGGCCTCCTGCTGCTCGCCGCCTTCGCAGCGCTGACCGCCGGGCGGCTGCACTTCCTCAGCCTTCGTCCGCTCGTCTGGATGGGCGGTATCAGCTATTCCTTCTACCTCATCCACCAGCATGTCGGTTTCGTCGTGATGCTCAAGATGGCGGAGGCGGGATATAGCCCCTGGGCGGGATTTGCGGCGGCGTTCGCCGTGGCGCTGGCGCTGGGCACGCTGATCAACCGGCTGGTCGAACGGCCCGCTGGCGAGGCGATATTGGGCTGGTGGCGCCGTCGCCGGGACCGTGCCGTGCCGCGCGAGACGGCCCCGAGCCGGGCCTGAGGCGATTCGGAAGCGCTGCCCGATCCCCTAAGGCCTAATCCGCAAAGGGAAACATGGACCACCAGGGCTGCTTCTCCCGCAGCACCCGGGCAAAGCTTTCCCGCGCCTCCAACCGTTCCAGATAGGCGCGCAGCCCCGGAAAACCCCCGCGCATCGGCTCGATCTTGTCGGCATAGAACAGCGCCGGGGCCGCCGCGCAATCGGCCAAGGTGAAATCGTCGCCCGCCGCCCAGCGCCGCCCCGCCATCCGCGCCTCCAGCAACGCATAGGCCTTGCCCAGCATTCGCCGCGCCTCCCCCACGCCATGGGAATCGCGGGCCACGCCCTCGGGCCGGATCTTGTCCGCGACGATCGCCTGCATCGGCGTCATCACATAGAGGTCGAACAGCCGGTCCATCAGCCGCACCTCCAGCGCCGCGTCGGCATCCTCGGGTATCGGCCGGAAGGGTCCGGGATGATGCCGTCCCAGATATTCGACGATGATGCTGGTTTCCGCGACCGTCCTGTCCCGCGCCTCGTCCCGCAGCACGGGGAACTTCCCCAGCGGCCACAGCGTCAGCCACGCCTCCGCCACGGCCGGATCGTCCAGCATGCGCGCTTCGAAAGCCGTGCCGTTCTCGTAAAGGGCGATCAGCACCTTCCAGCTGCAGGAGGAGAGGGGGTGGTAATAGAGAATCATGTCGGCTCCTCTCGTCGGCCATGGGTTCGCGCCATTCCGTTCCCCTGTCTTGTCATCCATCCGTCACGAAGCGCCAAGCGCGGAATCGCCCGGCCCGGGGAATTGCGTGGCAAGCCAAATTTATTTTCCGCGCCAAATTGTCCCTCTTGCCTTTTGCAAAGCCAAGGAAAGTCCGTGCGTCGCTGCGCTGCGCCGTGCCGGACCGTCGATGAAATGAGTCTCCGCGTCGATGAACCGAGTCCCCGAACTGTCATTTACCCCCTTGAAAGGAAATGAAGCTGTGGCACTATCCCTTGTATCGGGTTAACGGGGGTTACCCAACAGATTGTGATCGCACCAACCGGGCCGGTTCCCGGAGGAAGGCTGTTTTTGCCCTTGCGATCGCGTCTGCTGGCCCCATCTCCGTGCCTGACCGGGTCGATAATGCTACATTCGTTCGGCCCGGCCGGCAGCGGCTTGACCGAATCGAACGAAACAGGAACATTCGGGGAGCTGGTCATGGATTTTCGAGACAGCGAACAGGTGAGTGCAAGCGACGTGGCAACCGTGATTGACGAAGTGGTCGAAACCGTGGCGGACAAGAAGAAGGCTCCCGCTCCTTCGGACCAGGCGCCGGCCCCCAAGGCCGATCCCACGCCGGGCTCGTCAACCGTGCTGGAACGCCGTTTCCATGTCGTGACCGACGCCAGCCGCGACGCGCTGCTGACCGATTTCGGCAAGGACACGCTGCAGGACCGCTATCTGCTGCCCGGCGAGAGCTATCAGGACCTGTTCGCCCGCGTCGCCGCCGCCTATGCCGACGACGCCGACCATGCCCAGCGCGTCTACGACTATATCTCGCGCCTCTGGTTCATGCCCGCGACGCCCGTCCTGTCGAACGGCGGCACCGGACGCGGCCTGCCCATCAGCTGCTATCTGAACAGCGTCGACGACAGCCTGGAAGGCATCGTCAACACCTGGAACGAGAATGTCTGGCTCGCCAGCCGGGGCGGCGGCATCGGCACCTATTGGGGCAATGTGCGCGGCATCGGGGAGCCGGTGGGCCTCAACGGCAAGACCAGCGGCATCATCCCCTTCGTCCGCGTGATGGACTCGCTGACCCTCGCGATCAGCCAGGGCAGCCTGCGCCGCGGCTCGGCTGCCTGCTATCTCGACATCTCCCATCCGGAGATCGAGGAATTCCTGGAAATCCGCAAGACGTCGGGCGACTTCAACCGCAAGGCGCTGAACCTGCACCATGGCGTCCTGCTGACCGACGAGTTCATGGAGGCGGTGCGCGACGGCAAGGACTTCGCCCTGCGCAGCCCGAAGGACCAGTCGGTGCGCGGCAGCGTCAACGCCCGCGCCCTGTTCCAGAAACTGGTGGAGGTCCGCCTCGCCACCGGCGAACCCTATATCGTCTTCAACGACACCGTGAACCGCACGATGCCCAAGCATCACCGCGATCTCGGCCTCAAGGTGTCGACCTCCAACCTCTGCTCCGAAATCACTTTGCCGACGGGTCGCGACCATATCGGCAATGACCGCACGGCCGTCTGCTGTCTTTCCTCCCTCAATCTCGAAACCTGGGATGAGTGGAAGGACGACAGGCAGTTTGTCGAGGATGTCATGCGCTTCCTCGACAATGTGCTGCAGGACTATATCGACCGCGCGCCGCCGGAAATGGCGCGGGCGAAATATAGTGCGAGCCGTGAACGGTCGGTGGGCCTGGGGGTGATGGGGTTCCACTCCTTCCTCCAGGCCCGGGGACTTCCCTTCGAAGGCGCGATGGCGAAAAGCTGGAACCTGCGCATCTTCAAGCACATCAACGAGAAGGTGAACGAAGCCTCGATGCAGCTCGCGGTCGAGCGCGGCCCGTGCCCGGACGCCGCCGACATGGGCGTGATGGAGCGCTTCTCCTGCAAGATGGCGATCGCGCCCACCGCGTCGATCAGCATCATCTGCGGCGGCGCGTCGGCCTGCATCGAACCGATCCCGGCGAACATCTACACCCACAAGACGCTGTCGGGCAGCTTCGCGGTCAAGAACCCCTATCTCGAAAAGCTGCTGGTCGAAAAGGCGAAGGACTCGACGGCTGTCTGGAATTCGATCCTGGAAAAGGGCGGCAGCGTCCAGCATCTCGACTTCCTGACCCAGGAGGAAAAGGATGTGTTCAAGACCAGCTTCGAGATCGACCAGCGCTGGCTGCTCGAACTGGCCGCCGACCGCACGCCCTATATCGACCAGGCGCAGTCGCTGAACCTGTTCATCCCGGCCGATGTGGAGAAATGGGACCTGCTGATGCTCCACTACCGGGCGTGGGAGCTGGGCATCAAGTCGCTCTATTATCTCCGCTCGAAATCGGTCCAGCGCGCCGGCTTCGCGGGCGGGGTGGAAGCGGACAACACCATCGACGCCCCCAAATTCGAAATCGGCGAGACCACCGACTATGACGAGTGCCTCGCCTGCCAGTGACCCGATAATTTCCTCTCCCCTTGTGGGAGAGGAAGGGGCCCGCGCGGCAAAGCCGCGTGGGAAGGTGAGGGGTAAGGCCCCAAACCCGACGATCGCCCGTGCGAGAGAACTGCGCCGCAACGCCACGGATGCTGAGAAGCTGCTCTGGAAGCATCTCCGCCAAAAGCTGTCCGCAGCGAAGTTCCGCCGCCAGGTTCCCATCGGCCCCTATTTCGCGGACTTCGCCTCTCATGCCGCCCGCCTGGTCGTCGAACTGGATGGCGGCCAACATGAAGAATCGGCAGATGCGCCCCGCACGGCCTTCCTCGAACGGGAAGGCTATCGCGTGATCCGCTTCTGGAACCATGACGTGATGCAGAATCTGGAAGGCGTGCTGGCAACCATCGCCGCCTTCACCCCTCACCCTCCCATCGCTGACGCGATGGGCCCCTCCCTCTCCCACAAGGGGAGAGGGTCTGGTATAAGTTTCGCGGAGTAAAAACCCATGCCCCTTCTTCAAGCCAGCAAGGTCTACAAGCCCTTCGAATATCCCTGGGCCTATGAGTTCTGGAAGCGCCAGCAGCAGCTCCACTGGCTGCCGGAGGAAGTGCCCCTGGGCGAGGATTGCCGCGATTGGGCGCAGAAGCTCAGCGACCATGAACGCAACCTGCTGACGCAGATCTTCCGCTTCTTCACCCAGGCGGACGTGGAGGTGCAGGACTGCTACCACGAAAAATACGGCCGCGTGTTCAAGCCGACCGAAATCAAGATGATGCTGACCGCCTTCAGCAACATGGAAACGGTCCACATCGCCGCCTATTCGCACCTGCTCGACACCATCGGCATGCCGGAAAGCGAATATAGCGCCTTCATGCAGTATAAGGAGATGAAGGACAAACACGACTATCTCCAGCAGTTCGGCGTCGACACGGACGAGGACATCGCCAAGACGCTGGCCATGTTCGGCGGCTTCACCGAGGGGTTGCAGCTTTTCGCCAGCTTCGCGATGCTGATGAACTTCCCGCGCTTCAACAAGATGAAGGGCATGGGCCAGATCGTGAGCTGGTCGGTCCGCGACGAGACGCTACACTGCGAGGGCATCGTCCGCCTGTTCCACGCCTTCGTGAAGGAACGCGACTGCCTGACCCCGGCGGTCAAGGACGACATCATGGACATGTGCCAGAAGACCGTCCGCATCGAGGACGCCTTCGTCGACCTCGTCTTCGAAATGGGCCCGGTGCCCGGCATGACGCCCAAGGACATCAAGAAATATGTCCGCTACATCGCCGACTGGCGCCTGGGGCAATTGGGCCTGAAGCCCATCTACATGATCGACGAGCACCCGCTCCCCTGGCTGACCCCGCTGCTGAACGGCGTGGAGCACGCCAATTTCTTCGAAACCCGCGCCACGGAATATTCAAAGGCGGCCACCCGCGGCCAGTGGAACGACGTGTGGGATGCGTTCGACCGCCGCTCCAAGCTCAAGGGCGGCACCGCCGCCAATGCGGATGAAGCGGGCGATCCAGATATGTTCAAGGCCGCCGGGATCGCGGCGGAATAATCATGACAGGCGAAAAGGCGGCACCGCTCCCACGGTGCCGCCTTTCGGTCCAAGGCAATGCTTGCCGGCCGTCCCCGCCGGCCGGCAAGCTGACCCCCGCATGAACGCCCTGTTTTGTTCCGTTCATGCAACGTTTATCTGCTTTGGTTTGTTGTGCTCCCATCGAAAAGTCGACCAAGGGAGCCAGAGATGAAATCCACCCTGAAAACCGCTTTCGCCGCCCTGTCGCTTGGCGCCGTGACGCTGAGCGCCGCCCCTGCCGCCGCCGATCCGCCGCCCTGGGCCGGACATGGCAAGGGCCATGGCCGCGACGACTGGAAGCATGGCGGCCGCCACGACAATGGCCGTCACGAAGGCTGGCGCCGTCCCGGCGGCGTGATCTACAGCTATGACTGGAACCGGCCGGACCCGCGCTATGGCCGCTACTATCGGCCTGACCGCTATTATCGCGGCGGTTACGAGCCGATCCGCGTCACCCGCTCCACCCGCATCTATCGCGGCTATGACGACCGCTATTATTGCCGCCGTTCGGACGGCACCACCGGTCTGATCGTCGGCGCGGCGCTGGGCGGCCTGCTCGGCGGCCAGCTCGACCGCGGCTATTCGAACACGGCGGGCATCCTCATCGGCGCAGGCGCGGGCGCGCTGCTGGGCCGGGAGATCGACCGCGGCAATCTGAGCTGCCGCTAAGCGGTAGGGGGAGGGCGAAGGCCCTCCCCTCCCGACCCGCTTAACACCGGGCCATCAATAGCGGGCCATCAACACCATGGGTGCCGCGCCCCGTCCCATTCCCGCGCCAGCCCTTCGCTCACCAGCATCTCGCCGATCGACTGCCCGCCGCGCGTCACCACCCGCAGCGCCCGCCCATAGCGGTCCGTCTCCCGATCCCCGCTCTCCAGCGAGAAAGGGCCGGCATTCATCAACTGATGCAATCGCTGCGTCGCCCGCGCTCCCAGAGCGGCTTCCTCGGCACAGCGCGGCCCGTGCGTTTCCGGCGCGTCGATGTCCATCACCCGCACCTTCTCGCCATGGAACCAGAAGGTGTCTCCGTCGACCACGCAATTGACGCCCCCGCCGACATGGCAGAAGCCGAATTGCGCCGACAGGCTGTCCCCTGCGACGGGAAAGGCGGCCTCCCGCCCACTCCTCTGGAAGCGCTGCGCCAGGTCCGGCCCGAACCAGCCCAGCGCCGCGCCGATCAGCACCCCGCCGATCACCAGGACGGCGATGGAGGGCCCACGGGACTTCCTGGGTTGCAGGCGCCCGCGCCCAGCCCGACGCGCCTCCGCCAACCAGACCGTTTCGCTGCGCTTCTTCCTCGACCCTCGGCTCATGACGGGGCCATAACGAAAGCCGCTCCTGCCGTCTCGCGCCAAAAGCGTCCGATTTGACCCTGATCAATGATCGCCGCCCGCAAGCCGCCACGCTGTGCCCATCCGCAGGAGGCTCCATGACCACCCCCTATGCCCGCATCGGCGGCGAAGCGACCGTCGCCGCCATCGCCAACCGTTTCTACGACCTGATCGACCGGGACCCCGCCTATGCCGATCTGCGCGCCATCCATGCGGCCGACCTCAGCGCCGTGCGCCATGGTCTCACCCGCTTTCTGGCGGGATGGTCCGGCGGCCCGCGCGACTGGTTCGAACGCGGCCAGTGCATCATGTCGCTGCACCGCGCCTTCCCGATCACCTCGGCGCTGGCGGATCGATGGTCCGCCGCCATGACCCGCGCCATAAAGGCGCAACCGGGCATCGACCCGCAACTCGCCGCCGCCATGGCCGATGCGCTCGGCCATATGGCGCGGGGGATGATCAACCTGTCGCTGGATCAGAACGCGGCTTAGCCGGATAGCAGGCCGGCGGGCCGGACCTTATTCCTCGTCCTCGGTCGGCCCCAATATATCCTCCTCATCGTCCATCTGCGGTTCGCCGGCGAAGGCGTCATTGTCGATCCGGCCGGATCGGTTCATCTCCTCCATCTTCTCCACCAGATCGGGCGTGTCGTCGGGTAGGATCTGCGCCGGGTTGGGCCGCCCGCCGCGCTCGCTGTCTTCGGCCAGGTCCGTCGACCGCACCCGCGCCTCGTCGGCCACGTCCTGCGCCTGCGAACCCGCTTCGGCCTGTTCGTCATTCTCCTCGCCCGTGTCGGGAAAGGGACTGTTGTCGGGTCGGTTCATGCTCTGTCTCCTTTCCGCTCCAACGGCCGGCGGCCCGCGCCGTTCCCGCCGGGCAAAAGGCGCTGGACAGCATCCCGCGAACGGGGCAAGAGCCGCGGCGATCCTTTTCGCTTCGTTCTGCACAAGGAACTTCCATGCCCCGCCAGCTTATTTCCTCCGGCTCGCCCTTCGAGGCGCAGGTCGGCTATTCGCGCGCCGTCGTCCAGGGCGACTGGTGCTTCGTCGCCGGCACCACCGGCACCGATCCCGAAACCAGGGCCATGCCCGAATCCGTCGTCGACCAGGGCAGGAACGCGCTGAAGGTCATCGGCCGGGCGCTGGAGGAGGCGGGCTTCTCCTTCGCGGACGTGGTGCGCGTCACCTATTACATCACGGACCCGGCCTATTGGGATGTGCTGGGGGAGGCGACCGCACCGGTCTTCGGCGACATCCGCCCCGCCGCGAGCTGCATCGTCACCGGCCTCATCAAGCCGGAGATGAAGATCGAGATCGAAGTCACCGCGTTCAAGGGATAACAGCCATGCTGACCATGTACGGCATCAAGAATTGCGACACGATCAAGAAGGCGCGCAATTTCCTCGACAATAGCGGCAAGGCCTACAGCTTCCACGACTATAAGGTGTCGGGCGTCGACAAGGCGAAGCTGGAGGAATGGGTGATGGAACATGGGTGGGAAACCATCCTCAACCGTTCCGGCACCACCTTCAAGGCGCTGGACGCGGGCGACAAGGCGCATATCGACTCGGAAAAGGCTATTCTGCTGATGATGAGCAACCCTTCGATGATCAAGCGCCCGATCCTGGACCTGGGCGACCGCACCATCGTCGGCTTCAAGGCGACCACCTATGAGGACGCTCTGGAGGGCGTGAAGGCATGACCGTGGGGAGGATGCTCCGGCCGGGCATGTATCGGGCCGCCATCCTCCTCCTCACCCTGTTGATGGCGGCGCCCGCGATGGCCGAACCCTTCATCATCGCCCATCGCGGCGCCAGCGGGGAGCGGCCCGAACATACGCTCGCCGCCTATGAGCGCGCGATCGACCAGGGCGCCGACTATATCGAGCCGGACCTGGTGCTGACCCGCGACGGCGTCCTCGTCGCCCGGCACGAAAATGAGATTGGCGGCACCACCGATGTCGCGGATCATCCCGAATTCGCTACCCGCAGAACCAGCAAGACCATCGACGGCCAGCCCGTCTCCGGCTGGTTCACGGAGGATTTCACGCTCGCGGAACTGCGCACGCTGCGCGCCCGCGAACGGCTGCCGCAGCTTCGCCCCGCCAACAGCCGCTTCAACGACCTGTACCTCATTCCGACCTTCGAGGAGATATTGAAGCTGGTCCGCGCCAAGGAGGCGGAGCTTGGCCGCCGCATCGGCCTCTATCCCGAAACCAAGCATCCCGGCTATTTCGCGGGCATCGGCCTGCCGCATCAGCCGCCCTTGCTCGCGCTGCTCAGCCGATATGGCTATCAGACGGAGGCCGATCCGGTCTTCATCCAGTCCTTCGAGGTCGGCAACCTCAAGGCCCTGCGCGCGGCGACCCGCCTGCGCCTGATCCAGCTGGTGGACGGCGAGGGCGGACCGGCCGATGAACCCGGCACGACCTATGCCGACATGATGACGACCCAGGGGCTGCAACAGATCGCTGACTATGCGGACGGCATCGGCCCTGCGACCGCCATGGTGCTCGCCCCCGACGGGGCGACGGGTCTTGTCGACCGCGCCCATCAGGCCGGATTGCAGGTCCATGTCTGGACGCTGCGCATGGAAAACGGTTTCCTGCCCGCCGCCTTCCAGCGCCCGGACGATCCGCAGGGCAGGGGGGACTTTGCCGGCTATGTCCGGGCGGTCGCCGGCACGGGCGTCGACGCGATGTTCAGCGATTTTCCGAAACAGGCGCGGCAGGCGCTGAATCCCGCGCCCTGATGTCTTGTCAAATCTCCGGCGGGAGCGAATAACAGCCCTATGCTTTCGCAGAAGACCCGTTACGCCATCCGCGCCCTCCAGCATCTCGCAGACCGCTACCGGCAAGGCCCGGTGCCCCTGAACGAGATCGCCACGCGCCAGAATATCCCGTCCAAATTCCTGACGGTGATCCTGTCGGAACTGGCGCGCGAAGGGTTGGTCGCGACGCAGCGTGGGCGGGATGGCGGCTATTGGCTGGCGCTGGCCCCGGTCGACATCAGCTATGGCGACATCGTCCGGCTGACGCGCGGCTCGCTCGCGCTCACCCCCTGCGCCAGCCGCTTCGCGCATGAGACCTGCACCAACTGCCTGCCCGAATCGGAATGCCGCCTGCACCGGGTGATGCTCCGCGTGCGCGACGAAACCGCCAAGGTGCTCGACAGCATCAGCCTGGCGGAACCCTTCGCGACGGAGGAAATGGGCTAGGAACCTTGGCCGGTTGAGCCATCAGGCGCGCCGTGCTCCTGCCTTCGCGGGAGCAGCTTGTGCATCAGGGAAAGCGGAAAAGCAGCAAGCCGCCCCAGCCCCCTCGAATGCCCCTCGCTGCTCCCCAAGGCCTTGCACCCGGCGCGCAGCTTCGCCACATCAGCGCCATGACGACTCCGCCCCTCAAAGCCGCCCTGATCCCCGTCACGCCGCTCCAGCAGAATTGCACGCTCTTCTGGTGCACGGCGACCCATCGCGGCGCCTTCGTCGATCCGGGCGCGGACCTGCCCATTCTGAAAAGGGCGGCCGAGCAGCATGGCGTCACCATAGAGAAGATCCTCGTCACCCACGGTCATATCGACCATTGCGGCCAGGCGGGCATCCTCGCCCGCGATCTGGGCGTTCCGATCGAGGGACCGCATGAAGCCGACCGCTTCTGGATCGACCGGCTGGGCGAGGACGGCGCCCGATACGGCATCGACGGCGAAAGCTTCGAACCCGACCGCTGGCTGGAGGACGGCGATCAGGTCACGGTCGGCGACCTCACGCTCGACGTCTATCACTGCCCCGGCCACACGCCCGGCCATGTCGTCTTCCACCATGCGCCCAGCAAGCTCGCCATCGTCGGGGACGTGCTGTTCCAGGGGTCGATCGGCCGCACCGACTTCCCCATGGGCAATCATCAGCAGTTGGTCGATGCGATCACCGGCAAGCTCTGGCCGTTGGGCGGCGACACGGCCTTCGTCCCCGGCCACGGCCCGATGAGCAACTTCGCCCATGAACGCCGCACCAATCCCTTCGTGGGGGATGCCGTCCTCGCCTGATCCTATCGAACCATCGCCATGGCGGGCGGCGCCGGCACCTCCCGCGTCGCGCCATAGGCGACAGTGAGCGCCGCCACCGCCATGCCGACCATCACCGCCCAGGTCAGCAGCGCTCCTGCACCGCGCCAGACGGTCGGCTTCTCCGCATCCATCCCGAAGCCATGGGCGATTCGCGCCAGCACCAGCGCCAGCGCCAGCGCCCCAGAGCCAGATCGACGCCCCGACCGCCAGTTCCACCAGCCCGAAGAGAATCAGCGTCACCGGCACATATTCGATGAAATTGGCATGCGCGCGCATCCGCTTGGCCAACAGCGCGCTACCACCGTCGCCGTGCAGCACATGATCCGAAATCCGGATTCGCGCGCATCGAATCCCCAGCCACATGTTGAGCAGCGCGCAGGCGGCGGCCAGCGTCAGCGTGATCGGCAGCAACATCGGATTTCCCCTCCTTTCATGGCGACGCCCCCAGAATAGGGCAGCGGCATGGCGGGGCAAGAAGGACTTGCGCACGGGCCAAAAAACGCTATAGGCGCAGGGCTTCGCGATCATCCGGGCCGCATGGGTCTGCGGCGCCGTTGGCGTCGTCATCCATCGGATACGGCCAGTCGCACTAACAGATCAATTTATGGAATAAGGTGCCGACATGGCTGTCCCCAAGAGGAAAACGTCCCCGTCCCGCCGCGGCATGCGCCGCAGCCATGACTCGCTGCGTGTCGAGGCCTATCAGGAATGCTCGAATTGCGGCGAACTGAAGCGCCCGCACAATCTCTGCGACGCCTGCGGCCACTATAACGGCCGTGAAGTCGTCGCCGTCGGGGCCTGACGCTCAAGCATTTCTCCTGAAAAGGGTGCGTTAACTTGTCCAGCCAACCGCGAATCGCAATCGACGCGATGGGCGGGGATGAAGGCGTACGCGTGATGATGGCGGGCGTTGCGCTCGCCCGTCGCCGTCACGAAGGGTTGCGCTTCACCCTTTTCGGGGACGAGGCGCGGATCAAGTCCGCGCTCGACAACCACCCCAATCTGCGCGCCGCGTCGGAAATCGTCCACGCACCCGATGTGGTGGCTTCAGGCGACAAGCCCAGCGTTGCCATCCGCAAGAAGACCAGCTCGATGAGCATGGCCATCGCGGCGGTGAAGGCGGGCGATTGCGGCGCTGCGGTCTCCTCCGGCAATACCGGCGCGCTGATGGCGATGGCGAAGCTCGCCCTGCGCACCATGAAGGGCGTCGACCGGCCCGCGCTGGCCGCCATGCTGCCGACCCTGGGCGACAATGACGTGGTCATGCTGGACCTGGGCGCCAACACCGAATGCGACGCCCGCAACCTTGTCCAGTTCGCGGTGATGGGCGCCGCCTATGCCCGCATCGCGCTCGATCTGGAGCGGCCCCGCGTCCGCCTGATGAACATCGGCACGGAAGAAATGAAGGGGACGGAGGAAATCCGCGACGCCGCCGCGATCCTGCGCGCCGCGACCAGCCTGCCGCTGTCCTTCGAAGGCTTTACGGAGGGCGACAAGATCGGCCGCGGCGATGTCGACGTCATCGTGTCGGACGGCTTTTCCGGCAATGTCGCATTGAAGACGGCGGAGGGCACGGCCCGCTTCGTCACCGACCTGCTGCGCACCGCCTTCACCAGCTCGATCCGTTCCAAGCTCGGCTTCCTGATCTCCAAGCCCGCGATGCACCTGCTGCGCCATCATCTCGACCCCAACAATCATAATGGCGCCGTTTTCCTCGGCCTCAATGGCGTGGTCGTGAAAAGCCATGGCAGCGCAAACGACAAGGGCGTCGCCAATGCCGTCCATGTCGCCGCCCGGCTGCTGGAGGAAGACATCACCCGGCGCATCGCCGCCGACATGCACGGGATCGAGGGGTTGACCGCCCCCGCATCCAGGATGGAGCTGCCCGCAAAGTGATCCGCCGATCCGTTCTCCTGGGCACGGGCTCTGCCCTGCCGGTCCGCTCCGTCACCAATGCCGAATTGGCGCAGACCGTGGACACGAGCGACGAATGGATCGTCGAGCGCACCGGCATCCGCACCCGCTACATCGCGGGAGAGGGTGAAACCACAGCGACGCTCGCCACCGATGCGGCCAGGGCGGCGCTGGAAGCCGCCAGCCTGTCCGCGCAGGACATCGACCTGATCGTGCTGGCCACCGCCACCCCCGACCAGACCTTCCCAGCCACCGCCACCATCGTCCAGGCCGCGCTTGGCATCAACGATTGCGTCGCCTTCGACGTGGCGGCGGTCTGTTCCGGCTTCCTCTACGCCATCACCGTGGCCGACAGCATGATCTGCTCGGGCGCGGCGCGGAACGCCATCGTGATCGGTTCGGAAACCTTCAGCCGCATCCTCGACTGGGAAGACCGCACCACCTGCGTCCTCTTCGGCGACGGCGCGGGCGCGGTCGTGCTGGGCGCCGAGGAAAGCGCTGACGGCAAGCGCGGCATCCTCGCCTCGAAGCTCCATGCCGACGGCCGCCACAACCAGCTTCTCTATGTCGACGGCGGCCCCTCCACCACGCAGACGGTCGGCAAGCTGCGGATGAAGGGACAGGAAGTCTTCCGCCACGCCGTCACCAACCTGGCCTCGGTGCTGACCGAAGTGATGGCTGCTGCCGACATGACCGCGGCGGACATCGACTGGCTGGTCCCGCACCAGGCCAATGCCCGCATCCTCGATGCGACCGCGCGCAAGCTGAAGCTCGCGCCGGAAAAGGTGGTGATGACGGTGGATCGCCATGCGAACACCTCCGCCGCATCGGTTCCCCTGGCCCTGGACCTCGCCATGCGCGACGGGCGCATCCAGTCCGGCGACCTGCTGGTGCTGGAGGCCATGGGCGGCGGCTTCACCTGGGGCGCCTGCGTCCTGCGGGTGTAGGGCCAGGATTGGTCCTGAACATCGTGCGGAAAAGCCGGTCCTGAGCCTGTCGACGAATGGGAACCGGCTTTCTGCCTGAAAGAATGCGACAGCAGAAAGCTGGAGCGCGCGACCTGCGCCGGATTTAACGCAGCGCGCTCTGGAGCCGCCGATCCGATGCAGTCGTTCGGAATCCGTTCCGGAGCAGGCCAAAAAGGAACCGTTCGCGCCGGGCCCGTCCGACGCCTGGCCTTTTCCCGAGGCCACAGTTCCAAGGAAGCGAAGCCTTTCGACAGGCTCAGGGCGAACGGGTGAGAAAAAGCGGCCTGTCTGCTTTCCAGACCTCTTCACTTCCGACTCAACCAAACAGCGCCCCGGCAGCATCCTCGTGCCAGGCCGATGTCACCCAAAATGGATGGCATCCCTGCGCCATATTCTTCCCAGTCCCATTGCGGGACCGCTACACCGCCCATTTTTCACGGTTTTTTAAGGATTTCGCCGGGTGGTCATCTTGCCGAATCATGCAGAATCGCGCACATTGTCAAATGATCACCCGCATTTAGGCTCGACGGGTGTCAAGGTGGGGAAATGCGATGAGCGGTAACGGAACTCTGACGCGCGCGGATCTCGCGGAGAGCGTGAACCGTCATATTGGCCTTTCACGGGCAGAAGCGGCAACCTTAATCGAATCCATTTTGGAGCATATGTCCGCCGCGCTCGAACGCGGGGAGAATGTGAAGATCTCCAGCTTCGGCACCTTCGTGTTGCGCGACAAGACGCAGCGCATGGGCCGCAACCCCAAGACGGGCGTGGAAGTGCCGATCGAGCCGCGCCGGGTGCTGACCTTCCGCGCCAGCCAGACGATGCGGGACCGCGTCGCCTCGGCCTGAGGGGGCCGTCGCCAAAACAGCCATTTTCCCGAAGGTTGACCTTTGCGCCGCTAAAGGTGCAACATCAGGACCATGGAAAAGGCAGAGGGCGCATTTCTGACGATCAGTGAGCTGGCGAGCGAACTCGATTTGCCGCAGCATATATTGCGCTATTGGGAAACCCGCTTCACCCAGCTCCGTCCGCTCCAGCGATCGGGCAACCGGCGCTATTACCGCCCCGCCGACGTGGCGCTGGTGCGGCGCATCAACCATCTGCTGAATGTCGAGGGCTTCACCGTCCGTGGCGCGCAAAAGGCGCTGGCCGATGGAGGTGGCGAGCCGCCGGTCGCGCCTGCACCCAAAAATGGCGAAACGGCCCCCCACGCCGATCTGCTGCCGCGCCTGGAAGCCATCCGCACCCTATTGGCCAGGGCGATCGGGGAATAGGGCCCGCGCGTTCCGATCTGGACATATGCTGCACGCCATCATGCGCCTTTCCGGTCACGTCCGGACAGCCGTCATCCCATCGCCGCCGCCCACCGTCAGGGGATCGGCGTAACCGTCAGGTTCAGCGCGATCCCGGCCCCAGCGCCGGGTCCAGGTCGCGCGGGCGCGTGAAGCTGGCCAGGGTCGCGATATTGGGCTTCGCCTCGCTCCAATGTTCGATGGGCAGGTCCATCACCGCGATCGAGGCGGTCGGGAACTTCACCTCCACATCCTCGCGCAGCGGGCTCGCGCCATCGTCGGGCACGAGGTCGAGGACCAGTTCCTCCAGACCCGGATTATGCCCGGACATCAGCACGCTGCCGGCGCTGTCGGGCAGATCGCGGATCACGTCGAACAGGGTGGGCGTGGAGGCGAGATAGATGCGCCGGTCCCAATGCGGGTCGATCACCTCGCCATAGCCGGTGAAGAAGACGTTCAGCGTCTCCACCACCCGCACGGCCGGGGAGGCGATCACCATGTCGAAATGCAGGTCGCGCGCCTTGGCGAATTCCCCCATCACCAGCGCCGCCTTTTCCCCCCGGCGGTTGAGCGGCCGGTCGAAGTCCCGCGCAACCGGATCGTCCCAATCGGACTTGGCGTGACGGAACAGGATCAACCGCTTCATTTTTTCTCCAGGTCCCAGAGTGATTTCGAAGCAGGTGGAACGCCTGCTGACTCGGAAATCACGAAAACACAGTCACCAGGTGCCGGATTCGAGTCCCTGAAGCCCTAGCGTTGCATTACCGTTAAGGCCAGCGCGGGATTGCCCGCTGACCGAGATGATGGCCTCGTCCAGCGTCAGGCGGCGGATCGGCGTGCCGGCGGGGAAAGCGCTCAACAACCGGCTGGGCATGGCGGCGGACAGGATGATGAAGCTGCCCCGGTCCTCCGCCCGCCGGATCAGCCGGCCAAAGGCCTGCGCCATCCGCGCCCGGATCAGCCGGTCGTCATAGGCGCTTCCGCCGCCCGCCAGCTTGCGCGCCGCGTGCAGCACGGTGGGCTTGGACCAGGGCACCCCCTCCATCACCACCAGCCGCAGCGAATGGCCGGGCACGTCCACCCCGTCGCGCAAGGCATCGGTGCCCAGCAGCGAGGCGCGGGGATCGTCGCGGAAAATATCGATCAGCGTGCCTGTGTCCATCGGATCGACATGCTGCGCGTAGAGCGGCAGCCCCGCCCGCGCCAGCCGGTCGGCGATCCGCGCATGCACCGCGCGCAGCCGCCGGATCGCGGTGAACAGCCCCAGCGTCCCGCCGCCCGCCGCCTCGATCAGCCGGGCATAGGCGCCCGACAGCGCCGCAATGTCGCCGCGCTTGATGTCGGTGACGATCAGCACTTCCGACCGTTCCGGATAGTCGAACGGGCTGCTCGCCTCGAACTGCTCCGCTCCGCGCGGCAGATGGGTCGCCCCGCTCCGGCTCGCCGCATTGTCCCAGTCGCCGCCGCCCTTCAGCGTGGCGGATGTGATCAGCACGCCCTGCGCCGGTTTCAGCACCGCCTGCGCCAGCGGCCGCGTCGGGTCCAGCCAGTGGCGGTGGATGCCGATGTCGAACTCCCGCCCCTCGATCCGCTCGACCGCCAGCCAGTCCACGAAATCCGCATCCGCCGGCCCGCCGATCCGCGCCAGCAGGGCCAGCCAGGCCGTCACCAGATCGCGCCGCCAGCCAAGCGAGGCAATCGCCCCCTCGACCCGCGCCCGCGCCGCGCCGTCCAGCCAGTCGGGCGCTTCCTCGATCACGGCTTCCATCCGCTTGCCAAGATGGGTCAGCGGCCGCAGCAGCGCGTCCAGCGCCCGCGCCGCCTCCTGCGCCGCCTCGACCAGCGCGCCGTCAGGTTCCGCCAGCTCGGTCTCCAGCCCATAGCCTGCATCCGCCTCGCCGCCATCGGCGGCCCGCGCATAGACCGTGCCCCGCACCGCCGCGAGCAGCTCCTCGACCGGCCCGAACGGCTCGCCCGCGACGATCCGCTTCAGCCATTCGTCGGCCGGCAGCGCCCTCGCGGCCTCCGCCGCCGCCCGGATCGCCTCGCCGCCCTGCTCGTCATAGCTGGCAAGGTCCGACAGCCGCGCCGCCAGACCCCGACGACGCCCTCTTGAATTGCCCTCCGGCCCCATCACCCAGCGGCGCAGCTCGATGGCTTCCTGCCCCGACAGGGCGACGGAAAAGGTCGAATCCGCCGCATCGAACAGATGATGGCCCTCGTCGAACACGATGCGCTGCGGCGCCTGCCCCGTTTCCCGCCCACGCGCCGCGTTGATCATCACCAGCGCATGATTGGCGATCACGATGTCCGCATCGGCCGAAGCCCGCGCCGATCGTTCGATGAAGCACTTCCGGTAATGCGGACAGCCCGCATAGATGCACTCGCCCCGCCGGTCGGTCAGCGCGGTGGAGCCGTTGCGCCGGAACAGCGTCGGCAGCCATCCCGGCAGGTCGCCGCCGATCATGTCGCCATCCTTGGTGAACGCCGCCCAGCGCGCCACCAGTTGCGCCAGGATCGCCGCGCGCCCCGCAAAGCCGCCTTGCAGCGCGTCCTCCAGATTGAGCAGGCAGAGATAATTTTCCCGCCCCTTGCGCACCACCACGCGCTTCGCCGCCACGGCGGGATCGGGGAACAGGCGCAAACTCTCCCGGTCCAACTGCCGCTGCAACGCCTTGGTAAAGGTGGAAATCCACACCGTCCCCTGCGCCTCCCCGGCCCAGAGCGAGGCGGGGGCGAGATAGCCCAAAGTCTTGCCGATCCCGGTCCCGGCCTCCGCCAGCAGCATATTGGGCTGGTCGCGATGCGCCTTGGGCCGGAACACCTCCGCCGCCGCCGCCGCATAGGCGCGCTGTCCCGGTCGCGCTTCGGCTCCTGCGCCGGTCAACTGCTCCAGCCGCGCCACCACCGCATCGGGTTGCAGCGATACCGAGCGGGGAGCAGGGCGGGGTGGGCTCTCCTCCCATTCCGGCAATTTGGAGAAGAGCCAACGCTCCGCCTCCTTCGGCTGGGCGATGCGCCCGGCCACCAGCGGGGCCCAGGGCCAGCGCAACCGGTGCAGCGACTGCGCCGCCGTCCAGCCGCCCTCGCGCTCGGTCCATGCGGGGGATTCCAGCGTCGCCAGCAGGGCGCCGGTCGCCGCCTGCAACAATTGGGGAATGTCGGCCTCGCTCGCCGGACGAGGCAGGTCCAGCGCTTCGGCCAGCCCCTTGGGCGTCGGCACCAGAAAGCGCGCGGGATGGATGAAGGCCCACAATTCCAGCAGGTCCAGGCCATTCAAATCGGGATAGCCCAGCCGCTGCCCGGTCAGCGGCGCGTTCAGCAGCAGCGTCGGTGTTTCCGCCGTCCGCGCGATGGCGGTGCCCTTGGCGACCGCTGCGGTCCGATCCCCTTCCCTAAGCCATATACCGCCATGGCTGGCGTGAAGGGCGGGCAGGGCAGCGGGGTCGATCACCTCTCCCGCTTAGGCGAACGGGAACAAAAGGGAAACCTGAAAAGCGCCCGATTCAGCCGAACCGACGCCCGAAACCGCCCGCCGGACGACCGCCGGGCATGCGCGGCTGAAAGGCCGTGGGCGTCAGCCGCGCGGCCCGTGCGATCTCCAGCCGGTCGAACAGCGGGCCGTCGGTCAGTTCATAGGGGAAGCGGATGCCCATGCGGTCCTCTTCGGACCATTGCACCGTGCCGAACACGACATGGCCCTCATAGTCGATCTGGCACTGGCTGCGCACTGGCAGGCCGCAGCCCGCAATCTGCGCGCCGCCCTCGCTCAGGTCGACGATCATTCCTTCCACGCTGTCGAGCACCGTCGTCACGACGACGGGTATATCGACCGTTATTCTGTGACGGCTGCGCGGCTGCATAGTCCCTCCTGAGCCCCCTAAGCTCCCGATAAATATGCCTGAACAGGGTTAATCAAAGTTAAAGAGCTGGCGGGAAAAGCCACCATTCGTCTCCATTTCGGCACCTGGAATCGCCGCGTCGGGTCCAAAATGAAGCTTGATCTATATTAATGAAGCCTTTGCCTTTCCTTCCGCCGCATGATGTTTTCCGAGTCGTCAGATGTTTTCAACGGCCGCGAAAATGCTTAGGGGGCATGCATCATGACCGTGTCCGAACTCATCCGCACCGCCGCGCAGGCGTCCAAGGCCTGGCCCTATGAGGAAGCGCGCAAGCTCCTGAAGCGCTATCAGAACGGCGCGCCCGAAAAGGGCTATGTGCTGTTCGAGACGGGCTATGGCCCCTCCGGCCTGCCGCATATCGGCACGTTCAACGAAGTGCTGCGCACCACCATGGTCCGCAACGCCTATCATGCGCTGTCGGACATCCCCACGCGCCTGATCGCGTTCAGCGACGACATGGACGGGCTGCGCAAGGTGCCGGACAATGTGCCCAACCAGGCGATGCTGGCCGAGCATCTGGGCAAGCCGCTGACGCAGGTGCCCGATCCCTTCGGGAAGTTCGAGAGCTTCGCGCATCACAACAACGCCATGCTGCGGGAATTTCTCGACCGCTTCGGCTTCGACTATGAATTCGTCTCCGCTACGGAGCGCTACAGGTCCGGCGCCTTTGACGACGCGCTGAAGAATGTCCTGCGCCACTATCGGGACATCATGGACATCATGCTGCCGACGCTGCGCAAGGAACGGCAGGCGACCTATTCGCCGGTGCTGCCGATCTCGCCCAAAAGCGGCATCGTGCTTCAGGTCCCGGTCGAGGTGATCGACGCCGATGCCGGCCTCGTCCGCTTCGAGGATGAGGGCGAGCTGATCGAACGGTCGATCCTGTCCGGCGGCGCGAAGCTGCAATGGAAGGTCGACTGGGCGATGCGCTGGGTCGCGCTGGGCGTCGATTATGAGATGGCGGGCAAGGACCTGATCGATTCCGTCACCCAATCCTCGAAGATCTGCC
Source organism: Sphingobium sp. CFD-2 (assembly GCF_024611135.1). Taxonomy (NCBI): domain Bacteria; kingdom Pseudomonadati; phylum Pseudomonadota; class Alphaproteobacteria; order Sphingomonadales; family Sphingobiaceae; genus Sphingobium; species Sphingobium sp. CFD-2. The sequence continues at coordinate 2,904,529 of NZ_CP084405.1, read as the reverse complement.
GCGCGCTCGGCGCCCGCCCGCCCGAGGGCTTCAATTACGAAATGTTCCTCGACGAGAAGGGCGAGAAGATCTCCAAGTCCAAGGGCAACGGCCTCAGCCTGGAACAATGGCTGACCTATGGCCCGCAGGAGAGCCTCGCCTTCTACGCCTATCGCGAACCGAAGAAGGCGAAGCAGCTCCACATGGGCGTGATCCCCCGCGCCGTGGACGAATATTGGCAGTTCCGCGGCAATTATCCGAACCAGCCGGTCGAACAGCAACTCGGCAATCCGGTGCACCACATCCATGACGGCAAGCTGCCGCAGGGCCGCCTGCCGGTGACATTCGGCCTGCTGCTCAATCTGGTCGGCGTGATGGGCGACGCCAGCCGCGAACAGGTCTGGGGCTATCTCCAGAACTATGTCGCCGATGCCAATGCGGAAAGCTATCCGGAACTGGACGCGCTGATCGGCCATGCGCTCGCCTATCACCGCGATTTCGTCGCCCCTACGCTCCAGCGCCGCGCGCCGACCGAAGGCGAAGCCGCCGCCCTGCGCAGGCTGGACGCCGAACTCGCCGCCCTGCCCGCAGGCGCCTCGGCGGAGGACATCCAGAATATCGTCTATGCCATCGGCAAGGACGAAGCCTATGGCTTTGCCGAACTGCGCGACTGGTTCAAGGCGCTCTACCAGACCCTGCTGGGGGCCGATCAGGGGCCCCGGATGGGCAGCTTCATCGCGCTCTACGGCATCGAAAACAGCCGCCGCCTGATCGCGGAGGCCCTGGCCGCCTGAGCGGCGCGCGGCGGAACATAACGGGGCGCGGGGCGTTTCGGCATATGGTCCACCCCCTTTCGGACTGATGGTGCGCCCAGCGCGCGCCATCGGCCGCGCCCGCCCGGAAACGAGCGGCGCGGCCAAGGGGGGTAAACGGACCGGAAGCGCCATAGCGCAAAAGGAAACGGCCCCTCGGATCTTCCGGGGGCCGTTTCGTTTTTCACGCCTGGCGGCTCTTACCAGAAGAAGCCGCGATGCACTTCCATCACCCGGCCGGTCCGCACATTGACCAGCAGCACGTCGTTATAATGCCTCACCCACCGCAGGTTCGCGCCGGCGCGGGGCAGGCGATAGCGATAGGGGTCGGAAATATAGTAGCGCGAATTATAATAGTTGGGCTGAAGCCGCGCGCCGACTTCCCAGCGATTGTAGCGGAAGGGGGCCCGCCAGTTGCCGCCGCGATAGACGTCGCGGTGCGACCTGCGGTAATCGCGCCAGTCCTCGCGCAATTCCTGCCGGGCTTCGCGCACGTCCCGACGCTCCTCGCGGACGTCGCGCCGGTTGCCGTAGCGCTGCGCATCGCGCAGGTCGCGCTGTTCATGGCGCAGCTCACGGGCGCTGTCGCGCACCTCCGCGCGGGACTGGGCCATGGCGGCCCCCGGCATGACGGTAGCGGCCATCAGGCCCAAGATGATCAATTTACGCATAGGTCTTCTCCCATTGCCTGGCGGCTGAAGTGCGGTGGGGGAGGGGAGAACTTTCCCCGGCCCGACCGGTTCCGCCGACCACGAAGACGGATATGCGCCCCGCCACCTGAACATGCCGGGAATGAAACGGTCAGGAATCAGTCATTTATGTCGCACTTTGTATCAGGGGCCGCCGGGCCCGGCGGTGCGGGGATCAGGGCGTCCAGGGCCGCTCGCGAAACCATTTGGTGACGACATATTTGGTGCCCCGCTCCACCGGGCGCGCGGCGTGCAGGCTGGATCGGTTGGGCGATCCGTCCCGCTCCATATTGTTCCACATCAGCAGCATGCCCTCGACGGGCGGGACCATGAACCCGCAATGCGGGAAATGCGTCTCCCCGCCCGCTTCCACCGGGGAGAGGTAGATCATCGCCGTCCAGCTCCGCTGTCCCCCGGTCTTCAGCATGGCCGGCCAGTAACTGGCCGTCACCGGAAAATAGTCGCAATGCGCCTTATATTCCTGGCCCGGCTGGTATCGCTGCCCCTGCAGCGTCTCGCCATGCTCCGCCGCCAGGCCCATCAGCGCGCAGATGCGGTCGCTGATCCCCCCGACCAGCGGGCTCCAGGGGCTGAGGTTGCAGCTCGCGCTGGTGCGGTAATCGGCATTGGCGCTGCCGGAAAACAGGGTGGAGGGCTGCGCCCCCGCATCGATCAGCTCCCGCAGGCCCGCACATTCCTCCGCGCTCAGAAATTCCTGCCGGCCATAGATTTCAAGCTGCGGCGTATCGATCCGGCTGACCATCGGATTGCGCTCCAGCCGCGCCCGCACCGACTCCCCGATCCGCGCCCGCGCCGCGGAGGCGACCCCGCCATCGTCAACAATCTCGCTCATGCCGCTCTCCTGCCACCGGGCCGCGCCCCTGCGCAAATGAAAAGGACCTGGAACGTCGCCGTCCCAGGTCCAGTATGTCCTGAAGGCCAGTTCAGGAGCGCATGTCTTCCGGCATCACCAGAAGAAATCGTGGATCACGTCGACCACATAGCCGTCGCGTATGTCGACCAGCAGCGCGTCGTCATAATAGCGAATCCAGCGCAGCGAGCCGTAGGCCGGCGGCAGGCGGTAGGAATAGGGATCGTCGATCCAGTAGCTGTTCGAATAGAGCAGGCTGTTCAGGAAGATCCCGATGGAAAAGCGCGAATAGCCGTAGTTCCAGCCGCGCGGCGCATAATAGCGGCCGATCCGGTAGCGGTCGCCATAGCGGGAACGATAGCTGTACCAGTCATAGCGCCGGTCGTTGCGCCAGCCATTGTCCCAGCGCCTCTGTCCTTGCCACCGGGTGCGGTCGTCGAAGCGCCGTCCGTTGTTCCAGCCCGGATTGCCGCCATTCCAACGCCGGTCGTCATCGTTCCAGCGGCGGTCGTTGCGGTCGTCGCGCCGATCCCAGCCGCCCCGATCCCGGTCGTTCCGGTTCCGGTCGTTCCGGTTCCAGTCCCGGCCGTCATTGTCGCGCCGATTGTCCTGCCAGTTCTGCCGATCGCGGTCGTTTCCGCCCCAGTTGCCGCCGCCCCTGTCGCCGCCACCCCAATTACCGCCACCTCTTTCGCCACCACGGGGTGTGGTCTCGAAGCGCTGCTGGTCGCGGTTCCAGCGGGTGACCGTCGCGGGGCCGCGCTGGTCGGGCCGCGCCTCATTGCCGCGCCATTGCGGCTGGGCGACCTGCGCCGGCCGTTCCGGCCGCTGCTGCCGCATTTCGCCGCCCTGCCACTGGCGCTGCGGCTGTCCGTTGCCCTGGCCGCCACGGCCGCCTTCGGGCCGGCCGGCCCGTTCGCCGCCACGGCCGCGCCAGCCGCCATCGTCGCCCCGCTGGGCATAGGCCGGGGCGATCCCGCCCAGTACCGTCGCGGTCATCAAGCCCGCCAGCATCATTTTCCTCAACATGCCGTTCGCCTTTGTTTCACGGGGCCATTCGCCCCTCATATGTCGCTTTTAGGACTTGTGCGATGTCACGATGCTGAACTTGTCTGTCAGCGATTTGAAAGAATCCCCGGCGGCGCCTCAAAGGCTGCTTTGCGCCGAAATCCCCGGAAATGTGACCGAAGGAAGGCAAAAGCTGATCCAGATCAGTGCGCGCCCCTGCAAAGCCCCTTAGGAATGCGGGGTGACGATAACGCCCACTGCCGGCAGCGCCCGACAGGCCCTGCGCCAAGCGACGATGGAAAGCCATCAGCGTGTCGACGACCTGTTCTCGCATTTTTCGCTGAACGATCGCCCCGGCTATGCCGCCTTCCTGAAGGCCCATGCCCGGGCGCTCGCCCCGCTGGAGCGGATGACCCGCCCCGATGCGCCGCGGCTGCCGCTGCTGACCCGGGACCTTGCGGCCCTGGGCGAACCGCAGCCCGCGCCGCTCGCCGCGCCGGCGCCCCCGTCCGATGCCTATCGCTGGGGTCTGCGCTACACGCTGGAAGGATCGCGCCTGGGCGGCGCCATGCTCGCCCGCCGCGTCGGCCCCGGCCTGCCGCGCGCCTATCTGTCCGCCGTGCATGAAAAGGGCGGCTGGGCGGATTTCCAGCGACGACTGGATGAAGCCGCGGCCGATGGGGGCCAGCCATGGATCGGCGACGCGATTCGCGGCGCGGAGGCCGCATTCGATCTGTTCGCCGCCGCCGCCAGGGGCGAAGTGGCGCCCGTCCATGGCTGACGGCAATATCCCGGCCCAGGATTTCGCCGTCGACCTCAGCAATTGCGACCGGGAGCCGATCCATGTGCTGGGCACGGTCCAGCCCTTCGGTTTCCTGATCGCGCTGACCGCCGACTGGCTGGTGTCGCGCGTGTCGGCCAACAGCGCCGATCATATCGGCCTTTCGCCCGAACAGATGCTGGGCCGGCCGATCAGCGGCATCTTCAGCGGGGAGGCGGTCCATTCCCTGCGCAACCGCATCACCCTGCTGCGCGGCCCCGACGCGGTGGAGCGCATCTTCTCCCTCACCCTGATCGACGGGATCGCGCCGTTCGACGTCGCCGTCCACTTCTCCGGATCGCTGGTCGTGATCGAGGCCGAACCGGCGTCCCATGACGAGATGGAGGCCAGCAGCATGGTCCGCTCCATGGTGTCGCGGCTCGGCCAGACGCAGGGCATGGCCGCCTTCCTGCGGGATGGCGCGCGGCAGGTGCGGGCGCTGACGGGCTTCGACCGGGTGATGGTCTATCGCTTTGCGGAGGGCGGCGACGGCGAAGTCGTGGCCGAAGCGCTGCGTCCCGGCATCGACAGCTTCTTCGGCCTGCATTATCCCGCGTCCGACATTCCGGCGCAGGCGCGGGCGCTCTACCTGCGCAACATCTTCCGCGTGATCGCGGACGTGCAGGCGCAGCCGGTTCCCATCGTGCCGCAGCTCGACCCCTCTGGCGCCGCGCTCGACATGTCGCTCTGCCTGACGCGGGCGGTGTCGCCCATCCATATCGAATATCTCGGCAATATGGGGGTGGGGGCCTCGCTCTCCATCTCGATCGTCGTCGAAGGGCGGCTCTGGGGCCTGTTCGCCTGCCACCATTATGGCCCCCGCCTGCCCAGCTTCGCGCAGCGCAGCGCCGCCGAACTGTTCGGCCAGATCTTCTCGATGATGCTCGAAAACCGGGAGCGCAGCGAAACCTCCGCCTATGAGGGCAAGGCGCGGCAGGTGGCCGACCGGCTGATGTCGGCGGTGGCGCAGGACCATGACCTGCTGTCCAACGCCCGCTGGCTGGGCGAGGTGATCTTCGACACCATCCCGGCCGACGGCGTCGGCGTCTATATCGACGGCCAGATGACCTTTTCCGGCCTCGCCCCGGACGAGCGAAGCTTCGCCGCCATCGTCGCCATGCTGAACCGGGCCGCCGCCGGCCAGGTCTTCACCACCGATCATCTGGCGCGCCTGCTGCCCGAATCGTCCGCCCATGCCGACCGGGCGGCGGGGCTGCTCGCCATCCCGCTCTCGCGCCGCCCGCGCGACTATGTGGTGCTGTTCCGGGCGGAACAGCTCCGCTCGGTGCGCTGGGCGGGAAGCCCGGAAAAGCATATCGAATATGGCCCCAACGGCCCCCGCCTGACCCCGCGCAAGAGCTTCGAACAATGGTCGGAACTGGTGCGCGGCACCGCCGTGCCCTTCACCGCCGCCGAACTGCGCGTGGCGGAGGCGCTGCGCACCGCCCTGCTGGAAGTCATATTGCGCCTGTCCGATTCCGCCCATGATGAACGGCAGAAGGCGCATGAGAAGCAGGAATTGCTGATCGCGGAACTCAATCATCGCGTCCGCAACATCCTCTCGCTGATCCGGGGGCTGCTGTCCCAGACCCGCGACAGCGCCGAATCGGTCGACCAGTTCATCGACACGCTGGAAAGCCGCGTCCACGCCCTGGCCCGCGCCCATGACCAGATCACCGCCGACCGCTGGGCGCCCGCCCGGCTCTACGACCTGATAGAGGTGGAATCGGCCGCCTATCTGGCCGAACGGCGCGACCGGGTGAAGCTGACCGGTCCCAATGTGCTGCTCACCCCGGCCGCCTTCACGGTGCTGGCGCTGGTGATCCATGAGATGCTGACCAACGCCGCCAAATATGGCGCTCTGTCCGACAATGGCAGCGTGGCCATCGGCTGGAGGGTCGATGCCGACGGCAGCCTGCTGATCGACTGGCGGGAAAGCGGCGGGCCCGCCGTGGTCGCGCCCACCCGCCGGGGTTTCGGATCGACCGTGATCGAACGGTCCATCCCCTATGATCTCGATGGTCGGGCGGAGGTGCATTACCGCCTTTCCGGTCTGGAGGCGCGATTCTGCATCCCCTCCGCCCATGTCGCCTCCGTCCTGCCCGACGTCGTCGGCATCGAACGCGCCAGCCCCGCCCCGGCGCCCACGCCGACGCTGCTCAAGGGGCGCAACGTCCTGCTGGTCGAAGACAATATGATCATCGCCATGGATGGCGAGGACGCGCTGCGCGACCTCGGCGCCGAAGTGATCACCGCCGCCAGCGTCAGCCGCGCGCGGGATGCGATCGCGAACCATGACGTCGATCTGGCGGTCCTGGACTTCAACCTCGGCAATGAAACCAGCCTTCCCGTGGCGGAACTGCTGGCGGAAAAGGGCGTCTCCTTCCTCTTCGCCACCGGCTATGGCGACGGGCTGGACCTGCCCGAACGCTTCGGCGACGTGACCCTGCTCAAAAAGCCCTATTCCGGCGCCACCCTGGCCCAGGCCATCGCCCCCGTGCTGGAAGAAAACGAAGCTTGAGGGCCGCCCGCCGCCGCCTTTCACGCCCCACCCGAAACAGTCCGTTTCCAGCGCCCCGCTTGCGCCGCGCCCAAATCCATCCGATCTCCTGGGCATGAGACAACCGACTCTCTTCATCCCCCATGGCGGCGGCCCCTGCTTCTTCATGGACCCCAGCGACCCCGATCGCCCGCATTGCGACCCGATGTGGCAGCCGATGCAGGACTATCTGGCGGGCATCGTCGCGACCCTGCCCGAACGCCCCCGTGCGATCCTGCTGGTCTCCGGCCATTGGGAGGAAAGCCGGTTCACCGTCCATGACGGCGAAAGGCCTGGCCTGCTGTTCGACTATTACGGCTTTCCACCGCACACATATGCGCTCCGCTGGGACGCGCCCGGCGCGCCCGCGCTCGCCCGCCGCGCCGCCGGCCTGCTGGAACAGGCGGGCTTCCCCACCGGCAGGGAGGATGCGCGCGGCTGGGACCATGGCGTCTTCATCCCGATGAAGGTCGCCCTGCCGCAGGCCGACATCCCCGTCGCCCAGCTCTCGCTTCGCGGCGATCTCGATCCCGACGCGCATCTCGCCGCCGGCCGGGCGCTCGCGCCGCTGCGCGACGAGGGCGTCCTCATCATCGGATCGGGAATGAGCTTCCACAATCTGCGCGTGCGCGGCGCGCAGGCGACCCAGCCTTCGATGCTCTGGGACGAAGCCCTGACCGCCGCCGTCACCGACCCCGATCCGGCCAGCCGGGCGCAGCGCGTCGCCGCCTGGGCCGACCTGCCCCATGCCCGCTTCGCCCATCCGCGCGAGGAACATCTCCTGCCGCTGATGGTCGCCCTGGGCGCGGGCGGGGAGGATGCGGCCGTGCGCGACCACGCCAGCAATGTGCTGGGCTGGGCCGTGTCGGGCTACCGCTTCGGCTGAACGGCAGGAACGCGGATGGCCTCAAGGCTTCCGCAGCGCCGGAACCGCCTTCGCCGCTTCGTCCGGCGTGATGCCGGAGGGCGGCACGGCGTCCACCACCTCCTCGCCCCGCATCACCCGTCCCGCCCGCTGGATCGCACCCCGCAACCGGGGATAGATGCCGCACCGGCAGATATTGGTGATCGCCGCGTCGATCTCCTCGTCGCCCGGATCGCTGGTCCGCCGCAGCAGCACCGACGCCGCCATGATGACGCCGGGGATGCAGTAACCGCATTGCGAGACATTGTCCGCCGCGAACACCTGTTGCAGCGGATGGCCGCGGTCGGGCGACAACCCCTCTATGGTGGTGACGAACTTGCCCTCCGTGGCGGCGATCGTCACCTGGCAGGAGCGCACGGCTTCCCCGTCTATGTCGACCGTGCAGGCGCCGCAATCGCCCGTGCCGCAGCCATATTTCGTCCCGGTCAGGTTCGATGCGTCGCGCAGCGCCCACAGCAGCGGCGTCGCCGGGTCCATGCGATATTGGACGGGCCGGTCGTTGACCGTGAACTTCGTCATCCCGCGCCCTCTTCCTCGACCTTGTGGTAGAGCACCTCGTTGCGGATGTGGATGGTGCGCGAGGCGAGCCGGATTTCCTGGATGAAGGTGCCGAAGGCCGCCGCCTGCAACACCATGGCCAGGATGAAGAGGATCGCGATCGGCGTGCCCAGATGCACCCCGAACAGATTGGCCGCGAACAGCAGGATGACCACCAGACAGACGGCGCAGGCCGACGCCACCGACAGGAAGATCGCGCCATTGACCACGCTCATCCGCCGGTCCAGCACGCGGATTTCGCTGACCATCCGGTCATGTTCCTTGCCCCGCGACGCGAGGATCTTCTCCTCCACCTTCCGCGCCCGGTCGATGATGCGCGCCAGCCGCCCGACGCAGACGTTCAGGAACGCCCCGATACCCGCAAGCAGGAAGACGGGAGCCAAAGCGAGCTGAATAGTCTGTGCGACCTGGGAAACCTGGGGGAGTGCGATCATCGTTTCACAGCAGCGCAGCGCGAAGGAAATGGCAAGGGTTGAAATGATGGCATGGGACTCACGCCATCATGACTTGGAGGAAACGCGCGCCTGCGAAGGCAGGAGCCCAGTTCCGCCGTCCGGGCATCACTCAACCCTCCGAACCGGGCTGCATGCGAGCCGCCTGTCCCGCTTCAGCGCCTCCGCAGGAGCGCAATCCATATTCCTCAGGCCTATATTCCTCAGGCAGCGCCCTTGGCCGGCGTGTTGACGCCCATGGACTTCAGATAGTGCCGGATATTGCGCGCGGCCTGCCGCAGCCGCTGCTCATTCTCCACCATGGCGATGCGGACATAGCCCTCGCCATCCTCGCCATAGCCGACCCCCGGCGCGACCGCGACCTTGGCATGGGTAAGGAGCTGCTTGGAAAATTCCAGGCTCCCCATGTCCTTGAGGGCAGGGGGCAGCGGCGCCCAGGCGAACATCGACGCCTTGGGCGCGGGAATGTCCCAGCCCGCCCGGCCAAAGGCCTCCACCATCACGTCGCGGCGCTTGTGGTAGAGTTCGCGGTTCTTCTGCACGATGTCCTGCGGCCCGTTCAATGCCGCGCAGGCCGCCGCCTGGATCGGCGTGAACGCGCCATAGTCCAGATAGGACTTCACCCGCTTCAACGCCGCGATCAGTTGCCGGTTGCCCACGGCGAAGCCGATGCGCCAGCCCGCCATGGAATAGGTCTTGCTGAGCGAGGTGAACTCGACCGCCACATCCTTGGCGCCCGGCACCTGCAGGATGGAGGGCGTCGGATTGCCGTCATAATAAAGCTCGGAATAGGCAAGGTCGCTCAGCACCCAGACCTTGTTCTCCTTCGCCCAGGCGACCAGCCGCTCGTAGAAGGCGAGGTCGACCGTCTCCGCCGTCGGATTGCTGGGATAGCCCACCACGAGGATCGACGGGCGCGGCACGGTGAAGGCCATGGCCCGTTCCAGCGACTGCCAATAATGTTCGTCCGGCGTGGTCGGCACGGATCGGATGGTCGCGCCCGCGATGATGAAGCCGAACATGTGGATCGGATAGCTGGGATTGGGCGCCAGCACGACGTCGCCCGGCGCGGTAATCGCGGTGGCCAGGCTGGCGAGCCCCTCCTTCGACCCCATGGTCACGACCACCTCGGTCTCCGGGTCCAGATCGACGCCGAAGCGGCGGCCATAATAATTGGCCTGCGCCCGGCGCAGCCCCGGAATCCCCATCGACTGGGAATAGCCGTGCGCGCTCGGCTTCTGCGCGACCTCGCACAGCTTGGCGATGACATGGTCGGGCGGGGGCAGGTCGGGATTGCCCATGCCTAAGTCGATAATGTCCTCCCCCGCGGCGCGTGCGGCGGCCCGCATCGCGTTCACTTCGGCGATGACATAGGGCGGCAGACGCTTCATGCGGTAGAATTCTTCGGACATTGGGGCTTTCCTGAAAGCTCGCTGTAAGGAATAGTGCGTGACGCGCATTCGGCTTGTCACGATCCGGCTATAACCCGCCAGCCCGCGACACGCCAGAGAAAGCGGCGGACCGGACCATGCCAGGCGAAGGAAGGTGGCCATGAAAGCACAGGACGTCATGGAACCCCATCTCCCCACGCTGGAGGACATGCAGCAATGGACGCAGGTGCTGGGCCGCGCGCAGCAGTTGCTGCTGGAACAGGCGGCGGGCGCGACCGGGCGCACGCTGCCCTTCGATCCCGAAGCCGTGGCGCGCATCCAGACCGGCTTCGCCGACGAAGGCCTCGCCCTGTGGCAGCGTTTCCTGGATTCCGGCGGCCTGCTGCGCGACCAGCCGGAGCCGCCGCCCTCGGGCAGCCCCGCCGCCGCGCGCGACCGCCGCTTCGCCGACCCGGCCTGGACCGAGCATCCCTTCTACGACCTGATCCGGCAAAGTTACCTGCTGCTTTCGGATTATCTGATGAAGCTGGCCGACGCGGTGGACGGCGTCGATCCGAAGCAGAAGGCAAAGCTGCGCTTCGCCACCACCGGCCTGCTCGACGCCATCGCCCCCAGCAATTTCCCGCTGACCAACCCGCTGGTCGTGCAGAAGACGATCCAGAGCGGCGGCGAGAATCTGGTCAAGGGCCTCCAGCACATGCTGGCCGACCTGGAAAAGGGCCAGCTCACCCACACGGACGGCACGGCGTTCGAGCTTGGCCGCAACATCGCCTCCACGCCGGGCAAGGTGATCAGGGAAACGCCGCTCTACCAGTTGATCCACTATGCCCCGACGACGGACAAGGTGCTGGAAACGCCGCTGATCATCTTCCCGCCATGGATCAACCGCTTCTACATTCTCGACCTGTCGCCGGAAAAAAGCTTCGTCAAATGGGCCGTGGACCAGGGGATCAGCGTCTTCCTGGTGTCGTGGAAATCGGCCGACGCCTCGATGAAGGACCTGGTCTGGGACGATTATATACTGAACGGCCAGATCGACGCGATCGACACGGTGCGCGACCTGCTGGGCGTGCCCGGCGTCCACGCCATCGGCTATTGCGTCGCGGGCACCACCCTTGCCGCCACGCTGGCGCTGCTGGCGGCGCGTGGGGAGGGGGAAAAGGTCGCCAGCGCCACCTTCTTCACCGCCCAGGTCGATTTCAGCAAGGCGGGGGACCTCAGCCTGTTCGTCGATGACGAGCAGATGAAGATGGTGGAGCAGCTTTCCTCCGGCGGCTTCCTCGACGGGCGCTACATGGCCGCGACCTTCAACCTGCTGCGCGGGCGCGACCTCATCTGGAACTATGTGGTCAACAATTACCTGCTGGGGCAGGATTATCCGCCCTTCGACCTGCTCTACTGGAATGGCGACACCACCAACCTGCCGGCGCGCTGGCACAGGGATTATCTGACCCAGCTCTATCGCGACAACCTGCTGGTCCGGCCGGGCGCGATCAGCGTCGCGGGCACGCCTATCGACCTGCGCCGGGTCAGGACACCCGCCTATGTTCAGGCGGGACGGGAAGATCATATCGCCCCGCTGGAAAGCGTGTGGAAACTGACCGAACATTTCTCCGGCCCGATCCGTTTCCTGCTGGCGGGGTCGGGGCATATAGCGGGCGTGGTGAACCCGCCCGCCGCCGGCAAATATCAATATTGGACCTGCACCGAATCGCAGCCCACCCTAGAGGCCTTCCTTGCACAGGCGAAGGAGACGAAGGGGAGCTGGTGGCCCGACTGGATCGAGTGGATTCGCGGGCAGACCCCCGCCACGGTCCCGGTGAAGGGCGCCCGCCGCCCGGGCAGAGGCCGACTCAAGGCCATTGAGGATGCGCCCGGCCGCTATGTGAAAACCCGCTAGTTCCTTCACATGGGACAGATGGGACAGGGTTTGCGGCAGCCCGCCTCGTTGCAGCGACGGGCCGTATGAGGCAATTTTGTTGCACTGCACAAAAACACTTGCAACCGCATTTCGATCCCTATATTGTGCACTGCAACAAATGGAGGTTGGTCCATGGCCGTTACCCCAAAGCCAGTGCGTAAGAAGCCTGCCGCCAAGAAGGCGTCGTCGTCGACCCTGTCCGCCAGTGAGGCGCTCAAGGCCGCCGAAGCTGCGATCAAGGCCCCGGCCCAGACGAAGGCGAAGCCCGCCGTCAGGAAACCGGCGCCGCCCAAGCCCGTCGCTCCAGCCCCCAGGCCGGCGCCCGTGGCGAAGGCCGATCCGGTGGCGGTGATCGCGGCGACCACGGCGGTCGACGCCGCGCCTGAGCCCGAGCTGGTGAAGGATGCGACGCCCGAACCCACCCCCGTCGCCGCGGCGCCGGCGGTGAAGACGCCGAAGTTTGAGCCGGTTGCGGAACCGAAGCCGACCGAACCGGAGCTATGGAAGAGCCTGTCGTCCAAGGCCGGGCCGCTAGAGCCCATGTTGCTGCCCGCCACAGAAGGAACGAAGATGATGAACGACGTGATCGAGACCGGAAAGAAATTCGCTGAAGAAACCAAGGCCAAGCTCGAAACGGTCTATGCCGACCTGAACGAGAAGGCGAAGGTGAGCGTCGAGAAGTCGACCAAGGCGATCGAGGAGTTCAGCGACATCGCCAAGGGCAATGTCGAAGCGCTGGTCGAATCCGGCAAGATCGCGGCCAAGGGCTTTGAGACCCTGGGCCAGGAAGCCGTGGACTACAGCCGCAAGAGCTTCGAAAAGGCGACTGCCTCGTTCAAGAGCTTCTCGACCGTGAAGACGCCGACCGAATTCTTCCAGCTCCAGAGCCAGCTGCTCTCCAGCAGCTTCGACGAATTCACCAAGGAAGCGGCCAAGAGCAGCGAAGCGCTGATCAAGCTGGCCGGCGACGTGGCCTCTCCGCTGACCGCCCGCGTGACCGTGGTGACCGACAAGGTGAAGGCGCTCGCCGCCTGATCCCCCCTCGGTTTTCTGAAACAGGGAAACGGCTCCGTGATCGGGGCCGTTTTCTTTTTTGCGAAGCGCGCAAAGGCCCGGTCCGGGCCCTGGAATCCACCCGCATCCTCTCCCGCTCCCCCACAATATTGCGCCTCTCCTTTGCGGGTTCCCCAACGTCGTTCGTCTTGGGAAGATGTGGGGCAGTTGATCGTCCCCGCCACTTACATTCCGCCGAAGAGAGGCATGGGTTTCCATCATGGTCGATTGCACAGCTTCCGCCGCCTTGATCCACCAGGGCATCTTCCCCCATAATGCCGCCCGCACGGCACCGGCAGGGGAGCAGCGCTGATGCACGGCGACGTGATGACCTGGCTCCTGCCGCTGGTCGCGATGCTGGGGGCGGGACTGTTCGCCGGTTTCGCGGCGGGGATTTTCGGGATCGGCGGCGGCTTCGTGGTGGTGCCTGCGCTGTTCGTGGTGCTGCCGCTGCTGGGCGGCACGCATGACGCCATCGCCCATGTCGCCATCGGCACGTCGGCGGCGACGATCATCGTGACGTCGATCCGTTCCCTCCTCGCCCATGCCAAGCGCGGCGCGGTGGAGTTCGAGGTGCTCAAGACCTGGGCGCCGTGGATCATCCTGGGCGACGGCGCGGGCGTGCTGCTGGCCGGCCATGTCGACGGACGCATCCTGACCATGATCTTCGCGATCGGCGTGTTCCTGATGTCGCTCAACTTCCTGCTGCCCAAGGTCGGCGGCAAGGTGATCAGCGACACCATGCCCTCGGGCATCGCCCGCGTCGGCATCGCCGGGGGTCTGGGCACCTTCTCCGCCCTGCTCGGCATCGGCGGCGGCACCATCGCCATCATGGTGATGACGCTGTGCGGCCGCTCGATCCACCGCGCGATCGCCACCGCGTCGGGCATCGGCACGCTCATCGCCATTCCCAGCGCCATCGGCTTCGCGCTGATCGGCCTCAAGGAAGGCGGCCTGCCCTGGGGATCGCTGGGCTATGTCAACATCCCCGCGACGCTCGCCATCGCCTCCATGTCCGTGCTCACCGCGCCGCTGGGCGTCGCCGTCGCGCACGCCATGCCCGCCGCCCCGCTCAAGAAAATCTTCGGCGTCTATCTGGTGATCATCGCCTTCGTCATGTTCCGCAACGCGATCCGCATGTGACCCGCTTCCCCTTCCCGCCCATGGCCGCTGCAAGGGCCATGGGCGGGATTTTGCCATAACCTATTGAAATAAGGTTATTTCCGGCCGGTTTCCCTTTTCCGCCGGTCGCCGCTGGGATGCGCTTCATCCATTCTGCACAACCGTTCATGCGCAAAATCCCTTTCCTCGCACGTTGACCCCCCATCGGGACGAGGAAGAGGAGAAGAGACATGAAACGCTCGACTGTCGCCAGCGCCCTTGCCATGCTCGCCATGGCGCCGCTTTCCGCAACGGCCATGCCCCATGGCGCGATGAGCTATGAAGAAAGGCTCGCCGCGATGGAGGACGACATGACCCTGCCCGCGCCGATTGCGGGCGTGCAGAATAAATATTGGTTCAACTATCGCACCGATGTTGCGGAGGCCCGCAAGGAACTGGCCCACGACCTGCGCCACGCCACCGATGCGGAGGATGAGCGCGACGCCTGGGACGAATATCGCGCGGAACTGGCCGACGCCCGCCGCGACTATGCGAAGGAAATGCGTGAGAAGGGCTATCGCACCGGGCAGGTGCGGGTCCACGGCTCCGGTCGCTGACCATGACATGGGCTGGAGGGTGGTAGAGCCGCCGGAGCATCGTGCGCAAAACCGGTTCCCACTTTTGCGCACGATGCTCTGGAAAGGATGCGGCAGAAAGCCGGAGCGCGCTGCGTCCGATTGGCGCAGCGTGCTCCAGGCGCGCCTCACGCCGACTCATCCTCCGGCATGACGTCCACCATTACCTGCACGCTCTGGCCCGCGCCGCCGACGAACAGCCCGTCCATCGGCGCGACATCGGCATAGTCCCGCCCCATGGCGACGAACAGATGTCCGTCCCCAGCGATCACGCCGTTGGTCGGATCAAGGCCGATCCACCCCCGCGCCGGCCCGCACCACAGCATCGCCCAGGCATGCATGGCGTCCGCGCCCACCAGCCGCGCCATGCCCGGCGGCGGATCGGTGCGCAGATAGCCGCTGACATAGGCGGCGGGCAGCCCGAACCAGCGCAAGGCCGCCACCATCACATGGGCAAAGTCCTGGCACACCCCATGGCGCGCCGCAAAGGCCTCCGCCACCGGCGTCGCCGCGTCCGTCGCCCCGCTCACATAGGCGAATTCGCCCTTGATCCGCCGCGCCAGTTCCACCGCCGCCTCGACAATCGGCCGCCCGGGGACAAGCAAATCCGCTGCCCAATCCCCGATCTCCGCCACCAGCGGCACGCGCTGCGAGGCGTGGAGATAATGCGCCGGCCCCGCCGGTCCCATGTCCCGCGCCACCAGCGCCGCCTCCGCCACCGCGCCGACGGTGGGATCATCGTCCCGCGCTTCCGCCGCTGGCCCGCCCTGCACCCCGGCGCGAAAGCTGCTGTCGATGCTGATCCGGCGCAGCGGGCTGTCGATCTCCAGCCGGGCGACATGCACCGGCCATGCCCCCGGCCGCGATTCGATGGAGGAAGGCGCCGGATCGACCGCCAGATGATAGTCCGACGTCCACTGCCCCGGCCAGGGCGCGGGCCGCAGCCGCAGGTTCAGGCGCGCCAGTTGCACCGGCGCATCATAATGCACGATGGTCTGATGCCGGATGCGGTAGATCATGACAGCAGGCTGGCGCCCTCGCTCTTTTCCTTGCGCCGCTGCAGGAAATAGCGCTGCCCGATGGCGTCCGACAGTTCCAGCAACCGGCCCTCCGCCTCCGCCAGATCGGCCATGCCGAGCACATCCCCCGTCAGCGGCGCCAGCCGCGCCGCCAGCATCGCCGCCAGCCGTTGGGGCTCCTCGGGCATGCCGTCGCCATGCAGCGTCGGCAGCGCCCCGACATGCTCCGCCAGCCTCTCCGCCTGATAGACGATGGAGCGCGGATTATGCGGCTCCAGCGCCACCAGATCGCGCACCGGCGCCAGGGCGGGCCCGGCCAGATAGCGGTTGCGATAGCTGATCTGGCTGTCGTTGAGGTCCAGCAGCACGGTCAGGTCGTCCGCCGAAGCCCCATCGCCCCCGAACAGCATCGCCAGACGGCAGCCATTGATCGCCCGCTCCATCCGCCGCCCCATGTCGTGGAAACGCCACCCCTCGGTCCGCCCCATATTCTCCGCCGCCAGCCCCGACAGCGCCGAAATCCGCTCGATCATCCGGGATGACGCCTTCAGCAGGGTCTCCGTCACCCCGCCGTCGAAATCGGGCAGGGGCAGCCGCACCAGCCGCCAGTAATCCACCGCCAGCCGGTCGCGCAGCCCTTCCCCTATGCCCGCCACCGCTGCCAGCAGGGCCCGCACGCTGCCCGGCTGAGCGCCATCGCCCAACGCCTGCGCGCAGAGCGGCCCGACCGCCCCCGCAACAGCCGGGATCGCGCCCCAGGACGCAAGCTGCCCCATCAGCCGGTCCATGGCGGGCGACCCCACCGCCGGCCCCAGATCGGCCTCGATCGACCCGCCGACGATCGCCCGGATCACCCGCGCCGTCATCTCCATCCGCTCGATATAGCGGCCCAGCCAATAGAGATTGTCCGCCGCCTTGGCGGGCAGCATGCCGCCCACCCGCCGGATCGCCGGAGCCGCCGCCGACAGCCCGTCCTGCGGCACCGGCTTGCCGTCCAGCACGCACATGTCCGCCGACAGGTCGCCTTCGCCCATCAGCGCGGCGCGAATGTCGCCATGCGCCGCCAGCCGCGCAAAGGCGCCCGGCATGATCCGCCATTGCCCCAGCTCGTCCCGCGCCAGGAACACCCGCAGGGTGAAGGGCAGGGCGGTCAGCCTGCCCCCGACGATCGCGGGCGTGGTCGACAGCCGCACCACTTCCTGCCCGACATAATCCATCGGCCGCCGCGCCATCGCCTCCAGCAGGGCCGCCCGCTGCGCCGCATCCATCCCCGATCCGGGCAGGAACCGCGTGCCCGTCAGCCCCGCCACGTCCCGGTCGAAGGCGGACCCCACCACCAGCTCATCCATCGCCCCCGCCACATGCGCCCGCTCGGCCGCCTGCCCGCACCACCATGTCGCGATATTGGGCAGGATGAGGTCCGCCCCCAGCACCTCCCGCGCCAGCCCCGGCAGGAAGGCCGCCATCGCCCGCGATTCGATCACGCCCACGCCCGGCCAGTTGGCCAGCATCAGCCCGCCCTTGACGCAGGCGTCGAACAGGTCCGGCACGCCGATCCGCGATTCCGCGTCGAACGCCAGCGGATCGAGGAAGCGGCTGTCCATCCAGCGCCAGAGGCCATCGACCCGCTTCAACCCCTGAATGGTCCGGACGAACAATTGCCCGTCCGACACGATCAGGTCGTCACCCTCGACCAGCAACAGGCCCAGATAGCGCGCCAGATGCGCCTGCTCGGCATAGCTCTGGTTGAACCGCCCCGGCGACAGCAGCCCGATGCGCGGATCGCTCCGTTCGCAATCCGCCGCCAGCCCGCGCCGCAGGTCGCTCAGGAACGGGGCCAGCCGCCGCACATTGAGCGCGCCCAGCAGGTCCCCGGTCGCCCGCGACAGGGCCAGCCGGTTCTCCAGCGCATAACCGACGCCCACGGGCGTCCGCACCCGGTCCGCCAGCACCCGCCAATCGCCCTGCGGCCCCCGCGCCAGATCGGCGGCGTAGAAATGGACGAAATGCCCATACGGCGGCGGCGCGCCGGTCATCACCCTCCAGTGATGCGGGCTGCCGGTGATCACGCTCGCGGGCAGCTTCCCATCGCGGACCAGCGATTGGGTGGAATAGATGTCGCTGATCACCCGCTCCAGCAACTGCGCCCGCTGGATCAGCCCCTGCTCGATATGCGTCCATTCCCGCGCCCCGATCAGCAGCGGAATGGGGCTGAGCGGCCAGGGCCTTTCCTGCTGGTCCCCGGTCAGCCGGAACGCCAGCCCCAGGTCGACCGCCTGCCGCTCGACATTGCCCGCCAGCACCGCCGGATCGCCCTGCGCCTGCGCCGACAGCCGCTCCAGCATCGTCCGCCAGTGCCCGGCCATCTCCGCGCTCGCTCCGGCGAACAGGTCGCCCTCCGGCGCCCGCGCCAGATAGGCGTCGGCCCAACCGGCCGCTTCCACGACAGGGGCGCTCGCCACGGTCATGGATGCCGGAAACGCAGGTCCAGCGTCATCGGAAATTCGCCCGGGGCCTCGGCGGGCGGCATGTCGACCGGCCCCGGCGTATGGCCATGGTCCTGGAACCGCGCCTTGCGCCGCGCCTCCGCCTCATAGGCGTTGATCGGCAGCGTGTCGTAATTGCGCCCGCCCGGATGCGCGACATGATAGACGCAGCCGCCCAGCGACCGCCCGCTCCAGCTATCCAGCACGTCGAAGGTCAGCGGCGCGTTGACCGGCAGGGCAGGGTGCAGGCAGGCGGCCGGCGCCCAGGCCTTGTACCGCACGCCGCCCACCGCCTCGCCCGGCACGGCGGTCGGCGTCATCGGCACCCGCCGCCCGTTGCAGGCGACGACATGCCGCCCCGCGACCAGCCCCGTCGCCCGCACCTGCAACCGCTCGGTCGAACTGTCGACATAGCGCACGGTCCCGCCAATGGCCCCGGTTTCGCCCAGCACATTCCACGGCTCCAGCGCATGGGCAATCTCCAGCCCCACGCCGCCCGCATCCACCGCGCCATGCACCGGAAAACGGAACTGCCGCTGCGCCTCGAACCAGTTGGGATCGAACGCGTAACCCGCCCCGCGCAGGTCGCCCAGCACCTCCAGAAAATCCGCCCAGACGAAATGCGGCAGCATGAAGCGGTCATGCAAGGCCGTCCCCCAGCGTACCAGACCGCCCTGCTGCGGCTGCCGCCAGAACCACGCCGTCAGCGCCCGCAACAGCAATTGCTGGACAAGGCTCATCCTCGGCTCCGGCGGCATTTCGAAGCCCCGAAACTCCAGCAGCCCCAGCCGCCCGGTCGGCCCGTCGGGGGAGAACATCTTGTCGATGCAGATTTCGGTGCGATGGGTATTGCCCGTCACATCGACCAGCAGGTTGCGGAACAGCCTGTCCACCAGCCATGGCGGCGGCGCGTCGCCTTCTCCGGGCGGCGGCACCTGCGCCAGCGCGATCTCCAGCTCATACAGCCCGTCATGCCGCGCCTCATCGATGCGCGGCGCCTGGCTGGTCGGCCCGATGCACAGCCCCGAAAACAGATAGGACAGCGAAGGATGCCGCTGCCAGTACAGCACGAAACTCTTCAGCAAGTCGGGCCGCCGGATGAAGGGGGAGTCGTTCAAACTCGGCCCCCCCAGCACGATATGATTGCCGCCCCCGGTCCCCACCGAACGCCCATCCACCATGAACTTGTCGGCGGTAAGGTCGCAGGTCCGCGCCAGCGCATAGAGCCGCTCGGTGATCTCCACCGTCTCGTCCCAGCTTGAAGAAGGCTGGATATTCACCTCGATCACGCCGGGATCGGGCGTGGCCTTCAGCACCTGCAGGCGCGGATCGGGCGGCGGCGCATAGCCCTCTATCCGCACCGGAATCCGCATCGCCTCCGCCGCGCCCTCGACCTCGGCGACCAGTTCCAGATAATCCTCCAGCGCCTCCACCGGCGGCAGGAAGACGGACAGGAAATGCCCCCTAGGCTCCACCGTCACGGCGGTGCGCACCGCCCCCTCGATATGGAACTGCTCGACCCGCTCCTGCGCCACGGCCCCGCCCGGCGCGTCGGGCACCCGCTGCACCGGCTGGGCGTGAACCTCGTCCACCGTCGCCCGGAAATCCGGCAAAGGCCCGCGCGGCTCGCTCGGATCGCGGGGATGGATATAGGGAAAGGCCGCCTCCGGCACATGCGGCAACGACCCCAGGGGCAGGCGATAGCCCAGCGCGGAATCCCCCGGCACCGCGAACAGCCGCCCGCGCCGCAATTGCCAAATCTCGCTCTGCCAGCGCGGCGTCGCGGCCTGAGCCTGCCACCGCTGCACCGGCAGCACATAGCCGACCGGCTGGTCCAGCCCCCGCTCGAACGCCCGCACCATCCGCGCCCGCGCCTCCGGATCGGCAATCTTGGGATCGTCGGGCGAGGTGTTGACCGGCAGGTCCGCCTCCTTGACCGCCCACACCGCCGGGTCTTCATAAACCGGCTGGATATGATCGGCGGAAAAGCCCATCGCCCCCGCCATATGCGCGATGAAGGCCTGCGCATCCTCCGCCGTCACCGCCCGCGCACCCGCCGGCGCGACCTCATCCGCGATCAGCGCCGCATCGCGCCAGATCGGCACCCCGTCCTGCCGCCAATAGACCGCATAGGCCCAGCGCGGCAGGCTCTCGCCCGGATACCATTTGCCCTGCCCATGATGCAGCATCCCGCTCGGCGCGAAGGCTTCCCGCAGCCCCCGGATCAGCCGGTCGGCATAACCCGCCTTGGTCGGCCCCACGGCATCGCCGTTCCACTCGCCCGCATCGCCGCCATTCTCCGCCACGAAGGTCGGCTCGCCCCCGGTCGTCAGCCGCACGTCCTGCGCCTGCAAGTCGGCGTCCACCTGCGCGCCCAGCGCCATCACCGCATCCCAGCGCGCATCGGTGAAGGGCTTGGTGATCCGCACCGCCTCGGCAATGCGGCTGACGCCCATGGAAAAGTGGAAATCGACCTCCGCCGGTTCCGCCATCCCGCTGATCGGCGCGGCGGAACGATAATGCGGCGTCGCGCAGAGCGGGATATGCCCTTCGCCCGCGAACATCCCCGAAGTCGCATCGAGCGCCACCCAACCCGCGCCCGGCACATAGGCCTCCGCCCAGGCGTGGAGATCGACCACGTCCTGCGAAACACCCTTCGGCCCCTCCAGCGGCTCGACATCGGCCACAAGCTGGATCGAGTATCCCGATACGAAGCGCGCCGCAAAGCCCAGCCGCCGCAGCAACTGCACCAGCAGCCAGGCCGAATCCCGGCACGACCCGGTGCCGATCTCCAGCGTCTCCTCCGGCGACTGCACCCCGGCCTCCATCCGGATCACATAGCCGACCCGTTGCTGAAGCTGCCGGTTCACCTCGACCAGAAAGTCGATCGTCCGCCCCTCGAACCCCTTGTGGCTCTCCACCAGAGCCTCGAACAGCGGCCCCTGATCCTCCAGGTCGAAATAGGCGGCGAGGTCGGTCTTCAACTGCTCGTCATAGGCGAAGGGATACTCCTCCGCATAAGGCTCCACGAAGAAATCGAATGGATTGATGATGTCGAGATCGGCCAGCAGGTCGACCTCGACGGAGAAACGGTCGACCGGCTCGGGAAAGACGATCCGCGCCAGCCAGTTGCCATGCGGGTCCTGCTGCCAGTTCAGGAAATGCCCCGGCGGATCGATCTTCAACGCATAATTGGGGATTTTCGTCCGGCTGTGCGGCGCGGGCCGCAACCGGATCACCTGCGGCCCAAGCGTGATCGGGCGACTGTAGCGATAGGACGTCAGGTGGTGGAGCGCGGCCTTCAGCATGAAAGCGATGAAACGCCACCCCCTGCTGCAATGCAATATGGAATCGCTTCGGCGGCAAAGAAACTGAATTTATATATAGAAGCCCCTCCCCTTCAGGGGAGGGGTTGGGGTGGGGGCAGGCCGTTACTCCCAGCTTTCCCTTAGGGCACGCCCCCACCCCTCAATCCCCTCCCCTGAAGGGGAGGGGAAGCGCGCTCCTCAAGGCACCAGATCCACCCGCTCCGCATCCGGCATGACCGCATCGATCAGCAACGACCGGTGACAGGCCGCCGCATCCCGCTCGAAGCACAGCAGCGCCACCGCCTGCTCCTCCGCCATCTCCACCAGTTGCGCCGCCTGCACCATCGCCTCGGGCAGCTCCAGCTGCCCCGCATAAATCTCCGCCAGCCGCTGGTGCTGCCCCTTGCGCGCCGCCTCCCGCCCGGCGGCGGGCGTCCCCAGCGCCTTCAACCCGACATAATCGATCCCCGCCTCGCGCAGCCCGGCGGCGAGGATATTCTTGGAAAAGCCCGGCCGCCGCGACAGCGGCACCGCCCGCACATCGGCCAGCATCGTAACCCCCGCCGCGCGCAGGGCGGCGATCACCTCGTCCTGCGTGGCGCCCTCATAGCCGATGGTGAAGATTCGCATGCCCGACAGACTAGCCTGTTCCTGCGCGGCGGCAAAACCCTACTCGTTCCCCTCGGCCCGCTCCATCATCTCCATGAAGTCGCGCGCCGCGTCCCGGTCCGCCGGGTCCTCGAACGCCTCGTCCAGATCGGGCGCCGCCCCCAGCAGGAACATCAGCGACCACAGCGCAAAGCGCCGCCGCCCGTCCGTCTCCAGCCCGAAATCCACCCGCATGCGCTCCAGCCCCGCTTCCAGGGCATCAGGGGTCAGCGCGTCCACATCCCGCACCCCGAAATAGCGGTGCAACTGGTCGTCGAAATTCATGCCGCTACCGTCTCCGGCAACCCCCAGTCGATCGCCCCGCGCCCCTTCTCCTCCAGAAAGGCGTTGGCCTGCGAAAAATGCCGGCACCCCAGGAACCCGTTATGCGCCGAAAGGGGGGAGGGGTGCGCCGCCTTCAGCACCAGATGCCGGCTCCGGTCGACAAATTCCGCCTTGCGCTGCGCATAGCTGCCCCACAGCAGGAACACCACCGGCTCGCCCTGCTGGTTGACCAGCCGGATGATCGCGTCGGTAAACTGTTCCCAGCCGCGCTTCTGGTGCGACGCCGCCTTGCCCATCTCCACCGTCAGCACGCTGTTCAGCAGCAGCACGCCCTGCCGCGCCCAATGCTCCAGGAAACCGTGGCGCGGCGGCGGCAGCCCCAGGTCGCTCTGCAATTCCTTGTAGATATTGACCAGCGACGGCGGCGTCCGCACCCCCGGCTTCACCGAAAAGCACAGGCCATGCGCCTGCCCCTCGCCATGATAGGGGTCCTGCCCCAGCACCACCACCTTCACCCTGTCCAGCGGCGTCAGGTCCAGCGCCCGGAAATATTCGCCGCCCTTGGGGAAGATGCGCTTGCCCTGCGCCTTCTCCTCCTGAAGGAAGCGCTTCAGCCCCTGCATATAGGGGCTCTCGAATTCCCGCAGCAGCGGCGCGCGCCAGCTCTCGTCCAGCTTGATCGTATCGCTCATGGCCCGGCGTGATGAACCCCGCGCCGATCCGCTGTCAACAGTGCTTGCCCTTCTCCGGCAAATCGGGGAAACAGGCGGCATGCCGCGCCTTCGTACCAAGCTGATCGCCTTTCTGGGCCTGTTCCTGGCTCCGCTGCCCACCGCCGACGCCTTCGGCCCGACGCCCAATCCGGTCCAGCACAGCGCCGAATCCCGCCTGATGGCCGAATTCGCCCGTTTCGCCACACTGACCGACGGCACGGTCGGCATCGCCGTGCGCGACCTCGGCACTGGGGAGACGCTCGCCTATAATGGCGACACGCTGTTCCCCATGGCCAGCACCTACAAGGTGGCGGTCACGGCCAAGATCCTCTCGCTGCTGGACGCGGGCAGCCTCAGCCTCGACGAACCGCTCATGCGCCTTGGCCGCCCGCTGCCGGTGCGCACCCTGATCGACATGAGCCTGACGCTCAGCGACAATGAGGCGACCGACGCCCTCGTCGCCCGCGCCGGCGGGCCGCAGGCGGTCAACGACTGGGTCCGCGCCGCCGGGATCAGGGGGCTGCGCGTCGACAGCAACACCCGCGACCTGCTCGCCCGCGCCAAGGTGACGGGCATTGGCTTCGGCGATGAAGCCGCGATGGAATCCGGCCTCTCCGCCAGCCAGCGCGACGCCCGCGACATGCCCAATCTGGGCTTCGCCGCCGATCCGCGCGACACCGCCACGCCGCGGGCGATGGACGACCTGCTCGCCGCGATCCGCCTGGGCAGGGTGCTGCGGCCCCAGACGACTGCGCTGATGCTGTCGGTCATGGAACGCTGCAAGACCGGCAAGGCCCGGCTGCGCGCCATGCTGCCGCCGGGCACCCGCATCGCGCACAAGACCGGGACGCTGAACGGCCTCGGCAACGACGCGGGCATCGTCACGCTGCCCGATGGCCGCATGTTCGTCATCTCGGTCTTCGTGATGAAGGACCATATGGGCCATGAACTGCGCGACCGCATCATGGCCGAAGCGGCGCGGGCGGCCTATGATTATTTCCTGTTCGCCCCCGATCGGCACACGGCCTGACGCATCCATCTTAACTTCCATCCCGTTTCCCGATAGGCTTGCGGACACAGGCAGGAGGGGATGCGATGGACGACAAGACGGCGGCGTTCCGCGACTTTTGGCCCTATTATCTCCAGGAACATGCCCATGCGGGCACGCGGGCGATGCACTATGCCGGCACCAGCCTGGTCGTGCTGCTGATCGCCGCGCTGCCGGTCGCGGGAAGCTGGTGGATGATCCCCGCCGTGCCCCTCGCTGGCTATGGCTTCGCCTGGATCGGCCACAGCCTGATCGAACATAACCGTCCGGCGACCTTCCGCTATCCCTTCTGGTCGCTGCGGGCCGATTTCGTGATGTGGTTCCGCTTCCTGACGGGGAAAATGGGCCGCGACCTCAAACGCGCGGGCGTCCGCCCCGATGGCTCGGTCGACCCCGCATTGCGCCGCGAATTGTGATGGTCCCGACCGGTTTGGGTGGAATCAGGACATTCCCCACCTTCCCCACCTGCCCATACAGCTTGAGGTGCTGCAAGCTTGACCCCCACCGCCGCTCTGCCAAAAGGGGGCCCGCAATGGCCCTCACCGCCCACTTCACCCGCCTGCCCGACCTCGCGAGCCTAGCCCCCCGCTGGCAGGCGCTGGAGTCCCGCGCCGCCGCCAGCTTCTTCCTCGGCTGGACCTGGACCGGCGCCTGGCTGGAAAGCTACGCCGTCCGCCCCGAACTGCTCGCCGTCACCGATGCGCAGGGCCGGGACATCGCGCTCGCCCTCTTCGGCCATGCCCTGCAACCCCGCCTGCTGGGCCGCAGCGCCACCCTGTCGCTCAACCAGTCCGGCGACCCCGGCGCCGACCGCCCCTTCATCGAATATAACGGCCTGCTCGCCGCGAAGGGCAGGGAAGGGGAGGCGACACGGGCCGCCCTCCAGGCCCTGCAAAACCGCAACGACTGGCGCACCCTCCGCCTCAGCGGCATCGCCCCCGACTCGCCGCTCCTGACAATCCCCGCCCGCCGCAAGACCCGCCTCGACCGCTCCCCGGTCTATCAGGTCGACCTCGCCGCCGTCCGCGCCGCCGACTATCTGTCGCTGCTCAGTTCCAACAGCCGCGCCCAGATCCGCCGCGCCCTCAAGGATCATGGCGGCGCGCTCCCGGCCATCGCCAAAGCCGCCCCAGCGGACATCGTCCCATGGCTGGAGGAAATGCGGTCCCTCAACACCGGCCGCCACGCCGACAATGCCTGGGACGACCCCGCCTTCCGCCGCTTCGCCGCCACCCTCGCAAGCCGCGACGAAAAGGTCGAACTGCTGCGCTTCACCGATGGCGGCGGAACCGTCGGCCTGCTCCTCAACTTCCTCCACGACGGCACAGCGATGAACTACCAGTCCGCCTTCGCCGCCCCCCGCGCGCCGAAGGACAAGCCCGGCCTGCTGTGCCACGCCGCCGCCGTCGCCCATTATGCGGAACGCGGCCTCGCGCTCTACTCGCTGCTCGCGGGCAAGGACCGCTACAAGCAGAGCCTCGCCACCCGCGAGGAAGCCCTTGAATGGTGGCAGGTCGACCGCTTCAGCCCCCGCCTCGAAGCCGAGGCCGCCTTGCGCAAAATCCTCAGACGCCCAGCTTCCGCATGATCCGATAGGCGATCCGCCGCGCGCCCTGCGCCTCCGGCCGCGCCCCGATCCGCCCGACCGGCAGCCCGCGCCGCCGCAGCAGCGCGTTCAGGCTGTGCAACTCGCCCTCCGCCAC
The DNA here is from genome assembly GCF_024611135.1 of Sphingobium sp. CFD-2. Taxonomy (NCBI): domain Bacteria; kingdom Pseudomonadati; phylum Pseudomonadota; class Alphaproteobacteria; order Sphingomonadales; family Sphingobiaceae; genus Sphingobium; species Sphingobium sp. CFD-2. The sequence continues at coordinate 2,878,565 of NZ_CP084405.1, read as the reverse complement.
GCTCCGCTCCGACCGCCACGTCACCGACAGGCTGACCGACACGACAGGGCCATTCTCCACGAAATGCGGCGCCTTGACCGGCACATGGATCGCATCGCCCGGCAACAGCGTCACCGCCATGCCCCGCTCGCGAAACCCGTCCCGCCAGTCCAGATTGCGATGCCCGCCCGCATGGAAGGCCTCGCTCTGCACCGCCGGCACCAGTTCCTCGTCGCCCGCCGGAAAGACCGTCATCGTCTTCTCGCCCCGGATCTGGAGCAGGATATTATGCTCCGGGTCCATGTGGAACGGCGTCACGCTGCCGGGCGAGGACAGGAAGATGAACGCCTCCCGATGCAGCATCGGCCCGGTCTCCCGCTCCACCAGCGGCGCCAGTTCCGCCAGCGCCCGGTCCAGCAGCGCGCCATAATCCGCGTCCCGCTCGACATTCTTCAGCACCGCCCAACTGCCGTTGCTCTCTATGGTCCGGATCGTCTCGCCCAGCGTCAGCCCGTTGGACGGCGTATCCTCCGCCCGCACCCCCAGGGGCAGCTTGCCCAGATTATACTCGACCGAAGCGGCCGGCATCCGCTCCGCCAGCCCGGCCAGAGCCTCCAGAGTCAGCAGCGCATGCCCCGCCAGCCCATGGCTCAACTTCGCCGCCCTGTCCGGATAAGCCGCCGCGAAGGCCGCCCGCGCCTCTTCCGGAAACACCCCCGCCTCGATGGCGCTCACCGCGTTCATATCTGCCCCTTCAACCTCTGCCCCAGCGCCTCCACGCCATTGGCCAGCGCAAAGGCGACGCTTCGTCCCGCACCCCGCAGCGCGATGCGATATTGCGTGATCGTCCGCCGCTCGCCCCACAGGCTGTCGATCATCGGATGGTCCGCCGCCGCGCAGCTATCCATCCAGCCGATGGCGGGATCGCCCAGCACCGCCTGCAAATTGGCGATCTCGATCAGCACCCCCGGCGAAAAGCGCCCCAGCGCCTCGTCAAAGGCGATCTTGAAGGAAAAGGCCCCTTCGCCATGCCGGAAATTGACCAGCATCGCGATCGCCCGCCCATCCAGGTCCATGCGCAGGAAATGCAGCCGCCCGTTCTCGAAAGCCGCCGCGCAGGCCGCCCGGAAGAAAGCCGCATCCTCATCCCTGCAGGCCAGCGCCGATCCTTCCGCCCCCTTCCAGCCCGCGGCCTCCAGCGCCAGAAATTCCCCGCACCACGCGGCCAGCTCCGCCCCGTCGACCAGCAGCCGGCTCCCGACCGTGCCCAGTTCGGCCAGCCGCTTCTGCAGGCGCCGCAATTCCTTGCGCTTCTTGGCCCGCACATTGGTTTCCCAATAGGCGTCCGCGTCCAGTTCCGACCGCAGCATCGCCCGGTCGTACCGATGCACCTCCCGCCGCCCGCGCCGCTGCTCGACGCATAGCGCCTCCAGCGCCGCCGCATTCGCCCCCGCCGCGTCCAGCCCCCGCAGATGCAGGAAGCCCGGCGCCCAGTCCGCCTCGTCCAACTGCTCCAGCAGTCCCCGCCACGCCGCCACTTCCTCGCCCCGCCGGATCAGCGGCGCGCCGAAGAAGCAATGATCGTGCATCCAGTTGGTGACGCAGCGCAGCGGCAACCGCCCATGCCGCGCCGAAACCGTCACAGGCATCAGCCCGATCAGTTCCCCGTCCCGCTGCGCCTCCAGCATGCGCACGGCGGTGCCGCCCGCCAGATGGTCCAGCGCCGCGCACAGCATGTCGGGCATGTAGAAGGCATTGGCCTCCGCCGCCGCGTCCGCCAGCGCGGCCCAGCGCGCCCGCTGCACCGGCGCATAGGCGCGCGCATGCGCCATTGCGGGATGGGAAGCCATGTCCATGCCCCGGCCATATCCGCCAATGATTAGGGAAAGGCTAACCCGCGTTCATCGCCAGGATCATGTTTCGCACCTGCGGATAGACCTGCTTTTCCCATTTGCTGCCGGAAAAGACGCCATAATGGCCAACGCCCGGCTGCAGGTGATGGCGTTTCAGATGCGGGCGCAGGCCCGTGCAGAGCGCATGGGCGGCCGCGGTCTGGCCCACGGCGCAGACGTCGTCCTTCTCCCCTTCGACCGTCAGCAGAGCGGTCTTGTGGATGGCGCCCGGATTGACCTTCCGCCCGCGATAGGTGAGTTCGCCCTTGGCCAGCAGCGTCCGCTGGAACACCTTGTCCACCGTTTCCAGATAAAATTCCGCCGTCATGTCGAGCACGGCGAAATATTCCTCGTAAAAGGTCTTGATCTTGTCCGCCTCGACCTGCCTGCCGTCGGCCAGCAGCTGGTAAAGCTCGCGGTGCGCGGCGCCATGCCGGTCCATGTTCATCGACATGAAGGCGGAAAGCTGGAGGAAGCCGGGATAGACCCGCCGGCCGCGCCCGGCATAGCGCATCGGCACCAGGCTGATCAGATTCTCCTCGAACCATTTGATCGACTGTTCATTGGCCAGTTCGTTGACGACCGTGGGCGCGGCGCGCGTGTCGATCGGTCCGCCCATCAGCGTCATGGAGCGCGGCGTCGCCGGGTCCTTGTCCTCCGACATGATCGACACCGCCGCCATGGCGGGCACGCAGGGCTGGCACACCGAAACCAGATGCGATCCCGGCCCGATTTCCTGCATGAAGGTCATGACGTAGTCGACATAATCGTCGAATCCGAAGCGCCCGGCGCTCAGCGGCACGTCCCGGGCGTTCTTCCAGTCGGTGATGTACACGTCATGGTCGCGCAGCAGCGTCTGGACGGTGTTGCGCAGCAGGGTCGAGAAATGGCCCGACATGGGGGCAACCACCAGCACCCTGGGCTGCGGCGTTTCGACATCGTCCTTCGCGAAGTGCAGCAGGTTGCCGAAGGGCAGGTCCAGCGCCACCTCTTCCCGCACGGCGACCACCGCATTGCCGCTATGCACCTCCGTTATGCCATAGGCCGGCCGGCGATGCGTCAGCTTCGCGCCCTGGAACACGTCCATCAGGGCGAACATGCGGCGGGGCATGGCCCAATCCGCCACCGGTCCCATCTTGTCCTTGAAGGAGAGAGCGATCTGAGCACCGAAGCGCGCAGGGGCCATCATGTCGTTCCAGGCCTGATAGCCGCTATATAGCATCATCATCTTGCTCAAACGCGTCCTAAGCTCTTTCGGTGCCGATTCGGTCCCATGCCGGACCGTTATACAGGTTTTGCATATTGCACCGCATCATGATTGATGAAACATAGGGATGAAGCGGGAGGAACGCCATGGCCGACGCCGAACTCACCATTTCCAGCAAGACTTATTCGTCCTGGTCCCTGCGCGGATGGCTGTTGTGCCGCATGGCCGGGCTGAAGGTCGTGGAAAAGACGATTGCGCTCGACGATCCCGAAAACCGGGCGGAATTGCTGCTTCTGTCGCCGTCCGTGCTGGTGCCCCGCCTGACCCATGAGGGGGCGGGCGTGTGGGATACGCTCGCCATTGCGGAATATCTGCATGAACTCTATCCGCACGCCGGCCTTTATCCCGCGGAGCGGATCGCGCGGGCGCACTGCCGTTCGGTTTCGGGCGAAATCCACTCCGGCTTCATCAACCTGCGCTCGGCCCTGCCCATGAACCTGAAGGTGCGGCACGAAAAGTTCCCGGTCTTTTCCGGGGCCAAGCAGGACATCGAGCGGATCGAGGAAATCTGGACCGAATGCCTCGGCGCCTATGGCGGACCCTGGCTGTTCGGGGAAAGGCCGACCGTGGCCGATGCTATGTTCGCCCCCGTGGCGCAGCGTTTCCTGACCTATGCCGTGGCGCTGTCGGAGCGGTCGGCCGCCTATTGCAACTGGAGCAACGACTGGGACCTGATTCGCGAGTGGATCGACGCCGCCCGCGGGGAGAAGGATGAGGTCGAGGAACTGGAAGTCGAATTTTAGGGCGCGCCGCGTTCAATCGGACGCAGGTCGCGCAAGCTTTTGTTGCCGCATCGTTTTAAGCGCAAAACCGGTTCCCACTTTTGCGCACGATGCTCTGGGGCGCGCCGCGTTCAATCGGACGCAGGTCGCGCGCGCTCATTTGCAGGCCGTCATGGCCTGAATGCCGATCGGTCCTGGTTCCCGATTCCGCTCAACCACTCGCCGATCATCGCGCGTCCGGCAGCGACGGCTGCGGGGCCATGGTCGGCATGGTCCTGCCGAAGGGCAGTGCCGCATTGCTTCGCTATGTCGAGATCGGCCCAGAAATGCGTGAGCCAATCCTCGAAGCGCGGGTCTTCGCCCATTTCCGCGTGGAACTGCAACGCCAGCAGGTTGGGGCCGCGGCGAAAGGCCTGATGAGCATAGTTTTCGGTCGACGCCAGCAGCTCGACCCCGGTCGGCATGTCGAAAGTGTCGCTGTGCCAGTGGAGGACGGGCACGCCGTCCAGATGGCGCAGCGGGGATTCCGCGCCCGCCTCGTTCAGCATGACCGGCGCGAATCCCAACTCCATCCGCCCGCCGGGATAGACGGGCGCGCCGAGCGCGGCGGCGATCATCTGGCTGCCCAGGCAGACGCCCAGGGTCGGCAGGTCCTGCTCCAGCCGGGCGGACAGCTTTTCGATCTGGAGCGGAATCCAGGGGTGCAGGTCCTGCTCATAGACGCCCATCGGGCCGCCCATCATGATCAACAGGTCCGGGGTGCAGAGGTCGACATCGGCAAAGTCGGGGCTGGCGACATCGATCCGTTCGATCGCATAGCCCGCGGCCTCGATCGGCTGGAGATAGCCTGCCGCTCCCTCCCGCGGCACATGTCGGACGATCAGCGCTTTCTTCATCTCCATCATGCTGGTAGCCAAAGAGAACATGGCCTGCCACCCCAGCCTTTCTTGGGTTTTTGAAATGAGGGCTATTGGCGGGCGATGCGCATCAACGCGACCGCGCCTATGCCGAGCCAGATGATGTTGAGCACCATCGAGGGGATGGCGCCGTGCCACCATGTGTTGAGGATGAACAGCGTCGAACCCAGAGCGTTCATCCCTTGGAACAGGGCCGACTTGCCGGACACATGCCCGCTCGACACGAGCAGATAGGCGCCCAACACCAGCAACGCGCCCAGCCATCCGGCGATTTCGACAAGGATCGGCAATCCATCCCCCGGGAAAAGGGATGGTCTAGCTTGCCGAAGGCGGACCTGAATAGTGGCTTTGGATCATCTGGGCTCGATCCAGGCAAGTCGTGCGTCTGCAAGGGCCGGTCCCAGTCCCACCCTTATGCAGTCCCACCCTTATGCAGTCCCACCCTTATGCAGTCCCACCCTTATGCAGTCCCACCCTTATGCAGTCCCACCCTCATGCAATATTCCATCTGGCCGGGGCTACCGGACGTCAATGCTTCCCCTCCCCTTCAGGGGAGGGGACCGAGGGGTGGGGGCGTGCCCCACGCGCAAACTCAGCCTGTAGAGGCACTCCCCCACCCCAACCCTTCAAACGAGTCACGTGCCTCGTTTGACCCTGAACGGGAGGGGCTTGATGGCAGGAAACCACCCATTTCCGCCAGCCCATCCGCATCCCAACCCGGCAATTTTTAGGGACTAACACGGAGCTTCTGGGGAAAGCCCTTTACATCGCCTCCCGGATTGTCTGTGAAAGACTCCAGCGCCAAGGCAAGGACAGGAACCCGCAACCCATGACAATCCTCGTGACCGGCGCCGCCGGCTTCATCGGCATGGCCGTCGCGGACCGTCTTCTGTCCGAAGGCCGGGCCGTCTTCGGCATCGACAATATGAACGACTATTACCCCGTCTCGCTGAAGCGGGACCGGATCGCCGCCCTGCACGATCGCCATGGCGGCCTGTTCACCTTCGCGGAGCTGGACTTCGCCGACATGGACGCGCTTCAGGCGGCGCTGCACGACCATCCCGTCGACGCGATCGTCCATCTGGGGGCGCAGGCGGGCGTGCGCTATTCGCTGATCAACCCGCACGCCTATGTCCGCTCCAACCTCGCGGGCCATGTCAACATGCTGGAAGTGGCGCGGGAAAGGCGGGTGAGGCACCTCGTCTACGCCTCCTCCTCCTCGGTCTATGGCGGCAACGACACGCTGCCCTTCCGGGTGGAGGACCGCGCCGACCACCCCGTCTCGCTCTATGCCGCGACCAAGCGCGCCGACGAGCTGATGAGCGAGACCTACGCCCATCTCTTCCGCATTCCCATGACGGGCCTGCGATTCTTCACCGTCTACGGCCCGTGGGGCCGCCCCGACATGGCGATGTGGATCTTCACCTCGAAAATCCTCTCGGGCCAGCCGATCCCCGTCTTCAACCACGGCCGGATGCAGCGCGACTTCACCTATATAGACGACATCGTCAGCGGCGTGATCGGCTGCCTCGACCATGCGCCGGAAGATGACGGCGCGCCCAAGGCGGGGGGCAGCCGCTCGCCCCACCGGCTCTACAATATCGGCAACAACCGGCCCGAGGAGTTGATGCACCTCATCTCCGTCCTGGAGGAAGCCTGCGGCCGCAAGGCGGAGATCGACTTCCAGCCGATGCAGCCGGGCGACGTGCCGGCGACCTTCGCGGACATCAGCGCCATCGCGCAGGACATCGGCTTCGCGCCGACCACGGGGATCGAACTGGGGGTGCCCCGCTTCGTCGACTGGTACCGCGCCTATCATGGTGGGGCGGCAGGCGCATAAACGGCGCGCTTTACAGGTTTATTCCCCTGACCGTGGCGCAATGCAGCACGGCGCCCCACAACCGCTTCCCTCGTAAAAGGTTCCGCCATCCGCCGATATTATTCGGCGGCTCATCGCTTTTTCATCCATTGTGGCGTTAATGGCGCGGAAATCATCATTCGCGCTTGCGAAATCGATTGCCAATACTAGGGGAAGACGCTTATCCCCGGCAGCCGGGTGCCGGTCGTTTCGACCGGTCGGGTCGCGGAACGAGGTAAGGACGGAACACCCTGGGACGGTGGATCGTCGCCGCTGTCGTCAGTCGGAAAAAGCCGGCGGCGGCGGTGGAAAAAAGGGCTTACGCGTGTCGACAGTAACGAAGATCGTGCCATTCGGCTCAGGCGGGCGCATTGCGGAAACCGCGCGCCGGACATTGTCCATCGCGGCCGAAGGGCTGAGCGCTCTCGAAAACCAGTTCAACGACCGGGAATTTTCGGCGACCTTCCTGCGGCTGGTCGGCATCATCATGAATGTGCGCGGCCGCCTGATCGTCACCGGCATGGGCAAGAGCGGCATCGTCGCGCGCAAGATGACGGCGACGCTTACCTCGACCGGCACGCCCGCCATCTTCCTGCACCCCGCCGACGCGGGCCATGGCGATCTGGGCATGGTCACGCCGGACGACGTCGTGCTGATGCTGTCCCATTCGGGCGAATCCAACGAACTCGGCCCGATCATCCAATATTGCAAGCGCTTCGCCATCCCCCTGCTGGGCATGACCGCGCGCAAGCGCAGCACGGTCGCGGCGGCGTCCGACATCTGCATCCTGATGCCCGACGTGAAGGAAGCGTGCCCCAATTCGCTGGCGCCAACCACCTCCACCACGATCCAGATGGCCTTCGGGGACGCGCTCGCCATCGCGCTCATGGAAATGCGCGGCTTCTCGGCGGACGACTTCCATAAATTCCATCCCAATGGCCGGCTCGGCGCGCAGCTCGTCAAGGTGCGCGAACTCATGGCCTCGGGCGGCGACGTCCCCCGCGTGGAGGAGGACGCCTCGCTGCTCGACGCCACCATCGAAATGACCCGCGCCCGGCTTGGCGGCACGGCGGTGGTCAACGGCAAGGGCGAACTGATCGGCGCCTTCACCGACGGCGACCTGCGCCGCACCGTCACCGGCACCCGCCACATGAACGAGCCGGTCGGCCGCTACATGACGGTCAGGCCCGTGTCGGTCGGCCCGGAAGAACTGGCTTCCGAAGCGCTCCGCCTGATGCACGACCATAATATCACGCTCCTCTTCGTCTGCGAAAAGGACCGCCTGGTCGGCGCGCTCCACATGCACGACCTCCTCCACGCGGGCGTCGCCTGAGCGCCATTCGCCCCAGGGACGACCGCACTCCCGCAAAGGCGGAAGCCGGGGCGGGCAAATTCGGGGTTCTTCAGCCTGATCGATTTGGGTGGAAAGCCGCCATTAAGCCCCTCCCCTTCAGGGGAGGGGTTGGGGTGGGGGCGTGCCTCTACAGGCTGAGTTTGCGCGTGGGGCACGCCCCCACCCTTGAAGGGGAGGGCAACACCGCGCGTCCGCTCCTGGCCATGTCCCCCATCCCGATCCGTCCACCCAGCCCGGTCCCGCCCCCTGACCGCCTTTCCGCACATGCCCCTTCACGCAGCTCCTCAACGGCATTGCTCCTGAAATGACCCCGCCCACCCTCATCGTCATCCCCGCCCGCGCCGGCTCCTCCCGCCTCCCGCGCAAGCCGCTGCGCCTGATCGCGGGCCGCACGCTGCTGCACCGGACCATCGCCATGGCCCGCGCGGCCACGACCGGCCTCTCCGACATCCAGCTGCTCGTCGCCACCGACGACGAGGAAATCGCCGCCCACGCCCGCGCCGCGGGCTGCGACGCCGCCCTGACCGACAGCGCCATCGCCACCGGTTCCGGCCGCGCCCTCGCCGCCGCCCGCCAGTGCGACAGCCAACCCCGCTTCATCGTCAACCTCCAGGGCGACAGCCCCTTCCAGCCTCAGGACGCCCTCCGCGCCGTCATCGCCGCGCTGGAATCCGGCGCACAGGTCGCCACCCCCGTCATCGCCCTCGACTGGCCCGCGCTCGACGCGCTGCGCGACCACAAGACCCGCTCGCCCTTCAGCGGCACCACCTGCGCCCGCGCGCCCGACGGCCGCGCCCTCTGGTTCTCGAAAACCATCATCCCCGCCATCCGCAACGAGGACGCCCTGCGCCAAAGCCAGCCGCTTTCCCCAGTCTGGCGCCATGTCGGCCTCTACGGCTACACGCTCGAAGCCCTTACCCGCTTCGAAGCCACGCCCCCCACGGCGCTCGAAAATCTCGAAGGCCTCGAACAGCTCCGCCTGCTCGAACTCGGCATCCCCGTCACCACCGTCCCGGTATCCCCGCCGGTCTTCGACAGCTCCGGCATCGACACCGAAGCCGACATCGCCCGTGTCGAGGCGCTGATCGCCGCCCATGGCGACCCCACCCCCTGATCCTCAACATCTTCCGTTCGTTTCGAGCGAAGTCGGGAAACATCATCAGTCCATGCGCCGCATCTTCATCATCCGCCACGGCAACACCTTCGAAAGCAGCGCGCAGGCCCGCCGCATCGGCGCGCGCACCGATATTCCGCTGGTGGAAAGCGGCCATGCCCAGGCCGACCGCCTCGGCGTCTGGTTCGCGGCGCAGAACTTGCCGATCCGCCGCCTCCACAGCAGCCCGCTCCTCCGCGCCCGGCAGACCGCCGCCAGCATCGCCGCCGCCACCGGCCACGCCAGCGACGGCTCCCTTCCCTGGCTCAACGAGATCGACCACGGCCCCGACGAAGGCCAACCCGAAGCGCAGGTCCTGACCCGCCTCGGCCCCCAGGCCCTAGCCGCCTGGGACGAACAGGGCATCCCGCCCAAGGACTGGAAAGTCGACGCCGAACCGCGCATCGCCGCCTGGAGGCAATGGTTCGCGCAAGCAGGGGAGGGCGCCGACCTCCTCATCACCAGCAACGGCGCCGCCCGCTTCGCGCTCCTTGCGCTAGGCCTGCCGCTCGCCGACCTCAAACTCCGCACCGGCGCCTTCGGCGAACTGACGGTGGGGGGAGGGGGCGAGGTCGATCTCATCCGGTGGGACGTCCGCCCATAACCGCCGCCGAAAGCCCAAAACGGCAACCAACGGCAGTCAGCAAACCCCCATTATCCCTCTCCCTCAAGGGAGAGGGCTGCGCAGACTTGGCAGCTTGCTGCCTAGTCGTAGCTGGGTGAGGGGGATGCGATCCAACGGATCGCGCGGGCCACAGGCCCGCCCCCTTCATCCAACTCCGCCCAGGCTCCTTACGTCGCCCCGGCTCAATCCTTCCGCTGCGGCACCGTGAAAGTCCCCGACACGCGCCCGCCCGAGCCGCTCCCGGAAATCCCCGGACCGCCGCCCCCGGCAGCCCGCCCGTCCACGGTCGAGCGCCCGCTGGTCAGGTCGATCACCAGCCGCCCCCCGGTCAGCCGGTTCGCCCCCTGCGTCAGCGACACATTGCCCAGCATGGTGATCAGCCTGCTGTTGAGGTCGTAGATCGCGACATTGCCCTTCGCCGTCTGGTCCGCCTTGCGCACCACGACATTGCCGGACGCATCGATCCGGTCGATCTCCACGCCGCCCGGCCCGGTCCCGCCCCCCGGCTGGTTCCGGTAAGCCACCGTCATCCGCGCCGCATTCAGCGTCATGCCCGCCTGCGTCACCTCGACATTGCCCGACACCACGACGCGGTCGGCGCGGTCCTGCACCTCGATCCGGTCGGCGGTGAAGTTGACCGGCGCATTGCTGTCATGATTCTTCAGCACCTGCGCGTCCGCCCCCGCATACAGGAGGCCCGCCGCGCCCAACGCGCCCAGCGACAGCAAAAGAAGGGGCTTTCTCATCACCTTTGCCCTTTGAGACCATTTTGTTCGATACGCAAGCTCGCCCGCCCGTTCAGCGTCACCGTCCGCGCGCTCAGGTCAGCCTCCAGATGGTCGCCGCTGAACGTCCCGATGGGTATCCGCCCGTCGACCCGCCCCGCGCTCTGCATCCGCCGCGTCTTCAGGTCCACGCCCACGTCCCGCGTGGTCATCCGGTATCCGCCCTCCGACTGGAACTGCACCGGCCCGTCGATCGCGACCCGTTCCGTATCCATGTCGTACCGCCCCTTCTGCGCCCGCAGCAGCGCCTGCCCGTCGGACAGCAGGATCCGCGCCGACATGTCGTTAAGGTCGACGATCGGCTCGCGCGAACTCTTCTGCACGGCAGAACCCGCCCGCAGGGAAAAGGGCTGTCCCTTGCTGTCCTCCCCGCGATAGAGCGCCTCGGTCACGCGCATCCGCTCCTTCGCCACCTCGACCTTGTTCTTGTCGAGCACGAAGCTCACCTTGTCCCCCCCGGTGAAGGGCGCCGTCGCCAGCAACGCCGCCAGCACGCCCACCGACACCGGCAACCAGTTCTTGAGCAGCCCGACCAGCCGGTCGTGGCTCCCCCCCGGCCGCGCCCAGTGACGGCGCACATTGCGTTGCTGATCGGCCTGTATCGACATGGGTTCAGCCCTCACATATGCGCGAAGATGTCGATCTCCGGCCAACCCGCCAGGTCCAGCTCCGCCCGGTGCGGCAGGAAATCGAAACAGGCCTGCGCCAGTTCCATCCGCCCCTCGCGCACCAGCCGCTTGTCCAGCTCCGCCTTCAACGCATGCAAGTACCGGACGTCCGACGCCGCATAATCCTTCTGCGCGTCCGACAGCACGGGCGCGCCCCAGTCGCTCGACTGCTGCTGCTTGCTGATCTCCTGCCCCAGCAGCTCGCGCACCAGTTCTTTAAGGCCATGCCGGTCGGTATAGGTCCGCACCAGCCGCGACGCGATCTTGGTGCAATAGACGGGCGCCGCCACCACGCCCAGATAATGGCGGATCGCCGCAATGTCGAAACGCCCGAAATGATAGAGCTTCAGCCGCTCCGGATCGGCCAGCGCCGCGCGCAGGTTCGGCGCGGCATAATCGCTGCCGGGGTTGAAGCGGACCAGATGCTCGTCCCCCCCGCCGTCGCTGATCTGCACGACGCACAGGCGGTCGCGGGGCGTGATCAGCCCCATGGTTTCGGTGTCGACGGCGATCGGGCCGGGGGCAAGGACGCCCTCGGGCAAATCCTCTTCATGGAAATGGACGGTCATGACTCCCCTCTATGGCCAAAGCCGCCGGTTCGCAATCGCCCCTTGGCGACCGGGAACGAAAGGCGACCGGGGCGGTCGCAAAGCCGCCATTTTCAGGCCTTTTACCCGCCTCAAAAATCATTCGCCTGTCCCGGAAAAGTTGATATAGTGATTCCCAAACCGCGCGTGAGCGGTGGATTCTGCATGTCATTCGCCCGACATGCTTGTCTGGTTTAGTCTGGGGCGAAGCGAAAGTGACCAACAGGGCATGAGTTTTGATAGAGGTCGCCGCGGCGGGCGCGGCAAGGACAAGCGCGACAGTTTCGGCGACGACAGTTTCTATGAAGGCGGCCGTGGCGGCTTCGGCGGTGGGTTCGACCGCGGCGGTTTCGGTGGTGATCGTGGTGGCTTCGGCGGCGGCGACCGCTTCGGTGGCGGCGGCGGTGGTGGCTTCGGCGGCGACCGTGGCGGTTTCGGCGGCGGCGGCGGTGGCGGCGGCTTTGGCGGTGGTCGCGGCGGCGGCGGCGGTTTCGGCGGCGGTGGCCGCGGCATGCCCGCGCAGGTCGTCGGTGAAGGCACCGGCGTGGTCAAATTCTTCAACGGGCAGAAGGGCTTCGGCTTCATCGTCCGCGACGATGGCGGCGAAGACGTGTTCGTCCACATCAGCGCCGTCGAGCAGGCGGGCCTGACGGGCCTGGCCGAAGGCCAGCCGCTCGGCTTCACCCTGGTGGATCGCGGCGGCAAGGTGTCGGCCACCGATCTCAAGATCGAGGGCGAACCGCTCCCCGTCACCGAACGCGCCCCCCGCGAACCCCGCGCCGGCGGCTTCGGCGATCGTCCGGGCGGCGGCGACCGCGGCCCGCAGCGCCAGCTCACCGGCGAACGCGCCAGCGGCACGGTCAAGTTCTTCAACGCAATGAAGGGCTTCGGCTTCATCCAGCGCGACGACGGCCAGCCCGACGCATTCGTGCACATCAGCGCCGTAGAACGCGCCGGCATGAGCGCCCTGAATGAAGGCGACCGCCTCGACTTCGAACTGGAAGTAGACCGCCGCGGCAAATATGCGGCCGTCAACCTTCAGACGAAGGCCGACTAAAGAACGGCCTGCCCGCTTTAGGGAGAGGATAAAAGGGGTCGCCTGCCCGGCGGCCCCTTTTTGTTTGCCTGCTAACTTGGGCTTCGGCAGCTTTGCGCCCGTCTTCGCCGTTCGGACCGCTTGCCGCTATTCCCGAAAGCTGCCACCATTTTTGGAAGCATTGCTATCGCGTCTTAGAACAGAAAATTGGTTGCTGTTGCAGTCGATGATGGCGTCACAGGTGGAATTTTCGTGGAAGCCAGATGAAAGACACATTACGGATAGAACGCCTGCGATTTGTAGCTGGCAGTGCACCTGACCAACCTCCTCTTGAAATTGAATGCCCAAATGTGACCATACTGGTTGGACCGAACAGTGCAGGCAAAAGCCAGACCTTGCGCGAAATTGAGGCGTATTGCTCGGGCCTAGAAGTGTCGTCTGTCCTTTTAGACCAAATCGAAATTGCCATGCCCCAAAACGGTGAGGCGATTGATCGAATGATGATGGTGTACCGGACGGAAGCCCCCCAAGGGCAGGGAGTGCAACCAGGAATTCTCTGGTTTTTTCGCCCACGATCTAGAAATAACGAGCAAGAGCTTAGAACTCAAATACAGAGTACGAGCTTTGTTGATTGGCATAAAAACAATCAAATTTTACAACTTCGTCAGTATTTTGTTCGATTTTTCACTACTCGACTTGATGGTCGCACGCGGTTTGAGCTGATCGACCCAAAGCCAACGGGAGATCTTGATCGCCCGCCCGAAAATCTGCTGTGGCATCTCTTTAAGTCGAAAAAAATTCGCGAAGCAGTTCGTAAGTTCACTGAGCAAGCTTTTGGGAAATTTTTTGTTGTTGATCCAACCGGTATGACTACTTTCCGTGTTCGTCTGAGCAACCGGGCTCCAAAAAGTGACACTGAAGAGCAGGCGCTTGATGATAGTGCACGTCGGTTTCATGGGGATGCCCCGATTATTCAATCGCTCGGTGATGGCGTTCAAACATCGGTTGGTCTTGTTGCCGCAGTTTTGGGATTGCCAGATAAGATCATTTTAATTGACGAGCCGGAGGCATTCTTGCATCCGACGCTCGCTCGGCGCGTCGGAAAAGTGCTCGCAAAAGCGGCACGGGACCGCGAAGCTTCACTGATTATGGCAAGTCACAGTTCAGAGTTGCTGCTGGGCTGTATGCAATCTGAACCTAATCTTCGAATTGTGAGGCTGACCTATACCGGTGGATTAGCAAGTGCACGCTCGCTCGATCCCACGGAAATTCGGCAGTTAATGAATGACCCGCTTCTTCGTTCGGCACATAGCTTGAGGGCACTTTTCCATCGCGGAGCAATTATTTGCGAAGCCGATGCGGATCGGGCTTTTTACGAAGAAGTCAATGCGCGCATGAGCGCTGATGATCGAGGCATCGAAGATTGCATCTTTATGAATGCACAGAACTGGCAAACAATACCTCGTCTAGTGGAACCGCTGCGACGTTTGGGGGTGCCTGCACTCGCTGTATTCGACTTTGATGTTCTTATGAGCAAGGATTTTGCATCGATTTGGCAATTGGTGAATTTAGATGCCGCATCGCTTCACGGTCTACAAGAAGAGCGGGCATCGATAAAATTAGCTATGGAGAAAGCTGGTCGCGCCAACTGTAAAAAACTTGGTCTTGATGCCTTAGGTTCCGACAAAAGCGCTGCGGAAGATTTACTCAGTCGATTTGCATCCTTTGGCGTCATGTTTGTACCGGTCGGCGAATTAGAGTGTTGGCTGAAGACTAAAATTCCGGAACAGGTTTCAAAGCAAAATTGGTTGATGGCCATGTTCGAAGCAATGGGGGCCGACCCAGAAGATGCGCTTTATCTGAAAGCCGGGGTTGATGATGTGTGGGCATTTATTGAGACGGCTCGACTCTGGGTTGACAATCCTGAGCGTCAAGGCATGCCAAACTGAGGAGATGAGAGATTTTCCTAATTGAATTAGAGGAGGGCGGCTTTCTGCTAAACGGCGCCCTAAGCCGACATTCCGCCACCGGCCAAATCCCCCCTCAAACCCGCCGAAACGGAAACGGCGCCACCGTCCGCTCATAGCCATGCAGATCCAGCGCCCGCGTCACCGGCGGCAGGGCGCGATCCGGACACCCCCGCCGCTCGCACAGATGGCAGGTCGGCCCCACCCCGGTCGCCGCGCCCTTCTCCAGATCGATCCCGTCGGCATGCACGATCCGCGCCCCATGCTTCGCCTCGCAGCCCAGCGCGATCACCGACCGCCCCCGCGCGCCGCCCTCCTTGGGCAAGCCCACCGTCAGGCTGACGAAGCGCCGCCCGTCCACCGTCTCGATCAGTTGCGTGTGCACCGCATCCGGCGCCTGCCCCTCATGCGCGTCCCAGCGCGGACAGGTGCCCCCCAGCCGCGCAAAGGGCCACGCCTCCCCGTCGAAGCGCTTCGACACGATGCCCGCCCGGTCCACCTTCGCCATGAAGAAGGGCACGCCCCGCGCCCCCGTCCGCCCCAGGCTGGTCAGCCGATGCGCCAATTGCTCCATCGACACGCCGAAGCGCGCCCGCAGCAGCGGCAGGTCGTGCCGGCTCTGCTCCGCCGCCTTGGCGAAACGGTCATAGGGCATGATCAGCGCCGCCGCCGCATAGTTGGTGAGCGCGATTCCGGCGAGGCGGCGGCTGTCCTCGTCCGGCGGCCCCGCCCGCGCCACCTGCCCGCTTATCGCGTCCGCCAGTTCCTGCGCGCAAAGCTGATAGGCCACCGCGAACAGCCGCCCCGAAGAGGCCAGCCGCTCGCTCAGCAACAGCCGCCGCCGGTGCATGTCATAATGGCGCAGCGTTCCCGCCAGCACATCCTCCCGCACGATCTGCACGGCCATGCCATGCCGCTCCTTCAGCCGCGCCCGGATGCCCGCCTGCAAGGCCGATGGATCGTCGCCCAGTTCCCCCGCCAGCGACTCCGCCGCCGCATCCAGCTCCGCGAAATGATTGCCCGCCCGCGCGATCGTCTCGCGCAGCCAGTCGAGCGGCGCATGCAGCGGCGCCACGCTCCCCGGCGCCCCCGCCAGTCCGGACGCCACCTGCTCCGGCAGGCGCCGCAAATCGCTGAGCGCCCGGTAAAATCGTCCGATAGCCTCGCTCACCCCCGGATAATTTTCCGCGACCTCCAGCACTTCGTCGCGGGCGATGCCGATGTCGCGCACCAGCGCGTCGGACAATATCTCCCCCAGCGCGCTGGCGGCCCCTTCCTGCGTGCTGGCGACGAAATCGCGAATATCGATGTCATAGACATTGGCCAGCCGCAGCAGCATCTGCGCCGTCAACGGCCGCTGGTTACGCTCCAGATGGTTGAGGTAACTGGGCGACACCCCCAGTTCCTCCGCCATCCGCGTCTGGTTCAGCCCCAGCTCCCGCCGCAAAACCCGCAGCTTCGGCCCCAGATAAAGTTTCCGATCATCCGCCATACTGTCATTATGTCAAAAAATGACAATATGAACAAGTCACCGCATGACACCGCTTCACTAATCGGCCTTCATTGACCGACTCGTTCATGGTTTGATGCGTCATCCCAACGGAAAGGAAGACCCATGGAAACGACCGAAGCACCCCAGCCCGCCCGCTCCCGCGCGGTTTTCTCCCAGGAGGATTTCGGCCTGATCCGAACCGCCATCGCCCATTATCTGCGCGAGGTTCAGGACAAGCCGGAATCTGTCAAATACGCCAATCTCTACCACCGCCTCGGCCGGGTGAGCTGAGCGTTTCAGGGTTCAGGAGAGGGAAGGGCGCGGCGGAAAAACCGACCGCGCCCTTTTCCCGTCAGAACAGCCGCGTCAGCCCGTAAAAGGCCGCGCCGATCACCGCCGCCGCCGGCAGCGTCACCACCCAGGCGACGATGATGCTCGACGCCACGTTCCACCGCACCGCCGACAGCCGCCGCGAAGCCCCGACGCCCACGATCGCGCCGGTGATGGTGTGGGTCGTCGACACCGGCACGCCCAGATGCGTCGCCAGGAACAGCGTCAGCGCCCCGCCGGTCTCCGCGCAAAATCCCTGTCCGGGCGTCAGCCGCGTAATCTTCGACCCCATGGTGTGGACGATCTTCCACCCGCCCAGCAGCGTCCCAAGGCCCATCGCCGCCTGACAGCTCAGCACCACCCAGAAGGGCACGTGGAACCCGCCCGTCAGCATGCCCTGCGAATAGAGCAGCACCGCGATGATCCCCATCGTCTTCTGCGCATCATTGCCGCCATGCCCCAGCGAATAGAGCGACGCCGACACAAGCTGCATCTTGCGGAACACCCGGTCCGCCCCCTGCGGCGTGAAGCGCCGGAAAATCCAGCTCACGACCAGCACCAGCAGCAATGCCAGCACCAGCCCGATGGCGGGCGACAGCACGATGGCGGCGCTGGTCTTGAACACCCCGCTCCACACCACGGCGGAAAGTCCCGCCTTGGCGGTTCCCGCACCCAGCAACCCGCCGATCAGCGCATGGCTGCTGGAGGAGGGGATGCCCAGTCCCCAGGTGATGAGGTTCCAGGCGATGGCCCCCATCAGCGCGCCGAAAATCACCGCCGGATCGATGATGCTGGCATCGACAATGCCCTTGC
The DNA here is from genome assembly GCF_024611135.1 of Sphingobium sp. CFD-2. Classification (NCBI taxonomy): domain Bacteria; kingdom Pseudomonadati; phylum Pseudomonadota; class Alphaproteobacteria; order Sphingomonadales; family Sphingobiaceae; genus Sphingobium; species Sphingobium sp. CFD-2. The sequence goes on along the minus strand of NZ_CP084405.1, from coordinate 2,861,120 downwards.
CCACGGTCTCCGCCACATGCAGCCCGAAGAAGAGGAAGGCGATGAAGTTGAAGAACGCCGCCCAGGCGACCGCATATTGCGGCTTCAACACCCGCGTCGACACGATGGTCGCGATCGAATTGGCGGCGTCGTGCAGCCCGTTCAGGAAATCGAACAGCAGCGCGACCCCGATCAGCGCGATCAGCAGCGGAAAGGCGATATGGGCTTCCATCTATCTGCTCTGGCCGGATCAGGCGTGGTCGATGACCAGGCCGGAAATCTCGTTGGCGACATCCTCGAACCGGTCTGTCACCTTCTCCAGATGGCTGTAGATTTCGTTGCCGACGACGAAATCCATCGGATTGCCCTGCCGCGCCTGGTTGTAGAGCGCTTTCAGCCCCGCCTCATGCAGGATGTCGGCATGCCCCTCCAGCTTCACCAGCCGTTCGGTCAGGTCATGCAGCCGCGCCGAATTCAGGTTCAGCGACCGCAGCAGCGGCATCGCCTCCGCCGTGATCCGCGCGCATTCGACGATCAGGGCGCTCATGTCCTGCATCTGCGACGGAAATTCCTTCACCTCGAACAGCGCGATGGCTTTCGCCGTCTGGTTCATCTGGTCGATGGCGTCGTCCATCACCCCGATCAGCCCCGTAATGGCGCTGCGGTCGAACGGCGTCACGAAGATGCGGCGCACATCCTGCAGCACTTCGCGGATGATGTCGTCCGCCTCATGCTCCCGGTCCGAAATCTCCTTGATGTGGGCGTCGATGTCCGGCCCGCCCTTCAGCAGCTTGGCGAGCGCATCGGCGCCGGCGACCAAAGTCGCGGCATGATCCTCGAACTGCTCGAAAAAGCGCCCTTGCTTGGGCATCAGCGCGTGAAACCAGCGCAGCATTCCAGTCCTTTCGCTTTGCCATTCCTTGACCCGCAGCAACGTCCGCACGAACAGGCCCGGGTCCCGGGGCGGTTCGCGGAAAGCGGCGATGATGGATTGCAGATCGGGTTCGTCGACAGCCTTTGCAGCTTCGGCAACGGGGAACCAACGCAGTTCCCGCTGCCCTTGTTCGGGCCATTGCGACAACTGGCCCGTCACCGCAAGCGGGAAAACCTCGACCGTCGCCTCTTTCGTGTCGCCCCGCCGCCGTTTCTTGTCATAGCGATAGCGGCCGAGCGGCGCGGGGCAGGCAATGCCGTGAATGCCCGCCTCTTCATAGGCCTCCAGCTCTGCGGCGCGGTGGCCGGCCATGCCCTTGATGCGATTGCCCTTGGGAATCACCCAGCGCCGCGTATCGCGAGAGGTGATCAGCAGGATACGCATCGACCCGTCGGGGCCGGTCGAATAGGGAAGGGCGGCGATCTGACGCATTCAGCCGCCCTTATACGCCCGCCGGCGCATCCGATCGAGTTTCGCCCACCCCTGGTCCATCCGCGCCTTGTAACGAAATCGTCACATTGCGCAATCAACCAGGTTATCAGATCGACAGGCGGGCCGTCAGGCGGATGTCCCGTCCCGCCAGGGGGGCGTAATCCTTCAGGAAACTGGCCGCCCGCCGCGCCTCCACATCGAAGATGTTGTTGGCGGAAAGGGTGATGGTGGTCCGGTCGTTGCCCTTGAGCGGCTTGAAGGAGAGCGAGGCGTTGACCAGCGTGAAACCGTCGGTCGGCGTTTCGGTGTCCGCGATGCGGTTCTGGGCGAAGCTACGCTCGACCTCGCCCCGCAGGCTCAGCCGGTCGCCCTGCAATTCCACGCCGCCCAGCAGGCGGAGCGGGGGTATGCGCGGCGCCGGACCCGATCCGATGATGGTGGCGCGCACATAGTCGGCCACGCCATCCAGGTTGAGGGCATAGCCGCCGATCTGCCCCAGCTTCACCGTGCCTTCCGCCTCAAAGCCGAGATAGCGGGCATTCGCCTGCAGATTCTGGTAGCAGGGGAAATCCAGCGGTTCTCCGCCATTGGCGGCCATGCAGACGCTGTCGTCGGCCAGCGTATCGTAGATATAGCCGTCGAACCAGTTGTGATAGGCGGAAAGCGAGAGGGTATAGCCATTGCCCTGGCCGCGCAGCGTGCCTTCGATGCCCCAGCTCTTTTCCAGCCCGAAATCGGGATTGCCGAGTTCAAAGGCCTGCGTTCCGGCATGGTTGCCGCGGGCGAACAGCTCCTCGGCCGAAGGAGCGCGCTCCGTGCGGGACAGGTTCAACCCGACCCGCCAGCCAGGAGCGAGTTCCTGGCTGATCCCCAGCGAACCGGAAAGTGCATTGAAGCTGCGATGATAGGCGGGATTGAGCAGCGTCTCGTCCGCATCGGCCCCGACCCGCGTATGTTCATAACGCCCGCCCAGCTCGATCCGGGTGGTGCCGAGGTCGAAGGATTGCAGCGTGAAGAAGCCCAGTTGCTCCGTCTCGTTGCGCGGCAGGAATTTTTCTTCCCCCACCACGTGGAAGTTGCGTGCAAAGAACTGCGCGCCGATCGCGCCGTCCCAGCCGCCGCGCCTGGCCTGAACCAGTTCCAGCCGGGATTCGATCGACTGGTTGTAGAATGTCGTGCCGACCTCGCCCGTCTCCTCTATCTCCTGATGCTGATAATCGGCGAAGCCCGCGCGCAGGCGGATCGATTCCAGGAAGCCGCCATTGACGGGCAGTTCGGCGCGCAGGTCGGCCCGATCCTGCTTCATGTGCAGCCGCACCTTTTCCGCTTCGCCATCGGGATCGAGCGAATAGCGGACCGGCACGCCGTAGAAATTGTCGGTATGCGCCACCGAAAAGCCCAGATTGCCGCCATCGGTGATGAGCGCCGCGCCGCCCGCCACCTCCCATGTCCGCGCCGCGCTGTTGGGCAACTTGTCGCGCAGGGTGGCAAGGTCGCGGATTTCCGGATCGCTGCTGGCGTTCGCCTGGGCCCGCAGGGCGGGGGTCAGGATATAGCTGCCGGTGTCCAGATCGCCGCTCTTGGAATAGCTGCCGTCGAAATGGACTACGAACTTGTCACCGATGGGGGCCTCGATCTCGCCCGATCCAGTGCGTTCATTGGCTGCGCTGCCATGGGTGGCGATGCCGTCGACGTGGATCGGTTCGTCCGGCACGCGGCGGGGGATGCGGCTGTCGATCACATTGACCACGCCGCCAATGGCGGAGGAGCCGTAGAGCAGCGCCGCAGGGCCGCGCAGCACCTCGATCCGGTCGGCGGTGAGGGGGTTGATCGCCACGGCATGGTCGACGGAGGTGTTCGACACGTCGAAGCTGCCGATGCCGTCGGTCAGGATGCGCACGCGCTCGCCCTGGAAGCCGCGCAGCACGGGGCGGGAAGCATTGGGACCGAAGGAGGTTGCCGAGACGCCTGGCTGGTGCGCCAGAGTGTCGCCGATGGTGGGGCGCAGCGCCCGGGTCAGTTCTTCGCCGGATACGACCGACGTTCCTGAAAGAATATCGCCCTGCCGGCGTGGAATGATGGCGGTGACGACGATGTCCGCTCGTTGATCATGATAGGCTTGGGGCGCCGCGTCGGCAGGTGCGTCCTGAGCAAAGACGGGAAGGGCGGCAGACAATGCGGAAAAGGCGCAACCGGCACGCAACAGTGCGGAACGATACATTCGGTTCGTCATCCTTCAATGGGAGGAGATGCGCTCTCCTATCTGAAATGATATAGCATATCAATACTGCTTGGCGCGGGATCGATCGCTTGCCCGCGAAATCGGCTCAGCCAGTCGCAGCGGATGATCAGAGAAAGAGGAATTCCGCCAGCGCGGCAGCCGCGGCCGGGCTTTCGGGGCGGAGAGCCTGCCGCACTTCGATGGCCGGGAGCGGACGTTCGAGCGCGATCCGCCTGATCCCGGTCATCCGGCCCAGATCGCGGGCAAGGGGGCCGAAGGCGGCGAAGCAGCCCGCCCCTTCGCGCAATATGGTCATGATGTCGAACAGATTGTCGGTCTCCAGCACCGGATCGCCCAGCCGGACGCCGCCGCGCAGCAGCGCCTCGTCGATGATCCGCCGCAGGCCGTTGCGCGGCTCCATCGCCAATGTCGGCATGGCGGCAAGCTCTCCGGTCGCAACGCTGTCGCGGCGGGCGAGCGGATGGTCCGCGCCGGCATAGAGGTTGATCTGCTCCGACCAGCCATAGCGGGAGGATGGCTCATCCGTCTCGCCCAACGCATAGAAATAGGCGATGTCGGCCTTTCCCCGGCGGAGCGTCCAGGCAGCTTCGTCGGCCAGGTGGATCGTCAGGTCGAGCGTGATGGCGATGTCGTCATTCGCGGCCTCGAACGCGGCCAGCGCTTCCTGGAAATGGCCGAAGACCGGGGCGGGCGCGGCCAGGACGATGCTTTGCCGCGATGGCGCCGATTCCGACGGAGGGGCGGCGGGGATCATGCCATCCGCCTGATCGACCCCCCAGTTTTCCGGCTGATCCTGCGACAACAGGGTCATGGCCTCCGCCGTTTTCCGACCGGCGGCGGTCAGGCGGGGGGCGCCGGCAAGATCGTCGAAGAGGCGGTAGCCCAGACGCAGCTCCAGCGAGGCCAGATCGCGCGCGACATCATCGGGTGTGATCCCCAGATCGCTGGCGCAGCGTGAGAGGCTGCCCGATGCCACCATCTGCGCGAATATATCCAACTGGCGCAGGGAAGGCGTGGCCATGGCCCCTGATAGTGCAAATATCGCGCGGGGTTAAGGCCGATATTGGGTGAATATCGCTTTGGCATATTGACGAAGGCCGCCCAAAGATGGCAGGGCGCTCAGCCTGACGGGCGGGTATAGCTCAATGGTAGAGCACTAGCCTTCCAAGCTTGTGATGCGGGTTCGATCCCCGCTACCCGCTCCATCCCCTCAGGGAGGCCCGTCCACGCCCATGGGCGACATCGTCAATCTACGACAGGCGCGCAAGGCGAAGGCTCGGGCGGACAAGGAACGCCAGGCGCAGGGCAATCGCATCAAATTCGGTCGCACGAAGGCGGAACGTCTGGCGCAGTCAGCGGAAGAAGAACGGAACAGGCGGCTGATCGAAGGCGCGCGCCGTGACAATAGGGATGATAGTCCCAAATAATAGATCGCTGATTCTGAACCACAGGCAAGAATATAAAGACTAAAACATCATCCATCAAAATGAACGAATGTTCATATTGGCCATGTTCGGATCGTTTCGTCGGCCCTTTGGCTCGCTTGATCGGGAATAGCCTTCAGGCTTTGCGCTGAATCGTGAGGCTCGCGGGTTTGATCATGGCTATGACTGGAAACATTCGCTCACTTCGCCCCGCCAGGGCCGCGATTGCCGCTGTTCTGGCTTTCAGTTCGCCTCCGCTGCTCGCGCAGACCATCGTGCCGCCGAGCCAGCCGGTGATTGTCAATCCAGCCGCGGAACCGGAGCAATCGCCGGCTTCGTCCGCTCCAGCATTTGCGCCCGCTCAGCCTGTGGTTCAATCGACGCCTTCGGTCGAACAGCGGCTGGATGCCGCCATTGCGGCGTCGCAGGCGGAGGAGAAGGCGCAGACTGCGGTAGCGGCTCCGGTGGAGCGGCGCGCACCAAGGCCAGCGACCCGAACGGCAGCGCGGACCGAGCCTGTCGCGTCCCCGCAACGCGCTACGGCCCCGGTACAAAGCGAAGCGCCTGTCCCGGCGCCTGTACAGGCGGCCGCTCCGCCGGCAGCCGCCGCTCCTGTCAGGCCGGCGCCAGTTCCTCCGTCGCAAGCCGGGATCGATCCCGCGCTGCTTTGGGCGCTGGGCGGCGGCTCGCTGCTGATGGCGGGCCTCGCGGGCGCTGCCCTGTTGCGCAGGCGCAAGCGTCGTGAGGAGCAGTGGGAAGGCCAGGAGCATTGGGAGGGCGAGGTGATCCAGCCCATGCCTGCGGCACCAGCTCCCGCCATGCCGCTGATGACGCCACCGCCCGTGATTGCTCCTGCGCGGAGCGAGGAGGAAAGCAGCTTGGAAGCGATGGTTGCTGCGCCGCCCAGCCCGGAAAACCCGTTCCGAACCCACGCCAAGCGCATGACTCGCGCAAAATTCCTCCTCGCGCAGCGGCAGAAGCAGGCGGCGACCCCGGCGGCGGAGGAAACCATGGCAGCGCCGCCAGTATCGGCCAGGCCCGCGCCTGCGGCCACGCAGACGGTCTATCGTTTCGGTTCCGACCGGCGCCGCGACAGCGTCTTCAAGCCGCGGACGAGCTGAGCCCGATTCGATTCCTTGAGGGAAGGGGATGCCGGTTCCGATCGGCATCCCTTCGTCATGCGATAGTTCCGCCGTTGCGGTTGCGTTGGATCGCCCGGCCTGATACCGGCCCGCCGGTAATTGCATGGCCGCCCAGGCCCGCTTCAAGGAAAGTTGCCCATGTCCGACCAGATCAACCGCATCGTTCTTGCCTTCTCAGGTGGGCTGGATACCAGCGTGATCCTGAAATGGCTGCAACAGACCTACCAGTGCGAGGTGGTGACCTTCACCGCCGATCTGGGACAGGGCGAGGAACTGGAGCCCGCCCGCGCCAAGGCGCGTCTGATGGGCGTCAAGGAAGAGCATATCTTCATCGATGACCTGCGCGAGGAATTCGTGAAGGACTATGTCTTCCCGATGATGCGCTCCAACGCGCTTTATGAAGGGCTTTACCTGCTCGGCACGTCCATCGCCCGGCCGCTGATCGCCAAGCGGCAGATCGAGATCGCGAAGCAGGTCGGGGCGGATGCCGTCAGCCACGGCGCGACCGGCAAGGGCAATGACCAGGTGCGCTTCGAACTTGGCTATTACGGCCTCGCGCCCGACATCAAGGTGATCGCACCCTGGCGCGAATGGGACCTCACCAGCCGCACCAGGCTGATCGAATTCGCTGAGAAGCACCAGATTCCGATCCCCCGCGACAAGCGCGGCGAAAGCCCATTCTCGACGGACGCGAACATGCTGCACACCTCTTCGGAGGGCAAGGTGCTGGAAGATCCGTGGGAAGAAACCCCGGACTATGTCTATTCGCGCACGGTGAATCCGGAGGATGCGCCCGACGCGCCCGAATATATCACCATCGATTTCGAGCGCGGCGACGGCGTGGCGATCAATGGCGTCGGCATGTCGCCCGCGACCTTGCTGGAAACGCTCAACGACTATGGCCGCAAGCATGGCATCGGCCGCCTCGATCTGGTCGAGAACCGGTTCGTCGGCATGAAGTCGCGCGGCATGTATGAGACGCCGGGCGGCACCATCTACCACCTCGCCCATCGCGGGATCGAGCAACTGACGCTCGACCGGGGGGCCGCGCACCTGAAGGATGAACTGGCGCCGCGCTATGCCGAACTCATCTATAACGGCTTCTGGTTCTCGCCCGAGCGCGAGATGCTGCAGGCGGCGATCGACTTCAGCCAGGAGAAGGTGACCGGCACGGTTCGCCTGAAGCTCTACAAGGGCGGCGTCTATGTCGTCGGCCGCAAGTCGCCCTATTCGCTCTACAGCGAGAAGGTCGTGACCTTCGAGGACGATGCGGGCGCCTATGACCAGCGCGACGCGGCGGGCTTCATCAAGCTGAACGCGCTTCGCCTGCGTCTGCTGGGACGCCGGGATCGTTGAATTTGATTGTCGTTCCCGCGAAGGAGGTTTGGAACCGAAGCCAAGCCTCCGCTCGATACAAATTGCGACATTTTATCGGGTGACGTGACAAAATTGCGGGACAAAATTCCCCGATAAGCATCCGCAAGGACGGCAGCGCGCCGTTCGTGACAGACGCTTTGAAGGAAGATTTCCATGATCCGCAAATTCATGACCACGGTGGCGCTGGGCTCGCTGTTCGTCGGCGGGCTTGCTGCCTCGCACCTTGCTTTCGCTCAGGACGACAGCGCCGGACCGCGCGGCGGTGGCATGCTGATGATGGCCGACGCCAACAAGGACGGCGCCGTCACAAAGGTGGAACTGACCGCCGCCCTCGAAGCCCGCTTCGCCAGGCTGGACGCCAACAAGGACGGCAAGCTCGACCAGGCGGATCGCGACATCCTCCGTCAGCGGAGGCTCGATGAACGCTTCGCCGCGCTGGACACCGACAAGAATGGCCAGATCAGCAAGGCGGAATTCGCCGCCGGGCATCAGGGCCGGGACGGCATGCACGATCGCATGGGCAAGCCCGGCGGGCCGGACGGCCATGGCTGGGGTCATCGCGGTTGGGGAAAGCATGGTGGCGGACAGTATGGTGGGGCACAGGGCATGCGCGGCGGTTCGGGCGATGAAATGAAGAAGGACGGCACCATCACCAAGGCCGAATTCATGGCCCGCCCGCTCGCCATGTTCGACAAGGCCGACGCCAATCATGATGGCAAGGTGACCGCCGATGAGATGAAGGCGGCGCGGCAGGCCTTCCGCGACGGCTGGCGCGACCGCAAGGGGCCGCCGCCCGCCAATTGAGGCAGGGGTGAAGGCGTCGATTGCGCGCCTTCGCCCTTCCCACCCGCATCCAGCCATGACAAGAACCGGACCATGAGCGAACGACCCCATCTGCTGCTCGTCGACGACGAGCGCTCGATCCGCGAGCCGCTGGCGCAATATCTCGGCCGCAACGGCTTTCGCGTGACGGCCGTCGAAAATGCGTCGGAAGCGCGGATGCGCCTTAACGCCAACGCCATCGACCTGGTGATCCTGGACATCATGATGCCGGGCGAGGACGGGTTGTCGCTCTGCCGCCACATCCGTGAGACCAGCGAGATTCCGGTGATCCTGCTGACTGCGAAATCGGAGGAGACGGACCGTATCGTCGGGCTGGAAATGGGCGCGGACGATTATGTGCTGAAGCCCTTTTCCCCGCGCGAGCTGGTCGCCCGCATCAAGGTGATCTTCCGCCGCGTCGCGACCGGCGGGCAGCGGGTCACGGCCCCCGATGGCGCAACCTATGCCTTCGCCAACTGGCTGCTCAAGACGCAGGAACGCACGCTGGTCGACGGCGAGGGGGTGGCGTTGCCCCTATCCACGGCGGAATATAATCTGATGCTGGCCTTCGCCACCCGGCCCAATCAGGTGTTGAGCCGCGACCAGTTGCTGGACATCACCCAGGGGCGGGAGGCCAATGCCTTCGACCGGGCGATCGACAACCAGATCAGCCGCCTGCGCAAGAAGATAGAACCGGACCCGAAGAACCCGACCCTCATCAAGACGGTCTGGGGCGGCGGCTATACCCTGTCCGCGGATGTGCGGAAGCTGTGAGGCGGCTGCGCCTTTGGCCGCAGAGCGTCGTCGGCCAGATCATCATCCTCGTCGCGCTGGCGCTGTTCGTGGCGCAGGCGATCAATTTCACCCTGTTGCTGCGCGAGCGCCAACGGATCGAGCTGACCGCGCAGACCGCGCCGGGCGTCTATCGCATCGTCGACGCGCTCGACAACCGGCCGGACCGGCGCGGCGGCGGCGAGGCGGATCGGCGGGGAAGGGTGCGCTTCCTGAATGCTGCCCCGCCCTTGCCGGGGCAAGCCCGGCCGGACGTCGAGCGCCGCGCGAGGGCGATGTTCGACGATGTCGGCCTTTCGGTCCGCTCCATCCGTGCGGCTGAGCAGCCGCAGCTGCTGCCGCTGCGGCGCTGGGACAATTTCCGCATGCGCGCGGCCGGCGGCAGGCATGATCATGTGCATATGACGCGTCTGGCGATGGCGGTCGAATATCAGCCGGGCAAATGGGCGCTGACGCAGACGCGCATCGGGGACCGGCCGCCCCGCTTCGGCGGATGGCTGGTGGGGCAGACGCTGATCCTCTACGCGATCGTGCTGCTGCCGCTGCTCTGGGTCGGGCGCAGGCTGGCGCGGCCGTTGAAGCAGTTGACCCTTTCGGCGGAGCAGTTCGCCCGCACCGGATCGGCCGACCCGGTGGAGGAACGCGGCCCCGGCGACGTGCGGCAGCTCACCATAGCCTTCAACGCGATGCGCAGCCGCATCTTTGCGATGTTGAACGAAAAGGACCGGATGCTGGGCGCCATCGGCCATGACCTGCGCACGCCCCTGGCCTCGCTGCGCGTGCGCGCCGAATCGGTGGAGGACGAGGGCGAGCGCGCCCGCATGTCCGAGACGATCGACGAGATGAACCGGATGCTGGAGGATATTCTCTCGCTCGCCCGCGCGGGGCGCAGCAGCGAAGCCCGGCAGAAGGTCGATATGTCGGCGCTGGCGGACGCCGTGGTCGAGGATTTTCTGGAACTCGGATCTCCGGTCGATCTGGCCGACAGCGATCGCGCGGTCGCCAATGTGCGTCCGCAACAGATTCGCCGCGCGCTGCGCAACCTGATCGAGAATGCCATCGTCTATGGCGAGCGGGCTCATGTCTCGGTCGAAAGAGGGGATGGCACCATCCGGCTGATCGTGGCGGACGATGGACCCGGCATATCGGAAGACCGGATGGAAGAGATGATGGAGCCCTTCACCCGGCTGGAGGGCTCGCGCAATCGGGACACTGGCGGGGCCGGCCTGGGGCTGGCGCTGGTTCGGGCGATCATGACCGAACATGGCGGCGCGCTGAAGCTCGCCAACCGGGCGCAGGGCGGATTGGAAGCGAGTCTGGTCCTACCGGCCTGAAAATGGCGATTTTCAGCCGAAGTTCACAGTGTATGCGCGCGCATGCCCGGGCGCGCGTAGGCGCGTCGCGCAATGCGTCGGACGTTTCAAAGAGGGGTGGGCGATAGGCCGGCCGGCGGACAATAGGACAGGCCGAATTGGGTCATGTCGGGGAAATAGGATATTTTGTCAGGAGTCTGTTGCGCTTGAGTCACATGCTCCTGCGGGGGGCTTGGCGCAAGGTCGGGAGCAGAATGGCTGGAAATTGGCCAATCCAAGACATTCCCCTCCCGTAAACGGGAGGGGTTAGGGGTGGGCGCGAGCGTAGCGAGCTTCTGACTTAGCCGTTGCAAAACAGCGCAGATGCCGCGCCAGCCCACCCCCTAGCCCCCTCCCGCCTGCGGGAGGGGGAATGTCCGCAATCCACCCAAGGCAGCCGGGTCGGTTCAATGCTTGCCGGGCTTGTTCGACGTCCCCGGTGCTGTCGGGTTGATCAACTGCGCGCCTGCGGGGAGGCTGGTGCCGCCCATGTCGAGCTTGCGCGCTTCGGTCCGCGCCATGGTCATCGGGTTGTCGCGTTCCTTGATCGCGGCCCTGGTTTCGGCGTCGGGCTGTTCGTCCGCATCGCCGTCGTTCGCGCCGCGGCTCCACCCCAGGATGATCGACATGCGCCGGTTGCGCGGGTCGTAGACGTCGCCCTTCGCGAAGGGTTCGCGATCGGCCACGCCCTCGATCCGGGCGAAGCGGTCGTTGCCGATGCCGCTGGCGGCGAGCGCCTTGCGCGTCGCTTCGGCGCGGGCGGAGGAGAGCATCCAGTTGTTCATCGTCTGGCCCGCGCTGTATGGCAGGCCGTCGGTGTGCCCGCGCACGATCAGCGGATTGGGCATGGTCCCGATCGTCGCCGCGACCTCGTTCACCAGTTCCCGCGCCTGCGGCAGCAGGCGGTCGGTGCCCATGGCGAACATCGCGAAGTCCGCCTCGTCTATCAGGTCGATGCGCAGTCCTTCGCGCGTTTCGGTGAAGCGGATGTTCTTCAGCAGCTTGCGGATGCCCTGGCGGCGGGCCATGCGCGCCTCCAGTTCCTTCCTGATCGATTCGAACTTCACCCGGTCGGCGGCCTTGGTGGCCTTGCCGCCCTGGTCCTTCGTGCCCGATGCGTCGCGCGGGATGGTGATGGCGAGATTGCCCTGACCGCCCGTGGTCGGATAATTTTCCTTCGCCGTCATGCTGTCGCCGCCGAACATGCCGTTCGACCCGGCCGAACCTTCCTTGAGCTGCACCAGGGTCGGCGTGAAATAGTCGGCCAGCCCCTTGCGCTGCTTTTCCGTGGTCGCGCCCAGCAGCCACATCAGCAGGAAGAACGCCATCATCGCCGTCACGAAGTCGGCATAGGCGACCTTCCACGCGCCGCCATGATGGCCGCCATGACCGTCGACGACGATCTTCTTGACGATGATCGGTCTGGGTTCGGGCTCGTTCGCGCCGCGCTTCTTCTCGGCCATGGCTTATTTGCCCCGCATGCCGTCGAACACTTCGGCGAAGGCCGGCTGGTTCGCATGGGTCAGGCTGGAACGCGCGGCCTCGATCACCAGCGGCTGCGGATGGCCGTGCAGGGAGGCGACGATGATCTGCTTGACGACATGGTACATGGACCCGTCCGCCTCGATCACGGCGCGGCAGCGGTTGGCGAAGGGATTGACCATGCCATAGGCGAGCAGAACGCCGAGGAAGGTGCCGACCAGCGCCGAACCGATCATGCCGCCCAGGATCGCCGGGGGCTGGTCGATCGAGCCCATGGTCTTCACCACGCCCAGCACCGCCGCGACGATGCCGAGGGCAGGCAATGCGTCCGCCAGCCCCTGGAGGTTGTCCGCGGGACGCAGCGCTTCATGATGATGGGTCTTGAGCGCATTATCCATGACTTCCTCGACCGCATGGGGATCGAGCGTGCCGGAGGAGACGACCACCAGACGCAGCGTGTCGCTGATCAGGTGGATCAGGGTCTTGTCGCCCATCAGGCGCGGATATTCGGAGAAGATGGTCGAGCTGGCCGGGTCCTCGATATGCGGTTCCAGCGCCACGGGCCCTTCGACGCGCAGCGTCTTCATCAGCTTGGAAACGAGGAAGATGCAGTCGAGAAAGTCCTGCTTCTTGTATTTCGGCCCCTTGAACACCTTGCCCAGGCCGCCGCCCAGCGCCTTCAGGTCGGACCCCGAATTGCCGATGATCAGCGCGCCGACGGCCGCGCCGCCGATGATGATCATTTCATGTGGAAGCGCGTGCAGAACCGGGCCGATGTCGCCGCCTGTAAAGATGAAGCCGCCGAACACCATGGCGAGCAGCACGACCAGGCCGATGATTGCGAACATGATTATCCCCGAAATTCTGCCCGAAGGCGCCGTCTTGATCGAAGCATCGCATGAAAGACGCTCTCGATTGGTTAATACGGCTTGGCGATGCCGTGGTTTAGGGCGCGACCGAAAAATCGATGGCGATGTTTCCGGGCGAAAGATCCTTCTGTTTCGGAAGGTTCGTCCAAGCCATGGCGTGTTCCTGCCCGGGCAGGAACATGATGCCATGGGATCGCTTCAGGCGCCTATTTGATCAGGTCGAACAGGGTCTGCTGGTTGATCCGGGCGAAGGCGGACTGCGCCGCCTCAAGCTGGAGCAGCTTGGCCGATACCGAGGAGATCACATCCTGCAGGTCGGTCGATTCCAGGCCTGCGCGCCGTTCCTTGAGGTCGAGGTCGACATTGGTGAGGCGCGTGCCGATCACGTCCAGCCGGTCGCTGCGCACGCCCTGCTTGGTCTGTTCCAGGACGATGTGGTTCTGGGCCGCCTTGATCGCGTCGAGCCCGGCCGCGACGTCGCTGTCGGTCCCGCTTTGCAGCGCGGCGATGCTCTGGCCCAATATGGCGTCGAGCGTCATCGGCGTGCCGTTGACGTCGATCCCTTCGGACACTTCCTGCCGCGTGCCGACCACCGCGAGGTTGAGGCCGCGGCTGACCGGGACCAGCACGCTCTGCCCATCGTCGAAGGCAGGTACGCCGCTGTAATCCTTCTGGTTCAACAGCGAATCGATGGTCGACCGGATCGTCGTCATTTCCTGGACGATGGCCGTCTTGTCGGTCGTGCTGAGCGATCCGTTGCGGGCGCGCGTCATCAATTCCTGCGCGCGCGTCAGCAGGGAGTTCATCTCGCCCAGATTGGCCTCCGCCGTGTTGGCGCGGGCCGTGCCGGTGCTGATATTCGACTGCCAGGCGGCCTGTTGCGCCTGCGCCCGGCCGATGTCCGACACCTGCACCCAGGCGAGCGCGTCGTCCGACGGCCTGTTCAGCGTCTGGCCGGTCGAGATGGCGGTCTGGCCATCGACGATGTCCTGCGACAATTTCTGCTGACGGCGAATCTCGGCCAGAAGGATCTTGTTGGTGATGCCGACCATGGTCCCGTTGCTCCCGTTCAGATGATCTGCAGAATGGCGTCGACGGTTTCCTTCGCGACCTGAAGGATCTTGGCGCTGCCCGAATAGGCCTGCTGGATGCGCAGCAGTTCGGCCGCCTCCATGTCGAGGTCGACGCCGCTTACCGCTTCGCGGGCGGCCACGGCCTGGTCGCTGCGGTTCTGCGCCGTGGTCTGCTCCGCCTTGGTGGAGGAAAGCAGGTTGGCGTGGGTGGCGATCAGGTTGGTCCAGCCCTGTTCGACGCTGCCATTGCCGCGCAGCACGGTCGATACGGTCAGCAGATTGCCGTTGGGCGTGCCGTCGGCGGCCTTGGTCGCAAGCTGCGCCGGGTCGGTGATGAGGGCGGCGACGGTCGCAGCCGTCGTTCCGGACAGCAGCGGCGCGCCCGCCGCGCCCGGACTGCCGTTGGTCAGCCCCTGCGCATGCCAGTTGTTCATATTGGCGACGAACTGCTGCGCCAGCGTATCGAGGCTGGTGCGGCGCTGCGACACCGTGCCGGCGGCGGAGAACAGCCCGCCCAGCGTGCCGCTCGTCGGCGCGGCCAGGGCGGCGCCGCTGCCGGTCGCAAGCGCCAGCGTGCCGTTGGTGTTGACGGTGAGGGCCAGCGGCGTGGCGCTGCTCCCCTGCACCAGCGTCTGGCCGTTCAGCGTCACCTGCGCCTGGTCATGCGTGCCGAAACCGATGTCGATGTTGAGATTGGTGGACAGCGTGCCCAATGCCGCGTCGCGGCTGTCGAGCAGTTGCGCATAGGCCGATGTGCCCGGCTGCGCGCGCAGCAGGCTGTTGTTGATGTCCGCGAGGGCGGAGAGGGCCTGGTTGATCGTCGTCACCGAAGCCTGCGCCTCGGTCGCGATGCCGCTGGACACCTGCACCAGGTCGGCCGAGGTCTGGTTGAAGGCCTGGGCGACGCGGCCGATGCTGTCCAGCGTCGTCACCCGCAGGGAGTTGTCGGTGGGGCTGGCGGCCAGCTTGTCCATGTTCTGGAACATGCCCGTCATGAGCTGGCCGATGCCGGTTTCCGTGTCGTTGAGCGCCGTTTCCGAATCGGTCAGCCAGCGCATCCGCGCGACCGCGCTGCCAAGCTGCATGTTGGTGTAGCGCACCGTCGCGTCGAGATAGGGATCGGTCGCGCGGTTGACGCTCTTGACCTCCGTCCCGCCGAAATTGGCGCGGGAGATGTAGACGGCCATGGTGGCGGTGGACGAACCGGATTCGATGGTCGTCACCGAACGGCGGGAATAGCCCTCCGTGCTGGCATTGGCGATATTCTCGGAAATCGCGGCCATGGCGGTCCGATAGGCCTTGGTGCCCGATGCGCCGATGATGAAGAGATCGCTCATTCGGCCTTATCCGCGGCATTTGAGCCGGCAGGCGCGACGGCTTTGGCGCCGAACTGGCGCATCAGCATCTCCGCTATGCCCAGCGTGCCGTGGCTCGCCATGCTGTCGGCGGTGCGGGCGTCGGCCATGTCGCGGAACTGGTCGGTGGCGCTGGAATCGCTGATGCCCTCCGCCAGGCTGGCCGAGCGCATCGCGCCCATCATCTGGCGCAGGAAGATCGCCTCGAACTGCTGCGCCGCCTTTTGCAGCGCGGCCCTGTCCTGCGTTCCGCCCGCCGGAGCCGTCGTTTCCGAAGTCGCACCAATCCGCATCACAACACCACCAGTTCAGCCTTGAGCGCCCCTGCCTGCTTGAGCGCTTCGAGGATCGCGACCATGTCCGCGGGGGAGGCGCCGATGGCGTTCACCGCTTTGACTATATCGGCCAGAGAGGCTCCACCTTTAAAATTAATCATCGGTTTCTTTTCCTGATCGATCGAAATCGAACTGGATTGCTCCACCGCCGTCTGCCCTTGCGAGAAGGGGGCGGGCTGGACGATGCGGGGGGATTCGTTGACGCTGACGGTGATTTTCCCGTGCGCGATGGCGGCGGGATGGATCTTCACCGCGCCGTTGATGACGACGGTGCCGGTGCGGGCGTTGACGATCACCTTGGCCGGGGCGTCGGCGGGCGAAATCTCGATATTCTCGATCATGCCCATCATCATGATGCGGTCGGTGGCGCCCGGCGCGGCGTCGATGGTGATCGACACGGCGTCCACGGCCTTGGCGCGATGGTCGCCATAGGTGCGGTTGATGCCGTCCGCCACGCGAAGGGCGGTCGTGAGGTCCGCTTCGGACAGGTTGAAGGTGAGGGTGGGGGCGGTGTCGAAGCCGGTGGCGACGGCGCGCTCCACCGTCGCGCCGCCCGGGATGCGGCCGGCGGAAGGAATGTTGACCGACACCTGGCTGCCGTCCGCGCCCGACACGCCCAGGCCGCCGACGGCCAGATTGCCCTGCGCCATGCCGTAGATTTCATTGTCCGCGCCGCGCAGGGGGGTCATGATGAGGGTGCCGCCGCGCAGCGACTTGGCCTTGCCGAGGGCGGAGACGGTGACGTCGAGCCGCTGGCCGGGCTTGGCGAAGGCAGGCAGGTCCGCCGTCACCAGCACCGCCGCCGCATTTTTGAGAGCCGGGTTGATGCCCTGCGGCAGCGTCAGGCCGAAGCGCGAGACGACGCCCTTCATGCCCTGCGTCGCATAGTCCAGGCTGTCGTCGCCCGTGCCCGCCAGGCCGACGACGATGCCGTAGCCGGTGAGCTGGTTGGGGCGCACGCCCTGGAAATTGCCGAGGTCCTTGATCCGCTCCGCATGGGCGGGGGCGGCGAGGAAGGTGAGGGCGGTGAGAAGGGCGAGTATTACGCGACGCGCTAAACGCTTGCCCAACCACACGCCGTCATTCCCGCGAAGGCGGGAATCCATCTCCCGACGTTGCACCAGACGCGAGGTCCGGAGATGGATTCCCGCCTGCGCGGGAATGACGAAGTTGGGGAGGCGGGCGAAGGACGTCATGGCGTGCATGTCCATCAGAAGGGGCTGATCATGGAGAAGAAGCGCTGCAGCCAGCCCTGGCGGCTGGCGCGGGCGATTTCCCCCTTGCCGGTGTAGATGATCTTCGCGTCGGCCACGCGGGTCGAGGCGATGCGGTTGTCCGGGCCGATGTCGGCCTGGCGGACGAGGCCGCTGATCTGGATATATTCGTCGCCGCGATTGAGCGTCAGCGCCTTTTCGCCCTTCACCAGCATCGTGCCGTTGGGATAGGTCGCCGCGATGGTCACGGTGATCTCCCCATTCAGGGCATTGGACTGGGTGGCGGCGCCCTTGCCGGTGAAGCTGTTGCTGCCGCTGGAGCCGATGTCGCTGGCGGAGAAGATCTTGGAGAGCGGGCCGGTGCTGGGCGGGGTCAGGGCGATGCTGCCGTCGCGGCTGGTGTCGGCGCTGTTGCTCTTGGTCGCCTGGGTCCGTTCGACCAGCACGATGGTGATGATGTCGCCCACGCTGGTCGCCCGCGCCCCGCTGGTGAGCGGGGTATAGCCTATCGACGCCTGGAAGATCGAACCGTTGGCGGCCGGGGCGGCAGGGGCGGCAACGACCGTGGGGGCATAAAATTGCCGTTCGGCATCGCGCTTCTTGCCGGCCATGGCCGGGGATGCGGCGAGGGCGGTTCCGAAGAGGAAGAAAATGGCCGTTCTGCGCATCATCCGGCTCACAGCTGCTGGTTGACGTACTGGAGCATTTCGTCGGTCGCCTTGATCATCTTGGAATTGACCTCATAGGCGCGTTGGGTCTCGATCATGTCGACCAGTTCCTCGACCACGTTGACGTTCGAGGTTTCGAGATAGCCGGAGCGGACGACGCCGCGCCCGTCCAGCCCCGCGACGCCGACCTGCGGCGTGCCGCTGGCGGCGCTTTCCTTCAGCAGATTGCCGCCGACCGCCTGAAGGCCGCCCGGGTTCATGAAGCTCGCCAGTTCGATCTGGCCGAGCTGGGTCGGTTCGGCCTGCCCCTGAAGCGTGGCGGAGACGGTGCCGTCATTGCCGATGGTGACGCTGGTGGCGCCTTCCGGAACCGTGATCTGCGGGATCAGCGGCAGCCCTTCGCTGGTGACGACGACGCCTTCCGCCGTGGTCGTGAAATTGCCGGCGCGGGTATAGGCGATGGAGCCGTCCGGCTGCTGCACCTGGAAATAGCCCGAACCCTCTATCGCCATGTCCAGCGTGTTGCCGGTCTGGTTGAGCGTGCCCTGGCTGTTGATCTTGGCCGTGCCCTGCATCGCGACGCCCGAGCCGAGGTTAAGGCCGGTGGCGAACTTGTTCTCGCTGTCGCTGTTCGCGCCCGCGGCCACGATCTGCTGGTAGGCCAGCGTTTCGAAATCGGCGCGATCGCGCTTGAAGCCGGTGGTGTTGACGTTCGCCAGGTTGTTGGCGATCACGCGCATCTTCGTGTTCTGCGCGTCAAGGCCGGTGCGGGCGACATGAAGGGCTGCGTTGGTCATGGCTCAAAATCTCCGTAGGGCCGTCAGGCTTGCCTGTCGAAAAGCAAGAGCCGTGCCAAATTAACCATCAGTCCAGGCGCATCAGCGATGCGCCGCCATCGTCGAGCTGCTTGGCGGTGTCGATCATCTTGACCTGGGTTTCCCAGGCGCGGCTCGCCTCGATCATCTGCACCAGCGCTGAGGTGGCGTTGACGTTCGACCCTTCCAGCGATCCGCCGGTCACGCTGGCGAGCGGATCGTCGGGCAGCGCGCCGCCATTGGCTTCGCGGAACAGCCCGTCCGTGCCCTTGGCGATGCTGGAGCCGACCGGGCTGACCAGCTTCAGCTTGTCCACCTGTTGCGGATTGGCGGGGTCGCCGCCCTGCGGCACGCCCCAGATGCTGCCGTCTTTCGCGATGGAGATGCTGTCCATCTGCGGCAGGGTGATAGGGCCGCCTTCGCCGAGCACGGGCAGGCCGTCGCCGGTGGTCAGCAGGCCGCTGTCGCTGACCTTGAGGTCGCCGCGGCGCGTATAGGCTTCGCTGCCGTCCGCGGCCTGAACGGCGAGCATCGCATCGCCGTTCATGGCCACGTCCAGCGGATTGCCGGTTTCGGTGACCGCGCCTTGCGCCATGTCGGCGGCGATCACCTGTTCGGACGCCTGCGCCCGCGTGTCGAAGGTGCTGCCCTTGATCCAGCGCGTCTCGGCATTGGCGATTTCCGCGCGGAAGCCGGTGGTGTTGACGTTCGCCAGATTGTTGGAGATCGCCGCCTGCCGCGCCATCGCGCCGCGCATCGCGGTGAGTGCCGTGTTGACGAGCCGGTCCATGGGGGTGTCCTGTTGTTGACTGCGGGCGCTGATTTATTTCCGTCACCCCCGCGGAGGCGGGGATCCATCTTCCAGCGTTGCCGCTTTGTGCGAGGTCGGGAGATGGGTTCCCGCGTTCGCGGGAATGACGGTTCAATTCATGCGGAAGCTTAGGTCCGCATGTTGACGATGGTGGTGGACAGCGTGTTCGCCGCCTCGATCGCCTTCGAGTTCGCCTGGAAGTTGCGCTGGGCGGAGATGAGGTTCACCAGTTCCTCGGTGATGTCGACGTTGGAGCGTTCCAGCGCGCCGGAGCGGACCGAGCCGAACAGGCCGCTATTGCCGGTGCCCAGCATCGGCGTGCCGCTCGCGTTGGTCGCGGTCCAATGGGCGTCGCCGCTCTGGCGCAGCCCTTCCTGGCTGTTGAACGCGGCGATGGCGGTTGCGCCCAGATAGACGGTGGAACCGTCGGCATAAACGCCGGTGATCTTGCCTTCTTCCGACACGCCCACGCTGGTGAGCTGGTTGCCGGTGCCGCCGTCGGGCCAGTTGGTCGGAATCTTGAGGTCGGTCAGCGATGTCGGGGTCAGGGTGCCCGTCACCGTCGGCGCGCCGGTAGTGGGATTGAGCGGGATCACCTGAAGCCGGGCGCCGGTGGTGTCGACGACATAGCGGTCCTCCTCCACCGAGAAGGCGCCGTTGCGGGTATAGCCCACCTGATTGTCGGCGCTGCGCTTCACCGTGAAGAAGCCTTCGCCGGTGATGGCGAGGTCCAGCGTCTTGTCGGTGGTCTCGATCGTGCCCTGGGTGAACTGCTGGCTGATGCCCTGGGCGCGCACGCCCTGGCCGGCGACCTGCGTCGTGGTCTGCATCGGCGCGGCGGCGAAGATGTCGCCGAACACGGCCTTGCTCTTCTTGAAGGCGGTCGAGTTGACGTTGGCGACATTGTTCGCCGTGGTCGACAGGTCGGTCTGGGCGGCCTTCAGGCCGGAAAGCGAGATGTAGAAGGACATGGCGTTGCTCCTTGGGTGAAAAGGAAAATCGGTGTGAAAAGGATTGGTCGGTTAGGCGAGCGAGATGGCGTCGGACGGCGAATAGGTGCCGAGCGCGGTGATCAGTTTCGACGAACTGCCGTCGGCGGGTGACTGGACGGCGGCGATGGTGGCCCAGCTCGCGACGCGGCTGGGGCTGGCGCCGTTGACCTTGATCTTCAGCGCGTCGGTGGCGATGGTGTTGCCGGCTTCATCCTTGCCGTCCCAATAGAAATTGATGTCGCCCTTGGGCTGGTCGCCCAGTTCGATCGTCTTGACGACATTGCCGTTGCCGTCGATCAGGTCGACGCTGGCGTCGCTGGTCGCGGCGGCAAAGCTGACCTGGCCCATATATTGGCCGGCCGCATCGGGCGCGGCGATGTTGCTCTGCACCAGCATCGACTTGCCGATCCAGCTTGCCGCGTCGCCAAGGCGCGATCCGGTCAGTTGCGACGCCAGATTCTTCAGCGTCTGGTTCATTTCCGCGATGCCGCTGCTGTTGGTGATGGTCGCCATCTGCGCGACCATCTGGGCGTTATCGACGGGTTCGAACGGGTCCTGCGTCTGCATCTGCGCGGTCAGCAGGCGCAGGAAGTCCGCCTGGCCCATTTCCGACTTGCCCGTGCCGACATTGGCATAGGGGTTATAGACGGACAGGCCCGCGCTGTCGGTGGCGGTCGTGGTCGTCATTTGCCGATCCTTATGGTTTCCATCATCAGGGACTTGGCGGTGTTCAGCACCTGCACGTTGTTCTGGTACATGCGGGCGGTCTCGATCATGTCGACCAGCTCCGCGCTGCTATCCACGGCGGCTTCCCAGACATCGCCATTCTTGTCGGCCAGCGGATGGTTGGGATCGTGGCGCTTGGTGGGCTGCGCATTGGTGGTGACGACATTCTGGACCTTGACGGTCGAGACGCCGGGGCTGTCGGTGACGGACTGGAACACCGGCTTGATCGCGCGATAGGCCTCCGCCGCGCTGCCGGTGACGTTGCCGGCGTTCGCCATGTTGGAGGCGGTGGCGTTGAGCCGCACAAGCTGCGCGCTCATGGCGCGGCCGGCGATGTCGAAGACGTTCAGGGGGCCATGGCCGCTCATGCTCATTCTCCCTTAAGCGCGCGGGTGATGGTGTTGATGCGGCCCTCCAGGAAGGAGAGGGTCGTGCGATATTTGACGGCGTTTTCCGCAAACAAAGTCTGTTCGGTGCTGAGTTCGACCGTGTTGCCGTCGAGGCTGGGTTGCAGCGGCACGCGATAGCCCATCGAATCGTCGACGGCCTGCGACACGTCGGCGGCGGATTTGCCCTGCCGCGTCGTGGCTTCCTTGAGGGCGGACTCGAAATCGATGTCGCGCGCCTTGTATCCGGGCGTCGAAGCGTTCGCGATATTGGACGCGAGCAGGGACAGGCGCTGCGAGCGAAGCGCCAGCGCCTTTCCATGTATCCCGAACAATCCGTCTTCCAGCGACATTGTCGTCTTTCCGCTTTTTTCCGCCCCGATGGGCCTAAAACTTCCGTCTCCCCCGCCGTTCTGAGGCCTGATGGCGTGAACTGCGGGTGATCCAGCCTGATATTCGCAAGAGCCGTGCCAATTTGCGTGGGTGACGCATCGGCATGGCGGAAAATGGCGGAAATCTGGGGGATTGCGTGAGGATGGCGGCAAGGGCGGCAAAATTTTGCCGGCGGGTGGCAGCGCTTTGCCGCCGGCCGGCCGGGCGTAAGCGGGGACGTGAAGATGATCGGGATCATGGCGCATTTGTTCGACCCCCTGACCTTGCTGGCCATGGTCGCGGGGATCGGGCTGGTGGCGCTGTTCCAGAATGGCGCGCGGGCGCTGGGGCGGGCCTTTGCCGCCCTTGTTCCCCTGTTGCGCGCCGATCCAGCGAAGGACCGGGATGCTGCGCGGGCGGCCATGCTGAAGATCGATCAGGTCGCGCAACTGCGCGGCCTTGCCTGCACGGACCGGGTGAAGACGGCCAATCCCTATCTGACCGAAGCCGCGCGCAAGCTCGCCAATTGCGAGAAGACGGAGCAGTTCGAACTGTGGGCCGCGCAATCGCTGGCGGACCGGGCGCAGCGCCATGGCTCTGCCTGCAAGGTCTGGCTGTCCATCGCGGATGCCGCCCCGGCCCTGGGCATGGCGGGCACGATCATCGGCCTGGTCGGCATGTTCGCCGCGATGGACGATCCGGCGGCGCTGGGCCCCTCCATGGCCCTGGCGCTCCTCACCACCTTCTATGGCGTGGTCATTGCCAATGTCATCGCCGCGCCCGTAGCGACGCGGCTTGCCGACCTGTCGGAACGGGAACTCGCCTGGCAGAAGGAGGTCACTGATCGCATGGCCGCCATCGCGCGGCGGGAAAATGTGCCGATGCGCCGCGCCTCGATCCGCGAGGTGGCATGAATATCTCCGCCCTTGCCGGGGCGCGGCGCGGCCGCTGGGCGATCAGCTTCGCCGACCTGCTGCTGTTGCTGCTCGGCTTTTTCGTCATGCTTCAGGCCAGCGGCCAGCGGCGTGACGCCATGCTGGCGCAGGTGCGGCAGCAATTTGGCGGCCATGCCAGCAGTCCCATGGAAATCCACGCCGCCGAACTGTTCCTGCCCGGTGAAGCGTTGCTGACGCAGCAGGGCCGGAAGCGGCTGAAGATCGTGGCGGATCGCTTTGCGCTGGGGCGCGAGCGGCTGGAGGTCAGCAGCCGCGGCACGGATGTGGGGCATCAGCGCTTCGACGGCTGGGACCTGTCGGCGGCGCGCCTCGGCGCCGTGGCGCGGGCGCTGAAGGCCGAAGGCATTGGCGGCGACCGGCTGGTGCTGCGCGGGCTGGACCAGTTGGATGGCGAGGGCGGCAAGGGGCAGGTGATCCTGATTGTCGCGGGGCGTTAGGCGTCGACCGCCCCAAAGCTGCTGCTGTTTTTTTTGGGCACGGCTCGCCTCCCCCCGCAGCAGCGTCCATTATATGGCACGAATTTTGCGTGATTCATGGTTAATCCTGTCCGCTTTCGGAGAGATACCGTGACGAATTTGCCCAAGATCCTGCTTCTGGCGCTGTCCGTTTCAGCGTCCGATCCTGCGCTGGCGCAGCAGAAGTTCGAGAATCTGGATCGGATCGACAGTCTGGTCGCGATGACCGTCGGCGCCAATCTGGGCGAACCGGGCGGGCCGATCGCGCCGGTCGACCGGCGTTTGCGGCTGGCCGCCTGTCCGGCGACGCCCAGCGTGGACGGGCCTGTCTTTGGCGCCGCCATCGTCAAGTGCGATGCGTTAGGCTGGCGAATCCGCGTGCCGTTGGTGGCCGGCGGCGCCGCTGCCGCTTCCGGGCCGGTGGCGCGCTACGCCCCTGCGCCGCGGGCGGCGCCCAGGGAGGCCGCCGTCAAGAAGGGCGACCCGGTGCAATTGATGGCGGGCAATGCGGCCTTCAGCGTCTCGCGCATGATGGTCGCGGACGAGGACGGCGCCGTGGGCGAGACGATCCGCGTGCGGGAAGACAGGAAATCCGCGCCGATATTGGCGCAGGTCGTGGAAATGGGAATTGTTCGTGTTCCGGGATTTAACAATTTTTGAACCCGGCCGTATATAGACTGTGCGGGACGAATGAAGGATTGAAACGATGATCAAGTCTGTCGGCCAGAATATCAGCGCCGCCATAGAGGCAGCCCGCCTGAAGGAAGGCGGCAGGACGACGCGCGCTTCTTCGACCGGTTCGGCCGCGACTTCCGCTTCTTCGGCCAGTTCGGCAAGCCCCGTCGCCCGCATGGCGGCCGAAGGCGCGCCGGTCGACATGGACCGCGTCGCCGCGATCAAGGCGGCCATCGCTTCCGGCAATTACCCCGTCGATCCGGCGGCGATCGCGGATCGCATGCTGGCGCTCGACCTGCCGGCGGCCGGTTGACCCCATGCCGCTCGGTCTTGCAGCGCTGGACGAGTTGGGCGCGGCTTTCGAAGAGCTGCGCGGGGCACTGGACGGCGTGGATGCGGCGGTGATCGAAGCGGCGACGCAGCGGATCGCCAAAGCCGCGTCCGCTGTTCGCGCCATCGGCGTATGGCGGTCCGACGAAGCGGTGAAGGATCGATTGAGGGCGCTCCAGCCGCTGATGGAATCGGCGCGGATCCGTACCAACCTGCTCGTGGACCATGCGAATCAGCGGCTTGCGATACTCGCGGCGCGCGGCGCGGAAACGGCGCCTCTGGTTTACGGGCGCTGAAAATCCGACCCTCCGAGACGTTGCAAGGGCGCCCGCTACGGCGCCCTTTTTGCTTTCCACTGACGGCGGACTGGGCTCCTGCCTGCGCAGGAGCAGGTGGGCGCGGCTTGATTTGACCGGAGCAGGCTCCATTCCCGAAAATCAAATTATGAGCGCGCGTTAACCAAATCTTGGCACGTCACTTGCTCTAATGACCCCCGGTACCAACGGGGATTGATCGAACCAGTGTCGGCTTTCGCAGACATCGCAGGAACGGGGGCGGCAACGGGCGCTTCGACGGGCAATCGCGTGACCAACGCGATCGCCATGGCCAGCCGGCGGACGGGCGTGGACTTCGCCTATCTGCTGGGGCAGGCGAAGATCGAGAGCAGCCTCAATCCCACCGCTCGCGCGACCACCTCCTCCGCGACCGGGCTTTACCAGTTCGTCGACCAGAGCTGGCTGGCGGTCATCGACCAGCATGGCGGCGAATATGGGCTGGGCTGGGCCGCCGACGCGATCAGCCGGGGCAGCAATGGCCGCTATTATGTGGCCGATCCCGACCTTCGCCAGCAGATACTGGACCTGCGCAAGCATCCCGAAACCGCATCCGTCATGGCCGCCCAACATGCCGCTGACAACAAGGCCACATTGGAGCAGCGGCTGGGCCGCGAGGCGGAACCGGTCGACCTTTACATGGCCCATTTCCTGGGCGTCGGCGGGGCCAGCAGGTTCCTGTCGATGAACGACCGCGTGCCCAATGCCGCCGCCGCCGGGATGTTCCCGGCCGCCGCCCGCGCCAACCGGTCCATCTTCTACGACAGGCAGGGCAACGCCCGCAGCTTCGCCGAAATCCGCGACCGCTTCGCCGCCAAGCTCCAGAAGGGCTTCGATTCGGTCGGCGGCGGCGACATTCAATATGCCGATGCGTCTTTGCCCTCCGGCGCGAAGACCGTGCAGCCCGCCGACTATGTGCGGATCGAAACCCAGCGCCTTGCGACCGCCGCCGACGTCACCGTCCGGCCCGAACCGCAGACGGCGCGCCTCGCCTATCTCATGCTCGCCACCCTCGGAAGGTAACGGCCCGATATGACTCCCGCCCAAGTCAAAGCGAAGATCTGGATGAGCGCCGCCAAGGGGGCGGTGCTGCCCATTGCGACGCTGATGGTCGTGCTGTTCATGATGGTGCCGGTGCCGGCGATCATGCTGGACGTCGGCTTCATCACCAACATCATGATCAGCCTGGCCGTGCTGATGGTGGCGCTGAACGCCGCCAAACCGCTCGACTTCTCCAGCTTTCCGACGGTGCTGCTGTTCGCGACGCTGCTGCGGCTGGCGCTGAACGTCGCGTCGACCCGCGTCGTGCTGGTGAACGGGCATGAAGGCACCGATTCGGCGGGCCATGTGATCGAGGCCTTCGGCCATTTCCTGATCGGCGGCGATTATGTCGTCGGCATCTTCGTCTTCGCGATCCTGATGATCATCAACCTGGTCGTGATCACCAAGGGCGCGGGCCGCGTGTCGGAAGTCAGCGCCCGCTTCACCCTGGACGCCCTGCCGGGCAAGCAGATGGCGATCGACGCCGACCTGAACGCCGGCCTGCTGACCCCGGAAGAGGCCAAGGTCCGCCGCCGTGAAGTGGCGACCGAGGCGGACTTCTACGGATCGATGGACGGCGCCTCCAAATTCGTGAAGGGCGATGCGGTCGCAGGCATCCTGATCCTGGCCATCAACATCGTTGGCGGCATCATATTGGGCGTGGTCAGCCACAAGCTCAGCATCGGGGAAGCTGCCCAGACCTATATCATCCTGGCCATCGGCGACGCGCTGGTCGCGCAGATTCCGGCGCTGCTGCTCTCCATCGCCGCCGCCGCCATCGTGACGCGGGTCGGCAGCGAGGACGATCTGTCGAACCAGATCACCAGCCAGTTCGGTTCGGGCAAGGCCTGGATGCCGGTCGCGGCGATCCTGACCTTCCTGGGTATCCTGCCCGGCATGCCGCACATGATCATCCTGCCCGCCGCCGCGGTGGCGGGCGGCATCGCCTGGCACCTCCGCAAGTCCAGCCAGCGCAAGGCCGCCGAACCCGAAGCCGCCGCCCCGCCGCCCAATCCCGCGCTGATCGAGTGGAACGACGTGTCGGACGGCGCGGTGCTGGGTCTGGAGATCGGCTATGGCCTGATCAGCCTGGTGGACGAGCGCAAGGGCGCGCCGCTGATGGCCCGCATCACCGGCATCCGCCGCCAGCTTTCGAAGGAACTGGGCTTCGTCGTGCCGATGGTCCGCGTGAAGGACAATCTGGCGCTGGAGCCGAACCAATATCGCATCACCATCGCCGGCGTCGTCGTGGGCGAGGACGAGATTTTCCCCGACGACCTGCTGGCGCTGGACAGCGGCGCGCTGGAGGGAACGGTGTCCGGCCGCGAGGCGAAGGACCCGACCTTCGGCCTCGACGCCGTCTGGATTTCGCCCGCCAAGCGCAGCGAAGCGGTGGTCGCGGGCTATACGGTGGTCGATCCGCCGACGGTGGTCGCCACCCATCTCAACCAGCTTATCGCCATGAACGCCAGCGAGATGTTCGGCTTGGACGAAGCGCGCAAGCTGCTCGACAACCTCAAGGACGCCGCGCCGCAACTGGTCGACGGCCTGACGCCGGGGCTGCTGAACCTGACGCAGATCAGCGCGCTTTGCCGCGCCCTGCTGGCGGAGGGCATTCCACTCAAGGATTTCCGCCGCATCTGCGAGGCGATGGTCGACGCGGCGCGGCCCGACATGACGCTGGACCAACTGGTCGAAGCGGTGCGCCAGCGCATCGGTTCGCTGATCATCCAGGGGCTGGTGCCGGTGAAGATGCCGCTGCCGGTGATCACGCTGGACGGCGATCTGGAAGCGTTGCTGGCGCAGGCGATGCGGGTCGCGGGCGATGCCCGGCACCCGATCGAACCCGCCCTTGCCAACCGCATCATAGAGGCGGTGGTCACGGCGGCCCGTCCGCTGCTGGGGCAGGCGCGCAACTTCGCCATCGTCACCTCGCCGCTGGCCCGCCGCGCGCTGGCCCGGCTGTTCAAGCCGCATCTGCCGGAGACGCCGGTGCTGTCCTTCCTCGAAATTCCCGATGGCAAGGGCGTGGAAGTCGTCGCCGTGGTCGGCGGCGAGCAGCGGCCCGCGCCGCGCCACGACCCCCTGCCGACACGCGAACGCGTTGCCTGAGGAGCCTGACCGATGTTCATGAATAGGGTCGTCGCCGGTTCCGATGCCAACACCTATGGCCGGTCCGCCCATGCCAATTCGCCCGAACGGCTGGCGCGCCAATATATGCCGCTGGTGCGCAAGATCGCCTGGCATGTCCATGGCCGGGTATCGAGCGCCATCGAGATCGAGGACCTGCTCCAGATCGGCATGGTTGCGCTGGTCGAGGCAGCCAATGGCTTCGAGGATCGGGGCCTTGGCTTCGCCTCCTATGCGCAGATGCGCGTGCGCGGGGCGATGATAGACCATCTGCGCCGCCATGCGACGATGACGCGTTCCGCCATGTCGCAGCGCAAGCAGTTAGGGGCCATCCGCAACCGGTTGGAGCAGAAGCTGGGCCGTGCGCCGCTGGAGGCGGAGATGTCCGCCGAAATGGGGCTGGACCCCGCCGCCTATCGCGAAGTGGCGGATGGCTGCGAGATGGTGCAGCATAGCAGCATGGACGAGGTCTATTCCGACCAGTCCATGTGGTTTGCCGATGTCGAGGATCGCGCCGACGATGTGATGGAGCGGGAATCGCTCAAAGCCGCGCTCGCCAAATGCATAGGCGACCTGCCGCAGCGGGAGGCGCTGGTGCTTCAGCTTTATTTCGTCGAGGAACTCAATCTGGAGGAGATCGGCGCGACGCTGGACATCGGCGCGGCGCGGGTGTGCCAGATCAAGAAGGCCGCGCTGGACAGGCTGCGCGAGAAATTGCGGGATTGGGACTGAGTCCCTTCGCTTTCCTTCAGACGTGCCGTGCTCCTGCGCAGGAACACGGTGTTTCAGGATCGACTAACTGTCGTTCGCGGCGTTGGAGAAGTCCTTGATCGGCGCATTGTCCAACTGCAACTGCCGATAGCGCGTCTTCTGGTAATTCTGCATCCGCCACCAGGGTTCCGCCACCTGGAACAGCCCGCTTTTCGCGACATGGCTGCCCCAATCCTTGCGCGCCGTGAAGGCCGCGAAGAAGGGCGCCAGCACCAGACCTGCCGCCACCGGCACGATCCAGCCCAGCGATGTATCGGACTCGACCGCCAGCAGCGTCAGCCCCATGCCCAGCAGGATATGCCATTTGAACAGCCAGATCGCCGGCAGCATCCGCATGCCGTCGCGGTCGCGGGTCTGGCCGTTCCAGCTGCTCTTGCGGCCCATCAATATGCCGAACAGGTTGATCGTCTGCGTGAGCATGCTGATCGGCGCCATCAGGATCGACAGCGCGATGTCCGCGATCACGCCGCGCATCATGCGCACTCCGCCGCCGAAACCGATGCGCCGTGCAGGATCGGCCAGCGCCCAGAGCAGCGCCAGCAGCTTCGGCCCGAACAGCAGCACTGCCGTCAGCGCCAGCAGCCCGCCCGACGGCAATATGGCGCTCGGCGGCCAGACGCCCGCCACCGCGCCGCCCAGCACCACCAGCATCAGCGCCAGCCACAGCGGCGAGGTGCAATAGGCCGACGCCCCGACGAAGAGCTGGAACTTGCTGACCGGGTGCATGCCCCTGATCTTCGAGAGCAGGGGGATATGCTGGATATTGCCCTGGCACCAGCGGCGGTCGCGGGTGGCGAGATCGGGCAGGGAAGGGGGAAATTCCTCGAAACTGTCGTCGGCCATGACGATATGCACGTCCCAGCCGCGACGGCGCAGCAGGGCCGCCTCTATCATGTCATGGCTCATGATATGCCCGCCGAAGGGCGCGCGCCCCGGCAGTTCGGGCAGGCCGCAGCTCTGCGCGAAGGCCCTGGTCCGCAGGATCGCATTATGGCCCCAGAACATGCCTTCCGACCCTGACCACCAGATCATGCCGGCGGCGGAAATGGGGCCGAACAGGCGGCTGGCGAATTGCTGCCAGCGGGCGAACAGCGTCGACGCGCCGACGATCGACGGCACGGTCTGGATCAGGCCGACATGCGGATGCCGCTCCATATCCGAGGCCAGCCGCGCCATGGTCTGGCCGCTCATCACGCTGTCCGCGTCCAGCACGATCATATAGTCATAGGCGCCGCCGAAGCGTTCGACCCATTCCGCGATATTGCCCGGCTTGCGCCCGACATTGAGTGCGCGGCGGCGGTAATGGACGGGGCGGGAAAAGCCCTTGCGCATCTTCAGATAGGCGGCGCGCTCCTTCTCCCCATTTTCCGGGTTGGAATCGGAGAGGATGAAGAATTCGAACCGCTCGCCCCCCATGACCTGTGCCAGCGAGCGCTCCATGATCGACAGGCGGCCGAGCACGCCCTGAAAATCCTCATTGCAGACAGGCAGCAGCACGGCGGTGCGCCCGCGCAGCGGCGCCGTCGACCGCGCGCGATAGGGACGGACGCCCGGGCCGCGCCCCATGGTCAGCAGCAGGAAACCGATCAGGCTGGTGGCGAAGCCGAAGGCGATCCAGGCGAAGAGCGGGATGAAGAGGGCGAGATAGACGCCCTCCCATGCCGAAATGCCGTCCAGGCCGATGGAACGCCGCATCTCATGCGCCGCCATGGAGGCGGGCAGCAGCGCCAGCAGCACCACCAGGGTGCGCCGGGCCCAGAGGTCGATGTTGAACGGACGGTGGGGCAGGTCGCGCGGGGTCGCGGAAAAATCCTGCGCGGGCATGGCCAGGGGCCTCTCCGGGGGAAGATGCTCGAACGCCCTGGCGGTCGCCATTCCGCCGGTCCTGTTGCTGTGCACGCCACCCGTTGCTTTCATGCCCGACTCGTTTCGCCAGATTTCACGGGCTCGAAACCCGTCACCAGAACCGCCTTGAACCCGGCTGGTTCCCTTGTCGCCCTTAATTCACGCGCCCAGCGGGTAATGCACATATTCGCTGAACGGGCGATTGCCAGCCCTGAGCTGGGCGCGGATATCGGTCGGCCTGCCCCGGTCCCGACGAATATCCAGGACCATCCGGAACATGTCCTTCTGGTGCAGGACCGGATAGCCGGCCTTCTTGACCAGCGTTCCGCCGGCAAGATCGACCCATATGTCCGGCCTGCTTCCGGTCGGCACGCCGGCGAAGTCGACCAGGAAACGGTCGACCCCGGCTTCGCCCGACTGCCCGGTCCAGATATTCTCCACCGTGGCAAGGCCGGCGGAAGCGGGGGCGCGGGCGGCGGACCAGTCCAGCCGATAGCTCGCCTCTATCCGGCTGCCCGCGCGGGTGGGCGCGGCGGGGGTCCAATAGGCCGCGACATTGTCGGTATATTCGCTGTCGGTCGGAAAGGCATAGAGCCGCACCTGTCCGGCGCCCAGCGGCTTGCGGCTGGTCGCCCACAGGGAAGGCCGCCGTTCGTAGAAGACGCCGTCATCCTGATAATGGTCGAAATTGCGGTCGCGCTGGAGCAGTCCGAAGCCCTTGGGATTGCGCTCCTCAAACACATCGACGCGGGGGGCGGAGGGATTGACCAGCGGACGGCAATGGACGGTCCCATCCGCGCCGGCGATGGAGAGCAGGTCGGAATCGTGGATTTCCGGCCGCCAGTCGGTGCGGGTGCGCCGGTCGGCCTGATCGTACCAGAACATGCTGGTCATCGGCATCAGCCCCAGTTCCGCGATCGCCTTGCGCGTGAACAGCACGGCGTCGACATCCTGCCGCACGCCCTGCGGCGTCAGTTCATTGGCAAAGCGGAAGGCGCCGGTGAGCGATGCGCTGTCCATCAGCGCATAGACGGTGACGCTGCTGCGCCCGGTCCGCTCCAGCCAGAAATGGGTGAAGCGGGGAAATTCCTCCTTCCCCGCGATGCTGGTGTTGATGGCGACGGCGCGGGCCGATAGCCCGAACTGCCTTTCGGCGGGGGCGCGGAAATAGGTCGCGCCCAGAAAGGACAGCCAGTCGCCGTCCCGCGCCTGATTCATGATGCGGAAGCCGGCAAAGCCCGCATCGGGCCCCAATGCGCGCACCGCATTGCCCGGCGGCGCGTCGAACATGGCGGGATCGTAGCGCAGCGGCGTCGCCCGGCCTTTTTCGACCAGCGCGATCTCCACCGGCTGCTGCACCGTGCCGCTCAGGGGGAACAGGCGGATGCCGGTATCGTCGCCGCTTTCGTTCCAGATGGTCCGCTCGTCACGGAAGCGCGCCTCGTTGAACGCATCATAGCCGATCCTGTCGGCGCCGGGGAAGAAGGGCGTCACCATGAACGCGCCGCGGGCGAGGCGCTGTGCCCGGGCGATCAGCATGGTCCAGGAAAAGGCCTCGGCCCGGTTCTGGGCCAGCACGGAATGCGGCAGCAGCAGCGCAGCGCCGGA
Source organism: Sphingobium sp. CFD-2 (assembly GCF_024611135.1). Taxonomy (NCBI): domain Bacteria; kingdom Pseudomonadati; phylum Pseudomonadota; class Alphaproteobacteria; order Sphingomonadales; family Sphingobiaceae; genus Sphingobium; species Sphingobium sp. CFD-2. The sequence goes on along the minus strand of NZ_CP084405.1, from coordinate 2,829,383 downwards.
TGCCGCGATCATTGCGCGGCGTCCGATTCCTGTCGAAGAATTGTTGGTCATGGCCGTCATCATGGGTGTGACAACCGCCAATGCAAGTGTTTCGATCCCGCATTGATTGGAAACCGGCCGATCGACAAATGCGATGAAGCCTCCGCCCGGGGGGACGGAGGCTTCGTTATGCTGGTCGTTTCATCGAAGTTTTTACCCCCGGCGCGGTGGGGACTGTAAATGCGCCGGGGGCGGCATGACCGGCCGGGGTGACCAAAACCCCAGCCGGTCAATCTGAGTGTCGCAGCTTAGCTGATCAGCTTCAGCACGCCCTGCTGGCTCTGGTTCGCCTGGGCCAGCATCGCGGTCGAGGCCTGGCTCAGGATCTGCTGCTTGGCGAGCGCGGTCGTTTCGGCCGAGAAGTCGGCGTCCTCGATGCGGCTGCGGGCGTCGGTCAGGTTGGTGACGTTGGCCGTCAGCGTGTTGACCGTCGATTCGAGGCGGCTCTGCGTCGAACCCAGCGTGGCGCGGGCGGTCGAGACCGACTGAAGCGCCGTGTCATAGAGCGCCAGGGTGGCGGTGGTCGCAGCCGAGCCGCTCACGGTGGCGGCGCTGGCGCCGACGACGGCCGAGAGGTCGATGCCGCCGACGGAGAGCGAGACCGAGTCGGCCGCGGTCGAACCGGCCTGGATCGTGATCGTCGCCGCCGTGGTCGGGAACAGCGAGATGCCGTTGAACTTGGTGTTGGTCATCACGCTGTTGATCTGGGTCGACAGCTGGTCGAGTTCCGAGGTGATGTTCGCCTTCGAATTGGTGTCGTTGGTGCCGTTCAGCGCCTGGACGGTCAATTCACGCATACGCTGCAGCATGTTGCTGACTTCGCCCAGCGCACCTTCCGCCGTCTGGGCGAGCGAGATGCCGTCATTGGCGTTGCGGATGCCCTGGGTCATGCCGCGGATCTGCGAGGTCATGGTCGATGCGATGGCAAGGCCGGCCGCGTCGTCCTTCGCGCTGTTGATGCGCTTGCCGGTCGACAGGCGTTCCATCGCGGTGCTGAGCGCCTTGCTGGCCTGGGCCGAAGCATTGGATGCACGCAGCGCCGAGGAGTTGGTTCCGATAACAGTCATTTTGATACCCTTTCGTTCGTTCAGGTCGCTGCCATCAGGCTGCTTGCGGCCTCGAAAGGGGATAACGGCACCGGAAAAAAAGCTTTTAGGGCGGGGATGATTTTTTCTGCTATTTTCTTGAAAAGGCCCGTAAACAGGGCATTCGAGCCCCTTTGCGGGGGCCGATATATCCATGAAGCGGCGAAAAGTTCCGCGCCGGCGGAAAAAAATTGCCGTTATGCGGCAAGGGGTTTGCCGCATTAACCATATGCTAACCACAGTCGGGCAGTTTCACCCCATCGAAGGGGTCAGGGGCGTGCGGGGGCACAAGCCGGCCAAAACATGGGGACAAGTTCATGTCATCGTTGGACGTGAGCCGAGGAGTCTGCGCGCTCGTTCCGGGCCTGCAGCACTGGCTGGAAAATGCGTTCTTTACCGTCCGGATCGTGGACGCCCAGAGCCCGCGCGAGCGGGAAGACCGGCGCGTGTTGCTGGCCACCGAAATCGGCCATGCGACCCATCGCGACATATTGATCAACCTGATCGACGGCCTGCCCTCGCTGGTGCCTGCCGCCAACGGCCTGCCTGCCCGCGTCGCCTTCGGCCTTGAGGATATGGGTTTCGCCTTCGCGCTGATCGCGGAGCTGGCCCGTCCCGCTGCCGTTCCTGCGGTGGGCGACGCCGGCAGCACGCGGCTGATGACGCTGGCCGGCCGCGTGGCGCGCAGCGACGCCACCGTGCTGATCCAGGGCGATACGGGCACCGGCAAGGAAGGCATGGCGCGCTTCCTTCATGCCCAGTCGGGCCGCGTGACCCGCGACTTCATCGCCGTCAATTGCGCGGCGCTGCCCGAAACCATGATGGAAGCCATGCTCTTCGGCCACAAGAAGGGGAGCTTCACCGGCGCGGCCAATGCGTCCGAGGGCCTGTTCCTGGCGGCGGACGGCGGCACGCTGTTCCTCGACGAAATCGCCGAACTGCCGCTCAGCCTTCAGGCCAAGCTGCTGCGCGCCCTCCAGGAAGGCGAGGTGCTGCCCGTCGGCGCGACTCATCCGGTTCCGGTCAATGTCCGCATCATCGCGGCCTGCAACCGCAACCTTGCCGCCGAAGTCGCTGCCGGCCGCTTCCGCGAGGATCTATACTGGCGCCTCAATGTCATGCCGCTGGAGCTGCGTCCGCTGGCAGAGCGTCCGGGCGACATCGCCGCCATCGCCGCCGCCATGCTGCTGCGCCAGCAGGATGCCTTCGTCTGGCCGACCGCCGCGGCGCTGGAAAAGCTGACCGGCCATGTCTGGCCCGGCAACGCCCGCGAGCTGGGCAATGTCCTTCAGCGCGCCGTGGTCCTTCGCGACGGCGACCGTATCGATGCCGACGACCTGCACATCACCGGCGCGCCGCAACTGCGCATCGTGGAGCAGGTCCTGGCGCCGGCCGATCCGATCCGGCTGCGCGACGTGGCGCATAACAGCAAGCTGGAGGCGGTCCGCGCCGCCCTGCGCGAAACGGATGGCCATCGCGCCGCCGCCGCCCGCAAGCTGGGCATTTCCGAACGTACGCTGCGCTATCGGCTTGCCGAGATGCGCGAGCGGGCGGCGGCCTGAGGAGGAATAGGGCATGTCCGGAATTTCTCCGACCGATAGCGTGATGGCGATCCGCAACGCCATCCTCCAGAAGAACGCGGCGCTGCGCGACGTGGCCCAGACCGGCAATGTCGGCCCTGGCTCCGCGGTCGGCACCAATGGCGCAACCGCGCCGGGCGGCTTTACCGACGCGCTGAAATCGGCGCTGGAGCAGGTGAACGGCCTGCAGAACCAGGCGGGCGAAGCAGCCGCCTCGTTCGAACGGGGGGAAACCACCGATATTGCCGGGGTCATGCTGGCCAAGCAGCAGGCGTCCGTCAGCTTCGAAGCCACCCTTCAGGTCCGCAACAAATTGCTGTCCGCATACAAGGACATCATGAGCATGCCGGTGTAATATGAGCGAGAACGCACTCACCCCCTCCGTCGGCGGCGCCGCCGCTCTCCCGGCCACCAGCCCTGCCTTTCCGGGCGGCGCGAAGGGCGTCGATGCGCTGAAGGCGCGCTTCACCGGCTTCATGAAGCAGCCCGCCGTGGCGAAGAGCCTGCCGCTGCTGGGCCTGCTGGGCGTCGTCGCGACCGCTGGCGCGGCCTGGCTCGCCCTGCGCGAACCGCCGCAGCGCGACCTGTTCCGTGCCCTGCCCGATGCCGACAAATCGGCGGTTGCGAGCGTGCTGGACCAGAACGGCATCCGCTACGACTTCGACAATTCGGGCAGCATGACCGTTGGCGAGGACGATTATTTCAAGGCGAAGATGATGCTCGCCGCCCAGGGCCTGCCCAAGAGCGCGCCCGACGGGAACAGCATGATCGACAGCCTGCCCATGGGCGCATCGCGCGCGGTGGAAGGCGAAAAGCTGCGCTCCGCCCGCGAAATGGACCTGGCCCGCACCATCGAGGCGATCGACAGCGTGGAGAGCGCCAAGGTCCACCTTGCGGTCGAGCCGCCCAGCGTCTTCCTGCGCGAACGGTCCAAGCCCTCCGCATCGGTGATGCTGCGTCTTGCCTCCGGCCGGTCGCTGACCGACCAGCAGGTCAGCGCCATCGTGCATCTGGTGGCTTCGTCGATCCCGGAACTCAATCCGGAGGACATATCGGTCGTCGATCAGAATGGCCGTCTGCTCAGCAATAACGACAGCAACGCCGCCGACGACCGCCAGTTGGCCGTCCAGACCAGGATGGAGGATCGCTATCGCCAGTCGGTGATCGCGCTGCTGACGCCGATTCTGGGCGCGGGCAAATTCTCGACCGAAGTGCATGCCGAACTGAACTTCGCGGAGCGGCAGGCGACCCGCGAAACCTATCCGCAGGATGAAGCGCGTCTTCGCAGCGAACAGGGCACCTGGGCATCCGACCCGCGCGGTCAGGGCGCGGGCGGCGAAGCGAGCGGCATTCCCGGCGCGCTCAGCAATCAGGCGCCGGTCAATCCGACCGTGACGCAGACCAATCCCAATGGCCAGGCCGTCGCGCAGGGCGCCACCAGCGCCCAGACCGCAGCCCAGCCCGGCACGCCGCCCAATCCGCTGATGAAGACCGAGGAAACCTTCAACCGCAGCTTCGAACTGGGCCGCGAGGTTTCCGTGACCAGGGACGCCATCGGCACGGTCAAGCGCCTGTCGGTCGCGGTCGCGCTCGACAACGGGCCCGACGGCAAGCCGCGTTCGGCGCAGGAGATCGCGGCCTTGGAGGCTTTGGTGAAGGGGGCGGTCGGCTTCGACCAGGCGCGGGGCGACGTGGTGGCCCTTTCCGCCCGCAGCTTCGCCAAGGAAGAAGTGGTTCAGGCGCCCTGGTATGAAGCGGGATGGGTGTCGCCGCTGGTGCGCAATGTCTCCGCGCTGCTGGTCGCCCTGCTGGTGATCTTCGGCATCGGCCGGCCGCTGCTGAAGCGCCGCGCCGCCGCTCAGGCCGCCGCCGCCGAACAGGTCGCCGCCGAGGGCCAGAAGATCGGCCGCGAAATCTCGACCGAGATCACCCGTCAGGCGACGGTCAACCCGGATGGGTCGACGCCGGTCACGCTCGATATGATCTCCTCCACTTACGACTATGCCCAGCGCGCCGACCTGATCCGCAATTTCGTGAAGCAGGACCCCGATCGCGCGGCGCTGGTCGTCCGCGACCTTCTGAAGGAAGGGAAGAAGGAAAATGCCTGACGCCGCCACCGCCACGGCGCTGAAGGGCAGCGCCGCCGCCGCCGTCCTGCTGATGCTGTTTGACGAGGATGAGGCCGCGCAGATCCTCTCGCGCCTGGAGCCGGACGAAGTGCGCCAGCTTGGCTATGCGATGTACGATGTGGCCGACGTGCAGGTCGAGGAAGTCAATGAGGCGCTCGATCATTTCGTCACCAAGGCGAAGAAGCGCACCACCATCGGCTATGGCGCGACCCGCCATATTCGCGGCGCGATGACCAAGGCGCTGGGCGAGGAGCGGGCCGAGAACATGCTCGCCCGCATCACCCCGCCGACCCGCTCCACCCAGCTTGAGATGCTGAAATGGATGGACGCCAAGGAGATCGCCGTGCTGATCGAGGCGGAGCATCCGCAGATCATGGCCATCGTCCTCGCCCATCTGGAGGCGCCGATCGCCGCCGACGTGCTGCAATTGCTGCCGACCGAATATCAGGAAGAGGTGGTCTACCGCATCGCCACGCTGGGGCCCGTGTCGAACGAGGCGCTGGACGATCTGGAGCAGCTCCTGCTGCGCGGCAATATGGCCAAGAAGCAGGGCGGCGCCTCGCAGCGTGGCGGCACCATCGAGGCGGCGGCGATCATGAACAATGTCCGCAAGGAGAATGAGCAGCGCATCATCAAGGCGCTGGCCAAGCGGGACAAGATGGTCGCCCAGACGATCGAGGAGGAGATGTTCGTCTTCGACAACCTGATCGACATGGACGACAAGAATATGGGCACGCTGATGCGCACCGTCGACAGTTCGATCCTGGTGGTCGCGCTGAAGGGCGCGAACGACATGCTGAAGGCGAAGATATTCGGTTCCATGTCCGCCCGCGCCGCGCAGGCCATTGCCGACGAGATCGAGGAACGCGGGCCGATCCGCCTGGCCGAGGTCATCGACGCGCAGAAGCTGATCATCGCCACCGCGCGCCGCATGGCCGATGCGGGCACCATCATGCTGGGCGGCAAGGGGAATGATTTTGTCTAAGCTCTGGAGCAATGCGGAGGTCGCCAGCATACCGCTGGGCGGCATGGGACAGGTGACGAGCGGCGGCTTCCGCAGCCTGTTCGCGCCTGCGCATGCCGCGCCCGGCCAGCCGGTGCATGACAGCATTCCGGAAAGCGAAGAGGATGTGCTGGAACAGGCGCGGATCGAAGCCTTCGCCATGGGCTTCGACGAAGGCAGCCGCGTGACGGCGGAAGCCCATGCGGCCGAGACGCAGGCCCGCCAGCAGCTTGCCCAAGCGCTGGAACTGCTGGCGCCGGCGCCCAGCGGCATGCTGTCCACCATGCTTTCCGCGACCGTGGTCCGGCTGGTGGAGCAGATCGTGGGCGAGGTCGAGATCGACATCGAGCGGCTGCTCCAGCGCTGCGACAGCGTGGCCGCCTTCATCGAGGATAATGACGAAAAGGGCGCGCTGCACCTGCATCCCGACGACATCGAACTGTTGGAAGGCGAGAGCATCGGCGTGAAGCTGGTGCCCGACGGCGCGATGCAGCGCGGCTGCGTGCGCCTTGAAACCGCCGACGGCTGGGTCGAGGACGGCCCGGATGTGCGCCTGTCGCGCCTGCGCGCCCTGCTGGACGATATGGAGGGCAAGGCCTGATGATCCGCGCCTCGCTGGCCCAGGCGGAAACGCTGTTCGACCATATGCAGGTGCAGAACCGGCAGCCGCGCCATGTCGGCCGGCTGGTCAGCCATGATGCGGGCATGCTGGAAGTCACCGGCTTTCGCCGTCCCATCGGCGCGGGCGCGCGGGTGATCGCTTCGGACGGGACGGTCTGCCGCGCCGAGGTTGTGGGCTTTCGCGGCGACAGGACGCTGCTGGTGCCGCTCGACAGCGACGCGCCGCTGGAAAATGGGGCGCGGGTCGAACCGGATTCCCAGGCGACCATGGTGCAGGTGGGCGAAGGCCTTATCGGCCGCGTCATCGACGCCATGGGCCAGCCGCTGGACCGCAAGGGGCCGATCATCGCGGGCGGGTCGTGGCCATTGAACGGCGTCAAGGGCAATGTGCTCGACCGGGGCCGCGTCACCGAGCCGTTCGACCTGGGCGTGCGTGCGGTGAATGCGCTGCTGACCGCCGGACGCGGCCAGCGCATCGCGATCATCGCGGGGTCCGGCGTCGGCAAGTCGGTGCTGATGGGCCAGATGATCCAGGGCGCCGAAGCCGACATCGTCGTCGCGGGCCTGATCGGGGAGCGCGGACGCGAGGTCAGCGATTTCCTGGAGACCAAATTGAAGGGCGCGATGCACAAGAGCATCGTCGTCGCCGTCCCCGCAGACCATCCGCCGGTGCTGCGCCTGCGCGCCGCGGCCCGCGCCACCGCCATTGCCGAATATTTCCGGGCGCGGGGCAAGAAGGTGCTGCTGCTGATCGACAGCCTGACCCGCTGCGCCCATGCCCAGCGCGAGATCGGGCTGGCATTGGGCGAACCGCCCGCGATGAAGGGCTATCCGCCCTCCGCGCTGGCGCTGATCCCGCGTCTGGTGGAGCGCGCCGGCGTCGACGCCCGGACTGGCGGGTCGATCACCGCGCTCTACACTGTGCTGGCCGATGGCGACGATACGGACGATCCGATCGTCGATGCCGCCCGCGCCATTGTCGACGGGCATTTCGTGCTGTCGCGCCATCTGTCGGAACAGGCGATCTTCCCGGCGATCGATGTCGGCAAGTCGCTGTCCCGCGTCATGGCGGATGTCGTGCCGGACGAGCATCGCCTTGCCGCCGCCGCCTATCGCCGCCTCTGGGCCGCCTATGAGGAAAATCGCGACCTCATCCTGATGGGCGCCTACCGCCCCGGCAACGATCCGGTGATCGATGAAGCCGTGCAGCGGCGACAGGAAGTCCTCGACTTCATTCGTCAGGATCAGAAGAGCTTCATCGACCTCGACACCAGCGCCCATGCCCTGATCGCCGAGTTCGGCGCGTGAAGGGCGAAGTCGCCCGCCGCCAGCGCGTGCTGCGCGTCCGCCATGTCCAGCATGCCATGGCCGCGGCCGAAACCGCCCGCGCCCGCGACGAGGCGGAGGGCCTTGCCCGCAATGTCGAGCGGCTGCGCAATGTGCGGAACGATCTTTTTACCGGGCAGGGCGTCGCAACTGGCGCGAATTTTGCAGCGATGCAGGAACTGGCGGGCCGTCTGGAACAGGCGGGGCGCCAGTTGGATGGTGCGCTCTACGATGCGCGCCGCAAGGTGGAGGTCAAGGAAGGCCTTTCCCTCGCGGCCAATCGGGATCGCGAAATCGCCGTGAAGCTCAAGGATCGCGCCCGCGCGGACCTGGAGGAATGGCGGGAGAACAAGCTTGCGGCGCTGCCGCGCTATCGCCGGATGCAGAGGACAGGAGATGTCTGACGTGAACATGCTGACCAGCCTCAAGGCGCTGCTCTTTTCCTCGGCGGCGACGTCGATGCCCGCCGATGGCGCGGCTGCGTCGGCCGTGCCTGCGGAGGGGGCGGCGGATTTCGCCAAGCTGCTGAACGGCACGATGGCCGCTTTGCCCGAAGCGCAGGAAAGCGCGGGGATCGCTGGCCCGCCGCAAGGGATCGCCCCGGCGGCCGCGGATGAAGCCGAGGGCATGGAGCCCGCACCGCCCAAGGCGGGCAAAGCCGATGGCGGCGATCCGGAGGTCGAGACGGCTTCCCCCTTGCCCTTCGGTCTGGCCAACGCATTGAGGGCGGTGCAGAGCCACCGCAAGGATTCGCTGCCGCTGCCGCCCGGACTTGCGAGGAAGATCGACGCGCCAGCCGAGGCCGCCGTTCGGGAGACGGCGCCTGCGGTGGATGCTGGCCCTATGGTGGATGCCGGCCCTGCGGTGGATAGCGGTTCCGTTGAGGAGGTCGCGGCGGAAATGCCTGCTGCGGCGCCGGTCGCGATGGAAGAGGGCGAGGTCGGCGGGCCGGAACTGCCGGTCGCGACGCCCGATCCCCAGACCAAGGCCCCGCGCCCCGGCAAGGAGACCAAGCCGGAGAAGGTGGAGGCCTTGCCCGAAGCCGCGGCGGTGGAGCATGCCGACGAGCCGGTGGAAGCGGAGCCGGGCGACAGCGACAGGCCGAAGGAGCAGGCCGAGGCGGCACAGGCTCCGGCAACGGTCGTCGCTGCTGTCCAGATGCCGGCCTCGCCAAGCGTTCCGGCGCAGGCGCTGCCGCCATCGACGGCCCCGGTCGCGCAAACGGCGCCCGCCAAGCCGGATCGCGGCAAGAATCTGCCGGTAGCGGCGCCCTTGCCGCCTCAGTCTGCCGGACAGCCGGTTCCCGCCCAGTCGACGGTTGAACCGACTCCCGTGGCGGACGCCCCTGTGCAGCCAGCCATTGAAGCGCCTGCGGCATCGGCCGACCAGCCGGAAGGCCCGGTTCCCGCTGCGCATCCCGGCAGCGCCCCGGTGAAGTCCGAGGCGCTCGCCCTGCTCCAGCTCGTGCGCGATCAGGTCGCTGCCCGCCAGCCGGGCACGCCGGTCCGCGCCGGGGAACCGCTCGCGGCCCGCGTCGAAACGGGCAGGGCCGCCACGCCGGTCGATGCCGTGCCGGCCCATGCCGTCCAGCATGACCCGGTCGATGCCGTGCCCCCGATGCCGCTCGCCCAGCCCGTTTCCGCGCAGCCGGTGCCGTCGGCCGTCGCGCCGCCGCCGGCCGACCTGTCCGCCAGCCTTGGCGCGCAGATCGTCGACATGGGCGTTTCCGGCCAGTGGATCGACGGCCTCGCCCGCGAGATTGCCGGGCTGTCCGCGAACGGTGCGCAGGGGCGGTTCCAGATCAACGCCGACCAGCTTGGGGCCGTGCAGGTGGACATCCGCCAGGGCAGCGACGGCGCGGCGGTCAGCCTGACCGTCGCCAGCGAAGCCGCCGAAATGGCGCTGCGCCAGGACAGCGACCGTCTGCGCCTTGATGCCGGACTTTCGGCGGTGCGCATTGCCGAGGTGAAGATCGAACGCGCGCCTCCTGTCGCGGAAGCGGCCCGGGCGGACAGCGCCAATCAACAGCAATCCTCCCAGCAGCAGGGCGCGCAGCAACAGGGTTCCCAGGGCGCGAACGCATGGGCGAACAACGGCCAGAACATGGCGCAATCGCAGGGACAGGGTCGTTGGCGTCCCCAGGAAAATAGCGCATTCGCCCCTAAAAATTCCGGCGATCCGGCCGTTCTTAACCATGACGAGCTGCGCCATGCCGGCAATCCCGCCGCGCGCGCGCGCTATGCCTGACGACATGGATTGCGGGGGACTTTGACCGATGAGTGACGACGCCAAGCCGAAGAAGAAAAAGGGCGGTGGGATGAAGATGATCCTGCTCATCGTCATCGCCATGGTCGTTGGCGGGGCGGGCGCGGCCGGCGGTCTTTACGCCGCGGGTTTCTTCAGCCCGAAGGAAGAAGGGCCGAAGGAAGATCCGAACAAGCCCGTGCTCGTGCTGGCGGGGGAAAATGCCGAGGAAGTGGCGAAGGCCCATGGCTATGCCGGCGGCGGCGGCGGCGGCGGCGAAGGCGGCGGGCATGAGGGCGGCGGCGGGGGTCATGCCCCTTCGGGCGTCCATGTCCCGGCCAAGGGCATCGACCTGCCCAGCCCGGCCAATCCTGCGGCCTATCAGGCGACCTATTTCCAGCTTCAGACGCCGTTCACCTCCAACATGTCGGATACGGACGCCTTTGCGCAGATTTCCATCGCCGTTTCGACCTATTACGACATTCGCGTTGTCGAGGCGATCAAGGTCCATGAGATGGCGATTCGCAGCCAGGTCCTGATGATGCTGGCCGAACAACCGGTGGAGGCGCTGTCGACGCCGGAGGGGAAAAGGGCGCTTCAGGGGAAGATCAAGGGCATTATTAACGACATTCTGAAGCAGAAGACGGGCTATGGCGGCGTCGATAACGTTTATTTTACCAATTTCGTTATTCAATAGGGCTGCCTGATCGGCGGGAAGTCCCCCGCCCGGGACGGCTGGGGACTGAAATGACCGACGTTCAAGCCTACGCCTTCGGGCGGGGGGAATCGCAGGCGCCGCTGATGCTGTCGGGGCTGGACCGGCTGGGCGAAAAGCTCGGCCGGCGTTTGCGCGCCCTGATCGAGCCGATCGCCGGGGTTCGCCCGCATGTCGCCGCGCAGGACGCGCGCGCGCTGGAATTCGGCGCCTGGGCGCATGAGGTGCCCGGCTCCTCCAGCATCGGCGTCTATCGCCTGGCGCCGCTCAAGGGGCAGGTGCTGCTGCGGCTCGATGCGGCGATGATCTCGACGCTGGTCGACTGTTTCTATGGCGGCATCGGCAACCGTGCCCTGCCGCCGCGCGGCGAGTTCACGCCGACCGAAGATCGCCTGATCGCGCGGATTTCCGATGCCTTCATGGCCCGGCTGGTGGAATGCTGGAGCGACATGTTGGCCATAGAAGCCGGTCTGATCGTCCGGGAAACCGGCATCGGCTTCGCCGCCGCGGCCCAGCCGGGCGAGCAGATGGTGCTGCAACGCTTCCTGATCAGCATCAGCCGCGATGCCGAATGGCCCGTCGACCTGCTGTTCCCGCTGTCCGCGCTGCGCGCCGTCGAGTCGTTGACGGGCAGCCGCATCCCGATCGACGACGAACGCGCCGACCCGGTGTGGCAGGCGCGTATCGCCCACCGCATGCGCGACATCCGCCTGCCCGCCCGCACGGTGCTGGCGCGCCCCGACCTGTCCCTGGCCGAACTGATGCAGCTCAAGGCCGGCGACATCATTCCCGTCACCATCAACCGCAGCCTGCCGCTGATCGTGGGCGACCGTATCGTCGCGCACGGCTCCATCGGCGAACAGGATGGCCGCGCCGCATTCCAGATCGAAAAGCTTGCACAGGAAACCGGACAATGAGCGACATGAGCGAAGCCCCCCGCCTTGACAGCGTGGGCGAGGACAGCATTTCCCGCATGGTGAACAACCGCCAGTTCCGGTTGCTGGCCGACATTCCCGTCCGCATGTCGGTGGAGGTCGGGTCGACCTCGCTCCGGCTGGCGGAGGTCATGGATCTGAGCGAAGGAAGCGTCGTGGAACTGGACCGCCAGGCCGACGACCTGCTCGACATCATGGTCAACGGCGCGCTGATCGCCAAGGGAGAGGTGGTGACGGTGAACGGCCGCTACGGCATCCGCATCGTCGAAATCGCGGCTGCCGAAAGCCGGCTGGCGGGCGTCGAGCGGCGCGGCTGAAGCGCAGGCGGCAGATTTACCGCTTGCCTTGCGCGCCAATCTTTCGGAACGGATGACGAATTAACCATCTTCGCGGAAAGCCCTCATGATCTGGTATTTCGTCAAGCTGCTGATTTTATTGCCTCTGGTCGGCGGCATGGCCTTCGGCGCGCTATGGCTGTGGCGCAAATATCAGCCGGGGATGATGGCGGGGCAGAACGACCGGTCGCTCAAGGTGCTGGAAGCGCTGCCGATGGGGACGTTCGGCAAGCTCGCCGTCGTGGAGTTCGAGGGGAAGAAGATCCTGCTTTCCGTGACGCGGGGGCGGATCGAGAAGATCGCGGAAGGCGACCCTTATCGTGCCGGGCGCTGACCTGCTTGCCACCGTCATTCCGGCGCAGGCGGGAACCCATCTCCGGACTTCGGGTCCGCAGGCTGCTGCCGGGAGATGGGTCCCCGCCTGCGCGGGGATGATGAAATGGGGCGTGGTGGCGCTGCTGCTGCTGACCCTGGTCCTTGCCATGCCCGCCTTTGCGCAGGCCGCGCCCGCCGCCCCGGCGCCCGTCGACAATGGCGGCGCGCTGAGCCGCGCCATGGGGCAGATCAGCGGCGACGGCCGTTCGCTGTCCCTATCGCTGCAGATCCTGATCCTCATGAGCCTGCTGACGGTGTTGCCGTCGCTGATCCTCATGATGACCAGCTTCACCCGCATCATCATCGTCCTGTCGCTGCTGCGTCAGGCGCTTGGCCTGCAACAGACGCCGCCCAATCAGGTGCTGGTCGGCCTGTCGCTGTTCCTCTCCCTGTTCGTGATGCGGCCGGCCATCGACCAGATCAACGCCCAGGCCTTCGATCCCTATGGCAAGGGGCAGATTTCCATCGAGGAGGCGGTGGGCCGTTCGGGCAAGGTGCTGCACGGCTTCATGACCAAGCAGACCCGCGAGACGGACCTCAAGCTCTTCTCCAATCTGGCGGAGGCGCCGGCCTTCCGCTCGCCCGCCGACATTCCCTTCTCCATCCTGCTGCCGGCCTTTGTGACGTCGGAACTGAAGACCGCTTTCCAGATCGGCTTCATGATCTTCCTGCCGTTCCTGATCATCGACCTTGTGGTGGCATCGACGCTGATGGCGCTCGGCATGATGATGCTGTCGCCCACGATCATCTCCATGCCGTTCAAGCTGCTGCTGTTCGTGCTGGTGGACGGCTGGGCGTTGACCATGGGTTCGCTGGCCGGATCGTTCGCGACATGAAGGGCGGGCGCTTCTCTCCTCCAAACGGCTCCGGGGCGGCCTGATCCATGGAAAACGCCGATTTCTTCATGGGGCTGGCGCAGCAGGCGCTGTGGATCACGGCGCTGGCGGCAGCGCCGATCCTGATTCCCGCGCTGATCGCAGGCGTCGTCATCGGCATGGTGCAGGCCGCGACCTCCATCAATGAACAGACGCTGGCCTTCATCCCCAAGATCATCGTCGTCGGCGCGATGCTGGTGCTGTTCGGCGGTTCCATCATGGTGCTGATCGCCGATTTCACGCGCGAGATTTTCGAGCGCATTCCGGACCTGCTGCAATGATCGCGCCGGGCTTCGCCCCAGGCTTTGTCAATGTGGAAGTCCAGCTCTGGATCTGGCTGATCGCCATGATCCGCCCCGGCGCCGCCTTCATCGCCGCGCCCGTCTTCGGCGCGCCCGCCGTGCCGTTGCAATTGCGGCTGATCCTGTCGCTGGCGCTGGGCATGGCAGCGCTCAACAGCGTGCCTATCCAGCTTCCCGCCGACGGCGTCGCCAGTTTCCAGGGCGTGATGCTGGTCGCGGGTGAGGTGCTTGCCGGCCTCGCCATCGGTTTTGCCGTGCAGATCGGCTATGCCGCCGCGCTGGTGGCCGGGGAGGCTATCGGCAACACCATGGGCCTCAATTTCGCGGCGATGGTCGATCCTTCGTCGGGCCAGGCGACGCAGGCGGTGGGCCAGTTCCTCTCCATCCTGTCGACCTTCCTGCTGCTGGCGATGGACGGGCATCTGATGCTGGTGAGCTTTGTCGTGCAAAGCTATCGGGCGCTGCCGCCGGGTGGCGCGATGCTGAGCAACGATGCGGTCTGGCACCTGATCGAATTCGGCGGCGCGCTGCTCGGCGCGGGCGTCACCATCGCGCTGCCGGTCGGTTTCGCGCTGGTGCTGGTGCAGATCGTCATGGGCATGCTGGCGCGCACAGCGCCCGCGCTCAACCTGTTCGCGGTCGGCATGCCGGTGGCGCTGATGGCGGGGCTCATCCTGCTGGCCGTCACCGCGCCGATCATGGGGGAGGGGATCGCCGCCGCCCTGAAGGCCGGGCTGGACCAGGCCCAGACCATTGCGGAGGGGCACTGACCATGGCCGGGAGCAATGGCGGCGGCGAAAAGACCGAGAAGCCGACAGCCAAGAAGCTGAAGGATGCGGCTAAGAATGGCGACATTCTCCAGTCCCGCGATCTCGCCACTGCATTGGTGGTGATGGCCGGCATTGGCTGGATCGCGGTCACGGGGCCCTCCATGGTCGAATCCCTGTCCGACATGCTGATAGAGGCGTTGCGTTTCCGGCGGGAGGACATCGTGAATTTCGCGCCGGCCGACCGGGGCATCGCGCTGCTGTCCGGCATCGCCCTGCCGGTCGCGGGGATATTGCTGGCGACCTTGCTGGCTGCCATTGCGGGGCCGGCGCTGCTCGGCTCGCTCGGCTTCCGTCCCGGCGCCTTCGCGCCCAAGGCGTCGAAGCTCAATCCCGCCGCCGGCCTCAAGCGCATGTTCGGGCTCCAGGGGCTGATCGAACTGGTCAAGTCCGTCGCCAAGGTCGCGCTGCTGGGCGCGATCGGCGTCTGGATGATCTGGGACCGGCTGACGGAGATCGTCGGGCTGGGCAAGGCGGGGCTGGCGCCCGCCATGGCGGACCTTGGCAATATGTTCATCATGACCTGCCTGATCATGGCGGGGGGCCTGTTCCTGATCGCGGGCATCGACGTTCCCGCCCAGCTCATGCAGCGGTCCAGGCGGCTGTCGATGACCAAGCAGGAGATCAAGGACGAGCATAAGGAGAGCGAAGGTTCCCCCGAGCTGAAAGGCCATATCCGCCGCAAGCAATATGAGGTGCTGAGCGGTTCGACCCGCAAGGCGGTGGCGGAGGCCAGCGTCATCATCACCAACCCCACCCATTTCGCCGTCGCCTTGCGCTACAAGCCGGGGCAGGACGCCGCGCCGGTGGTGGTGGCGCGCGGCTGCGACGCGGTGGCGGCGGCGATCCGCGACCTTGCCGACCAGAACGGGGTCACGGTGCTGCAATATCCCGAACTGGCCCGCGCCATATACTTCACCTCGCGCGCCGGGCAGATCGTCAATGAAGGGCTGTACATGGCGGTCGCGACCGTCCTTGCCTTCGTCTTCCGGGTGGAGAATCGGATGGCGAGCGAGATGGACCGGCCATTCATCACCGTGCCGGACGATCTGCGCTTCGACGCGGACGGCAAAAAATCATCTTGATAATCAGCGGTTTCCTGAAAATCGATCGTCCTTAACTTAAGTTTAGGGCTTAATATCCGTATAATCTTCACGGGGACGCATTAGGATGTGCGTCATGAACGACTATATTTCGCGGACTGAACTGTCGGTGGAGCGCGGCGCGACCCGCGCGCCGTCCGCCGTGTCCGCGATTGCGCCCATTTCATCGGCCGCCACCGTGCATCAGGGCGGTGGATCGTCCCGGCAGGCGCCGACGCCGGAGGATCAGTCGGGCGTGGAGGAAAGCATCGCGACCAGCGCCGAATATGCCAAGGTGCATGCCCGCATTGCCGACATTCTGGCTGAATTGCGCAGTCAGGGCGGCACGGTGACGGTCGACGGGGCAGCCGACGAAATCCAGTCGATGCTGCCCGAGCCGCAGATACTGGTCCCCTTGCCCCCGGCCTCCAAGGAGGCGGTGGAAAGCACGATCCGCGTCGCCAAGCGCATCGCGGAGCAGGCCGCCTATGCCCATGCGGCGCAGGCCAACATCCGTCGCGGCGCGGTCGACCAGATTCTGTCTCCGGGCGTTTGAGCCGGGTTCGTCGCGGCGCTCCTGCGCCTGCTCGCGAGCGCGCCGTTGCAGGCGGCGTTGAGAAATTCAGGACTGTGGTCTGAGCGGTTGGGGTGGATTGCCGACATTCCCCTCCCGCTTGCGGGAGGGGAATGTCTTGGATTGGCCAATCCCGGACATTTCGAAATTCGTCCACGCGGCCTGGATGTTGCGTCGGTGAGGTGGGCTCCTGCCTTCCCCCCTGAAAATCATTCCTAAAGGTCTTCGCGCTAGGGCCGTTCTCTCTCTTGAAAGGACGGCCAATGACTTCGGTGAGCAGCAGCATCTTGACGGCGCTAGGCGCGGGATCGGGCATCGACACCGCGTCGCTCGTCTCCAGCCTGGTCAGCGCCACCAAGGAACCGCGCCAGACGGCCATCACCAGTCGCCAGACGCTGAACACCGCGCGGATTTCCGCCCTGGCGTCGGCCTCCAGTTCGCTCGACACCTTTGCCGATGCGCTGAACAGCCTGCTCGCGGGCACCGGCTATTCGGGCGCGCCGGCTTCCAACGACCCCAGCATCGCTTCGGTCAGCGCGCTGCCCGGCGGCACGCCCACCGGCCTTCCGGCGCAGATCGAAGTGCGCAACCTGGCGACCAGCCGGACGCTGGTGTCGGCGGTCAACGCGAACACCGATGCGGCAAGCGGCGCGGCGGCGACCGTGGGCACGGGCACGCTGATGCTGAAGGTCGGTTCCGGCGCCGCGGTTCCCGTCACCATCACCTCGGCCAACAACAGCTATGCCGGCCTT
Organism: Sphingobium sp. CFD-2; assembly: GCF_024611135.1. Classification (NCBI taxonomy): domain Bacteria; kingdom Pseudomonadati; phylum Pseudomonadota; class Alphaproteobacteria; order Sphingomonadales; family Sphingobiaceae; genus Sphingobium; species Sphingobium sp. CFD-2. Next base: position 2,812,584 of record NZ_CP084405.1, on the reverse strand, counting down.
GCCGCCGCCATCAACGCGTCCGGTACCGGCGTCACCGCCTCCGTCATCACCGATTCGCAGGGCACCCGCCTGATGATGAAGGGGCCGACCGGTGCGGCCAACGACATCTCGCTGACGGTTTCTTCCTCCACCCCCGATGCCAGCGGCGCGTCCCTGGACCAGTTCGCCTGGACCAAGGCCAGCGTCCCGGCCGGCAGCACCATGGCCAGCGCCGCCGACCCGGCGGACGCGGTGATCCTGCTCGACGGCGTGGAGCAGCATTATGCCGGCAACACCATCGACGGCGCGATCCCCTATCTGCGCATCGACCTCAACAAGGCGGCGCCTGGGACCAGCGTCACGCTCGCCACGACCGAGCCGACCACGTCGATGCGCGACCTGATGGTCGAATTCGTCGACGCCTACAACACGCTGATGAAGGCGCTGAACACCGCCACCTCCACCGGCACGGACTCGTCCAATGCGGGCGTGCTGAACGGAGAATCCTCGATCCGCGACATGAAGCGGCAGCTTTCGCAGATGGTGTCGGCCCAGCTCAGCAGCACCGGCGCCTACAAGACGCTGAACGACCTGGGCGTCAGCACCAATCGCGACGGTACGCTGTCGCTCGATACCAAGGCGCTGGACAAGGCGATTGCGGCCGATCCGAAGGCGATCACGCAATTGCTGAACCCGTCGGTCAAGACCGCCACGAATATCGGCCTTGCCGGCCTGATGGACAGCGTGCGCGACAATATCAAGAAGGATGGCGGACCGCTCGCCACCACGCAGGACAAATATGAGAAGCTGGCGAAGGATCTGACGGATCAGCTCGACAAGCTCGATACCCAGATGACCAACTATCAGGAGCAGCTCACCAAGGTCTATTCGGCCATGGAAACGCGCCTGTCGGCGTTGAAGGCGACGCAAAGCTATCTCCAGCAGCAGGTCGCCCTCTGGACCAAAAACGACAATTAATACCGAAAGGGTCGGAATATCATGTTCTACAATCATGGCGGGTTCGGCGGCACGGCAGCGGCGCGGCGCTATGCGGCGGTCCATTCGGGCAGCCGGATCGAGGGTGCGACGCCCCACGCGCTGGTCAAGGTGCTGTTCGACGAGCTGCTGCTGGCGCTGGATGCCGCCGCGCTGGCGGAACGCAATGGCGACCGGCTCAAGGTTTCCGACAAGCAGGCCCGCGCCATGTCGATCCTCTTCGCGCTGGAATCGAGCCTCGATTTCGACAAGGGCGGAGACATCGCCACTGGCCTCGCCCAGATCTACCGCGAAGCGCGGCGCCTGCTGCTCGTCAGCGCCAAGGAGCATGATGCCGCGCCGGTGGAGCAGGCCCGCCTGATGATCGGCGAGATCGCGGAGGCGTGGAACCAGATCGGCTGAAGGCGTCCGTCATCCCGGCTTTCGCCGGATGACGGCATGTTGCACGGGGTTGCGCCTTCAAAGGCGCGCTTGTATAGGCAGCGCTCGCAAAGGGCGGCCCGGCGGGGGCCGCCTTTTTGCGTTTCGGACTTTGTTTGCATCAGCCCAGAAAGGGAAGGACCATGTCGATTACGCCGCTCATGCCCGTTTACCCCCGGTGCGATGTACGCCCGGTCCGAGGCGAGGGCTGCTATCTGATCGGGGAACGCGGCGAACGCTATCTGGATTTCGCCAGCGGCATCGCGGTCAACCTGCTGGGCCATGGCCATCCGAAGCTGGTCAAGGCGATCGCGGATCAGGCCGCGACGCTGATGCACACGTCGAACCTCTACGGCATGCCGCTGGGCGAGAAATTCGCGCAGCGTCTGGTCGACACGACCTTTGCCGATACGGTGTTCTTCACCAATTCGGGCGCGGAAGCGGTGGAATGCGCGATCAAGACCGCGCGCCGTTACCACTATGCCAATGGCGAGGCGCACCGGCACAAGATCATCAGCTTCGACAACGCCTTCCATGGGCGGACGCTGGGGACGATCTCCGCCACCAGCCAGCCCAAGATGCGCGACGGTTTCGAACCGCTGCTGCCCGGCTTCACCGTGGTGCCGTTCAACGATCTGGAGGCCGCGACGGCCGCCGTCGATGAGAACACCGCCGGTTTCCTGGTGGAAACGGTGCAGGGCGAAGGCGGCGTGACGCCGGCGACGCAGGAGTTTCTGAGCGGCCTGCGCAAGCTGTGCGACGATCAGGGCCTGCTGCTGATCCTGGACGAGGTGCAGTGCGGCTATGCCCGCACCGGCACCTTCTTCGCGCATGAGCAATATGGCCTGACCCCCGACATCATGGCGGTGGCCAAGGGCATTGGCGCTGGCTTCCCGCTGGGCGCCTGCCTCGCGACCGAGGAAGCGGCCAAGGGCATGGTGTTCGGCACCCATGGGTCGACCTATGGCGGCAATCCGCTGGCCATGGCCGTCGGCATGACGGTGCTGGACGAAGTGCTGGGCGAGGGTTTCCTCGACCATGTGAAGGCCATCGGCGCGCGCCTGCGTTCGGCGTTGGAGCAGCTTATCCCCAATCACGACATGTTCGAGGATGTGCGTGGGCTGGGCCTGATGCTCGGCGTGAAGCTGAAGAGCGACTATGACGCCCGCGAGTTCGTGGCGCATCTGCGCGACAATCACGGCCTGCTGACCGTGTCGGCGGGGCAGAATGTCGTGCGCATCCTGCCGGCGCTCGTGATCGAGGAAAGCCATGTCGCGGAATGCGTCGAACGGCTTTCCGCCGGGGCGCGGAGCTTTGCGGAGGCTGCGGCCTGAATTAATCTCCGTTCGCCCGAACGGGTTGAGGGGGTTCCTCATGACCAATCATTTCCTGAATCTGAGTGACGCCGGCGGCGATGCGATCGCCGCCATGATTGCCGACGCCATCGACCGGAAGGCCGCGCGCAAAGCTTGGCCCAAGGGCAAAGCGGATGCGGATGCGCCGCTCGCCGGTCACACGCTGGCGATGATCTTCGAGAAGAATTCGACCCGCACCCGCGTGTCGTTCGACATGGCGATCCGCCAGTTGGGCGGCACATCGCTGATCCTGGACGGCGCGACCAGCCAGCTTGGCCGGGGCGAGACGATTGCGGACACCGCCCGCGTGCTGAGCCGCATGGCCGACGCCATCATGATTCGCACCGACGATCATGCGAAGATCCAGGAAATGGCGCATTACGCCAGTGTTCCGGTGATCAATGGCCTGACCGACCTGTCGCACCCCTGCCAGATCGTCGCCGACCTGCTGACCGTGGTGGAGCATGGCGTGGCATTGCCCGGCAGCCAATGGGCATGGCTGGGCGACGGCAACAATGTCCTCCATTCCATCGTCGAGGCGGCGGGCCTGATGAAGTTCGGCGTGCGCATCGCCGTGCCGGAGGGTTATGACCCCGACCCGTCCTTCGAGGCCGAAGCGCAGGCGCGTGGCGCGACCATCACTCGCACCCGCGACCCGCTGGCGGCGGTGGCCGGCGCGGACATCGTCGTCACCGACACCTGGATCTCCATGGGCCAGGCCCATGCCGAGGAGAAGCTCAAGGCGATGATGCCCTATCAGGTGACGCCGGAACTGATGGCGCTGGCGAAGCCCGCGGCGAAGTTCCTCCATTGCCTGCCCGCCCATCGCGGCGAGGAAGTGGTGGAAGCGGTGATAGACGGGCCGCAATCGGTGATCTGGGACGAAGCGGAAAACCGCATCCATGCGCAGAAGTCGGTGCTGCTCTGGGCGTTGGGCCGGCTTGGTTGAGTTTGGGGCTCCTGCGCGGCCAGGAGCCCGGTCCCGCCCTTCGCAGATTATCGCATCGCCTGAACCGGGTTCCCGCCGGCGCGGGAGCACGACCTGTCCCAAGGAGCGGGCCGCGATCAGACCGTCCGCATCCCACCGATCAAGTCCAAACCCAAGTGCATTTGCATGCCCGGGCATCGCAACCTATCTAAGCGCCTTTGCATGATCGGCGCGCCCCGGCGCGCCGCACGGAGCCTGACTTGACCTCTTCCGCTACCCTTGACCAGGCCCTTGGCTTCACCATCCCCTCCCGCCACGCGCGCGGGCGGATCGTGCGGCTGGGGCCGGTGCTCGACGATGTCCTTGCCGCCCATGCCTATCCGCCGCAGATCGAGCGGCTGCTCGCCTCCGCATTGGTGCTGGCGGCGCTGCTCGGCTCGACGCTCAAGGATGCGGGTGGGCAGCTCACGCTTCAGGCGCAGACCGAAAATGGCGTCGTCAGCCTGCTGGTGGCGGACTATAAGGGCGGCGAGGTGCGCGGCTATGCCAAGTTCGATGCCGACCGGCTGGCCGAACTGGGCCCCGATCCGACGCTGTTCGGCCTGTTCGGCAAGGGCTATCTCGCCATCACCTTCGACCAGGCGGTGACTGGCGAGCGTTATCAGGGCATCGTCCCATTGGACGGCGAATCGCTTGCCGATGCGGCGGAACATTATTTCTTCCAGTCCGAGCAGATCCCCAGCATCATCCAGATCGCCACGCGCCACGACGCGGGGGAGGGGTGCCTTGCCGCTGGCCTGCTGCTCCAGCACCTGCCCGAGGGGGAAGTCGGGCGGGAACGGCTGCATGTCCGCCACGACCATCCGGAATGGGAGCATGTCCAGGCGCTGGCCCACACGCTCAAGGACGCGGAACTGACCGACAACGCGCTGCCGCTGTCCGACATCGTCTGGCGGCTGTTCCACGAAGAGGAGGAGGTGCGCGTCACCGATCCCACGGCGCTCAGCAAGGGGTGCCGTTGCGACCTCGATCATATCCGCAGCGTCATCGGCCGCTTTCCGGCGGCGGAGCGGGCGGACATGGCGGATGATCAGGGCATTATCGGCGTGGATTGCGCCTTCTGCTCGCGTCTTTTCCCGGTCGCGCTCGCCAGCTTTGCGGAGGAATGAGCGGGCGCCCTCCTTATTGCTATCAAATTGCCGCAATTGACGCGCAAGGCTGATCTGGATCAGCAACGATCGACAGGGGGATCGGAATGGTGGCAAAGCGGCGCGCCCTTGGTGCGGCGGCGATGATGATGGCGGTTTCTGCCGTGCAGGCGGCGGCGCCCGCGTCACGCCTGCCCAAGGGACTGGAGACGGGTGAATGGGAATTGCGCGGGCGGGGCGAGGATGGCGCCGCGCGCAAGCTCTGCGTCTCCAGCCTCAGCCAGCTTCTGCAAAGCCGCCATGCGGGCCATGCCTGCAAGAGCTTCACCGTCAGCGATGTCGCCAACCGGCTGGTCGTCACCTATGAATGCGGCGCGGCGGGCAATGGGCGGACGGACCTGCGCGTCGAAACGTCCCGGCTGGTGCAGATCCAGTCGCAGGGCATTGCCGACGGCGCGCCCTTCGCCTTCGCGCTGGAGGGCCGCTGGCTCGGCGCCTGCCATTAGGCGCGACCGGCTTGCGCTGACGCGTCGGGAGGCGTAGCGCGGCGCTCATGGTTGCCCATAACGGAAAATTCGCCGTCGTCCTGCTGTCGGGCGGGCTCGACTCCATGGTGGCGGGCGGGCTGGCGCGCGAGGCCGGTTATCGCCTGTTCGCCCTGTCGATCGACTATAATCAGCGCCACCGGCTGGAATTGCAGGCGGCGGGTCGAGTCGCGTCGGCGCTGAACGCCATCTCGCATATCGTGCTGCCGCTGGACCTGACGGCCTTTGGCGGGTCTGCGCTCACCGCGGACATTGCCGTGCCCAAGGGCGGCGTCGGGACCGGCATTCCCGTCACCTATGTACCCGCGCGCAACACCATATTCCTGTCGCTGACCCTGGGCCTGGCCGAGGTGGCGGGCGCGAACGACGTGTTCATCGGCGTCAATGCGCTCGATTATTCGGGCTATCCCGATTGCCGGCCGGAGTTCATCGACGCCTTTCAGAAGATGGCCGCGCTCGCCACCAAGGCAGGGGTGGAGGGGAATCCGGTCCGGATCAATGCCCCGCTCCAGCATATGAGCAAGGCGGACATCGTGCGCGAAGCCTATCGGCTGGGGCTGGATACGGGGCTGAGCTGGTCCTGCTACGATCCGACGCCGGACGGCAGGCATTGCGGCCTCTGCGACAGTTGCCGCCTGCGGTCCAAGGGTTTCGTGGAGGCCGGCCTGCCCGATCCCACCGACTATGCGGTGAAGCCCTGACGCCATGAGCTACGCCGTCAAGGAAATGTTCCTGACCCTTCAGGGAGAGGGCGTCCATGCCGGCCGCCGGGCGGTCTTCCTGCGCTTTGCCGGTTGCAACCTCTGGACCGGGCGGGAGCAGGACAGGGCAAGCGCCGTCTGCCGCTTTTGCGACACCGATTTCGTCGGCACCGACGGCGATGGCGGGGGCAGGTTCGCGGATGCGGACGGTCTGGCCGAGGCCGCGCTCGCCTTTTGGGGCGAGGGGCGGGAGGGGCGCTATATCGTGCTGACCGGCGGGGAACCGATGCTCCAGGTGGACGATGCTCTGGTCGATGCGCTCCATGCGCGCGGCTTTGCCATTGCGATCGAGAGCAACGGCACCTTGCCCGCGCATCCGGGGCTGGACTGGGTCTGCATCAGCCCCAAGGCGGGCAGCGAGGTGGTCCAGCGCAGCGGCAATGAGCTGAAGCTGGTCTGGCCGCAGCCGGGGCGGGGGCACAGCCTGGCGGATGTCGAGGATATGGAGCGCTGGGCCTTCGATCATTGGCTGGTGCAGCCGCTGGACGATCCGAAGGCAGCGGAAAACGCGCGGGCGGCGGTGGATCTGGTGATGGGGCGGCCCCGCTGGCGGCTCAGCCTTCAGTCGCACAAATATCTGGGATTGCGCTGAGGGCCGTGGCCTGCCTCAGGGGAAGCTTCCATCCTGGAGCGATGAAAACCACTCTGGCCGCTGAAACCTGTCGCTGACGTCGCGCCAGCCCGCCCCCCTTGCCCCCTCCCGTTTGCGGGAGGAGGAATGTCGTGATTGGCGCCGTTGCCTTAAGGCTGGACGCCGATCTTCTGGTTCCATGCGAGCTGGCACGCAGGCAGCATCTTGCCCTTCTTCCAGCATTTGGGGTCGAAGGACGGCAGGGTCAGCGAATAGCTGCGTCCCGGATCGCCGTAAAATTGCTCGCCCGCCAGGACCAGCGACTTCTTGATCGACCCCAGTCCGTTGCGCGCCACCTCGTTCAGCGTGCCCCGCTGGGCAAAGATCGCCTGCCGTCCGACCAGCGCCGCCGCCTGGCAGAAGCCGCGTTGCGCCTGCACCGTCGAATAGCCGGAATAGATGCGCGTGCCATATTGGTCCGATGCCATCTGGCCGGGCTTGCCCTTGCCGACCGTCCGCTGGAAATAGCCGAGCAGCGTCGTCTGCGCGGCGTCCAGTTCGGCGTCGTGATGGGCGATCATGGCGTTGTAATTGCTGATCGACAGCAGGGTCGGCTCAAACTGGCATTGCAGGGCCGCGACGTTCAACGCCGCGCGCAGGTTCCACACCAGCCCGGCCTTGACCTCCGCCGCGGTCGCGCCCGGCAGGCCCAGCGCGGTCGTGGCTTCGGCGTCGGTCAGGGGCGGGGTCGAGAAATCGGGCGGCGACCAGAAGAATTGCGCGGCGGCCGGCTGCGCCATCAGCGTCGCCGCCGTCATGGCCAGCCCCAGCACGACCCGGCGTCCAAGGGATCGGTGTCCAATGGAACGGCCCACATAACGCAATGTCATTGAAATCCCTCTTTGTAACGAGCGCTGCGAACTATCTCCCGCCCGTCTGTATCATGCCTGAACGCGGACGCCAGCCTATTGATCCGACAGCACTTCGGTATCGGCCGCGGGCTTGCCCTCGCTCTCATTCTTCGCCGCCGCCGCCGGAGCGGCCGCATTGTCGCTGCGGTTGGCGGGAAGCGCGACGGCCACGCCCTCGCTCTGCACCCCGTCCAGATCGGTCATGGCGTCGGTGGCGGTGCCGTCGACCACTTCCAGATTGTTCATCGGGACGGCGGTGCCGCTTTCCTTCTTGCTGCCGCATCCGGCCAGCGCCATGCAGCCGGCCGAAACCAATATTGCCATTGTCGTCTTGACGTCAGGACGCATCCGGGTCTCCTAAAGCGTTGCAGCATGCCCGGCAGCCCCCCACCTGGCGAAAGCCGCGACCCTAGCGGCCCGTCCCGCATTGCTCAACCCCCGCTCCATCTGCCGCCGGACACCGGCGCAGGCGGCCGAGAAAGGCCGGGAAATGCCGGGCAAGCGCCGAGTCCAGCTCGGTCATCGATGCCTTCACGCCCAGCGCGGCCATGCTCGTCACAGGATATTCGGCCAGGCCGCACGGCACGATGCCTCCGAAATGGGACAGGTCGGGATCGACATTGATCGAAAAGCCATGAAGCGTGATCCAGCGCCGCACCCGGATGCCGAGGGCGCCGATCTTCGCCTCCCGCCCCTGGGCATCGTCGGTCCAGATGCCGATCCGTCCCTTCGCGCGCCGGGCCGCTATGCCGAAATCGGCCAGCGCATCGATCATCCATCCCTCCAGGTGATGGACGAAATTGCGCACGTCCTTGCCCCGATTCCGCAGGTCGATGTTGAGATAGCCGATGCGCTGGCCCGGCCCATGATAGGTATAGCGTCCGCCCCGCCCCGCATCGTGCACCGGAAAGCGCGGGTCGAGCAGTTCGGCCGGATCGGCGCTGGTTCCGGCCGTGTAAAGCGGCGGATGTTCGAGCAGCCAGACCCGCTCTGCGGCCTGCCCCTCGAAGATCGCGGCGGCCCGGCCCTCCATCTCGGCCAGCGCCCGGGGGTAGTCGACGGGCGCGCTTTCCACGCGCCATTCCACGCTGGGGGCGTCAGGGGCTTGGGCTGGGGATGGCGAGGACATGGCGCTTCCTTGACTTGGGCAGAGCGAGCGATCAAGTCTCCTCCGCGATTTTCAGAGCATCGGGTAGAGAACAGGGCGTAGAGATATGGCGACAATGTCCATCGGCAAGGCGTGGGAGGAGGCGGTCGCCTTCGTCGCGCGCGAAAGCAGCCTGCTGTTTCCCGTCGCCCTGCTGTTCGTCGCCCTGCCGGGCCTCATCCTTCAGGAGATGACGCCGCCGGAACTCGCCAAATGGAACCTGTCGGAAACCACCATGCCGCAGGTGCCGGGCAGCTTCTGGCTGGCGATGATGCTGGCGATGATCATCATCGGGTTCGGATCGCTGACCCTGTTGGCGCTCGCCCTGCGCCCGGGCATCAGCGTGGGAGAGGCGCTGCGGCTGAGCTTTGCGCGGCTTCCGGTGCTGCTGGGCGTGGCGCTGGTGGTCGCCGGTTTCCTGGCCGGCGCGGTGATCGCCGCCACCCTGGCGGTGACGGTCCTGTCGCTCATCGCCAAGCCTCTGGGCGCGACGCTGGCGCTGCTGCTCGGCGTGGGAGTGGTGGCCGTCACCATCTTCGCGAGCGTGCGGCTGCTGTTGCTCAATCCCGTGGTGATCGACGGGACGGCCGGCGTCATGGCGTCGCTGCGCCATGGCTGGGCGCTGACCAGGGGGCATTTCTGGCGGTTGTTCGGCTTCATCGTGGCGCTGACCCTGTTGTCCGCCATTGTCGGCGGCGCGGCGCAGGCGGTGTTCGGCCTGATCGGGACGTTGATCGGCGGTCCGACGGGCGGCCGGCTGATCGGCGGCGTGGCTGCCGCTGTCGTGTCGACGGTGGTGCAGGTCTATATGCTGGTGATGCTGGCGCGGCTCTATCGTCAGGCGGAGGGCAGCTGACCCAGCACCGGCACATGCGGCGCGGCGTCGGGCGACAAAAGCCCCGCAAGTCGCGGATCGGCGAAGATTTCCACTTCACGCCTGTAGGGCACGAAGCCCGCCTTGCGGTAAAATCCCAGCGCCGCGGGGCTGTCGAGCGTGCAGCTGTGCACCCAGAAGCGCGTGACCTCCTTGCGCCAGGCCAGCGCCTTGGCCTGCGCCATCAGCCATCGGCCCAGACCCTTGCCGGTCAATTCCGGGATCAGTCCGAAAAAGGCCAGCTCGCAGTCGGGCAATGAACGGAAGTCGAGTTCCAGCAGCCCCACCTCCACGCCCCGGGGATCGGTGACGGCATAGACCTCGACCGCGGGATCGTGAATGATCGCGCTCAGCGTGGCGTCGTCCATCACCAGGCGGGAGAACCAGAGCCACGGCTCACCCACGCGCCGGAACAGCGCGCGATAGGCCTCTGGCGTCGGCGCCTTCCATGGCACCAGCCGCAACGGGGCGGGCGGGATGGGGGCGGGTTTCGGCCGCTCCCGCATTTCCAGATGGGTGACGATCGTCGCGATCCGGTCGTCGGGAACGGGCGTCAGGCCCATGCTCAGCTCCAGCTCGCCATCGGCGGCAGGCTCATCAGGATCGCGTCGACATTGCCCCCGGTCTTCAGCCCGAACAGCGTGCCGCGGTCATGCACCAGGTTGAATTCGGCGTAGCGGCCGCGCCATTCGAGCATGCGGGCATGATCCTCCCGCGACCAGCTTTCCCCCATGCGCCGCCGGACAATGGGCGGGAAGGCCTTGAGGAACGCCTCGCCCACGTCCCGCGTGAAGGCGAAATTCGCGTCGAAATCGCCCTCCAGATGGTCGTAGAATATTCCGCCGACGCCGCGATGGACGCCGCGATGCGGAATGAAGAAATAATCGTCTGCCCATGACTTGAAACGGGGATAATAGTCCGGGTCATGGGCGTCGCAGGCGGCCTTCAGCACATCATGGAAATGCGCCGTGTCCTCCTCGCGCGGCAGGGGAGGGTTGAGATCCGCGCCGCCGCCGAACCAGCTTTTGGACGTCCTCAGATAGCGCGTGTTCATATGCACGGCGGGCACATGGGGATTGGCCATGTGCGCGACCAGGCTGATGCCGGTGGCGAAGAAGCTCGGGTCTTCGCTCGCGCCGTGGATGGTCCTGGCGAACTCCGGAGAGAAGGCGCCGCCCACGGTCGAGACGTTGACGCCGACCTTCTCGAACACCTTGCCCTTCATGACGCCGCGCACGCCGCCGCCGCCTTCGCCGGGCGCTATACCAGGCGCCTCCCGATTCCAGGCGATATAGTCGAAGCGGGCGTCGGACCCGGCCTCCCGCTCGATCGCTTCGAATTCGGCGCAGATGCGGTCCCTCAGCGATTCGAACCAGTCGCGGGCGGCTTGCTGTTGCGGGTCGAGCGCCAACGTCATTTTCGGTAACTCTGTCATTGCGGGAAACTTCCGGTCTGGCGAAGGGCCTCTGCTATCGCGATGCCCGTGGAAACGGCGATGTTCAAGGACCGAAAGCCCGGCGCCATCGGAATGCGCACGCGCACATCGGCCAGATCGCGCACGCTGTCGGGGACGCCGGCGCTTTCCGATCCCATCAGCAGAACGTCGTCGGCGCGGAATTCCACCTCCGGCAGGCGTTGCGAAGCATGGCTGCTCATCAGCATCAGCCGCCTCCCTTCGGCCCGGCGCCGGGCGTCGAACGCCTCGAAATTTGCATGCTGGGTGATGTCGGCGGCCGCCCCATAGTCCATCGCGGCGCGTTTCAGCTTCGCGTCGGAAAAGGCGAAACCCATCGGCATGATGATGTCCACGGGCACGGAAAAGCAGGCGGCAAGGCGCAGGATCGCGCCGACATTGCCGGCGATTTCGGGTTGATAGAGGGCGATACGCATGCGCCGCGCCATAGAACAGCGCGGTTAATTCTCCTAGCCTGTCTAAAAGGCTTGGCAAATGGCGCATCCTACGGTTATCAGGCCTGCAAACCGCGCCAGGGGGAAAGGCGCGCCCTTCTGCTTGGGCGCCGCGGCTCTCCCGATAACATAGCCATAATGGGCAATGCGGCGGGGTCAGGGACGTTCTTGCAAGGGTTGAGGTGCATGGCGATCGTTGAACATTTGGAGAGTGAGGGGGCGTCCGTCTCCGATGGAGGCGGCAGCGACGGTGTTCGCCGTCGCGATTTCATCAACATCGCCGCGGTGAGCTTCGCCGGGGTCGGTGCGGTCGCGGTGGTCATACCGCTGGTCGATCAGATGAACCCCAGCGCCGACGTGCTGGCGCTCGCCTCGACGGAGGTCGACCTGTCCTCCATCCAGCCGGGCCAGGCGATCAAGACGACGTTCCGGTCGCAGCCGCTGTTCGTCCGGCACCTGACCGACAAGGAAATCGCGGAAGCCGACAAGGTCGATCCGTCCAGCCTGCGCGATCCGCAGACGCTGGAGGAACGCACCGTCGACGGCAAGAAGCAGTGGCTGGTCACCATGGGCGTCTGCACCCATCTGGGCTGCGTGCCGCTGGGCGCGGGCGAGGGTGAGAACAGGGGCGAATATGGCGGCTATTTCTGCCCCTGCCACGGTTCGTCCTACGACACCGCCGCCCGCATTCGTAAGGGCCCCGCGCCCAAGAACCTGGAAGTGCCGAAGTTCAGCTTCACTTCCGACACCGCCATTCTCGTGGGTTGAGGGGGACTGTCATGAGCTTTCCATGGGCTGAACATTATACTCCCAAGCATCCCGCGATGCAGTGGATCGACGAGAAGCTGCCCTTGCCGCGCCTCGTCTACAATGCCGTGGGCGCCGGTTATCCGGTGCCGCGCAACCTCAACTATTTCTGGAACTTCGGCGTATTGGCCGGTCTCGCGCTGGTGATCCAGATCGTCACCGGCGTGATCATGGCGATGCATTACGGCGCCAACACGCTGGTCGCCTTCGGCACCGTCGAACAGACGATGCGCGACGTGAACGCCGGCTGGCTGATGCGCTATGCCCATGCCAACGGCGCCAGCTTCTTTTTCATCGTGGTCTATCTGCACATCTTCCGCGGTCTTTTCTTCGGTTCCTACAAGGCGCCGCGCGAAATGGTGTGGCTGCTGGGCCTCGTCATCTTCCTCCTCATGATGGCGACCGCCTTCATGGGCTATGTGCTTCCCTGGGGGCAGATGTCCTACTGGGGCGCGAAGGTGATCACCGGTCTGTTCGGCGCGATCCCCGTGGTGGGCGAGCCGATCCAGACCTGGCTGCTGGGCGGTTTCGCCCCCGGCAACGCGTCGCTCAACCGCTTCTTCTCGCTGCACTTCCTGCTGCCCTTCGTGATCGCCGCCGTGGTGATCCTGCACATCTGGGCGCTGCATATTCCGGGTTCCTCCAACCCGACCGGCGTGGAAGTGAAGGGGCCGCAGGACACCGTGCCCTTCCACCCCTATTACACCGCGAAGGACGGTTTCGGGGCGGGCGTGTTCCTGATCCTGTTCGCGGTCCTGCTGTTCTATGCGCCCAACTATCTGGGCCATCCGGACAATTATATCGAGGCGAACCCGCTTTCGACGCCGGCGCATATCGTGCCTGAATGGTATTTCTGGCCTTTCTACGCGATCCTGCGCGCCTTCACCGTGGACTTCTTCTTCGTCCCGGCGAAGCTGCTGGGCGTGCTGGCGATGTTCGCGTCGATCCTGCTGCTCTTCTTCCTGCCCTGGCTGGACACCTCCCCGGTGCGGTCGGGCAATTATCGCCCGACCTTCAGGAAGTTCTTCTGGATCCTGATCGTCGACGTGCTGATCCTGGGCTATTGCGGCGGCGCGCCGGCGGCGGAACCCTATGTGATGATCTCCCAGGTCGCGGCGGCTTATTATTTCGCCCACTTCCTGATCATCCTGCCGCTGATCTCGCGCTTCGAAAAGCCGCTGCCGTTGCCGAACTCGATCACCGAGGCGGTGCTTGGCCGCCATGCGCTCGAGGGTGAGCGCGAGGCGCTTCCCGGCATGGGCAGCGATCCGCAGCCGTCGCACGCCGGTTAAGGGGGACAAGACTAATGATACGCATCGGCGCATTTCTCGTCGGCCTCTTTTTCGCGGGCTGGCTGCTGGTTTCCTTCCTGGTGGGCGCGGTGGCCTATGTCACCGAGCCGCCGGCGGTCACGGTGGAGCATGAATTCCACCGCGATCCCAAGCATGTCGCCTTCTCGTTCGACGGCCCCTTCGGCAAGTACGACCAGGCGCAGCTCCAGCGCGGTTTCCAGGTGTTCAAGGAAGTCTGCTCGGCCTGCCACAGCCTGAAGTTCGTCGCCTTCCGCGACCTCAAGGGCATTGGCTATAACGAGGCGGAGATCAAGGCGATCGCCAAGCAGTGGGCGATCAAGACCCCCGACGTCGATCCCAAGACGGGCGAGATGTCGACCCGCGATCCCATCCCGGCGGATTATTTCCCCAAGCCCTTCGCGAACAACGTTGCGGCGGCGGCGGCGAACAACAATGCGATCCCGCCCGATCTCTCGCTGATGACCAAGGCCCGCCATCACGGCAGCGCCTATGTCTATTCGCTGCTGACGGGCTTCCAGGCGCAGCCGGCCGAACTGCTGAAGGAATTTCCGGACGCGAAGACGCCGGAGGGGCTGCACTACAACCCCTATTTCGCGAACCTGAACCTCGCCATGGCGCCGCCGCTGACGGCGGACGGACAGGTCACCTATGGAGACGGCACCAAGGCGACCGTCGACCAGATGGCGCAGGACGTCGCGGCCTTCCTGACCTGGACGGCCGAACCCAAGCTGGAAAACCGCCGTCGCGCGGGTCTGGCGACGATCTTCTTCCTGCTGATCGCGACGGGCCTGGCTTATATGGCCTACCAGAATATCTGGGCGGACAAGAAAAAGGCCGCCTGAACGGGGTCTGGAACAGAACATCGGAGGGGGCGCGGGAAACCGGGCCCCCTTTTCTTATGAGGGCGAAGATGAGCGCAGACAGCCTGGCGGCCCTGGTCCGCACGATTCCCGATTTCCCCAAGCCCGGCATCCAGTTCCGGGACATCACCACATTGCTGGCGGACGCAGCCGGTCTCACTGAACTGGTCGAGCGGATGGCGGCGGTGGCGCGGCCGCTCGACCCGGCCTTCATCGTCGGCATCGAGGCGCGCGGTTTCATCCTTGGGGCGGCGCTGGCCCATGCGCTGGGGGTGGGTTTCGTGCCCGTGCGCAAGAAGGGCAAGCTGCCCGGCAAGACCGTCGGCATCGATTATGTGCTGGAATATGGCACCGACCGGCTGGAATTGCATGAAGGGCAAATCCCGGACGGGGCGCGGGTGGTGCTGGTCGATGATCTGATCGCGACCGGCGGAACCGCGCTTGCGGCGGCGCAACTTGTCCGGGAGCAGGGCGCAACCGTGCTGATGGCGCTGTTCGCGATCGATCTTCCCGATCTGGGCGGCATGGCTGCGCTGGAAGCGGACGGCGTCGCGTCGGCGGCGATCATCGCCTTTGAGGGGCATTGAGGCGGTTCTGGTCAGGCGCCTCAGATAAAGGGGGAGAAAGGCCCCAGGGGCCAATCCAGGACATTCCCCCTTCCGCCAGCGGGAGGGGAAATGGCAGCAGTCGGCCCATTGCGCCTTAAGAAGACCGCATCTCCTCAGCGCCCAAGCGCTCCCTCCAGCATATCGACCGCCTGTGCCAGACGCTCGTCCAGCAGCGCCAGCAACTGGGTCCATCCCAGCATGTCCGCCAATTCGCCCGGGCCGTCGGAAATGCCCCGCAGGCCCATTACCGGCACGCCAAAGCGCTGGCAGGCGCGGACGACCGCGAAGCTCTCCATGTCGACCATGTCCGCGTCGATCGTGGCATATTCGTCCCCGCCGACGATGTTCGCCCCCGTGGACAGCCGGGCGGTGCGAAGTTCCAGCGGCATGTGCAGCGCTATTTCGGCCGGGTGGTCGGAAAAGGGGGTCACGCCCTTCGGAAAACCGAGGCGGGAGGCGTCCATGTCCCGCCAGGAAACGCTGGCGACCTGATAGACCTCGCCCAGGGTGCAGATGCGCGATCCCGCCGATCCCAGCGAGATGACGAGGTCGGGCAGCGCGCCTTCCAGATCCAGCCGCTGGAGCGCAAGGCCGGTGTTGAGAGCGGCTTCCACCGGGCCCACGCCGGTCATCAGCGGGTCGAACCGGGCCCTGAGGTGAGGACCATATTCATCCTCCACCGCCATCACGAACAGGACGCGCTTGTCCGCGATCATTTCTCCCCGTGGCATGCAGTCCCCCCGATTCGCCGATGTTTCAAGGCAGGCGGGCGAGCAGCGCGCTCATCCCGTCATGGATGGTCAGGCCGGCGGTCCCTTCGATCAGCCAGCATTCGCCCTGCCGCCACGGCTCGCCGTCGATCGTGCCGGCGCCGGCCAGCGGAATGAACCAGGCCATTTCTCCTTCGATCCGCTGCCCGGTGCCGGCTTCACCCTGCACCATGTCCAGGATGAAGGGCGCATCGCAGCCCGCCACCAGTCTTTCTTGCGCTGTCATCGGGACGACCCGGTCGGGCAGGGCATAGGGCGTCGCCACGCTGACGGCCATCGCCTCTTCCAAATGCAGTTCGCGTGGCCGGCCATAATCGTAAAGGCGGTAGGTCACGTCGTTATTCTGCTGCACTTCCACCAGCGTCACGCCGCCGCCTATGGCGTGCACCGTGCCGGCGGGAATATAGTAGAAGCTGCCCGCCCGCACCGGCTTCCAGTCCATCAGCGCCTCGATGCTGCCGTCGAGGGCTGCTGTGCGCAACGCCTCTGCCGTCAGGTCGCGGGTCAGGCCGATTCCCAGCCGCGCATCGGGTTCCGCATCCAATATGTACCAGCATTCCGACTTGCCGCCCGCCAGCCCGCGTTCCCGCGCCTGCGCATCATTGGGGTGGACCTGAACCGACAGCTTTTCGCTGGTGAAGATATATTTGACCAGCAGCGGCAAAGGCCGCCCTTCTTCCTGCTCCGGCGGCGAGAACCAGACTTCGCCGACGCGACGGCCATCCGAAGGCGCGATGGCGGCAGGAATATCGATGCGGCCCCAGGGCTTTTCGACGCTATGGGCGAGCAGGCGGATCGTGGTCATGCGGTTCCTTATGAACGGTCGCTCCCGTCAGGCAAGGGCCTCCATCCGGAAAGGACGCACTATCGGGCTAGAGCCAATCGACATTCAGCCCTGACGGCCTGCAAATGACGCTTTTCCGTGCTTCCGGTGCTCACCTATTTTGAGTAGGCTGCGCTCCGGGTCACGGAAAACCATCATTTTCGGCTCGTCATCTTCTGAATGTCGATTGGCTCTAGCGGTCAACGGAAGTGCGGGACATCCCACCCGCGTCCGCCTTGCTGTCGAGATCGGAAACGGTCCGTATCGATCTTCCCGTCTGGAAGTTCGTTTATTGGTTTCTATATGAAACCGATCAGATCAGTGAGGATCAGGACATGAACCGGCCGATGAGAAGCGGCGCCGGCGGCGCACGCCCTGAAGGCCAGCGCCGCAGGGGCCATATGGATGATGCGATCGGCGTCCTTGGCCGGCGGATGGGGGGCGGGGTGGTTCCCCTGATCCTTCCCGTTCTGGCGACGATGGCCTTCCTGATGTTCTTCACGACGGTCTATCGGTGGGTCGACGATCTGCTGGTCGCCAGCGTGATCGCCATGGTCGCGCCGATGATGGTCCTGCCGCTGCTCCTCCGGCAGAAGGGCGTCAACTGACGCCCTCCGCGCTCAGCGCATCCATGGCCAAGGCCACGGCACCCAAAGGACCGGCCTGATCGCCAAGCAGCGGCGTCATGACGATCCGGCCGATGCTGGAATCGTCGACATGCGGCAAATAGCCCCCAAGCTGGACGACGACGTTTCGACGGACCTTCGCCAGCAGACCGGTCCGCCCCATGCCCACGCCCCCGCCGATCAGCACCTGTCGCGCCGCGGTGCCCAGCAGGATGGTGGAGACGAGATGGGCGATGTCGCTGGCGACATCGTCCCATCGGGGGTCGGCGGGATCGATCTCATGGCCCGGCATGCCGAAGCGGTGGGCGAGCGCGGGCCCGGACACCAGACCCTCGATGCAATCGCCGTGAAAGGGGCAACGGCCCGCAAAGCCGTCGCCGGGAGCGCGCGGAACACGGATATGGCCGATTTCCGGATGCATGGCGCCATGGACGGTGCGGCCGTTGAACGCGAACCCTGCGCCCACGCCGGTCCCGATCGTGATGTAGCACAGGCTGTCGGAGGGCGCGTCCCCCAGCGCGCCCGCGCCCCAGCGCAGCTCCGCCAGAGCGGCTCCGTTGACGTCGGTGTCGATCATCGCGGGGCAATCGAAGGGCGCGGTCAGGGTGCCGAATATGTCCGCACCCGCCCAGCCGGGCTTGGGCGTGGGCAGCATGACGCCGAAGTCCGGGGCGCGGCGGTCGAGCCGAAGCGGGCCGAAGCTGCCGATTCCGATGGCGGCGATGGGCGCCTCCGCATGCCAGCGTTTCAGCACCGCGACGGCGCTGGAGAGCGTCTCCCGCGGCGTCGTGGTCGCTATCGTCTCCCGGTCGACAATCGTCCCGCCGCGCGCGCGGAGCACCAGGACCTTGGTCCCGCCCAGTTCGATTCCGGCCAGCATCGGTTCAGCATCCATCATCGCCGTCCAATCATATTGCCCCAGGCCCTGCAAGTTCGGAGCGCACCGTCATGCGTGGCCCAATTCAACATTTGTACAATGGGATGGCGGCTTTTCCATTGCCGACCGCTATTAGGGCGGGAAGAACAGGGCAGGGCGCGACGAACGCAACCCGATGATTTGGAGGCAATGGATCATGATCCGGCAAAACCCGTGCTTCAACCCCGTGCCGGTTGCCGCCCGATGAGGGCGCCGCTGCTCATCTGCGCGCTGCTGCTGACGGCTTCGGCCTGGCCCATCGCTGCGCAGACGCCTGCCGATCCGCTGGGCTTCGTCGATCCGCTGATCGGCACCGGCCCGGAAGGCCACACTTTCCCTGGAGCCTCCGCGCCTTTCGGCATGGTCCAGCTTTCGCCCGATACCGATACGACCTGCCAGGTGCGCGACTGCTATGCCCATGCGGCGGGCTACAGCTATCATGATCCGACGATCCAGGGATTCAGCCACACCCATTTCTCCGGCGCGGGCCATTCCGATCTGGGCGACATATTGGTGATGCCGCAGACGGGCGCCGTCCGGCTCGATCCGGGCGATCCGAAACAGGCGGGCTCCGGCTATCGCCAGCGCTTCTCACACGACAGCGAGACGGCCAGGCCCGGCTATTATGCGGTGACGCTGGCCGATAGCGGCATCCGGGCGGAGCTGACAGCGGGCGAGCGGGTGGGCATCCACCGCTATGCCTTTCCGGCGGGGCGGGAGGCGCATCTGCTGATCGACCTGCGCTCCTCTCTTTACGATTATCCGGGCAAGATCCTCTGGTCCGGTCTGCACCTCCACCCGGACGGCACGCTGACGGGCTTTCGCGAGACGCGGGGATGGGCGGCGGGCCGCAAGCTGTTCTTTGCCATGCGTTTTTCCGCACCCCTGAAGGACCATGCCTTCATCGACCGGGACCAGGCGGTTCCCTATAAAGGCTTCCAGGCGCCGGGGCGGGGCAGCGACGCGCTGGCCGAGAAGCTGGGCAAGGCGCTGGAGGCAAGGCTCGACTTCGGCAGGCTCGATGGCCCGTTGGAGGTCCAGGTCGCGCTTTCAGGGGTGGATGAGGGCGGGGCCATCGCCAATCTCGATGCGGAAGGCGCCGGTTTCGACACCGTCCGGAGGAGGACCGAGGACGCATGGCGGCAGGCGCTCGGGCGGCTGGAGATGGATGCGCCGGAGCCGATGCTCACGAATCTCTACACCGCGCTCTACCATACGCTGCTGGCGCCCAGCATCTGGAGCGACGTCGACGGCCGCTATCGGGGGCCGGACGATCAGGTTCATGCGGCGAAGGATTTCACCTTTCGCTCGACCTTCTCGCTCTGGGATACCTTCCGCGCTGAACATCCCCTGCTGACGCTGGTCCAGCCGGAAAGGACGACCTCCGACGTCGTCAACTCGCTGATCGCCAGCCGGGAACACAGCCCGCACGGCATATTGCCGGTCTGGCAGTTCGCCGGGCGGGAGACATGGACGATGATCGGCTATCATGCGGTGCCGGTGATCGCGGACGCCTATCTGAAGGGCTTCAGGGGATTTGACCCGGACAAGGCGCTGGCCGCCATGGTCGCCAGCGCGGACTACGCGCCCTATGGCGGGCTGGGCGACTATATGAAGCTGGGCTATGTGCCCATCGACCGGGAACCGGAGGCGGCGTCGAAGACGGTCGAATATGCCTATGACGACTGGGCGATCGGCCGCATGGCGCAGGCCATGGGGCGCGGCGATGTGGCGAAGCGCTTCCTCGCCCGGTCGTCCAGTTGGCGCAACGGCTTCGACGTCAGGAGCGGCTGGCTGCGGGCGCGCAAGGCCGATGGCAGCTTCCGCACGCCGTTCGATCCGGCCGCGATCAACTATGTTTCGGATTATACGGAGGGCAATGCCTGGCAATATAGCTGGTTCGTGCCGCAAGATCAGGCGGGGCTGTTCCGCTTGCTGGGCGGCGACGCCCGGGCGATCGCGAAGCTCGACGCCATGTTCGACTATGATGTGTCGAAGCTCGACTACAGCCATGCGGAGGATATTGCCGGGCTGATCGGGCAATATATCCATGGCAACGAACCCAGCCATCATGTCGCCTATCTCTATGCTTATGCGGGCGCGCCCTGGCGGACTCAGGCGCGGCTGAAGCAGATCGTCGAGAGCCAATACAAGCCGACACCCGACGGACTGTCGGGCAATGACGATCTGGGGCAGATGTCGGCCTGGCTGCTGTTCACGGCGCTGGGCTTCTATCCCGTGACGCCGGGATCGAACCAATATGTCGTCGGTCGCCCCTTCGTCCGCCGCGCGGTACTGACGCTTCCCAACGGCAGGCGCTTCACGGTGGAGGCGGAAAATCTGTCCGCCGCCAATGTTTATGTGGGTGCGGTCGAACTAAACGGACGGCCGCTGCGGCGAAGCTGGATCGCGGACGGGGAGATCCGCGAGGGCGGGACGTTGCGCTTCACCATGCAGGCAAAGCCGAACCGGGAATGGGGAAGAGGAGCGGGAACCTGGCCCTATTCGCTTTCTACCGCGCCGGCTGAGCGGTGATGGGCGTGGCAAGGATTGAACTTATGATGCCTGCGATGTCAAGGCGATGGGCGTCGGCAACTTTTCCGCTTGAAATCAATCCAATAGCGATTCGGTCTGGCGTGCCTGCCCAGAATTTGCCCAATTCGCCCACAGTTGAATTTCCTCCAGATTTGGCAGCATATTGGATGATTGCTTTAAAGTCTCAGATAGTCGATGTTGGTATCTGTTTCTGGCCTGGCCGATAGATAGAAAATGCTTGCACGGATCAAGCCATTTTCTTTCTCATATTATCCCAAGCTGCTGGGTTGTGGGCGGTCATCTGGGTCGCATCATAAGCGGCGAGGGTCTACGCTTCCTCGGGCCGCGCCGGACAGTGTCGACGGAGGGCTGACAAAACCGTGCCGGCAGGGACCTCGGCGAGTTCCTTCAACCGAGCCTAGGCGGATCAGCGAACCGTTCTTCAGCGCCCTGCTAGATTTGCTTAGCTTGGTTTTTTTGCGATGCAGGTCAGGAAGTCGAGAGCGTGGTCGAACCATATTCCGACGGTTTCGAGGCCTAGATTCCTACACAATGTCCGGGCAGATACCTCGGTGAAAAACGTGTAATGCACATTCACGAGATAATCCCTACGCAGCATAGGAGCCTGAAAGAATAGCGATCCACCCGGATTCATCCGCTCGACCAGAGTGTCTAGTATGTCGCGCATGTTCGGGAGATGCTCCAGCACGTGCATCGACGCGACCGCGTCGAAGCCGTCCTTTATGTCGAGATAATTATCGCTGGGTACGATCCTGCTCCTTTCTGGCATTGCAGCATGTACCTTGCGCAGGACGTTCAAGCTGAGTTCGACCGCATAGACTTTCTCGAACCTTTTGGCGGCTGCGCCGGAAAGTATGCCTCTCCCCGCGCCAAAGTCCAGGAACACGCTCCTTGACTGCTCTGGATAAGCGGAAAGCAGAAAGTCGATGAACCCGCAGGCGTCGATCGCATCAGGAACCGTGGCGAGATATGCGTTATCGACGGCATAGAATTCCTCCGATGAATCGGACTGCCACGACAGGAAGTCTGCCCCTTTATGGATTGCCCGTAAATGCGTGGCATTGAGGATGGCGAGGCAATTAAGGCAAATCCATAGATCGTAGATGGTCCCGTGCTGATCGGTACGCTGTTCGAACGGCGCGAGCGAATATCTCTCTCGGCAAGCGGTACAGGCGAAGTCACCGCTGCCTCTGGCTTCACGGAGGGAAAGAGACTGTAGGTCTGCAATTGCTTTCTGGCGAACCACGTCCCCTCCACCAGCCATAGCCTTTTTGTAAAAGCGTCTAGCGGTGGGAAATATCTGAGGAAATTTTAAAAATGACTTAGACATTTTCATAGTATTCCGATAAGATAAATAAAAATACTTACAAATAATTTAATATTATTGCGTATTAAAATAAATATGTAAAATACGATATCCATATTAAATTAGCATATAAAATTAATGAGATAGATTTATAATAATATTACGAAAAGTAAAAGCTAAATAAGTATTTCACATGTTAATTGTTTGTTAAATATTAATTCAATTTGCGAAACGCCGCGCAGAACATCGTCTTTGAAGCTGGGGTGAAGCGTCTTCTCACGGCCGCCGCGCCCAACCCTGCTCAAAAATCGACCTTCCGCAATGCCATTCCACAATTTCTACTCGAACGATGATTGGCGACATGTCTTTCGTCCATTGCAATATGGCTTGATAGTGGCGCATCAAAGCTTTCAATCTTAGCGATAAGAAGCGAATTCGTAGCAGAATACGGTTGGCGGTCTTTTATGTCATGCTAAACCGTACTGGAGTTCCTTTCCTGCAACGCGCTGACGCGCCATGTCGAGCAAACGCATGAGGCAGAACAGGATATGGTCGGCGTTCGCATGTTGTGCCAGCGGAAGGCTTACCCGGTGGCTGTAGTTGGCGCAAACGAACCTGTGGCATGGTGCGGCGAGAGCTTATGACGGGTGCTTTCCGTTTCACAGGCGATGCATTCAGAGCGGAGGCCGTCAAGGCAGACCGACATGATGTGGTCAGGCAAGCATCGTTATCGGAGAACCGCCGGGAAAAATCGCGGACCAGGAACTTAGGCTCTGCGGAAGGGTTTCTTGCTCACCGGCGTTGTATGTCATGAATACCCTACATGCGCAAAGGTGGAGTTAATTAACGATTTTGGAGTAGCATTTTGGGTTTTTGCTCATTGAGAGACTTGATTTCTATCGGATGTCAGGCCGAACTTAGTAATTTTTCTCCGCCATGTGAGTTTGAGCCGCCTGTAAAAATTAATGGTTTATTGCAGGATACTTCAATTCGTTCTTTCACGTATATTCAAAATGGATCCTCTATTATAGATACAGATATTGGTAGATTTTGCTCAATTGCGATGAACGTTTCTACAGGAGCCGGTGAACATCCTGTCGATTGGTTGTCGAGCCATCCCTTCGTTAATGACCCTCATGATGTGGCTGCTGGATTGTCAAATTGCTATCCTGACTATCGAGCATGGCTCAAGGGGGTGCCTAGTAGAGTTACTGATCGAGGCGGTGATCGCGTTACAATAGGAAATGATGTATGGATCGGGGAGGGGGCTTTTGTTCGGCGTGGAGTGACGATAGGAACTGGAGCTATAGTTGCTGCCCACGCTGTCGTGACTAAAGATGTAGCGCCATTTTCAATTGTAGGCGGAAATCCGGCTAAGCATATCCGATATCGAATTTCAGAAACCTTGATCGATGAGGTTCTCAAATCTCAATGGTGGGAATTCGATCTTCGGCCGATCATTGAAGGTATGGATTTCTCAGACGTGCGTGCATCGGTCGCGAAAATACAGGAAGCGAGCGTGCACGGACTAATTGAGCGTTTTATCCCGCCACGCTATCTTATCGATCATGACGGGGCTAAGTTAGTATCACGCTAGTTCCGCTAGTGAAGGGAGCTGCGGTTATGGCGTGCGTGGAAGATGGTGGGGCGGAGGTAATCTTGGCAATCTCCGGGTTTCATTACGGCATCGAAATGAGTTTCTGGTGCTAGGCGGCGTGGACAAATTTGAGCCAGTATCTGGCTGTGGCGAGATGGACCATTCCGAGAAAGCTGTTGGCCAGTTGATCGTATCGGGTTGCGATCGCCCGGTTGATCTTGAGTTGCCCGAACATGCGTTCGATGCGGTTGCGCTGCTTGTAGAGCGCCCGGTCATGCTCGATTTTCACGCGCCGGTTTGACCGACCCGGAATGACAGCCTCGATATTCCGTTTGACAAGGTCAGCACGGATTGCGTCGGCGTCGTAGCCCTTGTCGGCGAGCAAGGCGTCAGGTGCGCGCTCGGGTAGGTCGATCAGGGCATCATAGGCCTTGCAGTCTGCCGCTTCGCCGACCGTCAGATGGAAGGCGAGCGGTCGCCCGAGGGCATCAGCCAGGCAGTGAAGCTTACTGGTGAACCTGCCCCGCGAGCGCCCAAGAGCGCGTCGAGGAGTCCCCCTTTTCCGCCCGCAGCCGAGACATGGGCGCGAACTGTGGTGCTATCGATGCTGTAGTGGCCGGTGTCCGCCATGATTTCGGCGAGCGTCACAGCCGCAGTCTCCCAGGCCCCGGCCTCGCTCCATCGCCGGAACCGTGGATAAATGGTGTTCCAACTGCCGTATTTAGGCGGGACGTCGCGCCCCGGAGCACCGCGCCGAAGCCGCCAGAGGATGCCGTTGATGATCGCGCGGTTCGGCTCAGGGGGCCTGCCTCGACCACGGTTCTCGGCCTCGATTGGCAGCAAGTCCTTTAGGATGCGCCATTCCGCCTCGGTAAGATCGCCCCTGCTCAAGCCTACCTCCAAAAAGCAGCCTTGAATCAACCGTTCTGTTCGGGGTCAACCGTAACTCGTCTGGCTGTTGGGGGCAGATGCAGTTACGATCCACCGCGATATGACCACGACAGCGAACAACGACGACGATCATTGTGACTGCGAGGTGCATGGGTATCAGCCGATCACATTCGTCTGCGCTCATATTGTGGGTCGAACATCACCGGACACAGCCGGATTTGTTTCCTTTCCGTCAGAAGATGAAAATGACCTCAGGGATGCATGGTGTGAGGCTTGCGACGCCTATCTGCAAAGCAATGGCGGCGAGTGGATCGAAGACACTGTGGAGGTGCCTGATGGCATCACGATCATATGTGCCAAGTGTTATCGCCAGCGCGAAGCGGATGCCCCGCTTAGCGGGACGAAGGACGATCCGGCACGGCTGAATTTGTCCACGCCGCCTAGCTTTTCGCGCCAAGCTCCTAGATTCGGGGAAATTGCCTCGTCGCTGCGCGTAATTAGCCGGAATTTGTGCGTTGCAAATGGCAGGGCCAAGGGGCATGAGGGCGGCTTGATGCTGATTGAGACGTGCCTTTTCCGGAGATCCGATGTTACATAATACAGGCCAGTTTGGTGATGGTCAGGAGCACGTCGCAAATGTTTCGGAGGTGCCGAAATCTTGGCCTCGTGCGGCGTTGAAGAGGGTGCGCGGGTTGAGCCCGCTGTTTGTATGTACAGTGCTGATGCCTATGGTTATGGCCGTGCTGTATTTCGGTTTCCTGGCGTCCGACGTTTATGTCTCAGAATCCCGGTTCGTCGTGCGATCTCCCGACAAACCAGCCTCATCCGGCATAGGGATATTGCTCAAAAGTGCAGGTTTTACCAACGCTGGAGACGAAGTATATGCTGCGAAGGATTACGTTGTCTCGCGTGACGCACTTTCGGCGCTGAACCGGAGTGATGCCTTTCGCAAAGCCAGTTCCCAGAACTCGATCTTTTATTTTGATCGTTTCGGGACCCTGTTTTCTGGATCCACGTTCGAGGATCTTTACAAATATTTCCAGAGTAGGGTCCACGTCGACCATGTTGCGAGTTCCAGTATCACAACGTTGACGGTCCGGGCATATACGGCGCGTGACGCGCAGCGATTTAACGAACAGCTGTTGGAAATGGCCGAAGCGACCGTCAACCGGCTCAATGAACGCGGTCGCAAGGATCTCATCCGTTTTGCTGAAACGGAGGTTGAGGACGCAAAGCGAGCCGCCCGCATGGCGGCACTGGCGCTTTCAGCTTATCGGAACCAGGAAGGCGTGGTAGATCCTGAAAAGCAGGCTGCCGTCCAGCTTCAGATGATCTCCAAATTGCAGGACGAACTGATCGCCGCACGTACTCAGTTGGTAGCGCTGCGCCAGTTTACGCCGCGCAATCCTCAGATCGAGGTGCTCCAATCTCGGATCAGGGAACTTGGCCGAGAAGTGGACATGCAATTGGGGAAGGTGGCGGGCGATCGCCGATCCTTAGCCGCCACAGCAGCGCAGTATCAGCGGCTTGCGCTGGAAAGCCAATTCGCGGATAAGCAGTTGGCGGCGTCAATGGCGTCGCTTGAAGATGCGCGGAACGAGGCGCGGCGCAAGCAGGCCTATGTGGAACGGATAGTCGAGCCAAACCTGCCTGACGACGCGCTGGAGCCGCGGCGTCTGCGCGGGTTGATTTCGACGTTGCTGTTCAGCCTGATCGTCTGGGGCGTACTTCAGATGCTGTTCGCTGCCATACGCGAGCACAAGCAGTGAGCGCACGAGCTAGGGCCGACGGTTCGTTTCTGCAATCGCTGAGCATCCAGAGCAGGGTGGTCGGCGCGTTGCTGATGCGGGAAATCATCACGCGCTATGGACGTCATAATATCGGCTTCTTGTGGCTGTTTGTTGAGCCGATGATGTTCACATTGGCGGTCACATTGTTGTGGAGCGGCCTCGGCCTCAATCACACCAGCACGCTACCCATCACGGCGTTCGCCGTCACGGGATATTCGAGCATTCTGTTATGGCGTAACATGCCCGGGCGTTTGATCGCCTCAGTAACTCCTAATTTGGCGCTTATGTATCACCGAAATGTCAAGGTGGTCGACGTTTTCGCGGCGCGCCTCATCCTCGAATTCGTTGGAGCCACTATCTCTTTCATCGTCTTAGCCATCGGCTTCGCGGCTTATGGCTGGATGGATTTGCCGGAAGATCTGCTGAAGGTGATGGGAGGGTGGCTGTTGATCGCATGGTTTGGGGCAGGACTTGCGCTTGTGCTGGGCTCGCTGTCCGAGGATTATGAACTCGTTGAGAAGCTCTGGCATCCCGCCGCCTATATGATTATGCCGCTTTCGGGCGCAGGCTTTGTTGTTAGTTCACTGCCTCAGGCAATGCAGGAGGTTGTTCTATATATCCCCGTCATACACGCCACCGAATATCTTCGGGAGGGATATTTCGGATCGCTGATGGACGCCCGATATGACCTTGGCTATGTCATCGGGTGTAATCTCGTGCTCACTCTGCTGGGTATCGCGCGCATGACGAAGGTGAGCAGGGAAGTCCAACCCGAATGATTCGGCTTGTAGATCTAAACAAAAGCTATCGGACATCGCAGGGCCTTTCGCCGGTTTTGCGTGATGTTAATCTCACCATTGGAAGGGGAGAGAAGGTCGGGATATTAGGCCGTAACGGCGCCGGGAAATCGACGATGATCCGGATTCTGAGTGGTGCAGAAAATCCGACTTCCGGGCACATCGAAAGGAAAATGTCGGTGTCGTGGCCACTTGCCTTTGGCGGAGCGTTTCAAACGTCTCTAACCGGGCTCGATAACCTGCGCTTCGTCTGCCGAATTTATAATGTTGATGCTCAGGAAAAAATTGAATTTATCGAGCAATTTTCTGAGCTTGGAAGATATTTTCGTGAACCGCTGCGTGTATATTCATCGGGAATGAGGGCGCGGCTTGCCTTTGCTTTGTCTATGGTCATAGAATTTGACTGTTTTCTCATCGATGAGGTCATTGCGGTTGGCGATGCACGCTTCCACGAAAAATGTCATTATGAGTTGTTCGAGAAGCGGGCGGAGCGTGCTCTCGTAATTGTATCTCACGATGCGGGTTACATCCGCGAACATTGCTCGAAAATATGCGTGCTTTCGGAAGGGCAGTTGTCTGTGTTTGACGATGTTCAGGAAGCCTATGATTTCTACCACAGGTCTATCCATCTCTAAGGCAGGTGTAACGTCAGACGGTTGTACCCTACGCGGGTCTGCACCGTTGGCGCTGCTGCCCCGCTTGTTAAGGGCGTGGCTGACACTTGAGCCCAAGCATTGGTTACAAGCCGCAGATTCTTGGCTTGCATGGATGGCATTTTTCCCGAAACGCGGTTCAGCATGGCTTATCGCCGGAAGACTTTTGAAGGCGGCGGAGAGGTACGACGAGGCTCGACTTGTGCTTGCGCGGGCCAGAGCACTCTCACCTGACGATGCGCGCATCCCTTTGATCGCGGGGCGTGTGTTGAGGGCCTTAGGGGAGCGAGCGGAAGCCATTGAGGTTCTCGCCGAGGCATTTCGCATGGGCTTGCGGGTAGAGGCCAGCGCGGAGTTGTGCCGTTACGGTGCACGCGACCGCGTTCCAGGTTTGGTCGGAACAATCTATGCCAATCGGGACTATGCCGACTTCATCGCGGCCAACCCAGTCCCTTTGCCGCCGGCGAGCGCCGGAAGTCGGATATACTTTCATGTGCTTGTCGACGAAACAGATGCGTCGCTGGAGGACGTGGAAAGGACGCTAGCGAGCCTGCTGTGTCAGTCGTGCCAACCCGCTTCAATCTGGACGCGCAAAGACGGCGGCGCGCCCAGGAGAATGGCTATGCCAGAAGTGGAGGTGGACGAGGTCGCGTGGCAGATCATTCTCGCTGCAGGCGTGTCGCTCCATCCTCAGGCTTTGGCTTGGCTGAGCTTCGCGATCCATCATGTTGGTTGTGGAACGGTCTATACGGACAGCGATCATGGCATCGTTATGAGCGATGGGAGCGAGAGGCGAACCGATCCCGTCCTTCATCCTATGACTGATGATCTATGGTTCGGGCAGCGCAGCTTCTGGCCGGTCCTGGTGGCGTCAAGATGTCTGGTTCAGCCTTTTAAAGAGCGAGGGGGGTTAGTTCCGAACTCTTGGGCAGAATTACCCAAACCGATCGCGCACGTGCCTCGGATTCTAGCCACAAGCTTTGTCTCCTCTTCGAGCGAAAGGGACGAAGCGAGGGCTGCCGCTGTCACAGGCGGCCAGGGGCGACTGTCCGTGATCATACCGACACGGGATAATCCGGACCTTCTGGCAGCATGCATAGAGTCGCTGCACGCAATGGCTCTCGAACCCAGCCGTCTTGACATCCGCGTGGTTGACAATGGCAGTGTGCGGCCTGACACAAAGCAGCTCCTCTCAAATTTGAAGCTATCCGGCAGGGTTACGGAAATCATCTCCTTTGATGAGCCATTCAACTGGTCGCGCGCAAATAATATAGCCGCCCGGCGCTGTTCAGGGGATGGCCTGCTGTTTCTGAATGACGATACGGAGATGTTAGCGCGCGGGTGGGATGATCACATACTGTCGCTCATGACAGAGCGGAGTATTGGCATCATTGGCGCGCGCATGCTTTACCCCGACCGAACCATACAGCATGCTGGCTTTATCTTCGGCATGGATAATGGCCCACAGCATGAAGGACGGTGGATGGAGGAGGATGACCCGGGACCGGATCAGCGTTGGTGCCGGGCGCGGCAAACGGTAGCCGTCACCGGGGCGTTCATGGCCATGCGGCGCTCCATCTTCGAGCGGCTTGGGGCATTTGATGAAATCGACCTAGCTATCGATTTCAGCGATATTGATTTGTGTCTGCGTGCGCGAGCGGCTGGACTTAAGATTCTGTATTCGCCAGAGCTCTTGCTCCTTCACCACGAATCGGTATCGCGCGGTTTCAACCGTAGCAGGAAGAAGCGGCGGCGAGTTCGCGGCGAGGCTGCAATATTGCGGGCGCGCTGGGGTACTGCACTGGATAGGGATCCAGGCTATAATCCGCAACGAACGCGACGCGGTGCGCCCTTCGATGGCTTACGAGAGCCGATGATGGATGAGATCCTGGATCATATCGCCTGGAGCGGAGCCAGCGATCCTTGGACGGAGGTGGCAAATATGTTTGAAGAGGGGAAATTAGGAAAATGCTGACAGACAAGGTTATCGTCGCGACGATTACCCATCAGCGTTCGGGATCCAAATGGTTCGGTTCGATACTTCGCAGTGGCCTGTCGATAGGGTCGTTGGGGGAAATATTCAATCCGGATGATACATCGCTGTTGTCCTTCCGAGCTTACGTGCAGAATATCGGTTTCGATAAGATAGTAAGAAAAAATCAATATGAAGTTCTTGATGATTACTTTAATGGTATTGGTGTGTTTTTTGGGAAAATATTCAATTTCGATATAATGTTCAATCAAATGGATTGGATGACCCTTGGCTGGAATGGAAATACCAAATTCATCTATGAATACTTGCGTTCTCGTAATGCAGTTGTGATTGCACTGGTTCGCAATCCGGTTGATATCTTCTGCTCAGTGAAGGCGTTAGATATTTCAAAGCGCCCCCATGTATCCGAACTCGACTCTGATCAAAGGGGATCAATCGGAATTGCGTATCAACAATTGGAGGGGCAGAAAGTATCTCTTTCTATGGAGGAATTTTATAAATTTCGTGAAAATCTTAACGAAAATTGGCAATCTGTACGAAAATATTTCGATGGGCATCATGGATTTGTTGAAATATGCTATGAAGATCTAATAAATAATGTTGATCTTACAAGCATAATAGAAAAAATAACTGCGTGTGGTAGATATGTAAAATTGTTCGAGAATGGCATTATTAGCGCATTTCCACGATTGCTAAAAGTTAGTGATGATTATGAACGCATATTCGATAACATTGACGATTTGCGTTCTTTAAAATATTAGCATTGCAAAGGGCGGAAAAGCGCTATCCTGTTCCTTTCTGTGTAAGGGCCGGTCATGAGCTTTTAAATGGTCGTCCCAATGCGCGCAGGCGCTTGACCCATCGCCAGGACGCGGAATTCCGTATTGTCATTATCTGTTCATGCCAATCGGATGCGAAGCCCTCTGCTCGCTCAGCGCGCCTCGTCTGCGTATCCAGTTCTTGCTGGAGCGTAGAGGTTTGTTCTCGCAAACGCGAAATTTCTTCTTCTGCACGAATGCGGGCCGATTCAGAGTATGATCCTCCGGCAACGCGTGCGTCGAGGAGTTCTAAGGCCATGCGGGATACGCGTTCGATTTGCGGATCGCGTACGATGTATCGGGTGGCCTCGGTGCCCGGAAAGAGCCTCGCCATGGATTCCACGATATCCCGGTGCCGATGTTCTACAATCGGTGAAAGGGACTCGCGAGGAGAATCTAGCGCTTCTGCTAGATCGCGTCTTAGCGTTTCCAGTTCGCGGCGCAGTCCATAGGCCGTGTCACTGGAAATTCTTGCAAACTCATAGGCCTCCAAGCGCCGCGCCTCCGCATCCGAAGTGCGGACGTTAAGTGCCGAAATTGTTTCCTTTAAGGAATCACATTCGCAGGTGTCAACGGCGGAGTAAAAGTCGGCCATTGGGCGGCGCAAAATCAGGCCGGGTGATCCGTGTGCTGGCGAGCGCCGCGAGGGCGTAGCCCGAGTGGGGGTCGCCAACACACGGATGGTCTTTTCTGTCAGGGGTTGGAGCGTAAGCGTGGGCTGGAGGCCGCAGATCAGGCGGCTTCGGCGATCGGTTGCTGATCTGGTCGCCAATTCCAGGGCATGAGTTCATCCCAGCGAGCGGCAGGCCAGTTGCCGGCGATCTTGGCGATAACGTCGGCAATATAGGCCTGTGGTTCGAGGCCGTTGAGCTTTGCGGTCTCGATAACGGAGTAGATGGCCGCCGCCCGATCGCCGCCTGCCTTTGATCCGGCGAACAGCCAGTTTTTACGGCCCAAGGCCACGCATCGCATGGCACGCTCCGCAATGTTGTTATCGATCTCCAGACGCCCATCATCGAGGAAGCGCGTGAGCGCCACCCAGCGCTTGCGACCATAGGCGATCGCTTTCGCCATCTCGGACTTGGGCGAGAGGCGGCGCAGGGCATCGTCAAGTGCTTGCCGCAGCTCATCGATCAACGGCTGAGTGCGGTCGTGCCGGCTTCGTCGGCGGATCTCGGGTTGCTGGCCTTGAACCTCTGCCTCGATCTCATAGAGTTGGCCGATGCGTTCTAGCAGGTCGGTGGTGAGCGGCGTCGGCTTGGTGGCGTGGATGTCGAATATCTTCCGCCGGAAATGCGCCCAGCAAGCAACCTCGGTGACGCGGTTCGTGTCGTAGAGCTTGTCATAACCGGCGTAACCATCAGCCTGCAGGTAGCCGGCGAAGTTGGCCAGCTGACGCTGGGGATGCGCACCGGTGCGATCGGTGGTGAACTCATACCAGACGAGCGAGGGGGTCGTAGCGCCCGAGCCACGATCATCGACGGCGTAAGCCCAAAGCCTGCCGGTGGCCGTCTTGCCCCGGCCCGGATCAAGCATGGGAACAGGCGTATCGTCGGTATGGATCTTTGAGGCGGTGAGGCCCACCTCGCGAATGCGACTGACGATCGGGTCGAGCAGCACGGATGCCTGTCCTACCCAGCCCGCCAGTGTCGATCGGTCGATCTCGACCCCCTGCGCAGCCATGATCTCGGCCTGGCGGTAAAGCGGCAGATGATGGTCGAACTTGGAGACGACAACGTGGGCCAGCGTGCCGAAGGTCGCCTTGCCGCGCGCTATCGCCTTTACCGGCACGGGCGCCTGGACGATCTTCTCGCAGGACCGGCAGCTATACTTGGGCCGGATGGTCCGAACGACACGCCATTGCACTGGCACGGCATCGAGCATCTCGTCGCTATCCTGCCCCAGAGGCCGCAGCGCTCCGCCGCAATCTGGACAGGTGCAACTGCCCCGTTCGGGCTCGATCCGCTGTTCCTCCCGCGGCAGATGAGCAGGCAGCGCACGAACAGGCGACGGCCGATCAACCTCTGCCGGATCGGCCCGGCGGGCGGCGGCGACGATGGCCTCGCCTTCGAGCTCTTCGAGCGCAAGCTCAAGCTGTGCGATCTGAGTGTCGAGCTTCTCGGACGACTTGCCGAACTGCATCCGCTTGAGGCGCGCGATCTGCACGCGCAGCGTGTCGATCAGGATGTCGCGGGCAGAAATATCGGCGTGGGCGGCCGCCAAAGCAGCTTCGAGCTCGGCGATCCGAGCGTCTTTATCAGCGGTGGAAAGGCCTGCGTCCGACACCGCGACCCTATAGCGGAACAGACGCCGCAATGCCAGAAAAAGCGCCGGAAAATGGGCGTTTTAGCCCGCAAGTGACGGGGTGAAAGTGCGTTCCGGCCGCCGCCAGTCGATGCCTTCCAGAAGCATGGAAAGCTGGGCCGCCGTCATCACCACCGAACCGGTCTTGGTCGATGGCCAAATGAACCGGCCTCGGTCCATCCGCTTGGAGAAAAGGCACATGCCCTGACCGTCATACCAGAGCAGCTTTACCAGATCACCGCGCTTCCCTCGAAAGGCGAACAGCGCACCGGAATGCGGGCTCTGCTCCAGAACTTGCTGCGTCATCACAGCCAAGCCGTCAAAACCCTTACGCATATCTGTTGCGCCGCAGGCCAGGAATATCCGCGTTGAGGGCGGCAGCGGGATCATTGCGTCAGGACGCCGATCACCCGCGACAGGGCATCGGCATCGACGGTGGCGTCCACGTTCACCCTGATGCCAGACGGCAGCTCGATGCCGATCACTCCCTCGCTGCGTGCTGCGACCGTTGGCCCAGGCAAGGCCAGCTGATCGCTGATCTGCACCTCCGCAAAGGCAGGCTTGATCGACTTGCGCACCCCGGCGAGCTCACCGGACATCGCCTGTCGCCGCCATGTGTAGATCGAGCCGCTGCCGACGTCATGGCGTTCACAGGCCGCGCGCACGCAGCCCTCCGGGCCGAATGCATCCTGCAGCACGGCCAGCTTCTGCTCTACCGTCCACCGCCGCCGGCCTGACACCCGGCTAACGATCTCTATCCGACTACTCATACGACCGCTCGTATGAGTAGTCGCTGCGCTGCTCGCTGAATCTTCAATCTCGTCCGACACCGGCCACCCCGCTTAAAGAGCGGCAATCATCCCGGCTAATGGGCGCTGCGCAAGGCGGTCGCCAGACCCCGCTTACGTTGGAGCGTGCCTTGCGCGCCTGGCTTTGGGCCAGACGATAGCTCTCTCCGTTCATCTCGAGTATGGAGACGTGGTGGGTAAGCCGGTCGAGGAGCGCGCCTGTCAGGCGCTCGGAGCCGAACGTTTCGGTCCACTCGTCGAACGGCAAGTTGCTGGTGATCAGCGTCGAGCCGCGCTCGTAACGCTGCGAGATCAGCTCGAACAGCAGTTCCGCGCCGGTTTTCGAGAGCGGCACGAACCCCAGTTCATCGATGATGAGGAGCTTGTATCCGGCCATTTGCTTGTGGAGGCGCAGAAGGCGGCGTTCGTCGCGTGCCTCCATCATCGCGCTGACCAGCGCGGACGCGGTGGTGAAGCCGACCGTCAGGCCCTTCTGGCAGGCGGCAAGGCCGAGGCCGATCGCCACATGGGTCTTGCCGGTTCCCGAGGGACCAAGGGCTATGACGTTCTCGCGGCGGTTGATCCAGTCGCAGCGTGCCAGTTCCAGCACCTGCATCTTGTTGAGCTTGGGGATCGCGGCAAAGTCGAAGCTGTCGAGGCTCTTGGCGGCCGGGAACTTCGCAGCCTTGATCCGGCGCTCGACCATCCGGCGTTCCCGGTCGATCAGCTCCAGTTCGACAAGCCGGGCAAGGTAGCGGACGTGATCTGCGCCCTCGGCCGCGCATCGCCGGGCCAGCTTGTCATGCTCGCGCAGGAAGGTTGGTAGCTTGAGCGTCTTGAGGTGGCTGGCCAGTAACAGCTCGGGGGACGGACTGCTCATGCCGCATCCTTCGCATCGCCCGAGAGCAACTGCATGTAGGAGCGCGCCGATGTCGTCTCCACCCTGGCTCTGGGCAGATAGGGATAGATCGCCATGTCCAATCGGGGTGGTCGGCGCTCCACCCGGCACAGCAGGAGATGCTTCACGGCATCAAAGCCGATCGCCCCGATATCGAGAGCCTGCTTTACGGCCGCATGCAGATCGGCAAGCGTGAAGCTCTCCAGCAGACGCAGCACCTGCACATACTCGCGCCGACCATGCTTGCCCATACGAGCTTCCATGAGGCGGCGCAGCGTTGCAAACGCTTCGGGCAGGTGCCAGCCTTGCAGGGGCGCTGCCTGATCGAGCGCATTGATCTTCTGTTCGATCAGGGGAAGGTAATGGATGGGATCGAAGATCACGTCCTCGCGCTCGTAGCTGCGCACATGACGGGCAATGACCTCGCCCCGGCAGCCGATCACCACCTCGCCGACATAGCCCCGGATCCATACCTCCTGATGGCCGAAGCGCACCGGCACCGAGTAATCATTGGTCCGGTAACGCACCAGCGCCTGCGACGAGACCTGGCCGCTGGTCTGGTCACAAGCCTCGAACGGGGCAGCCGGCAGTTCCTGCATCGCCGCCAGATCGCGCTTCAGCCTCTCGCCGATCGTCTCGCTCTCGCCCCGCAGCCGGTCGTTCTGACGCTTGCGGCATTGCTCCTCGAGCCACAGGTTGAACGCCTCCCACGTCGCGAACCGGGGGATCGGCACCATGAAGTTGCGGCGAGCATAACCGACCAGCCCTTCAACACTGCCTTTGTCGTTCCCCCTGCCGGGACGGCCGTAACGATCGCGGATCAGGTAATGCGACAGGAAGCCGCTGAACAGCCGGGCGCGCTGCCTCGTGCCGTCGGGCAGGATCTTCGAGACCAGGCAGCGGTCGTTATCGTAGACGATCGACAGCGGCACCGCGCCGAAAAACGCGAAGGCGTGCACGTGGCCGTCCATCCATGCCTCGGCAACGGCAGCGGGATAGGCGCGCACGTAGCAGGCGTCGCTGTGCGGTAGATCGAGCACGAAGAAATGCGCCTTCTGCACAACACCGCCGATCTCGACCATGGCCTCACCAAAATCTGCCTGGGCATGGCCGGGCGCATGCGCCAGCGGCACGAACATCTCCCGGCTGCGCTGCTCGCGCTGTCGGATGTAATCCTTGATGATCGTGTAGCCGCCGGTGAAACCGTGCTCTTCGCGAAGGCGGTCAAATACCCGCTTCGCCGTATGACGCTGCTTGCGCGGAACCTGACGGTCACCATCAAGCCATGCATCGATGATCGGAACGAACGCTTCCAGCTTGGGCCGCCGCACCGCCGCCGTCCGGCGGTAACCGGGGGGCTCCGAATACGACAGCATCTTGCGGACCGTGTCGCGCGATACGTTGAAATGCTTCGCCGCCTCACGCTGGCTCATGCCGCCCGCGCAAGCAAGACGCACCTTCAGGTAAAGATCCACGGTATATATCTCCACGCCCTCCCTGCTCGCGCAAAGAAGGCAAAGTGGACGACTTTTACGCCGCCCGCAGCAGCACTTCGCCGCCGCCACCGTGGTCTAATTTTGCACCGCCGTTCTCAGCAGGATAAACGCTCAATTTCCATCATCTTCTGTTCCATTTCAGACTTCAAAATTTCGATTTGTGACAGCATCCCATCGCGCTCCAACAAAGACAGATTTTCTGCTCTGTGAGCGCTTTCGCGAACCTGGATAACTTCTTGAGAAAGTACGTCATTTTGTTCTGTAAACCGTTGTATTTCCGCTTTATGACTGTTCGACTGCCGAGCAATAATATCTCTGTGCTCATCGGATAGCAGCGCGATATTTTCCCGATGGGTCGCTTTCAGGATCGCCATTATCTCGTCGCGATCCTCAATGTTGGCGATCAAGCGATCGCGTTCTGCCGCCATAGCCTCTATTTCAGCAGTTTGTGCATCGAGCCTCGCCCGCAGTTCCTTGTTTTCGACCGAGAGGATTGCAAGTTCACCATTCTTCGAATCAATGGCGAGCAGCATAGCGTTTAGCTGGGAGGCCTTCGCTTCGGCCTCCTGCGCACGCGCTGAAATCACCGAGATTTTGCTCTGCATGGCGCGCTGCTCGACAATGAGCCCTTCTATTTCCGCGTTCTTTGAAGCAAGCTGTCGGTCGAGATCTTCCTGCGCCTTGGCCAATTCCCCAAGTAGCTTGTTTTCTTCTGAACTCAATGTGTTTTCCCTGTGTTCCAGCATGGTGACGGCTGCCCTGTTGTTACGGATGAACACAGAACGTAATGTTTAAACGCTGTTCTGGAGGGAGCCTTGGCACTGCTTTATTGCCTCTCACGTTAAGGTGATGAAACGCTTCGGGTGAGTTTCGACGTTTAGTTATCATCGGGAACAGCGCCCGCCAACACGATTCGGGATATCTCCCTACATCCGTTTGGATATATATAGACGCAGCGACGGGCGAGAGGCATGGGCTACTGTCCGTTTGTCACGGTTACAGAATTTAGAGGTTGGATGGTGGAAGTCGACTATTTGATTACCGGTGGTGCAGGATTTGTTGGTTGCGCGCTATCGGCCGATTTGCTTCGCGCTGGGGGAGCCGTAAAGACGCCGCCATCCATAATCGCAGTCGACAGCCTGCACCCGCAGGTCCATTTAACCGATAGTCGTCCTGCGTTTCTGCCCGTGGCCGTTGATCTGCGTAAAATGGACATCTGCGACGCGGCTGCTTGGGACACGCTGCTGCAGGAGATTCGCCCGCGAACGATCATCCACCTTGCCGCTGAAACGGGTACGGGGCAGTCGCTGGATTTGCCCGTTCGCCATACCCATACGAATATCACGGGTACTGCGGAGATGCTTGAGGCGCTGCATCGAGCGGGCCAGGTCCCAGATCACATTGTACTGAGTTCGAGCCGCGCAGTTTACGGGGAGGGAGTCTGGGTGGACCCCGCAGATGGTCGGATTTTTCAACCGGGTCGGCGTGAGAGTGCGGCTTTGGAGAGAGGCGATTTCGCCGTTGCTGCGCCTTCTGGGCTTCTGGCGACTCCAGTCGCACTCCATCATGCACGTGTCCAACCAGCGCCATCGAGCATCTATGGTGTGACCAAGCTGGCGCAAGAGCAAGTCCTCTCGAACTGGTGCGCAGCCCGTAGCGTTCCGTTGACTACGCTCCGCCTTCAGAACGTCTACGGGGTGGGGCAGTCACCGTACAATCCCTATACCGGCATTATCGTACTCTTTCACCGCCTCGCGGCTGCAGGGAAGCGCATTGAGGTTTATGAGGATGGCGATATGGGGCGCGACTTCATCTACATCGACGATGTCGTGCAAACGATGATTAAGGCAATCGAATACCCTTTAAAGGTGTCGAGAACAATAGATGTCGGAAGTGGGGCTGTAAAAACGATTTTAGAGGCGGCGCAACAGATTGCATGCATTTACAGTGCGCCCGAACCGGAAATCACCGGAGCCTTTCGTTACGGCGACATACGATGGGCAGTGTGCGACCCCGCGGACATGCAGGAACAATTCGAAGTAACGCCGAGAGTAGGTTTCGTCGAAGGGAATGAACGGTTGTCGCGATGGTTACGCGATACGGGAATTATAGCGGCCTAGGCGGCTCGGCGTAAACTTTGACCTTTGGGTTGCTTCGCTGGCAGAAGTTGTGGTTAAAGCCGTTGAGAGCAAAATGCTGCCTTTTCCGCCTGCTGAAATGAGTTCGCGTGATGACAAAGATATTGGTGACTGGCGCGGGTGGATACATCGGATCCCACGTTGTTCGCTCGTTAGCTGACCGTGGCGCCGATGTGCTCGCCCTACATCGCGGCAATGCCCAAATCGATAGTCGTGCCCGTGAAATAGTCTGTGATTTTTCATCGCTGGATGTCAGGAAATTAGTGGTTGACGATGGGCTGAGTTGCGTTGTGCATCTCGCTTGGAGCGATGGTTTTAGCCATGATTCTCCCATGCATATCGACAATTTGCCTTTCCATGTGCGCTTTGTCCGTGCACTTGCTGATGCAGGCTTGCGGCACTTTGTCGGTCTCGGCACAATGCATGAGGTCGGTTATTGGGAAGGCATGATTACCGAGGCGTCGCCCAACGCCCCTCGCTCGCTGTACGGTATTGCGAAAAATGCACTCCGGGAAGCCGCGCGGCTGGAGATCGCTAAGGTGAGCGGCGTGTTTCAATGGTTGCGTGCCTATTATATTCTTGGTGATGATCAGAGGAGCAAGTCGCTTTTTTCGAAAATTATTGGCTGGGAAGCAGAGGGCAAGGAGAGCTTTCCCTTCACCATGGGCTTAAGTAAGTACGACTTCATTCAGGTCCATGATTTGGCTGATCAAATCTCTCGGGTTGCCCTTCAGACGGCTGTGACGGGAGTAATCGATTGTTGTTCGGGTGAGCCCATCGCGTTGAGAGACAAGGTCGAGCAGTTCATTGCCGACCACGGCCTAACGATCCGTCCGCAATACGGCGCTTTCCCCGACCGGGCCTATGACTCTCCTGCCGTTTGGGGTAGCAGGGAGAAAATCGACCGGATTCTGTCGGGAACCTGATAGGGCTATCTTTGCTGTTGAGAACAAAGTCCGAGTTTTAGCAATTGATGTGGAGCAAGTCCCGTCATAGGAATGAGCCGCGCTTGGGGGATAAGATTTGTCTGATTTGTTTCGCCGCTCAACGGTAGCCAAGAAAATGCGAGTTTTATTCATTTTGGGCTGCAATGAAGGCCCTAGTGCAAGGTATCGGGTGTTCAATCACATTGAAGCGCTTCAGGCGATGGGCATCGAAGCCGAATGGCTTTGGGACATTCATTCCGAAGCGACGGACGAGATGTATCTACGGCAATTCTCGATCGTCATAAACTTCCGCGGAGGACATAGCGATCGCGTGGACCGGATGTTTGCGATTCTCAAGCGATTGGGGATCCCCACTGTCTATGACATTGACGATCTGGTATTCGATCCCTCGCTGGCGAGCCAGATCGATGCTTATCGGAAGATGAACGCTGCTGAGCGACGGGATTATGTGGAGGGCATGCGCAGCATAGAACGCGTTATGCTGGCCTCTGATTTTGTGACGGTATCCACGTCTTTTCTCGCCGAGCAAGCCGAGAGGGTCAGTGGCAAGCGAAGTTGGATCATACCCTTCGGTGTTAACGACCGGCAGGTTGAGATCGCGAGCTTCGTGCGATCCTATGAAGGGGGCGTCCGGTTCATCACCTATTTGAGCGGAACCAAGACGCATGAGCAGGACTTCGCAGAAGCGGTTGTTGCGCTGCGCCGCATTCTGACCGAATACGATGACGTTTACCTCAAGCTGGTTGGCTATCTCGATGTGGATACCCACTTGCCGGGGTTGCAGCACAAGGTGATCCGTATTCCGCATATGGACTGGAAGAATCTGGTGATAGAGACGGCAGGCGCCTACGTGAACATCGCGCCGTTCGAGCCGGCCAGCCCATTTTGTCAGTCCAAAAGCGACCTAAAGTATGTGGAGCCGGCTCTGTCGGCAGTGCCGACAATCGCCTCGCCTATCCGATCCTTTCAGGACAGCATTGAGCATGGGATTAATGGCTTGATCGCAGAAAGCGCCGACGAATGGTACGCGGCGTTCAAGCTCTTGCTTGACGACCGCGAACTACGGGATCGCCTCGGCAGCGCCGCGCGAGAAGACGTGCGACGCGAGCGCTATCCAACCCAGATCGGCCGCAAACTCCAAGAAGCCTATTCGGAAATTATCAGTTTGCACGGCCTTGAAAGGCGTACGACGGACCGAAAGGCCGCGACGCCCCTGGTTGGGCGCAATAAATCTGGGTTGCGCATTGCGTGGGTGATTCCGCAGCCGTTTGAGGCATCTGGCGGCCATCGCAATATCTTCCGCGCCATTCGGTATCTTGCGGAATTTGGCCACTCTTGCTCGCTGCACGTCCTGCCTGACAATCATCGTTTCAGTCACGGCGATGAAATCAGGGAATTCATTACGGAAGAATTCTTCGACCTTAAGGCAGACTCCGTTCACCACGGCGTTAACAACATTCCCGAATGCGACGTTCTAGTCTGCACTTATTGGACGACTGCTTATATCGTAAAGGAAAATGCGCATAAGGCACCGCTTCATGTGTATTTCCTGCAGGATTATGAGCCGATGTTCTTCCCCATGGGGACGGATTATGTGCGTGCCTGCGAAACCTATCGTTTCGGCTTTTACCCGATCACCTCCGGTCCGTGGCCGCTCCGCATGCTGGAGAAGGAGTGGGGTATAAAGAAGGGGGCGTTTTTCCGTTTTCCACTCGACCGCGACATCTATTATCCGGCAGATCAGCGTCGTTATGAAGGGCCAGGCCGCATCGCATATTTTGCCCGGCCTGACATGCCTCGTCGTTGCTATCCGTTAGGTGTTGCAGCGTTGGAGATCGTCAAGCGCGAACGCCCGGATGTCGAAATCCTGTTCTATGGTGATCGTTCGGACAAGTTTCAACATGTGCCGTTTCCATTCACCAATGTCGGAATGACGCCTCGGATCGAAGATCTGGGCGACCTTTATCGTTCCGTCGACGTAGGGGTTTGCTTCTCGACTACCAATCCGTCTCTTGTCCCCTTTGAGATGATGGCTTGTGGATTGCCGGTGGTTGATCTCGACGTCAACGGAAATGAGGTCAGCTATGGTGGCCGAGAAAATTGTATGTTGGCGGCAGCGAGTCCGCGAGACATTGCTGACAAGATCTACGCGGTACTGGACGATCGTGAGAAGGCCGCTGATCTTACCCGTCGCGGCATCGAATATGCAGCCGAATTCCCTACCGAGGTGGAGATGGTGCGCCTCATCGAGAGTTATATGGTTGCAGAATTCGACGCCGTGACCGGGGAG
This sequence comes from Sphingobium sp. CFD-2, assembly GCF_024611135.1. NCBI lineage: Bacteria > Pseudomonadati > Pseudomonadota > Alphaproteobacteria > Sphingomonadales > Sphingobiaceae > Sphingobium > Sphingobium sp. CFD-2. The sequence goes on along the minus strand of NZ_CP084405.1, from coordinate 2,771,056 downwards.
CGAAAGAAAATCGCCTGACTAAAACTTGACCTGACCAAGCTTGGCGGGGTCATCGATTTCGCGATGGCGGCAATATTGTGCGAGGATGTGCATCAGCGACTGGTGGATATCCTCCACAATGCCGTAATTTTCGCACTCGACATGTAAGCTGACGTCCGCAATCTGAGCAGATTTTCCGCCAGTAAATCCGGTCATGGCGATGGTACGCACGCCAATGGTACGTGCCAGTTCCAGTACTCGGATGATATTGGGCGATGATCCGGATGAACTGATGGCGATCAGTAGATCGCCTGCCTCCGCCATTGACGACAGTTGGAAAGAGAACATTTCCTCGCTGCCGATGTCATTTACGATGGCGGTGATCAGTTCGACCGTGGTCGAGAAGCTGTGCACCTTCGGCCGCAATGCGGTGTCGCTACGGATACCCTTCAAACAGTCGCAGACGAGGTGATTGGCGATGGCAGCCGAGCCGCCATTTCCGCAGGAGTAGATGCGCTTGCCTGTCTTGGTGGTATCGAGGATGAGGTTTGCGGCGGCGTTCAGGGAATCTGGGTTGATGGTGGCGGAGGCAGCATTGAGGCGGGCAAAATATTCGCTCGCATAAGGCGCTGCTTCGGGGAAGGTGCGATCGGGGAAGTACGTCACTTAGGCTCCAGCTACTTATAAGGGGTTATAGAATAGAATACGGCTGCCAAGCGGCTCGAATCCGAACCGAACCTGACGAAGGCCGACCGCGTTGGCAATATCTTCATGACGTTCGCGCGGAGCATAGAATATCATGAACCCGCCTTGGCCGGCACCCAGCAGCTTTCCGCCTAACGCACCGGCACCCATGCCTTGCGCATACCACTCGTCGATCGCGGGCGTCGAAATGCCGGAGGTCAGTGTTTTTTTTAGCGACCAGTTTTCGTGCAGAATGTGGCCAAAGCTATCAACATGACCCTGTGACAGTTCGTCGCGCATCACATAGACAAGTTCGACCATGCGCTTGAGCGCAGCCTGCTTGTCCAAGTCGCTGCCGGACTGCGCCGATTGTGCGCTCAGGATTGCAGAGGCGCTGCGCGTGATGCCTGTATAGAAGACGATGATCCGCTGCTCGAGAAGGTCGCGAATGTCCCGGCGCATGATGATCGGACTGACGTTGACGCTGTCGTCGGGGTTGAACTCTATGACATTGAAGCCGCCAAAAGCAGCAGCATATTGGTCCTGCTTGCCGATGGGCTGATGGCAGCGCTCGATCTCCACCTCGCATGCGCGAGCCGCGAGGTCCGCCGCCGAGGCGTGGACTCCATTATAAGCCGCTATGGCATTGAGCAGACCGACGGAGAAGGTGGACGAGGAACCCAGGCCCGTACCACGCGAGGGGATGTCGGCGGTGGTCGTGATCTCGACGCCGCCGCGCATCCCGGTCATTTCAAATGCGGCGCGCAGCAATTCGTGCTCAATATCTTCCAGCCGAGTGACTTCCTCGGTCTTGGAATATGCGAGCCGGATACCACCGTCGAATTTGCGGTTGATGCTGATGTACACATATTTGTCGATCGCGGTGCTGAGCACAGCGCCGCCATGCTTGCGATAATAGGAGGGTAGGTCGCTGCCTCCTCCAACGAAGCTCATGCGGAGAGGGGTTCGGCTGATGATCACAGTGGCTGTTCCGTTTGTTTAAAGCGCGGCTTTAGTACGAGAGGATAATGTTGACAGCCTGCGCGATATCCTGCGCACGCGCGGTAGGTTCGGCGGGCCATTTGCCATCTTGGCCGCCTTCGCCGGTCTCCACCAATATGCAGTGCAGATTTGCGCGATTGGCCATAGCAATGTCTGCCGTGCTGTCTCCGATCATCCAAGATGCGGACAGGTCGAGGTTCATAGCGGCTGCAGCCTGTTCGATCATCCCCGTCCCTGGCTTGCGACAATTGCAGTCGATCTTTAGTTCCGGCACCTCGCCTGCATAGCCGCTGTGGGGATGATGGGGGCAGACATAGGTGGCGTCCAGATAGGCGCCTGCCTGCCCCAATTCGCTTTCCAGCTTTGCATGAATACGGTCTAGGGTGGGCCAGTCGCACTCGCCTCTCGCCAGGACCGGCTGGTTCGTGATAAGAACGACACGATATTCGGCATCGTTGAGACGCTTCAGTGCCTGGCCCACACCAGGGAAAAGTTCGAGATCATCGGGTTTGCGGACGTAGTCGCGCAAAGCATTCAACGTACCGTCGCGATCCACGAAGACCGCCTTTTGCCGGGTTGCGCGGCGCGCACGTGCGACCACACCCGTTTGCAGGTGCCGTTCCGCCTTGTCCAGTCGGGCTGGCGTGCCGATGTCCTTGATATATTCAAATGAAATATATCCGGCGAGCTTATAACCAGCCTCGATCATTGCGGGAAACAGGTCTTTTGCAAAATCGCCGACTGGCAAGCGATCAATCCAGGATGTCAGTGGGGCCTTATCAACGACGTAGAGAGCTGCGTTCACCAGATTATGGAGGTAGACTCCGTCGGGATGAGGATAGGAATGAAACGCTGTGATGACCTTGTTGGCATCTAGTTCAACGAGATCGGAATCGGCCGGATGATCGTTCGGATGAAGCAATAAAGTGGCAGCTGCGGAAGACCGGTCGTGGACATCGATCATGTGCCGAATATCGACGTCAAACAAGGTGTCGCCGTAGACAACGATAAAGCGGTCCTGAAGCTTATCGAGACAGGCGAGCGTGGCGCCTGCCGTGCCACGTGGTTCGCCGTCGTCGATCAACGTTATCCGGGCAGAAAACTCGTTTTCGTCGACAAACGCCTGAATTTGATCTGCCGCGTGATTGACCAGAATGACGATATCGTCGATGCTGTTTACGATCAGATTGTCAATCTGCCGCTTGAGGAGGGGCACGCCATCGACCTCGATCAACGGCTTCGGTTTGCCATTGAGCCGACTCGCCAGGCGCGTCCCCTTACCTCCGGCCAGGATGATGGCCTGGGTCATGCGTTGGCTTCCTGCGCAATTATTTCGTCAACCGAGCGATGCATGGCTTCCTCGGAACTCATCGTGGGAGCCCATCCGCTCTTCGTCAGTCGTTCGACGGAATAACGGAAACGAGGAACGTCCCCGACCCAGCCGCGATTGCCTTGGCCGAAGTGCAACTCCGCGCTGCCTCCCGTCTGATCGCGAACCCGTTCGGCGATGGAGCGCACGGTAATTCCATCGTCAGTGGGGCCGATATTGAATACCGCATAAGGGATATTCAGGTTTCGGATGTGCAGCATGGCCTCCACCAGGTCCTGAACGTGTAGATAGGCTTTTTGCTGCGTTCCATCGCCCAAAACTTCAAGCCGACCGGAGTCCCGCTTCAGCTTCTGAATAAAATCTAGGATCACACCATGGGTTGCGGGGACGCCAATGACATTGGGAAAGCGGAAGATGCTGACTTTCGCAACGAAGGCTTCATGCGCAGCTCGTATCTGTGCCTCGGATGCAAGCTTCATCGCGCCATAGTTGGAGATGGGCTGGAGCGGTCCGATATCTTCGTGGATCTTCTGATCTCCCAGATCGCCGTAGATTGCTGAGCTGGAGGCGAAATGGAGCACGCCGATGTTCCGGCGCTTCATAACGTCGAGGATGGCGACCGTCGTCATGAAGGTCTGGCGCAGATCCACGCGGTAATCCGCGACGCCAGCCGGAATGTCGGAGTTGGCAGCCATATGCCATATTTCGTCAATCTCAAAGGCGCCAAGCGCCGCATCAAGGATGTCGGGGTCGCTGCAATCCGCCTCTATGAAGGAGAAGGCCGGGTTCGTCATGAGATCCGTCATTGCCTCGCGTCTGCCACGCGACAGATCGTCCAGCGCGATCACGCGGAAGCCTTGATCCAAGAGGGACTTCGCTAGATTGATGCCGACGAAGCCTGCGCCCCCCGTGATGAGATGAACTGACATTTTGGCCCTTTTTAGTTGGAATTCGAAATAGAATAGGACGACGGCTGCCGTACTGACAGCTTTTTGAGTCTGCCGATCAAAAGCTGCTCGACACGCTCGGCCATCTCCCGCTCGCTGGGGAAGGTCGACACGAATTTTAGTCCGGCCGCGCTTCGCGCAGCAAGTTCTGCGGGATCATCTAGCAGGTCCGCGATTGCTCGAGCCATGCGTAGAGGGTCTGCATCGGCCAATAGCGCTATATCGCGCCGGTTGTCGTAATTGACCTCATTGCCGGGCCGGTCGAGATCGATGACAGGCAGTCCGCAGGCCATCATCTCATAAGGAACTAGGCTCGGGTTCGTGGTTGAAAAGGCGAGGCCAGCCGTCGATGTAACATAAAGTTGGGCGAGATCCTTCAGTGTGGGGACGACATCCAGATAAGTTACTGGGTAGTCCTGCTGATGGTCTTTTGCGCCATTCGAGCCAAAGAACAGTATTTCATAGTCCGGTCGGAGGTGATGGAAATGGCGTAGCGCCATTCCGCCAATCTCGAAGCATCGACGGTGCATTTCGGGCTTCGCGAAGAAGATAAGTCTTTTTGACCGCGGCTGACCCTTGCCCGCAGCCAGATTGTAAACTCCCTTATCCACCGGAAATTGGAAGGAGTCTGCCTCCATCCCATAGTCCCGCCGCAGTATCTGCGCACACCAAGGACCAGAGGTGATGGCGTAAAGGTTTCTGCGATAGGTGTTCTCGGCGAGGATATATTCTGACCCCATGGGGTAGAAGGCCGGTTCGAAATCCTGCACGAAATAGAAGATTTGCCCAACGGACGCGCGAACGGATTCTGCCAGACCGACTGTCGACCAGTGGGTCGCCATCAAAACATCTTCGCCGTTGGCTTGGCCAGTGAACCGCCTGACCCGCCCCTCGAACGGGTAAAAATGCTCCCGTACGGCGTGGCGCAGTTCCGTATCGCTAAGAGAGGTGTCTGAGAAATACAGCCTGACGTCGTGACCGAACTGTTCCAGATGATAGGCTGCGCGCAGGATATTGCGATGTCCCCCGCCGCCAACAATCAGGCCGGGCACGATCCATCCAATTTTGAGCCGGTCCGTTGAGTGATGTGCTCCGCGCGGTATGGGCGCCGAAAGACCGTAAGCGCTGATCGCCTTGCGCGCCGCTGTTTCCGCTGAGAACGTTTGGAGCGTGTGCTTGCGGGCAGCTTTACCCATCCTGGCCCGGAGTTCCGCGAAACAGACAAGGGTGTCAAGTTTGTCTTCCCACTCCGACATGCTTGACGCGAGATAACCGGTCACGCCATCCTCTATTGCCGCTTTGAAAGGCCCGGTGCGGCTGGCAACTGTCGGCAATTCAACAAGCGCGGCTTCAAAGAATTTCAGTTCGCTTTTGCCTTCACAAAAGACATCGCCTTCTTCGAGCGGAGCAATGTTGATGGTGCACTCCGCCATGTTTTGGAGCATGTCGAGCGCAGGCATGAAACCTCTTCGCTCAATTCTTTCCGCAAAGGGCACCCAGCTTTCATCGAGGTCGAGCATGCCGACTAGGCGAAAGATGATGTTCGGATGACGGTACATCAGGGCCTGCAATGCCGATGCGCACTGCTGAAAATCACGCCCATGGGTGTTGGAACCTGAAAAATAGCATATCCGAATCTTGCCATCGCAGGACGATGGTGAAGCCAATATGGCCTCCGACAAGGACAATTGCGCGGCATTAAAGCTGTTGGGTACTACATGCGCATCTCGACCAAGTTCGCGCATGCGTTCGGCTAGGAAAGGGGTCGTGGTCGTCGCTTTTCCGCAGGAAAACAGGAGTGAGCGGTAGGCGCGCACGCCCCATTCATAGTCCCGCCGCTGGTCCGCGTCCAATACGGCAACGCCGGCAATGCTATCGATGATGCTGGGCTCGAAGACATAATCATCGATGTCGAAAACTGTGTCTATTCGATGGATCCGACAATATTCGAGCAGCTCAACGACCCGTTTGGACGGATCGAAAGGAGATCGGAAAATGACGATGACCTTCGGACAGATATTCCGGTCGACAATGTCTCCGCTACGACTGAAGTCCATGACTTCCGTGTTATAACCCAGGGAATTTAATCCCTCGGCGATATTGTACACCCGATAGCGTTTTGACTCTCCTTCCCAGCAGCCGATCAGGAAGAGTATGTCGATGCTGCGATCCAAGGCGATGGACATCAGCGGCGGCCCTGTTTTAATTTGCTACATCGGTTTCCGACCCAGCGAAGAGGTTTAGTCACGTACCAACTCACCGAATTTCGAAGGCGGGATAAGGTGAATTCTGCCTGCTCGCATCGATAACGCAGGGCATTAATTTCGTTGGTCAATATGTCTGTGTGTCCGCTAGTTGCACGCAACCACTCCGCTTCATTGTCCTGCTGGTGAAGTCGCGTTTCAGCCTGCGCCAGCTTCTGAGCGGTTGTCGCCAGAAGTTGTCTGACCTGTCCCAGCAGGTCTTCTGCCTCCTTCTGGCGCGAGCGGGCCTCCTCGACCTGGGCTGATGCGTCACTGGCTCTTGCTACCGCAAGCTCGATAGCTCTCAGACGTTCGTCGACAGAAAACGGCTGATGCTGATCCAACTCCACGCGCGTAAGAGTGAGTTTCAAATCCGCGAGTTCGCACCGAATGTCTCGCAGCTCTTGGACGATGGTCGCGGGAGAATGGTCAGCCGACGACTCATCACCCCCCGTTATAGGCCAATCGGCACTGTCCCCGATGGGCTTAGTTCCCAAAATACTACTCCCCAACTGCAGGGTTACGTGTGCTCACGGCGCCAATGAGCAATGACGAAAACCGCTTCGCTTCGCAAGACCGTTCAGTCCTGTTTATCCAAGAGAGATGCTTCGATCAGCGCCGAGGCAAAGGCCGAAACCATGTGTTGGTAATCGCCGATTTCGGATAACATCGCATAACCCCGCTGGCCTAGGAGGGCACGCTCCGCCGGTGCTTGGACAAGTCGTTCGAGTCGTATCGCCAATTGATCTGTCTGGCCGGGATCGTAGAACAGGCAGTTCCAATCCTGCCGGACGATTTCCGGAATGCCATCGACGGCCGTACTTATGATTGGCAGCCGAAAAGCCATGGCCTCCATCAGCACCCGCGGCGCGCTTTCCCGCCGTGAGCAGCAGACAAAAATGTCAGCAGCCGCGTAAAAGAGCGTCACGTCTTCCACTGCGCCCGTGATTGTGACACGAGCACGCACAGGGTGCGCGAGTTTCGCGAGTTCGTGGTTGAGGCAATCGAGATACGGCAGTTCGACGGGCGCTCCTACGATGAAAATGCGAATGCGGGCGAGGCATTCTTCCTGGAGCAACGTGACGGTGCGGATGAGATCTTCTTGCCCCTTGCGCGCGCAAAGACTGCCGACGGCCAGAATGAGGATTTCAGCTTCTTCCACTCCCAACTCCTCACGTGCATCGCCGCGATGCCATCGGCCGGTCTCGGCAGACAGGCGGGCAGGGGGAATGGCGTGGCGGATGACGTGAAAGTTTTGCCGGGTGGACACTGGCGTCCATGCCGCCCGAGTGGCCTCTGCAACAAAGATCACACGATAGGCCTGGGCGAAGGCAGCATAGGCCAATGCCTGCACGCGCAGGGGTGCGCGGCGGAAATAGCGGTGCCAAATTCCTGCCTCATGATGCCACCATAGTACACCGATGCCAGCAAGAGAGGCCGCATGAACGGCCATGTGCATATCCAACGTGTTCGCCAGAACGACCTGCGCTTCCAAACGCTCCAATAGTTCGCGAAGCCTGATGCAATCTGCCCAATAACGGTTGGGCGACGCGCGTCTTGGCGGTGTGTCAAACATATGAACCGCAATTCCGAGTGCGCGAAAGTCCGCAGCGAGCGGGCCGTCATTCGGTGCTATGACCGTGCAGCGGAACCGTCCCTGCGACTGGAGACCGGCTATGAGGTCGAACAGCGTGATCTGGGCGCCTTCGCGGTTCAGGCTGTGCGAGACAAACACGACATGGATGGGCGCTGCGGGGATGTCGAGGGCGATTCGGCGCGCTGCCGGTCGAAAAAGTGGTTGGCTATTGCCTAAATTCGGATTGTAGAAACTGTCGTATAACGCATCCGTGCCCAAGAGGGGGAGGTGGCGGAGGCCAGAGGCTGCTTGTTTTGGATCAAGCATCAATTCGGCCGCCGCACACAACAACGTTGTCTTGTCTTTAAGAGTGAGAGCTGCGCAATAGCTCAGGCCGCAGGCATCCGCAGAGTGAAGCCCGGGAGGAAAGCCGCCTGTCGCTAAAAATATATCCCCCGGCACGAGCATGCAGGTCGCGCTGACCGCCGCACATTCGTGCGTTACCTTGGCGAGATACATATAGCCGGGCTTACTCGTGTGCAGCCCTCGGAATCTCGGCAGGGCCGAGGGCGCGCCCGCGGCTGCGGCGAAGCCCGATTGATCGATGCGCTCATCGTTCGAAAGAATACGGGCGCCGACTGCGCCAGCACCGGCCGCGTTGCAATATCCGGCCATATTTGCCAGCCAATTTTTTCGCTTTGGAAGGAAGGGCTGGCAGAGGAACAGGATGTAGTCGCCGCGGGCGGCTTTGGCGCCAAAATTCAGCAGGCTAGCCAGATCTTCTGCTGGGCATGGCGCTTTGCAGAGGCGAATCGTGGCAGAGCTGGCTAATGTATCTAGTGCCACAACATCGAAAGGATCCGGCAAGCATAGAATGATTTCGGTCACCTGTACTCCTCCGGTCTTGAGCGGGTAGAGCAGGGCGTCGAGGTCGGTCTTGCGTGACTGGACGGGTATCACCACACTAATCGAACATGTGGGCGGGACGAAGGCAAGTTCGAACAGACCGAGATGAGTGTTACGCGCCCAAACCGGCTGTTCTACGGTCGCGCATAATCCCCGGCGAGTGACAGCCTCGGTAACTGCGCGGCGTCCTGCCTCAATGCTTTGGGGCTTCGCGTTTCCGGATAGGGCGGTCGATCCCGGACCCTCCCGCCAGTGATAGAGTATTTGCGGAATATGATCGATGCGCCGTGCGAGCTCGGACGCGCGCAAGGCGAAATCGAAATCCTGGCTACCATCAAATTCGGGCCTGATACCGCCCAACGTCACAAACAGCTCTCGCTTAACCGCCATCGCATGACTAAGGTACATGTAGGACAGCAGTAAGATCGGCGACCAGCCGGGTTTGAATGTCGGTGACTTGCGGCGACCGTCGGCCGCGAGTTTGTCGCTATCGGAATATGACAAGTCGCATTCGGGAAAATCGCTGAAATGAATTGCGAAACGGGCGATGCAATCCGGGGTCAGAAGGTCGTCCTGATCGAGGAACAGCAGTATCTCTCCGTTAGCCAAGGCGGCTGCGCTGTTTGTGGCGCTGCCGATGCCCCGGTTGGTATCATCGATCGAAATGCGGATGCGCGGATCGCTCGCGGCGAGATTGGTGAGATAGGCCGTCAACTCAGGATCTCTACTCCCGTCATCGACGATGCAGAGTTGCCAGTCCTGAAAGACCTGTTTCCTGACGGAACCTATGGCGGCTGCTAGCATGTCCATCGCCGGGCGATACACCGGCATTACAACCGACAGGCGTGGCAGGCGGCCGTTTCGTGCGGTCAGCGCGGCGACCAGATTTTCGCTGGCGAGTGGACTTGTACCGTTGACGGACAGCCACGCATCGAAAGGTCGGGGCGTTTCAAGCCAATGCCGATGATCCTTGGGCAGCCATTGTTTCAACCAAGCCAATCTTAAGGTCGCGCGTAGGCCGCGTCTCGCGATCCAACGATCGATCCAGCGCAGCAGCAGGTTCATCTGTATCATTGCCTTGGTGCAAAGACTAAGTTCACAAAGAACAGGCAGCTTCTCCCGCATTCTTGCCGGAGTCGGACAAGCCGAAGAAGACGTTGCACTTTCCGAACCTACCCAGATTGTTATGTGCAGCATCGGTAGGTTGTACGACGAACGTTAGCGTTCCCGCGATCGCAGATTTAGTAGCAAGCTCGCGGGCGAAATGACCCGACTTGCCTGTTCGGCTAAGGATCGGGTTATTAATTCGGTGGATGATGCTCTGATAAGTCATTAGAAATTTGTTATCTCAAAATCTGACAAGGCAGTCGAGCGTATTGGTTTAAATCGATGCCTTTGTCGCCATAAGTTATAAAGACAATAATTGGATTTAAGATCGAAATAAAATAGGATTTTCCAATCATGACTCAATAAAGTTATTATGATACTTCTAGCCGTCTCTGTATAATATACGAAATTTCTATAGCAGTTTTTGTAACATGAAACTGTGCACCCAAGCGTGGTAACTCCGTAGCCGATGGGTTTCAACAGCTTTGTGTCGATGACATTTACCGACATAGCGCGAGGCATGACAATGGAATAAGGCAGATCGCGGCAGAATTCGGCGAAAGGTTTTCAGCGGGATGGAAAGTGGCACAAGAGTGGGTTAAGGCCAGCACAAATACAGTCCCGGAGTATGACCTTGATCTCTTTTTTCCTTAGCGCTGCCCGGATGCGGTCGCTGCGCGGTACGTGTCTCGTCGCCATGCTGGTGTCGCTCGGCGGCTGCGGGATGATGCCAGCGGTCGGACCGTCATCGCGAGCCGTGGCACGGATTGAAGGTCATACTGTCTCTAACGCTGACATAAAGGTCATTGACGTCACGGATGGCGTTGCACGCCAGATGCTCGCCGGCAGCCGGGCCGCGCTTTTTTCCGAAGTACTGGGCCAAGGCGCGCCGGACAACACGGTCGTGGGGCGAGGGGATATCCTCGACATCGTGATTTGGGAGGCTCCCCCGGCGGCGCTGTTCGGTGGAACCATCGGCGGCGCGACAGAGGTGAATCCCGTCAATAGTCAGGTAGCGAAAAGCACGAATATGCCCGAGCAGATGGTTGGTACAGACGGGCGGGTGACCGTTCCCTTTGCAGGATCGGTTCTCGCGGCCGGCCGGACGCCGCAGGACATTGCACGAGATATCGTCGGGCGTCTTTCCGGCAAAGCCCATGATCCTCAGGTCATTGTCCGCCTTGTTCGTAACGCGACCCGGGAAGTGACGGTCGTGGGGGACGTGGTTACCAATATCCGATTGCCCCTCACGGCGAAGGGCGAGCGCGTCCTCGACGCGTTGGCGGGCGCGGGTGGCGCTAAGCAACCTGTCGGAAAGATGACCATACAGGTGAGCCGCGGCACGCGCACAACATCAATGGCACTTTCCTCGATTATCTCGGATCCCGCCCAGAACGTGTATCTGCAACCTGGTGACGTCGTGACGGCACTCTATCAGCCTTTCAGTTTCACCGCGCTTGGAGCGACGGGCGGCAACGGCGAAGTTCCGTTTGAGGGCAATGGTATCACTCTAGCGCAGGCTCTGGGCCGGGTGGGTGGATTACGCGATGATCGAGCGGATGTGCGCGGCGTTTTCATTTTCCGGCTTGAAACGCCGACAGCGCTTGATCCTGCCGTGGCTGCAGGTGCGCGCACAACCCCGGATGGCAAGGTGCCGGTCATCTATCGCATCGACATGAAGGATCCAGCGACCTTCTTCATCGCGCAGAGCTTGCCTATTCGCGACAAGGACGTGCTGTATGTGTCCAACGCACCCATTGCCGACCTTCAGAAATTCGTCAATATCCTATCCTCATTGATCTTCCCGGCTATCACGCTCCAAAATGCGAACGTTTTGTAAGATACTGAGAGGACTTGTGTGAAGGTTCAGACAAGTCCTCTCAGGTACGCGCCATAGGCCGATTTGCCCAAGTCTGCGGCCAGACGCCGTAGCTGGGCATCGTCGATGAAGCTCATCCGCCACGCGATTTCTTCCGGGCTGGCGATCTTAAAGCCCTGGCGCTTTTCAAGGACACGCACGAATTCCGCGGCTTCGATTAGGCTGTCCGGCGTTCCGGTATCCAGCCAGGCATAGCCGCGCCCCATGACCTCAACCGACAATGCGCCACGTTCGAGATAGGCGCGGTTGATATCGGTGATTTCCAGTTCGCCTCGCGGTGACGGCTTAAGATCCGCTGCTATGTTGACGACTTGCTCATCGTAGAAATACAGGCCCGTCACCGCCCAGTTTGATCGGGGGTTTGCCGGTTTCTCGTCAATTGACAAAGCCCGTGCTTGTTCGTCGAACTCGACTACACCATAACGCTCGGGGTCGGTGACATGATAGGCAAACACGGTTGCGCCATTCGTCTTGGTCAGGGCGTTGCCGAACATTTCGTTCATGCCGTGGCCGTAGAAGATGTTGTCACCAAGAATCAGCGCCGACCGCTCGCCCTGCACGAAGTCCGCGCCGATGATATAGGCTTGTGCGAGCCCATCAGGGCTCGGCTGCTCGGCATATTGAATGTTTAGCCCCCATTTACTGCCATCGCCCAACAAGTCCCGAAACGCCGGAACGTCGCGAGGGGTAGAGATCAATAATATCTCCCTGATGCCGGCCAGCATCAAAGTAGACAGCGGATAGTAGATCATCGGCTTGTCATAGACGGGCATGAGTTGCTTGGAGGTTACCAGCGTCATCGGGTGCAGTCGGCTTCCAGTGCCACCCGCTAAAATGATCCCCTTCATGTTTAAAATCCAAACTCTCTGATCAAGGTTAGTCTTAGTAAAAGGTGGCCCACTGTCAGCCAATCTTTTCGAGGCCAAGCCGCTCCGTTGTGTAGCGTTTGTCCAGAATGTCCTGCCACCATGGCTTATTGTCCAGATACCACCGAACCGTAGTCTCTATGCCCTGCTCAAAGGTGACAGACGGTTGCCAGCCGAGCTGATCACGTATTTTGCTCGCGTCTATTGCATAGCGATGATCATGGCCTGGCCGGTCCGCGACAAAATTAATTTGCTCGCTATAAGAACGGCTATTATCGCGGGGGAGGAGACGGTCCATGATATCGCAAATACTGTTCACAACGTCGATGTTTCGCCGCTCGGAGTTGCCGCCGACATTGTAGGTTTCACCTGGCTTGCCCCGTTCAAAGACTGTCCGCAAGGCACGAGCGTGATCCTCCACGAACAGCCAGTCACGCACATTGCTGCCATTGCCATAGACTGGGAGCGGCGCGCCCGATAATGCACGGATAATGATGAGCGGAATCAGCTTTTCAGGAAAATGATAGGGACCGTAATTGTTCGAGCAATTGGTTATCAGCACCGGTAGATCATAGGTGTGGCCCCATGCCCGGACAAGATGATCCGAGGCTGCCTTTGACGAGGAATAGGGCGAGCGTGGGTCATAGGCGGTTGTCTCGGTAAAATAGCCCGTCTCGCCCAAGGACCCGAACACCTCATCGGTCGAGATATGATGGAAGCGGAATGCGGCCTGCGCGGCATTGTCTAGGCTGCGGAAATAGCTCAGCGTCTGCTGGAGGATCGTATAGGTGCCGACGATGTTGGTCTGGATAAACTCATCCGGGCCGTCGATGGAGCGATCAACATGGCTTTCTGCAGCGAGGTGCGCAATGATCTGAGGTTGAAATTCTGCCAACAGGCGGCTCAGAAGTGCAGCATCGCAGATATCACCTCGGACGAATCGGTAGCGGGGATTCTTGGCAATAGGAGTAAGTGATGATAGCACGCCTGCATATGTGAGCTTATCGAGATTCAATATTTCATGATCGCTATCCGCGATTAGGTGGCGGACGAGCGCCGAGCCAATGAAACCGGCTCCCCCGGTGACCAATATGCGCATCATGATCCCTCGTGTTGAGCGTTGTTCCAGTTCACGGCTCGATAGGAGCGAGCGGTTCGCCTGTGAAATGGAAAGGGCTATCGAATTCGGCGAGCGTCGGGAGTGTCTCGTCCTTGGCCGATAGGACCGGGCCGGATTCTGGCAAAGGCCAGAGAATATTGATGTCAGGGCAATTCCACCGCACGCCGCCGTCGCAATCTGGCGCGTAATATTCCGAAACCTTGTAAATGACTTCGGTATCAGGTTCTAGGGTCACGAAAGCGTGTCCAAAACCGACAGGTATAAAAAGCTGGTGGCCGTTTTCCGCGCTAAGTTCCGCAGAAACATGCTGGCCATAGGTAGGCGAGCCCGCGCGCAGATCGACTGCATAGTCGAGTATCCGGCCGCGGATGCAGCGAACCAGCTTGGCCTGAGCGTGTGGCGGCCTCTGAAAATGAATGCCCCTTATGGTTCCGACGGGCGCTGAATAGCTATGATTGTCCTGAACCAGCCGAACATTCACCCCCGCCTCCGCCCAGCGTTTGTCGACATAGGTTTCGGAAAACCAACCTCTGTCATCGGAAAAGCGGCGAGGTTTGATCAGTTTGATAAGATTTGTCACGGTCCGTGCCATAGTGAAACTTCCAAACTGCTAGCCGCAGCAAGAGCTATTGCAAAGGGCTATTCCGATTTTGATAGGATAATCCGATAAGCGCGAGGCCCGGTGGGCGAGATTTTGAGCCTACTGTAATGCCATGAGATTGGCGTTGGACCCATCCTGCGAGCGCGGCTCCCGAGTCGCTGCACTTTACTGCTCAGGCTACTGTCGGGCGCGATGCTCGCAGTTGCGGCCTTATTCGCTTCGACTTCGATACTGTCGTGCGGTCATCCCCTCACCTGTCATTTTGCGGCGCTCAAAGCTTTTCCCTCATGCCCGATCCACATCCTGACTGGCCCGTCTCCGAATCCTCCTACGGAAATTCTGCGGATTGCAGTAAAATCGACAGCGCGTCCTGTGCGGACGATACAATCCGCTTCGTTTATCGTGGCTATCGAAATGCCCGCCGTGGTCCTGACATGCGCTTCCACAAAGCAATCCCAACCAGCAGTATCGGACGAAATCATGAAACGGAGCAGATTGCAATCATGCTTGATGACCGACGCGAACTGTAGCGGTTCCCTAGTAAGATCGAGCGGCACTCCGACATCGACTGTCACCTCGGCCCACGTTCCTGGCTTGAAATCGAGATATAGCGCCTCCGCAACCTCGAGTCCCACGATTGGGAGAGTGGCGGATAAGGTACGCTTCACGATCTTTAAGGGGTCAGCGAACACCACGTCGGGCAAACGATCATCATTATCCTCAATGTAACAGGCTTCGGCCCAAGGCTGTGGAAGGTGTTCTTTCAACCGCATAATCTCGAAGCCTGTGGGCGAAAAGTCGCGCTTGCGACCCCAGCCGCAGACGTGCTGGCCCATTTCCATAAAGGTCGCTCCCGTGCAGTCGAACCCTGAGGCTACGAACCACATCGCGAGCTGTGCGCATGTCCAACCGATGTGGCAGTGATCGTTGCCCGTCCGTCCGTCGAACGGCGGCACGATAATGAACAGATAGCCATTCGGATTCAGCATTGCCCGGATTTTTGTCATGGCCGTCATGGTGTCGGGCATATGTTCTAGGACATGCGACATAAAAATAGCATCGAAAAGGCGTCCTTCCTCAATCTCCATGAGATTGGTCGCCAGAAACTCGATCTCATCGTGAAATTGGAACTGGGTCGGCTCATAGTCGAGCGCCACCGGTCTGTAGCCTCTCTCCTTGAAATAGGCGCTATGGGCTCCTGCCCCTGCTCCCACATCGAGAATCGATCCGATGCCATCCGGCAATCGGCTGAGCCATGGCATTTGGCTTTTGAGCCTGCGCTTGCCTGTCTCGAGCATGTGACTAATGACTTCAGCGGGAGTCATATCAGATCGCATATTACCCTCTAGAGCAGGCCGTCGGGCTTCCCTTGAGACATTGACGGCGATTTGTCCATCATTTGTTCCAGGCAGGCGCGATAGGCATTGAAAAAGCAGCGGTCATCTACCGGATAGAGACTGAATCAAGTTAGCTTAGCCTGTTGATGGACTCGCGCATATGATCTACGCTGACGCTGGAATAGCGCTGTACCATCCGGAGCGATTTCCAGCCGCCCATGTTCATGATGGTGATGAGGTCGATCCCGGCCATGACGCAGTGCGATGCCCAGTGGTGTCGCCAGTCATGGACGGTGAAATCCTCGATCCCTGCGCGCTTGCAGGCGGTGGCGTGCTGGTTCTTGATCGGGTTGCCGCCGGGGATCTTCGCCTTGCGGGTGTCGGAATAGGGCTTGCCCAACCGGTTGAGGAAGACATGCCCCTTTGTCGGCTGCCCTCGCTTCTCCCAGATTGGACGCAGGACGTCCATGACGCGGGGATGCATCGGCACGGACCGGATGACGGCATTCTTGCTGTGGTTAAGCCGGATCGATCCTTGCTCCATATCGACGCCCTCGACACCCCATGGGAGCTGCAATGCCGTCTGGATGCGTGGGCCATGGAAGGCGAGCAGGGTGATGATCGGCTGTATGTGCGGTGAGTAGGCCTCGATCAGCCGGTCGCGGTCTTCCTTGCTGAGAAAGCGCACCCGTTCATTGTCGAACGGGATCGCCTTGATGCGCAAGGGCGGAAGGTCGTGCAGGTCGTGATGGACGTTGATCGCGGCCTGGAACACGGCGCGATAGCGATCCTGGCCCGCCGGGTCATGGCCGGTCAGATAGGCGCGGCGAAAATGCTCCCAGGCTTGTTTGGGCTCGCGCAGGCTGAAGTCGCCGATCAGCCCGTTTAGCTTGCCGATGCGCAGGATGTCGGACGGGCAGGGGGGCTTCGCCTTGGTCAGGTAGCTTTCAAAAGCGTCGGCTATTTTGCCTTGCGCCACAATCGCGGCCGGACCGAACATCAGCCGGTGCCGCAGCTTCGTCTCATGTTCAGCCATCAGGTGCGCCGCAGCATCGCGGTCACTCGTTCCTGTACTAAACTCCTTGACGATGATCCGTTTGTTGCCGAGCGCGATTGTTCCTCGAATATGGTAAACCCGGTTCTTCCCACGGGTACGGAGGGAGAGCATGTGATCTTCTCCAGCAGCAGCTGATATTGTGACTCTGTCGCGCGCGTCTTTCCGCACGCATGGATGTAGGGCACGCCATGTTTCACGAAGGTCCGGCGCATCCATTTTGCGGGATCGGTGCTGTGCATGTTCAGCCGCGACAGGATGTCACGCGGGGTTAGGAGAGTTGCCGTCGGCGTTTCGCCAGCCGCCGGTGCCCCATGCAGCGTTGTCGCATAGGCTTGGCCGGGTGACTTGGTTAGGCGACGTCTTGTCGACATGGAGAAGCCCCTTTAGCTGCCGTCGCCCGTATCGTTCCACCGAGGGCTTGCTGGCGCGCTGCGCCTTTGAGTGTGCGGCGCGGCGTCGGGCAGTATATGCACAGGGCGATCAGCTCGAGCATGCCGGGGTTTGGAAGCTCCGTGTTCTTGAATGGTGGAAGTTCGGGCATCATTTGCAAGCTCCTCGGCCACTGGGCAAAGAGCTTGGCGCCTGTCGCAGGTTGAAACAGGCATCGACCAGGACTTCCGACCGCGCCCGACCCGAACTTGTCGCCAGATGCTCGAGCCGCCTGCTCATCTCCTCGGGCAGGAGCCGGGTCTTGTAGTTCTTCATCGGGCGTTGGCCTGTTCATGACGATGTCCAGTGGCCGCGGGCCAGCCCCACGCCGGGGATGCAGAAGCGATCCGCTGCCATGAATGACTATCGCTTTTCGGCGGCCTGCAAGGGAATGGTCCAGATCGGCCCGGATCGGCCCGGATCGGACTTATATGCGCCGATAGTGGAACCGCTGTCCTGGCCGACGCTCGACGTGGACGACCGGTCTGTCCTCGCACATGAACTTAGGGCGCGTCAGAGCTGCCTATCTCAACCAAGGGCGATGCGGACAGGGTGGAACAAAGCTGATTTCGATCTCTCTCTCTCTAACCTGTTGCACCGACTTGACATTACGATAATGTGTCGTGGCGTTTTCGTTGGAAGGCGCCGAGGTTTGAGCCCCTCGCTTGGGAAGGATAGACTCGTCGCGGAAGCGGCCGGGTGGTCGATGTTATGTCCAAGCCATTTATGGCCAAAGGCATCGACACGCGTTCTCAAGTGAAATGGACCGAGAGCGAATATGAGCGGGGAAGCCAGGCGGGCTCGTCGCGCTGGACGGCGATATTGACCATCGTCACCAAGGTTCCGCGAACCGCCGATGATCTCCGCCGTAATCCGCTCGGCATCTATGTCGATGCGATTGACTGGAGCCGGGAGATCGAGGGCGACGCCACCCAGGTACGATCGGCCCCGTCCCGGACAGCGGCGGCAACAGCCATTTCCAACCCATCGGCCGACAGGATGGAGGTGCAGCCATGATTCATGAGAACGGCGGTGCAAAATTAGACCACGGTGGCGGCGGCGAAGTGCTGCTGCGGGCGGCGTAAAAGTCGTCCACTTTGCCTTCTTTGCGCGAGCAGGGAGGGCGTGGAGATATATACCGTGGATCTTTACCTGAAGGTGCGTCTTGCTTGCGCGGGCGGCATGAGCCAGCGTGAGGCGGCGAAGCATTTCAACGTATCGCGCGACACGGTCCGCAAGATGCTGTCGTATTCGGAGCCCCCCGGTTACCGCCGGACGGCGGCGGTGCGGCGGCCCAAGCTGGAAGCGTTCGTTCCGATCATCGATGCATGGCTTGATGGTGACCGTCAGGTTCCGCGCAAGCAGCGTCATACGGCGAAGCGGGTATTTGACCGCCTTCGCGAAGAGCACGGTTTCACCGGCGGCTACACGATCATCAAGGATTACATCCGACAGCGCGAGCAGCGCAGCCGGGAGATGTTCGTGCCGCTGGCGCATGCGCCCGGCCATGCCCAGGCAGATTTTGGTGAGGCCATGGTCGAGATCGGCGGTGTTGTGCAGAAGGCGCATTTCTTCGTGCTCGATCTACCGCACAGCGACGCCTGCTACGTGCGCGCCTATCCCGCTGCCGTTGCCGAGGCATGGATGGACGGCCACGTGCACGCCTTCGCGTTTTTCGGCGCGGTGCCGCTGTCGATCGTCTACGATAACGACCGCTGCCTGGTCTCGAAGATCCTGCCCGACGGCACGAGGCAGCGCGCCCGGCTGTTCAGCGGCTTCCTGTCGCATTACCTGATCCGCGATCGTTACGGCCGTCCCGGCAGGGGGAACGACAAAGGCAGTGTTGAAGGGCTGGTCGGTTATGCTCGCCGCAACTTCATGGTGCCGATCCCCCGGTTCGCGACGTGGGAGGCGTTCAACCTGTGGCTCGAGGAGCAATGCCGCAAGCGTCAGAACGACCGGCTGCGGGGCGAGAGCGAGACGATCGGCGAGAGGCTGAAGCGCGATCTGGCGGCGATGCAGGAACTGCCGGCTGCCCCGTTCGAGGCTTGTGACCAGACCAGCGGCCAGGTCTCGTCGCAGGCGCTGGTGCGTTACCGGACCAATGATTACTCGGTGCCGGTGCGCTTCGGCCATCAGGAGGTATGGATCCGGGGCTATGTCGGCGAGGTGGTGATCGGCTGCCGGGGCGAGGTCATTGCCCGTCATGTGCGCAGCTACGAGCGCGAGGACGTGATCTTCGATCCCATCCATTACCTTCCCCTGATCGAACAGAAGATCAATGCGCTCGATCAGGCAGCGCCCCTGCAAGGCTGGCACCTGCCCGAAGCGTTTGCAACGCTGCGCCGCCTCATGGAAGCTCGTATGGGCAAGCATGGTCGGCGCGAGTATGTGCAGGTGCTGCGTCTGCTGGAGAGCTTCACGCTTGCCGATCTGCATGCGGCCGTAAAGCAGGCTCTCGATATCGGGGCGATCGGCTTTGATGCCGTGAAGCATCTCCTGCTGTGCCGGGTGGAGCGCCGACCACCCCGATTGGACATGGCGATCTATCCCTATCTGCCCAGAGCCAGGGTGGAGACGACATCGGCGCGCTCCTACATGCAGTTGCTCTCGGGCGATGCGAAGGATGCGGCATGAGCAGTCCGTCCCCCGAGCTGTTACTGGCCAGCCACCTCAAGACGCTCAAGCTACCAACCTTCCTGCGCGAGCATGACAAGCTGGCCCGGCGATGCGCGGCCGAGGGCGCAGATCACGTCCGCTACCTTGCCCGGCTTGTCGAACTGGAGCTGATCGACCGGGAACGCCGGATGGTCGAGCGCCGGATCAAGGCTGCGAAGTTCCCGGCCGCCAAGAGCCTCGACAGCTTCGACTTTGCCGCGATCCCCAAGCTCAACAAGATGCAGGTGCTGGAACTGGCACGCTGCGACTGGATCAACCGCCGCGAGAACGTCATAGCCCTTGGTCCCTCGGGAACCGGCAAGACCCATGTGGCGATCGGCCTCGGCCTTGCCGCCTGCCAGAAGGGCCTGACGGTCGGCTTCACCACCGCGTCCGCGCTGGTCAGCGCGATGATGGAGGCACGCGACGAACGCCGCCTTCTGCGCCTCCACAAGCAAATGGCCGGATACAAGCTCCTCATCATCGATGAACTGGGGTTCGTGCCGCTCTCGAAAACCGGCGCGGAACTGCTGTTCGAGCTGATCTCGCAGCGTTACGAGCGCGGCTCGACGCTGATCACCAGCAACTTGCCGTTCGACGAGTGGACCGAAACGTTCGGCTCCGAGCGCCTGACAGGCGCGCTCCTCGACCGGCTTACCCACCACGTCTCCATACTCGAGATGAACGGAGAGAGCTATCGTCTGGCCCAAAGCCAGGCGCGCAAGGCACGCTCCAACCCCTGACAGAAAAGACCATCCGTGTGTTGGCGACCCCCACTCGGGCTACGCCCTCGCGGCGCTCGCCAGCACACGGATCACCCGGCCTGATTTTGCGCCGCCCAATGGCCGACTTTTACTCCGCCGTTGACACATAGCCTCCGCTGACATGGTGGCACTCGACGATTTCGCATACTTCCCTCGCTCGCGCGAGGAAGCGCCCGAAATCCGCAACGCGGTGATCGGCCAATGTCACCTCCGTGAACACCATTAGGTAATCGCCCATTTTCTCCAGCGCGACCCGCGCACCGTAGGATTTTATGTAACCTGCATCCTCCAGCCTCTTCAGCCGGCTGAGACATGGACTGGCGGACAAGCCGATGGCGTTCGCCAGACCGACGTTCGTGACCCGACCCTGTTCCTGGAGATAGGACAATATCTTGAAATCCAACCGGTCCAGTTTTTCCATTGCACGTTCCACCGCGATCCACGCGGCCGATGCTATGATTTTTCGGTCGGCAGAATCCATCGGCTCGATACATCCAAGCCTGATATTTGGATTGTACAAAGCTCCTGAACCGCAGAATCTTTGGTGGCATTACCGCATGATGGACAGGCAGACCCCTTGGCCTGCCGAAAGCAGATGGGACGGGGAAACAGACCAGCGAAATGAAGCTCGACCGGATCGATATCAAAATTCTCCGCAAGCTGCAGACCAGCGGCCGCATCAGCAATGTCGATCTGGCGGAAGCGGTGGGGCTGTCGGCCAGTCCCTGCCTGGCAAGAATCAAGAAGCTCGAGGCGGCGGGGATCGTGATCGGCTATAACGCCCATTTCGATCTCGCTAAACTTGGCGATTTCGTCACCGCTTATGTGCAGGTGATCTTGAAAAACCATCGGCGGGCGGAGGCGGAGCGGTTCGAAAGGGCCGTCTTGCGTATAGCCGAGGTGGTCGAGTTCCACATGGTGAACGGCAAATTCGATTATCTCGTGAAAATCGTTGCTCAGGGCTATGATGGGCCGGCGCGAATTCTGGAACAGATATGGCAAGCGGATCTCGGCATCCAAAGCTATTCCATATTCATCGTTTCCAGCACGCCGATCCGCAATTCGTCGCTGCCGCTTAGCGATTGATCTTTGGTGAAGGCGCCATAAATTGGAAGAATTCGCTTCGAACAATTTAATGCACAGCGGAAATTATCGATAAAGAGACGCTATTCATCAGGCCCTTCAACGACAGCAAAGGTACGGCCCGGTGTTCAGACCCAAATTTATCAGCTTTGACTGCTATGGAACGATGATAAACTTCATCATGGGGCCGACCGCGCGCGAAATTTTTGCCGATCGGGTAGACCCATCGGAAATGGAGCCCTTCCTGGCATCCTTTCGCGCCTATCGCCTTGACGAGGTTCTTGGTGCCTGGAAGCCTTTCCATGATGTCGTCGCCAATTCGATCGAGCGTACGTGTCGGAAGCACGGCGTCATTTTCGAAGCGAAGGATGCGCAGGCTTTATACGATGCCGTTCCGACGTGGCAACCGCACCCGGACGTTCCGGGTCCACTGTCGCGAATCGCCGATCATTATCCGCTGGTCATCCTGTCCAATAGCATGGTGGACCTGATCCCATACAGCGCCCGCAACATCGGCGTGCCCTTCCACGCCGTGCTGACGGCGGAGGAGGCGGGTGCCTACAAGCCGCTCATGCGGCCCTTCGAATATATGTTCGACCGCCTGGGCTGTTCGCCTGAAGTTATGATGCATGTGTCATCGAGCCCCCGCTACGATCTGATGACCGCCCACGATCTCGGGTTTGGCGCGAAGGTCTTTGTCGATCGCGGGCATGAGCCGCCGACAGAACATTATGGTCTCACCCGCATTCGCGATTTCAACGATCTGCCGGCATTGCTGGGACTTTGAGATCGTGGGTGCGGATGGCCGGCCATTTCAACTTCGCTGAATAGAGGAATTGCCGTCGCCGTGAAAAGGACCATAAAGCTGGATGCGACCGACCTGCGAATTATGGCCGTTCTCGAAAAGAATGGCCGTATCACCAATTCTGCCTTGGCGGAGAAGGTGGGTCTGTCGCCCAGCCCTTGCCTGACGCGGGTGGATCGCCTTGAAGCGGCGGGCTACATCACCGGCTATGGCGCACGTATCAATCTTGCGGCGATCGGCGAACTGGTCACGGTATTCGCGGAGATTACGTTGCATGACCGGCGTATGGGAACGGTGTCGCGCTTCGAGCAGAAGCTGAAGACTATCGACGAACTTCAGGAATGCGCGCGCGTCAGCGGCGATTGCGACTATATATTGAAGTTCGTGACCCGGTCAGTGTCGCATTATTCCCAAACGATCATGAAAATCGTCGAGGAAAGCGGTCTGGTCGACCGCTATTTCAGTTATTTCGTCGTGCGCAGTTTCGAGGTCGGGCAACGCGGGTTCCTCGATCTCGTTCAATCGACGGACTGACATGGGCATAAAGATGCTCGAGGCGGTTCAAATCGCAGCCTGATCGATCGGCACTCCGCACGAATTCGGCACATTTTACGGCAGCATGTCCCTCATAGCATGCCAGCATGCGGAATGTCGAAATCCATTGGGTTGCGCAGGAAATACCATCGCGGCTCGATCAACATGGGGCGAAATATGCTACTCGATCCGACGCTTACCACCCAGCCGCCCCAACTCGGCGCGCAGGATGCAGAAGACCTGGCGCGAAACATCTTCGGCAAGGCGCTCCATGCCGTTGAACTGAGTGGAGAAAGGGATCGCAACTTCAGGATGACCGCCCCCGACGGCAGCCAGTTCCTCCTGAAGATATCGAACCCCGCCGAAGCGCGCGAAATCGTGCATCTGCAAAATGCTGTGCTCAATCATCTCAAGGAGGCGGAGCCTTCATTGCCCGTGCCACATCCAGTGGCGGCCCTCGACGGGCGGTATCACACGGACATATCCTTGGCCGACGGTCGCGCTTCGATCCTTCGGATGCTGACATTCCTGCCGGGCACGCCGCTTGTCGCCTCGCCTAGGACGACAGCGCTGCGTCAGGCGCTGGGCCGCTGTCTCGCCTCGCTCGATCGGGCCCTTCATGACTTTGTCCATCCGGCGGCAGAACATGATTTGCTCTGGAACGTGGCGGCCGCGCATCGCCTTGCCGGGATGATCGACAGCATTGCCGACCCGGCGCGGCGCGTGCTCGTCCGGCGCTTCATGGATCATTATGAGGCAAACACACTGCCGGCACTCACCAAGCTGCGCGCGCAGGTGATCCATAATGATTTCAACCTTGGCAATGTGCTGGTCCGGCCGGACCGCACCGACGAGGTGGCGGCTATCATCGATTTTGGCGATGTGATCCACGGGCCGCTTGTAGGCGAGATCGCGACTGCTGCTGCCTATCAACTGGTGGACGGTCCCGACCCGCTTCGGAATGCAGCGGAAATGATCGGCGCCTATCACGGTCGGCTGCAGCTGGAGCCGGGGGAGCAGGTCGTGATGCTGGACCTGGTGATGGCGCGGCTTGTTATCACGGTGCTCATCACCGAATGGCGCGCGACACGTTACCCCGAAAATCGCGCCTATATCATGCGCAATAACGGTCTCGCATGGGCGGGCCTCGACCATATCGACCAGCTGCCTCGGGCCGAGGCCAGCCGCCGTTTGCTTCAATTCTGCCAGTCAGGAGACAATGAATGACCTTCGTGGATGTGTCCTCCGTAAACGCCTTCATCCCCGGGCAAGTCGAACTCGATGCACATGAGGCGCGGATGATCGAACAGCGCGACCGGCTGCTTGGGCCCGCTTATCGGTTGATGTACCAAAAGCCGCTCCATTTCGTCCGTGGCGAGGGTGTGTGGCTCTACGACCCCGATGGACGGCGCTATCTCGATACCTACAACAATGTCGTGTCGCTCGGCCATTGCCATCCTGATGTCGTAGAAGCGATCACCCGACAGGTGGCGACGCTATGCACAAACACGCGCTATCTGCACGAAACCATCCTTGAGCTCGCCGACAGTCTGCTTTCGACCGTGGAGGGCGATTTGTCGCATATGATGCTGACCGGCTCAGGCA
Source organism: Sphingobium sp. CFD-2 (assembly GCF_024611135.1). Lineage (NCBI taxonomy): Bacteria > Pseudomonadati > Pseudomonadota > Alphaproteobacteria > Sphingomonadales > Sphingobiaceae > Sphingobium > Sphingobium sp. CFD-2. Next base: position 2,746,544 of record NZ_CP084405.1, on the reverse strand, counting down.
GCGAAGCGAACGATCTTGCCTATCGCATCGCGCAGGTTCGCACTGGCGGAACCGGTGTCATCGTCACTGAGACCGCCTATCATGGCATAACCGACGCGGTTTCGAAATTCTCTCCGACATTGGGTGAGGGCGTTCCGCTGGGGATGCATGTGCGCACCGTTCCCGCGCCAGCGGCCTATCGTACCGGTCCCAATGTCGGCGAACGCTTCGCGCGCGACGTGGAGTCGGCGATCGCCGATATGAAGAGACACGGTATCCGGCCTGCCATGCTCATCGTGGATTCGCTTTTTACGAGTGACGGCATCCTTCCCGAAGAGCCCGGATTTCTGAAGGGTGCAGTCGAGGCAATCCGCAAAGCCGGCGGCATTTTCGTCGCCGACGAGGTGCAGCCGGGCTTCGGCCGGACCGGGAGCCATATGTGGGGGTTCCAGCGGCATGGCATTGATCCCGACATCGTGACGCTTGGCAAGCCCATGGGCAACGGACAGCCCATTGCCGGTCTGTTGACCCGGCATGACGTGGTTGAGGAGTTCGGGCGCAGTTCCCGCTATTTCAACACGTTCGCGGGCAACGCGGTGTCCTGCGCAGCGGCGGCGGCGGTGCTCAAGGTCATCAAGCGCGACCATATCATGGACAACGCCCGTGATGTCGGGGCTTATCTCCTGAGCCGAGTCGAGGCCTTGCGGGAGCGGCACGCTTGCCTCGGGCATGTGCGCGGCGCTGGCCTTTTCGTTGCCGCCGATATTGTGACGGACCAGGAGAGCCAGGCGAGCGACCGTGCCCGCACAACCCAGGTCGTGAATGCCATGCGTGAGAACGGCGTGCTGATCAGCGCGTGCGGCGCGGATCACAACATCCTCAAGATCCGTCCGCCGTTGATCTTCAGCCGGGAGAATGTCGATCTGTTCGTCGATGTGCTGGACAAGGCGCTGGAGCTTTAAAATGCCGAAGGGGCGGCAAACCCCTCCGGTTCCGACTTGCCTGTCGTGCTTTCAATAGCCTGTGCCGCGTTCTACCTTGCCTTCCATCGCTGTTCCCGCCCGATGGCGGCGGATATTGGCGATGAGGGCGTGCGCGGCGCTGTCCGCGCGCGTCATGCTCGCGACATGCGGGGTGAGCAGAATGCGGGGATGACTCCAGATAGGGTGGCCTGTCGGCAACGGTTCGGGATCGGTGACGTCAAGCAAGGCTGCGGAGATATGGCCTTCATCGAGCAAGGCCAGCAGATCCTCTGTCACGAGATGGCCGCCACGCGCGGCGTTGATGAGCGACGCGCCCCGGGGCAGTTGCAAGAGCAGGTCGCGGCACAGGATGCCGCGCGTTTCCGGCGTCAGCGGGAGAAGGCACAGGAGAATGTCGCATTCGGCGAGGAAGTCACCAAGCCCCGTCGTGCCGGCATGACATGTCACGCCCGCCAGCCGATGCAGTGAACGGCTCCAGCCCGATAGCGCAAAGCCAAATGGGCGTAACGCTTCGAGCACAGCCTGACCCAATTGGCCCAGGCCCATGACCCCGACGCGACGATGCTGCGCCGGAACGAGCTTGATCGGTGACCAGCGCTCTTCCCGCTGGGCTTCCCGGTAGGCGATAACGTCGCGGTGTAGCATCAGAACCGCCATCGTCGCATATTCCACCATGCCCGCCACGATCCCGGGCTCAATCATCCGCACCACGTCAATATGGGGCGGCAGACCGTCCATGTTGAATTGGTCGACCCCGGCACCGATCGAGAAGAGAACTTCCAGATTGGGAAGGCTCGCGATCAGTTCCGCCGAGGGACTCCAGGCGACCAGATAGCGGATGGCGCTCGGATCGTAGCTTTCGGGCGGCTCGACAAAGGCAATGTCGGCCGCTTCCCGCGCGAAAATGTCACGCAAGACCCGGCCGCGCGCAGGATCGGAGGTGTAGAGCAGGGTCATGTCGGAACCTTTCGAGGAGCGCAGCGGCGCTGAGTTGCAACGTGCCACCACATGAGCGGGCCGGTGAGCGCCAGCGCGATTAGGGAGAGGGCGACGAGCAGCCAGAGAGCGGAGCCGGTAAGGCCTATGAACTCGCCGGTATGAATGGGAAGCAGGACCATCCAGAGCGCGCGGCTGCGGGAGGCGGGCATGGCACTCAAGATATGGGGAGACGGCAAGGCCACCGCGACGACATCGACCGCGCGCCCATTCCGATCCGGCGCATGGAAATTGACGGTCAGCCTGTCACCGCCGACCCTTATGTCACGGAGCGCCGCGCCGGGGAAAATGCCTTGCGCGAGGGTCACACTCCGATCGATCTGAAGAGCCGATATATTCGCCGGTGGAACGGAAACGCCGCTCCCGACCAGATCCGGAAAAACGAGCAGGAAACCCGTGCAAGAGATGAGAATGAGAAAGCCGCTGGCGATAACGCCCAGGGTCCGATGCACCTGCCGCAGGACGAGGCGAGGCGAAAGCCTCCATCGAATTGCCAGCGCCTTGGCGGGATTGCGCCTGGGCCACCAATAACCAACGCCGCTCACCGCCATGATCGCCAGCGCCAGCCCGTTGAGTGCGATCACCATCATCCCGGCTCGGCCGGTGAGAAGGCGGTAATGAATCTGTAGCGCCGCTTCGAGCGGGAAGCGGGTCAGGTCGCCGGCCCGCAGCACCGCGCCGCCGGCCGGGTCGATCGAGGCATAGGTAAGCCGGCCATCCGCATCGGACATATGGGCGAACCATGTGGCGCGGTCGGAGTCCGGGGCGAACAGACGGATGAGATGCGTGCCAGGCATTGCGCTGTTGGCGGCGCGTGCCGCCTCTCCCGCTGAAATAAGCGCAGCTCTTCCCCGGCTGGTCTGGCCCGCGGGATCGAGCAGGCGCTCAATAGGTCCACGATAGAGAAGCAGCGCGCCAGTGAGCGCCTGAACGAGCAGGAAAAGTGCCATGGTCAGGCCGGCATAGCGATGAAGGCGAAGCCATTGCAGCCGGGACATGATATGCCTGTGTTAAGAAGGGGCAATGCCAGGCCGCCGGCACGAAAATGCCGGCGGCCTGGCATTGCATCAGAAGTTGAAGCTCGCGCGGACGGTGAACTGTCGCGGCGTACCCGGCGCGACCCACAATGCCGCATAGGAACTGGCATAATATTTCTTGTTGAAGAGGTTGTTCACATCCGCCGACAGCTTGATCTGGTCGGTGATGTTGAACGATCCCAGCACCTTGGCGATGGTGTAGCTAGGCAGGAAGAAGGTCGTCGCTGTCTCGCCCAGCCGCCTGCCGACGTGGTTGACGCCCGCACCCAGCATCGCCTCATGGTCCCCGATCGAGAAATTCTTGAACAGCAGCGCATTGCCCTGATGCTTGGGAATGTTGATGAGCGGATCGCCTTTGAGGATCTGGAAGCCGAAATTGGGATCGAGCGCGTTGGTCGCCCACTCCGCATCGGTATAGGCATAGGTCAGGAACAGCTCGAACCCGGCGGGCAGCTTGGCGTTGAGGTCAAACTCGATGCCCTTGCTCTTTGCCGATCCCACCGGCTTGGAAAAGCCCGCGTTGGCCGGGTCGGTCGTCAGCACATTATCCTTCTTCATCTTATAAAGCGACAGGGTGCTGGTGATGCGTCCGTCGGCCGTCATGAACTTGGCGCCGACTTCATAGGATTTGCTGATTTCCGGCGCGAAAGGATTGCCGTCGAAGCCCACGCCGCTGTTGGGACGGAAGCCCTTGCCATAGCTGGCGTAGAAGGACAGGCTGCTCACCGGCTCGAACACAAGGCCGGCCATCGGGCTGAACTTGGTATAGGATTTGCGCGGATTGGTGTTGTTGAGGCGCAGATCTATATCCTGGCTGAAATCGTCATAGCGGCCGCCAAAGCGTATCTTGAACTGCTCGGTAATCTCGATCTGGTCCTGCGCGTAGATGCCCCAGGCCTTCTGGATTTCGGTCGCGTTCTGGATCACGGTTCCCGGCGTGGGCGCGGGAATGTTGTAGTTGGGGTTGAAAATGTCGATCGCATAGGACTGGTCGGAAGCGATCGGACGATAGCGGGTCTGGTATGTCTTGATCTTGAAGCGATCCCAGTCCGCGCCGATGCGGATATTATGGACGATCGATCCCGTGTTGACCTTTCCGCTGAGCTCCCCGCGGAACACCATATGGGTGGTGCTGTAATCGCGATAACGGCGCTGGCGGGTCAAGGTGCGCCCGTCATTGTCGAGCCGCTGTCGGCTAAGCACCAGTTCCGGATCGCTGGAAAAGCCCTCGAACGTGGTGTCCTTGTAGCCCGCACCCAGCATCAGCGTCCAATCCGCGCTGAAATCATGCTGGTACTGCGCTTGATGGCCCAGCACCTCGACCTTGACCGGGCCGTCATTGGGATTGCCGAGGAACCGGCTGTTGGGGATAGCGCCCAGATTATAGCTGATAGAGCCGTTGGCGTTGACAGTCGGGATCGCCACCACGCCGCGCTCAAAAGGTACCTCCTGGTTCACATATTCCAGTTCATATGTGAAGATGTCGGCATCAGACAGCTTGGCCAGGAAGGACGGGGTGAGCGTATATTTCTGCGTGTTGACCGTGTCGCGGAAGCTTTCCGCCTGCTCGGACGACCCGTTGATCCGCACCGCGACGCTGTCCGACAGCGGCAGGTTATAGTCCGCTTCGACCCGGTATGTCTCCCAGCTGCCCGCGGATATGGCGAAGCTGCCGCCTTCCTTGAAGGTCGGTTTCTTGGTCACGATGTTGACCGTGCCGCCCGGCTCGCCGCGCCCGAACAACGCCGAGTTGGGGCCTTTCAGAATCTCGATCCGTTCGACGTTCGACGCGTCGCGCGGACCGCCATAGCCACGTCCACCGTTGAAGCCGTTGACCAGAAAGCCGCTCGGGAAATTCTCGTCACCCGCAAAGCCGCGGATCGCGAAACTGTCCCAAAGGCCGCCAAAATTATTCTGGCGCGACACGCCGCTCGCCAGTTCGAGCGCGGTGTCGAGGCGGGTGATGTTGAGATCGTCGAGCAGTTTGCCTTCCAGGAACTGCACCGCCTGGGGAATTTCCTTGACCGGCGTATCGCCGAAATATTGCCGCTTGAGGCCGGTGACCACGATGGTGCTGTCGGAGGCCGGGTCTGCCGGCTCTTGCGCCAGAGCGGCGGGCGAAAGCGTGGCAGACAGGGCGATGGCGGCGGAGCCCGCGAGGAAGCCAAGGCGGCGGACCGATGACATGCGCATGATGTGTTCCCCTTATGAAATCGCTGTTCCCGATGTCCTGCGAAGTGGGGCTGGCTTTTTATGTCCGCACGGGCTTTGTCCTGCCTGTCGCGGAAGCCTTCGCCGGGATGGTTCTTTCCACCTCTTGTTACGGATCAGGCTAGGCCGCGTTACGGAAATATTACGTCAAATTCATCGGGCCGGCCGGTGCAATATTGTGAATCGATGAACCCTCACGGCATGAACATGCGGGGCGGTCCGCACCTCATCTGCCCGGGTCAAAATTCCGATACGTCGATCTTTTCGCCGCCACTGAACCGGGAAAGGCGATAGGGTTTCGGGTCGACGATCGGGGTTTGACCCGACGCGATATCCGCAACCAGATGTCCGGCACCCGGACCGATGCCAAAGCCATGGCCGCTAAAGCCAGCAGCCAGAATGAAGCCGGGGATGTTCGGGATTTCGCCGATAACCGGAACGCCATCCGGTGTGCTGTCCACGAAGCCTGCCCAGGCCGCGACCATCGGCACCGAGCCCAGGGCAGGGATCAGGTCGGCTGCGCGCTCGATCGTCAGCCGCACCGTCTTGGGATCGGCGATCGGATCGAGGATACGCACCTTTTCCATCGGCGTGGGGCCATCGAGAGTCCAGCGCGTCATTCCCTCATGTCGACCGCGAAGGCCGTGCAGGCCGCCCGGCGACAGGCTGCGCCAGCGATTCTTGAACATCGGCAGGAACTTGCTCTGATAGCGCAGAAATTGCAGCGTGGGATCGACCTTCGCCCGGCCGCTGATCGCCAGCGTGTGGCAGCCATCGTCGCGCCGCGTGATGGACAGCGACTTGCTGTAGAATGCGTCAGGGAGGTTGAGACCGCTCGTGCCCACCGCCAGGATCGATTGGCGCACGGTGGCTTGCGGAAAATCCACGCCCAGTTGGCGCAGGAAGGACGATGCCCATGCGCCGCCTGCATGAATGACCAGCCGCGTACGGATCGTGCCGCGCTCGGTCACCACGCCGCTGACCGCGCCGCCGGCGGTTTCGATGCCCCGCGCCGCGCACGCCTGATGCACGCTGCTGCCCATGCGCATCAGCGCCCGTGCGACCGCCGGCACGGCCATGCCGGGATTGGCGATGCCGTCATTTTGCGAATGTACCCCCCCCTTCCAGCGTTCGCCGGTGAAGCGGGCGTGCTGGGTCGCCTCCTCGCTCGACAACATGCGCGTCTTGACGCCGACCGACCGGGCATATTCGCCCCAGCGCGCCCAGGTGTCGAGTTCCTCGTCATTATTGCTGACATAGAAGAGGCCACAGCGGCGGAAGCCGGTATCTTCCCCCATATCCTCGCCGAACGCCTGCCAGAGGTCGAGCGCCTTGGTCGCCAGCGGCAATTCACGCTCGTCGCGATTTTGCTGGCGGCACCAGCCCCAGTTGCGGCTCGATTGTTCGCCGCCGACCACGCCCTTTTCGACCAGCGCGACCTTGAAGCCGCGCTTGGCCAGATAATAGGAAGTGAAAGCGCCAATGATCCCGCCGCCGATCACGACAGCGTCTGCTTCGGCGGGAAGTTCGGGCGAGGATTTGATGAAACGCAACGGGGCGGGCATGGAACGGGCCTCCAATGTTCGGACGGATCAGGCGAAGCCTAGAATGGACTTGATCTCGAGATATTCTTCAAAGCCAAAGGCGCCATATTCGCGGCCATTGCCGGATCGCTTATAGCCGCCAAAGGGTGCATGAGGGTCCCAGGCGGGATAGTTCAGATGCACCTGTCCCGTGCGGATGCGGCGGGCGACGGCGCGGGCCTGATCAAGGTCGGCACCCTGCACATGACCGCCAAGCCCGAAGATCGTGTCGTTGGCGATCGCGACCGCCTGATCGACATCGTCATAGGGGATGATCACGAGCACGGGCCCGAAAATCTCCTCCTGCGCGATGCGCATGGCGCTGTCGACGTCGGAGAAAATGGTCGGGCGTACGAAAAATCCCTGCTCCAGCCCTTCGGGCTGCCCCGGTCCACCGCAGACGAGCCGCGCGCCTTCTTCCATGCCGACCGCGATCATCGCCTGCACGCGCCGATATTGCGCGTGATTGGCGATCGGCCCCATGATCGTTTCCGCCTCGCTGGGCTGGCCGACGATGATCGACGCGACCGTCGCGCGGGCGATCGCCTCCACCTCGGCCAGCCGGTCGCGCGGCACGATCATGCGTGTGGGGGCGCTGCACGACTGACCGACATTGCGGAAGGCGGACATGACGCCGGGCGGGACCGCCTTTTCGAAATCGGTGTCGGGCAGCATCAGATTGGGTGATTTGCCGCCCAGTTCCTGCGTCACTCGCTTGACCGTGGGCGCGGCCGCCTGCGCCACCAGCACCCCGGCGCGGTTGGAACCGGTAATGGAGATCATGTCGATGCCGGGATGCGCCGCCATGGCCGCACCGACTTCGGCCCCGGTGCCGTTGACGAGGTTGAAGACACCGGCCGGCGCACCTGCGTCATGCACGATCTGCGCGAACATGAGTGCGCTCAAGGGCGACAACTCGCTGGGTTTCAGCACCACCGTGCATCCGGCGGCCAGCGCCGGCGCGACCTTCGCCGCGATCTGGTAGAGCGGCCAGTTCCAGGGCGTGATCAGCCCACACACCCCTATCGGCTCGCGCACGATAGCGGTGGTGCCGCGCATCGTCAGGAAATCATAGTCGCGCAACACGTCGATCGCGGCCTGCACATGAGCGGCCGCCAGAGGGATATGGGCGGCGCGCGCATGACTGATCGTCGCACCCATTTCCAACACCAGCGCCTGTGCCAATATTTCCGCACGGTCGAGCATGAGCGCGTGGATGCGCTCCAGCAGCGCCAGGCGATCCGCGACGGCGGAAAGGGCGAAGGACGGGAAAGCTGCGCGGGCGGCGGCAACCGCACGGTCGAGGTCCGCCGCCGTGCCGGCAGCGACCTTGGCCACCACGTCGCCGGTGGAGGGGTTGACGACCGGCAGCATCTCGCCGGCGTTCACCGTAACCCACGCGCCGTCGATAAAGGCTTCTCCGCCGCGGGCGATCGCCTGGCTCAGTTTGTCCATGGTATCAACGGTCATTTCACAAGGTCCTGATAGCGGTAATAGGCTCCGACGAACGGCAGGAACCAGGGCTTGCCGAAATGGCCGGGAATGGCCGGCCAGTCGAAATCGCGCCAGGGGTTGAGGTCGGCCCGGCCGTCCAGCACCTCGGCCATGATCGCGCCCATATAGGTCGCCATATGGGTGCCGTGGCCGCTATAGCCCATCGAGTAGAAGAGGCCGTCGCGCTCGCCCGCGCGAGGCAGGCGGTCCCGGGTCATGTCGACCATGCCGCCCCAGCAATAATCGATGCGCGCGTCGGCTAGCTCGGGGAAGACGCTGACCATCGACTGGCGCAGGATGACCCCGCTCTTCGCGTCGGACGCCGCGTCGCTGCGCCCGGAAAAGCGCGCGCGCCCGCCGAAGATGATGCGATTGTCGGGAGACGTGCGGAAATAGCTGACGAAATTGCGCGTGTCCGTGGTGTTGCGGCGATGGGGCGTCAGCCGATCGAGCAGATCGACCGGCAGCGGTTCGGTGGCGATCAGGAACGCTCCGATCGGTACGATCCGGCGACGGAACCAGCCCAGCGGCCCGACCGCCGACGTGCCGGTCGCCAGCAGCACCTGACTGGCGCGCACGGTCCCTTGCGGCGTCTTCAGTTCATGCGCCTGTCCCGCCAGCCGCTTCATGCCGATGACCGGATTATACTCATGGATCAGCACGCCATGCCGGGCGGCGGCTTCGGCGAGCCCCTGGCCGAACTCACCCATGTGCATGTTCGCGCCCTTTTCGTAGAGCATCCCGCCAAAATAATGATCGGAGCCGATCTCGCCGCGCATGTCCGATCGCGGAACGAGCCTCGTTTCCGGATCGACCTCGCGGGCCAGCAGCTCCTGCGAACGGACGATCCTGGCATAATGTTCGGGCTTGGCGGCGAGCTTCAGCTTGCCGACGCGGGCGAAATGGCAGTCGATGCCTTCCGCGGCAATGATGGACTCGACCTTGTCCACTCCCGCGTCGAAGGCACGGTAGAGCATATTGGCGCGTTCGCGGCCGAGCTTGCCGACCATGCCGGCATAATCCTGCGCGAAACCGTTGTTGCACATGCCCCCGTTGCGGCCCGACGCCGCCCCGGCGACCCGATCAGCCTCCAGCACGACGACCTTCGCGCCTTTCTTCGCCAGTGCCAGCGCGGCGGACAGGCCAGTGAAGCCGGCGCCTACGACCGCGACATCCGCGGTCCCATGCGGGCCACCGGGCGCGCCGGAGGCGAAGGGCTTGGTCGTGTCGAGCCAATAGGACATCATCTTCATGCGACTGTCTCGCCGCGCGGCATGGCCTTCATTTGCATCACCAGCCGCGCATCCGCGACCACGTGGCGGATATGGCATGGCCGCCATGCTCGATCACATTATAGGTCTCGTGCTGCGCGCCGGTCGCGCAGGCATGATTGGGTAGAATTCGCACGCGCGATCCGAGGGGCAGGTCGGGCAATGCGGCGGTGCTGCCCTCGCGGAGCTTCAATATGCCATGTTCCTGGCTCGCATCCTCGACGATCAGATCGCCAAAGGGCATACCGTCAATATCGCAAACCAGCCCATAGCCCTGATCCACCGGATGCTTCTGCGTGCCCCGGTCGCGGGAGAGCGCCATCCAGCCGGCATCGATCAGGATCCAGCCCTTTTCGGGGCGGTGACCGATCACGGTCGCGACAACCGAAAGGGCGATATCGTCGAGCGCGCAGACACCGATGCCGTGCATCACAAGGTCGAAGAACATGAAGACGCCGGCGCGGACTTCGGTCACGCCGTCAAGATTGCGCGCGAAATGGGCGGTCGGGGTCGATCCCACGCTGACCACCGGCGCGGCATGCCCCGCGGCGCGCAGCGCTTCAGCCGCGGCGACGGCGGCGGCCCGTTCCGCCTCGGCCGCTTCGGGAAGGCCCACGCCGCCGCGCGCGCCATAGGACTCGCCCGCATGGGTCAGAACGCCGGCCAGTGTCACGCCGCCGTTTCGCAGACTGTCTGCCACCAGCAGCAAGGCCGGATCGTCCGGCGTAAGCCCGCCCCGATGGCCGTCGCAATCGATTTCGATCAGCACCTTGGGCATGGGTGCGCCATCCCGCGCGGCCTCGCCCAGTGCCTCGGCCTGATCGACCGAGTCGATCAGGACCGACAGGTCGATGCCGCGCGCCACCAGATCGCGTGTACGCCCGATCTTGTCCGGGCTGAGGCCCACCGCATAGCAGATGTCGGTAAAGCCGCCGGCGGCGAAATATTCGGCCTCCGCCAGCGTCGAGACGGTGATCGGCCCTTCGCCCGAGGGAAAGAGCCGCCGCGCCACGTCGATCGACTTGGCTGTCTTGACATGGGGGCGGAAGGTGACGCCAAGCACATCGAGCCGGCCGCGCAGCCGGGCGATGTTGCGATCGACCTTAGCGAGATCGAGCATGAGCGCCGGCGTTTCGATCGTGTCGACACGCTGGTCCGCGAGAGCCTGTTCCGATTGCATAACCGTATCGATCATCTCTTTCACCTCTTCAGCCGAGCGACTGGTTGGAGAGCGCGTATAACCGCACGCCATCCCGCGCCTCCGGGGGGGCGCCAAGCGCCATGCACAAGACTTCGCCCGCCTGCGGCAGGCCCAGGCTTTCGATCCACGGGCCGAGCCCGCCGCTGCGATACACGTCGATGCGGACGAAATCGCCCACATGGCGGGCGGCGAGCGCGGCGATCAGCGCCTTCGCATCCTCGTCGCTGGGGGCGATGACCGGCCCGATCACTACGCCCCGGCCCCAACGGCGTACACAGCCATAGCCCGCCGCCGCGCCGTCCCGCTCGATCACCAGCACATCGGCCATGGCAAACAGTGCGTTGAGCAGGTGCGTGCGATCCATTCCCGCACCCGCGCGGTCCAGCTCCATCAATGTCGCGCGGTCGTCGGCAGTGGCGGGACGCAGTGGCAGCGCTGGATCGAGTTCCGGCGTTTCAGCCAGCACTGCCTGATGCTGGATCACATTGTCGAAGGGCGTGAAACCCCGCTTGCGATAGAGCGCCTGTCCCTCGTCGGTGGAATTGAGGATGATGCGACGTCCCGCCGCGTCAGCGAGCAGGGCGTCCATCAGTCGCGCGCCGATCCCGCGCCGCTGCGCTTCGTCCGCCACGATGATCATACCCGCGGTGGCGAAGTCGTCGCCATAGGGCCACCAGAGCGCGGTGCCGACGAGGCGCCCGTTCATCTCGACACCGAACCCCCGGCCGAGATCGAACGCGAATGCCCAGTCCTCCGCACGGTAAGGCCATTGAACCGCCCGCGACAGGGCGAGCGCCTGGGGCAGATGATCGCGCGTCAGCGGCATTGCATCGCTCGTCACCGTCGTCTCGGGAAATATGTCGGTCATGTCGTCAGCCCCACGGAAATCATCGCGCGGGCGCGGCTGCGCGCGCGCAACCAACGCCCCCAGATATCAGTCTCATCAGAGGAAAACCGGGTCATCACGCCATCATCCTCTGGCGGCACCTTCCAAAGGCGCCAAAACCGCCATCTTGCATGCAGCGATGACGACAAATAGCGCCGCCATCGCTTTCTTCATCAGGAGACCGGACGCTGGGTGGCGTAGATCTTCTTTACATATTGCTCGCTCAGCCACGCGCAACCATCGCCGCGAACAAACATGCACACGTCGCCCTTGCGGAACGTCACGCTGCCTTTGTCATTGCTGAAGCTGACCTCTCCCTCCAGCAGCAGCATCAGTTCGACCTGGCGATAGGGAATCTGTCGCCGATGATAAGGCGTCGAGTCCCAGATGCCGCAGACGAATTCGCTGTTCGCCGACAGATAGTCGGTGTGGTTGCGGCAGGACGGAACGGGACCGAGCAGATTTTCGGCCGCCGGCGGACTAGATGGCGTCATGTCGGCGTCCAGATCGATCGCGACCGGCGTCGTCGCGCTGCCCGGACCCTGAGCAGGGGCGGTATAGACGATCGCGAGCAGATCGTCCGAAGCCCGCCAGCCGAAGTTCGATCCAACTGGCAGCACCACGCCATTGTCGGGCAGAACCGTCAGCGTCCGCGCATCGCTCTCGATCTCGAGCTGGCCTTCCAGCACCAGCACGAACTCGTCCGCCGCCAGTCCTTCGACCCGGCCTTCACCCCTCAAGGAGACGGCCGACACCTGCGCCGCGTTGTCGGCGAAGGCCGGCGCCTTGCGGCCGGCGAACCAGTCCGTCGCGGGCGCCGTGCCCGCGGCATAGGCGCGCATGTCGACGACCGCATCAACCGCTTGCTCGATCATGGCGCTCACAGACCCACCAGCCCTGGCAGCCCACCCAGATCGGGGATCTCGTTGACCTCATAATAGGCATTCATCGGCTCATGGCGGCGATTGACGAAGGCCTTGTCCTTGATGCCCAGGTCATAGGCGGTCATGAGGTCGTAGCGGAAGCTGGACGAGCAGTGCAGCACATCTTCAGGACCGCAGCCCAGCGTGTCGAACATATATTCGAATGCCTGCATGCGCGGCTTGTAGGCCTGGGCCTCCTCGGCGGTGCAGACGGTATGGAACGGCGCTTCAAGCTTTTCCACGCTGTAGGGGATCAGATCGACCATCGAATTCGACAGGATGACCAGCGGGATCTTCTCGCCCACGCGCTTGAGCGGCTCCACCACATCGGGGTGCGGATTCCAGGTCGGAATGGCGGCATAAAGCGCTTCGCCATCGGCATCGCGATATTCGGTGCCCGACCGCTTGCACGCGCGCTGCAACGCTTCGGCGACGACCTCGCGATAGGGCCGCCACGCGCCCAGCACGCCGTCCAGCCGATAGGCCGAGAAATAGTCGCAGAAATCCTCCAGGGCCCGTCCGGAAAGGCGGTCCGCATAAACCTGTCGCGCAACCGGCGCCATTTCAAAATTGATGAGGGTGCCATAGCAGTCGAAGGTGATGAACTTGGGCCTGAGAGTCGTCATGGAAACCCCTTCTACAAAAACGCTGAACCGTCCCGAACCGGGCGACGCGCGGTAGATCGTGCCGAGCGGCCTCCGAACGGCCATCGGTCGCTTCCCCCACGGATCGGCGGCACCGTCGCGCGGAGATTAGCGCTCGACTGCGACGCGATCCTGTTCTTCTTGGCTGCGGCCGTGGCACAACCTGACCTATATCTGTCACATCACGGCAGGATATACCGCGCCCGCCCGGCGCGAATCACGGCTTCATCGCGATCAGATGACGTGCGATGCAGAGATCCTGCAGGGCGATGCCTGAACTGTCGAATATGGTGATCTGGTCGGCTGACGTGCGCCCCGGATCGCGACCCTGCAAAACGTCGCCAATGGCGACGATGGCGCTGCGATCGCCGGCGAAATGTTGAAAGTCGCCCATGATGACCGACTGCGCCGGAAGGTCGCAATAGAGCGACGCTTGTTCGAACAGGGCAGGGGGAAGCTCCTGCTTGCCAGCAGCGTCCGATCCCATGCTGGCGACATGCGTGCCCGGACCTATCCAGCTCGCGTCGAACAAGGGCGCGCGCGCCGGCGTCGCCGTGACCACCATGTCGGCGCGGCGGCACGCCTCCTCCGCGCCCGCGCGGGCAGCCGTCAAGCCCTGTTCCTGCAACCGCGCGACGAACGCAGCGCCTTTGTCGGCGTCGCGCGCGACGACCAGTACCTCGGTGATCGGACGGACGCGGCGAAGGGCCATGACCTCGTAAAAGGCCTGGTTGCCGGCGCCTAAGATCGCAAGGGTGCTCGCGTCGGGACGCGCGAGCATGTCGGCCGCCACGGCGTCGGCCGCCGCGGTGCGATAGGCATTGACCAGCCCCGCCTCGATCACCCAGTCGATGCGTCCGACCTGTTGGTCGAAGAGCAAGATCAGCGAATTATGCCGCGGCAGACCGAGGGCGTCGTTGTCGGCCCAGAAGGACCCGACCTTCAGCCCCGCGAAGGACCCGGTGGCGGCCGACTTGATCGAAAAGCGGTTGGTCTGCTTCGACCCGTGCGCGATGACGGCGGGGAAAAGCACGGCATCGTCGACCGCTGCGATCAACGCTTCGCGTGCCGCGGCATAGGCCATCTCGTGCGAGACAAGCGCGGCCGATTCCTGTTCGGACATGAAGTGAATGACGATTACCCCTATTTCCGTGAAGATGGTGTTCAGTCGCTGAACTTCACCGACGCTATCCGAAAGGACGTGCCGCATGACGCGCGGCATATCCTTCCACCGATCATGTCCGTTCGAACAGCGTTTCGTAAAAGCCGTCGGTCTTGACCGTGATCGTCACGGGAACATCCTCGCGATTCTTCCAATACCAGCCATGGGTGCCGGCGAAGGGGGCGGTGAAGCTGCCTTGCGCGCCCTTGATGTCCTTCTGCTTCCAATAGTCGGTGAATTCGTCTTCCTTGCCGCCGATCGGTTCGCCATGCATGTCCGCGCGCACCGGGCCGGTCGCGGTCCAGCGGAAGTTGAAAGTGTCGCCGACCTTCATCCGGGCTTTGATCTCCATCCCGCTGTGCGGGGCGAGCGTGATCGTTTTGGTGTCGCTCCGGAAGGCAGTGGCCTTGGCGATGCTCGCCTGCGTCTGGGGCGGCACCGTATAGGCTGCGGGAGCTGGCGGCGGCCCGGCTTCTTCCGCGGGTTCCGCGGCATCCTGGTCCCCCGCCATCGCGGTAAGGCCGATCGCCCGGCCGACGCCCGTCACATCAACACCATATTCGGCGGGCAGCACGAACAGCAGCAGGATCGCCGCGCCGGCCACTCCGGCGGCGAGGGCCGCGCGCCAGAGGGTGGCTGGCTGCGCCCGATAGGGCGCCGCGACAGAGGCCGTGGCAGTCATAGGCTCTTCTCCATCATGAAGCCGGCGAACTGATAACCGGTCAGGACGATTCCGGCACACATCAACGCGCTGTTGGCGATGACGACATTGCGCGTGAAACTGGGCGATCGCCGCCACAGGCCCATCAGGATCAGGATGACGCTGAGCGCCATGAACTGGCCCATCTCCACGCCCACATTGAAGCTGACGAGATTGGGGATCAACCCCTCGCGCGAGGCGATCAAGTCCTGAAGCTTGGTGGCAAGGCCGAACCCGTGAAAGAAGCCGAAGACCAGCACGGCCACCTTCTGATTGGGCTGAAAACCCAGCAACGTCGGAAAGGCGCCGAGGTTGTCGAGCGCCTTGTACACGACCGACAGCCCGATGATGGCATCGATCAGGAACGGATTGGCGTGAATGTTGAAAAAGACGCCCGCCAGCAGCGTCGTGCTGTGTCCCAGCGCGAACAGGGTCACATAGGTGCCGACATCCTTCAGCCGGTACAGGAAGAAGATGACGCCGAACAGGAACAGCAGATGATCATATCCCGTCACCATATGTTTGGCGCCGAGATACATGTAGGGCACGATGTTCATGCCGGGATTGTTCTGGATGAAGGCCTTGTCACCCTCCGCCACGCCATGCGCCGCGGCGAGGTCGGTGAGACCTGTCGCAAGCGCGAGACCGGCTAGCCCCAATAGGGCGGCGCGTCGGCCGTTCATTTGATGGCGAAGGTCGCCGACTGGCGGGCCTGGGTCTGCTTGTTGATCACGAGCACGCCCACGCGCGCGCCGCTCGGGATCTGGGCACCCTTTGCAACGAACTGATTGCCCTTCGCCGCCACCAGCGGAACGTCGGTCTTTTTGCCGCCCGCCGTGACGATGAGCTTGCCGGTCATCAACGCGGCCGGCACTTCGTCACCATCCTCCATGATATAGAGGGATGCGCCGGCCGGCGTGCGGACCAGTTCGAAGATGGTCTCACCGACCTCTGCGACCTGGCCGCCGTGGCGCGGCTTGTCATCGCCATGAGCGAATGCGGGCGTGACGGCGAGCGCGGAGGCGATCGCGAAGGATAGGAACTTCATCGAGGATTCTCCCATTTTCGGCCAGGCTTATTCGGGTTTGTGAGGTAGCGTGAAAGCCAGTGTCGCGGTGTGCTCGTAGCGATCCGTCTTGGCCGGATTGTCGCTCGGCGTGACCAGGACCGCGCGGATGACGTTCAATCCCTGGTTGCGCACCGGGAACGTCACCGTGCCGTCAGCCCTGGTCTTGACTTCCACCGCATCGGGGTCGTTGACGAAGTCGTTGATCACTCCAGCCCCTGCCACGGGCTTGCCCATCCAGGTCACGCGATAGGTCAGCGGCTCGCCCAGCTTTTCGGGAATTTTGCCGACGGGAACGATCTGCAGCGCCTGTGCCGGTATCAGCGGCACCGGCTTGGTCAACGGACCCTGGATCGACACAGCATATTTGATCGTCGTCTCGGTCTTGGTCGAGTTCGGAACTTCTTCCCTGGTCTTTTTGACGATCTCGCCGCCGGGCACCCAGGACCAGGTGCCATTCTGAAGCACGGCGCTCACGATCGCCGGCGGCTCGTCGGTATCCACGACGACCAGCGGCCCATTGGTGCGCAGTTGCGCGCCGACCGGATTGAGGTCGGTGTCCCATGCCTGCACGCTTTCCATATTAGGCTGACGCTTGACGGATTCCAGATCGTCGGCGCCGACGCCATAGATGACGGCGATCTGCTTGGCGCGCTGGGCGAAGTAGATGCCGTGCGCCTGGACGATGGTCGGTGTGACAAGGGCGACCGCCGCCGCAGTCGACCAGATGAGGGATTTCAGTTTCGCCACGCTTTTTCTCCTCCACGGTTGTGGGGTCGAGCCTATGGCGGGGGATCAGCAGGATTCACCAATTTGACACATGCTTCGGTATGTTACGCCGTATCCACCGGCTTCAGAAGCACGCGATGCAGCGGCCGCCGCGCCCTCTGCTACCGCGCCAATTCCTCTTCCGTCCGATGGCACAGGATGATGTTGCCGGCGGCCATCGACTGCAAGGGCGGCGCGATCGTGTCGCAACGTCCGCTTATCGCGATCGGGCAGCGCGGCAGGAACCGGCAAAGCGCGGGCTGCTCGTTCATCCCGGCAAAAGGGGCGCTGTTCCGGAAGCTTTCGTCAGCCAGCCAGTCGGTCCGCATTTCCGGAACCGAGGAGATCAGCAGATCGGTATAGGGGTGGAAGGGCGCTGTGGAATAGCTTTCGCATCGGCCGCTTTCCACCCGCGTACCCTTGTACAGGACCACGATATCGTCGCACAGGGCTTTGACCGTGGCGATGTCATGGCTGATGAACAGATAGGCGAGGCCAAGCTCGCGTCGCAGGTCCGCCAGTAGGTCGAGGATCGCGCCTCGAACCACCGTGTCGAGCGCCGATGTCACTTCGTCGCACAGAATGACGTCGGGTTCGGCTGCCAGCGCGCGCGCCAGATTGACGCGCTGCTTCTGCCCGCCCGACAATTCGCCGCACCGTCGATCGGCAACGCCTGCCGGCAAGCGGATCAGGTCGAGCAATTGCGCGACCCGCCGGCCCGCTTCCGCGCCACTGACCCCATGATAGAAGCGCAGCACCCGCCCCAATATGTCGCCCACATTATGCGCCGGGTTGAGCGCGACATCGGCATTCTGGAACACGATCTGCACGCGGCGCAGCTGTTCGCGTGTCCGCCCCGACACCGTCTGCGCAAGCCCCTCTCCATCGAGCGTCACCTGACCGGCGGTCGGCGCGAGCAGACCGGCGACGACGCGCGCGACGGTCGACTTGCCCGATCCGGACTCGCCGATCACGCCGACCGCCGCGCCCCGGCCGATCGTCAGGCTGACGTCGCTCAAGACCGGATTGGCGGGGCGGCCTGCCTTGTCCACCGGACCGTAGCCGGCGAAGATGCCGTGGATCGCCAACAGCGGCTCTGGCGCGCGGGCAGCCGGAGCGGCCACCGCGACGACTGGATGCGCCGCCGCCATCAGCGTCTTGGTATAATCGTCGGTGGGTGCTTCCAATATGGTGCGGACGTCATTCTGCTCGCGCACCCGGCCGCGATTGAGCACCAGAATATGGTCTGCCATCTGCGCGACCACCGCCAGGTCGTGCGACACATATACCCCGGTCGCTCCCTGTTCGCGCACGACTCGGCGGAAGGCCTGAAGCACCTCCACCTGCGTCGTCACGTCCAGCGCGGTCGTGGGTTCGTCGAAGATCACCAGGTCCGGCCTGGTGATCAGCGCCATCGCCGCCATCAACCGCTGAAGCTGCCCGCCCGACAATTCGTGCGGATAGCGGCTGCCGATCGTCTCGGGATTGGGCAGTGCGAGCGCGCGGAAAAGATCGACCGCTCGCTGCCGCGCCGTCGCTGGCGAGGCGGTGCGGTGGATCAGCGCGGGTTCGATCACCTGATCGATCACCCGCCGCGACGGGTTGAACGCCGCCGCGGCGCTCTGGGCGACATAGGTGATGCGATGGCCTCGCTGCGCGGCAAGCGATCGGGCACCCACACCGTCAAGGGTCGCGTCGCCCACCCGAATGTCGCCGCTGATGGCTGCGCCGCCTCGACCATGGCCCATCAGCGACAGGGCGATCGTGGTTTTGCCTGAACCCGACTCGCCGATCAGCGCCAGCATTTGCCCCCGGGCGACATCGAAGGAGATGTCATCGACGATCCGCAGCGGCGCGCCATCGGGACCGCGCACGGTGACGCAGAGATCGCGCACCTCGACATGGGCGTCCGCCATCACTTCACATTCCCCTGCGTGGCTGCATCGATCAGCAGGTTGACGCCCACCGTCAGGCTGGCGATCGCCACCGCCGGCGCCATGATCGCAAGCGCGCCCTCGGCCAGACCAGAAACATTTTCGCGCACGAGCGCCCCCAGGTCAGCCTCGGGCGGTTGCAGGCCGAGGCCCAGGAAGCTCAGGCCAGACAGCAGCAGCACGATGAAGACGAACCGCAATCCGATATCGGCGCATAGCGGCCGGATCATGTTCGGCAACATTTCGACCAGCGCGATATGAATCCGCCCTTCGCCGCGCGCGCGCGCGACCTCCACATAATCGAGCCGGGCCAGCCCAACCGCGAGCGAACGCGCGATCCGGAAGTTACCTGGAACATAGGTAATCGCGACGATCAGCGTCAACAGCAGCACCGACGATCCGAAGGCCGCGACCAGCACCAGCGCGAATATCTTGCTGGGAATCGATATCAAGGTATCCATTGCGCGTGACAGGAGCTCGTCGAGCCAGCGCGGACCGACCGCCGCTGTCAAGGCCAGCCCGGTCCCGAGCGCGACCGCGATGGCGACCGCGATCGCGGACAGCCCCATGGTAAGGCGCGCTCCCACCAGCAGACGGCTCAGCACGTCGCGGCCCAGGAAATCGCTGCCGAACCAGAATTGGCTGGTCGAACCGGCGAAGACCTCTTCGCTGACGAACGCACCGGGCGGGTAGGGAGCGACAAGGGGGCCGAGGATCGCCGCGAGGATCCAGAAGCCGACAAGCGCAAGCCCGATCTTGCCCGAAAGGGGCAAGGCGCCGGCGCGGCGAAGGAGCGATCTTCGCTTCATCCCTGCCGCAACCTCGGATTGGCCAGGATCGCGACGGTGTCCGCGATCAGCACGAGCAGAAGATAGGCGGCGCAGAAGATCATCGCGCAGGCCTGAAGCAGGGGCATGTCGCGCGAAGTGACCGCGTTCACCATCAGGCTGGCGAGCCCGGGATAGCTGAAGATCGTTTCCACGATGATCGCACCTCCGAAAAGATAGGACAGGCTGAGCGCCATGGCATTGACGATGGGACCGACCGCGTTGGGCAGGACATGGCGAAAGATCAGCCGGCTGCGCCCGACGCCCTTGAGCTGAGCCATTTCGACATAAGGGCGATCCAGTTCGGCGATGATGGCGGCGCGGACCATCCGTGCCAGCTGCGCAACCACGCCAACCGTCAGAACCATGACCGGCATGGCATAGGCGCGGACGAATTCGGCCAGTGTCGGGTCCTTCGGAATGAGAGCGATCGACGGCAGCCAGAGCAGTTTGACGGCGAAAACCAGCACCGCGATCGTCGCCACCAGGAATTCGGGCAGCGCGACCATGGACAAGGTGAGGATGTTGAGCGCGCGGTCGAGCTTGCGTCCTCGGGCGACCGCCGACGCGATCCCGATCAGGAAGGCCAGAGGAACCGAGACGAGGGCGGCGAGCGCTGCGAGCGTCAGCGTGTTGGGCAAGCGTTCCGCGATGATATCGGCGACCGGCTTGTTGGCGACAAGGGACTGGCCCGGATCGCCGACGAGAATGCCCTGGAGCCAGCGCGCATAACGGACCGGGCCGGGCTGATCGAGGCCCATTTCATGGCGCAGCGCCGCCACCTGTTCGGGCGTGGCGCTCTGCCCCAGCACTTCCTGCGCAGCGTCGCCGGGCAGCAGCCCGCTGATCGTGAAGATGACCAAGGATACCAGAAACAGAGTGAGGAAGGCGAGTCCGATGCGCTTGACGATGAGCCTCAGCGGCCCCCGCCAGCGGGACATGGCAGGCGCGCCGCTCATGCGTCCCACCATGCATGTTCGGCGAAGTTATAGCCCATGAAGGCGCCTAGAGGGATTGGGAACATGCCCTTGAGACGCCGGTCATACCCGTCGAGAAGGCTGATGAAGGTAGGAATAGCCAGCCCGCCATGCTCATGGATGATCCACTGCATATCGCCGTAAATCTCCTTGCGCAGCGCGGCGTCGGTCGTGCTCCGCGCTTCGAGCAACAGCCGGTCGAAGCGCGCATTGTTCCATCCGGTTTCGTTCGTCGGTGCCTTGGACTGGAAGAACAGGCTGAACATCATGTCGGTCGTCGGCCGCTGGTTGGTGTTGCCGAACGTCATCGGGTGCCTCATCCAGTGGGTCGCCCAATAGCCGTCGCTGGGCACGCGATTGATGGCTAGCTTCAGGCCGATTTGCGCGGCGTGTTCCTGCAGCACTGTTCCCATGTCGATGGACGCATTGGCGACCGGCGCGGCATAGACCGGCAGTCGCACACCCAATAGACCTGACCGTTTGAGGAGGAACTTCGCCCGATCCGGGTCGAACGGGCGCTGTGGGATGTGGGGATTGAAATTGGGATCGGCGGGCGAGATCGGCTGGTCGTTCGCGATCGTGGCAAAGCCGCGGAACAGCGCGCGCTTGATCAGTTCGCGATCCTGCAGATATTTCATCGCCAATACGAAATCCGGGTTGGCGGTTACCGGATTGTCGCGGCGCATGATCAGGTTGGTGAACAGGCCCGAGGGGATTTCCATGATGGAATGGGTGGACGTGGCGCGCACGCGCTTGACCGAACCCGGACCGATGGCATTGACCATCTGCACATCGCCCGACAGCAACGCGTTGACGCGCGAGATTTCGTCGGGGATCGCGATCAGTTCGATCTCGTCGAGATAGGGTCGGCCCGGCTTCCAGTAATTGCGGTTCTTGCGCACGATGGTGCGAATGCCCGGCGCGAACTCATGCAGGGTGTAGGGCCCGGTGCCGTTCGCCTTGCTGAAATCGCGGCGGCCATTTTCCACGATCAGGAAATGCGACACGGCCAGGATCGCGGGCAGATCGGGATTGGGGCCGGTCAGCCGCAATTGCAACTCGAGCGGCCCGGTCTGCCTCGCGCCGGCGAACTGGTCGGCGACCGTCTTCACCTTGGACCCCGCAGCCGGGTCGCGGTGGCGCAGCAGCGAAAAGATGACGTCCGCGGCCGTCAGCGGCTTGCCGTTGTGGAAATGCACGCCGCGACGCAGGCGGATATTCCACACGATATTGTCCTGGCTCACGATCCGGTCGGCCAGTCCCGGTTGACCGCGCAGCTGCCCGTCAAACTGTGTGAGGCCGCTGTAGAGCATGTAGTGCCGAATATAGTCGGTAGCAGTGCTGCCCTTGGCCGGGTCGAGCGTGTCGGCGGTGGAGGCATTGGTGCTGGCGATGCGGATGCGTCCGCCGGCCTTGGGTCTACCGGTCACTCCGCTCGCGCCGCCGACCGTCATCCCCGCAGCCAGTCCCCCCAGCAGCATCCGCCGGGACAGATCGGTGGAAATGACATTGGCCATGGATTGTCCCTGTTCCTTCATGTGAATGCACTAGGGCATGAATGGGGCGCTGCCGTCCCAAGCCTATCGCCATTTGCAATCGGTCTCTGCCGATTTGTCGCGGCGGTCCGGCATTGCCCGGCATCTTGTGCCGCTCGTCCGGCAGTTTGTGCGGCAGGTCGGGCGGCCGACTCGTCCTTGTCGGATGGTGGGTCGGCCGGCCTGCCGGTCAGAAATATTTGAGCCAGGCGATATCCCGGCGGCGACGCTTCAGTCGCGCGAACCAGGCCGTCGGAATGTAGAGCGGCAGGATCATCGCGGCGTACCAGACGAACACCCAGTTATAATTGTCGAACCCGAAATTCGCGCCGTGGTTGGGACCCCAGATCGCGAGCGCACTGTGGTAGAGGATACGCAGCACGGACAGATGCAGCAGATAGAAGAACATGGGCGCGCCACCGAACACGGCCAGCGCGGCGATGAGCGGCGAATCCTTGATCCGCTCGAACAGCGCCAGCAACAACGCGCCGCCGCCCAGCGTGGGCAGCAGGAACAGCAGCGACGGCGGATATTTGGTCATCGAGATGAAGCTCACCAGCGTGCGCACCGGGTCCCCCTCGATCGCATGCCAGGGTTTGTCACCATAGATGTTGAGCAGGCGCAGAAGGATGAACGTCAGGATCATGCCAAAGCCCAGCAAGAGCAGGCGACGCTGGCGCGTGGCCGGGTCCACCTCCGGCCGGAACCAGGGCCCGATGCCGAAGCCCAGCGATATGACGCCCAGCCACGGCAGGAGCGGGTAGGTCGTCTTCGCCACGAAACCCAATGGCAGCAGGATTGTGTCACGCTGATGCAGCAGTGCCCAGAGCGGGAAAAAACTATCGCCCTGTGCCAACCGGATCGGATCGAGCAGATTGTGGAAGCAGACAAGGACGATGCCAAGGCCGATCAGCACCGGGCGCGGCAGCCGCATCAATCCGGCCAGAGCGATCATGCAGATGCCGATACACCAGATGACCTGGAGCCAGAATGTGGGCTGCGGCACGATTCCCCAGTAGAGCGGCGACAGGAACAAAAGCTCGATCGCGATGAGCAACAGGCCACGCTTCACAAGGAAGCCGGTTGTCTCCCGCGTTGTGTGATGAATGCTGAACAGATAGACGCCAAGCCCCGTCAGGGCGACAAATATGGGTGCGCAGAAGCTGACGATGAACCGCGCGATACCCATTGCGGGCAAGCCCATGCGCGCATCGAACGGGTCGGTAACGTTGACATAGACAAACCATGTCTCGCGCAAATGGTCGAGCAGCATCAGCACCATCACGAAACCTCGCAGGGCATCGATATTCTGGAGCCTTCCCGCCGCTGCGGCGGCCGGTGTCTTGGACGCGCTCATTCCGACCGCGCCATGTGTCATCGAAGCGTTGCTAGCCATGTCCCGTCCCCATCACCGATCAGCATCGATCCATGCCGATCATGATCATGTTACGAAGCGACGTGTATCGAGTTTCGCCGGGCATCGGCGCTTCCTGCCGGACCAGTCGCTTCAGATGAAAGATTATAGCGTCTTTGTGCTTCGGCATGCTCCCTGCCGACCAGAGTCGTCATTTTCCCGCCGCAAGGTGTCTCTCGACCAGCGCGACATGGAGCCTCACGCCCAGTTCCAGCACATCGTCGTTGAAGTCATAATGCGGATTATGCAGCGGGGCGGATCCTTCCGGCTTCGCCTGTCCCAGCCAGATATAAGCGCCCTTGCAGGCCTGCAGCATGAAAGCGAAATCCTCCGACGTGAAGGCGGGATCGGGGGCCAGCCGTGCTTCGCCCACGGTCGCAGCCGCTTCGAGCGCCTCCTGCGCGGCCTCGGCGTCGTTGATCGTCGCCGGATAATAGCGGTCATATGTCACCGTCGCGGTGACTTCCCCGGCCAGCCCCACGCCTGCCGCCATCTGGCGTATCGACGCTTCGATGCGATCCTGTATCTGGGGGTCGAAGGTGCGAACGGTGCCGGATATGATCACCGCCTCGGGTATGACATTATGCGTATGTCCACCATGAATCTGCGTGATCGAAAGGACGGCGGAGGCCGTCGGCGCGACCCGGCGCGACACGATGCCGTTCAATTGCTGCACCAATGCCGCCGCGGCAAGGATCGCGTCCGGCGTGTCCTGCGGAATGGCGGCGTGGCCGCCACGCCCTTCCAGCCTGATTTCGAACTTGTCGGCAGCGCCCATGATCGGACCGGGCCGGGTGGCGATGGTTCCGGCAGGGAGATCCGGCCAGTTGTGTACGGCAAAGACGCGATCGCAGGGAAAGCGGTCGAACAACCCTTCCCGCACCATTTCGCGCGCGCCGCCATGGCCTTCCTCGGCCGGCTGGAAGAAGAAATGGACCGTGCCGTCGAAGGTGCGGCTGCGGGCCAGATGCTGCGCCGCGCCCAGCAGCATGGCGACATGCCCGTCATGTCCGCAACCGTGGAAATGGCCGGGGTTACGACTGGCGTAAGGAAGGTTTGTCTGTTCGTCGATCGGCAGCGCGTCCATATCCGCCCGCAGCCCGATGCAACGCGCCGAACTGCCATTGCGCAGCACGCCGACGACGCCCGTTCGCCCAATTCCCTCGTGCACCTCCAGTCCGAGAAGGCGCAGCTGCTCGGCGATCCGACCCGCCGTGCGATGCTCGCTGAAAGCCAGTTCCGGATGGGCGTGGATGTCCCGGCGAAAGGCGACGAGCGGTTCGATGAGGTCGGCAATGTCGGTCATGGATCGCGCTCCGCCCTATC
Organism: Sphingobium sp. CFD-2; assembly: GCF_024611135.1. NCBI lineage: Bacteria > Pseudomonadati > Pseudomonadota > Alphaproteobacteria > Sphingomonadales > Sphingobiaceae > Sphingobium > Sphingobium sp. CFD-2. Next base: position 2,721,627 of record NZ_CP084405.1, on the reverse strand, counting down.
GCTGTTCGCCAAACAGATGCTGAATGGGATAATGATGCTTGATGAAAGGAGACTTGATGACGACGTAGCTGAAATATTTCTCAATTCCATAGTCGCTTTCAAGCATATTCTCGATGATCGACTGATAATGGGCGACGCCGCGCGTCACGAATTTCAGAAGATAGTCGTAGCCGCCGCTCACAAGGTGACATTCGACGATCTCGTCGAGCTTGCGAATTCTTGCCTCGAACCTGGAAAAGTCGCCTGAACGATGCTCCGTCAGCGTGACTTCGGTAAACACGGTCAGAAATTCACCGAGTTTGTGGAGATTGATATGCGCGCCATAACCCGTGATATATCCGGCCTTCTCCAGCCGCTTGACGCGGGTCAGGCAGGGGCTGGGGGACAGGCCGACCGCGTCGGCCAGCTCGACATTGGTGACGCGGCCCGACTGCTGAAGCTGCGAGAGGATCTTGAGATCAATCCTGTCCAGTCTGGGTCCGCCCAACATGTTCCTAGCCCCCTTATGTCTTACCCGACAACCGCGCGAATATCCGCCTCTTCCAGCAGGTCGTCCAGCGTTTTGCGGATGCGCGCGAAGATCATGTCCATCTCCTCGTCCGACGCGCACAGCGCCGGGGCAAGGCCGATGATATTGTCGCCGAAGGCACGGAAGATGACGCCATTCTCATAGCCTTTGGCGAAAAGGCGATCGGGCAGTTTCAGGGCAGGATCGAACCGCTCCTTGCTGCCCTTGTCCGCCACCAGCTCGATCGCGCCGAGCAGGCCCCGGCCACGCGTATCGCCCACCATCGGATGATCGGCGATAGCCCTCAGCCCCGCTTCAAACCGCGCGCCGACCCTCTGGCCGTTCGCCAATATACCGCCTTCGGTGTAGAGGCGCAGCACCTCCAGCCCGACGGCCGCGCTCACCGGATGGCCCGAATAGGTCGCCCCATGGCCGATCACCGCGTCAACCGCCGCGCCGTCGGCGATGCCCTGATAAACCTTGTCCGACATCAGTACCGCGCCCATCGGCACATAGCCGGAGGTCAGCCCCTTCGCGACCGTGATCAGATCGGGCGCGACGCCCTCCGCCTCGCAGGCGAACATCGGGCCGGTGCGTCCGAACGCCGTGATGACCTCGTCCGCCACCATCAAGATGCCGAGTTCGTCACAGGTGGCGCGGATCGCCTTTAGCCAGCCGACCGGCGGCACGATCACGCCGCCAGACCCCTGGATCGGTTCGCAGAAGAAGGCCGCGACATTGTCCGCGCCCAGTTCGGCCACCTTGTCCTTCAGTTGCTGGACAGAGCGCGCGATGATGCCATCATCATCGCCTTCCAGGTCACTGCGATAGGGATAGGGGGAGGGGATATGATGCTGCCAGCGCAGCGGCAGGTCGAAATTGCGGTGGAAATTCGCAAGTGCGGTCAGCCCTGCCCCCGTGCTGGTCGAACCGTGATAGCCTCGGTCCAATGCGATGCACTGCTTTTTCGTCGGCTTGCCGATCGCGTTGTAATAATGGGTGATATAGCGGATCGCGGCATCGACCGCATCCGATCCGCCCAGGGTGAAATAGACATGATCCAGCCCCTCGGGGCTGAGGTCGACAAGTCGTTGCGCCAGCCGCGCAGCCGGTTCGTTGCCGAAATGGAAATAGCCGGTGGCGTAGGGCAGGCGACGCATCTGCTCTGCCGCGACCTCGACGATGCTGTCGTGGCCATAGCCCACATTGACGCACCACAGGCCGGCGAAGGCGTCCAGAAGTTCGCGCCCCTCCATGTCGGTCAGCCACATGCCCTTGCCGCTTTGCAGCATGGTTGCACCTCGCGCCTCATGCGCACGGAAGGATGTGACGGGATGGATCAGATGGTCGCGGTCGATGTCGAGCAACGACCGGTTGGAATGGAGCGTCATGAGTGGGCTCGCTGTTGTGATCATGGTCCAAGCCTAGCCGCATGTGGCGGAGCGAAAGGCCGATGTGCGCCGGGCAGCGACCCGTACTCGCCCTTTAGGCGGGAGCCGGCGGCATAATCTGCCGCCGGCTGGACATGGCGCTTGGCAGCCGCTTCAGCCGATCGCGTCCGCGATCGCCCTGCCGCATTGTTCGGTCGTGGCTTTGCCCTTGAGGTCTCCCGTGCGCAGAGCCGGCTCGGCAAGCACCGTCTCGACGGCCCGCATGATCGCGCCAGCGGCCTCCACCTCGCCCAGATGCTCGAGCATCATGGCGGCGGACCATATCTGGCCGACGGGATTGGCGATGCCCCTCCCGGCGATGTCAGGCGCCGATCCATGGACCGGTTCGAACAGGGATGGCGCGGTGCGATCGGGATTGATGTTGCCGGACGGCGCCACGCCGATGGTGCCGGTGCAGGCCGGGCCCAGATCGGAAAGGATGTCGCCGAACAGGTTGGATGCCACGACCACATCGAACCGGTCGGGGTTCAGCACGAACTGCGCGGTCAATATGTCGATATGATATTTATCGTGCGTGACGGTCGGGTAGTTTTTCGCCATTTCCTCGACCCGCTCGTCCCACCAGGGCATGGTGATGGCGATGCCGTTGGACTTTGTTGCGGAAGTCAGATGCTTGCGCTCACGCGTCGCAGCCAGTTCGAAGGCGTAGCGCAGCACCCGGTCGGTGCCGTGGCGGGTCATGACCGTCTCCTGGATCACCACCTCCCGATCAGTGCCGGAAAACATCTTGCCGCCGACCGAACTATATTCGCCCTCGGTATTTTCCCGCACGACCCAGAAATCGATATCGCCCGGCTCGCGTCCGGCAAGCGGGCAGGGCACGCCGGGCATCAGCCGCACCGGGCGCAGATTGACATATTGATCATATTCACGCCGAAACTGGAGCAGCGATCCCCAGAGCGAGACATGGTCGGGCACGATGTCGGGCCAGCCCACCGCGCCGAAGAAGATCGCATCGGGATTGCCGATCTGCGCCTTCCAGTCCTCCGGCATCATGACGCCATGCCGGGCATAATAGTCACAGCAGGCGAAATCCTGCCATTTCTGCTCGATGGCAAAGCCATAGAGGCTTGCCGCGCGTTCGAGCACGCGGATGCCCTCGGGCATGACTTCCTTGCCGATGCCGTCGCCTGGAATGACGGAAATGGAGTAGGTGCGCGTCACGAAATCCCCCTAGATGTCCGGATTACAGTTTGAGACCGCCGATGTGGAACGCCTTTGTCTCAAGATATTCCTCGATCCCCGCGTGGGCGCCCTCCCGGCCCAGGCCGGATTGTTTGATCCCGCCAAAGGGCGCCATTTCCATCGCCATGCCGCCCGTGTTCAGAACGACCATGCCCGCTTCCAGCCGCTCGCCCACGCGGAAGGCGCGGTGGAGATTTTCCGTGTAGAAATAGCTGGCAAGGCCAAAGCTGGTGTCGTTGGCTAGCGCGATCCCCTCCGCTTCGTCATGAAAGCGGAAAAGAGGAGCGACCGGTCCAAAGGTTTCCTCGCGTGCGAGGCGCATGTCGCGGGTGGCGCCGGTCAGGATCACGGGGGTAGCGAAGCGTTCCCCCGTCGCGCCTTCGGGCGCCTTGGCGAAGATGCTCGCTCCGTGGGAAAGCGCATCCTCGACATGCGCGTGCACCTTGTCGACGGCCGCCCGGTTGATGAGCGGGCCGATGGTGCTGCCATCCCGGTCGCCCGGCGCGACTTTGAGCGCTGAAACCGCCTTCGCCAGCTTCTGCGCGAAGGCGTCATAGACGCCGTCCTGCACGAGGATACGGTTGGCGCACACGCAGGTCTGGCCGGCATTGCGGAACTTGCTCGCCATGGTCGCGGCCACCGCCAGGTCCAGGTCGGCGTCGTCGAACACGATCAGCGGCGCGTTGCCGCCAAGCTCGAGACTGAGGCGCTTGATGGTGTCGGCACTCTGTCGCATCAGCAGCGCGCCTACCCGGGTGGATCCGGTGAAGGACAATTTGCGTACGGTCTCGCTGCCGGTCAGCACGCTTCCGATGGGGGCGGCCTGACCTGTGACGATGTTGATGACGCCTTTGGGGAAGCCCGCCTGCTCGGCCAGCTTGACCAGCGCCAGCGCGCTGAACGGCGTCAGTTCGGATGGCTTCACGACGACCGGGCAGCCGGCCGCCAGCGCTGGCGCGCACTTGCGCGTGATCATGGCGGAAGGAAAATTCCAGGGCGTGATCGCCGCCGACACGCCGACCGGTTCCTTCATCACCAGGATGCGGCGATTGGCTTCGGGCGCGGGGATCATACTGCCATCGATGCGCCGGCCTTCCTCGGCGAACCATTTGACGAAGCTTGCGGCATAACGGATTTCGCCCTCTGCCTCCGCCTTGGGCTTGCCTTGCTCTGCGGTCATGATGCGGCCGAGATCAGCGACATTGTCCATCATCAGCGTGTACCAACGCTCCAGCAGCGCCGCCCGTTCGCCGGCCGTCTTTGCGCGCCATGCCGGCCAGGCCGCCTCCGCCGCGTCGATCGCGGCCTGTGTGTCGGCTTCGCTGCAATCGGGGATCGTGCCGATGACCGCGCCGGTCGCCGGATTATCGACGTCCATCGTCGCGCCGGATCGCGCGCCCGTCCATTCGCCGTCGATATGGACGTGCTGGACGAAAAGGTCAGGATTGTTGAGTGAAATAGTCATCCGAGGGCCTGCGTCGTGAGAGTGAAAATCCGAGCCGAAGGGTCGGTCTTGGGTGGCCGACCACGCACCATGCGCGTCACCTCCGCAACCCGCGGCAGCCCGAGTTCCTCGAGCCAGTCGCCAAGGCCGCTTTCCGCCGGTATGTCGATGCGACAGAAGATGCCGGCATTGGACCCCAGCCAGTGGGAGATAAGCGCCTTCGCTCCGCCGCTATCCGGCGCGATCGTCGGGCCCACGACATGACCCCGGCCGAAGCGGCGGAACAGCGAAAAGCCGACCGGTTCATTGTCGCGGGTAAGCACCACCCCCTGCGCACCGGGCACCAGCGCATTCAACAGGGCGTCGCGATGCATCCCGGTGGCCCGGCGGGCAAGATCGTGCAGAGTGGGCATGTCCTTGGCTCCCAGCGGACGCACCCGTTCAGCTGGAATGAGTTCGGCGATCGGGACGGCAAAGGCGGCGCCCTGATGCTGGAACACCGGCCCGGCAGCTTCGAATCCCATTTCGGCGTAAAGCGGCTTCCCCTCGGCCGTGGCGTTGAGCAAGATCGTGCGTTCGCCCAGGTCGCTCAGCACCGCGTCCATCAACTGCCGGTCGATGCCGGATTCGCGCACTTGCGGCGAGACGGTGACCATCCCCAATGTCGCGGCGTCGGCGCCATAGAGCCACGCCATGGCCGTCCCTACGATGCCGTCCACGCTTTCCGCGACATAGCCGAAGCCAAGGCTCAGCAGAATCTCCCAATCCTCGACGCGGTGTGGCCATCTCTGAGCCTTGGAAAGCGACTGCGCGGCGGGCAGATCGTCCACCGTCATCCGTCGCAACGTCGCCATCGTACCTACGCTTGTCGCCATGCCGTCGCTCCCTGGCGGATGAAACACCCGCCTGATGCTTGTCCAGAAACCGACATGTAGTCACCCTGGCTAGCATTGGCTGCTGCCTTCGCCTTTTTTTCGAAAGATTATCGCGCGTAATTTCCCGTCGCGCCTGCACAAAATGCCGCGTCTTGCCCGGAATCGAAGATGAATGGCCGAACCGTGGGGTAGCAGGAACGCCTCTGCCCACGACGCTGCGATCGGGCGAAATTGCAATGTTGTGAACCGACGGGCCTTTCGATCAATGTGTCGACAGGCAGGGTGAAGCATCCCTGGTCCCCCTCCTTCTGCCTTCGGGCAAGAACAATGGTGGCCATTCCGGAGGGTTGGAGAAGAGCCCATGAACGACGGCCATGAATGGGATGCCGTGAGGAGAGACCTTTCTCGACCCGCTCTAGCCCGCGCCGCGGCGGTGAGCCAGAGGTCGGCTTTCTGCCGGAGATCATCGAACCAGTCGCGCGACATCTTCTCGACCGCGTCGCACAACATGGTCACTGCCGCCTTGATCGCCTGCGGATCATCGCTTCTGGTGTCGTACACCGCTGAGTAGCGCGCCTCGACACAAGCGCGCGCCGCGAGCTCGAGACGCTGATGATGGATCTTTATCGCCTCGACCAAGCCTTGACCAGCCGCGTCTTCTGGTCGTCGGCGGGCGAACGCTAAAACTTCAGACTACGCGAACGCGAGACATATTGGCAGCGCACGAGAAGATAGAAGATATTGGCGCCACTGTGGCGCTGCAACATCATGCGACGCCGGGTCAGCGAGAAGAGTCCACGAATCAGTTCAGGGCCTTGTTTGGACGAATATGATGTGGTCGATACTCGCCTCCATTAGCGATCGTTCTTTAACAGCGGGACTGACGTTAAGCGCCATTTCGCGGGTCGAAGGCCCTCAACCAAAGCGTCATCATGGGGGCGTTGCGGGGCAGGCTGTGCGAAAACTATCCGTTACGCCTCACCAGTTTGGGTCCGCTTTCGGCCGTTCATCCCTCAACAGCCGGATCAGCCGCCCTGACAGCCCCAAATTGGTGTGGACGATGCTCATGACCTTTGATTCAAGGCCGTTCACACTCGGCGAAAATTAGGAGGCCCGGGCAGCCAGGCCTCCCGATAATCAATAATCCATCGCCGGCGCTGGCGCGGTCTTCTCCTCCTTCGGCAGCTCGGCAACGAGCGCCTCCGTCGTGATGAGCAGCGAGGCGACCGAGGCGGCATCCTGAAGGGCGGTACGCACCACCTTGGCCGGATCGATCACGCCCGCCTGGACGAGATCCTGATATTCGGCGGTGGCGGCATTGAAGCCCCAGTTGTACTCGGAGCTTTCGAGCAGCTTTCCGACGATATAGGCCCCATCCTCGCCGGCATTTTCGGCGATCTGCCGCGCAGGCGCGCGGAGCGCCCGGCGGATGATGTCGATGCCGGACTGCTGGTCGTCATTGGCGGCCTTGAGACCGTCGAGCGCCTTGATCGCGCGGAGCAGCGCGATACCGCCACCCGGCAGGATGCCTTCCTCGACAGCGGCGCGCGTCGCATGGAGCGCGTCGTCGACGCGGTCCTTCTTCTCCTTGACCTCGACCTCGGTTGCGCCCCCGACCCGGATCACCGCGACGCCGCCGGCGAGCTTCGCCACGCGCTCCTGCAGCTTCTCGCGGTCATAGTCGGACGTGGTGGTCTCGATCTGCTGGCGCAGCTGCGCAACGCGGCCGTCGATATCGGTCTTTTGACCCACGCCATCGATGATCGTCGTATTGTCCTTGTCGATCGTGACCTTCTTGGCGCGGCCAAGCATGTCGACGGTGACATTCTCCAGCTTGATGCCAAGATCCTCGGAGACGACATTGCCGCCGGTCAGGATCGCGATATCCTCGAGCATCGCCTTGCGGCGATCGCCGAAGCCCGGCGCCTTGACCGCCGCGATCTTGAGCCCGCCGCGCAGCTTGTTGACGACCAGCGTAGCGAGCGCCTCGCCTTCGACATCCTCGGCGATGATGAGCAGCGGTCGGCCGGACTGGACGACCTTCTCGAGCAGCGGCACCAGCGCCTGCAGGTTTGAAAGCTTCTTCTCGTGGATGAGGATATAAGGATCGTCCAGCTCGACCTTGAGCTTCTCGGCATTGGTGATGAAATAGGGCGACAGATAGCCGCGGTCGAACTGCATGCCTTCGACCGTCTCCAGCTCGGTCTCGAGGCTCTTCGCCTCCTCGACCGTGATCACGCCCTCGTTCCCGACCTTTTCCATCGCTTCGGCAAGGATGCGTCCGACCTCCGCGTCGCCGTTGGCCGAGATGGTCGCGACCTGTGCGATCTCGCTGTTGGCGCCGACCTTCTTGGCATGGCTCTTGAGATCCTCGACGACGGCGCCGACCGCAAGGTCGATGCCGCGCTTGAGATCCATCGGATTCATTCCGGCGGCAACCGCCTTCGCGCCCTCGCGCACGATTGCCTGGGCCAGCACGGTTGCCGTGGTCGTGCCGTCGCCGGCCTTGTCGTTCTGCTTATTGGCGACCTCGCGCAGCATCTGCGCGCCCATATTCTCGAACTTGTCGGCGAGTTCGATTTCCTTGGCGACGGTGACGCCGTCCTTGGTGATGCGAGGCGCCCCGAACGACTTCTCGATAACGACATTGCGGCCTTTCGGACCAAGCGTCACCTTCACGGCGTTCGCCAGCGTATCCACGCCGCGCAGCATGCGGTCACGCGCGTCCGACGCAAATTTCACTTCCTTGGCAGCCATCTGCCAGCTCCTTTCTTCAATTCCTTCCTGATGATTAGAGGAATGACAGGCTGGCTCAGGCCGCCTGCTTCAGAGGCACGACAGTGTCGATCACGCCGAGAATGTCGCTCTCCTTCATGATGAGCAAATCCTCGCCACCGATCTTGACCTCGGTGCCCGACCATTTGCCGAACAGGATGCGGTCGCCGGCCTTGACGGACAGCTCGACGAACTGACCGCTGTCGTCACGCGCGCCGGGCCCAACGGCGACGATTTCGCCTTCCTGCGGCTTTTCCTTGGCCGTGTCGGGAATGATGATGCCGCCCGAGGTCTTCTCCTCGGCTTCGATGCGGCGGACGACCACACGGTCGTGCAAGGGGCGGAAATGCATGCATAACCTCCAGATGCAAAACAGAATGGGACAAGCCTGCCGTTCATCGGAACGACAGGTTTGCAAGAACTAGGTAAAGAGATTTTTCCGATCAAGAGATGGAATGAAATTTTTTGGCACTCGCTTCCCCGGAGTGCCAATTCAGCCATTTTCAGCACCATGTGCCCACATCTTCCCTCTTGACGCGACTCAAGGTGTCACCAAATCTTCTCCCGTCTGCGTCACCACCGCGCGCATGAGAAAGGAGCGACACAAGGAAAGGAGTCACGGCCATGTCGCAGCCATTTTCCCGATTTCTGCACCCGTTTGACGTTGCGCACCATCCAAGTCTCGAACCCGAAGTAAAGCGGGCCATCCTCGCCTCCTGGGCGTTCGACCGCTCCGCGGTGAAGGACCAGCCAGCGCTGCGCAAGCCGCCCGGTGCCAGACGCGCCGTGCCGATCGACGAGGTCTTGGCTGCCATGCGCTCGCTCGATAAAGCGCGGACGGACGGCCGCTCGCTGCAATGACCGATCGCGGCTTTATCGCACAGCTGGAGGGCTACGGTCTCACGACCGCCGAGATCCATTATTACCGGCCCGATGCGCCGTCGCTTCTCCAGCTGTTCGTCTGGCAGGAATATGATCTCGCGCCTGATTTCCCCGTGCTGTTCGATTTCCTCGACCATTGGCGGCGCGAGATCGAGGCAGCGCTCCATTCGGTTCGGATCGCCCACGGCCGACTGATCGGACCCAGGGAATGGCGCGCGGTCGATGGTATCATCCCGCTCCCATGACGCCGGTCTTGCCGAGCGCTGGCGCAAGCGGGGCGGACGGACGGTGCGCCTCGTCCTCGCCTTCGACCACATCATGGAGTTCGCGCTCGCGCTGCTGTCGGCACCGCCGGACGAGCTGGAAGCGTTGGGCTGGAGCTTTGCCGATCGCAAGCGGCTCCTCGATCACTTCCTGCGATCCGGCAAGGCGGCTGAGCATATTCCCCCGGATGCACTGGGGCAAAGTCTGATCACGCTGCGGTTGCCGCGGCGGGATTTGGCACTGCTGCAGCGCTTCGCCCGCCGTGAGCTGCCAAGGCAGCTTCCAATGCCGCCATGCTCGACCGGGTGCTTCGGGTGCTCGATCAGGCCGCATAGTGGGTGATTCAGCCGACAAGGAAGGGCGCGGCCGCGAGGCCATCGAAGATGAACTGGACGGCGAGTCCGGCGAGAAGCACGCCGGAGAGGCGGCCCACCACGTCGGCACCGGTGCTGCCGAGCAGCAGGACGAGACGGTCTGCGGTGAGCATCGCCAGCCAGGTCAGCACCATGCAGGCGATGATCATCGCGAGCACGCCGCTCCCCTCGATCCAGCCCTCGGTGCGGCCCATGACCAGTACGGCGGCCGAAAGGCTGCCCGGACCCGCAATCAACGGAAACGCCAGCGGGAAGACCGCGATGTCGCCGGGCCCCTCGGCTTCCCGGCGCTCGCCCTCGCTGATCGACGAGAGTCCCGGGCTCGAGAAGGTGAGCGTCATTGCCTGGAGGAACAGCAGCACGCCGCCCGCCACGCGGAATGCCGGTAGCGAAATATGCAGGAGCGAGAGAACCGTGCCGCCCGCCACTGCGAAAAGCAGCAAGACGCCAGAGGCGATTATGACCGATCGGGCGGCGAGGCTGATCCGCTCGCTGCGATGAATCCCAGCCGTCAGGCCGGCGAAGACCACCGCCGTTTCGATCGGACCGATCGTGACGAGCAGGGTGATGAAGCTCGAGAGGATACCGGCTGTTACGTGCATGAGCTAAGCAACTGCAGACTCGTAAAGGGAGCGGCGCCAGCGGCGCTCCCCTATGATACAGGCGACTTTGAACAACCTCCCGCGTTGACCATCAGCAGATTGCGTCATGTTCGGCGCAGCGCGTCGGTCCGGTCCGGATGGACGACCGTTGCCGACGGCGCTTCGCGGCAATCACCTGAACTGTTCGACACGACGCTGGGTTGCCGGCCCGAGCCGAGCGAGGTGGCCCGTACGCTTCGGCTGCACGTGCTTCCGCCATTGATCGTCGAGACAAAACTGTAGCTGACGGTGCCCGGAGGCAGGCTGCGCAGCGCCGTCAAGTCGATCTTCCCATCATCGGCGATCGCCGGGAGCGGCAATGCGTGGACCTGGCGCATCATCAGGTCGCTTTGCCGGTCCAAGTCGGCCGCGATCCGATCGAACAGGGCGAATGGAGCCGCCTCGAACGGATCGAACCAGGCGATCGGCGCCAGGCTGGAGGCTGGCGCGAACGTGACTTTCGGCGCCACATTACCCTGATATTCTATGCGGGCTACCGTGCCGTCCGGTAGGCCGACCTTCATCACATGACGGTCGTGGCTCGCCGCCAGCGCGGTGCCCATGACGGCGACCGCCGCCACCCCAGCCAGGACGGCTGCACGAATTTTTCGCATCAATCGTCTCCTCTGATCATGGTGAATGTGAAAATGCCATTCCGCCGCCGCCAACCGCTGTTCCCAGGCTTTGGGTGCCCTCAAGCACGGCCGCATACCGGCTGCAGCATCGCGCGTGCGGACCTGTGGGCCAGCAGCACAACTTCGGCAGGGCTTGATCGGTGAGCCGGGGCTGCATGGAACGGCCCGATCGTGCCACTCCACGAACCTCGAAGGACACGCCTTCGCGCCGACAATAGCGCACGGCCACTTCTAGGTCGGGAAAGCGGAGTTCGATCTGCGCAAGCGGATCGCCTCCTCCTGCCCATCCCATCAGCGAATCGGCGCGCGAGCCCCAGCGCTCGGCGAAGCGCAGCCGCCACATGCTCCTTGGACGCGACCGGACTGGTTGACCGCGATCGGCACCGGCTCGATGATCGCCAAGGCATCCTGCGGTAGCGCGCTTGCGCGGCTTGGGCCAGAACCATGATTGTCGTTGGCGGCACGGCTCTCCGGCTCGGGCGGAACGTCCTGCGGCTGGAGGGTCGGCCCGGGGCTAAAGCCCCGGGCCGCGCCGTCATGCGGCCCTCGCATTGATCGGAATGCGGCGGACATTCTCATTCGCCGCCTCCGACTTTGGCAGGGTGACGGTCAGCACGCCATTTTTGAAGGTCGCGCTCGCCTTTTCCTGTTCGACGCCACGCGGAAGGCCGATCCGCCGTTCGAAGCGTCCATAGCTGCGCTCGCTGTAGCCGCGGTCCTTGTCTTCGACCTCGGATTTCTTCTCGCCGCGCAGCGTCAGCACGCCTTCCTCAACGGTGATGTCGAGGTCCTTCTCATCGAGGCCGGGGAGTTCGGCCGTGACGCGGATGTTCTTTTCGGTCTCGCCGAGCTCGACATTGGGCCACGACAGGCTGCCGTCGAACGCGCCGAGTGACGGCACGCCGAAACCGCGGAAGACGTCGTCGAACAGCCGGTTCACCTCGCGGTGAAGCGACAGCAACGGGTGGTCGCTCCGGTCGCGCTCGGCGCTGACCGTGGCGGGGAGCCGGTTCTCCTGCCGGCTCCAGGGGATCAGATCACGAAAAGCCATGATGTCATCTCCTTTTCTGGCTAGAGAGTTGAGTGAATCCCGCCGCCCGCGAGGGCGGCGGGAGGAAGTCGGGATTAGGCCGACTCGAGACTCTTCTCCTTCGTCGCCTCGATCCGAGTCTGGGTCGGCGTGTTCCCGCTGATCTCGATCTTGCGCGGCTTCATCGCTTCGGGGAGCACGCGCTGCAGGTCGATCCTCAGCATGCCATTGTCGAAGCTGGCCGAGCGAACCTCGACGAAGTCGGCCAGCTGGAACCGCCGCTCGAAGGGCTGGGCCGCGATGCCGCGATGCACATACTGCCCCTGGTCCTTGTCTTCGGCGCGCTTGCCGGTGATGGTCAGCTGGTTCTGCTGCGCCACGATCTCGATCTCGTCGGGACGGAAGCCGGGGACCGCGAGCGTGATGCGGTAACTGTCCTCGCCCTGCCGCTCGATATCGAAAGGCGGATAGCCATCGTCTTCGCGCATGCCCGATTCGAGCAGGTTGAAGAGGCGGTCAAAGCCGACCGTGGAGCGCCTGTAGGGCGCAAAGTCAAAACTGGTTCTCATTTCCAAATCCTCCTGATTGAGCAATTTGGGCATGAGACGCGCCGGAGAGAGCCGGCGCTCTCCATGTCCAACCGGACCCGGTTATCAGCGTCCGGCAAGAGAAAAGTTAGGAAGGGGGGAAAGGGTTTCAAGAGGGAATTTTCGACTGGCCCGCTCCTCTGTGCGGTCCGCCGTTCGGCAGTCCGGCGAGGGGCCTCCGGCTCTTGAAATCCTCACGACCAGAACGAGGCAATCGGTGCCGACCGGGCCCCTCTGACGGTGGCTGTTCAGCCCCCGTGATGTCGGACCGCATCGATTGCGCTCGGTGCAGGATCGCAGGCTTCATGCCGAAGCCGCCGAGTGCCTCATCAATTTGGAAACAATGGAGTGAGGCATGAACAGACCATTTGACCCTATTACGTACCCGCCACCGTCATCGGAGCGTGCGGCAGGCGCAGCCGTCTACGACGAGGGCCTTCGCCGGCCCATGCCCGGCGTCTATCGCAACATGGCGGGCTACGCACGCGCGCCGAAGCTGCCGTCTTACAACCTTCAAAGGGTGGTCGATGTGAAGAGTGGCCTCATCATCCATCACGACGCGTTCAACGACGCGAACGACAGCCATTTCCTCCACCCGGTATCGTTGGCGGCCAAAGATGTCCTGGACGCTGACGAATTGTACGTTCTGGCCGACGGCGGTTACCCCAACGCCGAGGAGGTTGCCCGCTGCGAGTCCGAGGCGATCATAGTGTCCGCACCGATCAAGCGCGGCGCGATGAATACGGAGCACTTCCGGCAGACTCAATTCGTTTATGATGACGAAAGCGACACGATCAGGTGCCCAGCCGGTCAAACTTTACGCCGGTCCGGCAAGCGCACTCGCAACCGCGCGATTCGATACCGGACATCAGCGTGCAAGAGCTGCGCCCTGAAGCCTCGCTGCACGCCAGGCGTCCAACGCACGATCCATCGACTATTCGATCAGAGCGCGTTCGATCGGATGGAGGCGCGGATCTATGCCGATCCAAACCTGATGCGAACCAGGCGATGTACGGTCGAACATCCGTTCGGAACCATCAAACGAATGTCTGGTGGGGGTAGGTTCCTCACCAGAGGATTGCGGAGAGTGAAGGCGGAAGCGGCGCTGTCGGTGCTGGCCTTCAACATGATCCGCGTAGTGAACACTGTCGGAACCGGAGCATTGGTCCGGCCGAGCTGAACGGAGTCGCGCCGCTTCGAGACTGAAGGGCCCGGCTCGCGGCACCGCCGGCGTGGCGAGTTTCTGCACAGCCTGGGGGCTGAGCCCGCCCGCAGAAGGGGCGGCCGAGACTCTGCGGCTCGGCGGCAGGGGGAAGGCTTTCCCCTACAGAAGCCCTTACTGCCGCTGGTGCGCGATCGCGATCGACGACAGATCGGTCTCGGGGTTCACCACCAATTTTGCAGATTTCCGCTCCGAATAGCGATCGACAAGCTGGCCAGCATGCGGACGAAGCAGCACGGTCATCCGCACCAGTTCCTCCATCACATCGACGATGCGGTCGTAATAGCTCGACGGCTTCATCCGGCCAGCCTCATCGAACTCCTTATAGGCCATCGCGACCGACGACTGGTTGGGGATCGTGAACATCCGCATCCACCGTCCGAGAAGGCGCAGCGTGTTGACCGCGTTGAACGACTGCGAACCGCCCGACACCTGCATGACCGCCAATGTGCGCCCCTGGGTCGGCCGCATCCCCTTCATCTCGAGCGGCAGATGATCAATCTGCGCCTTCATGATGCCGCTAATCGCGCCGTGTCGCTCGGGGCTGCACCAGACCTGGCCTTCCGACCAGAGCGACAGCTCGCGCAGTTCATGGACAGCGGGATGATCGTCGCCTTTAACCTGGTCGGGCAGCGGTAGATCGGATGGATCGAATATGCGCGTCTCAGCGCCGAATAGCTGAAGCAATCTGGCAGCTTCCTCGACCGCGAAGCGCGAGAAGGATCGATCGCGTAGCGACCCGTAGAGTAGCAGGATGCGGGGTGATGGCTGGTCGTCGCCAAGGCCCAGCGCCGGGCGGGAAATAACATAGGCCGGGTCAAGCGCCGGGAGGCGATCGGGATCGTAAAGCAGGCGAACGCGGGTCATGACGGTTCCTTGGTAAGTATCGTATCGAAGAAAATCCAATCTAAGCCGCCTCGCTATGCGGTTCCGCGAAGATCGTGCCGGCAACGAAGTGCGCGGCCAGCGCGCCGATAAGCTGGGCAGCGATGAAGGCGGGCACGCAGGCCGGGGCGATCCCGGCGAAGCTGTTGCTCAACGACCGGGCGATGGTGATTGCAGGATTGGCGAAGCTGGTCGACGAGGTGAACCAATAGGCTGCGGTGATGTAGAGCGCGACGCTGATGGGGATGCTCTCGGGCCGCATATTCGCCGTTCCGAGGATGGCGAGGATCAGCCCGAATGTCGCGATGGCTTCGCCCGCGAGCTGGCCGGGACCGCTGCGGATCTTGCCCGACAATTGGAGGATCGGCAGGTCGAACATCAGATGCGCGAGCCAGACGCCAACTATGCCGCCAACGAGTTGGGCAGCGACGTAAGCGATAGCCGTATCGGTGCGGATGTGGCCGCGCAGCCGCATGACCAGCGTGACGGCCGGGTTCATATGGGAGCCGGACACCGGCCCGAACATCGTGATGAGGACGAACAGGATCGCGCCGGTCGCGAGCGTATTGCCGAGAAGGGCAATGGCGACGTTCCCGCCGGCAAGCCGTTCGGCCATGATGCCCGAGCCGATGACCGTGGCGAACAGCATGAAGCTGCCCGCCGCCTCGGCAAAGACGGCACGCCGGGTCACGCGGCCGTGATGCGGTTCCCCGCCCCATCGACGACCTGCTCGCCGTCCTCCTTCGCGAAGGCTCCGCGCTGCGCATCCGGCAGGATGTCGAGCACTGCCTCGGACGGCCGGCAGAGCTTCACGCCGAGCGGCGTCACCACCAGCGGACGATTGATGAGAATGGGGTGCGCCATCATCGCATCGATCAAGGTTTCATCGGATAATGTATCGTCACCCAGGCCGAGGTCGGCATAAGGCGTGCCTTTCTCGCGCAGGAGTGCGCGCGGCGTCATGCCGGCCCGCTCGATCATTTCGATGAGCAGTGCGCGCGACGGCGGTGTCCTCAGATATTCGACGACATGCGGCTCGACCCCCGAATTGCGGATCAGCGCCAGCGTGTTCCGCGAAGTTCCGCAGCCGGGATTGTGATAGATGACGATGGTGGTCACGGGCGCCCGGTCCTTCGGCAACAAGTGAGGTCGGCGAGCAGCGGCTCGCAGAGTTCAGCGCGGCCCTGACAGCAATCCTTGGCGAGAAAGATCATGAGGCCGCGAAGCGTGTTGATATTGGCGCGCTGAATCTGATGCCGGCCGCGCTTGTCGGCGCTGACGAGGCCAGCCTTCGCCAGAACAGCGAGATGGGTGGAAAGGGTGCTTTGGCTCAGGCCGCTGGCTTCGACGAGCGCCCCCGTGGACAGACCGTCGGGCTCATGCCGGACAAGCAGGCGAAAGGCATCGAGCCGCGTGGGGTGTGCGAGCGCCGCAAGAGCTTTGAGAGCGAGGTTCGGATCCATGCATCGGATTTATCCGATGGGTTTTCATCTGACAATATGCATCGACATTTCACGATAGATTAGAGTGATCACCATCGTCTTGCCGTCTATGGAAGACTTGGCGGCCCTTCCCATTGCATCGATGCGGATTTCTTGAGCCGTTGCCGCAACCAGGTGAGGCCGGGTGCCTGATGGTGTTGCATCATCTCCCGCATGTTCGGCAATGGGATAGGGGGCTCGAAGATGTCGAGAGGCAGCGCCCTGGCCATGACGCACGCCGATCTTTCGTGCGGTCGAGCAGACCAAGCCGGCCTGTTCATGAATCACAATACTATCTAATTTGGCGTCGAATCGCTGCCCCACGCTGCGCTGAGGGAGGGGCAGCCTTGCACCATGGCGGAATGAATATGCGAATGAAATTTGGCGCCCCGGTCGATTTGTGCGCCATCGTCCCTGCGCCGGATATAAGCACATGAGCGACCCGGACATCTCGCGCCTCACTGACAAGCAGAAAGAATGCCTTCGCTTGGTCGCCCAGAATCTCAACACCAAGCAGATCGCCAGGCAGATCGGCAAATCAGATCATGCAGTGAACCAGCGGGTGCGCCAGGCATTGCGCGCGCTGGGGGTTGCCGATCGTTTCGAAGCCGCCCGCATTCTCTCTGAAGTGGAGGGACGGCAGACATATCAGCCATTGATATATCAACCGGAAGAGGTTGCCATCGCCCCGCAAATGTCGATTGTTGGGGGGCAGGAGATGCCGGTCGAACATCAAGCACTGCGCATCCCTCCGCTGGGAGGCCGAGACAATGATCTAGATGCGTTGCAACGCATGAAGTGGATCCTGAGCCTGGCGCTCATGATCGGCGGAACGGTTGCCGCGCTTGTCGCGGCCGGCCTGTGGATCATGTCTTTCTTTTCATAGCGGTCGCGCGTTCAGACAATCCGACTTTCAAGACGACGCTCGTCGTCCAAGGAGATCCCATGTCCAAAGCTGACAGCCCCATGCCGCTTAGCAAAAATGCCGCCCAGACGGTGGTCACCGACCTGAACATGGCTTACGCCAAGCTCGACGATTTACTTGCCCACACGCTTCGGGCCAGCGCGAACATGATCGAGGTGGGCCGGTCCATGGGACTTGATCCTCTAAGCGGGCAGAAGATTTTTTCCGACCTTACGCGCTGCACAAACGCCATATTGCAAAGCCGCCAGAGCCTAGTCGAGGCGCATAGCAAGGCGCACCGCATCCGCAAGCGGTCCGAGGTCGCCGACGAGAATCTTTTTGGCTGCCCCCGGGAGAAAATGCAGAGCGGCAAGGCGGGCGTGCCGTCGCTGTTCGGCGATATACCCGGCAGTGCCGCCGCCTGAGAGACCGCCTATCTCGGGGAAGTCGAATGGATCTGTCCGCCGCCTTCAATGCAGCTCTGATCTGCATAGCGCTTTATGTCTGGCTCCAAGGTGGCTGGGCAGGAAAAGCAGGTGCCTTGCTCGTCATGCTGGCGAGCCTGCTCACCTACATCGGAATGGGTGGCCATCATCCATTCGGCAAGCCCAACCCTCTGGTGTTCAGCGGCGACCTGCTGCTGCTGATCGGGTTCATCTATCTCGCGCTGACCTCGTCACGATGGTGGCCGATCTGGGCAGCGGCCTTCCAGTTCAATGGCGTCTGTTCGCACCTGGTTGCCTGGGCAGCGCCCAAGCTGGTTTCCAAGGTCTATTACAGCATGACCACCGCCTGGGGCATTCCCATCCTGATCGTCATGGCCGTCGGCGTGCTGATGGATCAACGTGCCTCGAGAAGGCTCGAAAATGGGGGGATTCAAAGATGACCGCCATGTTCGGCCAACGCGCAGCACTGCTCCGCCCCACAGATCTTAAGGCGATCGAAAACGATCTTGCCCGCCTCAGCGAAACCATTCGATCGCTGACGGGACCTTCCGAAATCCTTGTCGATCCCGGGGGGCAGGAAACCCCTTCTTCGATGGGTGACGTGGCGGAGAAGCGTCTTGGCTCTCTGGCGCGGCGCTTGTTGCGAGAAAGCGATGCTCGGCAGGCGGTGTTACCGTTCGGCATCACTATCGATCCGGCGTGGCATATGCTGCTGGACCTTTTCGCTGCCGAAACAGAGGGAAAGGCCATTTCAGTGAGCAGCGCCTGCATCGCTTCGGGAGCGCCGCATACGACGGCGCTGCGCTATCTCAATCAGCTGTGCGAGAAGGGGGCCGTGATCCGGGCGCCGGATACCGTGGATGGCCGCCGGATGCATATTCATCTGGCGGAGGAGTTCCGCTCTCGAATACGCGACTATCTCGTTCTGGTGGCCGAGGGGCGGGAGGAGCATCAAACCCCGTAATAGCTGTCAGTTTGAGTGACCAATATGAACCCATCTCTCAGCAAGTCTTTGATTCCTTATGGGACATGGCCAAAGATAAGCGCTATCCTTCATTTATCCCGAGCCAAGAAGCCATAGGGTCGCGTTCCCGCCTCTTCGTGCCTCCCTCCACGAAGAGGCGGGACAATTTTCATCAGGGCCACCCGATTTGCATTTCGGCGGGCAATCCATCTGCCATGCCGCCCCGGAATGACTTTGTTCATGAAGGTCGTTCCGGATAGATATTACGGCACTCGCGCGATAAGGAGTCATTTCGTCGCTGGCATGCGTATATGCTGGCGAGGTAAGGGCCAGGGTGGCAATTTAGGATTATGTCGGTGGACGCATAGCGCCGCATCCAAAACCGTTCCATCTGCGCGATGGACGACTCGGTCAGAAAGGCGCAATATCATTGCTCTTCTCCCCCTTTGGAAGAAGTCTTGGCCCCGCCTCTGTCCCCCTACTGAGGCGGGGCCATTTTCAGTAGCCGTCAGTTGCGTCGGCGGCGGCCGCAAAGTCGGTCATCCGTGGGCGACACCATCGCCAGCCCCGCCTCGAAAGTGCTCACAGCGGGCATCTTTTTTCGAACCGTCACTGCCTGGTCTAAAATGGACGGTCTGCTCGCCGTCCAACCCTTACTAGGCGGTGCGGCATGCCAGGCAGAGCGTTCCCGATCAATCAAGCGGCCAAATCCCGAAAATCTTCCGAAATCCTGTGTGATTTCGGTGCATTCTATCAAGTGCAAGATGCAATGAAGAATGATGGAACGCCGCTTCCACCTCTTTGCATCGAGGTCCGTTGAAACATGTCACCCCAGGTCGAGCGCATTCATAGTGACGAGCGTCTTCCGTCTGAGGCTGACGTCGTCATCGTTGGCGGCGGCATCCTCGGCTCTACAGCGGCCTATTATCTAGCGAAGCGCGGCCTCTCTGTGGCGCTCCTCGAGAAGGGCCACGTCGCTTGCGAACAGTCGAGCCGAAATTGGGGTTGGTGCCGCCAGCAGAACCGCGACCGGCGCGAACTGCCGCTCTCCGTGCTCTCCATGCGACTGTGGGACGAACTCACGCGCGAAATTAATCGAGACCTAGGCTTCCGACGGTGCGGCCTTGTCTATGCGACTCATGACGAGGCCGTGCTCGCCGGTTGGGAAAAGTGGCGCGAGATCGCCCGGGAATACGATGTCGATACCCAGGTGCTGAGCCGGGCGGAAGTGGCCGAGCGCGTCCCCGAAGCGCGCGGCAAGTGGGTCGGCGGGACCTATTCGGAACAAGACGGCAAGGCCGAGCCTGCCCTTGCCGCGCCGGCTATTGCCGAGGGGGCCAGGGCTTTGGGCGCGACGATCCACCAGGAATGCGCCGCGCGGGCAATCGAGCTGGCCAACGGAAAGATCGCGGGCGTGCACACGGAGAAAGGTTACATCAAGGCCAGCGCCGTGCTGTGTGCCGCTGGCGCCTGGTCCTCTCGCTTCCTTAAGCCGCTCGGGATCAGTTTCCCTCAGGCGAGCATCCGACAGACCGCGCTGCGTTCCACCCCGACGATCAACATAGGTGAGGCGGTCTCCACACCCTACTGCACGATCACGCGCCGACTGGACGGCAGCTATACGCTTGCGATCAGTGGCAAGGCGAACCTCGAAATCACGCCGCAGGCTATCCGTTACAGCCGTGAATTCATGCCGCAATTCTTCCGTCGCCTGAAGAATGTCAGGCTTGGCATCGGCCGATCGTTCGTTTCGGGGCCGGATTCAATGCAAGCCCTGCTGACAGGCGACGATCGGATTTTCGAACAGAATCGCGTACTGGATCCTCCGCCTTTGAAATGGCTGGTGAGCCAGGTGGTGGAGAGTGTACGGAAGACCTTCCCCCAACTCGGCCAAATCGAGATTGATAGCGCCTGGGGTGGCTTCGTCGATTGCACGCCGGACGCAGTGCCTGTCGTATCGAAGGTGGACGGGGTGGATGGCCTTGTCCTCGCGGCGGGCTGCTCCGGGCATGGATTTGGATTGGGTCCGGGTCTCGGCTATCTGGCTGCAGAGCTTGTCGCGAACGACACGCCTAGCGTGGATCCCGTACCGTTCCGGCTGTCCCGACTGGTCGATGGATCGAAGCTGAACATCGCGGCGATCTGACTGCCGGGTCTGAAGTCAGGCCCGGCGCCCACAGGCAAACTCAGTAGACAGGCAGAGAGGCGAGAGGGCCGGCCCCGTGCCCGCTCCGTCAGGTCTGTCGCTTATTGGTAGCGGGCGCCCCGCCTATGACAGGATCCAGCGGTGGCCCCAACACCTTGGATCAATAGCCGCGGGATCGGTCTATCACGCCGATGAGCGGTTCGTTGCGTTGATCTCGACGAATGTTGTCGAGCAGGATCGGTGCGGCCGTCTCCGGTTGGGTCATGCTCGCCACATGCGGTGTTACAAACACCCGGGGGTGCGCCCACAGCGGATGTTCGGGCGGGAGCGGCTCGGTTTCAGTGACATCAAGGATGGCCCTGCTCAAATGACCGCTGTCCAAGGCGGCCAGAAGGTCGGCTTCGACCAGATGAGGCCCCCGTCCGACGTTAATGATAGACGCACCATGAGGCAGGGCAGAAAATGTCTTGCTGTTCAATATACCCACGGTGCTTGGCGTGAGTGGCAGCAGGCACACAAGAACGTCGCATCTACTCAGGAACTCGTTGAATTGTTCGGCCCCCGCATAGCTATCAACACCGATAATCGTGCGCGGGGACCGGTTCCAGCCCCGGAGGCGAAAACCATAGCTGCGCAGCCTTTCGAGTACCGCGCGGCCCAGAACCCCCATTCCCATCACCCCAATTGTACGGGAAGAAGCCGGTGGAACCTCGAGCGGGTTCCATTCTCGCGATGTTTGGGCCTCGACATAGTCGAAGAAATCACGGTGAACCGCGAGAACCGCGAGACTCACATATTCGACCATGCCGTCGATGATGCCCGGTTCGACCATGCGGACGAGGGGGACGTGATCAGGCACTGCGGAAAGATCGACATGATCGACGCCGGCGCCCGACGAGAACAAGACCTTCAGCCGCGGCAAGGATGTCAGGAACTCACGCGGCGCCTGCCAGGCAATCAGATACTCGATCTCATCGAGGTTTCCAGCATCCGGCCAGACGCGAAAGTCGAGGTCGGGAGCATGCTTGGCGAAAAACTGGGACCAAGCTGCGGCGCGAGGCGCGTCGGAGCGATAGAGGATCGCCATTTACCATCCCCCCACCCAGCCGTCGAACAGCCCGTCGGGGAGTGAATCCTTTTCGGCACCGCGCAGGAAGTCGAAGTCGCAGCCCCGATGGGCTTGCTCGATGTGGCGACTATATAGCGAGCGATAGCCGCGGTTGTGGCGAGGCTGCGGTGCCTGCCATTGGGCACGTCGACGCTCGAGCTCGTCGCTGTCCACCAGCAGATCGAGCCTCCGTTCTGCAAGATTGAATTCGATCATGTCCCCGTCGCGAACCAGCGCCAGCGGCCCACCGACTGCCGCTTCGGGAGAGACGTGCAATATGGCGGCCCCATAAGCCGTGCCGCTCATCCGAGCATCGGATATGCGCAACATGTCCCGTACGCCTTGCGCCAGGAGATGGCGGGGCAGCGGCAGCATGCCCCATTCCGGCATGGCCGCACCCACGGGGCCGGCGTTACGCAGGATCAGTATGCTGTTCTCGTCAATGCCGAGCGCGGGATCGTCGATCCGATCGGCGATCGTCTGAACGTCTTCGAAAACGACGGCCCGGCCACGGTGATTGAGCAGCCGGGCTTCCGCGGCGCAGACCTTTATAACGGCGCCATCGGGAGCAAGATTGCCCCGCACAACCGCTAGAGTTTCTCCGATCCGAACGGGCTTGTCGAGTGGACGGATAACGTCTTCGTCGAGTATTTCGGCCGCCGAAACGACATCACCGATCGTTTGACCGCTAACGCTGCGGGCGTCCAAATGGAGCAGGGGAGCGAGCCTTTTAAGTAATGCCGGCACCCCGCCCGCAGCCATTAATCGCTCGGTCAGATGCTCGCCGGCCGGCTGAACATTGGCAATCAGCGGCACCCGGCGACCAATCTCATCGAAACGTTCGAGCGAGAGGTCCACACCGGCGCGCCCGGCAAGTGCCAGAAGGTGGATGATCGCGTTCGTCGATCCGCCCACGGCGCAGAGCAATGTGATCGCATTGTCGAATGCGCGCCTGTCAAGTAGTGTGCGCCCGGCTTCGGCAGCATTTGCGAGGATTACGCTGCGGCGCCCCACCTCCCGCGCAAATTGTCAACGGCGGAGTAAAAGTCGGCCATTGGGCGGCGCAAAATCAGGCCGGGTGATCCGTGTGCTGGCGAGCGCCGCGAGGGCGTAGCCCGAGTGGGGGTCGCCAACACACGGATGGTCTTTTCTGTCAGGGGTTGGAGCGTGCCTTGCGCGCCTGGCTTTGGGCCAGACGATAGCTCTCTCCGTTCATCTCGAGTATGGAGACGTGGTGGGTAAGCCGGTCGAGGAGCGCGCCTGTCAGGCGCTCGGAGCCGAACGTTTCGGTCCACTCGTCGAACGGCAAGTTGCTGGTGATCAGCGTCGAGCCGCGCTCGTAACGCTGCGAGATCAGCTCGAACAGCAGTTCCGCGCCGGTTTTCGAGAGCGGCACGAACCCCAGTTCATCGATGATGAGGAGCTTGTATCCGGCCATTTGCTTGTGGAGGCGCAGAAGGCGGCGTTCGTCGCGTGCCTCCATCATCGCGCTGACCAGCGCGGACGCGGTGGTGAAGCCGACCGTCAGGCCCTTCTGGCAGGCGGCAAGGCCGAGGCCGATCGCCACATGGGTCTTGCCGGTTCCCGAGGGACCAAGGGCTATGACGTTCTCGCGGCGGTTGATCCAGTCGCAGCGTGCCAGTTCCAGCACCTGCATCTTGTTGAGCTTGGGGATCGCGGCAAAGTCGAAGCTGTCGAGGCTCTTGGCGGCCGGGAACTTCGCAGCCTTGATCCGGCGCTCGACCATCCGGCGTTCCCGGTCGATCAGCTCCAGTTCGACAAGCCGGGCAAGGTAGCGGACGTGATCTGCGCCCTCGGCCGCGCATCGCCGGGCCAGCTTGTCATGCTCGCGCAGGAAGGTTGGTAGCTTGAGCGTCTTGAGGTGGCTGGCCAGTAACAGCTCGGGGGACGGACTGCTCATGCCGCATCCTTCGCATCGCCCGAGAGCAACTGCATGTAGGAGCGCGCCGATGTCGTCTCCACCCTGGCTCTGGGCAGATAGGGATAGATCGCCATGTCCAATCGGGGTGGTCGGCGCTCCACCCGGCACAGCAGGAGATGCTTCACGGCATCAAAGCCGATCGCCCCGATATCGAGAGCCTGCTTTACGGCCGCATGCAGATCGGCAAGCGTGAAGCTCTCCAGCAGACGCAGCACCTGCACATACTCGCGCCGACCATGCTTGCCCATACGAGCTTCCATGAGGCGGCGCAGCGTTGCAAACGCTTCGGGCAGGTGCCAGCCTTGCAGGGGCGCTGCCTGATCGAGCGCATTGATCTTCTGTTCGATCAGGGGAAGGTAATGGATGGGATCGAAGATCACGTCCTCGCGCTCGTAGCTGCGCACATGACGGGCAATGACCTCGCCCCGGCAGCCGATCACCACCTCGCCGACATAGCCCCGGATCCATACCTCCTGATGGCCGAAGCGCACCGGCACCGAGTAATCATTGGTCCGGTAACGCACCAGCGCCTGCGACGAGACCTGGCCGCTGGTCTGGTCACAAGCCTCGAACGGGGCAGCCGGCAGTTCCTGCATCGCCGCCAGATCGCGCTTCAGCCTCTCGCCGATCGTCTCGCTCTCGCCCCGCAGCCGGTCGTTCTGACGCTTGCGGCATTGCTCCTCGAGCCACAGGTTGAACGCCTCCCACGTCGCGAACCGGGGGATCGGCACCATGAAGTTGCGGCGAGCATAACCGACCAGCCCTTCAACACTGCCTTTGTCGTTCCCCCTGCCGGGACGGCCGTAACGATCGCGGATCAGGTAATGCGACAGGAAGCCGCTGAACAGCCGGGCGCGCTGCCTCGTGCCGTCGGGCAGGATCTTCGAGACCAGGCAGCGGTCGTTATCGTAGACGATCGACAGCGGCACCGCGCCGAAAAACGCGAAGGCGTGCACGTGGCCGTCCATCCATGCCTCGGCAACGGCAGCGGGATAGGCGCGCACGTAGCAGGCGTCGCTGTGCGGTAGATCGAGCACGAAGAAATGCGCCTTCTGCACAACACCGCCGATCTCGACCATGGCCTCACCAAAATCTGCCTGGGCATGGCCGGGCGCATGCGCCAGCGGCACGAACATCTCCCGGCTGCGCTGCTCGCGCTGTCGGATGTAATCCTTGATGATCGTGTAGCCGCCGGTGAAACCGTGCTCTTCGCGAAGGCGGTCAAATACCCGCTTCGCCGTATGACGCTGCTTGCGCGGAACCTGACGGTCACCATCAAGCCATGCATCGATGATCGGAACGAACGCTTCCAGCTTGGGCCGCCGCACCGCCGCCGTCCGGCGGTAACCGGGGGGCTCCGAATACGACAGCATCTTGCGGACCGTGTCGCGCGATACGTTGAAATGCTTCGCCGCCTCACGCTGGCTCATGCCGCCCGCGCAAGCAAGACGCACCTTCAGGTAAAGATCCACGGTATATATCTCCACGCCCTCCCTGCTCGCGCAAAGAAGGCAAAGTGGACGACTTTTACGCCGCCCGCAGCAGCACTTCGCCGCCGCCACCGTGGTCTAATTTTGCACCGCCGTTCTCACCCTGACATGATCTTACTATGCTACAAGGCACGTTTATTGCCTGTTTCGTGGTTAAAAACGGCTACAAGTCTGCACACTTCGCCTTTGATCGGAATCTTCTTCTGCTTGGCTGAACCAGTATTGGGCCAGCGGGGCCGTCGCGTTCTCGCGGTGCGGAACGAACAACGGAAGGATTTCCAATGAGCCAATTTAGACCCAAATACATCACATTCGATTGTTATGGCACCCTGACCAATTACGAGATGGGGCCGATGGGCCGTCAGCTGTTTGCCGATCGTATTGCCTCGGAGCAGATGGAGGCCTTTCTCGCGGACTTTAAAGCATACCGGCTCGACGAAGTTCTTGGCGACTGGAAGCCATTGCATGAGGTAGTCCGGAACTCCGTCGAACGTCTCTGCCGGAAGTGGAGCGTGGAATTTCGCGAGGCGGACGCATCCAAAATCTATAATAGCATTCCAACCTGGGGTCCTCATCCCGATGTCCCCGAGGGTCTAGCCAAGGTCGCCAAGGAAATCCCCCTGGTGATCCTTTCCAACGCGGATAACGCACAGATACATGATAACGTCGCCAAGCTCGGCGCTCCGTTCGCCCATGTCTTCACGGCAGAGGATGCGCAGGCGTACAAGCCGCGGCTGCAGGCTTTCGAATATATGTTCGACCAGCTCGGGTGCTCCCCCGAAGAAGCCATGCACGTATCTTCCAGTTTTCGGTATGATCACATGTCCGCCTGTGATCTGGGTTACGGTGCGCGCGTGTTCGTCGCGCGCGGACATGAGCCTAGCCTACCTCATTATGCCACCCACCAAATCGCGGATATCGGCGGTCTTGCCGGCGTGATAGGTCTCTGAGTAGAACCGGCAGGGTCGGCGGTCCTGCCGGTACGCTTCTCGTTGGTTGGCCTGGTGAGGCACAGCTGATGGCGCTGGAGTATCGAGGTGAATAGGAATCTGGGGGTTTGCAAAGTTTAGGGAATATGATCTGTAATGTGCAGCGCCAGGCGGCGTGGATCCCTTGAGGGTTTCATGGACCTGTCAGCACCCCAGAGAGTGGCGAGTGGATTTTCATGGTATGACTGAAAAAGTGGAGCTGGTCTCCGTCGCCTGCCCCACATTCTTCTTTGATGTTACCTGATCCGCTTCAGTTCAGCTTGTTGATGGATTCACGCATGTGGTCGACACTGACGCTGGAATAGCGCTGGACCATGCCCAGCGATTTCCAGCCGCCCATGTTCATGATGGTGATGAGGTCGATCCCGGCCATGAGGCAGTGCGATGCCCAGTTGGTGGCGCCAGTCGTGGACGGTGTCCAGCCATCTCTCGAACTTCAAGAGCCGATCGGTATCTTTGCCGAACCTCGCACTTCCTGGACCAGCGCCAGCGTGTTGAGCCTTGCGAGAAGTGTTCCCGACCACCGCTCGCCCAGAAGTTCCGGCGCCGTAGCTGGCCAAGTGTCCAACGCACGTTCCACCGTCGCCTTGACCTCGCGAACGACCCACTTGGGGTCCACCCGCAGAAAGCTCGCCACTCGTTCGAATCGGTGGAGGTTGACAGTGTCGAAGCTGTGGGTGCGTACGAACCGTAGAGCGAGCGTGTCGCGCGGCTGAAAAAGGACAGTCGGAACAATGTCGTAGGCTGGTGACAAGCGGACCTGCCCCGGTTCAGGGAAACGGAAGGACCAGTTCTTGAGGTGATTATCGCCGTTGCCGATCAGCACGTCCGCGACAATGCGGCGGATTGCCTCGAGGATGTCGGCGCGGCGGTCAGTACTGAAGCGGCTGATCATGTTGATGACGGTTTCGGTGGTGGCCATGGTATATTTGCGATCCCCGATCGCTCCGATGACCTGCCCGGCGTCCTCAATGTGAATGCGCGTGTCGTCGGCTGCGCGATCGAACCGATCGACCACCAATACCTGCTCGCCGTGTTCGAGCATTTCGTCGGGTATACCCGCGACGGCGGCGCGCGGCATCAGCCGACAAGGCGCTGTCTCGACGCCGATCATGCCCGCCAGCGTCATTGCGCCATGCTCAGCTTCCGGAAGCCCGCGATAGGTATCGCTTGCTACCTTGATGATGCAGCGGCCGGTGTCGCCCCGGGCGGGAAGTGTAAGCCGTTCGCCGTCGATATTGGCGGTGAATTTGAGTTGGACTCCGGCGAGTGAGAATTTGACCACACCCTTGGGTTCGGCCGCCTTGAAGCCTTTTATAGATATCAGATCGAGAGGGCCGGCGGAGGCTGGTGTGTCGGTTTCGGCTGTAACCAGCACGGCGCCGGGAAGGTCGGCGCCCAGCCGGGTGAGCACGTCGAACTGGTCATGATCCCCGGGACCCATTTCGGTGAGCACCAGTTCGCGAAGCGCGCCTTCGGGAAGCAACCCGGCAAACCAGGGCGGGATCGAGCCGTGCAGGCCAATCTTGTCGCCACGAGCGGAAAGCCGGTCGCGGGTGCCTGCGTCAGACGTCGGATCATACCAGCCAAGGCTGAGTACGGGCCGTGCCGTGTCGCGGAGATAGGATTCGGACACTGTGAAGGCGACCGCGCCGTCGGCATCGCGCGTGAGCGTTCCTACCTTCACTGGCCCAAGCTTCGCATCAAGCAGGTGAACGCCGAGGATCGCGGAAGCCTTCCCCATCTAGCGGTTCTCCTCTTCGTCCTCATCGAGATCGACGAACAACTCCTCGAACGTCGAGCGCACCGGGTGGTTGAAGTCGATGCCGCGCGCGCCTTCGACCTGATTACGGACTGCGCTAGCCTGGGCGCGTGGCACGAGGACGGGCACCAGATCCAGCGCGTCGCAGATCTCGGCGAATAGCGTCAGGCGGTCGCGACCCCGGCGGCCGCCGATCAGATCACGTTCGAGTTCAGAGATGCGCGCGCGATCACGACCAAGCCGCCGGGCCAATCCAAGTTGACTCATGGAGCGTCTGCCGCGCCAATGACGCAATTGATCCCCCAGGATAGAAAAAATATCCATTTGCATGCGGAATTCCGCTCTAAAAATATATACTATGCGGAATATCGCTACAGGAAAAATTTCGAAGATCAAGCGGAATTCCGCTCTAAGTGTTCGAAGATAGCGGTATCCCGTTCTCATATTCCCCCCGAAACTTTGTCGAGATGCATCAGGCCGCCGCAACAGGCGCGGGGACCTGGCTTCACACCCGCAACTGGTATCGACCGCGAGGCAGGCTACAATCCA
This sequence comes from Sphingobium sp. CFD-2, assembly GCF_024611135.1. Classification (NCBI taxonomy): domain Bacteria; kingdom Pseudomonadati; phylum Pseudomonadota; class Alphaproteobacteria; order Sphingomonadales; family Sphingobiaceae; genus Sphingobium; species Sphingobium sp. CFD-2. The sequence goes on along the minus strand of NZ_CP084405.1, from coordinate 2,693,088 downwards.
TGCCGCCATCAGTCGCTCGCTCAACCACTGAACAACCTCTCGAGGCGCTTTCTCTGATTGCGCTGCACCCTATGGGCGGCTTCGCTAGGCTATCGGTTCTCGCAGGAAATGGAGCAGACTGTGCGGTCTGCCCCAAATCCTTCTCGGACGTGCGGCTCGCTTTAGCTGAGCCTATTGATGGATTCACGCATGTGATCGACGCTGACGCTGGAATAGCGCTGGACCATGCGCAGCGACTTCCAGCCGCCCATGTTCATGATGGTGATGAGGTCGATCCCGGCCATGACGCAGTGCGATGCCCAGTGGTGGCGCCAGTCATGGACGGTGAAATCCTCTATCTCTGCGCGCTTGCACGCAGTGGCGTGCTGATTCCTGATCGGGTTGCCGCCGGGGATCTTCGCCTTGCGGGTGTCGGAATAGGGCTTGCCCAACCGGTTGAGGAAAACATGCCCCTTTGTCGGCTGCCCTCGCTTCTCCCAGATCGGACGCAGGACGTCCATGACGCGGGGATGCATCGGAACGGACCGGATGACGGCATTCTTGCTGTGGTTAAGCCGGATCGATCCTTGCTCTATATCAACGCCCTCGACACCCCACGGGAGCTGCAATGCCGTCTGGATGCGTGGGCCATGGAAGGCGAGCAGGGTGATGATCGGCTGTATGTGCGGTGAGTAGGCCTCGATCAGCCGGTCGCGGTCTTCCTTGCTGAGAAAGCGCACCCGTTCATTGTCGAACGGGATCGCCTTGATGCGCAGGGGCGGAAGGTCGTGCAGGTCGTGATGGACGTTGATCGCGGCCTGGAACACGGCGCGATAGCGATCCTGACCCGCCGGGTCATGGCCGGTCAGATAGGCGCGGCGAAAATGCTCCCAGGCCTGCTTGGGTTCGCGCAGGCTGAAGTCTCCGATCAGGCCATTGAGCTTGCCGATGCGCAGGATGTCGGACGGGCAGGGGGGCTTTGCCTTCGTCAGGTAGCTTTCAAAAGCGTCGGCTATTTTGCCTTGCGCCACGATCGCGGCCGGACCGAACATCAGCCGGTGCCGCAGCTTCGTCTCATGTTCCGCCATCAGGTGCGCCGCAGCATCGCGGTCACTCGTTCCTGAACTGAACTCCTTGACGTCGATGTGCTTGTCGCCAAGCGTGACGGTACCTCGGATATAATAAATGCCGTTCTTGCCACGGGTTCGAATGGAGAGCATCTTATCTTCCTGTTCCCTCTGATCGCGCGCTTGCGCCGGGAGTCTCGCTCCGAATGCTTCAGCGTGAGGCGCGTTAGCTTTTATGAAGGTCTGGGGCAGGCTGTCGTCCTGATTGGTACGGGCGCATGCTGAACTGGAACAGTATGCCAAGCGACAGCAAGGTGATCATCCATTCCATGGAGGTGCCCGGCTTCGTGGCAGTGCACGGATGCGTCGGCAGGCAACGGCCGTGATGGGCGAGCAGCGTTTGTACGCTTCCTGCGCGGCTGCGGGATCGACCCTTTTGGAGCCCGAGCTAAGCGAAGCGCTTGCGGTCCAAGATAATTTCGGCGGTGTGCGCGACTCGGGATTTCGCTCCGATCGCCCGGCATTTGCATGCCCAGAATTTGCCCAAAGAGACCAGGATTTGCCCAGAATTTGCCCAAAAATTGATGGGCATGGCCAGGCTCTACGGCTTGCGGCAGGCAAACAAAAACCCCGCCAAACCGTTGATTTGGCGGGGTTTTCGATGGTGGGCGTGGCAAGGATTGAACTTGCGACCCCTGCGATGTCAACACAGTGCTCTACCACTGAGCTACACGCCCACGGTGGAGTGGGCCAATAGCCGGGGGTGTAAGGGAGCGCAAGCGGGAAATTGAGCCTTGCCGCTATTCTTCTGGACAGCAGCCCGGCAGGTCATATGTTGCGGTGCGAAAAGGGGACGCCAAACGCCATGCTGCCATCGCCCACGCCGTCTGATCAGCCCATCGCCCGCCTGCCATTCTATCGCCAGCTTTATGTTCAGGTGCTGATCGCCATCGCCCTTGGCGTTGGGATCGGGCATTTCTTTCCCGAAACCGGCGTCGCGCTGCAGCCCCTGGGGGAAGCCTTCATCAAGCTGGTCAAGATGATCATCGCGCCCGTCATCTTCCTCACCATCGTGACCGGCGTGGCGGGGATGAAGGAGCTGGGCGCGATCGGCCGTGTCGCGGCCAAGGCCTTCGCCTATTTCCTGACCTTTTCCACCCTGGCGCTGATCGTCGGGTTGATCGTCGCCAATGTCGTCCATCCCGGGGCAGGCCTCGATATCGACCCGGCGACGCTGGATGCCGGGAAGGTCGCGCAATATCAGCAGCAGGCGCATGACCGGACGCTCACGGGTTTCCTGCTGGACATCATACCCGGCACGCTGGTCTCCGCCGTGGCGGATGGACACAATATCCTGCAGGTGTTGTTCGTCGCCATCCTGTTCGGCATCGCGCTCACCATGATCGGGGAAAGGGCCGATCCACTGATGACGGTGCTCGAATCGGCCAGCCATGCGATCTTTAAGCTGGTGTCCTTCCTGATGAAGGCGGCGCCGCTGGGTGCTTTCGGCGCGATGGCCTTCACCATCGGAAAATATGGGGTGGGGGCGCTCGCCAATCTGGCCGGGCTGGTGGCGACCTTCTATCTGACATCGATATTGTTCGTGCTGGTGGTGCTGGGCGTGGTGGCGCGGCTCGCCGGGTTCAACATCCTGCATCTGATCCGCTACCTGAAGGCGGAACTGCTGCTGGTGCTCGGCACCTCCTCCTCCGAAGCGGCGCTGCCGAGCCTGATCGAGAAGATGGAGCGCGCCGGGTGCCGCAAGTCCGTGGTCGGGCTGGTCGTGCCGACCGGCTACAGCTTCAACCTGGACGGCACGAATATCTACATGACGCTGGCGGCGCTGTTCATCGCGCAGGCGACCAATGTGCATCTGAGCCTGGAGGAGCAGATATTGCTGCTGCTGGTCGCCATGCTTTCCAGCAAGGGGGCCGCGGGCGTCACGGGGGCGGGGTTCATCACGCTCGCAGCGACGCTTTCCATCGTGCCGTCGGTGCCAGTGGCGGGCATGACGCTGATCCTGGGCGTCGACCGCTTCATGAGCGAATGCCGCAGCCTCACCAATTTCATCGGCAATGCGGTCGCGACGGTGGTGGTGTCGGTTTGGGAAAAGGGGCTGGACCGGGAACGGTTCGCGGCCGCCATGGCCGGGCAGCCCCTGCCGCCGACGCCCGATATGGAAGAGGTTGTCTCGGCCTAGCTGAGGCCGGTCAGGCTTTCGGTGCCGAACATGCGCTCGACCTCCAGCACCAGGTCGCGCAGGTGAAACGGCTTTGACAGGACCTTCGCCTGCGGCACGGCCTTGCCCGCTTTCAGCGTGACGGCGGCAAAGCCGGTGATGAACATGATTCGCATGTCGGGCGCCACGGCGGCGGCATGCTGGGCCAGTTCGATCCCGTCCATTTCCGGCATGACGATGTCGGTCAGCAGCAGGTCGAACCGGTCGCTGTCGATATGCGGCACCGCCTGCGCTCCGGTGGAGACGGAGACGACTTCATATCCTGAACGTTCCAGCGCGCGGGCCAGATAGGCGCGCATGCTTTCATCATCTTCCGCCAGCAGAATTCGAACCATTGCCCCGTACGTCTCGTCCCAGGCCTGTGACGGCCGACCCCTGATCGCCCCCTTCGCGGATGGCGTGAAGCGACTATATATGCGACAAGGTGTAAATATTATCCAGCCGAGTAACCATTTTTGGGCGGCGGCCTGTGAAAGGATCTTGCTTGGGACATAGCGCGCCGCCGGTTCCGACCGAAACCACGCCCGCCTACGATCTTTACGAACCCGATGTCCCCGCCGGGCCGGTGGTCGTTTCCGTGCCGCATGCGGGGCGGGATTATGACGAGGGGCTGCTGGCACAGGCGCGGGTGCGGCGGGATGTGCTGCAAAGGCTGGAGGATCGCTGGGCGGACATGCTGGCCTATCCGCTGATCGAACGGGGCGTTCCGGTGCTGGTGGCGCGGGTGCCGCGAGCGACGATCGACCTCAACCGGCATGAGCGGGAGATCGACGCAGGCATGGTCAGCGGCATTCCGCGCGACGTTCCCTTGCAGAGCAGCGCCAAATTGCGGGGCGGGCTGGGCCTGATCCCGCGCCGCTTGCCGGGCGCGCATGAGCTATGGCAGCGCTCGCTGGGCTGGGCGGAGGTCGAACGCCGGATCGAATTGTTCCACAGGCCCTATCATGCGGCGCTCGCGCGATTGATGCGGACGGCGCGCGATGCCCATGGCCATGCGATCCTGATCGACCTGCATTCCATGCCGCCGCTTCCCCCGCCCACCGCGGGGCAGGTTGCTCCCGGACTCGTGCTGGGGGACCGATTCGGCCGCAGCGCCTCGGCTCGGCTGATGACGCTGGCAGCGGATGTCGCCGCCGCCCACGGCATCGCCGTCGCGCAAAATCATCCTTATGCGGGCGACCATATGGTCGAACGCCACGGCAGGCCGACGCATGGCTGTTATGCGATCCAGGTGGAATGCGACCGGAGCCTCTATCTGGACGTCTCGCTGGACCAGCCGGGACCGGGGCTTGCCCGCTTGCAGCAGGTGGTGGCTGCCATGGTGAATGCATTGGCGCATGAACTGCCGCGCTCGAACTATGCGATGGCGGCGGAGTGATGGGCGGGGATGATTTCAGGCGGGGCTGCGACAGCGGCGGATTCGGCCTGATTCCATCCGATCCTTGCGCATTCGCCGGCAAGGATTGAATCTTCCCAAATCCGCCGCCCTCGGATAGGGGCAGGCACTTGATGCGTTTGTCGATCCTACGACCAAGCGCCCCGACATTCTGGAGAGTTCCCATGCGCGCCGAAGCGCAGCAATATATCGACCGCATCGACGCCGCGCTGGACCTGCTGCGCCGCTTCCTCGACTGGGACCGCGCCCTGCGTCGCCTCGACGAACTGAACGCCCGCGTCGAGGACCCGACCCTCTGGGACAATCAGAAGCTTGCCCAGGAAGTGATGCGCGAACGCACCCGGCTCGACGCCGCCATCGGCGCCACCCGCGCGATCGAGAGCGAGAAGACCGACACCGCCGAACTCATCGAAATGGCCGACGCCGAAGGCGATGAGGATATGGTGACCGAAGCCATCGCGTCCTTGAAGGCTCTGGCCGACCGCGCGGACGAGGACAAGATCAAGGCGCTGCTGGCGGGCGAGGCCGACGCCAGCGACACCTATCTGGAAATCCACGCGGGCGCGGGCGGCACGGAAAGCCAGGACTGGGCCGAAATGCTCAGCCGCATGTACCGCCGCTGGGCCGAACGGCGCGGCTACAAGGTCGAACTGGTCGACTATCAGGCGGGCGATCAGGCGGGCATCAAGTCCGCCACCTTCCTGTTCAAGGGCGAGAATGCCTATGGCTATGCCAAGACCGAAAGCGGGGTGCACCGGCTGGTGCGCATCAGCCCCTATGACAGTTCGGCGCGCCGCCACACCAGCTTCTCGTCGGTCTGGGTCTATCCGGTGATCGACGACAATATCGAGATCGAGGTGAATGAAAGCGACCTCAAGATCGACACTTATCGCGCCTCGGGCGCGGGCGGGCAGCACGTCAATACCACCGACTCCGCCGTCCGCATCACCCACGTCCCCTCGGGCATCATCGTCGCCAGCCAGAACGACCGGTCGCAGCACAAGAACCGCGCCACGGCCATGAACATGCTGAAGGCGCGCCTTTACGAAGCGGAACTGCGCCGCCGCGAAGAAGCCGCCTCGGGCGAATATCAGGCCAAGACGGAGATCGGCTGGGGCCACCAGATCCGCTCCTATGTGCTCCAGCCCTATCAGCTCGTGAAGGATCTGCGCACTGGCGTCACCTCCACCTCGCCCGACGATGTGCTGGACGGCGCGCTCGATCCCTTCATGGCCGCCGCGCTCAGCCAGAAGGTGACGGGCGAGAAGGTCGATGTGGAGGACGTCGACTGATGAAAGCTCCGGCGCTGGCGGCCGGAACACTGACAGCATGCCTGTTCCTGCTGGCGGGCTGCGGCCCGTTTTCGTCGGACAGCAATGGCGACCGCCCGGCAGGCGCTCGCGCCTTTCCGCGCGCCGACCGCCCGGTCGCGCCGATCGTGTCCACCCGCTGGTCCAGCGAGGAGGCGCGCGACCGGGTGAACGAGGCCGAGGACATCATGAACCGGGCCGGCATCCGCACCGGCATGACGGTCGCGGACATCGGCGCGGGCGAAGGCTATTATACGGTACGCCTCGCCAGGAGGGTGGGCGACAGCGGCCGGGTCTTGGCGGAGGACATCATGCCCGAAGTGATCGAGGCTCTGTCCCGGCGCATCACCCGGGAAGACTGGCGCAATGTCAGCGTCCGCCTGGGCGCGCCGGAGGACCCGAAGCTGCCGGAAAACAGCTTCGACCGCATCCTCATGGTGCATATGTACCATGAGATCGCGGAGCCCTACGCCTTTCTCTGGCATTTGAGTCCCGCGCTCAAGCCGGATGGCGAACTGATCGTGGTCGACGCCAACCGCCCGACCGACCAGCATGGAACGCCGCCGCGCCTGCTCGCCTGCGAACTGGCCGCCATGGGGTTCCGGCTGGAGGAACTCATCCCGAAGCCGACGGCCGGGGGCTATTTCGCCCGGTTCAAGCGCATCGCAGCCCGGCCCGAACCTTCCTCCATCGTTCCCTGCGCCCTTCGGTCCTGACCTTCCTGTCGCCGGGAGGCTTTTCTTGGCGCGGATTATGGTTAATGCGCTGCCAGCGATTCTATGATGCGTTGACCATTGGACGACCTGATGCCTTGGGGAGAGGGCAGGATATGACAGACCTGACTGGCGCCGCAGGGCAGCGGCGGCTCGACCCGCGCCACAAGATGTTCGGGCCGGTTGCGCTGCGTTTCGGCGGCACGGCGGCGCGGGCCCATTTTCTGGACCTTTCCAGCTCGGGCGCGCTGGCCCATTGCGAAACCCCGCCGACAACCGGCACCTACCTCATGGTCGAGGCATTGGGCGTGCAGGCGAGCGGTCGCGTCATGTGGGCCGAGGGCAAGCGCTTCGGCATACGTTTCAGCGAGCCTTTGACCCGCCATGCCATGGATGTGCTGATTGAAGGCGTCTGACACCCCTTGTCTTCAGCCCTTTTGCCGCCATTTCCGGAACAGCGACGCGCCCAGCAGTCCGCCGCCGACAAGCGCCGCAATGGCTCCTCCCGCGCTCGCCAGCGCCCAGGCGCCGGCCGCCAGCAGTCCGGTGAGGAAATCGACGATGATCAGCGTCAAATGGATCATCACTGTAGGAAGACGTCAGTCCTGCCCAAGTTCCTTCGCTTCCTGATATTTGAGTTCCAGGAAGCGGTTCTGCACCGCCAGCTTGTCCAGGTCGCCGCTCGCCAGATTTTCGCTCATCCGCGCGATTTCCGCGTCGATCACGCCCAGTCCGTCGATCAATTGCCGTTCGGGAACGCGCCCATTGCGCTCCTCCCGCCGAAGCGGCTCGGGAATGGATTGGTAGCCGGTGACGAGTTCGGGCAGGTGATCGGCCAGCAATTTGCGGATTTCCTGCGCCGCCGGGTCCTGATCGCCCAGCCGTTCGAGTTGCGGCGCCAGGGTTTCCAGCTTGACGCCGATGCTGTCGACCAGCGTGACGGCCGGTGCGGGCAGGGCCTTGCGCTGATTCTCCAGCCATATTTCGGTTTGCAGGGGCAGGGCGGTGAGCGCCGTATCCGCCAGCGCCTCTGTCCGCACCCTTTTTTCGCCGGGAAGCATGGCGACCAGCAGCAGGGCCGCCAGCATCGCCCCCAGCGCGATCATCACCCCGGTCGTGCCCAGCGGGGTCACGAAACCCGCCACCGCGCTGCCGATCAGGACCGCAGTCACCGCCCAGAAGGCATATTTGACCTTCCGCATCAGCGCCGCGTTGCGCCGCTGCCGGGCACGCGCCGACAGGCTTTGCCCGCGCTCGCTATGGCGGCGCAGAACCGCCTCCGCATCGGCCAGCACGCGGTCGGAACGGCTCATCCCCTCACGCCTCGATGGAACTCAGCAACGGATTGTCGGCACGGGCCTGGCTTGCCGCCTGCGCCTGCCCTTCGGCGCGGGCGATATAGCCCTTGGACTTCTCCACCTCGTTCGACAGCGTGTTCACCGTCGTCTTCATATTCTCCAGCGCCTTCAGCTTGAACGTGTCGATATTGTCCATCGTGTCGTAGATATTCTGGAAGGCGCGTTGCAGCGTCTCGATGGGAATGGTGCTGGATGCGGCCTGCTCATGAATCTGCGCCGTCTGGTTCTTCAGCATCTCGCCGGTCGAATCGATCATGTTCGCGGTCGTCGTGTTGAGCGCGGTGATCTGTTCCAGCACCAGCTTCTGCCCGACCAGCGCCTGCGCCACGGTGACGGCGGTGCGCAGCGCGGCGACGGTCGTGGTGCTGGCGCGGTCGACGCCCTTCACCAGCTCGACATTGTTCTTCTTGACGAGGTCCAGCGCCAGATAGCCCTGCACCGTCACCGCCATCTGCGTCAGCAGGTCCTGCGTGCGCTGGCGGATGTAGAAGAGCGCGCTCTCCCGGATCGCCTTGGCTTTCGCGGGGTCGGTCGAATCCAGTTCCAGCGCCTTGGCTTCCAGCCGGGCGTCGAGCGTCTTGCTGATGTGGATCATCTGCTCCAGACGGCCCATCGTCTGCCACATATTCTGCCGCTCGACATCGATCGCGGCATTGTCCTTGATCAGCACGTCCTTGCCGCTGGCGAGGGAGCCCAGGATCGAATTGATATGGCTCTGCGCGCTCTTGTAGCTGTCGAAATAGTCGCGCATCCGGTTGCCGAAGGGGATGAGGCCGAACAGCTTCTTCGGCGCGGTCAGGCTGCCGCGCTTGCCGGGGTCGAGATCCTCGATGGTCCGGCGCAGCTCCGCCAGGTCGACGCCGACCTTGTTGTCGCTGTCCATCGCCCGCACCGGCCGGTCGAGGAAGCGGTTCGAATGCCCGGCCGCCTCCGCGATTTCCTTGCGCCCCATATTGGTGAGCTGGTCGACCCGCTGGCCGAATTCGGGCGAATTGGCGTCCTGCGCGACCAGATCGTCGATGAAGGCATCGACCTTCTCGTCCAGCTTCGACCGTTTCTCGTCATCCAGCGGCACCAGCCCGGCGGCCTTTTCGGGCGCGACCGGCGGCACCGGATCGGGCGGCGTCAGGTTCAGCGTGTCGCCAGAGGTCGTGGCGGTGGCGGTCGGCGCGGTCGAAGCCATGTCATCTCCCAGGGGCCAGGGGCGGTTCGAACTGTTATATGTGCATAGAACAGTTGGCCCGCAAGTCCATGATGCGAGCTATAAAGCCTCCGCGCTTGCCATTGCAATCGCCCGGCGCGCGGCTAGCATGGCCGAAAGGACGAAGGAGGGCGCATGAGCGACGGACCGGACGAACAGAGGATCGCAGCCGTGGCGGCCGATCCGCGCTATGCCCGGCTGGTGGCGCGTCGGGCGAAGATCGGCTGGCTGTTGTCCGCCATCATCTTCTTCGCTTTCGTCGGTTATCTGTTGCTGATCGCCTTCGACAAGGCGCTGCTGGGCATGCCCGTCGGCCCGGGCGTGACGTCGATCGGCATTCCGGTCGGGCTTGGCCTCATCCTGCTCGCGATTGCGCTGACCGGCGTTTATGTCGCCTATGCCAACCGCCACCATGACGCCCGGATGGCGGCCCTCCTGATCGACCACGGCTTCCAGGATCGCGTCGCATGAGGGCTTGGCTTGCCGCGCTTGCCACCGCCTCCATCATGCTTCTCCCGCTCCCCGCGCTCGCAGCGGCGCTGGAGGGGGAGGCGCAGCGCCAGCCCGTCAACTGGGTCGCGATCCTCATGTTCGTCGCCTTTGTCGGGCTGACGCTCTGGATCACCAAGGCGGCGGCGGCGCGCACCCGTACCGCTTCCGATTTCTATACGGCGGGGGGCGGGATCAGCGGTTTCCAGAACGGTCTCGCCATGGCAGGCGACTATATGTCGGCGGCCTCCTTCCTTGGCATTTCGGCGCAGATCTTCAACGACGGCTATGACGGTCTGATCTATTCCACCGGATTTCTGGTCGGCTGGCCGATCCTGCTGTTCCTGATGGCGGAACGGCTTCGCAATCTTGGGCGCTTCACCTTTGCCGATGTCGCCTCCTACCGCTTCGCCCAGCCGCCGGTGCGCAGCTTCGCGGCGGTCAGCACGCTGCTGGTCGTCAGCTTCTACCTGATCGCGCAGATGGTGGGGGCGGGGCAGCTCATCAAATTATTGTTCGGCCTGCCCTATGCCGTGGCGGTGGTGATCGTCGGCGCGCTGATGATGCTCTACGTCCTGTTCGGCGGCATGCGCGCGACGACCTGGGTGCAGATCATCAAGGCGGTGCTGCTGCTGGGCGGCGCCAGCTTCATGGCGCTGATGGTGCTGGCGCAGATGGGCTTCAGCCTTGAAGCGCTGTTCGCCCGCGCGGTGGAGGTGAAGCGCCAGGCCGCCCTGTCCGGCGGGGCGACCATGGCCGAAGCGGCGGAACGGGGGCGGTCCATCATGGCGCCGGGCAATTTCATCAAGGACCCCGTCTCGGCCATTTCCTTCGGCCTCGCGCTGATGCTGGGGACGGCGGGCCTGCCGCACATATTGATGCGTTTCTTCACCGTTCCGGATGCGAAGGAAGCGCGCAAGTCGGTGCTCTGGGCGACCGGGTGGATCGGCTATTTCTACATCCTGACCTTCATCATCGGTTTCGGCGCGATCGTGCTGGTGGGAACGGAGCCCGGCTATCTGGACGGGGAGGGCGCGTTGCGCGGCGGCGGCAACATGGCGGCGATCCATCTGGCGCATGCGATCGGCGGCAATGCCTTTCTGGGCTTCATTTCGGCGGTGGCCTTCGCGACCATCCTCGCCGTGGTGGCGGGGCTGACGCTCTCGGCGGCGTCGGCAGTCAGCCATGATCTCTACGCCACGGTGTTCAAACATGGCCGGGCGGGTTCGGCGGACGAACTGCGCGTGTCGCGGTTGACCACGCTGGCGCTGGGCGCGCTGGCGGTGCTGCTGGGGCTGGTGTTCGAGAAGCAGAATGTGGCGTTCATGGTCAGCCTTGCCTTCGCGCTGGCGGCGTCGGGCAATTTCCCGGTGCTGATCCTCTCGCTGCTCTGGAGCGGGTGCACCACCCGCGGCGCGGCATGGGGCGGGACCATCGGCCTGCTGACCGCCTTCGTGCTGACGCTGCTGTCGCCCGCCGTGTGGACGACCACCTTCAACCTCGGCCCCGCGCCCTTCCCCTACAGTTCCGCGGCGATCTTCTCCGTCCCGGCGGGCTTCCTTTCGATCTGGCTGATCTCGTTGCTCGACCGCTCGCCCCGCGCGGCGGTGGACAAGGCGGGCTATGCGGCGCAGCGGGTGCGGGCGGAAACGGGGATCGGCGCCTTCGCCGCGTCGGACCACTGAACGCTTCCGCTGGCCGTCGCGCCGCCCTTGCCGCAGCGCGTCATTTCCTGTAGGGGCGCGCCCGATAGTCCTGAGCAGGCGCGGTGCCGGCCGGGAAACCTTAAATCCCGAAGGCAGTTGCATGTCCCTGCGTAACATCGCGATCATCGCGCACGTCGACCATGGCAAGACCACGCTCGTCGACCAGCTTTTCCGCCAGTCCGGCACCTTCCGCGACAACCAGCGCGTCGAGGAACGGGCGATGGATTCGAACGACCTGGAAAAGGAACGCGGCATCACCATCCTGGCGAAGCCCACCTCGGTCGAATGGAACGGCACCCGCATCAACATCGTCGACACGCCCGGCCACGCCGACTTCGGCGGCGAGGTGGAGCGCATCCTGTCCATGGTCGACGGCGTGATCCTGCTGGTCGATTCGTCGGAAGGCGCGATGCCGCAGACCAAGTTCGTGACCGGCAAGGCGCTGGCCCTGGGTCTCCGCCCCATCGTCGTCGTCAACAAGATCGACCGCCCGGACGAACGCATCCAGGAAGTGCTGGACGAGGTGTTCGACCTGTTCGTGACGCTGGACGCCACGGACGAGCAGCTCGACTTCCCGGTGCTCTATGCGTCTGGCCGCAACGGCTATGCCAATGAAGACCCGTCGCTGCGTTCGGGCACGCTGGAGCCGCTGTTCCAGAAGATCGTCGACCATGTGCCGCCTCCGGCGCTGGACGAAGATGCGCCGTTCAGCTTCCTGGTGACGCTGCTCGACCGCGACAACTTCCTGGGCCGCATCCTGACCGGCCGCGTCAATTCCGGCACGCTGAAGGTCAACCAACCGATCCACGCCATCGACGCCGACGGCAATGTGCTGGAAACCGGCCGTGCCTCGAAGATCCTGTCCTTCCGTGGGCTTGACCGCGTGCCGGTGGAAGAGGCGAAGGCGGGCGACATCATCAGCCTTGCGGGCCTGACCGTCGCCACCGTGGCGAACACCATCGCCGATCCGTCGATCAACACCGCGATCAAGGCCCAGCCGATCGATCCGCCGACCCTGTCGATGCGCTTTGCGGTGAACGATTCGCCCATGGCGGGCCGCGAAGGCAGCAAGGTGACGAGCCGCATGATCCGCGACCGCCTGATGCGCGAAGCCGAATCCAACGTCGCGATCAAGGTGACCGAATCGGCTGACAAGGACAGCTTCGAAGTTGCCGGTCGCGGTGAACTCCAGCTTGGCGTGCTGATCGAGACGATGCGCCGCGAAGGCTTCGAACTCGGCATCTCCCGCCCCCGCGTGCTGTTCGGCGAGGATGAGAACGGCAACAAGACCGAGCCCTATGAAACCGTCGTCATCGACGTGGACGATGAATTTTCCAGCACGGTCGTCGACAAGATGAACCAGCGCAAGGCGGAAATGACCGACATGCGCCCGTCGGGCGGCGGCAAGACCCGCATCACCTTCTCGGCGCCCTCGCGCGGTCTGATCGGCTATCATGGCGAATTCCTGTCGGACACGCGCGGCACCGGCATCATGAACCGGCTCTTCGAGAAATACGGCCCGCACAAGGGCAATATCGAAGGCCGCAAGAATGGCGTGCTGATCTCCAACGGCGCGGGCGAGGCGGTGGCCTATGCCCTTGGCCCGCTGGAAGAACGTGGCATATTGATGGTCGGGGTGGGCGAGGCGCTCTACGAAGGCATGATCATCGGCCAGAACGCCAAGCCGGAAGATCTGGAGGTCAACCCGATGAAGTCGAAGGCGCTGACCAACTTCCGCGCAAGCGGCAAGGACGACAGCATCCGCCTGACCCCGCCCTGGAAGATGACGCTGGAACAGGCCATTGCCTATATCGACGACGATGAAATGGTCGAGGTGACGCCCAAGAACATCCGCCTGCGCAAGCGCTATCTCGATCCCAATGAGCGCAAGCGCATGTCGCGGGCCAAGGCTGCCGCCTGACCGGATTTCGAGGGATGAGAAAGGGCCGGCGTCGCGAGACGCCGGCCCTTTCTGCTTCGGGAGTCTGACGATGGCCAATCCAAGACATTCCCCTCCCGTAAACGGGAGGGGTTAGGGGTGGGCGCGAGCGTAGCGAGCTTCTGACTTAGCCGTTGCAAAACAGCGCAGATGCCGCGCCAGCCCACCCCTAGCCCCCTCCCGCCTGCGGGAGGGGGAATGTCCGCAATCCACCCGAACATCTCGCCCAAACGCATTTGCACCATCGTAAAGTTACTGGCGTAAAGCTACTGGCCTCGCCGCTACGGCGTCTCTATGGTCGCGCCGTTCGTTCTTCCCGCGAAAGCTTTTCATGCATCTTCTCATTGGCCTAGCCGGCATCGCGCTGATCCTTGCCATTGCCTTCGCCCTTTCCTCCGACCGCCGCGCCATCCGGCTTCGCGTCGTGGGCGCGGCTTTCCTGCTGCAGGCGGGCATTGCGCTGCTGGTGCTCTATGTCCCCGCCGGGCGCGCCGTGATCGCCGGCATGTCGCACGGCGTCGCCAATCTGCTCGGCTATGCGCAGGCGGGAACGGACTTCATCTTCGGCCCGCTCGCGAAACCGGAGATCGGCGGCGCGAGCTTCGCCATCGCCGCGCTGCCGGTCATCATCTTCTTCGCCAGCCTGGTGTCGATCCTCTACCATCTGGGCATCATGCAGCAGATCGTGCGCTGGGTCGGCGGCGCGATCGAGAAGGTGACGGGCGTGTCCAAGGTCGAAAGCCTCTGCGCCGCCGCCAACATCTTCGTGGGGCAGAGCGAGAGCCCGCTCGTCATCCGCCCCTATCTCGCCGGTCTCACCCCGCCCCAACTCTTCGCCGTCATGACCAGCGGCATGGCGGGCGTCGCGGGCACGATCCTGGCCGCCTATGCCTCGATGGGGATCAAGATCGACTATCTGCTGGCGGCCAGCTTCATGTCCGCGCCCGGCGGCCTGCTGATGGCGAAGATCATGATGCCCGACGAGCCGGAGCGCGAACCCGAACTCCCCCTGGGCGATCATCCCGAAGTCGTCCTGCCCGAAAGCCGGATCGGCGACACCGGCCCCGCCGCGCTGCTGCCGGGGGGAACGCCGGGCGAACCGATGCCGCCCGCCACCCATGACGAGGAAAAGCCCGCCAACCTCATCATGGCCGCAGCCCAGGGCGCGCAGACCGGCGTGAAGCTGGCCGTCGCTGTGGGCGCCATGGTGCTGGCCTTCGTAGCGCTGGTGGCGCTGGCGAACGGCATCCTCGGCGGCGTCGGCGGCTGGTTCGGCTATCCCGACCTCAGCTTCCAGCAACTGCTCGGCTATCTCTTCTCTCCGGTCATGTATCTGCTCAACATTCCCTGGAATGAGGCGCAGATCGCGGGCGGGCTGTTCGGCACCAAGGTCGTGCTCAACGAGTTCGTCGCCTATATCAATCTCGGCCAGGCGCAGGGCGCGCTGTCGCCGGCGACCGTCGCCATCGTCACCTTCGCGCTCTGCGGCTTCGCCAATTTCAGTTCGATCGCGATCCAGATGGCCGTCACCGGCAATCTCGCGCCCAACCAGCGGCCGGTGATCGCCCGGCTGGGGCTGAAGGCGCTGGTGGCGGGCAGCCTCGCCAATCTGATGAGCGCGGCGCTGGCGGGCCTGATGCTCAGCCTGCGATGATCGTTCCGATTCTATAACGAAAGTTCTACCCGTCGCTGGCAGGATCGGCTATGGTTAACGCATGGGGGCGAAACGCATATTCGGACTGACGGCCATGCTGTCGGTGGTGATGGCAGCGGCGCCGGCTGGGGCGCAAGCGCCGAAGCCGGGCAGGCTGGAAAGCTACAAGGACTGGACCATCGGTTGCGACAACGGCAACCGGTGCGAGGCCGTCTCCCTGCTGCCAGAAGGCGGCGACTGGCCCGATGCGCCGGTCATGCTGGGGATCGCGCGAGGGGCGGGGGCCGACGCCGATCCCGAAATCCGGGTCAGCCGGGACGCCAAGGGCCGGGAGGCGCTGGACTTCCTGATCGACGGGCGAAAGCTTGCCAGCGTGGCGAGCGTGGACGGCGAGGCCAGTCTGGAAGGACCGCAGGCGTCCGCACTGGCCATTGCCATGGCGAAGGGCGGACGCATGGAGATCCGCGCCGGCGCGAGGGCGATCGACCGGCCGTCGCTCGCCGGCTTGACCGCTGCGCTCCGCTATATGGATGCGAAGCAGGGCAGGGCGGGCACCATGGCGGCCCTCGTCGCGACGGGACCGCTCGCACGCAGCGCCGTGCGTCCCGCGCCTGCCATCCCCACGATCCGGCGCGCAGCCGTACCCGGCGGCGCGCAGCCGCCCGCGCTCTGGCGGGAGGAACTGACGGCACTCGGCACCTTCACGGGTTGCGCCGACGAGATGAGGGGCGCATCCTCTCCTCCCGAGTTGCACCGGCTGTCGAAGACCGAGACGCTGGTTCTGGTGCCCTGCGGCGCCGGGGCCTATAATTTCACATTCGTCCCCGCGATCGCCACCGGCATTCCCGGCCGCCGAACCTTCCGCTTCGCCGGCTTCGACTATCAGCCGGGCTGGAGCGAGGAGGCCGGCCATCCCATGCTGGTCAATGCAGGCTGGGCGCCGGAGACCTCCACCTTGCAAAGCTATGCCAAGGGCCGGGGCCTGGGCGATTGCGGGGGTAGTGAAACCTATGTCTGGGACGGTTCGCGCTTCCGCCTGGTAGAGGCGAGTGCGATGGGGGAATGCCGCGGCGCCTGGCACTGGATCACCACATGGTCGGCCAAAGTGACGGACTGAAGGCCGGAATTTCCTGTCGATTCGCCGTGCCGCCGCCCTGGCTTCTTTTTTCGCGCCTGGAAATCGCCCCTTAGGCTTCTGCCAATATCAGCGAGAACAGCTCGTCCGCATCGCTCCATTCGCGCACCGGCTCCCATCCCCCGGCGCGCAGCAGCAGCCTTTCGTCGCGCGCGCCATATTTGTGGCTGCTTTCGGTATGGATCGTCTCGCCCGCGGCCATGCGGAAGCATTGGCCCGCGACGTGGAAGTGAAGCGGCCGCACCGCCTCCAGATGCATTTCGATCCGCGCCTTGTCGTCGTTCCAGATGGCGCGATGGCGGAAGCCGTCCAGCGGCAGGTCGCCCTCCAGTTCCCGATTGATGCGCGCGATCAGATTGAGGTTGAACGCAGCCGTCACCCCCGCGGCATCGTCATAGGCGGCGACCAGCCGGTCACGGTCCTTGATCCGGTCCATGCCGATCAGCAGCATCGCGTCCTTGCCCAGCAGGCGCCGCATTGCCCGCAACAGGTCCACCGCCGAATCGGGTTCCATATTGCCGATGGTCGACCCGGGGAAGAAGCCGAGGCGCGGCAGCCCCTCTATCGCCGCCGGCAAGGCCAGTTCGCCGTTGAAGTCGCCCACCACCGGCAAGACCGGCAGCCCCGGAAAGGCCGACGCCAATTCAGCGCTCGACGCGCGAAGAAAGTCGCCGCTGATGTCGATCGGCACATAGGCGGCTGGATCGATGGCGCGCAGCAGATGCGGGGTCTTGCGCGAACTGCCTGCACCGAACTCCACCACCGCCCGCCCCGCGCCGATGGCGGCGGCGAAATCCGCGCCATGCCGTTCCAGCAGGGCGGTTTCCGTGCGCGTCGGATAATATTCCGGCAGGTCCGTGATCGCTTCGAACAGTTCCGACCCGCGCCGGTCGTAGAACCAGATGGGCGGGGTCGCCTTGGGCTCGCGGGACAGGCCCTCGATAATGTCCCGCCGGAAGGCCGGGTCAGGCGCGCGCAGGGACAGCGGGGCATCTTCGGTCAGCAGCATCGCGTCAAAGATCCTTTGCCAGCCGCAGTCCGGTGAACTGCCAGCGTTGATGGGGGTAGAAGAAATTGCGGTAGCTTGCCCGCATATGGCCGCGCGGCGTGGCGCAACTGCCGCCCTTCAGCACGAACTGCCCCGACATGAACTTGCCATTATATTCGCCCACCGCGCCGTCCGCCGCGCGGAAGCCGGGATGCGGGCGATAGGCGCTGCCTGTCCATTCCCACACATCGCCGAACATCTGCGTCAGCGTGGAGCCGCCATCCGCCGCGCGGGGGCGGGGGCAGGCCGGACCGTCCAACTGGTTCCCGCTGGTCGGCGCGACATTGAGGGCGGCGCTTTCCCATTCCGCCTCGGTGGGAAGGCGCGCCCCCGCCCATCGGGCATAGGCATCCGCTTCATAAAGACTGATATGACTGACGGGCGCGGCGGTATTGACCGGCTTGCGCCCGTCCAGACCGAAGCGCGTCCAGCCTTGCTCGCCCCGCCGCCAGTATAGCGGCGCCTCGACCCGCTCGGCCTGCACCCATGCCCAGCCGTCGGACAGCCAATGGGCGGCGTCGGCATAGCCGCCATCCTCGATGAAGGCGATCCATTCGCCATTGGTTATCGGCCTGTGCGCCAGCGCATGCGGGTGGAGCACCGTCTTGTGGCGGGGGGTCTCGCAATCGAAGGCAAAATCGCTTTTGCCGTCATCGCCGATCTCCACCAGCCCCTGCCGGCCCTCGATCCAGTGGAGAGGGCCGGGGACGGGCGCAGGCAGCGCATTGGGCGCGTCGTACAGCGCCGGTTCCAGCGGATTGAGCGACAGAAGATGCTGTACGTCGGTCAGCAGCAGTTCCTGATGCTGCTGCTCATGGTGGAGGCCCAGCAACACCAGCGCCTGCACATCGGGCATCAGCATCGGCAGGGCGGTGGTCAGCGCCTCGTCGACTTGGGCGCGATAGGCGCGGATTTCCTCCAGCGTCGGCCGTGTCAGCATGCCCCGCATCGGCCGCGCATGCCGTGGACCTTCGGCCTCATAATAGCTGTTGAAAAGATAGGCGTAATGCGGATCGAAGGGTGCATAGCCCGCCACATGATCGCGCAGGACGAAAGTTTCGAAGAACCAGCTTACATGCGCCAGATGCCATTTGGCGGGGGACGCGTCGGGCATGGACTGGACCGTCGCGTCCGCATCGGACAGCGGCGCGGCAAGCGCTTCGCTCAGCGCCCTGACCTCGCGATAGCGGGTGATGAGGTCGATCTGGCTCGGTACGGTCCGGCTTCTTGCCATGCATGCCCCTTCGATACGGTTGCGCCGCTCTCCTGGAATAATCGCATGAAGGGGCGGATCGGTTCCGGCCGGGCCGTTTCGCCGCCCTTCGATGATTGCGCATGGGGACGATGGGAATGGCTGGACAAGGGCCCGCCGCTTGCCCAAATGATGGGCCTGTCATGACCAAGCGCATCCTTCTCATCGTTTCGGGCGGCATCGCCGCCTATAAGTCGCTGGAACTGGTGCGGCTGCTGCGCAGGCGCGGCATCGCGGTGCGGGCGGTGCTGACGGAAAGCGCGGAAAAATTCGTGACGCCGCTGTCGCTGGGCGTGCTGACCGAGGATCATGTCTATGGCGACATGTTCGACCTCAAGGAAGAGCGCGAGATCGGCCATATCCAGCTTTCGCGGCAGGCCGATCTGGTCGTGGTCGCGCCAGCGACGGCGAACATCCTGGCCAAGATGGCGGGCGGCATTGCCGACGATCTGGCGACGACGCTGCTGTTGGCGACCGACAAGCCGGTGCTCGCCGTTCCCGCCATGAACGTTCGGATGTGGCACCATGCCGCGACCCGGCGGAATGTCGCACAGCTCAAGGCCGATGGCGTGCATGTGATGGAGCCGGACAGTGGTGAAATGGCGTGCGGGGAATTCGGCAAGGGCCGTCTGCCCGATCCGGAAGCGATCGCGGCGGAGGTGGCGCGGCTGCTCGCCCGGCCGCTCGCCGCCGATCCGCTGGCCGGGCAGCCGGACTTCGAAACGGCCGACGCGCCGCTCGCCGGACGGCATGTGCTGGTGACGGCCGGCCCGACGCATGAGCCGATCGACCCGGTCCGTTACATCGCCAACCGGTCCTCCGGCAAGCAGGGCTTCGCCATAGCGGCGGCGGCGGCGCGGGCCGGCGCGCGGGTGACATTGGTGGCGGGGCCGGTATACCTGCCGACGCCCGCCGGCGTGACCCGCGTCGATGTGGAAACCGCGCGCGAGATGCTGGCCGCGGTGGAGGCGGCCCTGCCCGCCGACGCGGCGATCATGGTGGCGGCGGTGGCCGACTGGCGTACGGCGGACGCTGCGGATCAGAAGCTCAAGAAGGATGGATCGGGCAAGCCGGCGCCCTTGGCCCTGGTCGAGAATCCGGACATTCTCGCCACGCTGGGCAAACATGCGCAGCGTCCCGCCCTGCTGGTCGGCTTTGCCGCCGAGACGCAGAAGATCGCTGAACATGCGCAGGCGAAGCTGGCGCGCAAGGGCGCCGACTGGATCGTCGCGAATGACGTGTCGGGGCCGCCCGGCTCAAGCGTGATGGGCGGCGATTCCAACAGCGTGCACATCGTTTCGAAGGATGGCGTCGAGAGCTGGGACCATCTGCCCAAGGACGCCGTCGCCACCCGCCTGATAGAAAAGGTCGCCCATGTCCTCTCCTCTCCCGCCCATTGAAATTCGCCTGAAGCGCCTGCCCCATGGCGCCGGCCTGCCGGCGCCGGCCTATGCCACGGCGCATGCGGCGGGGATGGACGTCGTGTCGGCGGAGGACATCATCCTTGTGCCTGGCGGCCGGCATGCGGTGGCGACCGGCTTTGCCATGGCGATTCCCGAAGGCTATGAAGTGCAGGTGCGGCCGCGTTCCGGCCTGGCGCTGAAACATGGGATCAGCCTGCCCAATACGCCGGGGACGATTGACGCCGATTATCGCGGCGAGCTGAAGGTCATATTGATCAATCTGGGCGAAGAACCCTTTGTGATCGCGCGGGGCGACCGGATCGCGCAGCTGGTCGCCGCGCCGGTGCAGATGGCGCGCTTTGCCGAAGTCGAGGAACTGGACGAGACGATCAGGGGCGCAGGGGGATTCGGATCGACGGGGGTTCGATCCCAATGACGCCCTTGGCCCTCACGGACGATCAGCTTGAGCGCTATGCCCGCCATATCGTGCTGAAGGAGATCGGCGGCGCGGGGCAGGCGCGGCTGCTGTCGGCGGATGTGGCCGTCGTGGGGGCGGGCGGGATCGGCAGCCCGGCCATCCTCTATCTCGCCGCGGCGGGCGTGGGCACGATTCGGGTGATCGATGACGATGCGGTCGCCCTCTCCAATCTGCAGCGGCAGGTGCTGTTCGGCACTGACGAGATCGGAGCGCCCAAGGCCGAAAGCGCGATGGCGGCGGTCGCGCGGCTCAATCCGGACGTGAAGCTGATCCCCATCAACGCCCGCATCGATGCGGACAATGCCGCGCTGATGCTGCGGGATGCCGATGCGGTGCTGGATGGCTGCGACAGTTTCGCGACGCGGCTGGCGGTGGCGGACTGCACGCAGAAGCTGCGGATTCCGCTGGTGTCGGCGGCGGTCGGGCCGTTCGAGGGGCAATTGGCCACCTATCGCGGTTGGGAGGCGGGCAAGCCCTGCTATCGCTGCCTGGTCGGGTCGCCGCAGGATGCGCCGGAGCGGGACTGTTCCGAAACCGGCGTGATCGGGGCGCTGACAGGGGTGATCGGCAGTCTGGCGGCGCTGGAGGTGATCCGCGCGCTTGTGCCCTTCGGCGATGACATGGCGGGGCGCTTGCTGCTGGCCGATCTGTTGTCGATGCGGTTTCGGACCGTGGCGGTGCCGAAGGATCCCGCCTGCCAGGGTTGCGCCGTGGAACTATGCGCGAGCTGAGGATCATCGTCGCGACGGCGGATGCGGAACGGCTGCGCGGAGCGTTGGTGATCGCGGCGGCTCAGGCGGCGCTGGGCGGCGGCGCGGCGCTGTTCCTGCAACTGGACGCGGTGAGCTTGCTGCGAGCGCCTCCGGAAGCGCCCCGCGACGAAGCGCATCGGGCATCGGGGCTGCCTTCGCTGGCGATGGTGATCGAAGAGGCATTGGGCTTGGGCGTGATCCTGCTTGCCTGTCAGAGCGGACTTGCGCTGTGCGGAATGACTGCCGATGATTTGCCGCAGGGCGTTGAGGTCGGCGGCCCGATGGGGTTCTTGCAGCAGACCGGCGAAGAGGCCCGGCTGATCTTTGCCTGAGCCGGTCGGCTGGCTCGGCTGGTGGGAAGCGGACGATTGCGACGCTTTTCTAAAGGCAC
The DNA here is from genome assembly GCF_024611135.1 of Sphingobium sp. CFD-2. Taxonomy (NCBI): domain Bacteria; kingdom Pseudomonadati; phylum Pseudomonadota; class Alphaproteobacteria; order Sphingomonadales; family Sphingobiaceae; genus Sphingobium; species Sphingobium sp. CFD-2. The sequence goes on along the minus strand of NZ_CP084405.1, from coordinate 2,671,578 downwards.
AGCATGCTCATGCGAAAGCAGGCGCCCGGATCGGGCGGCGATGATGCGCGGAAGGGAGGGCCGGGCCTGCCTGCGCAGGAGCAGGCTTGCTTCAGGGAAAGCAGAAGCTCCGTTCCCTGACCGCATTCAGTCAGCCCCCTACCAGGCCAGCCGGTACTTCACGCCCATGGCCTGGGCCAGTTGCCGCTGCCGCCGCTCGACCGCTTCTCCGAACAGATCGGCGTCCACGCTGCGCAGCCGCAGTTCGAGTACATTGCCCTCCATCTCCAGGCGGGAGGCGAGCAAAGGCCCCTCCACGCCGCCGGACAACCGCTGCCCCAATCTGATCGCCAGACCCCATAAGGTCGCTCGCTGAAGCGCTTCGGGCGGGGCCAGCCGCTCGATGCCGGGCGGCGTCGACAGGCCGCCGCCAAAATTGCTGTGCAGCGCCTGGGCCAGCATGGCTCGCTCGGCCGCGTTGATGCCGACCCAATTGCTGTGCAGCGCGATCTCGACGCCCCGGTCCGACCGGAAATCGGGATTGGCGCGCCACCCGACATCGGCCAACAGGCAGGCCGCCCGGCGAATCCGCCGCCACGCGCTGCCGTCCTCCAGGAACAGCGGCGCGATCCAGCGCTCGATCATGTCGCCATGGCCGGTAAAGCGCGCCTGCGCTTCGCCTTCGGCCTCCGCCGCGATCAGCAGCGGATCATGTGCCTGAATATCCGGGGGCAGATCGCTGAACAGCAGCCCCTCGCGCAGGCCATAGGCCGACACGACCAGCCTGCTCGACCTCAACTGGCGCACGATCACCGACAGCAGCGCCGCCGCATCCGGCAGGGTCGGCACGCGCGATCCGGTGATCTGGGGAATATCCTTGAACCGCGCCTTGCCGACATGGGACACGATGCGCGTCAATTGTTCGGCCCGCGCGGCAGGCATTTCATATTGGTGCACGACGGGAAGCGGGAACTGGGTTAATTCCATGTCGAACCGGGCCAGCGCGCGCCACGACCCGCCGACCAGATAGAAGGGCAGGCCGGCGGGCGCGTCCCAGCCCGCCTTGGCCAGCATCTTCCTGACCATTCGTTCCAGCACGGCCGGCCCCTTGGCGCGGATTTGCGGCAGGCGCAGCACGCCCAGCGGCAAGGACACCGTTTCATGCACGGCGCCGTCGCGGATTCGGGCCAGCTCAAGGCTGCCGCCGCCCAGGTCGCCGACGATGCCGTCCGCGCCCGGAATGCCCGACAACACGCCATAGGCCGCGGCGACCGCCTCCTGCCCGCCGGACAGCAGCTCGACCTCCAGCCCCATGTCGCGGGCGCGCCGGATGAACTCGTCGCCATTTTCCGCGTCCCGCACCGCGGCGGTGGCGACGCAGCGCACCTCCTGCACCTCCATCTCGCGGCAGAGATGGGCGAAGCGGCCGATCGCGCGCAGCCCCCTGTCCATGGCTTCCGCCTCGATCCGGCCCGTCTTCCCCAGGGACGCGCCCAATCCCGCCATCACCTTTTCGTTGAAGAGGATGAAGGGGATGCGGCGCGGCCCGTCATAGACGACCAGCCGCACGCTGTTGGAACCGATGTCGATGATCGCCGTGCGCGCCTTCGCCTGATGCGGGGACGTCGCCATGCCGGGGGCGAGCGCCCGGACCTGGCTCAACATGGAATTCATGCCGATCAGGCCCGCCCGCGCAGGCGCAGCGTCGGCACCGCTTCGCTGTCCAGCGCGGCGCCACGGCCCGAAAGGGACGGGTTGGTCATGAAATAGCGGTGCAGGTTGAACGGCCGGTCGCCCGCCTCGACGCGGCTGTAATGGCCGTCGCTGTCCAGCACCCAGCTCTGTTCGGTGTCGATCAGGTTGGCGACCATCACCTGGTCCAGAATCTGGTCGTGCACGGTCGGATTTTCGACCGGCGCCAGGAACTCCACGCGCCGGTCGAAATTGCGCGGCATCCAGTCGGCCGAACTGATGAACACCTTCGCGCCATTATTGGGCAGCGCCTTGCCATTGCCGAAGACGGTGATCCGGCTATGTTCAAGAAAGCGGCCGACCACCGACTTCACCCGGATATTTTCCGACATGCCCGGCACGCCCGGCCGCAGGCAGCAGATGCCCCGCACGATGAGTTCGATCTGCACGCCTGCATTGCTCGCCGCATAGAGCTTTTCCATGATCGCCGGGTCCACCAGCGAATTCATCTTCGCCCAGATGGTTCCCGGCCGCCCGGCGCGGACATGCTCTATCTCCGCATCGATCAGGTCGCACAGGCGGTTGCGCAGGTCGCGGGGCGACATCACCAGCTTTTCCAGCCGCTGCGGCTCGACATAGCCGGTGATGTAATTGAACAGCGCCGCCGCATCGCGCCCATAGGCCGGATCGGCGGTGAAGAAGCTGAGGTCGGTGTAGATGCGCGCCGTCACCGGATGATAGTTGCCGGTGCCGAAATGGCAGTAGGTGCGGAACGCCTCCCCCTCCCGCCGGACGACCATCGACACTTTCGCATGGGTCTTCCAGTCGATGAAGCCATAGACCACCTGCACGCCCGCGCGCTCCAGCGCGTCGGCCCACATCAGGTTCTGCTCCTCGTCGAAACGGGCTTTCAGCTCCACCACTGCGGTCACGGACTTGCCTGCCTCGGCCGCGTCGATCAGCGCGCGGATGATCGCGGACTGCTTGCCCGCGCGGTACAGCGTCTGCTTGATCGCCACGACATCGGGGTCGGACGCCGCCTGCTTCAGGAAGGACACCACCACGTCGAAGGCTTCATAGGGATGGTGGACGACGATGTCCTTCGCCCGGATCGCGGCAAAGCAATCCCCGCCATATTCGCGGATGCGTTCCGGGAAGCGGGGGGCGTAGGGCTCGAACTTCAGGTCCGGCCGATCCTCCTCGACGACGCCGGACAGGTCGCCGATGCCGACGAACCCTTCCACCTCCGCGATGATCGCCTCATGGCCCTGGAGCATGTCCTGCAACATCTCCTCGACCGGCTCGGGAATGCGTTCCTCTATCTCCATGCGGATCACGCGGCCCCGGCGGCGGCGCTTGATGGCGCTGCGGAAATAGCGGACCAGATCCTCCGCCTCTTCCTCTATCTCTATGTCGCTGTCGCGGATGATGCGGAAAACGCCGCTGTTGCGGACGCGATAGCCGGGAAAGAGATCGGCCGAGAAGCGCCGGATCACCGCCTCCAGCGCCATATAGCGGGCCGTTTCGCCCGGCATCCGCACGAAGCGGGCGAGTGAGGACGGTATCATCACCAGCTCGCGAATCGGCTCCTTGTCCGACAGCCGCTCCAGGTCGAAGACAATCGACAGCCCCTGATTGGGGATGAAGGGGAAGGGGTGCGCCGGGTCCAGCGCCTGCGGCGTCAGGATCGGGAAGACCTGCGTCAGGAAATGATCGCGCAGCCAGTTCTCGCAGGAGGGGTCGAGCGCGGTGGACGGGCCGATCACCTCTATCCCCACCTGCGCCAGTTCGCCGTGCAGCGCCCCCCACACCTTCTGCTGCGCGCCCATCAGCCGGGCAGTTTCCTCGCTGATGGCGGCCAGTTGCTGCGCCGGGGTCAGCCCGTCGGCGGAGCGCATGTCGACATCCTGCAGCTGCTGCCCCTTCAGCCCCGCCACGCGCACGGAGAAGAACTCGTCCAGATTGGCGCCGGAAATCGACAGGAAACGCAACCGCTCCAGCAGGGGATGCGCCCGGTTCATCGCCTCTTCCAGCACGCGCTGGTTGAACGCCAGCCAGGACAGTTCCCGGTTGAAATAGCGGTCGCTGGGCAGGGTCAGGCTGGCGGAGGGGTCGGCTTCGGCCACATCTCTCTCATCGTTCGGAACCGGAGGATCAGTCCGGGACTATAGGCAAAAATCCCGCGTCTTGCAGGACATCTTTCGCCATAGCGGTAGAAATCTTACGTCCCGATGACAAAGCCGCCTCGTCCAGCAGGCGGGTCACGGCGGCGATGGCGGCATAGCTGCGCTCGATCCGCCGCAGCAGCCATTCGGGCAGGTCGGCGGCATAGCTTGCCCCGGCCGACGCCAGGGACCGCTCTATCAGGGCGCGGGCCAGCGCCTCGTCCGGCTGCTCCAGCGCGACATGCGGCGCCGCCGCCAGCCGGGACCGCAGGTCGGGAAGGGCCACCTGCCATAGCACGGGCGGCGCGTCCGCGATCAGCAGCAGCGGGCGCTGCGCCGTCTGCGCATCGTTCCAGGCGTTGAACAGCGCCTGCTCATCCTGCCGCTGCGCATCGTCGATCATCGTCCCGCCGCTCTGCGCGACGAAATGGCGGCCCAGAGTCGAACGGCCCGACAGGGGCGGCCCGCTCAGCACGCTGATCGCCAGCGGCCATCCCCGCCAGTTCTCCAGATGGCGGACGGCGATGCGGTTGGCGTCGCTGACCAGGAAATCCTCGCCGCTCGCCCGATCAGGCCGGTCGAACGGCAGGCTGATCTGTCTCATGGCGCCTTTCATTGCGCAGAGCCGGCTCCCGGTGTCCCACCCCTGCGGATGCGCAGCGTATTGCCGGACACGGCGACGTTATAGCCCTTCGCCGCCAGCGCTGCACGCAACATGTCGACCGTGCCGTCGAAGCTCACCTGCATGACCGACGTGCCGCCCAGCGCCAGGCTGCTGGTCGCGGCTGAACGCACGCCCGCGATGGAACGCACGGCGGCTTCGCCCTGCGCCACCGATCCGACGTCCGGGGTGTCGAACTGGATCGCGTAGCTGCCCGTCGTGGCGGCGGGCGTCGGCATGTCGAGCGTTTCCACCGGCAGATCGGCGGCATTTTCGATCTCCAGCGCATTGGGATCGACCGGCTCCTCGATGATCAGCGACGGATCGGGACGCAGGCGGCCGTCATTCAGCGCCTGGGTATAAAGCTGGTCGATCCGCTGCGTCGCCTGGTCCAGCATCTGCGGGATCGCGCTGTCGTTGGAGGCGCGCAGGGAAAAGCTGCCGATCAGGAAATTGTCGGGGCCGTAGCGCGCCGTGAAGGTGCCGGTCACCGGACCGCCCGGATATTGACGGTCGAGCCGTGCGATCGGGATCACCACGTCCGCCGCGCCATATTGGTCGAGCAGCACGCGCCACCACAGCCGCCCGCGCCGCCCGGTCTGCCCCGCATTCAGCAGGATCGGATCAGCGATCGACCCGGCCACGCGGACATAGTCGATCGCGCTGTCGCCGGTGCGGAAACGCGCCCAGGCCCGCTGCCATTCGTTGATCCGCTCATAGGACACGGCAGACCCGCCGTCCCACAGCACCGGGATCACCAGCAGGGGCGGGGACCGCATGACATTGCCGGTCACGCCCAGCAACTGGCCCGTCCGCGCCCGGTCGAACATGACGCCCAGCGTGGCGACATAGCGGGTGGGGCCCGCCTGCTCATATTCGATCTCGATACCCGAAATCATGCCTTCAAGCTGCGAATCGGACAGGGCCGGCGCGCCGCTGCCGCCATGGGTTCGGGTCCACAGCATCTGCCACGCCCGCCGCTGCGCCAGCCGCCAGCCGGCCTTGCGCGCGCTGTCGGCATCCTTGGCGAAGACGTCGACCTTCACATGGCTCACCTGGAAATCGCCGCCGCTGGCGATGGGGGGCACGCCGCGCTCCCCCTCCATCTGCGCGACCAGCGCCGCAGCGGCGAGGCCAAGCATGATCGCGCCCAGTATCTGGATCGGGCGCGACGCTGCGCGGAACAGGTTCAAAGGCCGGAGGGACAGGCCACGAAGGACAGAAGGCACGTTCACGCGCGTCCTTTTGGCGAGATTTGCCTGCGCTGCCAAGCGGCAACCCATTTCCCGTTCCGTTTTCGCGCACAATGTGCGTTATTTGGCTTGCCGCATTTTCTTAAGCCGTCAGATGTTTCCATCTGACTTGAAAATGCTTAGGGGCCACAGCCATGAGCGACACCGAATCCTACAGCTACGCCAAGGCTGGCGTCGACATCGCCGCGGGCAATGCGCTGGTTCGCGCCATCGCCCCGCTTGCCAAGGCCACCCGTCGCCCCGGCGCCGACGCGGAACTGGGCGGCTTCGGCGGTTTCTTCGACCTGAAGGCGGCCGGATACGACGATCCGCTGCTGGTCGCGGCCAATGACGGCGTCGGCACCAAGCTGAAGCTCGCCATCGATCACAACGCCCATGACGGCGTCGGCATCGACCTGGTCGCCATGTGCGCCAACGACCTGATCGTGCAGGGCGCCGAACCGCTCTTCTTCCTGGACTATTATGCCACCGGCAAGCTGGAGAGCGGCGTCGCCGAACGCGTGATCGCGGGCATTGCGGAGGGCTGCAAACAGGCCGGCTGCGCCCTTATCGGCGGAGAGACGGCGGAAATGCCCGGCATGTACGGGCCGGGCGACTATGACCTCGCCGGTTTCTGCGTCGGCGCGGTGGAGCGGTCCAGAGCGCTGACCGGCAACCGGGTCAAGGCGGGCGACGTGCTGCTGGGTCTCACTTCCTCGGGCGTGCACAGCAACGGCTTCTCGCTGGTGCGCCGTCTTGCCGCCGACAAGGGCTGGAAGCTCGACCGTCCGGCGATCTTCGATAATGAGGTGCTGCTGATCGACGCGCTGATGGCGCCGACGCGCATCTATGTGAAGTCGCTGCTGCCGCTGGTCCGGGCAGGCCGGATCAATGCGCTGGCCCACATCACCGGCGGCGGCCTGCTGGAGAATATCCCGCGCGTGCTGCCCGAAGGCTGTCATGCGGTTATCGACGCCGACGGCTGGGAACAGCCGCGCCTGATGGCTTTCCTCCAGGCGCAGGGCAATATCGAGCCGGAGGAAATGGCCCGCACCTTCAATTGCGGTGTCGGCATGGTGCTGGCGGTGGATGCGGATGCGGTGGACGCCGTGACGGCGGATCTGGAAGCAGCGGGCGAAACCGTGGTCCGCGTCGGCCTCGTGGAGGCGGGCGAAAAGGGCTGCACGGTCAAGGGCTCACAGGAAACATGGAGCGCCAGGGCCGACTGGACCGCCACGCATCTGGGGTAAGTCACTGAAACCCGTTCGTTTCGAGCGAAGTCGAGAAACGAAGTCACAAGGGTTCTCGACTTCGCGCGAACCGGACGGGGACTGCAAGTGAAGGCAAAGGTCGGCGTTCTGATTTCCGGACGTGGCTCGAACATGGCGGCGTTGCTCTATGCCGCCAGGCATCCGTCCTGCCCCTATGAGCTGGTGCTGGTCGCCGCCAACGATCCCGAAGCCCCCGGCCTGACCCTCGCCGCCGCCGAGGGCATCGCCACCTTCGCGCAGAGCCACAAGGGCCTGAAGCGCGCCGAATTCGACGCCATTATCGACAAGGCGTTGCGCGGGGCGGGCGCGGAATATGTCGCGCTGGCCGGCTATATGCGCCTCCTCTCGCCCGAATTCGTCGCCGGCTGGGAAGGCCGGATGCTGAACATCCACCCCAGCCTGCTGCCCAAATATAAGGGTCTCGGCACCCATCGGAAGGCTTTGGACGCAGGCGATACCCATGCCGGCTGCTCGGTCCACATCGTCACGGCGGAACTGGACGACGGGCCGGTCCTTGGCCAGATCGAAGTCGCGATCCTGCCCGGCGACACCGCCGACAGCCTTGCCGCGCGCATATTGATGGCGGAACATCAGCTCTATCCGCGCACGCTGGCGGATTTCGTCACCCGCGAGCGCCAGCCCGAATGGCTGCTGAACAAAGTCCGTGAGCGCGCCCTGGCCCTGCCGCAGGCGGATGAGGTCACGTCCCACGGCATGCCCTGCTTCGGCATCGAAAAGGGCAAGAAATTCGCCTATTTCACGCAGGATCGTCATGGCGACGGCGTTATCGCCATCCTCGTCAAGACGACCGCGCCGGAAGAACAGGCGATGCTGATCGAAAGCGACCCCGCCCGCTATTACCGCCCCCCCTATTTCGGGGATGGCTGGGTCGGCATCCGCCTCGATCTGGGGGACACGGACTGGGACCAGATCAACGAACGGCTGGAGCGGAGCTGGCGGGAGGTCGCGCCCCGCAAACTCACGGCCCTGATGGACGCCGCCGACGAATTTTAACCCCGCTCTTTCCTTTCCAATGGCCCAACCCCACTATAGGCAGCCATGACCGACACCTCCCCCACTCCCGCCATAGAGATCGCCAACCTCACCAAGGTTTACAAGGGCGGCAAGCAGGCGCTCGACAATATCAACCTCACCATCCCGCGCGGGCAGATTTACGGCCTGCTGGGGCCGAATGGCGCGGGCAAGTCGACCACCATCAACATCCTCGCCGGGCTGGTGAACAAGACCAGCGGCACGGCGAAAATCTGGGGCTTCGACATCGACCAGAACCCCCGCAACGCCAAGAACAGCATCGGCATCGTCCCGCAGGAGATCGTCTTCGATCCCTTCTTCACCCCGTTCGAGACGCTGGAGAACCAGGCGGGCTATTATGGCGTACCCCGGGACCGCCGCCGCTCGATGGAATTGCTGCGCGCCGTGCATCTGGAGGACAAGGCCGACGCCTATGCCCGGACCCTGTCGGGCGGCATGAAACGCCGCCTGCTGGTGGCCAAGGCGATGGTGCACAGCCCGCCGATCCTGGTGCTGGACGAACCGACCGCCGGCGTCGACGTGCAGCTTCGCCAGCAGCTCTGGGCCTATGTGCGGGAGTTGAACCGCCAGGGCGTGACCATCGTCCTCACCACGCATTATCTCGAAGAGGCCGAGGAATTGTGCGACCGGATCGGCATCATCAACCATGGCAAGGTCATCACCGACAAGCCGACTCGCGAACTGATCGCCATGGCGCAGGAGAAGGTGGTGCAGGTGACGGTCGACCGCGATGTGGTGACGCCCCCCGCCGACCCCAGCTTCGAGAAGATCGAACTGTCGGACGAACGCACGCTGACGATCACCTATATGAAGAACCGCGCCAATGCGGGCCAGGTGCTGAGCGCCGTGCAGGCCAGCGGGCTTTCGATCGTCGACGTGGTGACGCGCGACCCTGATCTGGAGGATGTGTTCCTGAACCTGACCGCGGCGGCGTGAGGGAGAGGGATGCCTCTCCCCCTCCCGCAGGCGGGAGGGGGCCGGGGGGTGGGCTGGCGCGACCTTTCAAAAGCAGGAATACGTCCCGCGCAAAGTCGCTAAGAAACGAGGCATCTCCGCCTGAGCGGTTCCTTTGGCAGCGCCTGCGCAACCGCCAACTCGACGGCCGCAAGTTCAGCCGCCAAATCCCTATCGGCCCTTATTTCGCGGACTTCCTTTGTCGCGAGGCGAAGCTCATCATCGAACTGGATGGCTCCACCCACGACGACAGTGCGGAATATGACGCCCGCCGCGACGCCTACTGTCGCGAACTAGGCTTTACCGTCTTGCGCTTTCAGAATGCCGACGTGATAGGGAATATCGAAGGCGTGCTGTCGCATATCATGGCAGCCCTCGCGCAAGCCCACCCCCAACCCCTCCCGCCTGCGGGAGGGGAGTAAGAAGACTATATGCCCACCACCACCTATGACGTCGTCATCATCGGCTCCGGCGCGGCGGGGCTGACCGCCGCCATCAACCTGGCGCAGGACCGCAAGGTCGTGGTGCTGGCCAAGGGAGCGCTGGACGGCGGGTCCACCAACTGGGCGCAGGGCGGCATCGCCGCCGTACTGGACGCAGGTGACAGTTTCGAGGCGCATATCGAAGACACGATGGTCGCAGGCGCAGGCCTGAACGACCGCAGTACCGTCGAATTCGTCGTCTCCGAGGCTCCTGCGGCGATAGAGCGGCTCGCGGAGCTTGGCGTTCCCTTCAATGGAGGGGAGGAATTCGGCGAACGCTGGCACCTGACCCGCGAAGGCGGTCACAGCCACCGCCGCATCGTCCATGTCGACGACGCCACCGGCCATGCCGTGCAGGTCGCGCTGCTGAAGGCCGCCCGCGCCAATCCCAACATCACGCTGCTGGAGGACAGGGTCGCCATCGACCTCATCACCAGCCGCCATGGCGAGCGCTATTCGGGCGACGGGCATGTATGGGGCGTCTATGCCTTCAACAGGCTGACGGACCATGTCGACGCGATCCTGGGCAAGGCGACGATCCTCTGCACCGGCGGCGCGGGCCGCACCTATCTCTTCTCCACAGCTCCCCGGGGCGCGACCGGGGACGGCATCGCCATGGCCTGGCGCGCGGGCTGCCGCGTCTCCAACATGGAGATGAACCAGTTCCACCCTACCTGCCTCTACAATCTGGAGGTCAAGAATTTCCTCATCACGGAGGCGGTTCGGGGGGAGGGCGGTCATTTGAAGCTGCCCCCCGGTGTCCCCGGCGGCGGGGAACGCTTCATGCCCCGGTTCGACCCGCGCGGCGAACTCGCCCCCCGCGACGTGGTGGCCCGCGCCATCGACCATGAGATCAAGCGGCTCGGCCTCGACTATGTCCATCTCGACATCAGCCACAAGCCGCCGGAATTCGTGCGCACCCATTTCCCGACCATCTATGCGCGCCTGCTGGATCTTGACATCGACATCACGAAGGAACCGATCCCGGTCGTCCCGGCACAGCATTATACCTGCGGCGGCGTGGTCATCGACCTTGACGGTCGCACCGACCTGCCGGGGCTCTATGCGGCGGGCGAAGTCACCGAAAGCGGCCTGCACGGCGCTAACCGCCTCGCGTCCAATTCGCTGCTGGAATGCTTCGTCTTCGGGGAAGCCGCCGCCCGGCACATCCGCGCCCATTGGGATGAACTGCCCGCGCCGCCGCCGATCCGCCCCTGGGACGAAAGCCGCGTCACCAATTCGGACGAAGAGGTCATCGTCCAGCATAATTGGAAGGAAATCCGCCGCTTCATGTGGGACTATGTCGGCATCGTCCGCACCACCAAGCGGCTGGAGCGCGCCAAGCACCGCATCGACCTGCTGGCGAAGGAAGTCGACGAATATTACGGCCATTTCCGCGTGACGCCGGACCTCATCGAACTGCGCAACCTGCTGGAGGTCGCGCGTCTGGTCGTCCGCTCCGCCCTGCATCGCAAGGAGAGCAGGGGGCTGCACTATACGCTCGATTATCCGGCGATGCTGCCGCAGGCGGTCGATACGGTGCTGGCGCCCTGAAAGAAGCTGAAAAAAGGTGGCGCAGCGTCCATCGCGCTGCGCCATGAGTCGAGGAGTGACGCGGAGGAAGGCGTCGGATTGCTTTTACCCCTGCTGTCCCGCCGCGCCTTTGATCGGCGTCAAACCGTCTTCAGAAAATTGCCGAGGACCGCGTTGAAGCGGGCCGGCTGATCCGCCATGACGACATGGCCGCTGGGGCCGATGGGCACCAGCCGCACGCCGCGCTTGGCGGCATAGGCGGCGCGGAAGGTTCGACCGATCTCGCCCGCCTGCGCCGCATCGCTGCCGACGGCATAGACCACCTCCATCGGCGCGGTCAGCCGCGCCAGTTGCGGCCCCAGGTCGACATTGGCGAGATCGCGCAGCGCATTGGCGACGACATCCGGATCGCTTCCCCGGGCGCCCGGCATTTCCGCCAGCATCCGCGCCAGATAGGCGCGGCCCGCCCTGGTTCCGGTGAAATATTGCCCCAGTTGATCGGCCAGAAATCCCATGCCCTGTGCCGTGCCGCCGACCATCGCTGCCCCCTCGGGCAGCATGTCGACCACCATCAGCCGCCCCGCCAGCCCCTTCAAACCCAGCATCATCGCCAGCGTGCCGCCCATGCTGTGGCCGACGATGGCGGGCCGCTCCAGCCCTGCCGCCGCGATATAGCGGGCGATCTCGTCCGCCAAAGGCTGGACCAGCGGCCCGCTGGCATTGGCGTCCGCCGCGAGGCCGGCAAAACCCCGCACGTGGACCAGATGCCAGCGATAACCGGAAAGCGCGCCGACCACCCCGTTCCACAGCCCCGGCCCGCTCGCCAGCCCCGCGATCAGCACGACATCTCGACCGGCGCCGCGAGTCGTCACGGCAATGCGGCGCGAAGCGAAGGGCGCCGCCCACGCCCGTGCCGGCAACATGCCGCCCGCCAGCAGCGCAGTCGCGCCCCGCATCATCGTCCGTCTGTTCATCATGTGGTTCATCGGCATGTGGTTCATCGGCGCTTCCTTGCAGGCCTTCGCCTGAACCTCAACTGAGTTAAGGCGCGCCTCGTTCAGCCTCCTTACATCGCATTTGTGGAATCGTTCATCGCATGATTCTTGTCACCCGGCGCGGGTCTGAACCCTAATGCGAAAGGAGAGTGCGGGGATTTCGATGACCAATTTCAAGGGAGGGCGCGGCAAGCGCCCAAATGGCGGCGGCAATGGCGGCTCGGCCCGGCTCGTCCTGTTGATGGCGGCGCTTTCGGCCTGCGTCAGCGCGCCGCAGCAACCCTATGCGGCGGTCCAGCAGCGGCCGCAGCCTTCCACCGCGACCTTCCCCATCAAGCCGGTCGCCAATCCGCCCAAGCCCTTCGAAGCGCTGAAGGTCGACCAAAGGGAAACGCCGCCGCCCGCTTTGGTCAGCGTGATCCGCAACCTGGGCCAGAGCTTCAACGGCAAGGTCGGCATCGCCGTGCGCCGCATCGGCAGCGACTGGACCGTTGCATGGAACGGCAATCTGCTCTTCCCGCAGCAGAGCGTTTCGAAGCTCTGGGTGTCCATGACCTTCCTCGACGCGGTCGACCGGGGCAAGATCCGCCTCAGCGACAGCACCACCATCACGAAGAAGGACCTGACCCTCTTCCACCAGCCGACCGCCGCCCTGGTGGGCAATGCCGGCTGGACCACCACCTATTCCGACCTGATGCGCCGCGCCATGACGCAGAGCGATAATACCGCCAACGACACGCTGCTGCGCGCCGTCGGCGGGCCGGAAGCGGTGCGCAGCTATCTCGCGCGCCGCTATATCCGGGACATCCGCTTCGGGCCCGGCGAACGGCTGCTGCAATCCACCACGGCGGGCCTGGAATGGCGGCAGGATTATTCGATCGGCCGCAACTTCTACGCCGCCCGCGCCAGGCTGCCCCTCTCGGTGCGGCAGAAGGCGCTGGACAATTATCTCGCCAGCCCGCCGGACGGCGCCGCGCCATCCTCCATCGTGCAGGCGCTGGCGAAGCTCAAGCAGAACGACATGCTTTCCCCGGCATCGTCGCAACTGCTGCTTTCGATCATGGGCGAGGCGAAGACGGGGCCGCAGCGGATCAAGGGCGGCGTGCCGGCGGGATGGCATTATCTGCACAAGACCGGCACGGGTCAGGAACTGGGCGCGCGTTCGACCGGGTTCAACGACATCGGCATCATGACCGCGCCCGACGGCACCAGCTATGCGGTCGCGGTGATGATCGGCAGCACGACGGAACCGATCCCGACGCGCTGGCAGTTGATGCAGGCGGTGGCGAAGGCGGTGGCGGCCAACCACGAGGCGCGGTAAGTTTTTCGCTTCCCGTCATTTCCGCGAAGGCGGCAATCCATCTCCTGACCGTGCATCAGGCACCTTCTTATGGGAGATGAGTGCTCACCTGCGCGGGAACTATGGAATAAGTCCTAATCCAGATTGGGCCGCAGCCAGCGCTCGGCCGTCTCCAGATCCACCCCGCGCCGCCCGGCATAATCCTCCAGCTGGTCGCGCCCCACCCGCGCCACGCCGAAATATTCCGCCTGCGGATGCCCGAAGTAAAAGCCGCTGACCGCCGCCGTCGGCAGCATCGCGAAGCTTTCCGTCAGCGAAATGCCCGTCGCGTGATGCGCGTCCAGCATGTCGAACAGCAGCGGCTTCAGACTATGCTCCGGACAGGCGGGATAGCCGGGCGCGGGCCGGATGCCGCGATATTGCTCCTTGATCAGCGCCTCGTTGGTAAGCTGCTCGCCCTCGGCATAGCCCCAGAGCGCGGTGCGCACATAATGGTGCAGCCGTTCGGCAAAGGCCTCCGCCAGACGATCCGCCAGCGCCTTGAGCAATATGTCCGAATAATCGTCGATAGCGTTCTTGAACCGCGCCAGATGCGGCTCGATGCCGTGGATCGATACGGCGAACCCCCCCATCCAGTCGCCATCATGGCTGATGAAGTCGGCAAGGCACATATTGGCCCGGCCCTCCCGCTTGGCGATCTGCTGGCGCAGCATCGGCAGGCGGACATGCTTTTCATCCTCGACATGGACGATGATGTCGTCGCCTTCGCGGCGGCAGGGCCACAGGCCGGCCACGCCGCGCGCCGTCAGCCATTTCTCGTCCACGATGCGGTCGAGCATCTTCTGCGCATCGGTGAACAGGCTGGTCGCGCTTTCGCCCACCACCCTGTCCTCCAGGATCGCCGGATAATTGCCCGCCAGTTCCCATGCGCGGAAGAAGGGCGTCCAGTCTATATAGTTGCGCAGGTCCTTCAGATCCCAGTCCGGGAAGCGGTGGACGCCGGGCAGGCGCGGCTTGCCGGGCTTCAGGCTCTCGTCGATCTCGAAGGCATTGGCCCGCGCTTCCTCGATGGACAGCAGCTTGCTCTGCCCCTTGCCCTCTCGGGCGGCGCGGACATGGGCATAATCATCCTTGGTCTTCTGGACGAAATCGGTCTTCTGGGTTTCGGAGACGAGCGCCGTCGCGACGCCGACCGCCCGGCTGGCGTCCAGCACATGCACCACCGGCCCGGTGAAGGCCGGATCGATGCGCAGCGCGGTATGCACTTTGGAGGTGGTCGCGCCGCCGATCAGCAGCGGCATGGTCATATCCGCGCGCTGCATTTCCGCGGCGACCGTCACCATCTCGTCCAGCGAGGGAGTGATGAGGCCGCTGAGGCCGATCATGTCGGCGTCATTTTCGTTCGCCGCCTTGATGATGTCCTGCCACGGCACCATGACGCCCAGGTCGATCACCTCGAAGCCGTTGCACTGAAGCACGACGCCGACGATGTTCTTGCCGATGTCGTGGACGTCGCCCTTGACCGTCGCCATCACGACCTTGCCCTTGCCCTTGGCGCCGGGCTCCTTCGCCGCCTCGATGAAGGGGAGGAGGTGGGCGACCGCCTTCTTCATGACGCGGGCGGATTTCACCACCTGCGGCAGGAACATCTTGCCCGCGCCGAACAGGTCGCCGACGACATTCATGCCGTCCATCAGCGGGCCTTCGATCACCTCGATGGGCTTTGCGGCAGCGAGGCGGGCTTCCTCCGTATCCTCGACCACATACATGTCGATGCCCTTGACCAGCGCATGTTCCAGCCGCTTGGCGACCGGCCAGCCGCGCCATTCCTGCGCCGCCTTTTCCGAAGCGGCATCCTTGCCCTTGAAGCTCTCCGCCAGCGCGACCAGGCGTTCGCCCGCCTCCGGATCGCTGTTCAGCAGCACATCCTCGCACGCCTTGCGCAGCGCCGGGTCGATGGCGTCGTAAACGTCGAGCTGGCCCGCATTGACGATCGCCATGTCCAGCCCCGCCGGGATGGCGTGGTAGAGGAAGACCGAATGCATCGCCCGCCGCACCGGCTCATTGCCGCGGAAGGAGAAGGAGAAGTTCGACAGGCCGCCCGAAATATGGACATGGGGGCAGCGCGCCTTGATCTCGCGGCAGGCCTCGATGAAGTCGACGCCGTAATTATTATGTTCCTCGATCCCCGTCGCCACGGCGAAGATATTGGGGTCGAAGATGATGTCCTCCGGCGGGAAGCCGATGGACATCAGCAGCTTGTAGGCGCGCTCGCAGATCTCGACCTTGCGCTCCTTCGTGTCCGCCTGACCGGTCTCGTCAAAGGCCATGACGACCACCGCCGCGCCATAGGCCATGCAGAGGCGGGCGTGATGGAGGAAGGCTTCCTCACCCTCCTTCATGCTGATCGAATTGACGATGGGCTTGCCCGACACGCATTTCAGGCCGGCTTCGATCACTTCCCATTTGGAACTGTCGATCATGACCGGAACGCGGGCAATGTCCGGTTCGGACGTCATCAGCTTCAGGAAGGTCGTCATCGCCTCCACGGCGTCGAGCAGGCCTTCGTCCATGTTGACGTCGACGATCTGCGCGCCGTTCTCCACCTGATCGCGGGCGATGTCGATGGCCGCGGCATAGTCGCCCGCCATGATCAGCTTCTTGAACTTGGCCGATCCGGTGACGTTGGTGCGCTCGCCGATATTGACGAAAGTGGCGCGGGAAAGATCGGGGGAGGTCTCAGTCATTTTACTACCTGCTCCCCTCCCGCAAGCGGGAGGGGCTGGGGGTGGGCTTTTCAGGGGACAGCGCCTGGATCGGCCCACCCCCTAACCCCCTCCCGCCTGCGGGAGGGGGAACAATTATCTTACGCCGCAATATGCATCGGTTCGAGGCCCGCAAGCCGCGTCACCACCGGCAGCTCCGGCACCTGACGCGGCTTGTGCCCCGCCAGCGCCTTCGCCACGGCGCCGATATGCGCGGGCGTGGTGCCGCAGCAACCGCCGACCATATTGACCAGCCCCTCATCCACCCACTGGCGGATCAGGTTCGCCGTAGTCTCCGGCAGCTCATCATATTGCCCCAGTTCATTGGGCAGCCCCGCGTTGGGATAGGCCAGGATCAACGTATCCGCATTCTTGGCCAGCTCACTCAGATAAGGCCGCAGCAGATCCGCCCCGAAGGCGCAGTTCACCCCGATGGTCAGCGGCTTCAAATGCCGCAGCGAATACCAGAAGGCGTTGATCGTATGCCCGGACAGGTTCCGCCCCGACATGTCCGTGATGGTGAAGCTCAGCATCAGCGGCACCGGCCGCCCCGCCGCCGCCTCTGCCTCCCGCGCCGCCATGCCCGCCGCCTTGGCGTTCAGCGTGTCGAAGCAGGTCTCGACCAGCAGGAAGTCCACGCCGCCCTCGATCAGCGCCTCGCACTGCTCGCGATAGTCGGCCTTCAGCGTATCGTAATCGACCTCGCGATAGGCCGGATCGTTGACGTCCGGAGAGATCGACAGCGTCTTGTTGGTCGGCCCGATCGACCCCGCGACAAAGCGTGGCCGCCCATCCTTCGCGCTCGCCGCCTCACAGGCCTTGCGGGCGATCTTCGCGGCGGCGATGTTGATCTCCCGCACCAGATGTTCGCAGCCATAATCGGCCATGGCGATCTTGGTGGAGGAGAAGGTGTTCGTCTCGATCATGTCCGCACCGGCGTCGAGATAGGCGGTGTGGATGCCCTCCACGATGTCCGGCCGGGTCAGGCAGAGCAGGTCGTTATTGCCCTTCTGGTCCTTCGCCAGATCGAGCGACCCGCGATAATCCGCCTCCGTCAGCCCATGTTTCTGGATCGACGTGCCGTAGCCGCCGTCGAATATCATGATTTTCTCCGCGGCCACGGCGCGGAAGCGTTCCTCGGCGGTCATGCCGTCTTCTCCAATGTCGCCGGCCGCAGCCCGAGCAGATGACAGATCGCATAGCTCAGTTCCGCCCGGTTGAGCGTATAGAAATGAAAGTCGCGCACCCCGCCCGCATAAAGCTTGCGGCACAGTTCCGCCGCCAGCGTCGCGGACACGAGCTGCCGTGCGGCGGGCAGGTCGTCCAGCCCCTCGAACAGCTTGCCCATCCAGCCCGGCACATCGGTATTGCACATGGCCGACATGCGCTGGACCGCCGCGAAATTGCTGACCGGCATGATGCCCGGAATGATGTCCGCGTCGATCCCTGCCGCCGCCACCGTATCGCGGAAACGGAAGAAGGTATCCGGCTCGAAGAAGAATTGCGTGATCGCCCGCGTCGCGCCCGCATCCAGCTTGCGCTTCAAATTGTCGATGTCGCTCTGCGCGCTCAAGGCATCAGGATGGGTTTCCGGATAAGCCGCCACCGAAATCTCGAACGGATGCCGCTTCACCAGCCCCTCGACCAGCTCCGCCGCGCCCTTGTAACCGTCCGGATGCGGCTCGAACTTCGCGCCTGCCTCGGGCGGATCGCCGCGCAGGGCGACGATATGCCGCACGCCCGCTTCCCAATAGGCGTCGATCACCTCGTCAATCTCACCCTTGCTCGCCGCCACGCAGGTCAGGTGCGCCGCCGCCGACAGGGGCGTCTCCTTCGCGATCCGCGCCACCGTGTTATGCGTCCGCTCCCGCGTCGACCCACCTGCGCCGTAAGTCACCGACACGAATTTCGGCGCCAGCGGCGTCAGCGTCTGGATCGCGGACCAGAGCTGCTCCTCCATCTTCTCCGTCTTGGGCGGGAAGAATTCGAAGCTCACATTAATGTCTCCCGTCAGATCGGCATAGAGCGGCGCTTGCCAAGCCCGCGTGGCCTCTTCGACGGAGGGAAAGCTCAAGGTCATGCGGAAAGTCGTCCTTCGATAGGCAGGACGCGCGCGCCACGGCGGCGGCCCAGCCATAATTGCACCGTCAGTTCCTGGCCGGGCAGCACCTCCACCCGCTCCAGTTCCAGGCCCGCATCCGCGAACCAGCTTTCGATCTGCCCGTCGGAAAAGCCCAGCCGCGCATGCTGGTCGCGCAGTCTGAGTTCTTCCCGTTCATGCGCCGCGAAATCGGCGATCAGGACGCGGCCGCCCGCCGCCGTCACCCGGGCCGCTTCCTCGATCACCGCCTCGGGCGCCTGGGCATAGTGCAGCACCTGATGCAGCACCACCGTATCGGCGCTGCCCGGCTCCAGCGGCAGGGCGCTGAAATCGCCCAGCACCAGCGCATATTTGTCGCCCGCATCCTCGGGCAGCTTGGCGCGGGCCAGCCGCAGCATGTCCGGGCTGCGGTCCAGCGCCGTCACCTGCTCCGCCGACGGACCGAACAATTCGATCATTCGCCCGGTCCCGGTGCCGATGTCGAGCAGATGGCCGATCGGTTCCGCCCCCAGCAGGGCGGTCATCGCCGCCTCCACATCGCCCTCCGGCACATGCAGGGACCGGATCGCGTCCCATTCCTCGGCATGTTCGGCAAAATAGCTTTCCGCCGCCTGGGCGCGATCCGCCCGTACCGCCGCCAGCCGGGCGAGGTCGGCCTTCTGCCACAACAGCTCGCCCTCCGACGGCACGAGTTGGTCGAAAAGCGTCAGAAAGGGTCCGATTTCCGCCTCTTTGCCCAGCCGCAGAAAAACCCAATTGCCTTCCTTGCGCCGCTCCACCAGACCGGCTTCGGCCAGGATGCGGACATGGCGGGACACGCGCGGCTGGCTTTGCCCCACGACCTGCGCGATTTCGCCCACGGCCAGTTCCATGGCGCGCAGAAGATAGATGATGCGCAGCCGCGTCGGGTCGCCCAATGCCCGGAAAATGTCGATTGCTGCGCTCATGCATGGATCATATAAAGAAATCTTTATATGCGTCAATGGTCGTTCGGAACCGCGCCGTTCAACCCCTGACAGCCCCGAATCACGGGCTTGACGCATGATTGGGATTGCCATGAGTCGCCGGATTCATTACGAATCGCGGCGCAGACGCAATGGGGGGTGAACTTTTCTCCGAGAGTGGTCTGCACCGTTATTATTCTCAGAGAGGGGTTAACCCATGACCAAGTCGATTGCTCTTTCGCTCGTTCTCGCCGCGTCGCTCGGCCTGGCCGCCTGCTCGGGCGGTGCGGAAAATGCCGCCAACGCTTCGGCCAATGCCGCAGAGAACGCTTCGAACGCTGCCGACAACGCCATGAACGCCGCGCTGAACGCTGCCGACAATGCTTCGAACGCCGCTTCGAACGCTGCGAACACGGCCGGCAACGCTGCCGCGAACGCGATGTAATTCCCAAAAGGGAATTGTCTGGAATGGGCCGCGCCGGAAACGGGGCGGCCTTTTTCTTTGGCTCGCGCCGGTCGGTCGGTTCCGTCAGCCTGAGCCTGCGCTGGCGTTGCAGGGGCAGGATGCGTCAGAAGGCAAAAAGAGGGCCGCCCCGATGGAGCGGCCCTCTTTTCGTTCATCCTTCAACGGTGGATCAGCAATCCCGGTCGATCGCCCGCCCGGCCAGCGCACCCACGCCCGCGCCGATGATGGCGCCCGTGGTGCCATCGCCGCGGCGACCGTAGCGGCCGCTGCCCTTGCCGACTTCATTGCCGAGCAGGCCACCGGCTATCGCGCCGATGATGGTGCCGCCCGTGCCATTGTCCCGGCAGCGATAGCCACCGCGATAGCCGCGATAGCCCCTGTAATAGCCGTCGCCGCGATAATAGCCGCCGCCCCGGTAATAACCATCGCCGCGATAGCCGCGATACCCGCGGTCGCCGCGATAATAGTCGCCACGGTCGTAATGGCGGCCCCAGCCGTCGCGGGCCATGGCCGGCGTTGCGGTGACGGCCAGAGAGGCAGCGCCCATCGCCAGCGCCGCCCCCAGATTGATCAGAAACTTCGTCTTCATGGCGTTGCTCCTCATTTGCCATCGATCACGGCAGGTCTTCCACGGAGGACTCACCATCGATTGAGACCCTTTTGCCCGATTCGCATTGAGCCAAGCCTGAATGGCGATGTCAGCCGCCGTTCAGCATTGGAGCCACCGGCGGGAACGCTTATCGCGCTTTTCGGCGGTCGATGCCAGCGCCGCGAAAAACCCTGCACAGGGGCCGATTATCCCCTATGGCAAGGGCGATGCGCCGAATCCTGATCGTCCTGCTGCTCGCGATCCTGCTGCTCCCCGCGCCGCATAAGAACAAGCCCGAACCCTTCGGCCCCGGCCCATTGCTGGTGCGGGCGCGCGCCTTGTCCCTGAACGCGGCCGATCCCGCCCAGCGCGACCTTGGAATGCTGCACTATCTGGGCGGATGGCAACTCAGCAGCACCCATCATGGCTTTGGCGGCATATCCTCGCTGCTGGCGGAACCCGACGGCCAGATTCTGGCGCTCAGCGATTCCGGCACGCTGATGGGTTTCCACATCGGCCCGGGCAGGGCGGAACGGCGTCCCTTCATCGCCCCGCTTCCCATCCGCCCGCAGGATCGGGAGCGCCCCTGGTGGGCCTGGGATTCGGAGGCGATGGCTCATGATCCGGCGACAGGGCGCTATTGGGTGGGCTTCGAACTGCAACAGATGATCTGCCGTTATTCCCCCGGCTTCGCCCGCGTCGAAGCCTGCCGCACCTGGCCGGAGATCGAGGCCTGGCCGGAGACGGGATCGGTCGAATCCCTGGCGCGGCTGCCCGGCGGCCGCTTCCTCGTCCTGGCGGAAATGGGGATGACCGCCGACGGCAGCCACGACACGCTGCTGTTCGCGGGCGACCCGGCCGAAGCCGCCACGGCGGCGCCCATGCACCTGCGCTATGTGCCGCCGCGCGGTTATCGCCCGACCGACGCGGTCGCGCTGGACGACAGGCATGTGCTGGTCCTCAACCGGCGGCTGACCTTGCAGGAACTGTTCACGGCGACCTTGGCGATCATCGAGCTGCCGGAAGAGCCGCGCTCCGGCGACCGGCTGAAGGCGCGCGTCCTCGCCCGGCTGGCGCCGCCCCTGTTGGCCGACAATTTCGAAGGATTGGCCCTGAGCCGGGAAGGCGGCCGCCGGATCGTCTGGATCGCGTCGGACGACAATCACGAATTTTTCCAACGCACCCTGCTGCTGAAATTCGCCCTGGATTGGCAGGGATAGGGCGGCATGAAGGAACAGCGGGCGGGGACCGGCCTCCCGGTCCCCGCAGCCCGTCTCAGCTACGCACATCCTGCTCCGTCACGGGAGCGATCTTGATTTCGACGCGGCGGTTGGACGCCTTGCCCTCCGCCGTGGCGTTGGATGCGATCGGCTGGGTCTCCCCGAAACCGCGCGTGGCGATGCGGGCCGACTGCACGCCATGGCTCGTCAGATAATCGCCCACTGCCTGGGCGCGCCGTTCCGACAGGGCCTGGTTATAGGCATCGGTGCCGTCGCTGTCGGTATGGCCGTACACGTCGATATAGGTCTTGGGATATTGCGCCAGTACGGATGCGACGTCGTTCAGCGTCGGCTGGAACTGGGGCTGCACGGCGGAACTGTCGGTGGCGAAGGTGATGCCCGATGGCATGCGCAGCACCAGATTGTCGCCATCGCGGATCACGTCCACGCCGCTGCCGGCGGTTTCTTCGCGCAATTTCTTTTCCTGCGCGTCCATATAGGCGCCGATGCCCGCGCCCGCGACCGCGCCGATGCCCGCGCCCAGGATCTTTTCGGTGCGGTCATGCCGCCCGCCGACCAGATCGCCCAGCAGATAACCGCCCAGCGCGCCGCCGATGCCGCCGATTGCGGCCTTGGAAATGGTGCGGTTGCCGGTGTTGGGATCGGTGGTGCAGGCCGTGGTCGCCAGCATGGCGGCCAGGCCGGCGGCGCTGATGATGCGATGAAAATTCCGCATGGATATATTTCCCTTTCTCGTGCGCCCGAACGGAGCGGATGCACCCCCAATGGATGAGAGGAGGCCTTTGTTCCACAAGCGAACTGAACTGCAGATGATGCGGCGGTTGTGAAATTGTAAGAATCAGGGTTATAGGTGGCCGCCGACCGCCATGGCCAATATCCCCCCGCACGCTCCGACGCCCTTTCCCTGGGTCGACCTCGTCATCATCCTGGCGCTCGTCGCGCTGAACGGCCTGTTCGCCATGTCGGAACTGGCGATCGTGTCCGCCCGCAAGCCGCGCCTCCAGGCAATGGAAAAGGCCGGGCGGCGCGGCGCGCGCTCCGCCCTGGCGGCGGCGAGCGATCCCGGCAAGTTCCTTTCCACCGTGCAGATCGGCATCACCCTGATCGGCATCGTCGCGGGCGCCTATTCCGGCGCCAGCCTTGGCGGGCCGACGGGGGAACGGCTGGCGATGCTGGGCCTGTCGCCCCATGCCGCGCAGAATGCCGGTTTCGCCCTGGTGATCGGCCTTACCACCTATGCCTCGCTGATCGTCGGGGAACTGGTGCCCAAGCAGTTCGCTCTGCGCGCGCCGGAGCCCATCGCCGTGCTGGTCGCCGGGCCGATGCTGTGGCTGGCGAAGGTCACCGCCCCGATCGTCTGGGTGCTGGACGGATCGAGTGCCCTCATCTTCCGCCTGCTGGGGCTGACCCGCGAATCGGAAAATCAGGTCACGGCCGAGGAACTGCACCTGATCGTGGCCGAGGCGAGCAGGTCCGGCGTGATCGAGGAGAGCGAGCGGGCCATTATTTCCGGCGTGGTGCGGCTGGCCGACCGCCCGGTGCGCGAGGTGATGACCCAGCGCATGGATGTCGACTGGATCGACATCCATGCCGATGAGGAGGCTATTCGCGCCAAGCTGCTAGATACGCCGCACACCCGCCTGCCGGTGGGCCGGGGGACGGTGGAGGACATCATCGGCGTGGTGCAGGCGCGCGACATCATGACCGCGCTGTTCCGGGGCGAGGGGCTGAGCCTGGAAAGGCTGATGCGCAAGGTGGAGGTCGTGCCGGATCAGGTCGACGCCATGGACGCGCTGGAGGTGCTGCGGCGGGCCGAGGTGCCGATGGTCATGGTGCATGACGAATATGGGCATTTCGAGGGGATTGCGACGCCTGCCGACCTGCTCTCCGCCATTGCAGGCCATTTCGTGTCCGACCTGGACAGCGAGGATGAGCCGGACCTGGTCGAGCGGGAGGACGGCAGCCTGCTGGTGTCGGGCCAGATGCCGGTGGACCTGCTCGCGGACCGGATCGGCATCGACCTGCCGGAGGATCGCGACTATGCGACGGTCGCCGGCCATGCGCTGTGGCTGCTCAAGCGCTTGCCGGAAGTGGGCGATTTCATCGACGATCAGGGCTGGCGGTTCGAGATCGTGGATATGGATGGGCGCAAGATCGACAAGCTGCTGATCGCGGAGCGATAGGATGCGGAACGATGCGCTGGACGCGGTCGAGGGATTGACGCGGCGGGCGCTGGAGGAGGCTGGCGGTCGCCTGCTGGTGATCGGCCTCTGCGGGGCGCAGGGCAGCGGCAAGTCGACGCTGGCGGCGGGCTTGCGGCAGAGGTTGCAGAGCGACGGGATTCCGGCCGCGATCCTTTCCATCGACGATCTGTATCGCACGCGGGCGGAGCGGGAGGCCATGGCCCGTTCGATCCATCCGCTGCTGCGCACGCGCGGGGTGCCGGGGACGCATGATGTGGCGCTGGGGCTGCGGGTGATCGATGCGTTGGAGCGGGGAGAGGCGACCTTGCTGCCGCGTTTTGACAAGGCGTCGGACGATCCTTTGCCGGAAGGGCGATGGGAAAAGGCGGCGACTGGCACGCGGTTGCTGCTGCTGGAGGGCTGGTGCGTCGGTGCGCTGCCGCAGGGCGCGGCGGCGCTGGTGGAGCCGGTCAATGCCCTGGAGCGGGAGGAGGATGCGGACGGCGTCTGGCGCGCCTTCGCAAACCGGGCGCTGGCGGGGGATTATCAAGCGCTGTTCGCGCGGCTGGACCGGCTGGTGCTGCTGGCCGCGCCGGACTTCGGGATCGTCCGGTGCTGGCGGACGCAGCAGGAGCATGACCTGCGCAAGGAGGCTGGCGGCGGCATGCCGGATGCCCGGATTGCGCGCTTCGTCCAGCATTATGAGCGGCTGACCCGGCATATTCTGGAGGAGATGCCGGGCCGGGCGGACCTGACGATCAGGCTGGACGAGATGCGGCGGGTGATCGGGATTTGCAACGGCTGACGCCCGGCATTGCTGCGCTCGCCGCCTCGGACTTGATCCGGCCCCCTTGCTTCTCAGTCACCGTCAAAGAAAAAGGCAGTATTCCGGATCGCGTCCGGGATGACCAAAAGGGCATCTCAAACGGAGGAGCGGCAGACGAGCGCGCCCGTCAGGCCATGAGACGCTTCACCCAGAATTGCATGGGATGGCGGCTTTCCGCGTCGTCGCCCAGATCCTTCCAGTCGAAATGGCCGATCAGCCCCTCGACCGGGGCATAGCCGCGCGCGCGCCAGAAGGGATCGAGCGGGGCATAGCCGGCGGGGCGGGCAGGGTGATCCGGCGGGCGAATCACCGCGCAGAAGCTGGTCATGGCGAATCCCAGTTCCCGCGCCTTGGCTTCCCGCCGGTCGAAAAAGGCGTGGCCGATGCCGCGCCCGCGCCATTCCGGCAGCAGCACCGATTCGCCAAAATAATAGATTTGGCCGATGTCCATGCCGCATGCCCGGAAAGGAGCGGCGAATTCCGCGGCATGGTCGGCCATGGGAGCGGCGGTGGCGGCGCCGACCAGCCGGTCGCCCGCGAAAGCCCCGGCGATCAGCGCGCCGGGGCTGTTCGCATAGGCGGTGAGATAATCGCGCTCATAGGCGCGGCCCGCTTCGCCCGACCCGTCATAGAGGTAGGGAAAGGCGCGGAAGACCGTGATGCGCAGGTCCGCCAAGGCGTCGAGCGCGGCCAGCAAGGCCGCGCCCGTCAGATCATCGACCCGAATGGGTTCGCTGTCCAGTTCTTACTCGCTGGCGGCGGCGTTGGCGGCGGGCGCCTCTGCCGCGTTGGCGGCGGCATTGCCACCCTCGGCCGCGGCATTGCCGCCGCCGGCTGCCGGAGCCGCATCGGCGGCGGGCAGCGGCAGGTTCGAACCCTGGGTGTTCAGCCATGCGATCAGGTTCGCGCGGTCGGCCGGGTTGCCGAGACCGGCGAAGGTCATCTTGGTGCCGGGCGCGAATTCACGCGGGGAAGTCAGCCAGTGATCGAGATTCTCGAAGGTCCAGTTGCCGCCCTTGCTCTTGAGCGCGTCGGAGAAGGCGAAGCCGCCCTTGCCCTGGCCGATCGGTTCCCCGACCGTGGCGTAGAGATTCGGGCCGATGCCGTTGGCGCCGCCCTGGTTGACGGTGTGGCAGGCCGCGCACTTGGCGAACACCTTCTCGCCCGCCGCGACGTCCGCGCTGGCGAGCAGGGTGTTGAGGCCGGGGCCGCTGGCCGCGCCGCCTTCGCCTTCCGCTTCGACGCCCTCAATGGCGTAGCCCATTTTCTCGGGCCGTTCCTCATGGAAGAATTTGGAACTGACGATGGCACCGCCCAGTGCGATGATACCCGCGAACAAAGCCCAACCGGCAGCGGTGTTGAAACGATCGCCCATTCGCTCGGATTCCCCTGGATTTCTGTTCTGGCCGCTTGGTTCGCGTCCCCTCTAGCGCGCTGCCATAATGGCGCAAGCGCGAACGTGCAAGCGGCCTTGAACGGGATCGCGCACGCTTTTCATGGCTTTGCGGCCGGAGAGGATGCTTGCGCGGGCGCGATGAAGTGAATAAGCGCGCAGGCGCCCATGGAAAACTATCCCGCCCCCGCCCGCGATCTGGTCGCGGACCTCGCCGCGAAGGCTGCCGTCGATCCCGTTCGCGCCGTCGCCTTCCAGGGCGCGCCGGGCGCCAATTCGCATCTGGCGGCGCTGGATTATGCGCCCGATTGCGTTCCCTTGCCCTGTTTCGCGTTCGAGGATGCGATCGATGCGGTTCGGGAAGGGCGCGCCGCGCGGGCGATCATTCCGATCGAGAACAGCCTGCATGGCCGCGTGGCCGACATGCATTTCCTGCTGCCCGAATCCGGGCTGCATATCGTCGACGAATATTTCCTGCGCATCCGGCACTGCCTGATGGCGGTCGACAGCACCCCCGTCAAAAGCGCGGTCAGCCACCCGCAGGCGCTGGGCCAGTGCCGCCATTATCTGCGGGAACGCGGCATCCAGCCGGTCAGCTATGCCGACACGGCGGGCGCGGCCGCGCTGGTCGCTGAAACCCGGGTGGCCGGGGAAGGGGCCATCGCCCCCTATCTGGCGGCGGAACTCTACGGCCTGCGGCTGGTGGCGGAGAATATCGAGGACAGCGCCGACAATATGACGCGCTTCCTGGTGCTCTCGCGTGAGCCGAAGATGCCGGCGGCGGGGGTGGGCCCGGTGATGACCACCTTCCTGTTCGAGGTGAAGAACATCCCGGCCGCGCTCTACAAGGCGATGGGCGGCTTCGCCACCAATGGCGTCAACATGACGAAGCTGGAAAGCTATCAGCGCGGCGCCAGCTTCGCCGCGACGGAATTCTACTGCGACATAGAGGGGATGCCGGGCGATCCGGCCATCGACCGGGCATTGGCGGAGCTGGAATTCCACACCAAATGGGTGCGGATACTCGGCAGCTACCGGCAGGCGCGGCCGCGCACCTGAGCGCCCGGGCGTGACGGCGGGCTCCAGACCGCTTATGGTCGGGGCGATGTTCACCGCGATCCTTCTGTCGGCCCTTGCCATGAGCGTGATCGTGGGCGTGCGCTATCTGTTGGCGAGCGGCGCCTTCGCGCTGGCGACCCGTTATCGCAGGCCGGGCCTCTATGCCGGGCTGGACCGGCAGGTCAGGCGGGAAATCGCCTGGTCGCTGGCCTCCGCGCTGATCTACGGCGTGCCGGCGGGCATCGTCGCCTGGGGGTGGCAGGCGCATGGCTGGACGCGGGTCTATGCCGACGTCCATGCCTTTCCCCTCTGGTATCTGCCGCTGTCCGTGCTGCTTTACCTTGCGGCCCATGACGCCTGGTTCTACTGGACCCACCGCTGGATGCACCGGCCCCGGCTGTTCCGGATCGCCCACGCCGTGCATCATGCCAGCCGCCCGCCGACGGCCTGGGCCGCGATGAGCTTCCATCCATGGGAGGCGGTGACCGGCGCGGTGGTGATCCCGGCGCTGGTCTTCCTGATTCCGATCCATGTCGGCGCGCTGGGCGTGGTGCTGACGATCATGACGGTGATGGGCGTCAGCAACCATATGGGATGGGAAATGTTTCCGCGCTGGATGGTGCAGGGCCGGGCCGGCCGCTGGCTGATCACCGCCAGCCATCACCAGCGGCATCATGAACAATATGCGTGCAATTACGGCCTGTATTTCCGCATCTGGGACCGGCTGTGCGGGACCGACAGGGGATTGGGCCATTTTTAGGGAAGGATGGGCGTGAAGGGCAGGGCAGCGATGATGGCGGCGGTCCCGCTGGTCATGGGCGCGGCGGTGGCCGACCAGGCGCAGCCGCTCAGCATGGACGTGCAGGGCCTGCGGTCCTCCAGGGGCAATTTCCTGATCTGCGTGACGCGGCAGGCGGACCATTTCCCCGACTGCCGGGGCGATCCGGACGGGCGGCATTTCACCGTCCCCGCGACCGCCGGCATCGTGCCCCTCGGCCGGATGGAGCCGGGAACCTATGCGATCGCCATCATTCATGACGAGAATGGCAATGGCAAGCTGGACACGCTGGCCGGCATCCCGCGCGAGGGGGTGGGCTTTTCGCGCAATCCGGCGATCCGCTTCGGCGCGCCCAGCTTCCGCTCGGCGCAGTTCGCCATGGCGGGGGCGGCGGTGCGGCAGGACATCAGGGTCAAATATTTCCTCTGAATGTCGCGGTGCGGAACGGTAATGGCGTAAAAACATTATCTTGCCCGACAATCTCTTTGAACAGGCTCATCATGCATCATCGCTGTCGCCTTTCCGCGGCGTTCGCCGTCGCGGCCCTTTGCCTTGCGCCATCGGCCTTCGCCCAGCAGGATGATCGCAGCAGCCTGACCATCGGCGTGGGCGTGGCCGCCGTGCCGAGCTATGAAGGGTCCGACGACTATCGCGTCCTGCCCATCCCGCAGCTTCGCGGCAAGGTGAAGGACTTCGCCTTCTGGACGCGCGGTCCGGGCCTTTATGTCGACGCGATCCCCAACAGCGATCCCGACGGCGTCGACTTCGAACTGGGCCCGGTGGTCAACGTCCGCTTCGACCGGTCGAGCCGCAGGAACATCAAGGACGATGCCGTGCGCCTGCTGGGCAAGCGCGACATCGCGGTGGAGGTCGGCGGCTTCGTCGGCATCGGCAAGACCGGGGTGATCACCAGCGCCTATGACAATCTGTCGGCGCGCGTCGCCGTGACCAGGGATGTGGCGGGCGCGCATGGCAGCTATGTCATCACGCCCGCGGTGGAATATATGACGCCGCTGTCGCAGACGGCCTTCGTCGGGCTGGGCGTGTCGGCGGACTATGTCGGCAGGAAATATGGCCGCTATTATTATGACGTCGATCCGGCGGGCGCCGCCGCATCGGGGCTGCCGGCCTATGGCGGGGCAGGCGATGGTTCGGGGTTCAAGAAGGTGAATTTCAGCCTGGCGGGCGGCAAGTCGCTGTCGGGCGACCTGCGCCATGGCTGGGCGATCTTCGCCGCGGCCAGCTATTCGCGGATTCTGGGCGACTATGCCGCCTCGCCCATCGTGTCCGTCGCGGGCTCCCGGAATCAGTGGATCGGCGCGATCGGCATCGGCTACACCTTTTGATCTCCGGTTGATCCCCGGCCGATCTCCCTTGTTCCTATGGGGTGACGCCCCACATAAGGCGCTGTATGAGGGCGGCTTGGCAACCGCGTTTGCAGCAGGAGATAAGAGAAGTGGCGACCCTTGGACTGAGCGAGGCCGACAAGGCATCGGTGGAGGCTTTCCGCCGCGATGTGGTGGATCCTTCGCGCACCCAGTTGGTGATCGTCGATTTCTGGGCCGAATGGTGCGGCCCCTGCAAGCAGCTCGCGCCCGTGATAGAGAAGGTCTGCGCCGACTATGCGGCCAAGGGCGTCAAGCTGGTCAAGATCAACGTCGATGAGGACAAATTCATCGCCGCCCAGTTCCGCGTCCAGTCGATCCCCACCGTCTATGCCGTGTTCCAGGGCCAGCCGGTGGCCGACCTCAGCCAGGCGCGGACCGAGGGGCAGTTCAAGCAATATCTCGACCAGTTGCTGGGCCAGTTGCCGATCGAATCGGAGGAGAAGGCGCAGCTGGAGGAGATTGCGCCCCTGATCGCCATGGGCGAGGAATTGCTGGCCGGGGGCGAAGCGGAGCGGGCGCTGTCCGTGTTCCGGCAGATCGATCAGATGCTGCCCGACAATGCCGATGTGGCTTCGGGCGCGGCGCGGGCGCTGGTGGCGCTGGGACAGTTCGACGAAGCCGAAGCGGCGTTGGCCGCTCTGCCCGCCGATGTGGCCAGGGACCAGGCGGTGGAGCGCGCACGCGCCGCCATTGCGCTGGCGCGCGATGCCCGGCCGGTGGCTGACCTGTCGGGTGTGGAGGCGAAGGTCGCCGCCGATCCGGACGATCATGAGGCGCGCTTCGAACTGGCGAACGGCCTGATGGCCAATGGCGACCGCGATGGAGCGGCGGAGCAGTTGCTGGAACTGGTGCGGCGCGACCGGGCGTGGAATGACGGCGCGGCGCGGGCGCAGCTCCTCAAGCTTTTCGAGGCGACGGGGCTGGAAGATCCCTGGGTCGCGGGGCAGCGGCGCAAGCTTTCCCAGATCCTGTTTTCCTAACCGGCGCAGGCGTCATGTCGCGCGTCTCGATCTTTCCCCTGCCGGGCGCGCTGCTGCTGCCGGGCATGGAACTGCCGCTCCATATCTTCGAGCCGCGCTATCAGGCGATGATCCATGACGCCATGGCGCGGGACCGGCGCATCGGCATGATCCAGCCGCGGGAGGAAGGAACCAAGCCCGCGCTGTTCGATGTGGGCTGCCTGGGCCACATCACCCATATCGAGGCGTTGGAGGGCGGCCGGTACAACATCCTGCTGAAGGGGCTTGCGCGCTTTCGTGTGGTACGGGAACTGGACGTCCCCACCGCCTTTCGCCAGATCGAGGCGGATGTGGAGCCCATTGCGCAAGAGGATGAAATCCTCTCCGCCGTGGAGCGGGCGGCGCTGGAGCAGGAATCGCGGCGCTTTGCCGATGCGCTGGGCTATGTGGTCGACTGGACGGCGGTGTCGCGGCTCGACGACATGGCGCTGGTGAACGGGATCGCGCAGATCGTGCCGTTCGATCCGGCGGCCAAGCAGACCCTGCTGGAGGCGGATACGCTGGGCGAACGGGCCGACCGGATCATCCAGCTGATGCAGATCGTCGGGCGGATCGAACGCGACGGCGGGGCGACGATGCAATGAGCGGCAGGATCGATCCGGCGCTGCTCGCGAAGCTGGTCTGCCCGGTGACGCGCACGCCCCTGCGCTGGGATGCGGAACAGGGCGAATTGCTGTCCGAGGCGGCGCGGCTCGCCTTTCCGGTGCGCGACGGCGTCCCGGTGCTGGTCGTGCGGGAGGCGCGGTCCATAGCGGGGTGACGAACCGCTACCGGACCCTGTCTGTCCGCGACGGCCTTTTACGCGACCCCGTCCGTATCCAGCGCATAGCCCGCTGAACGCACCGTGCGGATGATGTCGTGATAGCGGCCGTCCGCATTGATCGCCTTGCGCAGGCGGCGGATATGCACGTCGACCGTGCGCAGTTCGATGTCGCTGTCCTGCCCCCATACGCTGTCCAGCAGCCGCTCGCGGGAGAAGACCCAGCCCGGATGCTCCAGGAAATGCTTGAGCAGGCGGAATTCCGTGGGGCCGAGCGGGATCACCTGGCCGCCGCGACGGACCTTGTGCCCCACCGTGTCCATCTCCACATCCGCGAAGGTCAGCGTCTCGCCCGCCAGCGCCGGGCGCACGCGCCGCAGCACCGCGCCGACGCGCGCCACCAGTTCGCGGGGCGAGAAGGGCTTGGTCACATAATCGTCCGCGCCCGTTTCCAGCCCGCGCACGCGATCCTCCTCCTCGCCGCGTGCCGTCAGCATGATGATCGGCACGTTGGCCGTGCCGTTCATGCGGCGCAGTCGGCGGCAGACCTCTATGCCCGACAGGCTTTCCACCATCCAGTCGAGCAGCACGATGTCGGGCACATTCTCCTGTGCCAGCAGCAGCGCTTCCTCGCCGTCGACCGTGTGCGCGACCTCGAAATCCTCGCGCTTGAAGTGCCAGATGAGCAGTTCGGCCAGCGCCGCGTCATCCTCCACCAGCAGCATCCTGGCCCGCGCCATGCTCAGCCCTCCGCCGCCGCGCCGCCGCGTTCGCGGTCGGGCAGGGTCTGGCCGGTCGCGGCATAATAGACCATCTCCGCCACATTGGTGGCATGGTCGCCGATCCGCTCAATATTCTTGGCGATGAACAGCAGATGGGCGCATTCGCTGATCGTCTTGGGATTTTCGACCATGAAGGTGACGAGCGTGCGGAAGACGCTATTGTAGAAATCGTCGACCACCGTATCGCGCTCCACCACCGCGACGGCCAGGTCGGCATCCCGCGCGGCAAAGGCGTTCAGCGCATCCTGCACCATCTCGCCCGCGACCTGGCCCATGGAGGGAAGAAGCGCGATCGGCTCCTGCGTCCGCTGGTTGGCGGCGATCAGCGGCACGCGCTTGGCGATGTTCTTGGCATAATCGCCGATCCGCTCCACCACGCCGACGATCTTCAGCGCGGCGATCACGTCGCGCAGGTCGTTGGCCATCGGGGCGCGCAGGGCGATGATCTCGATGGCGAGCTTCTCGACCTCCGCCTCGATCGCGTCGATGCGCTTGTCCTCCGCCACGACCTCCGCCGCCAGCACCTTGTCATGGCGTTGCAGCGCGAGCATCGCCTTCTCAATGGCGGATTCAGCGCGACCGCCCATTTCCGCGATCAGACCGCGGAGCTTGTCCATTTCCTGGTCGAACGCCTTGATCGTATGTTCTGCCATGTCTTTCCTCCCCCGGATCAGCCGTAGCGTCCGGTGATGTAATCCTTTGTCCGTTCCTGACGGGGATTGGTGAAGATGTCCGACGTCACGCCATATTCGACCAGCTCGCCCAGATGGAAAAAGGCGGTCCGCTGCGACACGCGGGCAGCCTGCTGCATATTGTGGGTCACGATCACGATGGCGTAGCGGCCGCGCAGTTCGTGGATCAGCTCCTCGATCTTCGCCGTCGCGATGGGGTCCAGCGCCGAGCAGGGCTCGTCCATCAGGATCACTTCCGGTTCGACGGCGATGGCGCGGCCGATGCACAGGCGCTGCTGCTGCCCGCCCGAAAGCGCGGTGCCGCTGTCATGCAGGCGGTCCTTCACCTCGTCCCACAGGCCGGCGCGGCGCAGCGATTTCTCGACGATCACGTCCAGGTCCGCCTTCGCATGGGCCAGGCCATGGATGCGCGGGCCATAGGCGATATTCTCGTAGATCGACTTGGGGAAGGGATTGGGCTTCTGGAACACCATGCCGACGCGGGCGCGCAGTTGCACCACGTCCATGCTGGGGGCGTAGATGTCCTCGCCGTCCAGCGTGATCGTGCCTTCCACCCGCGCGGAGGCGACCGTATCGTTCATGCGATTGAGCGTCCGCAGGAAGGTCGACTTGCCGCAGCCCGACGGGCCGATGAAGGCGGTGACATTGTCCATGTCGACATCGATCGACACGCCCTTGATCGCCTGCTTCTCGCCATAGAAGACCTTGACGTCCCGGGCCGTCATCTTGGTTTCGACCGCAGGGGTCAGCGTCTGTTGTTCATGCATCATGGCTGTCATCGCGGTCACCACCGCCTTTCGAACTTGTTGCGCAGGTAGATGGCGATGCCGTTCATCGCGAGCAGGAAGACCAGCAGGACGATGATGGCGGCGGAAGTCTTTTCGACGAAGCCCCTGGAGACTTCGTCGGACCAGAGGAAAATCTGCACCGGCAGCACGGTCGCCGGATCGGTGATCCCCCCCGGCGGCGTGGCGATGAAGGCGCGCATGCCGATCATCAGCAGCGGGGCGGTCTCGCCCAGCGCGCGGGCCATGCCGATGATGGTGCCGGTCAGGATGCCGGGCAGGGCCAGCGGCAGGACATGGTGGAACACCACCTGCACCGGGCTGGCGCCGATGCCCAGCGCCGCGTCTCGGATGCTGGGCGGCACCGACTTGATGGCGTTGCGGCCCGCGATGACGATGACCGGCATGGTCATCAGCGCCAGCGTCATGCCGCCGACCAGCGCCGCCGAACGCGGCAGGTGCAGGAAGTTCAGGAAGATCGACAGGCCCAGCAGGCCGAAGATGATGGAGGGGACGGCGGCCAGATTGTTGATCGACACTTCGATGATGTCGGTCAGCCAGTTCTTGCGCGCATATTCCTCCAGATAGACGGCCGTCGCCACGCCCACCGGGAAGCTCAGCGCCAGCGTCACCAGCATGGTCAGCAGCGATCCCTTGAACGCGCCCCAGATGCCGACCTGCGTCGGATCGGTGCCGTCGCTCGCGGTCAGGAATCCCCAGTTGATGCCGGTAGTCAGCAGGCCCGCCTTGTCGAGCCGCGCTACCGCCGCTTCCGCCTCGGGCGAACCGTTGCTCTTGGCGGCAAGGTCGATGGCGGTGGCGGCGGGCAGCTTGACCGTCACGGTCTGGGCGAGGATCTTCGGATCGGCCTTGATCGCGTCGCGCAGCACGGTCCAGGCGGTGGGCGACACCCATTCCTCGGCATCCGCGCCCAGCGCCTTCTTCACCACCGCCCCCGTCACCATCGGCAGGTTCGCATTGGCGAGCGCCTGATCCGTGATGGCATTGGGGTCGAGCAGCAGAGGGGAGGCGGGGAAGTCGACCTTCACCGCGATTTCCGTCCGGGTGAAGCCGCGCAGGCCGTTGCCCAGCATGCTGAACAGCAGGAAGGCAAGGAACGCGGCGGAGAGCGCGACGGCGAGCAGGCCCGCCGCCTTGAAGCGGCGTTCCGATGCATAGCGACGGGCGATCCGCCGGCGCATCGCGTCCGACTTCCAGTCGGTGGGAAGGCGTTCGGCACTCATTATTCGTAAGCCTCGCGATATTTCTTCACGACCCGCAGGGCCACGATGTTGAGCAGCAGCGTCACGATGAACAGCACCAGCCCCAAAGCGAAGGCCGCCAGCGTCTTGGCGCTGTCGAATTCCTGGTCGCCGGTCAGCAACTGGACGATCTGCGTCGTCACCGTCGTCACGCTGGCAAAGGGGTTCAAGGTGAGGTTGGCCGCCAGACCCGCCGCCATCACCACGATCATCGTCTCGCCGATGGCGCGGCTGACGGCCAGCAGCACGCCGCCGACCACGCCGGGCAGCGCCGCAGGGATCAGCACGCGGCGGATCGTCTCGCTGGTGGTGGCGCCCATGGCCAGGCTGCCGTCGCGCATCGACTGCGGCACGGCGGCGATGCTGTCGTCCGCCATGGAGGAGACGAAGGGAATGATCATCACGCCCATCACAAGTCCCGCCGCCAGCGCGCTTTCCGAAGAGGCGCCGTGGATGCCGATCATGACCGCGAAATCCCGCAGGGCCGGGGCGATGGTGAGCGCCGCGAAATAGCCGTAGACGACGGTCGGCACGCCCGCCAGCACCTCCAATATCGGCTTCATCCACTTGCGGAAGGTGGGGCTGGCATATTGGGTCAGGTAGATAGCGCTCATCAGGCCCAGCGGGATGGCGACGGCCATGGCGATGATCGCGCCGATGAAGATGGTCCCCCAGAACAGCGGCACCGCGCCGAAGGCATCGTCATTGCCATAGCCGAGCGCGGCCGATTGCGGGCTCCATTTCGCGCCGAACAGGAAATCGACGGGGCTGACCATGGAAAAGAAGCGGAAGCTTTCCCACAGCAGGGATGCGACGATCCCCAGCGTCGTGATGATCGCCAGCAGCGATGCGATCAGCAGGGTCGCCATCACCAGCCGCTCGACCCGCGTGCGCGCCCGGAAATCCGGGCGGACGCGGGTGAAGGCATAGGCGCCGCCGGCAAAGGCCAGCACCAGCGCCAGCGCGGCGCCGGCAAAGCCATATTGGCCGATGGCGTGCTTATAGGGTTCGACCAGGCCCTGCGAGAGCGGATTGAACGCCCCCGCCTGCATCCCCGTGGCGATCGCCCGCGCCTCGCCCAATATGGCGGAGCGTGAGAAATCGTCGGCGGGCAGGCTCTGCGCCGCCGGACTGCCCAGCACGTCCTGCGTGACGAGACCGGGCGCGACATTGGCCCAGACCGCCAGGAAGAGGCCGGCGGGCACCAGCGTCCAGAGCGCGACATACCAGCCGTGATAGCCCGGCAGGCTGTGCACGGCGTCGCGGCGGCCCGAAGCCCGCGCGGCGCTTTGCAGCCGCATCGCGCGGGCGCGGGCGCTGACCCAGGCGATGGCGCCCAGACCGGCGAGCAGCAGAAGGATTGCAGGACCTGTCATATCGCCTGTCTTATTTGAGCTGCGAACCGTCGAGCACGGCCAGCGACTTGACGGTCTCGGCGCTCGCCTTGCGCACGCCTTCCGGCGCCGCGACCATGCCGCGCTTGGTCAGCGCGCCGTTCGGGTCCCAGTTCGCGGCGAAGGTGTTGAGATAGGCCTGAAGGCCCGGAATGGCCTGCATATGCGCCTTCTTCACATAGATGAAGAGCGGACGCGCGCCGGGATATTGGCCGGTGGAGACGGTTTCGTAGGTCGCCTCGACGCCGTTGATGGAAACGTCCTTCAGCGTGTCCTTGTTTTCCTCCAGGAAGCTGTAGCCGAACACGCCGAGCGCATTGGGATTGGCGCCCAGCTTCTGGACGATCAGATTGTCGTTCTCGCCCGAGTCCACATATTTGCCGTCCTCGCGGATGCGGGTGCAGGTCGCCTTGAACTCGTCCTCATTCTTCTTCTTGAGCGCTTCCATCGCCGGGTCGGTCTCGCAACCCTTGGTCAGGATCAGTTCGGCCAGCGAATCGCGGGTGCCGCTGGTGGACGGGGGGCCGAAGACGCTGATCGGCGTGGCGGGCAGGCTGGGGTCGACATCCTTCCAGCTCTGGGCCTTGTTCGGACCCTTGCCATAGGGATTGGCGGCCAGCGCCTCATAGACGATCTTCGGGGTCAGCTTCAGGCCCGGGCCGTTCTTCGATTCCGCGAAGGCCAGACCGTCGACGCCGATCTGGATTTCGATGATGTCCTTGACGCCATTCTTCCGGCAGTCCTCATATTCCGACTTCTTCATGCGGCGGGAGGCGTCGGCGATGTCGGGATGCTGGGCGCCGACGCCCGCGCAGAACAGCTTCATGCCCCCGCCGGTGCCGGTCGATTCGACGATGGGCGACTTCATGCCGGGATTGCCCTGAACGAACATCTCGGCAATCGCGGTGGCGAACGGATAGACGGTGGAGGAGCCGACCGCGCGGATCTGGTCGCGGGTGCCGCCGGCCCCGCCGCCGGACTGCTGGCCGCAGCCTGAGAGAGTGAGTGCCGCCGCAGCGGTCGCGGCCATCAGAGCGAAATGCTTCACCGGGTAATCTCCTTCGTCAAAGGCCGCGATTCGCTTCTCGCCGCCCCCCTCTGGGCACGCGCCGTAGCCGCGGTACGTCGCGCCTTTGTGACAATGGGATTGCACTTTTATGACATTGACGGCGGAAGCCCGGCCTGTCGCTGTCTTTTTTTGATCAAGCCTTTGCCGCGACGGCCTTTTCCTCGACGGCGAAGCGGGGCAGCAGGATGGAGATGGTGGTGCCCTTGCCCAGCACGCTGGCGATGTCCAGCCGGCCGCGATGCCGCTCCACGATATGCTTGACGATGGCCAGCCCCAGTCCCGTGCCGCCCACCGCCCGGCTGCGCCCCGAATCGACGCGGTAAAAGCGTTCGGTGAGGCGCGGCAGGTGATCGGGGCCGATGCCTTCCCCCTCATCCGCGACGGTCAGCCGCAACAGGCCGCTCGGCCCGTCGGAAAGGGACACGTGGATCGGCGTGCCCGCGCGGCCATATTTCACCGAATTGCCGATCAGATTATGGAGCAGTTGCGACAGTTGCGCCCGGTCGCCCTGCACGTCGGTCAGGCTGGGCGCGATCTCCATCTCCACCTCCCGCCCGCGATCGCCATGGCTGGTGCGGAACACGCCCACCACCTCGGCCACCAGGCCGGACAGGTCGACCGCGCTGTCGGGCAGGCGATATTTCTCCGCCTCTATGCGGGAAAGGGAGATGAGGTCGTCGATCAGCCGCTGCATCCGCCGCGCCTCGCCGTCCATGATCTTCAGGAAGCGCTGCCGCGTTTCGTCGTCCTTGCCCAGATCGGGGTCGGCCAGCGTCTCGATGAAGCCCAATATGCCGGCCAGCGGCGTGCGCAGTTCATGGCTTGCATTGGCGACGAAATCGACGCGCATCTTCTCCGCCGCGTGGGCGCCGCTATGATCGGCCAGATGGACCAGCCGCCGGACATGGCCGTCCTCTCCCACCGGCGCGATCCGCATCTGCCAGCGCTGGTCGCGGGTGCCCAGGCCCACCAGCTCGATCATGACCGGTTCGGCCAGCGGCGCCTGGCTGGCGAGCCGTTCGGCAGCGGCGGGATGGCGGATGGCGATGCGGGCGTCCTCTCCCTCGATATGCGCGCCCAGCAGCCGCTGCGCGGCGCGGTTGGCGGCGATGATGCGGCCCCGTTCGATCAGCATCAGCGGGTCGGCTATGCCCTCCAGCAGGCCGCGCGCATCGGGATGGGCGATGATGTCGGGAACCTCCGCCGGCAGCGGCGACACGGCCGGTTCCGGACGGTCCGGACTGGCCGCGCAGATGACGAGCACCAGCAGCGTCGCCAGCACCGGCAGGAGGATGTCGAGCGGCCGCGCGCCTATCATCAACGCGCCCCCGGTGCCGAGCAGCAGAACGGCCAGCGAGGCGGTGATCTGGGAGGCGGTCAGGCGATTCATGGTTACCATGCTGGAAATTTGACGCATTTGCTGCAAAGTAGGGCCGCAGTAGCCGGCAATTTTTACAGTTTGGCAAGCGCGATAGCGGATCAGGATGACATGAGCGAGCCGTTGCCCCCCCAGAAGGAAGCCGAGTCGCAGGACGACGGCCTTGCCGCGCCGTCGCGCCGCCAGTTGCTGATGGGCGGCGCCGTCGCGGCCTCCGCGATCATATCCATCCGGCCGGCGCTGGCGAACACGGCCGCGTCGGTGCTCAACTGCACGATACCCGTTCCCGACCAGGGCCGGGCCGGCAATTATATCGCGCCCAACGGGCAGGTGGTGCCGGCGGGAACGCAGGGCGCCTTCCCCGCCGGCAAGAACTTCAGCGGGGAACAGGTCCGGCAGGCGCTGCGCGGCGGCCGGCTGCCGGGCGCCAGCTATGAGCAGAACCAGGCCTATCTGAACTATATCCGGCGGCTTCAGTCGGGGACGAGCGGCTTCACCTGCTACGCATCGCTGCAAATGCCCCGCTGAGCCGAGGGCTTTATTTCCACCCGAACTTATACGGTTCGCCAGCGTTGACGGCGTCGAGCCTTCGACGATCCGGTCAGGCGCAGCAAGGGCGACCCCATGTTCCATACACCCCATTGGGTGAAACAAGATTGTTCGGTCGCGATCTACCTCT
The DNA here is from genome assembly GCF_024611135.1 of Sphingobium sp. CFD-2. Lineage (NCBI taxonomy): Bacteria > Pseudomonadati > Pseudomonadota > Alphaproteobacteria > Sphingomonadales > Sphingobiaceae > Sphingobium > Sphingobium sp. CFD-2. The sequence goes on along the minus strand of NZ_CP084405.1, from coordinate 2,632,708 downwards.
ATGAACCCGGCGATGGCGGGCTGGATCGGGTGGCGATCCTGCTCGCCAACCATCTGCGGCTGCGCGGCGTGGACGTGGAACTGTGGATGACGCGGACGGACGGCCCGGTGGCGGGCCTCATCCATCCCGCCGTGCCGGTCCGTCGCGTACCGGCGCCGCCCTTTTCGCGGCGGCTGTCGATGATCGCCCAATTCCCGGCGCTGGCCGCCATGGTGCGGCGGTTCCGCCCGGATATTCTCTATTCGGCGGGCAATCAGAGCAACATGCTGTGCGCGCTGGCGGCGCTGGGCACGGCGACGCGGGCGGTCGGCAGGATTTCCAACCCGATCATCCGGCCCGGCCAGCGCGGCCTGTCCGCCTGGATCAGGCGTAGCCGCTTCCGCGCCATCGCCCGGACCAGCGCCATGACCATCGTGATGGGCGAGGCGGACCGGATGACGCTGACGCAGGCCGGGCCGCTCGCGGGACGGCAGGTGACGCTGCTGCCGCGCCCGACGGTCACGCCGCTGCTGGAACGGCTGCGGCGGCAGCGCGCCGCCAGAGCCGGCGGCGGTCCATGGCATTTCCTGATGGTCGGGCGGCTGGTCGAGCAGAAGGACCAAGCGACGGCGCTTCTGGCGCTCGCCCGGCTGAAGCATCTCGACTGGCGCCTGAAGATCGTCGGGCAGGGGCCGCTGCGCCGCGATCTGGAGGCGCTTTGCACGCGGCTTGGCATCGCCGGGCGGGTCGAATTTCCGGGCTTCGTCGGTGATCCGGCGGAACTGGCGGCCCTGATGGCGGATGCCGATCTGCTGCTGCAACCCTCGCGCTGGGAAGGGCTGGTCGCGACCCTCATCGAAGCGCTCGGTTGCGGCACGGGGGTCGTCGCAACCGATTCGACGCCGAATATCCGCCCGGTGCTCGCCGCGGCGGGCCAACATGCGCCGGTGCCGGTGGGCGACGCCGATGCCTTTGCCGATGCGATCCTCTGGGCGCTCGACCATCCCGCGCCGGCTGCGCGCCTGGCGGACGCGGTGAAGGAACATGGCGTCGAAAGCGCGCTCGACGCCTATTTGCGGGCCTTTGTCCGGCTGGCGCGATCCGGCGGCATGCGGTGGCGGGGCGTCGCGCAAAATAGCCTGTCCCGTTAGGCACTTGGCTACCCCTTTGTCTTAAGGATGGCGCGACATTCCCATCCGAAGGCCAGGTTTCGCGATCATGCCAGCCCGCTATTGCCAGGACAGCCCGGACGCCATCGCATCCTGCGTGCTGGAGGATATGGTGCTGCTCTACCACCGCCCGTCGGGACAGACCCATATGGCGATCGCCCCGGTGCCGGAGATCCTGGCGGCGCTGGATGACGGCGCGGCGCTTACGGCGGGCGAGCTGTTAGGGCAGCTGGCCCAGCTTTACGATCTGGGCGAGCCGGAGGAGGCCCTGCCGCTGGTGGAGGCGCATCTGGCCGAACTGGCCGCGCTTGGACTGGTCCGCATCGCGTGAACCATGCCCTGACCCTGAAGATCGGTCCGGCGACCTTCCGCATCGGATCGGCCTGGCGCCAGCCGGTGGACGCGCTGGCGCGGCTCTACGCCGATTATCCCATGCCGGCGGGCGCGATAGCCGATTTCACCGTGCGGCTGGAGCCTGCGGGGCCGTTCCGGCGCTGGTTCCGGCCCTCCATCTTCATCACCGGCGATCATGGGCTGGCCGACGCCGCGCCGATGAGCCTTGCCCATGGGCTGCTGGCGGCGGAAATGGGGATGAACCTGCAAATGGCGCTCGGCTGGCGGCGGCACCTGCTGCTCCATGCCTCCAGCGTCGAAAAGGACGGGCGGGCGCTGGTGATGACCGGCGAGTCCGGTTCCGGCAAGTCGACGCTGGCCGCGCAACTGGGGGAGCGGGGCTGGCGGCTGATGGGCGACGAGTTCGCGCTGCTCGACCTGGAAACGGGGGCGATCTTTCCCTTTCCGCGCCTCGTCTCCCTCAAGAACCGCGCCATCGACGTCATCGCGGCGGAAGCCCCGGCGGAGCGCATGGGGCCGCTGCTCGCCGGCACGGCCAAGGGGGACATTCGCCACCTGATCCCGCGCAGAGAGGCGATCGGGCGGATGGCGGAGGGCGCGCCGCCCGCGCTGCTGCTGTTCCCGCGTTTCGGCCATGAAGCGGACGTGCGCCCGGTCGGCCAGGGGGAGGTCTTCATGCGGCTGACCCAGGCATCGACCAACTATGTCGCCCTGGGCGAAGCGGGCTTCGCGGCGTTGAGCGGTTTCGTCGGGAATGTCCCCGCGCGCGCCATCGACTTTCCATCGGGCGACGAGGCCATCGCCCTTGTCGAGCGGCTCTGGGAGGAACTGGCATGAGCGCCCGGCTGCTGGTGCGCGCCTTGCGCGACCCTGACGAGGTGGCGGCGCTGGATGCGGACGGGTGGAACGCGCTGATCGCCATGGCGAGGGCGGAGCGGCTGATCGGCACGCTCGCCCTGCGGATGGGGGAGCGGCCCGTGCCCCCGGCGGTGGGCGCGATATTGGCGGACGCCCGGCTGGATGCGGCGCGCGAAGCCCTGCAGGCCCTGTGGGAGGCGGATCGCGCGGCAGAGGCGCTTGCCGGCCTGGACGTGCCGGTCGTGCTGCTCAAGGGCACGGCCTATGCGGCGGCGGGGCTGCGCGCCGGGCAGGGGCGCTTCATCGGCGATCTCGACATATTGGTGCCGCGCGATGCGATGGATCGGGTGGAACGGGCGCTGATCGGCGCGGGATGGGAATGGGTCAAGGACGACCCTTATGACGACGCCTATTACCGGCGATGGATGCATGAGCTGCCGCCGATGATCCACGCGGCGCGGGACCGCATGATCGACGTGCATCACACCGTCCTGCCGCTGACGGCGCGGCAGACGCCGGACGCGGCGGCGATGATCGCGCAGGCGGTTCCCCTCACCAACGAATTATCCATGCTCTCGCCCGAGGACCGGCTCTGCCACGCGGCGGCGCATCTGCTGGCCGACGGCGATCTGGCCGGGGGGCTTCGCAACCTCTGGGACATATATTGCCTGCTCGATGGCGTCGACGGGACGGCGCTGGAGGCGCGGGCGGCGCACCATGGCCTGCTGCCCCATGTGCGGCAGGCGCGGCGGCTCGCCATGGCGCTCTATGGCGAAGGGAGGGGCGAAGGGGCGCGGCTCACGCTCCGGGACCGGATCGTCAAGGCCCGGCTGCTGGCGCGCGACGGGTGGGGACGGGAAAGGCGCGGGCTGCTGCGTTTCGCCTTCTACCTGCGCTCCCACTGGCTCAGAATGCCCCCCGCCATGCTGGCGCGGCACCTGTTCACCAAATGGCGCAAGGGGCATCGGCCTGTTTAGGAAGGGGCGCCAGCCAAGGTTTTTGCGTCTGCACGGAAATGCCCTATATTGCCCCTTCGATGCCAGGACTCAGGACACGCATGAAATCCAATTTCTTCCGGGGCGCCGTCGCCCTTGGCGCGCTCGCGCTCATCCCTGCCACCACCGCGGCGCTCGCCGATGGGGAGGCAAGCAGCTACAAGGCGCTCGACGAGTTCATGGACGTGTTCCAGAAGGTCCGCAGCGACTATGTCGAGAAGGTCGACGACGAAAAGCTGATCAAGGGCGCCATCGACGGCATGCTCGCCAGCCTGGACCCGCATTCGAGCTTCCTCGACGCCCGCGATTTCCAGAATCTCCGCACGCAGACGGAGGGCAGCTATGGCGGCCTTGGCCTTTCCGTCACGCAGGAGGACGGCGCGGTGAAGGTGATCGCGCCGACGCAGGATACCCCGGCCTGGCGCGCGGGGATCAAGGCGGGCGACTATATCACCCATCTCGACGGGCAGCTCATCTATGGCGGCACGCTGGACGAGGCGGTCGACAAGATGCGCGGCGCGCCGGGCACGCAGATCAAGCTGACCATCGTCCGCCCCGGCCGCGACAAGCCGATCGACCTCACCCTGACGCGTGAGATCATCCAGTTGAAGCCGGTGAAGTGGGAGGTGAAGAACGGCATCGGCGTCATCAACATCGTCAGCTTCTCGGCCAATACCGGCGCCGACGTGCGCCAGGCGATCCGCAGCATCGACAAGTCGCTGGGCCGCAAGCCCACCGGCTACATCCTCGACCTGCGGTCCAACCCGGGCGGGCTGCTGGACGAAGCCGTGTCGGTCAGCGACACCTTCCTGGAACGCGGCGAGATCGTGTCGCAGCGCGGCCGCAACAAGGGCGATGTCGAGCGCTATTATGCCAAGCCCGGCGACGATGCGAGGGGTCTGCCGGTGATCGTGCTGGTGGACGCGGGCTCCGCCTCCGCATCGGAAATCGTCGCGGGCGCGCTGCAGGACCAGCATCGCGCGCTGGTGATGGGGGAACGCAGCTTCGGCAAGGGCAGCGTCCAGACCATGCTGCCGCTCAGCAACACCACGGCGCTCAAGCTGACGACGGCGCGCTATTACACGCCGTCGGGCCGCTCCGTGCAGGAAGGCGGGATCGAACCCGATGTCAGGGTGCCGCAGCTTAGCGACCCCGATTACAAAAATCGTCCGAAATTCCGGGAAAGCGACCTGCGCCGGCACCTGATCAACGAGATCAAGACCGACAATGCGGCGCTGGAAGAGGACAGCAAGGACGATCCCCGCTTCGCCGCCACGGCGGAGGAGCTGAAGAAGAAGGGGATCGAGGATTTCCAGCTCGACTATGCGCTGAAGACCATAGCGCGCCTGGCGGCAAAGCCGGGCGGGGCGGTGGCTCAGGCCGCTCCCGTCCGCAAGCCGGCGACGCATTGATCGTTGCGGATCGACGTGCCGCGCCTGGCGGGCGGGGACCAGTTCGGGACTTGCCGGATTGCGTTGGACGGGAAGCGGACACCCGCTTTATCCCTCTCCCTTGAGGTAGGGGGCTGCGCAGACTTGGCAGCTCGCTGCCTGGTCGCAGCTGGGTGAGGGGATCGCGCGGCCCTCAGGCCGGCTCCCTTCACCCCGCAAGTTCAGCATGACGAAAGCCACGTGACGGTTTAAGCGAGCGACATGAAATCCTTGCCTCTCGCCCGCGCCCTGGCGCTGATCGTCCCGCTGGTCATGCTGGGCGGCGCCTATGCCTTCCAGTTCCTCGGTGGCCTGCACCCGTGCGAAATGTGCTGGTGGCAGCGTTATGCGCATATGGCGGCCATTCCGCTGGCGCTGATCGCCTATGCGCTGCGCGGCAAGGCCTGCGTGAGCGCGCTGTTCACCGGACTCGCCGGCCTTGCCATTGGCGTCAGCGGCGGCATCGGCCTGTTCCATGCGGGCGTCGAATATGGCTGGTGGCAGGGGCTCACCGCCTGCTCGACCAGCCCGGCCGGCGGCAATCCGGCGGACATCCTCAACCAGATCATGGCGACGCCGATCACCCGCTGCGACGTCGCGCCGTGGAGCCTGTTCGGCATTTCCATGGCAGGCTATAACGGCCTCTTGTCGGCGGCGGCGGCGCTCCTCATCTTGGTGCTGCTGCTCAGGAAAGGGAGCAAGGCATGAGCGCAAAGGACTTCCCACGCCCCGGCCGCCGCGTGACCGGGGCGGAGCGCGCCTCCATGCTGCGCGTCGATCAGGCGGGCGAGTTCGGCGCGACCCGCATCTATGCCGGGCAACTGGCCGTCATGGGGGATCGGCATCCCGATTCCCGTCTGATCGCCGGCATGGCCGCGCAGGAGGAACGGCACCGCAAGCATTTCGACGCGATGATCGCGCGCCGGGGGGTGCGGCCGACCGCGTTGCAGCCGATCTGGAATGTCGCCGGCTTTGCGCTGGGCGCGGTGACGGCGGCGATCGGGCCGCGCGCCGCCATGGCGTGCACCGCCGCGATCGAGACCGAAATCGACCGGCACTATGCCGAGCAGCTCGAGCAATTGGGTCAGGACGATCCGGAACTCTCCACCGTCATCGCGGATTTCCAGGCGGAGGAGGTCGAGCATCGCGACGCCGCCATCGCCCATGGGGCGGAGCAGGCTCCGGCCTATCCCCTATTGTCGGGCGCCATCAGATTGGGCTGTCGTGCCGCCATCGCCCTTTCCAAGCGTATCTGAGGAGAAGCATGATGAAGACCAGCCTGATTGCCGCTATGCTTTTGCTGGGCACGGCTTCCCCCGTGCTGGCGCAGCAGGGGCCCAGCGTGCCGCAGGAACAGGCGCCCGCCGCGCAGGCGGGGTCGGAACGCGTCAATCTGGTCATCGTCTATGGCGACGATCCCTGCCCGCAGAGCCAGGGCAGCGACATCGTCGTCTGCGCCCGCAAGGGCGAGGAGGAGCGCTACCGCATTCCCGAGCCGTTGCGCGGCGATCCGAACCAGCCCAGCCACCAGGCATGGGGCGAACGGGTGAAGTCAATGGAATATGTCGGGCGCAGCGGCACCGAAAGCTGCTCGCCGGTGGGCGGCGGCGGGGCCACCGGCTGCTTCGCGCAACTGGCGCGCCTCGCCAAGGCGGAGCGGCAGGCCGCGGACAATGCAAGCTGGAAGGATCTGGTCGAGGCGGAGCGGACCCGGCGCCTTTCCACCATCGACGCGGAAAGCAAGGCGATCGAGGCGCAGGCCGTGGCGGAGGAAAAGGCCCGTGCCGCCCAGCAACAGCAGCCGGCTCCGGCGCAGGGACCGCAACCGGGAACGCCGCCGCAGCAGTGACGGCATTTGCCGCGGCGCGGCGTCTGGAAGAAGGCTGCCGGAAACCGGGCAATCCGGCCGGCGGGACAGGGGACGAACAAGGATTATGGATCGATGCGTCTCCTCACTGCCCTTTCCCTCGCCGCCGTCGCGCTGGCTCCCCTGATTTTCGGCGGCGCGGCCCATGCCGAGCCGCCGCAGAAAATCTTCAACCTGGTCGTCTATGGCGACGATCCTTGCCCAAAGGGCGAGGGCGACGAGATCATCGTCTGCGCCCGCAAGCCCGAATCCGAACGCTATCGCATTCCCAAGAAGTTGCGCGAAAAGCCTGAACCGGCGGGCGGCCCCGGCTGGGGCAGCCAGGTCGCGACCATGGAGCAGGTCCAGCGGCAGACCCTGCCGGGCAGTTGCTCCGCCATTGGCAGCAACGGCTTCACCGGCTGCACCGCCAAGGCGCTGGAGCAATGGTTCGCGGAGCGGCGGATGCAGGAGTCCAAGGGCGAGCCTTGAGCGGCGCGCCATCTCTAGGCGGCGTGGATAAATTCGAGACTCGCCGGACTGAGTGATTTGGGTGGTTTCCTTTCATTCCCCCTCCCGCAGGCGGGAGGGGGCTAGGGGGTGGGCTGGCGCGACATCAGCGGGGATTTTCAAAGGCTGAGCTGGAAGCTCGCTGCGCTCGCGCCCACCCCTAACCCCTCCCGCCTGCGGGAGGGGAATGTCTTGGATTGGCCATTTCCCGACATTCCGAACTTGTCCACGCGGCCCAAAAGCCGGACGGCCTTCGCCTATTTGAAGCTCGCGATGCATTCGATCTCCAGCGGCGCGCCCATCGCCAGCCCGTCCGCGCCGAACGCGCTTCGGGCGGGCAGCCGCTTGCCCTGGAAATAGCTGACATAGGTGCCGTTGAATCGTGGCCAATCCGCCATGTCGTCCAGCATCACCGTGCATTTGACGACATGGCCGAAGTCGAGGCCATTGTCCTTCAGGATCTTGCCGATGGAATCCATGGAATTGCGGACCGCGGCATCGAAGCCCTCCTTATGGGGGTCCATGCCATCCGGCACCCGGCCGATCTGGCCGGAAAGATACAGGGTATCGCCTGCCCGCACGGCAGGGGAGAAGGGAGGCTGCTGCGCGGCCAGCGGAGTGGCGCCAACAGCCAGGACCAGGGCGAACCATTTCTTCATATGCCTATTTCCCCGATGCAAAAAGGGCCGGTCCTTTGGCGGACCGGCCCTTCCTTCGTGACGCGTCAGAATTTGAAGTCGAGCCGGGCGTAATAATAGCCGCCCGACGTGCTGTAGGGTCCGTGGCCATAATAGCTGTTATAGGCCCCGGCGCCGTTGATATAGGGCGAGACGCCAGCGCCCGGCGTGACGCCTTGCATTAGCGCGGGCACTTCCGGCCGCTTGTTGAACAGGTTGTTCGCACCCACAGAGAAGGTGACGGCATCGGTGAAGTCGTAGCTTGCCTCCAGATCGGTGAGCGCGGTCGCCTTGACCACGCCGTTGAAGTAGAGCTGGTTGGCGTTGATCCCGTTGACGATGGCGCCGTCCGCGATCAGGAAGCCGCCATTGGGGATGAAGCCGCCGCCGGGTGTGAAGGCCGGGCGGACCAGGACGCTGGTCTTGCCGTAAAAGGTCTCACGCAGGTTGAGCGCGAACTTCCCGCTCTTGAACAATGCGCCGGCCACGATCTTGTAGTCGGGGTTGGAGCGTTCGATATTGCTTTCCGACGCCGCGTTGAAGATGGGGTAGCCGACCTTGTTGTCGGTGATCTTCGTCTTGTTGTAGTTCGCCGTCAGCGACAGGTTCAGCGTGCCGAAGTCGAGCGCCACCGGATAGGCGGCCGAGAAGTCGATGCCCCAGGTGCGGGTGTCGATGCCGTTGGTGAAGCTCGACACGCCGATGGTGCCGTTGGTGAACAGGGCGCTGTCCAGGACGATGCCGGCGGCGTTCAGCGCGTTCAGGATGTCGGCGCCGCCCGGTTGCGGCACGCCGTTCAGGACGGCGTTGCGGGCCGCCGTGCCGGTGATGCGGTCCTTGATCTTGATGATATAGCCGTCGACCGTGATGGCCAGCTTCGGCACCGGCCGCAGCACGACGCCGGCCGAGAAGTTCTTCGACTTTTCAGGCTTCAGCGAGTTGAAGCCCAGCAGCGCGGCGGCAGGCGTGCCGGCGGGAAGCTGCGCGACGGCGCTGGTCGGACCGACGTTGATGGTCGAATATTTCTGTTCCGCCAGCGTCGGCGCGCGGAAGCCGGTGCTGACCGTGCCGCGAATCGCGAAGGCGGGGCTGAAGTCGTAGCGCGTGGTGATCTTGCCGATGGTGGTGTCGCCGAAGTCGGTATAATCCTCGTAACGGCCGGCAAGGTCGACGGACCAGTTTTCAACCGGCTCCGCGATCAGGTTGATGTAGCCCGCGCGCGAACTGCGGCGGAACTTGCCCGCGTCGGTCGCCTTGTATCCGGGGAAGGACTGAACGCCGGTCTTGTAGGTCGAATAATAATCGCCCGCGACGATCTCATAGGTGTCGCGGCGATATTCGCCGCCGAACGCCAGGGTCAGCGGCCCCGCCATGCCGGCGTCGAATTCCTTGCGGATGTCGGCGGTGACGGTGGTCTGGCTCAGGCGGAAGCCGCCGTCATAGGCCTTGTCAACCGTATTGGGCCTGCCGATGCCCTGCAGGGAGGCGGCATAGCTTTCCTGCCAGACTTCGCGATGGGCCGACGCTTCGGTCCAGATGTCGTCCTTCTGATAGCCGTAGGTCGTGCTGATGTCGTAATTCCAGTCGCCGCCGAAATCGCCCTTGGCGCCGACCGTGAAGCTATATTCATCCTCGATCACATGCTGGAGCGGCACCATGCCCCAGGTGCCGGTGTCGCCATAGCAGATATTGGGATTATATGCCGCGGGCGTGATGCTGCCGCCCAGATTGCCGGTTTCGTAGCAGATGCGCTTGGGATGGCGGTAGCCCTGCTTGGCATAGCCGATGCGGCGGGCATAATCGCCGAAGCTGTAGAGTTCGATGCCGCCGAAATCATAGCCCATATTGTAGAAGGCTTCGGTCAGATAGGTCTTGGGCTGGCCGCCGTTGATGCCCGACAGCGCGTCGCCCGCCAGGTTCGACCATTGGGCGGGCGTGTTGGGCTGAAGCGTGCCGTCCGGCCTGGTGATCTGGACCTGCCCGGTGCCCACCGTGGTGTAATCCTGGCGGCGGTGGAACAGGCTCAGGTTGAAGAAGCCGTCCTCGCCCAGCTTGAAGCCCATATTGCCGGAGGCGGAGAACAATTCGCCTTCGCTGTCATAATATTGGCCGCCCGTGACCTTGAAGCTGCCGCCTTCGTTATTGTCCTTCAGGATGAAGTTGATGACGCCCGCGATGGCGTCCGTGCCATAGACGGCGGCCGCGCCTTCCTGGAACACTTCGACGCGGGCGATGGCGTCCGGCGGGATCAGGTCGATGCTGGGCGCCGCCGAACCCTGGAACGCGCCGGAGATCACCTGGAGGATGCCGTTGCCGTGGCGGCGCTTGCCGTTGACCAGCACCAGCGTGTGGTTGGGGCTGAGGCCGCGCAGACGGGCGGAGAGCGAGAAGCTGGAAAGGTCGGTGCCCTGCGTCTGGGCGGTGAAGCTCGGTACGATCTGGGTCAGGACCTGGTTGAGATTCGGCTGGCCGACATGGCTGATCGCCTCCTGGCTCAGCACCTGGATCGGCGCGGCGCTTTCGGCCGCCTGCATGCCGACGGCGCGGGTGCCGGTAACGATGATGGCGGCGCCATCATCGGCTTGCGCGGTCTGCGCCTCCTGCGCCATCGCACAGGCCGACCAGGACGAGGCCAGCACCAATGAAAGGCGAAGAGCGGATAATCTTGTCATCTATGCCCCCTGTTTTGCATTTATCCATGACAGGGGGATCAACGAACTTTTAGGATGAAACCTCTACCGCATCGCACAAAATAATAGAAAAATTAAATATTTCTTCTTTATTTCTGGGAGGAAAATCAGACCAGATTGCGATGCCATGAGGCAGAATCGCAATTGATTAGGGTGCATGTGGCGCGGCGCATTTTGCAAGCAGCGCATATGGCGGATTTTTGACGGAAGTTCGTTTCAGGGAAACCTTGCCCCTGTTCGTCATGCCGAACCTATCGACATGACGAGTGGACAGGGGGAGCAGGGGATCAGCTCGCCATCGCCGCTTCGATCAGCGCGCGGCCTTCCCTGCTGGCCCAATCCATCGCGCCGACCACCCGCACCATTTCCTTGCCCTGCGCATCATAGATGACGGTCGTCGGCAGCATGCCGGTGTTGTAGTGGAAGCCGAACTGGTTTTCCGGGTCGATCCAGCCCTTCAGATGGGGCAGGGGATGTTTCTCGAAGAAGGGCTTGATCACCGTCTCCCCCTGGCTGTCCTGGGAGATGGTGAGGACGGCGAGCCCCTTCCTGCCATAATCCGCCGCCACTGCATCCAGCGTCGGCATTTCCGCCACGCAGGGCGCGCACCAGGTCGCCCAGAGGTTGACCAGCACCGGCTTGCCCGCGAAATCCTTGAGGCTGGCATCGCTGCCGTCCGGATTCTGGAAGGTGAAATCGGGGGCAGGGGTTCCGGCCTTCGACCTGTCGAGCGTGTAGCTGAACGCGCCTTTCCCGCTTTGCGCCGGTCCCGTCGCCTCGCCGCTGGTGGCGTTCTGGCCTTGCCCGGCGGGCGGGGATTGCTTATCGCACGCGCCAAGGCCGGCCAGCAGGAGCAGTGTCATTACGCAGCGTAAGGATGATCGCACGGGGAAAAGCTCCAACAGCATGTGGGGCGGACGCTTCGCGGCCGGTCCGGCTTCGGTCATGCGGGAGATAAATGCGTCGATCCCGTTCGACAAGCGCCTGTGGAAGCAGGACATCGCCGGGTCCAAGGCCCATGTCGCGATGCTCGCCAAACAGGGCATCGTCGACGGAGAGGACGCGCAGGCGATCACCGAGGGGCTGAACCGCATCGCCGCCGAATATGAAGCCGACGGCGTGCCGGTCGATCTGGACCTGGAAGACATCCACATGGTCACGGAGTCGCGGCTGGCCGAACTGATCGGTCCTGCGGCGGGACGGCTGCACACGGCGCGCTCGCGCAACGATCAGGTGGCGACCGATTTCCGCCTCTGGGTGCGCGACGCCATCGATGAGGTGGAGGCGGGCCTGCAGGGCCTGTCCGCCATGCTGCTCACCCGCGCCGAGGAGCATGCCGACGCGGTGATGCCCGGCTTCACCCATCTCCAGTCCGCGCAGCCGGTGACGCTCGGTCATCACCTGATGGCCTATCATGAGATGGTCCGCCGCGACCGCAGCCGCTTCGCCGACGCGCGGGAGCGGCTGAACGAGTGCCCGCTGGGCGCGGCGGCGCTGGCCGGGACCGGCTTTCCCATCGACCGCCACGCCACGGCGGCGGCGCTCGGTTTCGCCAAGCCGACCGACAACAGCCTCGACAGCGTGTCGGACCGCGACTTCGCGCTCGATTATCTGATGGCGGCGACGCAGTGCAGCCTGCACCTCTCGCGGCTGGCCGAAGAGTTCATCATCTGGGCTAGCCAGCCCTTCGGCTTCGTGAAATTGCCCGACGCCTATTCGACCGGCAGCTCGATCATGCCGCAGAAGCGCAATCCCGACGCCGCCGAACTGGTGCGCGGCCATGCCGGGCGGATCATGGGCTGCATGAATGCGCTCTGCGTCACGATGAAGGGCCTGCCGCTCGCCTATTCGAAGGACATGCAGGACGACAAGCCGCCGGTGTTCGAGGCGCATGACCTGCTGGGCCTGTCCATCGCGGCGATGACCGGCATGATCGAGACGGTGACGTTCCGCACCGACCGGATGCGCGGCCTGGCGGAGAGCGGCTTCGCCACCGCGACCGACCTCGCCGACTGGCTGGTGCGGGAGGGCGACATTCCCTTCCGCGAGGCGCATCATATCACGGGCCGCGCGGTCGCGGCGGCGGAGGCGGCGGGCGTTCAGCTTGCCGATCTGCCCATCGAAACGCTCAAGGCCATTGATGCGCGGATCGATGAGCGTATCTATGCGGTGCTGACGGTCGACGCCTCGGTCGCCAGCCGCAGGAGCCATGGCGGCACCGCGCCCGATCAGGTGCGTGCGCGGATCGCTGAGGCCCGGAACGACGCGAAAGGGCAGAAGAAGTGATGACGGCACGGATCGCCAAGGGAGTTGCGCTGGCGGCGCTTGCGCTGGCCTTGGCGTCCTGCGGCGGTCGCCAGCCGCTGAAGCCGGTGCAGGGGCAGCGCCTGCCCGCCGTGCCGGTGGGGGCGGCGACGGCGCCCACCGCAGCGCAGCTCACCACGCCCACGATCCAGGCGCGGCCGGAACGGAATGTCGAACTGCTGACCCAATCGAAGGTGCGCGGCGACGACCCGTTCGACCTGCCGCCCGAAAGCGACCCCCGCTGATTTTGGCGCTCAGATTCTAGGATAGACTGACTTGGACCATTTTACCTATGTCGACGGCGCGATGCTGGTGGAGCAGGTGCCGATGGCGGAGATCGCCGCGCAGGTCGGCACGCCCGTCTATATCTATTCGACCGCGACGCTGACCCGCCATGTCGGCGTGTTCCGCGAAGGACTGTCGCAGCTCCATGATCCGCTGATCGCCTTCGCGGTGAAGGCCAATCCCAATGCCGCCGTGCTGGCGACGCTGGCGAAGCTGGGCCTCGGCGCCGACGTCGTGTCGGTGGGCGAACTGCTGCGCGCCATGGCGGCGGGCATTCCGGCGGACCGCATCGTCTTTTCCGGCGTCGGCAAGACGGCCGACGAAATGCGCATCGCGCTGGAAAAGGGCATCTACCAGTTCAATCTGGAGAGTGAGCCCGAAGCGGAAATGCTCTCCGAAGTGGCCCTGTCGATGGGGAAGAGGGCGCCGGTCGCCTATCGCATCAACCCCGATGTCGACGCGGGAACCCATGCCAAGATCTCGACCGGCAAGTCGGAAAACAAGTTCGGCATCCCCTATGACCGGGCGCTGGCCAGCTATGCCGCGGCGCGCGACCTCCCCGGCCTCGACGTGCAGGGCGTGGCGGTGCATATCGGCAGCCAGCTCACCGATCTCGCGCCCCTGGAAGCCGCCTTCGCCAAGGTCGGCGCGCTGATCGAAAGGCTGCGCGGCGAAGGCCATGACATCCGCACCGCCGATCTCGGCGGCGGGCTGGGCGTGCCCTATGATCCCTCGCAGCCGCTGCCGCCCAGCCCCGCCGATTATGGCGCGATGGTGACGAAGGTGACGCAGGGCTGGAACGTCCGCCTGATGTTCGAGCCGGGCCGCCTGATCGTCGGCAATGCGGGCGTGCTGCTGTCGCAGGTGGTGCGGGTGAAGCAGGGCGCGCAGGCCCCCTTCGTGATCGTCGACGCGGCGATGAACGACCTGCTGCGGCCCAGCCTCTACGACGCCTGGCACGACATCCGCGCCGTGCAACCGAAGGGCGAGCGCGCCGCCGCCAATGTGGTGGGCCCGGTGTGCGAGACGGGCGACACCTTCGCCATGCACCGCGACATGGATGTGGTGGGGGCGGGCGATCTGGTCGCCTTCATGACCGCCGGGGCCTATGGGGCGACCATGGCGAGCACCTATAACAGCCGCGCGCTGACGCCCGAAGTGCTGGTGTCGGGCGACAAATGGGCCGTTGTCCGCGCCCGTCCGCCGGTAGAGGCGCTGATCGAGGGGGACAGCATTCCGGCCTGGGTAGCGTCGAAGGATGTGCAGGACTGATGCACAGCCTGCCCGTCTTCCTGCGGTTGCAAGGGCGGGCCGTCATCCTGACCGGCGAAGGGGAGGCGGCGGACGCCAAGCGGCGCCTGCTCGAACGGGCGGGGGCGCGGATCGTGGGGGAGGCGGCTGAGGCCACGCTCGCCATCGTCTCGGATGGCGATGCGGCGACCGTGCAGCGGCTCCGGGCCCGGGGCATATTGGTGAACGCGACCGACAGGCCGGAACTTTGCGACTTCACCCTGCCCGCCATTGTCGACCGGGGGCCGGTGCTGATCGCCATCGGCACGGGCGGCGCTTCGGCGGGTCTCGCCAAGGCGCTCAGGCAACGCATCGAAGCTTTGCTGCCGGCCCGTCTGGGGCTGCTGGCGACGGCGCTTCACGATGCGCGCGCCGCGATCCGCCAGCGCTGGCCCGATGCCGCGGCAAGGCGGCGGGCGATCGACGCCGGCCTTGCCGTGCGCGGGCCGATCGATCCGCTGTCCGACAAAGCCGTGGACGCCGTGCCGCACTGGCTTTCCGAAGGGGCCGGGCTCGGGACCGGGGCCGACAGGCTGGAAAACATCCGGCTGCTGTCGGGCGATCCCGACGATCTCAGCCTGCGCGCCGCCCGCCTGCTGGGCGAGGCGGATCGCGTCTATCACGCGCCGGACGTGCCTGCCGCGATATTGGACCGGGCGCGGGCCGATGCCGTGCGCATCCTGGCAGACGCGCCGCCCGACGATCCGGGGGCAGGCCTGTCGCTCTGGATGGAGATGACGCCATAAGCCGGGTCTTCCTCTTCGACGGCGCTCGGGCGCAGGAAATCTCGCTCGACGATTTTTGCGCGCGGACGCAGGACGCGCCGTTCAGTTGGGTCCATGCCGATGGCTGGAAGGAGGATGCCCGCCACGTCGCGTCCCGCTGCGACCATATGCCCGAAGCGGCGCTGTCCGCGCTGCTGGCGCAGGAGACCCGGCCGCGCTGCACGCTGATGGCCCATGGCGCGCTGGTGAACCTGCGCGGGCTTGGCGCGGCGGATGACGATGGGGGCGACCCGCTGGTGTCGATCCGCCTCTGGGCCGAAGAGGCGCGGGTCATTTCCGTCAGCTATCGGCCGCTCGCGGCGATGGAGCCCGTCATGCAGCAGATGCTGCGCGGTCTGATCCGCGATCCGGGCGACCTGATCGCCGCCTTCGCGCAGCAGATCACCGAAGCGCTCGACCCGGAAGTTGGCGAGCTGGGCGACGGCCTGGACGAGATCGAAAGCGCGCTGACCGAACATGGCCCGGCGGAGGCGCGGCGGCGCGTGTCGGAAATCCGCGCGACGGCGATCGGCTATCGCCGCTTCATCGCGCCGCAGCGGCAGGCATTGGAAAGACTGTCCGCCGCCGATGCGTCATGGCTGGAACCCGACGACCGGTTGCACCTCCAGGAAGCGGCCGACCGCTGCGCCCGCATGGCGGAGGAGCTGGAAGCGGTGCGCGAACGGTCGGCGCTCGCCCATGAAGAACTGACCGACCTGCGCGCGGAGCAGATGAACCGGCAGGCGCTGATCATCTCGGTCGTGGCGCTGGTGTTCCTGCCGCTGACCTTCCTGACCGGGCTGCTGGGGATGAATGTGGACGGCATACCCTATGCCCATGAACCCTGGGCCTTTTGGGGCGTGGTCGGTGTGTGCATGGCCATGGCGGCCGGCATTGCCGGCTGGTTCGCGGCGACCCAGTGGCTGAAGTGATTCCGGCCCGTCATTCCGGCCTGCGCCGGGATGACGGCCTCAGGCCCTAGTTCCGTGCCGCGTTGAGCCGGGCGATCTCGTCATGCAGCGCCTGGATCGAGGACACCAGCCGCGCCCGGTCCGCCTGCATCTCCGCCAGCGCATCGCGCGTTTCGCCCAGTTCCAGCGCGCGGCGGGCGATCCGCGCGTCCAGTTCCGCATTATGCCGCGCCAGCGCACCGACCTGCTCCGCCCTTGCGCACAAATGGCGAAGCCGCGCATCCAGCAGGTCGAAATCGAAGGGCTTCACCACATGGTCGTCGGCCCCCGCATCCAGCGCGTCGACCGCGGACACCCTGTCGTTCCGCCCGCCGATCATGACGAAGCAGGCATTTTCGGCCAGTCCCGCCGCGCGGATCTTCCGCATCGTCGTCAGGCCGGGCAGCAGCGCCAGTCCCATGTCGATCAGGATGATGTCCACCGGCCGCGTGACCAGCATGTTGAGCGCGGTGAAGCCGCTTTCCGCCAGCGCGACGTCATAGCCCAGATGCGACAGCCGCCGCGCCACGACGCCGCGGGACGTGGCGTCTTCATCGACCAGCAGAAGGCGCAATCGCCGGGGCGCGCGTCCGCCGTCCGGACCCTGCGCCTGTTGCGGCCTGCTGATGCTGTCGCGTTTCCAGAATTGCATGACGTCCCACCTCTTGCCACCGCGCAGCATAGGATCGGCGGGCAAAGAAATGGTTAACGCGGCTCCGGCGCATAGGCGCGCAGGAAACAGTCCAGCCCATTGTCGACATCGGCCTCGATCTGCTCTGCCGTCGCCCGCTCGATCTGTCCCCAGACCAGCGACTGGTGACAGCCCGTAAGCATCAGCATCGTGAAGGTGCGCGCCGCCAGTTCGGGATCTGCCCGGCGCAAAAGGCCGCGATCCATCGCCCTTTCCAGGAATTCGGCCACCAATCGCCGGGTATTGCCCGGCGCATGTTGGTAGAAGATCGCCCCCATTTCGGGAAAGCGGCCCGCTTCGGACGCCACCAGCCGGTATAGCGCGACGCTTTCGGGCGATGTGATCTTCGTCAGCAGGTTGACGCCCAGGGTCCGCAACGTGCCTGCAAGGTCGCCGTCGGGATCGAGGATTTCAGCGAGGCGCGATCGATAAGCGGTGGTCGCGTCGTCCAGAACGGCGGCGAACAGCTCTTCCTTGGACGGGAAATAGCTCCACAGGGTGCCCTTCGATCCGCCCAGCGCCGCGGCGATCCCCGACATGGTCGTCGCGGCATAGCCCTTTTCCATGAAGGAACGCGACGCGACCTTCAATATGGTCTTGCGCCGGTCGCGGCGCCGCGCTTCGCGGCGGCTGATCGGGGGAATGGGCTCCGTCATGAAATCGTACCATATAGTACGCTATTTTGGTTGACAAGGATTCGCATCAGGCGCAAAGGCTCATTTCATACTATTTGGTACGGTTTTATGCCCGTGAGTCGCCTTCCAAATCCCTTTCCCCCTTCCGCTCGCGCCGGGCTTCTTGCCGGGGGCGTGGCGCTGCTGTCGGCCTGTGCGGCGGTGCCCGACCTTGGCCCCCAGCCGGTCGTGCGCGCGCCCGCCAGCATCGCGGCGGATCGCAGCCTTCAGGCCGACGGTTCCGCGCAATGGCCGTCCGAAGGCTGGTGGAAGGGCTATGGCGATCCGCAACTGGACGCGCTGATCGAGGAAGGGCTGAAGGGTTCGCCGGACGTCAGCGCCGCCGCCGCCCGCTTCGCCCAGGCCAATGCCGCCGCGCAGCAGGCGGGCGCGCCGTTGCTGCCTTCGGTCGATCTGGACGCCAGCAGCGGCGTCACCAAATCCAGCTATAATATGGGGATGCCCAAGGAGTTCGTTCCCAAGGGCTGGCTGGGTACCGGCCGCGTGGCGCTGGATTTCGGCTTCGACCTCGATCTGTGGGGCAGGAACCGGGCGGCGCTGGCGGCGGCGACTTCGGAAGCCCGCGCGGCGGAGATCGATGCGCGGCAGGCCCGGCTGGCGCTGGCGGCCGGCGTGGCCGATGCCTATGCCGATCTCGCCCGGCTCTATGACGAGCGTGACATTCAGGCCCGCGCGCTGGAAATCCGCACCGCCAGCCGGAAGCTGGTGGCGGACCGCCGCGCCAACGGGCTGGAAACGCGCGGCAGCGAGCGGCAGGCCGACGCCACCCTATTCTCCGCCAAGGCGCAGCTCGCCGCCGCCGACCAGGCGATTGCCGTCCGCCAGCATCAGATCGCCGCATTGATCGGCGCCGGACCCGACCGGGGTCTCGCCATTGCAAGGCCCCGGCTCGGCAGACCCGGTCCGCTCGGCCTGCCGGCGGACGTCACCACCAATCTGGTCGCCCGCCGCCCCGATGTCGCCGCGGCGCTCGCCCGGACCGAAGCGGCGGCCAAGCGGATCAAGGTGGCGCGGGCCGACTTCTTTCCGGCCATTCGCCTGAGCGCGCTGATCGGCGTGCAATCGCTCGGCTATCAGACGGTGCTCCAGAACGGCGCCTTCTCCGGCGGATCGAGCTCCTTCGCGGACACGCTGTTCAAGAAGGATTCGCTGTTCGGCAATGCGGGGCCGGCGGTCAGCCTGCCGATCTTCCATGGCGGCGCGCTCAGCGGCCAGTATCGCGGCGTCCGCGCCGCCTATGAAGAGGCGGTGGCCAGCTATGACCGGACCGTGCTCGGCGCCTATCAGCAGGTGGCCGACGCCGTGACCGGACGGCGGACGCTGGACCAGCGGCTGACCGATGCCCGCGCGGCGCTGACCGCGTCGGAAGAAGCCTATGACATCGCCCGCCAGCGCTATGAAGGCGGGCTCAACACCTATCTCGACGTGCTGAACGTGGAGGACCAGCTTCTGGCCGCCCGCCAGACCGTCGCGGAGCTGGAGGCCAGCGCCTTCACGCTCGACATCGCCCTCATCCGCGCGCTGGGCGGCGGCTTTGCCGCCAGCGATGCGCAGAACCCGCTCCAGTTGCCCAAGGATACGCCCCATGGCTGACGCCAAGCCCGAATTCACGTCCGAAGCGAGCAAGGCCGACGATGCGGCCGATGCCGCCGCCCGGCGCATGGAAACCCGCAAGAAATGGCTCGTGCGGCTGGCGCTGGTCATATTGGTCGTCGGCGCGGCCTATGCCCTCTGGTACCTGCTGGTCGGCCGCAATCATGTCAGCACCGACAATGCCTATGTGAATGCGGAAGTGGCGCAGGTGACGCCGCTCATTTCCGCCCAGGCGGTCGAAGTGCTGGTGACGGATACCCAGGCGGTCAAGCGCGGCGACATATTGGTGAAGCTCGACCCCACCAACGCCCGCATCGCCGTGGCGCAGGCGGAGGCCGACCTTGCCGAAGCCCGCCGCCGCTTCCGCCAGACCCTCGCGACCAGCGGCTCGCTGGCGGCGCAGGTGGAGGCGCGCGGCGCCGACATCAACCAGGCGCGGGCCCAGCTCGCGACGGCGCAGGCCGATTTCGACAAGGCGCGCATCGACCTCCGTCGGCGGGAGGCGCTGGCCCCCAACGGCGCCGTCTCGGGCGAGGAACTGACCAGCGCGCGCAAGGCCTATGCCGCGGCGCAGGCGGCGCTCGACCTGGCGAAGGCCGGGGTGGCGACGGCCGAGGCGACACGCGGCGCGGCCAGCGGCCAGCTTGCCGCCAATGACGCGCTGGTGCGCGGGTCGACCGTCGACACCGATCCCGCCGTGCTGGCCGCGAAGGCGAAGCTCGACAATGCCCGGCTCGACCTTGACCGCTCCATCATCCGCGCCCCGATCGACGGCGTCGTGACCCGGCGGTCGGTGCAGGTCGGCCAGCGCGTCGCGCAGGGCAGCCCGATCATGAGCATCGTGCCGCTCGCGCAGGTCTATGTCGACGCCAATTTCAAGGAACGCCAGCTCGGCCGGGTGAAGGTCGGCATGCCCGCCAAGGTCACTTCGGACCTTTATGGCGGCGACGTCGTCTATCATGGCAAGGTGATCGGCTTCGCCGGCGGCACCGGCGCGTCGATGGCGCTGATCCCGGCGCAGAACGCCACCGGCAACTGGATCAAGGTGGTGCAGCGCCTGCCCGTGCGCATTGCGCTCGATCCCAGGGAACTGGCCGAACATCCCCTGCGCATCGGGCTTTCCATGGAAGCCGAAATCGACCTTTCGGGCGAATAGGGAGGCCCGTGGTGAGCCGCCCGGCCGAAACCTTCACGCTACTGTCGCCCCGTCATCGCCTGCTGGCGGGGCTGACGCTGGCGCTCAGCAATTTCATGGTCGTGCTCGACCTTACCATCGCCAATGTCTCGGTGCCGCATGTCGCGGGCAATCTGGGCATTTCCGCCGATCAGGGCACCTGGATCATCACCAGCTACGCCGTGGCGGAGGCGATCTGCGTGCCGCTGACCGGCTGGCTGGCGCAGCGTTTCGGCGCCGTGCGGCTGTTCACCTTCGGCATGCTGGGCTTCGGCCTGTTCTCCCTGCTGTGCGGCCTGTCCATGACGCTGGGCATGATCGTCGTCTGCCGCATCGGCCAGGGCCTGTGCGGCGGGCCGCTGATGCCGATGTCGCAGACCCTGCTGATGCGCATCTTCCCGCCGGAACAGCGCGGGCGCGTCATGGGGCTGTGGGCGATGACGACGCTGCTTGGCCCCGCGCTCGGTCCCATCGTCGGCGGCTATATCAGCGACAACTGGAGCTGGCACTGGATCTTCTTCATCAACCTGCCCATCGCGGCCCTGTGCGTCTTTGCCGCCATGGTGCTGCTGCCCCCGGTGGAGACGGATCGGATGAAGCTGCCCATCGACTATATCGGCCTTGCGCTGCTCATCTTCTGGATCGGCTGCCTTCAGATCATGCTGGACATCGGGCGCGACCATGACTGGTTCGGCGATCCGCTGATCGTCGCGCTGGCGGTGCTGGCGGCCATCGGCTTCTGCGTCTTCCTGATCTGGGAACTGACCGAGGAACATCCCATCGTCGACCTGCGCGTGTTCCGCCATATCGGCTTCACCTCCGGGGTGTTCACGCTCGCGCTCTGCTTCGGGGCCTATTTCGCGGGTATCGTCGTCATCCCGCAATGGCTGCAGATTTCGATGGGCTATACCGCCGCCTGGGCGGGGCTGGCGACGGCGTTCACGGCGATGACCGCCATGCTCGTAGCGCCCATTGTCGGGCGGCTGGTGAGCAAGGTCGACGTGCGCCTGATGATTTCGACCGGCGTCGCCTGGATCGGGCTGATGACGCTTTGGCGGGCGCACTGGACCACCGATGCGGACTTCTGGACGATCTCCCTTCCGCAACTGGCCCAGGGTTTCGGCATGCCCCTGTTCATGATCCCGCTGACGACGCTGACCCTGGGGTCGGTCCGGCCGGAGGAAACCGCCTCTGCGGCGGGCATGCAGAATTTCCTGCGCACGCTGGCCATCGCCATTTCCACGTCGATCGTGCTGACCGGCTGGGGGAACGGGCAGCGGGTGTGGCGCAATGAGGTGGTCGGGACGCTGCATGGCGACGCGACCATGGCCGACCTGGCCAGCCGCGGCTTCACGCAGGAACAGGCGCGGCAGACGGTGGGCAATCTGGTCGACGCCCAGTCGCAGGTGGTGTCGATGAACCATGTCTTCTTCATCGCCGCGCTGGTGCTGTTCCTGGCCGCCGCCGTGGTGTGGCTTGCCCCGCGCCCCACCGGCAATGTCGATCGTTCGGCGGCGCACTGACCGGCGCGCCTATTCCAGGCTGACCTCCCGGCCGATGCCGACCGCTTCCAGAAAGGCGGCGTCATGGCTGATCACGATCAACGCGCCGTCGAAGGCGGCAAGCCCCTGCTCGATGGCCGCGACGGAATCGAGATCGAGATGATTGGTCGGCTCGTCCAGCATCAGCAGCGGCGGCAATGTGTCGCCGCCAAGCACGCAGGCGAGCCCGGCGCGCAACAACTGCCCGCCGCTGAGCGTCCCCACCCGCTGCAGCGCCAGATCGGCGCGGAACCGGAACCGCGCCAATGCCGCGCGCACGGCATTTTCGGTGGCGCGGGGGTGCAGCCGGGCGAAATTGGCGGCAATGCTGGCCTGCGGGTCGAGCAGGCCGACGCCCTGGTCCAGCAGCGCGCAATCGACCGATAGCTGCACCGTGCCGGACAGCGGCGGGATCAGACCGGCAATCAGCTTCAGCAGCGTCGATTTGCCCGCGCCATTGGGCCCGGTGACGGCAATCCGCTCCGGCCCGTCGATCCGCAGGCTGAAGTCGCGCAGCACCGGCGCATCGGCGCGATAGCCCGCCGACACCCTGTCGATCCGCACGATCTGCCGGTCCGCCTGCAATCCGGTCGAGGGCAGGGCGACGGTCAGGCTTTCGACGATCTCGATCCGGCTGCGCGCCGCCTGCGCCGCCTCCTCCGCCTCCCGGCGCAGGCGGTCGGCCAATCGCGCGGCATCGCCGCCGGACCCTTCCGCCCGGTTCTTCCGCATGCCGATCAGGATGCGCGGCATGTCGCCCTTCGCACCCTTGCGCGCTCCGGCGGCGTCCCGGCGCTGCTTGCGCTCGGCTGCGATCTGCGTCCGGCGGGCGATGTCCGTCATGCGCCGTTCGGCCTGTTCCAGTTGCTGGCCCGCCGCGGCGAGTTCGACCGCCTTGCGCTCGCGATAGGCGGTCCAGTTGCCGCCATAGCGCTGGATGCCAAGGCTCGTCAGTTCCGCAATCGCCTCCATCTGCTCCAGCAGCGCGCGGTCGTGGCTGACGACGATCGCGCCGGCCTTCCATCGCGAAAGCAGGTCGGACAGGGCAGCGCGCCCCTCGGCATCCAGATTGTTGGTCGGCTCGTCCAGCAACAGGAAGTCGGGCCGGGCAAAGGCCGCTCCGGCCAGCGCGGCGCGGCTGCGCTGGCCGCCGGACAAGGCCAGCAATGGCGTGTCGGGATCGGCCGCCAGCCCGACGGAGGCCAGCGCTTCCTCGATCCGGCCGGGCAGCGTCCAGTCGCAGGCCTCCAGCTCCGCCATATCGGCCTCGCCGCGCTCCGCCTTGCCGAGCAGGGCCAGCGCCTCCCGCGCGCCGAACAGGTCGGCAATGCGTTCCTCCGGGGCGACCTGAACGGTCTGGCGCAGCGTCGCGATGCCGCCGTCGATGCGGATCGTGCCGCTGGCGGGCGCGCGTTGCCCGGCGATCAGGGCGAGCAAGGTCGACTTGCCGACGCCATTGCGTCCGACAAGGCCGAGTCGTTCGGCGGTGAAACGAAAATCGAGCCCGGAAAGGACGGCCGTGCCGTCAGGCGCGGACCAGCCGAGCTGGGAAATGACGATGGAGGGCATGGACGGCAACTTTCCTGAGGGCAGAGCGATTGGGCTTTGCGATCAGATAGTTGTCCATGACGTCATCCTCCGGGAAACGGGACCGGGCATACAGCGGCGCGCCATCCTTGGCAATTGTCGTCGGTCGCGCCCGATTGACGCGGCGCAACATCGCGGCCACTGAGTGGCGAAAAAGGCTTGGGGTCTCATGCGAATCGTCATCATCGACGACAGCGGCCTGCGCGCGACGGTTCTGGAGGAAGGGCTGCGCGAGGCGGGCTATGACGATATTCATATCGTCCCCCCGCGCGGCGGATTCGTCGCGCGGCTGGAACGCATGGCCCCGGACGTCGTGCTGATGGACCTGGGCAGCCCAAGCCGCGATACGCTGGAGGAGATGCTGACGGTCAGCCGGGCGCTCGCCCGTCCCATCGCCATGTTCGTCGACCAGTCCGACGAGGCGATGATCGGCGCGGCCATCGACGCGGGCGTATCCGCCTACGTCGTCGACGGGCTGCGGAAGGAGAGGGTGAAGCCGGTGCTGGAACTGGCGGTGCGGCGCTTCAACGCCTTCGCGAAATTGCAGTCCGAACTGGACGAGGCGCGCACCGCGCTGTCCGACCGCAGGATCGTCGATCGCGCCAAGTCCATCCTGATGAGCCAGCGCGGCCTTTCGGAGCCGGACGCCTATGCGCTGCTGCGGTCGAGCGCGATGAATCAGGGAAAGAAGATCGTGGACGTCGCCCAGGCCCTCATCACCGCCAGCGACCTGTTGGGAGGGATGTGATGACGACCGACCTGCGCATCGCCTTCCTGCCGCTGACCGACGCCGCCGTATTGGCGGTGGCGCGGGAAAGGGGCTTCGCGGAGGAGGAGGGGCTGCATCTCGACCTCGTCCGCACGACTAGCTGGGCGACGTTGCGCGACCGGCTGGTGTTCGGCCAGGTGCAGGCCGCCCATATGCTGGCGCCGCTCGCCGTCGCCGTGACCCTGGGGTTGAGCCAGCAGGCCGCGCCGCTTGCCGCGCCCTACAAGCTCAACGTCAACGGCAACATGCTGGTGATGGCGAGCGCGTTCGCGCAGGCGCTGGACCCGGACATAGCGGCGCGGCTGGACGATCCGCTGGGCACCGCGCATGATTTCGCGGCGGCCATCGGCCTCTGGAAGCGCAAGCCGGTGATCGGCGTCGTCCATCGCTTTTCCAGCCATTCCGTCATGCTGCGCTACTGGCTGGCGAGCGCGGGGGTCGATCCGGATCGCGACGTCATCCTGCGCGTGCTTCCCCCCTCGCTGACGGTGGAGGCGATCGGGGCGGGGGAGATTGACGGCTTCATCGCGGGCGAACCCTGGGGCAGCGCGGCCGTGGATGCCGGGCTGGGCGAAGCCGTGGCCATTGGCGAGCGCATCTGGCGGCGCGGGGTGGAGAAGGTGCTGGCTTTCCGCACGCCCTGGCTGGAGGAGAATCCCGACAGCGTCGACCGGTTGCTGCGGGCGTTGGTGCGGGCGGCGGGCTGGTGCGACGACCCGGAAAATCAGGAGGCGCTGGCGCATCTTCTCTCACGCTCCCAATATGTGGACCAGCCTGCGGAGGTGATCCTGCGCGCGCTGTCGGGCAGGATCGTGCCCCGCATCGACATGGCGCCGCTCTCCATGCCCGATTTCATGCTCTTCTCGCGGGAGGCGACGCCCTTTCCGTGGCGCAGCCAGGCGCTGTGGATCTATTCGCAGCTCGTCCGCTGGAAGATGGTGGACCATAGCGCGGACAATGCCGCCCGGGCCGCGTCGGTGTTCCGGCCGGACATCTTCCGCCGGGCGCTGGCGGACAGCGACGTCGCGATGCCGGGCGCCAGCATGAAGGTGGAAGGGGCGGTGGCCTCTCCGCTCGCGGTGGGATCGAAACGGGGCGAACTGACGCTGGGGCCGGACCGTTTCTTCGACGGCCGGATATTCGATCCGGAGCGGATCGAGGATTTCCTCGCCAGCTTCTGAAATCCCGCCCTCGCGCTCGCCAATTTGTGCCTTGCAACATGGATCGAATCGCGAGATAAGATGAGAGTCGCGCGACGAGGCGCGTTTTCCGGGATGAGCCCTTCCCAAGGTCGGGATCGCGTTCTCCCTCCGATCATACAGCAAAGCCGCTGGCCGAATTTCGCAGGAGCGAGGTCCGGAAGCGGCTTTTTTCGTGCCCATTTCACAAGATTCGAGGGACGTCATCATGGCAACTGCATATTGGGAGCGTCCGGAGGACCAGGCTCCGGGGGTTGAAGGAGAAGCCGGCCAGACCAGTTTCTGGAAGGCCGGGCACACGCCCACGCTCATCGCCGCTTTCCTCTATTTCGACCTTGCCTTCATGGTGTGGGTGCTGCTGGGGCCGCTGGCCCCCTCCATCTCCAAAAGCCTGGGCCTGACGCCGGCCGAAAAGGGGCTGATGGTCGCCGTCCCGACTTTGGCGGGCGCCGTGCTGCGGGTCGTCAACGGCCTGCTGGTCGATCGGATCGGCTGCAAGCAGGCGGGGGCGATCAGTCAGGCGATCGTCATCCTCGGCCTCTTCACGGCATGGCTTCTCGGCGTCGACAGCTTCGGCGGCACGCTGGCGCTGGGCGTGATCCTGGGCTTTGCCGGGGCCAGCTTCGCGATCGCGCTGCCGCTCGCCAGCCGCTGGTATCCCGCCGAACATCAGGGCAAGGCGATGGGCCTTGCCGGCATGGGCAATTCCGGCACGGTGCTGGCGTCGCTGTTCGCGCCGATGCTGGCCAGGCTGTTCGGCTGGAACGCGGTGCTGGGCCTTGCCTGCATTCCGCTGACCATCGTCTTCATCCTCTATATGGTCATGGCCCGCAACGCGCCCGATGCGCCCGCGCCCAAGCGGCTGGTCGATTATTTCCATCCGCTGAAAAGCGCCGACGCCTGGTGGCTGATGGGCTTCTACTCGGTGACCTTCGGCGGTTTCGTGGGACTGGCCGCCTCGCTGCCGATCTACTTCACCGATCAATTCGGCCTTACCCCGGTGGTCGCGGGCTATTGCACCGCCGGCTGCGTCTTCGCCGGGTCGCTGGTGCGCCCGATGGGCGGCGCGCTGGCCGACCGGATCGGCGGCGTCAAGGCGCTGATGATGGTCTATATCGCTGCCGCGCTGGCTCTGGCGGGGGTCGCCTATGCGCCGACGCTGCTCTCCGCCCTGGGCTTCTTCGTCGCCGCGATGCTGGCGCTGGGCGTCGGCAACGGCGCGGTCTTCCAGCTCGTGCCGCAGCGTTTTCAGGCGGAAATCGGCGTTATGACCGGGCTGGTCGGCATGGCGGGCGGCATTGGCGGCTTCTATCTCGCCTCGTCGTTGGGCATCGCCAGACAGTTCACCGGCAGCTTCGCGCCCGGCTTCCTGATCTTCGCGGGCCTTGCGCTGGCCGCCTTCCTCGGCATCACGCTGGTCCGCGCCCGCTGGCGCGCGACCTGGACCGGCGCGGCGCGCATCTGATCGGCTTACGGCAAGGAGAGGGAGGCGGCGGCCCACGACAGGCCGCCGCCCTTTTCGCGCCTGCGGCAAGGCGCAGGGGCGCCGCAAC
Source organism: Sphingobium sp. CFD-2 (assembly GCF_024611135.1). NCBI lineage: Bacteria > Pseudomonadati > Pseudomonadota > Alphaproteobacteria > Sphingomonadales > Sphingobiaceae > Sphingobium > Sphingobium sp. CFD-2. Next base: position 2,605,805 of record NZ_CP084405.1, on the reverse strand, counting down.
AAAAATACATCGTGCTGCGAGGAATCGCTTGACCCGAATCGTCAAGAGCATATGCTGCAATGCAAGGGACAGGGTTGTCCTTCTTCCATAGCCGCGGTGGTCCACAGACGGACGATCAAGGCGCTTATGATGGCAAGGCCGCCATCCAGACTTCCGGTTTCAGGACCGGGGGTCCGGATGGCGGCCTTTTTCTTTTCTGGAGTCGAAGGATGGATTTTCAGAACAACGCCGGACCGGAAACGGCCAGTGAAGAGGCGCTCTTCACGCCTTCGAACGATGTTCGCGAACATCTGGTGGTGGTGGGCAACGGCATGGCCGGCTGCCGCGCGGTCGAGGAACTGCTGGCGCGGGACAGGGACCGTTACCGCGTCACCATCTTGGGCGCGGAGCCCCATGTAAATTATAACCGCATCATGCTCTCGCCGGTTCTGGCCGGGGAAAAGAGCTTCGACGACATCATCATCAACAGCCGCGACTGGTACAGCGACAACAATATCGAACTGATCGCGGGCGATCCGGTGACGGCGATAGACCGCGCCGGAAAGACCGTCACGAGCCAATCGGGTCGCACCGTCGGCTATGACAAGCTGCTCATCGCCACCGGGTCGGACCCCTTCATCATCCCGGTTCCGGGGAAGGACCTGCCCGGCGTCATCAGCTTCCGCGACATGAAGGATGTCGACGCCATGCTGGAGGCCGCCGGAAAGGGCGGCGACGCGGTGGTGATCGGCGGCGGCCTGCTCGGCCTCGAAGCCGCACATGGCCTGACCCTGCGCGGCATGAAGGTGACCGTCATCCACCTCATGGACACGCTGATGGAGCGGCAGCTCGACGAAGCGGCGGGCTGGCTGCTGAAGTCGGCTCTGGAGGGCCGGGGCCAGACCATCCTGACCGGCGCCAACACCGAATCTATCTATGGCGACGGCAAGGTCGAGGGCGTCCGGCTGAAGGACGGCCGCGACATCCCCGCCAGTCTGGTGGTGATGGCGGTGGGCATCCGTCCCTCGACCGCTCTCGCCCGCGAAGCCGGGCTGGAGGTCGATCGCGGCATCAGGGTCGACGACCATATGGTCACCAGCGACCCCGATATTCTCGCTGTCGGCGAATGCGTCGAGCATGACGGCAATGTCTACGGCCTCGTCGCTCCGCTGTGGGAGATGTGCCGCAGCCTCGCTGACGGCCTGACCGACCGGCATAGCGGCTACAAGGGTTCCGTCACCTCCACCAAGCTCAAGGTCGCGGGCCTGGACGTCTTCTCCGCCGGCGACTTTTCGGGCGGAGAGGGGTGCGAGGACATCGTCCTGCGCGACGCCTCGCGCGGGATCTACAAGCGCGTCGTCGTCAGGAACGACAGGATCGTCGGCGCGGTGCTCTATGGCGACACGGTCGATGGCGGCTGGTATTTCGACCTGCTGAAGCGCGAGGAGGATGTCAGCGGCATTCGCGACCTGCTGATCTTCGGTCAGGCTTATGCCGCCCTTGGCGCCTCGGGAGGGGGCGCGCTGGACCCTAAGGCGGCCGTTGCGGCGCTCTCGGACGATGCCGAGATCTGCGGCTGCAACGGCGTAGCCAAGGGCCAGGTCGTCGCCTGCATCGAAAAGGGCGCATGCAGCCTCGACGCGGTGCGCGCCACCTGCAAGGCGTCGGCAAGCTGCGGCTCCTGCACGGGCCTTGTCGAAAATCTGCTGAGCGTCGTGCTGGGCGATGAGGTCCAGTCCGGCCCGAAGACCCTGTGCAAATGCACCAGCTTCACCCATGACGATGTCCGGCGGGAAATCGTGGCGCAGAATATGCGCTCCATCCCGGAAGTCATGCAACTGCTGCACTGGTCGACGCCGGACGGCTGCTCCTCCTGCCGCCCCGCGCTGAACTATTATCTGCTCTGCGCGCTGCCCGGCGAATATCGGGACGACCAGCAGAGCCGCTTCGTCAACGAACGGATGCACGCCAACATCCAGAAGGACGGCACCTATTCGGTCGTGCCGCGCATGTGGGGCGGCCTCACCAGCCCCAGGGAACTGCGCGCCATCGCCGACGTGGTCGAGAAGTACAACGCGCCCATGGTGAAGGTGACGGGCGGCCAGCGGCTCGACATCTTCGGCATCAGGAAGGAAGACCTGCCCGCCGTCTGGGCCGATCTCAACGCCGCCGGCATGGTGTCGGGCCATGCCTATGGCAAGTCGCTGCGCACGGTGAAGACCTGCGTCGGGTCCGAATGGTGCCGCTTCGGCACGCAGGATTCCACGGGCTTGGGGGTCAGGATCGAGCGGATGACCTGGGGATCGTGGATGCCCCACAAGTTCAAGATCGCGGCGTCGGGCTGCCCCCGCAACTGCGCCGAAGCGACGATCAAGGACTTCGGCGTGGTCTGCGTCGACTCGGGCTATGAACTGCATGTCGGCGGCAATGGCGGCATCCATGTCCGCGCCACCGACCTGCTCTGCAAGGTCGCGACCGAGCAGGAGGCGCTCGATCATTGCGCCGCCTTCATCCAGCTCTACCGCGAGGAAGCACGCTATCTGGAGCGCACCGCGCCGTGGATAGAGCGCGTCGGCGTCGACTATGTGAAGAGCCGGATCGTCGAGGACGAAGCAGGCCGCGAGGCGCTCCGCAGCCGCTTCCTCTATTCGCAGAGCTTCTCCCAGGATGATCCCTGGGCGCAGCGCGCAGCCGGTGCGGACAGCGAACTGCACCAGCCCCTCGAACCCCCAATGCCCTTTGGCGCCATCGCTGCGGAGTGAACGACATGACCGACTGGATCGACATCGGAACGCTGGCCGACATTCCCCAGCGCGGCGCCCGTACCCTGCAGATCGCAGGAGAGAAGGAAATCGCGGTGTTCCGCACCGGCGACGACCATGTCTTCGCGCTGGTCAATGAATGCCCGCACAAAAAAGGCCCGCTCAGTCAGGGCATCGTCCACGGCCACAGCGTCGCCTGCCCGCTGCACAACTGGACCATCGCCCTCAGAACGGGCGAGGCGCAGGGCGGGGATAAGGGCTGCACCCCGACCATAGCGGTGCGGATGGAAGGAGACCGCATCCTAATCGCACCGCCGGAGCAGGCGAGGGCGGCGGCGTGAACCGGCACAGCAAAAACCCCCTTCCCTTCAGGGGAGGGGCCGGGGCAGCCCCCACAGGCGAACCCGAAGGGGAGGGGTGAATGGAGCGCGCCATCCGCACCACCTGCGCCTATTGCGGCGTCGGCTGCGGCATCTCCGCGACGCCGACCGGCCCCCGCTCGGTCACGATCAGGGGTGACGAGACTCACCCCGCCAATGCCGGTCGCCTCTGTTCCAAGGGCACGCATCTGGGCGAGACGACAGGGCTGACCGGCCGCCTGCTGCACCCGATGGTCGGCAACAGGCGGGCAGGCTGGGACAAGGCGCTGGACCTTGTCGCCCGGCGCTTTCGCGAAACCATCGATCGTCATGGCCCGGACAGCGTGGCCTTCTACGTCTCCGGTCAGCTCATGACGGAGGATTATTATGTCGCCAACAAGCTGATGAAGGGCTTCATCGGCTCCTCCAACATCGACACCAACAGCCGCCTCTGCATGTCCAGCGCCGTCGCCGGATACAACCGGGCCTTCGGCGAGGATGTCGTGCCCGCCAGCTATGACGATCTGGAGCAGGCAGACCTGATCGTGCTGGTGGGTTCCAACACCGCCTGGTGCCACCCCATCGTCTATCAGCGCATCCAGGCGGCCCGCGCCGCGCGCGGCACGAAACTGGTCGTCATCGACCCGCGCCGCACCGAAACCTGCGAAGGGGCCGATCTGCATCTGCCGGTGAAGCCCGGCACCGACGTTGCCCTGATGAACGGCCTGCTGGCTTGGATAGCGCAGCAGGGGCTTACCGATCCGGCCTTCCTCGCCGATCATGTGAGCGCGCCGGAAGGCTTTTGGGAGCATGTCCGCACCGGGCACGATCTCTGGACGACCGCGAAGACCTGCGACGTCGCGCCCGCGTTGCTGGAGCAGTTCTACACGCTGTTCGCCGCCACCCCGCGCACGGTGACGCTGTTCAGCCAGGGCATCAACCAGTCGATCCGCGGCACCGATCAGGTGAACGCGATCATCAACGTCCACCTCGCCACCGGCCGCATCGGCAAGCCGGGCGCGGCGCCCTTCTCGATCACCGGCCAGCCCAACGCCATGGGCGGGCGGGAAGTCGGCGGCCTTGCCTCCAGCCTTGCCGCCCATATGGATTTCGCGCCGGAAAATGTAGAGCGGGTGGGCCGCTTCTGGGCCGCCCCCGCCATGGCCACCAAGCCGGGCCTGAAAGCCGTCGACCTGTTCCGCGCCATCAACGAAGGCCGGATCAAGGCGCTCTGGATCATGGCGACCAACCCCGCCGTCTCCATGCCCGACGCGGGCCGCGTGCGCGAGGCGCTGGAGGCGATCCCCTTCCTCGTCGTGTCGGACATCATGGCCGACACCGACAGCAGCGCGCATGCCCATGTCCGCCTGCCTGCCGCCGGCTGGGGGGAAAAGGACGGCACCGTCACCAATTCGGACCGCACGATCAGCCGCCAGCGCCCCTTCCTGCCGCTGCCCGGAGAGGCGAAGCCGGACTGGTGGATCGTCAAGGAGGTCGCGCGCCGCATGGGGTGGCGCAATGCCTTCGCCTATGATCGGCCCGCCGACATCTGGCGCGAACATGCGCGCCTCACCGCTTATGGCAATGATGGGCAGCGGGTGCTGAACCTGCGCGCCTGGGCCGCCATCGGCAATGATGCCTATGACGCCATGGAGCCGTTCCGCTGGGGCGGCACGCCCTTTGCCGACGGCCGCTTCCCGACGCCGGACGGCCGGGCGCGGCTGGTCCTGACGAAGCAGATGGACATGCAGGAGCCGCTGAAACAGTGGCCGATGACGCTCAACACCGGCCGTTATCGCGACCAGTGGCACACGATGAGCCGCACCGGCCTGTCCCCGAAACTCGCCCGCCATCGCGAAGAGCCGCTGGTGGAAATTCACCCGCGGGACGCGGCGGCGCTGGGGATTGCCGACCGCGACCTTGCCCGCGTCGAGACGGCGCAGGGCAACAGCATCTTCCGCGTCAGCCTGAACGAAGGCCAGCGGCGCGGCGAAATCTTCACCCCGATCCACTGGACGGACCAGACGTCCAGCGGCGGGCGCACCGGCCTGCTCCCGCGTCCGCTGGTCGATCCCCATTCGGGCCAGCCCGGCTTCAAATCCACCCCGGCCAGCATCGGGAAGGTCGCGACCGAGTGGAGCGGTTTCCTCATCCTGCGCGATCGGGAAGGGATCGGGCAGCCGGTGAAGCTGCCCTGCCTCTGGTCCACCCGGATCGCCGTGCCGGGCGGCGCGCTCTACGAAATCGCCGGCAATGGCGACCCCGCCCGCCTCGACGCCTTTCTTCCGAAGGGCGACCGCGTCGAGGCGATGGACGCATCGCGCGGCACGCGCCGCATCGCGACCATCGGCGAAGGCAGGCTGAACGGCGTGCTGTTCGTGACGCGCAGCGGCATGCTGCCCTCGCGCGACTGGCTGATCGGCCAGTTGCAGGCAGAGGGGGTGGGCGGCTCCGTCCTCGCGGCGCGGGGACCGGGCGCCGCTGGAGACAAGGGCGCGACCGTCTGCGTCTGCTTCGACATCGGCCTCAACCAGATCGTCGCCGCGATCCGCGAACGGCAACTGGTCGATGTGCCCGCCATCGGCAGGGCGCTGGGCGCGGGCACCAATTGCGGATCGTGCCGGCCCGCGCTCGCCAATATCCTTGCCCAAAACATGCAGGAGACGCTTCATGCAGCCGAATGATCTCATCGCCCCCGGACAGGTCTGGCTGGTCGGCGCGGGACCGGGCGATCCGGACCTGCTCACCCGCAAGGCCGAAAGGCTGATCGCGGCGGCGGATGTCGTCTTCCACGACGCGCTGGTCGGGCCGGGCGTGATCGACCTCATCCCCCCAGGCGTCGAGCGGGTCAGCGTCGGCAAGCGTTCGGGCCGCCATTCGAAGGCGCAGGGCAGCATCAACGACCTGCTGCTCGCGGCCGCCAGGGCGGGCCGCCGCGTCGTCCGCCTCAAGGGCGGCGACCCCTCGGTCTTCGGCCGCTCGGCGGAGGAGATCGCCCATCTGGCGGAGGCGGGCGTTGCCGTGCGCATCTGCCCCGGCGTCACCACGGCCAGCGCGGCGGCGGCGAGCGGGCATGCCTCGCTCACCCTGCGCGGGGTGGCGCGGGGATTGACGCTGGTGACCGCGCATCTGAAGGCGGGCGAGCCGCTGCGGCTCGACTGGGAAGCGCTGGCCCGTCCGGGCGGCACGCTCGGCATCTATATGGGCCGCGCGGCGGCGGGCGAGATCGGCCGCTGCCTGATCGCCGCCGGACGCGATCCCGAAACGCCGGTGATGGTGGCGGTCAACGTCTCCCTGCCCAATGAACGCCTGATCCGGGGCAAGCTGTCGGCGCTCGCCTTTCTGGTGCGGACGATCAGCGACGACGACCCGACCCTGCTGCTGATCGGGGAGGCGGTGGCCGGAACGCATGCGCCTGCCGACCTCGCCGCGCATGTTGGCCTTCACGCCTGACGACCGTCTCGACCCGGCCGGGTGAGTCTCTCCAGATCCTCGGGCCGGTTGATGTTGGGCAGCACGAACTCCGGCCGCTCCACGATCCGCGCGCCCACCCGCTCCAGCCAGCCACGGATCGACCGGTTATTCTCCTCCGCCAGATGCGCGTCCAGCTCGCCAGCCAGCGAAGCAGGCCAGAAGCCGATCAGCTGCTGCCCCTTGAGGATGGCGGCTCCCTGTCCGATCAACGCCTCCGCCAGCCCGTCCGGATAGGCGGGCACGTCGCATCCGGTCGTCAGCACCGCGTCATAACCCAGCGCCCGCGCATGATGCAGCGCCGCGTTCAGGCCCCCCAGCGGCCCCATGTCCGCAGCCGGCCGATCCGCCAGCCCGATCATCCCCTCCACCTGCCGGCCGCAGACCGCCACGGTTTCGACCTGCCGCCCCAGCGCCGCCACCGCATGCTCCAGCAGGCTGCGCCCATCCAGCATCGCCCGCGCCTTGTCGCTGCCGAACCGGCTGGACCGCCCGCCGGCCAGAACCGCCCCCATCAGCCGCATCATGCGCCGCCCGCGATGATCCGGGCATAGCTGTCGGGATCGACATTGCTGCCGGAGATCACCACGACGCTCGCCCCGTCGGCATCCGGAGCCAGCCCGGCCAGCATCGCCGCCAGCGACGCGGCCCCGCCCGGCTCCACCACCAGCTTGAGGGCCGAAAAGGCAAAGCGCATCGCGTCGCGCACCTGATCGTCGCTCACCGTAAGGCCGCCCGACAGATAGGCCCGGTTGATGGGAAAGGTCAGCGCCCCCGGCGCGGGAGACAGCAGGGCGTCGCAGATCGACCGCGCATCGGGCGATACGCTTTCCCGCACGCCGCTCGCCAGCGAGCGCGCCGTATCGTCGAACGCTTCCGGCTCCACCGCCAGGATCGCGACGCCGGGCTGGCGCGCCTTCACGGCGGTCGCAATTCCCGACACCATGCCGCCGCCGCCGCAATTGACGAGGATCTGGCCGATCTCCGCCCCCGCTTCGGCGGCCTGTTCCATGATCTCCAGCCCGATCGTCCCCTGGCCGGCCATGATGAAGGGATCGTCGAAGGACGGCACCAGCACCGCGCCCCGTTCATTCGCCAGCCTCGTGGCGATTTCCTCCCGGCTTTGGGTGAAGCGGTCATAGGGCACGACATCTGCGCCCAGCGCCCGCGTATTCGCCGTCTTGATCGCGGGCGCGTCGGCCGGCATCACGATCGTCGCCGCCATGCCCAGCAACCGCGCCGCAAGGGCCACGCCCTGCGCATGATTGCCCGAAGACCAGGCGACGACCCCCGCCTTTCGCTCCGCCGCGTCCAGGCGGGCCAGCCGGTTGTAGGCGCCGCGGAACTTGAACGATCCGCTGTGCTGCGCGCCTTCGAACTTCACCAGCACGCGCCGGCCGCAGCGGGCGTTGAGCGCCGCATTTTCCAGCAGCGGCGTGCGGATGGCGGCAGGGGCGATGACCCGCGCCGCATCCTCGACATCGGCGGGGCTGATGGCGAACGGCATGCAATCTCCTTCCATGGCTGCCTCTTGGCATGGCCGCCGCTTTCCCTTATGGCGCGGGACGCGGGCGGGGCAATGCCTTCGCGCGCAAAAAGAAGATCGCGCCGGTGCCCCGAAGGGGGCTGAAAACGGGAATGCGGTGCGGACGGGAAACCGTCCTATTCCGCGGCTGTCCCTGCAACTGTAAGCGGTGAGCGCGATGCACTTCGGCCCAGGGGCCGGCCACTGGACGCAAGTCCGGGAAGGCGTGCATCGCCGCATTGACCCGCGAGCCAGGAGACCTGCCGGCGCATGGTCGCTCTTGCCTTGGTCCAGGGTATGGCCATGGCACGGTGTTCTCCGTCTGAGCGACGAAGCGGCGCAGGGCCGCATCGGTGCGGGGGGAGGGCGCGGGCGCCGGCCATTTCCCCCGTCCGGCCGCGCAAGCGGACGCCCTGAGCCATGTTGCACCGGCGCTCAGGGGGAATATAGACATGTTGAGGATTTCCATTTCCATCGCCGCCTTGCTCGCGGCCGCTCCCGCCCTGGCGGAGGATGAGATCATCGTCACCGCGCTGGGCATCGAACAGCCGCGCGACGAGGTCGGCCAGGCAGTCACGGTCATCGACGCCGACACCATCCGCACCCGCCAGAGCGTCAGCGTCGTCGACCTGCTGGCCACCACGCCGGGGGTGCGCTTCAATCGGGCCGATGCGGTGGGCGGGGTCACTGGCGTTTCACTGCGGGGGGCGGAAACGACGCAGACGCTGGTGCTGATCGATGGCGTAAAGGTCAACGATCCGAGCGGGATTGGCGATGCCTATGATTTTGGCAATCTGCTGACCGGCAACATAAGGCGGATCGAAGTGCTGCGCGGTTCCAATTCCGTGGTATATGGCAGTCAGGCGATCGGCGGTGTCGTCAACATCATGACGGGCGCGCCCGCAGAGGGTTTGGCCGGCAACGCCTCGGTCGACTTTGGCTATGCCGACACGCTGAATGCAAAGGCAGATATTTCCGGTGCCACTGGCATGGTGTCCGGCGGCATCGGCATCGCCTATTTCAACACCGACGGCATTTCCGCCGCCGCCAACGGCACTGAAAAGGACGGCTACGAAAATCTCGCGACCAACGCGAAGCTGAAACTGGCCTTTGCCGACAATCTCAGCCTCGACCTGCGCGGCTATTATATCCATGCCGATCTCAACACCGACCTGTTCTTCGGTGCGCCGATGGAATCGAGCGATGTCAGCAAGCTCGACCAATATATCGGCTATGCGGGTCTCAACCTGTCCTTGTTCGACGGCAAGTTGACCAACCGCGCCGCCGTCACCTGGTTCCGCAATGACCGCGATTATATGCTCCAGCGGGGCGAGGCGCCGGATTACGGCTTCTCCGGCACCAATCTGCGCTTTGAATATGAAGGCGTCTATCAACCGGTCGATCAGGCCCGGCTCATCTTCGGTTACGAGCATGAACGGCCGGACTATGATTTCTTCTATCATGATTTCTTCACGGGCGACAAAGTCGTGGGCAAGGCAAAGGCCGACATCGACAGCGTCTATGCCCTCGCAGTCGTGAAGCCGTTTGCGGGCCTCGCATTGACCGGCGGCGTCCGGCATGACGATCACAGCCAGTTCGGTGGCGCGACGACCTTCGGTGCAAATGCGAACTACACCCCCAATGGCGGCTCCACCAATTTTCGGGCCAGCTATGGTGAGGGTTTCAAGGCACCCTCCCTCTATCAGCTTTACGACAGCTTCAGCGGCAACCGCGCACTCAAGCCCGAGCGGTCGAAAAGCTATGACATCGGTTTCGACCAGAGCCTGGCGGGCAGTCGGGCGATGCTCTCGCTGACGGCGTTCCGGCGCGTTACGCGCAACCAGATCAATTTCGATTATGCGACTTCGCTCTACGGAAATCTGGACCGCACCCGCGCCAAGGGCGTGGAGGCGATGCTGACGCTGCGGCCCGTCGATGCGCTGACCGTCACCGCCGCCTACAGCTATGTCGATGCGCGCGACCGCAATACCGACGCCCGGCTGCCGCGCCGCGCCGCCAATGCGGTCAGCGTTTCGGCGGACTATGTCTGGCCCTTCGGCCTGTCGACCGGCGCGACGGTGACGATGGTAGGCGACAGCTTCAACGATGCGACCAATATGGTGCGGCTGGACGGCTATGCGACGGCGAACGTCCGGGCGTCTTTCCCGATCCGGGAAAATCTGGAAATCTACGGCCGCATCGACAATCTGACCGATGAGAAATACGCCACGGTCCATGGCTATAGCACTTATGGCCGGTCGGCCTTCGGCGGCGTGCGTGTGCGCTTCTGAAAATAGCCTAATGACGCGGCGCGGCGTTCACCCGCGCCGCGTCCTTGCGCTGCGCTGTGCCCTTGTGCGCAGCGCCGTCAAGCTGCGCTGTGCCCTTGTGCGCAGCGCCGTCAAGCTGCGCTGCGATGCCCCGCGCCGCCTCGACATAGGCGGGGCCGCCGCACACCGTCCACGCCTGCGGCACGCGGATGCGCGGGATGGCGCGCAGTATGGGGTGGTGCAGCATTTCCGTCCCATGATCGACCACCTTCTCGCTGCCGCTCTCCACGATCAGCCAGTCCGGACGGGCGGCGATCATCTCCTCCAGCGACAGTTGCGACAGCGCCGGCTTGCCCAGCCTGCGGGCCAGATTGATCAGGCCCACCCGCTGCATCAGGTCGTCGACCAGCGTGCCGGTGCCGGTCATATAGCCGCGCCGCTGATAATAGGCCGCGACGCCGCGACGCTTCGGCGGGGGCAGGGCGGCGAGGTCGCGGTTCATCCGGGCGATCATCGCTTCGCCCCGTTCGGGATGGCCGACCGCCGCCGCCACCTGCCGGATCTGCGTCAGGATCATGGCATAGCTGTCCGCGCTCGCCAGCCCCAGGGTCCGCCACTGGCCCGGCGGCGCGCCGACGACGCTGCCGCCGGAAGGAAAGCCGATCAGCAGGTCGGGGCGGATCGCCAGCACTTCCTCCGCCGGGCGCTTGAGGGTGCGGAAGGCGCGGGCCCTGCCGACCGCCGCCGACAGTTCCGGGTCGTGCCCATAGGGGCTGAGCGCGGCGATCTGCGCCGGGTCCGCCAGAGCGAGCACATATTGGTCGGCGCAGGTGTTGAGCGACACGATGCGCCGGGGTTGGGCGGGCGCCGCGCCGGTCAGGGCCAGGGCGCAGAACGTTGTAAAGATCATTCTGCACCGCACGCTGCTGCTCCCGGATCGTGCCTCAACAAACCAATGTGCTCCCGCCTTCGCAGGAGCACGGCACGCTGTAGCAAGCAGGGAAGGACGCGCAAGCCATGAGCGCCCGGCGCCATCCGCTGCTGATCCCCACGCTGACGGCGCTGGCGCTGCTGGCCGCCCTTGCTTCCCTCACTCTGGGCGCGGTTCCGCTCTCCCCGGCGCGCATCTTCGCCGTCCTCGGCGGCGGCGGCGATGACGTCGCCCGCGCCATCCTTCTCGACCTGCGCCTGCCCCGCATGCTGCTTGGCCTGATCGTCGGCGCGATGCTCGGGCTGGCGGGCGCGGCGCTTCAGGGCTATCTGCGCAACCCGCTGGCCGAACCTTCGGTCCTGGGGGCATCCAACTGCGCCGCGCTGGGCGCGGTCGGCGCGCTCTATTTCGGGCTGGCGCAGGCGCATCCGCTGGCGCTTCCCGCGCTCGCCATCATGACCGGCCTGATCGGCATCGCCGCGCTGTTCCTGCTCGCGGGCCCCGCGGAAAGCCCGCTCACGCTGATCCTTGCCGGCATCGCCATCGCGACGCTGGCGGGGGCGGGGATCAGCCTGTCGCTGAACCTGTCGCCCAATCCCTTCGCCGCCATGGAGATCATGAGCTGGCTGATGGGCAGCCTGGAAAACCGCGCCTACGGCCATGTCTGGATCGCGCTGCCCTGCGTCGTGGTGGGGGCGGCGCTGCTGATCGCGGACGGACGGACGCTGGACGCGCTGACGCTGGGGGAGGATGGGGCGCAGGCGCTCGGCATCGACCTTCGCCGGGCGCGCATCCGCCTGATGCTGGGCGTCGCCATCGGCGTCGGCGGCGCGGTGGCGGTGTCCGGGGCGATCGGCTTCGTCGGCCTGATCGTGCCGCATCTGGTGCGGCCGCTGACAGACCGCTCCCCCTCCGCCATATTGCTGCCCTCCCTGCTGGGCGGCGCGGCGCTGCTGACGCTGGCGGACATCGGCGTGCGGCTGATACCGACCGGCAGCGAACTCAAGCTGGGGGTGCTGACGGCGCTGCTGGGCGTTCCGGTGTTCCTGATGCATCTGATGCGGGAGAGGCGGCTATGGTGACGATCCGCGCACAGGGGCTTTCCGTCAGGCTGGGCCGCCATCCGGCGGTAAGCGGCGTCGATCTTGCGCTCGGGCCGGGCGAGCTGGTCGGCATCATCGGTCCCAATGGCGCAGGGAAGTCGACGCTGATCCGCGCCATGCTGGGCCTTGTGAAACGGGAAAACGGCTCCGTCCTGATCGACGGCGCCGATAGCGCGCGGCTCAGCCGGCAGCAGATCGCCCGGCGCATCGCCTATCTGCCGCAGGGACAGACGCTGCACTGGCCGCTGGCGGTGGAGCGGCTGGTGGCGCTGGGCCGCCTGCCGCATCTGGGGCCGCTGTCCCGCCTTTCCGTGGAGGATGAGGCGCTGATCGACGCCGCCCTGATGCGCGCCGACGCACTGCATCTGAAGGGCAGGGTGGCGACCGAATTGTCGGGGGGCGAGCGCGCCCGCGTGCTGCTGGCCCGGGCGCTGGCGGTCGGCGCGCCCGCGCTGATCGCGGACGAGCCCTTGGCCGCGCTCGATCCGGGGCATCAGATCGACGTCATGGACCTGCTCAGGGCGGAGGCGCGGGCGGGATCGCTGGTCGTCACCGTGCTGCACGACCTGGGCATGGCGGCGCGCTATTGCGACCGGCTGGTGCTGATGGATCGCGGCGCGCCGGTGGCCGACGGCGCGCCGCTGGACGTGCTGACGGCGGGGAATCTCGCCAAAGTGTACGGCATTTCGGCGCGCATAGAAACGGACGGCGACTGGCCATTGATCCTGCCGACCGGGCGGACCGCGTCCTGACCGTCATCTGCCGCGTGCTCCCGCCGTTGCAGGAGCACGCGGCACGCTATTCGGCAAAGGCGCGTGGCGCGGGCGCGACGACCGTGAAGGTGCCCGCGCCGATCTCCGACACTTCCAACGCCCGTTCCGCAATGCCGTCCCGGCCGAAGCGGAACGCGCCGTCGATCCCGGCAAAGCCCCCCGCATCGCGCAGCCGCGCCGCCGGGAAGGTCGTCCCCGGCTTCCAGTCGCGCGCGATCCGCACGGTCAGCAGCACCGCGTCATAGCCGAGCGCCGACAACCGGAAGGGCGCATTGCCGTAGCGCGCCCGATATTTGGTCGCGAGCTGGCGGTAGAGGCCATCCGACACGCTGGCGAACCAGGCGCCGCGCAGCACCGGGCTGGACGCCAAGCCGCTGTCCGTATTCCACAATTCGGTGCCCAGCAGCCGCGCCGTCGCGCCGCCATTCTTCCGCACGATCGGCGCGACCTGCACCGCCACCCGGCCGCTGTCCGCGATCAGCAGCGCGTCATAGCTGGAGGAGGCCTGCAATTTCCTGACCGCCGCCGTGATGGAGGCGGGGCTGCGGTCGAAGGTCTGCATCGACACCACGGTCCCGCCCGCACCCTCGACCGCGCGCAACAGGGCGGTGCCAGACCGCTCGCCATAGGTTCCCTTGGGCACCAGCGCGGCGAATTTGGACAGGCCCTTGCCCCTGGCGAATTCCACCACCCGTTCGATCGACTGGTTGGGGTTGTAGCCCATGATGTAGACGCCGTTCCCGGCGACGCTGGTGTCGTTGGAGAAGCTGATGACCGGCACATTGGCCCGCGCCGCGATGGGGCCGACGATCCGCGCATCCTCCGCCAGCAACGGCCCCAGGATCAGCTTGTTGCCGTCCGCCAGCGCCTTGTTCGCCGCCGCCGCCGCGCCGACCCCGGTGTCGTAGGTGGTGATGCGCACCTTGTCGGCCTTGGTGTCCAGCAGCGCCAGCGTGGTCGCATTGGCGATGGACTGGCCGACCCCGGCATTGGGACCGCTCATCGGCACCAGCAGCGCGACGCGATGGCGCAGCGTGTCGGTGGGCAGGCCTTCGGTGACGTCGGGGCCCGTCTGCACCGGCCCGCTGGGCTGCGCCGGACCGGGGCCCTTGGGCACGATCGACTGACAGGCGGCGACCAGCAAAGCCGTCGCGGCGAACAAAATCCGCCCGGCGCGTCGCATCGAAGCGAACAAGTCCGCTTGCCGGGGGGCATCCGTCTCTGTCATCTGGCATCCTTATGGAAACTGAACCGTCTAGGCTTGAACCGGGGCTTTACATCGTTGCGGGGCCGATCGGCAACCTTGCAGACCTAACCCCCCGCGCGGCCGAAGTCCTGCGTCTGGCCGATGTGATCGCCGTGGAAGATACACGGGTCAGCGCACGACTGCTGCGCCATGCCGGGTCCGACCGGCCGATGGTCCCCTATCACGACCACAGTGCGGAGGGGGTGCGGGCCCGCCTGATCGAGCGGATGGCGCGCGAATCGGTGGCGCTTCTCTCGGACGCGGGAACCCCGCTGATCTCCGATCCGGGCTACAAGCTGGTGCGCGACGCCCGCGCCGCCGGACGCAGGATCACGACGCTGCCCGGCCCCAGCGCCGCCATCGCCGCGCTCACCCTGTCGGGCCTGCCCACCGACCGCTTCCTCTTCATGGGCTTCCTGCCGTCGAAGCAGAAGGCGCGGGGCGACGTCCTCGCCGAAGTCGCTGCCCTGCGCGCCACGCTCGTCTTCTACGAAAGCGGCCCGCGCCTGTCGGAAAGCCTTGCCGCCATGGCGGAGCATCTGGGCGACCGCGAAGCCGCCGTCTCGCGGGAGATCAGCAAGGCCTTCGAGGAAACCGCCACGGGCACGCTGAGCGAACTCTCCGCCCGCTATGCCGACGCCCCGCCCAGGGGGGAGATCGTCGTCACCGTCGGCCCCCCCGGCGAGGCGCCGCCCGCCAGCGCCGAGGATGCCGACGCGGCGCTGCTGGAGGCGATGGAACGCCTCCCCCTGTCCAAGGCGGCTGGGGAGGTCGCGAAGAAGCTCGGTCTCGACCGCCGCGCCCTCTATGATCGCGCGCTGGAACTCAGGGGGTGACGGGAACTCGGGGGGTGAAGCGCCGGGCAGCCGAAAAGCGCGGAAAACAGGCGGAGCGCATCGCCGGCTGGTGGCTGCGGCTCAAGGGCTGGCAGATCGTCGGCCGCCGCCTGCGCACGCCCGCGGGGGAGGTCGACCTCGTCGCCCGGCGCGGCAGGATGCTGGCCTTCGTCGAGGTCAAGGCAAGGGCGACGGATGCCGATCTTCACCTCGCCATAGACGAACGCCGCCTCTCCCGCGTCGCGGCGGCGGCGGAAATCCTGTTCCACGACCTTGCAAAACCGGGCGACGACATGCGAATCGACGTGATGCTCCTTGCGCCGGGCCGCCCGCCGCGCCATCTGGCCAATGTCTGGCACGGGGGGTAGGTTGAACCGATCCTCCCGTTCCGTTCGCCCTGAGCCTGTCGACCCGAAGGCCGAGCTTGCTCAACGGCGAAACTTCTCTTCAGGAAAGGGATGGGCTTCGACAGGCCCAACCCGAACGGTAGGAAAAGCAAGTCGATGACGACCGAACTCAACCCGCTCACCGTCGCCGTGCAGATGGACCCGATGGAGGGCATCAGGATCGGCGGCGATTCGACCTTCCACATCATGCTGGCGGCGCAGGCGCGGGGACACCGGCTCTATCATTATCTCGCCCCGGACCTCACCTATCGCGACGGCCGCGTGCTGGCGCGGGCGCGCCCGGTCAGGGTGCAGAAGGTGGAGGGCGATCATTTCGCCTTCGGGGAGGCGGAGGTGCTGGACCTTGGCCGGGACGTCGACGTGGTCCTGATGCGGCAGGACCCGCCCTTCGACCTCAGCTACATCACCGCCACGCACCTGCTGGAGCGCGTGCAGGAAGAAACGCTGGTGGTGAACGATCCCGCCTCCGTCCGCAATGCGCCGGAAAAGCTGTTCGTGCTCGACTATGCGCGCTTCATGCCGCCGACGATGATCACCCGCGACCTGGAGGAGGTGAAGTCCTTCCTCGCCCAGCATGGCGAAGTCGTGGTGAAGCCGCTCTACGGCAATGCGGGCAATGCCGTCTTCCATGTCGGGCGGTCCGGCGCGAATCTCTCCGCGCTGGTGGAACTGTTCAAATCCTCCTGGGTCGAACCCTTCATGGTGCAGGCCTTCATCCCCGGCGTCGCGGAAGGCGACAAGCGGATCGTGCTGGTCGACGGCGAAGTCGCGGGCGCGGTCAACCGCATTCCCGGCGCGGGCGAGATCCGCTCCAACCTCGCCGTGGGCGGTTCGGCCGCGAAGACGGTGCTGACCGAACGCGAACTGGAAATCTGCGAAGCGCTGGGCCCGGAACTCAGGCGGCGCGGCCTGCTGTTCGTCGGCATCGACGTGATCGGCGGCGAATGGCTGACGGAAATCAACGTGACGTCCCCGACCGGCATCGTCTCCATCGACGCCTTCAATGGCACGGACACCGGCGGGATGATCTGGGACGCGATCGACGCCCGGCTGGCGGCGCGGGCAGCCGCTTGAATCGATATGGCGTCATCCCGGCCGGGGCGGGGACGCCGTGCGGCAGGGCCGACCGCGCGACGGGATGGGCGATCGGATGACCGACTGGGTTCTCCGCCTGATCGATGCGGGCGGCTATTGGGGCATATTCGTCCTGATGGTGCTGGAAAATGTCTTCCCGCCGATCCCGTCCGAACTCATCATGGGCATTGGCGGCATCCGCGTGGGGCAGGGCCGGATGGAGATGGGATGGCTGCTGTTCGCGGGCACCGTCGGGACCACCATCGGCAATTATTTCTGGTATATGATCGGCCACCGGCTGGGCTTCGGCCGGTTGAAGCCGATCGTCGACCGCTATGGCCGCTGGGCGACGCTGGAGTGGAAGGATGTCGAGGCGCTCGATCATATCTTCGGCAAATATGGGCAGATCGTGGTGTTCGTGTTCCGCTTCATGCCCGCCTTCCGCACGATGATCTCGCTGCCCGCCGGCCTGTTCCGCATGGGGCATGTCCGCTTCCTGCTCTGGACCAGCGGCGGCGCGCTGGTGTGGAACATCGTCCTTGCCTATGCGGGCTATATATTGGGCCAGAATTTCCGCGACATCGACAAATATGTCGGACCCGTGGCGACCGCCTGCGTGGTCGGGGCGGTCCTCTTCTATCTCTGGCGGCTGGCCACCTGGAAGCCGAGGGGGTGATCCCGGATCGTCATGCTCCCGCGCGGGCAGGAACCCGGTCCGGACGAGGAAACGGCTTCACGCCCGGGGATGGGCGTTGCGATAAATATCCAGCAGATGCGCCGCATCGACCTGCGTATAGATCTGCGTCGAGGACAGGCTGGCATGGCCCAGCAATTCCTGCAACGACCGCAGGTCCGCCCCGCGCCCCAGCAGATGCGTCGCGAAACTGTGGCGCAGCGCATGGGGCGTCGTCCGGTCCGACAGGCCCAGCCGTCCCCTCGCGCCCTGCACGGCGCGGCGGATCAGCGCCGGCGAAAGCGGCCCGCCCCGCGCGCCCCGGAACAGCGGCCCGTCCTTCTCCTGCCCAAAGGGACAGAGCGACACATAGGCTTCCATCGCCTCCCGCACCTGCGGTAATAACGGCACGATCCGGGTCTTGCCCCGCTTGCCCGTGACGCGCAGGGTTTCCCCCAGGGGCAGCACCGCGCCGGTCAATCCCATCGCCTCCCCGATGCGCAGTCCCGCCCCGTAAAGCAGCAGCAGCACCGCCCAGTCCCGCGCGCCGATCCACGGCTCCCGCGCGGTTTCGGCTATGTCCCCGGCCAGCGCCACGGCCTCGTCGGGCGACACGGGGCGGGGCAGGCCGCGCTTCACCCGCGGCCCCTTCAGCATCGGGACGCGGGCATCCTCGCCGCCCACGAACCGCAGGAAACCGCGCACCGCCGACAATTCCCGCGCCGCCGAGACGTTGCCGATGCCGTCCATCCGCCGCACCGTCAGGAAAGCGCGCAGATCGGCCTGTTCGATGCCCGCCAGCATGGCCGCCGTCACCGCTTCGCCGCGATGCTCCTCCAGGAAGGCCAGTAACCGTTCGGCGGTCGCCACATAGGCGCGCACCGTATGCACCGACCGCCGCCGGTCCAGCGCCAGATGCCGCCGCCATTGTTCGCAAAGATCGTCCGAAGCCGCCATGGCGCCATGATAGGGCAGGGGATCGCCCTTGAAAACCGCCCGGAAATGGGCACATGGGATCGGACATGGCAACACCCTTCGATCCGGCCGACCTGCCCACCGGCGCGCTGATGCGGCTTTCTACGCTGGTGGGTCGCGTGCTCGCGCCCAATCCCTCGCCCTTCACCTATACGGGCACGCAGACCTATCTGGTGGGCGTGGAGGATGTGGCGGTCATCGATCCCGGCCCCGACGACGCGGCGCATCTGGCCGCGCTGCTCGACGCGATCGGCGGGCGTCCGGTCAGCGCGATCCTCTGCACCCACACCCATCGCGACCATAGCCCCGCCGCCGCGCCGCTCAGCGCCCGGACCGGCGCTCCGGTCGTCGGCTGCGCGCCGCTGACGCTGGACGACGACGGACCCCGCGCCGATGCCGCCTTCGACGCCGCCTATCGTCCGGACCGGGTGCTGGCGGATGGCGAACAGCTTGGCGGCCGGGGCTGGACGCTGACGGCCGTCGCGACGCCGGGCCATACCTCCAACCATCTCTGCTTCGCGCTGGCGGAGGAAAATGCCCTGTTCACCGGCGATCATGTGATGGGCTGGTCCACCAGCGTGGTTTCCCCGCCGGACGGAGACATGACCGCCTATATGGCCTCGATGCAGCGGCTGCTCGACCGGACCGACGCGGTCTATTATCCGGCCCATGGCGATGCGGTCGACAATCCGCAGCGGCTGGTGCGCGGCATGATGGGCCACCGAAAGCAGCGCGAAGGCCAGATATTGCGCTTTCTGGAACGCAACGGCGCATCGGAAATCCCCGCCATGGTCACGGAAATGTACAGGGGCGTCGATCCCCGGCTGCACAGCGCGGCGGGGCGTTCGGTGCTGGCGCATCTCATCGACCTCGACGGGCGCGGCATCGCCGCCGCGACGGGGGACGGACGATGGCAGTTGCGCTGAAGCGCTTCGCCGGCCCCGTTCTGGCCGTCCTGGCCCTGCTCGCCGCGGGGGCGGCCATGCTGGTCGGCTGGCACCGCTATGAACGCGACTATGCGGTGACGGTGGAGGAGGACGGCTCGGCCGTCACCAGGGTCATCGCGGAACGTTTCGCGGGCGCCTCCAGCCTCAAGGTGTCGGAACTGTCCGGCACGATACAGAGCACGGCGCAGGATGTGCGCGGCTTCGGGCTGCTGAAGTCGGACCAGCTGGTGAAGATGCCCTTTTCGGTCGCCTATTTCATCGACGTCGGCGGCATCGGCGCCGGCGATCTGGAATGGAATGAAAAGACCCGGACGCTCATCGTCAACGCGCCGGACGTGAAGCCGGGGCAGCCCAATATCGACGAAAGCCGCCGGACGCTGGTGCAGACCAACGGCCTGTTCGTGACCCGGCAGGCGGGGGAGGAACTCAGCCGCCGCACCTCGCTCCACGCGCAGGGACGCGCGGACAGGGAAGCGCGCTCGCCCGAACGCATGGCGCAGGCGCGCGATTATGGCCGCGCCGCGCTCGGCAGGCTGCTCGGCGCGCCGCTGGGGGCGCTGGGCTATGGCGACGCGCGGGTGATCGTCACCTTCCCGCCGGAACGCGCCGACCGCGACCGGGATCGATGGGACGTGACGACGCCCATCAACGATGTACTGGCCAACAGCCGCAACGCCCGTTAGGGGGCGCTGGACGAAGGCCCTTCAAGGAGCAGGGTAGGGACATGAACGCCATCACCGGAATCCCGCAGGGGATCGACCTGCGCGCGGAGATCGACCGGCTGCGCAAGGAACGCAACGCCGTCATCCTCGGCCATTATTACCAGAAGCCGGAGATCCAGGACCTGTCCGATTTCGTGGGCGATTCGCTGGAACTCTCGCGCAAGGCGGCGGAGACGGACGCCGATGTCATCGCCTTCTGCGGCGTGCGCTTCATGGCGGAAACGGCGAAGATCCTCTCGCCGGAAAAGATCGTGGTGCTGCCGGACATGGATGCGGGATGCAGTCTGGAGGACAGTTGCCCGCCCGCCCAGTTCAAGGCCTTTCGGGAGGCGCATCCCGACCATATCGCGCTCAGCTACATCAACTGCTCGGCGGAGGTGAAGGCGCTTTCCGACATCATCGTCACCTCCTCCTCGGCGGAAAAGATCCTGGCGCAGATTCCGAAGGATCAGAAGATCATCTTCGGCCCCGACAAGCATCTGGGCGGCTATCTGAAGCGCAAGCTGGGCCGCGACATGCTGCTCTGGCCGGGCGTCTGCATCGTGCATGAGGCGTTCAGCGAGACGGAACTGCTGAAGCTCAAGGCCCAGCATCCCGGCGCTCCTGTCGCCGCGCACCCGGAATGCCCGCCGCATATCGTCGACCATGCCGATTATATCGGCTCGACCAGCGGCATATTGGAATTTTCCAAGACCATGCCCGGCGACACGCTGATCGTCGCCACCGAACCGCATATCATCCACCAGATGCAGAAGGCGGTGCCGGAAAAGAATTTCATCGGCGCGCCCGGCGCGGACGGCAACTGCAACTGCAATATCTGCCCCTATATGGCGCTCAACACGATGGAGAAGCTCTATCTGGCGCTGCGCGACCTGCAGCCGCGCATCGAGATGGAGGAGGGGCTGCGCCTCGCCGCCAAGAAGAGCCTCGACCGCATGCTCGAAATGGCGAGCGGCACGGTCGGGCAGGGCGATCTGGGCACGCGCTGATGGAACGGATGGTCACGGCCGTGGAAGTCGCGCGCCGCCACCATATATCGGACAAGCGGTTGCGCGGCATTCTGCGCCGCGACTGGCCATGGCCGCGGCGCAAGCACGACTTCTGGACGTTCCCGGCCGGCAGCGAGCAGGCAGCCATGATGGAAATGATCGCAAAAAGGCTGGCGGCAGCATGACCTTCGCTCTCCCCGGCTTCGATCTCGACGCCTTCATCGCCTCGACCCTGGCGGAAGACCTTGGCCCCGATGGCCGCGACGTCACCAGCGAGGCGGTGATCCCCGCCGACGCGGTCTTCGACGGGGTGATGGACAGCCGCGACGCCGTGACGCTGGCGGGCCTGCCGATCGCTGCCGCCTTCTTCCGCGCGCTCGATCCGGCTGTGGAGATCGAACTGCTGAAGGAGGACGGCGATCGCGTGCCTGCGGGCACCGACATCATGCGCATCCGCGGCAAGGCCCGCGCCATGCTGACGGCCGAGCGGTCCGCCCTCAACACCGTCCAGCACCTGACCGGCATCGCGACCATGACCCGCGCCTATGTCGACGCGATCCTCGGTACCGGCGCGACGCTGCTCGACACGCGCAAGACCATTCCGGGCCTTCGCGTGCTGGAAAAATATGCGACCCGCATGGGCGGCGCGACCAATCACCGCATGGGCCTGTGGGACGCGGCGATGATCAAGGACAATCACGTCGCCGTCGCCGGATCGGTGGAGGAGGCCGTCCGCCGCGCCGCCGCCGCCGGAATCGCCAGCATCATCGTGGAGGTGGACCGCGTCGACCAGATCGAACCCGCGCTCGCCGCCGGGGCCACGCACCTCCTGCTCGACAATATGGACGCGCCCACCCTGCGCGGGGCGGTCACGCTGGTCGGCGGCCGCGTCCCCACCGAAGCATCGGGCGGCGTTACGCTCGACACCATCCGCGCCAGGGCGGAAACCGGCGTCACCTATATCAGCGTCGGCCGCCTCACCCAGTCGGCCCCCGCCGCCGACATCGGCCTTGATTTCGCCTTTGCCTGAAGTCGCGCATGCGCCCCGGCGCTTGCCCGCCGCTGGGCGCATTTGCAGGCCGCCAGGGCTGCATGTCGATACAGCCTAACCCTCGACGATCACGGTCGATGGATGATGCCGGTCCAGATGGTTGCGGATGATGCGCAGATTCTTCGTATTCGACTTGTAGAAGAAATCGAAAACATCCCCGGCAAAGGGAATGGCGCCGATCAGCGTATCGAAGCCGACATTGGCCGCCATGCGCGTGAGCTGCCATTTCGACATGCCCAGGTTCCGCGCTTCCCACACGATCCACGCCCCCATGGCGGCCGTGGCGAAATCGCCCACCACGGGGATCAGCCCCACCAGACTGTCCAGCCCGACCCGCCGGTTGGTGCCGGGAAGGACGAACAGCCCCTCCAGCATCGCCTCCATCATCTCGATCCGCCTGCGCACCGAAGCCGGATCGCGGCCGAATCCGGGCATGTCGCGCACGATCCGGTCGAACTGGTCCTGCGAAATCGCCATCATCCGTCCTCCAAGCATCGGCTTTCGTTGCTCTAGTTGGTGCTCCTGAACAGATGGTTCAATGGGTGCCGCGCCCGGGGCGAAGCCATGAAGCCGGTCAGCCGCCGCGCCACCAGCGACCAGCGCACCGGCGCGCCCAGCGCGATGAAGCCGTTATGCGCCTGCATCAGCGCCTCCGCCCGCGCCACGCGGGCCATGCGCTCGTCCAGGCTGGCGGAAAGGCTCGCCGCCTGCAATTGCGCCTCCGCCTCCGCCGAGCAATGCACCTTCCGGGCGCAGCCGATCCGCCCCAGATACCAGAGCGCGCTGTCATAGGCCGCAACCTCGTCGACCAGCCGCAGATCGGCATCGGCCGCCATGTCGACCCGCTCGACAGCCAGGCCGATCATGCCCAGGTCATGCCGCACCAGCCCGAACAGCAGGGTGGAGCCCGGCCCCCTGGGCAGTGCCACGCGCAACGCCGGCGGATCGCCATGCTCGCTGCGCCAGCGTTTCATGACCGCCTGTCCCTGCGCCCAGCGTTCATCCTGCGACAGGCGGGACCAATCCGGCACGGCGGGCGGCGCGGGCAGGTCGAGCTGGCCCGGCACGATCTGCTCCGTCGTGGCCCAGCCGCCGACGGGGAACATCACCGGCAGGCGGCTGCGGTCGATCGCCATGTTGATCGCCCGCCGCACGCCGTCATCCTCCAGCAGCTTGCCGCTCGCCCCGCTCCGGCCCGTCACCGCCAGTCCCAGCAGCCCCTGCACCGGATCGATCCGCACATCGTCGCGGTCGACCCCCGCCGGCACCAGCAGCGGCAGGTCGGAAAAGCGCCCGCCCAGCACGAGCGCGGCCTTGCCCTGCTGGAAACGGGTGATGGCGAGCGCGGCCCGCTCCGCCCGGACGATCCGGGTCTGCCAGGCGGGCACCGGCAGTTCGTCGCCGGATTCGTTCGTGGCCCGCTCCACCGGCGTCAGCACCAGCGCCTTCCCCGGAACGCCGCCCCGCTTCTCCCGCCGATAGGGGCCGGTTCCCCCCTCCCGCGACAGGATCGCCATCTGCGGCTGGGCCAGCATCTGCAACACATAGGGGCGCGGCGCCGCCAGCCTGATCTCGATCACCTCGCCCGTCATCGCCACCACGTCCTGCACCGCGTCCAGCGGCCCGGCGGGGTCCAGCCGGCGCAGCGCCTCTATCCGCGCGGTCAACAGCCGCCCGACATCCTTCGCCAGCACCTTGCTGCCATCGGGCCAGAAGGCGCGGCGCAGGCGGAAGATATAGCTGCGGCCATCGTCCTCCACGATCCAGCGCTGGGCGAGGGCGGGCAGGATCTCGCCGCCGGCATCGAACGCCACCAGCCCCTGCGCGGTGGTTTCCAGGAACAGCTTCGATCCGGGGTCCGGCAGATTCTCCAGGGGCGTGGCGAAATCGGCGGGGCTGCCGATCACGCTGACCGTCACCGGTCCACTCCCCTCGTCAGAGCAGCCGCCCGTCATCGCCGCCATCAGGGCGGCTCCGCAAAGGGTCAGCCAGGCGGGAAAGGGACGGGAGGGGGCGGAAACCATGTCCGGACAAGGCTTAACCCGCAACCGCGCCCGCGCCAACCGTCATGATGCGGCATGTGCGGGGACCGCTCAAAGTCGCGAAATCGCGGGAACCCAGCCGGGCGCAAGGGGGCGTTTTCCCGCTGTCCCATAGCGGAACAATATTTCATTAACCATGACTCCGCATTGGCCGCAGAAAGGCGCTCCTCTATATCCTTGGATATGCGCCTTTTTTCGACTCTCCTGCTTGTATCCGCCGCCGTGACGGCAACCGCGCTGGCGCAGGGGGTGACGTCGCCCTTCACCGTGGCGGAAAGCGGGCGAAGCTATGCAACGCTGGGGGACGCGATCAGGGCGATCGGCAATGGCCGCGGCACGGTGCTGGTGGCGCCGGGCAGCTATGCGCAATGCGCGGTGCAGCAGGGCGGCGACGTCACCATCCGCGCGCAGAAGCCGGGCACCGCCATCCTCGACGGCGTGGCCTGCGAGCAGAAGGCGGCGCTGGTGCTGCGCGGCCGGTCGAGCACCATAGACGGCCTCATCTTCCAGAATCTGCGCGTGCCCGATGGCAATGGTGCGGGCATCCGGCTGGAAAGCGGCAACCTGACCGTCGCCAACAGCCTGTTCCGCAACAGCGAGGAAGGCATTCTGACGGGCGACGCGCCGGGCAACGCGATCAGCATCGACAGGTCGACCTTCCGCCATCTGGGGCGCTGCGACCGCGACCTCGCCTGCGCCCACGGCATCTATGCGGGCCGCTACGGCAGCCTGACCGTCACCCGCTCCCGCTTCGACCAGGGCGATGGCGGTCATTATCTGAAAACCCGCACGCCCCGCGTCATTATCACCGACAACAGCTTCGACGACAGCGGCGGGCGGCTCACCAACTATATGATCGACCTTTCCAACGGCGCGAGCGGGACGATCAGCGGCAATGAAATGGTGCAGGGCCGCGACAAGGACAATTACAGCGCCTTCATCACCGTGGCGCCGGAGGGGCGGGAGCAGGACAGCACGAACCTCTCCATCGCGAACAACCGCGCCTCCTTCGTGCCGGGGTTGCAGCGCAACAGCAGCTTCGTCGCCAATTTCACCGACGATGCGGTGAAGATCGGCCCGAACCGTCTGGCAAGCGGCATCAGGATCACCGATCGCCGCTGACAGCGCCAAATTCCGCCATCGGCTCGCATTCTCCTATAGGTTGACCCTTTCCGAAGCGATTGGAGGGCAAGCGATCATGGCGAAGCGGACGATCATTCTCCGTCTGGTGATCGACAATCCGGTTCCGGATGTCACCTATAGCCTGCAAGACAGAAAGGGTGCGCCGGTAGGCCCTGTGGTCGCGCGCAACGAAGCCCTTCGCTTCGATGTGCCGGTCCAGCTGGCTCCGGGGCCGAAGCTCAGCGGCGAGTTCGTCCGCCGGGAAGGTCCAGAGCGCCGCTTCGTCTATATCGCCATCGGCGGTCAGGCCGGCGATCCTGCGTCACCGTGGAGCCGCCGTGCCAAGATCGACGTTCACGATATTTCTCATGATCTTCTGGAACAGGCTGCGCCGCCTGCGGCGCTGGAATGTCACTTGCCCGGCCGCGCCAGGGATGACGGCCCGTCCTGCGCCACCATTCAGCCGCTCGACGGCTGGCGGGTTGCGATCTGAGGAGCAAAGGTTGCTTCTCACCCCGAAATGCATCCGATCCGACTTGCATGGCCTGACCGCCGCGCCGATAATCCCCGCCCATGCGCACCACCTACAACTCGGCCACCGTCCGCCTCTATCATCTTAGCGACGCTGACGGCGGCGGCGCGGCGACGACGCTCTTTTACGGCCCGTTGAGCGAAGCCCTGCGCATCGCGGAGCAGCAGCCGCAGGATGTGCAGGACGGCCTTTTCCTCGCCACGGAC
The DNA here is from genome assembly GCF_024611135.1 of Sphingobium sp. CFD-2. Taxonomy (NCBI): domain Bacteria; kingdom Pseudomonadati; phylum Pseudomonadota; class Alphaproteobacteria; order Sphingomonadales; family Sphingobiaceae; genus Sphingobium; species Sphingobium sp. CFD-2. The sequence continues at coordinate 2,579,810 of NZ_CP084405.1, read as the reverse complement.
AATGACGTGGTGGCTTATCTCGATCTTATGGAGGGTTAGCTTTCCGGGGCCATCGGCGCCTCTCTCGACCCCGGAACAAAGCCCGGCAAAACAGGTTGATCCCGTGCAGGCGGCGGGCGTCGACAGCGGCTTTGCGAAGGCCGTGGAGGAGAGAGATGTCATGGTCACTCTGACCCCGCTGGAAGTCGGCCTGGCGCTTCTGGCGCTTGTTCTTGTCGTGGCGGTCGCCGTCTTGGCCGTCGCCCATCGCCGCCGCGCCGATCTGCGCGCCCGGTTCGGCCCGGAATATGGCCGGACCGTGGAAATGACCGGCAGCGCGCGCAAGGCGGAGGCGGAACTGCAACAGCGTGAGAAGCGCGTCGCCGCCTTCCCCATCCGTCCGCTTTCGCCGCAACAGGCCGATGCCTTCACCGACGCCTGGGTGCGGGTGCAGGCGCAGTTCGTCGACGATCCGCAGGGCGCGGTCTCGCGGGCCGACGTGCTGCTGGCCGAGGTGATGGAGGTGCGCGGCTATCCCGTCGTGGACTTCGAGCAGCGTTCGGCCGACCTGTCGGTGGACCATCCCGAAGTCGTCCAGAATTATCGCGCGGCCCATGACATCGCCCTGCGCCATGCGCGGGGCGACGCGGATACCGAAGACCTGCGCCGCGCCATGATCCATTATCGCGCGCTGTTCGACGATCTGGTGCATGAGCCGGTCGATCACCGCATGGCGCCTTCGGTCTCGCGGCTGAGGCAGGACGATGTGCGCGGGCCTGATCCGCGCTGAAGCCAAAAAGGGGCGGACGGGTCCGGCGCAGGTCAGCCGGACCCGCCACGATCCGCCGCCGCCGCGCTCACCCGTCGGCGAAACCGAAGGGCGCGTGGGTTCGCCGGAAATCCTCCGGCAGCATGTCGCGCCCGATGGGCGGGGCGGATCGCGCCATGCACTGGCTGCGATGGCACAGGCGGCAGGTGACGCCGATCGGCGTGGGTTCGGGCGTGGCCTCGCCGGTCGTGTAGATCAGCCGATGGGCGTGCTCCGCCGCGCAGCATAGCGCGATCGCCCGCTCGATCTTCGGCGCGCCCCAGCCGCCGCCGCCCGCCGTCACCGTCCGCGCGATGGAAAAGAATCGCTGCCCGTCGGGCAGTTCTAGCCATTGCGTCAGCAGTTCCCTGGGCCGCTCGAACGCATGATGCACCGACCAGAGCGGGCAGGAGCCGCCATGGCGCGCAAAGGGAAAGCCCGCGCTGTCCAGCCGCTTGCTGACATTGCCCGCATGGTCGACGCGCAGGAAGAAGAAGGGAACGCGCTCCTGCCCCGGCTTTTGCAGCGTGGTGAGGCGGTGGGCCGTCTGCTCGAAGCTCGCGCCGAACTGACGGGCCAGCGCCTCCACATCGTAACGCCGCGCCTCCACCGCCTTGGCGAAGGCGGTATAGGGCATCAGGATCGCCGCCGCGCCATAGCTGGCCAGCGCCCGCCGGGTCAGCCGCCGCCCGCTCTCGCTCGCGAACTGGCCGTCCTTCAGCACCGCGTCGAAATCGCGGCGCATCTCCAGATAGGCGATCTGCAACGCCAGTTGGAACTGGGTGCTCGCCCCGTCCAGCGCGTCGTCCAGCAGCACAGCGTCGCGGTGCCGGTCCAGCCGCCGCATCGATCCCGCCATGACGTCGGGCGGCAGGCGCCGGACCCGCAGATTATGCTTCGCCTTCAGCCATGCCGACAGGCTCCCCGCCGCCTCCACCTCCTGCGCCAGCTTTTCCCCCGCATCGTCCAGCAGCGGAAAGCTGTTGCGCCGCGCGCCCAGGAATCGCCGCGATTCGGCCACCGGATCGGGCGCCTCGGCGGCATCTTCCCGCTCCACGCCCCGGTCCGCCAGCGCCAGTTGCTCCTCGCGATAGGCGGTGTGCAGCCGCAGCAAAGCCTCTGTGATCCCCGGATAATTGACCGCGACATCCCCGGTCGCCAGCACCGGCAGGTCGATGTCCGCGAACATCGGGTCCCTCAGCACCGCCTGCAATCGCGCGGTCTGCTCGGCGCCGCCGTCGCCCGCCAGCTCGCTCATGTCCATCTTGTAGGTGCGGGCAAGGCGCAACAGCATGTCGGCGGTCAGCGGCCGCTGGTTGCGCTCCAGCAACGCCACATAGCTGGCGGAAATCTCCAGATCCGCCGCCATGTCCGCCTGCGTCAGACCCAGTTCGCGCCGCAGCCTGCGCAGCCGCGGCCCCATGTAAACCGGTCGATCCTTGGCCATTCGTCAAGCGCTCCTGTGCAGCCTTTACAACTTTACACGCAATTCTTGTAAAGTTCTACAACTGAACTTCACGCCCCCTGCCGCACCCGCGAAAGCCCGATTAGAAAAACGCCATTCATTCACCACATCGTTCATGGGATCGAGCTGTCATGACCTACCAACAGGAAATCACGAAGGCTGGCGCCACCATCGGGGGTCAGGGCCATTGGGACGGCATCGCGGCCGAATCGGTCGCCCGCATGCGTCTCCAGAACCGTTTCCACACCGGCCTCGACATCGCGCGCTACACCGCCGGCATCATGCGCCGCGACATGGCCGCCTATGACGCCGATCCGGCCAACTACACCCAGTCGCTGGGCTGCTGGCACGGCTTCATCGGCCAGCAGAAAATGATCAGCATCAAGAAGCATTTCGGCACGACCAAGGGCCGCTACCTCTACCTCTCCGGCTGGATGGTCGCCGCGCTGCGCAGCGAATTCGGCCCGCTGCCCGACCAGTCGATGCATGAGAAGACCAGCGTCCCCGCGCTGATCGAGGAACTCTACACCTTCCTCCGCCAGGCCGACGCCCGCGAACTGGGCATGATGTTCCGCGACCTCGACGCCGCCCGCGAAGCCGGCGACGAAGTCAAGGCGCAGAAGATCAGCCATGACATCGACAATTACGAAACCCATGTCGTCCCGATCATCGCGGACATCGACGCGGGCTTCGGCAATGCCGAGGCGACCTACCTGCTGGCCAGGAAGTTCATCGAGGCGGGCGCCTGCTGCATCCAGATCGAGAATCAGGTTTCGGACGAAAAGCAGTGCGGCCACCAGGACGGCAAGGTCACGGTTCCGCATGAGGACTTCCTCGCGAAGATCCGCGCGGTCCGCTACGCCTTCCTGGAGCTGGGCGTCGACGACGGCATCATCGTCGCCCGCACCGACTCGCTGGGCGCCGGCCTCACCAAGCAGATCGCCTACAGCAAGGAAGATGGCGACCTGGGCGACCAGTATAACAGCTTCCTCGACGTCGAGGAGGTCACCGACTTGGGCAGCCTGCGCGGCGATGTCGTCCTGGCCCGCGGCGGCAAGCTGTTCCGTCCCAAGCGCCTGCCGTCGAACCTCTTCCAGTTCCGCACCGGAACCGGCGAGGACCGCGTCGTGCTCGACTGCATCACCTCGCTCCAGAACGGCGCGGACCTGCTGTGGATCGAAACCGAAAAGCCGCATGTCGAGCAGATCGCCGGCATGGTCGACCGCATCCGCGAAGTCGTGCCCAATGCGAAGCTGGTCTACAACAACTCGCCCTCGTTCAACTGGACGCTGAACTTCCGCCAGCAGGTCTTCGACGCCTGGACCGCCGAGGGCAAGGATGTCAGCGCCTATGACCGGGCGAAGCTGATGAGCGCCGATTACGACGCGACGGACCTGGGCCGCGAGGCCGATGAGAAGATCCGCACCTTCCAGAAGGATGCGGCGGCGCGGGCCGGCATCTTCCATCACCTCATCACCCTGCCGACCTATCACACTGCCGCTCTGTCGACCGACAATCTTGCCAGGGAATATTTCGGTGAGGCAGGCATGCTCGGCTATGTCGAGGGTGTTCAGCGCAAGGAAATCCGCCAGGGTATCGCCTGCGTCAAGCATCAGAACATGGCCGGTTCGGACATTGGCGACGACCATAAGGAATATTTCGCGGGTGAAGCGGCGCTGAAGGCCGGCGGCGCGCACAACACGATGAATCAGTTCGCAGCCTAGGGGCTGCGGCGGGAACCAGTTTGCAGCCCGAAGGCTGCCGAACGGTCCGGATCGCGGGAGTGCAGTTCCCGTGATCAGGGTGGAAGGACTTGGCGGCCCGGAGCCTCGCGCTCCGGGCCGTTTTTTTGCATAAGGCCAGCTTGTGAAACCCTTGTCCCGTTCCGGCTTTCGCCGGGCGGCAGGCAGGTCTATTCCGGACGCTCCGTTCCACCGGGAGAAGCCGATGTCCTACACCCTCGTCACCGCCAACCGGAATTATTCGAGCTGGTCGCTGCGCCCCTGGGTGCTGATGAAGGCGCTGGGCATAGCCTTCGAAGACCGGATGGCGCCATTCGCCGCCGCCGAAAACTACGCTGCCTTCCGCGAATTTTCGCCAACGGGCCAGGTGCCTGCCCTGATCGACGGGGACCGGACCGTCTGGGATTCGCTGGGCATCACGCTCTATCTGGCGGACAGGCATGCGGAAGTCTGGCCGAAGGAAGAAGCGGCGCGGGCGTGGGCGCAATCGGCCGTGGCGGAAATGCACAGCGGTTTCGCCGCCCTGCGCAATGATTGCCCGATGAATGTCGGCGTGCGGGTGGAACCGCACCTGCCTTCGCCCTCCCTGAACCGCAACATCGCCCGGCTCACCGAATTATGGGGGGAGGGGTTGTCCCGCTTCGGTGGGCCGTTCCTGGCCGGGCCCGCCTTCACTGCCGCCGACGCCTTCTATGCACCGGTCGTTTTCCGGGTGCGCACCTATGGCCTCGATGTCGGTCCGGTGGCGCTTGGCTGGGTCGATCATATGCTGGCGCTGCCCGCGATGCGCGAATGGGAAAGCGCGGCGCTGGCCGAAACCTGGCGCGAGGAAAGCCATGAAGCGGAACTCGGCGCTGCGGGGCGCATCGTGCGGGACGACCGGGCGATTTGAGCCCGATGTCCAGCGTGCACGCCGCGTCCGGCTAACCCGTTGGCGCGGCGTCCTGCGGTCGGGCTATCTCCAGCGTCAGCAAAAAATGGCCGCTTTTCCCCTTTTCCCCTGTCCTGTCTGGGTCTAGGGGGAAATCACTATGGTCAAGCCCCGCACACTCTATGAGAAGATCTGGGACGCGCATGTCGTCGAGCGCCGTCCCGATGGAACCTGCCTGATCTACATCGATCGCCATCTCGTGCATGAGGTGACGAGTCCCCAGGCGTTCGAGGGGCTGCGGATCGCCGGGCGCAAGGTGCGCCGTCCCGAACTGACGCTGGCGGTGCCGGATCACAACCTGCCGACCACGGCGCGGCGCGACGCCGCGGGCCGCCGCATTCCCATTGCCGATCCGGAAAGCGCGCAGCAGCTTGCGGCGCTGGAGCGGAACGCGCCGGAATTCGGCGTCCGCCTGATCGGGGATGCGGACCCCGAACAGGGCATCGTGCATGTCGTCGGGCCGGAGCAGGGCTTCACCCTGCCGGGGACGACTTTGGTCTGCGGCGACAGCCATACCAGCTCGCACGGCGCGCTGGGGGCGTTGGCCTTCGGCATCGGCACGTCGGAGGTCGAGCATGTGCTCGCCACCCAGACGCTGCTCCTGAAGCAGTCCAAGACCATGGAAGTCGTGGTCGAGGGCGAATTGGGCTATGGCGTCACGCCCAAGGATGTCGCGCTGGCGATCTGCGGGCGGATCGGCACGGCGGGCGGCACCGGCTATGTCATGGAATATCGCGGATCGGTGTTCCGCGACATGTCGATCGAGGGACGGCTGACCGTCGCCAACATGTCGATCGAGGCCGGCGCGCGTTCCGGCCTGTTCGCGCCTGACGAAAAGACTTTCACTTATCTGGAAGGCCGCCCGATGGCCCCCAGGGGCGCGGAGTGGGATGCCGCCGTCGCCTATTGGAAGACGCTGGCGACGGACGAAGGCGCGGTTTTCGACAAGAGCGTGGTCATCGACGCCGCCGACATCGTGCCGAGCGTCACCTGGGGCACCAGCCCCGAAGATGTCGTGCCGGTCACTGGCGTGGTGCCCGATCCGGAAAGCTTTGCCGACGCCTCCAAGCGCGCGGCCGCGCAGAAGTCCCTCGACTATATGGGCCTCTCCGCCGGACAGCGGATGGAGGATGTGGCGATCGAACATGTCTTCATCGGCAGTTGCACCAACAGCCGGATCGAGGATCTGCGCGCCGCCGCTGGCCTGCTGAAGGGCCGCCGGATCGCCAGCGGCATCAAGCATGCCATGGTCGTGCCCGGTTCCGGGCTGGTCAAGCGCCAGGCGGAAGCCGAAGGCCTGGACCGCATCTTCACCGAAGCCGGTTTCGAATGGCGGGAGCCGGGCTGCTCCGCCTGCCTGGGCATGAACCCGGACAAGGTGCCCGCCGGCGAGCGCTGCGCATCCACCAGCAACCGCAATTTCATGGGCCGGCAGGGGCCGGGGTCGCGGACGCATCTCGTCTCGCCCGTCATGGCCGCCGCTGCCGCGATCACCGGACATCTCACGGACGTACGCGAACTGATGGGTGAAAAAAGGGGAGAGGCGGTCGCATGAAGAAGGTATTCTGGCTGCTGGCGCTGGGCGCGCTGGCAAGTGCCGCCATGGCGGCGACCCTGGGGCGCGCGGAAGACACGCCGCGCCCGGCGAGCAAGCAGGCGCATTGATGGAAAAGCTGAATATCGTCGACGGCCGGGCCTATCCGTTCGGGATGAAGAATGTCGACACCGACATCGTCATCCCGGCGCATTGGCTCAAGACCATTTCCCGTGCGGGCCTGGGCAAGGGCGCCTTCGAAGTGCTACGCAAGGAACCGGGCAATGTCTTCGACGATCCCGACTATGCGGGCAGCCCGATCCTGATCGCGGGCGACAATTTCGGGTGCGGGTCCAGCCGCGAGCATGCCGCCTGGGCGCTGGCCGACCTTGGCATCAAGGTGGTGATCGCGCCCAGCTTCTCGGACATTTTCTCCGGCAATGCCTTCAAGAACGGCATATTGACGGTCGTCCTGCCGCAGGAGGCGATAGACCGGCTGATGGAGGTGGCCAGGACGGACCCCATCCATGTCGATCTGGAGCATCAGACCGTCACGACACAGTTTCAGGACCGCTTTCAGTTCGAGATCGATCCCTTCCGCAAGCATTGCCTGCTCGGCGGTCTGGACGAGATCGGGCTGACATTGGGGCAGGCGGACGCGATCGGCGCGTTCGAGGCGAAGGACGCCGGAACGCGTCCCTGGCTCGTCCCCGCCGTTGCGTAAGCGTCCCGATCTTCCTATTTCGGATCGGATGATCCATTTCACCTTTTACAGGGCACAGGCATGACAACCTTCGACGACCGCGAAAAGGCCTTTGAAAACATGTTCGCGCACGATCAGGAGATGCAGTTCCGCATCCAGGCGCGGCGCAACCGCCTGCTCGGCGAATGGGCGGCGGCGAAGATGGGCCTGACCCCCGAAGAAACGGACGCCTATGCCAAAGCGGTCGTGCAGGCCGATTTCGAGGAAGCGGGCGACGAGGATGTGATCCGCAAGCTGCTGGGCGACATGACGCAGGCGGGCATCGACATCGACGAGGCAGGCGTTCGCGCCGCCTTGGACGAGCAGCAGGTCATCGCCCGCCGCATGTTCATCGAAGCCCAATAAGCGTCAGGACCCTTTCGCCATGCCGATGGCAGCCGAGGAAATAGCGGACATGATCCGCGCCGCGATCCCCGATGCGGAGGTCGAGATCACCGACCTTGCCGGTGATGGCGATCATTATGCGGCGCGTGTCGTGGCGGAGAGTTTCCGGGGCATGAGCCGCATTGCGCAGCAGCGGGCGGTCTATGCCGCGCTGGGCGGCCGCATGGGCGGCGTGCTCCACGCCTTGCAACTGACCACCGCCGTTCCCAATTAACGGCCATTGGACGAAATGCGCCTTGATAGCGGCGCCTGACAGGAATGGACCCAGATAATGACCGACGCCGTGCAGCAGCGGATTGCGGAGATCGTCAACGGCAATGATGTCGTGCTTTTCATGAAGGGCACGCCACTATTCCCGCAATGCGGCTTTTCCAGCCGCGCCATTGCGATCCTGGAACATCTGGGCGTCGCCTATGAAAGCGTCGACGTCTTGCAGGATCAGGCGGTTCGCCAGGGGATCAAAGCATTTTCCGACTGGCCGACCATTCCCCAGCTCTATGTGAAGGGCGAATTCGTCGGCGGCAGCGACATCATGATGGAAATGTACGAGGCCGGCGAGTTGCAGCAGTTGATGGCCGATCAGGGCGTCGCCGCGGCCAATTGAGCGCTGGCTAAAGCGAATGGAGCGGGCGGTTCGGTCATCCGGGCCGCCTTTTTCATGCCTGTCAGGTCCTGATGCGGCCCTTCGGATGACGGGATGCTGAGAGGGGACGGAGCTTGTCGAAGGCCGTATGGGAACATGGCCGTCGAGACCGGTCCTTCTTCGACGAGTTCGGCCGCCATCGAGGCAAGGCAGTCGACAGGTCTGGTTTAAGGCCTGGCGCTGCACGGGAAACCCGGGTGGGAGGATGCGGCGGAGACTGGTGCCGCATCCTCCCGGGTAGTCGAACGATCGGGTATGTCTGAAACGACGCAAAGCCTGTGCCAACCATCGCGAATAGCCCGTTCCCGCGCTTTGAAAAGGTTAATGCCTGTCCGGCCGATACCGGCGCTGTAAACCGCACCGACAGTTCATGACATGCACTTGACTACAGATGTAATCAATGCGATTACGTCTGTAGTCGATTCTGATGCGGACGAGTCCCTTGAGCGAGAAGATCAGCGAAGCGGAACTGGTGGTGATGGAGGCGCTGTGGGAACGTGCGCCGCAGACCGCCGCTGATGTTGCGGACCGCGTCGCCGCCGGGCGCGACTGGAGCGTCCAGACCGTCAAGACGCTGCTGTCCCGGCTGATGGCCAAGGACGTCATCGCCGCCGATCAGGATGGCCGCCGCTTTTTATATCGCCCGCTCGTCGCGCGGGAGGAGTATGTTGCCAGCGAGTCGGGGCGGTTGGTGAACCGGCTGTTCGGCGGACGCGTGTCGCCGCTGGTGGCTCAGCTCGCCAGCCAGGACCAGTTGACGGCGGAAGATATTGCCCAGCTTGAGGAAATCCTGAAGGGGTTGAAATCATGAGCGTCTGGATCGCGGAAACGCTGATCGCCATGACCCTGCTGATGGCGCTGGTCATGCTGCTGCGGCAGCCGGTGGCGCGCTGGCTGGGTGCAGGGGCGGCCTATTGGCTATGGCTGCTGCCCTTCGCTCGCATGGGCTTGCCGGCCCTGCCGCGAGAGGTCGCCAGCCCTTCGCCCCTGCAACGGGCGGTTGACCAGGCGGGCTTGCCGACCTTGCTGGATGCGGCGCCGGTGGCGCTTCCGGTCAGGTCGGACTGGAGCATTCCCTGGCTGGAGATCGCGGTGTCGATCTGGCTGCTGGGCGTGGTCCTTTTTCTGATCGTCCAGGCGGTCGGCTATGTCCGCTTCCGGCGTTTCATCCTGAAGGGCGCCACGCCGATCGGGGAAGAAGGCCGCATCCGCATCGTCACCGGCCCACGGGCGGGCGGACCGCTCGCCTTCGGAGTGTTCCGCCCCGTCATCGTGCTGCCCGTTGATTTTGCGTTGCGTTTCGATCCCCAGGAACAGGCCATGGCCATCGCCCATGAGCGCGCCCATCATCAGGGCGGCGACCTAGTCGCCAATATGGTCGCGCTGTTGCTGCTGGGCCTGCACTGGTGCAATCCCGTCGCGTGGATTGCCTATCGCGCCTATCGGGCGGATCAGGAACAGGCCTGCGATGCCCGGGTCCTGTCGCTCTACGGCCGGGATCAGGCGCATGCCTATGGCCGCGCCATCTTGAAGGCTGCGGGCGGCCGCCAGTTTGCCGGCGCCTGTCATCTCAATCGCATAACCGCACTCAAAGGGAGGCTGAAAATGCTCTCTGCCCATGAAGTGTCGCTGCGCCGCATCAGCTGGGGCATGGCGGCGGTCGCCCTGGTGACCGCGTCCGGCTTGGCGCTGACCGCGTCCGGCAGCCGGGCGGCGCAGCAGGTCGCCGCGATCACCGACAAGGTGGATTCGATGAACTTCGGCAGGCTGGCCGATCTGGTCGCCCAGCCTGCCTCCGCCAGCGAGATCGCCCTGACCGAAGCGCCGAAAGCCGCGGCCACGCCCCCGTCCCCGTCCTCGTCCGATGCGAGAGATGCTGAGGAGATGGCCGTCCTGCCGCCGGCGCCTCCTGCTCCGCCTGCTCCTCCGGCGCCCGTTGCCGACATGGCGCTGCCGGCGCCGCCGGTTCCCCCGGCGCCGCCCGCCGGCCTGCGCGACGAGGGCGACCGCGCCTTGAGCCACGCCATGCCGAGCGAGGCTGAAATCCGCCGCATGGTGCCGCATGTCGACGTCGCCAATGGCTGCGAGAACGGCAAGAGCGTAAGCCAGCGGGAGACGGTGGATGCCGATGGCCGCCGCCATATCCGCGTCCGCATCTGCCAGGACCAGATCGAGGCGCAGGCCCATCGCGCCGCCCGGGCCGGATTGATGGCCGCCCGCGCCCAGATCGCTGCGGCTGCGCGGATGTCGGACAAGGTCCGGGCCGAGGTGTTGCGCGATCTGGACAAGGAGATCGCGCATATGGATGGCGAGGATTGACGGGCGAGATCCGGAGGGCGCCGCCGCCACTATCCCATGCGCCGGCCTCCTCGGATTGTTCCGGCATCCATTTCTCTCCGCAGGCATAAGCTGCCTGAAGGCAGGATGGATGCTGAAAACGGGTTCAGCATGACGCGTTTGTAGCGGATGCCGCGCCCCTCGTTCAGACCGCCACGATCTCCGGCAGGATGGCGTCGAGCAGCAGCATCCCGGCAGGCTCGATGCGGAGCCGCTGACCCTCTCGCCGCACGAGCCCATGGCTGGCCAGCCGCGTCACCGCCTCGGCATCCACCAGAGCCTCGACCGCCATCCTCGACATCCGCGCAATCCTCTCCAGCTCTACGCCTTCGCCCAGCCGCAGCCCCATCAGCAGCGCTTCCCTGGCCCTGTCATGCCCGTCGAGCGGGTCTTCGCTTTGCAGGCCATGGCCATTGCGCGCGACGGCGTTCATCCAGTTTTCCGGTTTCCTGTGCCGCAGCGTCGCCAGCCCATCGCGCCGGCCATGGGCGCCGGGGCCTATGCCGACATAGTCGCCATAGCGCCAATAGGTAAGGTTATGCCGGCTTTCCTGCCCCGGCCGGGCGTGGTTGCTGATCTCATAGGCGGGAATGCCGGCGGCGGCCGTCATCGCCTGCGTCCGTTCGTAAAGGTCGGCGGCATGGTCCGGATCGGCGGGATTCAACTCGCCCCGCGCCACCAGCGTCGCAAAGCGGGTGCCAGGTTCGATGGTGAGCTGATAGAGCGAGAGATGATCGGTGCCGAAGGACAGTCCGCGCGCCAGTTCGCTTTCCCAATCCGCCAGGCTCTGGCCGGGACGGGCATAGATCAGGTCGAAATTCACCCGGCCGAACACCGATTGCGCCACGTCTAGCGCGGCCAGCCCCTCCCGCACGTCATGGGCGCGGCCGAGGAAATGTAGCGCCTCATCCTCCAGCGCCTGAAGGCCCAGAGACACACGGTTCACCCCGGCCGCCGCCAGATCCGCGAAGCGGGCGGCCTCGACCGAACTGGGATTGGCCTCCAGCGTGATCTCGATGTCGCTCGTCGGCCGCCAATGGCGCGTGGCCGCGTCGATCAGCGCCTCCACGATGTCGGGCGGCATCAGCGACGGCGTGCCGCCGCCGAAGAAGATCGAGGAGAGCGGCCGGCCGCCGCTCAGCGCCGCTTCATGGGCAAGGTCGCTCAGCAGCGCCGCGCGCCAGGCATCGCTGTCGATCTCGGCCCGAACATGACTGTTAAAATCGCAATAAGGACATTTGGAAACGCAAAATGGCCAATGCACATATAAGGCCAGGGGCTCATCGGGCGCGGCAGCGGGGATAAAGGGGTCGGGCGACATGAATGGGGGCCTTCTTAAACGGCTTTGGCCTGCGCGGCTAGCGCTGCTCGGCCTGTTGGCGGCAGCGCCGGGGCAGGGCGGCGCGGAGCCGTCGCCCGGGGCGCGGCAATTGCCTCCCGCCCGGCCCGCTTCCTATTACGGTCTTGAGGAAGCGGATCGGGACGAGGGTCTGATGCGCGACGTCGTGCTGGGCATGCACAATGAGGAACGGGAATCGCTGGGGCTTTCGCCCTTGGCCTGGGATAGCGCCCTGGCCGCCGATGCGGCCCGCTATGCCCGGCAGATGGCGCAGACCAACATCTTCCGCCATTCCGCCCGCGCCAGCCGCGCCGTTCCCAGCGGCGAGAATCTCTGGATGGGATCGCGCGGCCTCTATGATTATCAGCTGATGGTGGGCTCCTTCATCGATGAGAAGCGGCTGTTCCGGCGGAGCGGCAAGCTGCCCGACCTCAGCGTCACCGGCCGATGGGAAGATGTCGGCCATTATACCCAGATCATCTGGCGCGGCACCCGCAAGGTCGGCTGCGCCCTGGCGGAGGGGCAGAGCTACGACTATCTCGTCTGCCGCTATTATCCGGCGGGCAATATATTCGGCCGCAACCCCCTGGATGGGGAGGATGGCGTCCAATCCTGACGGGATGGAGCCAGTCGAGGGGGCCAGCGGCGCCGCCCGTCGGTTGGGTCAACCCATTTACTTGCGGAATTGCTCCGCCGCCGCGCAGGCGAGTTGATCGGCCCGCTCATTTTCGGGGTGGCCGGCATGGCCTTTCACCCATTGCCACGTCACCTTGTGGCGGGCTGCGGCCCTGACCAGCTCCTGCCAGAGTTCCGCATTCTTCACCGGCTTCCTGTCGGCCGTCTTCCATCCATTCTTCTGCCAGCCGAACACCCATTTTGTGATGCCGTCCATCACATATTTGCTGTCGGTATAGAGCGTCACCTGGCATGGGCGCTTCAACGTCTCCAACGCCTGCATGGCCGCCATCATCTCCATGCGATTGTTGGTCGTCTGCGCTTCACCGCCGGAGATTTCCTTCTCCGTCTCGCCAAAGCGCAGCACGGCGCCCCAGCCGCCGGGGCCGGGATTGCCCTTGCACGCGCCGTCGGTGAAGATCTCGACCTGGGGAAGGGTGCTCATGCGCCGAGCAGCATGGCCGGATCGGCAGCGGCGTAGAATTCCAGGCGGCGCAGATAGGCCAGCGGGTCCTTGCGCGTCACCAGCGCATCGGCGGGCGTATTGATCCAGTCATAGGCGCGCGTCAGCAGGAAGCGGAGCGCCGCACCCCGGCAGAGGACGGGAAAGGCGGCCCGTTCGGCTTCGGTCAGGCCGTGCGTTTCCCGATAGCCGGCAGCCAGCGCCGCCGCCCGATCGCCGTGCCATGTCGCGCCGTCATTGCTGAACACCCAGGCGCTGTGGGTGACGGCCAGATCATAGGCGCGGATATCGGTGCAACTGAAATAGAAGTCGATGAGGCCCGTCACCCGATCGCCCAGCATCAGCACATTGTCCGGGAAGAGGTCGGCATGGATCACGGAGCGAGGCAGCTCGGCGGGCCAGTGGGCGTCGAGGAAAGCGAGTTCCTCCGCCACGCGGGCCTTGAGACCCGGCGCGATCCGGTCGAAGTCCGCGCCGCATCTGGCGGCCAGATCATGCCAGCCGGGGAGATCGAGGGCATTGCGGCGCGTGCCGGCAAAGCCCTCCGCCGCCCGGTGCATCGCGCCCAGCGCCGCGCCCGCGGCCCGGGCCTGGCCCGCGGTCGGTTCGGTCACGGAGATGCCGGTCAGGAACTCGATCAGGCAGGCGGGGCGACCGGCAAGCTGTTGAAGCCGCCTGCCTTCCCGGTCCGCGATGAAACGGGGGACGAGGCAACCGCGTGCGCCCAGATGGTCGAGCAGGTCCATGAAGAAGGGCAGGTCCGCCTCGTTCACCCGCTTTTCGTAGAGGGTGAGGATATAGCGATGACCATTGCCGTCCGGGCCGGTGGTCTCCAGCAGATAATTGCTGTTCTCTACTCCCTCCGCAATGCCCTTGGCGGAAACGAGGCGTCCGGCGTCGTAGCGGGTGAGGAAAGCGTCGATCTCTTCGGCGGGAACCTGGGTATAGACGGCCATGGAGTTATGCGGCCTCCAGTCCGCGGGGGAGTTTGAACGCAATGCTTTCCCGCGCGGTTTCGACCTGTTCCTCCGCCACGGAAAATCTTTCGCCGATCCGGTCCACCACTTCCCGCACCAGCACTTCGGGGGCGGATGCGCCGGCGGTAAGGCCCAGCGTGTTCACGCCCTTCAGCCAGGCGAAGTCGATCTCGTCCGCGCGCTGGATCAGGCGAGCGGGCGTGCCTTCGCGCTCCGCAACCTCGACCAGCCGCAGCGAGTTGGAGCTGTTGGGCGCGCCGATCACATAGACGGCGTCGCACCGGGCGGCAATGGCCTTCACCGCCGCCTGCCGGTTGGAGGTGGCGTAGCAGATGTCCTCCCCCTTGGGCGCATGAATGGTGGGGAAGCGGCGCTGGAGCGTGGCGACGATCGCGGCGGTGTCGTCGACGGACAGCGTCGTCTGCGTCAGGAAGGCGAGATTGTCGGGATCGGCAGGGGTAAAGGCCTCTGCATCCTCCACCGTTTCGACAAGGGTCATATGCCCCGCCTCGACCTGACCGAAGGTGCCGATCACCTCCGGATGGCCCTTATGGCCGATGAAGAGGATATGGCGCCCCGCTTCCACCTGCCGTTCGGCCTGGCGGTGGACCTTGCTGACCAGCGGGCAGGTGGCGTCCAGATAGTCGAGCCCGCGCTCCTCCGCCTTGGCCGGGACCGTCTTGGGAACGCCGTGGGCGGAAAAGACCACGGGCAAGCCGTCGGGAACCTGGTCCAGTTCCTCGACGAAGATCGCGCCCTTCGCCTTCAGCCCGTCGACCACATATTTGTTGTGGACGATCTCGTGCCGGACATAGACAGGCGCGCCATATTTCTCGATCGCCCTTTCGACGATGACGATGGCGCGGTCGACACCGGCGCAAAAGCCGCGCGGGGCGGCGATCAGCAGCTTCATGGGCGGAAGATCGGTCATGCCTGCCGCTTAGGCCAATGTGGCTTTGGAGGAAAGCCGCTTCCTTGCCGCCCTGTGCAGTTTGAGTTGCGTGGGGGACGGGCTATGGATAAGAAGCCCAACGCCTGTTCCCAAGGGATTGCCTGTGACCTTTTCTCGATTTGCGCTGACCGGAATGATCGCCATGGCCCTTGCGGGCTGTTCCCAGCGGGGCGAAATCGATCCCACCGGCGGCATCGTGGCCGTGCGATCGGCCTGTCCCGTCGCGGCGATCCCGGCGCAGACCGGCGACGTCACCCTGTTCAATCCGGCGGGCAGCACGGATGCCCGTGCGATCGACGTGGTGGCGGAGATCACCAACCTGCGCTCCACCTGCTCGGAAGGGGACCAGCTTTACACGGAGGCGACCTTCACCGTGAACGCCCGCCGCAGCGATGCGGGCGCGGCGCGGCAGGTGACGCTGCCTTATTATTCCGCCGTGGTGCGGGGCGGCAACGCCGTCGTCGCCAAGCGTGTGGGCCAGGTGGTGCTCGACTTTCCGGCCGGGCAATATCGCGCCACCACGACCGCCAAGGCCGGCTCCTATGTGAACAGGGCCGCCGCGACGCTGCCGGCCGACATCCAGCGCAAGATCACGGAGAAGCGCAAGGCGGGGGATGCCGACGCGGCGATCGACCCCTTCGCGCAGCCGGACGTCAAGGCGGCCTTGCAGCGAACCAGCTTCGAGCTGCTCGTGGGTTTCAACCTGACCCAGGATCAGCTCCGTTACAACGCGACCCGCTAAGCTTAGCTCAGTTCATTTCCCCGTTCGGGCCGAGCTTGTCGAAGCCCTTGTTTCTTGAAGAAAAAGGGCGACCCTTCGACAGGCTCAGGGTGAACGGGTCCTGGTAGAAAGTTCGCCCAGTGTCTCTTTACAACCGCTTCACCGCCCATCTCGATGCCGTGCTCGACGCGCTGGAGGCTGACGGCACGCTGCCCGCCGGCCTCAACCGCAAGCCGGTGACGGTCGAACCGCCGCGCGATCCAGGCCATGGCGACCTTGCCACCAACGCCGCCATGGTGCTGGCCAAGCCCGCCGGCAGCAATCCGCGCGCACTGGCGGAGAAGATCGTCGCGGGCCTGGAAAGGCTGGACGAGGTAGAGAGCGCATCGATTGCCGGCCCAGGCTTCATCAACCTGAAGCTGACCGACGCCACCTGGCGGGCGGAACTCGCCGCGATCCATGCGGAGGCGGAGGAATATGGCCGCTCCTCGACGGGCGAGGGCGTGACGGTCAACGTCGAATATGTCTCCGCCAATCCGACCGGCCCGATGCATATGGGCCATTGCCGGGGCGCGGTGGTGGGCGACGCGCTCGCCACGCTGCTGGAGCATGTCGGGCACAAGGTGATCCGCGAATATTATATCAACGATGCCGGCGGGCAGGTGGACGTGCTCGCCCGGTCGGCGCATGTGCGCTATCGCGAGGCATTGGGCGAGGCGGTAGGAGAGATTCCCGAGGGTCTTTATCCCGGTGATTATCTGGTACCGGTGGGGCAGGCGCTGGCCGCCGAATATGGCGACAAATATGTCGGTGCGCCGGAAAGCGAATGGCTGATGCCGTTCCGCACCAGAGCGGTCGCGGCGATGATGGAGATGATCCGCAGCGATCTGGCGCTGCTGGGCATCCATCATGACATATTCTCTTCCGAGGCCGAGTTGCAGGCGGCAGGCAAGCCCGAAGCGGCCGAAAAATGGCTGCGGGCGCACGACCTCGTCTATGACGGCGTGCTGGAAGCGCCCAAGGGCGAGACGCCGGAGGATTGGGAGCCCGTCGAACTGCCGCTGTTCCGCTCGACGAAATTCGGGGACGATCAGGACCGGCCGATCAGGAAGTCGAACGGAAGCTGGACCTATTTCGGCGCCGACATGGCCTATCATTTCCAGAAGGCGCAGACGGCCGACCAGTTGATCGACATCTGGGGCGCGGACCATGGCGGCACGGTGAAGCGCATCCAGGCCGCCGTCGCCGCGCTGACGGAGGGCAAGGCGCGCTTCGACGTCAAGCTGATCCAGATGGTCCGCCTGCTGCGCGACGGCGAGCCGGTGAAGATGTCCAAGCGCGCCGGCAATTTCGTGACGCTGGCCGATGTGGTTCGCGAAGTGGGCAAGGATGTGGTCCGCTTCACCATGCTGACGCGCAAGGCCGACGCGCAGATGGACTTCGACTTCGCCAAGGTGGTGGAGGCGTCGAAGGACAATCCGGTCTTCTATGTGCAATATGCCCATGCGCGCATTTCCTCGCTCGGACGGCGGGCGGAGGAGGCGGGGATCGACCTGCCCGTGCCCGACCTGTCCCGCCTTGGGACGGAGGAGCTGGGGCTGGTGAAGCTCGCCGCGCAGTTCCCGCGTGTGGTGGAGGGGGCGGCTTCGGCCCGTGAACCGCATCGCATTGCCTTCTATCTCAATGACTTGGCTTCGGCCTTCCATAGCTGGTGGAATCTGGGCAACGACAATCCGCGGGCGCGGGTCATCCTGACGGACGACCCGGCCACCACTTCCGCGCGGCTTTTCTTGAGCCGGGGAATCGGGCAGATCATCCGCAACGGGTTGGCGCTGATGGGCGTTGCGGCCCTGAACGAGATGCAATGACCGGCGGAGTTTGATCGAGATGGGCGATTATGCGCGGGGAAGGCTGGACCTGGACGATGAGGAGCGTCTGCCCTGGCTGGAACCCGCCATCGAGGATGAGGAGGAGCCGGGGCTGTCGCCGCTGCGGCTGCTGGGCTTCATTCTCTTTGGCCTGGTGCTGATCGGCGCGGTCGTCGCGGGGGTCTGGCTGATCCAGAACCGGACGGGCGGCGCCGGGGGCGAGGGTAAGCTGATCGCCGCGCCTGCCGGCGACTATAAGATTCCGGCCAAGGAAGCCGACGCCAAGAAGTTCGATGGTGAGGGCGATGCCAGCTATGCCGCGAGCGAGGGCGTGGCGCGTGACGGGCGAATCGATCCGACCCGCGTGCCGGAGGCGCCGATCACGCCGACCGGGACAGCGGATAATGCGCGCCCTGCGGTGCAAGGCAAGCCGTCGCAGAGCGTCACGGCGCGCGTGGCGGACGAGACCAGCGCCAGGCCGGCGACGGCGGCGGCCCGGCCGGCGGGCGGCGGCATGATCCAGCTTGGCGCCTATGGCAACCAGGCTTTCGCCAAGGATGCATGGAAGCGGCTGTCCAAGCGCTTCACCTATCTGGAGCCGTTGCCCATGTCGATCGAGCAGGCCGAGGTGGGCGGCAGCACCGTCTACCGCCTGCGCGCGGCGGCGGGCGGGCAGGCGAGTACGCTCTGCGGCAAGCTCAAGGTCGCGGGCGAAAGCTGCATGGTGGTGAATTAGGGGAATGGGGACTTGGCCGGGAATGGCCGTCCTGAGGCATTCCTCCTCCCGCAGGCGGGAGGGGGAATGTCTTGGACCCGCCCATTTATGTCCCTCGGCCAAATCCCACCGATCCTGCGGCAAGGCCGGAACAACCCCTTCGACAGAGCCGCTTTCAGCCGCTACCATCGCTCCGCATGAAACCCGTTATCTTCGGCCTTTCCGGCGAGACACTGACTTCCGATGAACGCGCCTTCTTCGCGGAGGCCGATCCGGCGGGTTACATCCTCTTCCGCCGCAATATCTTGGATCGGGGGCAACTTCGCGCGTTGACCGACGATCTGCGCGCGCTGCATGGCCGGGACGATCTGCTCATCATGATCGATCAGGAAGGCGGCCGGGTCGCGCGGATGCAGGCGCCGGTCTGGCCCAGCTTTCCTCCTGGCGCGGTGTTCGACAAGCTCTACGAAATCGCTCCGTCCAGCGCCATCGCGGCGGCCCATGCCAATGCGCGGGCCATTGCCATCACATTGGCGGAAGTCGGCATTACCGTCGATGCGCTGCCGTTGCTCGACGTGCGGCAGGAAGGGGCAAGCGACATCATGGGTGACCGCACCCTTGGCGCGGAGCCGATGCGGGTCGCCGCGCTGGGGCGGGCGGTGATCGAAGGGCTGGCCGATGGCGGCGTGGTCGGCATCGTCAAGCATATGCCCGGGCATGGCCGGGCGATGGTCGACAGCCATCATGAACTGCCCATCGTCACCGCCGACGAGGATGCGCTGGCGATCGATCTGGCGCCGTTCCAGGCGTTGAAGGATGCGCCCATGGGGATGACGGCGCATGTCGTCTATACGGCCTGGGACCCCGACCTGCCGGCCAGCCTCTCCCGTTCCGTGATCGACACGATCATCCGTGGGCGGATCGGCTTCGCCGGGCTGCTGATGTCCGACGATCTGGACATGAAGGCGTTGAAGGGCAGCATCCCGGAACTGGCGGCGGCAACGGTGGCGGCAGGCTGCGATCTGGCGCTCAATTGCTGGGGGCGGATGGACGATATGGTCGGCATTGCCCGCCTGCTGCCGGACATCGGGACCGAGGCGAAGGCAAGGCTGGACCGGGCGATGGCGTCGAGCGGCGCACCGCCCGGGGGACCGCCGCTGGAGGAACTGCTCGCCACCCGCGACGCCTTGCTGGCGATGGTGCCGGCGTGAGGCGGGGCGCCGATTGCCGGAAAGCGCCCTGCTAGCGATGGACGACCTCTTCGCCCCTGCCGCCGCGGCCCGGCCCGACATGCTGACCGTCAGTTTCGAAAGCTGGGAGGGGCCGCTCGACCTGTTGCTGGCGCTGGCGCGGACGCAGAAGGTCGACCTGCGCGAAATCTCCATCCTCGCGCTGGTCGAACAATATCTCGCCTATATAGAGGGCGCGCGGAAGCTGAAGCTGGAACTGGCGGCCGACTATCTGGTGATGGCGGCGTGGCTGGCCTATCTCAAATCCTCGCTGCTGCTGCCGAGGGAGGCGCAGCCCGAACCCAGCCCCGAGGAACTGGCGCTGCGTCTGCAATTGCGGCTCCAGCGGCTTCAGGCGATGCGGGAGGCGGGCGCCCGGCTGATGGCGCGCGACCGCATCGGCCGCGACGTGTTCGTCCGCGAAAGGCCCGAAGGCCTGCGCCTCGTCCGCAAGGCGAAATGGGCGGCCAGCCTGTTCGACCTGATCCAGTCCTACGGCCAGGTCCGTGCGCGGACGCAGCCGGTGGTGCATATGGTCGCGGTGCGGCCGGTCATGACCCTGGACGAGGCGATACAGCGCGTCGGCGCGCTGGTGGGGGCGGCGATCGACTGGACCGCGCTTGAAGCCTTCCTGCCGAGCGGGCAGGATGGGCCGATGGCACGATCGGCATTGGCCAGCAGTTTCGTCGCCGCGCTGGAACTGGCGCGGCAGGGGCGGCTGGAAATCCAGCAGGACGGGATTTTCGAACCCATTTTCCTGCGGGCCGCCGTGCCGGAACCGAATGCGGGGCGCCTATTGTGATCGAGGAACAGGACGATTTCCTTCGTGCGGTGGAGGCCGTGCTGTTCGTATCGGAACAGCCGCTGACCCTGGGCGAAATCAAGCTGCATGTGGGGGAGGCGGGCGATCTTGCCGCCGCGCTGGCGACGATCAGCGGTCATTATGCGGGGCGCGGCGTCAATCTGGTCGAGCGGGGCGGGCGCTGGCATTTCCAGACGGCGGCCGACCTTTCCCATATCCTTCGCCGGGAGAAGGACGAGACGCGCAAGCTGTCGCGCGCCGCCATGGAGACGCTGGCGATCATCGCCTATCATGAGCCTGTCAGCCGGGCCGAGATAGAGGCCATTCGCGGCGTTCAGGTGGCGAAAGGCACGCTGGACGTGCTGATGGAGGCGGGCTGGGTCAGGCCCGCCGGACGCCGGGAGGTGCCGGGAAGGCCGCTGATCTACGCCACCACGGTAGAATTTCTGTCACATTTCGGCCTTAGCAGCCGCAGGGACCTGCCGGGTATCGACGACTTGCGGGCCGCCGGCCTGCTCGATCCCGTCGATTTGGCGCTTGAGGGTCTGGGCGCCCAATCCGTTGTGGAAAATGATGAGGAAGACGCCTAGATCATGCTTGGGCCCCTGCCGGGCCGAAACATGATCTGCGGGTTTGTTCGCCGTGATTTCCGGGCCGTGAAATATTTCCATTTCACGCGAAATCACTCTAGATAAGACGCAGTTTCAGGAGTGTGTTCAAATGGGTTCCTTTTCGCTGATGCACTGGGTCATCGTTCTCCTGGTGGTCATGCTGCTGTTCGGCGGCGGCCGCATCTCCGGGTTGATGGGCGACGTTGCCAAGGGCATCAAGAGCTTCAAGAAGGGCATGGAGGACGACGACGTGCCCACCAAGCCCGCCACGCGTATCGAGGGCCATCGCGTGCCCGAACAGGACGCGCCCACCGCGACGGAAGAAAAGACCAAGGCCTGATTTTTCCTTCGGCCGGGGCGGTAGGCACGCATGTTTGGTATCGATTCGTCTGAACTTCTGGTGATCGTCATCATCGCGGTGATCGTCATCGGCCCGAAGGACCTGCCGCGCGCGCTCTACAAGGTGGGGCAGATCGTGGGCAAGGCGCAGTCCATGGCGCGCCATTTCCGCACCGGCATCGATGCGATGGTCCGCGAGGTGGAGCTGGAGGAACTGGAGAAGAAATGGGCCGCGCAGAACAAGCGGATCATGGAAGAGCATCCGCCGGAGACGCTTGCGCCTGAAACCGCCGGTGAAACCGGAGCCTTGCCGGCACCCGCCGCCGCAGCGGCAGCCGGAGAGGTGCCGCCCTTCGTCGCTGAATCGGCCCCGGCGAGCGAAGCGCCCCCCTATGTCGCCCCGCCAGCGACGGACGGACCGCCCTATGTGGCGCAGGAACCGGTGCGGAAGGACGACGCGGCGGCATGAAGGACATCGACGACAGCAAGGCGCCTTTGCTCGACCATCTGATCGAGCTGCGCGGACGGCTGCTCAAATGCGTCTATGCGCTGTTCATAACGGGCGCGATCTGTTTCTATTTCTCCGAGCAGTTGTTCGCGATCCTGGTCCATCCGCTGAAGGAAGCCTTTGGCGACGATGGCGGGCGGCTGGTCTACACCAAGCTGTATGAAGCCTTTTTCGTTCAGGTGAAGATCGCGGTCTTCGGCGCTTTCTGCCTGTCCTTTCCGATCATCGCGAACCAGCTCTGGGCCTTTGTCGCGCCGGGGCTCTATGCGAAGGAAAAGAAGGCGCTGCTGCCGTTCCTCATCGCCACGCCCTTCCTCTTCGCCATGGGCGCATCGCTGGCCTATTTCGTGGTGATGCCCACGGCCTTCCACTTCTTCCTTGAATTTCAGGGCAACAGCAGCGGCCTGCAGGTGGAGGCGTTGCCCAGCGCGGACAGTTATCTGGGGCTGGTGATGCAGTTCATCCTCGCCTTCGGCATCAGCTTCCTGATGCCGGTGCTGCTGATGCTGCTCAACCGCGCCGGTTTTGTGAGCCGGGCGCAGTTGATTGGCCTGCGCCGCTACATGATCGTGGCCGCCTTCGTGCTGGCGGCGGTGCTGACGCCGCCGGACGTGGTCTCGCAGCTCATGTTGGCGATTCCGCTGCTGGCGCTTTATGAAATCACCATCGTCGCCATCTGGTTCACCGACCGGAAGCAGGCCAAGGATCTGGCCACCAGCGAAGCGGCGGACGCTGCGGGTTGAAAAAAGGCTCGCTGTGAAGCGAGCCTTTCCATCGGATCAGTTGGCGGCGTTTTCGACCGCCTGGCCGGCGCTTTGCACGTCCTTGCCGGCGCCTTCGACCGTGTTGCAGGCCGCGACCATCAACGAACCGGTCAATAGAAGGGCGGCCAATATCTTCCTGGTCATCATCGTCTCCTTTTCAGAGCCTTTGTCCTGCATAGCTGGCAGGAAATGCTTCAACCGGGCGTCATGCCGGTGACCACTGAACAACCCGCTGCCCGGAAAAGCGTTCCGAGAGCGAAAATATCTCTGATTTCCGGGAGTTGTCTAAAAAATTCTGAGCCCGGAACGCGTCGGGGGGGGAGATGCGTTCCGGGCTCATGTTTTTTTGGATAGCAAGAGCGGGGGGCAAAAGATTTGCTATCCGCAGTGCAGAACCCATGAAGGAAGGATTAGGTTCCCCAGGTCCGAAAAAATGATGAGAAATTTATTTCGTTATTTTTCAACGGTTTGATTGGTTTCTAAAACGGTAACCATAAAATAATCGGCATTTTTCCGCAAAAAACGCTCGTCAGATCAGCGGTCGGCCGCTGTTGCGATATTCGGGGCGGATCGTCGATTGGGGAAGGCCCGGCGCATCGGGGGACAGAGGGACAAAAGGCCCGGTGACGGGCACGGCGGGCGCGGGGGATGCCGTGACGGGTTCCGCCACCATGGGATCGAACATCGGGGACTTCGCGGTCAATGCCAGTCGGGCAGGCCCCGACTGTGTTTCGCGCCCCGAATAAGCCATGCGGAAAGCGGCGGCCGTGCCACCGGCACCGGGCGGGCGGTAGAAGATATGCGCGCCGATCACGGCAACCGGCCGCATCGCGCCGGCCCATTCGGGTCGCACCGCCAGCGTATGATAATAGGTGGCAAGGCCGACGGGCCGATAGACCATGCCGGAAAGCGCCTGAGCGGCGATGCGGCGGGCGCGCGCCCATCCGTCCGCGCTCGCGCCGCGCGCCATGGAGCCGTCGCAGCTGAAGGTGAACTGGCAGCGATAGTCGGTGCGTTCCGACCCCTGGTAGATGACGCCGCACACGCTCTTGGGCCAGGCGGGGTTGCGGACGCGGTTCAGCACCACCTGCGCCACGGCGCGTTGCCCGTCCTCCGGCTCGCTCCCCGCCTCATAATAGACGGCGGATGTCAGGCAGTTGAGCGCCCGATAGCTGTCGAGCGCGGTCAGGCCCCGGAAAGCCATGGCGGGAGCAGCCTGCACGGCATCAAGCCCAAGTACATGCTCGCTTCGCAGCGTTGCGGCGCCGGGCGCGGGATCGAAGGCGCCCTGCGCGAAGAAGAAGGCGGATCCGGGGAAATTCTCACCGGGCTTCTCCGCGGGATCATCCTGCGCATGGTTGGCGGCCAGCAGGTCAAGCGGTGCCGCTGTGATCAGGCGCGGCGCGGCGAGGGCGAGCAGCGCCAGCGCGGCGACGACACCGTGCCTCACCCCTGTCCGCTGGCCCTTCAAAGCCCCGTTTCCCCCGAAAATCCGCATGTTGGCGCTTATCATAGGGGAAAAGCCTCGCCAGTTCCCCCGCGGAATCCGGCCTGTCCCGCTCTGAGACGGTGGAGGATGCAAAGCTTAACGAGTCCAGCGACAATCCCGACTTTCGTGCGGCCATCAATCCGTTGCTTGGCAAGCGCGTATCTGGTCCGCTATGCGGAAGCCATGCTGGTTCAGAAAGATAGTCTCGCCCTGATTGGCAACACGCCGTTGGTGCGCCTTGCCGGCCCTTCGGAAGAGACGGGTTGCGACATTTACGCCAAATGCGAATTCGCCAATCCCGGCGCTTCGGTAAAGGATCGCGCGGCGCTGTTCATCGTCAACGATGCGGAGGAAAAGGGGCTGTTGAAGCCCGGCGGCACCATCGTCGAGGGGACGGCGGGAAATACCGGCATCGGGCTGGCGCTGGTTGCCAACGCCAAGGGCTATCGGACGATCATCGTCATGCCCGAGACGCAGAGCCGCGAGAAGATGGACACGCTGCGCGCGCTGGGCGCCGAGCTGGTGACGGTGCCGGCGGCGCCCTATTCCAATCCCGGCCATTTCGTCCACACCTCCCGCCGCCTGGCGGAGGAGACGGAAGGCGCGATCTGGGCCAACCAGTTCGACAATATCGCCAACCGCAAGGCGCATATCATTGGCACCGCCGAGGAGATCTGGACCCAGATGGACGGGCAGATCGACGGTTTCACCTGCGCGGCGGGCACGGGCGGGACGATCGCGGGCGTGGGGCTGGGCCTGAAGGCGCATGACGAGAATATCACCATCGCGCTCAGCGATCCGCATGGCGCGGCGCTTTACAATTATTATGCCCATGGCGAGCTGAAGGCGGAAGGGTCTTCGGTGGCCGAGGGCATCGGGCAGGGACGCATCACCGCCAATCTGGAGGGCGCGCCGATCGATACCCAGTTCCGCATTTCCGATGAGGAAGGGCTGCTCTGGGTACGGCGTCTGCTGGCCGAGGAAGGGCTGTGCCTGGGCCTGTCGTCGGGCATCAATGTCGCGGGCGCGGTGGCGCTGGCGAAGCGCCTTGGGCCCGGCAAGCGGATCGTCACGATCCTGTGCGATACCGGATTTCGTTATCTTTCAACGCTTTATAATCGCGAATGGCTGGAATTGAAGGGCTTGACTGTCTTCCCCTGGCTCGCGCAAACTCGTTGACCGCCGACACAGGTCGCGGCGGCGATAAAAAAGAGCGCTTCATGGCTGAAACACCCCGCCAACAGGAAGGGTTGCAGCGTGTCCAGATTGGCCTCACCGGGCTGGCGGGCGTGGTGTTGCTCGTGGGTCTGGCGAATATCGTGATCGACAAGGCGCGGATAGACGATCCGGCGGTGCCGCCGCCGACCGTGCCCACGCTGGACGTGAATGCGGTATCGCCCAAGGAGCCGCTGGCGGAACTGGGCGTGCAGCCCGCGCCGGAGCAGGCGCCGATCGTGCCGGACCTGCAACCCGACCCCAATCTCAAGAAACCCATGGATCGCGAGATTCCGCCGGCTTCGCGCTGATGCTGGCGGGTTCGGCTTGAAGGCTGCGCTTCGGACATTTTTGATGCTGGCTCTGCCCGGGCTCCTGGTGCTGCTCGGCGGGTTGCCCGCGCTGCTGCGGACCGGGCAGGTCGATCCTCGGGGCTGGATGGTTCCGGCATTGCTGGCGATCCCGATGGCCGCTGTGCTGAAGGCGCGGCGGGGGGACGGGGCGGCGTGGTGGGCCGGGCTGGGAACGGTTGGGACGGTGTTGTCCTGCGCGTTTCTGGCGGCTTGGCGCGTGCCGGCTTTGCTGCCCGTGCTTTGGTTGCTTGCGGTGGTGCTGGCGGCCACGTTTGCGGGATTGATGTTCCGTGTTCCCACCAAGGCGCTTGAGAGAGACGAATGGCTTGCGACCGCCCCGTCCAAATGGCGGGACTGGGTTCCTGCCTTCGCAGGAACAGGGCGGATTGCTGCGATGGGCCTGGCCTTGCTGGCTCTCGCGGCGTGCTGGCTGGCTCAGGAGCCGGCTGTTCAGCGCGCGCCTCATCCTCCCAAATTGTCCATCATCACCGGACTGCCGCTGTTCTGGCGCGATGGCGCCCAGGTGGATGCGCCCATCGTCACCGTCCTCCGCCAGCGATTCGACCTGAGCCCCCTCGATTCGCCGCTCGTTCTGGAAAACAGCCCTGCCAAGACGCTCCTCCTCGCCCAGCCGCGGGCTTTTTCGATGGATGAACTGGTCGCGTTGAACGGATGGATCGGCCGGGGCGGCAAGGCGCTGGTCCTGGCCGATCCGGAACTGCGTTGGCCGATGGACCTGCCGTTGGGCGACCGGCGGCGACCGCCGGCCGTCACCTTGCTCGCGGCGATGATCGAATATTGGGGCGTCAGGCTGACGCCCCCCAGCGCGGGCGAAAAGCGTCATTTTCTGGGCGATGGGCGGGTGTTGACCGTCTATTCCGCCTCCGGTTTCGAGGATGCTGGGCCGGAGTGCCGCATCGTGGGGCGGGGGTTGGTGGCGCGCTGCATGGTGGGGAAGGGCAGCGTAACCATCGTCGCGGATGCCGATCTGATCGACGATAGGCTCTGGCTCGCGGATGCCGCCGCGTCGTTGGAGCCCGGACAATGGACCGCCGATACCCCGCAGTTCGTGGCGGAAGCTTTGGGCGCCACGCTTCCGGCAGGGCGGCGCTGGGTCCGGTCGGGTGACGCGCTGGTCAACGCCGTTCGCTGGGCGGTCCTCGTCGGGATTTTCTGGGCGGCCTTGGGAACCGTGTTTTTCCGGCGGCGCGGGGCGGCTCCCTTGGACCTTTCTTCGCCACGTCCTGCCCGGCCAACGCCATTTAAAGAGGGTTAATTACCAGAACAAAACAGGATTTCCCGGCTTTTCCCAAAATATCCCTTTTCTTGCACCCCGTGGCTTGGTATTTGAAAGCCATAGGGGTTTGTCAGGCTTTGCTAGTCCTGTGAGCCGGTTCGTCTCTGCGCGAATCCGGCTGGCGATAGCCTGCGCCCCGGGAACAGAGGGGCAGCAGTCCAAAAGTGTCGGAAGTCATTCTCTATACGGGCAACGCATTCAGCGTCGCGGACGGCAAGGGCCGTTTCGTGCTGCCCCTGGAGATGCGCCGGCAGGTCAAGCTGTCCAGCGGCAATGAAACCCGGCTTTTCCTCTCGGTCCATGGCGGCAACCCCTGCGCCACTGGCTTTGGCGAATCGCACCGCCGCCATCTGTTCACCGAAGTCGAGGAACTGGCCCGCGAAGCGCGCGCCGCGGGGCGCGACTATGATGCCGATCTGGAACTGGAGCGCCGCCTCGGCACGATCGAGGAGGTCAATTTCGATGACGGCGGCCGCTTCGCCATGCATCCCGACATCAAGGAGGAATATGGCATCGCCGACGCCGTCTTCTTCTATGGCGTGGGTCGCTACATCCAGATCTGGAAGCCGGAAACGCTGGTCGACAGCAAGGACCGGCCGGAACTGATCCGCAACAAGGTTCGCCGCTGGCTGGACCAGCGGACGGCTGGAGGGGCTAGGTGAGCGCTTCCGCCGATCATGCCAAGGACCCCGAGCGCCATATTCCGGTGCTCATCGACGAAGTGCTCGACGCCCTCGCCATCAACCCCGGCGAGGTCCATGTCGACGGCACGTTCGGCGCGGGCGGCTATTCGGGCGCCATGGCGGACAAGGGGGCGAGGGTCTTCGCCTTCGACCGCGACCCCGACGCGATTCGCGAAGGGCAGGCGCTGGCCGACGCAAAGGGCATCACCCTGATAGCGGGCGAATTTTCGCGGATGGAGCAACTGCTGGCGGACCGGGGCGTGACATCGGTTTCCGGCGTCACGCTGGACATCGGCGTTTCGTCCATGCAGCTCGACCGGCCGGAGCGGGGCTTTTCCTTTCAGGGCGACGGGCCGCTCGACATGACGATGAGCCAGAGCGGGATGAGCGCCGCCGATTTCCTGAACAATGCCCCCGAGCAGGAGATTGCCGACATCCTCTATCGCTATGGCGAGGAGCCCCGCTCGCGCCGCGTGGCGAAGGCGATCGTCGAGGCGCGGCCGCTGGAGCGTACCGGGCAGCTTGCCGGCGTCGTGCGCAAGGCGCTTGGCCACAAGCCGCATGACAAGAAGGACCCCGCGACCCGCACCTTCCAGGCGATCCGCATCCATGTGAATCGCGAGCTGGAAGAACTGGAGCGGGGGCTGGAAGCGGCCGAGGCGATGCTGGAGGAAGGCGGCCGGCTGGCGGTCGTCACCTTCCACAGCCTGGAGGACCGCATCGTCAAGCAGTTCCTGCGCAACCGCAGCGGCAGCGAGGCGAGCGGATCGCGCCATTTGCCCCAGCTCCAGTCCGGTCCCGCGCCGACTTTCGAAAGGCCAGCCAAGGCGGTGCGGCCCGGCATGGCGGAACTGGCGCGCAACCCCCGCTCCCGATCCGCCACGCTGCGCAGCGCCGTTCGCACGTCCGCCCCTGTTTCCCCCCGCCGAACCCAAGACAGGAAACCCCGCTCATGATCGCGGTCAAGAGATTGCAGAGCCTGATCTGGATCCTTCTGGTCGCGCTGGGGGCGCTGGGCGCTTATCTGGTGTCGCTCAAGGTCGCGACCGAGCGTAATGAGTTGATGAAGGTGCGGGCGCAGATTGCGCGGGCGAAGGCCGACATCCGCTATCTGGAGACCGAGTTCAGCGCGCGGGCGAACATGCGGCAGCTTGAGCGCTGGAACCAGGACGATTTCATGTATGCGACGCCCACCGCCCAGCAATATCTGGCGGGCGAGCGGGCGCTGGCGCATCTCGACGGGGTGCAGCCCAACGGGCCCGATTATGTCGCGCCGCCGGTGATGGTGGCGATGGTGCAGACGCCCGCCGATCTTCCGTCGGCGCCGCAGGCCGCACCCGCCAGCCCCGCGCCGACCCAGATCCGCAGCGACATCGCCGTGATCCGGGAGGCGCATGCGGCGGACAATGTCGACAAGATCGCCAAGGCGCCGCCCGTCAAGACGCCCAAGGAAAAGGCGAAGGAGGACGCCGACACGACGAAGCCCAATCCTGTCGCCCGCCGCGCGGAGCGGATGGCGATGCTGGACGCGAAGCTGCTCGACGACAGCACGCTGGGGGACATCAGCGCCAAGGCGAAGCGCGAGCGCGCCAAGGGGGATCGCTAGATGGCGACGATCATCGTTCAGCCGGGCGGCGCGAGAGCGGGCAAGCAGCGCGTCGACCTGACGGCGATCGCGCATAACCGGCTGATGTTGCTGCTGATCCTGTTCATGGCGATCACGGCGGTATTGATCCTGCGCCTGACCTGGGTGGGGGTCTTCGCCGGCAACGGGCGGGGCGGCGACGCGATGGGCGGCCTTCCTGCGCGGGCCGACATTGTCGACCGCAACGGCGTGCCGCTGGCACGCACCATGGATGCCTATTCGATTGCGGTGCGGCCTTCGCGGCTGATCGGCGACCCGTCCGAACTGGCGCGCAAGCTGCACGAGATATTCCCCGACGAACCGGAAGCCGCCTTCCACAAGAAGTTGACCGGGCGCGGCTGGGCCTATCTGCGCCGTCGCGCGTTGCCGGAAGAGGTGGCGGCCGTGAACGCCCTGGGCGAGATCGGCATCGAATTCCCGCGCGAGAAGGAGCGGCTCTATCCGCAGCGCACCTTGGCGGCGCATGTGATGGGCTTTGCGCCCAATACGGACGGCAAGGGCGGCATGGGCGTGGAAGCGGCGTTCAACGACCGGCTGACCGATGCGGCGCTGCGCGGTCAGCCCTTCGCCATGTCCATCGACAGCCGCGTGCAGGGCGCGCTGGAAAGCGAGCTGTACGCGCAGCTCGTCCAGACCCGCGCAAAGGGGGCGGGCGGCGTGATACTGGACGCCAATACCGGCGAGGTGATCGCCATGGCGTCGATTCCCGTGTTCGATCCCAACAAGCTGCAAAATTATGCGGGCAAGAGTTGCAGCGAATCGCCGCTCTGCAATCATATGGTGCAGGCGCGCTATGAACTGGGATCGGCGTTCAAGCCGCTGTCCATCGCCGCGGCGATGGATCGCGGCGTCGTCACTTCCATGTCGAAGACCTATGACGCGACGGCGCCGCTCGCCATTGCGGGCTTCCGGATCAAGGACGACCATCCGCTCGGCCGCTGGATCAACGTGCCGGAAATCCTGGTGCACAGTTCCAACATCGGTACGGCGCGGATCGCCGACCAGATGGGCGCGGAGCCTTTGCAGCATCTTTTCCGGGAGTTGCACTTCGATCAGCGCGCGCCGATCGAGCTCAATGAACGGGCAGGCACGCTCTGGCCGGCCAATTGGGGGCGCATCACGACGCTGACCGTTTCCTATGGCCATGGCATCGCCGTAACGCCTTTGCATCTCGCTTCGGCTTATGCGGCGTTGGTGAACGGCGGACTGTGGCGGCCCGCTACCCTGCGCAAATTGAAGGCGGACGAGGTGCCGGAGGGCCGCCGCGTCTTCTCCGCCGCGACCAGCGCGCGCATGCGCCAACTGTTGCGCATGATCGTGGCGGCGGGTACAGGTCGCAGCGCCGACGCCAAGGGATACCGGGTGGGCGGCAAGACGGGTTCCGCCGAAAAGCCCCAAGAGGGCCGGTATAACAAGACTTCGCTGGTGACGACTTTCGCTTCTGCCTTCCCGATGGACAATCCGCGCTATGTGGTCCTCGTCACCATGGACGAGGCGACGGGTCAATATGGCCTGCGCACGGCCGCCTGGACGGCGGCGCCGGTCGTGAAGCGGGTGGTGGAACGCACCGGGCCGATGCTGGGCGTGCTGCCCGACGAGCGGCGCGACGTCGACATTTCCGACCTCATGCCGCTGCTGCACGGCGACAAGGAGAAAGAATAATGCGCCTCGGGTCGCTTATCGAGGGGCTGGATGCGAAGCTCGATACAGGCGCGTCGCTGGACCTGCCGGTATCGGGCTTCGCGATCGATAACCGGAAGGTCGCGCCGGGCACGGTGTTCGGGGCCTTCCAGGGAGCGCGGGTCAATGGCGAGGACTTCATTCCCGCCGCCGTGCAGGCAGGGGCAGTGGCGGTCGTCGCCCGGCCGGAGGCGCGGGTGGACGGCGCGATCCATATCGCCTCGGACAACCCCCGCCGCCTGTTCGCGCAGCTTGCCGCGCGCTATTTCGCGCCGTTTCCGGAGGTGACCGTTGCCGTCACCGGGACCAACGGCAAGACCTCCACCGTCGAACTGACCCGGCAGCTCTGGCGGATGCTGGGGCATAAATCCGCCTCCATCGGCACCCTGGGCGTGACCACCTCCGTGGATCAGGTTTCCACCGGGCTCACCACGCCGGACATCGTGACCTTCCTCGCCAACATGTCGGGCCTGAAGCGCGAGGGCATCACCCATGCCGCGTTCGAGGCGTCGAGCCACGGGCTGGCGCAATATCGCACTGAAGGGCTGCCCGTGTCGGCAGCAGCCTTCACCAACCTGTCGCGGGATCATCTCGATTATCATGGCGACATGGACAGCTATTTCGATGCCAAGATGCGGCTGTTCGACGAGGTGGTCGAGCCGCAGGGCGCGGCGGTCGTCTGGGCCGATGACGCATGGTCGGAAAAGGTTATCCAGCGGGCTACGAAGCGGGGGCTTCGTGTGCTGAGCGTCGGGGTGCAGGGGCAGGCATTGCGCCTTGCCAACCGCACCCCGACCCAGTTGGGCCAGACGCTGGACGTCGAGGTTGAAGGCAAAAGCCACAAGGTCAACCTGCCGCTGATCGGCGCCTATCAGGCGGCCAATGCGCTCACCGCCGCCGGCCTGGTGATTGCCGGCGGCGAGAATGCGGGCAAGGTGCTGGAACTGCTGGGCCGGGTGCAGCCCGTGCGCGGGCGGCTGGAGCGGGCCGTCATCACCCGGACGGGCGCGCCGGTCTATGTCGACTATGCCCATACGCCCGACGGGTTGCGTGCCGCCATCGAGGCGCTGCGGCCGCATACGCGGGGTCGGCTGATCGCGCTGTTCGGCGCGGGCGGGGATCGCGACGCGGGCAAGCGGCCGCAAATGGGCAAGGTGGCGGCGGACCTTGCCGACCATGTCATCGTCACCGACGACAATCCGCGTTCGGAGGAGCCCTCCGCCATCCGCGCCGCCGTCATGGCGGGCGCGCCGGGCGCGGAGGAGATTGGCGGTCGCCGCGCCGCCATCGCCGCCGCCATCGCTCAGGCAGGCGCGGACGACATTGTCCTCCTGGCAGGCAAGGGGCATGAGCAGGGCCAGATCATCGGGGACCGGGTGCTGCCCTTCGACGATGTGACCGTGGCGCGGGAATGCGCCGGATGAGCGCACTCTGGACCTCCGAAGAGATTGCGCAGGCCACGGGGGGCGTCGCTTCGGCGCCCTTCGCCGTTTCTGGCGTGGCGTTCGACAGCCGCGAAGTGACGGGCGGCGACCTGTTCGTCGCGATGAAGGGCGAGGCCACGGATGGCCATCGCTTCGTCGACAAGGCGTTCTGTCAGGGCGCGGCGGGCGCCATCGTCAGCCAGCCGATCGCGCAGCCGCATGTGCTGGTCCCCGACAGCGCGGCGGCGCTGGAGGATATTGGTCGCGCCTCCCGCGCGCGGATGCAGGGCAAGGTGGTCGGCGTCACCGGATCGGTGGGCAAGACCGGCACCAAGGAGGCGCTGTTCCATGCGCTCGACCGCATCTGTCCGGGGGAGGTCCACCGCTCCGTCAAGAGCTACAATAACCATGTCGGCGTGCCGCTGAGCCTGTCGCGCATGCCGCGCCAATCCGCCTTTGGCGTGTTCGAAATGGGCATGAACCATGCCGGCGAACTGGCGGCGCTGACCCGGCAGGTACGGCCTCATGTCGCCATCGTCACCGCCATCGCGCCGGCCCATATCGAATTTTTCGGCACCGAGGAGAAGATCGCGGAGGCCAAGGCCGAGATTTTCGAGGGGCTGGAGCCGGGCGGCACGGCGGTCATCCCCTATGACAGCCCGCATGTCGCGACCCTTTATGCCAAGGCGGAGAAGCATGCGGCACGAATCCTGACCTTCGGCTTCGATCCGGAGGCCGATGTCCGCGCCCGCGAAACCGTGCCTGCGGTGGGCGGCGGCACGCTGGTAACGGCGGCGCTGCCGGGCGTCGAACTGTGCTTCACCGTGGGGGCTCCGGGCGAACATTGGGTTTCCAACGCTCTGGCGGTGCTGGCGACGGTGGAGGCGCTGGGCGGCGATCTGGCGGCGGCGGGACTGGCGCTGGCGGAAATGCCGGGCCTTCCGGGTCGGGGTCAGCGGAGCATCCTGCCTGTCGAGGGCGGCGAGGCGTTGCTGATCGACGAAAGCTATAACGCCAATCCGTTGAGCATGACGGCGACGCTCAGGCAATTGGGCCGGGAGCAGGCGGAGCGCCGCATTGCCGTGCTGGGCGGGATGCGCGAACTGGGCGACCGCAGCCGCGAATTGCATGCCGGGCTGGTCGAACCGCTGACGGCGGGCCAGGTGGATTATGCGGTGCTGGTGGGCGAGGAGATGGAGCCGCTGGCGCAGGCGCTGGGCGGCGTCATCGCCTTCGACCATGTATCCGACGCAGCCAGCGCCACCGACCTCATTCGACATGAAATACGCGCGGGCGATGCGGTCCTGGTGAAGGGATCGAACGGCATCGGCCTCTCGCGCCTCGTCGCCGCGCTACAGGAAGCAAAGAACTGATGCTCTACTGGCTTGCCCAGACCATGGATTTCGCGGGTGTGTTCAACCTCATCCGCTATTTGAGCTTCCGGGCGGGCGCGGCGATCGCGACCGCGCTCATCATCGGCCTGCTGATCGGGCCGCGCTTCATCGGATGGCTGCGCGTGCGGCAGGGCAAGGGGCAGCCGATCCGCGACGACGGCCCGCAGACGCACCTCGCCAAGCGCGGCACGCCGACGATGGGCGGCCTCATGATCCTGACGTCCATGGTGTCGTCGGTGCTGCTGTGGATGGACCTTTCCTCCATCTATGTCTGGGCC
Organism: Sphingobium sp. CFD-2; assembly: GCF_024611135.1. Classification (NCBI taxonomy): domain Bacteria; kingdom Pseudomonadati; phylum Pseudomonadota; class Alphaproteobacteria; order Sphingomonadales; family Sphingobiaceae; genus Sphingobium; species Sphingobium sp. CFD-2. Next base: position 2,545,803 of record NZ_CP084405.1, on the reverse strand, counting down.
TGCCTGTTCGTGACGCTGGGTTTCGGCGCCATCGGTTTCCTCGACGATTATGACAAGGTGACGAAAGCCAGCCACAAGGGGCTTTCGGGCAAGATGCGCCTGGCCTTCGAGTTCCTGATCGCCGGTTTCGCGGCGTGGCTGATCGTCAGCCAGCATGGCAATACCGCGCTGTACGTGCCCTTCTACAACGGTCCGGCCATCGAACTGGGGCCGTTCTATTTCCTCTTCGCGGCCTTCGTGATCGTGGCGTTCGGCAATGCGGTGAACCTGACCGACGGTCTGGACGGGCTTGCGACGATGCCGGTCATCATCGCCTGCATGGCGTTCATGGCCATCGTCTATCTGGTCGGGCGCGCCGACTTTGCGGGCTATCTTGGCATTCCGCATGTGCCGGGGGCGGGCAACCTCACCATATTGTGCGGCGCGATCATCGGGGCGGGCCTCGCCTTCCTCTGGTTCAACGCGCCGCCCGCCGCCGTCTTCATGGGCGACACCGGCAGCCTGGCGCTCGGCGGCACGATCGGCGTGATCGCCGTCACCGCGCATCATGAGATCGTGCTGGGCGTGATCGGCGGGCTGTTCGTGGTGGAGGCGATGTCCGTCATCATCCAGGTCTTCTTCTACAAGCGCACCGGCAAGCGCGTGTTCAAGATGGCGCCGATCCACCATCATTTCGAACAATTGGGCTGGGCCGAGCCGACCGTCGTGATCCGCTTCTGGATCATTTCCTTCGTGCTGGCGCTGGCCGGCCTCGCCACGCTGAAGCTGCGGTGAGCGCCATGGGGATCGTTTCCGACGTCTTTGCAGGCAGGAAATATGCGGTGCTGGGGCTGGCGCGGTCCGGCCTCGCCACGGTCGAGTGCCTGGCGGCGAGCGGGGCTGAGGTCGTGGCATGGGACAGCCGGGACGAGGCGCGCGCCTCCGTTAAGGGCAAGGCGGAGTTGGCCGATCCCACCGAAATCGACCTCAAGGGCTTCGACGGCGTGGTGGTGTCGCCCGGCGTGCCGCTCAACAAGCACCCCATCGCCATGCATGCGAAGCTCGCGGGGGTGCCGGTCATTGGCGACATAGAGCTGTTCGCGCTCGCCCGGCCCAGCCTGCCCAGGCATCGGGTGGTGGGGATCACCGGAACCAACGGCAAGTCCACCACGACCGCTCTGGTCCATCATATCGTCGAGACGGCGGGCATTCCCACGCGGATGGGCGGCAATATCGGGCTGCCGATCCTGGGACAGGACCCGTTGCCGGAGGGCGGCGTCTATGTGCTGGAGCTGTCGAGCTACCAGATCGACCTGACGGGCAGCCTGGATTGCGATGTGGCGGTGCTGCTCAACATCACGCCGGATCATCTCGACCGTTATAATGGCTTTGAAGGCTATGTAGCCTCCAAGGCGCGGCTGTTCGCGATGCAGTCGGCCGGGCATGTCGCGGTAATCGCGACGGAAGATGAGCCGAGCCGGGGGATATTCTATTCCGTCCGTCATTCCCGGCAAGGCGGGAATGACGGGGTTGTGGAGGTGCGATCGGGCGACATCGCTCCCTCCGCTCAGGCCGGCTGGCCCGCATTGCAAGGCCCGCATAACGCCCAGAACGCTGCCGTCGCCATCGCGGTCGCCCGCGCGCTGGGTATCGGCGAAGCGACAATCGAACAGGGCCTGCAAAGCTATGCCAGCCTTCCCCACCGAATGCAGCGGGTGCGGGAACTGAACGGCGTCCTCTACGTCAACGACAGCAAGGCGACCAATGCCGCCTCGACCGCGCCGGCGCTGGCCGCCTATCCGCCGGTCGATGGCCGCAAGCGGCTGCACTGGATCGTCGGCGGCCTGGCCAAGACCGACAATCTGGACGAGTGCGCGCCCTGGTTCGCCAATGTGGCCCAGGCCTATACCATCGGCGAAGCGGGCCCCATGTTCGCTGAGCTGTTGCGCCCGCATATGGCGGTGGACGATTCGGAAATGCTATCGGCCGCCGTTCGCCGCGCTGCGCGGGTGGCGCAGCCGGGTGACGTGGTGCTGCTGTCGCCAGCCTGCGCGAGTTTCGACCAGTTCCGCGATTTCGAGGCGAGGGGCGATGCCTTCGCCGCTGCCGTCGCCGCGCTGGAATAAAGGGAATCGGAGGAGCTTTGGGGGGCATGTCGAGGGCAGGCGATCTTGTAAAGGAGTTCAGGAACCGCACCGTCCCGCGTGAGCGTACGGCGCTGGCTATCTGGTTCTGGGAAATCGACCGCGTGCTGCTGTCGCTGATCGTCGCGTTGATGGCGATCGGGCTGGTCGCCGTGGCGGCGGCCTCCCCGGTGGCGGCGATCGACCGGTCGACCAGCACGGTTTCGGTGACGCCGCTCATCTATTTCTACCGTCAGTTGATGTGGGTGTTCATCGGCCTGCCGATCATGCTGGTTATTTCCATGCTGCCCCGGACGCAGGCGCGCCGGCTGGCCTTTATCCTGTGCATCGTCTTTGCCGTGGCGCTGCTGCTGGTGCCGGTGCTGGGTTCGGTGGTGAACGGCGCCAAGCGCTGGATCGACCTGCCGGGTTTCCGGTTCCAGCCGTCGGAATTCCTCAAGCCCGTCTATGTCGTCACCATGGCCTGGTTGCTGTCGCTGCGCGGCAAGGACATGACGTTGCCCGTGATCCCGCTGACCGGCGTGCTGACGCTGCTGATCGCGGCGATCCTGATGAAGCAGCCGGACTTCGGCCAGACGGTGATCTTCCTCGCCTGCTGGGGCGGCCTGCTGCTGCTGTCGGGCGTGTCCATGCGCTTCATCGGCGGGATGGCGGGCGCGGGGCTTGGCGGGCTGGTGCTGATGTACATGTTCTATGAGAACGGGCGTCAGCGCATCAACGACTTCCTGGGCATCGGCGTTGCGCAGGATGTCGGGCCGGACCAGACCGAACTGGCCTTCCGCACCATCACCCATGGCGGCTTCCTAGGCGTCGGGCCGGGCGGCGGGCAGAACAAGTTCCGCCTGCCCGAAGCGCATACCGACTATATCTTCTCGGTCATCGGGGAGGAGTTCGGCCTGCTCGCCTGCATCGGCATCGCCTGCGTCTATCTGGCGATCGTCGTGCGGGTGTTCCTGCGCATGCTGGACGAGGACGATAATTTCACCATTCTCGCCGCGGCGGGTCTTACCACCCAGTTCGGGCTTCAGGCGATCATCAACATGGGCGTCAACGCCCAGATATTTCCGTCCAAGGGCATGACGCTGCCCTTTATCAGCTATGGCGGCTCCTCTATGCTGGCGCTTTGTATCGGCGTCGGCCTGTTGCTCGCATTCACGCGGCGCAACCCCTTCATGGGTCGGCACACGGTCGTCAAATGGAGTGGTCGATGAGCATTTCCCGACACTTCGTCCTCGCCGCCGGCGGGACGGGTGGTCATATGATTCCGGCGCATGCCGTTGCTGAAGAGCTGATGCTGCGCGGCCATCATGTCGCGCTGGTGACGGATGAGCGCGGCGCCAAGATACCTGGCATTTTCGACAAGGCCCCTGACAACCGGGCACAGGTCCATGTCATGCCCGCCGGGCGGATGACCCGGAATCCCAGGAGCTGGCCGGGCGCGTTGAAGGCGATTTTGGCGGGCCGGGCGATGGCGCGGCGTCTGAACGAGACGTTCCGCCCGACGGCCGTTGTGGGTTTTGGCGGCTATCCGGCCATGCCCGCGTTGCTGGGCGCACTGGCCGATGGCATTCCGACCGCCATTCACGAACAGAATGCCGTGCTTGGCCGGGTGAACCGCTATCTGGCGGGACGGGTGGATGCCATCGCGACCGCCTATCCGGATGTCGAGCGGCTCAAGGACAGATATGCCGGCAAGGTCCACCTCGTCGGCAATCCGGTGCGCGAGGAGGTGAAGCAGCTTCGCGAGGAGGATTTTCCCGCGCTGACCGACGAGAGCGTGTTCCGTGTGCTGGTCATCGGCGGCAGCCAGGGGGCGACGATCCTTTCCAGCGTCGTGCCCGATGGCCTGGGCATGCTGCCGCTCAGCCTGCGCCGGCGCCTGCAGGTGACGCAGCAATGCCGGGCGGAGGATATTGAGCGGGTGCGCCGGCTCTATGCCGATCTCGAAATCCCGGCGGACCTGGCGACTTATTTCAACGATGTCCCGGAAAAACTGGGCTGGTCGCATCTTGTCATCGCGCGGGCGGGCGCTTCGACGCTGGCGGAACTGACCTGTGCGGGGCGTCCGGCGATCCTGATACCGCTGCCGAGCGCGATGGACGACCACCAGACCGCCAATGCCCGCGAGATGACCGAGGCCGGGGGCGCCCGCACCATTCCGCAGGCGCGCTTCACGGCTGTGGAACTTGCCAAGCAGATGCAGAAGATGGCGCTGGAACCCGGGGCGCTCCAGAATGCGGCCAAGCGCGCCCGCGCCTGCGGTCGCCCGAATGCGGCCCGAGACATGGCCGATCTGCTGGAAAGCATTGGCCCGGCGCCCATCATCAATGACCCGCTGCGTGTCGGCCCGACGCCCACCAGCCTCAATTTGCAGGGTGTTCCTGCATGAAGAACGCCAAACTCTCCCCCCACGGCTCTCTCTATTCTGTCAGCAAGGAATCCCACGCATGAAGGGTGTCGGCACCGACATCGGCACGATCCATTTCATCGGCATCGGCGGCATCGGCATGTCCGGCATCGCTGAGGTGATGCATAATCTGGGCTACAGGGTTCAGGGCAGCGACGTCGCCGAAGGCTATGTGGTCGAGGGGCTGCGCAAGAAGGGCATCCCCGTGATGATCGGCCACAAGGCTGAAAATCTGGGCGATGCCGCCGTGGTCGTGACCTCCACCGCGATCAAGAAGGGCAATCCGGAGGTCGATCTGGCGCTGGAGCGCCGCGTCCCCGTCATCCGCCGGGCCGAAATGCTGGCGGAACTGATGCGCCTCAAATCGACCGTCGCGGTCGCGGGCACGCATGGCAAGACCACGACCACATCGATGGTCGCGGCGTTGCTGGATGCGGGCGGGGTGGACCCGACCGTCATCAATGGCGGCATCATCAACAGCTACGGCTCCAACGCCCGCCTCGGCAATAGCGAATGGATGGTGGTGGAAGCCGACGAGAGCGACGGCAGCTTCCTGCGCCTGGACGGCACGCTGGCGGTCGTCACCAATATCGATCCCGAGCATCTCGACCATTATGGCAGTTTCGACAAGGTGAAGGACGCATTCGTCGAATTCGTCGAGAATGTGCCTTTCTACGGCGCGGCGATGCTGTGCCTCGATCATCCGGAGGTGCAGGCGATCCTGCCGCGCGTGCAGGACCGGCGCATCGTCACCTATGGCTTCTCCGCCCAGGCCGATATTCGCGGCGAAAATGTGCAGCCGATTCCCGGCGGCAACCGCTTCGACGTGCAGATCCGGGAGCGCGACGGTTCGCTCCGCCGGATCGAGGGTATCGAAATGCCGATGCCGGGCCGCCACAATGTGCTGAACGCCATGGCGGCGATCGGCGTGGCGTTGCAGATGGGCATCGATGACGCGACGATCCAGACCGGCTTCGCCAAGTTCGGCGGCGTCAAGCGGCGCTTCACCAAGGTCGGGGAAATCGCGGTCGGTGGCGGCGCCGCGACGGTGATCGACGATTACGGCCACCATCCGGTCGAGATCAAGGCGGTGCTGGCTGCCGCCCGCGAAGGGGCGAAAGGCCGGGTCATCGCCGTGGTGCAACCGCATCGCTTCACCCGCCTGCGCGACCTGATGGACGAGTTCCAGCAGGCCTTCAACGATGCCGACATCGTCTATGCCGCCCCGGTCTATCCAGCCGGCGAGCAGCCGATCGAGGGCGTGGACAGCGCGGAACTGGTCGCGGGCCTCAAGCGCCGGGGCCATCGCAACGCCGCGACGGTCGAGGGCGCGGACGATCTTGCCCGCCTGATCGCCGCCGATGTGCAGGCGGATGACATGATCATCTGCCTGGGCGCGGGCGATATTACCAAATGGGCGGCGGGGTTGGCCTCCGCCGTTGCGGAGAGGGAAGCCGCCTGATGTTCGAACTGCTCAATGTCGGGCTGGAAATGCAGAAACGGATGATCGACATCCAGATGCAGGGCGTCGAAGCGGCGCAGCAGATGGTCGACGCCGCCCAGCGCAATGTGGATGCGGGCCTCGCCGCGACCCGCGCGGGCGAGGCGGGCATGAAGGCGATGAAGGGCTGGATGCGGCTTTGGGGGATGCGCGATTGACGCTGGCGGCGACGTCCCTTCCTCCGGTTCGCGGTTCGCTCAAGGCCGATGCGCCGTTGGCGCCGCTCGTCTGGTTCAAGGCGGGCGGCGTCGCGCAATGGCTGTTCGAGCCGAAGGACGCGGACGATCTTTCCGATTTCCTCACCCGGCTGGACCCGGCGATCCCGGTGATGGCGCTGGGGCTCGGCTCCAACCTGATCGTGCGGGACGGCGGCGTTCCGGGCGTTGTGGTGCGTCTTGGCAAGCCCTTTGCCAAGGTGGAGCAGGTCGATGCGACCAGCCTGCGCTGCGGGGGAGGGGCCTCGGGCATCCTCGTTTCATCGACCGCGCGGGATGCAGGGATCGCCGGGCTTGAATTCCTGCGCTCCATTCCGGGCACGGTCGGCGGCTTCGTGCGGATGAACGGGGGCGCCTATGGTCGTGAGACCTGCGATATTCTTGTGGAATGCGGGGTTGTGCTGCGGTCCGGCGAGCGGGTGACATTGCCGGTCGATGCATTGGGCTACACTTACCGCCACAGCACTCTTCCCGACGGCGCTGTCGTGGTGAGCGCAGTTTTCCGGGGCTTTCCCGGCGAGCCCGCGGCCATCCAGGCGGAGATGGACCGCATCGCGACCGCCCGTGAGGAAAGCCAGCCGCTCCGCAGCAAGACCGGAGGCTCCACCTTCAAGAACCCGGCCGGTCACAAGGCCTGGCAGTTGGTGGATGAGGCCGGGTGCCGGGGGCTGCAACGGGGGGGCGCGCAGGTTTCGGAAAAGCACACCAATTTCCTCCTCAACCTGGGCGATGCGACCAGCGCGGATATAGAGGCGCTGGGCGAGGAGGTACGCCGCCGGGTGAAGGAAAAGAGCGGCATTGACCTCGAATGGGAAATTCAAAGGGTGGGCGTTCAGCTGGTTGAAGGAACAGATACATGACTCGTGGCCCCTGGCATGTTGCCGTCCTGATGGGGGGCTGGTCCGCCGAACGGCCTGTTTCGCTTTCGTCGGGCGAGGGTGTCGCCAAGGCGCTGGAATCCCGCGGCCACAGGGTTACGCGGATCGACATGGACCGCGACGTCGCGCTGCGCCTTGCGGAGGCCAGGCCCGATGTCGTGTTCAACGCCCTTCACGGCGTGCCCGGCGAGGATGGCACGGTGCAGGGCATGATGGACCTGATGGGCCTCACCTACACCCATTCCGGCCTAGCCACCTCGGTCATCGCCATCGACAAGCAGCTTACCAAGCAGGCGCTGGTGCCCCATGGCATCCCCATGCCCGGCGGTCATATCGTGCCCAGCGAAAGCCTGTTCGAGGGCGATCCCCTGCCGCGCCCCTATGTGGTGAAGCCGGTCAATGAGGGCAGTTCGGTCGGCGTCGCCATCGTGACCCGGGACGGCAATTATGGATCGCCCATCGGCCGGGATGTCGAGGGACCGTGGCTGCATTTCGAGGAATTGCTGGCCGAGCCCTATATTCGCGGCCGGGAACTCACGACCGCCGTGCTGGGCGACGAAGCGCTGCTGGTTACGGAATTGCGCCCGAAAAGCGGCTTCTACGATTTCGACGCCAAATATACCGACGGCATGACCGAGCATGTGTGTCCCGCCGATATTCCGCAGGAGATCAGCGAAGCCTGCAAGGCAATCGCGTTGCGCGCGCATCGGTTGCTGGGCTGCAAGGGGGCGTCGCGCGCCGATTTCCGTTGGGACGACGAACAGGGGATCGACGGGCTGTTCCTGCTGGAAGTGAACACCCAGCCGGGCATGACGCCGCTCAGCCTCGTGCCCGAACAGGCGGCCAGGCTGGGCATTGACTATGCCGAGCTGGTGGAGCGTATAGTCGAGGACGCGCTGAACGGCGCCCGAATTGCAGCCAATGGGGGGGCGAAGCATGGCTGAAGCACGCATCCGGCGTGGCGGAACGGCGCGGCTGACGCGAACGACCGGCGCGCGCGGCCGCAGCGGGGGGCGAGGGCGTTCGGTCAAGCAGCGGAGCTGGATCGACGGCCTGATCGACCTGCTGCCGGTAAGCGAGGAAACGCTCCAGCGCATGGCGAGCTGGACCATCGTCGGCATCGTGCTGGCCGCGCTGGTCGGCATCGCCATGCTGATGGGCGTTCCCGCCATGGCCGGGCAGAAGGCGTCCGAACTTGCCGCCCAGGCCGGTTTCGAAGTCGAGAAGGTCGAAGTGCGCGGCGTCGAGCGGATGGACGAACTGCCCATCTACAATATCGCCCTGGGCCAGGTGAGCCGGTCCATGCTTTCGCTCGACCTGCCCAAGGTGCGGGCCGACATGCTGAAGCTCGGCTGGGTCAAGGATGCGCGCATTTCCCGCCGCCTGCCCGATACGCTGGTGGTCGACATCGTCGAACGCGATCCTGTCGCGGTGTGGCAGCATGATGGACAGCTTCACCTGATCGACGTGGCCGGCGTGGTGCTGCAATCGGTGTCCGCCGGGGCGATGCCGGACCTGCCGCTTGTGGTCGGTCCCAACGCCAATCGCCAGACCGCGGGCCTCAACAGGCTGATGGAAAATGCGCCCGCGCTCAAACCCATGCTGGCGGGCGCCACCTGGGTCGGGAACCGGCGCTGGGACTTGCGCTTTCAGTCGGGGGAGACGCTTTCCCTGCCCGAAGGCGACAAGCCGTCGGCCACGGCGCTGGTCAACTTCGCGCGGATGGACGGGGTGAACCGCCTGCTGGGCCGGGGCATCGTCAAGTTCGACATGCGCGATCCCGACCGTTTCGTGCTGCGCCTGCCGCAGGGCCAGGGAAGCGGTTCGTCCGGCGACAAGCCCGATGCGAGCGCCGAAGCGCCCGCCAAGGGCGAGGAAGGCTGAACCCCCATGGCTCAACCCAAGGTCGAGAAGTTCGTCACCGCGATCGACATCGGATCGTGGAAGGTGTCCGCGCTGATTGCGGGGCGCACCGAAAATGGCGAACTGGCGATCCTGGGCACCGGCCAGCGCGAAAGCCGGGGGGTGCGGCGCGGCTTCATCGCGGACATGGAGCGGACCGAACTCGCCGTCCGGGAAACCGTGGAGCAGGCGGAACGCGTCGCGGGCACGAATATCGAGGATGTGTGGGTCAGCTTCTCCGGCGGCTCGCTGGTCAGCGATGTCGTCACGGTCGAGCGCGACATGGGCGGCTATCGCGTCGAACAGGCGGACATCGATGACCTTCTGACCACCGGCCAGCAGGGGATCGATCCGGACGGGCGCGTGGTTCTGCATGCCCAGCCGACCTGTTTCACCATCAACGGCCGCGTGCCGGTGAAGAAGCCGCTAGGCATGCATGCAGACCTGCTGGGCGTCGACATCCATGTCGTGCTGGCAGACGGGGCGCCGCTCGCCAATCTCGACCTCTGCGTGCGCGGCGCCTATCTCAACGTCAACTCCATCGTGGCTTCCCCCATTGCCACAGGCCTCGCGTGCCTGTCGGAAGAGGAGCGGGACCTGGGCGTGGCGTTGGTCGAACTGGGCGCCGGCGTCACCAATGTCTCGCTCTATGCGGGCGGCATGCTGGTCGGGCTGCACAGCATTCCGATCGGCGCGTCCGACATCACGGACGACATCGCCTCCGCCTTCGGCATCCGCCGCAGCCAGGCGGAGCGGATCAAATGCTTCTATGGGTCCGCCATGCAGAACCGCCGCGACTTCCGCGACATGATAGAGATCGCGGCGCCCCATGGCGACGTCGCCATTCCGGGGCAAAGCGCCGGCCCCAATGCCGATGGCGGCAAGATCACCCGCGCCGCTTTGGTGGCGGTGATCTGCGAACGGTTGAACCAGATCATGGTGGAGGTGAATGCGGCGCTCGCCGGCATGGGCTTCAACACGCCTACCGGACGGCAGGTCGTGCTGACTGGCGGCGGCGCGGAAATGAAGGGCATTGCCGACTATGCCCAGGGCGCGCTGGGCCGCGCGGTGCGGATCGGACGGCCGCGCGGCCTGGCCGCGATGCCGGAGGCGCATAGCGGCCCGGCCTTCGCGACGCTGGCCGGACTTGCGCTTTACGGCGCTTCGAACCCGGTTGATCTTAGAACGATAGCGCCCGCTCCCCAGACCGTTCATCGTATCGGCGCGCCAGCATGGTGGCAGAGAATGGTGAAGGCGATGAAGACGAACTATTGAAATAAACACAGGTCAGACGAATTTTACTGGTGAAATACGCCATCATCTGTTGCATTAACCTTCGATGACAGTTTCGCTCACGTCACCGAAGCTGGAGGGAGCTAGAATTTATGAGCATTGAAATCAGCCCGCCGCATGTGGACGAGTTGAAGCCACGCATCGCGGTGATCGGCGTCGGCGGCGCGGGCGGCAACGCCATCGCGAACATGATCGCCGCCTCCGTCGAGGGCGTGGATTTCATCGTCGCCAATACCGACGCGCAGGCGCTGAATGCCTCGCCCGCGGAACGGCGCATCCAGCTTGGCCCGCAGATCACCGAAGGGCTGGGCGCCGGCTCTCGCCCGGAAATCGGCAAGGCCGCCGCTGAAGAGACCATCGCCTCGGTCGAGCAGGCGCTGGACGGCGCGCATATGTGCTTCATCGCCGCCGGCATGGGCGGCGGCACCGGCACCGGCGCCGCGCCGGTCATTGCCAAGGCCGCCCGCGACCGCGGCATCCTGACCGTCGGCGTGGTGACCAAGCCCTTCACCTTCGAGGGCAATCGCCGCATGAAGTCGGCGGAGGCGGGCATCGAGGAACTGCAGAAGCATGTCGATACCCTCATCGTCATCCCGAACCAGAATCTGTTCCTGATCGCCAACCCGAACACCACCTTCAAGGAAGCCTTCCAGATGGCGGACGAGGTGCTGCAGCAGGGCGTGCGCGGCATCACCGACCTGATGGTCATGCCGGGCCTCATCAACCTCGACTTCGCGGACGTCCGTTCCGTGATGGGCGAAATGGGCAAGGCGATGATGGGCACCGGTGAAGCCGAAGGCGACGGCCGCGCTCTGCAGGCTGCTGAAAAGGCCATCGCCAATCCGCTGCTGGACGGCGTGTCGATGCGTGGCGCCAAGGGCGTGATCGTCTCCATCGTGGGCGGCGACGACATGCGCCTGATGGAAGTGGACGAGGCCGCCAACCACATCCGCGAACTGGTCGATCCCGATGCGAACATCATCTGGGGGTCGGCCTTCAACGACAATCTGAACGGCAAGATCCGCGTATCGGTGGTCGCCACCGGCATCGACAGCGATGCGGGAGCCAATGCCGCGCCGCTGACCCAGCCGTTCAGCTTCGCCAGCCGTCCAGCCGTCGCGGTGCCGACCGCCGCCGCGTCCAAGCCCGCGCCGCAGCCTGCGCCGGCTCCGGTCGCGGCTCCTGCGCCCGCGCCGGAAGCCGAGCCTGAAACGCTGGAACTCGACGTGCCCGCCGCGCCGGCCCCGGCTCCGCTGACCCCGCCTGCCGCAGCGCCAGCGGCGGCGAAGCCTGCGCCTTTCAGTCCGCAGCGTCCTGCCGCAGTGTTTTCGGATGAAGACCCTTCGCAGGACGAGTTGCTGCTGGGTGAGGATGCGGCTGAAGAAGCGCCGGCTCAGCCCGCTCCGGCGCCGCAGGCCGCGCCGCGCGTCGCCACCGGTGGCACGCTGTTCGAGCGGATGGCGGGCCTGACCCGCGGCGCCGACAAGGGCGCCGCCGCCAGCGATGAGGGCGCGCCGACGCCCGACATTCCGCGTTTCCTGAACCGCCAGAGCAACCAGTAATCGGCTGCGGGGTTCGCCCCGGGGCATACTGATAAGCGCGCCATCGGCTGCCATGGGCAACCGGGCGCGCTTTTTCTTTCGACATATTCCCTTGTCCCGCCTCCATCCGCTAAAGGGCTGTCTGTGAGACGTTATGACATATGGATTCTCCGCGGACTGCTTCTAGCGGGCACCGCGTTGGCGCAACCGGTTCTGGCGCAGCCCGCCCAGGTGCAGGCGATGCGTCCCTCCAGCGCGGAAAACCTCAACAATCATCTGGCGCGGCTGGCGTCCAATCCGCGTGACGTGACGGCGCTGATCGGCGCGGGCGAGGCTGCGCTGGACATGGACGACGCGCGGGCGGCGGCGGGTTTCTTTGCCCGGGCCGACACGCTGGCGCCGAACAACGGCAAGGTGAAGGCGGGCCTTGGCCGCGTCATGCTGAAGAACCAGAACCCCGCCGAAGCGCTGCGCCTGTTCGATCAGGCGACGCGGCTGGGCTTTCCCGAAGCGACCCTGTTGTCCGACCGGGGCCTTGCCAAGGATATGACCGGCGATCAGGCGGGGGCGCAGCGCGACTATCAGGCGGCGCTCCAGCGGACACCGGACGATGTCGAACTCACGCACCGCTATGCCGCCTCGCTTGGCATTTCCGGCCAGGTCGACGCGGCGGAACGAGTGCTGAAACCGCTGCTCTACAAGAGCGACCGGGCGGCCTGGCGCTACCGGGCGTTCATCCTGGCGATGAACAACCGACAGGCCGACGCCAGGAAGATCGCGGAGCAGACCATGCCGTCGCAGCTTGCCACGGCGATCCTGCCCTATATGCAGAAAATGCCCTATCTGACCGCTGCCCAGAAGGCGGCGGCGGTGCATTTCGGGCATTTCCCGGCCAATGTCGGTTCGACCGTCGCCGCCATCACGCCCACGCCGCCCGCTTTCGCGGCCGCCACGCCTGCCGCACCGCCGGCCAGCCAACCCGCCGCGGGGGCGCCGCCGCCGGCCCGATCCGCGCAGCAGGATCGTCGTTCGCGCCGTACCGAAACCGCCACGAGGCTTGCGCAGGCCGAAGCGCCGGCCCGTAACGTGCCAGCGCCAGGTCAGCCCGTTCCCACCTCCACCATTCCACAGACCCAGACCCAGACGCCGCCTCCGCCGCAGCGCGCGCCGCAAGCTGCCGCCTCCGCCGCCGCTCCCGCCACTTCCAATGTGCAGGGCCCGCCGGCGCCCGGCTTCGAATCCGTCCCGGCGCAAAGCCCGGCGCCCGCCAGCCCGCCGCCGAGCCAGCTCAACGCGATCACGCTGGCGCAGGCATCGGCGCCCCCCACGTCCAGCCCGCCACAGGGCGGGGTGGACGCGCCGTCGGCTCAGCCGGCCGCTCCGCCACCAACCGCAACGCCTGCGCCGCAGCAGCAGATCGATCCGGCCGTCACCCATTCGCTGGCGGACATCATCCACGCCATCGATGTGCCGGAATCCGAACGCCAGTCGAGCGTCGTCGCGGTCGACCTGTCGGAGGTCGCCCGGATTCAGGCCGCCCGCCGCGCGGAGCGGGAGGCATCCGCCGCCGCTGCCGCGGAAAAGGCGAAGAAGGCCGCCGCCGCCAAGGCGAAGGCCGAAGCGGATGCCAAGGCCAGGCAACTGGCCGAGGAAAAGAAGAAGGCGGCCGAGGAAAAGGCCCGCCTTGCCGCCAATCCCTCGCGCAACTGGCTTCAGGTCGGTACGGGTGCGAACAAGGGCGCACTGGCCTTCACCATGAAGGGATTGCGCAAGAAATATGACTCGCTCGAACCGCAGGACGCCTGGGTGGCGAGCTGGGGCCGCACCAATCGCCTGCTTGTCGGGCCGTTCAGCAGCTTCGCGCGGGCCAGGGCGCTGGAGGACAAGCTGAAGGCGGCGGGCGCGGACGTGTTCGCCTGGAAAAGCGATGCCGGGGAAGTGGTTGAGCGGCTTCCGGCGAAATAGGGCGATTTCCCATCGATCGGAACATCGAACGACTCGGCAATGGTCGAAAACGGCATTAAAGGGCGCGGCATGACGCTGCTTGCATCCTATGCCTCGCATCCCGGCCGGAGCCGGGGCCGCCTCCATGCCGAACCCGGCGGGGAGGTGCGGGGGCCCCGCGACATGTTCCAGCGGGACCGCGACCGCATCATCCACAGCATCGCCTTTCGCCGCCTGCGCCACAAGACGCAGGTGTTCGTGTCGCCCGACGGCGATCATTTCCGCGTCCGGCTGACCCACAGCCTGGAGGTGGCGCAGATCGGCCGCACGACGGCGCGGACACTGGGCCTCAACGAAGACCTTACCGAAGCGCTTTGCCTGGCGCACGACATCGGCCATCCGCCTTTCGGTCATGCAGGGGAGGATGCGCTGGAGGCGGCGCTCGACGCGCATGGCGGCTTCGACCATAATGCGCATACGCTGCGCACGCTGATGCTGCTGGAAAGTCCCTACCCGCTGTTCCGCGGCCTCAATCTGAGCTGGGAGATGCTGGAGGGGCTGGCCAAGCATAATGGCCCGGTCACGCGGCCCGGCTGGGCCATGCGGGAGGTGGATGCGCTGTTCCCGCTCGACCTTGCCAGCCATGCCTCGCTGGAGGCGCAGCTCGCGGCGATCGCGGACGACATCGCCTATGACAATCACGACATCGACGACGGGCTGCGCGCGGGCCTGCTGACGCTGGACCAGCTTTTGGGCGTGCCGCTGGTGAAAGGCTGCTGGGACCGGGTTCGCGCGCGCTATCCCGATGTGCCGGAGGATCGCCTGCTGCGCGAACTGGTGCGGGAACAGATCGGCGTGATGGCGAACGACCTGATCGCCGCCACCCGCGCCAACATCCTTGCGGCGGGCGTGGAGACAGCCGACGACGTTCGCCGGGCCGGACGCCCGCTGGTCGGCTTCTCGCCCGAACTCGCCGCGCAGGAGCGCGATCTCAAGCGGTTCATGTATGCGACGCTCTATCACCACCCATCGCAACTGGCGGCCGCCGACCGGGCGCGCGTGATCGTGACCGATCTGTTTCGCGCCTATCAGGCGGACCCGAAACTGATGCCGCAGGAGTGGCGCGACGATTGCGCGACGCTGGAACCCAGGCGCAGCCGCCATATAGCGGACTTCATCGCGGGCATGACCGACCGCTATGCCGAAAAGCGGCATGCCGAGATTTTCGGTGAACTGGCGCTGGCCTGAGCCATTGTCCGGAGATTCGCGACGGTCCGGCATTCCCTTTGCCCTGAAACCGCTCTACGCATCGGGTCATGGCCCTTCATCCGCAGATCGCCGCGCTCGCGGCCCAGCTTGAGGATCTTGCCGACCTGCTGCGCGCGCAGGGCGACCGGCTCTGGTCGGGGCGGATCGACCTGGTGCGACATCTGGTCGCGGACTCCAATTTCGCCGGCGTCGAACGCTTTCTGCGCCTGTTCGAAGGGGAGGAGGGGCTTGGCGCCCTGGTCCTGAACGACGCATCGGCCAACCGGCGGCTGATCGAACGGCGGCAGGCCGCGCGCATATTGGCCGAACGGCTGGCAAAAGAGGAAGGCGCCGATTGAGCGATTGACGGCGCGGCGCGTTTCACGCAATGCGGAACTGTCGCCGGTGCCGTGGATTCGGTCATCGGACTTGATGCGGGAGAGCATGGGAAGCCTTTCAGGCCACCCCGTCGCCGAAGGAGCAACCGCCCCGGAATCTCTCAGGCCAAAGGACCGCATCATGGGCAGGCACTCTGGAAAGCGGACGGTTCGCGCCGTCCCACCGAAGGGGTAAGCCATCCGGTCGCCTGACTGGTGGTCAAAGCTCTCAGGTTCCGTGACAGAGGGGGTGGCAAACGCGATGAGTCCGACTCCGGACGGGCGCGTCTGTCGCCAATGACCCTCGCACGGAAAGGCCGCCCCTCATGTCCGGCAATGACGACATCGCCCATCTCGAAGAAGAATTGCCGTTGCAGGACCTGCCGCTGGATGGCTGGCACCGCGCCAGGGGCGCGCGCATGGTCGGCTTCGCGGGCTATCACATGCCGATCCAATATGAAGGCATCATGGCCGAACATGCCTGGACCCGCGAACATGCCGGGCTGTTCGACGTCAGCCATATGGGCCAGATCGGCTTTTCCGGCGAAGGCGTGGACGACGCGCTGGAAATCCTGTTGCCGAGCGACATCAAGGGGCTGAAGCCCTTTCGCCAGCGCTATTCGATGCTGCTCGATGAAGAAGGCGGCATATTGGACGACCTGATGGTCTCCCGCCTGGGGGACGGCGCCTTCGACGGCGCGGACATCTATATGGTGGTCAACGGCGCGACCAAATATGACGACATCGGCTGGATGATCGAGCATCTGCCCGATGAAGTGGTGATGAATCACATGGACGATCAGGCCCTGCTCGCCTTGCAGGGGCCGGAAGCGGGGGAGGCGATGGCCGCGCTGGTCCCGGAAACCGCGGATCTGATCTTCATGCAGTCCGGCCTCTTCACCTGGCGCGGCGTTCCGCTGTGGATCAGCCGGTCGGGCTATACCGGCGAGGATGGCTTCGAGATCAGCGTGCCCGCCGCGGATGTGACGCTGCTGGCCGATGCGCTCTGCGCGTTGCCGCAGGTGAAGCCGATCGGCCTTGGGGCACGCGATTCCCTGCGCCTGGAGGCCGGGCTGCCGCTTTACGGACATGACCTGACGCCTGCCGTCAGCACCATCGGCGCCGATCTGGGCTTCGCCATCCAGAAGCGCAGGCGGGAAGAAGGCGGCTTCATCGGCCATGCGCGGGTGATGAAGGAATTGGCGGACGGACCGGGTTCGAAGCGCGTGGGCCTGAGGATCGAGGGCCGCCTGCCGGCGCGGGAGGGCGCGACGATCCATGCCGGCGGCGCGCAGGTGGGCGAGGTCACGTCCGGCGGCTTCGCGCCCACGGTGGGCGCGCCGATCGCGATGGGCTGGGTCAGCCTGCCCCACAGCGCGATCGGCACGGCGCTCGAAATCGAAGTGCGCGGCAAGCGCATCGCGGCGGAGGTTGCGCCGATGCCGTTCGTTCCGCACCGTTATCGCCGCAAAGCCTGAGTCCTTTTCGG
Source organism: Sphingobium sp. CFD-2 (assembly GCF_024611135.1). Taxonomy (NCBI): domain Bacteria; kingdom Pseudomonadati; phylum Pseudomonadota; class Alphaproteobacteria; order Sphingomonadales; family Sphingobiaceae; genus Sphingobium; species Sphingobium sp. CFD-2. Next base: position 2,528,885 of record NZ_CP084405.1, on the reverse strand, counting down.
AAGGGGATTGATTTATGAGCCGTTATTTCACCGACGAACATGAATGGATCGATGTCGAGGGCGAGATCGCCACGGTCGGCATCACCGATTATGCGCAGGAGCAGTTGGGCGACATCGTCTTCGTCGAATTGCCTGCGGAGGGCACGACCTTCGAAAAGGGCGACGACGCGGCCGTGGTGGAGTCGGTCAAGGCCGCCTCGGACGTCTATGCGCCGATTTCCGGCGAGGTCGTGGAAACCAACAGCGCGCTGGAAGACGAGCCTGCGCTGGTGAACAGCGATGCTGAGGAGGATGGCTGGTTCTTCAAGCTGCGCGTCACGGATGCCAGCGAACTGGAAGGCCTGATGAACGAAGCCGCCTATAAGAAGTTCGTCGCGAGCCTTTGAGAAGCCAATAGCCCCTCCCTTTCGGGGGAGGGGTTGGGGACCGCCCCAGGCGCCGCGTCTGGTGGATAGTCCTCACCCCCGGCCCTTCCCCTGAAGGGGAGGGGAGAGGAGATATGTAAAATGCGCTACCTACCCCTTACCGACACCGACCGGCAGGACATGCTGTCCGTCATCGGGGCGTCCTCCATTGACGACCTGTTCGTGGACGTCCCTGCCGAGGCCCGCCTTTCGGACAAGATCGCCGGCCTGCCCGACCATGCCAGCGAACTGGCGGTCGAGCGCCACATGGCGGCCCTTGCGCGGAAGAATCTGTCGGCGGGGGAAGCGCCCTTCTTCCTGGGTGCGGGCGCGTACAGGCATCATGTCCCCGCCAGCGTCGATCATCTGATCCAGCGCGGCGAGTTCCTGACGGCCTACACCCCCTATCAGCCGGAAATTGCGCAGGGCACCTTGCAGGTGCTGTTCGAATTCCAGACGCAGGTGGCGCGCCTGCTGGGCTGCGACGTCGCCAACGCCTCCATGTATGACGGGTCGACCGCCTGCTGGGAAGCGATCGGCATGGCCCGCCGCATCACCAAGCGCGGCAAGGCGATCCTGTCCTCCGGCCTGCACCCCCATTATGTCTCGGTCGCCAACACCATGGCGAAATTCACCGGCGACGCGCTCGTGCATCAGGCGCCGACGCTGGACGCCGCCACCGACATCGACGCGCTGATCGCCGGGATCGACAAGGATACAAGCTGCGTCGTCGTCCAATATCCCGACATTCTCGGCCGCATCGCCGACCTGACGCCGCTGGCCGATGCCGCCCATGCGGCGGGCGCGCTGCTGGTCGCGGTGGTGACGGAACCCGTCGCGCTCGGAGCGATCAGGGCGCCGGGCCATATGGACGCGGACATCGTCGTGGGCGAAGGGCAGTCCATCGGCGTCGGCCTGCAATTTGGCGGGCCTTATCTGGGCCTGTTCGCGTGCAAGCAGAAATATGTCCGCCAGATGCCGGGCCGCCTTTGCGGCGAGACGGTGGACGCGGCGGGCAAGCGCGGCTTCGTGCTGACGCTTTCCACGCGCGAGCAGCATATCCGCCGTGAAAAGGCGACGTCGAACATCTGCACCAATTCCGGCCTCTGCGCGCTGGCGTTCAGCATCCATATGACGCTGCTGGGCGAAAGGGGATTGCGGGAACTGGCGGCGCTCAACCATGGGCTGGCCGTTCAGGCGGCCGACCGGCTGGCCCAGGTGCCCGGCGTCACGCTGCTCAACGACAGTTTCTTCAACGAATTCACCCTGATCCTGTCGAAGGACGCCCGCGAAGTCGTCCGCAACCTGGCGGACAAGGGCGTGCTGGGCGGCGTCTCGCTCGGTCGCCTGTTCCCGGACGCGCCGGCAATCGGCAACGGACTGGTCGTTGCCGTCACCGAAACCGTGACGGTGGAGGACATCGAAATCTTTGCGAAGGCGCTGGAGGAGGAACTGGCATGACCATGCTCAAGGAAGGCCGGCCGACCACGCCGCAGGCTCTGACTAAAGCCGACAGCGCGCCCGCGACCGCCACGGGCAACCGTGCGCTGATGCTGGAGGAAGCGCTGATCTTCGAAATCGGTTCGACCGAGACAACTGGCGTCGACTTTGCCGAAGCGCCGGAGGTCGCCAGCCGTCTCGGCGATCTGGCCCGCACTGACAGCATTGGCCTGCCCGGCCTGTCGGAGCAGGAAACGGTGCGCCATTACACCCGTCTCAGCCGCCAGAACTACGCCATCGACCTTGGCCTGTTCCCGCTCGGCTCCTGCACGATGAAGCATAACCCGCGCCTGAACGAGAAGGTGGCGCGGATGCCCGGTTTCGCGGACCTTCACCCGCTTGCACCCCAATCGACGGTGCAGGGCGCGCTGGCGGTGATCCATGAACTGGCCGCCTGGCTGGTGACTCTGACCGGCATGCATTCCGTCGCAATGAGCCCCAAGGCGGGCGCGCATGGCGAATTATGCGGCCTGCTTGCGATCCGCGCGGCGCTGGAAGCGCGGGGCGATGCGCGCAGCGTCATCCTGGTGCCGGAAAGCGCTCATGGCACCAACCCTGCGACCGCCGCCTTCTGCGGCTATAAGGTCGAGGATATTCCGGCGACACCGGACGGCCGGGTCGATCTGGAAGCGCTCAAGGCCCGCCTCGGCCCCGACGTCGCGGCGGTGATGATCACCAATCCCAATACCTGCGGCCTGTTCGAGCGGGACATGAAGACGATCTCCGACGCGGTGCATGCCGCCGGGGCCTTCGTCTATTGCGACGGCGCGAACTTCAACGCCATCGTCGGGCGGGTCCGCCCCGGCGATCTGGGCGTCGACGCGATGCACATCAACCTGCACAAGACCTTCTCCACGCCGCATGGCGGCGGCGGTCCCGGCTCCGGCCCGGTGGTGCTGTCCGAAGCGCTCGCCCCTTTCGCGCCGCTGCCCTTCGTCGAAAAGCAGGGCGACAAATTCGTGCTGGTCGAGGAAGAGACGGCGGAAGACCATCACGGCCAGACCTTTGGCCGCATGGTCGCCTTCCATGGCCAGATGGGCATGTTCACCCGCGCCCTGACCTACATCCTCAGCCATGGCGCGGACGGCCTGCGGCAGGTCGCGAGCGATGCGGTGCTGAACGCCAACTATATCCTTCGCAGCCTGGACGATGTGCTGGACGCGCCCTTCGGCGGCAGCGGCCCCTGCATGCATGAGGCGCTGTTCAGCGACAAGGGGCTGGCCGAAGGCTTCACCACGCTCGACATCGCGAAGGGGCTGATCGACGAGGGCTTCCACCCCATGACCATGTATTTCCCGCTGGTGGTGCATGGCGCGATGCTGGTCGAACCTACGGAGACGGAGAGCAAGGCCGCGCTCGACCAGTTCATCCTGGCGCTGCGCAGCCTGGCCGAACGCGCCAAGGCAGGTGACGAGGCGCTGAAAGGCGCGCCCTATTTCGCCCCGCGCCGCCGCCTGGACGAAACGCTGGCTGCGCGCAAGCCGGTCCTCACATGGACCGAGCCGGCGCTGGCGGAAGCGGCCGAATGACGGACGGGCCGGAGCCGTGGGAACCCGGTTCCGGCCTGGCCGCCGCGGGCAAGCGCCACGCCCCCGCGACGGAGCGCAATCGCGACGCCATATTGGCGGTGCTTCGGGAGGAACTGCCATCCTCCGGCCTGGTGCTGGAAGTGGCGAGCGGCAGCGGCGAGCATGCGATGTACTTCGCCGCCGCCCTGCCCGCGCTCGATTGGCAACCGAGCGATTCCGATCCGGCTGCGCTGGCATCCATAGAAGCGTGGCGGCAGGAAGCGGGGCTCCCCAATGTGCGTCGGCCACTCAGGCTCGATGCCAGCGCCGGCTGGCCGGTGGAAAGGACGGACGCGATCCTGTGCATCAACATGGTGCACATCAGCCCCTGGGAAGCGACGCTCGGTTTGATGAAGGCGGCGGGGGCCGCGCTGCCGCCGGGTGGCCTGCTCTATCTCTATGGGCCCTATCTGCGGGAGGATGTCGAAACCGCGCCAGGCAATCTTGCCTTCGACGCATCCCTTCGGGCGCGCGATCCCGAGTGGGGCCTGCGTCGGGTCGAGGATGTCATTGCGATTGCGGAGGGCGAGGGGCTGGCATTTCAGCGACTGGTCGAAATGCCCGCGAACAATCTGTCCTTGATATTCCGGCGGCGGGATTGAAAGACTGCCGCGCTCCTGCGAAGGGGGAGCCCAAGGACCGATGCCCCACACTCTCCTCTCCCTCGTCACCGCCGAACTGGCCGCGCCCGCCGATCCGCGCGCGGCGGCGATGGCGGGCGCGTTGGCGGCCCAATATCCCGACGCTTCGCGGGCGGTGCTCTTCTACGGCTCCTGCCTGCGGGAGGAGAATCTCGACGGCTTGATGCTGGATTTCTACCTGATCGTATCGGACTATCGCACAGCTTATGGAAAGCGCTGGCTCGCGACCGCCAACCGGCTGATCCCGCCCAATGTCTTTCCCTTCGAACATAACGGCCTGATCGCCAAATATGCGGTGCTTTCAGAGGCCGACTTCGCGCGCCTCAACAGCCCTGCCGCCGACAATGTGTCGGTCTGGGCGCGCTTTGCCCAGCCTGCGCGGCTGCTCTGGGCGGCGGACGACCTTGCCCGCCAGCGCGCCATCGCCGCCGTTGCCGGCGCCGCCCCGACGCTGCTTTCGCTCGCTCGCCCGATGGTGCGGGAGCAGGACGCGCTGTCGCTGTGGAAGACCGGCTTCACCCTGACCTATGGCGCGGAACTGCGGGCCGAGCGCAAGGGCCGCTCCCTTTCCATCGTCGATGCCGATCCGGATCGTTACCGGCGCTTCGGGGAAGCCGCGCTGGCCCAGGGCCTGCCCCCGTCGCCGGAGCCGGATCAGGCGGCCGCCCTCTGGCGGCGGCTGCAAAGGCGCGGCAAATGGCTGTCGATCGTCCGCCTCGCCAAGGCGAGCTTCACCTATGCCGGCGGCATCGATTATCTGGCTTGGAAGATCAACCGCCACGCCGGCACCGCTATCCAGATCAAGCCCTGGCAGCGCCGCTGGCCGCTGATCGGCGCGCTTACTCTGCTGCCGCGGCTGTTCCGGGGTGGTGCGATCCGCTGAGCGCATTCGACAGCGCCTGTGCCAGCCCTGTCAGCGTATAGGGTTTGCGCAACACCTCATGACCCCCGAAATCGGCGCTTTCAGCGGTATCGCCGGCATAGCCCGTGACGAACAGCACCGGCAGATGCGCATAGATGGGGGGCAGGGTGCGGATCATCTCCGGCCCGGTCATGTCGGGCATCAGCACGTCGCTGACGATCAGGCCGATGTCCCGATGGCTGGTGAGCAGCTTCGCCGCCTTCGACGGATGATCGCAGGCGACCGGCAGGTGGCCCAGTTCCGAGAGCGCCGCCATCGTCTGGTTGAGGACGCGCGGATCGTCTTCCACCACCAGGATGCGCATCGGCGGGTGGAGAACGGGTTCCCGGTCCGGCGCAGACGCATCCATCGCGTCTTCGCCTTCCGCACCGATATGACGGGGCAGATAGAGGTGGACGCTCGTGCCCTTGCCGGGTTCGGATTCGATGCGGATCTCTCCCTCGCTCTGGTGCACGAAGCCGAAAATCTGGCTGAGGCCAAGCCCCGTGCCCTTGCCGACCGGCTTGGTGGTGAAGAAGGGTTCGAACACGCGGGAGAGGATGTCGGGCGTCATGCCGCAGCCGTCGTCGCTGACGCTGAGCGTCACATATTCCCCGCCGGCGCATTCCCCGATCTCATGCTGCGCGAGTTCGGCCTGCCCTGTCCTGATGATCAGCCGACCCCGCCCGTCCATCGCATCGCGGGCGTTGACGCACAGGTTCAATATCGCATTTTCCATCTGATGCTGGTCGACGAAGATCCGCCAGCCCTTCGCCTCATTTTCGAAGGCCATGGTGATCTGGTCCCCGATGGACCGGTCGATCAGGTCGGACAGGCCGGCCACCAGCGCATCGGAATCGACCGGGCTGGGCAGCAGCGGTTCCGACCGGGCGAAGGCCAGCAGGCGGCGGGTCAGCGCGGCGGCGCGATTGGCGCCCTCCATCGCATTGTCGAGATGGCGGTTCGCCTCCTGCGGTTTCAGCCGCAGCTTGCGCTTGGCGAGTTCCAGACCGCCGACCACCACCGCCAGCATGTTGTTGAAGTCGTGGGCGATGCCGCCGGTCAACTGGCCAACGGCGTCCATCTTCTGCATCTGGCGCAGATTTTCCTCGGCGGCGGCGCGTTCGGCGGTCTCCTTCTTGAGCCGTTCATAGGCGTCCGACAATTCGGCGGTGCGGGTGGCGACGGCCTCCTCCAGCCGGTCGGCGCGCTCCGCCTCGTCATCCGCCTGCCTGCGGGCATTGCGCCGCTCGCTATAGGCGGCATTGGCGAACCAGAGCGCGAACAGCACGCAGACGAGCAGCACCAGCCCGAAAAGCTGCGATGTCTTGCAGAACCAGGCGTTGCGATCCCCGGCCAGCGACACGGCCTGGCTGCGCTCCTGCAAGCGGGCATTCTCCGCCTGGATGACGCGGTCCAGCAGCGCCGTGATGCGCATCAGGTCGCGGGACCTGCCCGCCTGATGGAATTGCGCGAGCGCCGCCATCTTCTGGTCGTAGGTGGTACGCAGGCCGATCTCGCTCAGCGTCTTGCCGCGCTGGTCGAACGCCGCCTGCAACGCCATGACGTTGCCGCGCTGCCAGTCGGAATGGCGGGTGGTGTAGTTCAGCGTCTTGAGCTGGCTTGCGGCGGTGCGCCACTGGTCCTGGAACAGGCGGCCGGTATCGGGGTCAAGGCTGATGACATAGCGGGCCAGCGTCACTTCGGCGCGGGCGGTCTTCGCCTCGAACGCGCGGGCGAGGGCGATGATCTCGAAACTGCGGCGCTGTTCCTTCAGCGCGCGCTCATGGTCGCGGGCCGCATGGCTGGCGCTGTAGAGCAGCGTGCCGAGAGAACCCACCAGCAGGACGACGAGCACCAGCGGCAGGAAGCGTGCAACGAACGCTCGCCACCCTGTCGCATGTTCATCCATGAAAAACCCGTCCGCCATCGACAGTTACACTAGATGAACAATATTAATGGAGAAATGCCGCAGGTGAAAGGTTCCGATTTCGCCGCAAATTCCGTCGCGTTAAATGCCCGTCCGGTCGCGGCGGCGACGGGAAGGCGCGATCAGCCGATCGCCCCCGTCGCCTTGCCCGCGGCCTCGAACATCGCGATGATCTGGCCGACCTGTTCATCGCTATGTTCCGCGCAAAGCGAGCAGCGCAGCAGGAAGGTTCCCGCGGGAGTTGCCGGGGGGCGCGCCATGTTGACGTAGAGCCCCAGTTCCAGCAGCGCCTGCCACATGGCGACCGCCTGCGTCTGGTCGGTCAGGATGACGGCGATGATCGCGGATTGCGGCGTTTCCGTGCCCAGCCTGAAGCCGAGGTCGGTCAGGCCCTTGTGCAGCCGCTGGCTGTTCTTCCACAGATGGGCGCGCTTCTCGCCGGCATGCATCAGTTTGCGGATCGACGTCGCGGCGGTGGCGACGACGCTGGGCGGCAGGGACGCGGTGAAGACATAGGGACGGCAGACGAGGCGCAGCACCTCGAACTTCGGATGGTTGGAGACGCAGAAGCCGCCCACCGTGCCGACCGACTTGGAGAAGGTGCCGACGACGAAGTCCACATCCTTCTCGACGCCCTGCTCTTCATAGACGCCGCGGCCGTTGGGGCCGAAAAAGCCCATGCCGTGGGCCTCGTCGACCAGGATCATGCAATTGGGATGCTTGCGGACCGCCGCCACCATGTCCGGCAGGGGGGCGACGTCGCCCAGCATCGAATAGACGCCCTCCAGCACCACCAGCTTCAGCGCGTCGGCGGGCAGGCGGCCCAGGCGCTTGTCCAGATCCTCCACGCTGTTGTGGCGGAAGCGGACGATCTCCGCATCGCCCAGGAAGCAGCCGTCGTAGATGGAGGCGTGGCTGTCGGCGTCCAGAACGACATAGTCGCCCTTGCCCGCGAGGGTGGAGATCATGCCGAGATTGGCCTGATAGCCGGTCGAGAAGACCATCGCGCCGCTGGTGCCGTAGAAGTCCCTGAGCGCTTCCTCGACTTGCCTGTGACCCTGATAGGTGCCGTTCAGCACGCGGCTGCCGGTGGTGCCAGCGCCGAAATCGTCCAGCGCCTTCTTGCCCGCGGCGACCACGTCCGGGTCGAAGGTCATGCCCATATAGTTATAGGTGCCGAGCAGGATCGTGTCCTTGCCCTTGATCACCGCCTGGGTCGGGGACTTCACCTCGTCCATCACGATGGCGAAGGGATCGCGCACGCCGGTCGCCAGCAGCGCCTCGCGCTCTGCGATCAGGGCATCGAATTTGGAGAAGAGGTCGCGGGCTTGCGTGGCGTCGGTCATTGTCTCAATCGTCCCAAAACCGTTCGGGCTGAGCGAAGTCGAAGCTTCTTGCCGAGCGGAGCCGCGGCTCCATGCTTCGCCCTGGCTCAGCAAAGGGCTTCGACTTCGCTCAGCCCGAACGGCGGTTAAAGTCTCAGGCGGATCAGCCCTTCAGCTTCGCCACGGCGTCCACGAGCTGGCCGATGGTCTCGATCTCAGCCTGCATGTTCATGGTGATGATGATGTCGAACTCATCCTCGATCGCGGCGACGAAATCCATCACCGTCAGGCTGTCCCATTCCAGATCGCCGGCGAAGGTGGTGGCTTCGGTCAGTTCGATGCCCTTTTTGTTGAAAGGCGCGATCTGGCTCAAAACGCTGTCGAAAATTGGCTGGCGATCCGTCATTATCCGTGGTGCTTTCCGTGAAAGAGCGGCTTTTGCCCTTAAGCGTCGCTCTTTGGCAAGGGAATAAGGCGGCAATCGGGCATGACTGTCGCGAAAAAAGGGGAAGGGGGACTATGGCCGATGGGGCGAATGCGCCGGTGCCCAATGCGATCCACCTGCTGCGCACGGCGGTGCAGACCAATATGCAACTCAGCCAGATGGCCGACCAGAAGGCGAACATGCTGATCGGCGCGTCGATGGTGATCTTCACGCTTTGCGTCGCGCAGTTGCGCTCGGGCGCGCTGGTCTGGCCGGTGGCGGTGCTGGCGGTGGGCGTGTTCCTGGCCGCGACCTGCGCGATCCTGGCGGTGCTGCCGAGCGTGAGCCAGCCACGCGGCGGCGTGGGAGACGGGGATAATCTCTTGTTCTTCGGCGTCTTCACCAGTCTCGGCGAAGTGGAGTTCAGCGATCGGATGATGCGGCTTGTCGCGGATGACGACGCGCTGTGCCGGGCGATGCTGCGCGACATGTACCAGAACGGGCAGGTGCTCCAGCGGCGGAAATATCGCTGGCTGGGCTATGCCTACCGGCTGTTTCTGGCAGGCGTGGTGGCGAGTTTCGCGGCGTTGATGGCGGATCTGGCGCTCAGGTGACGCTGAAGGCGCAGGCCTGTCCTGCCGGGCGGCTTAGCGGAAATTGTCCGCGTAAGCCTGAATCTTCAGCGTCTTCGGCGCGGTCGGAATGACCGTATAGGGAATCCCCTCCCGCTCCGCATAGGCGCGGGCGGCTTCCTCGGAGGAGAAGGTCAGCCTGATCTGCTGCTTCGTGTCGCCGGAACCCGCCCAGCCGGTCAGGGGATCGGGCTTCTTCGCTTCGGCCGCCACATATTCCAGCACCCATTTGCGGGTCAGCGCCTTGCCGGACTGCAGGGCGTTCTTCTGGATCTGATAGATGCGCGCGCTCATCGCGATAGAGACTCCTGAGGGAAGATCGGGTTGCGTTGCACCAGCGACTGGATCGAAGTCAAGGCTTCCCCTTGGCGTCGGCGCGTTTCGTGCGCAGCGTGGCGCCGGCGGCTGCCGGGTCGTCCGGCCAGGGATGTTTGGGATAGCGGCCGCGCATCTCCTTCGCCACGGCGCTCCAACTGCCCTTCCAGAAGCCCGGCAGGTCGCGCGTCGTCTGGATCGGCCGGCCGGCGGGCGAGGTGAGGGAGAGGACCAGCGGAATGCGCCCGCTGCCGACCACCGGATGCTCGTTGAGGCCGAACAGGGCCTGGACGCGCAGTTCGACGCGGGGGCCGCCCTCCGCCGCATAGTCGATCTCATGGCCGCTGCCGGCGGGGGAACGGAATTCGGGCGGGGCCAGCCGGTCGACCTGCTGCTTCCCGTCCCAGCCGATCAGCCCTTCCAGCACGCCAGAAAGCTGCGAGCGGTCGATGTCGGAAAGGCGGCGCCTGCCCTGCAGCAGCGGGGGCAGCCATTCGTCCAACGTTTCCATCAGCGCGCTATCTGACAGCGCCTCCACCCCGGCAAAGGCAGCGCGCATCCTGAGCGACCGCGCGGCGTCGGACCAGGGAAGCAGGTCCAGCCCGCCCTGCCGCACGCCGTCGGTCAGGGCGGCGACCACGGCGGTCGGATCGGGCCGGTCGTCGGAACCGGAAGAGAGCCGCACCGCGCCCAACCGCCTTTCGCGCAGCGCCTCTATCCCGCCATTGGCGGCCCGGAAGCGCACGGTGCGATGTTCCGCGACGCGAGCGCTGAACAGGGCGATCACCTCCGCCTCGCCGACCGGTGCGGCGGAAAGGATGCGGGCGCCCGCGGCGCTGCCCTGCACTTCGCCCACCGCCAGCCATTCCTCCCGCGCCAGGGGGCTGAGCGGGTCGAGCCGGAAGCCGCGTCCCCCGACGCTTGCCCAATCGGCTCCGTCCGCAGAGCGGCGCCTTGCGACTCGGTCCGGGAAAGCGAGGGCAAGGCAGAGGCCGGTTTCATGGCCTCCCGCCGCACTGACAGGGATTGCGCCGGATGAATCCGTAGGGGCCAGCTTCGCCCATCGCTTCGCCATCGCCCGCGCCGCATCGGCGCGCTTGCCGCTTTCCCGCCGCCAGCGCATCCGCCGCTGCGACAGGTCCGTGTCCTGTCCGCCGATTCCCCGCTCGCCCAGCAGCACGGCAACCTCCGCCGCGATCTCCGCCAGACCCATTCCGCCTGCCCGCACCAGCATATGGCCGATGCGCGGCTCCAGCGGCAGGGTGGCGAGCGTCTTGCCATGGGCGGTGATGCGTCCACCCTCGTCCAGCGCCTCCAGCACCGTCAGCCGCTTGCGCGCCTCCGCCACGGCGGCAGCGGGCGGCGGGTCCAGCCAACGCAGCTCGCCCGGATCGCTCACCCCCCAAAGCGCGCAGTCCAGCATCAGGCTCGACAGGTCGCTCTCCAATATTTCCGGCGGGTCGAAGGGCGGCATCCCGGCCGTCGCAGCCGCTTCCCATAGCCGATAGGCGACACCCGGCCGCTGCCGCGCGGCCCGCCCCGCCCGCTGGGTCGCCGCCGCCTGGCTCGCCCGCTCCGTCACCAGCCGCGTCACCCCCGCCGCCCGGTCGTAGCGTGGCCGCCGCGCCAGCCCGCTGTCGACCACGATCCGCACGCCGTCGATGGTCAGGCTGGTCTCCGCAATGGAGGTGGCGAGGATGACTTTCCGCCGTCCCTCCCGCGAGGGGCGGATCGCCGCGCGCTGCGCCGCCGGATCGAGCGACCCGTGGAGTTTGTGAACCTCCGCCCCGGCGTCCTCCAGCCGTTCCGCCGTCCGTTCGATTTCCGCCACGCCGGGCAGGAAGGCGAGCAGGTCGCCTTCCGCCTCTTCGTTGAGCGCCCGGCGGATGGTGGCCGCCATTGCATCCTCTATCCGCTTTTCGGCAGCGCGTCCGACATGGCGCAGTTCCAGCGGCTGGATGCGGCCTTCGCTCTCCACCACCGGCGCGTCCTTCCCGCCATGGGCGAGCAGCGCGGCAAAACGCGCTCCGTCCAGGGTCGCGGACATCGGCACGATCCGCAGGTCCGGCCGCAGCGCGCCCTGGGCGTCCAGCGCCAGCGCCAGTCCGAAATCGCTGTCCAGGCTGCGCTCATGCACTTCGTCGAAGAGGACCGCGGAAACGCCCGAAAGCTCCGGATCGTCCTGGATCCGCCGCACGAAAATGCCTTCGGTCAGGACCAGCAGGCGGGTCCGGGCCGACATCCGCGAATCCATCCGCGTCGCATAGCCCACCGTGCCGCCGGGCTGTTCGCCCATCAGTTCGGCAATCCGTTCCGCCGCTGCGCGGGCCGCAAGCCGGCGAGGGGAGAGCAGCAGCACCTGCCCGGTGCACCAGGGTTCGTTCAGCAGCGCCGGGGCCACTGCCGTCGTCTTGCCCGCGCCCGGCGGCGCCACCAGCACGGCGTTGCTGCCTTCGCGCAGGGCGGCAAGCAGGTCGGGCAGCACGGCATCGATGGGCAGGGCAGTCATGGCTGTCCCTCTCGCGCCATTCCCGGCCGAGTGCAAGGATCAGCCGAACAGCAGCGCGTGGATGGGGTTTTCAGGATCGAGCAGCATCTTCGCCGTCAGCGCCAGCGACATGACGATCAGCAGCGGCCGGATCAGGCGGCTGCCGAAGCGCATGGCGAGGCGCGATCCGATCTGCCCGCCGGCGATGCTGCCCACCGCCATGGCGAGGCCGACGATCCAGATCACATGCCCGCCCGCGATCATGGTAAGCAGGCCGGCGAGGTTGCTGGCGAAATTGGCTGCCTTGGTCTGCGCGGTGGCGCGCACGAGGCCCAGGCCGCCCAGCGCAATGAAGATGCTGGTGTAGAAGGCGCCCGCACCCGGTCCGAAAAAGCCGTCGTAAAAGCCGATGACGCCGATCAGCAGGCTCAGCAGCACCATGCCGATGCGCTGGTGCCGGTCGATCTCGCTCATCTTGGGCGAAAAGGTGAAATAGGCCGCCAGCGCGATCAGCAGCGCAGGCATAAGCCCCGCGAGGATGGATGGATCGACCCGCTGCACCAGCCACGCCCCGCCGACCGATCCTGCGAAGGCGGCGAATATCGGCCAGCGATAGGCCTTCAGATCCATATGTCCCGCCCGCGCATAGGCGACGCAGGCGCCGAAGGTGCCGAGCGAGGATTGCAGCTTGTTGGTGGCGACCGCCGGAACGGGCGGGATTCCGGCGGCGAGCAAGGCAGGCAGGGCGATCAGCCCGCCGCCGCCCGCCATTGCGTCGATGCATCCCGCCATAAGCGCGGCGGCCATGAGGAAGGCGATGGTTTCAGGAGAAGGGATCATGATCGGCAGGAGGTCTTGGCGGAAGGAAGCGCTAAGTGCACCTGTCTGCGCACGAACACGACGATGGAAACGAACCGGCCTGCCAGACCCTCAATAAGCCCGCGCGATGGCGAACCCGACCGCTTCGGTCAGCGCGGCCTTGGCCTTGCCATTGTCGAACATGCCCAGCGCATCGATGGCTCTCTGCCCATAATGCCGCGCCCGCGCCAGCGTATCCGCGATCGCGCCCGTCTTGCGCAGCAGGCCCGTAGCATGCGCCAGATCCTCGTCGCTCACCCGGTTGCCTGCAATGGCCTGCTTCCAGAAGGCGCGGTCATCTTCCGAACCCCGGGCATAGGCGAGGATCACGGGCAACGTCACCTTGCCGTCGCGGAAATCGTCACCCGCATCCTTGCCCATGGTCGCGCCGTCCGATTCATAGTCGATGGCGTCGTCGATAAGCTGGAAGGCGATGCCGAGGTTGCGGCCATAGACGTCCAGAGCCTGCTCCTCGGCCTCCGTGCGGTCGGCGACCACGGCGGAAATGCGGCAGGCGGCGGCGAACAGGGCAGCGGTCTTCGCGCCGATGATGTCGAGATACTGCTCTTCGCTGGTGTCGATCTTGCGCTGGGCGGTGAGTTGGTTGACCTCCCCCTCCGCGATCACGGCGGACGCATTGGAGAGGATCTTCAGCACCTTCAGCGATTCCGCCTCGACCATCAGTTCGAAGGAGCGGGAAAAGAGGAAGTCGCCCACCAGCACGCTGGCGCTGTTGCCCCAGATGATATTGGCGGTCTTGCGGCCCCGGCGCAGCCCCGATCCGTCGACCACATCGTCATGCAGCAGGGTCGCGGTGTGGATGAATTCGACCGCGGCGGCCAGCTTGTAATGGCGCGACCCGGCATAACCGACCAGATCGGCGCAGGCGAGCGTCAGCATCGGCCGCATCCGCTTGCCGCCGCCCGCGATCAGATGCCCGGCGAGTTCCGGGATCAGCGGAATGCGCGACTGCATCCGGTCCAGAATGACGGCGTTCACCTGATTCATGCCCTCAGCGACCAGCGCCATCATGGGGGCGAGCGAAGGCGCGCTGCTGGCGCGGCCGATGGGGTGGACATTGCCGGTGGCGGATGCTGTCATGACAAGCGCCATGTGGCGGCGCAAAATGCTAAAGGCAAGCGGGAATAGCTTGCGCGGGCGTCCGGAAGCGGCAAAAAGCGCGCGATATTTGATCGACGCATCGTCAGGGCGCAAAACCCGCGTCCATTTTCGCCGGCGATGCTCTGCGGAGGACCAAAGTGGACGAGACCCTGAAGCGCTATCGCGAGAGCATCGACAATATCGACGCGGCGCTCGTCTTCATGCTGGCGGAGCGGTTCAAGATCACCCAGGCCGTCGGGGAGCATAAGGCGACCCACGACCTGCCTCCCGCCGATCCCGGCCGGGAGGAACGCCAGATCGCCCGGCTGCGCCAGCTTGCTACCGATGCCAATCTGGACCCCGATTTCACCGAGAAATTCCTGCGCTTCATCATCGATGAGGTCATCCGCCACCATGAACGGCTGCGGGAAAGGCAGGGCTGAGTTCAGGCCAGTTCGGCGATGTCCTGATTGCGCGTCGGTTGCGTCGACCGGCCCAGCATCACCCCACCCAGCGCCAGCCCGAAGCCGATGAGCTGCACCGGACCCAGCCGTTCCCCGAACAGCAGCCATGCCTCGACCGCGGCAAGCGGCGGCACCAGCAGCAACAGCATCGACATGCGCGTCGGCCCCTGATGCCGCACCAGCCACACCAGCAGCGACAGTCCGCCCGCCGACAGCCCCAGCACCGACCAGGCGAGGCCGATCCACAGCACAGGCGTGCCGTCCCAGCGATATTCCCCGGCGAACAGCGTGGCCGCGATGGCGAGCAGCGCGCCGCCCCCATTCTGCACCGCCCCGGAAATCGCGATGCCGTCGCCTGCTATCGATCCGCGCTGGATCAGCGTGCCCCCCGCCATGCCGAGCACGGCGAGCACGCCGGCGAGAGCCGGTCCTGTCGCGATCGATCCGGCGCCCGACCGCTCGATCGCCGGCAATAGCACGCAACCGACCCCTCCGATCGCGATCGCCAGACCGACCCAGGCGCGTCCGGGCAGCCGGTCGCCCAGAAAGGCGACGCTCGCCACCGCCACCATCAGCGGTTGCAGCGAACCCAGCAGCGCCATGACGCCCGCCGGCATGCCGTTGTTCACCGCCCACCAGCTGAGCGTCAGGTAGAAGCCATGCAGCATCGCGCCAGCCGCCAGATGCAGCCCCAGCCGCCGTCCACGCGGCAGCGCCTGCCGCGCATAGAGCGCCGCCCCGGCGAGCAAGGTCGTCGTCAGCGCCAGCCGCACCGCCAGGACCAGCTCCGGCGCGGCATGCGGCACCATCGCCCGCGCGACGATGAAGCCGGTCGACCAGATCAGCACGAAGAGAAGGGAAGCCATGGCAGCGATCATGCGCTCGCCTTTGGCCTATCGATACTCGGCTGTCGAGGCGCGGTTGGGGTTGAGGCGCGGTTTGGGTGGCCAAATCGCCGCTGCCAGCACGCCAAGCCGCTGCCTTCGCAGGCGTGCGGGGCAGATCTTCCGCTCGCCACCCGTTCGGGTTCAATCCAGCATCGCGGCCAGGGCAGGCGTCATATATTCCTGCCCGCGATCATCAACCCGCCGGATCAGGCATGCGGCAATGCCGTGCCGTGTGGCGAGGGCCATGCCACGTTCATGCCCCATTATCGTGATCGCGGTCGCCCAGGCGTCCGCCAGCATCGCGCTTTCGTGGAGCACCGTTACGGAAGCCACATCGTTGGTGATGGGCGCGCCAGTGGCGGGGTCCATGCTGTGGGAAAGGCGGACGCCGCCTTCCTGGCGGAAGCGGCG
The DNA here is from genome assembly GCF_024611135.1 of Sphingobium sp. CFD-2. NCBI lineage: Bacteria > Pseudomonadati > Pseudomonadota > Alphaproteobacteria > Sphingomonadales > Sphingobiaceae > Sphingobium > Sphingobium sp. CFD-2. Next base: position 2,513,036 of record NZ_CP084405.1, on the reverse strand, counting down.
ATAGTCTCCGGATGTCGCGACCGACAGGCCGCAAAGCGCTATCCGGAGCGTAGGGAGCGCAAGGCCCGGCGGAGCCTCCACGTCCACCCACCAGGGCTGGAGGTCGGGCTTGACCCCTTGCCCCTGCAATTCGCCGCCGATCTCGACCAGGAAATGCGCAGCGCCGAGGCCGCGCAGGGCGGCCGCCATTGCATCCACGGCAAAGCCCTTGGCGATGCCTGAAAAGTCCAGCGTCACGTCGGCCGTGCGCCGGGCGCGGTCGCCCTCGATCGCGATGGCGGTCCAGGGCGAGGGATGATGGGGGCCTTCGGAAAGGCCCGTCAGCCCGTCCGGACCGAAGCCCCATTTCGCCACCAGCCGGCCCACCGCCGGATCGAACGCGCCGCCCGACAGCCGGGCCATCTCCAGTCCGGCGCGCAGCACGGTCAGCATCTCGCCGGGCAGCGGCATCCATTGGCCGACCGGCGCGGCATTGAAACGGCTGATGGCGGAAGCCGCTTCCCAATTGCTCATCTGCGCGATGATGCGGCCCAGCACCGTTTCCATCGCCGCCGCGCTGCCGGGCGGGGCGTCGACGATGCGGGCGGACCAGCTCGTGCCCATGGTCGGACCGCCAAAGTCGCTGATCCTGCCCGCCTGCTTGTCTGGCCCGAAGATGTCGGGCGAGAGGCAGGGCGGGATGGCGATGCGGATCGGGCGGGCGGTCAGCCCTGCACCTCCACCGTCATGGCATAGGTGGCGCGGTCCTGGGGCGGACCCATGGGCGGACGGGGCCCGCCTTCACCCTGCGGCTGGCCCTGGGGCCCGGCTGCGCCCGGCGCACCGCCGGGGCCTTCGCCGCCCGGTCCGCGCCGCCCACCGGAACTGATGCTGACCCAATACATGCCCGCTTCCGGCCAGGTGAAGCTGACCTTCCCTTCGGCATCGGTCTTCGCATCCATCTGCTTGAGGTCCGACCGGTAGCGGATGCCGCCCGGGATGGCGACCACGTCCAGCCCTGCCGCGGGCTTGCCGTTCAACAGGAACTGGAAGGTGGCGGCTTCGCCCACGGCAAGGTCGTTGGGGTGGGTGACGGGCACCATCTCCAGCCCCTTGCCCGTGGTCGTGAAGACCTTTCGGTCCGGCTCGCCCGCCGTCACGAAGGTTTCGATCCGGGTGCGCGCCGTCGCTGTCTGCACGTCCGTCGCGCCCTGCGGCACGGCGGTCGCCAGCGTCGCGGCGGTGGTGCCGCGCGGCAGCATCCTGCGCTCGCCGTTCAGCATGTAATTGCCCATCAGCATCTCGTTGACGATGGCGATCTTGTACGTGCCCTTGGTCCTGATGCCGAGGTCGAAGGTCTGGCGCAGCTTGCCGATGGCGCGGTTTTCCACCTGCGCCGTGCTGCCGTCCGGTGCGGTCACGACCGGCTGCCAGTCCTGCCCCGGATGGTCGAAATAATAGAGATCGCTGGAAATGGCGGCGTCCACCGTCAGCCATTCATTGCCGGAGCCGGCGAACATGGTTTCGGACGGCAGCATCCAGGGCCGCGCCGCGCCCGCCATTTGCGGCAGAGCCATGGCAGCGGTGGCGGCGAGCAGCACCAGCGTCTTGCGGAACGTCATCATGGCTTCCCTCCTCAGCGCGACAGCACGGCGCTGACCGCGCCCAGTTCGAACTGGCCGCCGGCGCTGCCTCTGGCCCCGGTCGCCGTTACGTTGAGCGGCACGCGAACCACCTCGCGCCCGCCGGATTCACGCGCAGCCTCCACCACCAGCGTATATTTGCCGGGGGTCAGGACCGGCATGCCGCCCTTGCCGGCGGTAAAGCTCAGCTTATGGGTGCCGGGGGCGCGGGTGGCGCCGGAAATGCCGTCGGCGGGCAGGGCGAGCGAGCGGCCGGAGGCGCGCCACCACATGCGAATGTCGCGCAGCCATTTGACGCCGCCATTGTTGCGCTTGTCGACATCGTAGAGAACCGACAAAGTGCGGGCGGGCGCGCCCTCCTTCTCCAGCCAGATCGCGACATAGGGACGGTGATATTCCGCCACCGACAGGCGCGGCAGGGCAAGCGTGACGTCCAGGGTCTGGGCCGTGGCGGGCATGGCGACGGCGCTGGCGCCCATAGCCGCGCCGGTCAGGACGATCTTGTGGCTGATCTGCATGAGGTGAAGAATTCCCCCTTAATGGATGAAGATGATGGCCAGGACGGCCGGTATGGCGAGGCCCGCGGCGACCAGCGGCCAGGTGGTCGGGCGCTTCTTGGCATGGAGCCACAGCAGGAGCAGGCCGGTGAAGGCGAAGAGGAAGCAGGCGACGGCGAAGATGTCGATGAACCACTTCCATATATTGCCGGCGTTGCGGCCCTTGTGCAGGTCGTTGAGATAGCTGATCCAGCCCCGGCTCGTCGCCTCGCTGGTGACTTCGCCGCTATGCCGGTCGATCGATACCCAGCCGTCGCCGCCGGGGCGGGGCAGGGCAAGATAGACCTCGTCCGCCGACCATTCCGCTTCGCCCGCGCCGCTTTGGCCGATTTCCTGTTCCACCCATCGGGCGATCGGGGCGGGGAGGGGCCTCTTGGCGTCGGGCGCCTCGTCCGCCGCGACCTGCTTCAGCAAGGTGGGGGGCAGGGTGGCGGACCTGGTCACCGTCTGCGGCGAACCCTCGACATCGGCGGCGTGGTTCAGCGTGATGCCGGTGAAGGCGAACAGCAGCAGGCCGATCAGGCTGATCGCGGAACTCACCCAATGCCAGGTATGGAGCTGTTTCAGCCAGAAGGCCTTCGGGCTCTTCTTCCTGTTGTTCGGCTGGGTGCGGGCGGGGGCGTGCATCGGAAGCGGGACGAGTCCTGTGGGAGATGAGGCAGGCTGCATAACGCGAACGACTCGCAATTGCAAACTATGGGCGTTGCAAAATTTGTATCAAAATATGCGAGGCAAAGCCGGATCGTTTCCATGGAGCGGCGGCCGGCGCAGGATGGCGGCGTCATGCTATTGACGGGTGACCCCATCGCAATTAGCCGCCTTAATGAAACGGGCGTGACATGAAAATGTCATCCGCTCCAAAGGGCCTGCCTGCAAGGAATGACGATATGCTGACGCCGGCCATAGCCGCTGGAATGCTGATGATGGGCGCGCAAGCGGGAACGGAGGGGGCGGCGGCGTCCGACCCTGCCGCCGTTGCCGCGCCAGCGCCCGATGCGCCTGCCGCTCCGCAGGCCGCCGCCGAAGGAACGCCGCAGGTGCTGGTCGTCCCGCCGCCGCCGGTAATGCCGAACCTGCCGGGCACGGACGCGCCTGCGGCTGCCGCGCCGCAACCGGGCGAGATCGTCGTGACGGGCCATAGCCGCCCGCCGCCGGGCGATCCGCTGGAGCGGCTGAACGAGAAGAGTTTCCAGACGGTGCAGGCGGTCGACAAGGCCGTGTTGGAACCGGTCGCCAAGGCCTATAACAAGGGTCTGCCAAAGCCCGCGCGCAAGGGGCTGCGCAACTTCTTCTCCAACTTGCAGGAGCCGGTGGTCTTCCTGGCCTATATGCTCCAGTTCAAGCCGGGCAAGGCGATGGAGACGGTCGGACGCTTCACCATCAACACCACCCTGGGCGTGGCCGGCCTGTTCGACGTGGCGAAGCGCAAGCCCTTCTTCCTGCCCTATCGGCCCAACGGCCTTGCCAATGTGCTGGGCTATTATGGCGTGGGGCCGGGCCCCTATATGTATCTGCCGATCGTCGGGCCGACGACGCTGCGCGACATTGTGGGGGATACGGTGGACAAGCTGGTCGTGCCCTTCGCCGTCGGCAAGCCGTTCAACGAGCCGAAATATGTGATTCCCGCGACGATCCTGAACCAGCTGGGCGAACGCGCCGCCTTCGACGAGACGATCCAGCAGATCCGCAGCGAGGAAAATCCCTATGCCTATTATCGCGAGCTGTATCTGAAACAGCGCAAGGCGGAGATCGAGGCGCTGCACGGACGCACGGTGGAGGAACCGGTGACGCCGGTCTATGGGCCGGGGCTGGGGAAGGCGCCGCCGCCGGAAACGGTCCCTGCGCCGGAGCCGATTTCCACCCCCACCCCATAATCGTCATTCCCGCCTGTGCGGGAATGACGGGGGTTGGAGAGAGCGTAAAGCCTCCTACCGCCCCAACAATCCCCGCGCCTGACCCGCGATCTCCGCCAGCATCGCGACATTGGGCGTCGCCGCCGTCTTGGCGCGCTGGACGAGGGCGCGGAACTGCTGGATGCGGGCGCCCCTTTCCTTCAGCCATGCCTCGACATGATGGGCGATGTCCTTGCCCGTCCCCTGCGCCAGGAAGTCGAGCCGCACCTGCTGCATGTCGCGCGCCACGCCGGAGATCAGCAGCCGCTCCCACGGATCGGACGGCGCCATGCGCGCGGCGGTGGACTGCACCCAGTCGATGCCGACCGCTTCACCCAGATGGGTGAAGGCGCGGGTCAGGGCGACTTCATCCACCGACAGGCGCCCGGCCAGCGCGGCGATGCCCACCGCGCCGTCCAGCTTGAACAGGCCGGCGGTCCGGCGGGTCAGCGCTTCCGGCGCGCCCAGCGACAGCAGCCGGTCGGTCGCGGCCGTGACCCGGCGCAGCGCCTCGCTGGTGAGCAGGTCGTCCACCTGCTTCGCCAGCATGCCCACGCCCTTGGCCAGCGCGCCATGGCCCGCCTGCGGCAGCGTGCCGGACGGCAGGCTGCGCAATATGTCCGCGATCTGCGCCCGCATGCCGTTGGCGATGTCCCCGAACAGGGCGAGCCGGGCGGCTTCGGACATCTCCGCCGCGTCGATGTCATCCCATAGCCGGCGGATGTCGTAGAGCCTTTCCGCGATCAGGAAGGCGCTGGCGAGGTCGGCCAGCGAGCAGCCCTCCTCCTCCGCCAGTTCGAACGGATGGATCAGGCCGAGCCGGTTGACAATGCGGTTCGCGACCTTGGTGGCGATGATCTCCCTCTTCAGCGCATGGGCGGCGATGGCGTCGGCCTCCTTCTTCCGCATCGCGGGCGGGAAGGCCTGGGCGAGTTCGTCGTCCATGCTGGGGTCGGTGGCCAGGTCGCCATGCTCGATGGCGTCCTGCAAGGCGAGCTTGGCGGTCGACAGCAGCACCGCGAGTTCAGGCCGGGTGAGGCCCAGCCCCTCCTGACCGCGCCGCAGCAACTGGTCGTTGGCGGCAAGCCCTTCCACCTGCCGGTCGAGCCGGCCTGTCTCCTCGAAGGTTTCGATCAGCCGCACATAGCTCGCCAGTTCCGCCGCGCCGCCCGCCTCCGCGATGGAAAGGCCGAGCGCCTGGAGTCGATTGTCCTCCAGCACGATGTCGGCCACCGCGTCCGTCATGCCGACCAGCAGCCTGTTGCGGTCGTCGAAGGAGAGGCGGCCTTCCGCCATTTCCTTGTTGAGCGCGATCTTGATGTTGACCTCATTGTCCGAACAGTCGACGCCGGCCGAATTGTCAATGAAGTCGGTGTTGATCCGCCCGCTGCGCAGGGAGAAGGCGATGCGGCCCGCCTGGGTGACGCCCAGATTGGCGCCTTCGCCCACCACCTTCACGCGAAGCTGCTCGGCATTGACGCGCAGGCGGTCGTTGGCGGGGTCGCCCACATCGCCATGGCTCTGTGCGGCGGCCTTCACATAGGTGCCGATGCCGCCGAACCAGAGCAGGTCGTTGGGGCTTTTCAGGATCGCGGAGATCAGCGCGGTCGGCTCCATTTCGGTGTCGGTGACGCCCAATATCGCCTGCACCTCCGGGGTGAGGCGGATGCTCTTGAGGCTGCGCGGGAAGACGCCGCCGCCCCTGGAGATCAGCGTCTTGTCATAATCGTCCCAGCTTGAGCGCGGCAACTGGAACAGGCGGTTGCGTTCTTCCCAGCTTTTCGCCGGATCGGGATTGGGGTCGAGGAAGATGTGGCGGTGATCGAAGGCGGCGACCAGCTTGATCGCCTTCGACAGCAGCATGCCGTTGCCGAACACATCGCCCGACATATCGCCGCAGCCGACGACGCGCACCGGCTCGCTTTGCACGTCGACGCCCATTTCCGCGAAATGCCGCTTCACGCTGATCCACGCGCCCCTGGCGGTAATGCCCATCGCCTTGTGGTCATAGCCGTGGGAGCCGCCGCTGGCGAAGGCGTCACCCAGCCAGAAGTCGCGTTCCAGTGCAAGGGCGTTGGCGACGTCGGAGAAGGTGGCCGTGCCCTTGTCGGCGGCGACGACGAAATAGGGATCGTCGCCGTCGTGGATGACGACCTGCGCCGGGTGCTTCACCTTGCCCTTGACGATATTGTCGGTGACCGAAAGCAGGGCGCGGATGAAGATGCGGTAGCTTTCCGTGCCTTCCGCGAACCAGGCGTCGCGGTCGACCTGCGGGTTGGGAAGCTGCTTGGGATAGAAGCCGCCCTTGGCGCCTGTCGGCACGATGACGGCATTCTTCACTCGCTGCGCCTTCATCAGGCCCAATATTTCGGTGCGGAAATCGTCCCGGCGGTCGGACCAGCGCAGTCCGCCGCGCGCCACGGGCCCCGCGCGCAGATGGATGCCCTCGACGCGGGGCGAATAGACCCAGATTTCCCGCCATGGCAGCGGCGCGGGCAGGCCGGGGACCTGCGCGCTGTCCAGCTTGAAGGCCAGCGCCTCCTGCGCGGCCGGGCTGTAGAAATTGGTGCGCAGCGTCGCGGTGATCACGGCGCGCAGCAGGCGCAGCACGCGATCCTCGTCTATGGCCGTGACCTTCTCCAGCCCCGCCTCGATCGCCTGTTGCGCGGCGGCGGCGCGCGCCGGTCCATCCTTGGCCTCCGGATCGTGCAGCGCCTCGAACAGCTCGATGAGCTGGCGGGCGATGCCCTGCTCACGCCGCAGCGTTTCGGCAAAGGTCGCCATGCCATAGGCCATGCCGGTCTGGCGCAGATAGCGGAACAGCGCGCGCAGCAGCACGACCGATCGCTGGTCCAGCCCGGCGGTGACGATCAACTCGTTGAACCGGTCATTTTCCGCCACGCCTTCGGTGACCTGCGCGATCGCCTCCGTCACGATGTTGGCGCGGGCAATCACGGTTTCGGCATCGCCTCCCGCCGGCAGTTCCAGGACGAAGCGCTGGACATGGCCCAGCGCCCCCGCCTGTCCCCTGGCCTCGACCGCTGTCAGCATCTCGTCGATCACGCGAAAGCCGAAATTCTCGAAGGCGGGGACCACTTCGGACAGGGCGATGGCGTCATGGCTGTAGAGCTTCAGCCGCAGCCGTTCGGGCGCATCCTCTTCGTTGCGATAGATGCGGATCGACTTGTCGCCGGGGGCGGACAGGCTGTGCAGCAGGCGGATGTCGATCGCCGCCTCGGCCGGGCCGGCGCCGTTTCGATAGCCCATGGGAAAGCCGGGGGCGTAGCGCTGCGCCAGCGTCGCGGCCCGGCCGGCCTCCTCGCTTTCGGCCAGCGCCTCCTCGACAGCGGGCAGCCAGCCGCGCACCATTTGCTTCAACTGCCGGTCGAGCGGCTGTTCATCGGGCACCACGCCGCCGTCGCGCAGGTCGAGCGTGATGCGCAGCAGCGCCAGGCCGCTTTCCTCCAGAGCGATCGACCAGCTCAGCACCGGGCCGTTGCAGGCCTGGCTCAGCATGTCCTGCACCGCGACGCGCCGCGCCGTGGTCAGCTCCTCGCGCGGCAGCCAGGCGAAGGCATAGAGATGGCGGGCCAGCGCACTGGTGCCCAGCACCAGTTTCGGCCGCGGCCGGTCGGTCAGCGACATGAAGGTCAGCACCAGCCGCTCCAGCGTCTCGCGGTCGAAGCCGATGAGGATGTCGTGGGGCAGGGCGGTCAGCGCATGGGTCAGCACCTTGCCCGCATGGCCGTGCGGATCGAAATCGAACTTGTCCATAAGCGCCGACAGCGCAGACCGCAGCAGCGGCACCCTGTCCGGCGTGGTCGCCAGCCCGGCGCTGGTCCACATGCCGGCGTGGATGGACAGCGCCGTCACCTGCTTGCCGTCCCGGACCGGCACGATGATCAGGTCCAGCAGGACGGGGCGGTGGACGCGGGAGAGGCGGTTGGACTTGATGATGAGCGGCGTGCGCTTGCCTTCCTCGAACCAGTTGAAGGCCGCCTCCAGCGTCGCGGGGGCCAGCAGGGGCTGGTCGCGCAGGCCGCAGATGCCGATGCCGGCGTCCGCCTTTCCGTCGCGGTGGCGAACCTCATGGCCGATCTGGGTGAAGTGGCGGGCCAGGAACCAGCGCAGCAGCGCCGCCCCTTCCTCGTCGGGTACGGCATCGGCATCGGCCGCCATCGCCTCCCGCATCTTCGGCCAGTCGGACACGGCGGCGCGGACGTCCGCCAGCGTTTCCTCCAGCGCCTTTTCCAGCGCGCGGCGGGCCTTGGCGTCGGCGCGGTCCGCCTCGATATAGATCATCGATTCCCGGCGCGCCCCGGCGGCTTCATTGTCGAGTATCGCCTTCAAATGGCCATCGCCGTCGCGCTCGACCGACAGGACGGGATGAAGCAGGCGATGGATGATGATGTCGGCCGTGGCCAGCGCATTGGCGATGGAATCGACCAGAAAGGGCATGTCGTCATTGACGATGGCGATCCGCATGTAGCGCCCCGTCGCGCCTTCGCCCAGCGTTTCCATGGCGATGGCGACATGGCCGGGCCGGCGGGTCGCGGCGGTGCCGGCGATGAAGGCCGCCGCCGCCAGCATCGCCTTCTGGTCGAATCCTTCGCTTTCGCCGGGCAGGGCGCCCCGAGCCAGCGCCGCCTCCAGCGCTTCGCTTATGCTGTGGTCAACTTGCCTCGATTCAGCCAATGCCGTCATGCGCCTGCCTCTTGCCCGCGGGTTCAGCCCCGCTTCTGTGAACGGAGAAGGCGCCGGAGAACCGCCACGCGACTTCTCAAACCGATGCCGTCCACTATGCGCCACTGCGTCTTGAGGCTCAACCCAGAATGGGAAATAAAGTTACGTAAAATTGAAATAATATGATGCAGCGCAGCATGGGACGAACGCCCTGGAGAGTAAGCCACGAAATCGGCCCATGATCCCGTTCTGTCAATCCGGCGCGGCCGTTTCTGCCGATGGGAGGGGCCTGGGCCGCGATTAAGGATGCGCCCCGGTTGAATGCACCCTGCTCCCGCGCGGGAGCAGGCCGGGCGACAACGCCTAATTCGCAGCGGCGACGATCGCCCTCTGGCCGATTTCCGACCCTTCCGGCAGCGCGCCGACAATGGCGAGCGATCCGTCCTTCTCCCGCCGGGCGATGACCACCGCCAGCCCGTCGCCATCGGTGGCGACAGTGAAGGGATCGAGCGCGGCGGCCGCCTTCATCGCGGCGCGGGCGGTCTGCTGGCGATCGGGCTTGGCCGGGCCGTCGGTGCGGCGCTGGGCGCGTTCGTCGCGGACCAGCGCTTTCAGCCCGCCGTCATAATTGGCGAGATAGTCGCCGAAGCTGCCCAGGGCGATGCCGTTGGCGCGGGCATGATCCAGCGCAGTAGCATATTCGGTGATGCGCGTCTTGTCGTAGCTGGAGCCGAAGACCAGCTTCACCACGGCGGTCATCGGCGCTCGGGCCTGGACCTTGAGGCCGCTATTCTCCAGCAGTTCGGCATATTCCTCCGGCCGGGCGAGCGTAACCAGCGCGAAGTCGTAGCTGAGCCCGATGGCGCGATAGAGCGCCGCATGGCTGCGCGCTTCGCTGGTGCGCGCCTGCTCCGCGCTGTCGCGGGCGAGGGCCAGCCAATCGGCCAGCGGAGCGTCCTCATCAGGGCTTTCCATGCCGCCAAGGTCGAGCGTGTCGAAATCCTCGACCGCCGGACCGTCCGCCCAGATCGGCGCGACGGGCGGCGCGGCGGGGCTGGAGAGCAGGGCGGCTTCCACCTCCCGGTCGATCTCCGCCGTGACGGCCTGGCTCGCCGCTTCTTTCCAGTTGATGACGCCGAAGACGAAGTCGATCGTCTCGTCATCGGAGGAGAAGGGCATCAAAATGCCGCGATAGAGGATTTCCGCGTCGCGCTGGTTGACGAAGCCCGCCTCGAACCCGATCGGCGCGGCATTGGCGATGATCTGGAGATAATGGTCGGTCAGCCGCGACAGCAGCGAGCGGGCGGGGACGTCGTTGATATACTGGATGGGCCCGTCGATCTCACACTCTTCGCGCAGCGCGGTGCCAAGATAGACGATGGCGGGATTCTCCAGCCCGGTGCTGAAGTCGAGCAGGACGCTGAAGGGGCCGAAATCTTCCAGATCCTGGGGCGCCAGATCCTCAATGGACGGCAGGCTGCGGTCGCCCAGCAGGGACGCCCAATAATTATAGGCACGCACCTGCATCCGGCGCTCATCGGCGCCGACAAGCGGCGGCGTCTCGATCGCTGCATCGTCGGCCGGACCGAAATCGTCCTCGTCATCGGCGATTTCATGCCCCCGCAGAGTGTCCATCCCATCGGTCCTTGGTTCAGGTAAAAGCTTTTCCTTGAGAATCGACAGTGCCATTGGATGGTAAAGATGGCGTAAAGGCGGGGTGAAATGATGATCCGAAGCGGTTTGACGCTGGATGGGCATGGCAAATCGCATTTGCCCGCTTGTCCTTCCCGCCAAGCGCTGTTATCTGCCCGCCCCAACGCCGCTTTAGCTCAGTCGGTAGAGCATCGCATTCGTAATGCGAGGGTCACGTGTTCGAGTCACGTAAGCGGCACCAGGAACGCCCCTCCAAAGGGGCCTAAACCCTCGAAAATCAGCCAAAAATTTGCTATGCTTGGGCATCGGCTTTCCGGTGAAGCCCCCACGCGTCCACCTGCATCCAGGTGATTTGGGGGCCCCAAATCCGGGGGCCTAAATGACATGCTTGAGTCGAGGCCCCCAGATGCTGACTGCAGTTCAGATCAAGACCCTGAAGCCCAGGGAAAAAGCCTATAAGGTCGCCGACGGCGCCGGGCTCTATCTCCTGGTCAACCCCAATGGCTCGCTGCTATGGCGGGTGAAGTTCCGCTTTCACGGCATCGAGAAGAAGATGGCGCTGGGGCGCTATCCCGACATGAGCCTGAGAGAGGCGCGCGAGAAGCGCGACGAAGCCCGGGAATATCTTGAGCAGGGCGTCGACCCTGTTGCGCACAGGAAGCAGGAGAGGCTGAAGGCCGAGGCTGCGGCCCGCACGACCTTCCGGGTCGTGGCGGACGAATTCATCGCGAAGATGGAGATCGAGGGCAAGGCTCCCGCCACGCTCAAGAAGATGCGGTGGTTTCGCGACGTGCTGGACCCCAAGATCGGCAATCGGCCCATCAAGGACATCACGGCCCATGAGTTGCTCAGGGCGCTCAAGCGGTTCGAGCAGAAAGAGCATTATGAATCTGCCACCCGCGCCCGTGCATTCTCCGGCCGCGTATTCCGTTATGCGGTGGCAACCTTACGGGCGCAGCACAACCCGGCCGACATTCTGCGTGGTGCGCTGGTCAGCCCGAAGGTAAAGCATCATGCCGCCATCCTGAAGCCGGAGAAGGTTGGCGAACTGCTGCGTGCGATCGATGGCTATGGCGGCAGGATTGAAACGCGCTTTGCTCTGCAGTTGGCCCCGCATGTCTATCTCCGTCCAGGCGAACTGCGGAAGGCAAAGTGGGACGAGATTGATTTCGAGGCGGCGATTTGGCGCGTGCCTGCCGAGCGCACGAAGATGCGCAAGCCTCATGTTTTTCCCTTGTCGAAGCAAACGCTTGATTTGCTGCGGGATCTCCGAGCGTTGGGGAATCGCGGTGACTATCTGTTTCCTGCAAACAGTACATGGCTCAAGCCCATTTGCGAAAATACGCTGAACATCGCGATCCGGCGAATGGGCTTTACCGGCGAGGAGATGACCTCGCACGGATTTCGATCCACTGCGAGCACGCTTCTGAATGAAAGCGGCTTGTGGCATCCCGATGCAATCGAACGGTCGTTGGCGCATCGCGAGCGTGACAGCGTCCGGGCTGCTTATCATCGCGGGGCGCATTGGGACGAGCGGGTTCGCATGGCGCAGTGGTGGTCGAATTATCTCTGTCGGTTGCGGGATGGCGCGGAGGTGATCCACCCCATGTTTGGCACCTGACACTTATTGACTCCTAACTGTCTAAATATTGCCAAATGGCATTATATGAATTACGTCATGCCAGATGGAGGTATGTATGGCGATGTTGCAGCCGATTGACACTGTTCCGGCCCCTTTCCGGCCAGAGCCGATTTCGCAGGAAGAAGGTGGTGCGCTGTTCCGTGCGGCGCTCAACCTTTTTGCGCGATGGGGTGTCACGGATGAGCAGGCTGCTGTGCTGACCGACATGCCGGTGCGGACCTACCGCAGGTGGAAGGCAGAGGGGCCGGGACGTATCTCGCGCGACGGGCTGGCCCGGCTTTCCAACCTGATGGGCATCCACAAGGCTTTGCGGATCATCTTTCAGGAGCCGCAGCGCGGATATGACTGGATCAAGGCCCCCAATGCCGCTTTTAGCGGCGCCAGCGCCTTGCAGGTGATGATCGGGGGAGAACTGACCGACATCATGCGGGTCCGGCGCTATCTAGACGCGGAGCGTGGTGGCTGGTGACGACGCCAGACGAACCGCCGGTCAGCAAGGTCGAATGGGAGGGGGCGGTCAGGATCATCCGCAGCATCTATCCTCCCATCGATTTGTTCGAGGATATTGCCGATCCTGCCGATTGGCCCCTTCTGCTTTCAGCCGAGCAGAAGACTAACCCGCGCATCATGGCATCCGTCGGCAACATCGATCTCGTGCCGCTGGGGCGCCGGGTTGGAGGCGCCGGTTCCTCATATCTGATGGCATCGTTCACGGATGTCAGTATCGATCGACCGAGCCGCTTCTCGGGCGGAGAATTTGGCGTCCTATACGTGGCGCGCTCCTATGAAACCGCGCTGTTCGAGACGATCCATCATCATGCAGCCTTCATGGCGAGGACCAGCGAGGTTGCGGGCTGGACGTCTCAGTTCCGTGAGATCGTGATGAAGGTCGATGCCGAGCTTCACGATCTTCGTGGCGATATGCACGAATTTCGGGCTTGTCTTGACGCGGATAGCTATCGAGCGGCGCAGCAACTCGCGGCGCGCTTGCGCGCGGATGGGTCGAACGGCATTGCTTATCCAAGCGTTCGGGACGCTGGTGGGGAATGTGTCGCTCTCTTCTACCCTGATTGCGCGTCCGGTCCTGTTCAGGGCCGGCATCTGGATTATCACTGGGATGGAAGGCGGGTCGATCTCGTGCGTGATGCTGGAAGCGGCGCCGTCTTCAGGGTCGTCGAGGCAGCATGAACGCGGTCCATGATCGCCATGCGCATGCGGCCGAATTGTTGGGCGCACATCCTGACTTCCGTGTACAGCGACGCCTCATGCCGGTATCGGCCTTCCATGAGGCGGTCCCATCCGTCCCGAGCCGGATTGGCGTCGCGATCGACGTCGAGACGACCGGGCTGAACCACGATGCGGATCGCATCATCGAACTGGCTGTCCAGCGCTTCCGGTTCGACGCACGAGGGCGCATCATTCAGGTCGGCATGCCCCGCGTCTGGCGTGAGGATCCGGCCATGCCGCTGGACCCCAGGATCACGATGCTGACTGGCCTGACGGAGGAAGACGTTGCAGGCCAAGCAATCGACGATGCTGCGGCCGTGGACATACTCGCCTCCGCTGACATCATCGTTGCCCATAATGCCGCATTCGACCGGCCGTTCGTCGATCGTCGTCTGCCAGCCATTGCCGGCAAGCCATGGGCCTGTTCCATGGCCGAGCTCGACTGGCTCGAGCTTGGTTTCGAGGGGCGCGCGCTTGCGCATCTCGTTTCGCAATGTGGGTGGTTCTACGAGGGGCACCGGGCCGAAAACGACATCCTTGCTCTTCTCTATCTGCTTTCACACGGATTGCCGGACGGCGAGACAATCCTTGCAAAACTGATCGCCCGTTCGGATCAGCCAACCTGGCGCGTCAATGCCGTCGATGCGCCGTTCGATTCCAAGGATCGTCTGAAAGCGAGGGGGTATCGCTGGGATGCCGCCTTGCGCTTCTGGTGGAAGAGCATCGGCCACGGGGATGCGGACGCCGAGCGCACCTGGCTGCTCAGTGACGTTTACGGAGGATATGGCGAACCTGCGTTCATACCCGTCACGGCCTGCGAGCGGCATCGGTAATCCGTAGTTGGATCGCAGGCATGCCATTGACGGCGGCTGTTCCTGACCTCGCATTCTGGCGCGGAGCGCTCGCCGGCCTCATGCCGCCCAGCGATCAAGGTCCGGAAAAAGCGGCAAAGCCGGCGGATTGGCGGGCTCCACCACGCGGGCGTCGAATGCCGCGATAGTCAGCCATTCGATGCGCCACTCGACACGGGCAGCATTGCCTTCGAAATGAACGAATCCCGCACCATCGCGAGCGACTTCCCAGCGACAGCGCATGTCCTTGTCTAAGAAGCCCATCAGCAATGTGCCATCGCTCAGGCCAACCAGAAAGCGGTCATCATTTTCATAAGGCACTGCCAGCACCGTTTCCACGTCGCCGGTAACCCGCAGGCGAACACTATCCGAAATCGGGGTGATCAGAACGCACATCGCAGAATCCCTCTTTCCTACATGAGAACAAATAGCGAACATATCGGGCGGAAAAGGAGTCGGCAATGATGATTATCGACGGATCGTTTCTTCTTGGAGTGGCAGCGGTGCTGACCAGCCTCGCGACCCTGTGGCGGGCCGTGAAGGGGCAAAGGTAAGAAGTTATGTCAACGGCGGAGTAAAAGTCGGCCATTGGGCGGCGCAAAATCAGGCCGGGTGATCCGTGTGCTGGCGAGCGCCGCGAGGGCGTAGCCCGAGTGGGGGTCGCCAACACACGGATGGTCTTTTCTGTCAGGGGTTGGAGCGTGCCTTGCGCGCCTGGCTTTGGGCCAGACGATAGCTCTCTCCGTTCATCTCGAGTATGGAGACGTGGTGGGTAAGCCGGTCGAGGAGCGCGCCTGTCAGGCGCTCGGAGCCGAACGTTTCGGTCCACTCGTCGAACGGCAAGTTGCTGGTGATCAGCGTCGAGCCGCGCTCGTAACGCTGCGAGATCAGCTCGAACAGCAGTTCCGCGCCGGTTTTCGAGAGCGGCACGAACCCCAGTTCATCGATGATGAGGAGCTTGTATCCGGCCATTTGCTTGTGGAGGCGCAGAAGGCGGCGTTCGTCGCGTGCCTCCATCATCGCGCTGACCAGCGCGGACGCGGTGGTGAAGCCGACCGTCAGGCCCTTCTGGCAGGCGGCAAGGCCGAGGCCGATCGCCACATGGGTCTTGCCGGTTCCCGAGGGACCAAGGGCTATGACGTTCTCGCGGCGGTTGATCCAGTCGCAGCGTGCCAGTTCCAGCACCTGCATCTTGTTGAGCTTGGGGATCGCGGCAAAGTCGAAGCTGTCGAGGCTCTTGGCGGCCGGGAACTTCGCAGCCTTGATCCGGCGCTCGACCATCCGGCGTTCCCGGTCGATCAGCTCCAGTTCGACAAGCCGGGCAAGGTAGCGGACGTGATCTGCGCCCTCGGCCGCGCATCGCCGGGCCAGCTTGTCATGCTCGCGCAGGAAGGTTGGTAGCTTGAGCGTCTTGAGGTGGCTGGCCAGTAACAGCTCGGGGGACGGACTGCTCATGCCGCATCCTTCGCATCGCCCGAGAGCAACTGCATGTAGGAGCGCGCCGATGTCGTCTCCACCCTGGCTCTGGGCAGATAGGGATAGATCGCCATGTCCAATCGGGGTGGTCGGCGCTCCACCCGGCACAGCAGGAGATGCTTCACGGCATCAAAGCCGATCGCCCCGATATCGAGAGCCTGCTTTACGGCCGCATGCAGATCGGCAAGCGTGAAGCTCTCCAGCAGACGCAGCACCTGCACATACTCGCGCCGACCATGCTTGCCCATACGAGCTTCCATGAGGCGGCGCAGCGTTGCAAACGCTTCGGGCAGGTGCCAGCCTTGCAGGGGCGCTGCCTGATCGAGCGCATTGATCTTCTGTTCGATCAGGGGAAGGTAATGGATGGGATCGAAGATCACGTCCTCGCGCTCGTAGCTGCGCACATGACGGGCAATGACCTCGCCCCGGCAGCCGATCACCACCTCGCCGACATAGCCCCGGATCCATACCTCCTGATGGCCGAAGCGCACCGGCACCGAGTAATCATTGGTCCGGTAACGCACCAGCGCCTGCGACGAGACCTGGCCGCTGGTCTGGTCACAAGCCTCGAACGGGGCAGCCGGCAGTTCCTGCATCGCCGCCAGATCGCGCTTCAGCCTCTCGCCGATCGTCTCGCTCTCGCCCCGCAGCCGGTCGTTCTGACGCTTGCGGCATTGCTCCTCGAGCCACAGGTTGAACGCCTCCCACGTCGCGAACCGGGGGATCGGCACCATGAAGTTGCGGCGAGCATAACCGACCAGCCCTTCAACACTGCCTTTGTCGTTCCCCCTGCCGGGACGGCCGTAACGATCGCGGATCAGGTAATGCGACAGGAAGCCGCTGAACAGCCGGGCGCGCTGCCTCGTGCCGTCGGGCAGGATCTTCGAGACCAGGCAGCGGTCGTTATCGTAGACGATCGACAGCGGCACCGCGCCGAAAAACGCGAAGGCGTGCACGTGGCCGTCCATCCATGCCTCGGCAACGGCAGCGGGATAGGCGCGCACGTAGCAGGCGTCGCTGTGCGGTAGATCGAGCACGAAGAAATGCGCCTTCTGCACAACACCGCCGATCTCGACCATGGCCTCACCAAAATCTGCCTGGGCATGGCCGGGCGCATGCGCCAGCGGCACGAACATCTCCCGGCTGCGCTGCTCGCGCTGTCGGATGTAATCCTTGATGATCGTGTAGCCGCCGGTGAAACCGTGCTCTTCGCGAAGGCGGTCAAATACCCGCTTCGCCGTATGACGCTGCTTGCGCGGAACCTGACGGTCACCATCAAGCCATGCATCGATGATCGGAACGAACGCTTCCAGCTTGGGCCGCCGCACCGCCGCCGTCCGGCGGTAACCGGGGGGCTCCGAATACGACAGCATCTTGCGGACCGTGTCGCGCGATACGTTGAAATGCTTCGCCGCCTCACGCTGGCTCATGCCGCCCGCGCAAGCAAGACGCACCTTCAGGTAAAGATCCACGGTATATATCTCCACGCCCTCCCTGCTCGCGCAAAGAAGGCAAAGTGGACGACTTTTACGCCGCCCGCAGCAGCACTTCGCCGCCGCCACCGTGGTCTAATTTTGCACCGCCGTTCTCAGACCGTTTGCGACAGACGACCTACTACGATCGCCACATTCCCGAAAACGCGTATGTTGAGATCGCCTCGCTGGATGGAATGGTAACGATATTTGCTGGCCACACCTTGCAGATACTCTTCCTTATCGTCGATTTTCCCGTTTCCGTGCACATGCACGAGATCATCGGCAAGGAGATTGTTGAGGGCAGCCAGATCCGTTGACACGAGAGCGGCGATCCTCCGATTCTCCAACTCCCGGATGACGTCCTCGACCGAGTGATTCATATGCTCGTCCTTTATGCTTGCCCGGTTCAGAGAAGCGCACTGGCGCCGCGACTGCCGGAAAAGTCCCTCATCGCGGCGTCGACCGCCGCTTCAGTGCATCGAGCTCCGCACGCATGTAGAGGCGTCCGGCGCGCATCACGGCGGCAATGCCGTGAAGGTTTCCAGCCGCCGCCAGCGGATTGGCATTGAGGACGACCAGATCGGCGGCCATCCCCGGCTCCACCGCGCCCATCGTCCGTTCCCGTCCGAGAAAGCGCGCCGCGTCGATCGTCGTCATCTGCAAGATGCGCAAGGGAGGAATGCCGGCTCGCGCGAGCAGGTCGAACTCATGATGCAATGAAGCAGGGGGCAGCCACCCTCCGCCGAAGTCCGTTCCGGCCAGCATCTTGACGCCCGCTTCGTCGAACAGCTTCGTCACCTTCAACTGGAGTTCGAACAGATTCCGAAGCGTCTCCCGGTCGCCCGCGGCCATTCGGCGGCTGAACGCATCACCGACCAAGTTCCAGAGCGCGCGTGATTCCGCGGGCACATATTTATTGTCCGGATTGTCGCGCAGGGATGGGCCGTCGCCTATCTCCATCGCTTCCAGTCGCGCCAGAGTCGGGACCTGCCACATGGCCCCGGCCGCGAGATCGCGGGCGAGCGTGCGGCATTTCGCTTCGTCGAACGTCGCTACCGTCCGCGCGATCAGCCTGATGGCGGGCGGCGGAAGCTGCGCCATGGGATTGGCCAAAAGCCGCTTCCACTCCTCCGGCGCGGCATTCGCCGGAGCCTCCGCCGGTTCCGGTGCCGAAGACAGAATTCGCCGCAGCGCGTCCTCGTCACGCGAGCAACTCAGCAAGACGCTGATGCCTGGGCCAAGATGCTCAACCGACGTCATCCCATGCCCGGCGGCCTCCCTGATCGTGACCGACGGGACAAGATGGCCTGCGATCGGAAGCCCGTTGAGACGCGCTTCGTCAATCGCCGCCAGATAGGCTTCGCGGCCGGCATCCGCTATCTTGATGAAATCGGCGCCCTGTTGCTTCTGCCGGCGGACTTCGGCCCGCATCCACTCGGCAGTGGCGCTTGCTCCGGGGATGAGTATCGCACCGGGCATAGCCAACAGGGCCGGGGATTCTGGCGGCAGGATAGGCTTCCCCGATGCACGCGCCGCCAGCAATTCCGGAGAGCCTGCCATCTGGCGGAACCCCGTAATTCCGCTCGCCAGCATGAGCGGCAGGCTCGTTGCGGGACTTGCGCTATTCAGGTTGTGCGCATGCATGTCGTTGTAGCCAGGCACGACAAACCTGCCCGGCAGCGACACGCGGCGCGCGGTTCGAGCGACCTTGAAGCTGTGCGCCGGCGCAACCTTGACGATCCGTTCGCCCTGTATCCACACGGCGCTGTTGGGTCTTGCCGCGCCGGTGCGTGTATCGATGACGGTCACGCCGTCAAGGACCACGCCCTGGCGCACCATGTCCACGGACGGCGCGGCGGCCAGCGGCGCGGCGGCGACTATCGACAGCAAGGCCGTTGCGAAGGATTTGACTTGGTTTCTCTTATGCACGGACATTTCCCAGCTAGAGCGTTTTCCAAGCAGATGGAATCATCTGCTGACTCGGAAAACGCGACAAAACAAAAACTTAGAGCAGTCGAGCCGATGCAATCGGATCGGAATCTGCTCTAGAATTTCACTGCGGCGCGGGCGCCATAAGTGCGCGGCGCGGCGCGGGTCGATACGAGGATGTTGGCGATGGGTTGCGTCGAGGAGAAGACCGGGGTGCGGTTATTCTCGATGTTGCGAACGAACGCAGCGATCGACCAGTTTCCGTTCGCCGGACCGAAGCTCAACTGCGCATTGCTGCGCCAGACGCCCGAGGCGCGCTGTTCGGGGAGATAGAGGAAACCCAGATACCGGGAACTGCGATACTGCGTATCGGCACTGGCGACGATGTCGAAATCGCCGACATGAATTGTCTGTTGGGCAGCGATGTTCAGCGTCCATTTCGGCGAGTTGAAGCCCGGCTTGCCCGCGCAATCCACATTATAACGGTTCGCCGCGGTATCCAGAGTGGCGATGCAGCCGGTCAATGGCGGCACGCCGCTATTCTGGTTTACATAAGTGAACGACTTGTTGCGGCTGTCAAGATACTGGACGTCGCCACTGATCAAAGTCGTCGGAGTGGCCAATACCCGCGCCTCGACCTCTATACCGCGAATGCGCGACTGCCCGATATTCTGGGTGATATTGGTGATGCGTCCTGCAAGGTCGGGACGGACGGACGACACCTGCTGGTCCTTATATTCCCACCAGAAACCCTCGATGTTGAGCTGCACCCGGTTGTCGAAAAACCGGTTCTTCGATCCGATCGTATAGGCCGTGATAAATTCGGGATCATATGTCTCGAAACCGGTGGCGGCTGAAAAGCCGCCCGACCGATAGCCGGTTTCCACGCTCGCATAGAGCATCGATTGCGGAGCCAGATCGAACTCGACCGCGCCGCGATATGTCACGCGGCGGTTGGTCAGGTGCTGATCGTCGTTTCGGTCGCCGCGGATGAGGAGGGCCCCTGTCGGCACGCCGCCAACGCGAAGCGGCACCGGCGGTGATCCCGCCGCGGGGAAGGCGAAGGGAAACTGCGCCGGCGTCTCCACAACGGGAAAGAGCGGAGCGTTGGGACAGGTGGGCACGCCCGCGACCCGTAGCTGGCAGACGATCGCGCCTGAGATGCTCGTGCCGGCGAACCGCTTGCGATCCTCGGTATAGCGGATACCGCCGACAAGTCTGACACGGTCGTTCAGATGGAGTGTCAACCGGCCGAAGGGCGCGATCGATTCCGTGACGTAGCGCGCGTTGGAGAATGCTGCCGAAGCCGAGGTGCTCAGCGCGACATCGGCAGAGATGTCCTCATGATAGTAAAGCGCGCCTATCGTATAGTCGATGCTGCCGACGCGGTTGCCGGCGAAACGTGCCTCAAGGCTGTATTGCTCATCGGTCTCGCGCTGGAGCGCCCCGAAGGCGCCGCTGGTCGCCAGATAATCGAGCTTGTTGTAGCGCCATGCGGGAATGACCGAGAGCGTGCCGATGGGCGTCGTCCACTCGATCAGCCCGTTGGCGCCGTAAAACCGATTATTCTGATAGGGCGCGATGGCCAGCGGGTCCAACTTGCGGCCTGCCGGGCCGGCGTTGACGGTGACGCGATAGGCCTGCGCCAAAGGCGTGAGCACGCCATCGGAGGCAGGCACGCTCGCCGGCGCAAAGGCGTATCGGCCGGCCAGAGGATTATAGACATAGTGCCCGTCGTAACCGACGCTCGTACCCACGCCGCCCAGATCCGCATGGTCGGCGGCGAGGCGAACGGTCAGGTTGGGCGTCAGGCGTGCCTTCAACTGCACGCGCAATGCGGTAATATCCTCGTCAGATGTTCCATCGCGATTATAGCCATCCCGCTTCGAGCGCATGCCCGATATGCGGAGAGCCCCGTCATCGCCCATGGGTATGTTGACCGCTGCTTCCGCGATGAGGGCATCGTAATTGCCATAGCTCAGGGAGCCATGGCCGGAAAAATCGCCAGGCTTCGGCTGCACGGGGATGACGTTGATCGCGCCGCCCGTCGCGTTGCGGCCGTACAGCGTTCCTTGCGGACCTTTCAACACCTCGACCCGTTCGAGATCGTAGAAAACGCCAACCGTGCCGGTCGGGCGGCCCACATAAACGCCGTCATAGTTGAATGCAGAGGCCGGATCGCTGTTCTGGGTAAGCGTGAAATTGCCGACGCCCCGGATGAAAATCAGATTGCCGGTGCTCGTCGGCTGGATGGAGAGCGCAGGAACCTGTTCGTTGAGCCGATCCGCCTGCGTCACGCCGGCCTTCAGCAATGCGGCGCCGTCGACGACATTTATCGCAACCGCCGCGCGCTGCGAGCTTTCGACCCGGCGCTGGGCGGTTACGATGATTTCTTCCAGGCCCGTTCCATTGGCGGTGGATTCCTCCGCCGATGCGGGTTCCTGCACGGCCGACCCCGCCGGCGCGCCTTGCGAGAGGGCGATCCCCGGCATCAAACAAACGGACGCAACGGTCGTCACCAGCCATACACGCATCTTTTCCTCCCGACATTTATCTATGATCTGCCGACATTCACCGGCTTTGTTGTATTATTGAAGATTAGCTATTCAAGGAAACGATGGCGGTTTCTGTCCCATGATAGGCAGCGGGCATCAGGGCCGTCGGTTCGATGAAGCGGATGAAGCAGCCGGCGCCGCGCGTGCGCCAGCCGCAAGTTGCTAGAGTATCCGTGATGATCAAGCTGGAGATTGCGTCCAGCATCGATCGGCTTTGAGCATGGCGTTCGCGGTGACGACGAGCTTTCGCATGACGGCGGTGATGGCGATCTTGGCGGGCTTCCCGGCAGTAACGAGCTGCTGATATTTTGCCTTGAGATCGGGATTGTACCGGGCGGCGACGAGGGCCGGCATATAGAGAGCCTGCCGCACGTTGGCGCGTCCGCCACGGATGAAGGTCTTGCCTTTCCATTGTCCGGACTGTCGAGCGACGGGGGCGAGACCGGCGAGGGATGCGGCCTGCTTGTTCTCGAGGCTGCCGAGTTCGGGCATGGTGGCGATGAGCTGGTTGGCGGTCAGCGTTCCGACGCCGGCGATGCTGGTGAGGATCTCATGCCGGCGGGCGAGCGCGGCATCGGCGGCGATCAGGTTGGCGATCTCGGTATCGAGCGCCTCGATATGCCGTTCGATCTGCTCGAGCCGCTGCCGGCACTGGCGCTTGAGGAAGGCGATGGTGAGGTTCTTCTCGCGATTCTTGAGCGCGGTGCGATCGCGCACGAGGCCGTCTCGGGCATTGATGAGCTCCGCTATCTGCGCCTGCTGTGCGCTTCGAGCGGGTCTGACCGGCGGCTGCAAGGTGGCCGCCATACGGGCCAGCAACATGGCATCGATGCGATCGGTCTTGGCCAGAATGCCAGTCGCCTGGGCGAAGCGCCGGGCGCGCTCCGGGTTGAGCTTCACGCAGGGCCAGTCGGCCAGAGCCGCCTCCAGCGCCCGATGATAGGTGCCCGTTGCCTCATAGGCGATCCGCTCGACCGGCCATTGTCGCAGCCAGGCGATCAGTGCCTTGTGGCCCTTGGCCGTGTTGGTGAACTGGCGCTCGACGCCGATGGGGTGAGCATAGCAATCGAGGCTCGCTTTGGAGATGTCGATGCCGATCGTCTGTGGTAGATTGTCGCTCATCTTTTCCGCTGTCCCATGCTTGTCATCCGGGTCCAAAACCCCGGTATCCGTTCGGGCCGACACGAAAAGAAAGGGGCGATCCTACTCTAACCCGGTCCCACAACGACCGGCGCTTTCACGATCCGTCCCCTTCCGCCCGGGCCGGGGTGGCCACCCCGGCCCGGGCAATCCAGCATGACCCAAACGGACCGCAATGTCATAAGACAAGCGTTTTCCAAGCAGATGGAATCATCTGCTGACTCGGAAAACGCGACAAAACAAAAACTTAGAGCAGTCGAGCCGATGCAATCGGATCGGAATCTGCTCTAGGAACCCTGGGCCGACGGAATCCCTCGACCCTGTTCCCCTGTTCAGGCCCGGCACGCGGTTCCCGATGGAATCCCGGCCTCGTCAAATCTTGACTGCGTCCAGTCCCACCGGTCCGCTTGCAGGACGCCGTTTGAGTTCCGTCTCGTCCTCACCCGCAAGCATCCGCTGACGCAACATGTCCGGGTCGAACTCGACGCCGATGGGATTGACGTTGAACTCTTCCGTAAAGAAGAACTTCGTCGATTCTTCGACAGTCACGAAATTCTCGACCTGGAATTCGAGATGATTGCCGTCCGGGTCGCGATAGTAGAGCGAGGTGGTGGGGCCATGATTGATCGCCCATGCAGGCGCGATCCCAAGGTCTTTCAGGCGCTGATAATTTTCCAGCAGGTCGTGAAGCGAGTCATAGGTGAAGGCGATATGATGCAGGCCGACATCGGAACCGTCCTGGTCGTGCAGATCGGGAACGGCCACGATCGCGATGCGATGATGCTCTTCATCGTAGGACAGGAAAGACAAGCCCGGATTTTCGTAGGCGGCCGTCGCATGCATCACGAGCTTGTACCAATCCACCATCTCCGCGAAGCGGGACGTGCGGAGAACAAAATGAGCGAGTTTCGAAGGCGGAACAATTTTCGCCGCGATCTCGGATCGGCGTTCATCAAGCATCTGCATTGTCTTCTCCTTAGTCTCTCTTTTCCGTCGGGACGGCCACGCCGCCCATCATTTGCGCGCCTTGTTTCCTTCGGGTGCCGCCCTTCGCCGGACAAACCCGCAGGATTGCGCGCTCCGCATCGCGGGAGTTTAGTCGCCCAAAGCTATAAAACCGATATGGCAGAAACTTGCCGGCGATAGCTGGCACCTATCGGCTGCCTGTCATCCGCACATCCGCAGCAAGCGCAATCGAAGCACCTGAGCGATGCCTGCCACGCATCTCAGGGCGGGATGCGCCATCTGCCCATGCCATGGGCGCGCGCCTATTGGGAGGCTCATGCCGTCCGCTAGGCGAGGCAATAATCCAAGCGATCCGAGAGGTTTGCGCGGTGGCCTATTAATGGAGAGCTTCATGGCCAAAGTCATCATTTCATGCGCAATCACGGGAGGCATCCATACGCCGACCATGTCCGATGCGCTGCCGATTACCCCCGAACAGATCGCTGAGGAGTCGATTGCCGCCGCCGAAGCAGGGGCCGCGATCATCCACCTGCACGCACGTCGGCCCGAGGATGGCCACCCGACCGGCGATCCGGAGGTGTTCGCGCGTTTCCTGCCGGTGATCAAGCAGCGCACCGACGCGGTTATCAACCTTACCACCGGCGGCAGTCTGACCATGCCCGTCCAGGAGCGCATCGCGGCCGCGCTCCGGTTCCAGCCCGAGATATGCTCGCTCAACATGGGGAGCATGAACTTCGCGCTATTTCCCGTGGCGGGCAAGATCACGGAATGGAAATATCCGTGGGAAAAGGACTATATTGCCAATTCGGACGATTATGTCTTCCGCAACAGCTTCCGTGACATCGCCTATATGTTCGAGACGCTGGGCGGCATGGGCACCAAATATGAGCATGAATGCTATGACCTTTCGCATCTCTACACGCTGGCGCATTTCATCGATCGTGGCCTGATCAAGCCGCCATTCTTCGTCCAGATGGTCTTCGGAATCCTGGGTGGAGTGGGCGCGCACCTCGAAAACCTCGTGTTCATGAAGGAAACCGCGGACCGGCTTTTCGGCAAGGAGAGCTATAAATGGTCGGTGCTGGCGGCGGGCCGCCACCAGATGCCGTTCATAACCCAGGCGGCGCTGCTGGGCGGGCATGTTCGCGTCGGGCTTGAGGACAGTCTTTATATCGGACGTGGCGAACTCGCCGCATCGAACGCCCAGCAGGTCGAGAAGATCAAGCGCATCCTGGCCGAACTCGGCCATGAGCCCGCGACACCCGCCGAAGCGCGCGAAATGCTGGGCCTGAAGGGCGCCGACCGGACGCTGATCTGATCGCGCAAGAAGCCGCGGAGGGTGTGACACCCGCGGCGGCCCTCCTCAATTTATCGACCGCCGATCGAATTCGAAGGATCAAGTGCATGGAAGCCGCGAGCAGCCAGTCGCGACGCGACATCGTCAACGCGCTCGAGCATCTCGATACGCGATTATTGTGGCTTTCCTCCTGGATGATTCACAACGCCAATCATCTTCGGCCCAAACGCGATGGCCTGAAGGTCGGCGGCCATCAGGCCAGTTGTTCGTCGATGACCGCGATCATGGCGGCGCTCTACTTCCATGCCCTTCGTCCGCAGGACAAAGTGGCGGTCAAGCCGCATGCGGGGCCGGTACTGCATGCCATCCATTACCTGCTCGGCAACCAGACCCTCGATCGCATGCAGAAATTCCGCGGTCTGGGGGGTGTGCAAAGCTATCCTTCCCGTACCAAGGACACTATCCCCGTCGACTTCTCCACGGGCTCGGTCGGCCTGGGCGTCGCGGTCACGGCTTTCTCTTCACTCGTCCAGGACTATCTTATCGCGCACGGCCAGGTGCGGGAGGAGGATGCGGGCCGCATGATCGCGCTGATGGGCGATGCCGAACTCGACGAGGGCAATATCTACGAATGCCTGATCGAGGGTTACAAGCACGATCTGCGCAACTGCTGGTGGATCGTCGACTATAACCGCCAGTCGCTGGATGCGACCACGGCGGATCGCATGTTCCGGCGCTTCGACGATATCTTCGAGACATGTGGCTGGCGCGTTGTCACCCTCAAATATGGCAAGATGCAGCTCGCTGCCTTTGCGCGCCCCGGCGGCAGGGCGCTTGAAGAATGGATCGACAGCTGCCCCAATGCCGAGTTCGCGGCGCTCACCTATCAGGGCGGCGCTGCCTGGCGCGAAAGGCTGATGGCCGATATTGGCCAGAAACCAAACGCCCGGAAGCTGCTCGACAGCTATGACGATGAGGCTCTGGCGCGGCTCATGACCAATCTGGGCGGCCATTGCATCGAAACGCTGGTCGACGCATTCGACAGCGCGCAGGACGACCGGCCGACCCTGTTCATCGCCTATACGGTCAAGGGCCACGGGTTGCCGCTCGCGGGCCACAAGGACAATCACTCGGGCATGATGAACCCGGCCCAGATGGAGCAGTTCCGCACCGGCCTGGGCATCAGGGAAGGCGAGGAGTGGGAACCCTGGGGCGGCCTTGGCGACAATGCCGCAACAGAGCTGAAGGCTTTCATCGCCGACAGTCCGATCGCGAAGGTCAAGACGGAACCGCTGGCGCCCGCAGTCGCCGTTCCGGCGATCCGCGCGCCCGAGGGCGCCGAACAATCCACCCAGGCCGCTTTCGGACGCATCCTGCTCGACCTCGCCAAATCGGGCGAGGAGCTGGCCGATCGCATTGTCACCACCGCGCCTGACGTCACCCAGACCACCAATCTCGGCGCCTTCGTCAACCAGCGCGGCCTGTTTCGCCGGCAGGAGCTGGCCGACGTGTTCCACAAGGCGAAGATTCCCTCGGCACAGAAATGGGCGCAGCATGCGGCGGGTCAGCATATCGAGCTGGGCATTGCAGAGAACAACTTCTTCCTCATGCTGGCCTCGCTGGGCCTTGCCGCACCGCATTTCGGTACACGGCTGCTGCCGGTCGGCACTGTCTACGACCCGTTCATCGCCCGCGGTCTCGATGCGCTGAACTATGGCTGCTATTCGGACTCCCGCTTCCTCCTGGTGGGCACGCCGTCGGGGATTACGCTGGCAGCGGAAGGCGGCGCGCACCAGTCGATCAACACCCCGCTGATCGGCATGGGTCAGCCCAATCTCACCTATTTCGAGCCGGCCTATGCCGACGAGCTGGCCATGATGATGGCTTATGCCTTCGACCATATGCAGCAGCCCGACGGCAGCTCTGTCTATCTGCGCCTGACGACCCGATCGATCCCGCAGGTCGCACGCGATGACGTCAGCTGGCAAGCCGACCTGTTGAAGGGCGGTTACTGGCTGCGTCGTCCTTCCGAAGGGGCTGAAGCCGCGATTGCCTTCACCGGCGTCGTCGCGCCCGAAGCGTTGGCGGCGTGGGAAAAGCTTGTCGACGACATTCCGGGTCTCGGCCTGCTCAATGTCACCTCACCTGACCTGCTCCATCGCGGCTGGTCGGCCCGTCGCGCCGCGCGCTGGACCGATGAAACGGCCGCGCCCTGCCATGCTGAGACGTTGCTATCCGCGCTGGCACCGGGCGCGGGCCTGGTGACGGTGCTCGACGGATCGCCCGCCGCGCTGTCCTGGCTCGGCGGCGTCAAGGGCATGCGGGTGAGCCCGCTCGGGACCGACCGTTTCGGCCAGACCGGGGACCTGCCCGATCTCTATCACGCCTATCGGCTGGACAGCGACGCCATCATCGAAGCCGCCGCCGAACTTTTCCTGGGAAACTGACATGGCCATCGAACTGAAGATGCCGGCGCTGTCGCCGACGATGGAAAAGGGCACGCTGGCAAAATGGCTGGTCGCCGAGGGCGATCTGGTGAAGGCCGGCGATCTCCTCGCCGAGATCGAGACCGACAAGGCCACGATGGAATTCGAAGCCGTGGACGAGGGGAGGATAACGAACCTCGTGGTTCCCGAAGGAACGGCAGACGTTGCGGTCGGCACGGTCATTGCCGTCATGGCGGAGAATGGCGAGACCGCGCCCAGGCCGGTGCTGGCCGGCGCCGAGCCGACGATCGCCCGACCTGTCGAGGCCGCGCAAGCGCCCGCTCCATCCGCTCCAGAGTCGGTCCGGCCAAAGCCCGCGCCAAGGGTGCCGGCGCCGCGCACCCGTGTGTCGCCCGCCGAGCGGGTGAAGGTTAGCCCGCTTGCATTGCGCATTGCGGAGGCGAAGGGCATTGACCTTGGCGGCATCACCGGTACCGGCCCCAACGGCCGCATCGTTCGCGCCGATCTTGGCATCGGGCCATTGGTCACCCCGCGCCACGACCCGGTCGCACGGTCGATCGACGCCGTGCCGTCCCCTGTCGCGACCATCGCCCCACCGCCTTCCGGCGTTCCTGTCGAGACGGTCAAGCTCAGTTCGATGCGAAAGACCATCGCGCGGCGCCTCACCGAATCCAAGCAGACGGTGCCGCACTTCTACCTGACGGCACGCTGCAACATCGATCCGCTGTTGAAGCTGCGCAGAGAATTGAACGCCTCTCTCGCGCCGCGCAGCATCAAGCTCAGCGTCAACGACATGCTGATCAAGGCCCTGGCGCTCGCGCTCGTCGAAGTGCCGGACGCGAACGTCCAGTTCGGCGGCGAGGAGCTGCATCGCTTCGCGCGCGTCGACATATCGATGGCGGTTGCGATCGACGGCGGCCTCATCACTCCGGTGATCAAGGGCGCTGAGGCGCTGTCGCTTTCCGCCATAGCGACGCAGACGAAGGCGCTCGCCGCGAAGGCGCGCGATGGCAAGCTGCTGCCCGAGGAATATCAGGGCGGCACCTGCTCGATCTCCAATCTCGGCATGTTCGGGATCGACGAGATGTTTCCGGTGATCAATCCGCCCCAGGCTCTCATTCTGGGCACGGCCGCAGGGGTGGAGCAGCCGTGGAAGGTCGATGGTGCCGTGGGGCTCGCGACGATCATGGCGACGACGGCGAGCTTCGATCATCGCGCAATCGACGGCGCCCTGGCGGCCCGGTTCATGCAGTCATTCCGCGGCCTTGTCGAAACGCCGATCCTGCTGTGCAGTTGATCATGACAAGTGCCGGGGGGCGCTTGTTCTTCCTCAAATCATTCGAGGAAGGCGCTGTCCAGATCCGTGGAGCAGGAGCGGACATATCCGCCTGAAGCTGAAGGAAATTTATGCAGACCGACCCTATCGTGATTGCCAGTTATGCCCGCACTCCGATGGGCGGGTTTCAAGGCGCGTTTTCATCGGTCGCCGCAACGGAGCTTGGCGCTATCGCCGTCCGTGCGGCAGTCGAACGCGCCAAGGTGCCGGGCGAAGCAATCGACCGCATCTACATGGGATGCGTGCTGCCGGCGGCGCTCGGCCAGGCGCCGGCGCGACAGGCCGCTCTCGGCGCCGGGCTTCCGGAGAGCGTTCAGGCCACGACAGTGAACAAAATGTGCGGCTCTGGCATGCAGGCAATCATCATGGCGGCCGAAGCGCTGCGAGCGGGCGCCGCCGACGTCATCGTCGCCGGAGGCATGGAAAGCATGACCAATGCGCCCTATGCCCTTCCCAAACATCGCTCTGGCGCTCGGATCGGACATGACCGCGTCATCGACACAATGATGATGGACGGTCTCGAGGATGCCTATAGCGTGGGCAAGCCGATGGGCGCGTTCGCGCAGGATACGGCGGATGCCTATCAGTTCACGCGCGAGATGCAGGATGCCTATGCGCTTCGGTCGCTGGAGCGGGCGCGGGCCGCAATCGAAACGGGCGCCTTCGCCGAAGAAATCGTGCCGGTGCCTGTAAGGACGCGGTCAGGCTCGCAATTCATCGCAACGGACGAGCAGCCGGGGAGGGCGCGGCCGGAGAAAATACCGACGTTAAAGCCTGCATTCGCGTCAAACGGCACGATCACTGCGGCGAGTTCGGCATCGATCTCCGATGGCGCGGCGGCCATTATATTGACTCGGCGGAGCGTTGCCGAGCGGCTCAAAATGCCGGTAATAGCGCGCTTGAGCGGGTCCGCGGCGCATGCGCATGCTCCCGCGCTCTTCACCACCGCTCCCGTTCACGCCATCCGGACGTTGCTCGGCAGAACAGGCTGGTCGGTTGAGGATGTCGACCTGTTCGAGGTGAACGAAGCCTTTGCCGCGGTAGCGATGATCGCGGCGCGCGACCTGGCAATCCCCGATGACCGCCTCAATGTAAATGGCGGAGCGACAGCGCTGGGCCATCCGATCGGCGCGTCGGGCGCGCGCATTCTGGCAACCTTGCTGGCGGCGCTTCAACGCCGGGGCGGTCGGCGCGGCGTCGCGGCCCTGTGCATCGGCGGCGGCGAAGCGACCGCAATGGCAATTGAACTGATTTGAGGGAGAGACAAGCGATGAACATCGATGGCGTTGCGGCAATCGTCACGGGAGGCGCATCGGGGCTCGGGGCTGGCACGGCACTGCGCCTTGCCCGCTTAGGAGCCAGGGTCACGATCTTCGACCTCAATTCAAAGCTCGGTTCCGCACAGGCTGAGGAGTTGAGAGGACATTTCCTGGCTGTGGATGTGACGGACGAAGTCGCCGTTCACGCGGCGATCGCGGAAGCTGAGGCGCGGCACGGCGTCGCTCGCATCCTGGTCAATTGCGCCGGCATCGCCACGCCGCGCAAGGTGATAGATCGCGACGGCAGTCCGATGCCGCTTGCCGACTTCTCCAGGATCGTGACGATCAATCTCATAGGTTCGTTCAATGTGCTCTCTGCCTTCGCCGCGCGGCTTCACACCGCCGAACCTGTTGGCGAGGAGCGCGGTGTCATCGTCAACACGGCGTCGGTTGCCGCCTATGATGGGCAGATCGGTCAAGCCGGCTATGCCGCGTCGAAGAGTGGAATCGTTGGAATGACACTGCCGATAGCGCGAGAGCTTGCGCGTTATGGCATAAGGGTCATGGCGATCGCACCGGGCATCTTCTGGACGCCGCTGCTTGCTGGGCTGCCCCAGGAGGCCCAGGACTCCCTCGGAAAGCAGGTGCCGTTCCCCAGCCGGTTGGGGCAGCCCGGCGAATATGCGCAATTGGTCGAAAGCATCATAACCAACCCGATGTTGAACGGAGAGGTCATTCGCCTGGACGGAGCGATCAGGATGGCCCCCAAATAGGCGCGCAGCGGCGGCCCGAATGTCAAGGCAGAGATGATCGAGCGCTTTTCCGCAACGGCGCCAAATGCCGAAGCAGTTCGGGCGACTGCGGCTTGCTGTCGATATTGTCGTCCTCTGTCGGAGATCCGCCTGAACGGCGTGGAGCGATGGCTTTTCAGAGGTCGGTTGTTGGGAAGAGAGAAGCGCTTCATCTTGGGGCTTCGTGGCTGAACATCTGTTTCCCGCGCGGCGACCAAGCTTGTCTTTGGTGATCTCAACCGCCGGGATGGTTCGCCTTCAGAACATCCTCGATGCGATCCGCAACTTGGGTTATCGCCATCAAGCCGGTTCCACGGTCAGCACCGCAGCTTCCGCGCCCGTCACTCTCATTCTTGCACCGACTGGCGAGTCAGGGCCTCTGCACGACCAGACGCTGTCGCCCACCTTCACCCGGCCCCGGCCATTGTCGATGGGTTCGACGACGGTGACGACCTCTCCCACCAGCCGGGCGGTGCGGTCGTTGAGGAGCGGGTCTTGCGAGTCCACCGGATTTGCGGTGTACCAGCGTCGCCCGCCCCAGACCGACAGCAGGCAAAGGCCCGCGAAAAGCAGCAACTGAAGCGGGATGGAGACCGGAAAGGCGAGGGCGACCAGACCGGTCAGCGCGGCCGCCAGCGCGACCCAGATCAGGAATACGCCCGGTATCACCACTTCACCCATGGCGAGCAGCGCGGCGAAGACCAGCCAGCCCCAATGGTCGTCCAGCATGGCGAGCCAGTCGGTCATGCCTGCCCCTGTCCGAACGGACCGCGCCGCGACGGGGCAGGGGGCGGCGGTGGAGGCGCGGCGTCTCCCAGAGCCTCCCTGGCCAGCGCGCCGATGCCGCCCAATGTGCCGATCAGCTGAGTCGCCTCCACCGGGAAAAGGATCGTCTTGGCGTTGGGGGAGGTGGCGAACTGGCTCACCGCCTCGACATATTTCTGGGCGACGAAATAGTTGATCGCCTGCGCGTTGCCGCTGGCGATGGCTTCGGAAACCATCTGCGTTGCCTTGGCTTCGGCCTCCGCCTCGCGCTCGCGGGCTTCGGCGTCGCGGAAGGCGGCTTCGCGGCGGCCCTCCGCTTCCAGGATCTGGCTTTGCTTCTGCCCTTCGGCCTTCAGGATTTCCGATGCGCGCAGCCCCTCCGATTCGAGGATCAGGGCGCGCTTCTCGCGTTCGGCCTTCATCTGGCGGCCCATGGCGTTGACGATGTCGGCGGGCGGGCGGATGTCCTTGAGTTCCACGCGGGTGATCTTGATGCCCCATGCATTGGTGGCGTGGTCGACCACCGAGAGCAGGCGGGCGTTGATCTCGTCGCGCTTGGACAGGGTTTCGTCCAGGTCCATCGACCCCATGACCGTGCGCAGGTTGGTGGTCGCGAGCTGCATGATCGCGACATAGAGTTCCGACACTTCATAGGCCGCCTTGGCCGCGTCCAGCACCTGGAAGAACACGACGCCGTCGACCGAGACCATGGCGTTGTCCTTGGTGATGATCTCCTGCCCCGGAATGTCGACCACCTGTTCCATCATGTTGATCTTCCGCCCGACGGCGTAGAAGAAGGCGGGGTAGAAATTCAGGCCGGGGCGCGCGACTTCGGTGAAGCGGCCGAAGCGTTCGATGGTATATTGATAGCCCTGGCGCACGACCTTGACGCTCACCGCCAGGTAGAACAGCACCAATAATGTCACCGTCAGCGCGAATGTCGCCAGCATCTCTGCCTCTCCCCCGAAATCCGCTTGGACTATGACGCGAAATCATGAATGGGAAAAGGCAAAGTGATAGGAGTTCCATCATGTTGTTGCGCCACGCCCGATCGCTGCTGTTTCTTCCCGCGTCCAACCCGCGCGCCATTGCCAAGGCACGGACGCTGTCCTGCGACATGGTGATACTGGATCTGGAGGATGCGGTGCCCGACGGCCGCAAGGAAGAAGCGCTGGCCACTGCGGTCGAAGCGGTTGCGGAGGGATTTGGCAGTCGTCTCTCGGCAGTGCGCATCAATGTCGAGGGCGCGCCCTCTCATGGGCGGGAGATGGTCGCGCTCAAGGCATCGGCCGCGGATTATGTGGTGCTGCCCAAGGTGGAAAATCCCCGCCAGGTGAAGGATGTGTTCAGCGTCTGCCACAAGCCGGTGATCGCGATGATCGAGAGCGCGACGGGCGTGCTGGCGGCGCAGGCGATCGCGGCGGCGGAGGGCTGCGCGGGGCTGTTCATGGGGAATAACGATCTGCGGCAGGATTTGGGGATACCGCCGTCGGCCGGGCGGGAAGGACTGGCCCTGTCCCTGCAATCCGTCATCCTGGCGGCGCGAGCGGCGGGGATCGCCGTGTTCGATGGCGTCTTCAACCGGCTGGACGATGAAGCGGGTTTCGAAAGCGAGTGCGCGGCGGGGCATGCGCTGGGCTTCGACGGCAAGACGCTGATCCATCCGAGCCAGGTGCCGGTCGCCAATCAGGTGTTCGGTCCCGACCCCCAGGCCGTCGCCGATGCACGGCGGCTGGTCGAGGCGGCGACGGGCGGGGCCGAGCGGTTCGAGGGGCGAATGATCGAAAGCATGCATGTCGAGGAGGCGAGGGCGCTGATCGCGCGGGCCGACGCCGTGACGGCATAGCCAATGCCGGAACTGAAATATCCGCATGGATAACCCGGTGCAACGGTCATAAAATCAGGGAAAGGACGTCAATCCGCGATGTTTCCGGATGCGTCATAAATGTCACTGTCAAATAAAAATTAATGGCATTTTTATGGCAAAATGTTAATGTTTGATTTGCGGGGTCGGAGATTCTGCGAGGTCCATCATGTCCAGGTTGAGGATGGCGGCGCGTGCCGCCAGTTGTATCGTTGCGCTCTTTTTCGGCGGCGCTGCGTCCGCGGGGGAGGTACAGTGCTGGCAGCCTTATGAAATAGAGGCGGCGCGTGTCAGAGATCTTCAGATCATGTTGATGCTGGGATCGCTGAAATGCCGATCGACCAATAGCGAAATCACCGCGAAATACGATAAATTCTATGAGAGGATGGGAAATGCGGACAAATATAATAATGCATTGAAACTGCGTTTCATGCGTGAAAACGGCATTGCCGACGGGCAACGTGCCTATGACGACTTCATCACGAAAATGGCCAACAGTCATACGGATGGCGTGCAATCGGCGGGTTTCTGTCAAATGGCCGACACGCTGATGACGTTGGCCACCAACGCCGGTCAGGACGAACTGCCTGTGTTGGCGCGGAATTTTTCGGAAAAGCCGGCTGGCGTGGGCGATGTCTGTGAACTGAAGACGGCTGCTGCGGCGCCTTTGGCCGCGCCGCCGCCGGTAGCGGAACCCGCGACGCCGGTTGCCGTGGCGGAAGCGGCACCGCCCGCAGTCACGCCGCAATCGGCGGTCGCAGCGCTGGAGGCGGCGGCCATTGCGCTACAATCGGCTGCTGCGAGCCTCAAGACTCCGGCTGGCGATGTGGCGCCGAAGGATGCCGTGTCGGATGCCCAGCCGACGATGGTGGCTGTGGCGAAGCCGGTGAGTTGAGGGTGTCATGGGTGCCGCGCCTTTGGGGAGCGCGGCACGGGGAAATGCGAGCCCCGGAACGCTTTTTCAGTCCCCGCTGCGTTCCTCCAGTCTCCATCCCCGGCCCACCGCTTCTCAGCGTTTTTCATATTTCCAGTTGCGGCCCTTGCCCGCCGCGATCCATTCGACCGCCTGTGCGATGCGCCTGTCGCGGGTGGCATCCGTTCGCGCATCGTTGATCACTCGCAATAGTCGCGAATCTTGCCGGGCGGGAAGCCTGCCCATGTTGCCGCGGCGGCAGGATCGGCGTTGAGGGCCGCTGAGAAAGCGGGATGCAGGGGAAGCGGTGCGCGAGGCCTCTTCACGCCGCTGCGTGGCTCGTCGCCGGCCTCTATCAACGCCATGGCTTTCCTCAAAAGAGCTGCGATCATGGCATCGTCCGGCAGATCGTGCAGGCGTCGAATCCGGCCGAACTGGCCCATGGCTTCGCCACGGCTGCCGTCCGGCGCAACCTTGTCATGCCAGAAGCCGAAGGCGACATGCCGCTGGAAGCCGGCCATGTTGCAGAGGTTTTTGTCCCGATAGGTGAAGAAGGGCATGCCCCATTTGACGGTTTCCGCAATGTCGGGCGATGCCGCGTGGATCAGACCGCGCAAATGGCGGAGGATCGGCTGAGCGAAATCGGCCTGCCCGGCGATGTAGGCGTCGATGCGGGGATCGACCGCCATCGCCATCAGCCCTGCCGGTGCTGGGCGGTCAGCAGATAGTTGATCGCCTTGTTGGGCGAAAGGATGAAGCCCCTGGCCGGTGAGAAGCTGAGCCCGCTGCTGTCGATCACCTCCAGTCCCGCATTCTCCAGCAGCTTCGCAAGTTCCTCGGGATTGAGGAATTTGTGCCAGTCATGCGTGCCCTTGGGGATGCCGCCGATGCTTTCCCCGATGGTGATCATGGCAAGGCGGGAGAGGGGGGTGCGGTTGGGCGTAGAAAGGATCAGCAGGCCGTCCGGGGCCATCTTTTCCGCCAGCGCGGCGACGAAGGCTGCCGGGTCCGCCACATGTTCGATCACCTCCATGCAGGTGACGAGGTCGAAACCTGTTTCCTCCAGTCGTTCCACCGGCGTGGCGCGATAGTCGATGGCGAGGCCTTGCCCCGCGGCATGGTTGCGCGCCACGGCGATATTCTCCTCCGCCGCGTCCAGCGCGGTCAGGCTAGCGCCCAGGCGCGCCAGCGGTTCGGCCAGCAGGCCGGCGCCGCAGCCGACGTCCAGGGCGCGCCGGCCCGCGAGCGGGCGGAAATCATGGCTCCGCCCCGGCCAATGCCGGTCGACGGCATCGCGAATATAGCGCAGCCGGACCGGATTGAGCTTGTGCAGCATGGCGCTGCTGCCATGGGGATTCCACCAGTCGGCGGCCATGGTGCCGAAATGGGCGGCTTCACGCGGGTCGATGGTGCTGGACGCAATATTCTCCATGGCATCCTGCTACCAGTGTCCGGGGGTGCAGGCTATGGCTGTTTTTCGGCCTGTCTTGCATTGCCCGGCGCCGCCGATCCGAATTCGCGCGCCTTGTCCTCCTGGTCGAGGCGACGGTAGAGGTCCCGCGTCGCATCCTCGGTGCGGCGCATCTCTTCCGGCGTCCGGTGCCTGCGGTTGCTGAGCATCACGAAAATCAGCACGATCCCGAGCAGGATCGGCCCGCCGATCGTCACCATCGCCCATAAGCTGCTTTCCATCGCATCCTCCGTTCCTGGTCCCCGGACGGGCAATGACCGGCAGGCGGGTCGGTTCCTTCCGCTGCTCCCGCTACTCTGTCGCTTTGCTTGCCATATTCGCCGCTGCTGCTAATAGGAGCGCCGTTTTCGCGCCCCTCCGGGGCATTTTATTTCTTTTCAGCAGGCGGGTTCGACAGGCAAATGGCGCGCATCGTGATGAAATTCGGCGGCACCTCCATGGCGGGGATGGAGCGAATTCGCAACGTCGCCGCACGGGTCAAACATGTCGTCGAACAGGGGCATGAGGTCGCCGTCGTCGTATCCGCCATGGCGGGGGAGACCGACCGGCTGGTGGGTTTCTGCAAGGAAGCCTCGCCGCTCTACGATCCGGCGGAATATGATGTCGTCGTTGCTTCCGGCGAACAGGTGACGAGCGGCCTGCTCGCCATGACGCTGAAGGCGATGGGCGTGGATGCGCGGAGCTGGCTCGGCTGGCAGCTTCCGATCCGCACCAACGAAGCCCATGCCAAGGCGCGCATCGGGGACATCGACACGATCGACCTGCTGGCGTCGATGCGGTCGGGCACGGTGGCGGTCATCCCCGGCTTTCAGGGCATGATGGAGGATGGCCGCATCTCCACCCTCGGCCGCGGCGGGTCCGATACCTCGGCCGTTGCCGTCGCGGCGGCGGTGAAGGCGGACCGCTGCGACATCTATACCGACGTCGACGGCGTCTACACCACCGATCCCCGCATCGTGGCGCGGGCGCGCAAGCTCGACCTCGTTACCTATGAGGAAATGCTGGAACTGGCTTCGGTCGGCGCCAAGGTGCTCCAGACCCGCTCGGTCGGCCTCGCCATGAAGGAAGGCGTGGTCGTGCAGGTGCTTTCCTCCTTCGATGATCCCACCCAGGACGACCTCCCCGGCACGCTGATCGTCAGCGAAGAGGAACTGGAAGCCAAGCTCAAGGAAGACAAGATGGAACGTCAGCTCATCACCGGCATCGCCCATGACAAGAATGAGGCGAAGATCACCCTGACCCGCGTGCCGGACCGTCCGGGCGCGGTGGCGCACATCTTCGGGCCGCTGGCCGACGCCGCGATCAACGTGGACATGATCATCCAGAATGTCGGCCGCGACAAGGGCGAGACGGACGTGACCTTCACCGTGCCGGGCGCGGATCTTGCACGGGCGCTGGACGTGCTGGAAAGCCAGAAGGACGTGATCGGCTTCAACCGGGTGATCCCGGATACGAAGGTGGCGAAGGTGTCGGTCGTCGGCGTCGGCATGAAGAGCCATGCGGGCGTCGCCAGCACCATGTTCAAGTCGCTGGCCGATCGCGGCATCAATATCCTCGCCATCTCGACCAGCGAGATCAAGGTTTCGGTGCTGATCGACGAGGATGAGACCGAACTGGCGGTGCGTGTGCTGCACACGGCCTATGGCCTGGACGCACCGGTCGCTTGACCTTTTCTCCCCTCCCCTTCAGGGGAGGGGCCGGGGGTGGGGAACGCCCCACAAAATAGCGCGTGGGGAGAACCCCCACCCCAACCCCTCCCCTGAAGGGGAGGGGCTTTATGATTCTAAGGGCTTGAACATGACCAACGCCAAACTCGCTTCCCTGATGGCTCGCGGCACTGAATTTCTGGGCTGCGAGGTTGCGATCCTCTGCGGGGCGATGAGCTGGGTGTCGGAGCGCAATCTGGTTGCGGCCATCTCCAATGCGGGCGGCTTCGGCGTGATCGCCTGCGGTGCCATGACTCCCGAGCTGCTCGACAGGGAAATCGCGGCGACCAAGGCGCTGACGGGCAAGCCCTTCGGCGTCAACCTCATCACCATGCACCCGCAGCTTTTCGAGCTGATCGAGGTTTGCGCGAAACATGAGGTCGGCCATGTCGTCCTCGCCGGCGGCCTGCCGCCCAAGGGCAGTATCGAGGCGATCAAGGAGAAGGGCGCGAAGCTGATCTGCTTCGCTCCCGCGCTGGCGCTGGCCAAGAAGCTGGCGCGTTCCGGCGTGGATGCGCTGGTGATCG
This sequence comes from Sphingobium sp. CFD-2, assembly GCF_024611135.1. NCBI lineage: Bacteria > Pseudomonadati > Pseudomonadota > Alphaproteobacteria > Sphingomonadales > Sphingobiaceae > Sphingobium > Sphingobium sp. CFD-2. The sequence continues at coordinate 2,474,992 of NZ_CP084405.1, read as the reverse complement.
AGGGCATGGAGGCGGGCGGACATATCGGCCCGGTGTCGACCAGCGTGCTGGCGCAGGAAATCCTGCCGGAAATGGCGTCGCAGCTTCCCGTCTTCGTCGCCGGCGGCATCGGGCGTGGCGAACTGATCGCCGGCTATCTGGAAATGGGCGCGGCGGGCGTGCAGCTGGGCACCCGCTTTGCCTGCGCGGTCGAGAGCATCGCCCATCCGAACTTCAAGAAGGCCTTTTTCCGTGCATCGGCCCGCGATGCGATCGCCAGCGTGCAGATCGACCCGCGCCTGCCGGTCATCCCCGTGCGGGCGCTGAAAAACGCGGGAACCGAGGCCTTTACGGCCAAGCAGCGGGAGGTCGCCAATCTGCTCGACAGCGGCGCGGTCGACATGGGCGAGGCGCAGCTTCAGATCGAACATTATTGGGCGGGTGCGCTTCGCCGCGCTGTGATCGACGGCGATGTCGAGGGCGGTTCGCTGATGGCCGGGCAGTCGGTGGGCATGGTGTCGAAGGAGGAGCCGGTGGCCGACATCATCGCGCAATTGATGGACGAAGCGGCGGCGGCGCTGGAACGGCGCATCTAGGGTATCGTGCAGAAAAGCGGGAACCGGTTTTCTGCTTCAAAGGATGCGGCAACAGAAAATCGAAGCGCGCGACCGGCGTCCGATTTAAAGCAGCGCGCCCCGGGCATATCGCATTGTCTTCGCAGGTGCGCGTCGCAGGACAAATGGGACGAACCGAATCCCTCCCCGGACGAGCCGAGCCCGCTTTGGTCGTCAGGAACGCTTCGCTCTGCGATGAGTTGTGACGTCCGGATAATGATCAAAGGGATGCCAGGGTGCCGCCGCGTACCGTCGTTCGCCGTTTCTGTGAGTTTGCATCTGTCACCGCGCTCGCGCTGATCGCAGGCTGTTCCACGCCCGAGAGGAAGGCGCCGCCCACGCCGCCACCCCCGGTGGTGCCGACGATAAAGCCCCTGCCGCCGATGGGGGCGGTCGAGGAAATGGGCATTCCGGAAGTGGGCGAGGACGGCAAATATCTGACGCCCAATCGCGGCGTGACGGCCAATACGGCGCTGTGGCACGTGCGCATGGCGCTGAACGTCGCGGCGCTTTCCTGTCATGGCGTGAACGAACCGGCGCGCATCCAGTATAACCGGATATTGCATGTGCATGAGGCGGCCCTGCGCGAAGCGAACGCGGCGGTCGACCGTAATTATTATGTCGCTTACGGTCAGGGCGGGCTGAAGGCGCGGGAACTGCTCAACACCGTCGTCTATAATTTCTTTGCACTGCCGCCGGTGACGAAGAGCTTCTGCCCCGTGGCCATAGAGGTGGGGGCGAAGATACTGGCCATGCCGTCGAACCAGCTGCTGGCCTATGCGCCCGAAGCGCTCACCCAATTGGAAAAGCCGTTCCAGGAATTCTACGCCGCCTATGCCGATTATCTGCGGCGGCTGGCCGAATGGCAGTCGCGCTTCGGCGGGACGGTGAGCGTGGTGGTGTCGCCAACGCCGCTGCCGCCGCCTCCGACCCCACCCAGGGAGATCGCGGCCGGTTTTGCGCCCGGTGCGCCGGGGACGCAACCGTCGGCCCTGGTGCCCGGCGCTCCGGTGCGGGTCGAGGTGCCGACATTCCCGCTGACGCCCATGCGGGAAACCTTCATTCCCGCGCAATAATCCCTCAGTCGCGCGTGTCGAAACGGCGGCGGGCTTCCTCCACCGCTTCCAGATTGCGCTCCGCCCAGACCCAGACGCCGCAAAAAGCGGCGCTGAGACTGTTGCCGAGCGGCGTCAGCGCATATTCGACGCGCGGCGGCACCACGGGATGGACGGTGCGGATGACGAGGCCGTCGCGCTCCATCTGACGCAATGTCTGGGTCAGCATCTTCTGGCTGATGCCTTCCACCTGTTCGGCAATGCGGGTGAAGCGGAGCGTGCCCCTTTCCTCCAGCAGTTCGAGGACCAGCAGCGTCCATTTATCCGCGACGCGGCCGATCAGATCGTTGACGAGTCGTTCGATCCGCGGGTCCAGCGGCGCTTCGGGATTGGTGTCGATAAAGGCTTCCGCTTCGGCGATTTCAGCCGGGGCAAAACGTTTTTGCAACGGATTTTCCATTTCTCACCTCTTGGTGCGTATGGCACTTTTCGGTGCCTTCTTTCAAAAAGAGAGTGTAGCTCTAGATTGCCGGTCACACCATCGCAAAAGGAGAAGACCATGCGTAAGAGCGGCAACACCATCCTCATCACCGGCGGCGGTTCCGGCATCGGCGCGGCGCTGGCGCATGAATTCCATGCGGCCGGCAATCAGGTCATCATCGCCGGGCGGCGGCAGGCGGCGCTGGACGCCGTGGCGGCGGAGCATCCGGGCATGGCAGCCCTGACCGTCGACATGGAGGACGCGGCGGCGATCGCGGCCTTCGCCGGAAAGCTGGTCGCGGACTTCCCCGCGCTCAATGTCGTGATCCATAATGCCGGGATCATGGTTGTGGAGGAGCGGATCGACCTTGCCATAGCGGAGGCCACCGTCGCCACGAACCTGTTGGGGCCGATCCGCCTGACCCATGCGTTGCTGCCGCATCTGCTGGGGCTGGAGGCGGCGACGCTGATGACGGTGACGTCGGGTCTGGCCTTCGTCCCGCTGGCGGCCACTCCCACCTACAGCGCAACCAAGGCGGCGCTCCATAGCTGGTCGCAGTCGATGCGGCATCAGCTCAGGGGCAGCAATGTCGAGGTGATCGAACTGGCGCCGCCGGGAGTGCAGACCGACCTGATGCCCGGCCATGCGGAAAATCCGCAGATGATGCCGCTGGACGAATTCATAGCGGAAGTCATGGGGCTGCTGGCGCAGCAGCCGCCGCTGGAGGAAATCTGCGTCGAACGGGTGAAGTTCCTGCGCGAAGCGGAGCGGCGCGGGGAGTTTGAGCAGGTGTTCGGGATTTTGAACGCCGGGCATTGAGCGGAGATGAATCCTCCCCATGCCCGGCATGGGGAGGATTATGGGGCCTCATGACGCTGGCGTGGCCGTCGAAGGCGCCTTGGGCGGCAAGGGGAAGAGCCGGACGAAGCGTGCCGCAAGGGCCATGTCCCCCTCCACCTGAAGCGAGTCGGCCACGTCCTCGAACGTCAGGCCGCCATAGATCACGGCGGCCAGCCCATTTTGGTCGCCGGAGAAGATCGCGTCCGCACCGCCCGCTTCGCCGCGCACGGCGGTGAAATCGCCATCCTTCAGGGTCAGGCGGAACTCCTCCTCCCCGAAGCGCAGGCCGATGGTGGCGTCCAGATCGCCTATGCGGTCGCGGTCGATCATCGTGCGCATCGACAGGATCACCGACGCATTGCTCATCGGCATGCCGGGCTGCATCGTGGGAGAGCGGGATGCCCAGCGTCCCAGCACCTGGAACAATATCTCCGACTCGCGGCCCCATTCCGTCAGCTCATAAATCTGGCTGGCGGCGGGCGGGGGCAGGCGGCGGCGGATGAGGATGCTGGCCGCTTCCAGCTCCTCTAGCCTTTGCGTCAGCACATTGGCGCTGATTCCGGGCAGGCTGGCGCGCAAATCGGTGAAACGCTTGGGACCGAGCATCAATTCCCGCATGATCAGCATGGCCCAGCGATCCCCGATCAGGTCCAGCGCATGGGCCGTTGCACAACCATCCTGATAGGCCCGCTTTTTCACGAGAGGAAGTCCTTGGTTATTTTTCCTAACTTATAGGTTGTATAATATAATCTGCCAGTGCATAAAGTTCAAGCCGGTGAGTCGGGAAAAGGCCACAGGCCAGGATGATCCCAAGGAGATGTGTGATGCCGAACGCCCCCGCTCCGAAAATGATTTTCGTCAACCTGCCGGTGAAGGACCTGGCTGCCTCGATCGCCTTTTACGAGGCGGTGGGCGCGGTCCGGAACAATGATTTTGCGGACGACAGCGCGCAGATGCTGAGCTTTTCCGACAATATCCACGTGATGCTGCTGACGCGGGAGCGGTTTGCCGGCTTCACGCCGCGTCGCATTCCGGACGCGCATGAAACGGCGCAGGTGCTGCTTGCCCTTAGCGAGGCGAGCCGCGCCGATGTCGACCGGACGACGGAGAAGGCGTTGGCGGCGGGCGGTGCGGAGCCCAATCCCCGGCAGGACCATGGCTTCATGTACGGCCGCAGCTTTGCCGACCTGGACGGCCATATCTGGGAAGTGGCGTGGATGGATATGGAAGCGGCGCTGGCGGTGAACAAGGAAGCCGCTGCCTGAACTCCGCCTTTCCTTAAGGAGAGAAACGATGAGCTATATGGACGGTTTCGTGATCCCCGTGCCCAAGGGCAACAAGGAGCGGTACAGGGAAGTGGCGGCCTATGCCGCGCCGATCTTCATCGAACATGGCGCGCTGCGGGTCGTGGAATGCTGGGCGAACGACGTCAAGCTAGGCAAGGTCAACGATTTCCGCACCGCCGTGATCGCGGAGGAGGATGAGGAGGTCGTCTTTTCCTGGATCGAATGGCCCGACAAGGCGACTCGCGATGCAGGGGCGGAGAAGGTCATGAACGATCCGCGGATGGAGCCGAAGGAAGGGGAAGACATGCCTTTCGCCGGTGCGCGGCTGATCTATGGCGGGTTCGAGGTGCTGCTCGACGCAAGGGCCTGAGGGCGGGGATCGAAAACTGGGCTTGAGGGAGGCTGGAAATGACCGACCTGAACGGCAAATTCTTCTGGTATGAACTGATGACCAGCGATCCGCAGGCGGCGATCGCCTTCTATGGCGACATCGTCGGCTGGACCGCGCAACCCTTTGGCGGGGAGCGGACCGATGATCCCTATCATGTCGTGTCGGGCAGCGCCGGGCCGATGGGCGGGATCATGTCCATTCCGGCCGAAGCGAAGGATCGCGGCATGTCGCCCTGGTGGGGTGGCTATGTCGGTTCGGCCGATGTGGATGCGGATGCGAAGCGGCTGGCCGGGGCGGGCGGCAGCGTGAAGCGCGCGCCGGAGGACATTCCGGGCGTCGGGCGCTTCGCGGTGATGAGCGATCCGGGCGGGGCGGCGTTCATGCTGCTCAAGGGGTCCAGTCCCGACGGGATGGAGCCCGCGCCACCAATGGCGAACGGTCATGTCGGCTGGCATGAACTTTACAGCGGCGCTTTCGACGCCGACCTGGCCTTCTACACCGGGCAGTTCGGCTGGGCGAAGGGCGAGGCGATGGATATGGGGGAAATGGGCAGCTATCAGCTCGTCTCCCAGACCGGCGGCACCGATTTCCAGAGCATGACGGGCGGCATCATGGCCCGTCCCCCGGAGGTGCCGGTGCCGGTCTGGCTCTTCTACTTCGTCGTGCCGGACATCGACATCGCGACGGAGAAGGTGAACGCCGGCGGCGGAACCGTGCTGAACGGCCCGATGGAGGTGCCGGGCGGGGCCTGGATCATCCAGGCGACCGACCCCCAGGGCGCGATGTTCGCGCTGGTGGGCATGCGATCCGGCACGGCATAAGGAGAGGAACCATGTCGAAGATTTCACCCTGCCTGTGGTATAACGGGCAGGCGGAGGAGGCCGCGCGCTTCTACACCTCCCTGTTCGGGGGATCGGTGGATTTCATCAGCCGCTATCCCGACGATAATCCCAGCCCCAGTCCGTTCAAGGGCGGGGACGTGCTGCTGGTGGAATTCACCCTGTTCGGGGAAAGCTATCAGGCGCTGAACGGGGGGCCGAAATTTCCTTTCACAGAGGCGGTCTCGCTGTCCGTCGCCTGTCGGGATCAGGCGGAGATCGATCGTTATTTCGATGCCCTGACCGCCGACGGCGGTTCACCGGGCCCGTGCGGCTGGCTGAAGGACAAATATGGCCTGTCCTGGCAGCTGGTGACGCAGGAGATCATGGACCTTTACAAGACCGGCGACCGACCGGGCATCCAGCGGATGATGAACGAGATGATGACCATGCAGAAGCTGGATACCGCTCGGATGAAGGCGGCTTTCGAGGGGAGGCCGGCATGAGCGCGGCGGAATTCGAACTATCGGTGACCTGTCACATCGCCGCCCCGCGCGAAATCGTGTGGAAGGTATGGACGGACCTCAAGGACCAATGGTTCTGCCCGAAGCCCTGGCGCGCCGAGGTGATCGAGGAGGATCTGCGGCCCGGCGGGCGGAGCGCGGTGCGGATGTTCGGCCCGAATGGCGAGGACACGGGGCCGATGGAAGGCATCGTGCTGGAGGTGGTGCCGCAGGAGAAGGTGGTGACGACCGACGCCTATGCCTCCGGCTGGATACCGCAAACGCCCTTCATGACGGCGATCTGGAGCTTTGCCGTGGAGGGGGAGGGGACGCGCTTCACCGCGACGGCCCGGCATTGGGATGCCGGAGCGATGGCGAAGCATGAGGAGATGGGATTCCACCCCGGCTGGGACCAGATGGCCGAGCAGTTCAGGGCTTTGTGCGAGACTTCGGCGGGCATGGCTTAGAGCCAATCGACATTCAGCCCTGACGGCCTGCAAATGACGCTTTTCCGTGCTTCCGGTGCTCACCTACTTTGAGCAGGCTGCGCTCCGGGTCACGGAAAATCACCATTTTACCTTCGGTGGCCTTCGGCTCGGTTCGTCATCTTCTGAATGTCGATTGGCTCTAGGTCGGGCCGCAGAGCGGACATCGCCCTCCCGGCTACGGGATGGAAATGCCTTGGATTGCCCAAGGATGGAAAGAAGGGCGCCCGGATATACCGGACGCCCTTTGTGCGACCCGGGGGAAGGAAATCAGGCCTTGTACACCTTGTCCACCGCGGCGCGGAACTTCGCCATGTCGTCGGCTGAACCCACTGTCACGCGCGAGACGGTGGGCCAGATCGGCCAGTTGCGCCCGATCTGCACCTTTTCCGGCGTGGCGATCAGGGCGGCCTGCATCTCCTTGGCCGGCTTGGTCTTCCAGTCGACCATGAACATATTGGCCTCGCTGCCGGGGTGCACCTCTATGCCCTTCTTGGTGAGCCAGGCGATGGTTTCCTCGCGGTTCGCGATCATTTCCGCGCGGCGTGCCTTGATGAGGCCGGCTTCGGGATAGACCGCATTGCCGCAGGCCATGGCGGTGATCGACAGACCGCCCGCCGTCGGGCCGAACAGGCTGATGCGCTTCTGCACTTCGGGGTCCGCGAAGGTCAGGCCGAGGCGCACGCCCGCCATGCCGAACAGCTTGGAGAAGGTGCGCATGACGATCAGGTCCTTGCGACCCGCCACCAGCTTCGCGGCGTTCGGGCCGTCGAACCAGTGGATATAGGCTTCGTCGACCAGCAGGAACGAATCCTTGGGCTTGTTCGCCAGCAGCCATTCGATGTCGGCCAGCGGCGTGATGGTGCCGGTCGGATTGTTGGGCGTGCAGATATAATAGAGCCCGGCATTGGGATTGGCGGCCAGCATCGCCTTGACATCGTGCCCCTTGCCGATGGCCTGGGGAGCCTTGGCGATGGGGGCCTTCAGATAATCGGCGGTGCGCCAGGCGGATTCGAAGGTCGGATCGGCGGTGACGAGGCCCTTGGTGGGCGAGCAGAAGGCCGCGACCGTGCTGACCAGCGGCCCGCCCGAACCCGGCCACAGCATGATGTGCGATTCCGGAATCCCCTCCACCTTGGCGATGGTGGCGATCAGGTCGCCCTTGTAATTGTCGGGATCGTACCAGTTGCCGACGGCGGCGGCCCTGGCCGCGGCCTGAACGCCCGGTTCGAACGGGCCCGTCCAGCATTCGTTGGCGCCGATGCGCACCGCGCCCTTCACCCCGCGCGCCGCCTGCTGCTGCGCGAGGGCGGGCTGGATCAACAGGTTGCCGGCAGCCGCCCCGGCCGCCATCAGAGCGGAAATCTTGCCGATCGTGCGGCGGGAATAGCCCCGGTCGAGCAGGTCTTCGCGGGCGTCCTTTTCCAACATCATGGTCATGTCGTCTGTTCCCCTAGTTGTTCCATCAACTGCGCATATTCCACCGGGGGAAACGAAGGAGGCGGCGCATTTCCACAATGCGCCGCCTCCGGATTCCTGAAATTTTATGAGCCGTTAACCTGGATCAGGCTTTCCAAACCTTGTCGATGGCATCGCAGAAGGCCTTCATCTCATCGGCCGAGCCGACGGAGACGCGCGACACGTTGGGCCAGATCGGCCAGTTGCGCCCGATCTGCACCTTTTCCGCAAGGATGGCAGCCTGCATGGCCTTGGCCGGCTTTCCCCAGTCGACCATGAACATATTGGCCTGGCTGCCGGGGATGACCTTGATCCCCTTCTTCCTGAGGTGCGCGATGGCCATTTCGCGATTGGCGACCATTTCCGCGCGGCGGGCCTTGATGAGGTCGGCCTGCGCCACCGACACGGTCCCGCAGGCGACGGCGGTCATCGGCAGCATCGCGGTCACCTGCCCGCCGTCATAGCGCATCATCTTTTCCATGATCGCGGGGCTGGCGAAGGTGAGACCCAGCCGCATGCCCGCCATGCCGAACAGCTTGGAGAAGGTGCGCAGGATCAGCACGTCGTCGCGGCTGGCCGCCATCTTCGCGGCGTTCGGACCATCGAACCAGTGGATATAGGCTTCGTCGACGACCAGGATCGCGTCCTTCGGCTTGTTGTCGGCCAGCCACTGGATGTCGGCCAGCGGGGTCATCGTGCCGGTCGGATTGTTGGGCGAGCAGATATAATAGACACCCGCATTGGGATCGGCCGCCAGCATCGCCTTCACGTCATGGGCATAATCCTTGGTGAGCGGCACCTTCGTCACCTTCGCGCCCAGCCAGTCGCCGGTGCGCCAGATCGCCTCATAGGCAGGGTTGCCGGTGACGATGCCGCGCGTCGGCGATGCATAGGCGACGGCGACGCGGCTCAGCGGATCGCTGGAGCCCGGCCAGGCGGTGATGCGGTCGGCCGGGATGCCCTCCACGGCGGCGACGGCGGCGAACAGCTTCGCATGTTCGTCATTCGGTTCGTAGCGATTGCCTTCCTGCACCAGCTTGAACGCGGCTTCGGCGGCGACGGGGAAGGGGCCGGTCCAGCATTCATTGGCGCCGATGCGCACCGCGCCTTCCACCGGCTTCGCCGCCTGCTGCGCCATGGCGCCGGTGACGCGCAGGGCGGCCGCGCCCGCGCCCAGCAAGGCCGCGACCTTGCCCATCTGGCGGCGGGAATAGCCGCGGTCGATCAGATCCTGTTCGAAGGCTTTCGTATCGATTTCTGCCATATGCTCGTCTCCCTGACTCGCTGACTTTCGAGATTTTAAGGCTGTAAACGAAAGCCTCGTCCATTTCCGCCATATCCATAGACGGAAAATCCGCTGGAACCGCGCATATTCGCCTTGGAAAGCGGACGCGCGATCTGTTAGCGCTTGGCACATGCCCAGCACGCCCGCCGCCGCCGCCCGCCAGATCCTCATCCGCCTGCAGGAAGTCATGGCCGCGCGCACCAGCGCGCAGGCGAAGCTGAACAAGGTGGTGGAGATCATCGGGGAATCGCTGTCGAGCGAGGTCTGCTCCATCTATCTGGTGCGCGAAGGGCTGCTGGAACTGTTCGCGACGCGGGGCTTGAAGCAGGAGGCCGTGCACGTCACCCGCATGGCGATGGGCGAGGGTCTGGTCGGCATGATCGCCACCAATGTCGAGACGCTCAACCTGGACGAGGCGGCCTCGCACCCCGATTACAGCTATCGCCCGGAAACGGGGGAGGAACTGTTCCACAGCTTCGCCGGCGTGCCGATCGTGCGGCGGGAGCGCGCCATCGGCGTGCTCTGCGTCCAGCATGTCGAGCCGCGCCGTTATGAGGAGGTGGAGATCGAGGCGCTCCAGACCGTGGCGATGGTGTTGTCCGAACTGATCGCCAATGCCGAACTGGCCGACGATGGCCCGACGGACTCGCGCGTGCAGGATACGGGCACGTCGGTCCTGCACGGGTTGCAGCTTGTCATGGGCATGGCGCGCGGCCATGCGGTGTTCCACCAGCCGCGCGTGCATATCGAACATACCGTCGCCGAGGATACGGAGGCCGAGCGGCAGCGCGTGATTTCCGCCTTCACCAAGATGCGCGAGCAGATCGACCGGATGACCGGCACGGCCGAGTTCGGCACGGAGGGCGAGCATCAGGAGGTGCTCGAAACCTACAAGATGTTCGCCTATGACGAGGGTTGGATCAGGCGGATCAACGAGGCGATCGACAGTGGCCTGACCGCGGAGGCCGCCATCGAGCGCGTGCAGCAGCGCACCCGGATGCGCATGCGCCAGATCGACGACCCGCTGCTTCAGGACCGGATGCACGATCTGGAGGATATGGCGAACCGGCTGCTGCGCATCGTGTCGGGGCAGTTGGGAACGGCGGCGCAACTGGGATTGCGGCAGGACGCCATATTGATCGCGCGCAACCTGGGACCGGCGGAGCTGCTGGAATATGACCGGCGGCGCCTGAAGGGCGTGATCCTGGAGGAAGGGTCGCTGACCGCCCATGTCACCATCGTGGCCCGGGCCATGGGCGTGCCGGTGCTGGGCCGCGTGCGCGACATCCGCCATCAGGTGAACGAGGGCGACCTGATCCTGATGGATGTGGGCGCCAACGCCCTGCTGATCCGCCCGACGCCCGACATGGACGAGGCGTTCGAGAACAAGCTGCATGTAACGCAGAAGCGCCGGGCCGAATTCGCGGCGATGCGCGACCTGCCCTCCGTCACCGTCGACGGCCAGCGGATCGAACTGATGGTCAATGCCGGGCTGCGTGAGGATGCGCAGGCGCTGGACATCGTGGGGGCGGACGGCATCGGGCTCTTCCGCACCGAATTCCAGTTCCTCGTCTCCGCCACTTTGCCGCAGCGGGAAAAGCAGCAGCGGCTTTATCGAGACGTCCTCGATGCTGCGGGCGACCGGCCGGTGATCTTCCGCACTGTCGACATCGGCGGCGACAAGGCGTTGCCCTACATGTCCCGCGACGATGAGGAGGAGTTGGAGGACAATCCGGCCATGGGCTGGCGCGCCTTGCGGCTGGCGCTGGACCGCGACGGCCTGATGAAGGCGCAGGCCCGCGCGCTGCTGGAGGCGGCGGCGGGCAAGGTGCTGCACGTCATGTTCCCGATGGTGTCGGAGCCCTGGGAATATGAGCAGGCGAAGGCGCTCGTCGAACATCAGCGCGAATGGCTGGTGGCGCAGAAGAAGAAGCTGCCGGTCGCGGTGCGCTATGGCGCGATGCTGGAGGTGCCCGCGCTGGCGGAGGTGCTGGACCTCCTGCTGCCCAGGCTCGATTTCCTCTCCATCGGCACCAACGACCTGACGCAGTTCCTGTTCGCCGCCGACCGTGCGCATCCGCGCCTGGCGGAGCGCTACGACTGGCTGAGCATCGCGATATTGCGATTCCTGGACCGCGTGGTGCGCGCCTGTGAAACCTATGAGGTGCCGGTCGGCGTCTGCGGCGAAATGGGCGGGCGCACGCTGGAGGCGATGGCGCTGATCGGCCTTGGCGTGCGGCGCCTGTCGATCACCCCGGCATCGGTCGGCCCGGTGAAGGCGATGATCCGGACCATCGATGCTGCGGAACTGCGCCGGTTCATGCGCGATCTGCTGGACAAGGGCGTGACGGATATTCGTTCGGCGCTGGTCGACTGGGCCGGCGAACATGCTATTGAATTGAATTAATGGGGATCGCGGCGATGCATCCCGCCTTTCCGGGGCGGCGCGGCGTTGACAATCCCCGTCCCGCAATGAGACAAGGCCAGCCTTCAAAAGTCGCGGAGCAGCATGGCAGAAGAACCTGAACTGGAACCCGGCGTCGCGGCGCCGGAACGGCAGCCCAATACTCCGGGGGCGCGCCTGCGCGCCGCGCGGGAGGCGCAAGGACTGTCGATACAGGATGTCGCCACGCGGACGCGCATCGCCCAGCGGCAGTTGGAGGCGATAGAGCGCGACGATTATGCCGCCCTGCCCGGCATTCCCTATGCGGTGGGCTTTGCCCGCGCCTATGCCCGCGCCATCGATGTGGACGAGGTGGCGATCGCCGCCGACGTGCGCAACGCGGTGCATAATTCCGACCTTGGCAGCAATCGCTATGAGGCGTTCGAACCGGCCGATCCGGCGCGGGTTCCATCGCGGGCCCTGGCCTGGACGGCGGCGGCCATCGTCGTGATCCTGGTCGCCGGTTTCGCCGTCTGGCGCACGCAGGTGATGACGCCGCCGACAGGCGAGGAGATCGCCGCGCAGCAAAGTGCCCCCGCGCCCGCGACCGCGAAGCCGGCAGCAGGCGCTCGCCCGGCGCCGCCGGTGGTGCAGACCGTGCTGTTCACCGCCAATGACGATGTCTGGCTGCGCATTTATGACGAGGCGGGAGAGAGGCTGAAGGACGGGCTGATGAAGAAGGGGGAAAGCTTCACCCTTCCCGCCAATGCCCGCAATCCGATGATCCTGACAGGCCGGCCGCAGGCGCTGACCGTGACGGTTGGCGGCAAGCCGATTGCGCCGCTGGGGCCGCCGGACCGGACCATCGCCGATGTGCCGGTCAATGCGGAGGCGCTGCTGGCGCGGGCGGCGCCTGCCGCGGCGCAGGGTCAGGGCCAGGGTCAGGCGGCTCCGGCCTCCACGGCCCCGGTTCCCACGGGTCCGGCCGCCCCGGTGCCCGCCGCACCTGCGCCCGCTGCGGCCGACTGATCCGTTCAGGGGCGATTCAGCGGAATTTGGCGCAAAGTCGCGCTTTACCGGGCGGATTATCGCCCTATGGTTAACACCGGATATAAGTCGGGGATCATCCATGCGTAACGCTTTTTTCGCGACGGCTGCACTGGCGCTCATTGCGCTCGCGCCGCCGCTCGCGGCCCAGAATGTCAGCGTCGATGTTCGGGTCGACCGTCTGGAAAAGGAAATGCGCGCGGTCCAGCGCAAGGTGTTCCCGGCCGGCGCGCCGCTGGAGGCGGAGATCACGCGTCCCGCCGCGCCGGCCGTGGTGCCGGGATCGCCTGCCTCCACGCCGGTGGCGGATCTGACGGCGCGGGTGAATGCGCTGGAATCGCAACTGGCCTCGATCACCGGGCAGGTGGAGGAAAACAGCTTCAAGCTGAAGCAGTTGGAAGAGGCGTTCAACCGCTACAAGGCGGAACAGGAAAGCCGTGCCGCGCCCGCGGTCGTGCCGCCGGCGGTCGGCCCCTCCGCCTCGGCCGCTCCGGCCTCCACCGCCGCATCGGCGCGGCCAGGTGCGCCGCGCCCGGCCGCCAATGGTGCGAGCGAGGAACGAAAGACCGCCGTCGCCGCGATCGAGCGGCCCTCGACGGGTAATGAGGCCGACGACGCCTACACCTATGGCTTCCGCCTGTGGGACGCGAAATTCTATCCGGAGGCGCAGGCGCAGCTGAAGGCGACCGTGGATAAATATGGCGCCAGTCCCGTCGCCAGCAAGGCGGCGAACCTGCTGGGCCGCGCCTATCTGGACGACGGCAAGCCGGCGCTGGCGTCAGTCGCCTTCTATGAAAATTACCAGAAGCGGCCCAAGGGCGACCGTGCGGCCGACAGCCTGGCCTATCTGGGCGAGGCGCTGATCCAGCTCAAGAAGCCCGCCGACGCCTGCAAGGTCTATGCGGAACTGGAGCAGGTCTACGGCGCCAGCCTGTCGAACGGCCTGCGCGGCATGATGGACAAGGGCCGGACCAGGGCCAAGTGCACCGCCTGAAGTCCCCATGGCCGAGGGCGATCCCGTCGCGGAACTGAGCCGGGCGATGATGGCGCTGGTCGGGGATGCCGCCGGCGCTCGTTTCGGCGTGGCGGTTTCCGGCGGGCCTGACAGCATGGCGCTGCTCGACCTCGCCGCGCGCGCCTTTCCGGCGCGTGTCGAGGCGGCCACGGTCGATCATGGCTTGCGCGAGGCTTCGGCAGCGGAGGCGGCGATGGTGGCGGACTGGTGCGCAGGCGCCGGGATCGCGCATGCCACCCTGCATCCCACCGGCGCGGTTCGCGGCAATGTTCAGAGCTGGGCGAGAGCGCAACGGTACAGGCTGCTGGAAGGCTGGCGGGCAGCGCGGGGGCTGGATTGGCTGCTGACGGCGCATCATGCGGACGATCAGTTGGAAACGCTGCTGATGCGGCTCAACCGGGGCGCGGGCGTGGGCGGGCTGGCCGGCGTGCGGGCGCGGCAGGGCGTGGTGCTGCGCCCGCTGCTGGGCGTGCGCAAGGCCGACTTGCTCGCCTATGCGCTGGAACGCGGCCTGCCCCATGTCGACGATCCGTCGAACAGCGATGCGCGCTTCGACCGGGCTGCCCTGCGCATGGCGCTGGCCGGTGTCGACTGGATCGACGCCGCGGCGGCGGGACGCAGCGCGGCGGCTCTGGCCGAGGCGGAGGAGGCGCTGGACTGGACGGTCGACGATCTGGAAGCGCGCCATGTGCACGCGGGTGGAGGCGGGCTGACGCTGGACCGGACCGACCTGCCCCGCGAATTGTTGCGCCGCCTGATCCTCCGCATGATCGCGCGATTGCAGCCGGATGCCGCCCCGCCACGCGGGGAAGCGGTGGACAGGCTGGTCGCGGCGGCGCGCCGGGGCGAGAAGATGAGCATCGGTCGCCTCATCCTGAAGGGCGGGGCCTGCTGGACTCTGACGCTGGCGCCCCAGCGACGCTGGCAATGATCGTTACGGAAAGGTTCCACGGCTTGGCGCATCCGTCGAACAATCCGTCGATTTGATCGGGCGCAATGACCTTTCCTTAACGCCTATGTTGGTTAATGAAGCCAGTTGAGCGTGGGAATTTTCGATTCATGTTTGAATTTGCGGCGGTGACCTATGGCCTGCTGGCCAGCGTCATTCTTTCGGCGGCGCAGCGTAATCACCGGATGGAGCGACCCCATCCGCCGATGCTGCTCTATACCGGCTATATGCTTTGCGGTCTGTCGGCGGGGGTCGCGGTAATCCTGGCCTATATCGCCCTGTCGCAATTTATCGGCGGCTGACCTTAGCAGGCGCGCGCTTGCGATTTTGCTGCGGCATCCTATCTTGCCGGGTGAAAGAGAGTGGTGAATGAACGACGAGAAGGACCCGCAGGGTAATCCCTGGATCAAGAGCGCGATGATATGGGCGGGGGTGATTGTCGCCCTGTTGCTGTTCGTCTCCATGTTCGACAGCCGCACGGCGTCGACCGCCGGGACTGGCATCGCCTATTCCGAATTCCGCGCCAAGGTGCAGGAAGGCCAGGTCAAGGATGTCGCCATCGCCACCGACCGGATTTCCGGCACGCTGAGCAGTGGTCAGAAATTCAGCACTGTCCCGGTGAACGACCCTGGCCTGACCGGCCTGCTGGACGACTATAATGTCAAATATTCCGGCCAGGCGGAGGAACAGCCGAGCTTCTGGATGATCCTGATCTACCAGTCGTTGCCGTTCCTGCTGATCCTGGGCATCGCCTTCTTCGTGCTGCGCCAGATGCAGAAGGGCGGCGGCGCGGGCGGGGCCATGGGCTTCGGCAAGTCGAAGGCCAAGCTGCTGACCGAAAAGCATGGCAAGGTGACGTTCGATGACGTCGCCGGCATCGACGAAGCGCGTGAGGAATTGCAGGAAATCGTCGAGTTCCTGAAGGACCCGAGCAAGTTCGCGCGGCTGGGCGGCAAGATTCCCAAGGGCGCCTTGCTGGTCGGCTCGCCGGGTACAGGCAAGACGCTGCTGGCCCGCGCGATCGCGGGTGAGGCGGGCGTGCCTTTCTTCACCATTTCGGGTTCGGATTTCGTCGAGATGTTCGTCGGCGTGGGCGCGAGTCGCGTCCGCGACATGTTCGAGCAGGCGAAGAAGAATGCGCCCTGCATCGTCTTCATCGACGAAATCGATGCGGTCGGCCGCCATCGCGGCGCGGGCCTCGGCAACGGCAATGACGAGCGCGAGCAGACGCTGAACCAGCTTCTGGTGGAGATGGACGGCTTCGAGGCGAATGAGGGCATCATCATCGTCGCGGCGACCAACCGTCCCGACGTGCTGGACCCCGCGCTGCTGCGTCCGGGCCGTTTCGACCGGCAGGTCGTGGTGCCGCGTCCCGACATCGAGGGGCGCGAGAAGATTCTGGCCGTGCACATGAAGAAGGTGCCGCTGGCGCCGGACGTCAATCCGCGCACGATCGCGCGGGGCACGCCGGGCTTCTCCGGCGCCGATCTGGCGAACCTCGTCAACGAAGCCGCCTTGATGGCTGCCCGCCGCGGCAAGCGTCTGGTCGCCATGGACGAGTTCGAGGCGGCCAAGGACAAGGTCATGATGGGCAGCGAGCGCCGCTCCATGGTGATGACCGACGATGAGAAGAAGATGACCGCCTATCATGAGGCGGGCCATGCCATCGTCGCTGTCCATGAACCGGCCTCGGACCCCATTCACAAGGCGACGATCATTCCGCGCGGCCGCGCGTTGGGTATGGTGATGCGCCTGCCGGAGCGGGACAGCTACAGCTATCACCGCGACAAGATGCACGCGAACATGGCCGTCGCCATGGGCGGCCGCGTGGCTGAGGAGATCATCTTCGGCTATGACAAGGTGTCGTCGGGCGCTTCGGGCGACATTCAATATGCCACCAAGCTCGCGCGCGACATGGTTACGCAATGGGGCATGTCCGACAAGCTCGGCCCCCTGCAATATGAAGAGCAGCAGGGCGAGACATTCCTCGGTTATTCGCAAAGCCAGCGCGTCCATATGTCGGACGAGACGGCCAAGCTGATCGACAAGGAAATCCGCGGGCTGGTCGAGCAGGGCTATGCGCGGGCGCAGGAAATCCTGAAGGGTCATGAGGACCAGCTTCACCTGCTCGCCAATGCGATGCTCGAATATGAGACGCTGAGCGGCGAGGAGATCAAGACGCTGCTCGACAAGGGCGAGATCACCCGTGACGACGGCACGACGATCAAGCCGTCCGCGATCCCGGCGGCTGGGTCTTCGATCCCGAAGACGCGCCGGCGCAAGGGGCCGTTCGGTGATCCGTCGCCTGCGGGCGCCTGACCGGGTTTATGGATTGAGAAAGGGCGCTGCCGGGAGGTGGCGCCCTTTTTCATGGATTGCGGGGCGGGGTGGCTTTTGGCCAGGCCAAGACATTCCCCCTCCCGCCTGCGGGAGGGGGAATGAGGGGCTTCAGCCTCATTCCCGTTTCAATATGTGCATCGCCAGCACCGTCATGGCTTCGCTGGCGGTGGCGATCACCTGGTCGGCCTGGGGCGCCCAGAAGGGACTGTGCAGCGACGGCAGGCTGACCTCACCGGCCTTCGCCTTCGCCATCTGGTCGGCCGGCACGCCGCCGACCCAGAAGATGAAGCTTTCGATGCTCTTGTCGGCGCGGTAATAGCGGCCGAAATCCTCTCCCGCCATGGAGGGTCTGGTTTCGCTGACGGTGCCCTCGGGGAAATGGGCCTTCAGCACGTCCGCCATCCGGTTGGCGAAGGCGGGCGGATTGTAGGTGGAGGGCGTGAATTCGTCCTTTACGGAGATCACCGGCATCCTGTCGTCCGGCACGCCCGCCGCAATGGCTTCCCCGCGGGCGACGCGTTCTATGCCCCGGATCAGCTTTTCCCGCGTTTCATCGGAATAGCTGCGCACGGTGAGCAGCATCTTCGCGTCGTCGGGAATGACATTATGCTTGGCGCCGCCCATGAAGCTGCCGACGGTGACGACGGCCGGATCGAACGGGTCCTGTTCCCGGCTGACCAGCGTTTGCAGCGAGTTCACGATCCGCGCGCCGATCACGATCGGGTCGCGTGTCGTCTGCGGATAGGCGCCATGGCCGCCCACGCCCCGCACCAAAAGGTCGACGCTGTCCACATTGGCGAGTGCGAAGCCCGGCGTATAGCCGATCTTCCCCGCCTCCAGATTGGCGGCGTCGTGGAAGGCGATGGCATGGGTCGGGCGCGGGAAGCGGGTGTAGAGCCCATCCTCCAGCATCAGCCGCGCGCCACGGCCCACTTCCTCGGCCGGCTGAAGGATCATCACCAGCGTGCCCTTCCATTCCTCCTTCATCGTGGAGAGGAGCCGCGCGGTTTCGATGAAGGCGGTCATGTGCGTGTCATGGCCGCAGGCGTGCATCACGCCGGTTTCAGAGCCGTCGGCGGTCTTGGCCTTCACCCTGGAGGCGAATTCCAGCCCCGTCTGCTCGGTCACGGGCAGTCCGTCCATGTCCGCGCGGATCAGCAGCACCGGGCCGGAGCCGTTCTTCAGTACCGCGACCACGCCCGTTCCACCGACCTTTTCGGTGACGGTGAATTTCATCGCCTTCAACCGCCGGGCGAGCTTGGCGGCGGTGGCGCTTTCCTGTTCGGACAGTTCGGGATTGGCATGCAGGTCGCGATAGAGGGTCATCAGCCCATCCATGTCCTTCGCGATGGTCGCTGCGATGGCATTGGGCGGCGTCGCGGGCGTCGCCCCATTCACAGGCGCGCCAGGGGACTGGGCATGGGCAATGGAGATAAGGCTGGCGGCGGCCATGACGGCCGTCAACGCATGACGCATCGATGGGTCTCCCTGATGGAAGAAGCAACCATAAGCGGATTTGCCGCGCCTTTTAAGGGGCTTCGGCTGTCCAGCCTGTTTCCCCAAAGCAAAAGCGCCCGCCGTTGCCGACGGGCGCTCCTGCCGATGCCATGGGAGGGATCAGAAGTGGAAGATCACGCCAGCCGTGGGCCGGAAGCTGTCGAAATCATAGGTTTCGGTCTGGAAGCGCAGACGGATGCCGCTATTGCCCGTGACGCCGCCCAGACCGATGTCCTTCGGGCCGACCTCGACGCCCAGGCCGTACATCCAGTCCTTGCGGTCCGGCCAGCCGCCCTTGCCGTTGACCCACTGATAGCCGGCCGACGCGAAGATCATGCCGCTTTCACCAGCCCGCGCGCCGAAACGGCCCTTCACCCCATATTCCCAGTCAATGTCGCTGAAACCCTTGGTCGCATTGCCCTCGACGCCCACGAAGACGGGACCGAGCGGCACGTTGACGCCCGCGACGCCGCTGATGATCGCGCCGTTCATGATCGTCTCGCCGGGCACGCTGCCGAATTCGGTGCCACGGTCGAAGGTGTGATAGCCGCCCAATATACCGACATAGGGTTCGACGCCGAAGGCCTGGGTGCCGTCGGGCGCCGTTTCCTCCTGCGCCGACGCGACGGAAGGCAGCGCCGCAACAAGTGCGGCCGCAACGAGATATTTCTTCATGAGGAGTCCCTTTTCCAATTTCGCCGCATGGCGTGTCGGGGGGATAACCTGCGCTGGTCGCATCAGGTTTCCTCAATGAAAACAAATCCTTCCCGCTGTCCCCAATATGACACAATCCATGTTAAGGAATTGCGCGCAGACGACTGGGATGGATATGGCTATTGCGCGGTCCAGCCGCCGTCGATGCTCATATTGGCGCCGGTGATGTTCGCGGCGGCATCGCTGCACAGATAAAGCGCCATGGACGCCACCTGATCGACCGTGACGAACTGTTTGGTCGGCTGCCCAGCCAGCAGCACGTCGTTCATCACCTGCTCCCGCGTCATGCCGCGCGCCTTCATCGTGTCGGGAATCTGGTTCTCCACCAGCGGCGTCCACACATAGCCGGGCGAAATGCAGTTCGCCGTGATGCCGAAGGTCGCCAGCTCCAGCGCCAGCGTCTTGGTGAAACCGGCCAGGCCATGCTTGGCCGTCACATAGGCGCTCTTATAGGGAGAGGCCGTCAGCGAATGCGCCGAAGCCGTCTGGATGATCCGTCCCCATTTCTTCTCCTTCATGAAGGGAATGGCGAGACGGGACGTGTGGAAGGCGCTGTTGAGGTTGAGCGCGATGATGAGGTTCCATTTGTCGACCGGGAAATCCTCGACCGGCGCCACATGCTGCACCCCTGCATTGTTGATGAGGATGTCGACGCCGCCGAATGCGTCGGCCGCCTCCTTCATCATCGCCTCGATCTGCTCGGTCCTGGTGAGGTCATGGCCGCTATAGAGCGCCTTCGCCCCGCTCAACGCCTCCAGCCCGGCGCGTTCCTTCTCGATCGCGTCCGCATCTCCGAAGCCGTTGATGACGACATTCGCGCCTTCCCCGGCCAGCGCCTTGGCATAGGCAAGGCCGATGCCGGAGGTCGATCCGGTGATGAGGGCGGTCTTGCCGGACAGGAATTGGCTGCTCATGCCTGCTTCTCCTTGAGATGGTCGGGGGCGTCGAGGTCGAAGGTGGAGCTTTTCCCGTTGACGATGTTGCGGGCGATGAGGTCGCCCTTGTGCATCACTTCCTCCACCGCGTCGCGGCCCTGCGCCCAGTGGTCGAGCATGGTGGAGCGGGAAAATTCGAAGTCGCGCGCTCCGCTTTCCCAAGCGCGGCTGCGGTAGATGAGGTGGACGATGTTGACCGAACCCACGTCCAGCAACTGGCGCAGCCGCTGTGCGTCCGCGTCCTCCTGCAATTCGGGCGGCAGTTTGTCGAGCAGGGCGCGGATCGCCTTATGCTCCTTGCGCAGCCGCAGATACTGGTCCGTCACCTGGCGGGTACGGCTGGAATATTGAATGTCCTTGGTCCGGGAATAGACATCGGTCATCTGCCGGGGCATCGGCCCTTCGGCGGGGAACAGGTCGACCTGGAACACCAGCATATCCTCGCTCTGATGGTCCAGCACATGGGCGAGCGGGGTGTTGGACACGATGCCGCCGTCCCAATACCAGCGCCCGTCGATCTCGATGGGCGGCAGGCCCGGTGGCAGAGCGCCCGACGCCATGATGTGGCGCGCGTCGATCCGGGTGTTGCCGCCCCGGCCGCGCGTATCCCAATAAGCGAAATTGCCGCTTTCCACATCCACCGCGCCCACCGACAGCCGCACCGGCCCGTCATTCAGCAGGTCCCAGTCGATGCAGGCGTCCAGCGTGTCCTTCAGCGGCGCACTGTCGTAGAAGCTGATCGCGCCGGCCGTCCCTTCCGGCATCAGCGGCGCGGGCCAGAGGCGCGGGCGGAACATGCCCGGCACGCCGAAGGTCGCGACCGTGCCCGCCGCCATCAGATGGGCGGCCTCCCGGATATGGTCGATTTCCGGCAGGACGACATTGGGCATGCCGCCGGAGACGGTCAGCCAGAATTTCTTGAGCCGGCTGAGGCGCTTGTGCGGCGGATTGCCGGCGATGATGGCGGCGTTGACCGCGCCGATCGAAATGCCCGCGACCCAACTGACGTCGATTCCCAACTCGTCCAGCCGCTGATAAACGCCCGCCTGGAAGGAGCCGAGCGCTCCGCCGCCCTGCAGCAACAGGGCGACTTCGCGGGGGAGGGGAAGCGGCATATTGGCGCGCCTGCGCGGCTGGGATTCGGTGTCGGCCATGTCGCAGCGCAATATAGAATAGTCTTCCGGCATTCCAACTGAATGTCTCGTTACATTCTCTTCATGGGACGGTGCGCTCGCCGCAACCCGCATTGCATCGGGGACGTTTCCACCGACGACGGAATGGAATAGGCAGGGCAAGGAAAGAGAGGGACGAGATGCGGCTCGACGACGAACGGGAAAGCACCAATTTCGAGATCCAGGAGGGTCGCGGCGGCTTCGGCGGCGGAATGGGCGGCGGTCTGGGCCTGCTGCTGCCGCTGATCGGCAGCCGTTTCGGCTGCGGCGGGATCGTCGTGGTGCTGATCATTCTGGCGGTCATGGGCGTCAATCCCCTGAGCCTGATGGGGGGTGGCGGCCAGATGCCGCAGGGGAGCGAGGTCAGCCGCGACACGTCCAAACTCAGCGATATACAGCATTGGTCCCTGAAGGTGCTGGGATCGACCGAGCGCGTCTGGGGGCCGCTCTTCCAGCAGGCCGGCCGGCAATATCAGCCGACGGTCCTTTACTTCTATTCCCAGAGCGGCGTGTCGGGCTGCGGCGCGGCGCAAAGCGCCATGGGCCCCTTTTATTGCCCCAATGACCGCAAAGTGTATCTCGACACCGACTTCTTCACCGAACTGCGCCAGCGCTTCGGCGCCCCTGGCGATTTCGCCCAAGCCTATGTGATCGCGCATGAAGTCGGCCATCATGTGCAGGATCTGGAGGGAACTTTGGGCGAGGTGAACCAGCGGCAGCGCGCCGTCAGCGAGGAACAGGGCAATGCGCTGCAGGTGCGGGTCGAATTGCAGGCGGACTGTTATGCGGGCGTCTGGGCCAAGCGCACCGGCCTCATGGAATCGGGCGATCTGGAGGAGGGGATGAAGGCGGCGCAAGCCATAGGCGACGATACGCTGCAAAAGGCGGCCGGCCGCCGTCCCGTGCCGGAAAGCTTCACCCACGGCACCAGCGAACAGCGTATGACCTGGCTGCGCAAGGGACTCGACAGCGGCGATCCCGCGCAATGCGACACCTTCAAGGAAATATGAGGTCCGGCCTTATTCGGGCACCTCGTCGGACGGCTGCACGCCTTCGACCGGCGTCGGGTTCGATACGGGCGCAGCGGGCAGCCCTGCGCCCGGGGCGAGGAAGGGTCTGCCGGCTTCGGGCATGGGCTGGCCCAAGTCCGCAGCGCCCGGATCTTGGGCGCCGCTATCTTGGGGCGGCGTTGGGGACGGCGCGGCCTGGGCGGGCATCACCACGGGCGCTGAAGCCGGAACAATCGCAGCGGACGGCACGGCCTGACTGGATTGGGGCACGAAGCTTTCCACCGTCAATACGATGATCGGAGCCGCGATCAGGGTCACGGCGGCAAAGGCCTTGTAGATCATGGGGCGCGTCCATTCATGATCGCGTCATCATAGGCGCGGATCGTAAATAAAATGCTGTCGCCCCTTGTGAAGGTGGCTAGCCTAGACTGCGGCGGTCCCCTCGACGCCCCGCTCCTCCGCAGGAGCGCGGTGGGTCTGGGCCGATCCGACGGAAACTAATGCCGGTCGAGTTTCTCCAGCAGGTCGAGCATGTCGTCCGGAACAGCGCCGCTACCCGCACGGAAGGTCGAACGCAACGCATTGCCGATGCCCTCATAGGGCTGCGGAACGCCGATATTCAGGACGCGGCGGATCGCGCCATCCTGAATCCGGGCCGACCGGCTGAGGGGTTTTCGTTGCATTTCCATGGTAAGATAACTGCCAAGCGGCGCAAAAGTTTCTGGTGTTCGTCGCAATGGCACGCAATATCGGCTCCATTATGGGAGATTCATGGTGACGGACCGTTTGGCGGTCGCGGCAAGGATCAGGGCGCATTCGCCTTTCCTGGCCCGGCAATTGGATCGCTTTCCGGATGTTGCCGATCTGGTGGAGAGCGGAGATTTCGAGGGGGCCTGGGCCGCCGCGCAGCAGGTGGCGGCGCCCGATGACGGCATTGCCCGGTCGCTGAGGCGCAGGCGTGGCGCGGTGGCCCTGGTGACCGCAGCCGCCGATCTGGCGGGCGTCTGGGGACTGGACCGGGTCACGCGCACCCTGTCGGACTTTGCCGACCAGGCGCTGGAGGAGGCGCTGGCCGCCGCCATGGCGGAGCGCTATCCGGACGCGGAGAAGCGGGGCTTCGTGGTGCTGGCGCTCGGCAAGCATGGCAGCCGGGAACTGAACTATTCGTCGGACATCGATCCGATCCTGCTCTACGACCCGAAGACGCTGCCCCATGGCGAGCGGGAAGACCCGGCGGACGCGGCCGTGCGCATCGGCCGGCGGGTCAGCGAACTGCTGAATGCCCGGGACGGCGACGGCTATGTGTTCCGCGTCGACCTTCGCCTGCGCCCCTCTCCGGAGGCGACGCCCATCGCCCTGCCGGTGGAGGCGGCGATCGGCTATTATGAATCGACCGCGCTCGGCTGGGAGCAGGCGGCGTTCATCCGGGCCCGACCGGCGGCGGGCGACCTGCCGCTGGGCGATTATTTCATGCAGGCGATCCGCCCCTTCGTCTGGCGCCGCAGTCTGGATTTCGGGGCCATCGATGCGATCACGGACATCTCCCGCCGAATCCGCGACCATTATTCGCAGGGTCAGGCGTTCGGGCCGGGCTATGACCTCAAGCGCGGGCGCGGCGGCATAAGGGAAGTCGAATTCTTCGCGCAGGTGCACCAGCTCATCCATGGCGGGCGCGATCCTTCCCTGCGGTCGGGCAATACGCGGGAAGCCTTGCGTGCCTTGGCGGCCGCCGGCGTGTTCGAAGCGGAGGTCGCCGCCAGGCTGGACGAGGCCTATGTCCTCTTCCGCACCGTCGAGCACCGGTTGCAGATGGTGGAGGATCGCCAGACCCATGAATTGCCCAAGTCGGCCGAGGCGCTGGATAATGTCGCGCGCCTGCACGGGCTGGAGGATGGCGGAGCGCTGCTCGACCTGCTGCGCCCGCATGTGCAGTGGGTGGGCGGCAATTACGACCGGCTGACCCCAGCGACGCCCGATGAATCCCTATCGCTGGACGAGGAGAGGCTGAAGGCGCAGCTTGCCGAACTGGGTTTTGCCGATCCGGAAACGCCGCTGGCGCGGATCGCGCGCTGGCGATCGGGCACGGTCCGCGCATTGCGCAGCGGCGCGTCGCGGGAGGCGCTGGAGCAATTGCTGCCGGGCCTGATGCGGACGCTGGCAGCGGCGCCCGATCCGGCGCGAGCGCTCAACCGGCTGGACGATCTGGTCGGCCGCCTGCCGAGCGCGATCAACTTCTTCAAGCTGCTGGCGGCGCGACCTGGCCTTGTGGAACTGCTGGCCGAACTGCTGAGCCATGCGCCGACGCTGGCCGACGCGCTGGGGCGCCGGGCGGAACTGCTCGACGGGCTGATCGACACCTCCGCCTTCGATCCGCCGCCTCCTGTGGAGATACTGGCCGACCAGTTCGCCCGGCTGGAGGAGGGGGAGGATTATCAGGCGCTGCTCGACCGGGTGCGCCAACGGGTGAACGACCGCCGCTTCGCCCTGGGCGCGCAGATCATTCGCGGCGGCGATCCGCTGGAGGCGGGCCGGGGCTATTCCCGCGTGGCCGAAGCCGCCATCGAGGCGTTGGGCGCCGCCACCGTCGCGGAGTTCGAGCGCGCCCATGGAAAAGTGCCCGGCGGCGAGATGGTGATCCTGGCGCTGGGCCGGCTGGGCGGCGGAGTGCTGACCCATGCGTCCGACCTCGACCTCGTCTATCTCTTCACCGGCAGCTTCGAAACCGAATCCGACGGCGCGAAGCCGCTGGGCGCGACGCAATATTTCAACCGCCTTGGCCAGCGCATCACCAATGCCCTGTCGGTGCACACCGCGGCAGGCCCGTTATATGAGGTGGACACGCGCCTTCGCCCCTCCGGCGCGCAAGGGCTGCTGGCGGTCAGCCTGGACAGCTTCGCCCGCTATCAGCGGGAGGAGGCGTGGACCTGGGAGCATCTCGCGCTCACGCGCGCCCGCCCGGTCTTCGGCTCCGATGCCGCGCGCGCGGCGCTGGGCGCGATCCTGACGGAAACGCTTGAGCGGCAGCGCGATTTCGACGAACTGGCGCGCCACGCGGTGAAGATGCGGGGCGACATCGCGAGGCACAAACCGCCCGCGAGCGATCTGGACGTGAAGCTGGTGCCGGGCGGGCTGGTAGACCTGGAATTCCTGATCCACGTCACCCAGTTCCGCCACAATATGGCGTTCGACCCCGATCTGCGCGCCGCGCTGGAGCAGCTTACGGCGGCCGGCCACCTGCCGGGCGAATTGATCCCGGCCCATGATCTCATCACCCGCTTTCTCGTCGTTTCCCGCCTCGTTTCGCCGAAATCGACCGAACCTCCGCAAGCCACCCGGCCTCTCGTCGCGCGGGCCTGCGGCGTCGAAAGCTGGGACGCGCTGCTTGAAAGCTACGGTAAGGCCCGGCAAAGGGTCGGTGACGCATGGGCGGCGCTGGCCGCGCCCTTCAAGGAGGAATGACGATGCTGGATGTGGGCGACGCCGTGCCTGAAGTGACGCTGAAGGATGCGGATGGGGTGGATTTCACCCTGGCGCGCTACAGGGGCAAGCCCCTGGTCGTCTATTTCTATCCCAAGGCGGACACGCCCGGCTGCACCAGCGAAGCCAAGGATTTCACCGCGCTTGCCGCCGATTTCGCGGCATTGGGCGTGCCGGTGGTCGGCATATCCAAGGACAAGCCCGCCAAGCTCAAGAAATTCGCCGAAAAATACGGGCTGACCGTCACGCTCGCCTCCGACGAGCCGGGCGAGATGTGCGAGGCTTTCGGCACCTGGGTCGAGAAGTCGCTTTACGGCCGCAAATATATGGGGATCGAGCGGGCGACCTTTTTGGTGGGGGCTGACGGGAGAATCCTTCGCGTCTGGCCCAAGGTGAAGGTCAAGGGCCATGCCGCCGAGGTGCTGGAGGCCGGACAAGGCCTTTGACGCTTCCTGTTTCCATCGACAGCGTCGGCGCGGCTTGCGCCCATGTGCTGCTGACCCCCGATCCGTTGGCCAAGCTGATGGCGGCCCGGGCGGTCGCAAGGAACTGGCGGCTTGGGCGGCTGGCGCATCGCTTCGACGCCGCCATGCCGGATCGCCCGGCGCGCCCGGACAAGCCCGAACTTTTGCCGCCCAACCAGATGCCCAAGCGCGGCAGGATGGGTTCGGAACGGGCGCGGATCGCGATGCTCCATGCGCTTGCCCATATCGAATTCGTGGCCATCGATCTCGCCTTCGACCTGATCGGGCGGTTCGGGGCGGAATTCCCGCCGGAATTCACCGGTGAATGGATGCGGGTGGGCGCCGACGAAGCCATGCATTTCGCGCTGCTCGACCGGCGTCTGCGGCAGTTCGGCAGCTTTTACGGCGCTTTGCCGGCGCATGACGGGCTATGGCAGGCCGCGAGCGAGACGGCGCATGATGCGCTCGCCCGCCTTGCCATCGTGCCGATGGTGCTGGAAGCGCGCGCGCTGGACATCACCCCGGCCACCATCGTCCGCTTCCGGGGAGCGGGCGATGAAATGTCGGCGCGCATGTTGCAGAGGATCATGACAGATGAGATTCGCCACGTCTCCGCTGGGACGACATGGTTCGGCCATGCGACGAAACGACTGGGCGTGAACCCCGCAAAACATTACCAAATCCTTGTGAAACGCCACTTTCGGGGTGCGTTGAAACCTCCGTTCAACGACTCGGCGCGCCGACAAGCCGGTTTAACGCGGGAATTTTACACGCCGCTTGCACAATAAGGCGGGACATGTCCTCTTTGTTCCAGCGGGTGGCGGCATCAGCCGCATTTTGGAAACGTGGGGATTAGGCCGAGAGGCGCAAAGCCTCCGGTCGAGAGTCGGGGTCGGCATGTTGGTTCTTCATTCTGATAATGCGCGCGCTGCGCGATGGTTCCGTTCTGCACTTAAAATCGCTGGAGCGATGGGTATGGCGGGAGCGCTCTGCGCCGCAGTCCCGGCTCAGGCCAAGGCAGATGAAGACGATCCCTATGGCGATGCGTCGGAAATCAACACCAGCACGCTCGGCCCAGCCGATGTCGGCTTCTCCAATCTCTTCTCCAGCCTTCAGCGGCTCGACGGGCAGGCCAAGTCGAGCAACTACATCCCCTCCGGGCGTCCGGTCGAGAAACTCTCCCTGACCTCCAATTTCGGTGTCCGCTCCGACCCGTTCAATGGCGGCGCCCGCATGCACAAGGGCATCGACATCCCCGGCCCGACCGGCACCAAGATCTACGCGACCGCCGACGGCATCGTCAGCCGCGCCGGCTGGGCCAGCGGTTACGGCAATCTGGTCCAGATTTCTCACGGCGGCGGCATGGAAACGCGCTACGGCCACATGTCGAAGCTGCTGGTCGCCGCCAACAGCTATGTCCATCGCGGCCAGTTGATCGGCCTGATGGGTTCGACCGGCCGTTCCACCGGCAGCCATCTGCATTATGAGGTGCGCGTCGACGGCCAGGCGATCAACCCGATCCCCTTCGTGGCCGGACCCGATTATCTGGTGGCGATGAACACCAAGCCGCCGATCGCCATGGGCGGCCCGACCAAGGCCCAGGAAAAGGCGGCGGACTGAGCCGAACTTTTTTCTCTTTCCCAAGGCCCGGCACGCGAAAGCTTGTCGGGCCTTTTGCTTGATCCTATTTAAACGTCATGACCGACATCGATCTTACGCCCTCTGCCGCTGCCCGCGTGGCCGCCATTGCCGCCAAGCAGGGCAAGCCCGCCATTTTGCGTCTGGCAGTGGAGGGCGGGGGCTGTTCCGGCTTCCAATATCGCTTCGGTCTGGCCGAGGCGGTGGAGCCCGACGACATCATGGTCGAGCGCGACGGCGTGACGCTGGTGGTGGATGACGTCAGCATCGATCTGGTGCGCGGTTCGGCGGTCGATTTCGTGTCCGATCTGGGGGGCAAGGCCTTCAAGGTGACGAACCCCAACGCCACCGCCGGCTGCGGTTGCGGCACCAGCTTCTCGGTCTGATAGCGCTCTCTCCCCGTTCGGGCTGAGCTTGTCGAAGCCCTTCATTTCCTTAAAAGGGCACGCGCCGGTTTGATGCGATTCAGGCCGACCGAAAGAAAGACAGGCCCTTATGCGCATCGCCACCTTCAACATCAACGGAATCAAGGCGCGCCTGCCGCGCTTGCTGGAGTGGCTGGACGAGACCCGCCCCGACATCGCCTGCCTTCAGGAAATCAAGACCTCCGACGACACTTTCCCGGTCAAGGACATCGAAGATGTCGGCTATGGCGCGATATGGCACGGGCAGAAGGGGTTCAACGGGGTCGCCATCCTTGCGCGCGGCGAGACACCGGTGGAGATTCGCCGCGGCCTGGAAGGGGAGCCGGAGGACGAGCATAGCCGCTATCTGGAAGCCGATGTAAAGGGGCTGCGCGTCGCCAGCATCTACCTGCCCAACGGTAATCCGCAGCCGGGACCGAAATTCGATTACAAGCTGCGCTGGATGAAGCGTCTGCGCCTTCGCGCTGCGGAAATCTGGGCGGAGGAAGTGCCGGCGATCCTGGCGGGCGATTATAATGTCATTCCGCGTGACAGGGACGTCTATTCGGTCAAGTCGATGGCCGACGACGCGCTGATGCAGCCGGAAAGCCGCGCCGCCTATCGTCGCCTGCTGGGCGACGGCTGGACGGATGCCATCGCTTCCCGGCACCCGGCGGGCGGGATATGGACCTATTGGGATTATCAGATGAACGCTTGGCCACGCGACGCGGGGTTCCGGATCGATCATCTGCTGCTCAGTCCCGCCGCCGCCGACCGCCTGATCGACGCGCAGGTCGACAGGGATTTTCGTGGGCGGGAAAAGGCCAGCGATCATGCCCCTGTCTGGGCGGAACTGACCGAATAATTTTACCCGGACGTTATTGACTCTATTTTACCCGGATAATAAATGTTGTGCCGAAGGAGATTTCGGCATGACGCGCACTTTGACCGCCTTTGCGGGCGACCTCTGGATTGCGACGGGTGATGAGGAAGAGCTGCGCGCAACGCTTCATGCCATGGGGACGGAGGCGCAGTCTCTGCTGCTGTTCGACGACAGCACCGGGCGGCAGGTGGATATCGATCTGCGCGGTCCAGTGCAGGAGATTTCCCGCGGCCGGGGGCGGCCCCGGCTGGGCGTTCAGGCGCGTGAAGTGACTCTGCTCCCCCGGCATTGGGACTGGCTGGCGGCGCAGCCCGGCGGCGCGTCCGTGACGCTGCGGCGCTTGGTCGATGCGGCGCGCAAGGACGCGGACACAAAGCCATCGCCTCGCGCGGCGATGGACGCGGCTTATCATTTCCTGACGGTGATGGCGGGCGACCGGCCCGGCTATGAGGACGCCATCCGCGCGCTTTATGCAAGGGACAAGGCGGGGTTCGACCTTGCTGCTGCCGACTGGCCCCGCGCCATCCGGGATCATGGCGCGGCCCTTGCCCAGGGAGCATTCGACCAGAGCGCGCCGCGTTAAATCGGACGCTGGGCGTGGGTTCTAACTTTGCGTTGTCGCATCCTTTTCAACAGACATCGGTTCCCCACATCCCCACACAGCCTGCCAGCTTCAGCTTCTCGCCTTTTCCGCTACCTGAATTCCCGGCAGGGCCGCCGGATCGGCCATGTCCTGCCCGATCCACGCGCCGCCTGTTTGAAATAGCTGATATGGTGGCCCCGCTGGAAACTGGCGCCGTCCCATACCACCACCTGCACTTCTATCTCGTCATGGCGGTGAACGTGCAGCCAGTTGAAGCTTTGCGGCTCGGCATTGCGCAGGCGGGTGGAGGTCGCCGTTCCCGCCTGGATCACCAGCGCGCCGCCCGAATGCGCCACCATCTTCTCCGCCGCCTCCGCATAGGTGCGATGGAAATGGCCGGCCAGCGCGATATGGATGCCTGCTTCCGCCGCCGCGCGTACGGCATCCTCATGCCTTCCGACAGCTTCGCTCAACTCGCCGCCCTTGCCGATCGGCATGGCGAAGAGCGGGTGATGGGTGACGAGGATGCGCGTCTTCTCCGGCGCGACCCGCGCGAATCTTTCGCGAAGCATGTCCATCTGGTCATGGTTGATCCGCCCATCCTTGATCGTCAGCGATCGCGCGGTGTTGAGCCCCAGTATCGCGACCGCATCATCCTCGTAAAAAGGGCACAGATCATTGCTGATATAATGTTTGTAGCGGTGCAGCGGCGCCCCGAAGCGGCGCGCCAGATCGTAGAGCGGAATGTCATGATTGCCTGGAACCACCAGCAGCTTCATGCCCGCCGATCTCAGCCGGTTGAGCCAGGCGGAGGCCTGCCGGAACTGTTCGCGCCTCGCGCGCTGGGTGAAATCGCCGCTGATGACCACCAGGTCCGGCTGATGCTGTTGCAGCCAGGCCTCTGTGGCGGTGACGATGCGGGGATCATGGGCGCCGAAATGAATATCCGACAGATGAGCGATGCGGGCCATGAACCATGAACGGGCAAGGCCTTTTATGGTTTCGGACCTTGGAGCGCAGTTGCGTGTTGTCGAGGCATGGAAACGACATCCCCGCCCGTCAGAAACCTGCCGCATGAGGCGGCGCTGATCGTCAATGTGCATTCCCGCCGGGGAGAAGCCCTGTTCAAGGATGCCAAGGCCAGGCTGGAGGAAGCGGGCCTGCGCCTGATCGCAGCCCATGCGGTGAAGGAGCCGGAGCGATTGCAGGAAACGGTGCGCAGGGCCATCGCGGACGGCGCGCCGATGGTGATCGTCGGCGGCGGCGATGGATCGCTGTCCGGCACTGTGGATGAGCTGGTGGGCAAGGACTGCGTCTTCGGCGTGCTGCCGCTGGGCACCGCGAACAGTTTTGCGCGGACGCTGGGCATTCCGCTGGATCTGGAAGGGGCGGTGGCGGTCATATCCGGCGGCCGGCGGCGGCGAATCGACCTGGGCATGATCGACCGGGACTATTTCGTGAATGCGGCCTCGCTGGGATTGTCCCCCCGGATCGGGGAGACGGTGCCGCACAAGTTGAAGCGTTATCTGGGACGGATCGGCTATCTGCTCTGGGCGGTCAAATGCTCCATAGGCTTTCGCGCCTTCCGGTTGATGCTGGACGATGGGATCAGGCAGCGTAGCATGTGGGCGACGGAAGTACGCATCCTCAACGGCCCCTATCATGGCGGGGTGGAACTGTCCGATCAGGCCGATGTGGACACCGGGGAGATCGTGATCCAGGCGGTGGTGGGGCGCAGCCACGCCCGGCTGGCCTGGGACTGGTACGCCAAATTCTTCAAGCTGCGCGACCGGGACGCGCAGACGGAGGAGTTTCGCGGCAAGGCGTTCCGGATCGAAACGGCGCCGCCGCAGAGCATTTCCATCGACGGCGAAGTGCTGGCGAAGACGCCGGCCATGGTGAAGATCGCGGCCGGCGCGGTGGATGTGGCGGTGCCTTAACCATTCTCCTTGGGCGGGCTTTCAGGCTGAATTCAGCATGGGCGCCAAAGCAGAAGCGTGCTTCTGCTCGCGTCCCTTCATCCCCTCCAACGGGAAGCCTATGGGATGCAGACAGCGCCTAAAGGGGCTTTTCATATACCTGATAGACCTTGTTCACCTTGCTCTCAATGGCGTCGGCAATGGCGTTCATGCCCTGATTGTCGTCCAGCACCCAGCCGATCTCGCCGCGCGTCGCGCCATAATGCGCGGTCGCGCTGCGGCGGATATATTCGATCATCATGAAGGCCAGCTGGCTCGCCATGCGGGAAGATTGCAACCGCTGCACCACGCCCATCAGCGGCACGCGCATGGTCCGCACCTTCGGCTTCCTCAGCCACCAGAGCAGTTTCGCCCAGCCGAAAGGAAAGAGCGAGCCGTTGAGCGGCGCTATCGCTTCGTTGAGATCGGGCAGCGTCATCATGAAGGCGACAGGCTCACCCTCCAGCTCCGCGATCATGATGAGGTCGTTGAACACAATGGGCTTCAACTGCTTGCCGAAATGGGCGACCTCCTCGTCGGTGATCGGCACAAAGCCCCAATTATTGCCCCAGGCGTCGTTCAGGATGCTGAGGATGATCGCCGCTTCGCTGTCGAATTTCGACTTGTCGACCTTGCGGATGCGGATGCGTTCGTTCTTCTCGCCCGACTGGACGATGCGCTGGATCAGCGGCGGGAATGGCCGGGTGATGTCCAGTTCATAAGTTTTGAGCTGCTTGACCGGCCGATAGCCCGCGTCCTCCACCATGGCGCGATATTCCGGCTTCGCATGGCCCATCATCACCGTCGGCCTGTGGTCGAAGCCTTCGATCAGCAGCCCCGGCTCCTCCCAGATCGACAGTGAGATCGGCCCCAGCACGCGGGTCATGCCCTTGGCCCGCAGCCACCCCTCCGCCGTCGCGATCAGGGCTGCGCCGGTTTCGGCATCCTCCGCCTCGAACAGACCGAAATTGCCGGTGCCCGGCCCCATGCCCTGCTCGGCGGGCTGGGCCAGCGCCAGATGATCGAGATGCGCCGACACCCGTCCGACGACCCTGTCGCCGCGGCGGGCCAGGAAATATTGCGCCTCGGCATGGCCGAAAAAGGGGTTCTTGCCCGGCGTGATCAGGCTGTAGACCTCATCCTTCAGCGGCGGCACCCAGTTGGGATCGCCGGCATAGAGCCGCCAGGGCAGATCGACGAAAGCCTTGCGGTCGGCCTTGGAAGTTACGGGGGTAATCACCAGTTCTTGATTGGCCACGGCGCAGGACGCTTTCGCTGGAGAGGTTTGGGCAGAGCAGTTCGGCGCTTGTTCCGGGAATGTCAATCGGGACATGAGCGGATGGGATCATCATGACCAAATCGTCATGTTGCTGCCCCAATTGCAGCGCATTTACCCTTTAGGAACCACGGCATGACTGTGCACGATCCCCTTATTGCAGCCGCGTCGCGGACGAAAAGCGCGATCCCCGACGATGCGGCGATGCTGCGCGCGGCGGCCGACCTGACCCGCGAACTGTCGACGGCCCGGCCCGCCATCTATTGGCCCGACATGCTGGCATCGGCTTTTGTCGGCTATGCCGCGCTGGCCGGGGCGATCCTGACCGGCGATGCCGCTCTCATGCTGGCGTTCGGCCTGGCGGCGATGCTGGCGCTTTATCGCGCGGCCAGTTTCATCCATGAGCTGACCCACATCCGCAAGGGCGCGTTGCCGGGTTTCCGCCTTGGCTGGAACCTGATCGTCGGCATCCCCCTGATGATCCCGTCATTCATGTATGAAGAGGTGCATACGCAGCATCATGCCCGCACCCGCTACGGCACGGCGAATGATCCGGAATATCTGCCGCTCGCGCTGATGAAGCCCTGGTCGCTGCCGCTGTTCATCCTGGTGGCGGCGCTGGCGCCGTTGGGCCTCATCCTGCGTTTCGCCGTGCTGACGCCGCTCAGCCTGATGGTTCCGCCGCTGCGGCGAAAGGTGGTGGCGGAATTTTCCGCGCTCTCGATCAACCCCGCCTATCGCCGCCGCGCGCCGGAGGGAGACTTTGCCCGCCAGTGGACGTGGCAGGAGGCGGGCGCGTGCCTCTTCGCGCTGGCGCTGGTCGGCAGCGTCTTCGCCTTCGGATGGAAGCCGCTGCTCACCTATATGGCGGTGCATTCCGGCATGACCGTCATCAACCAGCTCCGCACGCTGGTCGCGCATCTGTGGGAAAATGAGGGCGAGGCGATGACCGTCACCGCGCAATATCTGGACTCGGTGAATGTGCCGCCGCCGTCGCCCTTCGCCGCGATCTGGGCGCCGGTGGGGCTGCGCTACCATGCGCTGCATCATCTGCTGCCGAGCGTGCCCTATCACGCGCTGGGGGAGGCCCATAAGCGGTTGGTGGCGACGCTGGCGAGCGAGTCGCCCTATCACAAGGGCAACTATCCCGGCATGTGGCCGCTGGTGGGGAAGATCGCGCGCTCGACGATGGGGAAGCGTTAACTCCACCGCCCCCGCTGGTGCTCCCGAGAGGGCAGGAGCATGTCATCCCGGGAGGGGGAGGATTATTCCTCCGTCCGGAACAGCACCGTCTCGCCCACCAGCAGGAACAGCAGAAACGGCGCCCAGGCCGCCAGAAAGGGCGGATAGGCCCCGAGGTTCCCCATGGCGAGCGAGAAATTGTCCGCCACGAAATAGGCGAAGCCGAGCGCCATCCCCATCACCGCGCGCACGAACAACTGTCCCGATCGAGCCAGCCCGAAAGCGGCCACCGAACCCAGAATCGGCATCAGCAGCGCCGACAAAGGTCCCGACAGCTTGTGCCAGAGGCTGCCCTCCAGCTCCGCCGTCGGCCGCCCCGCATCATGCAGGTCGCTGATCGCCGCCTGCAACTGGCCGAAGGTCAGCGCATCCGGGTCGACCTTCGCCAAGGTGAACTGATCGGGCCGTATGTCGTGGCCAAAGCGCACCGTGCCGATCTGCCGCTCCGTCCCACGCGCGACGTCGAACTGCCGCGCGTCCTCCAGCACCCAGCTTCTGGCCGAAGCGTCATAATGGCCCCTGGGCGCCTGGACGATGGTGGTCAGCGTGTTGTTGATCCGGTTGAATATCTCCACCTTGCGGAGCTGGACCGCCGTGCCCCGTCCGGCGACGATGGCGGCCGTGACCAGATTATTGCCGTCGCGCACCCATGGGCTGGTCTTGACCCCGCTGTCGGGGGGCAGGGGGCCGTAGTCGACGGCCTGCCAAGCGGAAAGGCGGGCGGTGGACCGCGCCACGATCCGTTCGTTGAAGGCATAGCTGATGAGCGCCACGCCCAGCGCCGCGGCCAGCAGCGGCGCCAATATCTGGTGCGCAGACAGCCCCGCCGCCTTCATCGAGATGATCTCGCTGTTCTGGTTGAGGCTGGCGAGCATGATCAGCGTGCCGAGCAGCACCGAAAAGGGCAGGAAGCGGGCGACGATCTGCGGCGCCCGCAGCGCCACATAATGCCATAATTGCGCATCGCCATTGCCGGCATAGGCAAGGATGTCGCCCGATTCGCCCAGCAGGTCGAGCGTCTGGAGCACCGCGACCAACATCGCCAGCACCGCGAAGGTCCGGGTCAGGAACAGCCGCGCCATGTACCAGCTAAGCTGGCGCGACGGAAAGAAGTTGAGCTGATGCATGGGTCAGGCGGCTCCTTCCGCCGGGGTTTCCGCCCTTGGCCGCCGCCGGACGAGGCCGATCAGCCGCAGGAACTGCTTGGCGATCTTGGCGAAGGCATATTCCAGCGCGGCGATCGGCTGGCCGCCGGGCCGATGCGCGATCACATGGTACATCCACAGGATCAGCCCCGCGAACAGCAGGAACGGCCCCCATAGCGCGATGATCGGATCGATCCTGCCCAGCGATCCCACGCCCTGCCCATATTCGTTGACCTTGTGATAGGTCACGATGAACACGATGGAGAGGAACACGCCGAGCGCCGATGTGGACCGTTTCGGCGGAATCGCGAAGGCGAGCGCGGCCAGCGGCAACAGCAGCATCATCGCCACCTCCACCATGCGGAAATGGAAATTGGCGCGGATCTCGTTGCGCAGCTTGTCGGGCGTCCCCGGATCATGGCCGATCACCACCAGTTCGGGGATGGTCTTTTCCCGGTCGACGTCGCGGCCGCGGAACTTCTCGATCTGCGGCAGGTCGATGGGCAGGTCGTGGCTGGAGAAGGACAGGATTCGCGGCGACTTGTATTTGGGCGCGTCGTTCACCAGCACGCCATCGCGCAGGCGGAAGATGATGGTGTCGGGATCGTCGGTGGCGAGGAAACTGCCCTGCGCCGCCGTCACCGCCACGGTCTGGCCGTCCTTGCCGACGGCGCGCACGAAAATCCCTTGCAGATTGCGGCCCTCGTCCAAGCTGCGTTCGATCCGCAGGGTCATGCGCTTGCCCAGATTGGTGAATTCGCCCACCTTGATCGACGCCCCCAGCGCGCCCGACCGCAATTCGAAGCGCAGCGCCTCATAGGCATGGCGGGACAGCGGCTGGACGAAGCCGACAATGCCGAAATTCAGCAGCGCCAGTGCGATCGCAAACATATAGGGCACGCGCAGCAGCCGGCCGTAGGACAGGCCGACGGCCCGCATCACGTCCAGTTCCGACGACAGGGCCAGCTTCCGGAAGGCGAGCAGGATGCCCAGCATCAGGCCGATGGGAATGCCCAGCGACAGATATTCGGGCATCATGTTCGCCAGCATCCGCCACACGACGCTGACCGGCCCGCCCTCCGCCGCGACGAAGTCGAACAGGCTCAGCATCTTGTCGAGCACCAGCAGCATGGCCGAGATCACCAGCGTCCCCAGCATGGGCAGGGCGATCAGGCGGGCGAGGTATCTGTCGGTGGCGGTCAGCATTTCTCTATGTGGTCGTCCCATCACCATGATTTGGCCGCAAACCCCCCCCATATGCGAGTCAGGTAAGTTGCGGGGCGAACAGGGGCTCGCCGTCCGGTGTCACTGGGCGGCTATAGCTTCACGGAGTTGGATGGTCATGTTCAAAGTTGCAGTGGGTCTGATGTCGGTAGGGGCATTGTTCGCCGCCGCCCCGGCTATCGCCCATGGTATGGAGATCGGCAACGACCTGGAACGCTGCTCCACGGACGCCAAGGGCCCGGCGGTTCTGGTCGACGTGCGCGGCTTCGCTGCCTCGACCGGCAAGG
The DNA here is from genome assembly GCF_024611135.1 of Sphingobium sp. CFD-2. Classification (NCBI taxonomy): domain Bacteria; kingdom Pseudomonadati; phylum Pseudomonadota; class Alphaproteobacteria; order Sphingomonadales; family Sphingobiaceae; genus Sphingobium; species Sphingobium sp. CFD-2. The sequence continues at coordinate 2,438,154 of NZ_CP084405.1, read as the reverse complement.
TGCGCGTGCAATCCTATCCCGCGACGAAGGCGGCCTGGCTCGCCAAGGGCGAATGGCTGGGCCGTATCGACGTTCCGGTGAAGGCCAGCAACGGCGCAATGCGTTTCTGCATGCCTGTGCCGCAACCCGGCAAATATGGCATCGCCGTGCGCCACGACCGCGACGGCAACGGCAAGACGGACATTTCGCGCGACGGCGGCGGATTTTCGAACAATCCGTCGATCAGCATCTTCAACCTGGGCAAGCCGGGGGTCGAAAAGGCCGCCTTCTATGCAGGGCCGGGCGTGACGAAGATCACCATCAACCTCAAATATATGTGATCCCCGACCATGGTCCGCGTCGCCCTTTTGTCCAACCCCAAATCCACGGGCAACCGGCAGACGCTTCCGCGCGTGCGCAGCTATTGCGCCAGCAATCCAGACATCTTCCATTATGAGGTGGAGCATGTCGACCAGATCGGCCGGGCGCTCCAGACCATCGCCCGCGTCGATCCCGTCGTCATCGTCATCAACGGCGGGGACGGCACGGTGCAGGCGGCGTTGACGGAACTGTATCAGGGCGAGCATTTCAAGGGCCGCGTGCCGCCCATCGCGGTGCTGCCCAACGGCAAGACCAATCTGATCGCGCTGGACCTCGGCATCCATGGCGATCCGATCAAGGCGCTGGAACGGATCGTCCAGATCGCCAAGGCGGGCGTCGACGACCATGTCGTGGCGCGCGAGCTGATCGCCCTGTCGGACGGGCAGGCGGAAAGCCGGCCGGTGCTGGGCATGTTCCTGGGCGGAGCGGGGCTGGCCGACTACATGCTCTATTGCCGCAACCAGATCTATCCGCTGGGCCTGTCCAACGGCCTCAGCCATTTCCTGACCGTGATCGCGGTGCTGGTGTCGCTGATCTTCGGCATCCGCGCCCGATTCCTGCCGCAATCCAGCCGCCCGGTGCGGATTTCCCTGATCCGCGACGGGCAATTGGCGGGGCGTTTCGCCGTGCTGATCGTGACGACATTGGAACGATTGCTGCTTGGCGTGCAGCCGGGGGACAGCCGGCGCGGCAATATGAAGCTGATGGCGGTGGACCAGAGCCTGTCCGCCCTGCTGCGCCTGTTCTGGGCGAGCATCACCAGACGGGTCGGCAAATCGCAGATGCAGGGCATCCATCTGGAACAGGGCGATGTCATCCGCATCGAGGGCGACCATAGCAGCGTCATTCTGGACGGCGAACTGTTCGAGGCGTCGGAAGGCAAGCCCATCGTCCTGCGCTCGACAGAGCCGGTGCCTTTCTTGAGGTTGGCGGCCTAGAAGCGGCGTGAAGGCTGGTTGGCCGTCATGGCGCGTTGGGAAGGATTTCACGCCGAAATTGAAGGGCACGCCTCAAAGTTTTCCTTTTCTTCCCGAAAGCAGCGATTGCCAAACGCCTGTCGTCCGCCTATTGAGCGCACAGCATCAAGAGTTGGGACGACGCCCAACGCCAACCTGCCGATCCGGGCAAGGTGGCACTCCGTGAAGGAGGATGTGGCCGATCCGGCAACCAAGCGGACCCAAGCCACATCGTGAAGCGTCGCTCCGAAACAAGGAATGACGTGAAGTGCCGATCAAGATAGCCGACGACCTGCCCGCCCGCCGCACATTGGAGGCCGAGGGCGTGGTCGTCATGCGTGAAGCCGATGCCGTCCGGCAGGACATTCGCCCGCTTCGCATCGCGCTGCTCAACCTCATGCCCGACAAGATCAGCACGGAGACGCAGCTTGCCCGGCTGCTCGGCGCGACGCCGTTGCAGGTCGAACTGACGCTGGTGCGGATCAGCGACCATGTGTCGCGCAACACCTCCGCCGACCATATGGCATCCTTCTACCGCCCATGGAGCGACGTCCGGGACGAGCGGTTCGACGGCTTCATCATCACCGGAGCGCCTGTGGAGCAGCTCCCTTTCGAAGCGGTGAGCTATTGGGACGAATTGCGCGCCATATTCGACTGGACGCAGACCCATGTGCATCGCTCGCTCAGCATCTGCTGGGCGGCGCAGGCGGCGCTGCATCACTTCCATGGCGTGGAGAAACATGGGCTGGAGCGGAAGGCGTTCGGTGTGTTCCGCCATCATGTTCATGTGCCGTCATCGCCCTGGATGCGGGGTTTTTCGGACGATTTCCGCGTTCCCGTGTCGCGCTGGTCGGAGGTGCGGCGGGAGGATATTCCGGAAGGGCGGGGATTGCAGATATTGGCGGAGAGCGACGAATCGGGGCTTTGCTTGATCGGCGATCCGGGGCGCGGCTTCCTGCACATGTTCAACCATCTCGAATATGACACGATGACGCTGGCGGAGGAATATGCGCGCGATGGGGCAAGGCAGTTGCCCGCCCATTATTTCCCTGACGACGATCCTGCGCAGGCGCCGCAAAATCACTGGCGCAGCCACGCGCATCTGCTGTTCGGCAACTGGATCGACGAAATGTACCAGACCGTGCCCTTCGATCTGAATGCTGTCGGGCAGGCGCCGGTGTTGTCGGCGGCTTAAGGCGCTCTTCGCGCGAATGGAGCCCGGAGAGGGCGGACCGATACCGCGAGCAGGCTGAACGCTCCACATGCGAGAGCGCGCTGCGTTACATCGGGCGCGGGCCCCGCTCTCCAAGTTTCCGTAGGCTCAGGACAGGCTTTTCTGCACGCTACTCTGGGGTGTGTGGGGATTCAGTTCAGGGTGGAGCGAAAATGGTGGATTTCGAGAACCGGCGCGGAGCCTACTCAAAGTAGGTGAGCACCGGAAGCGCAGAAAGCCGCCATTTGCAGCCCGCCATGGGCTGAATCCCCACACACCCTAGCGGAGAACGGCCTTTGCAATCAGGTTGCGGGCATAGCGCCATTGGAAGAGGGCGATGATCAGGATTATGGCCGGAAAGATCGCGGCCGTGGGGCCCTTCACCGCCAGCAGGTCGGTGTGGATGAAGCTGTAGCCGAACTGCACGACCACGGCGAGGATCGAGAGCAGGAACAAGGGCGCGGCGGCGGCTTTGCGGAGCAGCAGCAGGAGCGCGCCCAGCGTGCCCGCGCCGACCGCAACTGCATAAGCGGTCCAGGCCCAGCCGGGCATGGAGGCGAAGATCCTGGCGCTATAGGGATCGGTCTTCGCCAGTTGCCCGAGGTCCGCGCCATATTGCATGATGAAGGCGGCTACCCCCGTCAGGTTCCAGAGCAGCAACAGGATTCCGATGGCTCGAAAGGATCGTGGCGCTGTCATGGCGGTTCCCCCTATATCGGCGGTCTCCCTGTCGGGACCGCCGGGATGGATCATAGCGGCTGACGGGATTTTGCGAAAGGAGATGCCGGATTTTGGCGGGTGAGTCCTTGGCGGCGCCGATCGTCGTGACGGCTTTGATGGGCGCGGCGGATTTCGCTTGGGCGGACGGTTTGCGCCGCGCGCATTTTCCGGCGGAGCGCAATCTGGTGCCGGCGCATATCACGCTGTTCCATCATCTGCCGCTCTCCGCCCTGGCGGAAGTGGCGCTGCGGCTGAAGCGGCTCTGCGCGGGTCCGCCGCCGGGCGCGAGGCTGGCGGAGGTGATGCTGCTGGGGCGGGGGGTCGCCTATAGGGTGGAAAGTCCGGAGCTGATGGCGATGCGGGAGGAACTAGCGGAAGCCTTCGCAGGATTGTTGTCGTCGCAGGATCGGGGGCGGCCGCGCTTTCACGTCACCGTGCAGAACAAGGCCGAACCGGCTGAGGCAAAGGCGCTGGCCACCGAATTGCGGCGGGGCTTCCACCCAAGGCCGCTTGCCATCGTCGGCCTTGCTGCCTGGCATTATCGCGGCGGACCCTGGGAATTGGCGATGAAGGCCAGCTTTCGGGGCTGACCTTCATCCTTCCGGTCAGGCGAGGCCGACTTCCTTGAGCGGCACGTTGGCATCGGCAAGCTGCGCCTGGTCCAGCACCGCGCCCGAAATGACATGGGCGCGGCCCTGCACATAATCCTTGACCGCATTGACGCAGTCGAGCGCTATCAGCTTGCCGCCCTTCAGATACAGGACGGAGAAGCTGCGGGTCGCCGGATCGCCGCGCAGGATCGTCTGGTCGTGCCCGATCGACAGGCCCACGGTCTGAAGCTTCAGATCATATTGGTTCGACCAGAACCAAGGCACGGCGTGATAGGGTTCTTCCTTGCCCATGATGTGGCTGACCGCCGTCTTCGCCTGATCATTGGCGTTCTGAACCGATTCGAGCCGGATTTGCGCGCCGCGTGCAAAGCCGTTGGCATGGGCGGCGCAATCGCCCACCGCATAGATGTCGGGCAGGCTGGTGCGGCAATATTCATCCACGTCCACGCCATTCCCCCCGACCGCGCCCGCCGCGATCAGCGGGCCCGTTTCGGGGACGATGCCGATGCCGACGATCACCATGTCGGTTTCGATCCGCTCGCCATCCTCCATCAGCACGGCGGTCGCCCGAGGACCATCCTCTGCGTCGGTGACTTCGATGCAGTCCATCCGCGCCCCGGTGCGCAGGTCGACGCCATGGGCGCGATGCTCCGCCTCGTAGAAGCGCGACAATTCCTCTCCCGCCACGCGCGCCAGCACGCGGTCCAGTGCTTCGAGCAGCACCACCTTCTTGCCGAACTTGCTGAGCACGGCCGCCGCTTCCAGCCCGATATAGCCGCCGCCGATCACGGTCACATGATCGATCCGGTCGAGCTTCGCCATCATCGCGTCGACATCGTCGCGGCGGCGCACGGCATGGACATTGGGCGCGTCGGCCCCGTTGCAGGTCAGCATGCGCGGGGAGCCGCCGGTGCACCAGATCAGCTTGCCATAGCCGATTTCGCGGTCGCCCGCCGTCACGAACTTGCCCGCCGGATCGACAGCCTTCACGCGCAGGCCGAGCAGCATGTCGATCTTGCGTTCTTCCCAGAAGCTGGCCGGGCGGATCAGGATGCGGTCGAAGCTCTTGTCGCCGGCAAAATATTCCTTGGAGAGGGGCGGACGCTCATAGGGCGGGTCCTTTTCATCGCCTATCATCGCGATGGACCCTTCGAAGCCGAGCTGGCGCAGCGAAATGCCCGCCTGCGCCCCGGCATGGCCGGCACCTACGATCAGAACGTCATAATAGCTCATCGACGCGCTATCCCCTCATTTTCCTGTTGCCGCGTGCTTGGCGCGCTTTCGCGGGGCTGGCAAGCGGATTGTCGTTCGATGCCGCCCCGATATGGGGGTGGCCGGGCGCGGTCCCGGCCACCCGTCATCCTATTCGATCGCGCCGCCGATCATGCGGGCGAGGCGGGCGGAAAAGGCGCGCGGATCGGCCGGCAATTCGCCATCCGCGATCCGCGCCTCGTCAAGCAGCAGCCATGCGGCGTCCGCGCGCAGATCGCTGCCGTCGGGCAGCGTGCCGAGTTTGACGATGAGGTCATGGCGGGGATTGATCTCCAGCACCGGCCTGGCCGCATTGTCGATCCGTCCGGCCCCCGCCAGCAGCTTTTCAAGCTGGCGGTCCATCGCATTGTCCGGCGCGACCAGGCAGACGGCGCTTTCCGTCAGCCGTTCCGATGCGCGGACGTCGGAGACCGCCTCGCCCAGCACATCCCTGGCATAGGCGATGAAGCCGTCCACCTCCGCCGATGCCTCTGCGGCGGGCGTCTCGCCCTCTGCCAGCGGGATCAGGCTGAGGTCGGCCAGGCCCTGCGTCACGGACTTGAACGGCTTGCCCTGATAATCGACGCCGGCCGTGACCCAGAAGCTGTCGACCTGGTCGGTGAGCAGCAGCACCTCGATCCCGCGGGCGCGGAAGCCTTCGAGCTGGGGAGAGGAGGCGAGCCGGTCGAGATCGGCGCCGGTGGCATAGTAGATCGCGGTCTGATTGTCCTTGATCGCCTCGACATAGTCCTTGAGCGAGCGCCAGCCTTCCCCCGACGCCGTGCTTTTGAAACGGGCGAGGCCGAGCAGCGCCTCCTGCCGGGCGAAATCCTCGTACAGCCCTTCCTTCAGCACCGCGCCGAAATTGTCCCAGAATTTGAGATAGGCTTCACCATCCTTCTGGGCCAGCTTGTCCAGTTCGGAAAGGATGCGGTTCGCGACGCCCTTCTGGACCGCGGCGAGGACCGGGCTTTCCTGGATCATCTCGCGCGAGACGTTGAGCGGCAGGTCGTTGCTGTCGACCAGCCCGCGCACGAAGCGCAGGTAGCGCGGCAATATCTGCGCCTCGTCGGTGATGAAGACCCGGCGGACATAGAGCTTCATCCGCCCGGCGCGGTCCGGATCGAACAGGTCGAAGGGGCGCATGGAGGGGAGAAAGGCGAGAACCGAATATTCGTGCAGCCCCTCCGCGCGATAATGGAGCGTCAGCGCGGGCTCATCGAACTGTCCGGCGGTGCTGCGGTAGAAGTCGGTATATTCCTCCGCCGTGATGTCGGACCTGGGGCGGGTCCAGAGCGCCGCGCCGTCCGCGATCTGCTTTTCCTCCGCATCCGGCTTTTCCTTGAGGAAGATGGGGACGGGGACATGGCCCGACTGCGCGGTGACGATGCGCTGGGTGGTGAATGGCTCGGTATAGCTGGCGGCGTCTTCCTTCAGATGGAGGACGATGCGGGTGCCGCGAGCGGGCGCGTCAGCGATGTCGACAAGCTGGATGGTGTAGCTGCCAAGGCCGTCCGACGCCCAATGCGCGGCGACATCGGCCCCGGCGCGGCGGGAAAAGACATCCACCCTGTCCGCGACCATGAAGGCGGAATAGAAGCCGACGCCGAACTGCCCGATCAGTTGCGCGCCTTCCCCTTCCTTGGCGCCTTCCCTGACCGCCGCGACGCGCTCCATGAAGGCGCGCGTGCCGGATCGGGCGATGGTGCCGAGCGCTTCGGCCAGCTCCACCTCGCTCATGCCGATGCCATTATCCTCGACGATGAGCTGCCGCGCTTCGGGATCGAGCGTGACGGTGATGCGCGGCTGGCCGTCGTCCCCGGCAAGCGCGGGATCGCTCAGCAGTTCGTAGCGCAGCTTTTCGCAGGCGTCGGCCGCGTTCGAGATCAACTCGCGCAGGAAGACGTCCTTGTCCGAATAGACCGAGTGCACCATCATGTGCAGCAGGCGGGCGACGTCGGCCTCGAAGGAACGGGTTTCGGGTGCGGTGCCGGTCGTGGTGGTCATGGCAGTATCGAAATCTCTCCCCAGTGGAATCCGAACCGCCAGATGGCGGGACAGGGGACAGCTTTCAAGGCCTGCCGCCCTGCCTTCCCCTATATGAGGGGAAAGCAGGATCGGGGAAATGGATCAGTGGCGTTGCAATTGCAGGGCCTTGGCCTGGTACCGCACGGCCAGTTCGGCATGGACGGCGATCATCACGCCCTTGTCGCCGCGCTGCTTGGCTTCGCTCGCCTTGCGGATTTCTTCCCTGGCCCGGGCTTCGAAATAGGACGCATCATCATGGCGGGACACGGGCTCTCTCCTTGTCGTTGCCAGGCGATCATAGCTGGAGCGGGCGGGGCCGCCCATCACTCAGGTTAGTCGGAATCGGCGTTTCGAAGCTGGCATGCACCGTGGACAGGCGCTGCCGGAAACAGGCCGGCCGAAGGGGGGAGGCTTCGGCCGGCGGTCCGCAGCCGTCAGGCCGGCACGAGTTGGATGACGCGCGGCTTGGCCGGCGGAAGGCCGCCATTCCCCGCCTCCTTCAACAATTCTTCCTTGCGCGCCAGCATCGCGTCGCGAAGCCGGATCAGGTCCACATCGGTCTTCCGGCATTGGGCGAACATGCCCTCGCCACGCATTTCCTCCTCATGCACATGGTGCTTGATCTCTTCGGACAGCACCTTGACCTTGGCGTCGAAAAAATCGTCGGAAGGATCGCCTTCCTCTATGTCGTTGACGAGCAGCTTGGCTCCGTCATGCTCGACATAGGCCTCGTCCAGCGTATCGTCCTCTATCTTGCCGCGGAAGGCGGGGTAGAAGATTTCCTCCTCGATCAGCGTGTGGATCTTGAGTTCCAGGCAGATCTGCCGCGCCAGCGTCTTCTTGCGCGCGGGCGATCCGGCCTTTTCGAACTGCTCGAACAGATCCTCCACCTTGCGGTGGTCGGCTTTCAGAAGGGCGATCGCGTCGGTGAACTGCTGATTGGCCATGGTCTTCCTCCTCCGTGGGCGTTGCTTCCGGTGGAAGTCGCCAGTCATGCGTCGGTTCCAAGCGAACCGTTCGCAAGAGCGGAATCTGCCCGTCCGGATCGCGAAAAGGGTCAGTCGGAACGTCTGCCGGCCGGTGATCCGCTGCCTTCCTCCCGCCCGGCTCGGCTGTCCTCTTCCTCGCCCCGCCGCGTCATGGTGCGTGGGTCGTAATTGGATGGTATGGCGCCGCCGCTCAGCGGATCGCGATCCGGCTCCCGGTCCAACGTGTCGCTGGGGCGGCGGGCTGCGCCTTCGGGCTGGTTCTCCGTAGAGATGTTCGGATCGCGCGTATGTTCGGTGGGCAGGGAACGCGTCTTTCGGGGCTCGTCCATGATGTTCTCCTTTTTCAGGCCAGTTTCCTCAGGCCAGTTTCAGCCCCTCCTGGTTCATCCGCCGGGTCAGGCGGCTCACGGCTTGCGGATCGAGCGCCTGTTTCAGCCGGGGGAAAAGCTCATCCTCCTCCTTGCGCATATGGTCCTGGATGTCGGCGCGGAACGCCGCCAGCTTGCTCCGGAACCCCGCATCATCCTGTACCAGATCGCTCAGGTCGTAGAGATATTGCTTCACATAGCCATGGTCGCCGTTCAGCGCGTCGGCCTCTTCCTTAAGGCCCGCCGCGCGCATGGCGGGATAGACGGCGTTCTCCTCCTCCAGCGCATGCTTGCCGAGCGCATGCTTGAGCTGCATCAACAGCATCCTGCGCTTGCCGCCCGGCTGTGTCTCGCCCAGCTTGTCGAACAGGACGAGCGTCATGGCATGTTCCGCCGCCAGCGCCCGGTCCCAATCGCCGGCCAGCGCTGTCGGAGCCTGAACCGCCAGCTTTCGTCCGACCATGCCGAGCAGCGCCAGGCTGGCGCCGATGCCGGCCCCGATCAATGTCCCGCCGCTTCTGAAATGCGCCTGCTTCATGATCTTCTCCTCCGGGTCTCCTGCCCGTGACAACGAGGGGCCGTCAGCCCCTGTTCCCCGGCTTGCGGCAGGACTTACCCATGTTAGCAAACCGGCGTTTTGCCGCTTTTCGGCTGGGTCGGGCGGAACGGCGGAGCGGATGAACTGGTTGCTGTCTGACCTTTCAAGGAGGGTCAGCATGAGTGATGACGCACCGCTTACCACAGCGAAACAGGATGATGCGGCGGCGCAGGCCGCCGACAGCCTGGTGGAAGCGAAGGGCGACGATCTGATCGGCAAGACGGTGACGATCGACCGGCCGCGGGAGGAGCTATATGCCTTCTGGCGCGACGTCGGCAATCTTCCGCTGTTTCTGGAAAATGTCGTCGCTGTCGAACCTCTGGACGATCGCCGTTCCCGCTGGGTGGTGAAGGCGCCCGCCGGAAGCACCGTCGAATGGGTATCCGCCATTACGGAGGATCGCCCGGGCGAAACCATCGCCTGGGCTTCCGAGGAGGGCGCGGACGTGCCCAATAGCGGCCGCGTGGATTTTCGCGATGCGCCGGGCGGCCGGGGATGCTGGGTGACGGCGACGATCCTCTATGATCCGCCCGGCGGCTTCATCGGCAAGGCCATCGCCAAGATGTTCCAGCGCGAACCGGCCATCCAGGCGCGCCGCGACCTGCGGCGCTTCAAGCAACTGATGGAAACCGGCGAGATCGCGACCAGCGCGCGCAACCGCCGTGAATATGAAGAGGAAGGCACCTGATGCGCGCGCTCACATGGCATGGCAAGCATGACGTCCGGGTCGAAACCGTGGACGATCCCGAAATCGTCAATCCCCGCGACGCGATCATCCGCATCACTTCCACCGCGATCTGCGGATCGGACCTGCATCTCTATGACGGCTATATCCCGACGATGAAGGCGGGGGACATATTGGGCCACGAATTCATGGGCGAAGTGGTGGAGACAGGGCCGGGTTCGACGCTGAAGAAGGGGCAGCGGGTGGTCGTGCCCTTCACCATATCCTGTGGAAGCTGCTTCCATTGCGGCAAGCATCAATATTCGGCCTGCGACAACGGCCTGCCCGCCGACAATCAGGACATCGCCCAGGCGATCTACGGACAGCCCATGGCGGGCCTGTTCGGATACAGCCACATGACGGGCGGCTATGCGGGGGGACAGGCGGAATATGTTCGCGTCCCCTTTTCCGATGTCGGTCCCATCGTCGTCCCGGATGGGGTGGACGACGACAAGGTGCTGTTCCTGTCCGACATCCTGCCGACCGGCTGGATGGCCGCCGAAAATGCGCAGATCGAGCCGGGTGACACCGTCGCCGTCTGGGGCTGCGGCCCCGTCGGCCTGTTCGCGGTGCAGTCCGCCTTCCTCATGGGGGCGGAGCGGGTGATCGCCATCGACCATTTCCCCCACCGGCTGGAACTCGCCCGCCGCTTCGGCGCGGAGACGATCAATTATGAGGAAAGCAAGACCTATGAAGCGCTGATGGAGATGACCGGCGGCATCGGCCCCGACGCCTGCATCGATGCCGTCGGGCTGGAGGCGCATGGCTTCTTCGCGGACAATGTCTGGGACCAGATCAAGGTGGCGACCTTCCTGGGAACCGACCGCGCCCATTCGATCCGGCAGGCGATCCTCGCCTGCCGCAAGGGCGGGCGGGTTTCCATGCCGGCGGTCTATGGCGGCTTCGTCGACAAATTCCCGCTGGGCGCCTTCATGGAGAAGGGGCTGACGCTGAAGACCGGCCAGACCCATGTGCAGCATTATATGCCCGGCCTGCTGAACGCGATCATGGAGGACAAGATCGATACGACCTTCCTGATCAGCCACCGCCTGCCGCTGGAGCAGGCGGCGGAGGGCTATCGCATGTTCCACGACAGGCAGAACGAAGTGACCAAGATCGTCCTGAAGCCGGGCATGCAGCCCGCCCGGGACGCCTGAAAGGAGAAGCATATGGCTTCGCAGAAATTCGCGATCGTGACCGGTGCGTCGACCGGCATCGGCTTCGAACTTGCGCATCTCGCCGCGCAGGACGGCTATGATCTGCTGGTGGTGGCGGACGAACCGCTGATCCATGCGGCGGCGGACGACTTTCGGCGTCACGGCGTCGATGTGCAGGCGGTGGAGTCCGACCTTTCCACCATGGAAGGGGTGGACCGCCTGATCACCTGTACCGGCGGGCGGCGGGTCGACCTGCTTTGCGCCAATGCGGGGCGGGGTTTGGGCCATGCCTTTCTGGAGCAGGACGTGGCCGACTGGCGCCGGGTGATCGACACCAACATCACGGGCACCGTTTACCTGCTCCAGCAGATATTGCGGCCGATGGTCGCCCGGAATGCGGGCAAGGTGCTGGTCACCGGATCGATCGCCGGCTTCATGCCCGGCTCCTTCCAGGCGGTCTATAATGGCACAAAGGCCTTCATCGACAGTTTCGCCGATGCGGTCCGGAACGAGATCAAGGATGCCGATGGCGTCACCATCACCAACCTGATGCCCGGCCCGACGGAGACCGAGTTCTTCGACCGCGCCGAGATGCTGGACACCAAGGTCGGCGCGGACGAGAAGGACGATCCGGCCAAGGTCGCCAGGGACGGCTGGGACGCGCTGATCGACGGGAAGGCGCATATCGTATCCGGCTGGAAGAACAAGCTGCAGGCCGCCGCCGCGCATGTCACGCCGGCGGGCGTACTGGCGGAGCGGCATCGCAAGATGGCCGAACCCGGCACTGCCGAAAAAGTGGAAGCGAGCGATGGATCGGAATGACCGCGATCATGCGCCCGAAAAGGCGCGGACGCCCAAGGGACCGCTGGGCGACGCCCTGCCCGGGCGCGAAGAGGAAGACCCCCGGACGACCGGTGGGCAGGATCAGGAACGGGTAGAGGATCGTCCGGTGGTCGGGCAGGTGAAGCCGGAGGATTATCCGGAAAAGGACAGGCGCGATTCCACGCCCTGATCGTGCATCAGGGCAGGGCAGCCGCCATTGGCTGCTCCATCAAGACCGCTGTTTCCTCATGCGCCCGATAGATGGCGGCGTAACGTCCGCCGCTTTCCAGCAGCGAGCGGTGCGATCCGATTTCCCGCACCCCGCCATTTTCGATGACGGCGATGCGGTGGGCAGACCGGATGGTTTCCAGGCGATGGGCGATGACGATGGAGGTTCGCCCCTCGCACAGCACCCGCAAGGCCCGCTGGATGCGCCTTTCGGTGCTGACGTCGATGGCGGAGGTCGCCTCATCCAGGATCAGCACTGATGGATCGGCGAGATAGGCGCGTACAAGGCAAACCAGTTGCCGCTGTCCCTGACTGAGCTGGCTGCCGAGCGGACCGACATGGGTCGCATAGCCGTGGGGCAAAGCATCGAGCACTTCATCCGCGCCTATGCGCTTCGATGCCGCGATCAGTTCTTCGTCGCTGGCCTCGGGCCTCGCGAGGCGGAGATTTTCTAGCACCGTTCCGCCGAAAAGGACATTGTCCTGAAGCACGACGCCGATATGGCGGCGCAGGCTGCGTTCGGAAACGGCGCGAATATCCTGCCCGTCCAGGAAGATCGACCCTTCGTCCACATCGTAGAAACGGGTCAGTAACTGGACCAGCGTGCTTTTGCCATGGCCGGTCGGACCGACGATCGCCAATAGCTCGCCCGCTTCTATATCCAGGCTGAGGTCGCGAATGACGGGCTGGCCGGGGCGATAGCCGAAACGGACATTGCGGAACTCGATCCGGCCCTCCACCGCGTCGAGGACGGCGGCATCGGTCCGGTCCACGATGTCGGGTTGCGTATCGAGCAGCAGGAAGACGCGCTGGGCGCAGGCGGTGCCGTTGGCGAAACGTTCGAAAAGGTCGCTGAATTCCTGCAGGGGCGCAAGGAAGAGGAAAACGTAGAACAGGCTTTGCGTCAGTTCGCCCAGTGTGAGCGTGCCGAGCGCGATGCCGCGTCCGCCAACGACCAGCGTCAGCGCCAGGCCCGCCGTGGTGAGCAGGCCGGTAAAGGGCGCGAACCATCCCGAGCGGACGGAGCCGTAGATCAGGGAGGAATTGAAGTCCTCCAGCAGCCTTTGATATTTAGCCAGATTTTCCTGCTCGCGGCCCGATTGCTTGATCAGACGGACGGCAGCCACGGTCTCGACCAGATGGGCGGTGAAGCGGCTGCGGTTTTCGGCCACCTTGGCCCAACTGCGCTGCGCCACGCGCTTGAAGAGGAAGGTGGCGGCGATCAGGACAGGCACCACCGCCACCAGCCCCGCGAGCAGCACCGGCGCGATCAGCCACAGCAGGAAGCCGGACAGGCACAGCCGCAACAGGGCGGAGAGGAATTCCGGCGGCCCCTGGATCAGCAGCGGTTCCAGCGTGTCGACGTCGCGGTCTGCGCGGGCGATGATGCGGCCCGCCTTGGTGCGGTCGAAATAGCCGACGCTGAGCGTCTGGACATGGGCGAAGACGCGGGTGCGCAGGTCGTTGAGCAGGCGGATCGCCGCGATCCCGGCGCAATATTGCGACAGGCCGCCCAGCGCGAAACGCACGGCCCAGCTTGCCGCCAGCCCGGCGCAGGCCCAGGCGATCAGCGGCGCGTCGACGCCGCCTCCGGCCTTGGTCTCGGCATGGCGCAGCCCCTGGTCGATGACGAGGCCGATCAGCAGCGGCCGGGCGAAGATCGCCAGCACCTGCACCATCTCTATGCCGATGACAGCCGCGATGGGCCGCCAGATCGGCGCGAGCAGCGGGATCAGCCGTTCGACCACGCTCTGGTTCAGGCTGCGCTGGGAGAATTTCTCCTCCAGCTCGATGTCGGACAGGGCGCTGTCGCCTCTGAATGCGTTCATCTGTCTTACAGTCCCATCAGGTCGCGATAGGCCGCGCTGTCCTGCGACAATTGCTTATGTGTGCCCTCCGCGACGATCCGGCCGCCGCTCAGCACCGCCACCCGGTCGGCGGCGAGCGCGGTCGACAGGCGGCTGGCGACGATCAGCAGAGTGACCGGGCGTTCGGCGCGGAGCTTGCGGATATTGTCGATGGCCCGCCTTTCGGTCTGCGCGTCGAGGGCGCTGGTGGCGTCGTCCAGGATCAATATGTCCGCATCCGCCAGCAATGCGCGGGCAAGGCACACACGCTGGCGCTGGCCGCCCGAGAGGGTCGCCCCCCGGTCGCCCACCCGCGTTTCCAGCCCGTCCTCAAGGCGGGCCAGCAATTCGCCCGCCGCCGCCTTGTCCAGCGCCGCGCGCAACTCGTCGTCGGTCGCATCGGGCGCGCAGAGGCGCAGATTGGCGGCCAGCGTGTCGGAAAAGAGGAAGCTTTCCTGCGGCAGCACATGGACGCGGCGGCGCAACGCATGCAGGTCGCTCGTCCGCACGTCCCGCCAGCCGGTTTCCGCCGACCCCAGTTCGACGCGGCCCTCGTCCACCTCCACCAGCCGGGGGAGCAGGGCGGTGAGGATGCTCTTGCCCGATCCGGTCGCGCCGACCAGCGCCACCACCTCGCCCGGCCGCACGGCAAGGCTGAGGTCGCGCAGCACGGTCGCCCCATCGCCCAAGGGCGAGGCGGCGACATGCGACAGGCGGAAACCGATGGGGCCTTCGGGCAGCGGCGCACTGCCCGAATTGATGACCGGCTCCGCGTCCAGCACCTCCCAGATGCGCGCTGCCGAAGCGCGGGCGTCCGCGATCACTTGCAACAGGCGGCCGATGCTCTCGATCCGCAGGACCAGCGTGTTGACGACCAGCATCGCCGCCACCAGCGCGCCCAGGCCAAGCGCGCCATGCGCCACCATCCAGGCGCCCAGGCCCAGCACCCAGGCATGGGACAGGGCGATGATCGTCTGGGGCAGGGGAATGCGGCGGCAGGCGTGGCGGATCGCCGCCCGCGCCTCCACCCGGAACAGGTCGACATGGCGGCGGAAGCGATCGGCCCGCGCCTCGCCCAGGGAGAAGGCCTTGATGACGCGGACGCCGTTGACGCCTTCCGACAGGTCCTGCGTCACCGCGTCATAGGCATCCCCGATCCGCCGGTCGAGCGCCACCAGCGTGTCGGCTTCCGACCAGAGCAGGCCGATGCCGATCGCCAGCAGCACCAGCGGACCCAAGGCGAGCCAGGGCGAATAGAGCGCCAGCAGGCCAAGCGAGATGGTCACGATCAGCCCGGTTTCGAATATCTGCCGCCAGAAATTGATCAGCGCGTCGCGCACCTTGTCCGCGTCGCGGGTCATGCGCGTCACCATCTCGCCCACGCCATGGCGCCAGTGATAGGCAAGGTCGAGGCGCTGTATCTGCGTCAATATCCGCCCGCGCAGGATGGTCAGCAGCCGCTGGCCGATGGAGAGGGAGAGGAGGCCCGCGCCATATTGCACCGCCGCCCGCGCCAGCGAGAGGCCGATCAGCAGCGCGACCCAGAACCAGGCGCGGTCATAATGCAGCACCCCGTCCGGACCGGCAGCGACCAGCCTGCCATGCTGCGCTTCCTGCACGGCATGGCCGACCATCACCTGCTGGCCGACCAGCGCGACGTTGACGGCGGCCAGCAGCACCGCCGTCAGCGCGAACCGGCCCGGCATCTCGCCATAGATGGCAAGGCAGCGCAGCAACGGGCTGCCTTGCGGAAATCCTCTCTCCCCCATGGTTCCGTTCAGCTTGCGAGCGCGAGCGACTGCGCTGCTTCCAGCGGACGGGCGTCGATCCAGTCGCGCACGTCGAAGCTTTGCGGAATGAAGTTCCAGCGGTGCAGGAAGTTGGTGAAGTCCTGGATTGCCGTGACCGACTGTTCGGCAAGATCGGTCTTCAGCTTCGTCTGCGCGTCCTCGCCATAGGCGATGCTGACCCAATATTCGCTGCTGTTGGTTTCGCGGGCGAGATAACGGCGGACGTCGGAAGGATGCGACTGCGCCCAACGTTCGGCGCGCAGCACCTGCTCGACGATGGTGACGGCGGCGTCGAAATGATGGTCGATCAGATGCCCGTCCACCGCCAGCGTGCGCGGCGTGCCGTTGTTGGAGCGCACCAGCGGATCGGGATGGATGCCGGTGTCGATCACCGTCTTGAGCCCGAATTGATGCGCGATCTGGGCGCCGCTCGCGCCCTTCAGGAAGATCGCATCGACCTCGCCGCGCAGCAGGGCGATCAGTTCGAGATTATTGGCCCGCGCCCGGCTGGTGCTGCGCCCGTTCCAGGCGAGCGTGCCGCCGACCGTCTGCGCCTGCCCGTCGCTATAATGAGTCTCGATGTCCTGATCGACGATCTCGACGTCGGAGACTTCCAGTCCCTCCAGCCGCAGCGCATTTTCAAGGCCGCGAATGGCCTGGGCGCGGGTGAAGTCGATCTCGACATTCTTCCAGTTGGGCAGGCCGAAGCGGCGGCCCTTCAGGTCGCGCACCGTCTCTATGCCGGACTCCGGGCTGGCCAGGATCAACTGCGTCTCGTCCGCCCAGGACAGGCCGATGACCCGCGTGTCGCGGCCCCGCGCCTTCGCGCTGATCGCCGGGATATTGCCGCCATGGCGCACGCTGTTCTGGACGGTGTGCGAGAAATGCGACTCCCGCTTGGAAAAATCGCTGGATTCGAGCAGCGAGGACAGGCTGGTGCCCTGCGCGCGGAAGGCTTCCTCCAGCCAGCCCTGCTGGATGGCGATGCCAAGGCCGGTCGGCACCGGGCAGCGCGTGTACCAGAGCGTGTCGAGTGTGTTGCTCATTCGGCAATCCTTTCGATGTTGGTAGGATATGCTCCTGCGCGGGCAGGAGCAGGACAGTCCTAGGCGGCGGACTCCAGAACGGCTTCGGCGGGAGCGTGCCGCTCATTCGGATTCTCCGGACGCGGCAGGTTCAGATGCTCGCGCAGCGTCGTGCCCTCATATTCCGTCCGGAACAGCCCGCGCCGCTGGAGTTCCGGCACCACAAGGTCCACGAAATCCTCCAATGAACTCGGCAACAGCGGCGGGATCAGGTTGAAACCGTCGGCGGCGTCGCGCTCGAACCAGTCCTGTATCTGGTCGGCAATGTCGACCGGCGTGCCCAGCACCACCCGATGTCCGCGCACCGCGTTGAAGCGCAGGAAAAGCTGGCGGATGGTGAGATTCTCGCGCCGCGCCAGCGCGGTGAGCTGCCGCCAGCGGCCCTTGCCATTCTCCGGTTCCGGCAGGTCGGGCAGCGGGCCGTCGAGCGGATAGGCGCTGACGTCATGTCCCATCAGATTGAGGTCGCCGGAAAAATCGACCTTCTCCTCCAGCGCGCCGAACTTGTCCTGCGCCTCCTGAAGACTGGAGCCGATGGTGAAGGACAGGCCCGGCATCACTTTCAGCGTGTCGGGATCGCGCCCATAGCCCGCGACCCGCGCCCTCACATCCTTGTAGAAGGCCTGCGCATCCTCGATGAACTGGGCGGCGGCATAGATCATCTCGGCATGGCGGGCGGCGAAATCGCGGCCGACCTCCGAATTTCCGGCCTGCGCGAAGACCGGATAGCCCTGGATCGGGCGCGGCATGTCGAGCACGCTGTCGATGCCGTAATAGGGCCCGCGATAATGGACCGGGTGCACGGCGTCGGCATTGAGATAGATGCCGCTGTCCTTGTCCGCGCCCTCGAAGGCGTCGTCTTCCCAACTGTCCCACAGTGCCTTGGCCAGTTCCACAAAGTCATGGGCGCGGGCATAGCGTTCGGCGTGGCTGGCGGGCTGGTCGATGCCGAAGCTCTTCGCCGCGCCGTCCGCCAGCGAGGACACGATGTTCCAGCCGATCCGCCCGCCGCTGATATGGTCGAGCGAGGCGAAGCGCCGCGCCAGCGCATAGGGCTGTTCGAAATTGGTGTTCACCGTCGCCACCAGCCCGATATGGCTGGTGATGCTGGCCAGCGCGGCGGTTGCGGTCAGCGGTTCGAAATCGAGGAAAGCATGCCGCCGGGCGATCCCCTTGGTGCTGTCGCCGCTCTGCCCCACGAAATCCGCGAAGAAGGCGGCGTCCAGCTTGCCGCGCTCGGCGGTGCGGACGAGGCCGGCCCAATAGCGGAAATCGGGCTTGCCGGTATCGGCGGTGCCGGGTTGGCGCCAGGCGCCGGGATGATGGCCGTGGCGGGTCAGGAAAACGGCAAGCGCAAGCTGGCGCTTCTTCTGGGACATGGGATCGCTCCGGAAAGCGACGCCGCTGCTGGAGCATGGCGCGGTTGACCGGAACCAATCCCACCTCCGTTCGGGCTGCGCTTGCCGAAGCCCCTTACTTCTTCAGGAGAAGGAGGGCCCTTCGACAGGCTAAGGGCGAACGGGAGGGGTGCTGGTCCGATTAACCGCGCAAATGCGTCAGCAACGGCGCCGGACTTCAAACATCATTCGGCGGCTTGCGCGGTTTCAGGCAGATGGATCGTGCCGTCATCATCGACGCGGGCGTCGGGCGGCACCAGCTTGCCCATCTTCCACTGCTGCTCCAGCACGCCGGGGCCGAAGGGCTTTGACCCGCCGAGCGCCTGTCCCAATATCTGGAACTGCGCGCCTTCCTCCAGCAGCACGATGGTGTTGGTAAGGTCGCGCAGCCCCTTCCAGCTCCAGATGGTCGCGCCGCCATTGGCCTCCACGATGCCGGGGACTTCGCGATCCTGCTCGATCGCTTCCAGGATGAAGTCCGGCTCAGGCTGGCGGCGGTTGATATAGACCGGAAGCTGCGCGGTGAAGCGGAAGCGGCGGTTGGGCACGTACAGCAGCGGCAGTTCCGAATGCGCCTGCGAATAGGCGCCCAGATGCGGCGTGTGGACGTGGCTGATTGCCTGGAAGTCCGGATATTTCTTGAAGATCTTGAGGTAGCGCGCCGCCCCGCCCGGCGCGTTGCCCCAATAGAGGGTGCCGTCGAAGCCGATGACGCTGGTCACGGCCTGGTCGGGATCGTCCTCCCAAAGACCGGCATAGTTCAGCGTGATGATCTTGTCTTCGCCGGGGATGCGGACCGCGAAGAACAGGGTGCCGCTGGCCGAGATGGTATGGGTCTCGCGCAGGACGCGGAAGGCGCGGCGGGCGTCCTTCTCCGTCTGCAGCACGAAGCCGATCGTTTCCCTTGAAAGTCCGTTGGTGTCAGACATGCTTATTTCCTTTCAGGCTGGAATGGCGACAGGTTGGGGACGCTGGGCGTTGAGGGCGCGGGCGGCCTCCAGCGGCCGGGGATCGACCCAGTCGGACAGGGCGAAATCCGCATCGAGGAAGCCGTGGGTGAACAGGAACTTCTTCTGAAGGTCGAACAGGGCGAGCCGTTCGTCGTCCAATGTCGGGTGCAGCCCTTCGTGCAGCCGGGCATAGGCCTGGTCGACGGCCTGCGCGCTGCCCTCCGTCTCATATTCGAGGATGTCGCGCAGCCGGTCGGGCTGCTCCGCGACCCAATCGGCTGCGCGCAGGGTGACGGCCAGGAAGCGGACCAGCAGGTCGAAATGATCGTCGATCAGGCTCTGATGGACCGTGATCGGGCGAGGCGTGCCGTTGTTCACGCGAAAGCGCGGGTCGGGCAGGGCGTCGAGATCGATGGCGACGACCAGGCCGTTCTCCCGCGCCTGATCCAGCGCGGCGGCGCCCTTCACGTAGATGGCGTCGACCTTCCCCTCGACCAGCGCCTCGATCGGCCAGAGGCGGCCTACGCCGCTGCGCTGGCCCGACCCGCGTGGTTGCAGGTCGCGCCCGCTGCCGCCGATATTGCGCAGCCGGTCGGGCGTCTCGATCAGCTCCACATCGTCGAAGCTCAGCCCCGCCGACGCCAGGGCGCCCTTATAGCCCGCGAGCGACATGCCGCGCGCGATGCTGGTGCCGCGCACATGGCTGGGGATGTCGTTGTGGCTCCAGCCGGGCAGGGCCAGCCGCTTGCCCTTGAGATCGGCGGCGGAGCGGATGCCGGAATCCGGCCGCGCCAGGATGAGCTGGCTCTCCTCGATCCAGGTGAGGCCGATCAGCTTCGTCGGCTCGCCCTGGGCGCGGGCGGCGATGGCCAGCATGTTGCCGCCCTCACGGATCAGCGTGGGCAGGCGGTGGTCATAATGATGGCGGCCGAGTTCCGATCCCGACTCCTGCAAGGTGCGCAGCGTAATGCCGTCGCCCTCGAAGCTCTCGGTCAGCCAGCCTAGCTTGTAGGCGATGCCGGTGGCAGTCGGAACGGGGCAGCGGGTGAACCAGATCTCATCGGGCTGCTTGGCCTTTGTGGGGGCGCTGTCGGATAGGGTCGGCACGGCGGGCAAGTCTCCGGTTGTTGCCCGGGGAAAATCGCAAGACGTGTGCCAATCGGTAAAATTGCGGAATTATGCGGGATTTCAGAAAGGGACGCGGGCATGGGTGCGGCATATTGAACAGTCCCCTTGCTGCATTTTCACCGCCGTCAATGCTTCGGCTTCAGCGCCTCCGCCAGGGAAACGGTCGCGCTGCCCCGTCGCGCGGGCTGCGCCTGGCTGGGATCGGCCTTCCATCCGCTAAGATAGATGACGGCCATCTGCTCCGCCGTCCGCCCATCGATGTCGGCCGCCGCCGCGAAATGCTCCGTGGCCCCGATCAGAACGTCCCGCCGCAACGCGGGCGGCCGCGAAGCCAGCACATTGCCGGCCCCCATGCCCCGCAAGTCGCGCATCAGCCGCAATATATCGCCGTAGCGCACCGTCAGCACCTCGCCGTCCGCGACCGGCATGGTAAAGCCTGCCCGCGCCAGCAGATCACCCGCCGAGCGAACGTCGACCTGCGGATGGATATGCTGCCCCGCCCGGTCCCCTTCGCCCGTCATCAGCGCGGCGCGGAGTAGCGGCAGCGAGCCTGCGCCCGCGAAAGCAGCCAGCATCAGCCCGTCGGGGCGCAATATCCGCCGCATCAGGATCAGCGCGCCGGGCAGGTCGTTGACGCTGTCCAGCGTGCCGCAGGCGATCACCAGGTCGAAACTTTCATCGGCAAAGGGCAGGGCGTCTTCATCGGCCTGCACGCCGCCCTGCGCCTTCGCCGCCGCAAAGCCGGGGTCGGCGCAGACGACGCTCTTGCCCATCGCCTCCAGCGCGGCCCTCGCGCTGCCGTCGGGGCAGCCGATCACCAGCACTTCCTTCAGCTCGCGCTGCACGTCGCCCAGCCGGTCCAGCAGTTCGTCCAGCATCATGCGATAGAGGAAGTCATGCTCGGCAAAGCGCGCCATCATCCGGTCGCGCCTTTTGGCGCGCAGGGCTCGGTCGAAGATGTCGGGATTGGTCATCGGGGCCTTGTGCATGGGCGAAGGAGCGGGAACAAGGGAGATGATGTCCCTTGCCCTGCTTCACAAGAGCGTCCCGCTCCTCAAAACCACGCTCGGCCCGCTGGTCGATTATGCCCTGCCGCCACGCTGCCCCGGCTGCGGCGAGATCGTGGCTGCGGATGATGCCTTCTGCCTCGCCTGCTGGAGCGGGATGCGGTTCCTGGGCGCGCCCTGCTGCGCCCGCTGCGGGCTTCCCTTCGACTATGACCGCGGGGATGGCGCGGAATGCGGAGCCTGTCTGGCCGATCCGCCGCCCTATGACAGCGCGCGGGCGGTGCTGGCCTATGGCGATGTCGCCCGCACCGTGGCGCTGCGGCTGAAATATGGGCGGCGCATCGGTCTTGCGCGGCTGATTGCGAGGCAGATGGCGCGGCAGGTTCCGGCGGTGCGCGATGCCGTCATCGTGCCGGTGCCGCTGCACCGCTGGCGCTTGTGGTGGCGGGGCTTCAACCAGTCGGCGCTGATCGCCCGCCATCTGGCGCGGCTGACCGGCTTGCCGGTCGACAATCATGCGCTGCTCCGCACCCGCCGGACCCGGCCCCTGCGCGGCATGAGTCCGAAGACGCGGGCGAAGGCGGTGCGCGGCGCCTTCGCCCTGGCCCCGGGTCATATGCTCAAGGGGCGCGCCGTTCTGCTGATCGACGACGTGCAGACCAGCGGCGCAACGGCGGCCGCCTGCGCCCGGGCGCTGAAACGCGGCGGCGCGGCAAGCGTTCATCTGCTGTGCTGGGCGCGGGTGCTGCCGGACGGCGCCGATTGACAAACAGCCGCCGAACCACAATTTCGACGATCAAGGAGTAAGACATGGCGAAGGTCGAAATCTATACCAAGGCCTGGTGCGGCTATTGCGCCCGGGCGAAGGCGCTGCTGAACGGAAAGGGCGTGGCGTTCGAGGAATATGACATCACCATGGGCGGGCCCAGGCAGCAGGAAATGCTGGACCGCGCCAATGGCGGGACGACCGTGCCCCAGATTTTCATCGACGGCCGGCATATCGGCGGCAGCGACGACATGGCGATGCTTGAGCGGCAGGGCAAGCTCGACGCCCTGCTGGGGGCATAGGCCGGATGCGCGCCGCCATCTTCCAGATGACCAGCGGGATCGATCCCGCCGCCAATGCCACCGCCATCGCGGACATGGCTGCACGTGCCAAGGGGGAGGGGGCGGATATTCTCTTCACACCCGAAATGGCGGGCTATCTGGACCGCGACCGGCAAAGGGCGGCGGCGACCCTGCATTCGGAGGCGGACGACCCTGTCCTCGCCGCGGTGCGCAATGCGGCGGCGAAGCAGGGGCTGTGGGTGCATCTGGGCTCGACCCCGCTGAAGGATGAGCGGAGCGACGGGCGCTGGGCCAATCGCAGCTTCATGATCGACGATGGCGGCGCGATTCGGGCCCGCTACGACAAGATCCATCTGTTCGACGTCGATCTGGCGACGGGCGAAAGCTGGCGCGAATCGTCGGTCTATGGGCCGGGCGAGCGGGTCGTGGCGGTCGACACGCCCTGGGCCCGCATGGGATTGTCGGTCTGTTACGACATGCGCTTTCCCGATCTCTACCGGGCGCTCACCAACGCAGGCGCGACGGTGCTGCTGATGCCGGCTGCCTTCACCGTGCCGACAGGGAAGGCGCACTGGCACATATTGCTGCGGGCGCGCGCCATAGAGGCGGGATGCTTCGTCATCGCCGCCGCGCAGACGGGCCATCATGCGGATGGCCGCGACACCTATGGGCATAGCCTGATCGTCGACCCATGGGGGGACATGGTGCTCGACATGGGCGAGCAGGCGGGCCTTGCTCTTGCGGAGATCGACCTGTCGCGCATAGAGGACGTGCGCGGGCGGGTGCCCGCGCTCGCCAACCGGCGATCCCTGCCCATGGATGTGACGCTATCGTGATCGTTTTCGACCTCAAATGCGAATCCCAAGGCCATGTGTTCGAGGCGTGGTTCGGTTCCAGCGCCGATTATGAGGACCAGAAGGCGCGTGGGCTGCTCGCCTGCCCGCTTTGCGGCGACGGGCATGTCGGCAAGGCGGTGATGGCTCCCGCCGTCGCTGCCAAGGGGAACAGCCGGCCGGAAACCATGCCGCAGATCGCTTCTTCGGGCGATGCTTCGATCACCATGGGTGCGGGCGAGGAAGCGAAAATGCGCGAACTGGTGCTTGCGCTGGCGAAGGCGCAGCAGAAGGCGCTGGAGGATTCGACCTGGGTCGGGCGCGACTTCGCGGAACAGGCGCGCGCCATGCATTATGGCGAGCAGGATCGCACCAGCATCCATGGCGAAGTGGCCCTGAGCGAGGCCCGGGCCTTGATCGCGGAGGGCGTGGAGGTTGCGCCGCTGCCTTTTCCGGTCATTCCCCCCGACGCGAAGAATTGACCGCGCCGCTCTCTCGCAATAGAGCCGTCACCGGGCACCCGTAGCTCAGCAGGATAGAGCATCAGATTCCTAATCTGAGGGCCGTGGGTTCGAATCCCGCCGGGTGCACCACGCATTCTCGTATTACGAGGCCTTTTAGGCAGTGCCTGTGCCGGGCCTCGAAAATGGCGCAGTTCCGCGCCATTCTGTCGAGGTGCCGCAGAACCGAGTGCTGCAGAGACGTGCTTTTGGGCCTCAGAGCCACAAAAAAGACCCCGCGTCTCACGGGGCCTCGTCGGGTGGCACACGGTTTTGCCAAGGCTCACTGGAAGCCGAGCGCCTCGCGCTGCGCTTTCCAGTCCAGCGGAATGGCAGCATGCTTCATGAGTCGCCGGGACGTGAGTGTCGCCGGTTGCCGGCCTTCGAGAATGGCGGTGATGATGTCCGGCGCGAGGAAAGCCAGTCGCGCGACCCGCTCGGCTGTGCGATCGTTCGTCGCGGAAGTTTGCGTGAAGAGCTGCTGCCGAGCCACTTCCGCTTTGCGGATCAGAGCGATCAGCTCCAGATCGACGTTGGGCTTCTGCTCTTCGCCTGATCGCAGCACCAGCTTGAGATTGCGCCCATGCCGATCCGGCGCGGTTTCGATGTGGAGCGGCAAGCGGTGGCCGTCGTCTTCCACGATTGGCGCCGTGCCATCCAGCAACGCAACAAGACGGCGGCGGCTGATCGAGGCGTCGATCCTGTCGGTGTGGACCATAATAGCAAGATCGAGAGCTTGCAGCGTTCTACGAACCTCGCTCTTCCGTTTGCCGCGCATCGCTGATCCAAGTGCCTGGCCGGCATCGATCCGGCGCCTGGTCGTTTGGGCGTCAACCTGCGGCAGCACCATGATGGTTTGCGGATCGGCCAGGAGTGCAGCGGCTGCATCGACCGCGGCTTGCTCCAGCTCGGTAGCTGGCAATCGCAGGGCAGGGGCCCTGATCGCTGCCTCGTTCGTGGCGGATGCGATGCTGGACACATAATAACGATAGCGGCGCTTCTGCTTCACGGCATGGCTGGGCGACATTGGCCGATCGACATGGTCTCGAATCATGCCCGTGAGCAGGCTGCTATGTTCGCTATTGCCGCCTGCGCGACGGGTGCCGATCGCTCCTGCGCGTTTCGCCTGCACCGCATCCCACAGCGCCTGATTGATGATCGGCGGATGCTGGCCGTCATAGACCTGGTCGCGATGCCGGATCTTGCCGATGTACATGGGATTGGCGATAAGATGATGGAGCGGCCCACGCACGAATGACTGGCCGCCGCGAACGGACCCGTCGCGCATGGTCTGCCGCTTGGTGACGATGCCCTCCGTCTTCAACTCCTCCATCAGCACCATGATCGAAGGCACCGCCAGATAGCGGCGGAAGATATGCTCGACAGTCTTTGCCTCCTGTGGATTGGGCACGAGCTTGCGATCGACGACATCATAGCCGAGCGGCACCGGGCCGCCCATCCAGATGCCCCGGGCTTTGGACTGGGCGATCTTGTCGCGGATGCGCTCGGCGATCACCTCGCGCTCGAACTGTGCGAAGCTCAGCAGAACATTGAGCGTCAGTCGCCCCATGCTTGTCGTCGTGTTGAACTGCTGCGTGGCCGATACGAAGGAGGCGCCGGCCGCATCGAACACATCAACGATACGGGCAAAGTCGTTGAGGCTGCGGGTCAACCGGTCAACTTTATAGACGATGACGATGTCGACCTTACCGTCGCGAACATCGGCCATCAGGCGGGCGAGGGCGGGGCGCTCCATGCTGCCGCCCGAGAAGCCGCCATCATCATAGAGCGTGGGGACGAGCGTCCAGCCCTCGCTCTTCTGGCTCTGGACATAGGCGGCGCAGGCCTCGCGCTGTGCATCCAAACTATTGAAGGCCTGATCCAGCCCCTCTTCGGTCGACTTGCGCGTATAGGCCGCGCAGCGCAGCCGCTTCTTCTGGGTCATGGCTTCACTCCGAAGAAGCGCGGGCCCGACCAGTGCGCGCCCGTGATGTGGCGGGCCACGGCAGACAAGGAGGTGAAGCTCTTGCCCTTATAGCTGCAGCGGCCCTTTTCCTCCATCAACACATGATGGCTGGTTCCGCCCCACTCGCGCACCAGCTGCGTTCCTGGGGTCAGCTTGGGTGTGGACGCAGCGCGCGCCACTCCCGCACCAAGAAGGCGCACCCGCACCCGCTCAGCGAGGCCGCCCTGGGCGGCGCATTGCAGATCATGCGCCAGGGCGCGGGCGAGCAGGCTGGCGGCGATGCGCGGGGGCTCAGCCCCGTGCACCGTCCGCCACTCCGCCTTGAGCTCGGTCGGCTTCATTGCTGCCAGGGCAGCGATCTGCGCGTCCAGCTTCATCAGGCCTGGTTCCCCAGATGATAGCAGGTAACCTCGCCGCGCTTGCGCCTATCGATCGCATGGCCTTTCTTGCGCAGGCCGGTCAGCACAGCTCGCGTGGTGTGCGGCAGCCAGTTGGTGGCGCTGATCAGTTCATCCAGCGTGGCGCCGCTCTCGCGGCGGAGCATCTCCAGGACCAGCGCGCTTTTGCTGTGTGCGGCAGGTGACGGGGCTTCGGCGATCGGCGTGACCTCCGGCTCAGGTAGATCCGTAGCGGGTTCTTCTGCCTCCTCGGGCTCTACGCCGATGGCGGCGCGGCCCGCGTCAGTGATGACGACCCCGATCGAGCGGAGGCCATCCGTGCGCCAGGCGTCGGCCCCTGAGGGGAGATCGACCTCGGCGGCAAGCCCGCGCCGGATGAGCTGCTCGACGACCTTGCGAATGCGCGCAGGGCCTTCCCCCACCGCGTCGGGCGGCGGCAGCAGGCTGCCATTGTCGCGCTGTGCAGCGGTGGCGAGCAGTACCAGTTGGATGTCGGTAAGGCGAATAAGGCTGTTCATGGATGGTCTCCTTTTTGGAGCGGCGCTATTGTCGCTCCCACCACCCAGAGCCCCGTGGCGCGCAGCCTTGCGGGGCAGGGGCTCCTTAGCGAGCCACTATTCCATGTCGACAGCGTTCGCTCCATTCGTCAGCGAAGTCGAACGAAATCTGCGCAATATTTTGAGACTATTGAGGTGGCCTGATCGACTGCAGATGGGACATTCGCGACTGTCGGTTCCGGAGCGTGACAGTGCTATTCCGGACGGAGAGTGGGAGCGACTGTACTGTCCGTTGGATCCGACATTCCAGACATTCAGCGGCCCTGTTCCGATTCCCGAACCGGTCTTTTATTCACCTAAGCCGCAGCACCAATCCCCTCTTGGAAGGTCGATTTGAGAGCGGAACAAGCCAAGCAGGGCATCGGGCGATACAAGTACGAGCAGTCGCTGAAATTCTGGTTGAAGCAAGGCCCCTGCCCAACTTAACCGCTTGCATCGGCCAGATTCTGGAACGATCATGACATCGATTTTGGACTGGTGGTCTAGCCATCCTGCCGGTGCGGAGTTTCTTCACGACTGCCAAGGCTGATGCTTCATGGAAGATGAGTCCGGTTATCGATTCAAGCCGCACGAGCAGCCGACCTTGCCCGGGTCACCAGCCAATCCCGACCATCCGTCAGGTCGCCGCCTGTCTTACATCCTGATCGGCGTCATGATCGGGCTCACCAGCGGCCTTGGCAATGCGCTCATCACGGTCAACATCGCGTTTGCGCAGGGCACGCTGGGTCTCAATTCCAACGAGGCGGCATGGCTGATGGCGGCTTATTATATGACCTACACCTGTGCGAACCTGCTGCTCGTCAAATATCGCCAGCAGTTCGGCTTGCAACCCTTCATCCGCTGGATGCTGGCGATTTACGCGGTCACGACGCTTCTGCACCTCGGCGTGCACGGCTTCTGGTCGTCGGTGGCTGTACGCGCGGCGAGCGGCTTTGCGTCCGGCGGCCTCACCACACTCGCGATCCTCTATCTCATGCAGGGTTTTACCGCGCCAAAGCGGCTCACCGGCATCATGATGGGCATCTGCATTCCCCAACTCGCGACGCCGCTCGCCCGGATGGTCTCGCCGGGGCTGCTCGTCGCAGGCGACTGGCACATGCTCTATGTGTTCGAACTGGGCCTCACACTGATCACGCTGGCCGCCATTCTTGCCTTGCCGTTGCCGCCGAGCCAGCGCAGCCAGGCGTTCGAATGGCGTGACTTCCTGACGATCGGATTGCTGGCGCCGGGCCTTTGGCTGTTCATCGCGGTGCTTTCCGAAGGACGGATCGAATGGTGGACCGAGCGTGCCTGGATCGGCTGGGCGCTTTGCGCCGGCATCGTGCTTGTCGCCACCTCGCTCATCCTCGAACATTATCGCGAGAACCCGCTCATCAATACCCGCTGGCTTGGCACGCGACAGATGATGCGCCTCATTTTCATCGCGTCCATAGTGCGCATCCTCTTGTCCGAGCAGGCCTTCGGTTCGGTCGGGTTGCTCAATGTGGTCGGCATGATCAACGACCAGATGGTGATGCTCAATCTCGTGATCGTGCTCGCCTCGGTCGCGGGATTGCTGACGGCCGTATTGACGCTCAATCCGGCAAACCTGTCCTTGCCGATTACGCTCGCCGTCGCCCTTATCGCCATCGCAGCTTTCATGGATGCGGACTCGACCAATCTGACACGCCCCTCCAGCTTCTATCTGAGTCAGGCGATGATCGGCTTTGCCTCTCTCCTGTTTCTTGCCCAGGCCATGGTCATCGGCATTGCCCGCACATTGCTTGCCGGACCGAAGAATTTCATCAGCTTCGTCGTGCTGTTCAACCTGAGCCAGAGCCTTGGAGGGCTCGCCGGTTCGACGATGCTCGGCACCTTCCAGGTCGTCCGTGAGAAGTTCCATTCGCATGCGCTGGTGCAAAATATCGTCATGACGGATCCTCAGGTCGCCCAGCGCGTCGAAGGCGGCGCGGCGTCGGTTCGAGGCCTGATTGGCGATCCGCTGTTGCGCGGTGCGGAGGGCGGAGCATTGCTGGCCCGCCAGGTGGCCCGAGAGGCCAATATCCTTGCCTTCAATGATGTGTTTCTGTTGGTCGGCGTGCTGGCCGTTGCGGGCGTGATCTGGGGCCTTCTCATTCGCCGTTCCATCTTGCGGCGCAAGGAGCCCTCGCCCATCATCCAGCTCCAGCAGGCCCTGCAGGCGCAGGCGGCAAAGGCAGGTTAACGGGGGGTTTCATGACGGATCAGGCGGCGACATCCCGAGCTGCGGCAGCTGCGCCGCCTCCCGATCCGCAGGTCGAGCCTTCTTCGCAGGGCTGGAGTCCTCCCCGCAAAAGCCGTACGGCGGCAGTGGCGATCGGCGCTCTCGCGCTCGCAGGAATCGTGGCCATACTCTACGCTTGGCGACTGCCGCCTTTTGACGGATGGGCCGAAGACACCGACAACGCCTATGTCCGCGGCAAGGTGACGATCATAAGCCCCCAGGTCAGCGGTTATGTGACCGGGGTGCCGGTGCAGGACTTCCAGACGGTGAAGAAAGGCGATGTCCTCGTCACCATCGACCAGCGCATCTATGGCGCGCGCGTCGAACAGGCGAAGGCCAATCTCGCAGCGCAACGTGCCGCTCTGGCCAATTCGCAACAAAGCCAGCGCGGTCGCGAGGCAGCGCTCACCGGTCAGTCGGCAGGCATTGCCAATGCGCAGGCCCAGTTGGTCCGCGCCCAGGCCGACATGAAGCGGGCCGCCGCGCTCGTCGCCGATGGCTCGATCTCCGAGCGTGAGCGCGATCAGACTCGCGCCGCGCTGCTCGCCGCCCAAGCGGCCGTGCGACAGGCCAGTGCTGCGCAGCAGATTGGCCAACAGGACGTCCGTTCGGTGATCGTGGGGCGTGGCGGGCTGGAGGCTTCCGTCGCCGCCGCCCAGGCCGCGCTTCATCTCGCCCAGGTCGATCTCGACAATACGGTCATCCGTGCTCCGGTCGACGGTGAGCTCTCGGAAATCGGCGTGCGCAATGGCGCCTTCGTTTCGGCGGGAACCCAGCTCATGTTCCTGGTCCCTCGCGATCGCTGGGTCATCGCCAACTATAAGGAAGCGCAGACGCGCAAGATGCGCATCGGTCAGCCCGCGACCTTCCGTGTCGACGCACTGGGCGGCGCCAAGCTCAGGGGGCATGTCGAGAATCTCTCGCCTGCCGCCGGCTCGGAGTTCGCCGTGCTCAAGTCAGACAATGCAACGGGCAATTTCGTGAAAGTGGCGCAGCGCATCGCCGTCCGCGTGAAGATCGATCCAGGGCAGGAGATGGCGAAACGCCTGCGCCCCGGCATGTCCGTCGAGTTGCATGTCGAGACAAACGACTGATGCGCCGCGCCTGCACGATCGCGGCATTGCCTCTCCTGCTCGCTGCCTGTGCCGGGCCGCATGTCGAGACCGCGCGGGTCGATCCAGTGACGCCGCCGCAGGGCTGGCGCACGTCGCCCGACCAGAGCGGTGCCCTTGATGCGGACTGGTGGCGGACCTTCGGCGACCCGGAACTGACCGCTCTGGTCGAGCATGCGCTTGCAGGCAATCTCGACATTGCCATGGCCGGCGCGCGCATCCGTGAAGCGAAGGCGCAGGAGAGAGGCGCGCGCGCCGCGCTATTGCCGACCCTGGCGACCGGTGCGGGCGGTGAACGCTCGCGCAGCGTCAGCGCGTTCGGGACGCCCGAAGTGCAGACCGCCGGGCAAGTGCAGGTCCAGACGGCCTGGGAGGTGGATCTCTTCGGCCGGCTGTCCGACCAGGAATCGGCAGCGCACGCAGCATGGCTGGCAAGCCAGGCCGCCCGCGACGCGGTTCGCCTGTCGATCGCCTCGACCGTGGCCAGCGGCTATGTGACTCTCCTCGCGCTCGATGCGCGGCTTGACGTCGCCCGCCAGACCGTCGAGGCACGCAAGGAGGCGCTGCAACGCATTAGGCGCCGCTCGGACGCAGGTTATTCACCCAGGCTCGAGCTTGCTCAGGCAGTGGCGGAATATCAGGGCGCGTTGCAGATCATCGCGCCGCTAGAGCAGGCGCGCACGCGGCAGGAAAACGCGCTCAGGCTGCTCAGCGGCGACTTGCCCGGTCCCATAGAGCGCGGCGCTTCGCTTGCCGCGCTCACAGACCCCGCAGTGCCAGCCGGCCTCCCTTCCCAACTGCTGCGTCGTCGTCCGGATGTCGCGCAGGCCGAGCTTCAGCTTGCCGCCGCCGATCATGCCCTTGCGGCTGCGCGCAAGCGCTTCCTGCCCCAGTTGCGCTTGACCGGGCAGGGTGGTGCGGTTTTCTCGACCCTGCTCGACGATCCGATCACCATCTGGTCGCTGGGCGGCAGCGTGCTTGCGCCGCTGTTCGAGGGCGGGCGCTTGCGCGCGGGCGCGGAAAGCGCCGGTGCGCAGCGTGATCTGGCTGCCTTTGCCTATCGCAAAACCGCTCTCAATGCCTTCCGTGAAGTGGAGGACGCGCTCGCGAATATCGTTCAGACAGATACCCAGTTACGCATCGTGGCCGCTCAGCGCGACGCGCTCGCCGAGACCTTCCGTCTTGCCTCAAATCGCTACAAAGCAGGCTATTCGCCCTATCTTGAGCAGTTGGACGCCCAACGCGGCCTGCTTGCCGCCGAGCTGAATCTTGTCCAGGCTCAGGCAGATGCCTTCACGGCGCGGATCGCCCTCTATCAGGCCTTGGGTGGCGGGTGGAACGAGGCTTCGCCAATTGCACCATCGGACTGACACAAGGTAAACCGGGTCGGCAGCCGCCGGCAAAGCGGTCATTCAGGTCCAGGTTGTGTGCGTCAAGTTCTGCAAATAGCGGCGGGCATGCTGGCTAGGCGGCTTGACGTAGATCGGCTTTCTTCATCTCCTTAAGGTCGTTCATGTTGAGATAGCGGTTGGCTTCGAGCCAGTTTTCGTGGGTCTCGACAGCAAGCGAGCGTATGAGGCGCAAACAGCTGTCTTCATTGGGGAAGATAC
The DNA here is from genome assembly GCF_024611135.1 of Sphingobium sp. CFD-2. Lineage (NCBI taxonomy): Bacteria > Pseudomonadati > Pseudomonadota > Alphaproteobacteria > Sphingomonadales > Sphingobiaceae > Sphingobium > Sphingobium sp. CFD-2. Next base: position 2,406,639 of record NZ_CP084405.1, on the reverse strand, counting down.
GCAGGACGATCGTCCTGCGTTTGATTTCTTCGTTAAAGCGCTCGAGCATATTGGTGCTCTTCATATGTTTATGATGCTGCCGCGGAAGCCGGTAGAAGGTGAACGTCTCCTCGATGGTTTCTTCCGCCCAGCTGGTGAGCTTGGGGTATCGTGGCGACCATTTTCTCAGCCAGGCAGCCAGATCGCTTTTGGCCTCTGATAGTTCGCGACGATCGTAGATCCAACGCAGCTCCTGCAGGCAGTCGTCATCAGCTTTACGCGGCAGATGGTCGAGAGCATTTCTTAAAAAGTGCACGTAACAGCGCTGGAACCAGGCATCTGGCAACACTTCACGAACAGCGGCTCGTAAACCCGCATGGTCATCGGCAACGATATATTCGACACCGTGGAGGCCGCGCTCCTTGAGGCCGACGAGAAAGTCCTTCCACGAAGAGCGGCTCTCGCGGTTGGCGAGCTCTACAGCCAGAATCTGGCGCCGGCCTTCCCAGTCCACACCCAGTGCGACGAGTACGGCGCAGGAGCGCACCACGCCTGCCTGGCGGACTTTCTCATATTTGGCATCGATGATGAGGTAGGCGAACGGCTCGTCCAGCCGACGTCGGGCAAAGGCTGTCAGGCTCTCGTCCAGTCGCTTGTTGATCGCTGAGATGGTCGAGGCGGAGAAGCTGTGGCCGCAAAGCTCTTCGGTGATAGCCTTCACCTTCCGGGTCGACACACCCTGGACGTACATCTCGGCTAACGATGCCACGAGCGCCTGCTCCGAGCGCTGATAGCGCTCAAACAGCTCGGTCGAGAAACGGCCGTCGCGATCCTGCGGCACCCGCAGCTCCAGCTTGCCCACCCGCGTGATCAGCGTCCGATTGTAATGTCCGGATCGATAGCCAACACGGCCGTCAATGCGTTCGCTCTTCGAGGCGCCAAGGACATCGGTCATCTCACCTTCCAGCATCTCCTGCAGCAAATCCTGCACGATCTCCCGCAAGGCGTCGCGGTTCGCGCCCATCAAATCTTTGACGGCCGCTATCGATGGTCTATTCTCATTCCTGGTCATGGTGGGGCTCCATTGGGGTTGGCGACTTTGAACATCACCAGCCTGCCATGGCCGCTCAAATCCTCAATGGATTTTGCAGAACATCCCGCACACTACCCAGGTCCAGCACTGATCGCTCCGATAGCTGGCCAGGCCAGCTTCCTGGTGAGTTTCACCAACAGGGCGGCGGTATTCAGGCCACGCTTGCTAGAAGGGCAGCGATCTGCCAGCTACCCTCTAAGACCTGACGGGATGGACCCCCCCCGCAGCATCGATGTGCCAAAGCGGAGGTATTGAGAATAGAGGCGCCTTGCGTATCAGTCGAACAGGCGCGTCACTATCGGCCCTGCCTCCGGATCAACGGCGATGACATTACCCCCTGCTCGTCACTGACGTTGCGATAGCCGATCGGCGCGCAGCTCGGCCATGGCCCTGCTGCGCCTTCTCGATCATATCCTTGCGCGTTTCCTCGGAGAGATTGTCGCCACAGCTATCGTTACGAATGACCGTTTTTGTGGGCGTCGCCTCAGTATCCACGCTTATCTCGAAGGATAAATTCGGCGGCTCGCTCTGCGATCATGATGGTCGCGGCATTGGTGTTGCCCGATACGATCACCGGCATCACCGAAGCATCGACGACCCGCAGGCCGTCGATACCGCGTAGCTTCAGCGTCCCGTCGACCACCGCATTCTCGCCCCCCATTCGGCACATACCGACCGGGTGATAGCCGATATTCGCGCTTTGCCGGACATGGGCTTCCCAAGGCTAGGTCGCTGGCGGGGATTTGGGCAGGATAGTTAGCAGCGACTAACCCCGTCTTCATCAGGAGACATGATAGCCGCCGTCCACCGTCAGATGATGGCCGGTTATATAACTGGCGGCGTCGCTGGCGAGGAACAGGATGGCGCGGGCCTGTTCGATCGGCTGGGATATGCGGCCCAGCGGAATGCGGCCCGGCAGGGTCATCGGCCCCTTGAAAGGCAGACTCTCGCCCATCGCCTTCGCGCCGCCGCTTGCCGTGCCGCCCGGTTGGATCGAATTGACACGGATCTTATGCTCGGCGAACTCGACCGCGGCGGCGCGGGTCATCGCATCGACGCCCGCCTTGGCCGAGTCATAATGGGTGTTGTTGAAGATCGTCGGATGGTCGGCGCTCACGGACGAAACGTTGACGATGGAGCCGCCCCGCCCCTGGTCGCGCATGATCTTGATAGCCTCGCGCATCATCAGGAACGTACCGCGCGTGGTGACGGCGTGCATGATGTCCCATTCCGACGCGGGCATCGTCATGGTGTCCGCCTTGCGCCGATAGGCCGCGACATTGGCCAGCACGTCGAGGCCGCCCAGTTCCGCCTCCGCCCTTTTGAAGGTCGAGAGCACCTGCGCCTCGTCCGATATGTCGCAGACGGCCCAGGGCGATCCGGTCGCTTCCGCTGCCTCGCGCACGGCGTCTTCGACGACGTCGATGAACAGCACCCGTGCGCCGACCTGCGTGAACAGGGTTGCGGTGGCGCGGCCGATGCCGGACCCAGCGCCGGTGACGATGGCGGTCTTGCCTTCAAGGCCGTAAAATGAAAGTGCTTCCGGGGCGGACATAGAAACTCCTGTCAGTATGATGGGGTCAACGCGTGGTCGCGGAATCCCAGACGAGGTTCAGGGAATCGACGCCGTTGACGGAACCGGAATGGGTGACGGACGGCCGTTCAGGGTCGAGCCGGAAGTCGGGAAGGGCCTTCAGCCATTCCTCCAGAAACACCTGTATTTCGGCGCGGGCCAGGGGGCTTCCGACACATTTGTGCGGGCCATTGCCGAAGGTGTTGTGCACAGGATCGCGATCGAAATCGATGTCCATCGGCCGATCATACAAGCGGTCGTCCATGCTCGACATCGAGATCGGCACCATCACCATCTCGTCTTTCCTGAAGACGGCATCCTTGTAGTTGAAGTCCTGCAGGATCAGGCGGCCGGTGTTCGACAGGCCAAAGCGACGCAGGAACTCTTCCGTTGCCTTGGGGACGATCTCCGGCTCGTCGATCAGGCGTCGGCGCTGCTGCGGATTTTGCGCAAGGTAACGGGTGATGAAGGACAACATGTTGGCGACGGTGTCGAGGCCACCGAAGAAGACCAGGACCGCCATGCCGATGACTTCATATTCGCCCTGGAAGCGGGCATTGTTCCGCCAGCCCGCGATCTTGCTGAGCAGATCGTCGCCGGAATTGGCGGCGCGCTCGTCCAGAACTTGCTGGAGATAGGCGACAACCTTTTCCTGCGCGCCCAGCTTTACCCTGGAATCCGTCGCGTTCATGAAGGTGACGCCCCATTCGACAAACCGCTCACGCTGGTCCAGCGGCAGGTCAACGATGCCAAGGAACATCGTCACCGGCATCACGCGCGCGAAATCATTGACGAACTCGCATCGGCCCTTCGGCTTGATCTGTTCGATCAGACTGCGGGTCAGGACCACGGCATCCTCCCGCATCCGGCTCACCCGGCTGGGCGTGAAGAAGGGGTTGAGAATGGCGCGATAGCGGGCATGCAACGGTGGGTCGACGGTCAGCGGCGGCATGCGGACGGGGGACGACCCGCGCGGTATCGTGAACACCTCATGGCTGAATATCTCGAAATGCTCCTGCACGAACTTGATGTCTTCGCCGCGCGTGACGATCCAATGTCCTCCGTTGCAGGGCGTCCAGACAATGTCCGGGCCGTCATGCAGCCTTTTCCAGGCAGTGTAGACGTCCCCTTCCTCAATGCCCGACGGATGCAGATAATCGAAATCGAACACCAGTTCGGGCGGCACATGATTTGGCACGGCCACCCGGTTGTAGAGCGCCTGATGCTGCGCATAGATGTCGACCGCGTCATTGTCGGCCATCCTTATTTCCCTTCAGTTATGGGGCACGTCGTCATAGATCGACGTCGCCGCCCCGGTCAGATAGACATATTCGCTGTAAACCCCGGTGTCGGCCCGCGTGTCGGCGTAGATATAGTTGAGCTGGCCATCCATGACGGCGCCGCGCATCGGTGTCGCCAGGCCTGCTTCGTCGATGCGTCGGTTGACCTCGTCCCAGGCAGCCGCATCGGCCAGGCGAAAGCCGTGATGATGCAGGCGAACCGCGGACGGCTCGTCGGGCACATAGGCTTCATAGATTTCGGGCGCGCCCTGCCGGATCTGGATGATTTCCAGCATGGTGGACCCCACCCATGCATGCGCCGCGTCCATGAATGGCGAAGAGGCCTTGCGGCGAAAGCGCCTTATGCCGAACCGCCTCGCCAGCGCGTCGGTGGCCTGATCCAGATTGCGGGCGACAAAGCCCATCTGATAGAAGCCGTCGAAGAGCGTGGCCATCCGATCGGCCGTCATGCGATCTGGAAGCCGCCATCTACGACGATCGTCTGGCCGTTGATGTAGCGGCCGGCGGCGGACGCCAGAAGCAGCGCCACCGGCGCGACATCTTCAGGCGTGCCATAGCCCATGGGAAACCGCTCCGGCCTCACGCCCGGCCCCTTGGGAGGCATGGGGCAGCCTTCGGGGAAGGGGTCCGAGGGGATCGCACCCACCAGAATGGCGTTAGAGGCAATCCCGTCGTCTGCGCAATCCAGCGCGAATTGCCGGGTGAGGGCGTTCATCCCGGCGCGGGAAGAGCCATAGGCATAATTGCCATGCAGCACCGGATGAACCGATCCGATGGTCGACAGGTTGACAAGACGACCGCCCCGGCCATGCCTCCGCATCGTTCGCACCGCCTGCCGCATGAGCAGGAACGCGCCGCGAACGTTGGTTGCATGCACGCGGTCCCATTCGTCCATCGTCAGATCGTCGAGCGGCCAGGGGCCGGTCACAATGGCGCCGTTCACCAATATGTCGAGTTCCGGCACGCCGTCGAACAACGTCTCGACGCTCTCCTCCGTCAGTTCCGGTTCCTGCGCATGGGTGACGGCCGCTCCCGCTGATCCGAACAGGGACGCAATGGCATGGGGCACCTTGCCGGCGCCGACCACCAGCGCATTCTTGCCCGACAGTCCGAATAATGAATTGAGCACCGGCGCATTCCTCTCGCTGTTCTTGGGCTTCGTGCCGCTCTCCCGTGCAATATAAGAAACATGTCTTATTGCAAGCGGCCTACAGAACGAAAGGCCCGGCCTGCCAATTCCATCATCCATATGATGGCTGTGATCTACGCACGGCCCCGGCGCATTTGCGCGCCGTTGCATTATGACGGCGTTGGGCGGATAGCGGAGCCACTGATCGCTGTAGAGAGAAAGAGTGGCTCCCATCATGGATGATCTTCCTGCCCAGTCGTTCAAGGGCACGGCGCTGGCCATCATAGAGGCGGCGGAAAGGCTGTTCGGAGAGCATGGGATAGAGAATGTATCGCTGCGCCAGGTCCGCCTGGAAGCCAATGCCGCCAACAACTCCGCGGTCAGTTATCATTTCAATGACCGCGAAAAGCTGGTTCGCGCGATATGGGCCCATCGCCTGCCGACACTGGATGCGCGACGGCGGCAGATGCTGGACGCCATCCATGCCGAAGGGCGGGAGCGTGATCCAGCCTCCGTACTCGGCGCGCTCGTCCTGCCCAACTACGAACTGCGCGATGCGCAGGGGGTGCATCGCTACGCATCCTTCTTTCGCCATGCGATCCGCTGGAGGGAAGGCACCGAGATCCGCAACGCCCAGCTTTACTCGACACCTGCCAGCGGCGAAGCCATGGAGCTCTATTTCGCCCTGCAGCCCGATGTGCCGCGCGACCTGATGAGCTATCGCCTGCGGCACGGCTCCTGCACCTTTTTCGACATGATTTTCGAACGGGACAAGAATTTGTCCGAAGGGCTGGAAGTCATGCCCGAAGCGGAATTTCTGGCCGAAGGCATCGAAATGCTGCGGGCCATGTGCCTCAGACCAGCACCGGGAAGTTAAGACGGTATCTGTAGCACAGGAACCGTCTCCTCCCCGCCTTTGCGAGTCATGGATCGCATAGGCGATCATTTCCGTGCGGATTGGCGCTCTGGCCTTCTCCCTTCTAAGAGACATGTCTCATCTTAAGTCATATGTCTTAGGCATGGCCGTGAAAATGGGAGAAGATATGCGGAGAGGGAAAATTTATCTGGCCGGGATTTCGCTACCTGGCTTGCTGATGGGCCTGGCCGTGCCGGCAGTGGCACAAGATGGCGTCGCGGAAATCATCGTCACCGCCCAGAAGCGGGCCGAAAATCTTCAGGACGTGCCGATTGCGGTCAGCGCCTATTCGAGCGAGGCCCTTGAAGCCCGCGGCGCGACCGGTCTCACCGCCCTGTTTCAGTCGCCGCCACCCGGCGTCGTCATGCAGCCTTTCGCGGGGAGCCAGAGCCTGCTGATCGTCGACATGCGCGGCGTCACCAACAGCGATCCCGGACAGGGCACGGTGGAGCTGGGCACTGCGGTCTATATTGACGACGTTTATCTGGGCCGTGCTCAGGGCATGGGCGCCGAACTGGTCGATCCGGAGCGGATCGAGGTGCTGCGCGGCCCGCAAGGTACGCTGTTCGGCCGCAATGCCGAAGGCGGAGCCATCCGCATCGTGACCAAGAAGCCGACCGGCATATTGGGCGGCGACGGCAAGGTGACAATCGGCAATTTCGATCAGCGTCGCTATGAAGCCCACCTCAACCTTCCGGAATTTGCCGGTTTCTCGATCAAGCTGGATTATCTCAACTCCAGCCATGATGGATGGACGAAGAACGGCCCGCGGGTCGCCCGCATCGCGCGGCAAGATGATTTCGGCGCGTTCGATGGCGAAGGCTATCGCGCCAGCGTGCGGTGGAAGCCGACGTCCGCCATCACCGTCGACTATGCCTATGATCACAGCGTGACGAAGGACACGCGCGATTACAATGTGCTGGTCCGGCCCCCGCTGATCGACGCAAATGGCCGCACGGTGTTGCCGCTCGCCACTCTCACGGGCGCGCGGCCGCTGACGGACAGGCTGGACCGCCGTACCGACACGGCATGGACATCCCTTTACAATGCGCCTTTCCGCACCGAGGCATCGGGTCATACGCTGCAAGCGGGTTGGGAACTGAACGACGCCCTGACGCTGCGGTCGATCACCGCGTTCCGGAAAACAAGCGAGGAAGGGGCTAACCAACTTGGCGGCGCGTTCAACCTGACCAAATTTCCTGTCGCCCGACCCGCCAGCATTCTGTTTCCCCGGCTTGGCGGGACCAGCCTGGGCATTGATCCCACGACCCCGATCTGGGGCATTTCGGGTGTAACCTCCTACAACAAGGTCAAGCAGAAGCAGGAAAGTCAAGAATTCCAGCTCGTCGGCAGCCTGCCCGATCTCGAATTCGTCATTGGCGCCTATTATTTCCATGAGCGGGTGCAGGATACCCGCCAGACCCTGCTGAGCATCATCTACACAGATCGCGCATTCACGCAGGCGCTGGGCGTCAACCCATTCGCCGTGGGGAGCGCGGGTGCGGGACTTAATTCGCAAGAGGCGGAGTCCACATCCTATGCGGGCTTCGCCCAGGCGACCTGGTCGCCGGCGTTCGCAGACAACCGGCTGCACCTGACGGGCGGCCTGCGCTACACGAATGACGAGAAAAAGTTCGAGCGCACCATGTTCAACGGCGCACCGACAGCCACAATCGGCGCGCCGTTCCGTGAAAAGCGCTGGGATCCGGCGTTCACCATCGCCTATGACGTAACGGACGCCATCAACGTCTATGCCCGCTACGCCCAGGCCTATCGCGCCGGCGGCGTGTCGGTGCGGTCCCCTTCCTTCAAGCCCTTTGGCGCCGAAGTGAACAAGTCCTTTGAAATCGGGGTGAAAAGCGACCTGATCGAGCGCCGTCTGCGCGTCAATGCAGCGCTGTTTGAAAATCGCATCCACAACCGGCAGATCACCAGCCAGCTCGACCCCGCGGGCGATCCGGCCATCACCGATACGCTGAATGCGCCCGGCGTCACGCGGATTCGCGGGGCGGAGTTGGAAATCATTGCCGCTCCCACCGCTGGGCTTCAGGTCTCCGCGACCTATGCCTATCTGCATGACAAGCGCCCTGAAAGCTATTTCACCATAGACCCCCTGGCCGACGTGCGGATACAGAGCCTGCCGAAACATGCGGTCACCGTGGCGATCGATTACAGCGTTCCGGTCGGGATCGGCGATCTTGCCTTCCATGGCGACTATGCCATGGCCAGCGATACGTCGGGAACAGGCCGGGTCGCGTTCGGCGCCTATGCCTATGACATCCGCCGCGACGTGGCCAATGCGCGCATGGCGTTGCAGAATGTCGAGGTCGGACCGGCAAGGTGGAGGCTGGCGCTGTTCGCGAAGAATCTCTTCGACACCGCCTATCCGGTATTTACCGCGCCGGGCGCGAATGCGATCCTTTCGCCGCCCAGAACCTACGGCGTCGAACTGGGCGCCAGCTTCTGAAGTGATCCATCAGGAGCGCGGCATCTTCGGGTGCCGCGCTCCTTCCATTGCGGAACAGTGCCATGACGACCGCCGCTCAGGAATGGAAAAAACACTGGCCGACGCTCGCCGCCGCCTCCGTGGGCGTCGCAACCGGCTTTTCCATGCTGCAATTCAACGCCAGCATCTTCATACAGCCCTGGCAGGATAATTTTGGATGGTCGCGCGGGGAAATCGCCGCCGCGCACAACGGAATGATCCTGACCGCGATCCTCTCGCCTTTTGCCGGAACGCTGCTCGACCGCCATGGTGTGCGCCGTCCGCTGCTGGCTGCGATGACGCTGACCGGTCTGGCCTATCTGGCGATGACACGGCTTGGCGGATCGCTGGTCCAGTTCTACGCGACCTATCTCGCCCTGCAGGTCATCGGCATCTTCACCACCGGCCTTGCCTTCACCCGCGTGGTTGCCGCGCGCTTCGTCAAGTCGCGGGGCCTGGCATTGGCATGCACGCGGGTGGGCATATCCATATTGGGCATTTTCCTGCCCGCCACGCTGCACGCGCTTGTCGCACGCGAAGGATGGCAGGCGGGTTTCTACCTGCTCGCAGGCATTGTGCTGCTGGTCGGCCTCCCGGTCTGCTGGTTCGGTATCCGGGATGCGGAGCGGTCGGATTCAACGGAATGGAAGCCGCAAGCCCGCCCGGCGCAAGGGGAAAGCTATATGGGATTGTTGCGGCGCGAGCCCCGCGTCCTGCTCCTTTGCTTGTGTGCGGGTTTCGGCTATGCGCCGTTGTCGACCTTGCTCAGCCAGTTTCAGCCGCTGCTGACGGCGCTCGACATCTCGCCGGCCGACGCGGCCATGTTGACGGGCGTGCTTGCGGGTTCGGTGTTGATCGGAACCCTGATTTCGGGAACGTTGATAGACCGGATCTGGGCACCTGCGGTCGCATGTCTTTTCAGCCTCGGCCCCATATTGGGCTGCATCCTCATGTTGCAGGGTTCCTTGACATTCCCCATGGCCTTGACCGCCGCCGTGCTGATTGGCGCGGCGCAGGGCGCGGAGATCGACATCGTCGCCTATATGGCCGCGCGCTATTTCGGCATGCGGCATTATTCCGCCATTTATGGCAGCACGATTACCGTCATGACGCTGATGGCGGTGGCGGGGCAGGTCGGCATCGGTTTCCTGTACGACCGTTTCGGCAACTATCAGGTTGCGCTGATCGCTGTGATCAGCGGGCTGGTCGCTTCCATATTGCTCTACCTGCTGATGGGCCGTTACCCCCAGCAGGTAGAGGCCAAGCCGGATCGGTCCGCAAGAACGGCCGGGGGAGAAGCTGCCGCCTGATCGTTCCCCGCCGCTGTCGCAAGTCGATCAGCGCCCCGGCGGGATACCGCCATCAAGGGAATACGGATTGCTTGAGGCAGCGCCAGATGCGTCGATACCATGGGTAGGCAACAGAGCGATTGTTCCGCCGCTTGGCCGAAACTGTCGACAACGAAGATGGGAACAAACATTTCCAGCGCGGTCGAGCGTCAACTATTATCTTCTCGCAACGAACAATCCGTCTCTCGATGGAATGATTATTCGATGATTTGAAGGTGCTAGACGAAAGGTAATGGCGCGTGACGGCATAGCGGACGGAATGGACCCGCCGCCCCGCCGATCGCGTCACGAAAAGACCGGCGCCGTGCCGGCATGTTTGCGAGAGGAAGCATGGCCTGTCCGCGCCTGTTCGATCCGTTCCGGATCGGCAATCTGACGCTCAAGAATCGCATCGCCATGGCCGCGATCGAAACGCATCAGGACGAACCCGACGGCGGCGTGATGCTGCATGGCGCCCATGGCGATGCGATCCAGCAATGCCTTCCCCCGCTGATGAACCATCGCGACGATATATGGGGCGGCGATTTCGAACGGCGGCTGCGCCTTCCCGCCGCCAGCAGCGTACCGCTGGACCGTAATCGCAGCGCCGCCGCCCCGCCATCACCAGCGATTACAAGGTTGGACATTATCTCGCCCCCGCGCTCGACCGCGACCGCCATGTCGAGCGGCTGGTGGACTGACGGACGATGAAGGCCGCCGTCCTGCGCGCGGCCGGTGCGCCGCTGTCGGTCGAGGACGTGATGCTGGGAGACGTCGGCCCGCGCGAGGTCCGCATCGCCAATCGCGCGGTCGGCGTGTGCCATTCCGACCTGCATTTCGCGGAAGGCCATGTCCCCCATCCGCTGCCCACCATATTGGGGCATGAGGCGGCAGGCGTCGTGCTGGCGGTCGGCAGTGAGGTTCGTTCGGTCCGGCCTGGCGATCATGTCGTGGCCTGCCTGTCCGCCTTTTGCGGCCATTGCGGCGACTGCGTCACCGGACGCCTATCGCTATGCGGCACGGGGGAAACGCGGCGCAGGGACGATGCGCCGCCCCGGCTGACGATCGGCGGCGAAACCATCCATCAATTCGTCAACCTCTCTGCCTTCGCGCAGGAGATGCTGGTGCATGAAAATGCCTGCGTCGCCATATCGCCCGACATGCCGTTCGACCGAGCGGCTCTGCTGGGCTGCGCGGTCGTCACCGGCGTGGGCGCGGCCATCAACAGCGCAGGCATCCGGCCGGGGCAGAGCGTAGCCGTGATCGGCTGCGGCGGCGTCGGCCTGTCGGCGATCAACGGTGCGGCGATCGCGGGCGCGGGGCGCATCATCGCGATCGATCGCCAGCCCGCCAAGCTGGACCTGGCCCGCCGCTTCGGCGCGACCGACTGCGCGGAGGCAGGCCGCGATGTGGCGGACAGCATCGTTGAGATGACAGGCGGCGGCGTGGATCATGCGATCGAGGCGATCGGCCTCAAGGCAACGGTAGAAAGCGCCTTTGCCATGCTGCGCCCGGGCGGGACCGCAACGGTCGCGGGCATGATGCCGCCAGGGGTGAAGGTGGAGGTCGATGGTTTCTCCCTTCTCGCCGAGCGACGCTTGCAGGGGTCCAACATGGGGTCGAACCATTTTCCCGTCGACATACCGCGCTATGTCGATTTCTACATGAGCGGTCGACTCAATCTCGACGATCTGGTCGCGGCCCATATCGAACTGGACGCGATCGACAATGCCTTCGCCGCGCTGCGCGGCGGCGCAGCGGCCCGCTCCGTGGTGATGTTCGCATGAGCGCGCAGGTCCATCCCAGCATCTGCCGTCTGTGCACGGCCTATTGCCCGATCCAGGTGACGGTGGAAGACGGCCGGGCGACGAAGGTGACCGGCAATCCCCGCGCCCCACTTTATGGCGGCTATAGCTGTCCCAAGGGGCGCGCCTTGCCCGAACAGCATTATGGCGACCAGCGGCTGCTCCACAGCCTCAAGCGCGGGCCGGATGGGGGCTTCGCGTCCATTCCGTCCGAAACGGCGATGGACGAGATCGCTGCGAAGCTGGACGCGATCATCGCCGAACACGGTCCCCGCTCGGTGGCGATGTATGTCGGCATGGGCCTCGTCCCCTTTGTCGCGTCGACCGGCGTGGCCGCCGGCTGGCTGCGTGGCATCGGATCGCCGATGTTCTTCACCGCAGGCTCGATCGACAAGCCCGGCATCCTCATCGCGCTCGCCCATCACGGCATGTGGCAGGCGGGCCAGCCGCAGTTCGACACCGCCGACGCCTGGCTGCTGGTCGGCATCAATCCCGTCATCAGCAAGTCGCCCGGCTTCCCGGGGCAGAATCCCGGCCGCATGCTCAAGGACATGGAAAAGGCGCAGGCGAAACTGATCGTCATCGACCCGCGCGTCACTGAAACCGCCAGGCGCGCCCATATCCATATGCAGCCGCGCCCCGGTGAGGACATCGCCATCCTCGCCGCGATGATTCATGTCATCCTGGCGGAAGGGCTGGAGGACAAGGATTTCGTCGCCGCCAACACGCAGGGAGTGGAGGCGCTGCGTGCGGCGGTCGCCCCCTTCACGCCCGATTATGCCGCCGATCGGGCCGGCGTCTCGGCCGATCACCTGCTGGAGGCCGCGCGCATCTTCGCCGGCGCGCGCAATGCCGGGGTCAGCTGCGGCACGGGCCCCAGCTTCGCCACCCATTCCACCCTGACCGAATATCTCGCGCTCTGCCTCGCCAGCCTGTGCGGCCACTGGGCGCGGGCGGGCGATAAGCTGGCCAAGCCCAACGTCCTGCTGCCCGGTTATGAAGCGCGCGCCCAGCCCTGGCCGCCCTTTCAGGGCTGGGGGTTCGAACCACGCCTGCGCGTGCGCGGGCTGGGCGGCTGCGCCAGCGGCCTTTCGGCAGCCGCGCTCGCGGACGAGATCCTGCTGGACGGGCCGGGTCAGGTGAAGGCTCTGATCGTGGCCGGTGGCAATCCGATGATGGCCTGGCCCGACCAGAACCGCGCCTTCGCCGCCCTCAACACCCTCGATCTGCTCGTCACGATGGACACGGAAATGACAGCGACGGCAGAGCTGTCCCATTATGTCATTGCGCCCAAGTTGACGCTGGAAACGCCGATGACGACCTATATGCCCGAAAGCGTCAAATATTACGGCACCACGCGCGGCTTTCCGCAGCCTTATGCGGCCTACACGCCTGCGCTGGTGCCGCCGCCGCCGGGCAGCGACGTGATCGAGGACTGGGAACTCTTCTGGGGCCTGGCCCAGCGCATGGGCACGATGATCGACGTCACCATGCGCTATGGCAATGGCCCGCAGGCCGAAGCGCCGCCGATGACCTTCACGCTCGATCCCGCCGGGGCCAAGCCCACCGCCGACCGGCTGATCGAACTGTCCTGCCAGGGATCGCGCATTCCCCTCGACCGGGTGAAGCAATATCCCGATGGCCATGTCTTCGAAAGCGACCAGCGCGTGCTGCCGCGCGCGCCGGACAATGACGACCGGCTGGAGCTTGGCGCCCCGCCGATGCTGGAGGAGCTGGAACAGGTGCTGGCCGAGGATAATCGCGCGGTCGAGGCGGACTATCCGTTCCGCCTGCTACCCCGGCGCACCAACAACATCCTCAACAGCTTCGGCCGCCGCATCGGCAAGCTCGCCGGCGATGGCGTCAACCCTGCCTATATGCACCCTGATGATCTTGCCCGCCTGGCGATCGCCGAAGGGGAATGCGTCACGATCCGCTCTCCCCATGGCGAAATCCGGGGCATCGTCGCGGCCGAGGCGGCGCTGCGCCCGGGCATGGTGTCGATGGCGCATGGTTTCGGCGCCAATCCGGGATCGGATGATCCACGCCGCACCGGCGGCAATACCGGCCGGCTGATCTCGGTCGAGGATGGCTATGATCCCGTCACCGGCCTGCCACGCATGGGCAGTATCCCCGTGTGCGTCGAACGGTTGCCGGCGGCGGAATAGTTTCCCCGGGGCTGTCGGTCTTTCCGCGCCGGGCGGCCGGAAAGGCCACGCCCGAACGCGCGGTTCGACGCTGAGATCCGCATCAGCATGGATGGATCGTTCCTGACAGATTAGGCGTCTCTTGCCCAGGCGACGGCGTCGGCGCCGGCCGGCAGCACTGCCGGGCACTCTGGATCGGTCGCCGCGCGATAGACAGCGTCCGCCACATCCTGTCCGACCGTGACCGGACCGTTGGCGGCCTCCATGAGCGCGGCCAGCGTCTGCTGTGCATAATCGGCATAGGCCGCGGGGAAGCCGCCATCTTTCATCACCTGGCCTCGCGCCGTGTCGCCAAAGCTGGTCGAAGGCGCCATGCCGGGCATGACGATCCGCACCCTGATGCCGAACGGCGCAAGTTCGTGCGCGGCGGACTCGGTGAGCGCATTCATGGCCGCCTTGCTGGCGCGATAGACCGAGAGCAGCGGCAAAGGCTTGTAGAGCGAACTGGAGCTGACGTTCACGATCACGCCCGCGCGCCGCGCCCGCATTCCCGGCAACACCGCCTGCATCATCGCGATCGCGCCGAACAGGTTGGTCTCGAAGATGGCGCGCACCGTTTCCAGGGGGGTGCCCTCTACGGCATTGAGCCAGCCCACCCCGGCATTGTTCACCAGCACGTCGATCGGCCCCGCCTCCGCGACCGCCGCGGCGATGCTGCCCATATCCGTGACGTCGAGCGGCAATATGCGCAACCGGTCGGAGGCGGGCAGGGTGCTGGCTGCGGGATCGCGCATAGTGGCGACGACATTCCAGCCCTGGTTCAGGAAATGGAGGGCGGTGTCACGGCCGAAGCCGGTCGAACAGCCGGTGATGAGGACAGTGTTCATCGTGAAGCTCCTTGCGGGCGATCATTGGAGCATTATAGATATGAACGATCCTTCAGTTTCGGTATTCGCATATGAACCGCCCACCGCCAGCCTTGCTGAAACCTCGCAAAGCGCCGCAACAGGCGCGCTCCGCCGTGACTATCGAGGCGATTCACGTCGCGACCATTCAGGTTTTGCTCGCGGGCGGCGTGGGGCGGCTCACCACCACCCGTGTGGCGGCGCGCGCCGGCGTCTCCGTGGGGACGATGTACCAATATTATCCGCACAAGCAGGCGCTGCTCTTCGCCCTCGTTCAGCGGCAGTTCGACCTGATCGATACGGCGATGCGGGATGCGGCGGCGCGGCTGGCGGGATCGGACCTTGGGACGGTCGCGCACGGGGTGGCCACGGCATGGCTGGACGCGAAGATGGCTGACATGGTCGCCTCCCGCGCCATCTATGGCATCGCCGCCGAGTTCGACCTGTCGGAAATGATGAGCCAGGCGGCGCAACGCATGACGCAGGTGATCGATACGCTGCTCGCCAATGCCCCGGATGCGCGGTTCGCCGACCGATCTTCTGCCGCCTTCATGCTCGCGGCCCTTCTGGGCGGCTCGGTGCGGGTCGTCATGGAGGCTGAGCCATCCGAAGAGAATTTCGCCCGGCTGCGCTGTGAATTGCCCCGAGCTTGCCACGCCTATCTCGTGACCGCCAGTCAGGGCGCCTTGGCATAGACATGCCGGTCATGAAGATCCGACAGGGGCGCTAAACGACCGATCTGGGGTCGATGACCGAACTGGCAGGGCGCCCAAGACGCTTTACCTGCTGGTACTGCCATGTTCATATTGGAACTTTCATCCGTTTCGGGCGGCGGGTCGTGGCGTCATCCACTCATTCGCTTGCAGCCGGCGGCGTGATGCTGCCTTCACGTTCGCCACAGGGTGAGCATCATGACCGTTATGAGGGCGCTTGGCTGAAGCGGTGCGTCCGAATTCAGGGGCCCGCCAAAGACCGGTTGCGCATCATCACTCTTCCCCGGATGGATGGAGGTTCAGCGAACGGGAGGCTTCGGCATGGGCGTCTTAGCATATTGCACAGTTGGTTCGAACGATCTCGCCGGTGCAAAGGCTTTCTATGACGCGCTGCTTGCGGTGGTCGGGCTTGCGCCTTTGTTCGAGCATCCATCTGGAGGTCGTGTGTACGGGCGAGATGGTTCCTTCAGCTTCGCGGTCCTTGGGCCCTATGACGGGCAGCCAGCAACGGTGGGGAATGGATCGATGGTCGCCTTCTGCTTTGACCGGCGCGAGGAAGTGGACGCTTTTCATCGGCGCGCCCTCGCATTGGGTGGCGTAACCGAGGGCGGACCCCATGAGCGCGGCCCGGGATGGTACTTCGCCTACTGCCGCGACCTCGATGGCAATAAGCTGTGCGCCTATTGCCTTGAGCCTTAGGCTTTCCCATGCCCGCCGGCACCCGGGTCAGGCCGGCCCCGCCGCCTCGCGGATCAGATCCGCAACGGCGCGGGGGTGGGAGATCAGCGACACATGGCTCGACTTCAGCTCGATCGTCTTTGCGTTCATGCGCTTCGCCATGAAGCGCTGGAGGTTGGGGTCGATCGTGCGATCTTCCGTCGAGACCGCATAATAGCTGGGCTTGCTGCGCCACGCCGCGTTCGTCGTGCGGCCCGCGAGCAGTTCCCTGTGGAACGGCCACTGCACGGCAAAGAGCGCCCGCGCCCTGGCCTCCGGAAGGTCGCCTGCGAAATCGCGGAGGAAGGCCGCTTCGGTCAATCGCCCCTCATCCCCGTCGAAGACGATGCCGGCGCTGGCCGGCGGCGTCGGAAATGTCTTCGCCAGCGCGCCATAATCCTCGCCCGCATCGGGCGCGCGGGCGGCGACATAGACGAGGGCCGAGACATGGGGGTGCATGCCCGCTTCGGTGACGATCATCCCGGAAAAGCTGTGCCCGGCGAGGACGGTCGGCCCGTCCTGACGATCCAGCACGCGCCGCGCCGCGGCCACCGCATCGGGCAATGTCGTCAGCGGGTTCTGGACTGCGGTGACGTTGAGCCCATGGGCCTGCAACAGGGGGATGACCTCCGACCAGGACGAGCCATCGGCGAACAGGCCGTGCACCAGCACGATGTTGCGCGCCTTCGTCTTTGCGACGGTCTGGGCGAATGCGTTGGCGGAGGCGGCGACGGCTCCGGCGATAAGGGCGGTCTGCATGAATGTGCGACGATCGACGGTCACTATGCCGTTCCTTTCTGGAAATGGGGTCATCGTGCAACTTGTGCTGCTTCCGGGGCCGGCTGAATGGCGCACATTCTGGTTGTGGAAGCCGGAAAGAAGGAAACGGCCTTGAAGCACTATGCCGATCGGCCGCCGATGGAAAGACGCATGCTTGTGTAACGGCTTCCTTGTAGAGCAGGCGCGGCAGTGCCCGACGCGGCCAGCGCTCTTGAACGCCATGGCGTGGGCCCGGTTCGCAGGGGCGACCGCAACATTGCATGTCGCGCCTCTACAGCCCCTTTAGGCTCAGGACCCATTACTGGTGGGGTCGAGGCGCCATTTCGGCGTCCCGCGGGGATTTGACCAAAATGGCCCAGTGCTGCGTCGGCAGGCTGGAAATATCGACATATTCCTGCGCCTCGCCTTCTTGCCCTGAGCCATTTTGCCTCAAACCTCGACCCCGCCAGTAATAGGTCCTGAGCCTAGATAACGGCCCCAGACGCTGTCGGCCATATAGTCGGTGAAGTGGCGGTCATTGCCGCCGCTGGCATACATGAAGTTCAGATAATCGTCGGCATAGCGCCGGTCGTTCAGCCAGCGCCCCTCCGCCAGATGAAAGCCGGTGGCGTCGTTCAGGCTGGCATAGGGATGCCGCTGCCAGTCGACATCGTCCAGGAATTCGGTGGAGATGAAGCCTTCTTCCCCCAGGTCGCGCTGATGCGCGCGGAAGAGGGACCAGCGATAATGATAGACGGCGTCTATCCGGGGATCGGCGGACTCGAAGAAGGGAATGCGCTGCTCGTACCAGGGGGCATCGTTGCCGAAGCGCTGCACGGCGATGCGGTGCCTGTCCATCCCCGGCCGCGACGGGGGCTGGGAAGCGGCGGCGGCCCCCAACAGCGCCGCGCCCGCCAGCAGGACCTTCATCGAAGTATGCATCTCTCACCCTCCCATGACCGCAAAGGATATGGCGGCCGGCCCGGGAATGGAGAGGGGTCCCGGACCGGCCGCCATGGAAATGGGATGCGGTGAGGAGACACCGCATCCCATCGGGCACTCACTTGAAGGTGTAGCGGACGCCGAGCGCGAAGGTGCGCGCCAGCAGGGTCGTGCCAAGATTATATTGCTCGGGACCGCCGACATCCTCGAACTTGTAATAGGTCTGCTGCTTGGACTTGGTGAGGTTCACCGCGTCGAAGGTCACGCCCAGACGGTCGTTGACGTTCCAGGTGAGCTGGAAGTCCAGGCTCTTTTCCGGGTTGCGCCAAACGCCGATCGGGTTGGCGAACAGGCGGGCTTCGTTGTTCGCCAGGAACTCCTTGCGCCAGATATAGGACAGGCGCGCGCCGATCGGGCCGTTGTCATAGGCGAGCGTGGCGTTGTAGCTGAGGTCCGACACGCCGAAGAAGGACGAGGTCGCCTGACCGGTGACATTGCCCGCAGCATCCGTCTGCGGAATGTTCTGCTTGGAATCCAGCACCGTCACGCTGCCCACGAAGCCCAGCCCGTCCAGCGGACCCGGCAGATAGCTCGGGAAGTAGGTGAGCCCCAGTTCCAGGCCCTTGAGCACGCCGTTGGAGGCGTTGACCGGCCGGGTGATGGCGAAATTGTTGGTCGCGCCCGCGACGATGCCATTGTTGGGGATGAATTCCATCACCGTCAGCGGCACCACCAGCCCGTTGATCTCGCGGCGGAAGCCCGTCAGCGTGATCGCGCTGTTGCGTTCGAAATACCATTCGATCGCGGCGTCGAAGTTCTTCGAATGGGTAGGCTTCAGCGTCGCCGTCCCCGCCGTGCCGCTGCCATAGCCGACATTGGTGAGGTCGCCGGTCAGCGAATAATTGGGGTTGATGTCGCTGAAGTTCGGGCGTCGCAGCGTTTCGCCATAGTTGAAGCGCAGGCGCAGATTGTCCAAAATCTCGTAGCGCGCGGTGAAGCTGGGCAGGAAGCGATCCGAACCCGAAGAGACGCGGGTCTGCGCGCCGCCATTGTAGCGGTCGAAGAAATTATAGTCTGTATCCACCGTGACGTAGCGGACACCGGCCTGCAGCTTCAGCGGGCGGCCGAAGATCGACAGTTCGCCATCGGCCTGCACATAGGCGGCGATGGTGCTTTCGTCGATGTCGAACACCCTCTGGAGCGAGAGCTGGTCGGATGTCCTGAGGCCGTAGAGGCCGCGCACCGTGTCCGCATTGTCATGAAGCCAGTAGCCGTTCGCGAGCGTCCAGCTCGTCGGCACGTCGGCGCGGCCCTGGTAGAAGTCCGAATTGGTGAAGGCTGCGCCTTCGCCCAGCCCCGCCAGCGTGGTCGCGGCCAGCGGCGCGCCAGCGTCCTGCGTGCGCACGGCGGTGGACGCCTTGCGCTGGTCGATGCGGATGCCTGCCTTGATCTGGCGCAGGAAGCCTTCGTCCCAGGTGTAATAGCCGTCGAGCGTGCCGGTGATGGCGCTGCCCTTGTCCCGGTTCGCATTGTCGTAGAGCTGTGCGACGTTCCAGATGCCGGTGTCGTTCAGCAGGCTGTCGTCACTGAAATGATAGGACGGTATGCCGCCGCCGGCATTGAAATCCGTGGTGATCTGGCTGGCGACGCGGTCCGTGCGCATCGCGATGAAGGAGGTCTTCACCTTGCTGGTCTGATAGGCGATGTCGCCGACGATCTTGCCGCGGTCGCCCAGGTCCCACTTGCCGTTCAGCGCATAGACGAAGCTGTCGGTCGAGGTCTTGGTGAAGTCGCCGCTGTTGAAGCCGTAGACATTGTTGGCGACGCGCGACTTGACGATGTTGGTGCCGTCATAGAGCGTCGGCGCCTGCGGATTGTCCCAGAAGTCGACGAAGCTGAACTGCAGGCTGTTGAAGGTCTCGCCCCGGAAGCCGGCGTAGAAGACCTCGGCCGTATAGACCGAGCTGCTGTTGGGCGCCCATTGCAGCGCGACATTGAAGGACGGACGTTCCCGCTTGCCGTAAAGGTCGGAGCTGAACACCGCGTCGCGCGACAGATAATAGGGGGTTTCGACGCCGTTGACGAGCATGGTGGAGCCGGTCGCCGTGGGCAGGCCGCGGTCCAGGCCGGGGTCCCACGCACCGAGGGCGGGGGCGACGACGAACTGGCCGGTGATCGGATCGCGCCCGGCGGGGAAGATGCGCTGGAACGGCGTCAGGCCGGTGCCCGTCGCCGGGTCCATCGTCGCGAACGGCACGAAGGCGCCCGCCGTCACGGTCTGGTCGCGATATTTGGTGCGGCTGTAGCTGCCGTTCACCAGCAGGCCGATGTCGCCGATGCCCGTTTCCCAGCGGTCGCTGACCAGCAGCGCGACGTTCGGGTTATAGCTGTCGGCCTGTTCATTGTAGATGCCGCGGGCAAGGCCGGAAATGGCGAAGCCGTCGAAATCGAAGGGACGACGGGTTTCGACATTGACCTGTCCGGCAAGGCCGGTCTCGATCTGGTCGGCGGAGCGGGTCTTGAACACATCGACGCGCTTGACGAGGTTGGCGGACACGTCCTGCAACGCGAAAGCCTGGCCGGCGGCGGTGAAGATGTTGCGTCCGTTGAGCGTGGTCAGCGCATCGGGCAGCCCGCGGATGGAGATCGCCGCCGCTTCGCCGCCGGTGCGGTTGGTCACCTGGATGCCGGTGACGCGCTGAAGCGCTTCGACGACGTTGTTGTCCGGCAGCTTGCCGACATCCTCCGCGACGATCGAGTCGACGATCTGGGTCGATTCCTTGCGGACGTTCAGCGCGCCCACGATCGAGGCGCGGACGCCCGTGACGATGATGTCGTTGGCTTCTTCATCCTGCGGCGCTGCTGCGGATTGAGCATGGGCCGTGCCCGCCAACATGAGCGCGAGCAGGGATGCAGACGTGAAAGCGAGCGGCTTCAAAGCCATGTTTGATCCTCCCCTTGGAGATGCGAGCGCTTGGGCGCCATGAATTACTCGGACTAATTATTTCTCGGAGTAATAGAAGGCAAGAGGGAATTTGCACTGCCGTTCACGAAAAAACTTTCCCTAGTGACAAATATGTCTCAGCCGAAAAACCGGTGCTTTTCTGCCCTTTCCGGTGAAAAGAAAAAGCCGCCTTCGGAATGGGGAGGCGGCTTTTTATCCTTTTATTTGTCGGACTTGGAGGCTGGGTTTCAGTCCGCGATCCATCGTGCCGTAGCGTCGCGGCTGCCCGCGAGGCGGATCTCCTTCCCGACCGCCGCAAGAGCCTTGCCCGTGACCGCGATGGACACGAAGCGGACCGTGTTCGACCTGTCGTCGGAGAATCGGACGAACTGGCTGCGCATGGCGAAATCGGCGCTGCGATCATCGCGGGCGAGGGTGACGGAACCGTCCTTGCCGGCCAAAAGATAATGGTCTGGCAGCAGAATGGGGGAAAGCATGATGCTCTGCGGCCCGGCGCGTCCGGCGGTCTGGCGGAACTGGGTCGCGGGCAGCGAAGGATTGCCGGCGATCAGGCGGGTGCCGTCATGGGCCAGCAGCGCCCTGGGATCGACGGCGGAGGCGAAACGCTCTGGCAGCTGGCCGTTGCCGACGGGCACGCCGAAGTCGGGCGTGCCGTCCGCCTTGTAATAGAGGCGCTGGACGCGCGTATGGCGGTCCGGATTGAACAGCGGGTCGCCCTTGATCGCTTCATAGTCGCGGCCATGATAGACCAATATGTCGCGGCCCTTCTCATCCACGGTGAAGCTGTTGTGGCCCGGCCCGTACACGCTGGTTTCCCGGCAGCTGGTGAAGACCGGCTGCTGCGATTTCACCCAGGCATCGGGGTCCATGATGTCCGCATCCTCCGACGCGGTCAGCAGGCCCAGGCAATAGCGCGCGTCGGTGGCGCTGGCCGAATAGGTCATGAACAGCCGGCCGTTGCGGTGAAGGACGGCGGGCGCCTCCGCCACCTTGTAGCCGCCTGTTTCCCAGTCGAGCGTCGGGATCGTGAGGCGCGTCGCCCTGGCCGCCAGCTTCAGCGGCGACGCCAGCGGGGCGATATAGAGGTTGGAATTGGTCTCGATCCCCGGTTCGCGCTGGGCCCAGGCGAAGTAGCGCCTGCCCTTGTGCACGAAGCTGGTGGAATCGAGGTTGAAGCTGTCCCACGGCGCCTGGAACTGGCCGAGCAGCTTCCATCGGCCGGTCATCGGATCGGGACCGTCGCAGACGATGGCATAGGTGCGGATGCGGAACACGTCCTCGCCGCCGCCGCTGGGGCCTGCGGCGAAATACATGGTCCAGCGCCCGTCGATCTGGTGCAGTTCGGGTGCCCAGATGAAGCCGGAAAGCGGGCCTGTCTTCTCATGCCGCCAAAGGACGGCTTCCTCCGCGGTGGCGAGGCCCGCGAGCGTCTTGGAGCGGCGCAGGACCAGCCGGTCATATTCGGGGACGGAACCGGTGAGGTAATAATGGCCGTCCTCATGACGGAAGACCTGCGCGTCCGCGCGTTGCTTGACCAACGGGTTGAGGGGGGCGGGGGCAGGGACTTCGGCCTTGGTGCGCGCGATCAGAGGCGTTGCCGACAGTGCGGCTGTCCCGGCAAGGAACAGGCGGCGATCGATTGGATTCATGAAAAGCTCTCCTCTTGGGTCGCCCTTGCCCTTCCCGCCGCCCTTGGGGGCGGACCCCCTCTCTCCCGGCGGGAGAGGGAGGGAGACGCGAAGCGCCGGAGGGAGGAGGGCGACGGGGTCAATATTCAGCCACCGGCCAGCCGTCCGCGCCCCAGCGGACCGGCGCGATCCGCAGGGTGGGGGCGCCGTTCGCCTGCTTGTCATAGGCATGATAGACGACATAGTCCGTACCGTCCCGGTCGTGCAGCCAGCCCGCATGGCCCGGCCCGCGCCAGCGTTGCTGCTCCTGAAGGTCGGCGCGCAGGAAGATGGTGCCGCCGCCCTGCATCATCGAACTGCCGTCCTTGCCCAGATAGGGGCCGGTGATCGCCCTGGACCGGCCGATCACCGTATAATAGGTGCTGTTCACGCCCTTGCAGCAATAATCATAGGACGCCATCAGCCAGTAATAGCCGCCATGGTCGACGATGAAGGGCGCCTCCACCGGGGCCGGGCCGCCTGTGGGCGCGGGGCGGCGGGCGATGGCATGGGGTTTCGCCTTGGGGTCCTTGGGTTTGCCGGTTTTCGGGTCCAGCGCGAACAGCTTGATGCCTGTCCAGAAGCTGCCCAGCGCCAGCCAGTGGCGACCCTCCCGGTCAACGATGAAATTGGGATCGATGGCGTTGAAGTCGTCCGTGCTGGTCGACATCACCACCAGCCCTTCGTCGCGCCAGCCGTAATTCTTCGCCTTGGGATCGAGCGTCGGGCTGGTCGCCAGCCCGATGGCCGAGCGGTTGGAGCCGAAGGTGGAGACGGAATAATAAAGCCGGTAGCGGCCGTTCACGAAGCGGATGTCGGGCGCCCACATGCCGTTGCTGCCGGGGATCGCCTTCGTCGCCCAGCCGGGCAGGGCGGTGAAGACGGGATCGCCGACGGTCCAGTGGACCAGGTCCTTCGACGTGCGCGTTTCGATCAGGCGCTGGCCGTGGCCGGTGCTGAAGACATGATAGCTGTCGCCTTCGCGGATGATGACCGGATCGTGGGTCGGCGTCAGGTCGCCGGTCAGGCGGCTGTTGAGGGTGGCGCCGGGTTGCTGGGCCCAGGCCTGGCCAGCAGCCGCCAGCAGCGCGAGGCCCATGAGTTTCATGATGATCTGCCGCGCCATATAGGCTCTCTCCGATAATGGTTCCGGGCGCAACGTGCTTCTGCGCAGGAACACGGCACAGCTAAAGAGGATGGAGCGGACGGCGATTCCACCCTCCGTCCGCTCCAAGGGCTTCATTGCAGGTCGAGCACGACCACCGACTTGGGCGGCAGCGCCACCGTCAGCGTGTCGCCGCTCACCTGCGCGCCGGTGAAGGCGGCGGGCTTCACCACCTCCGGCGCGTCGAAGCTGTTGTGCGAATTGATCGCGGGGGCTGTCAGGATGCGGCCCGACACGCTCGCCGCGTTCAACCCGTCCAGCTTCACCGTCACCATATTGGTCTGGTTGGGATCGAGATTGGAAAGGCCGACATGGACCTTGCCGTCCCTGGCCCGCACCGCCGATCCGCTGACCGCCGGCATGACGAACCTGTCCTTGTTGTACCAGGGCGTGTCGATGTCGATCGGCAGCACCGTCGCGTCCTGCCAGGGCTTGTACATTTCGAAGACATGATAGGTGGGGGTGAGCACCATCTTCTTCCCTTCGGTCAGGATCATCGCCTGCAACACATTCACCATCTGCGCGATGGCGCTCATGCGCACCCGGTCGGCATGTTTGGCGAAGATGTCGAGATGGATCGACGCGATCAGCGCATCGCGCAGCGTATTCTGTTGCCGCAGGAAACCGGGATGCGTGCCGGGGTCCTGCGCGTACCATGCGCCCCATTCGTCTACCGCCAGGAATATCCGCTTCTGCGGATCATATTTGTCCATGATCGCGCTGTGCTTCGTGATCAGCTCGTCCATGCGCATCGCGCCGGCCAGCGCGTCGGCCCAGCCGGTCTCGTCGAAGTCGACGGCGGGAGCGCGGGGCGGCCAGCCGCCCGCCGGGTGGACATAATAATGCAGCGAAAGGCCGTCCAGACGATCGGCCGCCACCCGCATCATCGTCTCGGTCCAGTTGTAATCGTCGACATTGGCCCCGGCCGCGACCTTCAGGATCCGGGTGCCCGCCGGCGCCTTGATGAAGGTGGCGTAGCGGCGCGTCTCGTCCGCCGCGAATTCCGGCCGCATATTGCCGCCGCAGCCCCACAGTTCGTTGCCCACGCCGAAATAGGGGACCGACCATGGCTCCTTATGCCCGTTCTTCGCGCGCAGATCGGCCAGGCTGCCGGCGGGTGCGGTCATATATTCCACCCACTCGGCCATTTCCTGCGGGCTGCCATTGCCGACATTGCCGGCGATATAGGCCTGTGCGCCGACCTGCCGCAGCAGTTCGAAAAATTCATGCGTGCCGACCGAATTGGGCTCGGTCACGCCGCCCCAATGGGTATTGACCTTGACCGGGCGGTCCTTCTTCGGCCCGATCCCCTCACGCCAATGATATTCGTCGGCAAAGCAGCCGCCGGGCCAGCGGATGATCGGCACCGACAGGTTGCGCAGCGCGGCCACCACATCGTTGCGGAAGCCGTTGGTGTTGGGGATGGACCTGTCGTTGCCGACCCACAGGCCGCCATAGATGCCATTGCCCAGATGCTCCGCGAACTGGGTGAAGATCGCCTTGTCATAGGTCGCGCCGGGCTTGTCGGCATGGATGGTCGCCATGGTCGGCCTGCCGCCGGTCTGCGCATGCGCGCCGGTGAGCGCTGTGGCGCAGAGCAGAAGCGCGGCAGTGGTGCGGCGCAGGGCCTTGATCATTCCTCTCTCCCTATGTCCAGGCATGTGTTCAGTCGTGAAATGCTGCGGTGGTCTGGCGCTTGCCGCGCAGGAAGGCGTCGGCAACCAGCCGCAAGGGCGCGGTGTCCACATCGCTGCGTCCGCCCCGGATCAGCGCGGCGAAGCGGCGGTAGAGGCCCGCATATTCGATGTCCTCGCCATGCTCCGTACCGCCGGGCAGGTGCAGCACGGCGCCGCCCTGGCTGAGCTTCAGCATGCCCGCGTCGGTTTCGACCATGATGTCCCAGCTTTGCGGGCCGGTCTGGCGCCAGTCGAGGTCCATGTGGATCGCCGCGCCGCCGGTGTCCCGAAAGGCGATGTCGGCGGCAATCGGCGCGGCGCGGTTTTCCGGCAGCACCAGCGTGGCGTCCTTCAGGAAGAAGGGGCGCGGCAGGATATGGGTGACGATGGAGAGCGCGTTGATCCCCGGATCGAACACGCCAAGCCCGCCCGGTTCCCAGATCCACGCCTGACCCGGATGCCAGACGCGCACATCTTCGCGCCAGACGATGGACACCTTGTCGATCCGCCGCTCGGCCAGCCATGCCCGCGCCGGAGCCACCCCGGCGGCAAAGCGCGAATGCCAGGCCGCGAACAGGCTGACGCCGGCCTTGTCCGCCTCCGCTTCGAGCGCGGCGACTTCGGCCAATGTCGCGCCGGGCGGCTTCTCAAGGAACAGATGGATGCCCCTGCCGATCGCCTGCGACGCCAGCGCATGGCGGACCTGCGGCGGGGTGCAGAGGGCAATCGCATCGACCGCCGGCCCCTCCGCCAGCAGGGCGTCGAGGCTGGCATGATGCGGCACGCCCTCAAGTCCCGCATCCTGCGGGCTGACCGTCGCGGCCAGGCTGAAGGCGCCATTGCCCCGGATCGCGGGGACATGCTGGTCCCGCGCGATCTTGCCGATGCCGACGATGGCGATGCGAATGGGGTCCATGGGCCTAAAGGACCTTCACCGTCACCTCGACCGGTGCCGCGCGCTTCAGCGGGTTGCGCACGGGCAGGGTGAAGGGCGCGGCGATGATCTCGAACACATCGCCTTCCTGCGTCTGCACGCCGTCGGCGAAGGAAAGCGTGGCCGTGCCGAAAAAGTGGACATGCACGTCGCCGGGGCGACGGAACAGGTCATATTTGAAATGATGATGTTCGAGATTGGCCAGACTGTGCGACATATTGCCTTCGCCCGAGAGGAAAGGCTTTTCCCACAGCACCTCGCCGTTCCGCAGGATGCGGCTGCTGCCTTCGATATGTTCCGGCGCGGGGCCGACCAGCAGTTCCGGGCCGAGCGACGCCTGGCGCAGCTTGCTATGGGCGAGCCAGAGATAATTGTGCCGCTCGGTCACATGGTCGCTGAACTCGTTGGCGAGCGCGAGGCCGAGGCGATAGGGCCGGCCGTCGGGGCCGATGATGTAGATGCCGGCGATCTCCGGCTCCTCGCCGCCATCCCGTGCGAAGGCGGGCATGGTCAGCGGATCGGTCGGCCCCACCAGTTGGGACCCGTCGCCCTTGTAGAACCATTCAGGCTGCTGTCCGACCGCGCCGGGGGCGGGCTTCCCGCCTTCCAGCCCTTCCAGGAACATGCGCATGCTGTCCGTCTGCTTTTCGGCGGCGGCGGCTTCGCGGTGCATCTTGTCGCGGCCTTCGGCGGAACCGAGATGGGTGAGGCCCGTGCCGGTCAGTTGCACATGGGCCGCGTCCTCATGGTCGATCGGCGCGATCAGGCGGCCGGCCTCGAACTCGACGGCGATGTCGACGGCATCGCCCTTCGGCGCCGCGGCGACGATCTGCGCCAGCGAAAGACCCTTGGCGATGGCGTCCAGCGCCAGCGCGCGAATGCTCCCCACCCCGAGGAGGAAATGCGCCTCGCCGTCCTGCGCGGCGATAACCGAACGCCCCCCATTGCCCGAACGGTGTTGCAACAGGCGCAAATTCATGAACGATCTCCTCCCGCGCGCCTTTCCCGGCGCTCGTAAACGTCATCTAAAGGTCGAATTGTCAGTCATTTCATCGGCGCGAGACTGGCGCGTGGCGGCCTAGCTGCCCTGAAGTTCGAAAGTCGGGGCTTTATCCGCCATGTGAATCTCCTTATTACTCCGACATATTACAGCTAGTCGTAGAAGGCAATGATTGTGTTTCGCCTTGGCTGATGGACTGCTAAGGAAGGAGCCGGAGGAGCATGAATGGCTGAAGAAAAGCGGCTCTTGAAGGGGGCTGAAGAGGGCGAAGGGGGCGCATCGAAAGAGGCGCGGGGTCCCGGAAGGCGTCTGCATGGCGCCATCGCGCACAAGCTGGGAACGGCGATCTTGTCCGGCCAATATGCGCCGGGCGACGTCCTGTCCGGCGAAGTCGCCTTTGCCGAGGAACTGGAAGTGTCGCGCAGCGCCTATCGCGAGGCGATACAGGTGCTGACCGCTAAGGGGCTGGTGGAAAGCCGGCCCAAGGCGGGGACGCGCGTGCTGCCGCGCAATCGCTGGAACCTGCTCGATCCCGAGGTGCTGGCCTGGGCCTTCGCCGGGGAGCCCGACGTTCAGTTCGTGCGCGACCTGTTCGAACTGCGCGCTATCGTCGAGCCCGCGGCGGCGCGGCTGGCGGCGCAGCGGCGGACCAGGGAGGACATCAAGCTGATGAAGGACGCGCTGGCCGCGATGCGCCGCCACACGCTGGCGACAGAGGCCGGGCGCGCGGCGGATCGCGATTTCCATAATGCGATCCTGAATTCGACGCGCAACGATGCGCTGCAGACGCTGTCTGCCAGCATCGGCGCGGCGGTCAACTGGACCACCCAGTTCAAGCAGCGGGCGCGCGCCTTGCCGCGCAACCCGATTCCGGACCATGTGCGGGTGTTCGACGCCATTGCGGCAGGCGATGCGGCCGCGGCGGCGGAGGCGATGGGCGTGCTGGTCGATCTGGCGCTGGAGGATACGGCGAGCGCGATGACGCGGTGATTCGCATCCTCACCTGCGCGAAGCGCGGTGGACGGGAAGCACGCGCAGGTCGTGCCATTTTCGCTTGCGCCAGCCTTTGGCCGGCTTTCCTTCCAATCCCGATGGCGAGGATGAAAAAAAGGCCGGAACGGGACGTCCCGCTCCGGCCTTTTCCGGTTTCGAGGCTTGCGACCCTCGGCTCCGTCACCCGATCTGCTGATCGGGCAGCGCATGGGTCGGCTTTGATCCCCATAGCGCATAGAACAGGATGTAAAGTTCGCAGACCGCGGTCAGCAGGAAGCTGGTCTGCAAACCGAAACGGTCGGCCAGATAGCCCTGCACCACCACCAGCGCGCCACCCGCGATCGCCATGATCAGCAGGCCCGATCCTTCTTCGGTCAGCGGCCCCAGCCCCTTGATGCCGAGGGTGAAGATGGTCGGGAACATGATCGAGTGGAACAGGCCCACCAGGATCAGCGACCACATCGCCACCTCCCCATGGGCGAAGACGGTGATCATCATCACGATGAAGGCGCCGATGGAGAAGGCGGCCAGCACCTTGCCCGCGTCGAACCGCTGCATGATCGCGGAGCCGGCGAACCGGCCGACCATCATGCCGCCCCAGAGGAAGGTCAGGTAACGGCCCGCCTGTTCATGGGTGAGGTTGGCGATGTGGGGCTGGCTGACGAAGTTCACGAACAGGTTGGCGACGCCGATTTCCGCGATCAGGTAGATGAAGATCGCCGGAACGCCGAACACCAGGTTGCGATGCGCCCAGAGCGAATGCTTCTTCCGCTCCTCCTTGGCGAGGCGGGTGGCCGACGCGCCCATGGCGGGCAGCGGGAAGCGCGCGATCACGACGGCCAGCACCACCAGCACCACGGCCACCAGGCCATAGGGCAGGACCACCGACTGGGCATCGGCCAGCCGTTCCGCCTGCGTCAGCACGACATCGCCCTGGGCGGTGCCGCCCTTCGACCGGCCGAGGATCAGATAGGCCCCGAACATCGGCGCCAGCATCGTGCCCGCCGAGTTCATCGCCTGCACCAGGTTCAGGCGCGAGGAGGCGGTTTCCGGCTTGCCGACCACCGCGACATAGGGATTGGCCGCGACCTGGAGCAGGGTGATGCCGCTGGCGATCACGAACAGCATGAGCAGCGTCACGCCATAGGAGGGGATGGACGCCGCCAGCATCATGCCCAGCGCGCCCGCCGCCATGATCAGCAGCCCCGTCACCAGCGACTTCTGGTAGCCGATGCGTTCGATCAGCTTGGCCGAGGGGATGGAAGCGACGAAATAGGCGATGAACCAAACCGATTCGATCAGCGTCGTCTGGGTGTAGCTCAGCTCGAACACGCTGCGCAGATGCGGCAGCAGCGTATTGTTGATGACGGTGATGAAGCCCCACATGAAAAAGAGGCTGGCCAGCAATGTCAGGGCAGGGCCGTAGCGCGTGCCCGGATTATGGGCCGCGGCGGGCGCCGCGGTTGAGGAAATGGGTCCTGCCATTCATCCTTCTCCGGAAGAGTCGAAAAGGAGCGCCGCCGGAACAGGGTTGCGCCCGATTATTTTGTAGGAGTATATCCCCTCCAACGACGCGTCAATGGCGTCCGGGAGGAACTGCATGCGAAAGGCCTTTATGAACAGAACGGTTTTGGCAACGTTGTCATACGGTGCCGTCCTGATGATGACAAGCACGGTAGCACTGGCGGCGGAGGCCAGTCGCGCCCCCGCCGGCACGCTGGCCGACGGCACGGCGATCGAGGCGATCACGCTGAAGAACGCACAAGGCGTGTCGGCCACCATCCTGACCTATGGCGCGACCTTGCAGAAGCTGGAGGGGCCGGACCGCAACGGCAAGATCGCGGACGTGCTGCTCGGCTATGACGATCTTGCCGGCTATGTCGACCGTCCCAATTATTTCGGCGTGACCGTGGGCCGCTACGCCAACAGGATCGCGGGCGGCAAATTCACGCTGGACGGCAAGAGCTATCAATTGCCGCTCAATGACAAGGTCAATTCGCTGCATGGCGGGGGCAAGGGCTTCGACAAGCAGGCGTGGAACGTCGTTTCGCTGAAGAGCGGGCCGACCGCCACGCTGGTCCTGTCCCTCACCAGCCCGGACGGTGACGCCGGTTATCCCGGCAAGCTCGACACCACCGTCACCTATACGCTGGACGAGGCAGGCAATCTGGGCATTGCCTTCGACGCGAAGACCAGCAGGCCGACCATCGTCAACATGACCAACCATGCGATCTTCAACCTGGCGGGCGAGGGAGCGGCCGACAGCGCGCTGGGGCATCTGCTGACCATTCCGGCCAGGGCCTTCACGCCCGTGGACGCCAATCTGATCCCGACCGGCGAACTCAAGCCGGTGGAAGGCACGGTGTTCGATTTCCGCATGCCGCGCCGCGTGGCGGATGGCATTCGCGACGGCCGCGACGCGCAGATCGTCGCCGGGCGCGGCTACGACCATAATTTCGCGCTGGACAAGGGTGCGACCAGGGGCCCCGAACTGGCCGCGCGCCTGGAGGACCCGGCGTCGGGCCGCGTGCTCGACGTGCTGACGACGGAGCCCGGCGTGCAATTCTACACCGGCAATTTCCTGGACGGGACGCTGATCGGCAAGCAGGGACATCTCTACCGCATGGGCGACGGCATCGCGCTGGAGCCGCAGAAATTCCCCGACTCGCCCAACCAGCCGAAATTCCTGTCGGCGCGGGTGGACCCCGGCAAGCCCTATCATCACCAGATGATCTACCGCCTGTCCGTCAAGCGCTGAAGGAACATCCGGCATGGGTGAATGGCGCAAGGTCGACCGCGACATAAGCGATGCGCTGGGGGAGGGGACGCTATGGTCCGCCCGTGAGAATGCGGTCTATTGGACCGACATACTCGCGCCCGCGCTCAACCGCCTGTCGCTGGACGACGGCGCCATCCAGCGCTGGGCCATGCCCGAGCCGATCGGCTGGGTGGCCGAGCGGGCGGGCGGGGGCTTCATCGGCGGCTTCCAGAGCGGCTTCGCCCGGTTCTCGCTCGATCCGCTGGTCATCGAGCCGATGGGCGATCCCGAACCGCATCTGCCCGGCAGCCGCATGAACGATGGCAAGGCCGATGCGAGCGGCGCCATCTGGTGCGGCACGATGGACATGGCGGAGGAGCAGGATGTGGGCGCGCTCTACCGGCTCGATCCCGATGGACGCTGGGCGGCGATGGACGGGGGCTATCGCGTGCCCAACGGCCCGGCCTTTTCCTCCTGCGGGCACTGGCTTTATCACAGCGATACGGCCAGGCGGCAGATATATCGCTTCGCCCGCACGGCCGAAGGCGGCCTGGCGGATCGCCAGCCCTTCATCCGCCTTGCCGAGGAGGATGGCTATCCCGACGGCATGACCGTCGATGCGGACGGGCATCTCTGGGTAGCCCATTGGGGCGGCGGGCGGATCAGCCGCTTCACGCCCGGGGGCAAGCTCGACCGCTCGATCGCGCTGCCCGCCAGGCAGGTGACGAACATCTGCTTCGCCGGGGACGAGCTGGACCGGATGTTCGTCAGTTCCGCGGCGACCGGTCTGCCGGAAAGCGACTATGACGGTGCGTTTTTCGAAGTCTTCCCCGGCGTCCGGGGATTGCCGACGAACCTTTATGCGGGATGAGGGACAAGCCGGGATCGGCCGCTACCGGCCGATCGCCGGCATCATGCCCGCCGTGCTCCTGCGATGGCGGGAGCCCGGTCAAGGCGATGAGATCATCCACAAGGCCCGGCCCCGGGCTTTCAAGAGCCGCCCGTCTCGTCCAGCAGCCTTCGCGGCAGCATGGCCGCCGAATCGGGCGGAAGGCGCTCCTTAAAAAACCGCCGCCACCAATTGCGCGAACGCATCGGCGCGGTGGCTCATGCCATGCTTCTTCTCCGGGTCCATCTCGCCGAAGCTGATGCCATGACCATGCGGCTGGAAGATCGGATCATAGCCGAAGCCCCTGTCGCCTCGGGGCGGCCAGGTGATCGTGCCGTCGACGCGGCCTTCGAACGCCTCCACATGGCCGTCGGGCCAGGCCAGCGCCAGGGCGCAGACGAAATGCGCGTCATGACCCGCTTCCGGCCCCTTCGCCTGGATATTGTCCCAGACGAGCTGCATGGCGAGGCCGAAATCCTTGGTCGGGCCGGCCCAGCGGGCGGAGAAGATGCCCGGATCGCCGTTCAGCGCCTCCACGCACAGGCCGCTGTCGTCGGCCAGCGCGGGCAGGCCGGAAAGATCCGCCGCCTGCATCGCCTTCAGTTCCGCATTGGCGATGAAGGTCGTGCCGGTCTCCTCCGGCTCGGGCAGGTCCAGCGCCGCTGCGGACACCGTCTCTATGCCATAGGGCGCCAGCAATTCGCCGATTTCCCGCACTTTGCCGGGATTATGGCTGGCGATCACCAGTCGTCCCGGACCCAGCTTGCGGATCGCCTGTTCCTGCCCGAATTCATCGCTCATTCCGTCATCCCATATCCCACGCGCCCCGAAAACGAACGGAAGGAAGAATTATCTCCCGGTCGCCTTGTCCTGTGCCGCGAAAATCCGCGCGCAGCCTATGCGGGCAAGGCGCAGCAGGCGCAGCAGTTCCTCCTCGTCATAGGTCGCGCCCTCGGCGGTCGCCTGCACCTCCGCGAACTTGCCGTCGCCCGTCAGGATCAGGTTGGCGTCCGCCTCCGCATTGCTGTCCTCGGCATAGTCCAGATCCAGCACCGGGGTGCCGTTATAGATGCCGCAGCTTATCGCCGCGACTTTCTGCACGATGGGGTCTTCGGTGAGGGCGCCCGATGCCAGCAGCTTGTCGATGGCGATGCGCAGCGCCACCCAGCTTCCCGAAATGGCGGCGGTGCGGGTGCCGCCATCGGCCTGGATCACGTCGCAGTCAACGACGATCTGCCGCTCGCCCAGCTTCTGGAGGTCGACCACGGCGCGCAGCGACCGGCCGATGAGGCGCTGGATTTCCTGGGTGCGGCCCGACTGCTTGCCCTTGGCGGCCTCGCGGCTGCCGCGGGTGTGGGTGGCGCGGGGCAGCATGCCATATTCCGCCGTGACCCAGCCCGACCCCTTGCCGCGCAGGAAGGGGGGCACCTTCTCCTCGATCGAGGCGGTGCAGAGGACCCGCGTGTCACCGAAGCTGACCAGGCAGCTCCCCTCGGCATGGATGGTGAAGCCGGGTTCCATGGTGATGTCGCGCATCTGGTCGGGCGCACGGCCGGAAGGACGCATAAATATTCTACTCCGAAGCGTTGTGTCGAGCGGGCTTAGCGTCGGGCGGCCCATCATGCCAGTGGCGATGAACCCGAAAGATGCTAGAGAGCGGCCTATGGTG
This sequence comes from Sphingobium sp. CFD-2, assembly GCF_024611135.1. Lineage (NCBI taxonomy): Bacteria > Pseudomonadati > Pseudomonadota > Alphaproteobacteria > Sphingomonadales > Sphingobiaceae > Sphingobium > Sphingobium sp. CFD-2. The sequence continues at coordinate 2,373,131 of NZ_CP084405.1, read as the reverse complement.
ACGAAAGCGCTATCGATTTTGGCGGCCACTGTCCTGCTGGGCGGCTGTGCCATGGAACAGGCGGAGCTGGAAAAGCCGACCCTGGCCGGCGATACCATCAGATTTTCCGCCGGTCCCTGTTTCGGCGCCTGCCCCAGCTACAGCCTGCGCGTGACGCCGGACGGGTCCGGGCTGATCGAGCCGCAGCGTTTCACCGCCATTCCCGGCCCGACCCGTTTCACGGTGACGCCGGCGCAATATCGCCGCTTCCGCGCCGCGCTGGCGCAGTTTCGGCCCGCGCAGGGCACGGTCAGGCGAATCGGCCAGGGGGAAAATTGCGTCCGCTTCGCCACGGACATGCCCGGCTATGTGATAGAATGGACCCGGGGCGAAGCGCCACCCACCCGGCTGGAGTTCCAGTCGGGCTGCATGGATGCGGGCTATGGCAAGCTGCGCGCCACCATCGCGTCGATCCCCAGCATGCTCGACGTCGCCGCCATGGTGAAGCCGACGACGGCGAAGGGCCGATGACGACGGGCTTGAGCCGGGACCGATGCTTGCCTAGATAAAGGCCATGGCGGTCACCCCGATCACCGAACTTAACGAGCGTGCGCGTGACGTTTTCCGTCTGGTGGTCGAGAGCTATCTCGGCACCGGGCTGCCCGTTGGCTCGCGCACGATCAGCAAGATGGCGTCGCTCAGCCTGTCGCCCGCCTCCATCCGCAATGTGATGCAGGATCTGGAGGAACTGGGCCTGCTTGCCGCGCCGCACACCTCCGCTGGACGGATGCCGACGGAAACCGGCCTCAGGCTGTTCGTCGACGGCATGATGCAGGCCGCGGAACCTTCGGTCGAGGAACGGCGCGCGATCGAGGCCGGGATCAGCGAAGGCGGCCCGATAGAGGAGGCGCTGTCGGCCGCGACCGCTGCGCTGTCCGGCCTCTCGGCCTGCGCCGGCATCGTGATGGTGCCCAAGCGGGAGCCGGTGCTGCGGCAGTTCGGCTTCGTGCCCCTGAATGAACGGCAGGCGCTGGCTGTGCTGGTGGGGCAGGACGGTTCCATCGAGAATCGCGTCGTGGACCTTCCGGTGGGCGTGACGCCGATGATGCTGAACGAGGCTGCCAACTTCATGTCGGCGCGCTTTGGCGGCATGACGCTGGCGCAGGCGCGCGAGGCCCTCCGGCGCGAGGTAGAGGGGGACCGGAACGCGCTTCAGGGCGCGGCGGGGGAACTGGTGGCGAGGGGTATCGCCCTGTGGTCGCAGGATGCCGACGACCGCCCGGTGCTGATCGTGCGCGGTCAGGCGCATCTGCTGGATGACGGCACCGCCGCCGATCTGGAACGGGTGAGGCAATTGCTGGAACAGCTTGAAGGCAAGCAGGAGATTTCCCGGCTGCTGGAAAGTGCGCTGGCGGGCAGCGCGACCAAAATCTTCATCGGTTCGGAAAACAAGCTCTTTTCCCTGTCGGGTTCTTCGGTCATAGCCGCGCCTTACCGCAGCGGTGACGGCCGGGTGGTGGGCGTGGTCGGGGTAATCGGCCCCACGCGCTTGAACTATGCGCGGGTGATCCCCATGGTGGACTTCACCGCACAGACGCTGTCGAGATTGATGAGATGAGCGAAGACAAGCAGAATATCGAAAATACCGAAGTCGTGGACGAACTGCCCGAGGATGCGTCGCCCGCCGGCGACGCGGCGGCGGAACGGATCGCGAGCCTTGAAAACGAGCTGGCGACCGCGAAGCAGGAGGTGCTCTACGCCCATGCCGAAGCGCAGAATGTGCGGCGGCGGCTGGAAAAGGAACTGGCCGACGCACGCGCCTATGCCGCGACGGCCTTTGCCCGCGACATGCTGTCGGTGGCGGACAATCTGGGCCGCGCGCTTCAGGCGATCCCCGCCGACCTGCGCGAGGATGAGAAGTTCAAGGGCCTGGTCGCCGGGCTTGAAGCCACCGGGCGGGAACTGGAGGCGGTGTTCGGCCGCAACGGCATTGAGAAGCTGGTGTCGGTCGGCCAGCCGCTTGACCCCAACAAGCATCAGGCGATGATGGAAGTACCCTCCGCCGACGCCGAGCCGGGTACGGTGCTGGTGGAGATGCAGGCAGGCTATACGATCAAGGACCGGTTGCTGCGCCCGGCGCTGGTCAGCGTGGCGAAGAAACCGGACTGATCGGTTGCACCTGAAGCATGCAAGGGCTCGCTGGACCACCGTCCGGCGGGCCTTTTTCGTTCACGGGCCCGCGCGGTCCGCCGGCGGAGCCGCGCCGGGATGGCGGGGTCATGCTTGAGCCGGATTCAGGCACTGGTGGGACGGGAGGCCGGCCCAGATTTTTGGGGGAGTTCCCGCCATAGCCCTGATCCGCGATAAAGATATATCGCAACTCTTGACGTTCGATCTTTTTAAGATATATCTCAAACTATCAAGAAACAGTTGAGAGAATCATCCATGCATTTTCATCATCGCGCTCGCGGGCACCACGGTTTTGGCCATGACCGCATGTTCGGACCGGACGGCCGCGAACCCGGCGGCTTTGGCGGTCGCTTCGGGGATGGTCCGTTCGGCGGCGGCCGGGGCGGGCATTTTGGCGGTGGGCGGGGCGGCGGCCGTCGCCGCCTGTTCGGCAATGACGCGCTCAGGCTCATCCTGCTCAAGCTCATCTCCGACGCGCCCCGCCATGGCTATGATCTGATCCGCGAGATCGAAACCCTGTCGGGCGAGGTTTATGTGCCAAGTCCGGGCGTCGTCTATCCGACGCTGACCTTGCTTGCGGACATGGATCTGATCGCGGAGCAGCCGGGCGAAAGCAGCCGCAAGCTGTTCGCGATCACGGAGGCGGGCACGGCCTATTTGGCCGACCATGAACAAGGCGTGGCGCTGGTCATGGACCGGCTGGGCTCGCTGGCGCGCAAGGCGGAGCGCACCGACGGCGCGCCGATCCGGCGGGCCATGCACAATCTGGGCATGGCGGTCCGGGCGCGGCTTGAAAAGGAGGGGGCGGATGCGCAGACCATGTTCGACGTCGCCGCGCTGATCGACGAGGCGGCCAGCAGGATCGAAAGGCTTTGACCATGGCTTTGACAGCGCATGTGCCGACCGCCAACGCCAGCCGCTATCTCCAGCAGCTGTGCAAGCATTGGGGGCACAAGTTCGAAACCGATTTCGACGCGCGGCAGGGAAGCATCGCCTTTCCCATGGGGCCGATCCGGATGGCGGCCGGGGCTGACGCCCTGACCGTCACGATCGAACCGGGGGAGGGGACCGATGTCGAACGCTTCAAGCAGGTGGTGGCGGACCATCTCGACCGCTTCGCCTTCAGGGAAGCGCCGCTGACCTTCGACTGGCGGTAAGGGGGGGCGGGGCGGGCAGTTCCGCCCCGCCGGCCGCCGCTCTTCCTCAGGCCACCTGGCGTCCGAAGTCCGATGACGCCGCGCGCAGGCTGGAAAGCTTCCCTTCCACGCTCATGAAGCCGCGTTCGAGCTGGTCGATTTCGGATGCGACCACCTCGGTATCCTGGCGGATGGCGCTGATGGTCGACGACATGGAGTCGGCGGCCAGCGCGGTTTCGTCGACAGCGGCGGTGATCATCGTCACCGTCTGCGCCTGGGCATCCATGGCGTGGCGGATGCGTTCGGCGCTGGCCTGGACCTCGCCCACCGTGTCGCGAATGCGCTCGTTGGTCTCCACAGACTGGCGGGTGGATGCCTGGATGTCCGCGATCTTGCCCGCGATCTCATCGGTGGCGCGGGCGGTCTGGTTGGCGAGGCTCTTCACCTCCTGCGCGACCACCGCGAAGCCGCGGCCGGCATCGCCCGCGCGGGCCGCCTCGATCGTGGCGTTGAGCGCAAGCAGGTTGGTCTGGCCGGCAATGTCGCGGATCAGGCCCAGGATCGATTCGATGGATTTCGCATGGTCGGACAGGGTGGTCGACATGGCCACCGCGTCGCCCGACTGGCGGGCCGCCCGCTGGGCGACGTCGGCCGCGCTCTCCACCTCCGTCCGCGCATCCTCGATAGCGCGAATGAGGCCGGCGGAGGTGCGGGCGGCTTCGCGCATCGCAAGGGCGGACTGTTCGGCGGCGGCGGCGACTTCCGACGCCTTGCCCAGCATGCCGCGTGTCGCGGCCGATGCGTCCTTCGCCTGTTCGCGCAGCGATTCGCCCAGTTGCGACGCGCCGTCGATCTCTCCCATGATCCGCTGTTCGAACATCGTGCCGAAGCGTTGGCGCTCGTTGCGCTGCGCCTCCGCCTCGTCGCCTGCGATGACGTTCGCCATCAGCCCGGCGTCGACCATGCCGACCTGCATCATGACATGCACCAGACGGCGGCGCCCCGTTTCATCCTCCATCCGATGCCAGATAAGGTCGATCAGCTTCTCGTTGGCCGCGGCCACCGGCATCAGCACCGCACGCAGCGGGGAGCCGTGCTTGCGGGCGTGGCGTACGCAGGCGATGGAGGAAATCGCCCATTCGCCCGCATCGTAATAGCCCAGTTTCTGGCGCACATATTCATGCGCTTCCGTCTCGATCTTGGCGAGCGTGGAGGGGTTGAGCTTCGACCGCAGCCCCGTCTGCTCGACATAGGCATCGTAGAAAGTGCGCGCCGCCAGGGTCACCTGTTCGCCCAGCAGGTCGCGAATCTGGCGCAACCCCTGCGCCAGCTCGCCATGCGGGTCGACCTCCCTCATCATCGCAAGGACGGTGCTTTTGGGCGTGGCGGCGGAATTCATGTGCGGCAAAACCCCAGATTGGTCTCATTGTCCCGTCGGGTGATAGCGCCATTTGGTTAATCACTTCTTAGGATCGGCGGACATTCGGCCCCCGATCCGATCCTTTGGCGCTTTACCCGTCATCGACCCGCCGAAAACCGGCCTGCATGGTTCCTCATCCCGGAAATGTTCCGCCGGCCTGGCGGGGATCGCCCCGTCGCGTGGTCAGGGCGGCTTGCCCTCTTGGCGTATCGCTCCTAAGGGGACGGGACTCGAGGGACAAACATCAGGGACGTAGGGAAGATATGGCGCGAACCACGAGCCGGCCGCTCTCGCCGCATTTGACGATCTGGAAATGGGGGCCAGCCATGGCCGTCTCCATCATGCACCGCGTGACCGGCAACGGTCTTGCGACGGTCGGTGCGATGGGACTGGTCTGGTGGCTGATGGCCGCCGCCATGGGGCCGGATGCCTATGCAACCTTCGTCAAATGCGCGACTTCGCCCATCGGCTATCTGGTGATGGCCGGCCTTAGCTGGTTCTTCTTCCAGCATCTCTGCTCCGGTCTTCGCCACTTCGTGCTCGATCTGGGCGCGGGCTATGAGCTCAAGAATAACAAGATCTGGTCGCTGCTGACCTTCGTCTTCTCGACGCTCCTCACCATCGCCTTCTGGGCCGCCATCTGCACGGGGAAATTCTGATGGGAACCGGAACCGGAATCGGCCGCGTCCGCGGTCTTGGATCGGCCAGGCATGGCGCGCATCACTGGCTGGCGCAGCGCTATACCGCCGTCGGCAACCTGTTGCTGGTGCTGTGGCTGCTGTTCAGCCTGATCGCCCTGCCGGGCCTCGATTATCAGAGCGTCCATAACTGGATCGCGCAGCCCCTGGTGGCGGTGCCGCTGATGCTGATGCTGGTCAGCATCTTCTATCACCTGCGCCTGGGCATGCAGATCATGCTGGAGGACTATGTCCACGACAAGGGCCTCAACTTCTTCTGCATCCTGCTGCTGAACTTCTATGCCATTGGCGGCACGGCCGCGGGCATCTTCGCGATCGCCAAGATCGCCTTCACGGGGATCGTCAAATAATGAGCGAAGCCTATAAGATCATCGACCACACCTATGACACGGTCGTCGTGGGTGCCGGCGGCTCCGGCCTGCGCGCCACCATGGGCAGTGCGGAAGCGGGCCTGAAGACCGCCTGCATCACCAAGCTGTTCCCGACCCGCAGCCATACGGTGGCGGCGCAGGGCGGCATCGCGGCGAGCCTTGGCAACAACTCGCCCGACCACTGGACCTGGCACATGTACGACACCGTCAAGGGGTCGGACTGGCTGGGCGACCAGGACGCGATCGAATATATGGTGCGCGAGGCGCCGGCCGCCGTGATCGAGCTGGAGCATGCGGGCGTTCCGTTCAGCCGTAACGACAACGGCACCATCTACCAGCGTCCGTTCGGCGGCCACATGCAGAATATGGGCGCCGGCCCGCCGGTGCAGCGCACCTGCGCCGCCGCCGACCGTACCGGCCACGCCATGCTGCACGCGCTCTATCAGCAGAGCCTGAAGTATGACGCGGACTTCTACATCGAATATTTCGCCATCGACCTGATCATGGAAGACGGCCCGAACGGCAAGGAATGCCGGGGCGTCATCGCCATCTGCATGGAAGACGGTTCGATCCATCGCTTCCGCAGCAAGGCGGTCGTGCTGGCGACGGGCGGTTACGGCCGCGCTTACTTCTCCGCCACTTCGGCGCATAGCTGCACCGGCGACGGCGGCGGCATGGTGCTGCGCGCGGGCCTGCCTTTGCAGGATCTGGAATTCGTGCAGTTCCACCCGACCGGCATCTACGGCGCGGGCGTGCTCATCACGGAAGGCGCGCGGGGCGAGGGCGGCTACCTCACCAATTCCGAGGGCGAGCGCTTCATGGAGCGCTATGCGCCTTCCGCGAAGGATCTGGCGTCGCGCGACGTCGTGTCGCGTTCGATGGCGATGGAAATGCGCGAAGGGCGCGGCGTGGGTCCGAACAAGGACCATATCTACCTGCACCTCGATCATATCGATCCCAAGGTGCTGGCGGAACGCTTGCCGGGCATCACCGAAAGCGGCAAGATCTTCGCCGGTGTCGACCTGACCCGCCAGCCGCTGCCGGTGACGCCGACCGTCCACTATAATATGGGCGGCATTCCCTGCAATTATCATGGGCAGGTGGTGACGAAGGTCGGTGACGATCCCGAAGTCGTGGTGCCGGGCCTCTATGCCGTGGGTGAAGCGGCCTGCGTTTCGGTCCATGGCGCGAACCGGCTGGGTTCCAACTCGTTGATCGATCTCGTCGTCTTCGGCCGCGCGACCGGCTTGCACCTCAAGGAAACGATCAAGCCCAACGGCTCGCATCGTCCGCTGCCCAAGGACGCGGCCGACCTGGCGCTGGGCCGCCTCGATCATTATCGCAATGCAAAGGGCGGTTCCCCTACGGCGAAGATCCGCCTGGAAATGCAGCACACCATGCAGAAGCACGCCGCCGTGTTCCGCGACAGCGCGCTGCTGGCGGAGGGCGTCGCGAAGATGGCAGAGGTCAATGGCCGCTTGCAGGACGTCGCGGTTTCGGACCGCTCGCTGATCTGGAACACCGACCTGATCGAGACGCTGGAACTGGACAATCTGATGTCCCAGGCGGTCTGCACCATGGTCAGCGCGGAAAACCGCAAGGAAAGCCGCGGCGCCCATGCGCATGAGGACTTCCCGAACCGCGACGACGCCGAATGGATGAAGCACACCGTAAGCTGGTTCGAGGGCTGGGGCGGCAAGGGCGGCAAGGTGACGCTCGACTACCGTCCGGTGCACGATTACACGCTCACGGACGAGGCGGAATATATCAAGCCCAAGGCGCGCGTTTACTAAGCCGCGCGAACGGCGGGAAACAGGAAGGGCGGGCTGCGAAGCTCGCCCTTTTCTTATATATGCTTCGTTCTGGGAAATTGCGGACACCAGCGCTTCCCCCCTGCTTCAGGGAAGGGGTTTGATGTCCTCGATCACCCAAGGCTTGCATCCCCGGCAGATGTGCCTGCTTCCCCTCCATCCGCCAAAGGTCTAAAGGCCGCGACATGAACGACCTTGCCACCCCATCCGCGCTGGCCGAAGAGAAGGCGCAAAGCTGGAAAGTCACCTTCCCATGCACCCGTGCGGAGGCCGAAGCGCTGGATGGCGACATTGCCGCCTTCGCGCTGATGGATCGTCCGCCTGTGCTGATGACCAGCGAGGCGGAGGCCGATAATGAACAAAGCTGGCGGCTCGACGCCTATTTCGAAGGCCAGCCGAGCCCCGCCGCGATCCGGCTGCTCCGTTCGCTCGTCCCCAGCGCCGCCGGCGTCAAGCCGCTGGTCGAGCAACTGCCCGACGAGGATTGGGTGACGTTGAGCCAGCAGGGGCTGGAACCCGTCACTGCGGGGCGTTTCCACGTCCGCAATCTCGCCAGCGACCCGGCGGCGCCCGGCCACGTCAATTTCCTGATCGAGGCGAGCCGCGCCTTCGGCACGGGCCAGCATGAAACCACGGCGGGCTGCCTGATCATGCTCGACCGCATGCGGCGGGTCGGCATGCGCTTCGGCAATGTCGCGGACATCGGAACGGGCACTGGCCTGCTTGCCTTCGCGGCGCTCCACCTTTGGCCGCGGGCTTATGCGACGGCGTCGGACATCGATCCCGTCGCGGTGGAGATCAGCGCTGCCAACGCGGCGGCCAACGGGATTGCGACGGGCAAGGGACAGGGGCAGCTCGCGCTCTACACGGCTGCCGGCGTGGATCACCCGGCTATTGCGACGCGCGCGCCCTATGACCTGCTGATCGCCAATATCCTGGCCGGTCCGCTGATCGAACTTGCTCCCTCGCTCTGCGCGCTGGTGGAGGAAGGCGGCACCATCGTCCTTGCGGGGCTGCTCAATGAACAGGCCGGTGCGGTGCTGGCTGCCTATCGCGCCCAGGGAATGCGCCTGGCGGAACGGACGGACCGCGGCGACTGGCCGACCCTCCGCCTGCGCAAGCGCCCGCGGATCGGCTGGAGACGGCCGACCCGCATCGACGGCAATGCCCGTGGCGAAGCCCCTGGTTTCGGCAGTCTGTGACCTTTTGCTGAGCGTGATCATCGCCCGGATCGACTTGGGGACCATTTCGACAGCGGACGGTTGAGGTGACCGCACGTTGGCGGAGGTGATGCATTTACAGGGCGGGACTGCGTGGAGCGCCTCGCCCTGCAAAAGGCCTCAGCCCACGATGCCCGCACCCAGCAGCAACAGCAGCTTCACGTCGATTGCGAAGCCTTCCGTCCGCCATGCCGCGATCCGGTCTTGAATTCTGTCGAGCGGCACGCGGTGCACGCGGATATCCTCGCCTTCCACGCCGCCGCCATCGCCGGTTTTCATGAGGTCATGCGCACGGAACAGCGTGAAGCTCTCCGACACCATGCCGGGCGAACTGAAGAATTCACCCAAAGCCTCCATCCGGCCGGACAGGTAGCCGGTTTCCTCCTCCAGTTCGCGAGTGGCGGCCAGCACGGCTTCCTCGCCCTCGTCATGGTCGCCCACAAGGCCGGCGGGCAATTCGATGCACCGGCGGCCCAGCGGCACGCGATATTGATCGACCAGCAACACATGCCGCCCGTCCGCCGCCTCGTCCACGGCCAGAATGACGGCGGCATGGATGCCCCGCGCCCGGCCGACATATTCCCACCTGCCCCGGCGCTTGGCGGTGATGAAGCGGCCTTCCCACATGATCTCTTCGGGGGAAGCTCCGTCCCGTTCGCTCATAATTCGATCAACCTGTCGGGCAATTCATTGGGATTGTCGCCGGTCGCCGGAAAATATTCGGCCAGCACGCCGCCGACCTGCCGCACCGCTTCCGCCATGCCTTCGGCGGCGCGGCCTGCGCGCACGCCGTCGATCAGCGCGGCCATGGCCTCGCCCCAGATTTCCGGAGCGACCTTTTCGTTGATCGCCGCATCCGCGACGAGTTCCGCCCGATGCTCATCCAGCGAGAGGTAGATGAGCACGCCGGTCCGTCCGCGCGTGCGCCCCTGGGCTACCGCGCGAAACAGGGTGATGGCACGGCGGCGCACGCGGCGGGCCTTGGTGGCCTTGGGCGTCAACGCCATGCGCAGCGGCATCCAGGCGAGTGCATAGCGGACGATCAGGAATTTGAGGATGAGCAGGCTGAGCAGGACCGTCAAGAGCTTCCAGTCCTCCACCTCATGCTCCCAGCTTTGCAGCAGCCAGGAGCATAAGCGCCGGAAATGCAGGGGAAAGGCCGCCGCCGCCGACAGGGCCAGGAACACCGCGCCGATGGCCCAGTGCAGCCCTGCATCATGATAGGCGTCCGACCGGCGCGCGACGATGGTGACGATCTCGCCATCCGTCGCCTTCTCCGCTTCGGCCACCGCAGCGGTCACGCGGTCGTGATCGGCTTCGTTCATGATCAGGCGCATCACCAGTCCCCCGACGCGCCGCCGCCGCCGAAGCTGCCGCCGCCGCCCGAAAAGCCGCCGCCGCCGCTGCCCCAGCCGCCACCGCCCCAGCCTGATCCACCGCCGCTCCATCCGGAATCGCCCGGCCCCCACAGGATGATCGGTCCCGATCCGCCCCGATAGCGCCGTCCCTTGCCCCGCCCGGAAAGCATGGCGATCACGATGATCGCGACGACGACGAGCCAGAATATCGCCATGAATGCCCCGCCATCGTCCGCTGCGTCGCGCGCCCTGGCTTCGGCCTGCGCCGCCAGCGCCTTGGCTTCTTCGGGGGGCAGGGTCAGCAGCTTGCCGATGGCGTCCACGCCCGCATCGATCCCGCCGGGCATGTCCCCGGCCTTGAACCGGGGCGTGATGGCGTTGCGGATGATCTGGGACGACAGCGCATCGGTCATGATGCCTTCCAGGCCGTAGCCGACCTCGATCCGGACCTTGCGCTCATTGGGGGCGATGATCAGCAGCGCGCCGTCATTCTTGTCCTTGGACCCGATTCCCCAGGCGCGGCCCAGCCGATAGCCATAATCGGATATGTCATATCCCTGGAGGTCGGGCAGGGTCGCCACCACCAGTTGTCGCCCGCTCTGCTGCTCCAGCGCCGCCAGCTTGTCGGTCAACGCCTGCTTCTGCTGAGGGGAGAGCAGGGCGGCGTCATCCACCACCCGGCCGGTCAGCTTGGGGAAGGTCTGGGCCTGAGCGGAAGGCGCGATTCCCGTCCCTCCCGCCACGGGCATGAAAACCAGCAGCGCGAAGATCAGGAGCAGGCGGCGTAGCATCACCGGCTCAGTTGCCGAAATCGACCTTCGGCGCTTCTTCCGCGCCGGGCGTGGTGGCCTGGAACGGAGTCATGGGCTTGGCGCCATGGATGATCTTGGCGCCGATCGCGTCGGGGAAGGTGCGGATGCGGGTGTTATAGGCGCGCACCGCTTCGTTATAGTCGCGAATCGCGACGGCGATGCGGTTCTCCGTACCCTCGAGCTGGGATTGCAGGTCGAGGAAATTCTGGTTGGTCTTGAGCTCCGGATAAGCCTCTACCGAGGCGAGAAGGCGGCCAAGGCCCTGGCTCAGTTGCGCCTGCGCCTGCTGGAACTGCTGCACCTTGGCGGGATCGGACAGATCCTCGGCATTGACCTGGACGGAGGTGGCCCTGGCGCGGGCCTCCGTCACCTTGACCAGCGTGTCCTGCTCCTGCTTGCCGGCGGCTTTCACCGTGGCCACGAGATTGCCGACAAGGTTCGCGCGGCGCTGATATTGCGCCTGCACGTCGGCCCATTTGGCCTTTGCGACCTCCTCGGCGGCGGGGACGCTGTTGATGCCGCAGGCGCTGAGCGCAAAGGCGCCCAGCAGCGGCAGAAGGAACAGGCGGAACTGGCGCAGGATCGTCATGGAACATCCTCAGGCTTGTTTCGTGTGAGGAAATAGGCGGTTGTCGAAGCCTTCGCAACGGCTCATGCTGTCAATATCGCAATCGGGACAAGGGGTTCGCCATGGGGCTGATTTCCGAATTCAAGACGTTCATCAATCGCGGCAATGTCATGGACCTGGCCGTCGGCGTGATCATCGGCGGGGCTTTCGCCACCATCACCAAGTCGTTGACGGACGACCTGATCATGCCGGTCGTCGGCTATATCTTCGGCGGGGCCGACTTTTCCGGCTATTTCATCCGGCTGGGCGAGATTCCCGCCGGGTTCAAGGGGAACCCGGACAGTTATGCCGACCTGAAGGCGGCCAATGTCGCCATGTTCGGCTGGGGCGAATTCCTGACCGTGTTCGTCAATTTCCTGATCCTGGCCTTCATCATCTTCCTGCTGGTGAAGGCGGTGAACAAGCTGATGCCCAAGCCCGAGGAAGCGCCGGCCGCGACGCCGGAGGACGTGCTGCTGCTGCGCGAAATTCGCGATTCCCTGAAAAAATAAGTCGTTTCCGCGACGAAAGGAGTGTGCGGCGGGAACCATCCTTCGCGCGACCAGTTGATGGGCGTCAGGGTTCCGGGCATCCGGTCCCCTTGCCGAATGACGTCAGCCCATGGGGGCGCAACAGGAGAAAACGCCGTGAAAACCTTCGTATCAGTCCTTGGCCTTGCCAGCCTGATCGCGCTTGCTGCATGCGATTCCAAGCAGGAGAACAAGGTCGAGAACGCGTATGAGAATCAGGCGGACGCCATCGACAACCAGGCCGACAATATGGAAGCGATGGCCGATAATCTGAGCGGCAATGCCGAAAGCGCCGCTGAAAACGCCGCGGACGCGCTGGAGAACAAGGCGGACGCCACCCGCGAAGCCGGTGAGAAGGCGGCTGACTCGGTCGAGAAGACCGAGGCGCATTAAGTTCAAGGCTGTTACCGAGCCGAAAGGGGCGCCGCGACTGCCGGTCGCGGCGCCCCTTTTCCTTTCATGGTTGCCGCGTTACCCCTCTTTAACGGGGATTTAACCACAGCCGCGCCATGGTCCGCCGCCTATCCCATGAGGCGGTGGAATGGACGAGCTACTCCAGGAATTCATATCGGAAACGCAGGAAACGCTGGAGGCGCTGGCGGGGGAGGTCGTCGCCTGGGAAGCCGACCCTACGGACCGCGACCGGCTGGACGCCATTTTCCGCTTTTTCCATACGGTGAAAGGGAGCTGCGGCTTCCTCAACCTGCCGCGGTTCGAACGGCTGAGCCATGCGGCTGAGGATGTGTTGTCGGAAATCCGGGCGGACAAGCGCCTTGCCGATCCTGCCACCGTCAGCGCCGTTCTGGGCATTATGGACCGGATCGCGGAACTGGCCGAGGCGGTCGCCATCGGCGCTGCGCTGCCGCAGGAGAATGACGATTATCTGATCGCCGCCCTGACCGAGAAGGAAGCGTCCGCGCCGGATGAGAGCGAGGCGCCGGCGGCGTCCGTCGCCGTCGCGCGCGCTTCCGGCGGGCAATCGGCGCCGCGCACGATCCGCCTGCCCCTGTCGCTGATCGACCAGTTGATGAACGGCGTGTCCGACATGGTGCTGGCCCGCAACGAGCTGTCGCGCAAGCTGCGCGAGCGGTCGGGCGATCCGGAACTGGAAAGCGCCTTCGAAAGACTGTCGACCTGCGTCGCGGACATGCGCGACGCCATTTCCAAGACCAGGATGCAGCGCGTCGACCGGCTGTTCACGGCCATCCCGCGCATGGTGCGCGATCTCGGCCGGGACCTGGGCAAGCGCATCGACCTCAGCCTTGAGGGGGGCGATGTCGAAATGGACCGCGAAATGGTGGAGATGGTGGTCGACCCGCTCACCCATATCGTCCGCAACAGCATCGACCATGGCATAGAAACGCCGGAAAGGCGCCGGGCGCTGGGCAAGCCCGAAGCGGGGCGGCTGAAGCTGGAGGCGCGCCAGTCGGGCAACCAGATCGTCATCGAGATTTCCGATGACGGGCAGGGCATCGATACGGGTCGGCTGGTCGACAAGGCGATGGCCGCGGGCCGCCTGACGCCGGAAGCAGCCGCGCGGATGAGCGAGGCGGAGAAGCTCGACCTGATCTTCCATCCTGGCCTTTCGACCGCCAGTCAGGTCACGGCCATTTCCGGGCGCGGCGTCGGCATGGATGTGGTCCGCGCCAATGTGGAGCGGATCGGCGGCGTCATCGCGCTCGACAACCGGCCGGGCTGCGGATTGACCATCACCTTGCGGGTGCCGCTGACGCTGACCATCATTCCGGGATTGATCGTGCGGGCCGGCGACCTGCATTTCGCGATTCCCCGCGCTGCCGTCGTGGAAATCCTGCACGACAACAATGAGACGCTGAACATCGCGCAGGTCGGCGGGGCCAAGATCGCGACGATCCGCTCCATCCGCCATTCGATGATCGATCTGGAAGACGTGCTGGGCATGGAGCGGGTCGCGCAGTCCGGGCCGCGTGCCGTCATGGTCGTGCGTTCCGCGACCGGCGTGCCCTTCGCCATGGGCGTGTCGGCGGTGGAGAATCATGAGGAACTGGTGATCCGTCCCGCATCGCCGCTGGTGATGGCGTCGGGCGTCTATGCCGGCATGACCCTGCCCGACAATGGCAAGCCGATGCTGCTGCTGGACGCGGCGGGCCTCGCCAATGCGGCGCGCCTGCCCAACATCATCGACGATCATGCGGCCCGCCGGGCCGGGGAGGATGAGGAGGCGCAGGGCGGTGTCGAGATGGTGCCCGCCTTGCGGTTCGAGGAATATTCGGGCGAGCGGCGCTTGCTGAAGCTGTCGCTGATCGAGCGGGTCGAGGACATAGACGCCCGGCTGTTCGGTCGGTCGGGCGGGCGCGGCTTCGTGCGTCTGGACGGGCGGCTGGTGCCGGTCGCCAACGGCCATCATGCCTTTTCCGAGGAGAAGGTCGCCGCGCTCCGCCTGCGCGACGGCGCGAGGGAGGCCTGCTATCCGGTTGCCGCGGTGCTCGACATCGTGGAAATGCCCGCCGTGCCGGACATGGTCGCGATGCATGGGCTGTTGAGCGGGGTTGCCGTGATCGATGGCGAGCATCTGGAGGTGATCAATCCCTTCGCCCTGTTCGCCGCCCTGCCGGAGGAGCCGGTCGCGGAACGGAGCGGCGGCCGCTGCCTGCTGGCCGACAGCGAAGATGGCTGGACGCGCGAGATATTGGCGCCGCTGCTCCGCCAGGCCGGGCATGATGTGGTGATGGGCCTGCCCGCCGACGAAGCGGTCGACCCGCAGGATGTGGTGCTGTTCACCGGATCGGACGCGTCCCAGGCGAGCGAACTGCTGGGCTGCCGCATCGTCCATCTGCGCGCCACGCCGCGACCCGCCGGACCCCAGGACAGCAGCATCTATCGCTATGATCAGGACGCGCTGATGGCCGCGCTTGCCGGATCGCGGCGATAGGAACGGAGAAATAGCCGCATGAACCAGCTTTACCTCTTCGCCACGCTGGCGGGCACGAGGATCGCCGTCGAAACCCGGGAGGTGGAGGCGGTGGTCAAGCTGACCGACATCTCGCCGGTGCCGGGCATGGGCGCGCATGTCGCCGGGCTGTCCGCGCTGCGCAGCCGGGTGCTGACCGTCATCGACGTCGCCGCGCTGGTCCGGGGGCGGCCGACGCCCATGGAGCGGCGGGTCTTCGCGATCATCGCGGACATCAGCGGCCACAGCTATGGGCTGATGGTCGATGCCGTGCACGACATCTGCCAGGTGCCGGAGGGCGAACTGCCGCTGCGGGGCCAGCTCGATGCCGCCTGGGCGCCCTATGCCCGCGGCCTGGTGGAGCATGAGGGCCAGCCCTATCTGCTGGTGTCGTTGAGCGGCTTCATCGAGGCCGGCACCGTCGCCCAGGCGGCATGACGCCAGATCGCACGATCTCGTACCGGCGTTTACCAAATCCTCGCCTTTGCCGGTTAAGGCTTGTGACAATGGGACGCAAAACAAGGGACGCTCTATGAAAAACTGCCTGGTCGTGGATGATTCGAAGGTCATCCGCAAAGTTGCCCGCCATATATTGGAATCGCTCGATCTTTCGGTGAGCGAGGCGGTCGACGGGCGTGACGCCCTTACGCAATGCGAAACGTCCGTGCCGGACGTGGTCCTGCTGGACTGGAACATGCCGGTGATGAGCGGCATGGAATTCCTCCAGGCGTTGCCGGACGCCAATCTGTCCGCGCGGCCCAAGATCATCTTCTGCACCACGGAAAACGGCATCAGCCATATCAAGGCCGCCGTCGAAGCCGGCGCGGACGAATATGTGATGAAGCCGTTCGACCGCGAAACGCTGGAAAGCAAGCTGACGATCGTCGGCGTCATCTAGGCGTAGCGCTTCGGATCGAGCGATCTTCGACCGACCTCCCCGATTTTGTTCAGAAAGATTTCCCTCGATGACCGTTCACGTGCCGATCATGGCCAGCAGCCGCGACGAGGACAGGGCGCTGCGTACCCTGATCGTCGACGATTCGGTCGTGGTCAGGACGGTCATCGAACGGATATTGAACGCCGACCGGCGATTTTCCGTCACGCACAAGACCAACAGCGCCGAACATGCGCTGGGCTATTTGCGGGACCATGAGGTCGACCTGATCCTGCTCGACATAGAATTGCCGGGACAGAGCGGCCTTACGGCGCTGCCCGCGATCCTGCGGACCAATCCGCGCGCCAAGGTCGTGATCCTGTCGGGCAATTGCGAGGAGGGGAGCGCCGCGGCGGTCGAAGCGCTGGCGCTGGGCGCGAGCGACATATTGGCGAAGCCGGGAAGCGGCAGCTTCGGTGAGCACTTCCCCCAGGCCCTGATCGACCGCCTGTCGCGCCTGTTCAGCGGCGAAGCCATGCCTGTGGCGGTCGGGCCGCCTCTGCGGGCCGATCCGGAGCAGGCGGCCCAGCCGCTCGCCTGCCTGGGCATCGGCGCATCGACCGGCGGCATCCATGCCCTGGGACAGCTTTTCGCGGGACTGGCCGCGCCGCTGGGCGTGCCGATCCTGTTGACCCAGCATCTGCCCGCCAGCTTCACCCATTATTTCGTCCAGCAACTAGGGCGGATGACACCCCTGCGCGTCAAGGTGGCGGAGCAGGGCGAGTTGCTGGCCCCGGACATCGTCTATGTCGCGCCGGGCGACGCCAATCTCCAGCTTCGGCGGGGGCTTTATGCTCGGGTGTCCGTCGTGCTCAATCCGCAGCGCACGCCGACCGGCAATCTGCCCGGCGTCGACCCGATGTTCGCCAGCATGGCCCAGGCCTATGGCGCTGGCGCGGCCGGCGTGGTGCTGACGGGCATGGGGCGGGACGGCACCGCCGGTGCGCGGGACATAGTGGCGGCCGGCGGATGGATCGTGGCGCAGGACGAAGCGAGCAGCGTGGTCTGGGGCATGCCCGGATCGGTCGCCGGAGAAGGATTGAACTGCGCCCTGCTGGAACCCCATGCGATCATGGATTTCGTGGCGCGAAGAGGAAAGAACAGAAACTGATGGCATTGCCCCCTTCGGCCGACCCCCTCCTGTCCGGCTCCGTTTCCTCCGCCGATCCCATGCGCGGGGCGGCGCGCATCTTTTCCGGCCTGCTGGAAGCGCGCACCGGTCAGATTCTGTCCGAAAGCCGGGCCTGGCGGATGGAGACGGCGCTGAAGCCTGTGCTGCGGGCGCATGGGCTGAGCGACATGGATGCGCTTGCCTCCCGGCTGATGGGGCACAAGGATGCTATGCTGGAAAATGACGTGGTCAACGCGCTGCTCAACAATGAGAGCAGCTTCTTCCGCGATCTCCAGATATTCGACATGATCCACCGCCATATCCTGCCACGCATCCATGCGCAGCGATCGGACCGGACGCTGCGCATCTGGAGCGCGGGCTGTTCGACTGGGCAGGAGGTCTATTCGCTGGCGATCCAGCTTTGCAACGACATGGCGCGCTGGCGCGGCTGGCGGATCGAGATATTGGCGACCGATATTTCCACCGCCGCCATAGCGCAGGCGAAGACGGGCATCTTCACGCAGATGGATGTGCAGCGGGGCCTGCCGGTGGGGGACCTGCTCAAATGGTTCGACCCTTCGGGCGACGATTGGCGCGCCAATTCGGCCCTGCGCCAGATGATCGATTTCCGCACCGACAATCTGTTCGACGCGCATGCGCCCCAGGGCGAATATGACCTTTTGCTCTGCCGCAACGTGCTTCTCTACTTCACGCCCGAACGCCGCCAGAGCGTGCTGCGTCTTCTCGCCCGGCACAGCCATGCGGGCTCTGTCCTGCTGCTGGGCGCGGGCGAGACGGTGATCGGCCATAGCGAGGATTTCGTCCCCCATGCCGAATTCCGCGGCGGCTATGGACGCCGCGCCGACGCCGCGGCGCAATCGGGCGGAGCCATGCGCCGGGCGGTCTGATCGTCCCGGCGGGAAAATACCGCGCCCTGCTTGATTGGTCTGCCGCTGTCGGCCATGGTCTGTCCGCGCGCCCGAAGGCGCTGACGGACGAATGCGAGTGACTGGCCCTTGGCGATGAACGACTTCCCGATGATCGACACGCCGTCGCCCAATTTTGACGAGCGCAGCCTGCCGATTTCCATGCTGGTGCTGCACTATACCGGGATGGCCGATGCCGCGACCGCGATCAACTGGCTCGCCAGCCCGGAATCCAAGGTATCCGCTCATTATGTCGTGACGGAGGATGGGCAGGTCATCCGCATGGTGGATGAGGAAAAGCGCGCCTGGCATGCCGGCCGTGCCCATTGGCGCGGCATCGACGACATCAATTCGGCCAGCATCGGGATCGAGATCGTCAATCCGGGGCATGAATGGGGCTATCGACCCTTTCCGGACGCGCAGATGGGATCGCTGATCCCGCTGATCCACCAGATCGTGCAGCGGCACAGGATCACCCGCGGCAACATCGTCGGGCATAGCGATGTCGCCCCGGCCCGCAAGCAGGACCCCGGCGAACTGTTCCCCTGGGGCCAGTTGGCGCGTCTGCGGCTGGCCCTGCCGCGACCGACCAAGAATCTGATGGACCCGCATTGGAGCGACGGCGGCTTCATGTTGGCGCTGGAGCGCTTCGGATACGACATTGCGGAGCCGCAGGCGGCGGTGGTCGCGTTCCAGCGCCGCTTCCGGCCCGAACTGATCGATGGAATCATCGATGGCGAGTGCCGGGCGATCCTGCTGGCGTTGCTGCTGCCCAAGCCGATGGGCGACGACTGAACGGGGACGACGCCCAAACGGGGATGACGGGGGCGCCGGACTTGTGTATAGGCCCCTCTGCCAGAGGGCCGGGCGGCCGCGGCGTGGCGGGTAACTTCCACGGCGAGGAAAGTCCGGGCTCCACGAAATGACGGTGCCGGCTAACGGCCGGCTGGAGTGATCCAAGGGACAGTGCAACAGAAAGCAGGTCGCTACAGCTTCGGCTCAGCGAAATTGAAAGGGTGCGGTAAGAGCGCACCGCGCCTGCGGCAACGCAAGGCGGCACGGTAAACCCCACCGGGAGCAAGACCGAATAGGGGCGGCGCGCAGTTTCGGCTGCTAGGCCAGTTTCGGCTGAGACCGCCCGGGTTGGTTGCTGGAGGGACGGAGCGATCCGTCCCCTAGAGGAATGGTCGCCACCCTTCGCAAGAGGGGGACAGAACCCGGCTTACAGGCCCTCTGGCATTTAAATCCTCCCCATCGGCAGATGGGGAGGATTTAAAATAACGGCAATTTCATCGGCTGCCGGGGTGGCGTTCCGCCTGCGGCCTGCCTAATTTGGAACCATGGCAAGAAGCAGCCGATCCAATGACTGGGGCTTTCCCCGCTGGCGCAGCTACGGCGCATCGCGTGAGGCGCAGCAGGTGCGCCTGTGCGACCGGCATGGCTGCGAACGGCCGGGCGACTGCCCCGCGCCCAAATCGCCCAACAGCCGCGAACGCTGGTATTTCTGCACCGACCATGCAGCGGAATATAACCGCAACTGGGACTATTTTCAGGGCCTGGACCAGGAAGAGCGGGAGCAGCGCGAACGTGCCGAGCGGCGCGACGCGGGCGGTTATCAGAACAGCGCCTATCATGGTTGGGGCGGGCCGGGTGACGGCAGCCGCTCGCGCGACGAGTTGCATGCGCTGCAGGCGCTGGAGCTGGAGGACGACGCTGATTTCGAGGCCGTGAAGAAGAGCTGGCGCCGCCTTGCCAAGGAATATCATCCCGATGTGAAGCCCGGCGACGCGCAGGCGGCCGTGCGTTTCCAGACGATCCAGGCTGCCTATGAAGTGCTGCGGGCGGCGGAGGAGCGGCGGACGTGGAAACCGCGGGAGCGGGCGGATTGAAGGATCGCGTCCGGTCGAACTGGGATCATGCGGTGCTGGTCTGCCGCAAATGTTCGAAGAAGCTGGACGGCGGTTTCGGCCGGGACGGGGACGAGCGGCTGGCCCGGGCGCTGCGCCGGCATCTTTCTCTGAAAAAGGGGCGCAAGGCGGCGGCTGGGATCGTCGAGGTCAACTGCCTCGGCATCTGTCCCAAGGGTGCGGTGACAGTCGTCGACGGCGCAAAATCGCGCGACTGGTTGCTAGTGCGGCCGGGCGCCGATCTGGATGAACTGGCACAGGCGTTGGGCCTGGTTCCGGCAAAGGAAGGCTGAATTCAGCCTGCGCGCCTGATCCGGGCCGAATCGATCAGCCCGGCGTCGGACAGCAAGGGCATCAGCAGCCCTTCTTCCTTGTGCAGCCGGTTCAGGATGCTGGCCAGGATGGCACGGGTTTCACGGCAGAAATCCGCCCATTCGCGTTCGATCCGATCATCGCTCCAACGCGCCATATAGGCGGCGAAGTCGCTGGCGATGGGCGCCATTTCACTTTCGAGTCGCGCCGCGGTGCCGCGCAGCTTTTCGTGCGGCTGCCGTTGCATATTGGGGTAGAAAATCCGGTCTTCCAGCGCCAGATGCGCCATCAGCAGGCGGGCGAACTGCCAACGCAGCGGGCCCAGCCTTTGCGGAACGCCTTCGTCCGCTATCGCCTGATGAAAGCGGGCGGCCATCGCCTCTATCTCATCATGCTGCTTCTGCAATTCGTCGAGGTCCATGCACCGCTTTCCTCGTCCCCGCCCGGCATATTCCGCTCGCGGGGTTAAGAAACGGTTGTGCGGACTTCACAAAGGCTTGAGCGGTCCGCCCGCCGCGCATTCCACGCGGCGGGCGCCCTCCATTCAGGCCGGCTGGTCGGCGCGGCTGACGCCCTGGCCGTCCAGATTCTGCGCGGCGAAGTCCCAGTTGATCGCTTCCTTGAGGACGCGGTCGGCATAGTTGGGGCGCGCGTTGCGATAGTCGATATAATAGGCATGTTCCCACACATCGAGGATCAGCAGCGGCTGATGGCCCTCATGCGCAACGGGCGTGTCCGCGTCATGGTAGCTGGTGACTTCCAGCTTCCCGTCCTTCAGGATCAGCGCGGCCCAGCCGCTGGCGAAATGGCCGACGGCTTCGGCCTTCAGCTTTTCGACCAGCGCGTCGACCGAGCCGAAACCCTCGTTGATGAGGTCGAGCAACTGGCCGGACGGCGCGGTCTTGGTCGGCGACAGCGACTGCCAGTAAAAAGTGTGATTCCAGATCTGGCCGACCTGGTTGAACAGGCCGCCCTTGGACGACTTGATCAGCTCGACCAGCGACTTGCCCTGGAGCGAGGCGTCGGCGGCGACCAGTTCATTGGCCTTCACGACATAGGCATTGTGGTGCTTGCCATGGTGGAAGTCGAAGGTTTCGGCGGTCAGAATGTCGCCAAAGGCATCCTTGGCATAGGGCAGGGGGGGAAGAACAAAGGCCATGGCGGAACTCCTCGGGTTCGTTATGGGTCGGCCGCAGAACGGATGGTGCGGTCGATTGGTTCAATGGTCCTGTCGGGGCGTGGACGCCTCCGCGCCCCTCCCATATGCGCCCCCGGCGGCCATGAAAACAGATATATGCCTATTGCGAAACGATCTTAATTAGGCGGCCGATTCAACCCTGGGGCGGGGTGGTTTCACCGATCTCGTCACTGTCCAGCTTTTCGCCCAGGTCCAGGCCGTGGCGCATCAGCATGGGGATGTTGGCGGCAGCGAAGACGACCGATACGATGGTCACGCCCCATACCTTGACGGCCAGCCAGCTATCGAAGCTCATGGTCCGTCGCATGACTTCGTTGGCGAGCGCCATGGCGACGAAGAAAAGGGCCCAGTTGCGCGACAGCTTGCGCCAGCCGGTCTCGGTCAGGCCGTCATAGGCCGCCTGGAGGAGATATTTGAGCAACGCCTTGCCCCGCATCAGCCCCGCGAACAGCATCAGCGCGAAGAAGGCGTAGATGATGGTCGGCTTGATCTGGATGAAGCTCTGGTCGCGGAAATAGATGGTGAGGCCGCCGAAGAAGAGGATCAGCAGCGCCGATAGCCAGAGCATGGGCGACACGCGGCCGAGCTTCACCTTAGAGGCGATCACGGCGACGACGATGGCGGCCATGAAGGCGGCGGTGCCGAACATCATCGCGGTGATGGGGTTGCCCGGCCCCCAGAGCCAGCCCGCGCCCTTGTAGGTCAGGAAGAAGACGAGAAGAGGGCCGAAGTCCAGCGCGAGGCTGAGATTGCCGCCATGGGTCGGTTTTTTCGGATCAGCCATATATGTTCACTCCGTCGTCCCGGCGCGGGCCGGGATCTCGTGAGGCCGGGTCGAGCCGCGGAGGCCAGAGATGCCGGCCTGCGCCGGCATGACGAAGGGGGAGCGATCACCGCGCATAGGCGGTTCCCGCGATCGCCCGCGCCATGTCGCCCGGGTCGAACGGCCGCAAATCCTCGATCTTCTCGCCAACGCCGATGGCATGGATCGGCAGGCGATATTTCTCCGCCGCCGCGACCAGCACGCCGCCGCGCGCCGTGCCGTCCAGCTTGGTCATGACGAGGCCCGTCACCTGCGCGAATTCCTTGAAGACCTCGATCTGGCTCAACGCATTCTGTCCCGTGGTGGCATCCAGCACCAGCACAACGTCATGCGGCGCCGCCGGGTTCAACCGGCCGAGCACGCGGCGGATCTTGGCCAGCTCGTCCATCAGTTCGGTCTTGTTCTGCAGGCGCCCGGCCGTGTCCACGATCAGCACGTCGATGCCGGTGGCGGTCGCCTGCTTCACCGCGTCGAAGACGATGCCCGCCGCGTCGCCGCCCTCCTTGCCCGCGACGATGGGGATGCCGAGCCGTTCCGCCCAGACCTTGAGCTGGCCGATGGCGGCAGCGCGGAAGGTGTCGCCCGCCGCCAGCATCACGCCATAATCCTGTTCGAGGAAGAGGTTGGCGAGCTTGGCGATGGTGGTGGTCTTGCCGGAACCGTTGACGCCGATGACCAGGATCACCTGAGGGCGCGGAAAAGCTTCGATCTCCAGCGGGCGCGCGACCGGGGCGAGAACCTTCTCGATCTCCTCCGCGATGATCTCCCGCAGATAATCCTCGGTCAGTTCGCGGTTGTAGCGGCCTTCGGACAGGCGGTCGCGCACGCGGGCGGCCATGGCGGGACCGAGGTCGCTGACGATCAGCGCTTCCTCGATCTCGTCCAGTGTCTGCTCGTCGAGCGCGGCCTTGGAGAAGAGGCCGGTGAGATTCTCGCCCAGCTTGTCGGAAGTGCGCTTGAGGCCGCCGAAGAGGCGATCGCGCCAGGATGTTTCAGCCATGTCTATCCACCAGCATCATCCCCGCGCGGGCGGGGATCCATCTCCCATGGGGTGCACCAGGCGGAACGGCCCGGAGCCCGGAGATGGATTCCCGCCTGCGCGGGAATGACGGAAAAATGATTGTCTCTCACGCTGCCTCTTGCGCGATCAGCGCGCCATTCTCAAGGGCCGTGATGGTCGCATGGACGATGGAGGAGGGCGATTGCGGGGTCGCGAAACGCACCGGGGCGAAATTTTCGGCATGTCCGGAAAGCCCGTTGCGTTCGACCAGCACGGATTGGGTGGAACCGATGAGGCTCTGGAGCCAGCGTTCCCGTTGCGCCTCGCAGGCGGCGCGCAGCCGGGCGGCGCGCGCCTTGATGGTGGCCCGCTCCACCTGCGGCATGCGGGCGGCCGGGGTATTTGCGCGCGGTGAATAGGGGAAGACATGGCCATGGACGATGGCGCATTGCTCGACCAGCCTGAGGCTGTTTTCGAACATGGCGTCGTCCTCGGTCGGAAAGCCGGCGATGATGTCGGCGCCGATGCTGATCTCCGGACGGGCGGCCCTGAGGCGTTCCACGACGCGCACGGCGTCGGCGCGGCTGTGGCGGCGCTTCATGCGCTTCAGGATCATGTCGTCGCCCGCCTGGAGCGACAGGTGCAGATGCGGCATCATGCGCGGCTCATGGGCGAGGATGTCGAACAGCCGCTCGTCGATCTCCACGCTGTCGAGCGAGGAAAGGCGCAGGCGGGGGAGGTCGGGCACCCCCTTCAGCATGCGTTCGATCAGCAGGCCGAGCGACGGCGCGCCCGGCAGGTCCGGGCCGTAGCTGGTGACGTCCACGCCGGTGAGGACGATTTCCCTGTAACCCGCATCGACCAGTTCCCTGGCCTTGTCGATGACGGCGCCGGCCGGGACGGAGCGGCTGTTGCCCCGGCCATAGGGGATGATGCAGAAGGTGCAGCGATGGTCGCAGCCATTCTGCACCTCCAGGAAGGCGCGGGCATGTTCTGCAAAGGCGCTGGCCATATGGGGAGCGGTGTCGCGGACCGACATGATGTCGGAGACCCTGACCGGGTCACTTCCTCCGTTCGGGAGATAGGATGTCCGGTGCATCTTTTCCCGATTGCCGATCACCGCGTCGACTTCGGCCATGGCGGCGAAGGTTTCCGGCTCCGTCTGCGCGGCGCAGCCCGTCACCATGATCCGCGCACCGGGGCGGTCGCGGCGGGCGCGGCGGATGGCCTGCCGGCTCTGGCGCACGGCCTCTGCCGTCACGGCGCAGCTGTTGACGACGACCAGATCATCCTGCGCGTTCGGCATCTCGCGGCCGATAATCTCTCGAATCGCCTCGCTCTCCGCGATGTTGAGGCGGCAGCCAAGCGTGATGATCTGCGGCCCGCCCATGTCAGAATCGCGCCCAGTCAGCCTCGCCGTCGAAGACATGGGTGGCAGGGCCGGTCATCAATATGTGCCCGCCCGGCGCCCAATCGATCACAAGGTCGCCCCCCGGCAGGCTCACGGTGGTCGGCCCGCTCGCCAGCTTGCGCCGCACCGCCGCCACCGCCGTCGCGCAGGCGCCGGTTCCGCAGGCGCGGGTCAGGCCGGCGCCGCGTTCCCAGACGACCAGGCGGATATGATTGTCGCCCACCATCTGCGCGAAATTCACGTTCACGCGGGCGGGGAAGAGCGGATCATGCTCGATCAGCGGCCCAAGACGGTCGAAGTTCACACCGTCCAGACGGTCCATGAAGAAGATCACGTGCGGATTGCCGACATTGACCGCGACCGGGGCAGGCAGATCCTCCCAGCTTACCGGCATGGCCAGCGTGTCCATGGCGTAGGCGAGGGGGATCGCGTCCCATTCGAGGCGCGGTTCGCCCATGTCGACGCTCGCGCCGCCATCGACGGTCCTTGCGTCCAGCAGGCCTGCCTTCGTCTCGATCAGCACGTCCCGGCCGACGAACAGGGGGACGCAGCGGGTGGCGTTGCCGCAGGCCTCCACCTCGCCGCCGTCGCTGTTGAAGATGCGCATCGACACGTCGGCGCGGTCGCTATTGCCGATCAGGATCAACTGGTCGCAGCCGATGCCGGCGTGACGGTCGGCAATGGCCTGCGCGCGCGCCTCCGTCATGTCGAGCGCGGTTTCCCGCGCGTCGATCACGACAAAGTCGTTGCCCAGTCCATGCATCTTCGAAAAACGGCCCATGATGGGCGCGCATGTAAGGCCTGTGCCGGCAAAAGACCAGCCTATCCCGCGTTCAGTGCGGCGCGCCTGCGGCCATAGAGGAAATAGACGGCCAGACCGATGGCGTTCCAGAGGAGGCAGGCGAGGATGGTCTTCACCGGCAGGCTGATGAACAGATAGGCGCAGCCGCCGATGGCGCCGAGCCCGACCAGCCATCCGGCCGGGGTGCGGAAGGGGCGCCTCATGTCGGGCATGCGCCGGCGCAGGATCAGCAGGCATGCGCCCACGGCGGTGAAGGCGATCAGCGTTCCCGCATTGGCCAGCGCCGCGATCTCGTCGATGGGCAGCAGGCCGGCGATGATCGCGACCAGCAGGGCGGTGACGGCGGTGATCCGGGCGGGCGTCCCGCGCCGGGAGATCAGCGCCAGCCTTTGCGGCAGGAAGCCGTCGCGGGCCATGACGAGGAAGATGCGGCTCTGGCCGTAGAGGAAGCCCAGCAGCACCGTGGGAAGGGCGATGACCGCCGCGATGGCGACGATTCGCGCCACCTGTCCCTGGCCCATTTCACGCAGGATCAGCGCCAGCGGTTCGGGACTGCCGGCAAAGCGGGTGAAGGGCATCGCCCCGACCGCCGCCGCCGCCACGAGCACATAGATCAGCGTGCAGGCGACCAGCGATCCGACGATGCCGATGGCAAGGTCGCGATCCGGGTTCTTCGCCTCCTCCGCCGCGGTGGAGATGGCGTCGAAGCCGTAGAAGGCGAAGAAGATGATCGCCGCCGCGGCCATCACGCCGCGCTCGACGCCGTCCGGCGCCATCGACTTGGCGAAGCCGAAGGGCATGAAAGGCTGAAGGTTCTGGGCGTCGAAGGCGGGCAGGGCGATGGCGACGAACAGGCTGAGCGTCGCGATCTTGATCACCACCAGCAACGAGTTCAGCCGCGCGCTTTCATGCGTGCCGAGCATCAACAGGCCGGCGACCACGGCGATGATGAAGATGGCGGGCGCATTGACCAGGCCGCCCAGTTCCGGCCCCCTGGTCAACAGGTCCGGGAAGCCCGCCGATGTCAGCAGGGGTGCGGCATAGCCGGACCAGCCCACCGCCACGGTCGACACGACCAGCGAATATTCGAGGATCAGGCTCCATCCGACGATCCACGCAATGCCTTCGCCCAGCACGACATAGCTGTAGCTGTACGCGCTGCCGGCGGCGGGCATCATGGTGGAAAGTTCGGCATAGGCCAGCGCCGCGCAGGCGCAGATCGCGCCGGCAATGGCGAAGGACAGCAGCACGGCTGGACCCGCCCGGTCCGCGCCGACGCCGATCAGCGTCAATATGCCGGTGCCGACGATGGCCCCCACGCCCAGCGCCAGCAGATGCGGCCAGGACAAGGTGCGCGCCAGCCTTTGCCCCTCATGCGAGGGCATCATCGCCTCCATCGGCTTGCGGCGCGTCCAACCCATGTCCTGATTCCCCTCTCTGCACGGCGCACCTTGCCGCTGCCGAAGCTGCTGGCAAGGGGTTTTACAAATGTAAGGCAGCGCCGGGCCGCCTCTCGCGACTCCCCTGATATTCTGTTACAGGGACGCAAACAAAGGTCGCGACGGCTTAAATCTTCTTGAAAAGGGGGAAGGCGTCCCATGGATGCTGCTGCGTCGACCGTTCCCGCGTCCGTGCGGGAAAATGGCTTTTACCTGGCAATGTCGGTCGCCATCGCGGCGACGGTGATCGGGGGCTTCGGCTCCTACGCGCTGCGCGGAATGGTGGATGTGGCGCGCGTGCCCTTTTGGGTGCATGTCCACGGCGCGGTGTTCGTCGGCTGGACATTGCTGTTCGTCATGCAGAACGCCTTTGCCCATCGCGGGTCGATGGCGCTGCATCGGCGCATGGGATGGGTGGCCGTAGGCCTGGCCACGGCGATGGTGCCGCTGGGCATCCTGACCATGAGCATGGCGGTCGTGCTGGACCGGGTGCCGCCCTTCTTCACGCCGCCGATCTTCCTGGCGCTGAGCCTGCTGGAACTGCTGGCCTTCGCCGCCCTGCTGACGGGCGCCATCCGGATGCGCCGACGGACCGAATGGCATCGGCGGCTGATGCTGTGCGCCATGGTGGCGATCATCGGGCCTGCCTTCGGACGCATCCTGCCGATGCCGCTGCTCGGCCCCTGGGGCGGGCTGGCGGTGATGAGCGGGCAGATGCTGTTCGTCGCGGCCGGCATGGTCCATGACCTCGCCACGCGGGGCCGGGTGCATCCCGCCTATGCCGTGGGCGCTGCGGCGATTCTGGCGGAGGGACTGGCCGTGCCGGTCCTGGCGGCGACGCGGCCTGTCCTCTGGCTGGCTTCCGCCCTGGCCGGCTGAGCCGCTTTCGGTTGCGTCGGGCGCGCCCTTGCGCTAAGGGCGCGCCAGCAGTCGGATGGTTTGCCGTCCGATACCCTGACAGATCCATGGCACTCAAGAGGAGTACCGGATGGACGCTGGCCGGCGAGGTTTCGCCCGCCGGCGATTTTGTCGTTTGACGGGGTAAGCAAGGTTTTCCGGGCCTTTCGGCCCAAATTGAGGTGATGATGTTCGATTCGCTAAGCGATCGTCTGGGTGGGGTATTCGACAAGCTGCGTGGGCGCGGTGCGCTGACGGAGGACGATGTCCGCGCCGCGATGCGCGAGGTGCGAATCGCGCTGCTGGAGGCCGACGTCGCGCTTCCGGTGGTGCGCCAGTTCGTCGAGCAGGCAACCGAGCGGGCGGTCGGCAGCGACGTGCTGCGATCGGTCACGCCGGGGCAGATGGTCGTCAAGATCGTCTCGGACACGTTGACCGAGACGCTGGGTTCGGAATCCTCCGACCTGCTGATCGACGTGACCCCGCCCGCCGTCATCATGATGGTCGGCCTGCAGGGTTCGGGCAAGACCACCTCCACCGCGAAGATCGCCAATCGCCTGAAGGAAAAAGAGCGCAAGAAGGTGCTGATGGCGTCGCTCGACGTCCAGCGACCCGCCGCGCAGGAGCAGTTGGCGGTGCTGGGCACGCAGACCGACGTGGCGACCCTGCCCATCGTGCCGGGGCAGCAGCCGGTCGACATCGCCAGGCGGGCGTTGCAGGCGGCGAAGCTCCAGGGTTTCGACGTGGTGATGCTCGACACCGCAGGCCGGCTGCATGTCGACCAGGCGCTGATGGACGAGATGAAGGCGGTGGCCGAAGTCTCCAGCCCGGCGGAAATCCTGCTGGTGGTCGACTCGTTGACCGGTCAGGACGCGGTGAATGTCGCGACCAGCTTCACCGCGCAGGTGCCGCTGACCGGCGTGGTGCTGACCCGGATGGACGGCGATGCGCGCGGCGGCGCGGCGCTGTCGATGCGCGCCGTTACCGGCCGTCCGATCAAGTTCGCGGGTACCGGCGAAAAGCTGGACGCGATCGAGCCGTTCCATCCTGCCCGCGTGGCGCAGCGCATATTGGGCATGGGCGACGTCGTCTCGCTGGTCGAGAAGGCCGCCGAGACCATCGACGCCGAGGAAGCCGACAAGCTTGCCAAGAAGATGGCCAAGGGTCAGTTCGACATGAACGACCTGCGCGCCCAGCTCAACCAGATGCGCCGCATGGGCGGTCTTGGCGCGCTGGCGGGCATGCTGCCGGGCCTCAAGAAGGCGCAGGCGGCGATGGCGCAGAGCGGCGCCAACGACAAGACGCTGATCCATCTCGATGCGATGATCGGGTCGATGACCCCCAAGGAGCGGGAGAAGCCCGCCCTGATCAACGCCAAGCGCAAGATCCGTATCGCCAAGGGTTCCGGCACGACCGTGCAGGAAGTCAACAGGCTCCTGAAAATGCATCAGGAGATGGAAACGGCGATGAAGAAGATCCGCAAGATGGGCGGCCTGAAAGGGCTGGCCAAGATGTTCACCGGTGGTGGGCTGGATGGGATGCTGGGCGGCGGCGGCGCGCCTCCGCAGGGTTTGCCGGGACTGGGGAGCAATATGCCGAACCTGCCGCCCGGCTTTCAGAATTTCATGAAGAAGTGAAGCTGCTCGTCATTGGCGCAAGCTGGGATGACGAATTGAAAAACACGTAATTGGTACAGAAAGGTAAGGTCAGGTTTCATGGCAACGTCCATTCGTCTTTCGCGCGGCGGTTCGAAGAAGCGTCCCTATTACCGCATCGTCGTGGCGGACAGCCGCGCCCCGCGTGACGGCAAGTTCATCGAGCGCATCGGCAGCTACAACCCCGTCCTGCCCAAGGGCGACGAGAAGCGCGTCGTTCTGAACGTCGAGCGCGCGAAGCACTGGGTTGCCGCCGGCGCGCAGCCGACCGACCGCGTGGCCCGCTTCCTGGATGCTGCCGGCGTGAAGGAACGCGCCGCCCGCAACAACCCGAAGAAGGCCGAGCCGGGTCAGAAGGCCAAGGATCGCGCCGAAGACCGCGCCGCCAAGGCTGCGGAAGCCGCTGAAGCTGCCGAAGCCGCCAAGGCGGCCGCCGCCGAGGCCGCTGCCGCTCCGGCCGCCGAAGCACCGGCGGAAGAAGCCGCTCCGGCTGAAGAATCGGCTGAAGGCTGAGCCCTTTGACCGACAAGCCCGTCACGCTTGCCGTCATCATCGGCGCGCATGGAGTGACGGGCGAGGTCCGTCTGAAGCTGTTCGGGGAGGGGGCTGAGGCCCTGAAATCCTATGACGGCTTCGATGCGGCGGGGCGCAGGCTGACGTTGAAGTCCGTGCGCCCCGGCCCGAACGGCGCGGTCGCCCGCTTTGCCGAAGTCGGCGATCGCTCCGCGGCGGAGGCGCTGCGCGGCACGGAACTGACCGTTCCCCGTTCGGCTTTGCCTCCTCTGGGGGAGGGCGAATATTATCATGCCGACCTGATCGACCTGCCCTGCTTCTCCAGCGATGGCGAAGGGCTGGGCCATGTCGTGGCGGTCGAGAATTTCGGCGCCGGCGACATCATCGAGGTGGAGCGGCCCAACGGCAAGCGTTTCATGGCGCCGATGCATGCGGTGACCATTGCGGATGAGCGGGCGGTCATAGAGGCCGCCTTTGCGGCTTGAGCTTCGTTCGCCAGGGCAATTGAACCGCCGTGCTCCCGCGAAGACAGGAGCCCAGATCGGACGGTGGAACCAGGCTCCCGCCTTCGCAGGAGCAGCTTGTAGATCAATCGGAGGCATTAAGAGGGCGCGAACCATGCCGAAAATCCTTGCCGCTCTCTATCTGCTCCTGATGGTCGCCGCCGGCTGGCGTCTCTTCGCCATGTCCTGGTCGCGGGCGCTCAAGATCGCCGCGGGCGTGGCGATGGTCGTTCCCATTCCGATGCTGTTCCTGCTGCCCGCGCTGGTGCAGCCGGACCGGCCCTTCGCGGACCTGCTGTGCGCCATCGGCATCGCGCTGATGCTCGGCGGCGGGGTGTCGCTGCTGGGCGGCATGACGGGCGCCTGGTTCAAGGCGCGCAAGGCATGAGCTTTCAGGCGCAGATATTGACGCTCTACCCGGAGATGTTTCCTGGGCCGCTGGGCGTGTCGCTGGCCGGGCGGGCGCTGGCGGAGGGGAAATGGGGCTGCGATCCCATCCACATTCGCGACTTTGCCACCGACAGGCATCGCACCGTGGACGATACGCCCGCGGGCGGCGGGGCGGGCATGGTGTTGCGGGCCGACATCCTTGGCCTTGCCATCGATCATGCGCTGGCAAAGCGCCCGGACCTGCCCGTCATCGCCATGACGCCGCGCGGCGCGCCGATCACCCAGGGGCGCATCCGCCAGCTTGCCGCCGGTCCCGGAGCCACCATCCTCTGCGGCCGGTTCGAGGGATTTGACGAGCGGATTTTCGACGCCCGGCCCGTCGAGCAGATCAGCATGGGCGACATCATCCTTTCCGGCGGCGAAATGGGCGCCCTGATGCTGCTGGATGCTTGCATCCGCCTGCTTCCTGGGGTAATGGGCGCCGCTTCCAGTGGGGATGAAGAGAGCTTCGAAAGCGGCCTTCTCGAATATCCGCACTATACCCGGCCCGTTATATGGGAAGGGCGTATGATCCCCGAAGTGTTGCGATCGGGGGATCATGCGAAGATCGCCGCCTGGCGGAAACAAAGGGCGGAGGATGACACACGGCTAAGGCGGCCGGACCTTTGGGAACGTCATATCGGCGTTCGGGACCAGCCGCCCTCTGGTGCGCAACGCGAAAAGTAGGACTTGAAGTCATGAACCTGATCCAGCAGATCGAGGCCGAGAACATCGCGGCCCTCGCCAAGGATATTCCGGAATTCCGTCCCGGCGACACGCTGCGCGTCGGCGTGAAGGTCGTCGAAGGCGACCGCAGCCGCGTCCAGAATTACGAAGGCGTCTGCATCGCCCGCTCGAACAAGGGCATGGGCAGCAACTTCACCGTGCGCAAGATCAGCTTCGGTGAGGGCGTGGAGCGCGTCTTCCCGCTCTATTCGCCGAACATCGATTCGATCACTGTCGTCCGCAAGGGCGTGGTGCGTCGCGCGAAGCTCTATTATCTGCGCGGCCGCACCGGCAAGCGCGCTCGCATTGCCGAGCGCCGTGAAGTGCGCAGCGAGGATTGATCGCTTTCATACTGTCTTGACAGTTGTAAAAAAGAGACAGGCGGCATCCCATGCGGGTGCCGCCTTTTTCTTTATGCATCAATGATTTGATCTGGAATTGCGGGGATTTCCCCTTTCCCCGTCAGCCATGATTTTGCGCCGCAGCAGAAATTCGTTTTTCTTTGATGGCGGTTTTGTGTCAGCGTTCCGTTTCCAGAGATTGCTAAATATTTCGAAGATCCAAGCCTGCGGCTCTGGAGCAGGATCATCGTAGCTCAAAGGATTTGAACGAACTGTTCAGGTAAGAACAAGAAAATATCTGTCGGGAGAGGCTCTCTTCATAACGAAGCAAGGGGGCTGGTTCATGAACCACAAGAGTTTCGTTTCTCGCGCAGCCATGATTATTGCGCTGTCTTCTTCAGCAACAGTTTACGCACAGACCGATCCGCAAGCGGCCTCCGCCACGGATGGCGCGGCGATCATCGTCACCGGCACCCGCCTGACCGGGATGAAGGTGGCCGACAGCCCGGCGCCGATCCAGCTCCTGGGCGCGGACACGTTGCAGCGCACGGGCTCCCCGGACCTGATGCAGAGCCTGGCGCAGCAGCTTCCCTCCGTCCAGGCGCAATCCTTCGGCAGCGACCTTCAGGCGCATAACCTGCAGATGAAGCTGCGCGGCCTCAGCCCCAACCACACGCTGGTCCTGGTCAATGGCAAGCGGCGCCACGGCACCGCCAACGTCTCGGTCGCCGGTGGCCCCTATGGTGGCAGCGCCGCTCCGGACGTCAGCTTCATCCTGCCCGAATCGATCGAGCGCGTGGAAGTGCTGCAGGACGGCGCGGCGGCGCAATATGGCACGGACGCGATCGCGGGCGTCATCAACTTCCTCCAGAAGAAGGCCGACCATGGCGGCTCCATCAATGCGACCGGCGGCGAATATTACGACCAGGGCGGCAAGACCTATGCGATCGGCGGCAATATCGGCCTGGCGCCCTTCGACGGCGCCTATCTGAACATATCGGCGCAGAAGAAGCACAAGGGCTTCAGCTTCCGGGGCGACATCAACCCGCAATCGATCAACCTGTCCAACACCTATCCCGAAATCAGGAACCTGCCCGGCTATCCCTATACCAACCGGATCATAGGCGACCCGCACATCGACCAGACGGTCGTGAACTACAATGCCGGCTATGAATTCGGCGACTATGAAATCTACAGCTTCGGCAGCTATGGCCACAAGAAGGCCGCCGCCTATGAGAATACGCGCCCGCCGACGACCGTCGTCAGCGCCGGCGGCGTGCCCTATTATGCCGGGGGCTTCCAGCCGCAGGAGCGCATCGACGAGACCGATTATTCGGTGACCGGCGGTTTCCGCGGCACATTGGGGGACACGACGTTCGACCTGGCGTCCACCTATGGCAAGGATCTGGTCAAGGTCTATGTCTATCATTCGGCCAATGCCCAGCTCTACGCCGATACCGGCTTCACGCCCGAAACCTTCCACAATGGCGACTTCTTCAACACCCAGTGGAGCAACACGCTCGACCTGACGCATGCCGTGGACATTGGGCTTTCGGAACCGGTCAACATCGCGGCGGGCCTGGAATTCCGGCATGAGACCTATGGCATCCGGGCCGGCGATCCGGCCTCCTATTATGGCGGCGGTGCGCAGTCCTTCTTCGGCTACAGCCCCAATGACGCGGGCAAGTACAAGCGGGACAATTTCTCGCAATATCTGGACATCAGCCTCAAGCCGCTGGAAAACTGGCTGGTGGACGGCGCGGTCCGCCACGAACATTATAGCGATTTCGGTGACACGACCGTCTTCAAGCTGACCAGCCGCTATGACTTCTCCGACGCCTTTGCGTTGCGCGGCACGGTCAGCACCGGTTTCCGCGCGCCGACCCTGGCCGAAGGAGGCTATTCCGGCCTGAACGTCGGACCGGGCTTCATCGGCGGCGTGCTTCCGCCCGCATCGTCCGCCGCGGCGTCGCTGGGCTTTGGCGGCCTCAAGCCTGAAAAATCGACCAACTTCAGCCTGGGTACGGTCATCAACCCGGCGCGCAACTTCACCATCACGCTGGACGCCTATCAGATCACGATCCGCAACCGCATCATGACCTCCACGGCCTTCTCCGGCTTTACCGGCAATCGCTGCCCGGCGGGTTATGCGGGCGGCAATGCGGCGGCCTGCCTGCCCTTCGATGCGGACCAATATGCCATCTACAACCAGTTGGCGGTGCTGAGCGCGGTGAACGCGGCGCTGGGCGGCAGCAGCACGGTGACGGACTGGAGGACGGCGGACGCGATCCCGGCCTATGTGCTGTTCGCGGACAATGGCGTCGACCGCAACACCGAGGGCGGAGTGTCGGTGCAGAGCTTCGTCAACGGCGTGAAGATGCGGACCCGGGGTGTCGACCTGGTGGCGAGCTATGTCACCGACCTTGGCGAAATGGGCAAGCTCGACCTGACCTTCACCGGCAATTACAACGCCAACAAGGTCCTGGGCATCAATCCGCTTCCTTCCGCGCTCTATTCCAGCACCGTCAATCCCGAGCTGACGCGCCTTATCGACGCGTCGAGCGAAGTGGAGCTGGAGCACAGCACGCCGCGCTTCCGGGGCACGTTCAACGCCTTCTGGACCTGGGGCAAATTCTCCGCCAACCTGCGCGAAAGCTATTATTCGCAGGTTTATACGCTGGAAACCGCGCGCAGCGGCCCGGATGCCGGCGACCTCATCAAGGTGCCGGTCAAGGAGGCGTTCATCACCGACCTCGAACTTGGCTACCAGATCGCCAAGCCGATCAAGCTTTCCATCGGTGCGAACAATCTGTTCAACAAATATCCGACCCAGCGGTCCAAGGAGTTCATCCGCAACGCGGAACTCGCCAATGGCGAACGCGGCTATTCGACCAGCAAATATCCGACCATCTCGCCCTTCGGCATCAATGGCGGCTATTATTATGCGCGGGTGAACGTCACCTTCTGAAAACAGGCGGACAGGCCTTCCGGCCTGCCTGTCTTGCAACGGGAAGGGCGGCGAACGGCACGGGCCGTCGCCGCCATTCTGCCTTTTATCGGTGCCAGTCCATGCCGCTTTTCCACCGTATCGCCACCCCGGCCGACGAACCGGCGCTGCTGGAACTGATGACCCTGGCCATCGACCGCCTGCAATCCGGTTTCCTGACACCCGAACAGGTGAAGGCCAGCCATGGCTTCATGGGGCTGGACAGCCGGTTGATCAGCGACGGCACCTATTTCGTGATCGAGGATCGGGGGGAGATTGCCGGTTGCGGCGGCTGGAGTCGGCGCGCCACGGCCTATGGCGGCGACCATAGCGCGGGGCGGGACGACCGGCTGCTCGATCCGGCGACGGAGGCCGCCAGGGTGCGGGCCATGTACACCCATCCCGATCATGTGCGGAAGGGCGTGGGCACGCTGATCCTCTCCCTTTGCGAGGAGGCGGCGCGGGCCGAGGGCTTCGCGGCGCTGGAGCTGTCCGCCACCATGGCGGGCGTGCCGCTTTACCGCAGCTTCGGTTTCGCCGACGTGCGGGCGTTCGAGGATAGCGGCGTGCCGCTGATCCTGATGCGCAAGCCTATTGGCGACTCGTGAACCAGAGGCCGATCAGGCTGAGCGCCGCCGCTGCCGACATATAGAGGCCGACCAGCTCGACGCCCTGGACCTGGATCAGCCAGGTCGCGACGATGGGAGCGAGCGCGCCGCCGATGATGCCGCCCAGGTTGAAGGCGAAAGACGCGCCGGTATAGCGAAGCTGCACCGGGAAGAGATGCGGCAGATAGGCGCCGAGCGGCCCATAGACGAAGCCCATCAGGAACAGGGCGAGGCTGAGGATCAGGAAGATCGGCAGCAATTGCCCGGTGCCCATGGCGGGACCGAAGATCACGCCCATCGCCACCGTGCCGATGCAGCCCGCGACCAGCACGCGGGTCGGGCTGCTCCTGTCCGACCACCAGCCGGCGACGATGATGCTGAACGCCATGAACAGGATCGCGCCCAACTGGATGGCGAGGAAGGTTTCGCGGTCGATCCTGAGCGTGGTGGTGCCATAGCCGAGGGCGAAGGCGGTCGCGATATAATAGACGGCGAAGCAGGCGGCGCAGGCGAAGGTGCCCGCGATGGCCGCGCCCAAATGGCTCTTGAACAGGGTGGCGAGCGGCACGGCGGGCGGCGGTGCTTCGGCCCGGGCGGCAGCGAATTCGGGGGTTTCGGTGAGCTTCAGGCGTATCCAGAGGCCCAGGATCACCAGCACCGCGCTGCCCAGGAAGGGCAGGCGCCAGCCCCAGGCGAAGAAATCCTTGTCAGTGAGGAACATGCCCAGCAACAGGAACAGCCCATTGGCGGCCAGGAATCCGACCGGCGCGCCCAATTGCGGGAACATGCCGAAGCGCGCCCGCCATCCCGGAGGCGCATTCTCCACCGCCAGCAAGGCCGCGCCGCCCCATTCGCCGCCGAGGCCGAAACCCTGTCCGAAGCGCAGGAGGCAGAGGATCAGCGGCGCCCACCAGCCGATGCTCTGATAGGTCGGCAGGAATCCGATCGCCAGCGTCGATCCGCCCATCAGCATCAGCGACGTCACCAGCGTCGCCTTCCGCCCGATGCGGTCGCCATAATGGCCGAACACCGCCGCGCCCAGGGGCCGGGCGAAGAAGGCGAGGGCGAGGCTGCCATAGGCGGCGAGCAATTGTGCCGAGGGGGAGGAGGCAGGGAAGAAGAGCGGCCCGAAGACCAGGCTGGCGGCGGTCGCGTAGATATAGAAGTCGTAGAATTCGACGGCCGTGCCGATCAGGCTGGCCGCCAGCACCCGCTTGTGGCGCAGCATCGCGCCCATGCCGCCCATTTCCCTGGTCCCTGCTTCCACCGCTTGCACGCCCCCCATCGTCGTCATTTACCCGCCCGCTTCTGGTTCAGCAATTCATAGGCCATCACCGCGCAGGCGACCGCCGCGTTCAGGCTGTCCGCCTTGCCCAGCATCGGCATCTTCACCAGCAGGTCGCATTCGGCTTCATAGCTTTCGGGCAGGCCCTGCGCCTCATTGCCGACCAGCAGGAAGCTGGGGCTCTGGTAGCGCGGTTCCTGATAGTCGTGCGTGGCCTTCAGGCTGGTGCCGATCAGCTCGCCCGGCCCCTGGCGCAGCCAGTGCATGAACTCGCCCCAGCGCGCCTGGGTGATGCTTTGGGTGAAGAGGGCGCCCATGCTGGCGCGCACGGATTCGACGGAGAAGGGGTCGACGCAATCGTCGATCAGGATCAGCCCGCCCGCGCCGACCGCATCGCCGGTGCGCAGGATCGTGCCCAGATTGCCGGGATCGCGCAGCGACTGGGCGACGATCCAGATGTCGGCCCTGCTCCGGTCGAGCTTCGCCAGCGGGGTCAAGCGGTCGCGATAGACGCCGACCACCGCCTGCGGATTATCCTTGCCGCTGATCTTGGAGAGGATGTCGGGCGTCGTCTCTATCACGTCGCCGCCCGCCGCCTCCATCGCCGCGATCAGGTCGGCGGCGAGTGGGTGGGTGGAACCGGCGTGGAACAGCATTTCGGGCAGCACGCCTTCCTCGCGCGCTTCGGTCAGGATGCGCAGCCCTTCGGCCAGGAAGAGGCCCTCCGCCTTGCGGAACTTCTTCTCCCGCAGGGAACGGACGCGCTTCACCAGCGGGTTGGAAAATCCGGTGATTTCTCGCGCCACGATGCTGTCCCTTGCCCTTTTTGCAGGTCCGCCGAAACGGCCTCTCTATAGGGGGAGAGGGGAAAAGGGTAGGGGGCTTGGCAGGGTGGGGGTTTGGCCTTGCTGCCGGCGGGCTTTAAACCAAACACTCTATCTCAGGTCGCCTGGGAGGCGCCGTGCCGGGCGACGGCGACGCGGTTGCGGCCGGAGCGCTTGGCTTCGTAGAGCGCCATGTCCGCGACCGCCAGCCAGCTTTCGCCGGTCGGCCAGTCGCCGCGAAGTTCCGCCACGCCGAAGCTGACGGTGGCGCGCAGCGGCGGCGTGCCGGGCATTTCCGCAGCGGCGATCGCGTCGCAGAAGCGCTGCGCCGCCCTTGCGGCATCGTCCTCCGCCGTTTCGGGCAGCAATATGCCGAATTCCTCGCCGCCCAGCCGCCCGAGCGAATCGCTGGGGCGTTGCAGGCCGGCGCAGAGCCGGGCGATGCCGCGGATCACCTGGTCGCCAGCGGGATGGCCGTAGGTGTCGTTGATATGCTTGAAATGGTCGATGTCGAACAGCAGCAGGCTGGCGGGCCGCTCATGCCGTTCGAACAGGGCGATGGCGCGGTTCATTTCGGTGAGAAAGGCTCTGCGGCTGAGCGCGCCGGTCAGATGATCGCGCTCCGCGATGCGGCGCAGTTCCAGCTGCTCAACCACCAGCGCGGCGAGATTCTTGAGGATGGCGATCTGCGCCGGGTCGAATTCGCGCGGCACGGTGTCGATCGCGCAGAGCGAACCGATATTATAGCCGTCCGGCGTCTCCAGCGGGATGCCGGCATAGCTGCGGATGTTGGGATCGCCCGTCACCAGCGGATTGTCGCGGAAGCGGGCATCCTCCTTGGCGTCGGTGATGACCATCGGCGCCCGCTGGCGGATGGTGTGGTCGCAAAAGGCGATGTCGCGGGCGGTTTCGCTTTCGTCGAGGCCGGCCAGCGACTTGAACCACTGCCGATCGGTATCGACCAGCGAGACGGCCGAAATCGGCACGCCCAGGATGCTGCGGACCAGATCGGTGATGCGGTCGAAGGAGGATTCCCTTGGCGTATCCAGAACTTCATACCGGTTCAGCGCGGCGAGACGCGCCGGTTCGTCCATCAGCTTTGGATCGAGCATTGCCAACTATCCTCAACCGGCGGCGCGCCCTTCCTGCGCCCCGCGATTCCCGTTCGATATTATCCTGTGATAGTCGCTTGCCGATGTTTGACAAAGGCTTAGCAGGCTCGACCCGCCTTATTCCTCGCCAAATTTATCCTCGACCAGCGTCACCAGCTTGCCCAGCGAATCGGCTGCCTCGGGACCGGTGGCGCTGATGACGATGCTGTCCCCCATCGCCGCGCCCAGCATCATCAGGCCCATGATGGAGGTTCCGGTGACTTCGCTGCCGTCCTTGCGCACGGTGATCTGCGCGGGAAGGCCGCTGGCCAGGGTCACGAATTTCGCGCTGGCGCGGGCGTGGAGGCCCCGGCGGTTGCTGATCCTGACTTCCTGGCTGATTTCGCTCATGTGGTGCTGCCCAACAGTTCCGATGCAACGCTGATATATTTCTGACCCGCTTCCCGCGCGGCGGCGACGGCCTGGCGCACGTCCATGACCTTGCGCGCGCTTTCCAGGCGGATCAGCATGGGCAGGTTGATGCCCGCGATCACCTCTATCTCCCCAGCCTTCAGCAGGGAGATGGCGAGGTTGGAGGGGGTGCCGCCGAACAGGTCGGTCAGCAGGATCACCCCCGACCCGTCGTTGACGCGCGCCACCGCATTGGCGATGTCGGCGCGGCGCATCTCCATATCGTCCTCAGGCCCGATGCAGATGGTCTCGATCTGCTGCTGCGGACCGACCACATGCTCCATCGCGACGACGAATTCCGTCGCCAGCGCCCCATGGGTGACGAGTACCAGTCCAATCATCTTGCTTACGTGGCCCACCTGTTCTTCATGGATTACGCTTTCGGGCCTCCCGGTCTGCGCTTCTCCAGGGCGTCCTGGGGCGCTGATT
Source organism: Sphingobium sp. CFD-2 (assembly GCF_024611135.1). NCBI lineage: Bacteria > Pseudomonadati > Pseudomonadota > Alphaproteobacteria > Sphingomonadales > Sphingobiaceae > Sphingobium > Sphingobium sp. CFD-2. The sequence goes on along the minus strand of NZ_CP084405.1, from coordinate 2,333,449 downwards.
CCATATTGCGGTGCGAGACCGTGGGCGAAAAGCCCGCATCTTGCAAGTATCTGGCGACGCGTTCGGCCACATGGACCGACCGATGGCGGCCGCCCGTACAGCCAAAGGCCACGGTAATGTAGCTTTTTCCGCCCTCCGCATAGCGGGGCAGCAGCAGGGCCAGCAAGTGTTCGATGCGCCCGACCGCCTCCTCATAGGCGGGATCTTCCACGATATAGGCGGCGACAGCGGGGTCGAGCCCCGTCTTCGGCCGCAGCGCCTCCTCCCAATGGGGATTGCGCAGGAAGCGCATGTCGAACACCAGATCGGCGTTGAGCGGCACGCCGCGCGAATAGCCGAAGGACATGATGGTCAGCACCGGGTCCGACAGCCCCTCGCGCGAGAAGCGGTTGCGGATTTCCTGTTGCAGGCCGTTGCTGGTGAGGCTGCTGGTGTCGATCACCTGATTGGCCCAGCGGCGCAGCGGTTCGGTCAGTTCCCGTTCGCGGGCGATGCCATGGCGGGCCGGGCGGTCGGTGGCCAGCGGATGGCGGCGGCGGGTTTCCGCGAAACGACGCTCCAGCTCCTCGCCGGAGCAGTCGAGGAACAGCGTTTCCACATCATGGCCGTGGCGAGCGCGCAGGGCCTTGATCCGCTGGACGATCGCGGCGGCGTCGAAGCCGCGGGTGCGCGCGTCGATGCCCAGCGCCAGAGGACGGTCCGTCCCTTCCTCATGCCCCTCCGGCAGGGGGGTGTCGAGCAGGCGGTCGAGCAGCACCAGCGGCAGGTTGTCGACCACTTCCCAGCCCATATCCTCCAGCGTCTTGAGCGCGGTCGTCTTGCCCGCGCCTGACAGGCCGGACACGAGCAGGATGGTCTTCGGCGTTTCCAGGCTCACAACGGGTCCATGCTCCCGAGGCCCAGGGTCCGGACGGCGAGTTCCACCTTGATCGGGGCGGATGCTTCGAACGGGGCGAGCCGGACCACGGGGATTGCGACCCCGGCGATGGACCGTTGCGCGGTTTCCGGCGGCATGCGCTCCACATCGTCGCTGAGGTCGACCGCCAGCGCGACCGGGGCGTTGTCCGCATGGGGCATGTCGACCAGGCCCAGGCCGCGCACCTCCATCATGCCGACGATCCGGTCGGGCGCGCGGGCGAACAGGCGCCCTTCGATCTCCAGCAGGCGGGTATAGTCGTCGCTCACCAGCACGGCGCCGCGATCGATCAAGCGCAGCGCCAGGTCGGACTTGCCCATGCCGCTGGGGCCGCAGAGCAGCACGGCCCGGCCGTCGATCGCCACGCTGGTCGCATGCAGGGTTTCGGAAGAATGTGTCGACGCCATATCGCCTTATCGCTTTGACGTCATATTAGCTCCTGTTGGTGCTGGTGGAAATCGAATTAACCGGGGCGTTTCTCATTATGGTGCAGTGGGGTGTGGGGGGGCGGCAAATCCAGGCCATTCCTCGCAGACGGTCGGCGCGGCGAAGCGGGCCTGGAGGGCGGCAGCTTAAAAATCCCGGCCTCCTCCCGCCCATGGGAGGGGGAGTATCTGAGCCTCCCCCTTTCCGGCTTATTCCGAAACGATGCCCGGATCGCGTTCGACCGCCATGGGCAGGCGCACGATGAAGCAGGCGCCGCTTTGCGCGTCCTGGCGGTCCGCGATGCTGATCTTGCCCTGATGCCCCTCCACGATGGAGCGGGCGATGGCGAGGCCAAGGCCCGAATGCTTGCCGAACGCCTCATTTTCCGGGCGGACGCTGTGGAACCGGCGGAAGACATGCTCGCGTTCCGATTGCGGGACGCCGGGACCCTGATCCTCCACGCTGACCAGCACTTCATTGTCCGCCACGGTCGCGACGATCTGGACCAGCCCGTCATCGGGGGAGAAGGAGATCGCATTGTCGATGAGGTTGTCGAGCACGCGGATGATCCGCTGCTCCTCGCCCAGCGCAACCGCGACATTCCTGCGTGGCCGGGCGAAGGCGAGGCGCACGCCGCGAGGCACGCCGCGGGCTTCGCGGGCGACCACCATCTTCTCGATCAACAGGCCGAGGTCGATCGGCTCGAACCGGGTGCGGGAAAGCTGCGCGTCGATGCGCGAAGCTTCGGCAATGTCCGTCACCAGCCGGTCGAGCCGGCGCACATCGTCCTGCGCGATCGCCATCAGCTGGGCGCGCAGTTCCGGCTTGTCCACCCGGTCCAGCGCGTCGAGGGCGGAACGCAGGGAGGCGATGGGGTTCTTCAGCTCATGGCTGACATCGGCGGCGAAGGCGTCGGTCGCGTCGATCCGCTGGCGCAGCGCATGGCTCATGTCGGACAGGGCGCGGGCCAGCATGCCGATCTCGTCCCGCCGGTCGGGCAGGCGCGGCACCGTGACTTCGCGCGCCCGCCCCAGCCGCACGCGCACCGCCGCGCGGGCGAGGCGTTGCAGCGGCTGCACGATGGTCCGGGCCAGGAACAGGGAAAGCAGGACGGAAGCCAGCACCGCCGCCGCCAGCACCATGCCCAGGCGGAAACGCTCCGCGCGGACGGTGCGCGTGATGTCGCGGGCGTTTTCCGTCGCCAGCAGGCCGGTGCCGTCCTTCACATTGACCGCCGCGGAGATCATGAAGGTGCGGTCGGGGGCATAGCGGTTCACCGCCTGGGTGCGGCCGCTTTTGCGCGCCACGACCATTTCGGGCCATGCCTGTGCCCGGTCGACCGCCGGCTCCTCGAAATTGGGCGGGCGGTCGGCGGACACGATGCGGTCTATCACCTTGTCGAGGAAGCGGGCGACATGGCGCTGCCATTCCTCCTCGGCGGGCAGGCGCAGGCGATAGCGCGGCGCGTTCATGGCGAAGCTGTCGGCGATCAGCCGTCCTTGCGCGTCATAGCGGCGCACGCGGTCGCCGGTCTGCCGCGCATAGGCGGCGATCAGCGCGTCCTGCCGGTCCGCCGGCGCATTTTCAAGGCCAATGGCCAGCAGCTTCAATTCGCGCGCCGACTGCTCCAGCCGGTCGTCGACGATGCGCGTGCGGTAGCTGTCCAGATAGAAGAAGCCGCCCGCCAGCAGCGCCAGCGCGAACACATTGACCGCCAGGATGCGCGGGGTCAGGCTGATCCGGCCGGACCAGCTCCACCTTGCGCCCGCGTCATGCTTCTTCGGAGAAACGATAGCCGGCGCCATAGAGGGTGTCGATTGCGTTGAATTCGGGGTCGACTTCGCGGAACTTGCGGCGAAGGCGCTTGATGTGGCTGTCGATGGTGCGGTCGTCGACATAGACGTCGTCCTGATAGGCGGCATCCATCAGCTGGTTGCGGTTCTTGACCACGCCGGGGCGCGCGGCGAGCGTTTCCAGGATCAGGAATTCGGTCACGGTCAGCGTCACGTCGCGGCCCATCCATTTGACCCGGTGGCGGGCGGGGTCCATTTCCAGCCGGCCGCGCACGATCGGTTCGACCACCGGCTCGTCGGGCGCGGCATCCACCTTGCTCGCCTCCGCCCGGCGCAGGATCGCGCGGATGCGCGCGATCAGCAGCCGCTGGGAGAAAGGCTTGCTGATATAATCGTCCGCGCCCATGGCGAGGCCTAGCGCCTCGTCCAGTTCGTCGGCCTTGGACGTCAGGAAGATGACCGGCATATGGCTCTTTTCCCGCAGCCGCCGCAGCAGTTCCAACCCGTCCATGCGCGGCATCTTGATGTCGAACACGGCCAGGTCTGCGGGATTTTCTACCAGCGCCTTCAGCGCCGCCTCCGGGTCCGAATAGAGGCGCGTCAGGAACCCTTCCGTCTGCAACGCGATGGAGACGGAGGTCAGGATATTCTTGTCATCGTCCACCAGAGCGATGGTTGCGGTCATGCTGCGCCCCGAAAATCGTCGGCAATGGGAATGCCCCTGCGTTAGACGAAGGCGGCTTCCCCTGCAAGGAAGGCCGGGCGGGCGGGTTATGCGGTGTAGCCATGGGAATTCGGGATAAATGCCGGGGATGCGGGGTTTCCCGGGGTTTGACGCATCTTCTGCAAAGGCTTATGCCCGCTAGGTCTGCAGCAGATGGCGCCAAGCGGCGAAGATCGCGGCGTTGAGAGGCGGACCGGCCGTGAACATGATAAGATGGCGGCCGGACATAATGATATTCAGGAGTAAAGGCGTGCAGGCCAAATCCTCTTTCACCCTCGATCGGCAGGGCATTTCCACCAGCGCCGATCAATATTGGAATCTGGGCACCGCGCCGCTGGTCGAAGCCGCGCTTGCCAATGGCGAGGGCATATTGGCCAAGGACGGCCCGCTGGTGGTCAAGACCGGCAAGCATACCGGGCGGTCGGCAAGCGACAAGTTCATCGTCAGGGACGCGGAAACCGAATCCACCGTCTGGTGGGGCAAGACCAACGTGCCCATGACGCCGGAGCATTTCGCTGCGCTGAAGGCCGATTTCTTCGCCGCCCTGGGGCAGAAGGACAAGCTGTACATTGCCGATCTGTTCGGCGGATCGCAGCCTGAGCATCGCGTCAACGTGCGGATCATCAACGAATTCGCCTGGCATAACCTCTTCATCCGCACGCTGCTGGTCCGTCCGGGCGCGGAGGAGCTGGCGGATTTCGCGCCTGAATATACGATCATCGACCTGCCCACCTTCCAGGCCGATCCGGCCCGTCACGGCACCCGCAGCGAGACGGTGATCGCGGTCAACTTCACCGAGAAGCTGATCCTGATCGGCGGCACGCGCTATGCCGGCGAGATGAAGAAGTCGGTCTTCGGCATCCTCAACTATCTGCTGCCGACGCGGGGCGTGATGCCGATGCACTGTTCGGCCAATATCGGCCCGAACGGCGACACGGCGGTCTTCTTCGGCCTGTCGGGCACGGGCAAGACCACCCTGTCGGCCGATGCCAGCCGCACGCTGATCGGGGATGACGAGCATGGCTGGTCGGACACCGCCGTCTTCAATTTCGAGGGCGGCTGCTACGCCAAGATGATCAACCTGTCGGCCGAGGCCGAGCCGGAGATCTTCGCCACCACCAAGCGGTTCGGCACGGTGCTGGAAAATGTCGTGATCGACGAGGAAACCCGCGAGATCGACCTGGACGACAACAGCCTGGCCGAGAACAGCCGGGGTTCCTACCCGATCGACTTCATCCCGAATGCGTCGGAGAAGAATCTGGGGCCGGTGCCGAAGAACATCATCTTCCTGACCGCCGATGCTTACGGGGTTTTACCGCCGATCGCGCGGCTGACGCCGGACCAGGCCATGTATCATTTCCTTTCGGGCTATACCGCGCGCGTCGCCGGGACGGAGATCGGCGTGACGGAGCCGTCCGCGACCTTCTCCACCTGCTTCGGCGCGCCGTTCATGCCGCGTCACCCTTCCGTTTACGGCAACCTGCTGAAGGAACGGATCAACAAGGGCGGCGTGACCTGCTGGCTGGTCAACACCGGCTGGACCGGGGGCAAATATGGCGTCGGCAAGCGCATGCCGATCAAGGTGACGCGGGCCCTGCTGAACGCGGCGCTCGACGGCAGCCTCAACAACGCCGAATTCCGCACCGATCCCAATTTCGGCTTCCAGGTGCCGGTTGCGGTTCCGGGCGTGGATTCGACCATACTCGATCCGCGCGCGACCTGGCCCGACAAGGCGGCCTATGACGAAACCGCCGGCAAGCTGGTCAAGCAGTTCGTCGACAATTTCGCCCAGTTCGAGGATCATGTCGATGCGTCGGTGCGCGACGCGGCGCTGACGGCGGCCTGACAGGCCCGCATTTCGTAACGACAGGGGCCGGAGCGATCTTCCGGCCTCTTTCGCTTCCCGTCGGCGGGACGGAATGCTATCCTGCATCAAACTTCAGCGGGATATGAGCTATGGCACTGTTCGACGATTTGCTGGGCAATATGGGTGGCCTGGAGGCGGTTGCCGCGAAGATCGGCCTTCAGCCCGACCAGATGCAGGCCTTGATGAGCGAAATCGGCGGCAAGATCGCTTCGGGCGAGACCGATGTCGCCGCGCTGGCGACCACGGCCGCCGAACATGGCGTGTCGGCGGACAAGTTGCAGGAGCTGTTCGCCCATTTCGGCGGCCCGGAAGCCATATTGGCGAAGATCGGCGGCCTGTTCGACCGGGATGGCGACGGCAATCCGCTCAACGAACTGGGCGGGCTGGCCAAAGGTCTTTTCGGCTGATCCGCCGTCCCGGCGCACGCTGGGATGACGGATTTTGCGGAAATGGCCGGGCATACCCCGGATTGGGTATGCTTTTGGATAGATAAGCGATTATGAGCTTGCTGCGGGAAGGGCGTGTCGGCGCTCCGGGAGCAGGGGAAAATCATGATGATGGGGGATATGCTGCGCGGCAGCGCCGCCATTGCAGCGATATTGAGCAGCAACGCGCAGGCGCAGAGCCAATTTCTGTCCGGTGAATGGATGCAGGACGGGGCCTGCGTGCCCAGCTACCGTGCGCTGAATGCGCCGGAGACGCGCAATCTTCCCTGCTGCGTTCCGGCGCGTCGCGCGGTGCCGCCGCTTTGCCCGCGGTCCTGATCCGCGCGGATGATCGCCAGCTTTCGCACGGACAAGTTTTTTTCGCCTTGCCTTGGAACGTCCCAAGGGGCATTCGCGCTGCATAGCTTATTGCGAAGCCCACGCAACTGACGCTCTTACCCGCGACAGTCGCCCTGGATTTGGCAGGGGAAAAGGTTTTGAACGACGTGACGATCGAAAAGCCGGTGCTGGAACCGACCGGCGCGCTTTCAGTGGAAACCGTGCTGTCGGTGCGGCATTGGAACGAACATCTGTTCAGTTTCCGCATCACGCGGCCGGCCAGCTTCCGCTTCCGGTCGGGCGAGTTCGTGATGATCGGTTTGCAGGGCGACAATGGCAAGCCGCTGCTGCGCGCCTATTCGGTCGCCAGCCCCGCCTGGGACGAGGAACTGGAGTTCCTGTCGATCAAGGTGCAGGACGGGCCGCTGACGTCCAAACTGCAACTGATCCAGCCCGGCGACCAGATCTATCTGGGGCGCAAGCCGACCGGCACGCTCGTCACGGACGCGCTGCTGCCGGGCAAGCGGCTGTTCATGCTGTCGACCGGCACGGGCCTGGCGCCCTTCCTCAGCCTGGCGCGCGATCCGGACGTCTATGAATTTTACGAGCAGGTCGTGGTGGTCCATTCGGTCCGCCGGGTGAGCGACCTTGCCTTCCATGACGAGCTGTCGGGCAAGCTGGCGGACGACCCGCTGGTGGCCGAGCAGGCGGCCAGCCAGTTCCATTATGTGCCGACCGTGACGCGCGAACCCTTCCGCAACAACGTCCGCATCGACAAGCTGGTGGAAACGGGCGCGCTGTTCGAAGGGATTGCAGGCGAGCCGAAGTTCAATCCCGAGACCGACCGGATCATGATGTGCGGCAGCATGGAGATGATCAAGCAGTTCGGCGCCTATTTCGAGGAACAGGGCTTTGCCGAGGGCTCCAACGCCGCGCCCGGCGCCTATGTTATCGAGCGCGCCTTCGTAGGTTGATCGCCTGCGGCATCGGCAAGGGAAGGGCTGGCGGCGATGCCGGCCCTTCTGCTTTTCCGTGGATGGTCTTCATGATGGGGGCAGGCGGCGCAAGGCCGGCATCGCAACGGCGCCAGACGATGTCATCGCAATGAACCGGCTGCGACCCGAGGCTTTGCTTCTGGCCGGTCCATATCCTTGTTTCCCTTTCCCGTGCCGATGGCAAGATGATCATCGTCCATTATGAACGGTTTATCGGATATGCTCCGGCGTCCGCGCATGGCCCCCGCGGCGAGTCGCGCCCGGGATGCGGCTCCATTCGGCCGTTGCGGCAGCGGGCGATTCGGCAAAGCGGTCGATTTTTCGGTGGAACATCGCGATAAGCAGTCCACCTCCGGCGTAGGAAGGGGCGACGGCGCGATTTGTGGAGATGCGGGCAGACAGTGCGAAGGCGGCCTACACCGCCTTCCTGAGCTATAATCACAGGGACGTTCGGGCCGCGCGCGGGCTGCAACGGCGGCTGGAATCCTATCGGCTGCCCAAGGGCGCCATGCGATCCGACGGCGAGCGGCGGCTTGGCCCGATCTTCCGCGACCGCGACGAATTGCCTGCCGCGGCCGACCTGTCGGAGGCGGTGAAGCAGGCGCTTTCCCGATCGGCGGCTTTGGTGGTCCTGTGTTCGCCCCATGCGGCGGCTTCGCCCTGGGTGGACAAGGAAATCCGCCTGTTCCGCTTCCTCCATCCCGACCGGCCGATCCTGGCGGCGATCATCGAAGGCGAACCGGAAGAGGCCTTTCCGCCTGCGCTGCAGGACGGTGGCGAACCGCTTGCCGCCGACCTTCGGCGGGAGGGCGACGGCGTTCGGCTGGGCACCCTGAAGATCATTGCCGGGCTGGCCGGGATCGGCCTGGACCGGCTGGTGCAGCGCGATGCGCAGCGGCGCGTCCGGCGCGTGACGGCTGTCACGCTGGCCCTGATGCTGGTCATGCTAGCTTTTCTCGCGCTGTCGATTGCGGCCTTGCAAGCGCAGCGGGAAGCGGAGCGGCAACGCGCCGAAGCAGAAGGGATCATCGAATTCATGCTGACCGATTTGCGGGAACGTCTGCGCAGCGTCGGTCGCCTGGATGCCCTGACCGTCGTCAACGACCGGGCGATGAACTATTATCGCGACCAGGGCGACCTCGACGATTTGCCGGACGACAGTCTGGAGAGGCGGGCGCGCATCCTTCAGGCGATGGGGGAGGACGACATCGCGCGCGGCAGCCTGCCGGCGGCGCGGCGCAAGTTCGAGGAAGCGCATCGCACCACCACCGCTCTGCTGGACGACGATCCCCAGCGGCCCGAATGGATCTTCGTCCACGCGCAGAGCGAATTCTGGATCGGGCAGGTCGATCAGCTATCCGGGCAGGCCGACGCCGCGCTCAGGCATTATCGGGCCTATCTGCATTGGGCCCGCCAGCTTTTCCGGTATCAGCCCCAGGCGGCGCGCAGCTTCACGGAAATGGGCTATGCGCTCAGCAACATCGCTTCGGTCCAATGGGAATCGAAGAACGACCATGACGATGCGATCCGGAATTATGCGAAGTCGCTCTACTGGTTCCAGCGGGCGCAGCAGGCCGATCCCGGATCGCTCAACATTCGCATGGAAGTGGCCGAACGCCATGCGCGGCTGGCCGACGTGCATTTCGACCGCCGCGACTTCCGCGCGTCGGAGCAGCATCGGCTGGAGCAACTGAGGCTGCTCGAACCCTTGCGGCGGGAAGATCCGCAAAATGGCGACATCGCCTATGACACTCTGGTGGCGACCCGTTCGCTTGCGCGGATCGCGTTCGAGACCGGTGAGACGGCCAAGGCGGTCAGGCTGCTGCGCGATGCGCGGAGCCAGTCTTCGGCGCTGCGCCAGCGCGATCCGGAGAACCAGAACTGGTTCGAGCAGCATTTGCGGCTGCTGATGGATGCAGCCGAGGTGGCGAGGGCGCGCCACCAGGGCGCGGAGGTCCACCGACTGGTCGACCAGGCCCGTCGGATCATGCATGATGCAAGTCCGACGGCCGCGGCGGACCCGGCATTTCGGGCTACGTCGATCCGGCGTCTGGATGCTATAGCACAGTCGAATGACAGGGCTTCGGCAAAGGGGGAGTGAATGCTGCCTTACGGGAACAGTGTCAGGACCATCGGCCCCGGCGACAAGATCGATCATGTCACCCTGCTCTCCATTCGCGTGCGGGAAGGCGCGTGGAATGTCAGCCGCTGGTTCGCGCCGATCTGCGAACGCGGACTGCAGGCCACGGAGGCGCGCCTGCTGAAGATGGCGCAGTCCCGCGACCCCGCGCAATATCCCGAATTCAGGGGCTATGGGTTCGAGAACATCGCCTTCGTCGAATATATGTGCTTCTTCACCATCATATTGGATGCGCCCGGCTACGGCTTCCATGACGGAAAGGACACCGATCCGATCTGGTTCGTGGAGAAGAAGGAAAACAGTTCGCTGCCCCCGCCGCCCGCGCCGGTGGCGCCCAACCGCAGCTTCTACGACCTGGAGATGACCGACATCGGCGGCTATCCGGCGCTGCGCTGCCGCAACTACATGTGCAACGGCTATACCGGCGAACCGTTGAAGGAAGGGGAGGAGCAGGGCTTCATCTTCAATCTCTATATTCGCGGCCGTTATGAACATGGCGGCGATTCGGGGGTTGTCCTGGCGATCGATCCCGACGGCGTCAGCAAGGGACCGCGGAAATAGGATCGCGCGAATCCGGTGGCGGCGGACGGGCGCTTGTGGGACAAGGCGGGAAATGATCAGGCCGCAGCTTAACAGCATCACGCGATTGGCCCGGGCGGGCGCGCTGGAACAGGCCTGGACCACATTCCATGCCGCCGGCCTGTCGCCGCAATCGGACGACCCGGATGTGCTGACGGTTTACGGACGCCTGCTGAAGGACCGCGCGGCGGGGGAGAGCGGCGCGGCGCGGGAAGAATTGCTGAACCGGGCCATCACCGCCTATGAGCGTGCTTCCGCCCTTTCGCATGCGACCTATCCGTTGATCAACGCGGCGACGCTGGCCTATGTCGCAGGGCGGCACGAGGCGGCGGTGACGCTGGCCAATGCCGTGATGACGCTGCTCGACGATCCGCTGCGCGCCGCCGAGACGCCCTATTGGATCGATGCGACGCGGGCCGAAGCGCTGCTGCTGCTGGGCCGGACCCAGGATGCCGAACGGATGCTGCGGCAGGCCATCGGGCATCAGCCCGAAGCGTGGGAAGACCATGCCTCCACGCTGCGACAGTTCGCGATGATCCTGGCGGAGGCGGGACGGCCGGCGGACTGGCTGGACCGTCACCGTCCGGCTTCGCCGCTCTATTTCGAAGGAATATTGGGCCTTGCAGCCGATGACGCCCAGGCGGCTCACACGATTGCCGGGGCGGTGGATGCATTGGCCCCTTCCATGGTGATCGGGGCGCTGGCCGCCGGGGCGGACATATTGGTGGCGGAGGCGGCCATTGAGGCGGGCCGCCAGCTGCATGTCGTTCTGCCCTGTCCGGCCGAACTGTTCCGGGCGGCGTCGGTCGATCCTTTCGGTCCGGCATGGGCCGATCGGTTCGATGCGTTGATGGGAAGGGCGGTGTCGGTCAGGGAAATGGACGACTGGCAACCGCTCAGCAATGCATCCGTCGAGGTGTCGAGGCAGGCCGCCATGGGGCTAGCCCTGTGCGAGGCCAAGCGCCTGCAATCCTCCGCCCGCGCCTTGCAGATCGTCGGGCGGGGCGAGGAGGGGGGAGGCGACATGGCAGGCTGGGAAGCGCTGGGGCTTCGGCTGGATCGGCTGGCGCTGGAACGGAGCAACGCCGCTCAGGTCGCCCTGTCGCCGGAGGCGGAAGTCGTGGCGCTGATCGCCGTTCCGGAATCCCTGCCCTTCCACTTCGGCGGGGATGCGACGCTCTTGATCGGGCAGGAGGGGCAGCATGCCTATGGCCAGTCTTCCCTTGCCGACGCGGCCCACAGGGCCGCTGCTTTGCGCGGCGACCATCCCGAGGCCCGGCTGGCGCTGGATTACCGCGCCCTGGCCGACACGCAGGACGGGCGCTGGGATCGTGCGCTCATGATCGCCGCCGCGGACCTGGAGGGGGCGGTGGCGTTGAGCGAGTCGGCCGCCCTTGCCCTTGCCCTGCACGCGCCGGAGGCGAATGTGCAGCCGATGGGCGACATCAGGACGGCGTCGGGCGACCTGGCGCTTTATGGCCTGTTTCCCTGAGCCTGGGGGAATCGCCTCTTTCTGGTCCGCGCTGAGTCCTTCGACAAGCTGAGGGCGAACGGATGTTGAGCGGCTCCGGTTCATCGGACGTTGCTCAGGATGTGCGAGGATCCGGCTTCCGCGACCGGGAGGAGAATCGGCGCTTGCAGGCCCGATCTCCGCATGGCGTGGTCCGGGCAGGCTTCAGGCTATCAATTCGGCGAGCAGGCGCGGCGCCAGTATCTCCAGCGCCTCGTCTGTCCGGCTGACGATGCCCCGCCGCAGCAGATGCGCAATGGCCCGGGATGTCGTCTCCCGCGTGGTATGCACCGACAGCGCCAGCGCGGACAGCACGGGCGGCGGCTCGATGCGGTTGGAGGCGCCCGCAAGGCGCAGCAGTTCGGCATAGACCCGGCCATTCGCCGTCAAAGTGGTTCTGGCGGCCATGCGGTCCAGCATCACGTCCAACTGCCGCGCGAACAGCAGGCTGAGGCCATGGGCTATATCCGCGCTGTGCCGCGCCAGGTCCACCAATGCCGAGGTTTCGATGCAGAGGAGATGGAGCGAACCCTGCGCGACGATGTCGCTGCGCAGCGCCGCCGGTTCGGGATAGCTGCCGAAGATTTCGCCCGGCCCGTGGGAAGCGAGCAAGGTCAACTGGCCATCGGCCGAGTTGATCTGGGCCTGGGCGGCGCCCTCCACGACCACCCAGCAATGATCGGCCAGGTCGCCCTGATGCGCGACGACGGCCTTGTGCGGAAAAACCATGTCGCGAACGGCGGACGCCAGAGCCTCGGCACCTGCCTGCCCACATGAAAACACGCTTCTGATAACGGCCAGCCGTTCCGTCTCAAGCAAGCTCTTCCCCCAAAAACCATGTGGGCCAGCGCGGTCGAACCTACCGGCTGATGGCTCTCAAAAAAAGGCCCAGCAGCGCGAAGGCTGCCGGGCCCTGAGTTGGAAATCAGGCAAGCCTGAGTTCCTCGGGTCGCGGGCGGAACAATAAGCGCCTCTTCCCATCTTGCGCGTGACGTGCATCACGCTTCGTCGATCTCCGACAAAGGCGTTGGGCGGGAGAAGGCGCCCACCATGCTCAGCTTGACGCCGGCCCGTATACGCTGCCCTAATAGGTGACGGTCACCGTCAGCGTGTCGAGATAGCCGGCGCCGGCCGCCACATTCTGTCCCGCCGGGATGCGGCCGTAGACGGTGACGCTGTCGTTGAACACCAGCAATGCCAGGACGGCGCGCGTGACGTTGACCGATCCGCCGGTGCCGTTGCCCCATATCTGCGTGCGTGCGGCGTTGGTGTAGAGGTTGTAGTTGAGGGCAGCGGCGCCCCTTCGCAGCGTGCGTGGCGCGAAGCTGCCGGAACTGCCGGCGCTGATGTCGATCGTGTAGGAGCCGGCCAGCGCCACCAGAAGATCGCAATGGACGTTGATCGTACCCGTCGCGTCCGTCGCGGTGGGGGAGAGCGGATTATAGTTGCCGAAGCTGATGCCGGTGGCGGTGACCGTGCAGGAGCAGCCGGCCAGACCGTTGCAGGCGGCCTGGGCAGGGCTTGGCTGCATCAGGAACAGGATGGCCGTCAGCAGCGGCAGGGCCGTCAGGGCTTGAGCGCGCCGCCTCATGGCGCCGGCTCCCGCTGGAAGGCGCAGGCGACGGGGCCGATGCGGGGCAGCGTGTCGCGCGGCGCGATGCCTGTCACGATCGCCTTGCAGACGCTACCGCCCGTGTCGATCTCCAGCACCATCCCTTCGCGGAGATTGCGCACGAAAATTTCTCCGCCGAAGCCGACGAACAGCGTCTCGCCGCCGTCGGTGCGTACGTTCGCGCCGGCTGCGACCGGCTTGCCGTCGGCGGTGGCGACGACCACCGTGCCCGGCCGGTCCTGCTCGACCGGGAAGCGGGCATGGGCCGCGCCCCTGATCCGCGGAACGACGATCATCGTGTCGTCGGGCAGCCGCACGTCCAGCGGCAGGTCGGACGGCGCCAGCGAAATCCGGTTCGCCTCATAGGGTCGCAGGTCCGGAACAATGGCGATGCCCCGCCGGTCGGTGCGCGCGACGGGGCGGTTTTCCTGATAGATGCGCACATTGCCCTGCCCCGGCACCTCGACCACGCCAAAGCCATTTTCGATCCGCCGGGAGGCATGGATGCTGCCGGCCGCGAGCATGACCCCGCCGCTCGCGAGCAGCCTCAGGCCCGTCTTGCCCCGGAAGCGGGCCGCCTCCAGGCTCAGCTCGCCCGTGGAGCCGCGCCAGTTCATTTCCGCCTGCTGCCGGTCGTTTTCGCCCTCGCTGCCCGCCAGGCGGTAGCCCCAGCCGCCCGAAAGCGGCGCCGTCCGCCGGATTTCCGCCAGGCGGTTGCGATTGTCGCCCTGCGCATAGACGCTGGTCCGCGTGCCCAGGGGAATGGTGAGGCCAAGGCCGACGACCGCCTCCGGTTCCCGGCCCGCCATGTCGCTGCGGATGGCGAACAGGCTCATATAGGCGCGGCTGCCGATCCCGACGCTGTAATTGGCCGATCCGATCCTCGCCCGGTTGCCGTCGCCATATTCAAGGTCGGTCCAGGTCACGACCATGCTGCCCAGATCGCCGAGCGACGCCCCGGCCGACGCCTGGAACTGCCGCGCGATGCGGTCCGCCGGGCGGTCTATGCCGATCTGGTCGAAGCGATCCGACGCACGCTGATAGCTGAACGCGATGTTCCAGCGCGGGGTGATGCGCGCGAAGGAGGCGCGATAGAGGCCGCCGCTCCCCTCCCTCCCGAGCGATCCCGCCAAAGCGAGGCTGAATTCCCCGAGCAGCGGCCAGACGAACGACAGGCCGCCGCCCAGCATTTGCACGTCGCCGCTCGCCTCCGCCCGGGCATCCACGGTCAGCCAGTCCGTCAGGCCGCGCCTGTAGCTGCCCGCGGCGAAGGCGGTGCCGTAGCTGAAGCTGGCAATGCCATAGTCGCGCCGTTCCGCCCCGGCCTCGAACGACCAGGCGGACAGCCCGGCGCTGAGCAGCCGGGGGCTGACATAATAGGGCGTGCGCACGCGCCGTTCGACCCCCATGGCGTCGCGCACGACCAGCGTCACCTCGCCCGCGCCCGTCACCAGAGGCACCTGATCGATGGAGAAGGGCCCCTGATCGACGTCCGACTGGAAGCGCACGGCATTGTTCACGAGCAGTTCGACATTGGAGGGCACGGCGGTGCGGCCGAGAAAGGCGGGGGTGGGAAAGGTGATGAGGGTGGGACTGAGTCCGAATTCGGTGCCGTAGCGAACGCCGCCATAGCGTATCTGGCGGCCCCAGTCGGGGCTGGTCGTGACGGTATCGCCCAGGATCAGTCGGCGGAGATCCTGGGGATCGTCGCGGATGAAATAGCTGTCGAGCCGCACGACGCCGTTGCCGATGCCGCTGCTCTGCCCGACCGTCATGCTGTTGGCGAACAGGCCCCAATCGTCCGACAGGCCGGCTTCCAGGAAGGCGGAGGAGGCCAGTTCGTCCTGATGGGAGACCGACAGGTCGTAATTGAGGAAGGCGGCGAAGGTGCCGGCTGTGGGCAGCAGCCTGCCGGCCGATCCGGAAAGCCGCTGCACCGCGAACCGTTCGGCGGGTACGGTCAGGTCAAGCTGCTGGCTGGCCGCATCGAAGGAGGGCGTGATGAAGGAGGGGAGGGGGACCAGCGCCTCTCCGTCGATCGTCACGGGCGGGGCATCGGGGCGGATCTTCCAGCGTTCGAGGTCCGCGGCCTTCAGGAACCAGGCATCGCCGCGCCGCCCGGCCAGTATCTCGCCCTCCTGCGCCTGGCCGTTGACCAGAAGCCGGACCAGCATCAGCGAGGGCCCGTCGCCGTCTTCCCCGGCGGCCGGCGGCGATCCATGGCCGGGGGGAGCCTGGGCGGCGGCGGGGCGGGACAGGAGGCAGAGCGCGACCATGGCCCCTTCAAGGGCGCGCGACTTCACGGGGCCGCTCCTCTGCAACGATCTCCGCGGCGACATCCGCCTGATCGGTCATCGCGTCGAGTTTCAGGGTCTGGCCGGAAGCGATGGATGCGGCAGTGTCGAGGACGACCTGCTGCGAGGAGCCGGGGAGCAGATAGACCGACATGTCCTGCCGGGCCACTTGCGGACCGCCCTTGCGCGACAGGATCAGGCGGTTGATCTGCACATGGGCGTTGCCTTCGTTGCGGATGGCGAAGGTCATCTGGCGCGGTCCGCTGGGCCAGGCGCGCCAGACCAGCCTGCCCGACCCGCGAGCCGGGGGCACGAAGATCGGAATGCTGATCCGCAGGAGCGTCTGGACGGTTCCGGCGGGAACCGCGCGGGTGCCGGGCACCTCCTCCAGGATCACGCGATAGCTCTTCTCCGCAGCGCCTGTTCCCGTCCTGAGGCCGAAGCGGGCGATCTGCACGGCGCCGGGCCGCACCTCGAACAGGGCGGGATTGGCGAGCACGTCGCGGGTCTCCTCCAGCACGTCTTCGCCCTTTTCCTGCCGCCAGCCATAGACGCGGAGCTGGACGCGGGCGCTTTCCTTGCTGCTGTTCTCTATCGCCATGGTCTGCACCGGTTCCGCCGGCGTCAGCACGACGCGCACCGGGAAGACCTTGAGCCCCGCCGCCTGCACGGGCGGCGCAGAGAGCATCGCCGCCGCTGCCGCAACGCTTGCATATCCCCTGTTCATCTTTTCGCGCTTCAGTAGTTGACGGTTACGGTGACCGTATCGGCATAGCCGCCCGCCGGCACATTCTGGCTTGGCGGGATGCGGCCATAGACGGTGAGCGTGCTGGGCAGCACCGGTGCGGTGGTGGCCGGCGGCGTGTCGGTGCCCGGCGTGTTGCCCCAATTGTTCGTGCGCGTCGTCTCCCGGAAGAGGCCATAGTTGAGGAGGTTGGCGCCGTTGACCATCTTCCGGCTGGTGACGGTGGCGCCGCTCGACGTGCCCGCGTTCAGGCCGACGGTGAAGGACGTGCCGACCGTGCACAGCACCGAAAGCGTGGTCGTGGCATCGAGCGGCGTGGCCGATGTGGGATCGTAGTTTCCGAAGCTGAGGGGGTTCGCCGTCACGGCGCAGGCAGTGAGGACGGTCGCCGTCACCGGGAATGTCGTCGTCGTCTGCGCCGCCTGCGCGGCGTCCGGCAAAGCCATTCCGAATATCAGCAGCCCGGCCAGATGGCCTTTGCCATACCGCTTCATGCGCATCTCCTGTAACGCATCCTGCGCCCTGTTCTGGCTATAGGCGCACTCCATGAGCATCGCGGGACCGGCTGCAGCATGTCTGTCCCGATGCCGGTCGTCGCGAGGGAGGAAACGGCGGAAGGCGCGAAGTTGTTCCGATTATTCCAAGGCTTAGGTTAAAATGATACCTCGATATAGCGGGTGGCGGCAGGGGATGCGCCTTGCCCCGCGTGCGCCGGTTCCGCGCCATGGCCGGGAGCGGGCGAAGTCGTGGCCTTTCCGGCCATGTATATCCGGGGGCGCTGGCCGGATATGCAATCCACCCGCAGGCCCTCCACGGTGCATGGGGCCACGACCACGGCGCCGACGGCCATGCGCTGCTTCGCTTCGGCGGCATGGACGCTTCCGGTTGAGCCAAGTGCAAGCATGGCCAGAGCCGTGGCGGATTTCATCGGGCTGTGGGTGGGCATGTCGTTCCTTCCTCCCTATAGACGACCGGGCAGGTCGTCCATTTAGCCTGTATCGACATTCAGCCCTGGCAGCCTGCAAATAGCGCCTGTTCGCGCTTCCGGCGCTGCCCATGCCTTAAATACGCGCCATTCAGGGATGCACGTCACTCATTGGAGGATCACGAAAAACCGGCATTTTCGGCTCGTCCTCTTCTGAATGTCGATACGGGCCGCCGGCGATCTTCGGGGCCGCATGCGCAGCGGCCTTGCAAAGGGAAGGCAGGCGGGGCATTGCACGGCGTCACCGCGCAATGGACGCCATGCTGGTTTACGTCGCGATTGATCTTGAAATGCGACAGGAACGGCATGGATCGCAACGACGCCTCGCCAAAGCGGCCCCACCGCCAGCGGCCGCCCGGCCATGAGCCGCAGGGCAGGCCGGCCGGGATCATCGGACAAGGGCAATCCCCCGCCGCCCGGCGAGGCCGCCCGCCGATAGAAATGGTGGATGTCGCGGACATTCCCGGCGGCGGCCAGCTGCACCTGCTCAAATGCGGCAAGGAATATTCCATCCAGTTCGGTCGCGACGAGTTGATGGGCAGTCAGGACCATGTTTCGGAAATGGCGCTGGCCACGCTGACGAGCGAGCGTCTCGACAGGAAGGACGGTCATGTCCTGGTGGGGGGACTGGGCATGGGCTTCACGCTGGACGCCGTGCTGGGTTCCTGGACCTGCGACGCGCTCGTGACGGTCGCGGAACTGGTGCCGCAGATACTGGTGTGGGCCAAGGGGCCGCTGGCGCATCTGTTCAGGGACAATCTCGCGGACCCGCGCGTCAGCGTTCGGGTCGTCGACGTCTATGACATCATCATGGAGGGGCCGGATCGTTTCGACGCCATCTTGCTGGATGTCGACAACGGTCCGGACGGTTTCATCACGTCGCGCAACGACCGGCTCTATTCGCATGCCGGACTCTCCGCCGCCTATGACGCCTTGCGGCCGGGCGGGCTGTTGTCCGTCTGGTCCTCCTATTCCGACGATTGCTTCGCGGGGCGGCTGGAGGAATCGGGTTTCGACGTCGATGAGATCGTCCTGCCGGCCTATATCGGCAGCACGGAACGCTGGCACAATATCTGGTTTGCCGCCAAGCCGGGCCCGGCCATCCGGAAAGCAGCCGCTTCGCGCTGAAAGCGGCTCAGTCGTCCTATTTTCCGCCGGATTTATTCTACCGTCGTTCGCCCAGCATATAATATTGGTGCATGCAGGGACAAATATTGGGCTGTATTCCACTATCGATGGCGTGATGTCGCCTCTTCCTCTTCCCGGCGCAGAACGGAGATGATCTTGGCGTAGGCCCTTGCCTGCTCTTCATGCCTCGTCCGCTCCACCGGGCAGATGGCCAGATCGGCATGATTCAATTCGGCCTTTCTGCGACGGTCGAGATAATCGAACTGGCTCATGACTATTTCCATCGTGCCGGCGGCGTCCATTGTCTGGCCATGTGCGACGCTGATCGCGTGACGCTGCCCTCGATCAGCCTGTCCTTCATCAGGACGCGGAAGGCGTCCGCGTCCCGCGGATCGAGCAGGACGACCCGCGCCCCGCCCGACACCAGTTCCTCCAGCGCGGATATGCGGAAGGCATGCTTCGTGCACATCGTCTTGATGCTGTCCGGCGTGGCGCGGACGTTGACGACCCTGCTCATGCCGCGCCGCCCTCCACGTTGAAGGGAAAGGGGTTGAAGGGCGTCGAACCGTCCGCCCGCCTGGAACGATAGGGATGGGGGTGATGGCGGATTCGCGTCGCATATCCCTGCGCGAGCCGTTCGTGGACGCGGCCGGCCTCCGGACTGTGCGCCGTCCGGGCGCGCAGCAGTTCTTCCTGTTCGCGCTTGAGCAGATAGTTCAGGTCTTCCATGACGAGGCTCCTCGGCTGGCAAGCGGGAGCACGATGGTCTCTCTGTCACGGCGAATGCTTGCGGCAAATTTCGCGCAATAAAGGAACCGTAGCACAAGGGGCCGCTCCCGTCTCGCGCGAAAGTCGTGCAAGTTCCAAAAACTTCTGTTCGGGTCATGCAGAGGATGCTACCAGCAGTCATCGGATTTCCGCTTCGCACGATCCGACAGAGAGACTTGCGTGCTCCCGCGCAGAGGGAGCATGTCGTGCAGGAAGATTGTCTTTCCTTTCAGGTCGCGCCGGTCGTATCGGTCGTCGTGCCGATCCTTCCGGGACGGTGCGTCTTCGGACGGAGCGGCTGATGCCGCGAATATGACGGCGCTGCGGCGCTCCCGTTGTTCCAGACTGTTATCCAAGGCCCCATGACGATCCAGCCCCCATCTCCCCCATCGCTCTCCCGTATCCAGCAGAACTGGCTTGCCGCGAACGAGCGGCGGTTGCTTGGCTGGCTGTGCGGCCGGATGCCCGCTTGGGTCACGCCGGACCGGTTGACGGCGACTGGAATGGTCGGCGCGCTGATGATATTCGCCGGCTATGCCGCCAGCAACGTCGCGCCGGCCTGGCTGCTGTTGGCGATTGCGGGCTATGCGGTGCAGTGGTTCGGTGACTCCATGGACGGCAGCCTGGCGCGCTATCGGCGGATCGAGCGACCGTCCTACGGTTATTTCATCGATCATAGCTGCGATGGGCTGGCGACGCTGCTCATCCTTGCCGGGATCGGCCTCAGCCCGTTCGTGACGATGGATGTCGCGCTGATCGCGCTGGCGGGTTATCTGCTGCTGTCGATCCATGCCTTTCTGTCCGCGCGGGTATTGGGGGAATTGAAGCTTTCCTATCTTTCCGCCGGGCCGACCGAACTCAGGCTGCTGCTGATCGGACTGACGGTCATGATGATGGTGCTGGGGTCCGGTCCGGGTCTGTTCGGGCGCTGGTCGGGCTTCGACCTCTTCGTCGGGACGGCCGGTTCGATCCTGATCCTTCTTTTCATCGGCCAGACCCTGGTCACGGGCAGAAGGCTCGCTCTGGCGGAAACGGCGCATCGCCATGCTTCCAAATGAGGCGGCGGCGCCCCGGATCGGTGCGGGGGCGCTCATCATCGGGAGACAGTCATGACCGTGCGCCTCGCCCATTTCGCCATAGAGGCCGACGGCGAAAGCTATCGGTTGCGCCTGACGCTGGAGGACGGTTCGATCCTGGTGGTCGGGGCGTCCTTCGATCAGCTCGACCGATTGGGCGAGGAGATAGACCGGCGTCTGGACGCCGACCAGGACCTGTTGCCGCCCGATCTCTGAAGCAGCCGATCATCGGCATCTGCCCTAGGGCAGAAGCGATTTCAGCGCGCTGCGCAAGCGGTCGGGCCTGAACGGCTTCACCAGGCGCGGCACGTCCGCGAAGCGGGCGGGGATGGTCCATCCGTCATAGCCCGTGGCGAAGGCGAAGGGGATGCGCTGTTCCACCAGCGCGTCGGCGACGGGAAACGCCATGTCGCCGCACAGATTGACGTCGAGCACGGCCAGGTCGATCCGCGTTCCGGACCCGATCAGGGATAGCGCGTCCGCGACGCGCGGCACCGGCCCCAGGATCACGGCATTGTCCTGTTCCAGGGCCTCGGCAATATCGGCGGCGATGAGATATTCATCCTCTGCGATCAATATGCGGCAATCCTGCAGCGCAGCTTCCGTCATCTTACACCGCCTTCACTATCCTCAGAGGGGACGCGCACGTCGATCGTGCAATGAACGCCGTCGGTTTCCACGGCGTAGCTGGTTTGCGCATTGAGCTGATAGGGCAAGGCGCGTTCGATCAGTTCCCGACCATAGCCGCCGCCCTTCGGCTCCGCACCGGGGGCGGGCAGTTCGGACACGCCGCGCTCGCGCCAGTCGACGAACAGCCGGCATTCGCCCGGCGCGGGCCTGCGGATGTCCCAGCGGACCTCCAGCCGGCCGGCGGGTTGCGACAGCGCGCCATATTTCACCGCGTTGGTCGCCAGTTCGTGCAGGGCGAGCGCGAGCGTCTGAACCGTCGCCGATTTCAGCGATATGCCGGCCGGCCCGGTAAGCGTCACATGCTCTCCCCTGCCGTCTGCATCCAGCGGGACATGGGCGGACAGTTCCTCGCGCAGCAGCGCGTCGAACGTGACCCGCAGCCCGCCCTTGCGACGGGATAGCAGTCCCTGGACGCGGGCCAGCGCATCGAATCGGTCCCCGATGCACTGGGCGAAATGATCGAGCGAATGGCTGCCCTTCAGCGTGCGCGCCGTGACCGACTGGACCACCGCCATCAGGTTGCGCGTGCGGTGCTGAAGTTCCCCCACCAGCACTTCCTGATGCGCCTGCAACTGGACGATGTCGTCGACATCGGTCGACGTTCCCAGCCATTCGAGCAAGCTGCTCTCGCTGGAGCGCACGGGCACGCCGCGGGTACGGAAATGGCGGTAGCGCCGGTCCTGCGCGTTGAATATCCGTCCTTCGATCTCCAGGCTGCCGGTCTGTTGCGCCCGGGTCCATGCCGCCATGGCATGGTCCCGGTCGTCGGGATGGAGCATCTCCAGCCAGCCGAGCGACCGGCTGGCCTTCTCGCTCTGGCCGGTGAAGGCGCTCCATTGCGGGCTGGACCAGGTCCACTGGCCGCTGTCCACGGCGCGCCAGACGAGCTGGGGCATGCCCTCGATCAGCGTGCGGAACCGCAACTCGCTGCGTTGAAGCGCCTCCATGGCGGTGCGCTGCTCATGCATGTCGGTGGCGGCGGCGAACCAGGCGAGGATCGTGCCGTTCGCGTCGCGCATCGGTTCGGCGCGGATCAGGAACCAGCGATAATCGCCCTGCGCGTCGCGAATGCGATGCTGCTCCTGATAGACGGTGCCCGCCGCCATCGCCTGCGCCCAGGCCGCGAGGGAGGAGGCGCGGTCCAGCGGATGCAGCGCATTGGCCCAGCCTTCTTCCTTCAGTTCCTCCTCATCCCAGCCGGTATAGTCGCACCAGCGCTGGTTGAACCAGTTGGCATGGCCGGTGGCGTCGCTGCGCCAGAGGAGGTCGGGCACGAGGTCCGCGATCGTGCGCAGGGAGTCCTCGGTCGCGCGCAACGTGTCGTTGATCTCCTGGATCTGGCGAGTGCGTTCCTCGACGCGGCTGTCCAGTTCGTGATTGGCCTGTTGCAGGCTGCTGTTGGCGACCTCCAGTTCCTCCGTCAGGACCTGCAATTCCTCGAAGGCGACGCGCAGCTCCTCTTTGGCCTGCCCCTGTTCGACGGACGGCAGGGAAGGGGGCGCCGGCGGCGGCGCCGAGCGGGCGGCCTGAAGGTCCTGCGACAATTGGGTCACGCGGCGGCTCAGCCGGTCGCGATCCTCCATCAGGCGCGCATTCTCCTCCAGCGAGGATTCGAGGGACGTGCGCAACTGTTCGACCTCGTCGAGCAGCCTGGCGCTGATCTGCCCCGGAGCTTCAGCCTTGTTGCCCATGATTTTCCCTGTTGCGTCACCCTGATAACGCGCCCGCGGGGGAATTGGGTCTAAAATAAGTTGGTTCCGTCTGAACCTTTTTGTCGGCACGCTTCGTTGCCTCCCTGGAGAAGCGCAGCATGCCCAGCAGGGACATTATCGTGATCGGGGCATCGGCCGGGGGAGTGGATGCCCTGCGCCGGCTCTGTGCCGCGCTGCCCGCCGATCTTCGCGCCTCGCTGTTCATCGCCCAGCATCTTTCGCCTTCGGCGCGCAGCGTGCTGCCGCAATTGCTCGACAGGGCCGGGCCCTTGCCTGCTCTGTCCCCGGTGGACGGACAGGCGATCGAGCCGGGGCGCATCTATGTGTGCGCGCCCGACATGCATCTGCTGCTGCGTCCCGGCAGGATATTGATGCGGCGCGGTCCCTATGAGAACCGCACGCGGCCGGCGGTGAACGCCCTGTTCCGATCGGCGGCGATCCATTATGGCGGGCGCGTGACCGGCATCGTGCTGACCGGCCTGCTGGACGACGGGACCGATGGGCTGATCGCGGTCAAGGCGGCCGGCGGGCTTTCGGTCGTGCAGGACCCCGCCGACGCGGAATGGCCGTCCATGCCGTGCAATGCGCTGAAGCGCGATCATGTCGACCATGCGCTTGCCCTGGACCATATGCCCGACCTGCTCGCGCGGCTGGTGCGGGAGGAAGCGGGGCCGACCATACCCCTGCCCGAGGAATATCTGATCGAGGACCTCATTGCCGCACAGGAGTTTGCCGTGGCCGAACCGCAGATCGTCACGCCGGGTGAGCCCAGCCACCTGTCCTGCCCCGATTGCGGGGGCGTGCTGAACCATATCGAGACCGAGGATGAAGTCCGCTTCCGCTGCCAGGTCGGCCATGCCTTCACGCCGCTGGGACTGGCGGCGGCGCAGAATGACGAACTGGAGCGGGCGCTGGCGATTGCGGTGCGGACGCATCGGGATCGCATCCGGCTGTTCGCACAGATGCAGGACAGTGCGGAGAAACGGGGCCTGGCGCATGCGGTCCGGCGCTGGACGGAAGCTTCGCGGGAAAGCGGGCATATGATCGAGGTGCTGGAAGAGGCGATGACGAGCCTGCGCAAGGCGTCGAACGAAGCGGAGGGTTGAGCCCGTCCGGCGGCCGGCCGTAATGGAGCAGCAGCGCGCTCATCTCTGCAAGGGGGCAGACATGGTCCACCGGCGCGCAGGCGATGGCCCGTTGCGGCATGGAAGGAGCGACCGCCTCCGCCGGGTCCTGCACGATCGCGATGCCGCCGCCCTGCTTGATCGCCAGCAGACCCGCCGAACCGTCCTGCAGCTTCCCGGTCAGCACGATGCCGACGACGCGCGGGCCGTAGGCGGCGGCGGAGGATCGGAACAGCGGGTCGATGGCGGGCCTGCTGAAATTCTCCTTGTCGCCATGGGCCAGCCTGACGCGGCCGCCCTCCACCGTCATGTGCAGGTCGGGCGGGGCGACATAGATATGCCCGGCTAGTATCTCCTCGCCATCGGCGGGCTGGCCGGCGGGCAGCTTGCCAGCGCGGTTCAATATGTCCGCGAGCCGGCTGACGCCGGTGCCGACATGCAGTACGATGAGCATGGCCGCGTCCATCCCGGCGGGAAGCTGCGCCACCAGCCGGACGAGCGCATCGACGCCGCCAGTGGAGGCGCCGACGACGATGATGTCATGGCCGGCCATGTGCCGCCTTTCTATTCGAGCGCGGCGGACAGTTCGCGCTCGCTCCTGTCATATACCATGGCGACGAGGATGGGCGGCGTTTCTTCGGAAAAATATTGCAGGCGCAGGTCGACGGGCAGACTGCCGCCTTCGCCGAACCGCATCGCCGTCTGGAGGGGCAGCTCCGGCAGTTCGCCGCCCAGCAGCGGGGCGAGGATGGCGTGCAGGTCGTCGGCGGATATGTCCGGCAGCAGGTCGGGCAGGGCCATGCGCGAAAGCTGGTGGGCGTTGAAGCCCAGCTTCTTCTGCGCGCTGTCGTTCACCAGCAGGAAGCGCAGATTATCGGGGTCCAGAAAGTAGATCTGATTGGCCGCGCCGCCCAGCACGCGGCCAAGATAACGGGTGTAATCCTCGCTGTTGCGTTCGTCGGTAATGTCCTGGAAGACGAGCACCAGCCCGTGATTTGCGCCGATTTCGTCCATCAGGCCGGTAATGCGTATCCGGCAGATGATGCGGCGTCCGCGTCGGTCCAGCCCCTCGAGCTGGCGCTCGGTCTGCTCCTCCGACCCCGACTGGACCGCGATCATGCTGTCGCGCAACTGTTGGACGGGCAGGCCGATGTCCAGCCTGTCGAAACTGGTGCCGAGCACCTCCTCCGCGCGCAGGCCCCAGCTGTTTTCGCTCCAGCGGTTCCAGCTCTGGATGAAATGGCGCGGGTCGAGCACGACGATGCCCGCATTCATCGAGCGCAGCACCGATTCCAGATGGAGGCGGTACCCCGCGGCCTGTTCGGCCTGTATGCGCAGTTCCTCGTTGACCGACTCCATTTCCTCATTGGAGGAGCGGGCTTCCTCGTTCAGCGTTTCCAGTTCCTCATTGGTGGACTGGAGTTCCTCATTGGTGGTCTCCAGCTCCTCATTGGTGGACTGAAGCTCCTCATTTGTGGTTTCCAGCTCTTCATTGGCGGACTGGAGTTCCTCGATCGACTGTTCGAGATTTTCCTGCGCCGCCTCCAGTTCCCGCCGCAAGCCGTGAATGCCGGTATGGTCGTGGAAGGCGAGCAGGATGGCATGCACGCTGCCGTCCGCGCGCTGGAGCGGGCGGACGTCGATGGTGAGCCGCATCACCTCCGTCTGGTTGAGCCGATATTCCTGGTCCTCCAGCCGCAGGCCCCTGCGGCCGCGGAACGCCTCATCTATGGGGCCGCGCAATTCTATGGGACGGTAGGAAATGGGCAGGTCCTGGAACGGCCGGCCAAGATCGGCCTCGCCCACGCCCAGCAGGTTGCGGGCCGGTAGATTGGCGAGCGCCACCGCGCCGCTGTCGTCGATCACCAGCAGGGCGGTGCCGACCTCGTCGATCACGGCTTCCAGCAGGTGGACGTCGGGCAGGGGCATGTCGAGCCGGGTCGGGCGGTTGGCGGTGAAGCTGCCGTTCAGGGGGCGGCGCCATTCCTGGGGCACCTTGGCGAAGATGCGGTGCTTCATGTCGACGGGCCGGAACAGCGAGGATCGCGCAAGCTGCGTTTCCGCCTTGCCCAGGAACAGGAAACCGTCGGGGTTCAGCGCATAATGCAGGCGCGGCAGCACGATCGACTGGGTTTCGGCCTCCAGATAGATCAGCAGGTTGCGGCAGGTGAGCAGGTCGATGCGCGAGATGGGCGCGTCATGCACGACATTGTGGCGGCCGAAGATCACGCATTTGCGCAATTCCCGCTCGAACACATAATGATTGCTGGTACGCTCGAAATATTTTTCGAGCAGATGGCCGGGCACGCTCTCGACCTCCCGGGGCGAATAGGTGGCGACCCGCGCCACCTTCAGCGCTTCCTCGTCCAGATCTGTCGCATATATCTTCACGCGCCGGCAGAAGTCGGCCATGCCCATCGCCTCGGCCAGCAGCATGGCGATGGAATAGGGTTCCTCGCCGCTGGCGCAGCCCACGCTCCAGACCCGGATCGCGCGGTCGTCCTCCGCATTTTTGAGGATTTCCGGGATCACCTCGTCGCGGATCACGTTCCACGCATCCTCGTCGCGGAAGAAGGAGGTGACGTTGATCAGGACGGTGTTCAGCAGTTCCTCATATTCGCTGGGCTGCGCCTCCAGGCAGGTACGGTAGGCGGCGAAATCCTCCGCGCCGACCGCCTCCATCCGCAGGGAGATGCGCCGCCGCAGGCTGGTGCGCTTGTAGCCGCGGAAGTCCAGTCCCCGACTCTCCTGAATGTGGCGCAGCAGGGCTTCGAACTCGGGATCGGGGGCAGCTCTTTCGACCATTGAACTCTTTCGGCTCCGCAACAGGATTGCCCTTGCTATGCCCGAATGGCGCCGCCGTCCATGCCGCTTGCTTGCAAAGCCGAAATATCAACGGGTTGCCGGGCCGCAACAGGGTCAATCGTCCGTTTCAGCGACGCCGTTGCGATTGTCGTCCTCGCCCACCTTGCGGCCGCCCAGATGGCCGGTGCCGTGATAGCCGATCTCCGTCTGCCCGCCATGGCCCATGCGGCTGCCGAAGTCGTTTTTCGATTTCCTGCGCCCGTGCGGATAGGGGGCGCCGGCGCTTTCCCCGCCGGGACTCGCGGCGGACATGTCGAGATCGCTGACCCCGTCCGGATGGGCGCGCCTGCCGCCTTCCTGCCGCGGCTGCATGCGCCTGTCTTCGCCGTCGCTGTCGCCGTCGTCGTGGGTGGACGCCATGTCCGCGCCGCCCGCCTCGACGAAGGCGGTGCCGGATATGTCCTCCACCTCCGCCTTCACGCCTGTGATCCGGCGCCGCCTTGGACCTTTTCCAGCCGGTTCGTCGGCGGCGCGTTCGCCGCGCCAGCCCTGTTCGGGCGGCGCCGCGTCGTCCCTGATGGGCGATCCTTGCCCTTGCAGAAATGCATTGCGGTCGTTCATCGCGCGTCTTCCTGAAAATATCCGCTTTCCAAAGCAACGCATCGGGTGGAGGGGCGATCCGCGCGGGACGATAAACTGGATCAGCTTCGGACTGTCTTTTCCATGGCGCGGCGTTCGCCACCGGAAGCGCAGCCGGAGCCCGGATGCCGGTCCTTCATCGGAAATCCTGCCGGGTGGGGACGGAAGTTTCCAGGCTTCTGCTTCCGATACTTTCATGATACGGGCCGCCATGATTGTCGATCCGGAATGGTTCTGGATCGCAGTCGAAGTTTTCCGGCGGAAATATCGTAGATCGGTTCGCTGTAAACTGCATTAGCGTTCCATCGCGGATCGCGGAACGCTTGCTCCCGGTGAGGCTTAACTGTCCTTGTTCGATGTGGGAGCAATCATGAGCAGGGTAAATAGAAGCGCCAGGGCAACGGCAAGATTGCTCGTCGGTGCGGCCATAGAGGCGGCGGGGATCGCGGCCCTGTGCATCCTGCTTCATGTCTGGCTGACCGGCGCGCCGCTTCGGCGGGAGGCGGTCATGGCGGCGGTGCTGGGCGCCGGAGCGATGGTTCTGATCGCCGGGGGTGTGCTGGCCTGCGTCCGCCATATCCTGCACGGCGAATTCAAACCCGGCGGGGCCAGCGCCCGCACCCATCATCCCGACATATTTTCATCCGGCGGCGGAGTCTGAGGAGACCATTCCATGTTCATGCATAACAAGCGGCTTCAATATACGGTCAGGGTTTCGGAAACCAATCCTGCGCTCGCTTCGCTTCTTCTGGAACAATTTGGCGGACCGGACGGAGAACTGGCGGCGGCCATGCGCTATTTCACCCAGGGCCTTGCCGAGGACGATCCCGGCCGGAAGGACATGCTGCTGGACATTGCGACCGAGGAACTCAGTCACCTGGAAGTGATCGGATCGATCGTCGCCATGCTGAACAAGGGCGCGAAGTCGGCCTTGACCGAAGCGTCGATGGAGGAGGCGGAACTCTACATGTCGCTGAATGCGGGCGGCAACAGCCATACCCAGTCGATCCTCTATGGCGGCGGGCCTTCGCTCACCAACAGTTCGGGCGTTCCATGGACGGCCGCCTATGTCGACAGCCGCGGCGACCCGACCTGCGACCTGCGGTCCAACATCGCGGCGGAAAGCAGGGCCAAGATCATCTACGAACGGCTGATCAACATCACCGACGATCCGGGCGTCAAGGATGCGCTGGGTTTCCTGATGACGCGGGAGGTTTCGCACCAGAAGAGCTTCGAGAAGGCGCTCTATTCGATCAAGGACAATTTCCCCGCCGGCAAGCTGCCCGGCCTTGCTCCCTATGCCAACCTCTATGTCAACGCCTCCCAGGGGGAGGGCGATGCGGTCGGCCCCTGGAATACGGGCGAGCAATGGGAACGGCTGGACGATGTCGAGGGCAAGCTGCCGGTCGATGGCGGCGACGGCCAGGCCTCGGTCACGCTCCGCGAGCAGGAGATGCAGGATTTCGCGGCCATGACCGGCCGGCTGCAGTCCGATCCCAACGCCAATCCGGTGACAGGCGCGGACCTGGGCGGCGGGCCAGGCGCGGGCAAGTTGAGCGACGAGGATCTGGGCGGGGCGAGCGACATGGCCGACGCCCGGTCGCAGGCCGCCGCCAAGAGCCCCCTCCCGTCCGACGGGGAGTGAGATGGACCAGGACACCGTCCGGCACATGTTCATCGTCGGTCTGCGCGACGCCCATGCCGTCGAGCATCAGGCGCTGGGCATCATGGACCGGCAGATCGAGCATCTCGCCCAATATACCGAGGTCGAGGCGCGGCTTCGCAGCCACAGGGGCGAAACCGAACGCCAGATAGAACGGCTGGAGGGCATATTGGACGCGCTGGGCGACAGTCCGTCGGCCATCAAGGACGCGGCGCTGAAGTTCGGGGGAAGCGTTGCTGCGCTGTCCCACGCGCTGGCGCCGGACGAGGTCATCAAGAACAGCCTCGCCAACTATGCGTTCGAAAATTATGAGGCGGCGGCCTACAAGGCCCTGATCGCCATGGCCAAGGCGGGCGGGTTCGAAGCGGCCATTCCCGTGCTGGAGGAAAGCCTGCGCGAAGAACTGGCGATGGCCACCTTCCTGGACGAGATGCTGCCCAGGGTGATCGACAGGTTCCTCGCGCTGCGCAGCCGGGGAGAGCAGGCCAGCCATTGAGCATCGACCTGTCGCCGGTTCTGGCCGGCACGATTGCAAGCCTGCTGGCAGGCGCGGCGACCGGCTTGGGCGGATTGCCCATATTGGGCATCGGCCTGTCGGCGGCGCGCTGTCAGGGCGTGATGCTGGGATTTGCGGCGGGCGTGATGCTCGCCGCTTCCTTCTTCTCTCTGATCGTGCCCGCCATCGGTATATTGGACCGGCAGGGCATCGGCTCCTGGCCGGCGGCGGCCATGATTGCCGTGGCGGTACTGGTCGGCGGGGCGCTGCTGCTGGTCCTCGGTCGCTTTTCCGTCGAGCGTTTCACCAGCGAGGAGGGGCTGGACCGGACGGGCCATCGCATCTGGCTGCTGGTCGCGGCGATCACGCTGCATAACGCGCCGGAGGGGCTGGCGGTCGGCGTCAGCTTCGCGCGGGATGCGGGGGGAGAGGGCTATGCCACGGCCCTGGGCATCGGAATCCAGAACATACCCGAAGGTTTCGCCGTGGGCAGCGCGTTGGCGTTGCGCTATCCGCCGTTCCTGGCCTTTGCCGGGGCGCTGGCATCGGGACTGGTGGAACCGGTGTTCGGCGCGCTGGGCGCGACGCTGGTGCATCGCTTCGCCATGCTGTTGCCGATCGCCCTGTGCCTTGCGGCGGGGGCGATGATCAGCGTCGTGATGAGCCAGATCGCCCCTGAACTTGGCGAGGACGGGCATGCCGCCCAGGGAAGCCTGCTGATCGGCCTTGCGGTGATGACCTGCCTCGACGTCGCGCTCGGTTGAGGGCGTTCAGCGGCCCGGCGACCGCAGCGTGAGCGCTGCGGGATAGAGAAGCGCCATGCCGCAAACGGCCAGCAGGACGATGAGCATCAGCATGGCCATGGACGCCCCGACCCGGCGACGACGCAGCGCGACGAGGATGCCGGTCAATCCCGCCAGCGCGACCGCCGCGACGATGGCTATGATGATCATGCCGCCTGCCTGCCCGACTTGATCATGCCGGGAATCGGGTGTTTCGCGACCAGCCTGCGCCGTCGTTCATCCTTGTTGATCATGCTGCGCCTTGCCATGCTGTTTTGTCGAAAATCTTCCGATGAAGAAGCGCCGATGAAGGAAGATGTCACCAACACAGATGAATCCGGAGGCGATTTCTTCCCCATTTCATGGGTTGCGCTAACATAGGAAAGGACGTGTTTCTGCGTTCCGGCAAAGGCGATTCCGCGCTAAGATGGATCAGCGTCCATTCCGATGCGGTCGGGGCGGTTCCGCTCTACTCTTCTCCTCATCGTCCGGCTCGCCCGTGATCATCCGCAGGCCGCCCCCTCTTACCGATGCGCCGCTCCTGCCATTGAACGGGGCGGATGGAAGGACATGATGGCCCGCGAACCGACCAGCGCAACCCGGAATTTCGCTCATCCCATAGCAGGAGAGGAGCCGACGCCCGGCGACACCGCCATCCACAATTACACGATCAATTTCGGACCGCAGCATCCGTCGGCCCATGGCGTGCTTCGACTGGTGCTGGAACTGGATGGGGAAGTGGTGGAGCGGGTCGACCCGCATCTCGGCCTGCTGCATCGCGGCACGGAAAAGCTGATAGAATATAAGACCTATTTGCAGGCGCTCCCCTATTTCGATCGCCTCGACTATGTATCTCCCCTTTGTCAGGAGCATAGCTTCGTTCTGGCGATAGAGAAGCTGCTCAATCTGGAAGTTCCCATGCGCGGCCAATATCTGCGGGTATTGTTCGCGGAAATGACGCGGATCAAGAATCATTTGCTCTCCGTGGGCGCACATATCATGGATGTCGGGGCGATGACCCCCAATCTCTGGCTGCTTGAGCTTCGGGAACAGCTCATGGGCTTTTACGAGCGGGCATCGGGCGCGCGGATGCATGCGGCCTGGTTCCGGCCGGGCGGGGTGCGCGTGGACGTGCCGGAAAAGCTGCTCGACGACATAGGGGCATGGCTGGACCATTATTCCACCATGTTCGAAGATGCCGTCGGCCTTGCCATCGACAACCCGATCTTCAAGGCGCGCAATGTCGACATCAGCGCGGTTTCAAAGGAGGATGCGCTGCGCTGGGGCTTTTCAGGGCCGATGCTGCGCGCCTGCGGCGTACCGTGGGACTTGCGCCGGAGCCAGCCCTATGACGTCTATGACCGGATGGATTTCGACATACCGGTGGGCAGCCGGGGCGATTGCTACGACCGGCTGCTGGTGCGCGTGGAGGAGGTGCGGCAATCCGCCCGCATCATGCGCCAGTGCCTGAACGTCATGCCCGGCGGACGCGTGTCGAGCGACAACAACAAGGTGGTGCCGCCGCGACGGGCCGAGATGAAGCGGTCGATGGAAGCGCTCATCCATCATTTCAAACTCTACAGCGAGGGTTTCCACGTTCCGGCCGGGGAAGTCTATGTCGCGACCGAAAGCCCCAAGGGAGAATTCGGCGTCTATCTGGTCGCCGACGGCACGGACGCCCCCTATCGCTGCAAGATCAGGCCGACCGGGTTCAGCCATCTTCAGGCGATGGATTTCCTGACGCGCGGCCATATGCTGGCCGATGTGACGGCGATATTGGGATCGCTGGACATCGTGTTCGGAGAGATCGACCGCTAGAGCCAATCGACATTCAGCCCTGACGGCCTGCAAATGACGCTTTTCCGTGCTTCCGGTGCTCACCTACTTTGAGTAGGCTGCGCTCCGGGTCACGGAAAACCACCATTTTCGGCTCGTCATCATCTGAATGTCGATTGGCTCTAGGCGGGAACCGGCCGGTTCAGCCGCGCAGTTCGCCCTCTTCCGACAGGGCGGCGATGACGCGGGCGGCCTTGGCCACGCCCTCCGCCCTGCACTGTTCGCGCGCCTCCGACGCGATGCTCTGCGCGTCCTGGGTGGTGATCAGGCCCTTTTCCACCAACCTGCCGACCAGCGCGGCCACCCATTGGACGCCGGCGGTGGCGATGTCTCCGTCGGTCAGGGCTTCATCCTCGATCGTCATGGTGTCTCTCTCCTCTTCAGCTCATGTGCGTCGTCGTCAGAACCGACGGATAGACCAGGATGACGGAGGCGGCCGCCAATATGAGGATCGCCGCCGCGAGCGCGCCGCCCCGGCTCAACCGGCCCCTGTGCAGACCGTAGAGCACGACGCCCAGAAGCGCGGCCGCCACGAGGACGATGATCGCCGTCAAACCTGTCACCGACATGGCCGTCTCCGATCGCGATGTGTCGCGCTCCATCGTCAGGATGGCGGCGCACGGGATGGGGGAAAGCCTCTATACGCGGCCCGTCGGCAGGGGGTTCCCGGGTCGGCGGATGGCCGCGCCGCAAAAGGGGAAAAGCGCGCCCGCGCTAACATAGGGTTATCGCACGGACGCTGCCCTTCGGCCTGCCGGGCGTTGTCGCCGCAGCAGCCCCGCAGAAGGAGAACCTCATGCTCTGTCCCAGCATGCCCCGCCCCATATCGACCGCCCTGATCCTGATGGCGTCCTCCGCCCTGCTTTGCGCCTGCAGCCCCGCCGCGCAGAATGAGAATGGCAGGGTGCCCGGCGGAACGAACCAGCAGGAGGCGATCAATGCCGCTGGCGACATGGGTGGCGCGAACGCCATGCCCGGCATCGGCGCTCCGGGCGCGGCCGGCAATGGAACGCAGCCATGACCGGCGGCCGTTCGTTCCGGCCGGGACTGCCCGCCTGCCTCGCCATGCTGGCCCTTTCCGCCTGCAACCAGACCGATGGCGCGTCCGAACGGGGACCGGCCAATGGCAGCGCCACGGTGGCCAAGCATTATGAAGGGCCGAAGCCCGAGGGCGTCTCCCGCCCTGACGAGGCGGTGACCACCACCTTCTACATTCCGCAGGCCGCGATCGGCGACATGTATGAGATAGAGGCGGGCAAGATCGCCATGGTGCGTGCCCGCGCGCCCGAGGTGAAGGCCTTTGCGCGGAAGATGGTCTCCGACCACCAGAAGAGCAGCGAGCGGCTCAGGCGCTTCGTTGCGGACAATCCGGTCAACATCGCCATCCCGCAGAATATCGATGCGCGCCGCCGGGCGATGCTGGGGGCCCTCAACGGTTCGGGCGACCGGGAATTCGACAGCGTCTATGTCGGCCAGCAGGCGGCGGCGCATCTGGAGGCCTTCAACCTGCAGAGCAGCTATGCCCGGCGGGGCGATTATCCCGCGTTGAAGAAGATGGCCGGGGAGATGGTCCCGGTGATCGCGGCGCATCGCAGGGAGGCGGAGGCGCTGGACGCCAGCTTCGGTCCGACCGCCAGGCCGGTTCCGGCCGGGCAATGACCTGCGGAAATGCCCGGATGGCACGGCCGGAATGCCGAGGGCAATCGCCTGTTTCTACCGGCGCGAACTGGATTCCGACCGGCGCCGCTGTACCCCCGGCGCCGGAAACGCAAAAGCATTCATTTGCAGGCCGTCAGGGCTGAATGTCGGTTGGCTCTAGCGGTCGCCCTTTCCGCTGGCCGTTTTCCCGTCTTCCTTCTTCTTGCCGGAACTGGCGCTGCCGCTGCCGCGCGCGTTATTGCCGCCGCCGCGGCCCGTGCCGGTGCTTCCATGAGCGCCATCGCCGCCCTTCTTTGTGACCGCGCCCGGATTTCCGCCTGCACCTTTTTGCGCCATTCCTGCCTCCTGATATGATCGAAGGATCAACGGAGCGGCGCTTGCGGCGTTCCGGACGCCGGCCCCTTTCATGCGCTGGCGCTAACCCAGATGAACGACTTCGGGAAAGACCGTCTGGGGCTTATCGCGCCCGCCTAGCAGGCCGTCCGCCGAAGGGGCATGGTCATGCAATGGATGCCGCCTCCACAGGCGGCGAATTGCGACACGTCCAGCGCGACGCCTTGAAATCCCGCCGCGCTGATCCGGGCGGCGACGTCGTCATGCCCTGCGCCCATCAGGATCGTCCGGCTGTCGATGGAGAGGATATTGCAGCCCAGGCCACGCGCCTCCTTGTAGGAAACGGGCAGCAGCGTGATGCCGCGCGCCTCGACGGCTGCGAGGAAGGCATCGTCGAGAACGTCGACGCAGGCCAGTGCATGATGGGCGTCGAGCATGCAGAATTGCGTGTCTAAATGGAGGAAATGCGGATCGAAGGGGTAGCGGAGAATGTCCCAGCCATTGGCGGCAAAGGGCTCCGCAAAGGCATGGGCGCCCGCCTCGTCCGTCCGCTCGCCGGATATGCCCAGGATCAGCAGCCCGCGCCGCGCCAGGCAGATGTCGCCGCCCTCGATCCTGCCTTCGCGGATGCGCCGGACGGGGCGGGCGCCCAGGCGGGACAAGGCCTGCGCCACATGGTCCGCTTCCCGCGCGCGGTGCGGCATGGCGGGATTCAACGCGACAAGGCCCCAGGGCGTCGCCACGCCCGTATCGCGGGTGAAGCAGAGGTCCGGCAGATCGGCATGCGCCGGCAAAAGATGGCACCGCACCTGATGATCGGCCAATGCCCCGCGCAGGGCGCGATGTTGCCGTTCGGCCTTGTCGACCGAAACCGCCAGTCCCTTGCGCAGGCTTTCGCGCGTCACCGAACAGCAGGGAACCGGCTCCAGATGGGAAGGCGCGCAAAGCAGCACGTCGGTCAGCCTGTCGCTTTCCCATTCCACGAAAAAATCGCGGATGATGGTGGCGCCTGCTCCGCCGTCTTCGCCGTGCCAGTCCAGTTTCATGCCTGCGCTCCGTGCCGCCTTGCTTCCTTCGCGTTCAACGCATCCGCCTTGCGACTGTATCCCGGCAATCTTCCCGCGACTGTCGAAGCATTGCGCCGCTCCTGCCCGGAAAATCGACGGCTTACGGGCACTATCATAAGTTAATGTCGGCGGTTCGGTTCGCACCTATTCTTTGCAATGGGGGCCATATTGTCGCAGGCGCAAAATAATGGATCGAATTTTCACCAACATCGCCACCAGCAGTGCACGCCTCATGGGACAGCCCCAGGCCTTCATCATATCCACCTTGCTGATCCTCCTCTGGGCTGTGTCAGGGCCCTTTCTCCATTTCTCCGATACCTGGCAGTTGATCGTGAACACCGCCACGACGGTGCTGACCTTCCTCGCCGTCTTCCTGATCCAGAACAGCCAGAACCGCGACGGCGCGGCCATGCAGGCGAAACTGGACGAGATCATCCGGGCCCTGGACAGGGCGCGCGTGGAATTTGTCGGCATCGAACATCTGACGGATGCGCAGATCGCCGCCATCCGCGACGCGCTGGAACGCGACATCAAGGACAAATCGGGCCGCGAAGGGTCGGCCGCCCCCACGGTCGAACGCTTGCTCAAGCGGTATTGAGCGCCGCTATTGGCTGAGACGGCTCAGCCTGAACCGGATCTCTATCGTCAGGCCGGCATCCTTCCACAACCGGACGAGGGTGCCGCCCGTTCCCCTGAGCGACGCCTGCTCCAGCGCCGTTCCGAAGCCTTCGCGATCCGGCGCCCGGTCCAGGGTGGGGCCGCCGCATTCCACCCACTGGATGAGCGCATCGTCATCCTGGATGCTGACGGTGACGTCCAACCGGCCGTCCGGCGTCGAGAGCGCGCCATATTTGGCGGCATTGGTCGCCAATTCGTGCAGCAGCAGCGCAACCGACGTCAACGCGCCACCGCCGATGGTCAGGTCCGTGCCCTTCACGAATATGCGCTTGCGCTCATCCGCCAGTTCATGGGGGGCGACGATGGCCTCCAGCAGCGAGAACAGGGTCGTGGCGGTTCCCGCCGTCCCCTCATTGTCCACATCGGGCAAGGTAAGCTGGTGCGCGGCGGCGAGCGCCATCAGCCGCGCCGTCAGATCGCGCGTCAGTTCCCCGACATCCTTCGCTCCGCGCGCACTCAGCGCCACCAGCCCGGTGGCCAGCGCGAAGAGGTTCTTGACGCGGTGGCGCATCTCCTTGAGCAGCAGGGTCTGTTGCGCGGCTGCGCGTTTCTGCGCCGTGATGTCGCGCGCGATCTTGGATGCCCCCAATATCTGCCCAGCCGCGTTGCGGACGGGGGAAACCGTCAGCGATATTGCGATGAGCGTGCCGTCCTTGCGCCGGCGAACCGTCTCGAAATGATCGATCCGCTCTCCCGCCCTCAGGCGCGCGAGGATATGATCTTCCTCATGCAGGCGGTCTTCGGGAATGACGATCGTCACCGGCCTGCCGATCGCTTCCTCGGCGGAATAGCCGAACAGGCGGCTGGCGCCCCCGTTCCATGTCGTGATGATGCCGTCCAGCGTCTTGCTCAGAATGGCGTCGTCGGAATTTTCAACGATGGCGGCCAGCCAGGCGCCGGCATCGATCTCTGATTTTCCGTCCGAACCGCCTGCCGCCCTGGCTGTAGCTGGTATATCCGACAATCCTGCTTCCTTGCGTGCCCCCATTCAGGGGCGATGGCGTTGACTGGCCGCTTATAATGGCGCCCGGCCTCCATGCACTAAAGCAGGTTAAGCTCTCCGCCCTGGAGTGCCTGTGATGCGGGTGAGGCGGGTGGCCTTCAGCCTGTGAAATGGCCGTGCGGCTTTGCGTGGCCATGGGTTCGGAGGTAGCGATCGTCCAGTTCCGCGATCAGCGCATCCGCCTTCTCCCCGCCTTGCAGTTTCAGCAGCGCGTCGATCTTGGCCTCCATCCGATCATCATTCTCCTTCGACGCGGGGGAGCCGACATAGAGGAAATAGGCAAGGCCGACGACCTGCCAGATCAGTTGCAGAAATTCCGATTGCCAGTTCTCGAAAGTGTCGCGGCCCATTTCCACGGCATATTGCGCGAATTCGGCGGCCTGCCCATGTTGTCGCGCGTCGTCCACATAGGCGAGCCATCCGAACGCCCAGTGACCGACGATGGAAACCAGGAAGAATATCGCCGTGATCCATCCATAGGCATATCGTTTCATGAAGGCCGCTTCCCTGCATCATCTTCCACGTGGAAGATGAAACGCCCGGCAAGGGATTGGGATCACTAACATAAGTTGGCCTTTGCGCCTTTTGTCTCATGCGGTCGGGCCGGAAGGAATCCGGGGGGCGGGAGAGATGCTAACCCAGGTCATCGCCATGCGCGTTTCGGGGCGGCATTCCGGAACAGCCTGCCACGCCGAAGCGATATGGGTCGTCTTCCCGAGCCGGAGAGCGCCGTCATGCCCCACCCCGCCGATCCGCCCGCCGCGCCGCCGGTCACGTCCACCCCCCGCTTCACCGGGCGATCCGCCCTGATCACCGGGGCGGGACGCGGCATCGGGCGGGCCTTCGCCGTGGCGCTGGCGCGGGAAGGGTGCAGGCTGGTGATCTGCGACATTTGCGAGGGCTTGCCCGAAGGCACGCCCTATCCCCGGACATCCCGCGCCGACCTGACGGAGACCCAGCGCATCTGCGAAACGCTGGGTGCGGAGGTGGTCTGGAAGGTCGGCGATGCAGGCGATCCGGCCTTGGCGCGCGAACTGGTGGCGCTGGCCGAGCGGCACTTCGGCGGGCTGGATTTCCTGATCGCCAATGCCGCCCTGACGATCGAGGGCGAGATCGTCGACCTTACCCCGGAGATATTCGAGACGGTGGTCCGCAACAATCTGCTGGGGGTGTTCAACATCCTCTCGCCTGCGCTGCGCAGCATGCGCCAAGCCGGGCGCGGGCGCGTGATCGTCGTCGCTTCGGGCGATGCGCGCCATGCCGAGCCCAACGCCGCCCCCTATGTGGCGTCCAAATGGGGGCTGATCGGCCTTGCCAAGGTCGCCGCGCTGGAGGTGGCGAAGGCCGGCATCACCGTGAACGCGATCCTGCCGGGGCCTGTCGACACGCCGATGATGTCCAGCGAGCAACGCTTCCGTCAGGTGGTCCCCGACAAGGAAAATCCGACGCGCGACGATTATCTGGAGGCGCGCAGGGATGCGACGCCGATGGGCTATGCCTGGGTCAAGCCGGAGGACATTGCGGCCGGCGCGCTTTTCCTGCTGAGCGACGAGGCGCGCTTCGTCAGCGGCGGAACATTGAGCATCGACGCGGCCGACAGCGCCAACTGGACCTGATGCGCAGCGGCGAGCCCATCGTAGGATGGCCCGGCCCTGACGGCGTGCCGCCGCAGGTGGAGGCGGCGGCGGAAAGGCCCGCTTCGCCCTGGCGGCCGATCGGGATGATCCTGTGCGCGGTGTTCCTGTTTTCCATTTCGGACGTCTTTGCCAAGGGGCTGGGCAAGACGCTTCCCGGATTTCAGGTCGCCTGGCTGCGCTATCTGCTTTTCTTCATGCTTGCCGCCATGCTGGCCGTGCGGGCGGGCAGCGTGCCGTGGCGCAGTCGCCAACCGGGGTTGCAATCGCTGCGCGCCTTGTGCCTGTTGCTTTCCGCCAGCCTCTTCCTGCTGGGCCTGGGGCGGTTGCCGGTCGCGGAGGCGACGGCCATATCTTTCGCGACGCCCGCCTTCGTGACGATGCTGTCCGTCCCCCTGCTGGGCGAGGTCGTGCGGCGAAGGCGCTGGACCGCCATGTTGCTGGGTCTGGCCGGCGTGCTGATCGTCGTCCGGCCGGGGGCGGGCGCCTTCGCGCCCTCCGCCCTCCTGCCATTGGGTTCCGCGCTATGCGGCGCGCTGGGCATCGTCGTGACACGCCGGATCGGGGACCGTGATCCGCTGTCGATCACATTGTTCTGGTCGTCGGGTCTGGGACTGCTGGTCCTGACTTCGGGCAGCCCCTTGTGGTTCACGGCCATGGACCGGGGGGAGGTGGCGGCCGCGGCGCTGATGGGCCTGCTCTATGCCGCCGCGCAATTGCTGCTGATCCTGGCCTACCGGCGGTGCGAGGCGTCGTTCCTGGCGCCCTTCTCCTATGCGCAGGTGCTGTTCGCCACGCTGGTCGGCTATCTGGCCTTCGGCGCCCTGCCGGACGGCGTTTCGCTGCTGGGCATTGCCCTGGTGGCGGCGGGCGGAGCCTATACGCTGCGGCGGGAAGGATTTCTCGGCCGGTTGCGGCTGCGGGGCGGGCGCCTGCTGCGGCGGCCGGGCTATGCCGGCAGGATCTGAGCGCGATCCTTGCCCTGTTCCGCGATCAGCCGCATCGGCCTTCCCCGCACCCAGAGGCGATCGACGGCGATGGAGGACCAGCCAGATGGCAGCGTCACGGGGCGGTGGGGCCATGCCTCCGGACTGTCGCCGCTGATGCGGAGGCCGGGCAGTCCCAACAGCATCGTCATCAGCATGCCGCCGATATTGGCGAGGAAGGGGCCGGCGGGCACGGCCGAGTCCGGATGGTCGACGCGATATTCCAGGCATTGGTGGAACCGTCCCGCATCATAGGCGGCATAGCCCTCCTCGAACAGGTCGAGCGCCAGCTTCCGGTCGCCCGCCATGGCCGCCCAGGCGGGATAGAAGGCGGCCAGCATGGGCGATCCCACATAATCGCGCCAGCGGGACAGGAAGAAGTCCAGCGTCGCCTGCCGCTCCCTTTCGCCTGCGGGATAGTCCATCGGGAACAGGCCCGCCAGCGGACTGGGCGTGGCGCCCTTGTCCTCGTCGATGCGGAAGTCTTCATGCGCGGGGATGACCCCGTCGCTCCGGCGCGGCAGGTAGAGCGCGTCCAGCATGTCCTGCCAGGCCGCCGGGATGTCGGCGCCGATGCCGGCGCCGATCCGGATCGCGCGCTTCAGCAGGTCGGCGGCCGTCATCAGGGTGAAGCTGTCATTGTCCGGCGGATCCGGCACTTCGGCGGGGCCGGTGGCGCAGGGCAGCTCTGCGCCGCGCTGGGTGCGTCGCAGCCTCCCGGTCAGCCAGTCGGCAACGCCGGCGATGATCGGCCAACCCCGGTCCCGCAGGTAGCGCAGATCGCCCGTGCAATCGGCGTCCAGGGAAAAGGCGCGGGCGACGTGGAGGGACAGGTGGGCGGCGAAGGCTGCTGCCGGGCCATCGTCCGGAGCGGCCTCCTCCCCGCTCAGGGGCGCGGCCTGCCACGGGAAGCGCATGCCCGGCTTCCCATCCAGCCGGGCATAGCGCCGGGCAGCCTCGACATGGCGCGCCCGGAAGTCGATCAGGCTGCGGGCGGCGCCAGGTTGCAGGAGCAGAAGGGGAGGCACGCAAAAGGCGTCGATGTCCCACATCACATGGCCGTAATAATAATGATAGCCCGGCCAATGGGCGAGGCCGAACATGGATGTCGCGGCGGGTGAAGAGCGGTGGGCCGAGGCGTTGAGATAGTAGAAGCCGGCGTCGATCAGTTGCTGATGCCGGGGTTCCGCGCCTTGCGCAACGATGCGGCCCTTCCAGATTTCCGCCCAGCTTTCCCGATTGAGGGCGCGCAGACGCGCCAGCCCGCGCCGCGCGCCTAGGCTGGCGCGTCTGACCGCCTCCTCCCTTGGCCGGTGATGCACGATGGAGGGGATGAGGGCGGCGATCTGATGCAGTTCCACCGGCTGGCCGGCCCTCAGGTCGACGCGATATTCGGCGACCAGAGGGCCGGAGCCGAATTTCGGCGCGATCATGCTGTCGTCCGTCAGCGAGCAGCGGCTGTGGAAGGCAATGCCGCAATGGCTGAGATCGCCCTCGGGCACCCAGAGCAGCGACCCTTCGCCCCCGCCGGCGGAGGGGCCGCCGGTGCGCCTTTCGGCCATGCGTCCCTGCGCCGGGCGGGAATCGACCAGCGTGCGCAGCCGGATCGAGCAGGCCTGCCCGGCGGTGATGCGGCTTTCCTGCAGGACCAGCGAGCAGTCGCTGCGGCTGGCGAAAGTCGTGACCTCCACGGTCAGCGCCACGTCCCCGATGCGGAAGAGAAACTGGCTGAACAGTTCCCCTGTGCCGAAGTCATAGCTCTGCAGAAGGTCTTCGGCGGCCCAGGGCTGGTCCGACAGCCATGCCTCCCCAATCGCGATGTCGGCGGCGAGCGGATAGGGAATGGGCACCGCCGCTTCGATCCCCTTGTCCGGATCGGGACCGACGACGCCGTTCAGGATCGCGGAACCCGCCAGCAGGGGGATTTCCCGCACCCGAAGGCCGATCATGCCGTTGCCGACATAGGCCGGCAGGTCGCTGCCGCGGGCGCCGCGACAGGGCGGCGGATTGAGGGGGGCGGAGGTCATCTCCCCGCCCCGGTCATCGCACCTGTCGCGTGGGCACCGGCGGCGCATGGTGAAACGCCATGTCGTCCGGCTCTATGGTGGTGGGGGACCCTTGGTCGTCGGCAGGCGGATCGGGGGGTATGCGCGGCTTGCCGGGAGACAGCGGCAACATCTTCCCGGTCTTTCGGTCCAGCGCGCGCGCCACGATGATGTCCGCCACCGTGGCGCCCATGACGAAGGCCATCGGCCCCCAGAGCGGGCGGCGCCGGCTGGCCAGGGCGAGCGCCGCAAGATCGAGGGCATCGCCCGCCACGCGGTTCCAGACCCGCGTGGAATGCGCCGGCGCCGCAAGGATGCCTGCGCCGGCCAGCAGCTCGCGCGCTCCGAACAGCCTTATCGTCGCACGGGCGGCGGCATGGTCCTGTCCCAGCCGCCTCGCAATGGCGCGTGGTCGTGCGACTTCCGCCAGTCCCAGACCGATGGAGAAAAGACCGAGTCCAAGGCTCCAGCTCTTCGGTGTCATGTGCAGACGGCCTCCTCGGCGGAAGAACGGCGGCTCTCGCGGGCAGGTTCCCCGATGCCGGGGCAAGCCATATAATTCATGTTAGGGCGGTCGCCTTATATTCCGGTGCAATCCTGTTCCCATCCGGAAGAGAAATATATCGGCATCGAAGATCAGGCCCAGACCTTGGCGGAGGATGCGACAGTCGGCATCCGCATCATCCAAGTGGAACACAGTCGCCACATGATTCGTTCTCGTGGCCTCAAGAAACGAATACAGGAGAGTATATGCGTGAGATCAGCTTTTCCATGCGTGCTTTCGCTGCTGCATCGGCCCTGTTCCTGGCAAGCACGCCCGCGCTGGCGGGCGATGAAGAACGCGCGCTTGCGGCGATTGCGCAGGCCCAGGGGAAAATCGACGCTGCGGGCAAGTTGAAGGCCGGCGACTTCGATCCGGCGGTGTTGGCGAAGGCCCAGGCGTCCCTGCGTCTGGCGCAGGAGCATCTCAAGAGCGGCAAGGAACAGGCCGCCATCCGGACGGCGGTGGAAGCGCAGCAATTTGCGGACACCGCAATCGGTGAAAGCCGCCTGCGCGCCGATGCCGACGCCCAGGTGCATGCATCGACGGCCGTGGCCGCGCAACAGGATGCCGCGGCGGCCAATGCGCGCGCCGAAGCCGCCGAGCGCGCAGCGGCTTCCGCGGCAGCAGACGCCCGCGCCGCCCGCGCCGCCGCAGCGGTGCCCGCGCCCGCGACCACCACGGTCACCACGGAAACCGTGAAGACCACCCCCACTGCGACGCGCAAGGCCGCTCCGGTCAAGCGCAAGGTGGTGCAGCGCACGACGAGCCCGGCCCGCGCTTCCGTGGTGGAGAAGACGACCACGACCGTCACCCAGCGCTGACGGCAGACGCCGGACCCCGGACATGGCGGCTTCTTGAGCGGAGCCGCCATGTTTCATGCACGGGAATGGATCGCGTCGGAACAATCGCAGGCGGCGCGACTTATCCAGCCTGACTTAGCGACAGCGAGGCCGATCATGTTGTGGACCATCCTTATCATCCTCCTCGTCCTCTGGGCATTGGGCGCATTCATCGTGCCGGTGGGCGGGGGACTGATCCACCTGCTGCTGGTATTGGCGTTGGTCGTCCTCGTCTATCAGCTTGTGGCGGGCCGACGGGTTCCCTGATCGTTTCACCAGGATGATTGTCGGCACCCGTCCGGCAGTCATCATGGTCGTTTCCTGCAGAGTTGATCCGGATCAGTAAGATTTTCAGGAACGCTCGCCTGTCCCGGGATTTTTAGCCATGATGAATGAGAGGTTTTATCGTGGCGACACAATGGGAATATCACGGGTCACAATTTCTGCAGCAGCCGTTTCAGGAGGAGCTTACCTACTGGAATCGTGAACGGCTTTCGCCAGCATTTCCTTCGGACATGACCGCGGAGAGATTCGACCGCGATCGGCGGATGCTTCGTCTGGAGCATGGCTTTATCGAGGAGCTGCGGGCGGAAGTTCGCGAGGAAGCGGCGCAGGCGCCGACCGACCCGGACGGGTTCATCGCCTGGTTCGAAGGACTGAAGGAAAGCGGACCCGGCCAGAAGGACGCGCTTTTCCCCTGGCTGGCGCAGGAGGCGAGCCGGGACGAGATTCGATGGTTCCTTTCGCAGGAAGCGGCGGGGGAAGCGGGTTTCGACGATCTGGTCGCCCTGACTCAGGTGAAGCTGCCGCCGCGCGCCAAGCTGGAACTGGCGCGCAACTATTGGGACGAGATGGGCCGCGGCAATGCCAAGGGCATGCACGGCCCGATGCTGGGCCAGCTGGTCGACATACTTCACCTCGACATCGGGGTCGAGAGCACGGTCTGGCAGAGCCTGGCCCTCGCCAATGCGATGACGGCGATGGCGACGTCGCGCTGTTATGCCTGGCACAGCGTCGGCGCGCTGGGCGTGATCGAACTGACCGCCCCCGGCCGTTCCGCCCATACTGCCCAGGGCCTGCGCCGCAT
The DNA here is from genome assembly GCF_024611135.1 of Sphingobium sp. CFD-2. NCBI lineage: Bacteria > Pseudomonadati > Pseudomonadota > Alphaproteobacteria > Sphingomonadales > Sphingobiaceae > Sphingobium > Sphingobium sp. CFD-2. Next base: position 2,289,505 of record NZ_CP084405.1, on the reverse strand, counting down.
CGGGCTCAGCGGCAGCGAAAGGCGCTATTTCGATCTGCATGCCGTGCTGGACGTCAAGCACAGCCGCGACTGGAACGATGAAGCCATAGTGCCGCTCGTCGCCGAAGACCCACGGCGGGCGACGGCGATGGCGGAAGGCGCGCTGATCCGCCTTCAATGCGGGGAGCGCTGTTTCGAGCGCTATCGCGCGCATTTCGGATTGGGATGAGGCGCCATGGCGGCAAATCCCAAAATTTTGCTGGTGGAGGACGATCCGGCGATAGCGGGCATCATCGCGGACCTGCTGGAAGACGCGGATTATGAGGTGGACGGTCCATATGCCAGCCTGGCGGACGGCATGGCGGCGGTCGCGGCGGACTTCCCGGCGGGCGCGGTGCTCGACGTGCGGGTGAGGGATGGGGATGTCGGTCTGCTCGCCGACGATCTGGACCGATATGACATCCCTTATCTGTTCTGCACCGGCGCCTTTGCGCATCCTGCCGTCAACGCTCATCCCGGCGCTCCGCTCGTGCCCAAATGGGCCTTGTCCCGCCAGTTGATCGATGCCCTGCGCCGGATCGTGCATTAGAATGAGGATGGCCCGCCATGAGCGCATCGGATGGGAAGGGCGATACGGCGGAAACCCTGTCGCCTATCATTCCCGAAGATATTGAGAATGCCGCCGCCACCTTGCTGAAGGACTGTTGTTCCGCCGAACTGACGCTGGCGACGGCGGAAAGCTGCACGGGCGGGCTGCTGGCGTCGCTGCTGACCGATGTGGAGGGCGCGAGCCATGCCTTCGAACGCGGCTTCGTCGTCTATAGCGAGGATGCCAAATGCGAATTGCTGGGCATCCGCAGCGAGCGGATCGCGGCCTGCGGTGCGGTCAGCCGGGAGGTCGCCATGGCGATGGCCGATGGCGCGATCGAACGGTCCCATGCGGACATCGCGCTTGCCATAACCGGCTATGCCGGTGCGGCCCCGCCCGGGGAAGAAGCGGGCCTGGTCCATTTCGCCTGCGCCGCACTAGGCGGGCCGACCGAGCATCGGGAAGAGCATTTCGGGGACATAGGGCGAGGACCCGTGCGGATCAGGTCCATCCGGGTCGCGCTCGAGATGATGAGGCATGCCCTTGAGCGAGGTTGAAAGGTTCGCGTCGATCCATAGCCACGGCCTTGTCCGTGTCGCGGCGGCGACGCCCAAGGGCAGCGTTGGCGATGTCGGAGCCAATGCACAGGCGATCCGGGCGCTTGCGCGGCAGGCGGCGGGCGGCGCGGCCGACCTCCTGCTGTTTCCCGAGCTATGCCTGTCATCCTATGCGATCGACGACCTGCACCTGCAGGAAGCGCTGCTCGACAGGGTGGAACGGGAGGCGGCGGCGCTGATCGAGGCGAGCGCCGGCTGGCCGGTGTTGCTGATCGGTGCGCCGCTTCGGCGCGGCGGGCGGCTCTACAATTGCGCGCTGGTCATTGCGGACGGGCGGCTGCTGGGAGTGGTGCCGAAAAGCTATCTGCCCAACTACCGCGAATATTATGAAAAGCGCTGGTTCGCGTCCGGAGCCGGTCTTTCCGGGCTGGAAATCGACGTCGGCGGCCATGTCGCGCCGTTCGGCACGGACCTGCTGTTCGCGGCGGACAGCTATCCCGACTTCATCTTCCATGTCGAGATCTGCGAGGATTTCTGGGCGCCGCTGCCGCCCTCCACCATGGGGGCGATGGCGGGCGCGCTGATCCTGTGCAATCTTTCGGCCTCCAACATCACCATCGGCAAGGCGCGCGACCGGCATCTGCTATCCGCCTCCCAGTCGGTGCGCTGTCAGGCGGCCTATGCCTATTCGGCGGCGGGCACGGGCGAGAGCACCACGGACATGGCCTGGGACGGGCAGGCCATGGTGCATGAGCTGGGCGAACTGCTGGCGGAATCGGAGCGGTTCGGGGATGCGGCGGAACTGCTCTACGCGGATGTCGATGTGCAGAGGCTGCGGCTGGAGCGGATGCGCAACGGCACCTTCAACGACAATGCGGCCGCGGCCGGGCATCCGGAAACCCGCTTCCGTACCGTGCGTTTTCCCTTTCTGCGCGGCGGCAAGGATGTCGGCCTGCACCGGTCGCCCCGGCGCTTTCCCTTCGTCCCCGCCGATCCGGGGCAGCTTGCGGCGGATTGCTACGAGGCTTTCAATATCCAGGTCGAGGGGCTGGTCACGCGCTTTCGGGCGACCGCGGGCCGGCATTTCGTCATCGGCGTGTCGGGCGGCCTCGATTCCACCCATGCCCTGATCGTCGCCGCCAAGGCCTGCGACCGGCTGGGCCTGCCGCGCTCGGCCATATTGGGCTACACCATGCCGGGCTTCGCCACGGGCGAGTTGACCAAGGGCCATGCCTGGGCGCTGATGAACGCATTGGGGGTGAAGGGGGAGGAGATCGACATCCGCCCCGCCGCCCGCCAGATGCTGGGCGACATGGGGCATCCCTTCGCGCGGGGGGAGCCGGTCTATGACGTGACCTTCGAAAATGTGCAGGCGGGGCTGCGCACCGACTATCTGTTCCGGCTGGCCAACAGGCATGGCGGCTTCGTCGTGGGGACGGGCGACCTCAGCGAACTGGCGCTGGGCTGGTGCACCTATGGCGTAGGCGACCAGATGAGCCATTATGCGGTCAACAGCGCCATTCCCAAGACATTGATCCAGTTCCTGATCCGCTGGTGCATCGCGACCGGCCAGTTCGATGCGGCGACTGCGCGGATATTGGACGCGATATTGCATACCGAAATCTCGCCCGAACTGGTGCCGGCGGGGGAGGACGGCGCCTTGCAGAGCACGGAGGATCGGGTCGGCCCCTATGCGCTCAACGATTTCTTCCTGCATCATATCGTGCGCCTGGGCCTGCCGCCGTCGAAAGTGGCCTTTCTGGCATGGCACGCCTGGCGCGACGCCGGAAGCGGCGCATGGCCGACGGATTATCCGGAGAGCGCCAAACGCGCCTATGATCTGCCGACGATCCGGCACTGGCTGGAAAATTTCCTCTACCGCTTCTTCACGATCAGCCAGTTCAAGCGGTCCGCGCTGCCCAATGGCCCGAAAATCTCCTCCGGCGGCGCGCTGTCGCCCAGAGGCGACTGGCGGGCGCCGTCGGACGGGACCGCGACGGTGTGGCTCGATGAATTGGCGCGTGGTCTGGATGGCGACGACAAAGGGGGCTGACCTCCGCCGAAGTCGTCGTGGGGATCACGCGGCCTGACACCGGAACAATGTTTCGAACACGGATTTTATCACCCATGCCGATATTCCACATTCACCTGTTCAACGACGACAATGTGATCGACGAAGCCGGCCAGCAATTTGCTGACGTGGCGGAGGCGCGGGCCGAAGCGATCCGCAGCGGGCGCGAAATCATCGCGGAACATGTCATCCACGGCCGGCCTGTCAATCTCGATCATCATCTGGTCTTGCAGGACGATCAGGGCCGAAAGCTGGAAACGATCTATTTTCGCGATGTCGTGACGTTCGGTGGCTGACCTGCGGCGATTCTGCAGGCCGCCCCCCTCGCGCATCATCGCCCTGCGGCGGTTGCGCCCTCTTGTGGGGAGCGTCGGCTGATGCCGCATCCCGCCCTGCAATATTTCCTGAACCGGCTTCTGATCCGTTCCCCGCTGACGGAGGAGGAACGGCAGGCGATCCTGTCCATGCGCTTCCATTTGGCGCAGGTGTCGCCCAATGTCGACATCGTCCCTCCCGGTCATCTGGTGACCTATTCCTGCCTGGTGGCGGAAGGCCTTGCGGGGCGGTTCGGGCAGTTGCCCAACGGCATGCGGCAGATCACGGCGATGTATATTCCCGGCGACATGTGCGACCTGCATTCCGCCATGCTGCCGCGCGTGGAATGGGCGGTTCAGGCCCTTTCCGCGCCGCTGACCTACCTGAAGATCCCGCATGAGGAACTGCTGCGGGTCTCGCGCGCCCATCCCCGCGTGGCGGAGGCCTTCTGGCGCGACTGCGTGGTCGACGCTTCGATCATCGCCCAATGGGTGGTCAGCCTTGGCAGGCGGGATGCGGCGGCGCGCACCGCGCATCTGCTGTGCGAAATGGCGTTGCGGCTGGAATGCGCGGGCCAGGGTTCGCGCACGGCCTTCGAATTCAAGGCGACGCAGGCGCATATTGCCGACGCGCTCGGCATCACGCCGGTGCACATGAACCGCGTCGTTCGCTGGCTGAGGCAGCAGGGTGTCCTGTCCTGGACCGGGCGGACCATCCGCGTGCTGGACTGGGACGGCCTCGTCCGCATCGCGAGCTTCGACAGCGGCTATCTGGAAATGCGTCGGGAATAGGCTCATAGCAGCCAGCTCGCCGCCAGCGACAGGGCGCAGAGGAAGGTGACGCCGGTCGTCGTCCAGCCCAGCAGGTTGGTCCAGCGGCCGTTGGTGCGCGCGCCGACCACGGCCGGGCGGTTGGTGAGCAGCATCATGAGCAGCAGCAGCGGCGGCACGGAAAAGCCCTGGACGATGCCCGACCAGACCAGCGCCTTCATCGGGTTGAAGCCCAGGAAGTTCATCGCCACCGCCAGCGCCGTCACCGCCGCGATGATGGCATAGAACAGCCTGTTGTCCTGCGGCGCGTCATGCAGGCTGCCCGCGCGGCCCAGCCCCTGCACCACGTCATAGGCCGCGCCCGTGGTCATCACCGGCACCGCCAGGAAGCCCACCCCGACCACGCCGGCGGCGAACAGGAATTTCGCGGCCTGACCGGCGATGGGTTCCAGCGCGGCGGCGGCGTCGGCGGCGGTCTCGATCTCCGTCCGTCCGGCGGCGTGCAGGGTGATCCCGGTCGCGAGCAGGATGAAATAGAGGATGAGGTTGGAAAAGATCATGCCGGTCAGCACGTCGCGGCTCGTCCGCTTCATCTCCGACGCGGTCGCGCCCTTGCGCTGCCAGAGCCGGCGGCGGCCCAGGGCGATCTGCTCCTCCACCTCCTGATTGGATTGCCAGGTATAGATATAGGCGGAAAGCGAGGTGCCTATGCAGGCGACGATCAGCGACAGCGATTGCGCATCGATCCTGAGCGCGGGGATGAAGGTGGCTCGCAGCACCGCGATGGGATCGGGGCGGGCCATGACCGCCGCCGCCACATAGGCGAAGAGGATGAGCGCCAGCCAGCGGAACACGCGCCGGATGAGCATGTAGGAACCGAAATATTGCAGGGCGAAGATGATCGCCGCCGCGCCCACCACGATCAGCGGCACCGGGATCGGCACCAGCAGGTTGAGCGCCGCGCCGATGCCGCCCAGGTCCGCCGCCGCCTCTATGATGTTGCCGGCGAAGGCGAGCGTCACCAGCGGCAGCAGCAGCCAGCGCGGGAACTGATCGCGGATGCAGGCGAACAGGCCCTTGCCATAGACCTGCCCGATCTTCGCGGACAGATAGACGACGACATACATCATCGGCAGCAGGACCGGCGCGATCCACAGGAAGGCAAGGCCGTAGCGCGCGCCCGCGCTGGCATAGGTGCCGATCGCGGAAGGATCGTCGTCGGCGGCGCCGGTCACGATGCCGGCGGCGAGCATCTTCATGACGCCCCGGCGCGGCCTGTCCACCGGCCTGAGGGTTTTCAGCGGTTCACGGGATTGGGCAGTCAATTTCCACCTCGAACGGGCAAAGCCGTGGTTCAACACGGCAGGCACGGCGGGAGGTGCATGGCCGTTAACCCATGATAGCGGGCCGGTTTCCACGACGCGCCGATGCCGGAATTTCGATCACATAGGTTAGCGGATCGTCCGGGTCGCGCCGGCGGTCCGGAACGCGCTCCACCGGGCGGGAATTGGGGACGGCATGGCGGATCACATGGCAGATTGGGCGGCTGCGATGCGCGCGGGGGACCATGCCGCCGCCTGGGCGATTTCGGAACGGGAACTCCAGCGGCGCGATCCCGCCCGCCGGGACGATCCGACGCTGCCCTATCATCAGCGCTGGGTATGGGACGGGCGGCCTTATGAAGGCAGGCACTGTCTGGTGCGCTGCTATCATGGCCTGGGCGACAGCATCCAGTTCGCGCGCTTCCTGCCGATGCTGGCGGCGCGCACGGCCTCGCTGACGGTGGAGATGCAGCCGCGGCTGATCGACCTCATCGCCGGACCGGGCGGCGGCATCCGCTTCGTCCCCTTTATCGACGCCCATCCGCTGCCGCAGTCGGAATGCGATCTGGAGATCACGGAACTGGACTTCGCGCTTCGGCTGACGCCCGCCGATGCGGCGATGCCCTATCTCGCGGCGGAAAGCGGCGTGCTGCCGCATGGTTGCGTCGGGCTTTGCCATGGCGCGGGACCGTGGGACCCTGCGCGGTCCATTCCGCCGCACCTGCTGGCGCCGATCTGCGCCATGGCGCCCTGCATCAGCCTGATGCCGGAGGCGACGATGCTGCCCGTGCTCAATCCGGACGGCTGCCCCTTCGACATGAAGGCGACGGCGGCCCTGGTCGGCGCGACGGATCTGGTCATCACCGTCGACACGATGATCGCCCATCTGGCCGGCGCCATGGGCAAGCCGACCTGGCTGTTGCTGAAGTCCGATCCCGACTGGCGCTGGCCGGTCGGCGCGCGCGGCACGCCCTGGTATCCGTCGATGCGGATCTATGCCCAGCCCAGCGCCGGCGACTGGGAAACGCCATTGGCCGAACTGGCGCGCGACCTTGCCGCCTGTCCGGCGCTCGCAGCGGAAAGGTAGCTGAACATGGGATATATGCCGACCCCTTCCGTACCGGTGTCCTGGGGGGAGCTGCTGGACAAGATGACGATCCTGCAGATCAAGCAGGAGCGGATCGCCACGCCCGCCGCGCGGGACAATGTGGGCAGGGAATATCGGTTGCTGAGCGCCATTGGCGAACAGGCCCTGCGCGACGGGGCCGTGGGCGGTTTGGTCGAAAGCCTGAAGCGGGTGAACGAGGCGCTGTGGGAAATCGAGGACGCGATCCGGGGGGAAGAGGCGGCAGCGCGGTTCGGCGCGTCCTTCATCGACCTTGCCCGGTCGGTCTACAGGATGAACGACCGGCGCGCCGCGATCAAGCGGGAGATCAACCGCCTGCTGGATTCCGAACTGGTGGAGGAAAAAAGCTATGCCGCCTGCGCAGCGGACTGAGATGCGGCGGCTGGGCGTCCTGACATTCCACCGTTGCATCAACTACGGTTCCTATTGGCAGGCGCGCTGTCTGGTCGAAGGGTTGCGGCGCATGGGCGTCGAGGCCGAATTGCTGGACCATGAGTCGCCGCGCGTCACCCGGGCGGAGCTTCGATGCGCGCTCAGTCCCACCCTGCCGCAGCGGACGCCGCGCAGCGATTTTCCGGCCTATGCCCGCAAGACCCGGAAATTTCGCGAGGCGTTCGAGCGGTTGCCTCTGTCGCGCCGCTTTCCCATCGACCGGCCGGAAGAGATGGGCGATTATGACGCCGTCATCGTCGGCAGCGACGAGGTGTGGAACCTGCGCCACCCCTGGTATGGCGGATGTTCGGCCTTTTACGGCAAGGGGGTTCGCGGGACGCTGATCTCCTATGCGGCCAGTTTCGGCAATCAGAATGCGTCGGAGGGACTGTCCGACCATTGGGCAAGCCAGATCGGCAACTTCGCCTCCATTTCCGTGCGCGACCAGAACAGCCGCCGGATGATCAGAACCGCGCTGGGTCATGACCCCGACATCGTGCTGGACCCTTGCCTGCAATTCCCCGGACCGGCGGTGCGCAGGGGCGCGTCGGGCGAAGGCTATGTGGCGCTTTACGGTCATAATTTCCCGGAGTGGTTCTGTCTTTCCGTCCGCAACTGGGCAAGGGCGCGCGGGCTCCCGATCCGCAGCATAGGCTATCGCAACGACTGGGCGGACGAGCAATGGCTGGAGGCCGGACCGCTGGAATTCGCCGAGCTGATGGCGGGCGCCGACGCCGTCGTCACCAATTTCTTCCATGGCTGCGTCTTCGCCCTGCTGAATGGGCGTCCTTTCGTCACGGCGCCCTCCGCCTACCGCATGAACAAGGTGCGCGATCTCCTCTGGGAGCTGGGCGCGCAAGGGCATATGATCCTGACGGAGGATGATGATCGGGTCGTCGCCCGGAGCCTCGACGAACCGCCGGCATCGGCCGTGCAGCAGCGCATCGATCGATTGCGGGCGCAGTCGGGCGATTTCCTGCGGCGGGCGCTGGCGATGCCGTCATGAGCGCGGCGGCGGTCAGCCCCCGCGACATGGTTTCGTCGGGCCTCTGCATCGGCTGCGGCGGCTGCGTCGCGCAGGCCCGGCCCGAGCAGGCCCGGCTGGAGTGGAACAGGGACGGCCAGCGCAACCCGGCCGGCGATCCGGATTGGTATCGGCGGCGGAGCGAGGGCTTTTCGGCATGCTGTCCTTTTTCCCCGCACGCCATGAATGAGGATGAGATCGCCCGACAGCGCTTTCCGGCAGCGGCGGCGCAGGACGAGTATATCGGCCGGTTCGACGCTGCCTATGTCGGCCACGCCGCCGAAGCCGGCTATCGCGAAAGGGGCAGTTCGGGCGGCATGGTGAGCTGGGTCGCGGGTGAACTGCTGCGCCGGGGGATGGTGGATGGCGTGGCGCATGTGACGCGGGCCGATCCCGCGACCGAGGGGCGTCTGTTCCGCTATCGCATAGCGCGCGATCTTCCTGCTTTGTGGGAGGGCGCGCAGTCGCGCTACTATCCCGTCGACATGGCCGAGGTGCTGCGCGAGATCCGGGAGGTGCCGGGCCGCTATGCCGTCGTCGGCATTCCCTGCTTCATCAAGGCGGTGCATCTCGCCCGCGCCGCCGATCCGCTGCTGCGGGAACGTATTGTCTTCACGCTGGGCCTGGTGTGCGGGCATATGAAAAGCCGCCATATGGCGTCCAGCTTCGCCCGGCAGATGGCTTTCGACCCCGCCGCTGTCCGGCAGATCGACTATCGCGTCAAGGACCCGGAGCGGCCGGCCAACTGGTACAGGGCGCGGCTGACCGATCGTGCCGGCGAACAGCGTATGCGGGACTGGTGGCATCTGGTGGATGGTGACTGGGGGTCGGGATTCTTCCAGAACAGCGCCTGCGACTTTTGCGACGATGTGGTGGCGGAGACCGCCGACATCGCCTTTGGCGATGCCTGGGTGGAACCCTATTCCTCCGACGGGCGCGGCACCAATGTCGTGGTGGTGCGGTCGCCCGCGCTGCATGCAATGCTGCGCGAAGGCATCGATGCGGGAAGGCTGGCCTTGCAACCCGTCGACGCCGGTTTCGTGCGGGAAACGCAGGCGGCGGGCTTTCGCCAGCGGCGGGAAGGACTGGCCTATCGGCTTTGCTGGCGCAAGGCGGGCGTCCGGCCGCGCAAGCGCGTGCGGCCGGGCAGCGCGGGCCTGCCGTGGCGGCGCAGGATGATCTATCGGCTGCGCCACGCGATCAGCAGGGGCAGCGGCACGGTGTTCCGGCTGGCCGAGGCTCTGGGCAGGCCCGGCCTGTTCCTGGTCTGGGCGCGGGCCATGCTGAAGCTCTACCATGGCCTCGCTTATTCGCGCGGCTGGCTGGGGAAGCTGTTCGACCGTTTTGCGTGACCCTTGGCCGCAATGGTCGGCGGGCGCCTGCTGCCGGCTTACCCCTTGTCGCGTTCCACGAATTTGCTGAACCGGCTTTCCTTCCCGTCCTTCGTCTTGTCCTGATAGAGGAAGGCGAGATTGTTCTCATCGAAGATGCGGAAGAATTCATCCCACTCGATTTCGTCCAGCGCCTCATCCTTCTCGCGAAAGTCGATGCGCAGCAGGCCGCCGCCCTTGCCATTGTCTTCCGTCGCCTTGACGACTGCGGGGCGGCCGCCGCGATCCTCCACCCATTTGCGGATGGTGTCATGGTCGGTGGTCGTGTCCGATGTGCTCATGATGAAGTCCTTTCCTTATACCGTTGCGGCGGCGTAGATGCCGTCCATGATGTCGGCCACATGCGCCAGTTCTTCGCATCCCGGATCGAAGCGAGGGGAGCGCGCCAGCTTTTCGGCCCATTCCGCCGCCATTCGGCCGCCCCATGGATCGCCGGGCTCCGACAGCGTTTCCCGCGCCGTGCCGCGGAACAGCTCTGCCCGGAAGTCGTAGAAGGAGCCGCCGATGTTGCGGAATGCGGCTCCCGCCCTGTCGCCGTAGAAATCGGCGGCGATCACCGCATCCTGCCCCGCATGGAGGTTCCAGGAGCAGGCGATCCGGACCATGCGCCCGTCCGCCAGATGCAGCGTCGCCATGCCCAGATCCTCGACCTGCCGGCCGCGATCCTCCAGCGGACGTCCTTTCGCGAAGAGGGCGGCCTCGATCCGCTCCACCTCGGGGAAGTCGAGCACCCAGAGCGCCAGGTCGACCAGATGCACGCCAAGGTCCATCATGCAGCCGCCGCCCGACAATGCGGGATCGTGGAACCACGGCTTGTCCGGGCCATAGGCATTGTGGAAGATGAGGTCGACGGCATGGACATGGCCCAGTTGGCCGGCGCGGACATGATCCCGCAGGGCGCGCATGCCTGCGGTGCCGCGATAGGACAGGTCGACGCCCAGCAGCCGGTCGGCCGCGCGGGCGGCGTCGATCACGGCCCGGACCTGCGCCCCGGTGCGGCCCAGCGGCTTCTGGCAGAAGACCGGCACGCCCCGCTCCAGCGCGCGGATCGACTGTTCTGCGTGGAGTGCGCTGGGAGTGGCGATGACCATGCCGTCGAGCGGCTGTTCCAGCAGCGCGTCGAGCGACTCCAGCCGCACCGCGTCGGGAGCGAGCAGGGCCGCCTCCGCACCGTTGCCGGGCAGGGCGTCGGCAATGGCGGCCGCCTCGATCCCGCCGGTCGCCAGCATGGCCTCCATCCGGTTGCGGCCGATCCAGCCCACGCCCAGAAAGCCGATGCGCGGGCGGGTGAGGAGGGTGGGTGCAGGGGCGATAGCGGCATTCATGGGACGATGATCGCCTTTACGAAACCGTCCGGCTTGTCGCGCGTGGCGTCCAGCGCCTCGCCCAGCCGGTCGAGCGGATAGCGGTGGGTGAGGAGCGGCGCGGGATCGATGCGGCCGGAAGCGACCGCCGCCACCGCTTCCCTCATTCCCTCTGCATAGGCCGCGGGATCGCGCTCATGGGCGTTGATGACGTCGATGCCGCGCCAGTTCCACAGCCACATGTTCACCTGGCGCGGCCCGTCCTGATGATAGCCCGCGACGATCAGCTTGCCGCGCTCGGCGGTGAGTTCGCCCGCCAGGTCGAGCGGCCATTGCTTGCCCACCGCCTCTATCGTCCGTTCGCAGAAGCGTCCTTGGGTGAGCGCGCTGACCCGGTGGATGATCGCCTGATGATCGTCCATCGCGATCGTCTCCGCCGCGCCATGATCGCGGGCGAGGGCGAGCGAGGAGGGGCGCCGCGAAATGGCGACGACGCGGGCTCCGGCCTCCGTCGCCAGCCGGGTGAGCAGCGCCCCCAGAAAGCCGATGCCGATGATCGCGATGGTCTGGCCGGGCTGGATGTCGGCGCGGCGGAAGATGTTGAACGCGCACCCCAGGGGCTCGCCGGGGAAGGGCAGCCCGTCCAGTTCGGACGGCAGCCGCACGATGGCGCTTTCGTCCGCCAAATCATGGTCGGCATAGCTGGCATAGGAAAGCGCCGCCACGCGGTCCCCCACCGTTACAGAGGTCACGTCCTCCCCGATGGCATCGACAATGCCCCAGCCCTCATGGCCGAGCGCGCCCGGCTCCAGCGGGAAGCTTTGCCATTCCGGTCCCGCCCAGGGGGTGAGGTTGGAGGCGCAGACGCCGCATCCCTCCAGCCTTATGCGGACCTGACCGGGGCCGGGCCGCGGCATCGGAACCCGGTCGATCCGCACCGCGCCGGGGCCGGTGACAACCGCCGCGCGCATGGTCGCCGCCTTTTCGGCCGGTTCGCGCTCCGGCATCAGCAATTCGCTCATTCCGCCGCCAGCGCGATTGCGCCCTCCCCACGGATAAAGGCCTCCAGCGCTTCATGCGCCCGGTCATCGGTCATCTGCATCGGCGGATGCTTGCAGAAATAGGCTGCCGCCGGATGGATGGGGCCGCCCAGACCGCGATCCAGCGCGATCTTGGCGCAACGGATCATGTCGATGGCGACGCCCGCCGAATTGGGGCTGTCCTCCACCGACAGGCGCAGTTCCAGGTTCATCGGCACGCCGCCGAAGAGTTGGCCTTCCATGCGCAGGAAACAGACCTTGTTGTCATTCTGCCAGGCGACATAATCGGACGGGCCGATATGGATATTCTCATCCTCCAGCCGGGTTTCCGCGACCGACTGCACGGCTTCGGTCTTCGAAATCTTCTTCGACTTCAGCCGCGAACGGTTCGACATATTGAGGAAATCGGTATTGCCGCCGGTGTTGAGCTGGTAGGTGCGGTCCAACTTCACGCCCCGCTTGGCGAACAGGTCGGTGAGAACCCGATGGACGATGGTCGCGCCCAGTTGCGCCTTGATGTCGTCCCCGATGATCGGCACGCCGGCCCGCTCGAACCGGTCCGCCCAGGCGGGGTCGCTGGCGATGAAGACCGGAATGTTGTTGACGAAGGCGACGCCCGCCTCCAGCGCGCATTGCGCGTAGAATTCCGTCGCCTGCTGCGATCCCACCGGCAGATAGTTGAGCAGCACGTCCACCTTCGCCTCGCGCAGCCGTTCGACCACCTGCGCGCGGTCGGGTTCGGCGTCGTCGGCAGGCAGGAAGGTGCGATCGTCGGGATGGTCCGCCATATGATCGGCGCAGCCGTCGAGCAGGCGGCCCATCTCCACCTTCACCCCGCTGGGGCGGACGTCGCCGCAGAAGGCCTGGGTGCAATTGGGCCGGGCGAAGATCGCTTCGGCAATGTCGCGGCCGACCTTTCGCCGGTCGATGTCCCAGGCCGCCGTCAGTCGGATGTCGCAGGGGCGATAGCCGCCCAGTTCCCAATGCATCAGGCCGCTATGGTCGTTGCTCTCGGCGCGATAGTGGGACAGGCCCTGCACCAGCGAACTGGCGCAATTGCCGACGCCGACGATGCCGATGTTGATAGGTTGCATGATGCGTCTCCGTCAGGCGGTGCGGGCGACCGGCAGGGCGGCCGATGCCGGCGCGTAGCGGTCGACCATCCAGGCGCAGAAATCCGCGAAGGCCTGCGGATCGTGGACCGCGCTGCTGTGATGGGGGGCGATGCCCAGATGTTCGGGCGTGAAGCAGAAGGTGACGGTGACGTCGAAATCGCTGAGCGCCTCCATCTGCCGGTCGAACCAGTCGACCGCATTGGGGCGGAAGCTGTCGGCCCAGCTCAGGCCGGTGCGCAACTGCCTGACGCCCAGCCGCTTCATCCAGTCGACGGCATCGTTCAGGCGCGGGTCCTCGAAATGGAACCATTGCATCAGCCCCATCTCGCCAGCGACCCTGGCATAGTCCTCCAGTGCGGGCTTGGGCGTGCCGTCGGCGCGGATCAGCCCCATGTAGAAATGGCGGTAATAGCTCGATCCTTCCGCTTCCCGATGGCGCGTGGTTGCGCCCCATTCCTGCGGCAGGTCGTAGAGGCTGTACCAATAGATGCGCGGCACCCGCCCGATCAGCAGTTCGGCGGTGCGGTTGAGGCCGAAGACCTGCACTTCCTCCGCGCCGAAGGAGCCGACGCCGACTTCCGTCACCCAGACCGGCTTGTCGGGCACCACCGCCTCGATCTCCGCGATCCGGGAGGGCCAGTCATTGAGCGGCCAGAGGTTCCAGTCGAGCGGGAAGCCGTGCACCGCCACGACATCCACCGCGTCCAGCGCGCCATGGTCGCGCATCCGGTTCACCCAATGCGGATCGATGGGCGACATGCCGCCCAGCACGCGGGTCACGGCGGGATTGGCGTCGGCGATGGCGGCGCCCGCGCGGATCACCATGTCGGCATAGAGCGACCAGTCGGGGTCGACCTCCGGGTCCCAATGCGACTTGTTATTGGGTTCGTTCCAGATCATCGCGGCTTCGATCATGCGTCGGTTCCCTCCTCTGGCCCTTGGGCTGGATAGACGGCCGGCCTGCCCATCAGCTCCCCGAACGGGATCGGGGCGGCGCGGCAGAGATAGACTTCCTCCTCCGGCTCGGCCTCTATGGTGAAGCCGGCGGCGCGCAGCAGCGCCTGCGCGCCGGCCTTGTTCGGGGCCCACCAGTTGGTCCAGTCATGCGCGAATTTCCGTTCGATGAAGTGCAGGCGCGGATAGGCCGGATTGTCGAAGAAGCCGGGCGGGCGGCTGGTGCCGGGGACGTGGAAGGGATGATCCTCCGGCACCAGCAGCACGTCGGACGAACCCTGCTGCATCGTCTGGAACAGCATCATGTCGCCCGCCACATGCTCGCGGATCAGGTCGAGCGCGAGCAGGGGGTGCCGCAGATGGTAGAGCACGCCCATGAAGATCACGAGGTCGAAGCGGCGACCGAGCTTTCCGACGTCATAGACGGACAGGTTGCGGAACTCGATGCCGTCATGGCCCAGCGCTTCGGCGGCGAAACGGGCCTGGGCCAGATACCGGTCGTCGGAATCGATGCCCAGGACTTCGGCTGCGCCCCGGCGTTTCATCTCGAGCGAATAGAAACCGGCGTTGCAGCCGATGTCGAGTACGGATTTTCCGGAAAGGTCTTCGGGAACGGCATCCGCAAAGCGCGCGAATTTGAAAGCCGGATAATCGCCCAGGAAATGATCCGGCGCGGTTTCCATGCCGCCGATGCGAAGATTGTGGAACCATGGGCCCAATTCTTCGATCTGGCGGCGCAATGCGTCGGTCTTGCGGTCTGCGGCGAGATTCACTGTCTTCATGCGGGTACCTCGTTCAATCGGGTCACGCTACCGCCGCCTGGTCCCAGCAGGATCGTGCTGATCGAACCGGGATCGACTTCGAACCTCAGCAGATTGTCGAGGCTGAGGCCGAGATAATGCGCGATCGTCCCGCGGATGATGTCGCAATGGGTGACGCAGAGGATGGTCGCGCCCGCCTTTTCCCGCGCGACTGTTTCCAGATGCCGGACGGTTCGGGCGACCGCGCCGCCCATCGTCTCTCCGCCCGGCGTCGCGCTGGTGGAGCGGTTGCGGTTCCAATCGCGCCAGCGCGGATTTTCCTCCAGTTCCGGAAAGGACTGTCCGTTCCAGGAACCGAAATCGACCTCGTCCAGATCAGGGACGATGGCGACCTCCAGCCCCAGGGACCGGGCAATGATGGAGGCGGTTTCCACCGTGCGCCGGCGCGGGCTGGCATGGACGGCGTCTATGTCGTGCAGGCCGCGCCATGCCGCGACGCCGGCTGCCTGCATGCGGCCCCGCGCAGTGAGGGGCGACGCGCCCGCCCGTCCGCTCAGCAGGCGGCCATATTCGCCATGCATCCCATGACGGATCAGGTGAAAGCAGGTGCGGGGCGGTTCGCGAGAGGAGGACAGCATCAACATAGATGCTGCTTAACAGGATTAAGAGAAGGAAAGTTCCATAGCCGTAATTCTCAAACAGGTAAATGGAAACATCATGAATAACCTGTGTTTTTGTCGTATAACATGAGTTATTTTCATGAGTTTATATTGAGTATAGATTCAACGGTTTTCTGAAATATTTCCGGAACCTGACGGTAGAAGAAGATGTTCATGATCCCGTTGCCACGGTTGCGGGGAATATCACATTCCCGCGGCCAATCCTTGGCAAATCATCATCAATGAAGGGGAGCGGCCGTGGAAAAGATTCTTGTCACGGGTGGCGCCGGTTTTATTGGCCGGACGGTTTGCCGGGAGTTGCTGGAGCGCGGCCATGCCGTTCGCGTGCTGGACAGCATGATCGAGCAGGTTCATGGAGACATCGAGCGGCCGGCCGATCTCGATCCGGAGGTTGAGCTGATCCGCGCCGATGTGCGCAACGGCCATGCGGTGGATCGCGCCTTGCAAGGCGTCGACGCCGTCATCCACCTCGCCGCGGAAGTCGGCGTGGGCCAGTCCATGTATGAAGTGGAGCGCTATACCTCGGTCAACGACGTCGGCACCGCCGTCCTCTTCGAACGGCTGATCGACCGTCCGGTGCGGCGTGTGGTGACGGCCTCCTCGATGAGCATCTATGGCGAGGGGCTGTACCGCGACGAGGACGGCCGGATCGTCCAGGACGCGGAGCGCGGGTCGATCCGCGACAATCAGAAGGTCTGGGACCCGGTCGACCGGCAGGGCCGTCCGCTCACCCCCATCGCCACGCCGGAATGGAAGCAGCCCAATCTCGCCTCCATCTACGCGCTCAACAAATATGTGCAGGAACGCACGACTCACATCATGACCGCGCCCTATGGCATGGAGGGCGTCTGCCTGCGCCTGTTCAACGTCTATGGGCCGGGGCAGGCGCTGTCCAATCCCTATACCGGCGTGCTGGCGATCTTCGCGTCGCGCCTGCTGAACGGGCAGAAGCCGATGATCTTCGAGGATGGCGGGCAGCGGCGCGACTTCGTGCATGTCGGCGACGTGGCGCGCGCCTTTGCCGATGCGCTGGAACTGCCGCAGGCGGCGGGCGGCACCTTCAACATCGGCTCGGGGCAGGACCGCTCCGTCACGGAGGTGGCGCAATCGCTTGCACTGGCGATGGGCCGGAACGACGGGGAACCGGAAATCGTCGGCAAGGCGCGCACCGGCGACATCCGCCATTGCTTCTGCGACACCGGCAAGGCGGAAGAGGTGCTGGGCTTCAGGGCGCGGCAGGACTTCCAGCAGGGCCTTGCCGTGCTGGCCGAATGGGTGGCGCGGCAGACCGCCGACGACCGCGTCAATCAGGCGCGGGCGGAGCTGGAAGCGCGGGGGCTGGTCGCGTGAAGCGCGCCGACGGAAGGCCCGTGCTGGTCACGGGCGGCGCCGGCTTCATCGGCTGCAACATCGCCGACCGGCTGGCGGGGGAGGGCGAGCAGGTCGTCGTCTATGACTCGCTGGCCCGGCCCGGCGTCGAGCGCAACCTTGTCTGGCTGGAGCAGCGCCACGGCGCCGCGATCACGCCGGTCATCGCCGATGTGCGGGACGATGCGGCGGTGGACCGGGCGGTCGCCGGCGCGAAGGCGGTCTTCCACATGGCCGCGCAGGTCGCCGTCACCACCAGCTTCACCGATCCGCGCGCCGATTTCGAGGTGAACGCGCTCGGCACGCTCAACGTGCTGGAGGCTGCGCGCCGCTGCGCCACGCCGCCCCCGGTGATCTTCGCCTCCACCAACAAGGTCTATGGCGGGCTGGAGGACCTGGACTTCCCGTTGATCGACGGCGCCTATCAGCCGGCCTCGGAGCATCTGCGCGCCAGCGGCATCGACGAGAGCCGCCCGCTCGATTTCCATACGCCCTATGGCTGCTCCAAGGGGGCGGCGGACCAATATGTGCTGGACTATGCCCGCAGTTTCGATCTGCCCGCCGCAGTGCTGCGCATGAGCTGCATCTACGGCCAGCGGCAGATGGGGACGGAGGATCAGGGCTGGGTCGCGCATTTCCTGATCAGCGCCCTGGAAGGGCAGCCGATCACCCTTTATGGCGACGGCCATCAGGTGCGCGACATATTGGACGTGCAGGATGCGGTGGACGCCTATCTGGCGGTCTGGCGGCAGATCGGACGGGTGGGCGGCCGCGCCTTCAACCTGGGCGGCGGGCCGGACAATGCCGTCAGCCTGCGGCAGATCCTGGCCTTCATCGGCGTCCATCTGGGCAAGTCCATCGTACCCGACTTCGCGCCCTGGCGGGCGGGCGACCAGCGCTATTTCGTCGCGGACACCGGCGCGGCGCGCATGGCGCTGAACCTGAAGGCGCGCAAGCCCTGGCGGCAGGGCGTGGCCGACCTGACCCGCTGGCTGGCGGAGGAACGGGCGGAGCGCGCCGGGCCCAGGCTGATGACCGCGAGCGCGCTGTGAGGGGCGGCGGGCATCTGCTGCTGTCCGCCGACGCGGTGGGCGGCGTCTGGCAATATTCGACCGACCTCATCCGCGCGCTCCAGCCCCATGGCTATGAGGTGACGCTGGCCGTCATGGGGCCTGCGCTGAGCGAGGCGCAGCGGGCGGAGGCGGCGGCCATAGCCAATTGCCATCTGGTGGAAACCGGCCTCGAACTCGAATGGCTGGCGGCGGAAGCGGCGCCCATCGTGCAGGCCGAGGCGCGGCTGGCGGAAATGGCGGGCGACCTTCGCGCCGACGCGGTGCAACTGCATACGCCGGCGCTGGCCAGTGCCGGCCGTTATCCCTGCCCGGCGATCGCGCTGCTGCACAGTTGCGTCGCGACCTGGTGGGAAGCGGTACGCGGCGGTCCCATGCCGGAGGATTTCAACTGGCGCACCGCGCTGGTCGCGGCCGGCCTTCGGCAGGCGAGCCGCATCGTCGCGCCCAGCATGGCCTTTGCGCAGGCGGCGCGTCGCCACTATGGCGTGCTCCCCATGGCGGTCCATAATGGCCGGTTCTTTCCGGTGAAGCCGCAGGCGATGCAGGACCATGTGTTCACCGCCGGCCGTCTCTGGGACGAGGGCAAGAATGTCCGGGTGCTGGATGAGGCGGCCGCCCGCATCGCCGTGCCGTTCAGGGCCGCCGGGCCGCTTGAGGGGCCGCAGGGAGGGGCGATCGGTCTGCGTTCGCTGCTGCCGCTCGGCCCGCTCGACAGCATGGCGCTGGCCCGGCATCTGGCCAGCCGGCCGGTCTTCGCTTCGGCGGCGCTTTACGAACCCTTCGGCCTTGCGGTGCTGGAGGCGGCGCTGGCCGGTTGCGCGCTGGTGCTGTCCGACATTCCCACTTTTCGGGAGCTATGGGATGGCGCCGCCATCTTCGTCCATCCTCACGACGCGCGGGGCTTCACCTTGGCGATAGAGGAATTGCTGGGCGACGGCGCCGCTCGCGGGGAAATGGGCCAGCGCGCCCAAGCACGGGCGGGCGCCTATACCCCCGCCGCCACGGCCGCGCACATGGCCGCCCATTATCGCGCCGTCCAGCGGAAGGTCGCCGCATGAAGATCCTCTATTTCACCCATTCGCTGCTGTCCTGCTGGAATCACGGCAATGCCCATTTCCTGCGCGGCGTGCTGCGCGAACTCGCCGCCATGGGCCATGACGTGCTGGCGCTGGAGCCGGAGGGCAATTGGAGCCTCGCCAACCTCCTGTCCGACCATGGGGAGGAGGGTCTCGCCGCCTATCGTCAGGCCTATCCCGAACTCCGTGCCCAAGGCTATGGCATGAAGGACGATCTGGTGGCCCTGCTCGACGGCGCGGAACTCGTCATCGTCCATGAATGGAACGAGCCTTCGCTGGTCGGGGCGCTCGGCCTGATCCGGGCGGGGCGGAGCGATTTCACGCTACTGTTCCACGACACCCATCATCGCGCCGTGTCCGATCCCGACGCGATCCGGGCGTTCGACCTGTCGGGCTATGACGGCGTGCTGGCGTTCGGCGAGGCCCTGTCGGAGGTCTATCGAAGCTGGGGCTGGGGCGAGCGCGTCTGGACCTGGCATGAAGCCGCCGACACGAGGCATTTCCGTCCCTTGCCCGGTGAGAAAAGCGGCCTCGTCTGGATCGGCAACTGGGGCGATGGGGAGCGTACCGCCGAGCTGGAGGATTATCTCTTCCGCCCCGCGCGGCAGGCGAAGCTCCCGCTCGACATCTATGGCGTGCGTTATCCTCAGGAGGCGCTGGCGATGCTGGAACGCTACGGCGTCGCCTATCATGGCTGGGCGCCCAATGCCGCCGCGCCGGCTATCTTCGCCCGCCACCTTGCCACCGTCCACGTGCCGCGCCGCTATTATACGCAGCTTCTGCCCGGCATTCCGACGATCCGGGTGTTCGAGGCGCTGGCCTGCGGCATTCCGCTGCTGTCCGCCCCTTGGGACGACAGCGAAGGGTTGTTCCGGCCCGGCGAGGATTTCCTCTTCGCCCGGACCGGCGACGAGATGAAGGGCCATATGCGCGCCATCAGCGAGGATGCGGACCTTCGCGCCAGCCTCGTCCGCAACGGATTGGAGACGATCCGCAGCCGCCATAGCTGCGCCCATCGCGCGCAGCAGCTGATGGACATCACGGCGTCGCTCGACGCGCAGCCGATCAGGAGCGTAGCATGAAGATCGCCTTTTACGGCTCCAGCCTGCTTTCCTCCTACTGGAACGGCGCGGCCACCTATTATCGCGGGATATTGGAGCAGCTGGCCCGGCATGGCCATCGCATCGCATTCTATGAACCGGATGCCTTCGACCGGCAGCAGCACCGTGACATCGACCCGCCCGACTGGGCGCGCGTGGTGGTCTATCCCGCCACGCCAGACGCGCTGAAGGGCGTGATGGACGAGGCCGCCGATGCCGATGTCGTCGTGAAGGCCAGCGGCGTGGGCGTATTCGACGACGAGCTGCTGGACGGCGTCATGCGCCGCGCCGGGCCCCATGCGCTGCGCATCTTCTGGGATGTGGACGCCGCCGCGACGCTGGACGAGATGCGCGCCGATCCGGACCATGCCGTGCGCCGCGCCTTGCCCGGACTGGACATGGTGCTGACCTATGGCGGCGGCGATCCGGTGGTGAACGCCTATCGCGGCTTCGGCGCGGTGGAGTGCGTTCCCGTCTACAATGCGCTCGATCCGCAGAGCCACCATCCCGTGCCGCCCGATCCGCGCTTCACCGCCGATCTCGCCTTCCTTGGCAACCGCCTGCCCGACCGGGAGGCGCGGGTGGAGGAATTCTTCCTGAAACCCGCCGCCCTGTCGCCCGGCCGCCAGTTCCTGATCGGCGGCAATGGCTGGGACAGCAAGGCGATGCCCGGCAATGTCCGCCATCGCGGTCATGTCTACACCGCCGAGCACAACGCCTTCAATTGCAGCCCGCTGGCCGTGCTGAACGTCGCCCGCGACAGCATGGCGCATATCGGCTTTTCCCCCGCGACCCGCGTGTTCGAGGCGGCGGGGGCAGGGGCCTGCCTGATCACCGATGCGTGGGAGGGGATAGAGATGTTCCTGACCCCGGACGAGGAGGTGCTGGTCGCCCGCGACGGGCAGGATGTGGCGGATCATCTGGCGGCGCTGACGCCGGAGCGGGCGCGGGCGATCGGACAGGCGGCGCTCGCCCGTGTCCGGGCCGAACACAGCTATGAACTGCGCGGGCGCCAGGTCGACGAAATCCTGCGTGACCGGTCCGGGCGGCGCGCCGCCAGGCAGCATCAGATGGAGGGAGCATGAAACTCGTCGTCCTCGGCCTCAGCCTGTCTTCATCCTGGGGCAATGGTCATGCCACGACCTTCCGCGCCCTGCTCTCGGCCTTTGCCGGGCGCGGGCATGAGATACTCTTCCTGGAGCGGGACGTGCCCTGGTATGCCAGCCAGCGCGACCTCATCGATCCCGCCTTCTGCCGGCTGGAATTCTACGACAGCGTGGAAGCGCTGGAAGATTGGCGGCAGGAGATCGAGACGGCGGACGCGGTCATGGTCGGCTCCTATGTGCCCGACGGCATCGCGGTCGGCCATTATGTGCAGCGCACGGCGCGCGGGGTCACCGCCTTCTACGACATCGATACGCCCGTCACGCTGGCGGCGCTGCGCGAAGGGCGGTGCGACTATCTGTCGGCGGAACTGATCGCGGGCTATGGCTGCTATTGCTCCTTCACCGGCGGCCCGACGCTCGACCTGCTGGAGCGGCATTATCGTTCCCCCATGGCGCGGGCGCTCTATTGTTCGGTGGATGCGTCGGCCTATCGGCCGATGGACGTGCCGAAGAAATGGGATCTCTCCTATCTCGGCACCTACAGCCCGGATCGCCAGCCCACCTTGGAGAAGCTGCTGATCGAACCGGCGCGGCTGCTGCCCGACAGGCGTTTCGTCGTCGCCGGGCCGCAATATCCGGACGACATGGACTGGCCCGCAAATGTCGAGCGGATCGAGCATCTCGCCCCGCGCGACCACGCCGCTTTCTATTCCGCCTCGCGCTACACGCTGAACGTCACGCGCGCCGACATGATCGAGGCGGGCTGGTCCCCCTCCGTCCGGCTGTTCGAGGCGGCGGCCTGCGGCACGCCGATCATCTCCGATGTCTGGCCGGGGCTCAATGAACTGCTGGAGCCCAATCGCGAAATCATCTTCGCCTGGAATCCGGAGCAGGTGATCGTCGCCCTCCATGAGGATCGCGCCGATGTGGGCGAGGCCGCACGCCGCCGCATCCTGGACCGGCATATATCGGGCAGCCGCGCCGCCGAGCTGGAAAACTGGCTGCAAGAGGCCGCCCGGATGCGCACGCGGGACATGGCGGCGGCCGAATGAAGAACGACAGGACAGAAAAGGACGGAGGGTCGATGAACGGAAAGCGTGAAACAGCCCTGGTGGCCGGAGGAGCCGGCTTCATCGGGTCGCATCTGTGCCGGGCGCTGCTGGACCGGGGGCATGAGGTGATCTGCCTCGACAACCTCCAGACCTCGCGGGAGGTCAACCTGCGGATGCTGGAGGGGCATCGCGCCTTCACCTTCGTGCGCGGCGACATCGTCGATCCCCTGCCCGATGCGGTCACGCGCCGGCGCGACATCAGCCGCATCTACAATCTCGCCTGCGCCGCTTCTCCCCCGCAATATCAGGCCGATCCCGAACATACGATGCTGACCAGCGTGGTCGGAACCGATCGCCTGCTGCGGCTGGCGGAGCAGGTCGGCGCGCGCTTCCTGCTCACCTCCACCAGCGAGGTCTATGGCGATCCGGAGGCGCATCCCCAGCGCGAGGACTATCGTGGCTGGGTGAACTGCACCGGCCCCCGCGCCTGCTATGACGAGGGGAAGCGCGCGGCGGAGGCCATGGCCTTCGACTTCGCCCGGCTGGGCCGCGCCGATGTGCGGGTGGCGCGGATCTTCAACACCTATGGCCCGAACATGCATCCCGACGATGGCCGGGTGATCTCCAACCTCGTCTGCCAGGCTTTGTCGGGCGATGCCATCACCATCTATGGCGACGGATCGCAGACGCGCAGCTTCTGCTTCGTGTCGGACATGGTGGACGGGCTGATCCGGTTGATGGAGGCGCCCTTGTCCGACATGGCGCCGGTCAACCTGGGGAATCCTGAGGAATATACCATCCTGCAACTGCTGGATCAGGTCGTGGCCGCCACCGGCACGCGGTCCCAGGTCGTGTTCCAGCCGCTGCCGGTCGACGATCCGCGCCGGCGCAGGCCGGACATCCGCAGGGCGCGCCAGTTGCTCGGCTGGGAACCGCACGTTCCCTTGAGCGAGGGGCTGGCGATCACCTGCGCCTTTTTCGAGAAGGAGCTTTACGATCGCATGCCGGGCTTTGCATGCAGTCCCGCGTTGAGCGGCGCCTCCTTCGTGGGAGGCGCGGGCATCGCGGCCGAATGAATCCGGGCGTCAGGCGCTGCCCTGGCGGCGCTTGGCGAGCGATGCGACGATCTCCCGGGGCGCGACCGGCTTTTGCAGCCGCAATGTATCGCCGAGATCGGGCGGTATGATCTCCTCGTCATAGCCGGTCAGGAACAGGAACGGCACGCCCCGTTCCTTCAGCAACCGCGCAAGGTCGAAGGAGGGACCGTTTCCCAGGTTGATGTCCAGCACGGCGGCGGTGGGGCGTTCCTGGCGGATCGCCGCCATCGCCTTCTCCTCGGTCGGGAAAGGCCCCATGATCCCGGCTCCCGCGCCTCGCAGCGCTTCCGCCGTATCGAAGGCGAGATAATAGTCGTCCTCGACGATCAACACCGTCTGTGCCGCAAGGTCGGTCTGGCCCATCATGCCGGGACTCAGCCTCCGTTCGCTTCGGCCGGGCTGGCCATGTGCGATCCGTCGGCGCCCGTTTCGGCAGTGCTGAAGAAGCCGCCCGCCAGAAGGATGGCGAAGGCGATCACGACCAGTAACAGGCTGATGCCCAGAACATAGCGGGTGACATGGGTGGAAGCGCCGCTTCGCGCCTCCTGCCGTGAGACATGGGTGACGATGCGGCCGTCTTCCTCTTCCTTGTGCATCGAAAACTCTCCTTTCGTTGAGGAGAGAACAGGCGCGCCGACGGGCTGGTTCCCGGAAAGGCGCGGCCCTGGTCGATCTTTTATCCGGGTGCAACAAGGGTCTGGCCGCCACGCCCGCCGTCAGCCGCTGTGGCGGAGGAACTCCGCTATGGCGCTGACATTATGGCCGACCTGCTCGACCGCCTGCTCCAGCCGGGCACGCGATGTGCTGAAACGCTGCTGCCAGTAGCGCGCATCGCTTTCCCGATCCAGCGAGACATGCTTCAGGTCCGGGGGAGCGGCAGGGGCGGCGAGGCTATGGACGTCCGTCATCGGTCTGCGTTCAGAAGGTCGAGATGATGTTTCACCACAGGCACGATCTTCGCCGCCGCGTCCTTGAGCGACCGGTCGGAACCGTGGGCGGCATAATCCTGATGCAGTTGCAGCGCCTGGCTGTGAGCCGCCTTCTGCTGCTGCCAGTAGAGGGTGTCGCGGGCGGCGCCCTTCGCCTGCTTCAGCGCCCTGACCTTCGCCTGCTGATCGGGCGTCAGACTGGGCGGCGGCGCCTTGACGCCCGATGCCGCAGCCGCGCTTTTCAGCATGGCGGTGCTCTTGCCGTGATCCCTCACCATCATGGTGGCGAAGCTCTTGACCCTGGCATCCCTGGTCGTTTCCAGCACGATCTTGCTGGATGTCTGTTCGTACAGGTCGCCCGCGCCCGCTTTCCCCAGATAGGCAGTGGGCGATTCCGCCGCGGCGGCGGGCATCGCCACGGCGATCAGCGGCATCAGCAAGAGCATTTTGGACATGGTCGTTCCTCCTGCAAAGCCAGCGGTTTTCGGGGTTAGGAGGTTCCACGGCCCCACGCCCGCGCGATAACCTGCATTAGGCTGTGTAGAGATTCAGCCCATGGCGGGCTGCAAATGGCGGCTTTCTGCGCTTCCAGTGCTCACGTACTTTGAGTACGCTGCGCGCTGGTTCTCGAAAGCCACCATTTTCGCTCCACCCTGAACTGAATCCCCACACACCCTAGACAAACGGCAATTTTCCGGAGGCCGCCGGAGGGCGTGCCGCGTTCATCGGCTCTTTTTCTCGCTCCATCCCAATTATTTGCTGCGAGGAAACATAGGTGAATCCAGCATGAACCAGAAACGCTATGGTGGGGGCAGGTTCAATCGATATTGGTCCAGGGGGGCTTAACAGGGAGTAGTCCATGTTAAGCCAGGTTGCCGAAGGCGAAAACCAGGTTCATTTCCGAATGCATCAGTTTCTGGCCCGGGAAAATGAAAAACCCGACGCCATGCTTTATGTTCAGGAAGGGTGGGCGTGCCGATACCGGCTGCTGTCGGATGGCCGCCGCCAGATTACGGCGCTTTATCTGCCGGGCGATTATTGCGATCCGCAATGGGCGCTGGGCGGGGTGGCGTCCCAGCCCGTGGTGGCGATCACCAACGTCAGGGCGCTCCGGCTGCCCTGTCGCATACCCTCGCACGCCGGTTTCGACGGGCATAACGGCTTCTGGCAGGCGCTGTCCGGCATGATCGAACGGCAGGCCAACTGGCTTGTCACCCTGGGCCGCAAGACGGCGCTCGAACGGGTGGCGCATCTGCTGCTGGAATTGTTCGAACGCATGCGGCAGGCGGGCCTTGCCTATGGCCAGCAATGCGCCATGCCGCTGACGCAGATGGAGATCGCGGACATGACCGGGCTGACCCCGGTCCATGTGAATCGCACGCTGCAATCCATGCGGGCGCGCGGTCTGGTCGAACTGCAATCCAAATGGCTGCGCATACCGGAGCTTCAGGCCCTGCGCGAAGTGGCCGCCCTGACCGGCCAGGACATGGCGGCCTGATCGGACGGGCGCGAACTTCTTGATGTCGCGCAACTTCTGCAACCGTCCAGCCCCGGAAAATGAGGCCCAACGGCAAAAATTGCACCTGCATTAGCATATGTTAGCGAGCGTCGGCGGGCGGCTGGAGCAAGGTGAATCCTTCTTCGTTCGAACGCCGGCGCCGGCCGGTCGACCGAAGGAGAATGAGCAGCGCCACCAAGACGACGAGTCATGACACGATCCGGGATGAATTCCTCCACCCTTATAATGAGTCCCATGCCGCACTGCTCCGTCGTTCTTCCCGCCGGGGGGAGAGCGCCGCGTCGCGACGGCCCGGTCCTGCATGCGGCAGGCCGGCATTCCGCCATGGACAGCCGGACGGCCAGCGGCGAGCATCGCGGCCGTGGCGGAGACGAAGACGGCATCCCATCCCGCTCATGAAAATGCCATCACCGATCCTGTTGCCGCTGCTGGCGCGCCTTGGCGGGCGCACGGCTCTCTCGAAGGAAGACGGCGCCGCTCTGCTATCCCTGCCGCACAGCCTGCGTCATTGCGAACCGGGGGACTATATCATCCGGGAGGGCGACCGGCCGCAATCCTGCCTGATCCTGCTGTCGGGCTTTGCCCATCGCCACCGCATATCGTCCAATGGCGGCCGCCATATCGTGGGAATACATGGCCGGGGCGACATATTGACGCTGCCGCCGGTGCAGCTCTTTCCATCGGAGGATTTCGTCCAGGCGCTGACCGATCTGCGCGTCGCCGCCATTCCGCTGGAGGACGTGCTGGCGCTGATGCGCGAGCGGGCGAACATCGCCGATGCGCTGTGGGCGGAGATGACGGCCGAAACATCGGTCTTCCGCGCCTGGATCAGCAATATGGGCCGGCGGGACGCCAGGGGAAGGATAGCCTATCTGCTTTGCGAGCTGGTGATGCGCAGCTATCCGGAAGGGGGATCGGACGGGTGCCGGCTGATCCTGCCCCTGTCCCAGGTGGAGCTGGCCGACGCCACCGGCATGACCACCGTGCATGTCAACCGGACGCTGAAGGCGCTGGAAAAGGCGGGGGTGATCGAACGCGACCGGCGGCGGATCACCATCCCCAACTGGCGCCGCCTGACCGAACTGTCCGATTTCCGCCCCCAGGCCTGGCTCGGCCGGATGGACCGGCATGTCGAGTTGGAGGAAGAACAGGGTTAGCCGGCGGAAGGGCGAAGAAGCGCGCCGGCCATGATCCAGGTTATGGGCCGGCCAGGAACGGGGGAACGTCCGCCGCCGTTCTGTGTGCTGGGAGGCATGGCCATATGCTTCCCCTCAAGACCATGAAACCAGAGGAACCGCCGACATGCACGAACCGGAACGTCCCAGCGATCGGCGTCTCGGGCTGGCGGCGATCTGGGTGGTGGGAATCGTCCTGCTGGTGATCGCCGTCGTCTTCATCGGGCGCAATTTCTGGCATCATGACGTGCTGAAGGAAGACCAGCAGACGGGCGAGAACAGGGCCGACGACCATGAGGGCCTGACGCCGAACGAAAAGCGCTGAAGCGGCGCCATGCGGCGCGTGGATGCTCCAGAGCCAATCGACATTCAGAAGATGACGAGCCGAGCCGGAGGCCACCGAAGGTAAAATGGCGGTTTTCCGTGACCCGGAGCGCGGCCTACTCAAAGTAGGTGAGCACCGGAAGCACGGAAAAGCGTCATTTGCAGGCCGTCAGGGCTGAATGTCGATTGGCTCTAGTCGCTGGGGTGCAGCAGCCTCTTGGTCATGGGCAGGCTGATGTGCACCTTGAACGCGCCGGGCGTCCAGTCGATGGTGCCCGAACCGTCCAGTTCGAACGGGATCGTCTTGGTCAGCATCTCCGTGCCGAAGCCGGACCGGCGGGCGGCTGTCGGGCTGTCGCCGCCCTTTTCCTCCCAAAGGATGCGCAGCACCGGGCCGGCCGGTTCGCGGTCGCTCCACCATCGGACCCAGACCCGGCCGCCGTCCGACCCGAGCGCGCCATATTTGATGGAATTATTGCCCAGTTCATGAAAGGCGAGGGCCAATGTCGTCGCGGCCGAGGTGCGCAGCCGGACATCCGGCCCCTCCAGAAAGGCCTGTTCCCCCGCACGGACGGCGAACGCCGCCAGCTCGTCCATGATCAGGTCGTGCAGTTCAAGTCCATGGCGTTCCGCCAGGGCGAGATTGGATTCGATCCGGGCGATGGCGTCCAGCCGTCCCAGGAAATGGCTGGTGAGATGGTCGACGGAATCGCTGGTCGCGGCTGTCCGCCGGAAGATGGAGCGGACGGAGGCGATCAGGTTGCGCAGCCGATGCTGCACGTCGCGCAGCAGATATTGCCGCGCCGCCGCCTCCAGGGCGTCGACATTGCCGAACTGCACGACGCAGACGCGATAGTCGGGCGTCGTCACCAGTACGGCGGCGAACAGCCGCGCCTCGCATTTGCCGTCGTCCCAGCTCAGCCGTGCCGCCGACTCGCCCGATGCCGGCACGACCAGCCGCCCGCCGATCAGCCGGTCCGGCCGAATGCCCAGCAATTCCGTCAATGCCGCATTGGCGCGCAATATATTGTCGTTGGGCCCGACCTGGATCTGGGGCAGGGGAGAGGCATCGAAGAGGGCGAGGAAGTCGCGCCAGCCGTCGGTCGGGGATGGTGTCGTCACGATGCCTCTTGCGCCGCCGGATGCAGATAGGAAGGATCGAAGGCGCAGACGCGCTCCAGCGCTGCGAGATCCGGCACGAAAAGATGGCGCCGGTGCAATTCTATCAGCCTTTGGCGACGCATTTCCTGCAATATTCTGTTGGTGTGCACCATCGTCAATCCCGTTGCGTCCGCCAGTTCGAGCTGCGTGACGGGAAAGTGGAAGCCGTTGCCGCTGACCAGGCCCACTTTCAGCAGCCGGTGATAGAGTTCGCAGAAGAGATGGCTGAACCGTTCCAGCGCGGTGCGGCGGCCCAGATTGACGCACCACTCCCGCTGGATGGACGCGGTGATCAGGGCGTTGATCCACATCGCCTTGGTGATTTCGGGATGGGCCAGCGCGATCTCCTCGAACTGGCTGCGTCCGACTTCGGCAACCCTGACCGGCGTGAGCGCGGTGACGCCATGGTCGGCGCGATGGAGCAGGAAGCAGAAGGGATCGCACAGATCGCCCGGCAGCAGCAGGCTGACGATCTGGCGGCGGCCGTCCTCCAGCATCTTGTACCGGGCCGCCCATCCCTCCAGCAGGAAGAAGATGGAGGTCAGCCGGTCGCCCTGGGTGAACAGGTCCGTGCCGGTGCGAAGCGGTTGAAGCGCCCGACCGGCCAGGCCGTTGATCACGTCCCGGTCGCGCCGGCCGAGCGGCCAGTGCGCCGCCAGTTTCTGGGCAGTGATGCTATCCTTCATCGCAACCTGCGGGATATCGAGCGATGACATGGCGCGTTTCCACCTATGTTATTTTCTGCCGCCCATTCCCGTGCGACGGCTGGCGGGAGAGGAGAGATGAATGATGGAAGGGGTGACCCCCGGCGCGGTTCGCGTGCTGGTGGTGGAGGATGATTATTTTCTCGCGAGCGACCTTGGCGCCTTGCTGGCCGAAGAGGGGTTTTCGGTGATGGGCCCGCATGGCAGCCTGTTCGGCGCGCTCAAGGCCATTGCGGAGCACTTGCCTGACATCGTCATGCTCGACGTCAATCTTCAGGGGGAGATGAGCTATCCCCTGATCGACGAACTGGTCGCGCGTTCCGTGCCGGTGATCATCGTCACGGGCTATGACGAACAAAGCCTGCCGTCGGCCTATGAAAGCTGCAGGCGGGTGATCAAGCCCTATTCCCGCACGGACATATTGGGGGCGATCGGCATGGTTCTGGCGGGCACGGACCACAGGCTCTGACATCGGGCTCTCCCTTTCTTTCCGAACCGGTCGTGCGCTGGACGTTCCGCCCGACCGGGGCGTCTGTCATTCACACCGATGGTCTGCCCTTGCCCATATCGGTGGGGCGGGGAAGGGACAAGGCCATGCATACTGCGTGACAATGGCAGTGGACCGGCCGACGCCCGGACGATCGGCGAGGATAGGGCGAGTGGCATGGCAGAGCAACCAGCGGCAGGTCTTCCTGTTCCCCGGCGGATATTGATCTGAGTTAATAATCGCCTGCTTTCCGGGCGGATGACATATCGGGGTCGCCGCGCCATGGCGGGACGAAAGCTCAACCCCGGCCGCGGATCGAAAATTCCGACATCATCTGAACCAGCGCTTCGAACCCTTCGTCGCCCTTTTCCAGCGCATCGTTCAAGGCGCGTTCGATGATGTCGGAAACGAAATGGGAAGGGCCGGCATAGGCGAGGGACCAGGTGACGAAATGGCGATGCGGCGCTTCGCCCGATGCGATCGTCTGAACCTCCCTGTGGCGCCGGTCGCGCAGGATGCTCGCCTTGAGGTTTTCGATGGCGGCCGGCGCGCCTTCCAGATATTGGGCGAAGCGGTTGCCCGTGAACAGCAGCGCGCCCGTCACTTCCAGCGAGCGGTTGCGCGGAATGGAGACCTGGACGATCTCTTCCATGTGTTTTTCGGCTTGGGTTGCATCCAACTGGCTGGTGCTAATATAGGACCATCGAGCAAGCATGCGACGATGATGCCATTTGTCTGAGGAAAGTAAAGGCGAGGCGCATGATGGGACTGAAAATGCGCCCCGCCGGTTCCAGGCCGGCCTCAGCGGAGAAAACGGCCCCCGGCTGTCTAGGAGATGAAGGTTAATGCAACCGCTCCGGGCGATATCGTAAAAATACCTATTTCCCCGCTAATCGGCGTGCAAGTCCAATCATTTATGGGATTCCGCGAATCTGTGGGAACCCGTATGACCGAGCCGCTAGAAAAGCCGTCCGACGACCGGAGCGCGATGATGGAGAAACGCCGGCACCCCCGGCAGACCGTCTTCAAGACGGCATTGCTCTATCCGGTCGTCGAGGAAGCGAACCTGTCTGTCGAAAATGTGTCCCATGCGGGACTGAGCGGACGGTGCGCCCTGTCGCTGGGCTTGCACCAGCAGGTGCATGTGAGCTTCGACGACGCCAGCTTCCGCACGGCGGAGGTCCGCTGGATCAACGGGCCCAAATGCGGTCTTCTGCTTGAAGAGACATTGCCCTGGATTCCGGGCGAGGAGCCTGATGCGAACCCCGCGCCCCAAACCTACGAGCCGCGCAGCCGCCGACTGGCGGTCGATTTCTCCGCAACGCTGGTGACTTCCACGCCCGTGTTGATCGGGACGATCCGCAACCTGTCGGCCGAAGGGATGATGATCGAAGTGGGCGGTCTGGGCGAAGGTACGCGGCTGCTTGTGAAAACCCGCGGCCTGGATGTACGGATGGGGCGGGTGCAGTGGTCGAGCGGCGGGATGATCGGGGTCTTCTTCGAACCCCGCCGGACGGCTGCGAACTGACGCGATAAAAAAGAAAGGATCGGAGCCGAAACCATTGGCGGCTTCGCGCGTTGGCGCGGGAATGATGGTCTAGGCAATTGGCTATGAACCCAGGATGTCCAGTCTATATCGTGGACCACGACAGCAGGATGCGCCAGGAACTGGTGCGAATCCTGCGCCGGGAAGGGTTCGGGCCCGTCCCCTTTTCCTGCGGTTCCGACTTTATCGAGGCGCTTGATTTTCTAGCGCCCGGCATTGCGGTGATGGAACTGCATCTGGCCGACATGGCCGGGCCGGCGGTTCAGCAGGAACTGTCCGCGCGGCGGGTGGACATCCCCCTGATCGTCATGACGGCGTCGCGCGATATTCCGACGGCGGTCGACGTCATAAAGCGGGGCGCCATCGACTTTCTGGAAAAGCCCTTTGCCGACGGCCTGCTGCTCAAGGTGCTCGCCAATGCCTGGCCCATGCTGGAACGGAACATCGAGATACAGCGCCGGCGGGAAGCCGCCGCAGCCTATTTCGGCAGCCTCACCAAAAGGGAGCTGGATGTCGTGCGCGCGCTGAGTTCCAGCGGCAGCAACAGGGATGTGGCGGACGCGCTGCAGATCAGCATCAGAACGGTGGAAATGCACCGCGCCAGCATCATGAAGAAGTTCGGCGTCAAGAAATTCTCCGAAATCATCCGGTTCTTGCCCGATTCAGGATTACCCTGACCTGTTGAATATGTGAAATCGTCGCCATCATTCCCAATATACAGGATTGGAAATGACAAAGATGGATGTTCCCGGCCCCATATTCGGGGGCGGGATTGTCAGAAAGAAATGGACCGATCTCAGGCAGGCATCTGATTGTGAAACATCGTCTGCGTTTACGCCATGGTTAATGGTGAAAAAACCGAAGCAGGACAGGGTCCCGGGTGACGATGATTTCGGATATTTCAAGTCGCAGGAAGAATGCAGGCGAATAATAGGCAGATATAAGAAGGTGGCGGACGCCATGATTTCCGACGAAGAGGAATCGGGTGTCGACTGCCTTTGCTGAGCCTGTCGACTTTTCCATGAAGCGCTTTTGCGATCACCGGTTTTCCTCAGCTTCGCGCCTGGCGGCAGCGCAGGGCGGCCATTGAGGCGAGCAGCATGACGCCCGCTGCAAAGGCCATGGTCCAGATCGGCTCCGTCGGGAAAAAATGCCGCATGATCGTGCCCATGACGGTGGCCACCAGCAGTTGCGGGATGACCACGAAGGCGTTGAACAGCCCCATATAGATGCCGAGCTTCGCCTGCGGCACGCTGGAGGCGAGCATCGCATAGGGCATGGCGAGCGTGGATGCCC
The DNA here is from genome assembly GCF_024611135.1 of Sphingobium sp. CFD-2. Lineage (NCBI taxonomy): Bacteria > Pseudomonadati > Pseudomonadota > Alphaproteobacteria > Sphingomonadales > Sphingobiaceae > Sphingobium > Sphingobium sp. CFD-2. The sequence continues at coordinate 2,257,062 of NZ_CP084405.1, read as the reverse complement.
AGGCGATGCCGATGGCGACTTCCGACAGCAGCAGCATGCGGGCGTCGCGCAGGAACAGGAAGGAAAGGAAGCCCAACGCGCCCAGCATCAGCGCCAGGGCATGGGTCTGCGCCTGGCCGATCCGGCGGGCGAGCGGTTGCAGCAGGAAGGGTGCGGCCAGGGCGGCGACGCCATTATAGGTGGCGAAGAGGATGCCGACCCAGTTGCCGCCCGCATTATAGGCGGCGCTGGTGGGATCGGCGGACCCGAAGACATATTGGGCGACGACCGGCGTGGTGTAGATCCACATGATGAACAGCGCGGACCAGGTGAAGAACTGGACGAGCGCAAGGCGCTTCATCATGACGGGCATGGTCGCGAAATTGCCGACCACATGGGTGAGGAGATTGTCGGTGCGACCGCCCCGGTGCAGCCGGCGCGCCAGCATCCGCGCCGCGCCATAGCCGGCCAGCAGCGCGCCGAGCAGGTACAGTTCCTTCTCCAGCGACCGGATGCGGACGATCGCGACGACGGCCAGCCCGGCGACGATCCAGAGCGTGCCGCCGGGCGGGATGGCCGGGACAGCGTCCCTCTCAGCGACGGGCTTGCCCTCCGACGGTTCGAAGCGCGTCATTTGCTCGGGCGAATATTCGCGGGTGGTGAGCACGGTCCACAACACCGCCAGGAACAGGGCCGCGCCGCCGATATAGAAGCTGATCCGCACCGTGTCGGGAATGCCGGACCCGCTGGCGACATTGGCGACCCCCAGCTTGTCCAGCAGCCAAGGCGTGGACGAGCCGATCACCGCGCCCGCACCGATAAAGGCGGTCTGGAGCGCGTAGCCCGCCATATGCTGTTCCTTCGCCAGCATGTCCCCGACAAAGGCCCGGAAGGGCTCCATCGAAACATTGAGCGAGGCGTCCAGCACCCACAGCATCATCGCCGCAGCGAGCAGGCCGGGCGCATTGGGCATGCCGACCAACGCCAGCGCCGCGAACAGCGCGCCCGCAAAGAAATAAGGCCGCCGCCGCCCAAAACGGCACCATGTCCGGTCGCTATAATGGCCGATGATCGGCTGGACGAGCAGCCCCGTCAGCGGCGCTGCGATCCACAGCAGCGCCAGATCGTCCAGACTCTCGCCCAACGACTGGAAGATGCGGCTCATATTGGCGTTCTGCAGCGCAAAGCCGATCTGGATGCCGAAAAAGCCGAAGCTGATGTTCCACAGGCCCCAAAAGCCCTGGCGAGGGCGGGACTGCGGTTCCAGATTATCTTGCGCCTGATCCATGCGTCCCCAACCTTTGCTTCATACTTATTCCTATCCCCGTTCAGGCTCAGGGCGAACGGCGTGGGGTATCTTATCGTATTGAGCGCCTGCCCTTGCCCCCACCCGCCACGAAGCGGATCGCTTCCCCCCCGCCCGGCGCGAGATTGATGCTCAACACATCCCCCTTCTTCACCGCCTTCTTCACGATCACGATCGCATGACGCGCCTCGGTGCGATAGTCCGCCCCCGGCCCATCCCGATAAATCTCCGCCACATAGGACCGCCCGGCCTCCAGAAAGTCGAGCTTCACCTGACTGGAGCGCGCCTCTTCATCCCCGACCGCGCCCAGATACCAGTCATTGCTGCCCTTGGCCTTGCGCGCGATGGTCACATAGTCGCCCACCTCGCCATTCAGCACGCGGGTGTCGGACCAGTCGGTCGGCACATCCTTGATGAACTGGAACGGCCCCGGATATTTCGCGTAATTTTCGGGCGTATCCGCGGCCATCACGAAGGGCGAGTACAGCACGACATAAAGCGCCAACTGCTTGGCGATGGTCGACTGGATCGCACTCCCCTCCGACCCGGAGAGGCTGAGCACGCCCGGCGTGAAGTCCATCGGCCCACCCAGCATCTGGGTGAAGACGAGATTGGCTTCATGCTCAGGCGGATTCTTGCCGCCGACCCAGGCATTATATTCCATGCCGCGCCCGCCTTCGCGCGCCACCCAATTGGGATAAGTGCGCCGCAAACCCGTATCCTTCACCGGCTCGTGACTATCGATGCTGACCTTATATTTCGCGGCCGCCTGCACCACGCGGAGATAGTGGTTCACCATCCACTGCCCCTCATGCCATTCGCGATGCTGGGAGCCATCGGGATCGACCCGCTCGATTTGCCCGGCGTCGGTGACATAGCCGGTCTTCACCACCCGCTCGCCATGGTCGGCGGCCCATTTGAACGCGCTGTCGAGCTGCCCGTCATAATGGCTGGCGGAGCCGCCCGTCTCATGATGGCCGATCAGCGTCACGCCCTTCGACCTGGCATAGGCGGCCAGCCCATCGGCATCGAAATCCTCGGTGGGCTGGGAGAAGTTCATGCCGTTGCCATTGCCGAACCAGTTGCCGTCCCAGCCGACATTCCATCCCTCGACCAGCACGGCGGGGATGCCGTTGGCGGCGGCGAAGTCGATAGTGCGGCGGACATTGGCGGTGGTCGCGCCATGCTTCGGCCCGCGCGCCCACGTCCAGTCTCCCTTGATCATGTTCCACCACACGCCGACGAACTTGCCCGGCCTGATCCAGCCCGACACGTCGCCCAGCCTGTTCGGCTCATTGAGGTTCAGGATCATATGGTTCATGTACAGCCCCGCCGCATCGTCCGCGATGGCGATGGTGCGCCACGGCGTCGAGAAACCGGCGTCCCGCGAAACCTTGGGCGCCCCGGAACCCGGCGTCAGCGCGGCGCGGAATATATTGCCCTGCGCCCGCGCCAGGTTCATCCCCGCATAGTCCACCAAAGCCGCCTCATGCAGCGCGACATGCGTGCCGCTGGCAAGCTTCACCGTCATCACCGTCTGCGCGGTGCCGACCGCATCGAGCGGCGTCCTGTTGTAGAGATATTCCTCCCGGTTCCATTCGAAGGCGGGCTTCCACCAGGCGGTCCCGCCCTCCGCAAAGGCGAACTGGGTCAGTTCCTCCGCGATATTGGCGTGATGCAGGTTTGCCTGATCGGGCAGCGTGTAGCGGAAGGCCACGCCATCGTCGAACAGGCGGAAGGTCACGTCCATCTCGCGCTGAAGGTCGCTTTTCTCGCGAAAGGCGAGGCGGATCTCATTGTGATGGTCGCGGATGCTGGACCATTCGCCCCAGGGCTGGGTCCATGTCGTGTCGCTCTTGCCGGTCTGGCTGTCGGCCAGCGTCAGGTTGCGCTCGATCTTCGGCGCGTCGGTGAACATGAAGCCCAGGCGGCTGTCCGCGATCAGCGCCTTGCCGTCGCGCTGCACGGCGTAGCTGGGGCGGCCTTCATTATCGAGGCTGACGGTCAGCGTGATGCGGCCATCGGGGGAAGCTGCCTTCGCCACCACATCGGCGCGGGCAGCCACCGGGGCCAGCGAAAGCGCGAAAAGCGGCAGGGTGAGCGCGGTCAGTTTCTTCATGATAATTCCTTTTGAGTCTGCCCTGACGAGATCAAAGCGCGACGTGCTGCCGCGGAGGCAGGAGCCCAGTTCAGGTGGTGGGACTGGATTCCTGCCTACGCAGGAACATTGTACGATGCCTTTAAACGCGCGCGACAAGGCCGGAAGCTGCGGGGAAATGCCATCCTTCGACTCCGCCGGTCGACAGCAACGGCTGCCAATGACCCGCCGGCGTCCATGTCACAGGCTCATCCCCAAGGTTGAACACGCACAGCAACCGCTCGCCCTCATGCTCCCGCTCGAACGCCAGCAATTCCTCCGGCGTCTCCAGGAAATCGATCGCCCCCACGCGCAGCGCGGGCGACCTGTTGCGCAGCGCCAGCACCCGCCGCGTCCAGTGCAGCAGCGAATCCGCATCCGCCTCCTGCACATCCACGGCGAGCGCGCGATGCGCTTCCCCGACCGGCAGCCAGGGCTTGGCCTCCGAAAATCCCAGATAGGGGGCATCCGCCCGCCACGGCATCGGCGTTCGCGCGCCGTCGCGGGAAAGCGTCAGCGGCCAGTTGGCGATGGCCTCGGGGTCCCGCAGATCCTCGAACGCGATGTCGACCTGCGGCAGTCCCAGTTCCTCGCCATAATAGAGGAAGATATTGCCGCGCAGGCAGGCGAGCAGCAGCATCTTCATCCGGCAATAGGCGTCCGGGTCCACCCCCTTGGCCCATCGCGACACCGCACGCGGCGCATCATGATTTTCGAACGCCCAGCTCGGCCAGCCCGTATGGGTTTCGCAGGGCCATTTGACGAGCGCCGTCTTGAGGAATTCGGCGGTCAGTTCCGGCGCATAGAGAAAGTCGAATCCATAAGCCGTATTCAGCCTGCCATCGCCCTGCGTGAAGGCCTTCATCTCTATGTCGCTGTCCGCTCCGCCGACTTCGGCCACGGTGAAGCGATCCCGATATTCATCGAATACTTGCCGGACTTTTTCCAGGAACAGCGGAATGTCCGGATGGCTCTGGCTGTACTTCTTGATCTGGAAGTCGAACGGCCGGGTCCGCACCTTGCCATCCTCCGGCGCGGGCGGATTGTCGCGCAACTCCGGATCGTGCATCGAATGGTTGATGGCATCGATGCGGAACCCGTCCACCCCCCGGTCCAGCCAGAAACGGATGATGTCGAAGACGCTCTCCTGCACCTGCGGATGATGCAGGTGCAGTTGCGGCTGCTGCGCCAGAAACTGGTGCATATAATATTGGCCGCGCCGCGCATCCCAGGTCCAGGCCGGGCCGCCGAACACCGACTGCCAGTTGTTGGGTGGGGAACCGTCCGGCTTGGGATCGGCCCAGACATACCAGTCCGCCTTGGGATTGTCGCGGCTGGAGCGGCTTTCGACGAACCAGCGATGCTCCTCCGACGTATGCGCCCAGACCTGATCGACGATGATGCGCAGCCCCAGCTCATGCGCCCGCGCCGCCAGCGCGTCGAAATCCTCCAGCGTGCCGAAGATCGGATCGACGTCGCAATAATCCGACACGTCATAGCCGAAATCGCGCATCGGGCTCTTGAAGAAGGGCGACAGCCAGATCGCATCCACCCCCAGCGACGCCACATAGGGCAGATGGGCGGTGATGCCTTTGAGGTCGCCGATGCCGTCGCCATTGGAGTCGGCAAAGCTGCGCGGATAAATCTGGTAGATGGCGGCGCCGCGCCACCAGGGGAGGGTCGTGTCGGTCATTGGGGTACGGCACTCCGGACAGCGCAGACGCTGTAGCTGAGAGGGGGGAGGGAGACGGCGGTGCTGCCGGGGGCGGAGGCGCTTGCGGCGCATTCGGCTCCGGCCAATGTGGTGAACTGGTCGGACCGCGCATCGACCTCGACCTGCGCCCTGATCGGCGCGGTGGACGTGTTGAAGGCGATCAATGTTTCCGCGCCGCTCTCCGGATCGAAGCGGGAGAGGGCGAAGAGGCCCGGCTCGTCGCCCCGCGCCCGGATGACCTCCCGGCCGCGCCGCAACGCCGGATGGGCGGTGCGCAGACGGGCCAGCGCGGCGATCTCCCGATAAAGCGGATGGCCGGTGTCGAAGCGCGGCGTGGCCGTGGTGGCGTCGGTCCCCAGCAGGCGGTTGTCGTTATAGCTCGCGACCCGGCTGCCGAACATATCCTCCCGCGCATCCTGATCGCCGCCGTCCCCGACAAAGCCCTGCTCGTCGCCATAATAGACGGTCGGCACGCCGCGCATCGTCAGCAGCATGGCGTTGGCCAGCATCACCCGGCGCAGCACTTCCTCATCGCTCGCCTGCGGGAAAGCCTTGCGCACGAAGGTGGCGAAGCGCCCGGCATCATGATTGCTGACGAAGGTCGGCAAGGTTCGCGCTGTCGCCTCGCCATCGCGATAGAGCACGTCCCCGGCCAGCATCCGCTCCCAGATCGCCGTCGCGCCGCTGCCCGCGACCGTCTCCAGCGCCGCCTGCCGGAAGGCGAAGTCCAGCACCGCCGGAAAGCCGCCCTCCTTCGTATGCCAGGCGAGCGGCCCGGCATCGACCGTCTCGACATAGACTTCCCCGAAAATATGGAAATTGGGGATGCCTTTCGCCTTGGCGCGGGCCTGCATCGCGGGAACGAACTGCTGCCAGAAATGCGGATCGACATGGCGCGCGGTGTCCACCCGGAAGCCATCCACGCCGAAACGGTCGATCCAGCCGCCGAAAATATCGATCATGCCCGCGATCACCCGCGGATTCTCCGTCATCAGGTCGTCCAGCCCCGCAAAGTCCCCCATGGTCGCGCTCTCGCCCGAATAGGTCGTTTCCCCGCGATTATGATAGTAAATCGGATCGTTGAGCCAAGCCGGGTTTTTGACCCGCTCCTCGCCCTTGGGCACATAAGGCGTATAGGCATAGGACGGGTCGGTCAGCCTGGCGAAATTCGCTTCGCCATGATCCTGATCGCCCGTGAAGCCCGCGTTGATCGGCTTGCCCCCGACGCCGCCCTGCCGCTGATAGGGATAGTCGGCCCGCGAACGATAGGGGCATGGTGTGTCCGCATTTGTGCTTGGGCATTCCCGGTAACGGATCACGTCCGCCGTATGATTGGCGATGATGTCCATATAGACCTTCATCCCCCGGCGATGCGCGGCCTCCACCAGCGCCGCGAAATCGGCGTCGGTGCCGAAATGCGGATCGACATGGGTGAAGTCGGTGATCCAGTAACCGTGATAGCCTGCGCTTTCCTGCCCCTTCGGCCCCTGCACCGGCTTGTTGCGGAAGATCGGCCCGACCCAGATGGCGGTCGCGCCCAGCCCCTGAATATAGTCGAGCCGCCGGATCAGCCCTTTCAGGTCGCCGCCATGATAGAAACCCTTGGAGGCGGGATCATGGCCGGTGACGAGCCGGTCGCCCTTCAACCCGCCCTTGTCGTTGGCCGGGTCGCCATTGTCGAACCGGTCGGGCAGCAGGAAATAGATGACTTCATCCTCCGGCAACCGCGCCCGGAAATCGGACGGCTGGGCTGCCGGCGACAGGGCAGGGATGGCCAGGGCAGCCAGCGCGGCAAACAGCATCGCCTTCCTTCCACGCATGGCGTTCCTCCCTTTGCCTTCTGGCTTGATTGCAGCGGCTTTCATAGGGGGTCTTAATCGGTTCGCACCCGCCGGGCCAAGCAGCCGACATACGTATTCAAAAGCTTATCTTTCCAATATCCGGGGCAGGGCGTAGGATCGCGCGATGGCCGTGAACGAAAAACCGACGTCCTTCGACATCGCGACGCTTGCGGGGGTTTCCCAGCCGACCGTGTCCCGGGCCCTGCGCGGCGACCGCACCGTCAGCGAAGCCACCCGCAAGCGGATCGAGGCCATCGCCCGCCAGCTCAACTATACGGTCGACAAGAACGCTTCCTCCCTCCGCCGGGGCAAGAGCAACACGCTGGCGCTGCTCTTCTTCGAAGATCTGCTGCCCGACGAAAGCTATATCAATCCCTTCTTCCTCTCGATGCTGGGGCCGATCCTGCAAACCTGCGCCAAGCGGGGCTACGACCTGCTGACCTCCTTCCAGCAGCTTTCGACCGACTGGCATGTCGATTATGAGGACAGCCGCAAGGCCGACGGCATCATCCTGCTGGGCTATGGCGATTATGAAAGCTATCGCGCCCGGCTGGAGCAACTGGTGGCGCAGGGCACCCATTTCGTGCGCTGGGGATCGGTCGACCCCAATGCGCTGGGCATGACCATCGGCTGCGACAACCGGCGGGGCGGGCGCGAAGCGGGACAGCATCTGATCGAGCGGGGGCGCCGGACCATCGCCTTCCTGGGCGATGCGTCGAGCCGCTATCCGGAATTCCGCGACCGCTATGCCGGGTTGACCGAGGCCATGCGGGAGGCCGGATTGCCGGTCGACATCGGCCTGCATGTCGACGCCCTTTCGACCGAACAGTCGGGGCATGAGGCGGCCAGCCGCCTGATCGCGCGCGGCCTGCCATTCGACGCGATCTTCGCGGGATCGGACCTGATCGCCATCGGCGCGATGCGGGCGCTGGACGAAGCGGGCATGCGCGTGCCGCAGGATGTGGCGCTGATCGGCTTCGACGACATCCCCGCCGCCAGCCTGACGCGCCCGCCGCTGACCACCGTCGCGCAGGACTATCTGCGCGCGGGCGAGGTGCTGGTGGACGCGCTGATCGGCCAGATCGACCGCAAGCCGGTGGAGCCCACGCTGCTCGCGCCAAGACTGGTCACAAGAATGACCGCCTGACTTCTCCCCTCCCGCAAGCGGGAGGGGCCGGGGGTGGGCAAGCCGCGCAGCGGCGTTCCTCCCTAGCCGATAGTGAAGAAGCTCGCTCCGCTCGCACCCACCCCTAACCCCTCCCGCCTACGGGAGGGGAATATAAAAAGGGAGGACCGCCACCCCTGAAAGGGGCGGCGGTCCGGGGGAGAACTGCCTGCGTGCAGTCAGGCAGTCGGGGGGACGTTAAAATTTGTAGGTCAGACCCAGATAATAATCCCGGCCATAGCGCTGATAGTCGATCACCTGCCGCGGATCGTCATTCTGATAGGTGACGAAGGGCTGATCGGTCAGGTTCTTGCCCTGCAACAGGATCGAAAGCCCCTGAAGCGGCCCGGACTGGAACTCATATCCAATCTGTGCATCCAATATCCCTTCTGCCTTCGCCGTGCGGAAGGTCGGCGCCGCCGAAAGCCCCGCCACTTCGCCCAGGAAGGAGGAGCGGTAACGATAGCTCACCCGCGCCTGGAAACCGGCCTTCTCGAAATAGGCGGTGCCGCTGGCGACCCATTTCGACAGGCCGGGCAGGGTGACGCTTTCGGTCGGATTGCTGCCATATTCGACCTCGCTATGCGTATAGGACCCGCTGGCGAAGATGCCGAAGCCGTCGAGCGCCGGGCTGAACAGCTTGAACGGCAGCGACGCGGTCGCCTCGACGCCCATGATCGTGCCCTTGCCGGTATTGGCGGGCGACTTCACCAGCCCGATATAGCTTCCGTCGGCCAGAATGGCGTCGCGCTGATCGGCCGGCAATGTCGGCAGAACGGCGGAAAAGTCGTAAGCGATATTGTTGTTGGGATCGACGAAGTCGGTCAGGTTCTTGAAGAAGCCGGAGACCGATACATAACCGCCGCCCCGGAAATATTTCTCCAGCGACAGGTCGATATTGGTCGACTGATAAGGCCGCAGGAAGATGTTGCCGCCCTCTGACTTGAACGGACTGAACTGCGGATCGGACGACCCTATCCCGACATAGCTCAAATTATATTTGAACTCCTGGTTGATCCGCTCCTGGTCAAGACGCGGACGCACCATGGTCTGCGCCGCGCCCAGCTTCACGAAGAAGCTCGGCTCCAGTTCCACCGAAATCTGCGCGCTTGGCAGGACGTTGGTGTAGCTGTCCTTGCCCGACACCGGCAGTATCGTCACCACGCCGTTGGCGAAGTTGGAAATCGTGCCGGTCGATGCCTGCCGCGAATGGATCACCTGCACGCCGATCGCGCCCTTCAGCGGCTTGCCGCCCAGTTCCCCGTCCATGCTGAGCTTCGCATAGCCGGTGAACACGTCTTCCTTCACCACATTGTCGCGGACCAGCGAGCCGGGGCGGTTATCGTACACCGCATCCAGCACATTGTCGTACAGATAGAGCGGGTTCAGCGTCAGCATCGCCGGCACGCCCAGATAATCGAGCGAGACGTTCGATCCCAGCAGCGCTTCGTTCGGCACCGCCACCGATCCCGGCGTCCCGCCGGCGATGGTGCAGTCCGTGCCGCCCGGCGGACAGAGGAAATAGGATGTATAGGCGCTGGTCTTCTTGCGCCGGCTATAATTGCCGCCGATTTCCCATTGGGAGAAGAGACTGCCTGAAATGTCCCCGACCAGGTTCGCGCGGAACGACTTCATGTCGTCGATGAATTTCGGCCGGTTGAGGAAACCCGCCTGCACCACCGCGGTCGTGCCGTTATAGCCCCAGCCATTGGGATCGGTCAGGCTGATGATGCCGGTATCGGTATAGTCGAGCGTCGGGGCGATGTGGAACAATCCGTTCGACTGGCGTTCCACCCGCACGGTGTCCGGCACGCCGGAACGCAGATAGCCGGTGCCCGAATAGGTCTCCAGCAGGAAGTCGGTGCGCTTGGCCCGCGACCAGCTCGCATCGACATTGAGTTTCAGCGCATCGTTCAGGCGGATGTCATTGTTCCACCCCAGCGAGATCATGTCGGCCTTGCGCTTGTTATAGTCGTTGCGCTGCACGCCATAGACATTGCTGAAGGTCGCAGCGGTGACGAAGCCGTTTTCGACCGTCACGTCGCTGACGCCGACATCGGTGCCCCAGACCAGCGGGAATTCGATGCCGCGCAGCCGCTGTTCTTCCTCGAAATGCGACGCCAGCACGTCGAAGGTCGAATGGAAATCATCGCTGGGCTGCCATTCCAGCGTGCCCACCGCGCCATAGCGCTTCAGCAGGTTCGATTGCACATAGGGCTTGGCGCCGCCGATGATGAGCGTGCCGTCAGGAGCGGAAGGATAGCCCCAGGAATTGAACCGCTCGTTCTGGGAGGGCGTTTGCGAGGCGGAAAAGCCCAGCGACAGGCCCAGCGTGTCGTCCGCGAACTGGTCGATATAGGTGGCCGAAGCGCGGTAGCCGTAGCGCTTGCCGTCGGGATTGAGCTTGTCCATCCCGTTCATCTGCCCGCGCAGCGACACCGCCATCACGCGGTCCTTCTTGTCCAGCGGTCGCAGCATGCGCAGGTCGACCGAGCCGGAAATGCCCGCCGCGATCAGCGCCGCGTCCGCGCTCTTGTACACATTGACGTTCTGGAAGAATTCGGACGGATATTGGTCATATTCGACGCCGCGATTGTCGCCCACCGTCACCTGTTCGCGCCCGTTGAGCAGCGTGGTGGAGAAATCGGGACCAAGCCCACGGATCGACAGACGCTGGTCGCGCCCTTCCAGACGCTGCGCCGTCACGCCGGGCAGACGGGCGAGCGAGTCCGCGATGGACACGTCCGGCAGCTTGCCGACATCCTCCGCCGAGATCGAATCCACGATCAGCACAGAATCCCGCTTCAGCTTCGCGGCGGAGGCGAGCGATGCGCGGATGCCGGTGACGACGATGGCCTCTCCCTGCGGCTCGGCGGGGGCGGCGGTCTCAGCCGCGGTCTGAGCGGAGGCTGCCGCCGCGACCGACAGCGAAGCGCCGGCCAGAAGGGCCGCGCGCAGGATGGAATGATGGGACATGTGCATTTGTGGACCCTCCCCAAGACGCATTGCTTGTGTTTCTTGCCGTCACCGATAGCCGCGCCGCCCATGGTCTGCACAGAATCCCACATACGTATTCAGTATGATCGGCTATCTATTTGAAAAATCATGACTATCGTGAAATTCCATCCGTCCGGCAGCCAGTGGCGCGCCGCTTTCCTCTACGGTTTCGGGGAATTTCGCTGCATGGAAGACGCCTCTTGAAACTGCTGGCGCTGCTGGCATTTTCATCGTCGGCCGATGGATTTCCATGTCATATGGCCATGATGCGGATGGACGGGGGGAGGGCCAATGCACCCGATGCAGTTGTTCGAACTGGTGATCGTCATGCTGCTGGCGATCATCGTCCTGCATTATGCCGCGAACAGGCTGGGCCTGCCGCCCGCCGTCGCGCTGCTGGCGGGGGGCGCGCTGTTCGCTTTCCTGCCCGGCCTGCCGGTGATCTCGCTCGATCCGCAACTGGTGCTGGTGATCTTCCTGCCGCCGCTGCTGATGGACGGCGCCTGGTTCATCGCCCTGCGTCACTTGCGGCGGCATATGTTCGGCATATTAGCGCTGGCCCTGGGCGCGGTGGTCTTCACCACAGTCGTGGTCGCGGCGGTCGCGCACTGGCTGGTGCCCGGCCTCCCCTGGGCGGCATGCGCAGCCCTGGGCGCCATCGTCTCGCCGCCCGACGCCGTATCGGCCCGCGCGGTGTTGCAGCATGTCCACCTGCCCCGTCGCCTCTCCATCCTGCTGGAGGGGGAAAGCCTGTTCAACGACGCCACGGGGCTGGTGCTCTTTCGCTTCGCCATAGCCGCCGGCGTCACCGGCGCCTTCAGCATGGTCGACGCGTTGCAGAGCTTTGCCCTGCTGGCCGTGGGCGGGGCGCTGGTCGGGGCGGTCATCGGCGCGCTCTGGGTGCTGACGGTCAAGCGGCTCGACGACAAATATCTGATGATCGCCTCCTCCCTGCTGGCGCCATGGGCGTCCTATCTGCTGGCGGAATCCATCCATGCCTCCGGCGTGATCGCGACCGTCACCACCGGCCTTATCTGCGGCTGGTACCAGCATGTCGTCTTCCCCGTGATGGTGCGGATGAACGGCACGGCCTTCTGGGCGGTGATGATCTTCCTGATGGAGGCGTTCGTCTTCCTGTTGATCGGTTCGTCGCTGCGCGGCGTGATCGATCGCGTCGGCGGTTTCGGCGTCGTGCTGGACGAAATGGCGCTGCCGATATTGGCGATACTGGCCGCGCTCACCGCCGCACGCTTCATTTGGGTTTTCGGTTCCGACGCGGTGATCGCGGGGCTCAGGGCGACGGGTCTTTGCGGCTATCGCCCGCTGGGATTCCGGGCGGCGACCATATTGGGCTGGGCCGGGATGCGCGGCGTGGTGACGTTGGCGGTCGCGCTCAGCGTGCCGGCCGATTTCCCCGGACGCGACTTCATCCTGACGGCCGCCTTCGCGGTCATCATCGGCACCGTATTGCTGCAAGGGACGACCCTGGGCGCCGTGATCCGGCTGGTGAAGCTGGAGGAACCGGAAAGCGACCGTCCGCGCATGACGATGAGCGAGGCGGAAGCCGCCATGGCGCAGGCGCAGGTCCGCGTCGTGGAGGTGCACGCCTATGATGAGCAGGGCACGCTGCTCCACCCCCGGCTGCTGGAGCGCTATCAGCGCCATGCCGAACTTTCCGCCAATTATGCCGGGCAGGAGGCGCAGTTTTCGGAGACGCTCCACGCCCATTTCGACCTGGTGCTGAAGGCCATAGCCGCCGGGCGGGCGGAACTGCTGCGCCTCCACCGCACAGGAGAGATCGATGAACATACGTTGCAGGAACTGGAACGCGACCTCGATCTGGAGGAACTGAGCGCCCTGTCCGCCAAGGCATGACCGACCGACGTCACCCCAGGCGCCATGCCATCCCCGCCGCGCTGCGGCTGATCGAGGCGGCCGAGGCGCTGTTCGCGGAGCGGGGCATCGACGCCGTTTCGATGCGGGAGATCGCGGCCGCCGCCCGTTGCGGCGACACCAATGCGGTGACCTATTATTTCGGATCGAAGGAAGGGCTGCTCTCCGCCATCTTCGCGAGCCGTGCCGAGAAGATGGAGGGCGTGCGGGGCGGGATGCTGGACAGGCTGGAACGGCAGGGCAGGCTGGACGATCCGATGGCGCTGCTCGGCATATTGTTCCTGCCGCAGCTTCATCTGGCCGATGGCCGGGGACGCCATCCCTATGCGGCGTTCATGCTGCATTTCGCGACGCGCTACTGGTCGCTGAACGCCGGCCTGCTTGCACAGGTGCGGGACAAGGCGCCGAACCTGATGCGCCTGATGGGGCATTTGACGGCGCTGGCCGGGCATGTGCACCCGGACATCGCCCGCAATCGCATCCTGCTCTGCAACATGATGCTGCAATGCGTGCTGGTCCGCTGGGACCATGGCGAGCCGCAGGATCGCGCGGTGCCGTTGCAGGCGCATGTGCGCGACGTGATGCGAGCCGCCTGCGCCAGCCTGCTGGCCGGGCCGGAGGACAAGGGCGTGCCCGCCTCCGTGGAGGAATGGTTCGACGGCCTCGGCTGATACGGCCCTCCGGTTCCGGACGCGCCGATGAAGCCGAATCCCACCGTTGAAACCGCGCTCCCGCGAGCCGCTTGTCTCGTTCGGGCCCCTTTGCGGAGGCGCGGCGCCCGCCAGCTTATCTGATCGTCACCTCGACCCGGTCCAGCGGCCCGTTGAACCGGCTCGCCGCGCTGTCATAGGCCGCCGGGTCGACGGGGCTCACCAGGTCCATGCCGATGTCGAAGTCTTCCGTATGCGAAACCACCTGCGCGAAGGTCCGTTCGACCCGCCCTTGCGCCACCGCCTTGCCATCGACGGTCAGCGTGACGGTGGCGCCGCTGGTCGGGGCTGCCCTGTCCATCGCGAAGTCCAGCCCGACGACATGCGCGCCGGCCGCCAATGGCGCAGGCGCCACGATCCGCGTCATATGCGCGGGCGTCAGATTATAGGTGAAGGCAATCCTCCCCCGGTCGAAGAACAGGCTGTAGCCGCCGAAGCGTCCGCCCTGCGCGACGATGACGCCCTTGCCGCCCTCCGCCGCTATGCCGAGCTTCGCCGTGATCGCGAAGGATCGCCCGACCAGGGCCGGCGCGGCGCTTTCCGGAATATGGCTGACGGGCGCGCTGTAGACGAAGTTCGTCCGCCCCTCATTGGGGTCTGGCCTGCCCTTCTGCCCGCCCTCGCTGCCGTGGATGGGCAGGATGTTGGACAGCGCGGCCTCCGCCCAGAACGACTCCTTCAGCGCCTCCAGCTTCCGCGGATTGGCGGCGGCGAGGTCATGGGCCTCGCTGAAGTCGCTGCGGGTGTCGTAAAGCTGCCAGGTCCGTTGATCCAGCGGCACCGGCGGGGGCGGCGTCCGTTCCCAGGGGGTCGTCATGGGCGCGGTCGCGGCCACCCAGCCATCCTTGTAGATGCTGAGATTCTGCGCCATGGCCGACACCTGCACGGTGCGGCGGGAGGGCGCGTCCCTGGCCCTGAAGCTGTAGGCCATGCTGATCCCGGTGATCGGCTGTTGCGGTACGCCGTCCAGTATCTCCGGGGCTTTCACTCCCGCCGCCTCCAATATGGTGGGCATGATGTCGCTGACATGGTGGAACTGGCTGCGCAGGCCGCCGGCATCCTCGATATGCCCCGGCCAGGCGATCACCATGCCGTTGCGCGTGCCGCCGAAATGCGATCCATAGCGCTTGGCCCAGGGGAAGGGCGCGTTCATCGCCCAGCCCCAGCCGCCCGGCATCAGATTATAGGCGTCCTTCGTCCCGATCTCATCGATATGGGCGAGGGCGTAGGACGGTTCTTCCCTGACCCCGCTCAGCGCCGACTGCTCGAACAGCTTGCCGTCGAAGCTGCCTTCCGCGCTCGCGCCATTGTCGCCCTGGATGTAGATGATCAGCATATTGTCCAGTTCGCCATTGTCGCGCAGCTTCTGGATGACCCGCCCGATCTGTTCGTCGGCATAGGCGAGCGAAGCGGCATAGGCCTCCATATAGCGGGCATAGAGCCGCTTCCGGTCTGGCGTCAGACTGTCCCAGCGCGGCAGCGTGCCCGGATGCGGCGCATCGTCGGTGCCGGGCGGAATGACGCCCAGCTTCTTCTGCCGCGCCACGGTTTCGGCGCGCAGCACGTCCCAGCCCGCATCGAACCTGCCCCGGAATTTCTTCAGCCAGTCGGCGGGCGGCTGATTGGGCGCGTGGGCCGTGCCGGTGGCGTAATAGAGCAGGAAGGGCTTGTCGGGGGCGGCCGCATGCTGGCTGTCGATCCAGCCTATCGCATGATCGGCCAGATCGCGCTCCAGATGATAGCGGGGATCGGCGGGCGGTGTGACCGGATTGATATTCTCGACCAGATTGGGTTCCGCCATGCTGCTGTCGGCGCCCAGAAAGCCGTAGAAATATTCGAAGCCCAGACCGGTCGGCCAGCGGTCGAACGGCCCGGCCCGGCTCATTTCCCATTCCGGGGTCACATGCCCCTTGCCGATCATGGCGGTGTTATAGCCATTTTCCTTCAATATCTGCGCCATCGTCCCGGCGCTTTTGGGGATGACGCTGTTATAGCCGTCATAGCCCGTCGCCCAATTGGCGACATAGCCCATGCCCACCGCCTGCGGATTGCGCCCCGTCAGCAGCGAGGCGCGCGTGGGGGAGCAGATGGCGGTGGTGTTGAACTGATTGTAACGCAGCCCTGCCTTCGCCAGCGCGTCGAAGGTCGGCGTAGGCACCGGTCCGCCGAAGGTGCTGCTGGACCCGAAACCGACATCGTCGGTCATGATCAGCAGGATATTGGGCGCGCCCCTGGCGGCGCGCACCGGTTGAGGCCAGGCGGGCGGAGAGGATTCGGCGGGCGTGCGGCCATATACCTTTTGCGCGGGCGCGTCCTGCGCCGTGGCCGGCGCCATGGCGAGCGCCAGCAGGGGGAGGGCTGGCAGGCATTGCCGGACGAGCTTGGCGCGAAGGGAGGACATGGGCTCTCCTGCTGCAATATTATTATCCTATGGTGCAGATTTCATATTAACGCAGTTGATTGAAGTCAAGCCCGATCCGCATCCTCCCTCCTCTTGTCCCGCCGCCCTCGTCGCCCCATATTGTGATGAGGTTCATGCAGAACGAGGCGCGCCATGGAAAACCGGCTGCTCCAGATCGAGAAAGCGTGGGAACAGGCGCTGGGCGATATTTTCCAGCCTTATGTCGATCTGAAACGCGAACCGACCGCCAGCGCCATGGAGGCCTTTCGCACCGTGCTCGGATCGACCGATCATGACATCCGCCGCCACATCGCGCGAACGGCGGCGCGGCAGGGATCGACATTCCTCAGCCGCTATCTGGTCGAGGAAGACTGGCGGCGGCCCAGCCCCTGAAGCCACGGGCATCTCCACGCCCCGTTCGCCCTGAACCTGTCGAACGGCTTCACTTCTCTTCAAGAAAAGAGCGGGGTGGTATGCGACCCGCCGCCACCGCCCTATCGCGCCGCAACCACCTTCGGCTGCGGCAAAGGCGGCGCCCCCGTCCCCAAGGTCGCCAGATATTTGATCACCGCCGCCCGATCCTCCGGCTTGCGCAGCCCGGCAAAGCTCATCTTCGTTCCCGGCACCTCGCGCCCCGGAGAGGCGAGGAAAGCGAACAGCGACTCATAGCTCCAACTGCCCTTATGTCCCTGCATGGCGGGCGAATAGGCAAAGCCCGCATGGCTCGCCACCGGCCGCCCGACCACGCCCCACAGATTAGGCCCGATGCGGTTGGGTCCGCCCTGGGTGAAGTCGTGACAACTCATGCAAAGCTGCACCTTCTGCTTCCCCACCCCCGCATCCGCGCTGGCGAGCAGGGTGCCCAGATCGACCGGAGGAGCAGCCGCCGCCCCGCCGCCGCCCGTCCCGGGCATCGGCGCTTTCCCCCGCATGTCCCGATGATAGGCGATCACCCGGCTGCCTTCCCCCGCCTCGCTGAAACTGGCGGGCCAGTCGCGCTGGATCGACGCCATGTCGACGCGCGGCGGCATCTCGTCCATCGGCTTATAGGCCAGCTCCCCCGGCCGCACCCGCGTATAGAGCTTGTCGCTGAACCATCCCAGCCCCAGCGCCGTCACCGCCGCTCCCGCAACGCACAGTCCCACCGCCATCCCATGCATCCGGCCCATGGCTCACCCCCCTCCGCCCATGAAGATGGCGCGGGTCCAGAAGGCGTAATTCGCCTCGATCGTCATGATCCGCACCAGCACCAGCAGCACCAGCGGCGGCACCAATATCGCATAGATCAGCGACAGCCGCTCCCACGCCAGATGCATGAAGATGGACAGGATCAGCCCCGCCTTCAGCAACATGAAGGTCACGATCAGCACCCAGCGCACGATCCCCTGCACATGCATATAGTCGACCAGATAGGACATGGCGCTGAGCAGGAACAGCAGGCCCCAGACCTTCAGATACAGGCTGATCGGATGTTGCTGGCCCTTATGGGTCGCTGAAGGATCATGCTGCATGGAGCCCCTCACCAGAGATAGAAGAAGGCGAAGATGAACACCCAGACGAGATCGACGAAATGCCAGTACAGCCCGGCGATCTCGACCGCCGAATAATCGCCGGCCTTGTCATAATGTCCCCGCGCCACCTTGGACGCGATGATCAGCAGCAATATGACCCCGCAGGTCACATGCAGCCCGTGAAAGCCGGTGATCATGAAGAAGGTCGCGCCGAATTGCGGCGCGCCCATCGGATTATACCACGGCCGCACGCCCTCTTCGAAGATCAGCTTGCTCCATTCGAACGCCTGCATGCTAAGGAAGACAAGCCCGAACAAAGCGGTGAGCAGCATCAGCGCCGTCGTTTTCCGCCGGTCGCGCTGATAGCCGAAGTTGACGGCCATCGCCATGGTGCCGCTGGAACTGATCAGCGCGAAGGTCATGATCGCGATCAGGACGAGCGGTATATCCTGCCCGCCGATATTCAGGGCGAATACTTCCGCCGTATTGGGCCAGGGCAGTACAGCCGACGCCCGCATCGTCATGTAACCGGTCAGGAAGCAGGAAAAGATGAAGGTGTCGCTCAGCAGGAATATCCACATCATCGCCTTGCCCCAATGGGTATGGCGGAAGACTTCCTGATCGGCGGACCAGTCGGATGCGATCTCCCTCAACGTGGGAGCGATGACTTCTCTATCTGGGACAGCCTGAGCCATGGCGGAACATCCTCAAGTCGACAGCAGCAAAGCGGCCAGAACCAGCCAGACGATCAACAGAAAATGCCAGTAGAGCGCGCAGAGGGCGACATTGCGCATATTGGCCGCCGCCAGCGCCCGCCCGGCGGCAAACAGCCCCCCGATGATGTGCAGCCCATGCAGCGCCGTCAGCAGATAGAAAAAGGCATTGGCCGGATTGCTCGACAGCGTATAGCCCGCCCCCTGATAATGCCGCCAGAGCAACAATTGCCCAACAAGGAACAGCACCCCCATCGCCGATCCGGCAATTGCCGCGCGCGCGGCCCGTTCTCTCCGCGCCACTTCCCAGGCGACGCTGCTCGCCGCCAGCACCAGCGTATTGATCCACAGCAGCGGCGGATCGGGCATCGGCTTCCAGTCATGGACATGCTCCGCGCCCGCATGCAGCCCCATGCGCATCAGATAGGCCGCCAGCAGCAGCGAGAACATCACCATGGCCACGCCGAAATAGGCGACCATCCCCACCGCCCCCGCCGACGGCCGATCCCGCTCCACCGGCTGCGGGCCCGGCTCCCAGCTCTTTTCGGTGAGGCGCGCGAGGATGGTCATGCCCGCTGTTCCGCTTGGGGTTCCGTCTGGGGAATGAAGTCCCGCGCCGCGCCCGGCACGCTATAATCATAGGCCCAGCGATAGACGACCGGCAGATGCGGCCCCCAATTGCCATGCGCCGGCGGCGTGTCGGGCGTCAGCCATTCCAGGCTGGCCGCGCCCCAGGGATTGGGATCGGCGCGAGGCCCCCGGAACAGGCTCCAGATCATGTTGAAGAAGAACAGCCCCTGCGCGGCGAACACGACCAGCGCCGCAATGCTGATCCACGCATTGGCGAGATGCACCGATTGCGGGATGAAGGCCGTCTCGCCCAGAGCGTAATAACGGCGCGGAACCCCCAGAATCCCCAGATAATGCATCGGCAGGAAGATCGCATAGACGCCCAGGAAAGTGATCCAGAAATGGAGCTTCCCCAAAGTTTCGTTCCACATCCTGCCGAATATCTTGGGATACCAGTGATAGATGGCGCCGAATATCACCAGAACCGGAGACACGCCCATCACCATATGGAAATGCGCGACGACAAAGAAAGTGTCGGACAACGGCACATCGACACTGACATTGCCCAGAAACAGCCCCGACAGCCCGCCGTGGATGAAGGTGAAGATGAAGGCGATGGCGAACAGCATCGGCACCCGCAAATGGATGTCGCCGCGCCACAGGGTCAGCAGCCAGTTATAGACCTTGATCGCCGTCGGAATGGCGATGATCAAAGTCGACGTGGCGAAGAAGAACCCGAAATAGGGATTCATGCCGCTCACATACATATGATGCGCCCATACCAGGAAGCTCAGCGCCCCGATGATCACGATCGCCCACACCATCATGCGATAACCGAAGATATTCCGCCGCGCATGGACGCTGATCAGGTCCGACACGATGCCGAAGGCGGGCAGGGCGACGATATAGACTTCGGGATGGCCGAAGAACCAGAAGAGATGCTGGAAGAGGAGGGGACTGCCGCCCTGCGTCGGGGTGATGGCCCCCATGGATTGCATCGTCGGCATGAAGAAGCTGGTGCCCGCCAGATGATCGAACAGCATCATGATCGCCGCGACGAACAAAGCCGGAAAGGCGAGCAGGCCCATCACGGACGCCGTGAAAATCCCCCACACCGACAGCGGCATCCGCATCAGCGTCATGCCCTTGGTCCGCGCCTGCAACACCGTGGTCACATAATTCAGCCCGCCCATGGTGAAGGCCGCGACGAAGATGGCGAGGCTGACCAGCATGGTCACGATGCCCCATTGATGCCCCGGCGTCCCCTCGCTGATCGCCTGCGGCGGATAGAGCGTCCACCCCGCCCCGCTCGGCCCGCCCGGCACGAAGAATCCCGCCACCAGCACAATCACCGACAGCAGATAGAACCAGAAGCTCAGCATGTTGACGAAGGGAAACACCATGTCCCGCGCCCCGATCATCAGCGGGATCAGATAATTGCCGAAGCCCCCGAGCAGCAGCGCCGTCAGCAGATAGACCACCATGATCATGCCGTGCATCGACACGAATTGCAGATAATTATCAGGCTGGATCGCCGGAAAAGCCCCCGGAAACCCAAGCTGCAACCGCATCAGCGCCGACAACACCAGCGCCACCAGCCCGATGGAAATGGCCGTCACGCTATATTGGACGGCGATGACCTTATGATCCTGGCTCCAGACATATTTGGTGACCCAGCTATGCGGATGATGCAGCGGGCGCAGGTCGTCGGCCAGGGTGGTAGCCATCAGCGAATGCTCCAGGAGGCAGGGACGATACAGGCATTGGCCTTGATCAGCAGGATCGACATGGCGGCCGGCGGCGCCTCCGCCAGAATCTGTCCGAAGCTGCTCTGCTGCGCCTGCCATTGCGCGAAGGCCTGGGGCGTCTCCACCACCACCTTGCCGCGCATCGCATGGTGGCCGGTGCCGCACAGTTCGACGCAGAGGATGTCGAACGTGCCCGTCTTGGTCGGGGTCAACCAGAAATAGGTGACGATGCCGGGTACAAGGTCCATCTTGGCCCGGAATTCAGGCACATAGAAGTCGTGCAGCACGTCCTTGGAGCGCAGCACGATCTTCACCGGCTTGCCGACCGGCAGATGAAGGTCGCCGCTTTCCACCAATATGTCATCCCGGCCGAACGGGTCGAGCGGATCGAGGCCCAGCCCATTGTCGGGGGTGATATATTTCACCCCCGCCGCGCCCAGCACGCCATCCGGACCGGGATAGCGGAAGGACCATTGCCATTGCTGGCCGACCGCCTCGATGACGGTGGCTTCTTTCGGCACCGAGACATATTTGCCCCAGGCCGCGAGCCCCGGCGCCAACATGCCGGCGATGCCGATGGCGGTCCAGAATGTCAGCCGCCTTTCCAGCGAAGGGTTTTCTGGCTCATAATGGGCGCGATGGCCGGGGCGATGGCGATATTTGACCAGCGCCCAGGCAAGGAACAGGTTCAGCCCGACAAAGGCCGCCCCGCATATCCAGAGCGTCACGTCGAGCGCGGAATCGATCGATCCCCAATTGGAGGCGATGGGCGTGCGCCACCATGGACTGAACAGGTGAAAGGCGACCGAACCGACCACGAGCATGGCGATGGCTACCGCAACCGGCACAAGCCCTCTCCCACATTGGCAGGCGCTCGCAGCCTTTCAGTCCGGCATTTCGAGTCGCCTCGGTAACACCCGCCGCGACAACTTACAGAAAAAGCGCTGACGGGGGAAGCGTTTGGGAAATTGCGGGGTGCGAGCGTCGCCAGCGCCTTTTCCGGCTCGGGCCTTCACGGTCGATTGACAGCGCCTGCCATTGCGGCGAAAAGAACAAACAGGGAACGAATATATGGCTGAGTCGGTGAAGACCCTCGCCGCCCTCAGGCGGCATATCGCATTGCTGGAGGGCGTTCCAGCCTCCCAGCCCCATGCGCGGGTGGAAACCGGCTATGCGCCGCTCGACCTGGCGCTGGACGGCGGTCTGGCGCGGGGTCGGGTGCATGAATTCTTCGCCGCGACAGAGGAAGGGGGGGCGGGGGCTGGGCTGGCCCTGATCCTCGCGCGGCTGGCGGCGGGGGAGGCGCCCCTGCTCTGGCTGCGCACGATGGCGGCGGGCCGGGCGGGGGGCATGCCCTATGGCCCCGGACTGGCCGCATTGGGCATCGATCCCGCCCGGTTGCTGATCGGCGCGATGGCCGATGACGCCATGCTGCTGCGAGCGGCGGTCGACGCGCTGCGATGCCCCGCTTTGGGCGCACTGGTGGTGGAATTGCGCGGGCCGGCGCCCTTGCTCGACCTGACAGCCAGCCGGCGGCTGGCGCTGGCGGCGGAGTCGTCCGGCGTCACCGCTTTCCTGCTGCGGGTGGGCGGCGATCCGGTGCCTAGCGCGGCGGACACGCGCTGGCGCATTGCGGCGGCGCCCTCTCTGCCCGTGCCGGGAAACGGGCCGGGCAGAAGCGCCTTCGACCTTGGCCTGTTGCGACGGCGGGCGGGACGGGACGGGCTCGGCTGGCGGCTGGTCTGGGACAATGGCCGGGGCATGTTTGAAGGAAGTGGAGGTGGGCGCGATGAACGCCATGGCCTTGGACAGGATGGCAGCGGACGGGAGGGCGGAGGACGCGATGGGCAAGCGCCGCTATCTGGCGCTGTGGTTTCCGTTCCTGCCGATCGACCGGCTTCGGATCGCGCGGCCTGATCTCTGGGCGCAGGGCGAAGGTCCCGCAGCCGTCGTCGAACAGGTGCGCGGCGCGATGCGGCTGGCGACGCTCGACGCCGACGCTCTCGCGCTGGGCCTGACGCCGGGCATGACGCTGGCCGATGCGCGTGCGCGGGAACCGGACCTGCGCGTGTTCGATGCCGATCCCCATGGCGATCAGGACTGGCTGGAGCGGCTCTGCGACGGTTGTTCCCGCTACACGCCGGTTGCGGCGCTGGATTCACCCTTCGGTCTGATGCTCGACATTACCGGCTGCGCGCATCTTTGGGGCGGGGAGGGGATGCTGGCGCGCGAGGCGGCCGAACGGCTGGAGCGTCATGGCATGCGGGTGCGCCATGCCCTTGCCGGAACGGCGGAGGGTGCGCATGCGCTGTGCCGTTTTCCGGTGGGCGCGGCGGCGGACGAGGATGCGGCGCTGCGCCGCCTGCCGGTCGAGGCGTTGCGGCTGGAGGATGAAAGCGCGGTGGCGTTGCGCCGCGCGGGACTGCGGACCGTGGGCGATCTGGCGGCGCGGCCGGCGGCGGTTCTGGCGTCGCGCTTCGGTGAGGCGGCGGTGGACGCGCTGCACGCTTTGCTGGGATTGGGGAGGCGGCCTCTTGCACCCCGGCGGTCGCGTCCCGCGATCCGGATCGAGCGGCGTTTTGCCGAGCCGATGGGCAGCACCGCCTTTGCCCTCCGGACGCTGGAGGAGATGGCGGCCGAGGCGGGGGAGCGGCTCAGCGAACGCGGGCAAGGCGGTCGACGGTTCGAGGCGCTGTTCTTCCGCAGCGACGGCCTTGCCTTTCCCTTGCGGGTGGAAACCAGCCTGCCGGTGCGGGACGCGCCCGCTATCATGCGGCTGGTGCAGGAACGGATCGATGCGCTGTCCGATCCGCTCGATCCCGGTTTCGGCTTCGACATGCTGCGCCTCACCGTGCCGCAGGCGGAGCCGATGACGCCGACGCAACTGGCGCTGGAAGGAGGAGAGGCGCGTCGCGAGGAAAGCGTCGCGGCTCTGGTCGACCGGCTGTCGATTCGGGCAGGCCGGGCTCGCATCCAGCGGCTTCACCCGAAGGACAGCCATATCCCCGAACAGGCCCAGCTTGCCCTGCCCGCCGTGGAAAGCCGCGCCCCCATGAACTGGCCGCAAGAGGGGCAGGAGGGGGAGCCGCCCATGCGCCCGCTGCATCTGTTCGATCCGCCGCAGCCGATCGACGTGGTGGCCGAGGTGCCCGATGGTCCGCCCCATCGCTTCCGCTGGCGCAAGGCATTGCATGAAGTGACGCGCTATGAAGGCCCCGAACGCATCGCGCCCGAATGGTGGACGGCCAGGGACGGCGCGCTGGAGGGCGAGAGCGTGGGGCTGACCCGCGACTATTACCGGGTCGAGGATGCGCGCGGGCGGCGCTACTGGATATTCCGCAACGGGCTTTACGGCTCCGAAGCGGAACATCCCGGCTGGTACATCCATGGCCTGTTCGCATGAAGCGCCACGGCAAGGGTCCAGACCCGTCCAGGCCCAAATCCATCGACCGGCGTGAACTGAATGCGCTGGAGGCCGCGCGGGAAAAGGGGCGGCGCGGGTCGCGCGGCGAATCTCCGCCGATCGGGCCGGCAGAGGCGCCTCCCTTTGCCGAGCTGGTGGCGGCGACCAATTTCTCCTTCCTGCGCGGCGCATCCCATCCGCAGGACATGGTGGCGCGCGCCATCGCCCAGGGGCTTGTGGGCCTGGGCATAGCCGACCGCAATAGCGTCGCCGGGGTGGTCCGCGCCCATGTCGCGCGCAAGCGCTGGCCCGAACGGATGCGCGCTGCTTTGCTGGAGGCGCGCAAGGAAGCGGGGCAGCCGCTGGAACTCAGCGAAGAGGAGGAGCGCGCCTGCCGGACCGACCTGCGGCTGGTCGTCGGCGCAAGGCTGGTCTTCGTGGATGGAACGCCGGACATCGTCGCCTATCCCGCGACGCGGCGGGGTTGGGGCGAACTCACCAAATTGCTGACCGTCGGCAATCTCCGTTCGGTGAAGGGCGACTGTATCCTGCGCTATGAGGATCTGACCGCCTATCTGGACGATCTGCTGCTGATCGTGATGCCTGGCTCCACCGCCACCCAACAGACCGCGCATCGCAAGCCGGTGGACTATGATTATGACGACCGGCCCCCGAAGGAAGCGATCAGGCAGGGCCATCTCAGTCTTGTGCCGCCGCCGGCTCCGTCCGATCTGAAGGGATTGCTGGCGCGCTTGTCGCGTCTTGCGCCGCGCCGGGTCTGGCTGGCGGCGGCATTGGGGCGGGATGGGCGGGATGCGCGGCGGCTGGCGCAGTTCAAGGCCTTGTCCGTGGCGGCGGGCGTGCCTTTGCTGGCGACCATGGACGCGCTCTACGCCAGTCCGGCGCAGCGTCCCCTGCAGAATGTGCTGAGCTGCATTCGCGAAGGCACCGGCATCGCCAGGGCAGGGCGCCTGCTGGAGGCGAATGCGGAAAGGCATATCCATGACCCTGCCGAAATCGCCCATCTGTTCCGCGATTGCCCGGAGGCGGTGGCGGAAAGCGGACATTTGCTGAGCCGGGTGCATTTCACGCTCGACCAGCTTGCCTATGAATATCCCCATGAACCGGTGCCGGAAGGATGGACGGCGCAGCAATGGCTGGAGGAACTGACCTGGTCCGCCGCCCATGCCCGCTATGGCGCGCGTCTTCCCCTGAAGGCCCGCGAGACACTGGAAAAAGAATTCGAACTGATCGCCAAGCGCAACTATGCCTATTATTTCCTGACCGTGCATGACATCGTCGCCTTTGCCAGGACCAAGGGCATCCTTTGCCAGGGACGCGGATCGGCGGCGAACAGCATGGTCTGCTTCCTGTTGGGCGTGACATCCATCGATCCGCTCAAGCACGACCTGCTCTTTTCCCGCTTCGTATCCGAAGATCGCAACGAACCGCCCGACATCGACGTCGATTTCGAACATGAGCGGCGCGAGGAGGTGATGCAATATATCTACGAACGCTATGGCCGTCATCGCGCCGGGATCGCCGCGACCGTCATCCATTACCGTTCGCGCAGCGCCGTGCGGGAAGTGGCGAAGGCGCTGGGCCTTAGCGAGGATGTGTCGGCCCGCCTCTCCAGCACGGTGTGGGGCAGTTATTCGAGCGACATGAACGATGCGCGGATCGTGGAGGCGGGCTTCGCGCTCGACAATCCGCAGATCGCGCAGTTGAAGGCGATTGTCGACCAGTTGCTGTCAGAGCCCTTTCCGCGCCATCTTTCGCAGCATGTGGGGGGCTTTGTGCTGACGCAGAACCGGCTGGACGAGACGGTGCCGCTGCATCATGCGGCGATGGAGGATCGCAGCTTCATCGAATGGGACAAGGATGACATCGACGCGCTCGGCCTGATGAAGGTCGACGTGCTGGCGCTGGGGATGCTGAGCTGCATCCGCCGGGCGTTCGACCTGATGCGGGAACAGGGGCTGGGCGATCACCAGCTGACGGTCGATATGGAGGCGGCGGACGAAACCGTTTACGACATGCTGTGCAAGGGTGACAGCATCGGCGTTTTCCAGGTGGAAAGCCGGGCGCAGATCAACATGCTGCCCCGTCTGAAGCCACGCTCCATCTATGACCTGACCGTGCAGGTGGCGATCGTTCGTCCCGGGCCGATCGAGGGCAATATGGTCCATCCCTATCTGCGGCGGCGATGCGGGGATGAGAAGGTCGAATATCCCCGGCCGTCCCCCCATCATGGACCAGCCGATGAACTGGAGAAATTGCTGGGCGAGACTTATGGCGTGCCGCTGTTCCAGGAACAGGCGATGAAGCTTGCGATCACGGCGGCGGACTTCAAGCCGACGGAAGCGGATGCCCTGCGCCGCGCCATGGCGACCTTCCGCAATGTCGGCACGATCCATCATTTTCGCGAGAAGATGATCAGGGGCATGGTGAAGCGCGGCTATGAGGCGGAGTTTGCCGAACGCTGCTTCAAGCAGATCGAGGGTTTCGGCAGCTACGGTTTTCCCGAAAGCCATGCCCTGTCCTTCGCGCGGCTGGTCTATGTGTCGGCCTGGATCAAATGCCATCAGCCGGCGGTGTTCGCCTGCGCGCTCCTCAATTCGCAGCCCATGGGTTTCTACGCCCCGGCCCAGATCGTGCGCGATGCGCGGGAGCATGGCGTCACCGTGCATGATGTCGATGTGAATATGAGCGGGTGGGACAATGCGCTCGAACCGCTGCTGCGGTCGCGGGATGACGGTCGGGGCGAGGGGGCGGGGCGGGCCCTGGCGCTGCGCCTTGGACTGCGGCAGGTGGATGGTTTTCGCGAGGATTGGGCGAAGCAACTGGTCGCGGCGCGAAAGGAAGGGCTGTTTTCCACCATGGAGGATCTGGCGCGGCGGGCGGGATTGCCGGCGCGGGCCTTGCGGTTGCTGGCGGACGCCGATGCCTGCCGCTCGCTGGGGAAGGACCGGCGGGCTGCCCTGTGGGAAGCGCGACGGACGCCTTCGGATGAATTGCCGCTGTTCGCCGCCGCCAAGGCCCAGGAACTGGGGGAGGAGCCTGATGCGATGCTGCCTGCCATGGCTTTGTCCGAGCATGTCGAGGCCGATTATCTGGTGACGCGCCTGTCGCTCAAAGGGCATCCGATGCAATTCCTGCGCCCGATCTTCGAGGCGGAGGGCGTGCTGAGCTGCGCCCAGATTTCGGCGGCGAAGAACGGAGCCCTGGTGAAGACGGCCGGCGTGGTGCTGGTGCGGCAACGGCCGGGCAAGGGCAATGCGGTCTTCATCACCATCGAGGATGAGACGGGAATCACCAATATTCTTCTATGGGCGCGATTGTTCGAAATGCAGCGGCGTCCGGTCATGGCGTCGCGGCTGATGCTGGTCGAAGGGGAAGTGCAGCGCAGCAAGGAAGGCGTCGTCCACCTGATGGCTTCCCGCGTGCATGACAGGACCGCGGAATTGTCACGGCTTTCGCAAACGGATGTGCAGGAGTCTTCCCGCACGCGCCAGAGGCACGCTTCAGGACATCCGCGCAATGTGCGGATATTGCCGCAATCGCGGGATTTTCATTGAGACTGAAGGGTGGTTGAGCTTGTCGTTCCAGAGAGGAGAGAGGCGAGAAAATCTCAGTTATTTCAAAAATAAATAGAAATATTTCACAATATATTATAGTTTATCGGTATTATTTCGAATATAGATGCGAAAATAAATCAATTAATTTCTATCTATATTGATATAACTAAAGTTATATACTATTCAATATAACTAATTTATGTTGGAAAATCATATTTCATTAACCCATAATATTTAAAACCCCGCCTGTGATCTGGAGCGATGCTCCACGCAGGAAGGGAATGGGAATGTTCGGCAGAGCGGTGGGGCGGTTGCTGCGGGACAGGACGGGCAATGTCCTGATGATGGCCGCAGCCTCCATGCCAGTACTGGTCGGCGCGGCGGGCCTGGCGACAGACACGGTGCAATGGACCCTCTGGAAACGACAGATCCAGCGCCAGGCGGACAGCGCCGCGCTGGCAGGAGCCTATGCGGTCGCGCAGGGCTTCAGCGCGTCGGACAGCGCGACATCGGACATCAACCGCATGTCATTGGTCACCCTGACGCAAACCCCTACGATCGAAAATGCGCCGACGACAGGTTCCTATGCCGGCAACAGCAAGGCGGTTCGCGTGGTGCTGCAAACCTCGGCGGAGCTGCCCTTTTCGAAGATATTGGGGGTGAAAGCGCCGGTCATCTATGGTGAAGCGACCGCAGCCGTGGTCGGCAGCGGCGACTATTGCGTCGTCTCGCTCGAAAAGACGAGTGCGGTCGGCATCACGCTCCAGGGCAATGCCACGGTCAATCTGGGCTGCGGCATCGCCACCAATTCGCGGGCATCCAACGCCGTCTATGCAGGCGGCAGCAGCACGGTGACGGCGACGCCGGTGGCGGCGGTGGGCGGGCTGACGTCCAGTTCCAACTATGTCTCGCCGACCACGCTGCTGCCCTACAGCATCCCGGTGCTGGACCCCTATGCTGGGCTGCCTACTCCCAACGTATCCGGCTGTTCGGCCAAGGTCAGCGTTAACCCACAACAAAGCGTAGTGAGTCCACCATTGCAACCTGGCTGCTACAAGGGCTTCGACATCAAGGGCACGCTGACCATGGCACCCGGCGTCTATTATGTCGACGGTGGCACTTTCGATGTGGGCTCGCAGGCGGTGATCAACGGCACCGGCGTCACCATCATCCTGACCAGCAGTAACGCAGCCAATAACCCCAGTTCCATCGCCAACGTCAATATCAATGGCGGTGCGACGCTCAACCTGAAGGCGCCGACGGACCTCAGTGACCCTTATCATGGCGTCCTCTTCTATCAGGACCGGCGCGCGCTGGATTCGGGAACCAACACGATCAACGGAAATGCGAGTTCCGTCCTGCAAGGCGCTTTCTATTTTCCGGGCCAGGCGATGTCATTCAGCGGCACATCGGGCATGACCACCGACTGCGTGAAGATGGTGGGCAAGCGCGTCACCTTCATCGGGAACAGCAATATCGTCAATCAATGCAAAGATACGGGAGTCGATAAATTCACAGCCACGCTGGTGAAGCTGGTGGGATGATGAAGCGGCTTCTCTCCGACCGATACGGCAACAGCACCGTCGAACTGGCGATCATCATGCCGGTCCTGGTCCTGCTGACCTGCATGGCGGGGGATGTCGCCATGGCGTTCAAGGCGAAGATCGGGCTCCAGCGCGCGGCGGAGCGCACGGCGCAACTGGCGGCCGCGGGCGGCTACACCAACGACACCACAGACACTTCGAAGGCCTATAATAATCTGGCCGCAGACGCCGCTGCGGCAGCCGGCGTTCCAACCGGCAACGTCACCGTCACGCCCACGCTGCTCTGCAATGCCACTGTGCAGACCGCCAGCCCGGAGGTTCCTTGCCCCGACGGCCAGCAGACGAAGCGCTATGTCGCGATCAGCATTTCAGGAAGCTATACGCCGATGTTCGCGAAACTTGCCCCCGGCAGCAGATGGTCGTCCCAGGGCATCGCGCTCACCGGCTCGGCCTCGGTGCGCCTGCAATGACGCGCCTGATACGCGACCAGCGCGGCGCGGCGGCGATCGAATTCGTTCTCGCCGTGCCGCCCTTCATCATGCTGCTGATGGGCGCGCTGCAACTCGGCATCATCGCCTGCGCGCGCACCGGCCTGCAACATGCGGTCGACGAAGGCGCGCGCTATGCCAGCATCTTTCCCAGGCCCACCGACGCTGAGATCATCGCCAAGGTGAAGAGCCGTGAATTCGGCCTCGACCCGACCTACACCAACGATCCGACGGTCGTGCAGGGCACGCAATATGGCGTTTCCTACAGGGAAATCACCATGACCTATTCCCGGCCATTGAATTTCATCCTTTACCAGACCCCGGCCATATCGATCAGCTATACCCGGCGAGCCTATTAACGCCTCAACTGGCCCCGGATACCGGACGGGCTGTCGCACCCTGCTTCTGCTTGGAGAGGGGGCTGTGCAGGGGATGCCA
Source organism: Sphingobium sp. CFD-2 (assembly GCF_024611135.1). Taxonomy (NCBI): domain Bacteria; kingdom Pseudomonadati; phylum Pseudomonadota; class Alphaproteobacteria; order Sphingomonadales; family Sphingobiaceae; genus Sphingobium; species Sphingobium sp. CFD-2. Next base: position 2,226,926 of record NZ_CP084405.1, on the reverse strand, counting down.
TCCCGCTTCCCCTGCACAGATTGTCCGCCATTCGCATGAAACTGCCGCGCTTCTTTTCCTCTTCCGCCTGCGACATGGCCATCGACCTCGGCACCGTCAACACGGTCATCTATGTGCGCGACCGGGGTATCGTCCTCAACGAACCCTCCGTCATCGCGATCGAGACGCGCGACGGCATCCGCAAGGTCAAGGTGGTCGGCAACGAAGCCAAGCTGATGATGGGCAAGACGCCGGCCGGCATCCAGGCGATCCGGCCGCTGCGCGACGGGGTGATCGCGGACATCGACGTGGCCGAGCAGATGATCAAGCATTTCATCGACAAGGCGCTGAACGGCGCCAACCGCTTCGGCCGCCGCCATGAAGTGGTGATCTGCGTACCGACAGGTTCCACCATGGTTGAACGCCGCGCCCTGCGCGACGCCGCCTCCAACGCGGGGGCCTATCGGGTCCAGCTGATCGAGGAACCCATGGCTGCCGCGATCGGCGCCGACCTGCCCGTCACCGAGCCGCGCGGGGCGATGGTGGTCGACATTGGCGGCGGGACGACGGAGGTCGCCGTCCTGTCCCTGCGGGGCATCGCCTATAGCAGCTCGGCACGGGTCGGTGGCGACAGGCTGGACGATGCCATCGCCTCCCACATTCGCCGCACGCATAATCTGATGATCGGTGAAGCGACGTCCGAACGTGTGAAATGCGAACTGGGCGCGGCGACCTCACCCGATGGCGAAGGCCGCCGGATGACGGTGAAGGGCCGCGATCTGGTGAACGGCCGCCCCGCCGAAATGTCGATCAGCGAGGCGGAAATCGCGGATGCGCTGTCCGAGCCGGTCGGCCAGATCAAGATGGCGGTGATGACCGCGCTGGAACAGACCGCGCCGGAACTGTCCGCCGACATCATCGAGGAAGGGATCACCCTGACCGGCGGAGGCGCGCTGCTCCGGCGTCTGGACGAAGCGTTGTCCGACGCGACGGGGCTGCCCGTCACGGTCGCGGACAAGCCGCTGATCTGCGTGGCCATGGGCGCAGGCCGGGCGCTGGAAGACCGCGCCTATGACGGGGTGCTGACGGTTTCTTGACATCCACCTGCCGTAAGTGACGGCGGGAATGGGGTGGAATCAGGACATTCCCCCTCCCGCAGGCGGGAGGGGGTTAGGGGGTGGGCTGGCGCGGCATCTGCGCTGTTTTGCAACGGCTAAGCTGGAAGCTCGCTACGCTCGCGCCCACCCCTAACCCCTCCCGCCTGCGGGAGGGGAATGTCTTGGATTGGCCAAACAGGACATGCCTCCAGGCCGCGCCTGTGCGTCGGGATTCTATTCCTCGCGCCCATAGGCGACCACGGTTTCCACCTCGGCCTTGTCGCCCAGCACGACGCCGACGCGCTGGTGCAGTCCGGTCGCCTTGACGTCCATGATCCGCTGATAGCCGTTGCTGGCCGCGCCGCCCGCCTCCTCGACCAGGAAGGACATGGGGTTCGCCTCATACATCAGCCGCAGCCGGGCCTTGTCGGCGTAGCGGTGATCGGCGGGATAGAGGAAGATGCCGCCCCGTTTCAGGATGCGATGCACATCCGCCACCATCGAAGCGGTCCAGCGCATGTTGTAATCCTTGCCCAGCGGCCCTTCGGTGCCCTGGATGCGTTCCTCTATGTAGCGTGCGATGCCGGGCGACCATTGCCGCCGACGCGCCATGTTGATGGCGAATTCGGCATTGCCCTGCGGCATCTGCATCGGTCCATCCGTCATCCGCCAGGAGCCGATTTCCCGGTCCAACGTGAATTCATAGACGCCGGTTCCGATGGTCAGCACCAGCAGCGTCTGCGGTCCGTAGATCGCATAGCCCGCCGCCACCTGCTGCGTGCCCGGCTGAAGGAAATCCTGTTCCGTCACCTCACGGCCCGAACATTCCTCCGGCGCCTTCAGCACGGAGAAGATGGTGCCCACGCTCAGGTCGACATCGATATTGCTGGACCCGTCGATCGGATCGAACAGCAGCAGATATTCGCCCTTGGGGTAGCGATTGGGGATGCGATGGATCGTTTCCATCTCCTCCGAAGCCATGGCGGCCAGATGTCCGCCCCATTCATTGGCGTCCAGCAGCAGTTCGTTGGCGATGACGTCCAGCTTCTTCTGGACCTCCCCCTGCACATTCTCGCTACCCAGGCTGCCCAGCACTTCGCCCAGCGCACCCTTGGACACGCTGTGGCTGATCGTCTTGCAGGTGCGCGCAACGGTTTCGATCAGCAGGCGCAATTGCGGCGGGATGGCATTGGCCTCGCGCTGCTGCTCGATCAGGAAGCGGGTGAGGGTGACGGACTGCATAGGCGGTTTACTCGCTCAAGAGAATATGGCGCGCCGAACGCACGCCATGCATGGAACCAGGGAATGCCGTAGCGGCCAGACAGGCGTCGGAAAAGCGCCAATTCGTGACGCCCCTGTGACGAAGGACGACCCGTTCACGCTTCGAGACTGGCCGCGACCTCTGGCCCATGCGCGAATAGCGTGGCATCCCGCACCTGTTCCGGCGTCGGCCGGATGCCGGTATAGAGCGCGAATTGCTCGACGGCCTGCAGCACAATGACCTCCCCGCCGGAGATGATCGCCTTCCCCGCCGCCCGTGCGGCGCGGACGAACGGCGTATCCACCGGCTGTGCCACGACGTCGAAGGCGATGTCGCAGGCGGCGATAAAGTCGGCCGGAAAGGCCATCGCCTCGCTATCCGGCCCCTCCATTCCAAGCGGCGTCACATTGACGAGCAGGGGCGCGCCCGTATCGGGCAGGGCGGGCTGCCATGCATAGCCATATTGTTCCGCCAGCGCTCGGCCCGCCGCCTCATTGCGGGCGACGATGGTGCCCTTGTCGAAGCCCGCGTCCCGCAGCGCCGCCGCAACGGCCTTCGCCATGCCACCGCTGCCGCGCAGCAGAAAGGGCTGGGGGTTTGCGATCCGCCGCTCCAGAAGGTCGCGAACCGCCACGAAATCCGTATTGTAGCCGGTGAGGACGCCCCCGTCATTGACGATGGTGTTCACGCTGTCGATGATCCGCGCCGATTCCTCCAGCCGGTCGACAAGCGGGATCACGGCTTCCTTGAAGGGCATGGAGATGGCGCATCCCCGGATGCCCAATGCCCTGATGCCGCCGATGGCCGCGGGCAGGTCCGTCGTGCTGAAAGACTTGTAAACATAGTCCAGTCCCAGCAGTTCGTAGAGCCGGTTGTGCAGGCGCGATCCCGCATTGCCGGGCCGTCCGGACAGGGACATGCACAAGCGGGTATCCCGCCCAATGGGTGGTTTCATAAGCTGATGGTCTCCTCGCGCATGGCCTAGACAGCCACCGGCATGGGATCAATGACGAGAGCGACCATCCATGCCCTTTGTCCGCCGGATCGGCGCAGGAGCGCTTATCCCCCCAGCACCGCCGGCACCAGCGCCGCGACGCAGATGCCCAGGCTCCATTGCAGGGCACGCCGCACGCGGTACCGCTCCGGCAAGGCGGTGCTCAGGACCACCAGCACCGCCAGCGAAAGCCAGAAGATCGTCTTGAACGGCGCCGCATTGCCGATCCACAGCCGTGCCAGCAGCGTCAGGGCCAGGGCCAGTCCCGAACCCCAGACGATCGCGTTCCACCCGTTGCGCAAGCGCGGTTGCCGGTAGCCGCGCCGCTCCCGCTTGCCGAGCCAGATCGAAGTGCCCGTCGCGATCACCACGCAAAGCGCTCCACCCAGCAGCAGATAGGCGATCTTCACCGGCAGTCCGCCATAATTGCCGAAATGCAGATTATAGGCCGACGCCGCCACCTGCTGTCCCGTCGCGCCGTCCGCCAGGCCGACCGTCCCCAGAAAGCGCCCGGCCTGATCGAAATTATAGGTTTCGCCATAGACCAGCCGTCGCTGCGGCAGGGCAAGCACCTGTAGCTGCTGCCCCGCGGTTCCCGGTTCGTGCATGAAGACGTAGATCGGACGCACCTCCGGAAAGCGGGCGGTCATCGTCTGCAACGCGGCGGCCACGTCCGCCAACGGGGCGGGCTTGGCATTCGGCTTGCCCTCAGCGCCGAAGATCGGCGCATAGGCCGCCTCCATATCGCCCTTGTAGAAGCCTTGCGCCAGTCCATAGACGTTGATCGATCCCAGGCCGATCATCGCGCCGGTCAGGGCGATCGCCAGCGCGAAAGGCAGGGTCCACACTCCCAGCCTGTTATGCCAGTCCGCCAGCCCGAGGCCACCCCGGTCCCGCGCCCGCAGGCGGAAGGCATCGCGGAAGATGCGGGGATGGGCGATCAGGCCAGTCAATGACAGGGCGATGGTCATCACCCCCAGTCCGCCTACGATCGTCAGGCCGACCATGCCGGGAATGTTCAGCGTATAGTGCAGGTTCAGCAGGAATTCGGACCATCCGTTCAACTCCTTCGCGACCACCCGTCCCTGATCGTCGACATGCACCGCCTGATGGTCGGTGGTGACGGTCGTGCGGGGCAGCGCGTCGGTCGGCAGATGGACGTAGAGATGCTCGGTCGCTTTCCGGTCCTTCTCGCTTGCCAGCACGGAAGCCACGGCGCGTTGCACCGCATCGGGCGCGATCCGCTGCATTTCCGGAGCATCGGGCTGCTCGGCGCGTTGCCATTCCTCGTAGAACACCGTCACCGTGCCGGTCAGGCAGACGATATAGAGCAATGCGCTTGCCAGCAGGCCGATGGCGGCATGGGCGGACAGGCCCCGTTGGACCAGCGTTTTGGACAGGCCAAGGTTCATGGCCGGACCATCCACAGCATGGCCAGACCCAGCAGGGCAGGGGCCGTCAGCAGTCCCACTTGCCGCCGCCGTTGCGGCCAGAGCAGGATCAGCATGGCCATCACCGCCCAGAGCAGCGGCATCAGGAACAGCATCAGCACATTGCCGTCGGCCTCATGCGCGCCCAGCGCTCTGGCCGTGCCCCGCGCCGCCAGTCCCAGGATCAGCGCCACCAGCATCGCACCCGGCACGCTGAGCAGAAAGCTGACCATCCGCCCGCCGATGCGCAACGGCTCCTGTCCTTCCGGCAGCATATGGGCGCGGCGGTTGGAGGCGCCGGTCTTGCCAGGTGGCGCGGTCGCGGCGGCAAGGGCCAGGCAGCAGAAGGCCATTGCCAGCGCGGCCAGCGTCACCATGGCAACGCCCCAGGCGCCGCCTCCCGCCATTCCCATCGTCAGGGCAAAGGCGAGCAACCCCCAGGCAGCAGCGTTGAGCGGAGCCGATCGTAGCGCCCTGCCCCATGAGAAGCGCAGCAGGCACACCGCCGCCGCCGCCAAAAGCGCGCTGGTCCAGAGCAGAAGGGAAGGCTGGTTCACCATCATCCTCAATAATCGAAGCGCAAGGTGCCCATCACGCTGCGGGGGGCCGCGTAAAAGGCCTGCCCCCACATCAGGCTGCCCAGATATTTGCTGTCGGTCACATTGCGCACATTGATGCTGGCGGTCAGCCTGTCGATGGGCTTGATGCTGGCCATCAGGTCCAACACCGCATAATCCTTCTGCCGGATGTCGCGGCCGACCGTGCTGTCGAGGGTGCTGATGTCGCTCTGCCACCGGAACTGTGCGCCCAGCTTCAGGTCGCGCCACTCGGGAATATGATAGGTGCTGGCAAGTTTCAGCGACTGACGCGGCAGGTAGGTGCGGGCGCGGTTCCCGGCCTGATCCTGGATCCTGAGGCCCGTATAGCCGCCGCTTACCGACCAGCGGTCCGTCACGCGGCCGGTCAGCTCGATCTCGAAACCCTTGGCCGTGGTGTCGACGCCCGCATAATAGACGTCGCCCACCTGCCCCGGATCGCCCGCGCCGAACACGCCGGCCTGCTCCGCGAGGTTCTTCTGCTTCGCGCGGAAGAGCGAGGCGCTGGCATAGAGCCGCTTGTCGAACCATTCGCTCTTGATGCCGCCCTCCATGCTGCTGCCCTTGGCAGGATCGAGCCGGCGGTTGGTGATGTCGACCTTGTCCTGCGGATTGAAGATGTCGGTGTAGCTCGCATAGAAGCTGATGTTGGACGTGGCGTCGAACACCAGGCCCAGATAGGGGCCGACCGCGCTGTTCTTGCGATACTGGTCCGTGCCGTAGGATGCGCCGGTAGTCTTGAGCCAGAAGGCGCTGGCGCCGACGACCGCCTTCAGCCTGTCGGCCAGATTGGCGTGCAGCGCGCCATAGGCCCGCGTCAGCCGGTCCGTCACCTCTTCCTCCAGGCTTTCCTGCGTGAAGTCGGGTTCGATCAGCGTGGTGCGGTTGAACGCCCATTGGGCAACAGCGGGGTAGGCGACGGCAGCCAGCCCGCTTTGCTCATATTCGCGGCCGTCGGTCCTGCCGGTGGAGAGGCCGAAGGCGAGTTGATGCTCGCGCCCGAACAGCGTCACTGGGCCGGAAGCGTAGAAATCGCCCAGATACTGGTCGGAGGGGGAGCGATATTTGCCCGCCATCCCCGTCACGCCGACGCCCGTCGCCGCATCGGGATAGCCATAGGCGTAAAGCAGTTCCGCCCCCGAACTGCGATGATTATAGGTGAAGCGGCCGCGGGCGTTCCAGCCATTGCCGAAAGCATAGGCCAGTTCCGCCCATGCGCTTTCGTCGCTGACGTTCCAATAGGTCCAGTCGGCCGAAGTGCTGGCCGAACGCGGATAGGCGATCCGATCGCCATTATCGTCGAGCAGCGGCAGCGCGCCCCACAACACGCCGTCCGCGTCATTGTCCTGCCGGGTATAGCCGGCCGACGCCCTTAATTGCGGCGTGATCTCCCAATCCAAGATCGCGCCATAGACGTTGCGGTCGACATGATTGTAGCGGAGGTGGTTGTCCCTGTCCTCATGGGCGAAGATCAGCCGTGCCGACAGCGTGCCCGACGCATTCAACGGGCCCGAAATATCGGCTTCCACGCGGCGGTCGTCCCAGCTTCCCAGCATGGCGGAGAGGGAGGCCTGCAATTCCCTGGTCGGCTTCTTGCGGACATAGTTGATCGTGGCGGACGGATTGCCGACCCCGGTCATGATCGCATTGGCGCCGCGAACCACCTCGACATTCTCGAACAGGATGGTGTCGAGGTCCCCGAACTGGATGCCCCAGCGCAAAGGCAGGCCGATGCCGTCGACCTGGAAATTGGTGATGTCGAACCCCCGCGAATTATAATAGGTCCGATCGGTCTCCACCCGCTCCACATTGATGCCGACCATCTGGGTCAGCAGGTCGTTCACATTGGTCAGCGCGAAATCCTGGATTCGTTCGCGGTCGACGACGGTGATCGACTGCGGCGTTTCGCGCAGCGTCAGGGCAAGGCCGGTGGCCGATGCATTCTCATCCGTGATCGTGCCCGTGACGACGATATTGTCTGCCTCCGCCAGCACGTCGGCCTGGGCGGGCGACGCCCAGCAAGCGGCAAGGACAGGGGTGAGCAGAACGGAACGGAAAGCGATGGACATGCGGACGGACCCTTTTTCTTGCCGGATGCAGCCGGCAGAAAGGGCCTTATTGCTCATAATAATGCAAGTCAATCGCAATAAATATATGAATATAAGTCGTGCGTCTCCTTTTCAGACGACGCTTTGGGTGGAATGCCGTGCCTTGCCGCACGGCATTCCACCTGCACGATTCACTTCGCCCTGGCGGCGGTCACGATGATCTCGACCTTGTAATCGGGGCTGGCGAGCTTCGCCTCGCCCGTGGCGCGGGCGGGTGCTTCGGCATCCGCGATCCACGCATCCCACACCGCGTTCATCTCGGCAAAGTCGTTCATGTCCGCCAGCCAGATCTGCGCCCTCAGCATATGGTTCCTGCTGCTGCCCGTGCGTTCCAGCAGGGCGTCGATCTCGGCCAGCACGGCCCGGGTCTGCGCCGTGACGCTCTCGCCGGGCGCGCCGATCTGCCCCGCCAGATAGATGGTGTCGCCATGAATGACGGCCTCGCTCATGCGCGGGCCGCGATCGATGCGGGTGATGGTCATGGGAAAGGCTCCTTTTCGGTTATGAATAGCGGCTGATCGCAAGATCGGCGGTTTCGATCCGGGGCCTGCCCCCGCCGATGATGTCCGCGATCACATGCCCCGACCCACAGGCCATGGTCCACCCCAATGTGCCATGCCCGGTGTTGAGGAAGAGGTTTGGGACTTTCGTCGCCCCGATGACCGGCGTGCTGTCCGGCGTCATCGGCCGCAGCCCGGACCAGAAGCTGGCGCCGCCCAGATCGCCTGCGCCCGGAAAGAGCGAACCCACCGAATATTCCAGCGTATCACGCCGCGCCCTGGGCAGCCCTTTGGAATAGCCCGACAGTTCCGCCATGCCGCCCACACGAATACGGTCGCCCAGCCGCGTGATCGCAACCTTGTAGCTTTCGTCGAGCAGGGTCGACACCGGCGCCCTTGCCTCATCGACGATCGGAACGGTGATCGAATAGCCCTTCACCGGATAGACCGGCAGCCTGATCCCCAGCGGGGCCAGCAGCTGCGGGGAATAGCTGCCCGTCGCAACAAGATAGGCGTCGGCCACGACATGGCCCCTGTCGGTTTCGACATGGCTGACCTTTCCATTGTCGACGGCGATCCTTCCGATGGTCCGTCCGTTGAGGAAGGTCACGCCCTTCGCCTTCGCCATGTCGGCCAGCGCGTTGGTGAATTTGAAGCAGTCGCCGGTTTCGTCATTGGGAAGCCGCAGGCCCCCGGCCAGAGGCACGCCGCTGCCTGCCAGCCCCGGTTCCGCCGCGATGCAACCTGCCGCATCCAGCACTTCGAAAGGCACTCCGTCCGCCTTCAGCACGGCGATGTCCTTCGCGATGCCGTCAAGCTGCTTCTGCTCGCGGAAAAGCTGCAAGGTGCCCCGCGACCGCTCATCATAGGCGATGCCGGTTTCGCGCCGCAGGTCGATCAGCCGGTCACGGCTATATTCCGCCAGGCGCACCATCCGGCTCTTGTTGATGGCATAGGCGCGTTCGTTGCAATTGCCCAGCATCGCCACCATCCAGCGTAGCATGGCCATGTCCATCCGCGGCCGCAGGATCAGCGGGGCGTGCTTCATGAACAGCCAGCGCAGCGCCTTCATCGGTATCCCCGGCGCAGCCCAGGGGGAGGCATAGCCGGGCGAGATTTCTCCAGCGTTGGCGAAGCTGGTTTCCAGCGCCGGCCCGTCCTGCCGGTCGATCACCGTCACTTCATGCCCGGCCTGTGCCAGGTACCAGGCGGATGTGACGCCGATGACGCCGCTGCCCAGAATGGCGACCCTCATATGGCGACTTTCATGGCGTGATGCTCCGCTTGTGCCGGATCGCGGCCATCCCGTACGGAGCGGTGATAGCGATGCCCGAGCTGTGTCAGTATTTCATAGGCGATGGTGCCGGCGTCGGCGGCGACCTGATCCACTGTCTGATGAGGCCCCAAAAGTTCCACCAGGGCGCCAGGATAGAGGAGCACATCGGGCACGTCGGTCACGTCCAGCGTGATGCTGTCCATCGAAACCCGTCCCGCTATCGGCGCGCGATGGCCGTCGATATAGGCGGAGCCGCCGTTGCCCAGGTGGCGAGGCCAGCCATCGGCATAGCCCACGGCGATCGTCGCGATCTGCGTCGGCCGCTCGCAACGGTAGGTGAGGCCATAGCCGACGGCTGCGCCCGCCGGGATGTTCCGCAACTGGATGATCCGCGCGTCCAGCGAGACCACCGGCCGCATCTCCCGGCGCTCGCCCTGCGGGGCTCCGCCATACAGCGCGATCCCGGCGCGGACGATGTCGAAATGATCGGCGGGCAGGAAGCTTCCGCCGCTATTGTCCAGCGAGCGCGGCACGCCGGGGAAATTCATGCTGAACGCATCGAATTTCCGGCGTTGCATCGCGTTGGAGGGGGCATCGGGATCGTCGGCGCAGGCGAGGTGGCTCATCAGCAGGCGAAGGTCCACGCCCTCCAATCTTTCCCGCTGGGCAAGCAGAATGGCGACCTCCTCGGGCGGAAGGCCGAGCCTCGACATGCCGCTGTCCACCTGCAACGCAGCGGGCAGGGTCCGCTCCAGCGTGCGTGCCGTCCTGGCCCAGCGCCCGATCTGGTCGAGCGAGTTCAGGACCGGAATGGCGCCGATGGCTGCGCACTCGCCTTCCGCGCCAGGTTGCAGGCCGTTGAGGATGAACAGCACCATTCCATCGCTCAGCATGGGTCGGAGCGCCATGGCTTCGCTGAGATGCGCGACGAAGAAGTGTCGGCACCCGGCGCCGATCAAGCTGCGCGCGACGAGGTTCGCGCCCAGGCCGTAACCGTCCGCCTTGACCACGCCGGCGACGGTGGCGGGGGCGACCTGCCGCTGGATTGTGCGGTAGTTTTCGACGAGTGCATCAAGGTCGATGCGAAGCACGGCTCCGGCGGTATCGATGGACTGCATATGTGCCCCCTTTTGCAGGGAGGGTAACGCGGCGCTCGGTAAAAATGCTCTCAAATGACCGCAGGATCGTCTAATGTGACGGGATAATTGAACGATCCTTCGCAGGAAATGGAAAAAATGGCAGAATCGCTGGATGCCGTGGACCGCTCGATCATCCGCCTGCTGCGGCTCAATGCGCGGCGTCCCAATTCGGAGATTGCGGCGGAGATCGGCTTGTCTCCCTCGGCCTGTCACCGGCGCATCCGGATGCTGGAGGATGCCGGCGTGATCCGCGGTTATACCATCGTGACCGCACCGATGGAAAAGGAGGGCCGCGCCGTCGATGTCCTTGTGCAGGTGACGCTCGACCGGCAGACGGAGGATTATCTCGCCCGTTTCGAACATGCCGTGCAGCAATGTCCTGAAATCCGCGAATGTTTCCTGATGACCGGTGGCGTTGATTACTGGCTGCGCGTCGAGACCGAGAGCGTGGCCGCCTATGAAGCGATCCACAGCGAAATCCTCTCCCGCATGCCGGGCGTCACCCGGATCAACAGCAGCATCGCCATGCGCGATGCGCTGCGGCCCAGGAAAGCGGCGCGGCGCTAAACCCGCCTGGCTATTGCGCCTGCTGCCCATCCCATGCCAACGGCCAGCATCATCGCGACCAGACCATAGGCGAAGGGCCATTGTTCCGCCGCGACGGCCATGAAGCGTTCGAAGCCCGACTTGCGGACGGTGATGTCGCGCACGGCGGCGGCCACCACGCGGCCATCCTGCACGAGGAAGGTTTCCGCCGTATAGTCGCCGACGATCACACGCGCCGAAAGCGGCAGCCGCGCCCTGTAGAGCACGCCGTCGGTGATCTCCACCGTTCCCGGCCGCTCGACATAGAGCCCGGCCCGTTCCCTGAGGTCGATCAGCCCCTTCTGGAACCGGTCCAGCTCCGCGCTGTCGTTGAGCGAGGAAGGGGAGAGCTGGAGCTTGTCCACGCCCATTTCATAGATCGCCGCCGTTCGCTCATCGACCACCTTGTCCACCGGTCGGGACGATGCGATGGCGTAGAAGCTGGGCGCTGACCGGAAGCGCGCGCTGTCGGCATTGACCCAGATGCCGGCCACCTTTTGCTTTTCGCGCATCGTGATCGACTGGTCCGGACCCTTCAGCACGACCATGATGTCCGGCGGCTTGCTGGGCCGACGCCCATCGGGATAGACGATGGCGCCGAACAGCAGCAGGTCAGCGCCGGTGAAGCTATATTGTATTTCCACCTCGCGCTGGGACACGTCAGGCACCAGCATCGGTTCGTCCGCCGCCGTCAGCAGCAGCAGGGCCGGCGGCAGGGCCAGAAGCGCCCGCCGCCTCACCGGATCTCCACCGTGTAGATTTCATCGGGCCGAAAGCCCAGCCCCAGCGCCATGCGTGCCGCCACCAGCAGCACGATCGCGGCAAGCAGGATGCGCAGATATTCCGGCCGGATCGTCATCGAAAGGCGCGTTCCCACCTGCGCTCCCGTGACGCTGCCGATCAGCAGCAGCAGGGCCAGCACCAGGTCGACCGCATGGGTCGTCATGGCGTGCATCATCGTCGTCGCCATGGTGACGAACAATATCTGGAACAGCGACGTGCCGACGACGGACTGGGTCGTCATGCCCAGCAGGTAGAGCATCGCCGGAACCAGGATGAAGCCGCCGCCGACCCCCAGCAACATGGTGAGGATGCCCGTCGCCATGCCCAGCAGCAGCGGCGCCAGCGGGGAAATATACAGCCCGGACCGATAGAAGCGCCACCGCATCGGCATGGCCGCCACCAGCGGATGGTGCCGTCTTTTGCGGGCCTGAATCTTCCGCCCGGTCTTGAGCGCGATCAGCGCCTGGATGGACTCCTTCGCCATCAGCGATCCGATGCCGCCCAACATCAGCACGTAGAGGATGCCGATCACCGTGTCGATCTGGCCGATGGCCTGAAGCAGGCGGAAGATCAGCACGCCGAGGCCGGCGCCCACCACGCCGCCGGCGATCAGCACGCCGCCCATGCGGAAATCGACCGTTCCGCGCGACATATGGGTGACGACGCCCGATACGCTGGCGCCCGTCACCTGGCTCGCCGCCGAAGCGGCCGCGACGGTCGGCGGAATGCCGTAGAAGATCAGCAACGGCGTCGTCAGAAATCCGCCGCCTACCCCGAACATGCCGGAGAGCAGGCCCACCACGCCGCCCAGGGCGATGATGACCAGCGCATTCACCGACAGGTTGGCGATGGGCAGATAGAGATCCATGCGCTTCCTGGGTTAAGCGCAATATGCGGAGAGATAAAGGCGCTCCCGCTTAAAAATCAGCGCCCAGCGTAACGGCCGGGCCGGACGGCGGTGCCGCGCGCCCCGCAATCCGTTCCCGCCATTCGATGCTCAGCCTTGCGCTCACCGGCCTGAGCGGCAGGCGGACCTGCAATTCCGGCCCGATGTCCAGCCGCTCGACCTGCGGCTGCGCGCCGCCGGAAAGGCTCGCGCCGATCCGCATGGGCGAATGGCCTAGCGGCGACAGCAGCGACATCTTGCCATCGACGAACAGGTCGTGAGAGCGGAAGCCGACCATGCCGCCCTGGGCATAGGCTTCGACTTCCAGCGAGGGCGCCACCGGCGTCGGCCCGAAACCGCCTGCCGCCAGCAGGGCATGGGCGTTGCGCCCGCCCTTGCCCAGTGCAATCCGTCGTTCCGCCGCGAAGCTGACCGGAATGGTGCGCGCCGGTTGCCATGCGATACCGAGCGCGCCTTCCGGAGATGCCGGTTCGTTCAGCGCGGCACTGGCTCGCGCATAGGCGGCCGCCCGGCTCGATGAGCGCGGGGTCAGGTCGAAATCGAGGCGTAGGCCCGCCTGCGATCCGCCCAGCCTGCCGCCCGTCACGGCATCGGCGCGGGTCGTGCTTCCGTCGCGCCAGAGCAGCCAGGCGCTGCCATGCCAGCGGGCGTCGCTTGCGGATGGCGTGGAAGCGAGGGGCAAGGCTGGCGCAGGATTGTTCGATGGAACGACGCGACCGCCACTCTGGTTCTGTGCTGCCGGCGCCGCCTTCTCTTCGATGGACAGGAAGGCGGCGTTCGCGCTTGTCCTTCTCCCAAGGCGTCGAGAGTCCTTGAATATAGGGCGCTGGATGGCGGCATGCTGGCGCTTTTGCGGCATTTCACCGAACCAGGCCGGTGCGTCATGCCCCGTCGCGGCTGCGGGGCTCTTCTTCTTCTTCGAATAGGCGGTGGGGTGAAAACGCCCCTCGCCGTCAATTTCCCTCGCCATTTGGGGAAGATCACCCTCCGGACCTGCCAGACGGATCGCGACCCAACCCGCCATCACGAGGAGGAAGAAGCGGAGCGGGCGCCCCGTGGCGGCTTCGCTCACCCCGGATAATCCAGCTCGGGAAAGCGGTGATGCGTCTTGTCCCAGGTCAGCGGCTTGCCGAACAGCGACTGAAGATACAGGAACATAGCCCGACGGGCAGCCATCATCGCGATGATGTTGGCGATCAGCGTGCGCGGTATCGCCCCCAGCCCGAAGGCCCAGCCATAAGCCATGCCCGAGAAAATCGCGCGCATCGCCATCCGCCAGCTCATGAAGCCGAAGTTGAGCCACAGCAGGGCTTCGACCACTGGCGTGGGTCTGGGCACGGGGAAGGCGCTGAACAGGCTCCCGGCAAGCAGCACGCCCCAGAGCAGCAGCGCCAGATAGGCGGTGAACAGGACGAAGGCGGAAAGCGCCGCACCCCGGTCCCGCATCCGCATCCACCATTCGGCGGGGCCGCCCTGCCAGCCCATGCGATCCCATCCGGCAAGCGAGATGCCGACCATCCAGCGCGCCTTCTGCTTGACGGCATCCGTCAGATTGTCCGGAAAATATTCCTTGGTCGCGACAAGCTGGCCCTCCCCATCGCGCATGCGGACGAACACGCCGCGCCCGCCCATATTGCTGATACGCAGGCCGACCTCATAATCCTCGGTCAGCGATTTCGGATCGAACGGTCCGCCATTGGCCGGATTCACAAGCCTTTCCAGCATTTGCCGCTCGAATGCGCAGGCCACCCCGGCCGAGGGCATGGACGCACCCATGGCCTCGCGCACGGTCAGGAACTTTCCATGGCTTTCCAGTCATTGGACACTGGCGCAATTCCGCAGCAGTTGGACTCCTATCTCGTTGCAGTGAGACGGTCTGGGTGGGCAGCGGAAATCTCATCTAGCCGCCTGAATTGACCCCGTCATTTCACCCCCATAATACGCCCCCAAGGAAAACCAGCGGTCCGTTCACCGCTTGTAAAGCAGGGCATGACTACAAATATGTTGACATGGGCGGACCTCGAGATGCACTGCACGACTGGTAGATTGATGAAGTGGCAGCCGACAGCCCGCATGCAAACGCGGGCAGATGGTAGATGCCTCTACATGCTGGGGGATGTGTTCGATGCTGTTCAAAAGCGCCCGTGGGAAACCACTCAATGGCACTCTCCGAAACAGCTCAAAGAGCGGCGTCAAGCTATGCGAGCGGTGCTCGAGCGCTACGTCATCGGGGCCCACCTTAATTTCAATATAGACATGAAGGAATTGGGCTCGCTGAAGCCCGATAGCTCGATGCAGGGGTTCTGGGAGTTTCGATCGGGTCTCCCCGTTGAACAAACTCGGCTCTTCGGCTTTTTTGGCAGGCCAGGCGCTTTCGTTGCGACCTCGTTCCAGCCAAGAGGAAACTTCGGTGGCATGTCGGACCCAGCGTGGAAGGCCGTCCGGCAGGACGGGGAGAAGCATTGGAACGATTTGTTCGGTGAAAAAGAATACATAAAAATGCCTTGGCCGGTCTCAGCCATCCCCTCATTTTTGAGATGACGTGGGTTGGGAAAGATGATTCTGCATTTCCGTGTCGAAGGGAGATCAGAATATCATGAACGGGAAGGCGGCGTTTTCTTCTGAAGCGGTCCATTCGTTTGTCGACGAACTGTTTGGCGAAGGCCTGCACGCGAAGCGGGTAAGATCGCTGGCGAATGCGACGGTGGGCGCGTTGCGGGCGTCATCGCTGGCGGTGAGCGCGATTGGCCACGGTCTCGCACTGGCTCAGGAAGGGCGCCTCTCGCGTCACGCGATCAAGCAGGTCGACCGGCTGCTGTCGAACGACGGGATTGATGTCGACGCGCTGATGGCCGACTGGGCCGGCTATTGCCTCGGTAGCCGCACCGAGATCGTCGTCGCCATGGACTGGACCGATTTCGATGCCGACGGGCACTCGACCCTGATGCTGTCGCTGCT
Organism: Sphingobium sp. CFD-2; assembly: GCF_024611135.1. Taxonomy (NCBI): domain Bacteria; kingdom Pseudomonadati; phylum Pseudomonadota; class Alphaproteobacteria; order Sphingomonadales; family Sphingobiaceae; genus Sphingobium; species Sphingobium sp. CFD-2. Next base: position 2,211,313 of record NZ_CP084405.1, on the reverse strand, counting down.
TACCGAGCATGGCCGGGCGACGCCGCTACTGTGGTTGACGGTACGCAAGACGGAGCTGAAAGAGCGGCGCAATCATTATGAATATTGGATCATTACCCGGCTTGCCGAGCTATTGCCGACAGAAGTGAAGGTGCTGCTCGTCGCCGATCGCGGCTTTGGCGACACCAAGCTCTACGGCGTCCTCAAGGACGAGCTGCACTTCGACTATGTCATCCGCTTTCGCGGCAACATCAAGGTGACGGCCGCCGGGGAGAGCCGCCCGGCGAAGGAGTGGATCGGCCCATCGGGACGGGCCAGGCTGCTGCGCGAGGCGACAGTCACGGCGCAGGGTTGCCCGGTCGGCGCGGTCATGTGCGTCCACGCCAGGGACATGAAAGAGCCGTGGTGTCTCGCGACCAGCCTGACCACAGTGACGGCCAAGACCCTGATTGACCTCTACTCGCGGCGCTGGGGCATCGAATGCTCGTTCCGCGATGCCAAGGACTGGCGGTTCGGGATGGGCATGTCGGCAACCCGCGTCTCCACGCCCGCCCGGCGCGACAGGTTGTGGCTGATCGCCGCTCTCGCCATTGTGCTTCTGACCGTGCTCGGCGCCGCCGGGGAGGCCATCGGCTACGACCGGCATCTGCGCACCAGCACGACCAAAAGACGCGTGCATTCGCTGTTCCGCCAAGGGGTAATGTACTATCAACTGATCCCCAACATGACCGAAGATAGACTACGGCCTCTCATCCTGCAGTTCGAAAAGCTTATCCGCGAGCACCAGCTCCTCAAACGCACTTTCGGGATCATTTGAATGAGGGGATTCGTGAGTTGGCCGGTCGCATCTAAGGATCAATTTCTCGCTTATCTGGATCGACAAGATGATTGACCAAACTGAAGTGCAGCTACCACTTTTTGCGTGCTTACCCGCGCTAGAAGAAGATGAACTGGACGACGCGGAATTTCGCGCAAAGGATCGTGCGTGGGCCGCTTTGGTCCATGTTTACGAGGATAGAAAAGAGTGTGACGGCCTGAATTACCAGATTTTGGGTGATCGTATCGGACGCTCTCGCAAGCAAGTGCAACGATGGCTTAGTTCGTCCATGAATATGACCCTTCGCTCAATCGGTCTGCTTGCTGAGGGCATGGACGCTGACTTGGATATCCAAGTTCGCAAGCGATTAGCTTGCGATCCACGGGCAAATTATGTTCATCCGAGCGAAGCAGCTCGGTCATGGGTGACTTTTCACAATTCGGCGGCGGCTACCAACTCTACCGTAAAGCCGTGTCCAGGCATTCACACTGCGGAAGCCGCTCCACAGGTCGCCATTATTTCAAAGTTTTCGATAAAGTCGGATCAGCCATAAATGATTAAAGTGGGAAACTTCTCTGTTAATTCTGTCGTCTTGTGCGAGTTGATAAGGCCGGAAGCGAACAATAAGCTTTCCATACTCGGTGTGTATTCATCGGATATAGTGGTTTCTCAGTTCCCCGTTCAGCTTGGTCTATCCGCTTATGTTGAATTTACACCTTCTAAGATCGGCCCTTGTGAAGTCGAGTTCCGCTTCTCCGCTCCGGGTGGAAATTCCGAACTGAAGTCTGAGGTGGAGGTTCTTGCATTGGGGCAGTCAGCAATGCCTCTCCCAACTGTGCCGTTAGTTGTAACGGAAACAGGCCCCGCGAAGGTCGAAATGAGGGTTAACGGTTCGGACTGGACGACGATCTTAGAAAAGCGGGTGATTGCGGGGACGGTGGGACCGATCCCGATGCCGGTGGAGTTAGCTCCGCAATAATTGTCGCTTATGTGCTTCGCGGATCTACCTGCACTGTATCCATATTCGCTCCAAACAGCCTTTCAGCCGTGGAAGCACTTTCCTTTTTGTTTTCAATCACCCTTCCCCCAAATTGCTGCCAGAACCACCCACGGTTTTTCGCGGCTTTTCGACGTGTGGGGGAACGGAATTTCCTGCTTGGCGCGATCCCTAAATCGAATGTATGGCTTCCATTATGGGGGACTGGGGCAAAGCACTAGACATTCTGAAGGCTAGCGGCGGGCAGACCCTTGCCATCGCAGTAGCCGCAGGACTCTTCATTTGGCTCAGTCGGCAGGGCATCGTTCCTGAGCCGGCCGTATGGATGGTTATAGCCGCATGGGCGGTGATGCTTGTATGCGGCTGCCTAGCTGCGATCAGCTTTCTCAGCGTGATCGGCCGCTTACTTGCATACCCAAGGCGTTATGTGCTGCGCCGATATCAGCATTGGGCCGCTCAGCGGTCCTTTGAGGCTCATATCCCCCATCTGACGGGCGTTGAGCGGAGGATCTTCGGCTATCTGCTGCACCATAATCACAAGACATTCTCCGCCGATGTCGACGGCGGTTACGCTGCCGGACTTTTAGGACTCGGTTTCATAAGGATCGCTGCCCGGCCTGGTCAGCAGTTCGATATCGACAAATGCCCTATGATTATCCCCGACCCAGTTTGGAGCGTCCTCGAAAGACGGCGTGACGAATTTCCTCATCAGGAAGATGCCACCGAAGGCCATCCTTGGCGGATCCATTGGATGGCTCGTTGATGCAACCTGAGCAGGTATGGCTGGAGGTTGCAAAATTGGCTGCTCAGTTTGTTGGCGCGATGGCGGTCGCCAGACTTACGGTCACATGGGCACTCCGTAGATACAAAAGCGAGAAAACGTGGGAGCAGAGGCTCGCGGCCTATTCGGAGGCAATCGCCTGCATGAGCGAAATGAGGTTGATCCTCGGGCGCTGGATGGATGATGAGCTATGTCGGCGTGAACCGTCGACCGAGTTCTCCCAACGTCAAGGAGACAGGATGAAGGATGCTGTTCGGCGGTGGGAAAGCAGCATCGCGACGGCTCAGTTGATCCTGCCGTCAGAGGCCGGCGAGCGGTTAAGCCAAGCGTTCAAAGACTATCACGATGACGAGCACGGTGACCATTACGCGACACTGGAGAAAGATTATCTGGTGATCGACAAGGCGCTGAAATGGATGATCGGCGAGGGACGCCGTGAGCTGGGACTGTCGTCAAAGTAACGACGGCCGAAGGGGGAAACATTGCCTGCGTCAGAAGAAGATTTCCGCGAAATATATCGCCTGAACCATGATGCCAAGCTTGCGGAGGAGTCCGCACGGCTGACCTATCAGACCGATTTCGCTCAAGCAGCCTTGAAGAATCTCATGCTGGTAAACGGAGGCGCCGTCGTCGCCCTTCTCACCTTCATAGGAAATTCTCAGGCGACGTTCGATCGGGCAGCTATGAGTGTAGCATTCTCATCATTCATAGGCGGACTTTTGCTCGGCTTAGCAGCCTACATTCTAGCCTACTTTTCGCAGGCGTTCTTTATGAACATGAACGCGCTCGAGCGATCCAATACGCAGTTTAAGATGGTCATGCTTGATGAGCCGCACAAAACCGACCCAACTCGCCGCATCGGTAACTGCGCTCTCTATGCTGCCATCGGCGCAGCGGTTGGCAGTGTTGCCGCCTTTGGCATCGGCGCGTGGCACGCCATGAATAGCATCCTCCCATGATTGCCGCGTTCATTCTTGCCGCCGCCGTAGCCGTTGTGGACGGAGACACCCTCCGTATTGATGGTGAGCGCATCCGTCTGCTGGGCATCGACGCTCCCGAGATCCACGGTTGCCGACAAGGCAGGATCTGCGTGCCCGGCGACGGGCAAACCAGCAAGCGGAGCCTACAGGCGATGGTCGGTGGGCGGACCAACGTGCAGCGGGTCGGACAGGATCGATATGGGCGCACGCTCGCCCAAGTCTATGTTGGCGGGCGCAACCTCGCCTGCGAGCAGATCCGGCGTGGACAGGCACAGTATGTCGCTAAGTGGGACAATGGCGGGCTGCTGGCCAACGACTGCCGCTGAATAGTTCCGCATGGCGGCCCTGCGATGTCAATCCGGGGCGAGCGCCGTGGGCACGAACCCACGGCACCCACAATCAGGCCGCCGCGCCGGACGGCACTAGGCGCTCGATCGACACCTCGCGGCAGTTCGTGAGTAAGCGTGGGCTGGAGGCCGCAGATCAGGCGGCTTCGGCGATCGGTTGCTGATCTGGTCGCCAATTCCAGGGCATGAGTTCATCCCAGCGAGCGGCAGGCCAGTTGCCGGCGATCTTGGCGATAACGTCGGCAATATAGGCCTGTGGTTCGAGGCCGTTGAGCTTTGCGGTCTCGATAACGGAGTAGATGGCCGCCGCCCGATCGCCGCCTGCCTTTGATCCGGCGAACAGCCAGTTTTTACGGCCCAAGGCCACGCATCGCATGGCACGCTCCGCAATGTTGTTATCGATCTCCAGACGCCCATCATCGAGGAAGCGCGTGAGCGCCACCCAGCGCTTGCGACCATAGGCGATCGCTTTCGCCATCTCGGACTTGGGCGAGAGGCGGCGCAGGGCATCGTCAAGTGCTTGCCGCAGCTCATCGATCAACGGCTGAGTGCGGTCGTGCCGGCTTCGTCGGCGGATCTCGGGTTGCTGGCCTTGAACCTCTGCCTCGATCTCATAGAGTTGGCCGATGCGTTCTAGCAGGTCGGTGGTGAGCGGCGTCGGCTTGGTGGCGTGGATGTCGAATATCTTCCGCCGGAAATGCGCCCAGCAAGCAACCTCGGTGACGCGGTTCGTGTCGTAGAGCTTGTCATAACCGGCGTAACCATCAGCCTGCAGGTAGCCGGCGAAGTTGGCCAGCTGACGCTGGGGATGCGCACCGGTGCGATCGGTGGTGAACTCATACCAGACGAGCGAGGGGGTCGTAGCGCCCGAGCCACGATCATCGACGGCGTAAGCCCAAAGCCTGCCGGTGGCCGTCTTGCCCCGGCCCGGATCAAGCATGGGAACAGGCGTATCGTCGGTATGGATCTTTGAGGCGGTGAGGCCCACCTCGCGAATGCGACTGACGATCGGGTCGAGCAGCACGGATGCCTGTCCTACCCAGCCCGCCAGTGTCGATCGGTCGATCTCGACCCCCTGCGCAGCCATGATCTCGGCCTGGCGGTAAAGCGGCAGATGATGGTCGAACTTGGAGACGACAACGTGGGCCAGCGTGCCGAAGGTCGCCTTGCCGCGCGCTATCGCCTTTACCGGCACGGGCGCCTGGACGATCTTCTCGCAGGACCGGCAGCTATACTTGGGCCGGATGGTCCGAACGACACGCCATTGCACTGGCACGGCATCGAGCATCTCGTCGCTATCCTGCCCCAGAGGCCGCAGCGCTCCGCCGCAATCTGGACAGGTGCAACTGCCCCGTTCGGGCTCGATCCGCTGTTCCTCCCGCGGCAGATGAGCAGGCAGCGCACGAACAGGCGACGGCCGATCAACCTCTGCCGGATCGGCCCGGCGGGCGGCGGCGACGATGGCCTCGCCTTCGAGCTCTTCGAGCGCAAGCTCAAGCTGTGCGATCTGAGTGTCGAGCTTCTCGGACGACTTGCCGAACTGCATCCGCTTGAGGCGCGCGATCTGCACGCGCAGCGTGTCGATCAGGATGTCGCGGGCAGAAATATCGGCGTGGGCGGCCGCCAAAGCAGCTTCGAGCTCGGCGATCCGAGCGTCTTTATCAGCGGTGGAAAGGCCTGCGTCCGACACCGCGACCCTATAGCGGAACAGACGCCGCAATGCCAGAAAAAGCGCCGGAAAATGGGCGTTTTAGCCCGCAAGTGACGGGGTGAAAGTGCGTTCCGGCCGCCGCCAGTCGATGCCTTCCAGAAGCATGGAAAGCTGGGCCGCCGTCATCACCACCGAACCGGTCTTGGTCGATGGCCAAATGAACCGGCCTCGGTCCATCCGCTTGGAGAAAAGGCACATGCCCTGACCGTCATACCAGAGCAGCTTTACCAGATCACCGCGCTTCCCTCGAAAGGCGAACAGCGCACCGGAATGCGGGCTCTGCTCCAGAACTTGCTGCGTCATCACAGCCAAGCCGTCAAAACCCTTACGCATATCTGTTGCGCCGCAGGCCAGGAATATCCGCGTTGAGGGCGGCAGCGGGATCATTGCGTCAGGACGCCGATCACCCGCGACAGGGCATCGGCATCGACGGTGGCGTCCACGTTCACCCTGATGCCAGACGGCAGCTCGATGCCGATCACTCCCTCGCTGCGTGCTGCGACCGTTGGCCCAGGCAAGGCCAGCTGATCGCTGATCTGCACCTCCGCAAAGGCAGGCTTGATCGACTTGCGCACCCCGGCGAGCTCACCGGACATCGCCTGTCGCCGCCATGTGTAGATCGAGCCGCTGCCGACGTCATGGCGTTCACAGGCCGCGCGCACGCAGCCCTCCGGGCCGAATGCATCCTGCAGCACGGCCAGCTTCTGCTCTACCGTCCACCGCCGCCGGCCTGACACCCGGCTAACGATCTCTATCCGACTACTCATACGACCGCTCGTATGAGTAGTCGCTGCGCTGCTCGCTGAATCTTCAATCTCGTCCGACACCGGCCACCCCGCTTAAAGAGCGGCAATCATCCCGGCTAATGGGCGCTGCGCAAGGCGGTCGCCAGACCCCGCTTACGTTCGTGATGAGGAGTTCGCGCGCTTCTACCGGCGATCCATTGCCGACGGTGTATTGGAGGTCGACGGTCGCCATGGCGAAGCCGGCGAACGCCTCGCGGATCTCCGGCACATCATTGATGCTCATCAGGAACTGCCCCTCGATCCCGCGCAGCTGCTCCGCCATTACAGCGAACTCCGCCCGATCGAACATGCCGGAACCATAGTCGCCCTCGCTGCCATGGTATGGCGGATCGAGGTAGAAGAGCATGTCGGGCCGGTCATAGCGGCGAATGAAGTGCGACCAGGGCAGCCGTTCGATTGTGACGCCCGCGAGCCGCTCATGCAGTTGCTCCAGCATGGGCTGCAGCTTCGTCACATCGAAACCGCCTGAATTGGCCGCGTCAACACCGAAACTGCGGCCAGCGACCTTGCCGCCGAATGCGAGGCGCTGGAGATAGAGGAACCGGGCAGCGCGTTCTAAATCGGTCTGCGTCGACGGGTCGACTCGCATCAACCGCTCGAAATTGCTCCGCGTGGTGAGCTGGTATCGAAGCATGTCGAGGAAGGCGATGTAGTGGCGCTGGAGGATGCGGAAGAAGGTCGCCACGTCCTCCGACCAGTCATTCACATATTCCGCGCGCGGCCGCCGCCCACGCCGCAGGAACACCCCTCCCATGCCCATGAAAACCTCGCCATAGGACTGGTGCGGCACCAGATCGATCGCGCGGGTGACGCGCTTCCACAATCTCCGCTTGCCGCCGATGTAGGCCGCCACCGGCGGCACGGGGGACACGAAATCATCAAAAAGCGGACTCGACTCCATTATGTTTGTTCCATATCTGTTCACCCCTCCCGAGCGCCGGGAGGCGGGATGAAACCGGCAGGCCAGCCGGGGACATGGCGGGTCGAGACCGCCGGCTTGAGGCGTTGGCGCGCCTCAACCCCCGCCGAGGCGGGGAACTTACTGGCTCACCGGACGGAGAACCAAATGGATGATGAATTGAAATCTCGGTTCCGGCGCTTCGCTGAGAAGCTGGCGGATGATGATGCGATGGATGAGGGCGGCCTCACCGGAAGGGATGTAAAATCAATCTCCGACGCGATCGAGGATCTCGTGGCGGTTCGCTACGCCACATTGCAGGAACTTGCTGACGAGGCACTGGCGGAATGTGGCACGCTATAGAGACGGACTGAAGGTTGCCACCTCCCTGTTTGAGGCGGCCGCGTGGCATCGGACGGTGAAGGTCATCTGCCGATGTGGTCACTTCGGATTGTTCCACCCTCACGGCATCTGGTGGCATTTTCATCGTCGAGGCTGGGACGACAGCTTCAGGGCCGCGCGAGAAAGGTTCTGGTGCCGGGAATGCGGCCGCCGCTTAGGGAAGCGCATCCGCCCAAGCGGCATAGATTTGGCAGACCAGCCGCCGCAGATCACGCTTCCCTTACCCGATGAGCGGGAGTGGAAGCGAATTGTCAGCAGGTTCAGAGGGTGAGGCCTTGCGGAACCGCATATGTGGGTTCCGTCTCTCCCGAGTCTCGCCCTCTGCTTTTAGCGCCTCACCTATGGGGGCGAGGCACCTTTCGATCTACCGCGCGGCGGCGGCCAGCTTGTCCTGAAGCCGAGCATGCCCCTCATCATTGTCCGCCTGAATATCCGCCAGCGCTTTCTTGGCGGTAGCCTGATCGGGTGGATTGAGCGCGGCAGACGCGGCCTGGTAGAGCGCCACGAACTCCGGCGCCTTGGCGATCACTGGTCCGACGACGGGCAGGACGTTCAGGAGGGTAGATATGTTCATGTCAGGCTCCAGTCTTGCCGGTGAGGGTGAGAAGATCGGCTATCGCCGCGCGGGCCCTCGTGAGGGCGCTGGCGTAGCTCGCGGCGTTGCCTGCCGCATAAGCCTTGCGAACCACGCCGAGGGCGGCGAACGCCCGCCGGTCGAGTTGGGCAACCTTGGCGGCCGTCGGACCCTTGATCAGCCCCGCATCCACACCTGTCTCGACCGCGACACGCGCCGCCTTGTAGGCCAACTCGGCGGCCAGCACGCCCTGCTCATCGAGGGTCGTGCTATTAGCGACAGTCGTGGGCGAGGCGGGGATGCCATTCACGGCATTGGTGATGCCGCCGCAGGCCGAGAGGGCGAGTAGCAGGCAAAGGGGACTGATGCGTTTCATGGCAAACTCCTGAGAATGAAGGGTCAAGACTTGGGTTCGCCCGCTGGGGGATCAGCCGGCGGAAGTTTGGCGATCAGCTGCTCATTCATGGCCGCGCTGTCGTCGCGCGCCTTGAAGGTGCCGATTACGCCTATGAGGCCGGTCACGGCCGCGCTGATGAAGCCGAGCGCAGCAACGATCTGGGCGAGATGGGTGTCAGGCTCGACACTGACGCAGATGATGGCCGCGACGATCGACATGATGACGATCGCCGCCAGGGTGGCCAGGTAAGCGATGACATTGTGACGATTGTTCATGCCGCCCTCCGGCGCGCGAACGCCGCCGCGAGCCGCTCATCGTAGCGATTCTCGCGATAGGCCGTGCCATTGTAGCCCTTGGCGAACGCTGCCCAGTCATTGCGCTGGAGCGCCTTCTTCAGTCCCTTGCCTTCGACAAAGCGGATAAATGCATCCAGCTGGTCACCCTCGGTCTGCGCCTGCCGCCAAGCGAACGACCATGGGTCGGGTGCGTCGCAGACGGCATAATTCTCGCCGAGGATCTGGAAGGCCCCATAGCTGGCGGACATGAACCCCGCATCGACATCGAGCGCAACGGCGTCCATCAACTGATCCCATCGCGCCTGCTGGGATGAGGGATAGAGCTTCCGGTTCCACCCGCGCGACGATAGCCGGGGAAAGGCAGCATCATATTGATGGCCGGTCGACCTGCTGAAACGATGCGGTTCAAACAGGATGGTCGGACGACCATGCACGAAGGCGTCGCCCGCAGCCTCCACCTCATAGACGGCCCAGATTGCTGCTGGAGCGACGCACAGCAGAGCGGCTGCCTGCTCTACATCACCCACCGTGATGGAATAGTCAGGGCCGTCCGTGAGGCATTCCAGCGCCGCCGCTTTGCTGCGCGGCCCGAATATCCCGTCGATCGCCCCGGCATAATAGCCGAGCGATGCCAGCCGCCGCTGAAGCGTGGCGTGGTCCATTTGCGTCTCCCATGAAAAAGGGCGCCTCAAGCGCCCGCAAATGTCATTTTGTTTGATCGGGTCAGCTGGACCCAAGCCGCCTGTCATGAGCCGCGATCACCGCACCCAGCTGCCGGGCTTGCCCCTCACCATTGACATAAGCTTGCAGGCGGGCCAGCTGGGCTTCCGTCTCCCGCTTGGAGGAGTGACATTCCTCCACTTCCAGCTCCAGTCGCTCAATGCGTTCATCCTGCTTCTCTAGCCTGGCCTCCAGCGTCAGCCGATAGCTTTTCCAGCTATGATCAAGTTCGGCGCGCTGCTGATCGTTTGACGCCGCAACCCTGTCGGCGCGACCCGTCAGCCAAAGAATGAGCCACCGCACCGCGTATAATCCACCTCCCACACTGAAACCGCCGGCCGCAACCTGCGCTACGTCACCCACGAGCCCGCCATCGTCCATCGCTGACCTTTCCTCGTATGGGCGCATTCCGCCCGAGAATTTCTATCCTCATCAGCTCTCCTGAAATGCCGAGCTTAGGTTGAGAGGAGCTGTAGTAAAGAGACGGGCCACGCCGCGCCCCCACTGTTCACCGCCCGATTTCTAGGCGACGGGTACAGTGCGATCGGCAGATTGGGCGCCGTTGATGATGCCTTCGGTGCGGTGCTCGATTAGAAGGAGCAGCGGGTGGTCATGCAGCTATGAAGGTGATGCCCGCAAGTGACGTGAAGGCTGTGTTGCCGTTGCGCATGACGACCTCGCCGCTGTCGGTGACATCGATCCGGCACGATCCACCGCCCGACCATGGGCCGAACATCAATGTTCCGCTGGGGCGATAGCCTTCTAGGAGCGTGAATAAGACAACATCGACCGAAGGGCTGCCCCCCGGCGCCTGAATGAGCCCTTCGATCACCACCAGCCCTTCGGCCGTCTTATAGTAGCGCGCGCCCACATAGCCGCCGCCATAGTTGATCCATGGAGAGGTGAGCGTAGGCAGCTGCACCGTCGGGACTCCAGGTAGCGTCGGGATGTCGGCCAGCCACGGCTTCCCCGGCACCCATCGGCGCGTCTCATGATCGAAGACGAGGACGTCCCGGCCAACCGTTCCAGCAGAAAGATCGACGTCCTTGATATCGGCCATTCCCAGCGCCGGCGCGGCCCGGAACAGCGGAACGTAGCTGTCCCGCATCACTTGGGTGTAGGCCCAGACGAACACCGGATCGACACCCCATTCGTAGGCGGCCGCCATCGCATTGGTTATGCGGCGCCACAAAGCGCCGGACGGGTCGGCATTCAGGGCGAAGCCGGCAAAATAATGCTGCTTCGATCGCGGATATCCCAATGTCTTTTCGATCCGGTCGCGACCGGTGGCCGACAGGTCCGGCCGGTTGTCGATCACGAAGTCATAATCCTCGACCTGCAGAATATCGAGTGCAGGATAGGCGAGCGCAGGCGGCATGTTGACGCGGTGCGCCTCGGGCGTGCTCTCTCCAAGCATTTGGGGCAGATAGAGCAGCGCGTAGCTGGTCATTGCCGGATGATCGCCGCGTACGGCGTCGATAAGGTCGAGAATGCTGGCCGCCAGTTTTTCACCCAGCCAGTCTAGATAGACCAGCTGCGCCGACGATATGGCGGCCGACATGTCCGTGATGATCGGAGCGGTGAGGCCCGTTTCAGTCGTGTAGAGCGCCGTTGTGTCGGGGTCGTAGAAGAAGGGCGTCCGAACGCCAGCGAAATTGATCCAATACCAAGGTTCGCCCACCTGGAAATGGATGTCCAACCCAGCGTCGGCGGCGATGCCGCAGAACTGGCGCGCCACCTTCTGAAGATAGCCCATCGCCGTCGTGTTGCAGGGCGACAGCAGAGCCGATGGCGGGCTCCACCCGGTCAGGGCAGGGTTACCTACGCTGTCTAGCTGCCGCCATGAGGTGGGGCAGAAGCTGTTCAACAGCTCATAGCTCAGCGAGACGATCAGCGACATACCAGCGTCCCCCAGGGCCGCGGCGAGCGCTTCGTGCCACACGCGGCAGGGGGTGTTCAGCGGGTTCGTTGCATCTTGCGCGATGTAGCGCGACGCCCCCGCATCCCATGCCCATTGGAAGTAATGGGACATGCCGACATAGTGATTGAACTCGCCTTCATAGCCCAGCAGGCGGCAGTTACGCACGATCCGATCCGGAACGATATTGTACGTGTCGTCATACCCGTTGGTCATGCGGACGCGATGCTCGCCGCCCGGCCCTAGGCCGCAGACAAGCGCGGAGTTTGAACCCGTAACCGTAATATTGGAGAGTATCATGGCCCCCTCGATCGGCGGGGACAGCTTGGTCGTTGACCCATCGAGGTAGTTGCCGGGAGACATGGAGATGAACATCCGGTCGACGTCGCCGGCAAATACATCATCGCTGCCGTCATATCCTGCTGGCAGGTTATTGAAATCGAGGACACAATGGCCGCTCACACCATCGCCGCCGGTCCGACAGTGATAGAGCATAACGTAGGCCGTCATGGCAGAACCGCTAGCATCGCGTCCTTCGATCGTGAGGGTGGGGCCGCCGATTTCGTCAATCGGCCGAATGTCGCCGATCAGTGCGTAGTCGAAGGCCAGCGTGCAGTTCCGATAATCCTTGTCCGTGTCATAGCGGGTGGTTGCGTGATCGAGCTTATCCGCCGATTCCCATATGAGCCCCGCCAGATGCCCGCGCTCGAAGAATACGGCGTCCATCTTGATGCTGGCCGGCCCGCCTGTGACGGCGGCCATCATCGTGTTCGGAAAATTGCAGGTCCAGAAGATCGGATCGAATCGGGGACGAACCTCGGTGCCCATCCGACCCGACACCGCAGCGAGATCGAAGCGCGCATTTTCGATAACATCCTGAGTGACGTCGGCATTATCCGCAGGCTTGGACCCGATAGGATCGGCGACATCTTCCCACGCGGTGCCGGCGACCCTGACCGGCACCGTCCAGTCGGTCTTCTGCTCGCCTGCCAGAAACTGCGCTTGCGTCGACCAGCGATAGACGCCGGCCGATATATCCGTCGGCACGACAGACCAGCCGAGAGGAACCTCGCCGCTGTTCGGTGCCGGCGTCGGTGGCGCGACTGGCGCCGACTGATAGACGGTGACCAGAATGGGATCGGTGAGCGGTGCGAGCGGCTGAGCTTTGCTCAGTCCCTCGATCGACAGCGAAAGGGTGCTGACATTCTCCCCTACCTCTACCGAGAAATCCTTGAAGAAGCCGTAGATGCTGAGCGCCTCCACGCCCTCTGCCCCGATCCACAGGCAGGGCCGGCCGCGCACGGTCGCAATGCGATCGAAGACCAGATCGACAGCATCGGTGCGAAGCAACGCCCGCGCTTCCATGCGTTTTGCCCAGGCGCGTTCGACCACGGCCGCATCGCCGAATTCATCCGTTTCCTTGCGGCTGAAATCGTTAATGCCCGCGCTGGGCGACGCCCCAGTCACGCCAAGCCCAACCAAGCTGCCCATCAAGAGCGTGCCGACCGAAACCGAGCCCGCGCCGCTCACGGTGATGGTGATGGCGGCAGCGGTCGCTGGAAGATCGAGGAACATGGCCGCCCCTGACACACCGGCGGGCACGATGGTGCGATCATAGCCCGGCGCCTGCACTCGAACGGTGGCAGCGGTCACATCTAGCAGCGCCAGTGAGTCGACAGGCTGCGCCGGGTCCAGTGTGACGACGATGCTGCCCGCCGCCTCGGTGAGCGTGCCCAGGGCCTCATCGAACATCGCCCAGCGGTTCGTCGGACCGATGTCCATCCATTGAGTGCTGTCCGCCGCAGGCTCGTGGCCGAGGTTGCCGACAACGACACTTTCCCACTGGCGATTCGCATGAATGACGCGGGCCCCGAAGGGATAGGTGGTGCCAATGGTCCAGGCCGGCTGATCGTCTTCAGCTATGCTGCTGGCTGTCAGCACGCTATCGTCGATCGTCGCAGGCTGAAGTAGCCGCAGGGTCGAACTATTCCCGTCCGTTGCCGGATCGCCTCCAGGGTCAGCGCCCGCTTCCGTCTCGGTCAATCCTTCCACGGTGAGCGTGCAAAAGCTGACGGGCGGAACCGCAAGATCGATAGCGAAGTCTTTGTAGAAGCCGTCGAAAGCCAGGCTCGCAAACCGCTCGTCCGCGACCCATTTCACGGCTCGAGCCCGCAGGTCAGCAAGCGTTCGCTGCAGGGCATCGACCTCATCAAACGTCACCTTCGCCCGCACGGACATGCGCCGCGCGAAGCCGCGCCGAACGACCGTGGTCACGCCGAAGTCGTCGGTCTCCCGTCGGCTGTAATCTACGATGCCGATTGTGGGCTGGGCCTCGGTCGTGCCGAGCTCGATCTCATCGCCGTCGATAATCACCTTCATGCGGCAGCCCCCACGACGCTGATCGCCTCGCCGCCGCTCGCCGCCGTCACATCGTTCAGCTTCCGTTTGATGGCCCCGGTGTTACTGGCGTTCGCGGCATGCCCTGCATTATTGTCCGCTCGCATCTGGGCTACTTCCTCCCGCAAAGCCCGCAGCTCGACCGCCATATTGTCGTTCGTTGCGGTGGGGGTGGCCGCCTGCGCCGTCGCGGCGGACTCCAGCGTCGCAGCAGACGTGCTGCCGGACCCAGTTGAGGCAGCCACGCCACCCAACGCCATGATGATGGCGTTCGTCTGCTCCAGGCTGGCGGCCGTCTGCGCTTTCACGCGATCCAGCTCCTGCTTGCTGGTGGCGGACAGTGACGCGGCATTGAGCAGCGCCTGTGACAGGCTGACCAGCTTCCCTGCCGCATCCTGATCGCCGTTCCGCGCGGCCGTGGTGGCGGCATTGAACTCGCCCAGCAGCGTCGCGAAGCCGCCTGCGCCGCTGCCGTCGGTGATCCCACGAATGCGCTTCACCTCATCCATGATGCCGTCGCCGACCGAAACCCAAGCCTGCCGCAGCTGATCAGCGGCATCCGCCGCTTCCTTCGCGTCCTGAAGGGCCCAGATCCGGTTCTGGATTTCCCTGTTGCTCGCATCGAGGTTGGCGAGGTCGAGGGCGCGCAGGGCCGCCGTGTCACCTTTCAGCTCCAGCAGCCGCCGCTGGAGATCTTGCCGCTCGCTGGCGATGTCTGCGGCGCTCTTCGCCCCATTCATGACCGCCTGAAGATCCGCGAACGCAGGCGCGAGCTGGAGCAGCGTCGCATAGGTCGCTTGCCCGGCGGCCGTGGTCAGGTCCTGCGCATCGACCAGCGAGCGGAATGCTGCCAGCGTCGTGGGCATCGTCAGGCCCAGGCTGGCGAACACATCGGCGAACTGCGCCGTGCGGGCGGCCGCCTGCTCTTCCTTCGTGTAGAAGCTCTCGAAGTAGGAACCGACGGCGTTGGTGAAGTCGCTCACGCTGTCGAATTGACCGGACAGCGCCATCTTCATATCGACCGTCAGACCCGACGCCGAGGTGCCCAGCATGTCGAGCGAGGTGGTGACCGCGTCCACAGTTGAGGCGACCCGCACCAGCGTCTCGAACATGCCTTCGCCGACCTGTTGGAAGCGTTCGAGGCCGGGGAAGGCTGTCGTGGCCATCTTGTCGGCCGCCGCGCCGAAAACTGCGTTCAGCTTTTCCTCTATTTCCTCGCCGGTCAGGCCCTTCAGGTTGATCTTGCCCAGATCAACCACGAATCCATTGAGACGGTTCTGAATATCCCTGGTCGCCTGACTCAGCGGCCCAGCAGCAGCAACGATCGCATCATTGAACTGGCGCAGGATGAGCGTGAACTGATTTTCAAGAGCGGCGTCGGCCTCAGTATATTTCGTTGAATACTTGGTCGAATAGCTGATGCCGAACGCCTTTTTCTTCTTCTTGATGTCCGTGTAATAGGACGCGTCGAAGCCGCCGCTGAGAATATCGTCCAGCGATTGCGCGCGCCCATAGAGGCCGGTGCCTTCGATCGTCGTCTTGGTGCCAAAGAGCGAACCGACGACGCCACCGATCGCGCCCAGAATGCTGCCGAGGATGGGGATCTTCGTCAGGATGCCGCCGCCGGTGATGAGCCCCGACAGCACCTTGCCGGTGGTATCCATCTTGAAGCCGGTGTTCACGCCGTCGGAGGCATTGATGCTGTCGGCCTGACGGACCAAGAGCGTGGCAAAGCCGCCGATCTGGCTTTCGATCGACCGAAGCGATGCTGCCATTTCCCGCGTATAGACGCTGGTGACGGTATCCACCTCTTTCAGCGCGTCGATGGCACGCTTGATGCTCTCTGATTTGGCGGAGGAATCGCCCAGCACTGTGCCCGTGCCGGTATTGGTCGGTGGGGGCTTTGACGATCCACCGCCACCAAAGCCGAGCGACGCCATCACGCCCAGCATCGCGGCAACGGCAGGGAACGCCCATGGGCCCAGCTCCGCGAACATGCGCGCAGCACCGCCAGCAACGTCCACAGCAGTGCGGGCAAGCTGGATGATCGTCAGCGCCTTTTCCGCCGCTGCCATCGCCTTGTAGCCCTTGCTATGCTCGTTGAAGAGGCCCTTCGCGGCGCCCGTGAGGGCGATCATGCCGGAGAGCTGATTGGACGCTTCCTGCTTGCGCAGCTCGCCCAGCCGCTTGGCATCTGCACCGCCGAGGAGGCGCTCCTCATCAATCTCGGCCTGCCGCTTTCCATATTCATCGAGAATGGTGATCATGTCGCCAATTGCGCCACCGACCGAACCGAAGGCGTTGCGCATTCTCGCCGCGAGCGCATCGACGCGATCAGAGACCTTGTCCAGGTCGGCCATGAAGGCATCTAAGGCGATGCGAGCGTTCTCAACGCCGGCATCCTTCAGCTTGTCCGCATCATCCCGCGCGGCAATGTCCTGCTGGCCCCAGGTCAGCTGTCCTTTGCCCCAATCCTGCTGCCGCTGAACCATTTCCTGAACCAGGCGATAGACGTTCCCCTGAGCGGTGGCGATAGCATCGGCCATAGCTTCCGCAACACCATCATCCGCGAGCCCGTCTTTAATACCCTTGGCGGCGGCTTTGCCGACCTTCTTGCCATCCTCCTCGGCGCGCGCCTTGGCGCGGGCGATTGCGCTTTCCCTGATGAGACCCACGCCCTCGCTGATAAAATCCCGCGTCACCGTGTCGGTGATGGAGTTCAGCAGCGCCTTGCCAGCCTTCGCGCCCGCACCGGCATATGCGTTCTCCACCTCCTTGATCTTGGGCGCGCTGATCGTGGGGATCTGGAGCGCCGCAGGAAGGATCAAGTTGACGGTCTGCGAGAAGGAGTTGATTGCTCCGACACCCTTCTCCACCAGCCAGTTGATGGCCTTGATGGCGATGTTCACGGATGAGTAGAAGGCATCACCAATGCCGGCGGGAAGCGTATTGAACGCGGCCAGCAAATTGCGGGCAGGCAGGGTGGCAACCCCGATCATCCAGTTCACCGCCCATTTCGTGGCGTTCACGACCTGCTTCCAGACCTCCTCCGCAGTGGTGCCGAAGAAGGTGAACGCGGGCGTCAGCTGGCCGCTGAGGTAGGCCTTAGCCGCGTCCCAAGCCCCAAGGGCGGTATCCTGCCAGGTGACCGTGACGCTGCTGTTCTTGTTGATTTCGCTGGTCATGAAGCCGATCGCGGCAGACGCCACCCCAATGGCGGCGGCCGTTGCGAGGATCGCCGGGTTTGCCAGCAGGAGTGCACCTGTCGCCGCGACCGTCTGCTTCGCCATGCCGCCAAGGCCGACGCCGGCCTGCTGACCAACCTGCATGATCTGCGAGCCCTGCTGGATGATGGCCATCATGACCATCTTCAGCGGCTCCGAGCTTTGCGCGGCCATCGCGAACTGAACGCCGAGATCGTTGAACTGCGGGATCAGCTGGGCGACCACACCACGCGAGCGGTTTCCCGTAACGGCGAAGTTAGATGAGGACATTTCCAGCCTGTCCATTTCTGCACTCGCCGCCCGCAGCCGCGAGGCCAGTTCGGTCAGCCCCCGACTGTCCGCTTCGGCCGCGCGCATCTCGGCGCGCATCTGCCGAAGCTCCGCCGCGCTTTTCCCGAATGTTTCGATCTGCCGCTCGATCTGCCGCACCATCGCTTCGCCGGCGCGTTCGGCGCGGTTCGTGTCCCGCGCGACATTGGCAAGTTCGCGCGATGCCGCCGCGCCGAACGTCGTGACCTGAGCAGTCGCACCGCCCAGGTTCACGACGCCCTTGGTCGCGGCTTCCATCTTCTGAAACTCACGCACGGCATTGGCGGAGGCGGTGCCAATCAGGTCGTCCAGCGAATTAAGCTGACCGAAGCTATCGGAAAAATCGATCGCAAAGCCGACCTCCAGCGTCGGAACAGCACTGTCAGACAAGGGTCGCCTCCACGGAAAAGGGGCATTGAGGCCCCCGAATATGTGAACGTCTCTGATGTTCAGCCGAGGACCATCCGCAGCCGCTCTACCTCCAGCTGCTTCTCACGCTCGCTGACGCCATTGCGGAAGGGTGGCGGGCAATTTTCGCTCTCGGCGCGCCGACTCTCCGCCAGATATTCGACCGATAGCTTGCGGATCAGCCGGGCCTCCCACCTGGGCAGGTGAATACCCATGACTGATTGCCATGCGCCAATGGACTGCCAGCTGATCGGCGCGGCCCCCATGCCAGCGGCTTCGGTCAGCCCTATTTCCACCAGGCGGTCTATGATGTGCGGGGCAGGGTTCGGCGGCATCGCCGGGGCAACCCGATCCCGCTTCAGCTGGTCAATTCTGCTGAGCGGCGGCGGCTGATTTTTCGCCTCCGCCCGCTTGCTGCCCGCAGGGGGCTTCGGCGTGGCATTGAGCCACGCCATCTGCCGGATTAGGAGGGTGAGCTGCTGGTCGAGTCGGGCGTAAAATTTCCCCAGTCCTTCAGCGCCTTCTGGATCTGCTGAGCAATGAAGCCGAGCTTCTTATCGGCATAGAGCGCGCGGAACAGTTCCTTGCCCTGCTTGCCCGACGCTGGCGGGTAGGTGAGATTTTCGAACGCCACGGTCAGCGACGCCAGATCTTCAGCCACTTCGGCGGCGCGCTGGTCGGCAGGCGCCACAGTCAGCTTGCCATCATTCTCGGCGGACCGCTTCACGGTGCGGTTGATCTGGCGGTCCTCAACCTCTGCGAAGGCAGCGGAGCCGGGACCATAGATGACGATGCGGACGGGCTTGCCATCGGAATAGAGGAACGCGCCGTCGAGGCCCTTGATATGGATGGCGGCGGTCTCAGCGGCCGCCTGAGAGGTGATGTCGAACATGATATTTCCTTTCGCGGGAAGGTTGCACCAGCTCGCCCCGCCACCCGCGATGTGCGGGGCGAGCTGATGCGCAGTAACCGGCTACATGCCGGAAGCTGGTGGGATCAGGCGGACTTAACCACCTTCTTGCTGAACTCGATCGTCGGGTTCGCCATGATGATGCTGTCGGCATTGCCGACGGTTTCGGGATAGCCGAAGGCCCGGCCCTGCGACCAACGCTTTTCACCGGACGGGTAGGTGATCTCGAAGGAATAGAGGGCGTTGTTGTCCGGCGCGGCGGCGGTGCGCAGCAGCGTCTGCCCGGCATCATCCTCGTCATGCGCGATCGATGGCGAGAGCGAGCCGTAGTCGGTCGATCCCTTGTGCTTTTCCTTGGGACCATTGAGCGGCTGAAACTCGACCTTGTTGGTGGTCGCGCCGATTGCGCCCAGCTGCTCAACACCGCCGATCGTCGTGAAAGTCAGTGCGTCATAGCCGGTTTCGTCTTCAGTGGCGGGAGCGGCTGACGAGATGCCGATCGTCGTGCCCGCGGCTGTCGTTGAGCCCATATTGTTTCTCCTGTGTGGCAAGCCGGATCACCCCGGCGGGGAACGTCCGCGCGGGCGGACGATTTCGTCAGGCGGCCGGCTTTGCCGCCGCGTCGCTGGCCTTCTTGTCCTCGGCCGTCGGCTTGCGGACCAGGCCCGCTGCCTCGTAATTGGCGAACGACCCTTCGTTGATCGACGCCACCGTGCCGGCGGCAAAGGTTTCCTCGGTGCCCGCGTCGCGGAACCCCTTGATGATGAAGGCGCTCACCTTCTTCGGATCACTCATGATACTGCTCCTGCTCAATCTTCCGCGTCCCAACTGACGCGGAAATCCTGTGTCTGCTCAAAGCTGTTGCCGGGGCCATTCAGACTGGGGCCAAGGCCTGCGGTCAGGATCGAGACGCGCAAAGCGCCGCCAATGTCGCCGGTCCGCCCAGCGCAACAGGCGCGAATGCGACCGATCGCGGCCTTGCGATCCCGGACGCTGAGCGCGCGCACCGTGACGGCGACGCGATCGGATCGGCGGACGAACTGCCCACGCTTGAGCGGCTGCCGATCGACCGAGCTAACGGTGCGCACCAGCAGGGCAGTCAGCTCCACGCCGTCAGGCAGGCGATCTTCCTTGATCCGGTCCGCTGGGGCGATTTCGAGGACGGCCGCGTCGGCCAGCAGCAGCGCACCGATGATGTCCCCGCCGGTCATGCCTCGTCCCCTTCATCATTGCCGGTGACGCCCGCCTTCGTGATGCGCGTCGAGATATATTGCTGGGCCGCTGCCACCGCCTCCGCCTCTTTGATGTCGAGAGCGGGGCGGAGAAACGGATGCGGACTCGCGCCGGGATGGAAGACGGTCCCAGTGACGAAGGCGCCGTTGATCTTCAGCGCCTCATGATCCCCGATCTGCTCATTGACCTTGCGGACGCTGAGCCCGCTGCGCTGGCTGTCCGCCACAGCGACGAAGTGGGGATCGGTGCCATATTCCAGCCAGGGCGCGATATAAGCGCCGCGCCCCTTCACCTGCACCTTGCCGATGATGCGCCCGTCGTCCGCCGCCGTAGCGACCTTGATAGCCGATCGAACCTCTTCCGAGATTACGGTGGCCTTCGCCTCTTTGGCAATCACGTTGGCGCCGGAGCGCGCCGCACCGCGCAGCACCTTGTTTTTCAGCTGCTCCGGCAGTGAGGCGAGGAAGCTGCCGACCTCCGCACGACCCCGGATGGTCGCCATCAGGCCGGGTTTCCTGCGGGTCGATATTCCTCGACCATAAACTCCAACGCTTCGCGGCGCCCCAGCTCGGCAGGGCCGGAAATGATCTGCATGACGCGCTCGCCCATGACGAACCGCATGTCGGCCGTGATGCCGGTGCGAAAGCGTATCCGCACCCGCGCGGGTCGCGCCGCCATGTTGATGCCTTCACCCAGCTTCTCCGCGCGACTGGGGAGCGCATCCTGCACATTCGCCCAGACGGTGGCGACCGGCTCCCAGTTTCCGGAGCCAGCGCCATCAAAGCTGTCGTCGGGTACCGGACGCTCTATGCGGATGCGGCGGTCCAACGTGCCGGGATCAAGCGTCATCAGGAATAGACCCGATAGGGCTGAAGCAGGGCCTCGGCCGTAGCCGCCATCGGGATGGCAGTGGCGGTGATGTTCATGTCAGACGCCGTCGTGCGGAATCGATAGAGATCCGCGACCATCATCAGGATTGCCGCTTTGATGGGTACCGGAACCTCTTCATACCCGGTCAAGTACGTCACGCGCCCAGCTTCACGGCGACCTGATCCGCCCACCCAAGGCCAGACCGTTCCAGCGGGGATCAGCTCGTTGCCCAGCAGCTCGAATTCGTCATTGCTGGCGGTCTGCTCGACGCCTGCGGCATCCAAGTATTTGACATTTACCAGCTCGCTGACAGGCCCATATGGCAGCAGGACGGCGTCGTGCCCGAGCAGGGAAAAACGCGCCTGCAAGGTTTGCCGACCGAGCGCGATGCCGAGCCAGCCTTTCGGCGCGTCCAGGTGAGCGGTGACCGAAGCGATCAGACTTTCGACATACGGCTTCTGCTCGGCGTCGCCATCGAGGCGCAGGTGAGCGTCCGCCTCTTCCCAAGTTACGACAGGCTCTGGCCCCTCGACGACGACGACGCGCATCAGTCTTCCTTCTTCGCGGCCGACTTGTTTGCCGGAGCGTTGCCTTCGGCTTTGTTCTTGACCGGCGGCTCCGCCTTCTTGGCCGTCGGATCGACCAGCACCGTGCCGACCAGGTGCTTGACCACCGCCGGGTCAGCGAGGCGCTTCTCGCCCGCAACGAAGTCATGCTGCACCACACCGTCATCGGTGATCTTGTCGCCGCGATGTTCGCGGGCGACCTCATATTCAACCAGTTCGGCCATGATAGCCTCCAAGCTGTTGGGGAAAGGAGGCGGGTTTTCGCCCGCCGTCCAGGTTAGGCAACCTCGCCGAAGTCGCCGTAGATCAGCGCGCCGGGGCGCTTGTTGGCGAGGGCGAGGCGCTCCTCACACCGCATGGTGTAGAGGTTCTTTTCGAAGTCGTCGGCGTTTTCGGACGCGATGACGACCTCGGGAGCCATGCGATCGTAAAGGGTCTGGAGCTTGAAGCCGCCCGCCAGGAACTTGTCGATCGTCATGGCCGGGGTGGCAACCACCGGCTTGCCCCACATGCGCGGGCCGCCGAGCTGAAGCGGGTCGGCCCACACGTAGCGGCCCTGACCATCCTTCTGCAGTTCGATGCCGGCCCAGTCGGCGGGGTTCAGCACGATGCCGTCCGACGGGTAGAGCGCCAATTCGGCCTGCAACAGCGCAAGGCGCAGCGTGTCGATCCGGGTCGCATCGGCGACCACGATGGGCGCGAGGTACGCGGTGGCGGCGGGAATGAGGCCGGTCAGATGCTGGCCGGTGCCATCGCCGCTGAGCAGTTCCGCTTCCTCGGCAAGGCCGAGGCCGTAGCGCATTTCGCTTTCGACCTCGCCCTGAAGCTGCACGGCATCGTCCAACGCCTGCCGCGTCAGCTTGGCCAGGTGCGCGATGACACGGACCGGGGCGTTGACCTGTTCCCAGACATAGGCGCTGGTCGGCTTGGTCGCGCCTTCCGCCACGACAGCGGCATTGTTGGTGCGGGTGGTCTGGCGGGCATAGTCGACCGAGCCGCTGGAGGTGCGCACCACGTTCAAAAGGTTACGCACGGTCAGGCGGCGCTGCGGCAACGACACAACATCATTGTCGCGGCCGCTCCATGCGGTGCCGGCCTGGGCGGCGGTGATGGCCTTCACGTCCATTTCGGTCGCCTTCAGCTCGATGCGCAGGTTGCCGTGCGCGCCGCTGCCGACATAGCTCTTGTAACGGTCGGACTCGACCACCTGTTCACCGTAGGACTTGACCTGCTCGCCGTCCGCGCCGGGGCGGCGTGCCATCTTCTGCTCGATCTGCGACAGCTGTTCCTTCAGCGTGTTCAGCTCCAGCAGCGACTTGTCGGCGGTGGCCTTGGTTTCTTCCGCCAGCTTGCCGGTCCGCTTCGCCTCGGTCAGGGCATCATCGGCAACCTTCTTGATGCCTTCCTGCTTTTCGTCGATCGACTTGCGCAGGTCGTCCGCGAGCTGCTCCGCGCTCTTGGTGTTCGAGGGGTGGCCGGAACCATCACGCAGATAGCGACCGAGACGGCGCTCATTTGCCGTCATGATGCCCAGGGCGCCGCGAGCGGCACCCACAAATAACTGCTTTTTCATTGTCTTCTCCGGTTAGGGGGATCAGGCCTGCATGGCCTTGAGGAACTTCATCACTTCATCGTCGGCCTTCGCCTCGGGCTCCCCCCGAAGGTGCGGCGTAGCCTTGGCCGCGATCGCGGCCGCGAGGCTCTTCGAAAAGCCGCCTGCATCCCGCAGGAACTCTTCGAACTCCCGAACCGTCGGCAGATTGCCGGCGGCGAGGATCTGCTTCACGCTCTCCACCCGCGCGCGGTCGTTCGCGGCGAAGGTCACCACGGAAACTTCCTTCAGCAGCAGGCGCTTGAGCGACAGGACATTCGGCTTGGTCGCATGAGGCTCCGCGTCGAGAGTGCGATAGCCGATCGACAGACCGTCCAGCGCGCCCATCTTGAGCAGGCCATGGGTTTCCTTCGCCAGCGGCGAAACATCGACGGCAAGGCGGCCCTTGACCCAAAGGCCTTTCGAATCCTCCGCCAGATCCTCCCACACGCCGATCGGGCGCTCGCGATCATGCTGCCAGAGCATCTTGATGGTCTGGCCCTTGCGCTTGGCATCGACCAGCGACTGAGTGAAAGCACCCGGCTCGACAACCTCGCCATAGCTGTCGACATTACCGAAAACCGAGCCGTAGCCCTCGATCGAGCCGTCGTCGGACACAGCCTTGATGTCCAGCGGCACGCCGCTGTTCTTGGTCAACATGGTCATGGCAGTTCCTATTGTGCGGGAGCGGTGGCGTTGATGGTCGACGGCGCGGCCGTCATCGTGATCGGCATGTTCTGCATCTGCATGCGGGGCACGTCTCCGCCCTCAACCGGCGGCAGATTTTCAAGGGCGCGAACCTCATTGATGGTGAACCAGCCATTCTGAAGTCCCGCATTGTAGAAGGCGGACCGCTCAGCGGGCGCTCCGCGCAGAAGCCCGTCCAGGTTGATTTCGATGATGATGCCGTCGACTATGTCCTTCGGCGTGAGGAGTTGCTTGCGCAGAGCTGCCTCAATCCTCTTCAGACGACGGCGTAGAGTGAACATCACGAAGCCGCGCGTCTGCTCGCTGATGCTGCTGCCGAGATGGGTATTGCCGGCGGTATGACCGACCATGTGGGGAGGGACACCCCACATGCGGCAGATTTCCTCAACCGAAAAGCTCCGCGATTCGAGCATCTCCATGTCTTCGGGCGACATGGTGAGCTGCTGCCATTTCAGATCATGGCCGATCACCAGCGGGCGGCCCGCATTTGCCGCACCCTGATATTTCTTTGCGAGCAGCTGCTCGATCTGCTGCGTCTGCTCGCCGTTCAGCTTCGCGCTGGTCTGGTAGACGCCGCTCGGCATCATCGCGTTGCGGAACACACTGCCCGAGGTGCGGTTCAATGCGCGAGCATGGCCGAACGTCTCGGCGCCCGCTGAGAGCGGGGAAATGCCGCCCAGTGGGTCGCCGCCGAATCCACGAATGTGCAGCACATTGTCGCTGGTCTCGCGGCGCGACACGCCGTTCCATGTCCAGCGATATTCCAGCTCGCCATCGTCACGCCGGCGGCAGGAGATAATGCCTGGCGGGATCGGGTCCAGCCCGATGACCTGCCCGCGCGATCCCCGCAGCTTCTCCGCGTAGCCATTGCCGCGCAGCTCCAGGGCGGCGCAGGTATATTCCCAGAAATCGACCGATGTTTGGTCGGCGTTCGGATCATCGTGAAGGATGCGGTAGAGCCAGTGGTCAGTCGCCACGACCCTGCCGCCCTTCTCAGGTCGATACACCATGACCGGCAGCGTCGCGATGGTGCCGGCCACCAGGTTGACGCACGCCCACGCTGTGGAGAGCGCCAGCACTGTGCCGTCGGTGACCGGCTCGCCGGAGCTGTTGCCGCCGACCATCGGCGGGTCCGCGCTGACCCTCGTGCCGAGGCGGATGATCCCACTCAGCCCGTCCACCAGCGTCGAAAGCCAGCTCATGCGAGGCTCTCGATCAGCGCGGAAACACTATCGCCGGAAGCTTCGGGGTTCGCCTCCAGCAGTTTGGTCGCGTTGAAGCCGGCGATGAGCGGGTCGATCTTGGCCTTACCGGCCGATTCCTTCGTAATCAGCACGGCATTCCCTTTCTGCTCTGCCTTCGCGTTGCCGACGCACCAGGCCATCATCCGCGACCCGTCATGGACAAGCATGTTCAGTTTCAGCTTCCGCTCCATCGACCAGACTGCCGAGGACAGGCGGAAACCTTGGCTCACCGCGACCACTTGCGGGTGCACCAGATCAATCTCCGCCAGCGCATCAACCAGCGCGCCCACGCCCTGCGGATCTAGGCCGACGCCGCCCTTCTCCGGCAGCAGGCCGCTTTCCTTCACCTCCGCGATGATCGCGACGATTTCGGTCACGTCCTGCTCAGCCAGATCGGGAGCAGCGTCAGCCTCCTGATCTTCATCCCATTCTTCGAGCGGCGAGCCGCCAGCACGACCGCAGAGGACCAGCGTCCCTTCGGCGATGAAGTCGCGAAGCACCGGCGCTTCCGACTTCCGGCGCTTCAGCACTTCGGGCCATGCCCACGCCTTGAACCAGTAAAGCCACCGCTTACTGCCGCGTTCGCGACCGGCGACGCACAGGCCGAAAAGGTCGTCCAGGCCGCCACCGTCGATGCCGACTACGACCACCTCGGAGCGCCGCAGCAGCTCCTTCAGGGTCAGCGTCCGATCGCCAGCAGCCTCCCAGTTGTTGGCTCCGCGCCACCGATCACGGCGGAGCTTGAGCCCGATTTCGACGTTCAGATATTTGGCGAGGACAACCTGCAAGGTTTCCGTCTCACCATCTTCCTCATCAACTTCCTCTTCACCCGCCGATGCCTTGCGCACCTTCTTCTGAATGAAGTCAGCCGACACCGAACGCCCGATGCTAGGGTTGGTGACATAGAAATTCTCAGGCTTGAGATAGTCCTGCCGCTCCATCATGGCCTCAGGCCACTCGAACAGCATTCCGAAGCTGTGCGGATCGTCTATCAACCCGTCGCGGACATCGCGGAAATATTCGAGCTTTTCCTTGAACACGCCTGCGGGCGGTTCATTGCTATGGGTCGTCAGGTAAACGACAAAGCCTTCTGGCCGCGATGCCAGTCCACCCGTT
The DNA here is from genome assembly GCF_024611135.1 of Sphingobium sp. CFD-2. Classification (NCBI taxonomy): domain Bacteria; kingdom Pseudomonadati; phylum Pseudomonadota; class Alphaproteobacteria; order Sphingomonadales; family Sphingobiaceae; genus Sphingobium; species Sphingobium sp. CFD-2. The sequence continues at coordinate 2,185,114 of NZ_CP084405.1, read as the reverse complement.
GCCTCCTCCAGCATGTCGCCCGCGTTCGACCGCTTGCCGAACAACCAAAGCTCATCGACCAGCACGAACCCGGCCTGCGATCCGCCGACTGTATTGGTGTCCGCTGCGATCACCTTCAGCTCGGCACCCGTCACCCGATGCCGGATGATCTTTTCGTGGGTGACGACCTGCAACAGATGCTGAAGGTTCGGATCCGCCCTAACCATGGCGGCCGCCGGCTTGAAGCTGTTCCCCGCGACCTTCTGCGTCGGCGCTATGATGCTCAGCTCCGCCAGCTCGCGCCAGTTCCGGATCAGCGCCGTGAGCATGATGCCCGCCGCGATCGTCGATTTCCCGTTCTTCTTGCTGATGAGCAGCAAGAATTCAGAAATTAGCCGCTGCCCACGCTTGGCGTCATAGGCGCCGAAGATCGCCGCGACGAAGTCAAACACGAAGGGGTCGCAGGCCTCGCCGAATGTGGCCCAGCCCGGCTTGCCATCGGGCCGCGGCACCCCGACCATGCTCAGCGACTTGAACACTTCCAGAGCGGACTCAGCCTCAGACGGGAAGAGCGGCGCGAACGGCACCAGCGAACGGCGCTCCACAATCCGCTGTTCCCAGTCCGGGCAGGCCGTTGTCCACTGCATCAGTTTAGTTCATCTGTCCCGGCGGTGGCGGCGGCTCGTAGAGGCCACGCACCTGCCCGGCGGCTTGGGTTGCCGCTTCCTTCTTCCCCATCTTTTCCGGCTTCGCGGTCGGGGCCGGGGCCATGGCCCGCACCTGGTCGCGCTGCCGCATCTTGTCGAGCTGCTTCAGCAATTCCTTCTCCGCAGCGACATTGCCCTCCGCCGCCTGTGCGTTGAGCCGCGCCAACTGCGTCATCTCCATCCGCAGCTGCGCCGCGTCGCGCTTGGCGACCTCGGAAAAATAATGTTTCCGCAGAGTAGGGACGGAAACCCCGATAGCCGTTGCCGCCTGTTTGACGCTCAGGCCGCGCGCAAACGCCAGAAGCACCTTGTTGGAGCTTTCGAGGCTCCACTCATGTTCAGGCCGCCCACGGCCTTCCTGCCGCGTGACAATCGGATCACCGAACAGATCAGTGCCCGAAAATTCCTGCGCCACGAAAAAAATCTCCGAATGAGAGGGGCGGCGGTAATAGGGCCGCCGGACCCCTAGACTTTCGACCCACCCCCCCATGTCCGACCCTGCGCCCGCGCCGCCCGCGCCGCCGCCGTCTTCTGCTGGTGATGGGTGAAGCAGAGCAGCTCGACGTTGTTGGCGTCGAGGTCCGCGCCGCCATCTTTCCGCTCAACGATGTGGTCGGCAATGATCCGATGCGTCGGCGTCGGGCAGCCGGGCCGCTCGCACCGTGCGCCGCGCTCCCGCTTGATGTCAGCCACCAGCCCGCGCCACTCCGGCGATGAGTAGAACCCTTCGGCCACCTTGGGCGCAGCCTTAACCTTCGCGGGCATCCCGCCGAGGCGGGAACCGAGAGCCTTCAGCTTTCCCATGATCGCGCCTGCAAATGACAACGCCCGGCGAGGCGAGGGCCAAGCCGGGCGTTGTCGAGTTTAGGAGAGGATGCCTTGAACGACCATAGGACCGCCCCGAGCGTAGATAGCTATAGGCAGAAACGGGCGGAGAAGTGGACAAACATAATTATCAGGCCGCAACTTATACCGTTTGACACGCGACAGCCCCGGTCAGTCGGGCGTTTGCAGCCTTCACGACCGCGCGCATCGACCGCTCATATCGCTTGCGGAGGCCGTGCGCACCCAGCTTCAGCCCCATCGGGCGCAGCAGCTTCATCCATGGCACGCGCTTCTCGCCCCGTGCAAGTGCGCCGATGGCCAGGGCGATCAGCCGCCGGTCGTCGGGCTTGGCGGCCAGCACCCACGCGAACGCCTCCTCCATCATGGCGATGTCTTTCCGCGTGGCGGGCAGCGGCTTTAGCGGAATGTCGGAGCTGTTGCCGAGGTAGCCACGGGCATCATAGTCGCCCAACTCGCGTTCGCGGATGATGTCAGGCCAGCTGGCCTTCACCCGCAGCCAGCCCGCTTCCCGGTCTGACAGCCGCCTCATGACCAGCATGGCTTCCACCAGGCGCTCCTCCACATCGGCAAAGCTATACAACCTCCCTTCCTCCCTCTCTTGGGAGGGAGATATGGGAGGATAAATAGTAATAATATCAGTAGTTTGATCGTCGTGTGGGAGCATGGGAGGAATATCCTGATAATTCAGCGCGTGCGTGCGCGCGTGTGTAACGCGCGTGTGCGTGCGCGCCCGTGGGATTTAGTAGAACTCCCTCCCAAACATCCGAAAGCTCCCAAACTCGCGGAAATCTGCGGAAAATGAGGATATGCAATCCTCCCGCAGTTGGGAGAGAGGGAGGGTCAAGGCGGTCGGCTGATCATGGTGGCTGCTCACTTCAGGTCGCGTCATGGGCGAGGGGAGAGGCGCATAAGCACACGCCCTTATTTCCCCACATAAAGTTTCGTCATATTGCCTCCCAAGGCTCCCACGCTCCCAAAATGGCGGAAAACTGCGAAAAACGATGGAAAGCAAACCTCCCAAAACAGGGAGCGTGGGAGGATCATGGCGGCAGATCGTCATCATCGAAACTTACCGGAGGGAGTGCTGAGGGGGGCACGGGGGGCCATACAGGCACCACCTGTGGCGCACCCGCCGGTAGGCCAGCAGAGGGCTTGTCGGGATAGCGCGGCGCGGGCAGATCGCTCTCGACCGGCTTCCCATCGCAAACGAAGTCGATCGGATCGAAGCGGAGGGCGATGTCCTGCCACTTCATCGTGTTCGACTTGTTGATCTTGAAGCTCTTGCGCTCCATTTCCTGCCGGAGCTTCTTTGACGACCAAGGCTTGCCGGTCTGGGGCAGGTTCTCAGACCATGTTTGCCATGCCGCGAAGACCTCGTGCAGCGCTGTGGAGCCGACCGTGTTGCCGGGATCGCGGGCGACGCACATCGTCAGGAACTGGCCCAACAGGTCGTTATCCTCGTGATAGGCCTGGGTGGCCTCGATCATCGCCTCCGGCATCGTCAGGCCTTCGGAAAGATAGGCCAGCGCGCCCCTGATCATCTGATTGAGGATGCCCGACATTTCGGCCCGCAGCTTCGCCTTGAGCAGAGGATCTTGCTGATCCTTGGGAATGATGATGGTCCAAGGCACAACCTGCATGCGCCGACGGATGCCGAAGTCGGTGCCGATGCGCGGCAGATTGTTCGCCATCACGGTGTTGGTGAAGGTGATCAGCAGCTCGAAGGCGGGGCCATACAGCTCGCGCACGCCGCCGATCGGTTCGTCGGAGGTGAGCGACTTCACAAGGCCATCGGAGAATTTGGAATTGTCTTCCGGCTCGTTGGCATAGACCATGCGGCGGCCGGCGAGCGCGGCCAGATGCGGCGACGGACCGCCACCATTCCGCTTGAAGCCGGAATCCATGAACGTCTCGATGCCGGTCGCCCAGGCATAGTCACCAAGGATGTGCGCGTGAGTCTGGACCCACACGCCCTTGCCGTTCGATCCTTCGCCATAGAACAGCGCCATGACCTGGGCGTCGGCAATGCCGAGGGCGTTGTAGCCTGACCATCGCATCAGCCACTCGCGCATGTCATCGGCGGGCTGCACCTGCGCAAGGAAGGCGTTGAACTGGGGGCAGTCGGCCGCCGGATCATAAGTGGCCTTGGCGATCTTCGTGATCTTGTCCTCGCGCCGATGCTCGCGCAGCTCGACGCGCGCCGGCGTATCGCCGTCAGGGCGATGGAAGATCAGCGTGCCGTTCTGGACGTTCAGCGCCAGCGGCTCGGCGTCGAACTCCTCCGGCCGCGCGGAGAGACGAGGGGGCGCGAGCTTGCGCAGGCACTCGATATGACCGCTGCTTTCGGAGGTGCGGCCCCACGCCGCCAGCTTGTCGGAGAACAACACGATGTCGCCGTTGCTCTTGACCTGAAAGATGAAATCATGGCGCTGACCGTCGTGGCGCATCTTTCGAGCGAGGCTGCGCTGTAGATACCACATCGCACTCCGGCGAGCATGGCGCTTTTCCTCCGCCTTCAGGAACTGCTTTTCAGCCCAGCCCGGCTCACGCTCTTCACCGTCATCAGGCTCCGCTTCCTCTTCGACCTTGTCGGCATCCGGGTCGGGCAGATCGCCTTCCTCTGGCGGAAACGGCACGCCGCTGGCTCGAATGAAATCCGCCTCATCCTGTATCAGGCGCATGGTTTCCTGCGCCGCGCGGCCGAACAGGGCATCCGCCATGCTCCGATTCCAGCGGGTCCGGTCCCATGCAATATAGCCGGGCGATGAGGAGCTTTCCGCCCACGCGGCGACGCAGAAGAAATCCTGCCCGTAGCGCGCGAGGAACCGTTCGAGGTTGCCCAGGTCTGTCATGGGGTAGCGGGCGCATTTCAGCGTCAGCTCATGGTCTATATCGTCCCCCAGCCCCTTGCCGGAGCTTATGGCCCTGTCCCCTCCCGCGTGGGAGCGTGGTTCGCCATTATCAGTCGAAGGGGGAGGTGCGGAGGCAGAGGCAGAAGGCCGGGATGATCGATGCGGCCGCGCCGCGCGCTGGCGCGCGCGCGACGCGACGTTGGTTAGATCACGGGGAGTTACCTCCCCGGCGGTCCAGCCGCTGTTGATGGTGGCGTGGAGCTGCTGCTCATCATCATCACCGGGATTGTCGCGGGCGGCCGCCTCGATCGCGGAGCGGGCGAACCGCGGATCGACCGCCGGGAAGGGCGTGGAGTTGACCAGCGTGCCGATGTTGAAGGCGCTTTCGTTCAGCTGGGCATTGCGCGCGCCGGACGCGGCAGACCGGATCAGGCGGCACTCTTCCTCCAGCGCCGAAAGGCCGTATTTGCGGATAGCATCCCGCTCCGCCTGGGTCAGATCGACAGGATGCGGCGCTTCGGCCGAGGTGGACGTTGGCGGCACTGGCTGAGGGCGCTCACTGGCAGGGGCAGCTTTCTTGCCCCTCGATCGCAGGATCTCCACCAGCGAGGCCGGGGCGTCCACAGGGTCGTCATGCCGGTTCGACAGCCATTCGTAGCGGCCCTCGCTGCCATCCTCATGATAGAGAATGCTGGGCGGGGCGACGACGTAGCCGCCAAGCCCACGCACATCGACATGCTTGGGCAAATTACCCCGGTTGCGGATAGGCTCGCCGCCGTCGTTCGGTTGCAGCAGATAGACATGGACGCCGCCGCTTTGCGTCATCGCCGTCAGGCTCTTTGGCAGATCGCAGCCCATCTGCTCGATCAGCGCAGCCTTCAGCGTATCGAGCGTGAAAACCTCGCCGGTCGACTCATCGATGCGGGGATCGAAGTCCAGCGCGAACAGCCCGTTGCGGCCCATGGCGACCCCGATCATCGCGTTCGGCCATTTCTTCCACCAGCCGGTGATGACCTGTTCGTCGGTGGTCGCATCCTTCACGCCGCTGCCGCCGTAAGGCGACTTGGCTTTCAGCTCGCGCTTCTCCCCGCCGAACGTCTCGACGGTTTCGCTTTTCTCCCGGCATGGAAACACCGGCCAGCCCCGGCGGGGGTTGTGTGCGTCAAGTTCTGCAAATAGCGGCGGGCATGCTGGCTAGGCGGCTTGACGTAGATCGGCTTTCTTCATCTCCTTAAGGTCGTTCATGTTGAGATAGCGGTTGGCTTCGAGCCAGTTTTCGTGGGTCTCGACAGCAAGCGAGCGTATGAGGCGCAAACAGCTGTCTTCATTGGGGAAGATACGCAGGACGATCGTCCTGCGTTTGATTTCTTCGTTAAAGCGCTCGAGCATATTGGTGCTCTTCATATGTTTATGATGCTGCCGCGGAAGCCGGTAGAAGGTGAACGTCTCCTCGATGGTTTCTTCCGCCCAGCTGGTGAGCTTGGGGTATCGTGGCGACCATTTTCTCAGCCAGGCAGCCAGATCGCTTTTGGCCTCTGATAGTTCGCGACGATCGTAGATCCAACGCAGCTCCTGCAGGCAGTCGTCATCAGCTTTACGCGGCAGATGGTCGAGAGCATTTCTTAAAAAGTGCACGTAACAGCGCTGGAACCAGGCATCTGGCAACACTTCACGAACAGCGGCTCGTAAACCCGCATGGTCATCGGCAACGATATATTCGACACCGTGGAGGCCGCGCTCCTTGAGGCCGACGAGAAAGTCCTTCCACGAAGAGCGGCTCTCGCGGTTGGCGAGCTCTACAGCCAGAATCTGGCGCCGGCCTTCCCAGTCCACACCCAGTGCGACGAGTACGGCGCAGGAGCGCACCACGCCTGCCTGGCGGACTTTCTCATATTTGGCATCGATGATGAGGTAGGCGAACGGCTCGTCCAGCCGACGTCGGGCAAAGGCTGTCAGGCTCTCGTCCAGTCGCTTGTTGATCGCTGAGATGGTCGAGGCGGAGAAGCTGTGGCCGCAAAGCTCTTCGGTGATAGCCTTCACCTTCCGGGTCGACACACCCTGGACGTACATCTCGGCTAACGATGCCACGAGCGCCTGCTCCGAGCGCTGATAGCGCTCAAACAGCTCGGTCGAGAAACGGCCGTCGCGATCCTGCGGCACCCGCAGCTCCAGCTTGCCCACCCGCGTGATCAGCGTCCGATTGTAATGTCCGGATCGATAGCCAACACGGCCGTCAATGCGTTCGCTCTTCGAGGCGCCAAGGACATCGGTCATCTCACCTTCCAGCATCTCCTGCAGCAAATCCTGCACGATCTCCCGCAAGGCGTCGCGGTTCGCGCCCATCAAATCTTTGACGGCCGCTATCGATGGTCTATTCTCATTCCTGGTCATGGTGGGGCTCCATTGGGGTTGGCGACTTTGAACATCACCAGCCTGCCATGGCCGCTCAAATCCTCAATGGATTTTGCAGAACATCCCGCACACTACCCCGGCGGGCATAGCTCAGCGCAGCTTGGCCGAGCGGTGACAATAGTGGTGCAGAGCGGTTCACAGTCAAAAAATTCCCCCCGGCAAAGCGCACCCGCTCCCGGTCAGTTGATCGTGCATGTCATGGCGTCGCCGCAGGCTTGGCGAGCGCCTGCGGTTAGAAGGGTACTTCGTCGTCCAGGTCGGGATGCTGATCGGTGCCAGGGCGGCCGCGATCGGCGTCGGCACGGCCGCCTGCATCATCACGGCGTCGGTCCATCAGGCCGAGCGCGCCGCCAAACTTCGGCACGACGATCTCGGTCACCTTGCGCTCTACCTGCTCTCGGTCGGTGTAGCGGCGTGAGCGGATCGTGCCCTCGACATAGACAGCGCTGCCCTTGCGAAGATAGGACATGGCCGTCTTGCCGAGTTGCTCGTTGAAGATCACGACGCGATGCCATTCGGTCGCGCTCTTCCGCTCGCCGCTGCCCTGTTCCTTCCAGTATTCGGTCGTGCCGACGCTCAGCGTGACGACCGACCCGCCGCGCTGCATGTCGGCGCTCTTCGGATCTTCGCCAAGGAAGCCGATCAGCTGGGCCTTGTTCAAATTTGCAGTCACCACTTCGTTCCCTTGCCAGAGTTCCAGTGCGCCGCCGCCGATTCCAGATCGGCATAGGCATCTTCGATTTCGGGACTGCGAGCGCCGCAGCCGGCGCACTCCACCCAGGTTTCGATCGCGTCCTCAGCAACGCGACGGGTCCGCACCCCCGGCATCCGGCCGCAGCGGCAGCGATTGAGCTTGACCCTCATGCCGCGCTCCTTTCGAAGAGGCCGCCCGTGGCGGCATCAGCCGACAGCATGTGCGAATAGTCGGGATAGTCGCCGGGACGCTCCAGGCGACGACGACAGGGCGCAATCCAGCGGAGCCGGGTGTCACGGCGCTCGAAGCCGTTGCCCAGCCAGACGAACCAGCAATAGCTGGTCGCCGTGGATACCTTGGTGCCCGGCTTCTCCGCGAACGGATCGAGGTCGCCGATCCGCACCAGGCGCCCTTCAAGCATGGCGACCCGCTCCACGAACTGCAGCACATAATCTGGGGGCGTTTTCTCGAAGAGCGTGGCGTAGCGATCCTGCCCTTCGAGGAAGGCTCCCCGCAGCAGCATCGCCACGCCACGTCCCGCGACCCGTAGGCCTGTCTGGATGAAGGCCTCGGCTAATTTGAAAGGAGGATTGGTGATGACCCAATCCGTCTGCGGCTCCATGCCGCCGATGAACGGGAAGTCGATCAGCTCATTGTCGCCATAGGCATGGACATCGCTGGCGCGGACATCCGCGAAATATTCCTGCAGCGGCCGCACCATGTGCAGTTCGCCGCAGGCCGGCTCCCATGCGCGTTGCAGGTCGATCGGCTCTTCCACGACGTTCTCTAGGAACTCGCAGAGGGCGCGCGTGGCAAAGGGCGGCGTCGGGAAATAGTCGAGGCTGTCTGGCGCGACCCGGCGACGCTGCATGACGGCTGTGGAGCGATTTTGTCCGCTCACGCCAGCACCTTGCCATCCGCCGAAGCATGCGCGATGGGCACATTATGGCTTGGAAAGACCGTGGACGAGAATTCCTCGTGGGTGGGGCCGGCGGTGTCGTCGTTTGCCTTTACTATACTGTGACCAGCAGGATTGAAGGCATCACGGCGGGCGATTGGCTCGGATTTTTCGGGGTTTTTATTGGCGGAATGTTGGGCGTGTTTGCTGGCATGCAGGTCGAACGCTGGAAGAACACCCGACAACAAGCCGCTGATTTGGCAGCTGCGCGCGCGGCCTTGGATCAATTGATAGAAGCGCTGCAAGCTTTTGCGGCCTTCAACGTCCAGAATCACGAGCCGCGATGGCCAGGATGGCACAAGGCCTTTTCTGACGGCCTCATCGTTCTCGAAAAATGGATCGACCGCGCTAGCCTTGACGACATTTCTCTCTGGGCTGACTTGATCAACCTCCACGCGATGCTGCCTGCCGATCATTCGAATGCTCGAAGGTATTCGAGGCAAGCAGCGAACAACCCAGACCTGGTCGTCCCTGAGGTGGAGCAGGTTCAGAATTTTAACCGCTTGGCTGCCAGAGTTCTTCCCATCGCCCGAGACGTTCGCGCGCGGCTTTAGATCGGGATCGGTCATGTCAGGCCGCCAACCTTTCCAAGACCCGCGCAACCGGATTGTGGCTGTAAAGGCCAAGCGTCCGTGCAATCCCCGCAGCGCTGCGGGCGTGGCCTTCTGCCAGCAGCTCACGGACCTGCGGTTCTATCTCGCGCACCACGGAGGCGTGAGAGGTGAACCGGCGGTCCTGCGGCTTGGCTGGCAGCAGTTGAACGCTCTTTACGATCCGCGTTCCACTTTTGGCGGACGAAGATCCCGGCAGCGGCTTGCCCAGACGCTTGGCGATATAATGGAGATTTTCGTCGCCAGCCCCATGTTGGCGGCGGCTGCGCTTCAGCTCCACATGGCCGGTCTGCGCCAGCTCATACAGCCGCCGAGTGACCTTGTTGGGTGTGAGGAAGGTGGCGCGGGCATAGACGATGGTTTCCCCCGTCTTGGCTTCGCGCAACCACTTGTCGAGCATGGACTCCGGGATGATCATGCCGCCACCCCCAGACCCGCGCGGCGGACATTCTGAATATGCGAGAGGCCATCGGCGAGCGCGGTCTGCATCGCTTTTGCCGTACTTTCGTCTAGGCACAGCGACATGCCGCAGCCGGTCAGCACGAACCCTTCCGGGAACCGGCTGTCGGCGATCGGGTGGAACAGCCGACCCGAGGGCAATGGGCCGCCTAGTGCGCCAAGCGGCGGCAGTTCGGCGGTGCGATCATCTGAAGGCACCGGGGCCGCACCCTGGCAGGGGGATACAGGCGCGGCGTCCGGTGCCTTCTCACCCGCGCCAAGGGCCTGCGGCGCGGATGATGCTGTGTCGGCCTCGATTTGGCCGAACATTTCGGGAAGCACGACGCCCTCGGTCATGTTGGCGAGGGCGAGGGCGAAATCGTCGGCGGGAAGCACTTCCCCAACAAGGATGCGCTCGATCATCATGCCCCTGTTCAGGGGATGACAGTTCGGCTTCGGCTTCGCGATCAGTTCCCGATGCTCCATGATCCAGTTCGCCAACGCGAGGGAGCCGACACTGCACAGCCGATCGTCCCAATAGCCGAGGTGCTTGACGGCGCAGGCGCCGATCAGCTCGCGGCCGCCACCAAGCGCGCCCCATCCGGCAGGCACGACAGCCTCGATGGAGAAATGACGATAGTTGGCGAAGTCCGTCATGCTTTCGCTCCCTTCAGTTTTGCGGAGAGTTTCAGGCGCAGCTGCGCCGAGGTGCGGTCCAGGCCATCCAGCTCGCGCAGGGCGGCGAGGGCTTCCTGTTCGGTGACATCGCGGCCGCCATCGCCTGTCGAGGCGACTGCTTCGGACACGGCGCGGGATACGTCGCCCAGCTCGCCCGCGAGCTCCGCGACGGTCAGCATCATGCCGTCTGCGTCATCGTCGCCCTGCGGCAGCGGCACGAACACACCGCCGCGCCGGCGGCAGAGCCAGCTGGTGACATGCGGCCAGCCGGGCATTCCGACGGTGCGATCCTCAAGCGCATCGATCAGGTCGAGCGTGGGCGAGTCCGCGACATTGGCGAGGCCCATGTCACTGATCTTCTGGCGGCGAACGCCAGTCTCTTCCGCTGCAGCGTCCTGACCGCCAAAGCTCTTCACAAGCGCCTTGAACGACGCCTTGCCGGACTGCTGTTCCGGCGTAAGGGCAAGGGACCGGCTCATGCGGGCAGCCCTCCGGGGGCACGGCAACAAATATTCAGAACCAGTTTCTGAGCCGCACCCCCTTCGGCTATCGTGCGGTTGTCACATCCAGCACGAAGGAACGGGAAATTGAGCGATACCGCCTCGGAGGCCGTCACCGGCTTTTTCGTCGTTGCGGAGATCCTGCGCGAACTCGACGAACGGTTCGGTCCAGACTTCAGCGCCGCAGTCGAGCGCCGCGTCAGCCGACGCATGGACGATTTGTTGAAGTCGGAAAATGATGTCGACATGGCGAGCGGTGAGGCGCTGGCCGAAGGCATGGAATGGCTGAAGGGGATCATGCGGGAACCTCGCTCTTGAGGCGGGCGAGTTCGCTCTCCAGCGACTGCACCTGCTGATAGAGCGCAGCGGAGCGCTGCTTTTCGGTACACAGGGCGGAGCCGATCGCCAGAAAGGCGGCGCGCAGATCAGCCTCATCAGCTGCCGGGTCACCGATGGTAGCGCAGGCCGCTTCGATGCGCTGAAGCTCGACGCGCTGGGCTTTAAGCGACGGGTGCGCCGCCGTGCCTTCGGCTTGACGAGGCGAACCAGGCAGCCACGCAATGGGTTTGAAGCGCTGCATCATGCCGCCTCACTTTCCGGGGCGGCAAAGTTCCGGTTTTTGCCGGGTGCGCTGTCCTGGGTCGCGTCCGTCAATGTGGTGTAGAATTGGGTGTGGCCAGCGGGCTGCATTTTCAGGCGGCCTTGGGTGTAATCTGTAGCGGCTGTGCCTCCTCGATCATTGGTGTAGCAAGGGCGGCCATGCCCTCGATCTGCATGTAGCGGTGCTGGAGCTGGTATTCGTCATTCTGCTCCAGCAGGACGGCGCCGACGAGGCGGATGATGCTATCCTCGTTCGGGAAGATGCCGACGACATCGGCGCGGCGCTTCACTTCCTTGTTCAGGCGTTCCAGTGGATTGGTGGAATGTAATTTGACGCGGTGCTGCTCGGGGAAGGTCATGTAGGCCAGCACGTCGTGCTCGGCATCGTCCATGCAGGCGCCGAGCTTTGGCCAGCGGGTACGCAACTGGTCGGCGACCTGGCGCCAGACCTGTGTCGCGGCGGCATGGTCGGGCTGGAGGAAGACCTGGCGGATGGCAGCGGCGACGACGGTGTTCTGGCCCTTGGGCACGTAGGCCAGGGCATTGCGCATGAAGTGGACGCGGCACCGCTGCCAGGTGGCGCTGAGCACGCGAGTGATCGCTGCCTTGAGGCCCTCGTGGGCATCGGAGATGACCAGCTTCACGCCGGTCAGTCCGCGGCGTGCGAGGTCCTTGAGGAAGCTCGACCAGAATGGCTCGGCTTCGGAGGGTCCAATGTGAAGGCCAACGATTTCGCGCTTGCCCTCGGTGTTGACGGCAACGGCTATTATCGCGGCGACACTGACGATCCGCCCGCCCTCGCGCACCTTGAGGTAGGTAGCATCGAGCCAGAGGTAGGGCCAGTCGCCGGTGAGCGGCCGCTTAAGGAAGGCATGGACACGTTCGTCGATATCCTTGCACAGCTTGGACACCGAGGATTTGGAGATGCCGGTCATGCCCATGGCCTGCACCAGCTCGTCGACACGCCGGGTGCTGACGCCGGCGATCCACGCCTCCTGGATCACCGCGACCAGCGCCTTCTCGACGGTCTTCCTGGGTTCCAGGAAGCCAGGGAAGTAGGCGCCGGTCCGTAGCTTGGGAATCCTCAGGTTGAGCGTGCCGAGCCGGGTATCGAGGCTGCGGTCGCGGTAGCCGTTCCGCCAGGTCGTCCGGTCGCCGGAGCGCTCGTGTCGGCTAGCGCCGACCAGGCCATCGACGTCGGCCTCCATGATGATCTGTAATACGCTCTCGGCGATCGTGCGCAGGAAATCTCCATCTCCAGTCTTCGCCATCAGCTCGGCAAGCGGTAGTCTGTCGTCGGTCATCGGGATCAACTCCTCGGTGGGCGTGTGAAGTGTGGTAACTCCACCTTACCGATGAGCCCGGTGGCCACCGAGATCGAAATCGCATGGGGTGGGGCATGCCCCACCCCATGCGATCATCTCAATCTACACCAGAAATTACACCACGAGCGCGGACGCTAACCTGTCCTGCGCGGCCTGCGCATAGTCGCGCATGAAGCGGCGAACCTTCTCGACGCTCTCAGGGCGAAGGCATCGGTCACGGCGAATATCGCGCATGAAGTGGGGATCACCCATGGCACGGCGGCCAAAGGTCGTTTCGGGCATGTCATGCTGCGAAGCGAACGCCTCGATGTCAGCGACAAGGTCTGAATGGTAGCGGGACATGCGGCGTGAATATTGTAGGAATGATCCCACCGTCAAGTAGGAAAGATGGGAATGGTCCCAGCATTTCCAACCGGCCGCCGTTGTGGGATTTGTCCCACATGAGCGAACCGTCTGAAAATGCCCTGCAAACCTTCATCAGAAAGGCGATCGAAGCCGCGCCCCGCGCGCGTGATCACTACGACAAGAAAATTCAGGAACTGTCGGGGACAAAGGGCAAGCCGCTCTACGATCTTCAACGCGGGAAGAGCCTCAATCCCAGCATTACTATGCTTGGACATATGGCGACGGCGCTTGCGCAGCCGCTCGATTTGATCACGAGAGCGGCGAACGGCGAGGAGGTGGAGCCGTTGGCTTACGAAGCATCGGCTCCGACCCCGCCGAAGCCCGTCGTGCTTGCCCCGGACATCCCGCTCACGCGTAGCATCGGTGCCGACGATCACACTGTGGAGCTGTCGTCGCTTGACCTATCCTATTCCATGGGGCCAGGCACCGAGCTGGAAAGCTATATCGAGCAGGAGCCGATCCGCTTCGATCCAATCTTTTTGAATAGGATCAGCCGTGCCCCTTATCACCGGCTGAAACTCGCTCGGGGCGTGGGTGACAGTATGCAGCCGACGCTCTTCCCAGGTGATGTCGTGATGATCGACACGACGCAGCACATGCTCAACATGCAGGATCGCGTTTACGCGATTGCCATCAATGGGGCTGCTGCGATCAAGCGCCTGCGGATGGAGAAAGGTGGGCGGGTTTCGATCATCTCGGACAACCCAGCAGTGGACAACTACACGATCGAGGCGGACGAACTGGCGATCCATGGCCGCGTAATCTGGTTCGGCCGCGAGATCTAGGCCGCCTCTCCATTGATCGACCAGATGAGCCTCGACATCGCGGGCCTCGATTACCCCAATAAGAAGGGGCCTCCTCGACGGTTTGAATTAGCGATGTGTTCGCCAGGGGAGCCGGTGCTGCTTGAGCCGGAGCCGAAGAACCCGGCCGACCCGCAAGCAGTCGCGATCTATAGCTGCCGAGGCATTCAGCTCGGATATGTCCGCGCCGACCGCGCGCCGCTGATTCGCGCTTATCTCTCGCGCGCCCGCATCACAGCAGCCGTCTTTCAATGCATGACGCACCGAGGCGCATTGATCAGAATTGCGCTTGATGGAGCCGAATTGCGCCTGCCTCCGCCTCCGTCAGGCCCCCCAGAAGAGCCAGAGTTCTATCCCGACTATGATCCGGGATGGGACTGATCCTACTTTCCCATTGACAGTGTAGGACAAGTCCTACTATTTGCCTCTCATTCCTACTTGAGAGGTGAGCATGTCCTACATCGAACTGAACGCACATAGCGCGCTGCGGGAAGCCCGCCGGGCTGAAGCCAACGCGCTCGCCTACATGATCATTGCGCTGGCCGCGTTGGTCTTGTCTGTCGCTCTGGTTGCCTGGGCGATCTGGGCATGACCGGCGCGCATCTTTCATCGCTCGGCATGGCCGGTCTCCACCTCGAAATGGTCACGGGCCACGTTGCGAGCCTTGCTGCTCGGGCAGCCCAGAACACCGGCTTGATCGGCCGATATTCCGAGGAACTGGAGAACCAGTCGATGGCACGCGACGCGTTCCGTGCCGAGCTTGAGCGTGTCACCGGGCTGCCCGCCGACCTCATCGAGCGGAGGCTTGCGCTGTGACCGAAGCAGAGCCGCAATTCCGGTTGTTCGATGCGCCTGCGCCCACCAGCGTCTCACGGGTGGTCAGCTGGTTCTCGTGCGGCGCGGCGTCAGCAGTTGCAACCAAGCTAGCGATCGACAAATACCGCGAGCGTGTTGTCGTCGCCTACACGAACCCCAAGGGCGAGCATCCCGACAATAAGCGCTTCCTCGCTGATTGCGAGCGCTGGTTTGACCGCGAGATAGTCGAGCTGTCCAGCCGCTACTATGCTGACCCTTGGGACGTGATGCTCCGTGAGCGCTATATCGTCGGCCCCGACGGCGCGAAATGCACGGGAGAGATGAAGCGCGCCCTGCGCTTCACCTTCCAGCGCCCCGATGACATCCAGGTCTTCGGATACACCGCAGAGGAGAAGAAGCGGGCCGACCGATTTCGGCAGGAGAATTTCGAGGTCTATCTTGAGACGCCGCTGATCGACCAAGGTCTGACTAAAGCTGACTGCAAAGCCATGATCCGGCAAGCCGGTATTGAGATACCGATGATGTATCGGCTCGGCTTCCAGAACAACAACTGCATCGGCTGTCCGAAGGGCGGAATGGGCTACTGGAATATGATCCGGCGCCATTTTCCGGAGGCCTTTGACCGCATGGCGAAGATCGAGCGCAAAATCGGTGCAACATGCATTAAGACCAAGGCAGAGGGACGAGTTTTCCTCGATGAACTCGACCCGAGCCGTGGCAACATTCTGACCGAGCCGGACATCGAATGCTCGCTGATGTGTCACAGCGAGGGCGAGGCACCATGAGCGGCCTCACTAGCTACATCGTTCTTGCAGAGGAAGCAGGCGCAGCAGTCGAAAGGCGGGAGGCGCAGTATCCCGCGCTGATCGAAGCTGGAAAAATATCGGCTGATCAAGCAACGCGCGAAATTCGCGTGTGGCGCGCCATAGCCGCAGATTGGCATTGGGTCGTTCGCTTGGAACGAAGGGAGGTCGAAGCCGCGACGTTGGAAGAGAAGCTCGCTGCGCTGGAGGATAGCACCCGCCGCGCCGAACGGGCATTGCATAAAGCGTTCAGAGCTGCTGACAGCAGCGTCCGCGATGCATGGCAGCGCGAAATGCCAATCGCTCATATCGCTGAGCGCTATGGCGCTGCCGCCGCTCCATTTCTTGCCGAATGGGACCGCTACTGGTGCTTCGCTGATCTGCTGAAATGGTATCGGCGCGATCTACCCAGCAGTGACCGGCCCGGCATCGCTCACTTTGTGAAGCGCCATGTCCAATTGTCCCAGCCGGTGAGGGCTGCCGCATGAACGCCCCGGCTCGCATCAATAAGGCCAGCGATACCGCATTGATCGCCTTTGTAGAGGCACTTGCGCGCGCGCAGGTTGCAAGAGACATTGCCGCCCTTCGCGCCGCGCGAGGAGGCGGCCTGAATGGAGATAGCGATGCGGACGGTCATCTACGCCCGGTTCAGCAATGAAAATCAGAACCCTCGGTCCACGACGGACCAGATAGCCCTCTGCCGCCAGCGCGCTGAGCAGGAAGGCTGGACGGTTGTCGGCACGTTCGAAGATGCGGCCATCTCCGGAGCCGCCGGCATTGGCGAAGATCAGCGGCCCGGTCTCAATGCGATGATGCGCATGGTAGAGGCGGGCGGCGTTGACCAGGTACTTGCCGAGTCGACCGATCGCATCTCGCGCCATGTCGCAGATGCCCACAATCTGCGCGAACGCATCGAGTTTGCTGGCGCGCGCCTTTTCACACTGTTTGATGGCACCGTCACCCCCATGATCGGCCTAGTTAAGGGCTTCATGGACGCGCAGTTTCGCACAGATCTCGCGAAGCGCGTGCGACGCGGCCAGATCGGCACCGTGAAGCAGGGCAGGGCAAGTGGCGGCATTCCATATGGCTATGTTCAGGCGAACAAGCTGGATGACAAAGGCGGCGTCATTCGCGGTCTGCGCGACATCGATCCTGAGAAAGCGGAGATCGTTCGCCGCATCTTCACGGAATATGCGAGCGGCAAGAGCCCCTTCGCCATCGCCTGCGATTTGAACGCGGAAAGCATACCAGGGCCAAGAGGCAAGCTGTGGCACAGCACAGCGCTTCATGGGGAGAAGAATCACAAGCGCGGCATCCTGCGCAACGAGATCTACATCGGCGTGCTGACCTATGGACGGAGCCGCCAGGTGGTCAACCCGCAGACCCGCCGTCGGCTCATGCGCTACAATACGGAAGAGGATGTCATGCGGGTGCCGGTGCCCGACATGCGCATCATCGATGACGCGCTATGGCAGAAGGTCCAGGACCAGCTGGAGGCGAACAGCACCGTCCAGCCGCACCGGGCGCGCCGCCCGAAGCACATACTGTCGAACTTGGCATTTTGCGGCGTCTGCGGCTCCAATTTCGTCCGCACGACCAGCAATCATTGGGGGTGCAGCGTGAAGCGCTACGGGGGCGCTTGCACAAACAATCGCCTCATCAACACCGAGGACTTTGAGCGCCGCGTGCTTGCAGACCTAAAAGCCGGGATGCTCGCGCCGGATGCCGTCAGCGCCTATCTGCGCGAATATCACCGGGACTTCGCTCGCGCCGCCGCTGACCTCGGCCGTGATCGCGCGAAGGTCGAACGAAAGCTGGCAGAAGCGCAACGGCGTAAGGAGCGCATGCTGAAGGCCTTCGCCGAGGGCGGTAGTGAATTCGACGAAATCCGGGAAATGCTGGCCAGCGCGCGGAAGGATGTTGATCAGCTTACCCGCGAGCTGGCGAACATGGATGCTGTGCCAACCGTTCTCACGCTCCACCCACACATGGAGGAAGTTTACAGGCGCCAAGTAGAGGAGTTGGATCAGGCCCTTGCGGCACCCGAGGCGAGGCTGGAGGCAGTCCCTCGCTTGCGCGCTATGATCGCCCGCGTTGTGGTGCATCCCAATCTGGAGAAGAAGCGCGGCGTCATCGTGGAAGTCGTGCGCCAGATGGATGAAATCCTTGCGATGGCGACCGGGGCAGAGCGGATTTCACAATTACGCTAATGCAGCGTGTCTTTCCGCGAACTCATCACAGTAATGATTGGCTATGGCCCTCGACCACCAGCCGCCCTGGCCGGGCAGGGGCAGGACCGGGAGCTGAACGAGCTGGAACCGGTCCATCATCAGGTCGAAAAGCCTGATCTCGTCGCGATGGACGACATCTTCCGCATCGTGCAGGGCGATCGCCTTGAACCGGACCCCCGTGCGCTCTTCCTCCCGCAGCATGGCGCGCCAGACCACATTCAGGCAATCGGCTTTCGTACTTGGCCCATTTCGTTCGTTGATGCACAGGATCAACCGCGTTTCCCGACCGGCCAAGGGCGTGAGAATATCCAATGTCGCCCGGTCATTGGGATAGGCGCCCACGAAGATCCGATAGTCCTGGTCCCTCCAGTGGCTGAGCGCGTTACGGAGCATCGGGCCGATCACATCGGCTTCCTGCCAGGCTGGGATGAAGATGGCGATGCGGCCGGGTTGCGGGGAGGCGGGCAGGGTGAGGGTCGTCATTCGTCGATGACGGGAATAGACAATCAGCTTGCGCCACAGCCTTCGGCACAGGAAGACCAGGTCTATGATGAAATCGTCCATGCCACCGATCGCCAGCGCCACCACCGCGAACAGCAGAATTTCATGATGAACCCTCGCCAGATAAGCGAAGATCATTGCCTCCACGGATCGAGCTCCCCCTGTTCCCGACGAGTGGCTATGACAGCAAAGAATTGATTCTCAAACAAATAATCATTTCATAGTCGTAATAATTTTTATTGATCCCCAGCCTTCCCCAACAGTGGCTTTCAGGCCCTCGCTGCTCATCGAGCAGGCGAAGACCGCCATTCTCGCTGGCTTGCTGCTGCTTTGACCCATTGTGGATAGCCTCCTTTTGCAAGGCGGCCCGCTTTTGAGGGGGGGAATATCCGGCAGGCTGCTCTCCGCATGCGCCGGATGGAATCGCATGGCCATCGGGCCGATGCTATCGTCACCGCGCCGTAGAGCGACTCGCACAGGATGCGAACCCCAACCAATCTCTTTCAGCGATCAGGTAGGAGGGTGAATATGAATGGGGAGATGGATGTCAACTATCTGCTGCACAGACAGCAAGTTGCATTGATTCGCGCGCAGATGAGCCGGTCGGTGAAGGGCCGGGAGGCCTATGAAGGCCTTGCGCGCGGCTATACCGATCAGATCGACGCCTATCGCCGTGAGAATGAAAGGCTGGTCGACCTGGCGCATTAGCGGCGTTCGATCAGCCGTTCTATCGACTCGCGGTGCGTTTCATTGTCGCCACATTCCTTTTCCAGCACCGTCTTGATCTTCTCCAGTTCCGCTTCGGTCAAATGTTCGATGCCGATGAACTCGTTCCGCGCCGTCGATACGGCGCGGATCAGTTCGTCCATTTTCGCCTGTATGGCGGAGCCGTCGCGATTTTGCGCATTCTGGATCAGGAAGACCATCAGGAAGGTGACGATCGTCGTGCCCGTATTGATGATGAGCTGCCAGGTGTCGGAATAATGGAAGATCGGGCCGGTCACGATCCAGCCCAGGATCACCAGCACGGCCAGGATGAAGGCGGCCGGCTGGCCCGACCAGCTTGCGATCCGGTGGGCAAAGGCCGTGAAAATCCTGTCCATCTCTCTTTTTCTCCCTTGGGCGCGGCCAGCATTTAGCCTCTGTTCAGACCATGCTTGCCATGAAGGAGGGATGACAACCATCCCCCTCCGTTCGCTGGCCTGCGGGCTGGGCGCTTCGCTCCTCCTCATGTCTTGCGCGACGGTCTCTCCCGAATCGCGCCTTCGCACCGGGCTGATCGATGCGGGTATATCGCCCCGCATGGCCGGCTGCATGGCCGAAAGGATGGTTGATCGGCTGAGTCTGACGCAGCTCCGCAGGCTTCAGTCGCTGGCATCGCTCCGCAAGTCTCACATGGGGGACATGACGGTGGACCGGTTCCTCTTCAAGGTCCGCGCGCTGGAGGATCCGGAGATCTTTGCCGTGACCAGCAAGGCGGCGATCGTCTGCGCCATGGACGGCTGATTTCGCAATAAACAAGGCCTGCGCTTTACAAAGGTTTTGCAATTTTGCAAAGTCATTTTGCGAAATTTGCTGGTGTTGCCCTTTTGCCTGTGCTTAGCCGCTGGGCACAAGAGTTTCAGCGGAAAGGACAGGCGAGCCCCATGAACATCCACGAATATCAGGCGAAGGAACTGCTGGCGAAGTACGGCGCGCCGATCGCCGCCGGTTACGCCGCTTTCTCCGTCGATGAAGCGGTCGAAGCCGCCAAGAAGCTGCCCGGGCCGCTTTATGTCGTGAAGTCGCAGATCCACGCTGGTGGCCGGGGCAAGGGCAAGTTCAAGGAACTCGGTCCCGACGCGAAGGGCGGCGTCCGTCTGGCCTTCAGCCTGGACGAGGTGAAGGCTCACGCCACCGACATGCTCGGTAACACGCTGGTGACGGTGCAGACCGGCGAAGCAGGTAAGCAGGTCAATCGCCTCTACATCACCGACGGGGCTGATATTGCGAAGGAATTCTACCTCGCCCTGCTGGTGGACCGTGCGACCGGCCGCGTGGCCTTCGTCGTGTCGACCGAAGGCGGCATGGACATCGAGGAAGTCGCGCATTCGACCCCGGAGAAGATCCACACCTTCGCCGTCGACCCGGCCACCGGCTTCATGCCGCACCATGGCCGGGCCGTTGCCGCCGCGCTGGAATTGACCGGTGACCTGGCCAAGCAGGCCGCCAAGGTCGCTTCGTCGCTCTACGACGCTTTCCTGGCGACCGACGCGTCGCAGATCGAAATCAACCCGCTGGCCGTCACCGAGCAGGGCAACCTCCTCGTCCTCGACGCCAAGGTCGGCTTCGACGGTAACGCATTGTTCCGTCACAAGGACATCGTCGAACTGCGCGACCTGACCGAGGAAGATGCGGCGGAAGTCGAGGCTTCGGAATATGACCTCGCCTATATCAAGCTGGACGGCAATATCGGCTGCATGGTGAATGGCGCGGGTCTTGCCATGGCGACCATGGACATCATCAAGCTTAACGGCGAATTCCCGGCCAACTTCCTGGACGTCGGCGGCGGCGCTTCCAAGGAAAAGGTGACGGCGGCCTTCAAGATCATCCTGAAGGACCCGGCGGTGAAGGGCATTCTGGTCAACATCTTCGGCGGCATCATGAAGTGCGACATCATTGCCGACGGCATCGTCGCCGCCGCCAAGGATGTGAACCTGTCGGTTCCGCTGGTCGTCCGCCTGGAAGGCACGAACGTCCAGCAGGGCAAGGACATATTGGCCAAGTCGGGCCTGGCCATCGTCCCGGCGGACGATCTGGGCGACGCGGCCAAGAAGATCGTGGCGGAAGTGAGGAAGGCAGCCTGACGCAGCTTTTCGCCTGAACAAGACACCAAAAGGGTGCGGGTGGTCCGGAGACGGGCTGCCCGCGCCCCTGCTTGCATTTGCCGTCGCATTTGCGGGCTTGGCGTGAATGAAGGAAGGATGTTGGAGATGAAGATCCTTGTGCCCGTGAAGCGGGTGATTGACTATAATGTGAAGCCTCGGGTGAAGGCGGATGGGACGGGCGTCGATCTGGCGAACGTGAAGATGTCGATGAACCCGTTCGACGAGATCGCGGTCGAGGAAGCCATTCGCCTGAAGGAGAAGGGCGTGGCGACCGAGGTGGTGGCGGTGTCGATCGGCGTTGCCAAGGCGCAGGAGACGCTGCGCACGGCGCTGGCCATGGGTGCCGACCGGGCGATCCTGATCCAGACCGACGATGAGGTCGAACCGCTGGGCGTGGCCAAGCTGCTCGCCAAGGTGCAGGAAGAGGAAGGCGCTGGCCTGATCATCCTGGGCAAGCAGGCGATCGACGACGACAGCAACCAGACCGGCCAGATGCTGGCGGCCCTGCTGGGTCTGCCGCAGGGCACCTTCGCCAGCAAGGTGGAGGTCGAAGGCGACAAGGTCAGCGTGACCCGCGAAGTCGACGGCGGTCTGGAGACGGTGAAGCTCAACGTCCCCGCCATCGTCACCACCGACCTGCGTCTCAACGAACCGCGCTATGCCTCGCTGCCCAACATCATGAAGGCGAAGAGCAAGCCGCTCGCGACCAAGGCGCCTGCCGATTACGGCGTGGACATTGCGCCGCGTCTGGAGACGATCAAGGTGTCCGAACCGGCCAAGCGTTCGGCCGGCGTGAAGGTGGCCGATGTCGATGAACTGGTCGCGAAGCTCAAGGCTCTGGGAGTTGCAGCATGACGAAGACGCTCGTTTGGGTTGAACATGAGGGCGGCGCGGTCAAGGACGCGACGCTTTCCGCCGTCACCGCTGCATCGAAGCTGGGTGAAGTGCATCTGCTGGTTGCGGGGCAGGACGTCGGCGGCGTTGCCGCGGAAGCCGCCAGTATCGCGGGCGTGGGCAAGGTCCATGTCGCCGACGCCGCCGCCTTCGGTCATGCGCTGGCCGAGAATGTCGCGCCGCTGGTCGTTGAGCTGATGAGCCATCATGATGCGTTCGTCGCGCCCGCCACCAGCAATGGCAAGAATATCGCGCCGCGCGTGGCGGCTCTGCTGGATGTCATGCAGATCAGCGACATTCTGTCGGTCGAGAGCGAGGATATGTTCACCCGGCCCATCTATGCCGGCAACGCCATCGCGACGGTAAAGTCGAAGGATGCCAAGAAGGTCATCACCGTTCGCGGCACCGCTTTCGAGAAGGCGGCCAAGAAAGGCGGCAACGGGACTGTCGAGGCGGTGGCTTCGACGGGTGACAAGGGCATTTCCTCCTTCGTTGGGGCCGAAATCGCCAAGCTGGAGCGTCCGGAGCTGACTTCGGCCAAGGTGATCGTGTCGGGGGGCCGTGCGCTCAAGGACGGCGAGACGTTCGAGGCGACGATCTTCCCGCTGGCGGACAAGCTGGGCGCGGCGGTCGGCGCGAGCCGCGCGGCGGTCGACGCGGGTTATGTGCCGAACGATTATCAGGTCGGGCAGACCGGCAAGATCGTGGCGCCGGAAGTCTATATTGCCGTGGGTATCTCCGGGGCGATCCAGCATCTGGCGGGGATGAAGGATTCCAAGACCATCATCGCCATCAACAAGGATGAGGATGCGCCGATCTTCCAGGTGGCGGACATCGGGCTGGTCGGCGACCTGTTCAAGGTCGTGCCGGAGCTGGTCGAAAAGCTGTAAGCCCTGTCGGGGTTCAGAAGGAGGGCGCGGGCCTTTGGGTCCGCGCCCTTTTTCGTTCTATTCGCAGCGGACGTCGTTCTTGTCGATGGCGCGGCCGGCGAGCGCGCCGCCGGCGCCGCCCAGGATGGTGCCCAGCGTCTTGGAGCCGCCGGGGGCGATGATGTTGCCCAATACGCCGCCCGCAATCGCGCCGACTATGGTGCCGGTGGTGCCGTCGTCGCGCTTGCAATAATAGCGGCCGTCATTGTCGCGGTAGATATAGTCGTTGTCGCCGATGGGCCGGCCGCCGGGGCGGTGGCCGTAGCCGGGGCGGTCGTAGCCGTAGCGGCCACCGTCACCGTCCGAAACGCAGGCCGTCAACGGCATTGCAAGCAGCGCCGCTGCCAATAGGGGGGTGCGCATTGTCCTTTTCTCCTGTGCTTTCCCTGCTGGGGTGACAACCCTTGGGAAGGGAGGAAGTTGCGCGAAATAGTCTGCCCGCCGCGGCACCAAAAGGGGGGAAAGGCAGCCGGGCGGGCAGTGATGCCAGCGGGGAGAGGGTGTTCACCGCTGGAAAGGAAAGGGTCGGGCCGTCAGGGCGTCACGGGCGCGGCGCCGGTGGTGCTGGCGGCGGGCGTGGCGAGGTTGGGACTGGTCACCGTGCTGTCGCTGTCGCGGCGCTGGTCGAGGTCCGACTTGGCCTGGTTGTAGCGGGCGACGAGGTCGTCCTTGAACTCTGTCAGCTTGCCTTCGTCATAGAGTTTCTTGCCGACATAGCCTGCGATCGCGCCGAAGATCAGGGTGCGGATCATGGGTGGGGGCTCCTTGTTCCGTGGGGAATTTGCAAGGATAACATTGGCGGCGCGGATCGGTTCCGGCGCGGTGCGGCAGGGCGAGCGGGGCCGGCGATGCGAAGAGTGGCAGGGCCGGCCGGCGCCGTTCAGTTGGTGGCGGCGGCGCGGCGGGCGCGGCTTTCGTCGACATATTCCTGTCGTCGGGCCATGACCAGAAAGGCGGCTTCGGAACGCAGGCAGCGCTGGCGGACATTGTCCAGGGTGGCGGCGTCGGCTTCGTTCCGGGCCTGACGGGCGAGGGCGCGGAAATCGGGGTTGGCCATGGGACGCTCCTTTCAAGAGTGGCGGGCGCCGCGTGGGCGGCGCCCGGCCTGTCAGCGGCGCATCATTGCGCGTGCTGGATATTCACCGCCGCCATCTTGCCGCGCTTGTCCTGCTCCAGATCGTAGGAGACGCGGTCCTTTTCGCGCAGGGTGGCGAGACCGCCGCGCTCCACCGCGGAGATGTGGACGAAGGCGTCCGGGCTGCCGTCATCGGGAGCGATGAAGCCATAGCCCTTGTCGGCGTTGAAGAATTTGACGGTTCCGATGATGCTCATGGGGTATTTCCTTCTTTACGTGGGCGCGTCCCGTGTGGACGGGCCTTGCGCTAGAGGGGCAGGGAAAGAAGGAAGTTTGGTGCCGCAAAGCGCCGAAAGACCGTCGATTTGCGACTATAGCCTTCCCCATATAGGGGCATGGGGGCGGAATAGCAAATCGGCGGGTGCGATCATCCTGCTCCCGCCAGCGCGGTGAAGCCGAAAAAGGCGTCGCGGGCGCGGGCGGCGGCATGTTCATAGGGGCGGCGCTCCGCCTCCACGCGCAGGGCCAGCGCCTGTTCCTCCGCCGTCGTCAGGTCGCGCTCATAGGCGTCGATGTCGTAGAAGGCGTCGCTTTCGTCGCCGTCGAAGCCGGGCGGCGCGGGATAGTCGGTGCGCCAGCCGTCCCTTTCCTCATCCCACCAGATGCCGCGCAGCCGGGCGGCGGCTTCGTCTGGCGGGAAACTGGCGCGGTCGACCGGCGGAGCGGCCGGAAGGGGCCGAAGTTCACACCGTCCATCGAGGGGGAAGAGCGGGGCCTTGCCGCCCTCGCCCAGCGCCAGGCGCGCGGCGACGAACAGCGCGGCGGAGGCGCCGGGGGACAAGGCGGTGGCGGCCTGTTCGATGGCGGGCGTTTCTTCGGGGGCGGCGGGGTCGGGCAGGGCGGTGTGGTCCGCATCGGCGGCCATGGGCTGAGGCGGGGGCGGGGCGTCGGGGCGGTCGGCCTGCGCCTGATCCTCCGGACAGAGCATGTCGAGATAGGCGGCGAAATCCTGCGCCACCACGCGGGCGAGGGCGGCGTCGCTGCCCTGCGGCGGGCTGTCGGCCATGCGGTCGAGGCGGGAGAGCATCGACATGGCGAGGCGGTTGTCGTGGCGGTGGCGGGTGATTTCGCCTGCTTGCGCGTCCTTGCGGATCACCTCCTCATGGCCGGTGAGGGCGCGGGCGAGCAGATCGTCGGCCAGGCGGGCGCGGGCGATGAGGATGGCGGCGTCCCAGCCGAGGCGAAAGGCCGCGCCGTCGCGGCGGATGCGCAGGGCATAGGCCGAGCGCGGGCTGATGTGGGCGGCTTCGCAGGCGGAGAGAATGATGCCGGTGGCGGCGAGGGTTTCAAGGAAGGTGCGTTGGCGAGCGGGGCTCCAGCCGTCGGCGCGGATCTGCTGCGCGGGGGTGGGGAGGGGAGGGAATTGGCAGGTCATGGCAAGGCCCTTTTCCGTGAGGTGCTTTGCCGGGAGGATATGTCAGGGGAGGGTGTGTAGGACAGAACAAAATGGGAACGAAGTCAAGGATATTGTTGGCGGGTGTGGAGGACGGCCAGGATTTCGATGACGTCTGCGCCTGCGCGGTAAACGAGGACGTAGTTGGGGGTAACGATGGCTTCCCGCGTATCCGGGACGCGACCGGCGCGATGCATATAGGGATGGTCGGCCAGTCGCTCAGCGGCATATTCGAACAGATCGGCAAGGCGGGCGGCAGCGGCGGGATTGCGGTCGGAGATATAGTCGATGATGCGGTCGGCATCTTCGAGCGCCTTCGGGCGCCAGATGACGTGCGGCATCAGGCCTGCTTGGCTTTCTTGGCCTCAATGATGGCGCGCAGTTTCGCCATGACCTGATCGTGCGGGATGCCGGGCCGGGGATCGGCCAAGGCGGCTTCGACCTTGGCGCGGAACCAAGCGTCATAAGCCTCGGCGTCCTCGGTGGTCGCGAACTCGGACTCGATGGGAGTGAGTTTGGTCATGGATTGGAAAATATCAGTAGCCGCGGTCTGTGCCAATCACGGAACGGCTGAATTGGTCCGAATTAGATGAGTCGGATTTACCAGTTGCCGCCTGCGTCCCTGATCGCTTTCAGGAGGGCCTTTTTGCTGGCTGTGCGGCGGGTGCCGCTGTTGCGGGGTATATCGGCGTCGGTGATACCGAGTTCGGCGCGGCGGCGCGCGAGATCGGCCGCAAAGCTTTTGAAGGCGATGCGGCGGCCGGGCCAATTCTCAGTTTTGTCGGTCAAGGACATCATCTGCTCCGAAATCACCGCCAGTTTCATGGCGGATGCGGCGTTCAAGATAATCCATGTCGGCTTCCGGGTGAAGGCGTAGCAGCGTTTTTGCTTGCGCCAGCATCTCGCGGGCGGTGCCGGAGGCATATTGGCCCATGCGGTCGGCTATCAGATCTTCCACAGAGATAATCGCAAAGGGCGGACCATTTTCAAAATCCTCGACAAGGGCGATATGGTCGCGCGTGACAGCGCCGTCGAGCGGCATGTCGCCAACGACTTCGAAACCGAGGCCGAGATCGGGATGAACCCACCCGCGTGTAGCACGGCCTGGTCCTGAGGGGCGGACGAACCCGTAGCGCTGAAATTCTTCTTCGAGGGCATCCTGCGCCGGTGAGCAGAGATCGAAGTCGCCCGTAGTAATAAATCCCATGCTGTAAAATTCTACTGCCGCGCCTCCCACCAGCACAGGTCGAGTGAAGCCTCGTGCGGCCATTGCATCACAAATCTGTGCGAAGATTTCCAGCGCGGCGGTGAATTCCAAGCGATATTGAGGCATGGTATGATTAGCTGTCAGGCCCGCTTTCTAAAGCCGTGATACGCGCTACGATTAACTCCTCAAGTTTGTATATGTCGGTGAGGGACGAAACGGCATGCCGCGTCTCTACTTTGTCAACGAACGTGCCAACATATCGTGTCGTTGGGCTATTGAAGTGGAGCCGGGCTAGAGATTTCCTATTGTTGTCATCTAGCAATATGGCGCAGTATGATTTTGAATCCCGGATGACCACGCGACTAGGATCTACATGTCGTGCAGCTATGGCTTGTACGATACGAAACCCGTTAATCTCATCATCCGTCGTAATGATGCCTGCCGCATCGGACATGTCATCAGACCCACCCTCCTCAATGATTTCGGAAGCCGGATTGGCGACATTCAGTGCCGATGTTAAACGATCGTTGACCCGGTCTCTGATGATCGAGGCGATAGATGCCGTAAGAACAGCATGGTATTGCTCTTTGAGGGATGCTGTTACACGCCCTCCTTGCACCCTTGCAGCCATCATTTTGATGAAGTCATCCGAAGGGTCGGCAAATTCCTTTTCCAATTCAATGCGCATTTGTGATTCAAGCTTCAATCGACCAGCGGCTGCGACAATTGAGTCGATATCAAAATGCTGACGTGTAAATTTCTCTAAGATAGGCGGATCGGTCCGCTTTATCCCATCCATGGAAAAGATGTAAAATGGCTTTTCGTCCATTTTATTGGGTTGTTCTATATCAGAATAAAACTGATATTGAACGCCATTCGTTAGGACCGCAACGCGAGCGTCTGTTGTTGAGAAATAGCGAAATAGTTGAGAAGCATGTTTGAGATCGAGGTCAACAGAGGAAGGTTTGCATTCCATCAAAATTTTTAGCTGACCGTCAATGCAGATTGCGTAATCAACTTTCTCACCTTTCTTTATCCCTACGTCTGCCGTGAACTCGGGTATGACTTCTGCCGGATTGAAGACATCATATCCCAATGATTGGATAAACGGCATCACTAGCGCCGTTTTGGCTGCTTCCTCGGTTAGCAATAGCTCGCGATGTTGGGCTGTTCGTTTTTCGAGTTCGACCAGTTTAGTAGCCAGTTCCATTTAACCCCCCAATTATACCTGCACACCATCTTGCTGAAAAATATTAAAATTTCCAGTTAAGATCGTTCAAGTCAATCACTCCGCCGCAACGGCCTCCATCCCCAACAGCGGCGCGAGATAGCGTCCGGTGAAGCTCCGGGCGTTCTTCGCGACCTTTTCGGGCGTGCCTTCGGCGACGACTTCGCCGCCTTTGACGCCGCCTTCCGGGCCCATGTCGATGATCCAGTCGGCGGTCTTGATGACATCCAAATTGTGTTCGATCACGACCACGCTGTTGCCTTGTTCGACGAGGGCGTGGAGGACTTCGAGCAGTTTGCGGACGTCCTCGAAATGGAGGCCGGTGGTGGGTTCGTCCAAGATATAGAGCGTGTTGCCGGTGGCTCGGCGGGAGAGTTCCTTGGCGAGTTTGACGCGTTGGGCTTCGCCGCCGGACAGGGTGGTCGCCTGCTGGCCGACCTTGATATAGCCCAGGCCCACTTCGGCCAGCATCGCCATCTTGTCGCGGATGGGGGGGACGGCCTTGAAGAATTCCACCGCATCCTCGACCGTCATGTCGAGGACGTCAGCGATGGACTTGCCCTTGAACTTCACCTCCAGCGTCTCGCGATTGTAGCGGGCGCCGTGGCAGACGTCGCAGGTGACATAGACGTCGGGGAGGAAGTGCATCTCTATCTTGAGCACGCCGTCGCCCTGGCAGGCTTCGCAGCGGCCGCCCTTGACGTTGAAGCTGAAGCGGCCGGGTTTGTAGCCGCGCGCCTGCGCTTCGGGGAGGCCGGCGAACCAGTCGCGGATGTTGGTGAAGGCGCCGGTGTAGGTCGCCGGGTTGGAGCGGGGGGTGCGGCCGATGGGCGACTGGTCGATGTCGATCACCTTGTCGCAATGTTCGAGGCCCGTCACCTTGTCATGCGGGCCGGCGACGATGCGCGCGCCGTTGAGGGTGCGGGCGGACGCCGCATAGAGGGTGTCGATGGTGAAGCTGGACTTGCCCGAGCCCGATACGCCGGTGATGCAGGTGAAGGTGCCGAGCGGGATGCTGGCGGTAACATTTTGCAGGTTGTTGGCGCGGGCGTTGTGGACGGTGAGTTTCTTGCCCGATCCCTTGCGGCGGCGGGGCGGGACTTCGATGCGGCGGGCGCCGTTCAGATAGTCGGCGGTCAGGCTGTCCTTGTGCGCGAGCAGTTCGTTGAGGGTGCCCTGCGCGACGATGGTGCCGCCGTGGACGCCCGCGCCCGGCCCCATGTCGACGATATAGTCGGCGGTGCGGATCGCGTCTTCGTCATGTTCCACGACGATGACGGTGTTGCCGAGGTCGCGCAGGCGCTTGAGCGTGATGAGCAGGCGGTCATTGTCGCGCTGGTGCAGGCCGATGGAGGGTTCGTCGAGGACGTAGAGGACGCCCGACAGGCCGCTGCCGATCTGCGAGGCGAGGCGGATGCGCTGGGACTCGCCGCCGGACAGGGTGCCGCTGGTGCGGTCCAGGTTCAGATAGTCGAGGCCGACATTGTTGAGGAAGCCGAGGCGCTCCACGATTTCCTTGAGGATGGCGCGGGCGATCTGGTTCTGCTGATCGTTGAGGCGGCTGGGGAGGGTGGAGAAGAAACCGAGCGCGTCCACCACCGAGCGGCGGGTGGACATGGAGATGTCTTCCCCCGCGATCTTCACCGCCAGCGCCTCCGGCTTGAGGCGGGCGCCGTGGCAGGTCTCGCACGGCATGGCGGTCTGGTATTTGCTGAGTTCCTCCCGCATCCAGGCGGATTCGGTCTGGAGGAGGCGGCGGTTGAGATTGCCGATGACGCCTTCGAAGGGCTTTTTCACCTCATAGCTTTTCTTGCCGTCGACGAAGCGCAGGGTGACGGGCCGGCCGGCGGTGCCGTGGAGGATGATGAGCTTCACCTCCCCCGGCAGGTCGGCCCAGGGGGTGTCGAGGGAGAAGCCGAACTCCTTCGCGAGGGAGCCGAGGACCTGCATATAATAGGGGCTGGGCGGGTTGGACTTGGCCCAGGGGACGACGGCGCCCTTCTTGAGGCTGAGGGCTTCGTTGGGGACGACGAGTTCGGGGTCGAACTCCTGCCGTTCGCCCAGGCCGTCGCAGGCGGGGCAGGCGCCCTGCGGGGCGTTGAAGGAGAAGAGGCGCGGTTCGATCTCCGCTATGGTGAAGCCGCTGACGGGGCAGGCGAACTTCTCGCTGAAGACGATGCGGTTGGCGGGGATGCCTGCGCCCTTGAGGTTGCCGGTGGATTCCGCTTCGACCTCGCGGCCGGGGACGGCGCCGTCTGCGAGGTCGACATAGGCGAGGCCGTCGGCGAGTTTCAGGGCTTGTTCGAAGCTGTCGGCGAGGCGGGTGGCCATGTCGTCGCTGACGGCGAGGCGGTCGACCACCACTTCGATGTCATGCTTGTATTTCTTGTCGAGGGCGGGGGCGTCCTCGATGGCGTAGAGTTCGCCGTCGATGCGGACGCGGGTGAAGCCGGCCTTCTGCCACTCCGCCAGTTCCTTGCGATATTCGCCCTTGCGGCCGCGGACCACGGGGGCGAGGAGGTAGAAGCGCGTTCCTTCGGGCAGCTGCATGACGCGGTCGACGATCTGGCTGACCGTCTGGGCGCTGATGGGGAGGCCCGTGGCGGGCGAATAGGGGATGCCGACGCGCGCCCAGAGGAGGCGCATATAGTCGTAGATTTCCGTCACGGTGGCGACCGTGGAGCGCGGGTTGCGGCTGGTCGTCTTCTGCTCGATGGAGATGGCGGGGGAGAGGCCGTCTATATGTTCGACGTCCGGCTTCTGCATCATCTCCAGGAACTGGCGCGCATAGGCGGAGAGGGATTCGACATAGCGGCGCTGACCCTCGGCATAGATGGTGTCGAAGGCGAGGGAGGACTTGCCGGAGCCGGAAAGGCCGGTGATGACGATCAGGCTGTCGCGCGGAAGGTCGACGTCGACGCCCTTGAGATTATGCTCGCGTGCGCCGCGGACGCTTATGGTGGTCAGCATTCGGCAGACCTCTGCTGAGAAATTTGCGTGAGACTCATGGGGGCGTGTTGTTCCAGATTTGTTCTTGGGAGGCAAGGGCCGGTCGGGCGCAAGATAGGGACTGTGCGGCGAAAGGAAAAGGCGGCGGCTTTGCCCCCGCGCCGGGCTGGGGTAAAGGGCGGGGATGAGCGGGACTTTTGTTCGGATGCGGTTCGGCGCGCTGGGCGTCGCGATGGCGCTGGCGGCCTGTGGCGGGGGGGTGCGCTATCGGCCCGTGAGCGACGTGCCGGTGCGGGTGGGAAAGCCCTATAGCGTCAGGGGCGTGACCTATGTGCCTGCCGCCGATCCGGGCTATGATTATCTGGGCTATGCGAGCTGGTATGGCGGGGAGAGCGGGAACCGGACGGCCAATGGCGAGCGCTTTCGGCCGAAGGCGGTGACGGCGGCGCACGCGACGCTGCCCCTGCCGAGCTATGTCGAGGTGACGGCGCTGGAGACGGGGCGGACGATCCTGGTGCGGATCAACGATCGCGGGCCCTTTGCCGGGCGGGGGCGGATCATCGACCTGTCGCGCGGGGCGGCGGAGCAGCTGGGGATCCGGGCGACGGGCCATGCGCCGGTCAGGGTGCGCGTCGTGGAGCCGCCGGAGAAGGACCGCGGCAAGCTGCGCGAGGGGAAGGAGGCGCCGGAGCGGCCGGTCGTCGATGCGCGGACGCTCGCCAATTTGCGGGCGCAGCTTGCCGCGCAGGGGCGGTGATGTCGTTCGTGGAAGAATGTCGTCCGTTCGTCCACGGCTGATGTTGCCGGGCGTGATGGATGGGCGGATCATCGAATGGGGAAAACGGTCGTTGCGCACCCGCGCTATGATGCGGTTCGACATGGCGACGATCTGGCTATGGATCGACCGGCCCCGGGCCGTATCGCCGCAAGATGATTGAAAGAGATCCCGGAGAGCCCGACAGCTTCCTGGATGCACCCCCGGCCTTTCCCTTGCGCCGGGGGTGTTTTTACGTGCGCGAATTGTTGAACAATTGTAATTTTACGCTACGGAACAGTTGTTTTTCTGTCGTAAAATTGTCGTTCGTCCCTGTCAGACTGTATTTGGTCGACAGGAGCGCCGTTGGCCGACAGGGACAGGCGCCGGTCGAAAGCGAAAAGCGATGCATTTGCAATGCGCCTAAACAAAATGGGCGAAGACAGAGACGATGATCTGTTGAGGCCTTCTCTTCTCTTCGCTTGAGGTCTGCACCGCGCCCCACGCGGCCAGGCCGACAAAAGCATAGCGTTGAGGAGACAATTGCCATGATCGCCATCAAGTTCACCGCTGCTCTCGCCGCCATGGCCGCCATGGGCGCCGCCGGCACGGCTTCCGCCATCGAATTCGAGTCCAACGGAAAGAGTGTCGAGGTCAGCTATCATGATCTGGACCTGTCGAAGACGAGCGACCAACGCGTCCTGAATGCCCGGATACGGCGTGCCGCGGCAAAGGTCTGCCCGCTCAACGATACCACGGCCGCGATCGAGAAGTGCCAGCAGGTTGCAGCCGCGCATGTTCGCGGCGCTGTGGACCTTGCCGTCGCCAAGGCTCAGGATGGGGAGCGCTTTGCCGATCTGAGCAAGTAAAAGCCAGTCGGCGCAAGCGCCTGAGTTATTCAATCGGTTTTTAGAAAAGGGCCCGGAATTCACCGGGCCTTTCCTTTTGTGGGCGCGGAGCGTTGCGGCGTCCTGTGGGCGTTGCCCTCCATCGTCTTTGGCGGTTTCCCTTCCCATCTGCGATGGATTGAAGGGGTCAGCGGCCTGCCATGGCGCGGGCGTTGGTGAGATAGGTGCGGCCGATGCGGATTTCCGTGCCGTCCGCGAGGCAGGCTGACCAGACGCCGCTGCCGTCGTGGCGCAGCCGGGAGATATGGTCGCGGCGCACGATGTGGGAGCGGTGCAGGCGGACGAACTGCTGCGGGTCCAGCCGGTTTTCCAGCGAACTGATCGTCTGGTGCAGCAGATAGCTGTTGGCCCCCACATGCAGCCGCATATAGTCGCGTTCCGCCTCGATCCGGTCGATCTGGACCGCGCCGATGCGGATCAGTTCGGAACGGTGCGGCACCCAGAATTCCTCCGCCCACTCGGGTTCGTCCTGCGTGCTGGTGGCGGGGGAGGGGACGGTGCGGTTGCCCAGCGCCTGTTCGACGCGGTCGATGGCGCGGGACAGGCGTTCATGGGCCACCGGCTTCAGCAGATAGTCCACGGCGGCAAGGTCGAAGGCCTCCACCGCGAAACCTTCGAAAGCGGTGACGAAGATCACTGCCGGGCAGATGCCCATGCGCGAGGTCGCCCGCGCCACGCCGATGCCGTCGAGCAGCGGCATGGCGATGTCGAGCATCACCAGGTCCGGTTCCAGCCCCTCGATCAGGCGCAGCGCCGCCTCCCCGTCGCTGGCGGTGCCGACCAGCGCGATGCGCGGTTCGCGGGCGCACAGCATCTGGAGGCGTTCGACCGCCAATGGTTCGTCGTCGACGATCAGCGTTCGGATGGGCATGGGTTCGACCTTTCACGGATTGCGCCAAGGATGGGGAAATTCCGTACCCTAGAGCAGATTCCGATCCGATTGCATCGGCTCGACTGCTCTAGGTTTTTGTTTTGTCGCGTTTTCCGAGTCGGCAGATGATTCCATCTGCTTGGAAAACGCTCCAGGCTGCGGCGACAGCATCCATTGTGCCTCTACCCACCTGCGGTTGCGGGGGAGAAATGGATGCTGAAACAAGTTCAGCATGACGTCGCTTATATTTTCAAGTTGAATGTCGATACGGCCTAGCTCCGGCGGATGATGGGGAGGGTCAGGTCCACCGCGAAGCCTCCCCCCGCGCGCGGGCCATAGTCGATCCGGCCTCGTTCCCCGAAGCGGGCGGTCAGGCGGTCGCGCACATTGGCGAGGCCGATGCCGCTGCCCGCGTCCGCTTCGCTGGGCGGCTTGTCGCCATTGTCGGTGACGCTGATGTGGAGCATGCCCTCCTCCTCCCGCGCTTCGATGGCGATGGTCACTGGGCTGGAGGTGCGCGACACGCCATATTTGATCGCATTTTCCACCAGCGGTTGCAGGATCAGGCCGGGAACGCAGGCATTGAGCAGGGTGTCCGGGATGCGGATGCTGGTCGACAGGCGATCCGGGAAGCGCACCGCTTCGATGTCCAGATAGAGTTTCTGGAGATGCACTTCCTCCTCCAGCGAGACGTCCTCCAGTGGGTCGCCGGTCAGGCTGGTGCGGTAGAAATTGGAGAGGGAGAGGATCATCTGTTCCGCCTCGTCGCGCCGGTCCTTCATGACCAGCGAAGAGAGCGAGTTCAGCGTGTTGAACAGGAAATGGGGGTTCACCTGATAGCGCAGGGAGCGCAGTTCGGCCTGCTGGGCGGCGCGTTCCAGCCGGTCGGCGCGGCGTTCGACGCGATGCGCCTCGCTGGCGTAGGAGAGGGCGAGGTACAGGCCGGCCCAGGCGGCGAGGAAGAAATAGCGGCTGATCGCGTCCTCCACGATCTGCATCAGGGCGAAGCCCTGTTCGCTCGCATATTTCTGATAATCGGCGTCAGGAAACAGCGAGGCCGGGTCGTAGATGTTGAAGACGTAGAAATTGGCGGCCGCCGTCGCCAGCGCGAAGGGCGCGGCGAGCGAGAAGGCGGCGACGATGCGCGTCGTCAGCGGCTGGCGGTCGAAGCGGCGCAGGCAGAGATAGAGGACCCAGGTGACGACGATGCCGATCACCGTCACCACCGCGCGGCGCGCGGCCATGGCCCCCTGCGCCTCGAACCCCATGACGGAGGCGCGCAGCGTCACCAGCACCGCGTAGAAGAACCAGAAACCCAATATCGAATAAAGTGCGACCGTCGGCGGCACGCCAGGCTCGCCGTCCTCGTTTTTTATGCTCATGGGCGAAAGTCTAGGACAAGGCGCGGCGTCTGTCGCCCCTTGGCGGCGAAGCTGGTCGAAGGGTTCCATGCGTTGGTCGATAGGGGCGGCGGGCGGAACCCGCCCTTGCCGCCGTCCGTTTCATGGTTCGAGGCGCCGGCGCGCCAAAAAAGGAGAGCATGATGAGCGACAAGACCGATATTCGGCCCAACAGCCGCGAGGAAGCCGACGACAGGCGGCCTACCGACGCGCAGGACCATGCGGTGACGACGGAGGAGAAGCTGGACGAGGGATTGATGGACAGCATGGATGCGTCCGATCCGCCATCGGCGACCGCGCCGGGCGATCATGGCGATCCGGTCCCGTCTTCCGGTTTTCCGGAAGGCAGGGATCGGCCGGACGGCGAGGATCGGAAGGACGGGCGATAGACGATAGGGGAAATCGTGATATGATCGGTTGGGAGGGCAGCCGCGCGTTGCCCTCCGCAGGTGAGAGGAGCCACTTCATATGCCGACTTCCGCCACTCCCGCGATCGAACGCATTGCCCGCGTGCTGGCCGGGCGCCAGCTCAGCCTGAACGGCGAGGGCAACGATCCGCATGCGGCGAGCGCAGTCGATGCCAGTTGGCAGGACCATGTCGACGATGCCTATGCGATCCTGCACACGCTGCGGGAGCCCGATGCCCAAATGGCGCAGGCGGGCGACGTGGCCGTTTGGCGCAGCATGATCGGCGCGGTGCTGGAGCGCAGGGCCGGGTAGGGCATCGCGCAGAAGCGCCTGTCCTGAGCCGGTCGTGGATGGGTGTTTTGCGCTGAAAAGGATGCGGCTGAAAACGATGCGACAGCGGAAAATTCGAGCGCGGCCTGCATCCGGTTTAACATGGCGCGCTCCATGGCGGCGGCCGGGTTTGGGTTGCCCTTGCCGATCGGCCTGTCCTGCTTGAAGGGATCGGGAGCCGAGCCTCCACCCTGGCGGATTATCGGACCGCTTTGTTGTGCGCGCATGAGCCATTCGCCGCATTCGAGCGCCTCGCAGGAATGAAGCCCGTTTCGAGGAAAGCGTCTGCCGCCGGACAATGCCGGCGGGGGATGGGCGGCGAACCGGCTCATGCTACTCGATTGGGCGCATTCATAAAAATTACATGTTGCGCTGCACAAGGAAAAATGATTCCCTGTGTCTGTCGGCAGAACCGGCGCTTAAGCTTGCAGTAACCATCGGGGGCGCATGTTCTGCTTACGACTTGAAGTCGGAGGGCAAAAGCATGGGCACGAGTGCAAGACCTGCGGACGGGGCGATTACCCTGGCGGAGTTGCGTGAATTCGCCAGTTTCCCGGCCGCCACGCAGCGTTACATCCGAAGATCGCTGGACATCGGACTTCATCGGCGCGACGCCATGAAGCTGTGGTCGCGCGACATGGTGGAGGAAGCCAGCATTCGCGCGCAGGCGCGGATCTACGGGCGGCTGGAGGAGATCAAGGCGCGGGTGCCCGATGACAGCGGCCTGGACCAGATGGAGCCTTTCATGGCGCCGCTGGTGACGGTTTCCGCCTTCGACCTGGGGCAGGACCGGTTGTGCAGCTTTTCCGCCTATCGCTTCCTGTATGAGCGGCTGTTGGGTGCGGGATCGCGGCCATGGCTGCCGGGAGCCTTCTGCGCGGCGGCCAGCCTGCCGCACCTCCACCCCGAAAAGCGCCGGGCGCTGCTCCAGTCGATCAGCGAAGCGGCGGCGACGGCGGTCGGATGGTCGAACCGGGAGCCGACCTTCTATCCCGAATGGGTCGAGAAGGTGGATCTGAGCAAGGCGAACTGAGCGAGCGGTCCGGGCCCGTCCGGGGGGAGGGGCGCGAGGGACGCGGCGATGACGGCGCGGCGGGCCGGACCCGGCGCGCCGTTGCCTTTTTCCGCCGTCATGGCCCTCCATGCGCTTGATCCAGGTCTAGATTATCGCAATCGACTTCCCGGCTGAACTATGTCCTATTGCCGTCCGCAGGCATCGTCCTGTGTGCGACCCAACTGAAGCCCCGCCTTCCTTCGCAAGGGGCGGGGCTCCTTTGCCTTTGGCGGAGGGGGATCGGGTCAGCGGCGGGTTTCGAAGGCGGAACTGGCCCGTGGTTGCCGGAGCCGGACGGGGGTTCCCAGTTCGCGCCCCAGCATCGCCAGCATCCAGTTCCGGTGGCGGTCGATGAATTCGGGGAAAGCGTCGGGGCTGGCGGGATCGAACCTGGGCACGTCCCAGTCCGACGCGATTTCCTGATAGGGCTGGATGGTCTGGCCGGCGCCATCGTCCGGCAGGTCGATATGGCTGCCGAAATAGCTGTTCCGCCGGAAGCGGATCGATTCGGCCGGGGCGAAGCCGGCCCGGATCAGATAGTCGGGGCCGCTGCGCCCGCTCTCGCTGCCGTAGCGGGCGGTGCCCGCCACCTTGAAGACATTGCGCGCGAAGCGGACTCCGCGCGCCCAGCCCTGCCATTCGGTGGCGACGATCATCTGCACATCCATCGCCGGGCCGACATGGATGACGTTCCTTTCGATCCGGGCGTCCGACACATTGCCGGAAAGCTGGAAGATGCGGGCGCCGTCGTTGCGGCTGACGTTGAAGCGCGCCAGCGTGCCGCGATTGCCCAGATTGTCCTTGTCGTTGCGGCGGGGCGAGCAGATCAGCAGGAAGCCGCCGGCATTGTCGTGGCTGTAATTGTAGAGGAAGGTCGTCCGGCGCGAGTTGAAGTCGGAATCGAAGCCCTGGCCGTCATAGCGGGTGCGGGTATGGGCCGCCTCGTTGAGCTGGATCAGGCTGTTGTCGGTGCTCCACTGCCAGATGCCGGCATTGTAGCCGGGCGCGCGGCTGCCGGCGTGGAGGACGATATTATGTTCGATCAGGGCGCCGTCCGTGCCGCGGGGGACGATGCCGTCGCCGCCGATGTCCTCCAGATAATTGTCGCGGATCACCACCTTCCTGCTGGGGAACCAGTCGAGGAGGGATACCCGGTCGCTGATCCCGGCGATGCCGGACCGATCGACGCGCCACAGGATGTTCCGCTCGATCGCGAGGTCCTGGAAGCGGGTGGCGAGCTGCCGGCCGGTGGCGCGGAACAGGATGCCGCCATTGTCCTTGCGGTCGTTGGTGCCGCGGACATCGTGGACATAATTGTCGCTGATGCGGATGCCCCGCGTCACCCCGCGGTTTTCGGCGCGCACCAATATGCCGATGCGCGGGGCCGGCGAGGGGGCGGCGTTGGTGACTTCCAGCCCACTGATCGTGACGTGATCGGCGTCGATCACGCCGACGGCATATTCCGAAACGCCGCCCGCATCGATGCGCGGGCGCGGGCCGGAGCCGGTCGCGCCGACCGTGATGGGCGATCCCGCCTTGCCCGAGCGGGCGATCGTCAGCGGTTCCCGCCAGACCGATCCGGCGGCCAGCAGGACGCGGTCGCCGGGCCGGAGCGGCCAGCCATTGACCCGCGTGAGCGAGCGCCAGGCCCGGTTGCCGGCGGTGCCGTCCGCATTGTCGTCGCCCTGGCGGGAATCGACATAATAGGTTTCGGCGTGGGCGGCGGTGACGAGGGAGGCGGGAAACAGGAGCGTCGGAAGAAGAAACGCCCAATATGGCTTCGGCACCTGTCGGTCTTTCACGGCGTTGCGATCTGGCCGTGAGATTGATGGAGGGGGGCTGAACGGTCAATGAAGATGTGGCGATTGCGGGGACGATGGCGTGTCGCGGGGAAAGGAGGGCCGGCAAGCCCTTGAATTGCCGGATGGGAGCCCTAGATTGATGTGGTCACTCTTCCCCCTTGGAGTGACACCTCCCTGAACCTTGGCCCCGCCGTGGAGCTTGCTCCGGCGGGGTTTCTTTTTGGAGAGGGCCGGGACGGCGATCAGCGGCGGCGGTAACGGAAGTACCATACTTCATGGCCCAGGCTGCGCGCTTTCGCTTCGTAGCGGGTTTCGGGCCAGCCGCCGGGGCGGCGCTGGAAATCCGTGGGAGAGCCCGCCAGCCATTCGAAATCGGGATGGCCGTTCATCACCATCAGCGCCCAGCGCAGATAGACGGGATGGTCCGTGCCGAAGCGGAATTCGCCGCCCGGCTTCAGCTTGCGCGCGATCATCGCGACCGGGCCGGGGTTCATCATGCGGCGCTTGGCGTGGCGGGCCTTGGGCCAGGGGTCGGGGTGGAGCAGATAGACGAAGCTGAGCGAGCCGTCCGGAATCCGGCCGAGCACGGAGAGCGCGTCGCCCATGTGGAGGCGGACATTGCCCAGCGCCCTGTCGCGGATATGGCCGAGCGCGGTGACGACGCCGTTCAGGAACGGTTCGCAGCCGATGAAGCCGTGATCGGGCAGCAGGTCGGCGCGATAGGCGAGATGTTCGCCGCCGCCGAAGCCGATTTCGAAATGCAGGGGACGGTCGTAGCCGAACAGGCCCGCGGCGGTGACATCCCCTTCCTCAGGCACGGAGAGGGCGGGCAGCAGGGAATCGACCAGTTCCTGTTGCCCCTTGCGGAGCTTGTGCCCGGACTGGCGGCCGTAGAGGCGGTTGAGCGTGGTGGGATCGCCGGATTTATGCGCTGTCATGCGCGGGCGGATAGAGCATTTTCGGTGCGAGTGAAATCACCTGCCGGATCGAAAAATGCGGGAGGGGGATGGGGTAAGGAGGGGAGCGTCATGGGGCGCCTCCTGTCCCCGTTGTTGAGGAGATGATGCCGGGGACAGGAGGCTTAGGCCTGACGCCGTGGGCGGCGTCGGGCTTGTTCCTTTGGGAGGCGATGGGCCGGGACCGATGCGAACCCGTCAGGTCATTTGCACTTGGCGAAGCGGCCCTTGGCGTCCTTGCACGGTCCCTTCTTGGCGACCGGCTTGGGCGGACATTTGACGAACTTGCCCTTGGCGTCCTTGCATGGCGCGGCCAACGCTGGGGCTACGCTGCCGGTCATGAGGGCGAGGCCGAGGAGGGCGGAAGTCAGTGGCCTGGTCATCGCATTCCCCTTGGAAAGAGGTTGCCGGACCCGACAGGGGTGCGGGTCCGACGCCCTGCTTATGGGCGTTTTGCGGGCGGCATGCCAATGAACTTTTCGTCATGTTGCCGCCATGCGGGGGGCCTGTCAGGCCGCCGATTGCCGGTCCGTCAGGCCGATCCGTTCCTGCTGCATCATGGCCGCGGCGCGTTCGGTGGCGATGCGGGTGTCGTCGGCCAGTTTCTTGACCTCGCCCGCGACGACGGCGAAGCCGCGGCCGGCCTCCCCGGCGCGGGCGGCCTCTATCCGGGCGTTGAGGGCGAGCATGTTGGTCTGGGCGGCGATGCCGCGGATGGTCGAGACGATGTCGGCCAATTGGGTCATCGTCTTTTCCAGCGCATTCTTCTGCCGCTCCAGATCGTGCTGGAGGCGATGGCTGTCGGCCAGGCGATGACGCGCCTCCCGTTCCTGCCGGACCTGGCGGGTGATGTCGGTGGCGATCTTCACGACCTTGCGCAATGTGCCGTCGGCTTCGAAGACGGGATTATAGGTGGCCTGCAACCAGATTTCGCGGCCGTTGCGGTCGCGGCGCTCATAGGCGCCGGCGTCGAAGGCGCCGTAACCGAGCTTCTGCCAGAAATCGGCATATTCCTGGGATGCGGCATGGTCCGGCGTGCAGAAGATCCGGTGGTGCTTGCCCGCAATCTCTTCCAGCCCATAGCCCATCAGGGCCAGGAAATTGGCGTTGGCCGTCAGGATCGTGCCGTCCAGCGCGAATTCGATCACCGCCTGGCTGCGGTTGAGGGCTGTCCACGCGGCTTCGGCGCCGTGGGCGCCGTAAGAGAGGGAAGAGGCCAAACCATGTCTCCTTGATCCATCCGGCGCTAGGCGGAGCATGGTTAAGGAAGGGTAAGGGGCCATGAAAAAGGGGCTGCCGGGCGACCGGCAACCCCTGATGCGATGTGCTTTCCCGACCCGGATCGGGTGTGTGGGATTCAGCCCATGGCGGCTGCAAATGGCGGCTTTCCGCGCTTCCGGCGCTTACCTGCCGAACTGCGCTTCGAGCTTTTTTCGCCTTGCCCTGAACGGAATCCCCGCGCGCCTTAAAGGGCGGCCTTGAGCTTTTCCACCAGGTCGGTGCGTTCCCAGGGGAAGAAGTCGCCCTCCGCCTTGCGTCCGAAATGGCCATAGGCGGCGGACGGCTGGTAGATCGGCTTGTTGAGGCCGAGATGGGTGCGGATGCCGCGCGGGGTGAGGCCGCCCAGTTCCTTGATGTTCTTGATCGCCTGTTCGATCCTGTCGTCCCCGACCGTCCCGGTGCCGTGGGTGTCGACATAGAGCGACAGCGGTTCGGAAACGCCGATGGCGTAGGCGAGCTGGATAGTGCAGCGCTTCGCGAGACCGGCGGCGACGATGTTCTTTGCGAGATAGCGGGTGATATAGGCGGCCGAGCGATCCACCTTGGTCGGGTCCTTGCCGCTGAACGCGCCGCCGCCATGGGGCGAGGCGCCGCCATAGGTGTCGACGATGATCTTGCGGCCGGTGAGGCCTGCGTCGCCGTCCGGGCCGCCGATTTCGAAGCTGCCGGTCGGGTTGATGTGATAGACGGTCTCATCCGAGAGCAGTTCGCCGGGCAGGATTTCCGCGACGACGCCCTTCACGTAATTTTTGAGTTCGGCTTCCTTTTCGCCCGCGTCATAGCCCGGCGCGTGCTGGGTCGAGACGACGATGGCGGTGGCGGCGGCGGGCTTGCCGTTTTCGAAGCGCAGCGTCACCTGGCTCTTGGCGTCGGGTTCCAGGAAGGGGGCGCGGCCGCTGTGGCGGTCGGCGGCCATCTTCGCCAGGATCTTGTGGCTGTAGTCCAGCGTGGCGGGCATGAGGTCGGGCGTTTCGTCGCAGGCGAAGCCGAACATGATGCCCTGGTCGCCCGCGCCTTCATCCTTGTTGCCGGCGGCGTCGACGCCCTGCGCGATGTGCGCCGACTGGGCGTGGAGATTGTTTTCGAAGCGGAAAGTTTCCCAGTGGAAGCCGTCCTGTTCGTAGCCGATGCGCTTTACCGTGTCGCGGACGGTGCGTTCGATCTCTTCCTGCGCGCCCGGCGCCCATTCGCCATTTTCATAGACGCCCTTGCAGCGGATTTCCCCGGCGAGGACGACGAGCTGCGTCGTGGTCAGCGTTTCGCAGGCGATGCGGGCTTCGGAGTCTTTCGACAGGAAGAGGTCGACGATGGCGTCGGAAATCTGGTCCGCGACCTTGTCGGGATGGCCTTCGGAAACGGATTCCGAGGTGAAGAGGTAGTTCGAACGCATGGTTGCTCCAGTCTGATGCTGTGTCTGCGTATAAAGAAATCTTTATGTGCAGTGGATGCCTTAGCGGCTGCCGCGCAACCGGGCAAGTGGGATGCAGGCGAGGACGAGCAGCGCTGCAAAGGCGAAGGGGAGAAGATTGCCGAATCGCGCGAAGATCGTCGGCGGCAGCGCGGGGGGGAGCGCGGTGTCGAGAAAACCGGCGCGGTGGTGGCCGATGCTGCCGAGGATATGGCCGCGGGCGTCGACCACCGCGGAGATTCCGGTGGGGGTGGAGCGGATGATGGGGATGCCCTCCTCCAGCGCGCGGAGGCGGGCCTGCGCCAGATGCTGGACCGGGCCCCAACTGCCGAACCAGGCGTCGTTGGAGGGGTTGAACA
Source organism: Sphingobium sp. CFD-2 (assembly GCF_024611135.1). NCBI lineage: Bacteria > Pseudomonadati > Pseudomonadota > Alphaproteobacteria > Sphingomonadales > Sphingobiaceae > Sphingobium > Sphingobium sp. CFD-2. The sequence goes on along the minus strand of NZ_CP084405.1, from coordinate 2,142,822 downwards.
GGAAGTCGGGACGGTTGGCTTCGTCCACCACCTGGCCGGAGAAGATGATCTCGTAGCAGATCTGCACGCCCATCCTGAGCGGCGGGCGGCCCAGCGTGGCGGGCAGGGCCAGGCTTTGCGGGCCGGGGCCGGGCCAGAAGTCGACGGCGCCGGGGACGAGGCGGGACAGGCCGAGCGGCTGGAGAATCTGGCGCATCGGCAGATATTCGCCATAGGGGACGAGATGGGACTTGTCGTAGCGGCCGAGCAGGCGGGCCTGGGCGTTCACGACGAACAGGCTGTTGTTCGCGCCGGCCAGCGCGTTTTCCGGGACGCCATCTTTCTCGACCTGTTTGAAATAGACCTTGGTCGCGCCGGTCATGAGCAGGTCGCCGGGGCCCAGCAATGCAGCGAGGCGGGCGCGCCAGTCGGGTTCCATGTCGAGATAGGCGGGGATGGCGGCTTCGGGCCAGAAGATCAGGCGCGGGGCCGGGCGCGGCGTGCCGGAGAGGGTGGCGAGGGTCTGGAAATGGGCCTGTTCGAGTTCGGGCGAATATTTTTCGTCCTGGCCGATATTGGGCTGGACCACGCGGATTTTGGGGGCGCCTGCGGGAGTGGGCGGGGCGGGGGAGAGATTGCCCCACAGGGTCAGGGCGATGAGGGGTGTAATGAGGGCGGCGGCGGGGCGGAACTGGCGGCGGAGGGCGAGGAGGAGCGCGCCCGACGCCAGTATGGCGAGCGCGCCGAGGCCGTAGGTGCCGATCAGGGTGGAGGCGATCGCCATGCCGGTGGGGAGGAGGGTGACGCCCAGCGGGTTCCAGGCGAAGCCGGTGAAGACGGTGGCGCGGAGATATTCCGAGGCCAGCCAGCAGGCGGCGAAGAGGAGGGTGAAAGGAAGTGTGGCGTGCTCCTGCGGAGGCAGGAGTCCAGTTCTGACGGCGGGACTGGGCTGTCGCGAGTCGCTTGTCTCGTTCCAGTGCCTTCGCAGGAACACGTTGTTCTGTAGATGGTACAGCCACCGGGCCGCCAGCGTGGCCAGGCCGGGATAGAAGGCGAGGTAGAGGGACAGGAGGACCACCGCGCCATAGCCGAACCAGTGGGGCATCGCGTCCTGGAAGGTGAAGGCGTGGGCGATCCAGTTGAGGCCGAGGGTGAAATGGCCGACGCCGAACAGCCAGCCGCGCAGGAAAGCGCTGCGGCGGTCGGGAGCCTGTTCGATCAGGAGGATGAGCAGCGCGAAGCAGGCGAGGGTGATTGGCCAGAGCTTCAGCGGTTCGAAGCCGGTGGCCGCCGCGAATCCGGCGAGCAGGGCGGTGAGCTTCGGAAAGCGGGCCGGAATGTCCTTCATGCCGGTGCGGATCAGTGCAGGGTGGCCATGGTGGCGTGGCTGCACTTGTCGCTCTTGTCCCCGCCGCCGGACAGGGCGGAGGCCGCGATGAAGCCGCCGACCAGCAGGACCAGGAAGCCGGCGGAGAGCAGGCCGAGATATTTTTCGATAAACGCCTTGATCGGGCGGCCGAACTTCCAGAACAGGAAACCCACCAGCATGAACTGGAAGGCGCGGCTGAGGACGCTCGCCCAGAGGAAGGTGAAGAGGGAGAGGCCGATGAAGCCCGCCGTGATGGTGATGAGCTTGAACGGGATCGGCGTCGCGCCCTTGATCAGGATGATCTCCGCCCCATAATCGCGCAGATAGCAGGCGGCGACGGGGAATTTCGCGGCGAGGCCGAGGGCGTGCAATATCTGCTGCCCGACCGTTTCATAGAGGAAATGGCCGATGGCATAGCCGAACAGCCCGCCCAGCACCGAGGCGATGGTGCAGATCAGCCCGAAGCGGATCGCGCGTTCCGGGCGGGCGAGGCACATCAGGCCCAGCAGCGGGTGCGGCGGGATCGGGAAGAAGCTGCTTTCCATGAAGCTGATGGCGAAGAGCCAGCGTTCGGCGTGGGCGTGGGCGGCTTTCGCCAGCGTCCATTGGTAGAGCTTGGTGAGCATCGGGTTGAGGCCCTAGCCCAACTGCTTTCGGGCCGCCAGTGCTTTTGCCAGGACGACCATCTGCTGCGGCGGATCGAGCGGTACGGGATAGGGGCGCGTCTCTCCCGTCGGTCGGTAGCCGCGTCTTCGATAATATCGGATGAGATTGTCGTGGGTGGAGATGACGGTCATTTCCATCCGCCGGGTACCGAAGGCGGTCGCGGCGAGCTGTTCGGCGGCGGCGATGAGGCGGTGGCCGAGGCCCCCCGACTGGAGCGCGGGATCGACGCAGAGCAGGCCGAGACAGGCGCGGCCGTCGCCCCGGTCGGAGATCTGGACGCAGCCGACGGGAGCGTCGTCCGGGGCGGGCGCGACCAGCAGGCGTTCGGCGGGGTCGGCGAGGATCGCCTCCAGCGCGGCGATGCTGGTGCGGGGGGTGGCGGGCGGGGCGGTCTCTATGGCCCAGCTTTGCCGGGCGGTGTCGCCGCGATAGGCGCGCTCTATGATCGGGTGGAGCCGGGGGAGGTCCGACGGGCGGGCGAGGCGTATGTCCATGGCCGGCCTGTAACGCCCTTGTGATGGAAGCGACAGGGGCCTTGATCGGTGCGGCGTCGCCACGGTAGCTTTGCCGTGTAGGAGACGCATATGCTTGGCATGGGAGAGGGCGCCTGTCCCTTTGAGTTCAATACCGATCCCGCGACGTTCAAGGTCGGGGATTCGGTCAGCTACCGGGTCACGGGCAGTCTGGAGGGCATGCCCTTTGCCGGCGTGCTGCTGGAGGTGCATGAGGATCATGTCGTGCTGACGTCGGACCCGGACGACAAGGCCAGCCGGATGCGGGCGACCCGGGAAAGCCGTCCTGTCGTCCGGGAGGAGGATATCTGTTGACGCCACGGCGTTGACGGCGCGGCGGCGTCTGGGCATGACCCCTTATGAGTCCGGCCCGGCGCATCCGAGTGAATTTGACCTTATCCCTTCCCTCCCAATGGCGCGAGCGCGGCGGCGGATTGCTGCTCGCGCTGCTGTTCAACGGGTTGCTGCTGCTGGCGTTGCTGACGCTGGCGCCCGATCCGGTGATCCGGCTGCCCGACCTGCGCAATCCGGTGACGTTCGAGATGGCGCCCGCGCCCAAGGCGGAGAAGGCGCAGAGCAAGGCCGAGAAGAGCGAGAAGAAGAAGCAGGAGAAATCGGCGCGGCGGCAGGTGCAGCAGCCGGTGGTCAAGCGCGACCGTCCCGTGGTGAAGCCGACCGAGCAGCAGCCCTCGCCGCTGCCGTTCCTGGTGCTGGACAGCCAGCAGATGGCGTCCGCCGACATCGGCAGGATGGCGAAGAAGGGCGCGGCCGACGGCGCGACGGGGCAGGGCAACAGCGCGGCGGCGGCGGGGCCGGGCGAGGGGCCGGGGGGCGTGCAGTTGTTCGATGCGGAATGGTACCGGCGGCCGAGCCATGCGGAACTGGCAGGCTATCTGCCCGCCGATGCGCCGACAAGCGGCTGGGGTCTGGTCGCGTGCAAGACGGTGGATCATTACCATGTCGAGAACTGCCAGGCGCTGGGGGAATCGCCCATGGGGTCCGGCTTTGCCAAGGCGGTTCGGCTGGCTGCGTGGCAATTTCTGGTGCTGCCGCCGCGGGTGAATGGCAAGGTGATGGTCGGGAGCTGGGTTCGGATCAGGATCGATTATACGCGCAGCGTGGCTGGCGGGGACGATGCAGGGCGGTGAACCGCGAGGAGGTTTTAACCCATATGGAACATTTTTGTTGACATCGTCACGCTGTTCTGGCACATAGGTCGACATTGGGAAAATGTGAGTCGCCGATGAGGCGGTGAAGGGCTGGTCCTCGTCAGGGCCGGCCCCTTTGCTTTGCATGCGGGGGATTGGCTGTGGCGGACGGAGAAGGGAAGAGGAGCCGGTTCGGCGGGCGGGCCGATGCGCCCGAGCGGGTGCTGGCGCTGGAGAATGGGCCGCAGGGGGCGCTGGGCGTCGCGCCGCAGATGCGCGCGGTGCGCCGGAATGGCTGGACGCCGGCGCTGCGGCAGAAGTTCCTGGAGACGCTGGCGCTGACTTGCAACGTCAGCGAGGCGGCGCGGGTCGTCGGGCGGAACTTGTCGACCGTCTATTATCTGAAGCGGCGCGATCCGGCATTTGCGCGGGCTTGGAAGCAGGCGCTGAGCATCGGGCATGAGGAATTGCGGGCGCTGATGCTGCGGCAGGCGCTGTTCGGCACGGAGGATGAGGAGATCGTGCTGGACGGGGAAGGGGCGGTCAAGAGCCGGAAGATCAGGCGGGGGCATCCGCACATGATCCAGGCGCTGCTGTTCAGGGCGCATGAGAAGGAGGTGGAGGAGATGCAGCGGCTGGAGAGCGTGGAGCGGCCCGATGGCGAGGATGCGGTGGAGCGGTTGCGGGTGGCGCTGGATGAGGTGCGGAAGCGGAGTGGGGGGTAGGGGATTTGGGGGGTAGGGGGATGGCGGCTTTGGCGGAATTTCTCCCGATTGCGGAAGATCCATTTGAAATTCTGGGCTGTCGGCATAGGAAACTATCTGTAGCTCAGCTTCGGTAGAATAGGTGTAGGCGATGGACATTCGCAGTTTTCGGACGGAGTTGTCACGAGCCTTTCAATCTGAAGGCTTTTTCGAAAAACGCCTTTTCAAAGGTGCGAATAAAGTTTGGATGCAACAATCGTCTGGCGAGATCGCGTCCTATTTCGATCCCGATGCGCAACGCAGGCCTTGGGGGTTTCGACTTCTCGGTGTTGTGGGCATCGACATTCCCGCTCTTCGGCAGTGGTTGAACCAACATAAGCCGGGAACGGAGAGCGGTATTTTTCAGGGAGGCTTCGTCGGCTATTACATAGCGAACGACGATGTATTGGGCCGTTTTCAAGTCGAACACGGCTTGCCGGTTCCGGCTGACCTGTGGGTCGGACTCATCAAGGACCGGCTTGATCGCATACCGCAATCCTTAACTGGGCTACTCGAAACCTATCGAAAAAATCGGGAGGAACTGGGATGGCTGGCGCACCCACATGAAAAGGCAGCTTGGGATTTTCTCGTAAAGTGGCACGAAAGTCCCGATCCTGCTCTGCATGTGCCGTATCGATTACCAAACGGCCAAGTCGTTTAGTGGCGGCAATCGGGAACCTCACGAATCCCCTCATTCAAATGATCCCGAAAGTGCGTTTGAGGAGCTGGTGCTCGCGGATAAGCTTTTCGAACTGCAGGATGAGAGGCCGTAGTCTATCTTCGGTCATGTTGGGGATCAGTTGATAGTACATTACCCCTTGGCGGAACAGCGAATGCACGCGTCTTTTGGTCGTGCTGGTGCGCAGATGCCGGTCGTAGCCGATGGCCTCCCCGGCGGCGCCGAGCACGGTCAGAAGCACAATGGCGAGAGCGGCGATCAGCCACAACCTGTCGCGCCGGGCGGGCGTGGAGACGCGGGTTGCCGACATGCCCATCCCGAACCGCCAGTCCTTGGCATCGCGGAACGAGCATTCGATGCCCCAGCGCCGCGAGTAGAGGTCAATCAGGGTCTTGGCCGTCACTGTGGTCAGGCTGGTCGCGAGACACCACGGCTCTTTCATGTCCCTGGCGTGGACGCACATGACCGCGCCGACCGGGCAACCCTGCGCCGTGACTGTCGCCTCGCGCAGCAGCCTGGCCCGTCCCGATGGGCCGATCCACTCCTTCGCCGGGCGGCTCTCCCCGGCGGCCGTCACCTTGATGTTGCCGCGAAAGCGGATGACATAGTCGAAGTGCAGCTCGTCCTTGAGGACGCCGTAGAGCTTGGTGTCGCCAAAGCCGCGATCGGCGACGAGCAGCACCTTCACTTCTGTCGGCAATAGCTCGGCAAGCCGGGTAATGATCCAATATTCATAATGATTGCGCCGCTCTTTCAGCTCCGTCTTGCGTACCGTCAACCACAGTAGCGGCGTCGCCCGGCCATGCTCGGTAAGCAGCGACAGCATCAGGGTCGAGTGCCCGTCGGCATCGAAATCGGTCCAGTCCATGGCGACGACGATCTCGGTGCGGCTACCGAGGCAATAGCCGGCCCAGTCGGCCATCAGCGCGTCGACATCAATCCCGTCGTTCGACAGCAGCCGGTCGACCTGCTTGATCGCGTGACGCGAGAGGCGCCCTTCCTGAGCCAGTGCGAGACCGTGGCCAATCGCGCTCACCGCCAGCGATGACGCCCGCAACGCGCCCACCGTCGCATTCGCCAGCGATCTTACCCGCTTCGCGTGCAGGCCTTCGCCAAACAGTTCGTCGACAAACGAATGGACCGCTTCAGAAGAAAACGCCGCCTTCCCGTTCATGATATTCTGATCTCCCTTCGACACGGAAATGCAGAATCATCTTTCCCAACCCACGTCATCTCAAAAATGAGGGGATGGCTGAGATCGGGAACCCGAATTACTGATCCAAGCGGCAACAAATGGTCGCTTGCCGCTGGGCAGTTTTCTAATCCCGAGCCGGACCAGCGGGTTACAGGAAGCTGGACGCGATTCGTAGGCCGGGAAAGCCGATGGAGGGTGGTTTGCGGGCAGTCGGCTTTGGGGTAACGCAAGATGATTATCCGACATCTGGATATAGGACACCATAGATCGTCAAGGCTAAACCGGCGGCAAATATTGCGATCGAAAACGTCTCCATTGGGACAGACATAAAGCGATTTGGAGCTTTATACAGTAGCCGTTCCTTCAAATTTCTTTTAGGTGTCTTCGCCAAACGTTTTCGATTAAAATAGCTGCCCGCTTTCCAGTTGACCATAGCCGCTGCAATTAACGACAGCCCCCAATACCATCGTTGATCTGGTAGTAGGGGCTGCGCAATTTGGAGCATGAGCGCAAAAACCATCATTGTGCCAAATATGGTTAGCGCGGTGACATAGCCTCGACCCATCCACCAAAAAACAAACATTATTTTCCCTCAGACCAAGCGCTTGCTGATCATAGGCTTTCGAGCAATTCCTGCAACGGCAGGTTTTCGGGACGCAGAGCGGCTCGAAGAACGACAAAAACTGGTCGTTTCAGCTATCTCGTCAGGGGGCGTAGCGGAGGTGGATCAGGGGGTAGGGGCGGCCCTGGCCGTCCTGGTCGGAGCGGCCGGTGCGGGCGAAGCGCATGGCTTCGTAGAAGCCGATCGCCTGCGCATTCTGTTCGTTGACGTCCGTGGTGAGCGTGGGGTGGAGCGACAGGGCGTGGTCGATCAGGCGGCGCCCGACCCCCTGGCCGCGCCATGCGGGGTCGATGAACAGCGCCTCCATATGCGTGCCGTCGATCAGCATGAAGCCGATGGCGTGATCGTCCGGGTCGGTGGCGAGCCAGGCGGGCGCGTGGGGGAGGAAGGCGGCGACCTCCGCCTCTATCGCGGTGCGGTCTGCCGGAGTCAGGAAATCATGGGTCGCGTCGACGGCCTTGCGCCAGATGTCGAGCAGGCGGGCGCCGTCGGCGGCGCGGGCGGGGCGGATGGAACTCATGGCGGGCATATAGGGATGTGGGGCTGATCGGCCAAATCGGCCGCCGTGGAAAATCGATGAATGGAGGCGGGCGCATGGCCCTTTCGGATTTCGAGCGGCTGGCGCATCTGCCGGAGGCGGCGCGCGAGCGGGTGCTGGCCGGGCTGGGCGCGGCGGCGGCCGATGCGCTGGCGCATGACTGGCGCTGGCTGGCGCGGCCGGAGCAACTGGCGCCCGAAGGGGACTGGCGCATCTGGCTGATGATGGCGGGGCGCGGGTTCGGCAAGACGCGGGCCGGGGCGGAGTGGGTGCGCTCGGTCGCGGAGAGCGATCCGGCGGCGCGCATCGCGCTGGTCGGCGCGACGCTGGGCGAGGCGCGGGCGGTGATGGTGGAGGGGGCGTCGGGCCTGTTGTCCATCGCGCCCTGGTGGAACCGGCCGGTCTTCGCGCCGGCGCTGCGCAAGCTGGTCTGGCCCAATGGCGCGATCGCCACGCTTTACGGCGCGGCGGAGGCGGAGGGGCTGCGCGGGCCGCAGTTCAGCCATGGCTGGGCCGACGAGATCGCCAAATGGGCGGGCGGCGAGGCGGTGTGGGACAATCTGATGATGGGGATGCGGCTGGGCGGCGCGCCGCGCGTGCTGGCGACGACGACGCCGCGGCCCGTCGCCCTGGTGCGGGGGCTGGTGGCGCGCAACGGCGGCGACGTGGTGGTGACGCGGGGGCGGACGGCGGACAATGTCGCGCATCTGGCGGAAGGGTTCCTGGCGGCGATGGAGCGGAGCTATGGCGGGACGCGGCTGGGGCGGCAGGAGCTGGAGGGCGAGTTGATCGAGGAAGTCGAGGGCGCGCTGTGGACCCGCGATCTGCTGGAGCGGTGCCGGGTGGCGCATGTGCGCGGCGGGCTGGCGCGGGTGGTGGTGGCGGTCGATCCGCCCGCCTCCGCGCATGGCGATGCCTGCGGGATCGTGGTCGTCGGGCTGGGGGCGGATCGGCGCGCCTATGTGATTGCCGATGCGACGGTGGAGGGCGCGACGCCGGAGGGCTGGGCGCGGGCGGTGGCGGCGGCGGCGCTGGTGCATGGCGCGGACCGGGTGGTGGCCGAGGCGAATAATGGCGGGGCGATGGTCGAGAGCGTGCTGCGCGCCGCCGAGGCCGGGCTGCCCGTGCGGCTGGTGCATGCGAGCCGGGGGAAGGTGGCGCGGGCCGAGCCGGTGGCGGCCCTTTATGAGGCCGGGCGGGTGGCGCATCGGGGCGGCTTTCCCGCGCTGGAGGACCAGATGTGCGGGATGATGCTGGGCGGCGGCTATGAGGGGCCGGGGCGGTCGCCGGATCGGGCCGACGCCCTGGTGTGGGGGTTGACCGAGTTGATGCTGGGGCGGCGCGGGGATGCGCGGGTGCGGGGGATTTGGGGGGATGCCTGATCCTGCGCGGTCCTGCGGAGGCAGGAGCGCTATGGCCATGATCGACCGACATTGCCGGTTCGTAATGGGGGAACAATGACCTGGTGTTTGCGTAGTCCTTTCGTCTGATTTGCAAGGAGATTGGTCATGAAACTGGCCGGATGGACGATGGCTGCGGCGGGGCTGGCTCTGGTGGGTTCGCCGGTGCTGGCGGCTTCGCTGAACGGCAAGGAGCGGGCGCGGGTGGCGCGGGCCGCGCCGCGCGATCGGGATGATGTGCGCTATTGCCTGCTCCAGGCGAAGAAGGGGCGGGACAAGGGCACGGTGATCGGTGCGGCGGGCGGGGCCGGCGTCGGCGCGCTGGCCGGCGGCAGTCTGGGCGAATCCCTGCTGGCCGGTGCGGCGGGCGCCGTGGCGGGGCGCGTGATCGGGAAGAGCGAGGGGACCAATTCCGCCTGCGATCGGGTATTGGCCCGCAATCCCTGAGAGTTCGGGGACGGGGCAGACCCGTCCGGTTTTCGGTAGGCGGCTGAGCGCTGCAGACCTTCACGATCCTCCCTCCGTTCCGGGGGGAGGATTTTTTGTCGGTGGGTGGGTCCATGAAATTGTTCGGGGTGAAGGCGGCGCGCGGCGGGGCGCGGCCGGTGTTGGCGCGTGCCTGGGGTTCGGGCGGGGTCGCGCTGGGCGAGTGGCCGGCCAGCTATGAGCAGCAGGTGCGGGCCGGGGTGATCGGCAATCCGGTGGCGCAGAGGGCGCTGCGGCTGGTGTCGGAGGGGGCTGGCGGGACCGCGCTGGTCGTCGGCGGCGTCGCGGAGGAGGTTCGGGCGCGGGTGAAGGCGCTGGTGGCGCGTTGTTCGTCCGGCCAGTCGCTGGTGGAGACGGTGGCGGGCCATCTGCTGCTGCATGGCAATGCCTATGTGCAGATCATCCTGGGGGCGGACGGGATGCCGGGCGAGCTGTATGCGCTGCGGCCCGAGCGGGTGGGCGTGGAGGCGGATGCGCGGGGATGGCCGGCGGCCTATCTCTATCGCGTCGGGGAAAGCGTGACGCGGCTGTCGCCCGAGGATGGCGCTGGAAGGACCGGGATCGTGCACCTGAAGGCGCTGCATCCGCTGGACGATCATTATGGGCTGGGCTGCGTGGGGGCGGCCGCCGGGGCGGTGGCGATCCACAATGCGGCGACGGTGTGGAACAAGGCGTTGCTGGACAATGCGGCGCGGCCTTCGGGCGCGATGGTCTACGATCCGGGCGACGGGTCGGTGATGAGCCCCGAGCAGTTCGAGCGGGTCAAGCGGGAGATGGAGGTCGCCTTTTCCGGCGCGGCCAATGCCGGGCGGCCGATGCTGCTGGAGGGTGGGCTGGACTGGAAGGCGATGAGCCTGACGCCCGCCGAGATGGATTTCGTGGGGCTGAAGGCGGCGGCGGCGCGGGAGATCGCGCTCGCCTTCGGCGTGCCGCCGATGCTGATGGGGCTGCCGGGGGACAATAGCTACGCCAATTATCGCGAGGCCAATCGGGCGTTGTGGCGGCAGACGATCCTGCCGCTGCTGGCGAAGATCTGGGGCGGGTTGGCGCAGGGTCTGCAGGGCTGGTGGCCGGCGCTGTGCCTGGGCGCCGACCTGGATGCGGTGCCCGCGCTGTTCGAGGAGAGGAGCGCGCTGTGGGACCGGGTGGCGGCCGCGGACTTCCTGTCGGCGGAGGAGAAGAAGGCGATGCTGGGCATGGGATGAGGCGACGGGCGCGGAGGCAGGTGATGAAATATGATGGGGAGATGCTGGCGCGGCTGGTGGCGCAGGCCGAGGCGCAGCCGGCGGGGGCGGACATGCTGATGATCCGCGCGCTGGTCGAGGAGGCGAGCGAACTGGGCGCGGGGCGGGCGCTGGAACGGCTGGGGCTGGCGGATCGCGGGGCGGAGGCGGATGTGCGGGAGCTGCGCGAGCTGCTGGGCGGCTGGCGCGATGCGAAGAAGGCTGCGCGGGGCGCGGTCGTCGCCTGGGTCGTGCGGATCGTCACCGCGCTGATGCTGCTGGGGATGGCGGTGAAGCTGGGTCTGCTGGGGCTGGCGCATGAGTGACGTGCGGTTCGCCGGCTATGCGGCGGTGTTCGACCGGGTGGACCGGGGCGGCGACGTGGTGCGGGCAGGGGCCTTTGCCGGGGTGGCGGCGGGGGTGCCGCTGCTGTGGCAGCATCGGCCCGGCGAGGTGATCGGGACGGTCGAGAAGGTCGAGGAGGATGCGCGGGGCCTGCGCGTGATCGGGCGGGTTTCCGGGCGGACGGCGGCGGGGCGGGAGGCGGGTCGCGCGCTTCGGGAGAAGGCGGTGGACGGGTTGTCCTTTGGCTATCGGGTGCGGGAGGCGAGAGGGGTCTCGCCCCGGGAATTGCTGGAGCTGGAGGTGGTGGAGGTGAGCGTCGTCACGCATCCGATGCAGGATCTGGCTCGGGTGATTGCGGTGGAATAGGGGGCCTTACCCCTCATCCAACTTCGCCTGGGCGGCTTTGCCGCCAAGGCTTCGTATCCTTCTCCCACAAGGGGAGAAGGAGCTGTTCGGGCGGTCCGGTGGGCCGCCCTTTTTCGTGGGAGTGGTGGATGACGGATCAATTGGAAGCGAGCTTTGACGCGGTGGCGCAGGGTGAGCGTATTGCCGGGCTGGAAAGTGAGGTCGCGGCGTTGAGGGGGGCGCTGCTGGTTCAGCAGAGGCCCGCGCTGGATGGCGTGAAGGGCGGGGCGGTCGATCCGCATCGGGCCGCCTTCGTCGAGCGCTATGTGCGGCAGGGGCTCGAGGCCGGGGTCGAGCTCAAGAGCTTTTCCGGCGCTTCGGGCGCGGCGGGCGGCTATGCGGTGCCGCGGGAGATCGACCAGATCATCGGCGCGACGCTGAAGGCGATTTCGCCCATCCGGTCGATCGCCAATGTCGTGCGGACGGGGACGGCGGGCTATCGCAAGCTGGTGACGTCGGGCGGCATCGTGTCCGGCTGGGCCAGCGAAACGGGCGCGCGGGCGGAGACGGCGACGCCGAGCTTCAACGAGATCGTGCCGCCTTCGGGCGAGCTCTACGCCAATCCGGCGGCGAGCCAGGCGATGCTGGACGATGCGCAGTTCGATGTCGAGGGCTGGCTGGCCGGGGAGATCGCCCGCGAGTTCGCGGCGGCGGAGGGCGCGGCCTTCGTCAACGGCAATGGGACGAACAAGCCCAAGGGCTTCCTGACCTATACGACGACCAATGAGGCGGACAGCGTGCGCGCCTTCGGGTCGCTGCAATATGTGGCGTCGGGGGCTTCGGGGGCCTTTGCCGCTTCGGGGCAGGACAGGCTGATCGACCTGGTGCAGGCGTTGCGCGCGCCCTATCGCCAGGGGGCCTGCTTCGTGATGAATTCGGCCACGCTGTCGGTCATCCGCAAGATGAAGACCAGCGACGGGGCGTTCATCTGGCAGCCTTCGCTGAGCGCGGGGCAGCCGGCGACGCTGCTGGGCTATCCGGTGGTCGAGGCCGAGGACATGCCGGACATTGCGGCGGGTTCGCTGTCGATCGCGTTCGGCAATTTCCAGGCGGGCTATGTGATTTCCGAACGCAGCGAGACCAGCATCCTGCGCGATCCGTTCAGCAACAAGCCGTTCGTGCATTTCTATGCGGTGAAGCGGATCGGCGGGGCCGTGGCCAATTCGGAGGCGATCAAGCTGATGAAGTTCGCGGCTTCCTGATCACCCCTCATCCAACTTCGCCTAAGCGGCCTTGCCGCTAAGGCTGCGTATCCTTCTCCCACAAGGGGAGAAGGAAAGACTGGGGGCGTCCTGCGGGGCGTCCCCTTTTTTGGTGGGAGGGGCCATGTTGGCGGATCTCAAGGCCTGGTTGCGGATCGGGTCGGATGATGAGGATGGCGTGCTGGAGCGGCTTTTGGGAAGCGCTTCGGGGCTATGCGAGCAGTTTATCGGGCAGTGGCTGGTGGTGCGGGAGGCGTCGGAGACGGTCGTCGCGGACGGGAGCTGGCAGAGGCTGACGGCGCGGCCGGTGGTGGCGATCGAGGGGGTGGAGGCGGCCGGCGTGGCGCTGGCGCCGGAGGCCCATGCGATCGACATCGATGCTTCCGGCGATGGCTGGGTGCGGGCGCGGCCGGTCGATGGGCCGGGGGAGGTCGTGGTGCGCTATCGCGCGGGGCTGGCGGTCGATGAGGATGCGCTGCCCGACGCGATCCGGCAGGGGATCGTGCGGCTGGCGGCGGAGCATTTCGCGGCGCGGGGGACGTGGCGACGCCGCCCGCCGTGGTGAGCGCGCTGTGGCGGCCATGGCGGCGGATGCGGCTGGCATGAGCATGAGGGGGCGGTGGGCATGAGGGGATGGCTGGGCGCGCTGGTCGAGGCGCGGATGGAGGCGCGGCGGCGGGGGATTGCCGCGGCTCTGGCGGCGGCCGGCGTGGAGGCGCAGGTCGAGGGTGAGGCTGTGCGGCTGTCCGGGCGCGGGCTGAAGGCGCGGTGGATGGGCGATCTGGCGCTGCGGGAAGCGGTGCGGCATTCGGGAGGGGGGCGGCGATGAGCGCGGAGGTGGCGGTGCGTGGAGCCGTGGTTGCGGCCCTGCGTGGGGATGCCGTCTTGATGGCGGGGGTGAACGGGCTGTTCGACGGCGCGCCGGGACGGGCCAGCGCGCCCTATGGGGTGGTGGGGGACTGCATCGCGCTGGATTGGGGCGCGAAGGATGTGGAGGGGCGGGAACTGACCGTGGCGGTCAGCCTGTTCGACGTGGGGGAGGCGCCTGCGCGGCTGGGCGGCCTGCTGGAGCGCGTGGATGCGGCGATGCGGGCGCTGGGGCCGGTGGAGGGCTGGCGGGTCGTTGGCGCGCGGCTGGTGCGGTCCCGCGTGACGCGGACGGCGGCGCGGGACGGGTGGCAGGCCCTGGCGGATTATCGGGTGCGGGTGGTGCGGGCTTAGAGCCAATCGACATTCAGCCCTGACGGCCTGCAAATGACACTTTTCCGTGCTTCCGGTGCTCACCTACCTTGAGTAGGCTGCGCTCCGGGTCACGGAAAACCATCATTTTACCTTCGGTGGCCTTCGGCTCGGCTCGTCATCATCTGAATGTCGATTGGCTCTAGCCGAGGCGGCCCGTCGGCGTCGCGGGGGAGGATGGGTCCCCGCTTTCGCGGGGACGGCGGTGAAGCGGGGGAGGGGTGGGCTTAGCTGCCCGGCTTCGAATAGTCTTCATATTCTCCGACGATCTTGTCCCGATATTCGCTGATCTGGTCGTCGGCGTCCGATTGCGCGTCCTTGTCCGACATGCCGCTCGACTTGTCGTCGGCGACGATGGCGGCGCGGAAGGCGGCTTCCTTGGCGCCGCATTCGCTCTTCAGCGCGGACTGGAAATCGCCGAGCGACAGTTTCTTGTCGATGGCGGGCTGAATCTGTTTCGACAGGCACTGCGAATAGTCCTTGCGGCCAGTGCCGACATCGACGCCGCCCTGCGGAGCGGCGGCCAGCAACAGCATCAGGGGGGCGGTGACGAACATAGGGGGCCTCTCTCCAAATCCCGAATCTTGCACGGTTTATCGTAGAGGAGAATGCGCCATGGGCGTGGAAAAAGGAAGCGCGTTTCTGTTGAAAATAGGCGATGGCGGGGCGCCTGCGGCCTATGCGACCGTGGCCGGGATGCGGACCACGCAACTGTCCGTCAACGGCGAGGCGGTGAACGTCACGCACAAGGGATCGGGCGGCTGGCGCGAGCTGCTGTCGGGTGCGGGCGTGCGATCCGTCAGCGTGTCGGCGGCGGGCATATTCACCGGATCGGCGGCGGAGGTGCGGCTGCGCAACCATGCGCTGGCCGGGACCATCGAGGATTATGAGCTGAGCTTCGAAAGCGGCGAGAAGATGCGCGGGCGCTTTCTGGTGACGCGGCTGGACTATGCCGGGGATTATAATGGCGAGCGCAACTATGCGCTGAGCCTGGAAAGTTCCGGGCCGGTGGTGTCGCTGTGAGCGGGGGCAATGGCGCCCCCGCTAACGGTGCCCGGGGCGAGGCTGCGCTGGAACTGGGTGGGGAGCGCCTTGTGCTGCGGCCCAGTTTCGCGGCTTTGGTGGCGGCCGAGGAGGAATTGGGGCCGTTGTTCGCGCTGGTGGAGCGGGCGGCGGACGGGAAGCTGTCGCTGGGCGAGATGGCCGGGCTGTTCTGGCATTGCCTGGCGGAGCCGCCGGCCGGCTTGACGCGGGAGGCTTTGGGCGAGGCGATCGTGGCGGCGGGGCTGGCGAAGCTGACGCCGGTTCTGCGCGGGATACTCGGGCAGATTTTGGGGGGACGATGAGCTTTTTCAAAACGGCGGCGCGGCTGGCAGGGGTCGCGGGGTGGTTGCTGGGATGGCGGCCGGAGGAGTTCTGGCGGTCGACGCCCGCGGAACTGGAGAGCGTGTTGCGGGCGGCTCATGGGGATGAGGACGAGGCGCGCGTGGGGATGGATCGCGGGGAGTTGGAGAGGTTGCGGGCTGGGATGCCGGATTGAGGTTGGAATGTGGGGCTTTCCCCTCCCCCAAACCCCTCCCTGAAGGGAGGGGCTTTTTCTTTTCGGTTGCGAGGTGAGAGGGATGGACGAGGAGATCGACAATCTGGTCGTGCGGGTGCGGGCGGATAGGCAGGGTTTTGCGCGGGATGTCGAGGCCATGCGGGGGGAGCTGGAAGGGCCTCTTGCGACGGGAGCGGAGCGGGCCGGGCGGCGGATCGAGCAGGGGTTGTTGCGGGCGGTGCGGACCGGGCAGTTCGGTTTCGAGGAGCTGAAGGCCATTGCGCTGCGGGTGCTGGACGACATCGCGGCCAGCGCCTTGCGGGCCGGGATGAACGGCATCGGCGGCGATGGCGGGCTGATCGGGCTGGCGGCGTCCGCCTTGGGCTTGCCGGGGCGGGCTACCGGCGGGCCGGTGGCGCCGGGGCGGGCCTATGTCGTGGGGGAGCGGGGGCCGGAGGTCTTTGTGCCCACCGCGAGCGGGCAGGTTGTTCCCCATGGCGGTGGTGGCGCGCGGGATGTGCGGGTGAGCATCGCGGTGCAGGGGCAGGGGGCGGATAGCGCCCGATTGCTGGCGCGCAGCGCGCGGCAGGTGGCCCGGGCGGTCAGGGGGGCGATAAGCGGATGAGTAGACTGGCTTACTGGCTGGCCGATGCGCGGCGGGGGCAGGAGGCGCGGTTCATGAAGCGGTTCGCGCCGACGCACTGGACCGTCAATTTTCCCCGGCCGATGATGGCGGGTGTCGTCACCACCGCGCCGGACGCGCTTCGGGTGGATGCCGTCTTTTACGGGTCCGGGGATCTGGCGGGGCTGATCTGGGAGGCGGAGGACAAGTGGAGCCATGCCCTGCTGGCCTATGAGACGGATCGGGATTTTCGCGATTGCGTGCTGCGCTTCCGCTGGCGGAGCGGAGGGCTGCGGCGGCTGGACCAGACGCATGGGCCGACGCTGACCATCGAGGGGAGGGACGCGGCGGGGCATGCGCGGGCCTGGTATGTGCGCTTGTGGAACTATGCGAGCGGCGGGCCGGAAGATGCTGTCATCACACTGGATTTTGCCGCGCTCAGAAGCGGATTCCTGATGAGCGAAGGGGAAGAGGTCTGGGCAGGCGATGTGGACCGGATGTTCATCTCCCTCGCCGCGCCCGGTTACAATGCGGGGAGCGCCGCCTTTGCCGGCGGGGTCGAGGGGTGGTGCGAGCTTTCCGACATGCGCTGCGACGGGGCCGGGTCGGTGCTGCGCGTGGGCGATGCGGTGCTGCCCGAACATGGGCTGTCGATGGCGACCGGCTATGACGACTGCTTCAACCAGACGCCGGAGCGGATCGTCGCGTCGATCCATGCGCTGGGCTATCGCGGGGACATCAACCATTATGTCGGGATGAGCCATTATTTCCGGCTGGAACCGCTGGCCGGCGGATTTTACATCAGCCAGGCCGGCGGGGTGCTGAACGCGCCCTGCGCCGCCTGGCATGCCGATTTCGCGCGGCGGGCGAAGGCGCTGGGGCTGGGGGTGATCTGGTCGCTTTCCTATGAATTGTTCGACGCGCATTGCTGGAACGACTGGAAGCAGCGGGCGGAGGATGGCGCGCCCGCGCTGACGGGCTGGTCGCCGCCCTCCACCCTGCTTTCCCCTGCGCATGACGGGGCGATGAGCTATTTGCGGCTGGTGGCAGGGGCCTTTGTTTCCATCGGGTTGGCGGCTGGACTCGAGATCGGATTTCAGGTGGGCGAGCCCTGGTGGTGGGTGATGCCCGCCGACGGGCGCATCTGCCTGTATGACGATGCGGCGCGGGCGGCGTTCGGGACGGCGCTGGTGTCGATCCCGGATGTGCGGGGGACGCTGAGCGCCGGGCAGAAGGCGTTGCTGAACCGGGCGGGCGAAGTGCTGGCGGCATCGACGGCGGCGCTCTGCGCCTGGGTGAAGGGGGTGGCGCCGGGGGCGGTGACGCATCTGCTCGCCTATCTGCCCACGGTGCTCGATCCGCTGGCGCCGGAAGCCAAGCGGGCGAACATGCCGTTGGGATGGGCGTCGCCCGCCTTCGATGTGCTGCAACTGGAAGATTATGACTGGGTGACGCAGGGGCGCGAGCGGCTGACGGCGCGGGGCGTCGAACTGGCGGTGGAGCGGCTCGGCTATCCGGTCGAGGCGCAGCATTATCTTTCGGGCTTCGTGCTGCGCGGGGAGGATGCCGCGCAATGGCGGGAGATCGCGGCGGCGGCGGATGCGGCGGTGCGGCGGGGGACGGCGGCGACCTTCATCTGGGCGCTGCCGCAGGTGGCGCGGGACGGCTTCACCTGCTTCAGATTAAATGGGGAGGAAGATATGCAAGCCTTTGACGATGTGTCCTTTCCTTTGTGCGTCGGACGGGAAGCGAGTGTCGCGCCGGCCTTTTCGACGCAGGTCGTGGAGAGCGTTTCGGGGCATGAGCGGCGCAGCAGCGACTGGGCGAATGCGCGCCTGTCCTTCGATGCCGGGCCGGGCGTGCGGTCGGAGGCGGACATGGCGGCGCTGATCGCCTTCTTCCGGGCGCGGCGCGGCGCGGCGCGGGGGTTCCGGTTCAGCGATCCCTTCGATGACCGCAGTTGCGGCATGGGGGAGGCGCCGGGGCCGCTGGACCAGCGGCTGGGGCTGGGCGACGGGGTGCGGGCGGAGTTTCCCTTGCAGCGCTTCTACGGCGCGGGCGAGGAGGCGCAGGCGCGGCGGATCACGCGGCCGGTGGCGGGGACCATCCGGGTCGCCGTGGACGGCGTGGAGATGATGGGCGGCTGGAGCCATGCCGGGCTGGGCGTGATCGCCTTCGATGTCGCGCCCGCCGAGGGGGCGGTGCTGACGGCCGGTTTCCGCTTTGACGTGCCGGTGCGCTTTGCCGAGGACCGGCTGGACATCAACCGGGCGACCTTCGCGGCGGGCGAGGCGCCGTCGGTGCCATTGGTGGAGATCAGGGAATGAGCGGGCTGGAAGCGTTGGAGAAGCCGCTGGCGACGCTGGCCTTTTGCTGGCGGATCGAGCGGCGGGACGGGGTGACGATCGGGCTGACGAGCCATGATCGCGATCTGGAGATCGGCCATCTGCTCTATCGGGCGGCGCCGGGGATGACGCCTTCCGCCGTGCGCAGCGGCATCGGGGTGGAAGGCGCGGACAGCGATGTCGAAGGCGCGCTGGTGGCGGATGCGATCAGCGAGGCGGACCTGATGGCGGGGCGCTGGGACGGGGCCGGGCTGGAGTTGCGGCTGACCGAGTGGGAGGCGCCGGGCGATCTGTGGCTGCTGCTGGCGCGGGGGGAGATCGGGGCCGTGACGCGCAAGGCGGGGGCTTTTTCAGCGGAGCTGGTGGGCGCGATGGCGGCGCTGAAGGCTTCTGTCGCGCCGTCCACTTCGCCGGACTGCCGGGCTGCGCTGGGGGACAGGCAGT
Source organism: Sphingobium sp. CFD-2 (assembly GCF_024611135.1). Taxonomy (NCBI): domain Bacteria; kingdom Pseudomonadati; phylum Pseudomonadota; class Alphaproteobacteria; order Sphingomonadales; family Sphingobiaceae; genus Sphingobium; species Sphingobium sp. CFD-2. The sequence goes on along the minus strand of NZ_CP084405.1, from coordinate 2,124,120 downwards.
GCCGGGTCGACCTGGCCGGGCGGCGGCGCGTGGTGGCCGTCGGCGCGGTGGAGGATGCGGTGGCGAGCGTGGCCGGGCTGGAGCCGGGGGCCTACGCCTTCGGGACGCTGCGCTGGCTGACCGGGGCCAATGGCGGGATAGTGCAGGGGGTGATCGACAATGGCGCCGAGGATGTCGGCCTAACCGATCCGCCGCCCTTTGCGGTGGAGGCGGGCGCGCTGGCGCTGCTGACCGAGGGGTGCGACCGGCAGTTGGCGACGTGCGTCGGCCGGTTCGGCAATGCGGTGAATTTTCGGGGGGAGCCCTATCTGCCGGGGACGGATTTGCTGACGCGCTATCCGGGGGCGGCGTGAGCGGGGTCGTGGCGGCGGCCCGCGCCTTGGTGGGCGTGCGGTTCCGCCTGCACGGGCGGCTGCCCGAGCGGGGGCTGGATTGCGTCGGGCTGGCGGCGCTGGTGCTGGGGCGGGCGGCGCCGGAGGGATATGGGCTGCGGTCCGGGGATGAGGGCCGGGCGGCGGACTGGCTGCGCGCGGCGGGGCTGCGGCGGGTCGATGCGGCGCGCGAGGGCGATCTGGCGCTGGTGCGGCCGGGGCCGTTGCAACTGCACCTGATGATCGTCGTGCCGGGCGGGCATGTCCATGCCCATGCGGGCGTGGGGCGCGTCGTGGAGATGCCGGGGCCTTCGCCCTGGCCGGTGCTGGGTTACTGGCGGGCGGAATAGGAGAATCTATGGCGACGATCGTGTTGACCGCCCTTGGCACGGCCATTGGCGGGCCGCTGGGGGGCGCCATCGGCGGGCTGATCGGCAACGCCTTCGACCATGCGGTGCTGTTCAGGCCCAAGGGCGTGGAGGGGCGGCGGCTGAACGAGGTTCAGGTCCAGACGTCGACCTATGGGTCGCAGGTGCCGAGGCTGTTCGGGACGCTGCGGGTGGCGGGAACCGTGATCTGGGCGACGGACCTCAAGGAGACGAGGCACAGGAGCGGCGGAGGCAAGGGGCGGCCCAGCGTCACCAGCTACAGCTATTCGGCGAGCTTTGCCGTGGCGCTGTCGGCGCGGGCCGTGCGGTCGGTGCGGCGCATCTGGGCGGACGGCAACCTGCTGCGCGGGGCGGCGGGGGACTTCAAGACCGAGCTGGGGGCGTTCAGGCTGCATGGCGGAGGCGAGGATCAGGCGGTCGATCCGCTGATCGCGGCAGCGGAGGGCGTGGGAGCGACGCCGGCGCATCGCGGGATCGCCTATGCCGTGTTCGAGGATCTGGCGCTGGCGGATTATGGCAACCGCATTCCTTCACTGACCTTCGAGGTGGAGGCGGACGAGGGGCCGGTCGCGATTGCCGGTCTGGCGGCGGCGTTGAGCGGGGGGATGTTGACCGGCGATGGGCTGGGCGCGGTCGCCGGCATGGCGGCGGGCGGCGCGGATGTGGGCGATGCGCTGGCGCCGCTGGTGGAGGCGTTCGGCCTGGCCTTCGTGGCGGAAGAGGCGGGGTTGCGCCTGCGGGCCGCGGAGGGAGAAGGGACGGCGGCGATCGCGGCGGGGGCGCTGTGCCGGTCGGTCAATGGGCGGGCGCTGGACGGGTTCGAGCATGCGGGCGGCGCGGCGGACAGCGTGCCGGCGGCCTTGTCGATCCGTTATCATGATCCGGCGCGCGACTATCAGGCGGGTGTGCAGCGTATCGGCCGGCCGGGGCCGGGACGGCTGGAGCAGGGGGTGGACCTGCCGATGGTGCTGTCGGGCGAGGAGGCGCGGTCGCTGGCGGCGCGGAAGCTGGGGATGGCCTGGGCGGGGCGATCGACCATGACGCTGCGCTGCGGATGGGATGCGCTGCGCCATGCGCCGGGCGATGTCGTCGCGGTGGAAGGCGTGCCGGGCCGGTGGCGGATAGAGGAGCGCGAATGGGAGGCGATGGCCGTGCGCCTCGCCTTGAGGCGCTTGCCGGGGGCGGGCGCCGCGATGCCGCCGGGGGCGTCCTCCGGCGCGATGGTGCGGCAGGCCGACACGCCGCATGGCCCGACCACGCTGATGCTGGCCGATCTGCCCACGATCAGGGAAGGGGCGGCGGCCGCTCCCCTGATCGTGGCGGCGGCGAGCGGTGGCGAGGCGTGGCGCGGCGCGGCGCTTTTCGTGGTCGGTGCGACGGGGGAGGCTTCGCCTGCCGGGCGGACGGCCGGCCGCGCCGTGATGGGGCGAACGGACAATGGACTGGCCGCGGGGAGCGTGACGATGATCGACCGGATCAATGCCCTCCATGTCACTCTGCTGTCGGCGGACATGGAATTGGCGGGGGCGGACGAGGCGGCGCTGGGGCTGGGGCGCAATCTGTGCCTCGTCGGGCGGGAACTGGTCCAGTTCAGCCATGTGGTGCAGACCGGCGCGGCCAGTTTCCGGCTGGAAGGGCTGCGGCGGGGATTGTTCGGAACCGAATGGGCGATGGATTCCCACGGCGAGGGCGAGGCCTTCCTGCTGCTGGAGGAGGACCGGCTGGTCGAGCTCGCCGCTTATGGCGGGGTGGAGATTGGCGGCAGCCTCCATGTCTCCGCGATCGGGGTCGGCGACAGCGAGCCGGCCGATGCGCTGTTGACGATAAGGGGGGAAGCCCTGGCGCCGCCTTCCCCGGTGCATGTCACGGCGCGTGCGGACGGAGATGGCGGCTGGATCGTCGGCTGGACCAGGCGCAGCAGGAGCGGGTGGCGCTGGACCGGCGGGGCCGACGTGCCCCTGGGCGAGGATCGGGAGAGCTATGAACTGCGCCTGTGGGCAGGGTCGACGGAACTGCGCAGGATCGTCACCGACCGTTCGCCCTGGACCTATGACGCGGCCGCGGTGGCGGAGGATATGGGCCATTCGGGCGGGCTGGCGGTCGAGATCCGTCAGATCGGCACCTATGCGCTGGGGCGTGCGGCGCGGATCGTTCTGGTCGGCTGATGGCCATTTTCTGAAGAAAAGGACAATCGAATCATGGTGATGGACTCGACGCTCCGTTGGGCCTTGCCCCAGCTTTTCGCCGGGCAGGCGCAGAAGGAGCTGTTTCACAACGAGGCGCTGGCGCGGATCGACATGCTGCTGCATGGTGCCGTGGAAAGCGCCGACCGGGATGAGCCGCCCGCGTCGCCGACGGTTGGCGACTGCTGGATCGTGGCCGCCGGGGCAGGTGGCGCCTGGGAAGGGCAGGATGGGGCCCTGGCCTGCTGGACCGAAGGGGGATGGCGTTTCGCCGCGCCCCGCGCGGGCCTTTCCCTATGGGTCGCGGACCGGGGGCATGTCATGCGGCATGACGGCGCGCGCTGGGAGGATTCCGCCGTGCGGGCAGATGGCGTCTATGTCGGTGGGCAGCGGGTCGTGGGCGCGGCCGTGGCGGCCGTCGCCAATCCGGCGGGCGGCGCCATAGTCGACGTGGAGGCGCGTTCGGCCCTTGCCGCAATTCTGGGCGCGCTGCGGACACATGGACTGATCGCAAGCTGATCCTGCTGTGACTTTCGCTGTGTCCGCCTTTTACCAGAATTGCCCTTTCGAATTAGGAGCCAACGGAAGGCGACAGGGTTAACTGCGTTATTTTTGCAACAGTTTTGCCAATTGTGGACTTGCCATGAAACTTTCTACCCGATACAGGGTTTCAGCAGTCCTTCGTGACACTTTTGAAAGGGGAATTCAGATGCGGAAGCTTGCCCTCGCGGCTGTGCTTGCGACCAGCGCCCTGGCCACCCCGGCCCTGGCGCGTGACAATAGCTGGTATATCGGTATCGATTCCGGCGTTGTTCTCGTCGAAGATCAGGACATCACCTTCACCCCCGGCAATGGCGGCGCTGCCAGCAACACGGTTGCCGGCGTGGACTACCACAAGGGCTTCGATGGTGACGCCAATATCGGTTATGACTTCGGCGGTTTCCGTCTGGAGGCCGAGGCCGCTTACAAGCGCGCCAAGGTGGATCTGGACAAGAGCGGCTTCGGCGGTTCGGCTTCGGCTCTGTCGTTCATGCTGAACGGCTTGCTGGACTTCGGTCCCGATGACGGCCTGCAGGGCTTCGTCGGCGGCGGTGTCGGCGTTTCGCGCGGCAAGCTGGCCAACGATCTGGTGAACGATTCCGACACCGGCTTCGCCTGGCAGGCGCTGGCTGGCGTTCGCTATCCGCTGACCAACAATGTCGACGTCTCGCTGAAGTATCGCTTCTTCAACCAGGACGACATCAAGCTGATCCCGGCCTACACCACCATCGGTGGCCCCGCCGGCTCGTCGGTCGACACCAAGCTGCGCACCCACAGCCTGCTGCTGGGCCTGACCTACAACTTCGGTGGTGAACCGGCTGCTCCGCCGCCGCCCCCGCCGCCTCCGCCGCCCCCGCCGCCTCCGCCCCCGCCGCCTCCGCCGCCGGTCGCTGAGTGCAGCCCTGGGCCGTACATCGTCTTCTTCGAATGGGACAAGTCGGACATCACGCCTGACGCCGCCACCATTCTGGACAATGCGGTTTCGGCCTACAGCAACTGCGGCAGCGCGCAGGTCATGCTGGCGGGTTATGCGGACCGTTCGGGTTCGGCCTCGTACAACGTCGGCCTGTCCCAGCGTCGCGCCGATGCCGTCAAGGCATATATCTCGTCGAAGGGCATTCCTGACGGCGTGATCACGACCCAGGCGTTCGGTGAATCGAACCCCCGCGTCGAAACCGCCGACGGCGTCCGCGAACTGCAGAACCGTCGCGTGGAAATCACCTACGGTCCGGGTTCGGGTCAGTAAGATTTTCCATCCTTCGGGATGGGAAGGGATCGAGGGGCTGGTCGAAAGACCGGCCCCTTTTTCCATGCGGTTTGTACAGGGAGGGCCGGGAACTCGCCTGTAGCGGGCTTCGGATCAAATCGGGGAAGATGCTGTTCACGCCCGGCCAGCCTCTGGTGCTGCCAATGCCATTGGCAATGCGGAAGTTGCGTGCAACGGATTGGTCCCTGGCGAGCCGCTGTCTTGCTCGAGCGCCCTTGGAGGAGCGGCTTGTGCCCTCCGGCCAAAGGCATGATCAGGATGAAAAGCGGTGACATTTCGGATCGCTTAGGCAACAAAGACCGTCATGTTGCGTTCGCCTTGCAGCGTTCTTCTCGGAGTTGGTTCATCATGAAAATTGCCGCAATTCTTCTGGCATTGACGATGGCTGCCCTGGCATCGGCCTGTGCGACCGGGTCGTCGGGGACGGCCCCTGCAAGCGACGCCGCCGCGCCTGTGGCCCATGCGAAGCTGCTGGCCGCGGACGGATCGCCGCGCGGAGAGGCGACGGTGACGCAGGCGACCGATGGCCTGCATGTGCTGGTGCGCGCGCAAGGGCTGACGCCGGGCATGCATGCCGTGCATATCCACGGCACCGGAACCTGCACGCCGCCCGATTTCACGAGCGCTGGCGGGCACTGGAATCCCACGGGTCACAAGCATGGCAAGGATAATCCTGCGGGCATGCACATGGGCGATATGCCGAACATGATCGCCGGCGCCGACGGTTCGGGCGAAATGGAATATGTCATCCCCGGCGGGACCATCAGCGGAGGCGCGACGCCGCTGCTGGACGGCGACGGCGCGGCATTGGTGATCCATGCGCAGGCGGACGACAACAAGACCGATCCTGCCGGCAATGCGGGTGGACGGGTGGCCTGCGGCGCGCTGTCGACCTGAATTCGCCGGGAACGCTTGCGACAATCGCGTCTTATTCGGGATCGTTCCTGTCCGCCCGATAGCGTTCGATCAAATGATAGGTCGAGCCGTTCTGGCTGAGATGGCTTTCATAGAGGGCGAACTCATCGACGGTGAATGGGGCGCTTGCCAGGCCGGCATGAAGGGCGATGAAGGCGTCCATCGGGCCGGCCGTGCGTCCGAAGCGGGCGAGGGTGATATGCGGCAGATAGCTGCGATCGTCCGGCGGCAGGCCCGCGGCGATGCAGGCGCGGTCCACTTTCCGATGAAGCCGGGCGAGGGGTGCGCGTGGCTCCATGCCTGCCCAGAGCGCGTTGACATGGCCCTTGCGGTCGAAGCAGCCCACGCCGGACAGTGCGGTCCGGAAGGGCGAAAAGCGGATATTCGCCAGTGCGTCGGCGACGTCATTGGCCTGGTGGCGGTCGACCTCTCCAATGAAGCGCAGGGTGATGTGCAACTGGTCGTCGTCCTGCCAGCGCGCTCCGTTGATCCCGTTCATCAGGGCGATGAGGCCGGCGCGGATGTCGGCGGGCGGGCGTATGGCGACGAACAGGCGGTGCATCGCCTTCCTATAGCTGTTTCGCGGCGATAAGTCAGATTGCGCTCGCGGCTTGAATTGGAAGCGCGATAAGCCGATAATGAGGGAACCGGCCGCATGGATGCCGGTGAAGGAGAATATCTCATGGCCAATTGGTCCGATCCGCGTTCCGACGTTGCGGGTTTTGGCGGCACGACCGTTGCGCGCGGGGAGGCGTATGACGCTGGCCTGCGCAGCTATATGCTGTCGGTTTACAATTATATGGCGAGCGGCGTGCTGCTGACGGGCGTCGTCGCCATGCTGTTCGCCTCCAGCGGGTTTGCCTACCAGATACTGGCCGGACCCGGCATATTGAAATATGTCATCATGTTCGCGCCGCTGCTGTTCGTGATGACGATGAGCTTTGGCATCAACCGTCTGTCGACCTTCGCGATGCAGGCGATGTTCTGGGCCTATGCCGCGGTGATGGGCCTGTCGCTCTCGTCCATCCTGCTGGTCTATACCGGCACGTCCGTTGCCCAGACCTTCTTCGCGACGGCGGCTGCCTTTGCGGGGCTGAGCCTCTGGGGCTATACGACGAAGCGCGACCTTTCGGGTTTCGGCACCTTCCTCATCATGGGTGTTGTCGGTCTGCTGGTCGCCAGCCTCATCAACCTGTTCCTGCGGTCGAGCGCCATGAATCTGGTGATCAGCTTCGTCGGCGTGCTGCTGTTTGCGGGTCTGACCGCTTATGACACGCAGAAGATCAAGAGCATCTATGCCTATGTCGCCGGAACGGACATGATGGGCAAGTCGGTGGTGATGGGGGCGCTGAACCTCTATCTCGACTTCATCAACATGTTCCTGTTCCTGCTGCGCTTCATGGGCAATCAGCGCAACTGAAGACGGCTTTAGCTGAAATAAGGGAAGGCCCGGCGAAGTGGTTCGCCGGGCCTTTTGCTTTGGGGGTGCTTCAGGCGGGCTTCTGCATCTTTGCGATCAGGGTGTTGTCCAGTTCCTTTTGCCGTTTATAGGCCGGGCGCTCGCGCAGGCGCGCCGCATAGGCTTCGAAGACGGGGCGGCTGGGGATCGAACCGAAGCTGAGGCCCCAATCGACCTGCGCTCCCACATAGACGTCGGCGGCGGTGAACCGGTCGCCGCAAATCCAGGCTGGTCCGGAGACGGCGCGTTCCAGGGCATCGATCGCATGGTCGAACGTGCCATAGCCGGCCAGACGCTCGCGGCCTTCGGGAACGGCAAAACCGAGCGCCTTGTTGGTGATGGCGGCCTCCACCGGGCCGGCGGCGAAGAAGAGCCAGCGATAATAGTCGGCGCGACCATCGGTGGCGGGCGCCAGGCCGGCGGCGGGAAAGGCATCGGCCAGATAGGCGCAGATGGCGGCGCATTCGGTCACCACCTTGCCTGCGTGGACGATGGCGGGAACCTTGCCCATCGGGTTGATCGCGAGGTAATCGGCCGACTTCATGCCGACGTCATAATCCAGCACGACGATGTCGTAGGGCTCTCCCACTTCCTCCAGCATCCAGCGGGCGATCTGCCCGCGCGACATCGGATTGGTGTAGAGGGTGATTTCGTTCGACATCGCGACTCTCCCGCATCTGGCGTGAGCCATCCTTGTGCCCGATGGAGAGCAATCCGCAAGTTGTCGCTTCGGCAGGCGGTCCAGCGGTTCGGGAGGCTTGATGCCGCGGGGAGGATCGGCCGTGCTGATCCGTGGCCGGTTTCTTCGGCAGGCACGAATGATCAAGGGCGACCCCGAGGGGCCGCCCTTGTCATGATTGCCGTTGATGCGCTATTTTACTTCGCCCGTTCCGCAGGCTTCGACTTGCCACCCTTCTTCCCCTTCTTGGGGGCGGCGGGGGTGATTTCGAAGGCGAGGGCGTCGTCCTTCAGCCGGACATGGACTTCGCCGCCATGCACCAGCTTGCCGAACAGCAGTTCCTCGGCCAGCGGCTGCTTGATCTTCTCCTGCATCAGGCGGCCCATCGGGCGCGCGCCATAGAGCTTGTCATAGCCCCGCTTGGTGAGCCAGGCCTTCGCCTCGTCGTCCAGGGTGATGTGGACGTCGCGGTCGGCCAGTTGCAGTTCCAGTTGCAGCACGAACTTGTCGATGACCCGCGCCACGATCTCCGGCGGCAGATAGCCGAAGGGTACGATGGCATCGAGGCGGTTGCGGAATTCGGGGGTGAAGAGCTTCTTTACCGCGTCTTCCTGCGCATCCTCGCGGGTCAGTTCGCCAAAGCCGATGCTTTCCTTCGCCATGTCCGACGCACCGGCATTGGTGGTCATGATGAGGATGGTGTTGCGGAAATCCACCGTCTTGCCGTGATGATCGGTGAGGCGGCCATTGTCCATCACCTGGAGCAGGATGTTGAACAGGTCCGGATGGGCCTTCTCGATCTCGTCCAGCAGCAGCACGCTATGCGGATTCTGGTCCACTGCATCGGTCAGCAGGCCGCCCTGGTCATAGCCGACATAGCCCGGAGGGGCGCCGATCAGGCGGCTGACCGAATGGCGTTCCATATATTCCGACATGTCGAACCGTTGGAGCGGAATGCCGAGCAGATGGGCGAGTTGCCGCGCAACCTCCGTCTTGCCGACGCCGGTGGGGCCGGAGAAGAGATAGTTGCCGATCGGCTTGTCGGGATCGCGCAGGCCCGCCCGCGACAGCTTGATCGCGGAGGACAGCACCTCGATCGCCCGGTTCTGGCCGAAGACGACGCGCTTGAGGTCGGTGTCGAGCGTTTCGAGAACCGACTTGTCGTCCGCCGAGACCGTCTTGGGAGGGATGCGGGCCATGGTCGCGATGACCTGCTCGATCTCCCTGGGGGTGATCGTCTTCTTGCGCTTGGACGGCACGACCAGCATCTGCATCGCGCCGACCTCGTCGATCACGTCGATCGCCTTGTCCGGCAGTTTGCGGTCGTTGATGTAGCGCGCCGACAGCTCCACCGCCGCCTTGATCGCGTCGGGGGTGTATTTGACGTTGTGATGCTCCTCAAAGGCGCTGCGCAGCCCGGCGAGAATCTTGATCGTGTCCTCGACCGTGGGTTCGTTGACGTCGATCTTCTGGAACCGGCGCAGCAGGGCGCGGTCCTTCTCGAAATGGTTGCGGAACTCCTTGTAGGTGGTGGAGCCGATGCAGCGGATCGTGCCGCCCGACAGGGCAGGCTTCAGCAGGTTGGACGCATCCATCGCGCCGCCGCTGGTCGCGCCCGCGCCGATCACCGTGTGGATCTCATCGATGAAGAGGACTGCGTGCGGCATCTTCTCCAGCTCGGTGACGACCGCCTTCAGCCGCTCCTCGAAATCGCCGCGATAGCGGGTTCCGGCAAGCAGCGCGCCCATGTCGAGCGAGTAGATCACCGCTTCCTTGAGGACGTCGGGAACCTCGCCCTCCACGATCTTGCGCGCCAAGCCTTCCGCGATGGCGGTCTTGCCCACGCCCGGGTCGCCCACATAGAGCGGGTTGTTCTTCGATCGCCGGCACAGGATCTGGATGGTCCGGTCGACTTCGGAAGCGCGGCCGATCAGCGGGTCAACCTTGCCCCGCGCCGCCTTCTCATTGAGGTTGACGGTGAACTGCTCCAAGGCACTGTCCTTCTTGCCCTTGCTGTCCTGCGCCTTCTTCTCCTCCTCCTGAGCGCCCTTGGTTTCGCGCGGTTCAGGGGCGGCCGTGCCCTTGCCGACGCCGTGGCTGATATAGCTGACGGCATCCAGGCGGCTCATATCCTGTTGCTGGAGGAAGTAGACGGCATAACTTTCCCGCTCGGAGAAAAGCGCGACGAGCACATTGGCTCCCGTCACTTCATCCTTTCCGGAGGATTGGACATGCAGGATCGCGCGCTGGACCACCCGCTGGAAGCCGCTGGTGGGGGAGGGGTCGCTTGCCCCCTCCACCTTCAGGCTGTCGAGTTCGGTATCCAGATATTGCGTCACCGCGTCGGACAGTTCGCCAAGCTCCACGCCGCAGGCCTGCATCACCTTCGACGCATGTTCGTCGTCGATCAGCGCGAGCAGCAGATGCTCCAGCGTCGCATATTCGTGACGACGCTCCGATGCGTGGGTCAGCGCATTATGCAGGGTGGTTTCAAGGGCGGGTGCGAAAGATGGCATGTCTCTTATACTCCTGACCCCCAATGAGGGGCTGTCTTGAACCATATGTCGGCATTGCTCGACGGCGGATCAAGATGGGCATCCTGACCGCCGGAATTGCCAGACTGCCCATGCCCGGTAAGACCCTTGTCGGAGTCGCGTGGGGCGGGGCGCGGGTTCATCGCTTGAATAACGCCTCGGCGCTTGCTTTGTGGTTAACGGCGTTTTCAATCTTGGATCGGGTGCGGGCGATTTCGCCCTGCAGCGCCGCGATGCGCGCTTCGAGATCGGCAACGGACAGCGGACCCAGATCCTGCCGGATCAGCTGGGCCAGAGGATCATCGGCCTTTCGGGGCAGATCGTCTTCCATGTCCATGAATCGCAATGTTGACCCTGCGGGCCAGTCTGTCAATAAGGCCTGCATTCCGCCCGTCGATTTAGGTGCGGTGCAACATCTGCCGCGAGGGGCCGCAATGGCGATAGAGGGCGTGAAGCCGAACGACCTGCCGACGGAAATGACGGTGATCGGCATAGCGGTTCCCGGTGGGCCCGAGGCCCTGGTGCCGCAGCGGCGGCCGGTTCCCGTGCCCGGGCCCGAAGAGGTGCTGATCAAGGTGGCGGCGGCCGGCGTCAACCGGCCCGACGTGATGCAGCGGCAGGGGAAATATCCGCCGCCGCCCGGCGCTCCCGACATTCCGGGGCTGGAGGTTTCCGGCATCATCGTCGCCGCGGGCGGGAGCGCGGAACTGTTGATCGGCCGGCGCGTCTGCGCGCTTCTGCCCGGCGGGGGCTATGCCGAATATGCGGTGGCGCCCGCCGGCCAGTGCCTGCCGGTGCCGGACGATTATGATCTGGTCGAGGCGGCGGCCCTGCCGGAAACCCTGTTCACCGTGTGGAGCAACCTGTTCGAGCGCGCCTATGTGGTGGAGGGCGATGTGGTGCTGGTCCATGGCGGCACGAGCGGCATCGGCACCATGGCGATCTCGCTCTGCAAGCTGTTCGACATCGGCGTCATCGTGACCTGTGGCAGCGATGAGAAATGCGAGCAGGCGAAGGCCTGGGGCGCCGATCATGCGATCAATTATCGCAGCCAGGATTTCGTCGAGGAAGTGAAGCGGATCACCGGCGGGCAGGGCGTGCAGGCGGTGCTGGACATGGTCGGCGGGGATTATCTGCCGCGCAACATCCAGTGTCTGGCGGAAGACGGGCGCCATGTGTCCATCGCGGTCATGAGCGGGCCCAAGGCGGAGGTCTTCATTCCCGCGATCATGGGCAAGCGGCTGACGCTGACCGGATCGACGCTGCGCCCGCGCTCGGTGGCCTTCAAGAGCCTGGTGGCGGACGAGTTGATGCGGGTGGTGTGGGCTTTCATCGAGCAGGGCAGGCTGCGGCCGGCGATGGACATGCGCTTTCCGCTGGCGGAGGCGGCCGCCGCGCATGCGCGCATGGATGCGGGGGAGCATTTCGGGAAGATCGTGCTGACGGTTTGACGAGGGGGTGGGTCTGATTGGGGGTGGTAATCGAACACCCGCTTTATCCCTCTCCCCTGAGGGAGAGGGCTGCGCAGACTTGGCAGCTTGCTGCCTAGTCGCAGCGGGGTGAGGGCGTTGCGATCCATGGGATCACGCGGGCCGCAGGCCCGCTTCCCCCTCATCCAAATCAGCCTAGGCTCCTTCGTCGCCAAGGCTTCCTATCCTTCTCCCTCAAGGGAGAAGGAATGTCCTGCACTGGCCAAGACCGTAGCATTTCCGTCATATTCGCTGCGGAGTTGTAACATAGGGCGGCTATGGATTCGCTCCTGAGGGAAACAGCTCAGGGGTCGCATCATGAACGCCATCACTCGCCTGCCTTTCCTGGCGGAGTTGGACGATGGCGCCGACGACAAGTTCGCCATTCCCGAACGGGAAGGGAAGCGTCGCCGCTATCGCACGATCTGGATTTCGGACATTCACCTCGGCACGCGCGGCTGCAATGCGAGCATGCTGATCGACTTCCTCGACAGCGTCGACAGCGACACCATGTATCTGGTGGGCGACATCATCGACGGCTGGCGGCTGAAGAAGCGCTTCTATTGGCCCGCCGCGCATAATGATGTGGTCTGGCGGGTGATGAAGCGGGCCAAGCGCGGCACCCGCGTCGTCTACATCCCCGGCAATCATGACGAGATGTTCCGCCAGTTCACCGGCCTCAGCTTCGGCGGCGTCGAGATTCGGCGCAAGGCGATCCATGAGACCGCCGACGGCCGCAAGCTGCTGGTGCTGCACGGCGACGAGTTCGACACGATCATGCTTGCGCACCGCTGGCTGGCCTTTGTGGGCGACGCCGCCTATACCATGCTGATGCGCGTCAATGTCGTGGTGAACGCGGTGCGGCAACGCATGGGGCTGCCCTATTGGTCGCTCAGCAAGATGGCGAAGCACAAGGTCAAGAACGCCGTCGAGTTCATCTCCCGCTTCGAGGAGGTGGTGGCGCATGAGGCCGGTTCCCGCGGCGTCGACGGTGTCGTTTGCGGGCATATCCACAATGCGGAAATCCGCGAGATCGCGGGCGTCGAATATTATAATGACGGCGATTGGGTGGAGGGATGCACGGCGCTGGTCGAGCATTTCGACGGGCGCATGGAGGTGCTGCACTGGGCCGACGAGATCGCCGGGCGCGCCGCCGAAGAACCTTCCCGGATCGCGGCCTGACGGGAGGGCGAACGATGCGTGTCGCCATAGTCACCGACGCCTGGAGCCCGCAGGTGAACGGCGTCGTCCGCACGCTCCAGACCATGCAGGCGGAACTGGAGAAGATGGGGCATGAGGTGAAGCTGGTCTCGCCCGATCTCTTCGGCTCCATCCCCTGTCCGACCTATCCGGAAATCCGGCTGGCCTTCGCCCGTTCGAGCGTCGTGGGGCAGATGATCGCGGCTTTCCGTCCCGACGCGATCCATCTGGCGACGGAAGGGCCGCTTTGCCTGGCCGCACGGCGCTGGTGCCTGCGCAGCGGCATCCGCTTCACCACTGCCTATCATACGCATTTTCCGGATTATGTGGCGCAGCGCACCGGGCTGCCCGCGGCGTGGTTCTGGCGCTATATCCGCTGGTTCCATGGACCGGCCGAGGCGGTGCTGGTGTCGACCCGGTCCGTGCGGCGGCAATTGCGCGCCCATGGGCTGGCGCAGGTGCGTGCCTGGGGCAGGGGGGTGGACCTGGCCGCCTTCACGCCCATGGCGACGCCGCCCATCCTCTTTGCCGATCTGCCGCGTCCGATCCAGCTCTATGTCGGCCGTGTCGCGGTCGAGAAGAATCTGGAAGCCTTCCTGGCCAGCGGCCATCCGGGAACGAAGGTCGTCGTCGGGGACGGTCCCGCCCGTGCCATGCTGGAAAGAACCTATCCGCAGGCGCATTTCCTGGGCCCCATGTTCGGGGCGGAACTGGCCGGCGCCTATGCCGGCGCCGACGTCTTCGTCTTTCCCAGCCGCACCGACACCTTCGGCCTGGTCATGATAGAGGCGCTGGCCTGCGGCACGCCGGTGGCGGCCTATCCCGTCACCGGCCCGGTCGACATCGTCACCCCGGAAAGCGGCGCCTTGTCGGACCGGCTGGAGGACGCCATCGCCGCAGCGCTCCTCTGCGACCGTCAGGCATGCGCCGCCTATGGCAAGAGCTTCAGTTGGGAACGCAGCGCGCGGGAATTCCTCACCGGCCTGCACAATATCGATCCCCAGGCGCTCGACAGCGCGGCCTGACGCTTTTCCTTGCCCGGCGCGGCGGGATGCACTATCTCGGGTCGGGCGTGGCCGCCCTGCTTGGGCGGCCCTTGTCGTTTTTAAGCGCCGTTTCTATGCCGGAGAATTCCCGTGTCCCAGCCTCTCATGCCCCATGCGACAGCCAGTTGGCTGGTCGACAATACCGCGCTGAGCTTCGACCAGATTGCGGAGTTTTGCGGGCTGCATATCCTGGAAGTGCAGGCGATTGCCGACGATACCGCCGGCACCAAATATACCGGCCGCGATCCGGTGCGCGCCCATGAAATCACGATGGAGGAAATCCACAAGGGCGAGGCCAATCCGGACTATCGCCTGAAGATGCTGAAGGGCCCCGAGCCGGTCCGCCGCACCAAGGGACCGCGTTATACGCCGGTCAGCAAGCGTCAGGACAAGCCCGACGGCATCGCCTGGATACTGCGCAACCATCCGGAAATTTCGGACGGCGCCATCGGCAAGCTGATCGGCACCACGCGCACCACCATCGCCGCGATCCGCGACCGCACGCACTGGAACATCTCCAACATCGTGCCGAAGGACCCGGTGACGCTGGGCCTCTGCTCGCAGCGGGAACTGGACGCGCTGGTGACGAAGGCGGCGAAGAAGGCGGGCATCGAGGCCCCCACCGATTCGCGCCTGGACGGCGATCGCGAGGCGCTGATCAACGAGCTGCGCCGGGAGCGCGAGGACGCCACCCGCCGCGCGGAAGAAGCGCTGAAGAGCGAGTCCGACCTGATTTCGGGCGCCGCGAAAATCCTCGATCCGTTCAGCGACAACAAGGGTCACGTCTGATGCCGTAACGTCAATCCGCCCCGTGCGGAGCGACGACGGCAGAGACCGGGAAAAGGGCCGCGCCTTGCCACGGGCCGCGGCCCTTTTGCCGTGCTTTACGCTTGCGTAAAGGGAAGGCGTAACTTACACCTGTACAAATGGAGAGCAGCGAAAAAATCTGGAAAACCCGCTATAATCATCCCTCTGCCTGGGAGCAGACATTCCCGCCCCTGTCGATGGTGGAGATGGTGGCGAACAGCGCCGCGGCCAATCCGCAAGCGGTGATGATCGATTTCATGGGCCGCAAGACGAGCTATGGCGAAATGCTCCACAGCATCCGGCGGGTCGCCAGGGGATTGCAGGACATGGGCATAGGGAAGGGGGACCGGGTCGGCCTTTTCCTGCCCAATGTCCCTCATTATGTCGCGGCCTATTATGGCGCGATGATGGCCGGGGCGACGGTCGTCAACTATTCCCCCCTCTACACGGCCGCCGAACTGGAACATCAGGTCGAGGATAGCGGGACGAAGATCCTCTTCACCCTGTCGGCCAAGGCATTGCTGCCCACCGCGCTGGAAGTGCTGGACAACAGCAGCCTGGAACGGCTGGTCGTCGGCTGCGTCGCGGAAGTCCTGCCGCCTGCCAAGTCGGTGCTGTTCCGGCTGTTCAAGCGCAAGGAGACGGTCGCGGTACCGCACGATCCGCGCCTTACCCATTATGCGGACCTGCTGCGCCATGGCGAAGACCCCGTGCCGGTCGCCATCGATCCGGAGCAGGACATCGCCCTGCTGCAATATACCGGCGGCACCACCGGCCGGCCCAAGGGCGCGATGCTGACCCATCAGAACCTGACCGCCAATGCGCGGCAGGTCCGCCTGATCGATCCGCATCCCGAAGCGCCCGACCGCATATTGGCGGTGCTGCCCTTCTTCCATGTCTTCGCCAATACATGCGTGCTCAACCGGACGGTGCTGAACGGCGGGGAGATGGTGATGCTGCCCCGCTTCGACGGCACGCAGGTTCTGGCCGCGCTGCAGCGGACCAGGGCGACCTCGCTGCCCGGCGTGCCCACCATGTACCAGGCGCTGCTGGATCATCCCGCGACGCCCAATATCGACTTCTCCTCCCTGCGCCTCTGCATTTCCGGCGGCGCGCCGCTGCCGCTGGAGGTCAAGCAGCGGTTCGAGGCGATGACGGGCTCCCAGCTGGTCGAGGGCTATGGCCTCACCGAAAGCAGCCCGGTCGTCTGCTCCAACCCCTATGAGGGCCTCAACAAGTCCGGCACGGTGGGGCAGCCGGTGCCCGGCACCCGCGTCAAGCTGGTCGACCGCGAGGACCCGACCCGTCCGCCGCCCGAGGGCGAACCGGGCGAACTGGTCTTTTCCGGGCCGCAGATCATGAAGGGCTATTGGCAGCGGCCGGACGCCGACGAGGAGGTTTTCGTCGACGGCTGGCTGCGCACAGGCGATGTCGGGCTGATCGACGAGGACGGCTATGTGAAGATCGTCGACCGGCTGAAGGACATGATCGCCGTCGGCGGGTTCAAGGTCTTCCCCAGCGAGGTCGAGAAGGTTCTCTACCACCATCCGGCGGTCAAGGAAGCGCTGGTGATCGGCATTCCCGACCATTATCGCGGCGAATGTCCGAAGGCCTTCGTCACCCTTCAGGAGGGCTCCGGGATCGACGGGGCCGCGCTCAAGGACTGGCTGAACCCGCAACTGGGCAAGCATGAGAAGGTGTGCGAGGTGGAGGTGCGCCTCAACCTGCCCAAGACGCTGGTCGGCAAGCTGTCCCGCAAGGAACTGGTGGCCGAGGAACGCGCCAAGGCGGAGGCGGCGATGCGGCAGACTGGAACCGCGGGCTGATCCTTCCTATCTCGGCGGCCAATTCAGGATAAGGACTCCCTATATGGCCGAAGAGATCGCAACCCTGGCTGGCGGCTGCTTCTGGTGCACGGAAGCGGTGTATCAGAATCTGAAGGGCGTGAAGGCCGTGGAAAGCGGCTATATCGGCGGCACGCTGCCGAACCCCAGCTATGAGCAGGTCTGCTCCGGCGCGACCGGCCATGCCGAGGCTATCCGCATCACCTATGATCCGGCGGCGATCGGCTATGGCGACCTGCTGGACATTTTCTTCGCCACCCATGATCCGACGACGCTCAACCGGCAGGGCAACGACATCGGCACCCAGTATCGGTCGGCCATCTTCCCCCATTCGCCCGAACAGGCGGCGGAGGCGAAGGCCGGGATCGAGCGCGCTCAGGCGGATCAGGCGAACCCGATCGTCACCGCCATAGAGCCCGACGCGCCCTGGTATCCGGCGGAGGATTATCACCAGAAATATTGGGAGCGGGTGGGGGACCGGAACCCCTATTGCATGGCGGTGATCCCGCCCAAGCTCGCCAAGCTGCGCAAGGGCTTTGCCGAGCGGATCGAAGCGCCCTAACGGTTCGTCGCCCACGGCTTGCCCTGGCCGCCAGCGTCTTTAAGCTGGCGGACATGACAAGCCGGGGAAGAGATATGAACAAGATCGCATGGGTGGCCGCGCCGGCTTTGTTGCTGTTCCTGCCGGGCTGCATCGCGCGGACGGCGGCGAATATCGTGACGGCGCCGGTGCGCGCTGGCAGCCAGGTGGTCGACTGGAGCACCACCAGCCAGGAAGAGGCCGACCGCAATTACGGCCGCAAGATGCGCAAGCAGGAGGCGCGCGAAGCCCGCGAGCGGAAGAAGGAGGAAGAACGCCGTCGCCGCGAATGCCGCGATGCGGGTTATGATAATTGCGGGTGAGTGATTTCTCGCCCTTTTATCCGGCCCATCCCCACGCGTCATGCTGAAACAAGTTCAGCATGACCATATTCATAGGCGGTCCGCATGAATGCGAATGTTAAGCCGCCGCCCGCCGCAACCGGTCATTGATGGCTACACCGATCCCTTCATTGGGTATCGGCGCCACCGCGATCCGCTCCGCCGCGCTGGCATCCGCGATGTGCAGGGCCGCGAACAGATGAGCCGCCGCTTCCCGCATATCGGCGTCGGGGCTGAGATTCACATGACACGGCATCAGGCCGAAGCCGATCAGATATTCGTCCTTCTCCGCCTTCAGCGCGTTCAGCCGCACCGGCTTGGACGGCGCATAATGGCTTTCCAACTGCCCCGGCGCCTCGATCTTCGCATTGTCAGCGCCCGTCACCACCGGCAGCCTGCTTGCCTCCTCCAGCATGGCCGCCGTGATCGGGCCCGGTCGCAGCAGGCGGATGCAGTCGCTTTCCGGCGCGACGATGGTCGATTCCAGCCCTTCGCTGGTCGGCCCCTCATCCAGGATCATGCGGATCTTGCCGTTGAGGCTCGCCAGCACATGTTCGGCGCGCGTCGGGCTGATCGCGCCGCTGCGATTGGCCGAAGGCGCGGCGAGCGGACGCCCGCTTTCCCGGATCAGCGCCCGCATCGCCGGATGGGCGGGCAGGCGCAGCGCCACGGTCGGCAGTCCCGCCATGACCAGCGGGGACAGCCCACTATCCGGGCGCACCGGCAGGACCATGGTCAGCGCGCCGGGCCAGAACCGCTCCGCCAGCTTGTCGGCCACGGGCGAAAAATCGGCCAGACGCCCGGCCATCTCCCGATCGGCGACATGGACGATCAGCGGATTGAAGCTTGGCCGTCCCTTGGCGGTGTAGATCGCCGCCACTGCGTTGGAGTCGGTGGCGTCCGCCGCCAGGCCATAGACCGTCTCCGTCGGCACGGCGACCGGTTCGCCCGCACGGATCAGCAGCGCCGCCTCGCGCAGCGCTTCGCTGCCATAACGGCTTATTCGGGTGGAAAAGACTGGATTTGGGATGGTCACGACCCCAGCGATATAAGCCCCGATTTCCGGGAGTAAAAGGCCATTGCTACAGAAGAATGACATGGGCGCCGCGCTTGCCCGTCATGCGGATGCGGGCTAAGCGAGGGCTCCATGAACGATGCCCTGCTGACCCGCATTGCCGAAGCGCTGGAACGGATCGCTCCGCCGCCCGCTTCTTCCGCCGATCTGGCCGCCGCGCCCGCCTATGTGTGGAACGGCGCCACGATCCGGGCGGTGGAGGCCTTCGCGCCGGTGGATTACGCCCTGTTGACCGGCATCGACGCGCAGAAGCAGGCGCTGCTTGAAAACAGCCGTCGCCATGCTGCCGGACATGCGGCGCATGACGTGCTGCTGTGGGGCGCACGCGGAACCGGAAAGTCCGCCGTCGTTGCCGCCGTCATCGGCAAGCTTCAGGCGGAGGGGCAGGACATCGCCCTGCTGCAATGCGCGATCGATGAACTGGCCAGCCTGCCGCAACTCTTCACCCTGTTGCGCGACACGCGCCGGCCCTTCATCCTGTTCCTCGACGATCTTGGCTTCGATGAAAATGGGGTGGGCGACGCCCGTGCGCTTCGATCGCTGCTCCAGGGCGGAACCGCCGCCCGCCCGGCCAATGTTCGCCTCTATGTAACGTCCAACCGCCGTCACATCGTGCCCCGCCACCTGTCGGAGCAGGACGACCCCGTCAATCCCCGCGACGTGGTGGACGACAAGATGGCGCTTTCGGACCGCTTCGGGCTGTCCCTGGGTTTCCACGCGATCGACCAGGATGCCTATGTCGCTATTGTCAGCGGCTATGCGGCCAGCCTCGGCCTCAGCTTCCAGCCGCTGGACGCGATCCAGTGGGCGACGCAGCGGGGTAGCCGTTCAGGCCGCGTGGCCTGGCAATATGTGGTGGAACTGGCCGGGCGGCATGGCCTCAATATCTAGGCCGTAAACCCATCTGGGCGTCCTGCGGTTCGACCAGAAAGGCCCATCACGGCGTCGGCAGGGCTTGAAACATATTCCCGCGCCCTCTCTCCTTGTGCCGAGCCTTTTGCCTCAAATCTTGAGCGCGCCATTCATGGGTTTGCGGCCGGGGTATTTTGGCGGAGTGTCCCTCTCTGCCGGCCCTCGACGGGAGAGGATCAAGGGCACGCCCCGGCAAGAACCCATCACCTCACTTCGCCGCCGTCACCCGCCAGACGACACCGCCGACATCGTCGCTCACCAGCAACGCGCCCCTGGCGTCCGCCGTCACATCGACCGGGCGCCCATGCGCCTCGCCCTTGCTTCCCAGGAAGCCCGTCAGCACATCGACCGGCTTGGCCTTGCCCGCCTCCCCATTGTCGCCAAAGGGCACGAACACGACCTTGTAGCCCGCGGCAGGCTTGCGATTCCAACTGCCGTGCAGCCCGACAAAGGCGCCGTTGGCATAGGGCGCGCGCAGCGTCACCTTGTCGGCGAAGCTGAGGCCCAGCGGCGCCACATGATTGCCCAGCGCATAGTCCGGCCGCTTGGTATATTCGCGAACCTCCGGCCGCTGCGGCTGGACACGGCGATCCTCATAACCGCCCCAATAATTCCACGGCCAGCCATAGAAGGCGCCGAATTCCACCCGCGTCAGATAATCGGGCACCAGATCGCTGCCCAGCATGTCGCGCTCGTTCACCACGCCCCACAATGCGCCGCTCCTGGGCTCGAAAGCCAGCCCCACGGGGTTGCGCAGGCCCGAAGCGTAGATGCGATAAGCGCCCGTATCGGGATTGACCTCCAGCACGGCGGCGCGATTGGCCTCCGTCTCCAGGTCATTTTCCCCGATATTGCTGTTGGAGCCGACGCCCACATAAAGCAGCCCCTGCGGGCTTGCGGCCAGGCTGCGCGTCCAGTGCATGTTGGGCGCCTGCGCGGGAAGGTTCAGGATCTTGCGCCCCCTGGCCGTGATCCTGCTGTCCCCTTCCCTGTAGGGAAAGGCCATCAAGGCATCCGTATTGGCGACGTAGAGCGTGTTCCCCACCAGCGCCATGCCATAGGGGGAGTTGAGCCCGGTGAGGAAAGCGGTCTTGGTTTCCGCCCGCCCGTCGCCATCGGCGTCGCGCAGCAGGGTGATGCGGTTGGCGGACGGCACGCCGGCGCCTGCCTTGTTCATCAGATAGTTCATCACCCGGTTGACGATGCCGCCCGTCGGGCGTGACGGGCTGTTGGTTTCGGCCACCAGCACATCGCCATTGGGCAGGCGCAGCAGCGAGCGGGGATGGTCCAGCCCATCCGCGAAGCGATCGACATTCAGCCCCTTTGCGGGAACCGGCTTTTCCCCACCCTTCCACGGCACGGCATCCGCGACGTTCATCGTCGGGATCATTTCGCTGCGGGGGCTGGTGAAAACCGGCTCCTTGCCCACATCCGCGCCGGCCGGAAGCCGCGCCGTATCTCCCCGCGCGAAATAGAAGAAAAGGCCGATGAGAACGGCCAGCGTGAGGAGGGTGAGCGCGATCAGATGCTTCTTCATGGCTATCCGTTTATGCTGGCCCACAGATGGTGGCAAGGCGCGCAAGTGCCGGGTGCGGAGCTATTTTCCCCGATCCCGCACCCATAGCAGCACCGCGATCACGATGCCCAGCGCGGTGCCGCCCAGCAGGCCTGCACTTGGCTGGCCCATCAGGCCGCCGACGATTGTTCCGCCCAAAATGGTGAGCGCCAAAATGGCGCCTGCGCCGATCGGTTCTTTTCTGGCATTGGTCATTTCCCGGTCCTTGCCACGCGCGGGGATGCATGGCCAGCGCTTTCCCGCCTGCGCCTTTTCAGGACAGGTCTGTGCCGCAACGGGATGTTTGTGCCATGGCGGGACTTGGCTAACCGGCCGTTCACCCTTCCAGGCCGCGCTGCTCCGTCGATGGCCATGGTTGGCATGGGGATTGAACCATGATCCTTACCGTCAGGGTGGGGACTTTGGGGGGCTTCGTCATGAACATGCCATATCTTTCCAATCGAAAGAGCTATGAGGACGCAGCTGAGCTGATGTCGCTGTTTGGCGACAATGCAGGCTATGAAGCCGCGGCGCGCGCCGACCGAAGCCGCGATCTGGGCAACCATATCCGCTTCTGCCATTGGCGGCAGATCGAGCGGCTGATCGTGCTGCTGACCCATGAAGGGCCGCTGGGCACGATCCATTGATCCGGAGCATCTCCGAAGCTTCGCTTGCCCCGACTTCCCATCCGTCATGCTGAAACGAGTCCGGCATGACGGATGGAGCAGATCGAATGTCGGCCTATAGCCGCAGGCCAGCCGTTTCCGGCAGTCCCGCCAATATGTTGAGGTTCTGCACGGCGGCTCCGGCCGCGCCCTTGCCGAGATTGTCGAGCGCCGCCACCAGCCGCGCCTGACCGGCCGCCTCATTGCCGAAGACGAACAGCGCCAGCCGGTCGGTCGCGCCGACATGCTCCAGCCGGACCTGCGTCATCGCCGCGCTGTCCTCCAGCGCTTCCACGCTGACGATGGGCGATCCCGCATAGGCGGCGGCCAACACGCCATGCACATCCGCCACCGAAGGCGCGCCGGGCAGGGCGCGCAACTGCAACGGCACCTCCACGATCATGCCGCGATAGGCATTGGCGACGGCCGGGGCGAACAGGGGCGGGTGCTGCAAGCCGGAATAGCGCAGCATTTCCGGCACATGCTTGTGGGCCAGCCCCAGTCCATAGGGCCGGAACGCGCTCGGCGCGCCCTCCGCGCCTTCATATTCCGCGATCATCGACTTGCCGCCGCCCGAATAGCCGGATGCGCCGGATACCGTCACCGGCCAGTCGCCCGGCAGCAGACCGGCGAGCACCAGCGGTCTCACCAGCGCCAGGAAGCCTGTCGGCCAGCAGCCCGGATTGGCGACGAACCGCGAATTTGCAAGCCTGTCCCGATGCCCCGGTTCCAGTTCGGCAAAGCCATAGGTCCAGCCGTCCGCCACCCGATGGGCCGTCGACGCGTCGATCACCCGCGTCCGGCCATTGTCGATCAGGGCCACCGCCTCCCGCGCTGCATCGTCGGGCAGGCAGAGGATGACGATGTCCGCCGCGTTCAGCGCCTCCCTGCGCGCCGACGCGTCCTTGCGCCTGTCCTCGTCGAGCGTGATGATCGACAGTTCGGGACGACCCGCCAGCCGCTCGTTGATTTCCAGACCTGTGGTGCCGACGCCGCCGTCGATGAATATCCGATGTGTCATGTGCCGATTCTCCGCCTCGCCGTCACGGGTTCCGCATGGTCCGCCGCCAACCGTCCGACGACGTCGGCCAGTGGCTCGATCACCACGCTCATCCAATGGGCGTTGGCATGTATCATGTTGCGCTCGTCGGTCATGATGCCGACATGGCCGGGGAAGAAGACAAAGTCCCCTCGTCGGAGCGGCGCATCCGGCGCGATGGGGGAACCGATCCCCTCCCGCTGCAGATCGGTGTCGCGGGGCGCCTTGATCCCGCACTGGCCGAGCGATACCTGCACCAGGCCGGAACAGTCGACGCCGCGATGCCCGCGCCCGCCCCAGACATAGGGCTGGCCCAGATAACGCTCCGCCACCGAAACCCAGTCGCTTTCCAGCGCGTCGATCTCCGCAACATGGCGCCGATGCACGAAACCTTCCGCACAGGCGAAGAAATCGCCCTGCGCCTCTGCCGCGAACTGCGCGCCGCGCGGCCAGTAATCGGCAATGGGCGACTTGATGTCGGCGGCGCTGAAGAGCGGCGCCGTGCCGGTGATCACGCGGCTGTTCACCACCTCTCGCACGTCCAGCGCTTCCCGCCGGACATAGCCGACATAGCCGTCATGCCCGCAAAAGCCCCAGGCCCAGTCCGCCGTCACGTCCAGCGCGTGGAAGCTCTCGCCCCGCAGCAATTCGCTGACCGCCTGCGCCTTGGGCGTGTCGGACGCCAGTACCGGTGCGCCGGCGGCGACGCAGGTCAGTTCGACGGCGCGGGCATAATGGGCGGAAAACAGCACGCCGGCCAGCGCCAGGTCGGCCAGGTCGCCGCGCGCCGCGTGGACGCGCGTGTCGAGCCTGACCGATCGGCCGTCCAGCTTGAATCGGATGCGTTCAGGCGGTGCGTTCCGCAGGGGAGAAGTTGAGGCGTTCATCGCGGCCGGTTCCTGCGATGAAATGGTGAAAGGCGTCAAGAAATTCCGCCCCTTTTGGGGTTCGGGTGATGAAAATATTGCGTCGGTCGGTGGAGTCCCGTTCCCGCCGCAGATAGCCAAGCGACGATAATTTGTTGAGTGCGCGGGTGATGACCGGCTTGGAGACGTTCAGCGCCTCCGCGAGTCCCCGCACCGTATGCGGCCCCGCGCCGATGTAGACGGTCAGCATCAGCGCCATCTGCCGGTTGGTGAGGTCGGGTTTGCCGGACCGCACATAATCGACCAATGTGCGCATCCATTGGCTGAGCGGCTTCAGGCCGGGACGGTTCAGCTCTGCGGCTTCAGTCTGTGCGGAATGGGCATCCATGACCCCGTAACGCACGATAGCCAATCCGGTTGCGTAACGGCCTCGGACAATCGCTTTCTTTTTACTTTTTACGGCCGTAGCGCGCTTGCAGCATATGGAAGGCGGCGCGCAGTCCCAGCGCCTCGCCCCCCTTAGGCCGCCCCGGCCGGGAGGCGGGACGCCAGGCAAAGGTGTCGAGATGCAGCCAGGGCACGGCGTCGGGCACGAACCGCCTGAGGAACAGCGCGGCGGTGATCGCCCCGGCAAAGCCGCCTTCGCCCGCATTGTTGATGTCGGCCACATCGGACTTCAGCATTTCCGCATAGCCGTCCCACAGGGGCAGGCGCCAGGTCGGATCGTCGACGGCGGTCCCGGCCGCATCCATGTCTGCGGCGAGCGCCTCGTCATTGGCGAACAGGGCGGGGAGGTCCGGCCCCACGGCCACCCGCGCCGCGCCGGTGAGCGTCGCATAGTCGATGATCAGGTCCGGCTTGTCCTCTCCCGCCAGCGTCAGCGCGTCGCCCAGCACCAGCCGCCCCTCGGCATCGGTATTGCCGATCTCGACCGTCAGCCCCTTGCGCGACCGCAATATGTCGCCGGGCCGGAAGGCATTGCCGGACACCGCATTCTCCGCCGCCGGGATCAGCAGGTGAAGCCTTACCGGCAGGCGCGCGTCCATGACAAGCTGCGCCAGCGCCAGGGCATGGGCCGCGCCGCCCATGTCCTTCTTCATCAGGCGCATGGCGGAAGACGGCTTGATGTCCAGGCCGCCGCTGTCGAAGCAAATGCCCTTGCCGACGACCGCGACCTTCGGGTGCCCGGGATCGCCCCAGCGCAATTCGATGAGGCGCGGCGCGAAGCCCTTGTCCGCGGCCTTGCCCACGGCATGGATCATCGGGAAACCATGTTCCAGCGCATCCCCCTTCGTCACCTTGCAGTCGGCGCCGAAGCGTTCCGCCACCTTGCGGGTTGCGGCTTCCAGTTCGGCCGGCCCCATGTCGGCGGCGGGCGTGTTGACCAGATCGCGCACCAGCGCCACCGCTTCCGCCAGGCGCGTGGCCGCATCGATCTGCGCCACTTCCGCGGTCAGCAGGACGCGCGCTCCCGATCCATTTTCTTCGCTGCGATAGCGGTCGAAGCGATATTGCGCGGTCAGCCATCCCAGCATCGCCGCGCCGGCCGCGCCTTCGACCAACCGATAAGTCCCCTCGGGCAAGGCCTCGGCCAGCCTGGCAAGGCACCATGGTCCCAGCTTCGTGGCGGAAGCGACGCCCGCCACTACCGACCAGTCCGCCGGATCTTCGCCAGGCAGAATGGCGAATTCGTGCGCCTTGCCCTTGAATTTCTGCGCGGCGGCCAGCGCGCGCACACGCTCCGGCTGGCTTCCCAGCCAGCTTTCCAGCCCTGGCGCATCCACGATCAGGATCGAACGGGCAGGTTGATTGTTGTCGGCTTTCAGCAGGTCGGAAAAATCGCTCATGCCCTATGTTCTGGAGAAAGGCGGCGGGTAAGAAAAGCCCAATCTTTCGTCGTCCGCGCGCCTCCTTCGACCGCGCTATCATTTGCGTCGGGCGGAGCGCAGGCATAGATTGAACGAAGTTAAAAGAAGGAGAGACATGATGATGCACAGCGACGATGGCCGCCTTCAGGCCCTGCGCGCCCGTGCCTATGCGCTGGCGGAAAGCGGGCGTTTCGACGGAGCGCATGCGGTGGAGCAGGCATTGATCGCGGAAGGCTGGCCCAATGCCGGCGCGGCGCTCCAGAGCAGCTATGCGCGCAAGGCGATCAGCGAACGGTGCATGGCGGCAGCCAAGGCCCATTGATGCGCCGGATAAAGGGGAGGGGACTGGCGGGACTGCCCCTGGGGGCGGTCCTGCTGCTTTGCGCCTGTTCGCCGTCGAAAGATGCCCGGAATGCGGGCGAAGCGGCTTTGCCGGGCAACGATGTCGCGGCCAGCAATTTCGCGAACCGCATGTCCGGCCAGCCGGAGCCGCCGCCGCCCGCCCAACCCTTCGAGCAGAAGGAGAAGACCGATCTGCTCGAATTCGCCTATGGCTACCCTGCCCAGGCCGCGCAGATACCCGCCCTGGCGGAGAAGTTCGGCAACGCGCTGAAGGTCGGCAAGGCGGATGCGTTGAAAATGGCGCGCGAAGACCAGAAGGCCGCCAGGGCGTCCGGCTATCCCTTCCGCGCCCATGCGCTTGACGTCCATTGGACGGTCGCCGCCGATACGCCGCGTTTCCTTGCGCTCCAATCGGAAAGCTATGTCTATACCGGCGGGGCGCATGGCATGACCGGATATGACGCATTGCTGTGGGACAAGGCGCGCAAGCGGGAGACGGCGGTCACGGCGTTGATGACTTCGCCTGCCGCCTTCGCGGCCGCCATCCATGACCGCTTCTGCGACGCACTGGACAAGGCTCGCGCCGAAAAGCGCGGCGAGCCGGTGAAGCGGAGCGATGACGACGACTTCACCAAATGCATCGATCCGATGCAGCAGGTGCTGGTGCCGACGTCGAAGGACGGCAAGCTGATCGACGGCGTCACCGTGGTCGTCGGTCCCTACAGCGCCGGGCCCTATGCCGAGGGAAGCTATGAGATCGCGCTGCCTGTGGACGGGGCCATGCGCAAGGCGATCAAGACGGAATATCAGGACGCCTTTGCGGCGGCAGAATGACGCTGCCCCCACAATGCGCCGTGCCCCTGCGAAGGCGGGCGGTCCGTTCTGACATCGGAACTGGGTTCCTGCCCTCGCAGGAACATGGTGCCCTAAACCGACGGCACTCCGTAAAGGTCATGCTCGTCCGCATCCTCGATCAGCACGTTCAGGATGCTGCCCGGCGCCAGCCCTTCTCCTACATCGCGCAGGAAGACACTGCCGTCGATCTCCGGCGCGTCGGCCTGGCTGCGCGCCGTGGCGCCGATGGAGCCGTCCTCGTCCGCTTCGCCCACCTCGTCGATGATGACGGGCAGCACGCGGCCGACCTTCGCCCGTAACCGTGCGGCGGAAATGGCGGCGGTCTTCTCCATGATCCGCTGATAGCGTTCTTCCTTGACCTCCTCCGGCACGGCGCCGGGCAGGTCGTTGGCCGCCGCGCCCTCCACGGGTTCGAAGCGGAAGGCTCCCACGCGGTCGAGCTGCGCCTCGTCCAGCCACTGGAGAAGATAGTCGAAATCCGCCTCCGTCTCGCCGGGAAAGCCGACGACGAAGGAGGAACGGATCGCGATGTCCGGGCAGATGTCCCGCCATTTGCGGATGCGGTCCAGCACCTTCGCTTCGTTCGCCGGGCGCTTCATGGCCTTGAGGACAGAAGGCGCGGCATGCTGGAAGGGAATGTCGAGATAGGGGGTCAGCAGCCCATCGGCCATCAGCGGGATCACCTGATCCACATGGGGATAGGGATAGACATAGTGCAGACGGACCCAGGGCGGCGTGCCATCGGCGGTGCGAAGCTGCCCCAGTTCGCGCGCCAGATCGGTCATGTGCGCGCGAACCTCGCGCCCCTTCCACTGGCGCGCCTCATGCCGGGTGTCGACCCCGTAAGCGGAGGTGTCCTGGCTGATGATCAGCAGTTCCCGGGTTCCGGCATGCACCAGCTTTTCCGCCTCGCGCAGCACGGCGTCTATGCGCCGGCTGACCAGATCGCCGCGCAGCGAGGGGATGATGCAGAAGGAGCAGCGATGGTTGCAGCCCTCCGAAATCTTCAGATAGCTGTAGTGGCGCGGGGTCAGCTTGAGCCCACCCTCCGGCACCAGATCGATGAAGGCGTTGGGGATGGGCGGCGACGCCTCATGCACCGCGTTCACCACCGCCTCATATTGATGCGCGCCGGTGACGGCCAGCACCTGCGGGAATTTCTGACGGATCAGTTCCGCTTCATTGCCCATGCAGCCGGTGACGATGACCCGGCCATTCTCCGCAATCGCCTCTCCAATGGCTTCCAGCGATTCTTCCTTGGCCGAATCGAGGAATCCGCAGGTGTTGACCAGCACGACGTCAGCGCCGGCATAGTCGGCGGACATCTGATAGCCGTCGGAACGCAGCTTGGTCAGGATGCGCTCGCTGTCGACCAGCGCCTTGGGACAGCCCAGCGACACCATGCCGACCTTCGGCGCTTCGGGAATTTTGGTTGCCATGATCGGCGCGCACATAGGGATTTTTGCGCGCAATGTCACGGGGGCAGGAAATCAGGGCAGGGACCGGGCTTCCCCGGCGGCCGCGCCCTGCACGATCTCTATGATCAGGTCGCCGGTCTGGAGCCGCCCCGCGCCCTCTTCCCAGAAGCCGATGGCCCGCCCGTCGCGGTAGATGCGTACCCCCAGACCAGTGGCGATGGCGGAAAGCGATTGCCCGATCTCCTCCGGCAGAACGAAGCGTTCGTTCAGCTTCACCTGACCGCCCGAAGCGGCAAGGTCCGACATATAGTCGGCAATATGCTGGCCGCTGGTGCTGCCCGCCAGCAGCAGCCCGGCAAAGCTGACCGGGTTGATCACGGTGGTCGCGCCCGCCTGCCGCGCGGGCAGTTCGTTATCCTCGTTGCGCACGACGATGCTGATGGGCAGGCGAGGGGCCAGATGCCGCGCCGTCAGGGTGATGAGGATCGAGGTGTCGTCCCGCCCCGCCGACACGATCAGCGTCCGCGCCCGGTGGATCGCGACATCGTTCAACGTCCGGTCCCGCGTCGAATCGCCGCACAATATGTTGCAGCCCAACGCTTCGGCCTCGGCCAGCGCCTTCTCTACCGGGTCGACCACCACGATCTCGCGCGGGTCGACGCCCCGCGCCAGTAGCTCGCGCACCGCCTCGGCCCCGCTGGTGCCGAAGCCGGTCACGACGATATGATTGTGCAGATCGGCCTGAATGCGAGCCATGCGCCACCTGTAGAGGATGTTGCGGAAAAAGAGATTATAGGCCGTGCCGAGGAAGATCAGCCAGACGAACAGGCGGATCGGCGTCACCAGCAATGCCTCGAACAGCCGGGCTTCCGGGCTGACCGGCACGATGTCGCCATAGCCGACCGTCGTCACGGTGACGGTGGTGAAATAGAGCACGTCGACGAAGCTGATCCTGTCGTCGAGATTGTCCTTCAATCCATCCCGGCCGACCCAGTGGATCAGCAACACCAGCCCGATCAGGCCGAACACCAGTCCCACCCGCCAGGTGAGATCGGCCCAGATCGGCAGCGAAGACCGCCGCCGCAGAAAGCCCGCCGCGCTGGACGGCGGCCTTACCGGAACGATCCTCATCGGACCTTTTCTTCGATGATGTGGATGGGAGGCATCGTGGGAATGGTGAAGGCAGGAAGAAGGAATGCGCGCGACATCGCCATATCTTTAACGCGCTGGCCCCGCCATGGCCAGATTCCGTTCCGGTCGGCTGCAAAACCATATCCCCGCCTGGGCAGGAACATGCCGTCAGCCGATCTGTCCTCCGAAGGCCTGCGCCGTCGCCGCGATCGCGCTGTCCTGCGTCAGGTCGTAATGCAGCGGCGTCACCGTCACATAGCCTTCGGCAATGCCAGCCAGATCGCTGCCTTCCGGCACGGAGTCGCTCTTGCCCAGGCCGAACCAGTAATAATCATAGCCGCGCGGATCGGTGCCATGGATGATCTTCGTCCGGTCCACATCGTGAAAGCCCTGCCGCACCACGCGGATGCCCTTGACGGCTTCGGGTTCGACGGCCGGGAAGTTCACGTTGAACAGCAGCCGGGGGCTGGCCGGCATGGCGATCAGCGGGCGCAGCACCCGCTCGCCCCAGGCCCGCGCCGCCGCGAAGGGCACGGCGTCGCCCATCCCCTCCCGCACATAGACCTGGCTGAGCGCGATCGATCTGATGCCGGAGATCGCGCCCTCCATCGCGGCCGATACCGTGCCCGAATAGGTCACGTCCTCCGCCAGGTTGGCGCCGCGATTGACGCCTGACAGCACCAGATCGGGCTTCGCATCCTTCATCAGATGGCCGACCGCCATCATCACCGCGTCGGTCGGCGTTCCCGACACGCTGAAATGCTTCTCGCCATGCTGCCGGACGCGCAACGGCCGCGTCAGCGTCAGGCTGTGGCCGGCGCCGGACTGCTCCTCGCTCGGCGCGACGATCCAGATGTCGTCCGACAGCGTCCGGGCGATCTCCTCCAGCACGGTCAGGCCCGGCGCATGGACCCCGTCGTCATTGGTGAGCAGGATGCGCATATGTCTGGAATCCCTTCGCTTGGGGGCCGGCAGCCTACTGGGGCCGCAACCGCGTCACCCCGCCCATATAGGGGGCCAGCACTTCCGGCACGATCACGCTGCCGTCCTCCTGCTGGTAATTTTCCAGAACCGCCACCAGCGTCCGTCCCACGGCCAGTCCCGACCCGTTCAGCGTATGGAGGAAGCGCGTCTGCTTCTCCCCCTCCGGCTTGTAGCGCGCGTTCATCCGCCGCGCCTGGAAATCGCCGCAATTGGAGACGGAACTGATCTCGCGATAGGTCTGCTGGCTAGGCAGCCAGACTTCCAGATCCCATGTCTTGCGCGCGCCAAAGCCCATGTCGCCGGTGCACAGCAGCACCTTCCGATAGGGCAGGCCAAGCGCCTGCAAAACCCCCTCAGCCGCGGCGCACATGCGCTCATGCTCGGCCTCGGATTCCTCGGGCCTGCAGATCGCCACCAGTTCGACCTTCTCGAACTGGTGCTGGCGGATGAAGCCGCGCGTGTCCCGCCCGGCCGATCCGGCTTCCGACCGGAAACAAGGTGTCAGCGCCGTCAGCCGCAGCGGCAGGCTTTCCACCGCCACGATCTGTTCGCGCACCAGATTGGTAAGGGAAACCTCCGCCGTGGGAATCAGCCAGCGGCCATCGGTGGTCCTGAACAGGTCCTCCGCGAATTTCGGCAACTGTCCCGTGCCGAACAGGGCCTCATCCTTCACCAGCAGCGGCGGGTTGACCTCCTCATAGCCGTTTTCGCCCGACTGGCGGTCCAGCATGAACTGCGCCAGCGCGCGGTGCAGCCGCGCCATCTGCCCCCGCAGCGCGGTAAAGCGCGCCCCGGAAAGCACCGCGCCGCCTTCGAAATCCAGCCCCAGCGCCGGGCCGAAATCAGCATGATCCTGCGGCGTGAAGGGGAAGCTCCGCGGTTCGCCCCACCGTGCCACCTCGACATTCTGGACCTCGTCCTCCCCCATCGGCACGTCGTCCGCCGGCAGGTTGGGGATCGCCGCCAGCCGCGCCGCCAACGCTTCGCCAATCTCGCGATCCTCCGCCTCCAGGGCGGGCAGACTTTCCTTGAGCGCCGCGACTTCGGTCTTCAGCGCGTCGGCCGTCGCCATGTCCTTCTGCGCCATCGCCTGGCCGACGGCCTTGCTCGCCTCATTGCGGCGCGCCTGACCCTGTTGCAGCGCGGTCTTGATCGCGCGGCTCCGTTCGTCCAGCGCCAGCAACTCCGCGCTCAGCGGTTCAAGCCCGCGCCGGGCCAGCCCCGCGTCGAAAGCGGCGGGATTTTCGCGAATGAAACGAATGTCGTGCATGGGTCAGCCCTATGCCGTTCTGCGACCAGCCGCGCAACCCTGCACACCGCCGTCCGTTGGTGGTAAAATCAGGCGTTGAGAAAAGAGGAACGGGACGATGCAGATAGACCATGACGCGATGGTGCTGGTGGCCGATGGGCGCAAGATGCTGTTCTTTCGCAACAAGGGCAGCCCGGCCTTTCCCAATCTGGAAACGGAAGAGGTGAAGGAACAGGATAATCCCCCCGATCGCGAGCAGGCCTCCGACGGCACGGGACGGGGGCCCAATTCGGTCGCGAGCCATCGCGGCTCCGTCGAGCAGACCAATTTCCACGATCTGGAGGAAGCGCGCTTCGCCGCGGAAGCTGCAGAATTGCTGAAGCGCCGCGCGCTCGCCAATGATTTCGAAAAGCTGATCGTCGTCGCGCCGCCCGCCGCCCTGGGCGAAATGCGCAAACATTATCACAAGGAAGTGCAGAGCCGGCTAGTGGGTGAGATCGCGAAGGACCTGTCGAACCACCCGGTGCCGGAAATCGAGCGGATCATCGCGACGAGCTGAAACCCGACCCGGCCGGCGCTCCCCCCGGACGCGCCGGCCGGATCGCCCCGCGGTTAACCCTCGGCTAACCCTCGGCGCCCGCCTTGGCGCGCGCGAAACGCTTGCGCGCCAGCAGGGCCGCCGCGCCCGCCCCGAACAGCAGCACCATCGGCGGCGCCGGCACGTCGGTCGGCGGCGGCGGATGATGATGGTCGCCGCCCGAGGAACTGGACGAAGAGGAAGTCGAGGACGAAGACGACGTCGAACTGCTGGTCGAGGAACTGGTCGAAGAGGAGCTGGACGTGGAGCTCGACGTCGAGGAGCTGCTGGTCACACTGCCGCTGGAGGTCGAGACGTTGCCCGAAGAGGTCGACACATTACCGGAGGATGTCGACACATTGCCGGATGAGGTGGAAACCCCGCCTGTGGACGTCGAAACGCCGCCGGTCGAGGTGGACACGCCGCCCGTGGTCGAACTGGTGGAACTGGTGATGCCGCCGGTCGAGCTGCTGGTGGAGGAGATCACCACCGATCCGCCCGAACCGCCGCTGCTGCCGCCGAAGAAGCCGCCGAAAAACCCGCCGCCGCCAAAGCCGGGGCCACCCGCCAGCACCACCGGCGCGCCGCCGCCACCGCCGGACATGACCGGCATTTCCGCGGCCGCGACCGGGGCCGGCAGGGGGATAGGCGCCGCCTGGGTGGTCACCGTCACCGTCTGCGGGGCGCAGGAAACCGTCTTCACCACGCGCTGCACCTTGCGCACCGCATAATGCTTGCGGGGCGCCGCCTTGACGCTCTTCGTGCTCTGGACCCCTGTCGGACGCGCGCTTTCCGCGACATGGACGGCGCCGCCGCCGATGATCGCGCCGCCGGCGGCGCAAGCGCATAATTTAGCCAATGCCATCCGTACCGACATAGGTTCCACTCTTGTTTGTCTTCGGCCTGACGATCTCGTCACCGCGTTGCGCAGTAACGGATGCGGGGCCGTTCCCTATTGCTAACAACGCAAAACAAAGCGTTAACTTCAATGGCGTTAACTCTGAATATCGGGGTCAAGTCGAGGAAAAAACTAACAAATTATGAACTCATATGGTTAACGTCCCATTGTGATACGGCGGCCGGCCGCTTGGGCGATACGGCTGGTCTATTTTCTTTTATGATCTGCCGATGGCCGGGAATCGCGAATTTTCTGGGGATAAGCGCGCCGCAATGCGCGGCCGGCGCGCCGGACGACCGATTGCCCGCTTGTCTCAGGCCTTGGCGCTGGCTATTAGGCGCCGTCAACCACAAGTCACGGATACCCCGGCACTTTCAGCATCGGGGGTCCCGCGAGTCGGAGAGCCAGATGGCATCGGTCCTGAATTCCGATAAAGACGGCCAAAATCCGCCG
The DNA here is from genome assembly GCF_024611135.1 of Sphingobium sp. CFD-2. Classification (NCBI taxonomy): domain Bacteria; kingdom Pseudomonadati; phylum Pseudomonadota; class Alphaproteobacteria; order Sphingomonadales; family Sphingobiaceae; genus Sphingobium; species Sphingobium sp. CFD-2. The sequence goes on along the minus strand of NZ_CP084405.1, from coordinate 2,090,609 downwards.
AAATCGGCTGTAACACTCCCACCCGACTATCGTCCTTCCGCAGACGAAGAGTTCATGAACCCGCTTCAGTTGGAATATTTCCGGCAGCGCCTGTGGGACTGGAAGAAGCAGATCCTGGCTGAAGCGGAAGGGACATTGGCCGTCCTGCAGAACGAACCGCTCCGCGAACCCGACCTCAACGACCGCGCATCGAGCGAGACCGACTGGTCGATCGAGCTGCGCACCCGCGACCGCCAGCGCAAGCTCATCTCCAAGATCGACGCCGCGCTCCGCCGCATCGACGAGGGCGAATATGGCTATTGCGAAGTGACCGGCGAACCGATTTCGCTGGGCCGCCTGGAAGCCCGCCCGATCGCGACCATGACGGTCGAAGCGCAGGAACGGCACGAGCGGCAGGAAAAAGTCTCTCGCGACGATTAACCTTTTATCCATGCCGCCATGGCAGGGTCGCCGGGAAATTCCAGTGATCTTGCAGGGCGTTGTCGATGGATAGCAATCAGGATGATGGTGATCGTGGTCCGGCGCGTTCCGGCCCGCGCGACAGCCTTTTCCTGCTCACCAATCTAAGCTCGGCCGACGGGGTTCCGCTCGGCCGCGCCCGCGTCCGCAATCTTTCCGCCACCGGCCTCATGGCCGATTGTGAGCGCGCCGTGCCCAATGGCATCCGCATTCGCTTCGACCTGCGCGGCATCGGCCAGGTCCATGGTTCGGTCGTCTGGTCACGGGAGGATCGCATCGGCATCGCGTTCGACGTGCCGATCGATCCCCAACTCGCGCGCCGCCGGGTTTCCGCGCCGGAAGGACAGCTTGCGGTGCCCGATTATCTGCGCCAGCGCCGCTTCATGCGCTGAGCGTCCAAAGCGGATTACAGGGTGGCTCGGATTGCCGCCGCCCACAAAAAAGCCCCGCAAGGCATGGCCCCGGAGCTTCTCCCGGAAGGGCAGGATCAGCGGCAAGGGACCGCCGATCCATGCCTTTCACACAGGCGTCACCGCTGTCAGTGTTGCGCCTCCATTTCCTCCTTCAGCCGAAGCTTCTGCTTCTTGAGCGAGGCCACCAGGATCGCGTCAGGCATGGGACGACTCGTCTCCGCCTTGATTCGAGCCTCAAGCCCGGCATGCTTGGCCGAAAGAGCTGAAATGTGGCTGTTTTCCATGACATTCTCCTTACGAGGGCAATGGATGAACGAGTAGATCACGATTCGCTGGTCGTGTCTTCGGGCGATTCGCGCTTTGCGACGGGCCGCTTTGAAATTTGCGATGGTTCGTGCCGGCCCGCCGGGCTATCAAGGGGCGATGGGACGGCAATGGGTGCGAAAGTAGGTGTATGGTGAGCCGCGAAGACATCATGCGTCGGCTGGAATTGTTGCGAATCGAGCATCGCGACCTGGACAGCGCCATCAGCGCGCTGGTGGACTCCGGTTCGGGCGACCAGATGCAGGTCGCGCGCCTCAAGAAGCGGAAATTGCGCCTGCGCGACGAAATGGCCCTGCTGGAGGATCAGCTCGTCCCCGACATCATCGCCTGAACGGTGGAACGGATTATGGCCAATGCGGTCCCGACTGATCCCGAATGACACAATTCGGGGTTAACGGGCCCGCATCGGGACTGACAAAGCGCCCGCTCTATGGCACATATCGGCCATGAAACTCGCCGCTTCTCTTGAACAGGGCCTGCATCGCCGCCTTGTCGACGGTCTCTATGTCGAAGCCATGGTGATGGCGGATGAAGCGCGCGCCTATTTCGATGTGCGGGAGGGAGGCGATCCGGAGACGGACGATCCGCTTCGCCGCGTCGCCTTCGCCTGCGAATCGCTCAAGGTCACGACGCGCCTCATGCACATCATCGCCTGGTTGCTGAGCCAGCGCGCCTGGCAACGGGGGGAACTCAGCGATGCGGAGATGCTGGACGAGAAATACCGCCTCGGCCATGCCGCGACCACCGATCCTTCGGTGGCCGGCAACTTCCCCTTCGCCGCCCGCGCATTGATAGAGGCAAGCCAGGACCTTTACGAAAGGGTCGCGCGCCTTCAGGATCGCATGGCGCGTCCGCGGGCGCAGGCGGAACCCAATCCGGCCCGGGCATTGATGGATCGGCTCAACGCCGCCTTCTGACAGGCGGGTTCGCTGGGGCATGTCGGCAGGAGCGGGGTTACACATCTCCACGCCATCCAGCCTTTCAGCCCAAATCCCCGCACAGCCTGTCCCGCCATGATCTTGGGGGCTGGCCATCCGCCCGATTTCTGGTCTAGATCAGCGCTATGAATACCGGTTTGCGGACCTGCCGCCGCATTTCAGGCCTGCCGCAAGCTGCTCTTCTCGTGCCGCTGCTTCTGCTCGCGCCTGTCGCTCATGCGCAGGCGGCGGCGCAGGCCGGCGCCCAGCCGGTTCCCGATCAGCCCGATCTGGATCCCAATCTGGCCCCCATGCCCGACATCGGCGTCGACTGGCCGGACATGGGACAGCCCGACATCGTCACGCCCATGGTCGAACTGCCGCCCCAGTCTTCCGACGTGCCGCAGCAGGCGGTCGCGCCCGAAGCGGCGGAGGAACAGGCTGAGGAGGCCGTCACCTTTGCGGATACGGGCGCGGATGCGGGTGAGGAGCGCCGCTACACCGTCGCGATGACCGGCGTGGAGGAGATTGCCGACGCCCAGTTCACCACCCGCTTCAACGAACTGTCGGTGCTGCATCAGGGCGAGGGGAAGCCCGCAAATCTCGCCCAGATCAACCGCCGGATCAAGGAGGACAGCGACCTGCTCGACCGGTTGCTGCGCGCCAAGGGCTATTATGCCGCGCGCATTCGCGGCGCCGTGACGCCGCCGGCGGCGGGCGGCGACAGGCTGGCGGTCACCTTCCGGATCGTGCCGGGCGCGCGCTATCTGCTGTCGTCCGTCGACCTGAAGGGCCTGGAGAACACCGGCGAGCGCGAACCGGAATTACGGTCCGCCTTTCCGCCCAAGGCGGGCGATCCGGTCGATGCCGACGCCATCCTCGCCGGCCAGCAATCCCTGGCCGTCGCGCTGCTCGAGAACGGATTTCCCTTCGGCAAGGTCGAGGAACCGGAAGTCCGCATCGACCATGAGGAGCGCAAGGGCGATCTGGACATCGTCGTCAATCCCGGCGCCTACCGCACCTTCGGCAGGATCGTCATGGCCAATGATGCGCTGTTCAGCGCCCGCCATGTCCAGCGCATCGCCCGCTTCCGTCCCGGCGACACCTATATGGCATCTGATGTCGAAGATCTGCGGCAGGCGCTGATCGCCACCGGGCTCGTTTCATCCCTGACCATGACCCCCAGGGATGCGGGAGACGGCGAGCATGTCGACCTGGCCATCGACGCCCGCCCGGCGCCGCTGCGCACCATAGCGGGCGAACTGGGCTATGGCACCGGGGAGGGTTATCGCGCAGAGGTGAGCTGGGCGCACCGCAATTTCTTCCCGCCGGAAGGGGCGGTGACTGTGCGCGGGGTGATCGGCACGCAGGAGCAGACGGCGTCCTTCACCTATCGCCGCAACAATTTCCGCCGTCGCGACAATGTGCTGACGGGCCTGCTCTCCGTCAGCAACATCAAGCGGGACGCCTATGACGCGCGCACCATAACCCTGTCGGGCGCGCTGGAGCGGCAGACCAACATATTGTTCCAGAAGAAATGGGTCTGGCGCATCGGCGGCGAACTGATCGCGTCGGACGAAGCGGATGCGTTCAGCAACGGCAGCCGGCGCACCTTCCTGATCGGCGCCATTCCATTGAGCCTCACCTATGACGGCAGCGACGACCTGCTGAACCCCAGCCGGGGGTTCCGCCTGGGCGGCCGGCTCAGCCCCGAACTGTCCTTCCAGAACAGCACCTTCGGCTATGCCCGCGTGCAGCTTGACGGCAGCGTCTATCAGCCGATGAACGACCGGATCGTGCTCGCGGCCCGTGCGCGTTTCGGCACCATATTGGGGTCCACGGTCGACCGGATCGCGCCCTCGCGGCGCTTCTATGCCGGCGGCGGCGCTTCGGTGCGCGGCTATGGCTATCAGGCGATCGGCCCGCGCTACGGCCCGAACGACGATCCGGTCGGCGGCAAGAGCCTGGCGGAATTCTCGCTGGAATCGCGCATCCGCTTCGGCAATTTCGGCGTCGTGCCCTTTGTCGACGCCGGCAACATCTCGACCAGTTTCCTGCCGCGCTTCCGCGACCTGCGCATCGGCGCGGGGCTGGGCGTGCGCTATTACAGCAGCTTCGGCCCGATCCGCATCGATGTCGGCACGCCGCTCAATCCGCAGTCGGGCGATCCGAAGATCGCCGTCTATGTCTCGCTGGGGCAGGCCTTCTGATGGCGGGGGAGACGCCCGCCGCGCCGCCGCCGCCGCGCCGCCGCCGCGCCTGGGACGGCCGCTGGCAGCGTTGGGTCGCCGGCATTCTCGCCACGCTGCTGCTGATCGCCGCCGGCGCGCTGGCCTGGCTCGACACCGTGCCGGGCCATCGCTTCCTCGTCTCCCGCATTGCGAAGATCAGTCCGCCTTCGGGCCTGCGCATCCATGTCGACCGGATCGACGGCAGCATCTACCGCAAGGCCGTTCTCCATGGCCTGACCCTGTCCGATCCCAAGGGCGCGTTCCTTGACGCCCCGCGCGTGGAGCTGGACTGGTGGCCCTTCGCCTGGCTCTCCAACCGGCTTGATATAGACCGCCTGGTCATTCCGCAGGCGACGCTGCACAAGCTGCCCAAGCTCAACCCCAGCGAGCGGGAGGGGCCGATCCTTCCCGGCTTCGACATCCGGCTGATGCAATTTTCGGTCGGGCGCCTCATCATCGAGCGGGGCATCACGGGCAAGGTGCAGCAGGCGACGCTTTCCGGCGATGCGGACATTCGCGGCGGCCGCGCCATTATCGATCTTTCCGCCCGGGTGTTGAACGGAGAGGATGCGCTCAACATCGCGCTCGACAGCCGGCCCGACGATGACAAGTTCGACCTCGACGTCACGGTGAACGCACCCAGGGGCGGCGTCCTGGGAATCATGGCCGGGTTGAAGCAGGACGCCAATCTCCGCATCCAGGGGCAGGGAAGCTGGACCCGCTGGAACGGCCGCCTGGCGGGCACGCTGGACAGCGAACCCGCCATAGACCTGAAGCTGGCGGCCCGCAGCGGCACCTATACGGCCGCCGGCACCGTCGAGGGAGCCGCCATGGCGGGACAGGGCCTCGTCCAGCGCCTTTCCGCGCCGCGCCTCGCCATCCAGGCGAGCGGATTGATGGCCGACCGGGTGATCGACGGCAAGCTGTCGCTCCGCTCCGCCGCGATCGACCTCAGCGCGGACGGCGCCATCGACCTGCGCAACAATGCGCTCGACAATCTGCTGGTCGATGTGAAGCTCGCCCGCCCGCAGGCTTTGCTCAAGTCGATGGGCGGCCGGGATATTGCGGCGCGCATCCGGCTGGATGGCTCGCTCTCGGCCTTCGGCTATGAATATCTGCTCACTGCCAGGCAACTCGCCTTTGGCAAGACCGTGATTCACGATGTCCGCGCCGACGGCAAGGGACGCAGGGCGAAGGGCGGCCCGGCGCTGATCCCCGTCCATCTGCGCGCCCGGCGCCTCGACGGCCAGGGCCCGCTGGTAGAGGGGATCATCCGCAATTTCGACCTGAACGGCGTGTTGCAGCTCAGGAACCAGCAGGTCGTCAGCAATCCGATGACGGTGCGGTCCGACAAGCTGCGCGGCAGGCTGCTTTTCCTCGCCGACCTGAAATCGGGGCGTTACGACATCGGCCTGGACGGCCAGATCAGCGGCTTGGCCATTCGCGGCCTTGGCATCGTCGACCTGACGTCGAAGCTGCGCGCCGTGCCCGGCCCCCGTGGCGCCTTCACCTTGAGCGGCAATGCGATGGCGCGGATGCGGCGGCTGGACAACAGCTTCCTGCGGTCGCTGGGCGGCGGCCTTCCGGTGTTGCGCAGCGGCCTGTCGCTCGGACCGGACGGGCAGCTTCAGTTCACTGGCCTCCGCCTGGAGGCGCCGCTGCTGACGCTCTCGGCCAAGGGCTATCGCCGCCGCGACGGCACGTTCCATTTCGAAGGCAACGGCCAGCATGGAAGCTATGGTCCGCTGCGCCTGATCCTGGACGGCAGGATCGACCGTCCGACCGTCGATGTCGTGCTGCAGAGCCCGCTGAAGGCGCTTGGCGTCACTGACATGCACGCCCATCTGGTTCCCGATGCGGCGGGTTACGCCTTCACGGCGGAGGGGGGATCGACGCTCGGTCCCTTCACCGGCAACGGCGCGATCCTGCTGCCGCCCGGCGGCCAGGCGATCGTCCGCATTGCCCGCGTGGCCGCATCGGGCGTCAGCGCCAGCGGCGACCTGCGCCCGGTGACCGGCGGGCTGGACGGCGTGCTGAACGTCAGCGGCCCTGTGACCGGCACCGTCGCCTTTGCCCCTGTAAACGGCGTTCAGCAGCTGAAGCTCGCCCTCACCGCCACCGACGCCAGTTTCGACGGTCCGACCAGCATCGCCGTGCGCCGGGGCAGGCTGGATGCCACGATCCTGCTCGACCCTTCCGGCACGACGATCGGCGCCACGGCGCAGGCGCGAGGCCTGCGCATCGGTGCGATCCAGATCGGCCGCCTTGCGGCCAATGCCGATCTGGTCGACGGCAGCGGCAAGGTGACGGCCAGCCTATCCGGCCAGCGCGGCCGCCTCTTCGACCTCAGCGGGGAGGCGCAGGTCACGCCCGACCGCATCCAGCTTCAGGCTGGCGGCACCATCGACAAGCGGCCGATCAAGCTCAATCGCCCCGCCATATTCACCCGCACCCAGGACGGCTGGCGCCTGGACCCCGCATCGATAGGCTTTGCGGGCGGATCGCTCCAGCTTGGCGGCGAACTCAGCGGCCAGACCACCAGCATAGAGGCGCGGCTGCAGAAACTGCCGCTTTCGCTGCTGGACATCGCCTATGACGATCTGGGCCTTGGCGGCACGGCGACCGGCTCGCTCAGCTATGTGCATACGCGCGGCGGCATGCCGACGGGGAAGGCCGAACTGCGCGTGCGCGGCCTTTCCCGCTCCGGCCTGTCGCTGAGTTCCCGTCCCGTGGATGCGGGCGTCAACGCGGTCCTCAGCCATGACCGTCTGGCCACCCGCATGATCTTCGTCGCGAACGGCCAGACCATCGGCCGGGCGCAGGCGCTGCTCATGCCGCTCGGCACCGAAGGCACTCTGGTGGAGCGGCTCAACCGCGCGTCCCTGTTCGCGCAGCTTCGCTACAATGGCACCGCCGACACGCTCTGGCGCCTGACGGGGGTGGAGATCGTGGACATATCCGGCCCGGTCAGCGTCACCGCCGACGCGCGCGGCACGCTGGGCGACCCCGTCATCGCGGGGTCTCTCGCGACGGACAATGCCGCGATCAACAGCCCCGTCACGGGCATGCGGCTGCACGGCGTCAAGGCGCGGGGCCGCTTCTCCGGCGCGCAGCTCGTCATGACCGGCTTCAGCGCCGCCGCGCAAAATGGCGGCACGGTCACCGGGACGGGCAGCTTCACCTTCAACGGCATAGCGGGGGTCGGCATGGACCTGCGCCTCCAGGCGGAGAATGCCGCGCTCCTCGAACGGGACGACATCGCCGCCACCGTCACCGGCCCGATCACCATCGCCTCCACCGGCAAGGGCGGCACCATCGGCGGCGACCTGATCCTCAACCGCAGCCGCTTCACCATGGGGCGCGCCGCCGCCGTGGCGCAGATTCCCGAACTGCGCGTGATCGAGATCAACCGTCGCGGCGACGAGATAGAGCGGCCCCGCACCAGCATTCCCTGGGACCTTGCGATCAAGGCGCGCGCCCGCAACCGCCTGACCGTCACGGGCCTTGGCCTTGAGAGCGAGTGGCGCGCCAATCTGGACATCGGCGGCACGGTCACGAGCCCGGCCATTGCGGGCACCGCCGATCTCGTTCGCGGAACCTATGACTTTGCCGGCCGCCGCTTCGACCTCAAGGAAGGCAAGATCCAGTTCGACGGCCGCACCCCCGTCAACCCGACGCTCGACATCGATGCGGAAGCGGATGTCAGCGACCTCACCGCCACCATTCATGTCGGCGGCACGGGCCTCAAGCCCGTGATCAGCTTCACCAGCGTGCCCGCGCTGCCGCAGGACGAACTGCTGTCCCGCATCCTCTTCGGCACGTCGATCACCAACCTGTCCGCGCCCGAAGCGCTGCAACTCGCCTCGGCCGTGGGTTCGCTTCAGGGGCAGGGCGGCCTCGACCCGATCAACGCCGTGCGCAAGGCGGCAGGGCTCGACCGGCTGCGCATCATCGCCGCCGATCCGACGCAGGGGCAGGGCACCTCCATCGCGGCGGGCAAATATCTGACCCGCAAGACCTATGTGGAACTGATCACCGACGGGCAGGGCTATTCCGCGACCCGCATCGAATATCAGGTCACGCGCTGGCTCTCGCTGCTCGGCGCCATCTCCACCCTTGGCCGCGAAAGCGCCAACGTCCGTGTCTCAAAGGATTATTGAACGTGACCAAATCCCGCATCGATGCGGCCGCCGCGATCAGCGTGATGGACCTGTTCACCATCGGCATCGGGCCGTCCAGTTCGCACACGGTCGGGCCGATGCGCGCCGCGCTGATGTTCATGGACTCGCTGCCCGCCATCCCGGCCCGCGTGCAATGCGAACTCTATGGATCGCTCGCCCTCACGGGCAGGGGCCACGCTACCGACATGGCGATCCTGCTCGGCCTCTCCGGCCAGCGTCCCGACAGCGTCGATCCCGACGCCATTGCCGGCATCCTCGCCACCATCCGCAGCGAGCGCCGCATCCGTGCGGGCAGCGTGGAGGACCGCTTCCTTCCCTTCGACGAAACGACCGACCTCCTCTTCCGCATGGGAGAGTTTCTGGAGGCGCACAGCAACGGCATGCGCTTTTCAGCCTGGTTCGACGGGCAGGAGGAGCCGCTGGTCCGCGATTATTATTCGGTCGGCGGCGGCGCGGTCCTGCCGGGCGCGGAGGCGATCGCCGCCGACGCGCCGCTCGGCCATAATGTCGTCCAGCCCTATCCCTTCTCCTCCGGCGCGGAAATGCTGGCGCTGGGGGAGAGCACCGGCCTCAGCATCGCCACGCTGGTCCTGCGCAACGAGGGGGCCTGGCGCGCGCCGCGGGAAACCGAAGCCTTCCTCGACAGCGTGATCGACGCGATGAGCGCATCCATCGATCGCGGCCTGAAGGAAGAGGGATTGCTGCCCGGCGGGCTGAAGGTCCGGCGCCGCGCCCGCGCCATCCATAACCGGCTGGTCCTCCAGCAAAATGCCCTCGGCCCGGCGCAGATCTTCGAATGGGTCAGCCTCTTCGCGCTGGCGGTGAATGAGGAAAATGCCGCCGGCGGGCGCGTCGTCACCGCTCCGACCAACGGGGCGGCGGGCGTCATCCCCGCCGTATTGCATTATTATCGCCGCTTCGTCCCCGGCGCCGACCGGGAGGGGGAGCGCCGCTTCCTGTTGACCGCGGCGGCCATGGGCTTCCTCTACAAGAAGCGCGCCTCCATCTCAGCCGCCGAAATGGGCTGCCAGGGGGAGGTGGGCGTCGCCTGCTCCATGGCTGCCGCAGGTCTTGCCGCCGTGTTGGGCGGCACCAACCAGCAGGTCGAAAATGCCGCGGAGATCGGCATGGAGCATAATCTCGGCCTCACCTGCGATCCCATCGGCGGGCTGGTGCAGATCCCTTGTATCGAGCGCAACACCATGGGCGCCGTGAAGGCGATCAACGCGGCCTATCTCGCGCTCCAGAGCGATGGCCGCCACATCGTCAGCCTGGACGCGGTCATAGAAACCATGCGCCAGACCGGCGAGGACATGGCGAGCCGCTACAAGGAAACGAGCCTTGGCGGACTGGCCGTCAATGTCGTGGAATGTTGATCAACTCACCGCCTGCACGCCTCAGCTACGCGGCGAACCGAGCTGGTTCTGTGGCATAAAGGACACAAATTCAGTTGTTTATCTCAGGTTCATGCAACCTCCAGGGACTTCCATGACTTCACCGTCTCCCCGGCTGACAGGGGATTGAGAAGATAAAGTGGAGTACCCGAATATGCGTAAGATCCTGGCCGCAACCCTCCTGACCGGTGCAGCGGTCGCAAGCCCCGCTCTGGCGCAGGACGTCAATCCTACCTTCACCGGCCCGCGCGTTGAGGCGATACTGGGCTACGACCATACCGGTGCCGGCAGCAGCGTGGACAATGACAATGGCCGCGACGACCAGTCGATCGATGGCCTGCTCTACGGCGTGGGCGCCGGCTATGACGTGAACCTTGGCAGCGCGGTCGTCGGTGTCGAGGGCGAATATACCGACTCCACCTCGAAGAGCGGCCGATCGGACCCCACCGACCAGTTCGGCTTCGGCCGCGTCAAGCAGGGCCGCGACCTCTATATCGGTGCGCGGGCGGGCATATTGGCCAGCCCGAACACGCTGGTCTATGTGAAGGGCGGCTACACCAACACGAAGCTGGACGTGCTGGCCGGCAACACCAATGTCGAAACCGACACCAATTTCAAGCTGGACGGCTGGCGCATCGGTGCGGGCGTGGAGCGCGCCATCAACGCCAATACCTTCGCCAAGCTCGAATATCGCTATTCCAAATATGAGGATGCGCATATCGACTTCGCCAACGGCACGACGACCGACGAATTCGGCATCGACACCGACCGGCACCAGATCGTCGCGAGCCTGGGCTGGCGCTTCTGACGGGAGGGAGGGGCCGGTCGTTCCGGCCCCTTCGCCCCACGGCATGGCGCGCCGTCCTGTCGCCCTGCCTTCGAACCTGCTATGACGCTGCCCGTGCACAACGCCATTCCCCATCTTTATCCCGTCGGCATAGAGCCGGACGACATCGACTTCATGGGTCATGTCAACAATGCGAGCTATCTGAAATGGGTTCAGGCGGCCGTACTCGACCATTGGCGGGCGCTCGCTCCCACCGAGGCGGTCGCCCAGCATCTATGGGTCGCGCTCAAGCATGAGATCACCTATCGCAAGCCGACCTTCCTCAACGACGACGTCATCGCGACCGTCCTGCTGGAAAAGGTGCAGGGCGCGCGCGCCTTCTACGAAACGGTGATCCGCCGTGGCGAGGAAGTGCTGGCGGAGGTGAAGTCGAGCTGGTGCTGCCTCGACGCCTCCACGCTGCGTCCGGCGCGCCTGGCGCGGGAGGTGATCCAGCATTTCTTCGCGCCGGACGGAACGTGACGTTTCGACCCTGAACGGGCCGCCTAAAGCGTCGCCTCTATCTCCCGCGCTGCAATATCCGGCTTTTCCGCCAGGCTGATCGGCCGTCCGACCACCAGGATCGAGGCGCCCCGGTCCAGCGCCTCGCGCGGCGTCACCGCGCGCTTCTGGTCGCCCATCGCGCCGCCTGCCGGCCGCACGCCCGGAACCACGAAGAACCCGTCAGGCCACGCCTTCTTCGCCAGCGCGACCTCCTCGCCGGAGCAGACGATCCCGTCCAGCCCCGCGCTGCGCGCCAGATCGGCCAGTCGCGCCACCTGATCCTCGGCCTTGCCGCCCACGCCGATGTCGAGCAGGTCGCCATCGTCCAGGCTGGTCAGCACGGTCACGGCGACCACCCGGGTCTTGGCCCCTGCCGCCGCCTTCGCGTCCTCCAGCATGGCGCGCCCGCCGGCGGCATGGACGGTCAGGATCGCAGGCTCCAGCACATGCAGCGCCTGCACCGCCTTGGCGACCGTGTTGGGAATGTCGTGCAGCTTCAGATCGAGGAAGATCGGCAGGCCGAACTTCATCATCTCATGCACGCCATGATGGCCGTGGGCGCAGAAGAATTCGAGGCCCAGCTTCAGCCCGCCCACATGATGACGCACCTGCTGCGCAAGGTCCTGGGCCTTGCGCAGGTCGGGCGTATCGATGGCGACATAGATGGGGCTGGTCATGCTGGTCCTGTGGTGGAGAGGGTAGGGGTCGCGGCCTTGTTGTCCGCGACGGCGAGGGATGGAGGGGCGGAAGGCGAGGGGGCGGCGGTCGCCGCGACGAGCGCGCGCTCGGTGCTCTCCAGCTTGCGCTTCATGCGCCAGCGGGTTGCCCGCGCCATGATCCAGAAGGGCAGCGCACCCAGCAAATAGGCGCCGATCAGCAGGACCGGCAGTTTCGTTTCCATGACCAGGTCGCCCCAGAGATTCACTTCTACGCGCGTGTAATTGGCGACGCAGAATAGCGCGAGGGCGACGGCGATGACGACCCAGAAGGCAGTCCGCAGAAATTGCATCAACGCTCCTATAGCTGCTGAGCGGGCAGCTTAGGCGATTTTGTCGCGCTGCGGAAGCGCTTCGTCGGACGGAGGGAAGGCGATGCGCAGGGAAAGCGTCTTTTCCGCGCCCGGTTCGATGCTGTCCATGCCCGCCGGACGATTGACGGCATCGGGCATGTGGGTGACAGGTTCCAGGCAGAAATCCGGGGAAAGGGGCGGGCGATAGACATGGAACCATGACGCGCCCACGGCGCTGAGCACGACCCGCGTCCCATCCCCTCGCCGGACGGTGGCGCTGCCGTCCCAGCCGCCATAGGCATTGTCGATCAGGCTGTTTCCCCGCACCCGCGCGCCCGCCGACCAGTCGCCGAGCGCATCCGCCGCCACCTGCCGCACGGGCAGCATGTCGGCTGTCGCAAGCCACAGCCGGTCCGCCCGGAACTGGAGCGACGTGTCTTCGTCCGCCTGGAAATAGGGGTGGAAGCCAAGGCCCGCTGGCATGGCCTCATCGCTGATGTTGCGCAGCGTCAGGCTCATTTCGATGGCATGGTCGGACAGGGTGAAATGCTGCTGCGCTTCATAGGCCCATGGCCAGCCGCCATCGCCGTCATATCGGTGCGTGAGGTGCGCGCTGTCCTGCGCCGCCGCCGCGACGCTCCATGCCGAGGTCCAGCCGATGCCGTGGAGGCTGTGCGGATGGTCGCCGAAGTTGAGCGGCATCCGCACGTCGCGCCCTGCGAAACGAAAGCGGCCATGGGCGATCCGGTTGGTATACGGCACCAATGGGAAGCTCGCCATCTGCAACGGATCGCTGCTGTCGACCGGAGCGGTCCGCAATATGTCCGTCCCCGCGAAGCGAAGCGCCGCCAGCGATCCGCCGACGGTGGGGGCGAGTACGGCTTCCACCGCGCCCGCCTTCAAGGCGATCAGGCCGCTCAGCCGACCATGTCCTCAAGCTCGCGGCCTTTCGTCTCATGCACCAGGGCGCGAACGAAGAAGAAGGAGACGGCGGCGAAGAAGGCATAGCCGGTATAGGTGATCGCCAGGCCGGGCGAGACCGCCAGCGCCGGGAAGCTGACGGAGATCAGCGCATTGGCGATCCACTGCGCGAAGCCGGACACGGCAAGCCCCGATCCCCGGATCTGGTTCGGGAACATCTCGCCCAGCATCACCCACATGATCGGACCCCAGCTCATGTTGAAGAAGATCACGTAGAGATTGGCGGCCACCAGCGCGATCACGCCGTTATTGCCGGGCAGCGATACGGCGCCGTCGGCCGCCGTGACCGCCGTGGAGAAGGCATAGGCGACGGTCGCCAGCGTCACCGCCATGCCCGCCGATCCGATCAGCAGCAGCGGCTTGCGCCCGATCCGGTCGACCAGCGCGATGGTGGCAAGGCAGGCGCCGATCGACAGCACGCCCGACAGGATGTTGGTCTGGAGCGCATAATCCTCCGAAAAGCCGACCGCTTCCCACAGGGTAGCGCCATAATAGAAGACGACGTTGATGCCGACGAGCTGCTGGAACACGGCCAGGCCGATGCCGGTCCAGACGATGGGCCGGATCTTGCCGCTGGCCTTGTCGATCAGGTCGCTGAGCTTGGGCCGGTGATGATCGGCGGCCAGACTGTTGCGGATTTCGACCACCTTGCGCGATGCGGCTTCGGCGCCGAACAGGCGGGTGAGCACGGCCTGGGCGCGCTCCTCCTGCCCGCGCGCCACCAGATAGCGGGGGCTTTCCGGGATCACCAGCAGCGCCAGGAAGTAGATCGCGGCCGGAATGGCCTGGAGCCAGAACATCCAGCGCCAGGCGGGAAAGCCCAGCCACAGCTGCGCCGTCGATCCGCCGGCATAGCGCGCCAGCACGAAATTGGCGACGAACGCGCCGGTCAGGCCGGAGATGATCATCACCTGCTGCACGCTGGAGAGACGGCCGCGCACCGCCGCCGGAGTGACTTCGGAAATATAGACCGGGGAGATCACGCTCGCCGCGCCGACCCCAAGGCCGCCGACGATGCGCGCGACGATGAAGATGACGGACGATCCCGCCGCCCCCGCCAATATCGCGCTGACGAGGAACAGCGCGGCCGACAGCATCATCACCCCGCGCCGTCCGATCAGGTCGGCCATGCGCCCGGCCAGGAACGCGCCGATGGAGGAGCCCACCAGGATGGCGCCGACATTGACGCCGATGCCCAGCTTGCCGAGGTCGAAGGCGCTTTCCAGCCCCTTTTGCGTGCCGTTGATGACGCCGCTGTCATAACCGAACATGAACCCGCCGATGGTCGCCACGGCGACGATGGCGGCGATGAAGGCCATATTGACCTTATCGGCACTCCCTTCGGACATTCCTGCTCCTCCGATTTATATTCTAGATGGCTGCAATATAGGATGTTTGCCCGCGCGCGCCGGGATCGAAAGCGAAAAGATCACCGGCACAGGGCTGCGCGAGAAGCTGGTCCCTCGTCAAGCCCTTGCGTGCGGTGGTGGCATAGGCGGTCGACAGGTCCGGTCCGCCAAAGGCGATCTTGGTGACATTGGCGACGGGAAAGCGGACCTCCGTCATCAGCCCGCCCGCCGGATCGTACCGCCGCGCGGCCCAGCCGGCGAACAGCCCGGTCCACAGGCAGCCTTCCGCATCGACGGTCGGTCCATCGGGATAGCCGGCGCCATCCTCGATCTCCGCGAACAGCGCCGTATCATGCAGCGTGCCGTCCGCCGCGATCCGCGTGCGCCAGATCCGCCTGCCCAGCGTGTCGGTGTGATAGAGCAGCGTGCCGTCCGGCGAGACGGCAGGGCCATTGGTGATCGAGACCGGAGGCAGACCGCTTTCAGTCAGCCGGCCCTGGTGCAGCCTGTAGAAGCGCCCGCTATCGGCCTCCTCCCCATCGTCCATCGACCCGAACCAGAGGCCGCCCGCCGGATCGACAGTGGCGTCGTTCAACCGGTTGCCGGGCCGGTCGGCCTCCGGCGCGTGCAGCAGCGTGAAGCCGGCGGCATCGGGATCGAACCGGTGCACGCCGGACTGGAGCCCGACGGCGAACGATCCGTCCTGCGCCGGAACGATCCAGCCGACCTGGCCCGGCGCGTCCCAACTGCGCGCGACGCCCAGATCAGGGTCGAAGCGGTGGATGCGCTTCTCCTTGATGTCGACGAACCAGAGCGCTGCATCCCGCGCCACCCAGACGGGCCCTTCGCCCAGGGTCGCGCCGACGCTGAGGACGCTTTCCGGAACCGGGGCCATGGCCTCAGCGCCAGCCCGCATCGATGAAATAATCATGCCCCGTGCACATGCGCGCGTCGTCGGACGCCAGGAACATGGCCAGCGCGGCCACGTCCGCCGGCATGATCCGCCCGTCCAGGCATTGCGCGGCGACGATCTCCGCCTCGCCTTCGGGCGTGTACCATTTCATCTGGCGCGGCGTCTTCACATTGCCGGGAATGATGGTGTTGACGCGGATATTGTCGCGCCCCAGATCGCGGGCCAGGCTGCGCGTCAGCCCCTCGATCGCCGCCTTGGCGGTCTGGTACAGCACCAGATCGGGCAGGGCGAGGTGCCAGCTTATCGACCCGAAGTTCAGGATCACTCCGCCGCCCGCGCGCTTCATCGCCGGGGCCACCGCCTGCGCCGCGAAGAAGAGGTGGCGCAGGTTCACCGCCATGCGCTCGTCCCAATAGGCGGGCGTGACATCCTCGATGCCGTGGCGGTCGTCATTGGCCGCATTGTTGATCAATATGTCGACGCCGCCAAGCTGCGCTTCCACCGTGGCGATCATGGCCTGCACGGCTTCGATGTCCCTGAGGTCGCAGGGGTGGAAGACGGGCGCGAAATCCGCGTCCTTCAGCCGTTCCGCGACCGCCCGGCCTTCTTCCTGCGCAATGTCGCAAAAGGCGACCTTGGCTCCCTGCGCGGCAAAGGCTTCGACCAGCCCTTCACCGATTCCGCTGCCGCCGCCGCTGATGAAGACGCGCTTGCCCTTCAGGCTGGGATAGATGGCGCCGCTCATGCGAGCAGGCCCCGCTTGGCGAGATTGGCCATCAACGCGGCAAGTCCGAATTTCCACGGCGCCGCCTGCTTCGACGTCACGACCCGGTTCACCAGCCGTCCCAGGCGCGGGGTGGAGATGGCGACGATGTCGCCCACCTTGTGGGTGAAGCCGCGTCCCGGTTCGTCGCGATCCTGGACGGGTGCGAACAGCGTGCCCAGGAACAGGGCCAGGCCGTCGGGATATTGATGCTCGGAAAGCGTCTGACGCACCAGTTCCAGCGGATCGCGGCTGATCTGGTTCATGCTGCTGGTGCCTTCCAGCCTGTAGCCTTCCGGGCCGTCGATGGTGAGTTCGACCACGGCGTTGCGCACGTCATCGATGGTGAAATCATTGTCGAACAGCCGGACGAGCGGCCCCAGCGAACAGGATGCATTATTGTCCTTGGCCTTGCCCAGCAGCAGGGCGGAACGACCCTCCAGATCGCGCAGATTGACGTCGTTGCCCAACGTCGCGCCGACGGTCCGGCCGCCGGCATCGACGATCAGCACGATCTCCGGCTCCGGATTATTCCAGTTGGAATCGGAACGGATGCCGATCTCCGCGCCCGCGCCCACCGTCGAGAGCACCGGCGCCTTGGTGAACACCTCCGCATCCGGGCCGATGGCGACCTCCAGATATTGCGACCAGAGCCCGTCTTCGATCAGCGCCTGCTTGAGCGCCGCCGCCTCGGCCGAACCCGGCACGACGGCGCGGATCGACCCGCCGACCCGCTCCTCAAGCCGCGCCCGGATTTCCGCCGCCGCGCCTGCTTCGCCGCGCGCCTGTTCCTCGATCACCCGTTCGATGGCGGAAAAGGCGAAGGTCACGCCGCAGGCCTTGACGCATTGCAGGTCGACCGGGCTCAGCAGCGGCAGGTCCAGCCTATCCAGCGCGCCCAGCGCCACGCCATTGGCGGTCCTTGCGGCAGGCAGCATTTCGACCAGTTGCGCGACAGTGGGGGCAACGCGGCTCATGTCATAGGCGATGCCGCCTTCGACCAATATGGGGGTTGGGCCATCCGCCGTTTCCACGCGGCCAAGGAACAGGCCAGACCGCCAGTCGGCGGGAAGGCAATCGAGCAAAGTGGAGACCCCCGGCATCATCGACTCCTAAGAACGTCCGTTATTGATAGCGCTACCACCACGACTGGCGGTCGAAGTCAAGGGTGCTGGGAGTCGTAGCCGCGGAACCGCCCCATCGCCCGCGCATTTCCTCCTGAAAAAGGAGGCAGCACGCTCATGGCCGCTCGCGCATATTGGCAGGGGCAGATTCGTCTGGCGCTGGTATCCATTCCGGTGGAGATCTATGCCGCCACCAAGTCCGGCGCGCAGATCGCCTTCCACCAGATACACCAGCCCAGCGGCAAGCGCGTCCGTTATGAAAAGACCGTTCCGGGCTTGGGTCCGGTCGATCCGGAGGACATCGTCAAGGGCTATGAGCTGTCCAAGGGCGACTATGTGCTGCTTCAGCCCGATGAGATCGACGCGGTGAAGCTGGAGAGCAAGAAGACGCTCGAACTCACCCAGTTCGTCGACGCCAGCGAGATCGATGTCCTCTATTATGAGCGGCCCTATTATGTCGTGCCCGCCGACGACCTGGCGGAGGAAGCCTTCATCGTCCTGCGGGAGGCGCTGCGGCGGACGAAGAAGGTCGGGCTGGGCCAGCTTGCCATGCGGGGCCGGGAATATATCGTCTCGCTGAAGCCTTGCGGCCGGGGCATGGTTCTGGAAACGCTGCGCTATGCCGATGAGGTGAACCGCGCCCAGAGCTATTTCCGCGACATAGAGGATGCAAAGCCCGATGCGGAGCTGCTCGACCTTGCCGAGACGCTGATCGAGAAGAAGACCGCGCCGTTCAAGCCCGACAGCTTCCACGACCGCTATGTGGACGCGCTGGAAAGGCTGATCGAAAAGAAGAAGAAGTCGAAGGGCCGCCGCGTCATAGAGGAGGAAGAGGAGGGCGCGGCTCCGCGCGGCAGCAATGTGATCGACCTGATGGCGGCGCTCAAGAAGTCGGTCGGTTCCGGCGCGGCTTCTTCCGCCGCGAAACCGGCGGCGAAGAAGGCGCCTGCCGCCAAGGCGCCCGCCAAGGCCACGACGCGAAAGACCCCCGCCAAGCCGGCCAGCCGAAAACGGGCCTGACCCATGGCCGATGCCGATCCGCTCAGCACCTATAACCGCAAGCGCGATTTCACCCGCACCCGCGAGCCGGCGGGCAAGCGCGGACGCAGCCACGGCAATGGCAACGGCTTCATCGTGCAGAAGCACGATGCGACCCGCCTGCATTATGACTTCCGCCTGGAAATGGATGGCGTGCTCAAGAGCTGGGCAGTGACGCGCGGCCCCAGCATCGATCCCGCGGACAAGCGGCTGGCCGTCCGCACGGAGGATCATCCGCTGTCCTATGCGACGTTCGAGGGGACCATTCCCAAGGGGGAATATGGCGGCGGCACCGTGATGCTCTGGGACGAGGGCACATGGGAACCCGTTCCGGGCAAGAGCGCGAGCGACATCGAAAAAGGGCATCTCCATTTCATCCTGCACGGGCAGCGGATGCGGGGCGAATGGCTGCTGATCCGACTGAAGCCGCGGGGCAGGGAAAAGGGAGAAAACTGGCTGCTGCGCAAGATCGAGGATGCCCATGCCGGCAGCGCGGACGAACTGACCGCGCGCGAGCTGACGAGCATCAGGAGCGGTCGCACCATGGCGGAAATCGCCGCCGGCACGCCGCCCATGTCGCTGAAGGGGAAGAGGGGAAAAGCCTTCGACGCGGCGATGGCGCAGGCCGACCGCGCCGTCCCGGCGAAAAGGCGCGCCAAGGCAGGGACGGGCCGCATGCCGGCCTTCCGGCCGCCGCAACTGGCGACGCTGGTCGATGCCGTGCCCACGGGCAATGGCTGGATGCACGAGATCAAATATGACGGCTATCGCTGTCTGGTTTCCGTATCGGGCGGGAAGGTCAAGATCTTTACGCGGTCGGGCCTCGACTGGACGGATCGGTTTGCGCCGTTGCCGGCGGAAATCGGGGCGATGAACCTGCCCGCAGCCCTGATCGATGGCGAAATCGTCGCCCCCGGCAGCGATGGGAATCCGGATTTCTCCACGCTTCAGCAGGTGTTGAAGGGAGAGGGAAAGGCGGCGCTGCACCTGTTCGCCTTCGACCTGCTGCATCTGGACGGGCAGGATCTGACCGCCATGCCCAATATCGGCCGCAAGGAAAAGCTGGCGGG
Organism: Sphingobium sp. CFD-2; assembly: GCF_024611135.1. NCBI lineage: Bacteria > Pseudomonadati > Pseudomonadota > Alphaproteobacteria > Sphingomonadales > Sphingobiaceae > Sphingobium > Sphingobium sp. CFD-2. The sequence continues at coordinate 2,071,113 of NZ_CP084405.1, read as the reverse complement.
CCTGTTGGGGGAGGGTTCCGCCCATGTCCATGTCGGCGATCACGTCGTCGGCGCCGGGGAAAAGCTGTTCCACGCCATGTGCGGCGCAGGGCAGGAGGGGATTATTTCCAAGCGCGCCGACGCTGCCTATCGCGGTGCGCGCACGAAGAACTGGCTGAAGGTCAAATGCACCCGCCGTCAGGAATTCGTCATCGTCGGCTGGACTCCCAGCAGCGCCAGCGGCCGATCCATCCGCAACCTGCTGCTTGGCCAGCGGGAAGGGGATGGCCTGGTCTATGCGGGAAAGGTCGGCACGGGCTTCAACGCCGCCAACAGCGCCGGACTGATCGCCGCCCTGGGCAAGCGCGGGCGCAAGGCCGCCGCGCTCAACGTGCCGCGCAGCGAAAGCAAAGGCGCCCAATGGGTCCGCCCCGATCTGGTCGCTGAAATCGCCTTTGCCGAATTCACGGCGGAGAATATCGTCCGCCATGCCAGCTTCCTTGGCCTGCGCGAGGACAAGGCAGCCGGCGACGTTCGACGCGAGGAAGCCATGCCGACGCCCGAAGCCCATAGCTCGATCCGGATCAGCAATCCCGACCGGCTGATCTTTCCGGAGGCGAAGATCACCAAGGGCGAGCTGGCCGATTATTACGCCCGCATGGGCGCGGCGATGCTGCCCTGGATCGCCCGCCGGCCGATCAGTCTGGTCCGCTGTCCGCAGGGCCGGGCGAAGAAATGCTTCTTCCAGAAGCATGACAGCGGCAGCTTCGGCGATCATGTCAAACATGTCCCGATCCGCGAGAAGGAAGGGAATGAGGAGGATTATCTCTATATCGAGGATAGCGAGGGATTATTGGCCTGCGTCCAGATGGGCGCGATCGAATTTCATGGCTGGGGGTCCAGTGTCGCGGATGTGGAGCGGCCGGATCGCATGATCTTCGACCTCGATCCCGACGAAGGGCTGGACTTCGAGGATGTGAAGAAGGCCGCGCGGGACATCCGGCGGGCGCTGGAGGATCTGGGCCTCACCAGCTTCGCCATGCTGTCCGGCGGCAAGGGCATCCACGTCGTCGTGCCGCTGACGCCGCAGGCGCAATGGCCGGAGGTCAAGGATTTCGCGGACCGCTTCGCCCGCGCCCTCGCCACCCAGGAACCGGACCGCTTCACCGCGACGATGAGCAAGGCGAAGCGCAAGGGCCGCATCTTCATCGACTGGCTGCGCAACCAGCGCGGCGCGACGGCTGTGCTGCCCTATGTGGTGCGCGCCCGCGAGCCGGCTTCCGTCGCCGCCCCCGTCACCTGGGAAGAGCTGGACGGGATCGACAGCGCCGCGCACTTCACGGTGAAGGATGCTGCCGTCCTGCTGGACCGCGCCTCTTCGCGGGACCTGCGCGGCTGGGGCGAGGCGCATCAGCCGCTGCCGGCGCATTAGGACGGCCTGCGTCAAATCCGACGGGGACCTTACGCTCCGGATTTTTGCTGTAGCATCGGTGCGAAGGGAGAGCGGGTTCGCGCTTCCCACACGGCGCTTGGGCGGATTTTTGCCGCATTCGCCTTTTCTGCGCCTGTGCTTTGTTGCATATCGGGAATCACCATGACGAAGCCGACCGAAGAAGCGCCCGATAGCGGCGCCGCCGCCCCCGCCTCCACCGCCGAGACGTCCGACATGGCCTCCGCAGCGCGCAAATCGGCGGGCAAGGCGGTCTGGATGGGAACGGCCGTCGGCATAGGATCGGCCGCCATCGTCGCGGCGCTGCTCTACGCGAACAAGAAACGGGGCTGAAGCTCCCTCCGGGAAAGCGGAAAAAAAGGAGGCGGCATGGCCTTCGCTCCACGCCGCCTCATGATGCGACCCTTCCAGGGCTCTGTCCCCGCTCGGACGGGGAATTATCCTATGCCGCGCTGCCGCTCAGATAGGCGATCAGTTCCGGCTTGCTGACCGACATGCTCTTGTCCGCGTCGGCGGTGACGAAGGCGCCGTCGGCCCAGGCGGTCACTTCGGCGGGCGGAAGGGACTGGCCCGTCGCCTTCAGCTCCTGATCCTTGAGCGCCACCATCCAGCGCGAAAATTCCGCCTTGTCGAGCTGCCCGTCATGATTCTGGTCATAGGCCGGAAATTCCGTATCGACGATGGATGCGACCGCATCGCCCGACGCGGCGGGCTGGGCCTCATTCCCCTGCGGAGAGGCCGGAGCGGCTTCCTGCGGCGCGGCTGCCCCCGCCTGCGCAAGGGCGGGCGTTGCGGCCAGGAGGGCGCCCGTCAGAAGAAATGCGCGGATCATCATCTGCTCCAGAACCGATCGTCCGTATTTCACATGGGGTAATAGCCAGATAAAACATGTGGTTCCTGACTTTTTGTTCATGCCGCTCCACTCATCTTCCGATTCGCGTCGTTTCGCCGCCCGATCCTGCCATTAATGGGATGAAGTACGGGAAAGCGGCGCTTCCTGCCCTGTCCTTGCGGTCGATTTGCCCCGGAAAGGCGGTGCTGCTAGGCGGCGCGGCGACATTCAACTCATGCACGCAGGATTCGCCCGATGGTCCCCCGTTACGCCCGCCCGCAAATGACCGCCCTCTGGGAGCCGGAAGCCCGCTTCAAAATCTGGTTCGAGATTGAGGCGCATGCGACCGAAAAGCTGGGCGAACTGGGCGTCGTGCCGACATCCGCGGCCAAGGCGCTCTGGGACTGGTGGGCGACCGAGCCCGCGATCGACGTGCCGGCCATCGATGCGATCGAGGCCGTGACCAAGCATGACGTCATCGCCTTCCTGACCTGGGTCGCGGAGCAGGTGGGCGACGAAGCCCGCTTCATGCATCAGGGCATGACGTCCAGCGATGTGCTCGATACCTGCCTTGCCGTGCAGTTGAGCCGCGCCGCCGACCTGTTGATCGAGGATCTCGACAAGCTGCTGGAGGTCATCAAGCGCCGCGCCTATGAGCATAAGCTGACCCCGACCATCGGCCGCAGCCATGGCATCCATGCGGAGCCGGTGACCTTCGGCCTTAAAATGGCAGAGGCTTATGCGGAGTTCAGCCGCTGCAAGGCGCGCCTGATCGCCGCCCGTGCCGAAGTCGCGACCTGCGCCATTTCCGGCGCGGTGGGCACCTTCGCCAATATCGACCCCCGCGTCGAGGAGCATGTCGCGGAAAAGCTGGGCCTTGCCATCGAGCCGGTGTCGACGCAGGTCATCCCGCGCGACCGCCATGCGATGTTCTTCGCCACGCTGGGCGTGATCGCCTCCTCCATCGAGCGGCTCGCCGTCGAGGTCCGCCACCTTCAGCGCACCGAGGTGCTGGAGGCGGAGGAATATTTCTCGCCCGGCCAGAAGGGCAGTTCCGCCATGCCGCACAAGCGCAATCCGGTGCTGACCGAGAATCTGACCGGCCTTGCCCGCATGGTGCGCAGCTATGCCCTGCCGGCGATGGAGAATGTGGCGCTGTGGCATGAGCGCGACATTTCGCACTCGTCGGTCGAGCGCTATATCGGTCCCGACGCGACCATCACGCTCGACTTCGCGCTGGGCCGGCTGACGGGCGTCATCGACAAGCTGCTCGTCTACCCTGAGCGGATGATGAAGAATCTCGACAAGATGGGCGGCCTGGTCCACTCGCAGCGGGTGCTGCTGGCGCTGACGCAGGCGGGCGTCTCGCGGGAGGACAGCTACCGCTATGTCCAGCGCAATGCGATGAAGGTCTGGGAATCGGACGGCCAGCTATCGCTGATGGAATTGCTGAAGGCCGACCCCGACGTCGCGGCCGCCCTCACGGCGGAGCAGATCGAAGAGAAGTTCAACCTCGACTATCACTTCCGCCAGGTCGACACGATCTTCCGCCGGGTGTTCGGGGAATAGGATCGAACAGGCCCGGCAAGCCGTGCCGGGCCTGCCGGTTCCGTGCTGCTGTGAAAGCAGGAGCACGGTGCAGCCCTGGTGGATCGCTGCCGCGCTAGAACCCGGTCCCTCATGACGGAAAAGCCGTCAATGCGGAACGGCGTCCGACTGCCGCCGGATCAGCTCATAATCGAGCAGCAGATGCGAAGGCTTTTCCCCCGACTTGCCCTTGCGCGCCTTGATCTGCCGCACCAGCAATTCGACGGCGGCACGTGACATCGCGCTGATCGGCTGGCGGATCGTCGTCAATTCAGGCCAGATCGTGGTCGCCAGCGACGTATCGTCGAAGCCGCAGACGGTCAGGTCGCCCGGCACGTCCAGTCCGCTGCGATGGGCGATGGCGACGGCCGCCGCCGCCATGTCGTCATTGCTGGCGAAGATCGCGGTCGGCGGCTCGGGCAGCGCCAGAATGCGTTCCGCCGCATCCAGTCCGGAGCGATAGGTGAAATAACCCTGCTCGACCAGCGTCTCGTCCGGCTCGATACCCGCCTCCGCCAGCGCATCGCCATAGCCTTCGAACCGGCGCTGGCTGGCGCTCTGGTTCGGGTGGCCCTTGATGAAGCCGATGCGGCGGTGGCCCAGCGCGATCAGATGGCGCGTCATCGCCAGCGCGGCGGCATGGTCGTCGATGCTGACGGCTGACATGTCTGCGGGCGCTTCCCCGGTGGCGACCGCGACCGCGACGATGTCCGCCGCCTTCAGCGCATCCTTCATGGCCTGATGATCGCACAATGGGGGCGGAAGGATGACTCCGTTGATCCGGCCGCGCAACAGATGGTCGACCACCGTGTCGATGGCGGTTTCCTCATCCCATTTCTCCACCACCAGATCGACCCCGCTGCGGCTGGCCTGGTCCAGGCTGCCGACCAGGAATTCGCTCAGATAGGAGGCCGACGGGTTGCTGTAGAGCAGGCCGATACGGGTTTCGTCCCCGCCCGCCAGACTGCGCGCGGCGGCGCTGGGCGAATAGTTGAGCGCGGCGATGGCCGCTTCCACCTTTTCCTTGGTGGCGCTTCTCACGATCTGTTCGCCGTTGATGACGCGGGACACCGTCATGGGCGACACACCCGCATGTTTCGCAACATCGTTGATGGTAGGGGCGTTGCGCTGCCGCCTAGAGCTTCTCGGTTCCATGAGCGTAATGGTAACGGGAAGCTCGCCCGATACTAAGCAAAATCCTCCAACCCGCTTCCGGACCGGTCAGGCGCGGCCCCTGTTCCGGGGATGGCCGCCCGCATCCAGCACGGTTTCCATCGCGACATAGGTGGAGGTGCTGGCGACATGGGGCAGGCTGGAGATCTTCTCGCCCAGCACGGCGCGGTAACGGCGGATGTCGGCGGTCCTCACCTTCAGCAGATAATCGAAGCTGCTGGCGATCATATGGCATTCCTCGACCTCGGGAATGCGGCGGACGGCGGCATTGAACTCATCCAGCGCCTTTTCGCGCGTGTCGGACAGCTTCACCTCCGCAAAGGCGACATGGTCCATGCCCAGCTTCGCGGGATCGACGATGGCGCGAAACCCGCGGATCACCCCGGTGTCGATGAGGCGACGCAGGCGAACCTGACAGGGCGTCTTGGACAGGCCCACCGTCTGGGCAAGATCGGTGACTGTCATGCGGCCATCCTCGACCAGGGCGGCTACGATCTTCCGATCGAACTCGTCCATTTCGATCGTCGTCGGCTGATTTTTCATGGATTGCGCCGTGGGAGCAAGTTGTCGCGAAAAGCCATGCATTTTCCGACAAGGATGATGGTCGGGGAGAGAGGATTCGAACCTCCGGCCCCTGCCTCCCGAAGACAGTGCTCTACCAGGCTGAGCTACTCCCCGACCGATAGCGGGTCCGGTTCGAGGCGGTCCCGCTGGGCAGGCCGCAGCCTATAGAGGCGGCTTTTCCGGCTGGCAAGCGGCCGATGCGGTTTTTTTTGGGCAGCCTATAAAAGCCCCGCCTGGCGGAAGCTGAAATGGCCTTTTCCGGTGTGGATCACATGGTCCGCCAGTGCGATCTCGATCGGCCGCAGGCGTTTCGACAGGGTCCGGGTCAGCCGGATGTCGGCCCAGCGGGGAAGGGGGCTGCCCGGCCGTTGCTGTTCGATCGCGAGCCAATGGCTTTCCCATTGCAGCAGCGCGCCCACGGTGCAGTGCCAGTCCTGATCGGCGCGCAGCCGGTGGAGCGGGCGCCATTCCTCGTCCAGGACGAGGAGGTTTAGGGAAACGCATTCACGCATGCGCGGCAGAATGGGCTTGCGCCGCGTGAGCGGTAGGGGAAGGCTGATCCCTTTCCGACCGGATGGCGGACAATTTGATCCGTTTCGCAGCATTTGGCGTCGGCGGGCCGCTTCGCTACAGGAGGGGACATTCGCCAGAATCATGAAAGTGTCCGCATGGCATCCTTCCCGCCCCATTATGAGCAGCAATATCTGGACCTGATGCGGCATATCTGGCGGCATGGGGATGAGCGGATCGACCGGACGGGCGTGGGCACGCGGTCGATATTGGGCGCGACGATGCGCTTCTCCCTGGCCGACGATGCGGTGCCGCTGCTCACCACCAAGCGGGTCTACTGGAAAGTCGCGGCGCGGGAGATGCTCTGGTTCCTGACCGGCGACACCAACATTCGCGAACTGGTGCGGCAGGGCGTGCATATCTGGACCGACTGGCCGCTCGACAGCTATCGCCGGGCCACGGGCGAGGATATCGACCGCGATGCGTTCGAGGCGCGGATCGTCGAGGATGAGGCTTTCGCGGCGCGTTGGGGCGATCTGGGGCCGGTCTATGGCGCGCAATGGGTGAATTGGCCGCGCTATGAGGAGGTCGGGGATGGGCTCTACCGCCGGGCCGCGCAGGGACATAACCAGATTGCCGATCTGGTCGAAGCGATCCGGACCAGTCCCGGATCGCGGCGTTTGCTGTTCACTGGCTGGAACGTGGCGGAAGTATCGCGCATGGCGCTGCCGCCCTGCCACATGACCTATCAGTTCCAGGTGGCGAACGGGCGCCTGAACGGGCTGCTGTTCCAGCGGAGCTGCGATCTGGGGCTGGGATTCGCCTTCAATATCTTCGGCCTGTCGATGATCACCCGGATGCTGGCGCAGCAATGCGATCTGGAGGCAGGCGAGATCGTCTGGCAGGGCGGGGACGTGCATCTCTACCTCAACCATGCCGCGCTGGTGGAGGAGCAGATCGAGCGAATTCCATCGGGCAGCCCCAAATTGCGGATCAACCGTCGGCCTTCGAGCATTTTCGACTATCGGATCGAGGATTTCGAAGTGGTCGATTATGCGCCGCAAAGGCATATCGCCGCCCCGGTCGCCGTCTAGCGGAGGACGAGGCGCGGCCAAATGGGTCAGTAAGGCTTGCCTTTGCGGGTGTTGTAATATAATAATTGCACTGAGCAATATTATTGCAATGCACAAAAGGAGGCAGGATGAGCGACCGGATCGATTCGGACGCCGGAATGGAAGGGGCGGGGCGTAATCTGCCGCCGCTTCGGCTGCATGTGCCGGAGCCGAAATTCAGGCCGGGCGACACCGCCGATTTCAGCGATTTCGACATTCCGCCCGCGGGTGCGCAGCCAAGGCCGGACGAGACCGCGCAGCCGGGCGACATGCGCGACCTTGCCTATGGGCTGGTCCGGGTGCTGGACGAGGAAGGGGCGGCGGTCGGCCCCTGGGATCCGAAGCTGCCGCCCGAAACGCTGCTGAAGATGCTGCGGGCCATGGCGCTGACCCGGGCGTTCGACGCGCGCATGTTCCGCGCGCAGCGGCAGGGCAAGACCAGCTTCTACATGAAGTCGACGGGTGAGGAAGCCGTGTCGATCGGCGCCGCGGCTGCGCTGGCCAGCGACGACATGTGCTTCCCCAGCTATCGCCAGCAGGGCATATTGATCGCGCGTGGCTGGCCCATCGTCGACATGATGAACCAGATCTATTCGAACAAGGGCGACAGGCTGAAGGGGCGCCAGCTTCCCATCATGTATTCGGCGCGGGAGGCGGGGTTCTTCTCCATTTCCGGCAACCTCACGACCCAATATCCGCAGGCGGTGGGCTGGGCCATGGCCAGCGCGGCGCGGGGCGACACGCGGATCGCGGCGACCTGGTGCGGGGAAGGGTCCACGGCGGAGGGCGACTTCCATTCCGCCTGCACCTTTGCCAGCGTCTATCGCGCGCCTGTGATCATGAATGTCGTGAACAACCAGTGGGCGATCAGCAGCTTTTCGGGCTTTGCGGGCGCCGAAGCGACGACCTTCGCGGCGCGGGCCATCGGCTATGGCATTGCCGGCCTCAGGGTCGACGGCAACGATGCGCTGGCGGTCTATGCTGCGACGCGCTGGGCCGCCGACAGGGCACGGGCCAATGCGGGCCCGACCCTGATCGAACATTTCACCTATCGGGTCGAGGGGCACAGCACGTCGGACGATCCCAGCGCCTATCGTTCCGCCGATGAGGCGAGCCACTGGCCGCTGGGCGACCCCATCGCACGGCTGCGGAAACATTGCATCGCGCTCGGCATCTGGGACGAGGAGCGGCATGCGGCGATGGACAGGGAACTGGCCGAAACGGTCCGCGACGCGGCGCGGGAAGCGGAGAAGAACGGCATCCTCGGCCACGGCCTGCACCACCCGATGGAATCGATGTTCGAGGATGTGTTCGAGGAAATGCCCTGGCACCTGCGCGAGCAGCAGCAGCAGATGCTCGACGAATGGAAGGCGGCCGGCCTGTGAGCGACATGATGAGCGAAGCGGTTACGGAAACCCACGGCGATACGGTCCAGATGAACATGATCCAGGCGATCAACAGCGCTCTGGACGTGATGATGGAGCGCGACCCCGACGTGGTCGTGATGGGCGAGGATGTCGGCTATTTCGGCGGCGTCTTCCGCGCAACGGCGGGCTTGCAGCAGAAATATGGCAAGAACCGCGTGTTCGATACGCCGATCACCGAATGCGGCATTATCGGCGTCGCGGTGGGCATGGGCGCCTATGGCCTGAGGCCAGTGCCGGAGATCCAGTTTGCCGACTATATCTATCCCGCGCTGGACCAGCTTGTGTCGGAAGCGGCGCGGCTCCGCTACCGATCGGCGGGGGAGTTCATCTCGCCCATGACGGTGCGCTCGCCCTTTGGCGGCGGCATATTCGGCGGGCAGACGCACAGCCAGTCGCCCGAAGGCATCTTCACCCATGTGTCGGGGGTGAAGACGGTGATCCCATCGACGCCCTATGACGCCAAGGGCCTGTTGATCGCGGCCATAGAGGATAATGATCCCACGATCTTCTTCGAACCCAAACGCATCTACAACGGGCCGTTCAACGGGCATTACGACGCGCCGGCCAAGAGCTGGGCGGGACATGCGCAGGCGCAGGTGCCGACGGGCTATTATCGCATAAGCCTGGGCGAGGCGCGGGTGGCGCGGGCGGGCGAGGCGCTGACCATAATCTGCTATGGCACGATGGTTCATGTGGTCGAGAATATGGTTGCCGAAATGGGCGTGGATGCGGAAATCCTCGACCTGCGCACGCTGGTGCCGCTGGACATCCAGGCGATCGAGCGGTCGGTGCGGAAAACCGGGCGCTGTCTGATCGTGCATGAAGCCACGCGGACAAGCGGCTTTGGCGCGGAATTGATGGCGCAGGTGCAGGAGCGGTGCTTCTACCACCTCGAAGCGCCGATCGAGCGCGTCACCGGCTTCGACACGCCTTATCCGCACAGTCTGGAATGGGCCTATTTCCCTGGCCCGGTGCGAATTCGCGAGGCCATCAACAAGATTTTGAAGGATTGAGGGGCTGTCATGGCGCTTTTTACGTTCAGGTTGCCGGACATTGGTGAAGGCATTGCGGAAGCGGAGATCGTCGGCTGGCATGTGAAGGTCGGCGACCGGGTCGAGGAAGACCAGCCGATCGCCGACATGATGACCGACAAGGCGACGGTGGAAATGGAATCGCCGGTTGCCGGCACGGTGGTCCGGCTGGCCGGGGAGCCGGGACAGCAGATCGCCATCGGTTCCATGCTGGTGGAGATCGAGACGGAAGGAGAGAGCGAAGCGTCTGCTCCGAACGTCGAGGCAGCTCCGCCGCCCGCGATCACGGAGCCCCTGCCTGAAGCGGCGGGGGAGGGCGGCGAGCGGGGCGATCCTGCCCCAGCCGTTGCTGAGGAAAGGCCGGCCGCGCCCATGCCCTCCGCTAACCTCTCCCAGCAGGGGAGGACGGCTGCGAAGGCCGATGTGCTGGCTTCGCCCGCCGTTCGGGCCCGCGCCAGGGAACTGGGCATCGACCTTTCCCAGGTGAAGCCGAGCGGCGATCATATCCGCCATTCCGATCTCGACGCCTTTCTCCTTTACGGATCGGGGCAGGGCTATCGGCCGGCCGGGCGCTCAGGAAGGCGCGCCGACGAGGAGGTCAAGGTCATCGGCCTGCGCCGCCGCATCGCGGAGAACATGGCCGCCTCCAAACGCGCCATCCCGCATTTCTCCTATGTCGAGGAGATCGACGTCACCGCGCTGGAGGAAACCCGCGAGCAACTGAATGCCCATCGCGGCGACAAGCCGAAGCTCACCCTGCTGCCGCTGCTGATCGTGGCGATCTGCCGCGCCCTGCCCGAATTTCCCATGCTGAACGCGCGCTATGACGATGAGGCGGGCGTGGTGACGCGCTATGGCGCCGTGCATATGGGGATTGCGACCCAGACCGACGCTGGACTGATGGTGCCGGTGATCCGCGATGCGCAGGACCGCAATGTCTGGCAGCTCGCGGCGGAGATAAAAAGGCTGGCCGACGCGGCCCGCACGGGCAAGGCGAAGTCGGAGGAACTGTCCGGCTCGACGCTGACCCTCACCTCGCTGGGGCCGCTGGGCGGGGTGGCGACGACGCCGGTCATCAATCGGCCGGAAGTGGCGATCATCGGGCCGAATCGCATTATCGAGCGGCCGGTGTTCCGGGGCCGTGAAGTGGTGCCTGCCAAGCTCATGAACCTGTCGATCAGTTGCGACCATCGGGTGGTCGACGGTTGGGACGCGGCGAGCTTCGTCCAGGCGGTGCGGAAGTTGCTGGAAACGCCTGTCCTGCTGTTCGCGGATTAGGCTATTGGTGGTGGTGAGAGATGGCGGAACGCGGCCTTCTCCGTGCTGCCGGCCCCCTTATCGGCCGTTGTCCGCCAGCACGTCCACGCTCGTCTTGCCGTCGGCCGCTTGCGTGAACAGGAGCAGGAAGGCGCTGCCGTCATCCTTGCGCGAGCCGCCCAGTACATGGTCGCCGCCCATAACCTTGTGTTCGGCATCGAAACCCGCGCGGCGCGCCTGGGTATAGTAGAAGTCCATCACGCTCTGCCATGGGACAGGGGTCACGAATGTCGCCGCGCGCAGCGTGCATCCGTCCTTTTCCGCACCCGCCGCTTCCGTCAGCTGCGCGCCCGGATAGACGGTGAACGGTTCCGGCAGACGGCTGGCCCATTGCGCACCATGGATGAGTCGCTCGCGGCAGAAGGCGTTGCCGCCCGGCTTCTTCTGCTCGCTGGCGACGTCGGCGAGCGACGATTCGGATTCCTTCGCCTCCCCTTCGGCCGGCGCAGGCGTGGCGAGCAGCGTGCCGCCGGCGAGCTTGACGGATGCCGCCAGCGCAGCCGCGGCTTCGCCCTTCAGCGCAGGGAATTTGGCGGTACGCTGCGGCTGGCCGGCGAGCCGCGGATCGACCACGATCTGGTTGGCGAGCGCGTCCACCGCATTATTGGTGAGCTGGGCGTCGAGCGCGTTCAGATCATCCTCCTTCTTGCCGCAACCCGCCAGCGGCAGGGCGACAAGCATCGCCAGAACATAGAAAGACCGCACAGGCGCCATGGCTTCACTCCTTCGTAAACAGGGGATGAAGAGCAAAGGTTAATTTTCCGTTAGGGATATTGGTGAATCCGGAAATTCGATCCTGGGGCGGGCCAGTCTCTGCCAACTGGCCCGGCCTGCCGCCTTGCCCTGGGCCTGCCGACACGCCATTTGTGCAACCATGCTCAATATCCTGTCAGCTCTGATCGGCCTCGTCACCCTGATCCTGATGATCCCGGCGGTCTTTCCGCTGCTGGGGGCGCTCAACTGGCTGCTGGTGCCGGTCGCGCTGCTGGGCGCTTTTGTCGGCATGTTCTCGACCAGGAATGGCGGGCGCAATTTCTGTCTGGTCGTAGCGGCCTTCGGTGCACTGCGGCTGTTCCTGGGCGGAGGCATCCTCTGAATTCCTCCCCGCCATCGGAACAGGCGGCCCGCCGCGGCCTCATCGCGGCGGTGGCCGCCTACTGCGCCTGGGGGCTGCTGCCGATCTATTTCAAGCTGCTGCATCATGTGAATGCAGTGGAGATCGTCAGCCAGCGCGTGCTCTGGTCGCTGCTGTTGATCCTGGCGCTATTGCTGATGCGGCGCAACCTTGTCGAGTTGGTTACGATATTGCGCGACCGGCGGCTTCTTTCGGCCCTCGCCGCATCGGCCGTCCTGATCGGCATGAACTGGCTGACCTATGTCTGGGCGGTGAACGCCGGGCATGTGCTTGCCGCCAGCCTGGGCTATTTCCTCAATCCGCTGGTCACCGTCGGGCTGGGCGTGCTGCTGCTCCACGAAAGACTGCGGCGAGGGCAGTTGGCGGCGGTGGGAATAGCCGCGGTCGGCGTCGCCATCATGGCGGCGACCGCCCTCACGACGCTTTGGATCAGCGTGGCGCTGGCGCTGACCTTCGCCTTTTACGCGCTGATCCGGAAATTGACGCCGGTGGCGCCGATGGTGGGGCTGGGTGTCGAGACATTGCTGCTGATGCCGCCGGCCATGGCCTATCTGTTCTGGCTGTCGGGGCATGGCGGCGTCGGCTTCGGGCAGGACATGCCGACCACCATCCTGCTGATCGCCGCCGGCGCGGTAACGACGGCGCCGCTGCTGCTGTTCGCGACCGCCGCCCACCGGCTGCCCATGGCGACGCTCGGCCTGCTGCAATATCTGGCGCCTTCCCTGCAGTTCCTGTGCGGCATATTGCTGTTCGGGGAAAAGCTGACGGCGGGCCAGATGGCGAGCTTTGCGCTGATCTGGCTCAGCCTCATCCTGTTCGCGGCGGACGGCCTGACCGCTGCCCGCCGTAATCGCCTGGCTACGGTTTAGGCGAACTCGGTCGCTTCGAACCGGACAGGCTCGCCCACCGCCTGGTTGGCCAGTGCGTCCTCCCACATCACGCGATGCCCGCGGATGATGGTGCCGATGGCCTTGCCGGTCAGTTCCATGCCCTCGAAGGGCGACCAGCCGCAGCGCGAAGCCAGCCAGTCGCTGCCGATGGTCCAGCGCTTCTTCAGGTCCACCACGGTGAAGTCGGCATCATAGCCTAGGGCGATGCGGCCCTTGCCCACCAGGCCGAAGACGCGCTGGGGTCCGGAGGAGGTCAGTTCGATGAAGCGGCGCAGCGACAGCCGTCCCTCCGCCACATGGTTGAGCAGCAGCGGGACCAGCGTCTGGACGCCGGGCATGCCGCTGGGCGAGCCGGGATAGGGTTTCGCCTTCTCCTCGATCGTGTGGGGGGCATGGTCGCTGCCCAGCACATCGGGCACGCCCTGGTTCAGCCAGTGCCACAGACCGTCGCGATGCGCGCCGGACCGGATCGGCGGGTTCATCTGCGCATAGGTGCCAAGGCGGGGATAGGCGTCCTCCGCCGCCAGGGTCAGATGCTGGGGCGTCACCTCGCAGGTCGCTATGTCCTTGTGACAAGCGATATATTCCAGTTCGGCGGGCGTCGTTACATGCAGGATATGGATGCGGCGGCGGGCCTTGCGGGCAAGGTCGATGATCCGCTTCGTCGCGATCATCGCGCTTTCATCGTCGCGCCAGACGGGGTGGGAGGACGGGTCGCCCTCCACGCGATGATCCTTGCGGGCGTTCATCCGCGCCTCATCCTCGGCATGGATGGCGACGCGGCGGGTGCCGCTGGCCAGAACGCGCGACAGGGCGTCGTCATCGTCCACCAGCAGGCTGCCGGTCGAGGCGCCCATGAAGATCTTGACCCCCGACGTGCCGGGAATCCGCTCCAGCTCCTTCAACCGCTCGGCATTGTCGGCGGTGGCGCCGACATAGAAGGCATGGTCGCACCACATGCGGTGATGGGCGCGCTTCAGCTTGTCGTGCACGCGGTCGGCGGTATCGGTATTGGGGTTGGTGTTCGGCATCTCGAACACGGCGGTGACGCCGCCCAGCACGGCCGCGCGGCTGCCCGATTCCAGGTCTTCCTTATGCTCCAGCCCCGGTTCGCGGAAATGGACCTGGCTGTCGATGCAGCCGGGCAGCACGTCCAGGCCGGTGCAGTCGATCGCCTCTCCCGCGTCGCCCAGTGCCGTGCCGATGGCGACGATCCTGCCGCCGCGCACGCCCACATCCACGCTTTCCGCCCCGCCGGGGGTGTGCACGGTGCCGTTCTTGAGGAGAAGGTCGAAAGTCATGTCGGTCTCGCCAGCTTGGGGGTGGGCTTGGATATGATGGGCGATTGTCCTACCTAAAGCCGATGACCGGCACCACCCTTACCGACCGCGCTCTCCTCAGAATTTCCGGCGAGGAGGCGAAAAGCTTCCTTCAGGGCCTGCTCACCCGCGATGTGCTGGGGCTGAAGGAAGGCGAACCGCGCTGGACCGCGCTGCTGACGCCACAGGGCAAGGCGCTGTTCGACTTCATCCTGTGGGCGGATGGCGAGGATGTGCTGATCGATTGCGAGGCGAGTCAGGCGGAAGCCTTGGCGAAGCGTCTGACGATTTACCGGCTGCGGCGCAAGGTCGCCATTGCTCGGGCCGATGAACTGGCGGTGCATTGGGCGCTGGAGGCGTCCGGCAAGCCTTTCGACCCACGTCTGTCGCAACTCGGCCATCGCTGGATCGCGCCGCCGGATGAGGGCGATGCTTCGGCGGCATTTCGGGCGCACCGGCTGTCGCTCGGCATATTCGAGGGGGTGGGCGAACTGGGACAGGACCAGATCCTATGGCTGGAAACCAATGCCGGCGAACTGGGCGGGGTCGATTATGACAAGGGATGCTATGTCGGGCAGGAAAATACCGCCCGCATGCATTATCGCAACAAGGTGAACCGGCGCCTGGTCGCGGTGCCGCTGGCGCAGGCTGACGAGAAACGGCAGAAGGCCGCGCTGGCCGATCTTGGCCTCTCCATCGAATTGCGGCGGGTGGAGGATGTCGATCCCGCGTTCCTGCCCGGCTGGCTAGCCGGCGCCGTGGCGGACCAGGCCGCCGGATGAAGCGCGCGCTTTTCGCGCTGCTGGGCGCGTGGCTGCTGATCGTTCCCGCTCAGGCGGAAACGCGCTGGACGCTCGTCCGAAGCTATCCGCACGATCCCGGCGCCTTTACCGAGGGGCTCTTCTACCATGACGGCGCCCTGTACGAGAGCACGGGTCTGGAAGGCGAGTCGGAGATTCGGAAGGTCGATCCCAAAAGCGGCAAGGTGCTGAACCGCCGGATCGTTCCCCGCCCTTATTTCGGGGAAGGCATCGTCAACTGGAAGGATCGGCTGATCAGCCTGACCTGGCGGCATCGGCAGGGTTTCGTCTGGAAGCTCGATGATTTTTCGCCGGTTTCCCAGTTCCGTTATGAAGGGGAAGGCTGGGGGCTGACGCAGGATGGGCGCAGCCTCATCATGAGTGACGGCACCGCGCAATTGCGGTTCCTGGACCCCGACGGGCTGACCGAAGAGCGCCGGATCACGGTGACATGGAACGGCCGCCCGGTGGAGCGGCTCAATGAACTGGAATATGTGAAGGGCGAGATCTGGGCCAATATCTGGTACGACACCCATATCGTCCGGATCGATCCGCGCACGGGCGCGGTGATCGACTGGCTCGACATCGCGCCGCTCCTGAAGGCGAGCGGCGCGAAGGACAGCGAGGCGGTGGCGAACGGCATCGCCTATGACGCGAAGACCGACCGGCTGTTCGTGACGGGCAAGAACTGGGCCAGGCTGTTCGAGATCAGGATAGGGAAATGAATTGGGTGGCGGGCGTATTGGGAGCGGGGCGGTAAGGGCGCCTATTGGCCAATTACACCCGGATCGCCGTACCGTTAACGAACAGTAGCCCGATAGCTTAGCCGGCCGCTCTCCCCCGGTGAAATCTCGTCCAGCACGGTCCAGCGGACATGGGTGATGTCGGCAGGCACGGCCCGACGGGTTCCGCCCAGCGGCGTTGGCAGCCAGAGGTCGGCAAGCCGCCCCCAATGAGCACCCCCATCCACCGAAACCTGCATGGCCGGATCGCTGATGTCGAGTTGCGTACCGCGCGGCACGGCATTGGTGACGGCCAGGCCGCGCACCGGACGGTTGCCCTCATTGCGCCAGTTGACGACGAAGATAAGCTGGTCGCCCGATCCTGCACGGTCGGCGCTTTCCAGCACGCGGCGGGCGCGGCCGTTGACGTCGGTGCTGACCCGCTCCACGAACATCTGCCGCTCCAAACGGATCTCCTGCCGTGCCGACGCAAGCTGCGGCGCCGCCGTGCAGGCGAGAGCGACGAGCCAAGCCCCCAATTTCATCCCAGTCCCCCAAGCTGTTTCCCGGCCGAATGTGGCAGCAGGTGCCGAAGATTTGGTTAAGGTCTTGTTTCCCTTGCTATCCGCCTGTTCCGCTGATGTAAATCGTCGGGCCTAAATTGACGGACCGGTGCCGCCGGTGCAGAAAAAGGGCGGCGGGCAAGGACATTTCAGGCGTGACACCCCAGGAACAGCAGGAGATCAACCGGCGGCGGGACCGCCTGCTGGCGTCGATCGCCCTGACGACCGGGATCGGGCTCGTCCTGGCATTGCCCTTTGCGTTGAGGGAGGGGGCGGAGTTCTTCCTGCCGCTGACCGCCGCGCTGGTGATCGCCATTGCGCTGGTTCCGTTCCTGGAATGGATGGAGCGGCGGCGCGTCCCTTCCGCACTGGCGGCGCTGATGGCGGTGATCGCCTTCCTGCTGGTGGCGAATACCGCCCTCGTGCTGATCGTCGTCCCGGCGGCCGACTGGTTCCGGCTGTTGCCCGAGCGCCTTCCCCAGATACAGAATAATCTCGCCCCGTTGATCGATTTCTATTCGCAGCTTCAGCGCTTCGTCGACGAAACGGTGCAGATGCTGGCGACCGGGCCGGTGGCGGCGGCGCAGACGGCGGCGGTGGATGCGCCCCGATCGCTCCTGCAGTTCGCGGCTACCTCCGCCCCCGCGGCGATCATCCAGATGGTGTTCGCGTTGCTCATCATCTATTTCTTCCTTGCCGGCTGGACGCGACTGCGGCGGCGGACGATCAACAGCCGGGGCAGTTTCGATGGCGCAATGGCGGTGGCGCGGGTGATCCAGAATGTGGTCGACGCGACATCCGCCTATGTCCTCACCATCGCGACGATCAACCTGTGCCTTGGCCTGGCGGTGGCGTTGGCGTTGTGGCTGATCGGCATGCCTTCGCCGCTGATGTGGGGCGGAATTGTCGCGCTGCTGAATTTCGTTCCCTATTTCGGGCCGATGCTGGCGGCCGCCTTGCTGGCGCTCGGCGGGCTCATGGTGTTCGACGATGTGTGGAAGGCGCTGCTGCCTGCGGCCTTACAGGTCGGATTCCATCTGGTTGAGGCCAATGTCATCACGCCGACGATATTGGGACGGCGGCTCACCATGAACCCCCTGCTGATTCTGGTGTCGCTGACCTTCTGGGCGTGGGTGTGGGGAACGCCGGGCGCCTTGCTGGGCGTGCCGTTGCTGATCATCATCCAGACAGTCGTGTCGGCGGCCGGAACACCGGACATCGCCGGTTTCCTGTTCGAGCGCGGCACGCTGACGGTCGACCCGCGCAAAGAAAATGACGAAAGCCGTGAAACTGATGTTGCAGGCAGTTGACAGGGGGAACGGGGCCGCATAGATGCCCGCCCACACCGAACGCGGGTGTAGCTCAGTTGGTTAGAGCGCCGGCCTGTCACGCCGGAGGTCGCGGGTTCGAGCCCCGTCACTCGCGCCATTTTCCTCAAGGGGGAAGTGGAAGGTTTTCCAGATCAGCATCGTCTGGTGGCCATTGAGGTCATGCCAAGATGCCGCCCTGCGCGGGTGTAGCTCAGTTGGTTAGAGCGCCGGCCTGTCACGCCGGAGGTCGCGGGTTCGAGCCCCGTCACTCGCGCCACTTTCCTTTATAATGGATATGGCTGGTTTTGGCCAATTCAGGACCTTCCCCTCCCGTAAACGGTAGGGGTTAAGGGTGGGCGCGAGCGTAGCGAGCTTTCAGCTTAGCCGTTGCAAAACAGCGCAGATGCCGCGCCAGCCCACCCCCTAACCCCCTCCCGCCTGCGGGAGGGGAATGTCCGCTTTCCACCCGTCCCCGCCTTCAAAATCCCCGCCAGCGTCCCGTCTCCATCCAGGCGAGCAGGCGCTTCAACGGGAGCACCCAGATCCATATCAGGCCCAGGAAGACATAGACCGGCACCTGCACCATCATCGGCAGCCGTCCGATCAGCGCCGACAGGCTGCCCACAAGCACGGCCCAGAGCGCGATCAGGCCCAGGATCACGAACATGCCCACCGGCTTGCGCCAGCTCGGCTTGTAGGCGGGCCGGGGGTCCGTGCTCATGCTTCATATCCTTCGATCAGTTCGACTTCGGTCAGGATCAGGTGCAGCGGCAGATCCCATGGGTCCGCGGGCAGATCGTCATGCTCCTGCACCGACCAGCCGAGGCCGATCCTCAAGGCATCCGGATAGCGTGCGAACACCCGGTCATAATAGCCGCCCCCTTGCCCCAGCCGGTTCATCGCCCGGTCGAAGCCGATCAGCGGCGCGATGATGACGTCGGGGGTAGCCGGATCGCCCACCGGTTCGGGATGGCTGGTGCCAAACAGGCCGGGGAAAAGCTGTTCCTCCGGGTTCCAGCGCACGAAATCCATGCTGCCAAGCCGATCCAGCACGCGGGGCAGGGCCAGTGTCTTGCCCATGGCCTGCAAGGGCGCGGCCAGCCTTTGCGCGGGGGCTTCATCGTCCAGGCCCATATAGAGAGCCACCACCTCAGCGTCCGCCAGCCGATGCGCAAGGGGGGAGGGGACCACCTTGAACGCCAGCCGGTGCGCCAGCGGATCGAGCGAAGCCACGAAGGCGCGACGCCTCTGCCGGGCGATGGCACGCAGGGTCGCCTTGTCGGTGTCGTCGCTCATCGGGGGCCTTGAATTGCGGGAGGGGGTGACGGGACCGCCTCGGCCGTGTGCTGGAAAATCCTCTGACGCCTCAACGTCAGGTGGGAACCATGTAGATCGGGCCAGAGCCCGCCCAGGGACAGTCCCCGTGGATGTGATTATCGCCTCAGGGATGTTCGCTAAAGCTCGATACCGCGCAGTGCCCGTCGCCTCTCTATTTAGGCCTGAGGAGCGGCGACGACAAGTCTCTCGCGCAGCTTTTCTATGCGGGTGGCAAGGGATTCGAGCGCGCGGATGGCAGGCTCGTCCTCCGGCTCCAGCGCCAGGGTCTGTTGCCGCCCTATCGCCTCGCGCTTCAGGTCGTTGAGTTCGTCGGCCAGGAACAGCGCGGCGAACAGCAGCGTGCGCACCTCGGTCAGGCCCGGGGTGTTCTGCTGTGCCAGTCGCGCCTTGCGCTCGATCAGGTTGGCGAGATGCGCCAGATGCGCCTCCTCCCCGTCGCGGCAGCGCAGGTCATAGACGCGCCCGGCAATGTGCAATGTGGTTTCAGCCACCGACCTGGTCCTTCACATCCTGCCCCTTCAATTCGGTGATGAGACTGTCCAGCGACCGCAGCGCCGTGCGGGCGGCGGCGGCGTCGATGCCTGGGGAGGGGCCGGAGGCGGCCGACACAAGGCCTTCCACATCCTGTTCGAGCCGGTCGATCGCGCGTTCCAGAGCGCGGATCGCCTGCATCATTCGGTCACTTGCCATGCTCCACGCATAGACAAAGTTTTCACCGCGCAAAAGCCGTCATTCGGCGGCTTGGCGCACCCTGGGGGCCACCCGTAGTTGACGCCTTGTCCCTGAGGCGACAAAGGGGGCGCAATTTCGATTCGCTGGCCTTAACAGGGGGCCATAGACAAGCCAGGAAAGACGCCGCTTCGATGACCGTTTCCGAAAAGTCCCTCGCCAACGCCATCCGGGCGCTTTCCATGGACGCGGTGCAGGCCGCGAACAGCGGCCATCCCGGCATGCCGATGGGCATGGCCGACGTCGCCACCGTGCTGTTCAAGGATTATCTGAAGTTCGATCCCAAGGCGCCGAAATGGGCGGACCGCGACCGCTTCGTGCTGTCGGCGGGCCATGGATCGATGCTGATCTACTCGCTACTGCACCTGACCGGCTATGCGCGTCCGACCATCCAGGACATCGCGAATTTCCGCCAGCTGGGCAGCCCCTGCGCCGGCCATCCGGAGAATTTCGAGCTGGCGGGGGTGGAGGCGACCACCGGGCCCCTGGGTTCCGGCCTTGCCACCGCGGTGGGCATGGCGATTGCCGAGCGGCATCTGAATGCGCAGTTCGGCGACGATCTGGTCGATCACCGCACCTGGGTGCTGGCCGGCGACGGCTGCCTGATGGAGGGCATCAACCACGAGGCCATCGGCCTTGCCGGGCATCTGAACCTGGGCCGCCTGATCGTGCTGTGGGACGATAACAAGATCACCATCGATGGCGCGGTCGACCTTTCGAGCAGCGAGGATGTGCGCGCCCGCTATGCCGCGACGGGCTGGCATGTCGTGTCCTGCGACGGTCATGACATGGCCGATGTGCGCCGCGCCATCGACGAGGCGCTGGCCGATCCGCGCCCCTCGCTGATCGCCTGCGCCACCAAGATCGGTTATGGCGCACCCAACAAGGCGGGCACTTCGGGCGTCCACGGCTCCGCCCTTGGTGAAGCCGAAGTCGCTGCCGCCCGTGAATTCCTTGGCTGGTCGGCCGAACCTTTCGTGATCCCGGAAGACATTGCCGCCGCCTGGCACGCCATCGGCGCAAAGGGCGGCGACGCCCATGTGGCCTGGGCGGATCGTCTTGGTTCCAACGCGCAAAGGGCCGAATTCGAGCGCCGCATGGCCGGCGACCTGCCCGCCGGTTTCTCGCTTGACGCCTATATCGACACGCTGATCGCCAATCCGCAGAAGGTCGCCACCCGCAAGGCGAGCGAACTGACGCTGGGCGCGATCAACGACCTGCTGCCGGAGACGCTGGGCGGCTCGGCGGACCTCACCGGCTCCAACAACACCAAGACCAAGTCGACCGGGCCGCTCACCAAAGACGATTATTCGGGCCGTTACGTCTATTACGGCATTCGCGAGTTCGGCATGGCCTGCGCCATGAACGGCATGGCGCTTCATGGCGGCGTCATTCCCTATGGCGGCACCTTCCTGGTCTTTTCCGACTATATGCGCGCGGGCATCCGTCTGGCGGCGCTCCAGCAGATCCGCGCCATCCATGTGCTGACCCATGACTCCATCGGTCTGGGCGAGGACGGCCCGACCCACCAGCCGATCGAACATGTCATGTCGCTGCGCATGATTCCGAACCTGGACGTCTATCGCCCGGCCGACATTGTCGAGACGGCTGAGTGCTGGGAACTGGCGCTGAAGGATGCCGACGGCCCGTCGGTGCTGGCGCTGACCCGCCAGAACCTGCCGCAGCTTCGCACCGAGAAGGCGGGTGAAAACCTGTCGGCCAGGGGCGCCTATCGCC
The DNA here is from genome assembly GCF_024611135.1 of Sphingobium sp. CFD-2. Classification (NCBI taxonomy): domain Bacteria; kingdom Pseudomonadati; phylum Pseudomonadota; class Alphaproteobacteria; order Sphingomonadales; family Sphingobiaceae; genus Sphingobium; species Sphingobium sp. CFD-2. The sequence goes on along the minus strand of NZ_CP084405.1, from coordinate 2,049,588 downwards.
TGAAGGCGGCCACGGCCGAGCGCAAGGTGGTACTGGTCGCCACCGGGTCCGAGGTCGAGATCGCCGTCGCCACCGCCGCGCTGCTGGAAGAGCAGGGCATCGGCGCGGACGTCGTCTCCATGCCGAGCTGGGCGCATTTCGATGCGCAGCCGCAGGCGTATAAGGATGATCTCCTTCCGCACCATGTCCTGCGCGCCTCGATTGAGGCAGGCACCACTTTCGGGTGGGAGCGTTATGTCGGCATCGCCGGCCTGCGTTTCGGCATCGACACGTTCGGCGCCTCGGCTCCGGCGGAAGTGCTTTACGATCATTTCGGCCTGACCGCCGCCAAGATCGCGCCGCAGATCGTGGCCGCGCTCGACTGAAATTCAAACCAACCGGGAGACAAGTGCAGTGGCAACGAAGGTAGCAATCAACGGTTTCGGCCGCATCGGTCGTCTGGTCGCCCGTGCGATCCTCTCGCGCACCGACCATGATCTGGAACTGGTGAGCATCAACGACCTGGGCGACGCCAAGTCGAATGCCCTGCTGTTCAAGCGTGATTCCGTGCACGGCAACTGGGCCGGCGAAGTGAGCGTCGACGGCAATTTCCTGGTCATCGACGGCAAGCGTATCGCCGTGACCGCCGAACGCGACCCCGCCAAGCTGCCCCATGCCGCCCAGGGCGTGGACGTCGCGCTGGAGTGCACCGGCATTTTCGCGGACAAGGAAAAGGCCAGCGCGCACCTGACCGCGGGCGCCAAGCGCGTCGTCATCTCCGCTCCCGCCACCGGCGTCGACAAGACCGTGGTTTTCGGCGTCAATCATGAAACGCTGAGCGCCGGCGACGTCGTCATCTCGAATGCGAGCTGCACCACCAACTGCCTCGCGCCGCTGGCGAAGGTCCTGCATGACGCCATCGGCATCGAAAAGGGCTTCATGACCACGATCCACAGCTACACCAACGACCAGAACACGCTGGATCAGCTTCACAAGGACATGCGCCGCGCCCGCGCCGCTGCCCTGTCGATGATCCCGACCACCACCGGCGCGGCGCGCGCTGTCGGGGAGGTGATGCCGGAACTGAAGGGCAAGCTGGACGGTTCGTCGGTGCGCGTGCCGACCCCGAATGTTTCGGTCGTTGACCTGAAGTTCATCGCCAAGCGCGCCACCACCGTCCAGGAAGTCAACGAACTGCTGAAGGCCGCTTCGGAATCCGGCCCGCTGAAGGGCATTCTTGGCTATTCGGAGGAGCCGCTGGTGTCCATCGACTATAATGGCGATCCGCGCAGCTCGACCGTCGACAGCCTGGAAACGGCGGTGATCGACGGCACGCTGGTCCGCGTGCTGAGCTGGTACGACAATGAATGGGGCTTCTCGAACCGCATGATCGACACCACCGGGGTCGTGGCGAAGTTCCTCTAAAAAGACCATCAGCCCCGCCGGACCGTCCGGCGGGGTTTTTCATCACCATCCTTATTTTCGCAGCAGGGAGCGATCATGGCAAAGCCGTTCAAGACACTCGACGACATGGGAGACATCACGGGCAAGGTGGTGCTGGTGCGCGAGGATCTGAACGTGCCGATGCAGGATGGTTCCGTCTCCGACGACACCCGCCTGCGCGCGGCGATGCCCACCGTGCTGGAACTGGCCGATCGGGGCGCCAAGGTTCTGATCCTTGCCCATTTCGGCCGTCCCAAGGGCCAGAAGAACCCCGAATTCTCCCTCTCCAAGATCACTCGCCCGCTGACCGCCGTGCTGGGCCGCGACGTGCAGTTCATCCCCGACTGTCAGGGCGAGGCGGCTGTCGACGGCATCAAGGTGATGCGCAACGGCGACATCGCGATCCTGGAGAACACCCGCTTCCATGCCGGCGAGGAAAAGAACGATCCCGCGCTGGTGGAGGCGATGGCGGCGATTGGCGACCTGTATGTCAACGACGCCTTTTCCGCCGCGCATCGCGCCCATGCGTCGACCGAGGGGCTGGCGCACAAGCTGCCCGCCTTTGCCGGCCGATCGATGGAGAAGGAACTGGATGCGCTGCAGGCCGCGCTGGGCGAACCGGTGAAGCCGGTCGCGGCGGTCGTCGGCGGGGCGAAGGTGTCGACCAAGCTCGACGTGCTCAACAACCTCGTCGCCAAGGTCGATCATCTGATCATCGGCGGCGGCATGGCCAATACCTTCCTGTTCGCGCGCGGCGTGGATGTCGGCAAGTCGCTGTGCGAGAAGGATCTGGCGGAGACCGCGGAGGCGATCTTCGACAAGGCGGAAGCGGCGGGCTGCACCATCCATCTGCCCTATGACGTCGTCGTGGCGAAGGAATTTGCCGCCAACCCGCCCTCCTTGCGCACATGCAACGTGCATGAGGTGGCAGAGGATGAGATGATCCTCGACGTCGGCCCAGCGGCGGTTGAGGCGTTGGGCGATGCGCTTAAGAACTGCCGGACCTTGGTATGGAACGGCCCGCTCGGCGCATTCGAGATCGCGCCGTTCGACAAGGCGACCGTGGCGCTGGCCAAGACCGCGGCGGCGCTCACCAAGGAAGGCGGGCTGACGTCGGTCGCGGGTGGCGGCGACACCGTCGCGGCGCTCAACCATGCGGGCGTGGCGGGCGATTTCAGCTTCGTCTCCACCGCTGGCGGTGCGTTCCTGGAGTGGATGGAAGGCAAGGAGCTGCCCGGCGTCAAGGCGCTGATGGCCTGATTCAGATTGCGGCGCGCGCCTTGGAGAGTGGCGCGCTCCGCTCGACCATGGACGCCGTGCAAGGGCGTCCGCCCCCTAGACGCGCTGCCGGGAGGGCGGCGCATCCAACCAAGAGGTATGTGCAGATGCAGTTCGAGGACATGAAGGCGAAGATCGAGGGCGGCAACGGCTTCATCGCGGCGCTCGACCAGAGCGGCGGTTCGACGCCCAAGGCGCTGAAGGGCTATGGCATCGAGGAAGACGCCTGGTCCACCGAAGAGGAAATGTTCGGGCTGATCCACGATATGCGCAGCCGCATCATCACCTCGCCGGTCTTTTCGGGCGAGAAGGTGCTGGGCGCGATCCTGTTCGAGCGCACCATGGACGGCGAAGCGGGCGGCAAGTCGGTTCCGCAGGCGCTGATCGAGCGCGGCGTCGTGCCCTTCATCAAGATCGACAAGGGGCTGGAGGATGAAGCGAACGGCGTTCAGTTGATGAAGCCGAACCCCGGCCTCGACACCTTGCTGCACCGCGCCAAGGCGCTGGGCGTGTTCGGCACCAAGGAGCGTTCGGTCATCAACCTCGCCAACCGCGAGGGCATCGCCGCCGTCGTCAGGCAGCAGTTCGAGGTCGGTCGGCAGGTGCTGGCCGCAGGGCTCGTTCCGATCATCGAGCCGGAAGTCAACATCAAGAGCCCGGAACGCGCAGAGGCCGACCAGATCCTGCTGGAGGAAATCCTCAAGAATCTCGACGCGCTGCCGGGCGACGACAAGGTGATGCTGAAGCTGTCGCTGCCGACAAAGGCCGGTCTGTTCGATCCGCTGGTCGACCATCCCCGCGTGCTGCGCGTCGTCGCCTTGTCCGGCGGTTTCTCGCGGTCCGAAGCCTGCATCGAGCTGGCCAGGAATCGCGGCATCATCGCCAGCTTCAGCCGCGCGCTGCTGAACGACCTGCGCCACCAGATGAGCGACGAGGAGTTCAACGCCTCGCTGGGCGAAGCAATCGACGAGATTCACGGCGCTTCCACCAGCAAGGCGGCCTGATCTGCGGTGACGGTCGTGAGCGCCCGGAAGGCGCTCGCGGCCGGTCCGCCGTGCTCCCGCCTTCGCAGGAGCACGGTTCGGTTCTGACGGGGTGAAACTAGCCTTTCTGCGTCAACGCCTTCAATATCCGGGCGTCGGCAATTGCCTGCGCGTCATAGTCATTGTTGAAATAGGCCCAGACGGTCCGGCCGTCGCTGCTCTGCGCCTTCATCCATTCGGCCCAGTCCGCCAGCCTTTCACGCGAATAGCCGCCGCGATATTTCCCCGTCGTGCCGTGGAAGCGGACATAGGCGGTCGAGCCGACACCCAGCCGGGGACTGGCCGAGCCGGGCATGTCATGCACGCAGAGAGCCGCTCCGTACCGCTCCAGCAGCGCAAAGAGTTCATCCACATACCAGCTTGAATGGCGGAATTCGAAGACCGGCACGGGATCGCGCGGCGCGATGCGGAGGAATGCCTCCAGCCTTGGCAGATCGAGCGAGAAATGCGGCGGGAGTTGATAGAGGACCGGCCCCAGCGTCGGGCCGAAATGCGCGAAGGACTCCATCATCCTTGCCAGCGGTTCCTCGCAATCCTTGAGCTTCTTCATCTGCGTCAGATAGCGGTTCGCCTTGGCCGCATAGCAAAAGCCCCCGGGCGCCTGTTCGCGCCATTTGTCGACGGTTTCCGGCCGGGGCAGGCGATAGAAGCTGTTGTTGATCTCTACCGTGTCGAACTGCTGGGCATAGTAAGCGAACCAGTTTTTCGCCGCCAGCTTCTCCGGATAGAAGCGCCCGCGCCAATCCCGGTAATTCCATCCCGAACATCCGATCCTGATCATGCAGGAGGAACGCGGGTGAGGGCCGATCGGCTCCGCCCTTTTCCAACGCCATCAAAAGCGGCTAAGGCGAGACCCATGACTGAATTTACCGATGAAGAATTGGCTCTCGACCCGAATTTCGCAGCCCGGTTCGACAGCGATGACCGGCGGCCGCCCTGTCAGCTCTACCTGATCTCCCCGCCGGCGATCGATGCGGGCTTTGTCGACAGTCTCGCCGCCGCCTTCGATGGGGGCGACGTCGCGGCGTTCCAATTGCGGTTGAAGGGCGTGGGTGACGACGCCATCGCCCAAGCCGCCGCGCCGCTGCAAAAGCTCTGCGCGGAACGGGATGTCGCGTTCATCATCAACGACAGCATGAGCCTGGCGAAGCGCCTGGGGGCCGACGGCGTTCATCTGGGGCAGGGCGACGGCGATCCTCGCGAGGCGCGCAAGCTGCTCGGTCCTTCGGTGCAGATCGGCGTCACCTGCCATGACAGCCGCCATCTGGCGATGGAAGCAGGGGAAGCAGGGGCGGACTATGTTGCGTTCGGGGCCTTCTATTCTACGACCACCAAGGAAACGATCCATCGCCCCGACCCATCGATCCTGGGCTGGTGGACGGCATTGTTCGAACTGCCCTGCGTGGCGATTGGCGGGATAACGCCCGGCAATGCCGCGCCGCTGGTGAAGGCCGGGGCGGATTTCCTGGCGGTGAGCGGGGCGGTATGGGGCCATTCGGATGGGCCGCAAGCCGGCGTGGCGGCATTCCGGGCGGTGTTGGCGCAGGAATAACGGTATAAGGCGGCAGGCAGCTTTCCTGCACTTCAGGCGTTTTCCCTTCCACAAATGGGAGAGTATCGCCTTGAAAACCAATCCGCTGATCCTGACGCTGCTCTGTGCGGCCTGCAACATGACGGTGACGGAAGCCAATGAGAGCGCACCGTCGAACCAGGCGACCGGGCAGGCTGCGCGGCCTGCCGGCGATCCCTACGCCTTCACCGTGGTGCCCGAGCCGACAGGCGCGCCTGCGCGGGTGGAATCGGTGCTGCAGGCGCAGGTGGCGCTGGACCGGGCCGGCTTCTCGCCCGGCGTATTGGATGGGAAGGAAGGCATGTCCTTCACCACCGCGCTCAGGGGTTTCCAGGAGGCGAAGGGCCTGCCGACCACCGGGAAATATGATGAGGCGACGGCCAAGGCGCTGCTGGGCGACCGGCCGCAGCCCGCGACCTGGCTGGTGAAGATACCGGCGGATTTCGCCAAGGGACCGTTCTTTGCGGTGCCCAGGGAACTCAACGATCAGGCGAAGCTGCCCGCCCTTGGCTATCGCAACCTGCTGGAGAAGCTGGCCGAACGTTTCCACACCCGGCCGGAGGCGCTGCTCGCGCTCAATCCTCCGAACACGAAGCTCGGCGCGGGAGCCACGATCCGCGTACCTGCCATCGCCAACCAGCCGGTTGCCCGGATCGAAGGCGACGAGCGCGGCTGGGGCGAGACGCTCGCCGGCCTGGGCGTGGCCAAGGAGCAGCCGCAGGCCGACCACATCGTCGTGGACAAGTCGGACGGGGTGCTCCGGGCCTATGACGCGCAGAACCGGCTGATCGCGCAATTTCCAGCCACCATGGGGTCGCAGCATGATCCCCTGCCGATCGGAACGTGGGAAATCAAGGGGTTGAGCCGCAATCCCGATTTCCACTATAATCCGGACCTGTTCTGGGATGCGTCCTCCACCGACCGGAAGGCGGTGCTGAAGCCCGGTCCCAACGGCCCGGTCGGCGTGGTGTGGATCGACCTGTCGAAGCCGCATTACGGCATTCACGGCACGCCGGAGCCGCAGACCATCGGCCGAACGGAAAGCCATGGTTGCATCCGGCTCACCAATTGGGACGCGGCGCGGCTCGCCCAGATGGTGAAGTCCGGCGTGAAGGCGGTGTTCCAGCCATGAGGGCGCGCGGTTGGGCCGGCATCGGCCTGGCCGTCCTGATCGGCGCGGCCCTCCTGCGCACCTTCGTGCGGATCGTGCCGGCGGACGCGCCTGAGCCTTCCCGGCCTGCGGCGGCGGAAGCCGGTGCCCTGCTGATCCCGGTCGAGGGCGTGCCGCCCTCCGCGCTGAGCGATACATTCGCCCAGGCGCGGGCGAGCGGCGCGCGCGCCCATGACGCCATCGACATCATGGCGGCGCGGGGCAGGGCGGTGCTGGCGGCGGCGGACGGACGGATCGAAAAGCTGTTCTGGAGCGAGGAAGGCGGGCGCACGATCTATGAACGCTCGCCCGATGGACGGCGCATCTATTATTATGCGCATCTGGACGGCTATGCGCCGGGCCTTGCGGAAGGGCAGGCGGTTCGGCGCGGACAGCGCATCGCGACCGTCGGCAGCACCGGCAATGCCGATTCGGCAGCGCCGCACCTGCACTTCGCGGTGCATGAACTGCGTCCGGGAGAGCCCTGGCATGGCGGGCGGGCGATCAATCCCTATCCCTTGCTGGCGAAACCGCGATAGGCGCCGCCTCTTGCCCTTTCGCCCTCATCCATGTAAGGGCGCGGCCAGCCTCCAGAGGCCGGCTCTTTTCACCTTCAGACATATAGGCAGGCTCTTCCCATGAAGATCAGCGGCGTCGAGATTCGTCCCGGCAACAACATCGAATATGACGGCAGCCTGTGGCGCGCCGTGAAGATCCAGCATACCCAGCCCGGCAAGGGCGGCGCCTATATGCAGGTGGAACTGAAGAACCTGATCGACGGGCGCAAGAACAACGTCCGCTTCCGGTCGGCCGAGACGGTGGAGCGCATCCGCCTCGACACCAAGGATTTCCAATATCTCTATGCAGAGGGCGACATGCTCGTCTTCATGGATACGGAAACCTATGAGCAGATCAATCTGCCGCAGGATCTGGTGGGCGATGCGTCGGCCTTCCTGCAGGACGGCATGATGGTCATGCTGGAAATGTATGAGGAACGTCCGATCTCCGTGCAGCTTCCCGAAACGGTCGAAGCGACCGTGGTGGAAGCCGACGCCGTGGTGAAGGGCCAGACCGCTTCGGCGAGCTACAAGCCCGCCATCCTCGACAATGGCGTGCGCGTCATGGTGCCGCCGCACATCGTCACCGGCACGCGCATCGTCGTCGACGTGTATGAGCGCGAATATGTGAAGCGCGCGGATTGATATTCGATCCCCCTTCCCGCAGGCGGAAGGGGTTTAGGGGGTGGGTGGCGAGCATGAGCGAGCTTCCTGCCCTTTCCCTTTTCAGAGTGCCGCTATTGCGGCATGCCCACCCCCGGCCCCTCCCGTTTGCGGGAGGGGGGAGACAAGAAAAATGGTATCGCACTCGGGCCTTTTGACCGTCATGGAACGCGCCGCGCGCAAGGCTGGCTCCAAGCTGCGCCGCGACTTTGGCGAGGTCGAACATCTGCAGGTGTCCCGAAAGGGGCCGGCGGACTTCGTGTCCAAGGCCGACCAGCAGGCGGAAAAGACGCTGGTCGAGGAATTGCAGAAGGCGCGGCCCGATTGGGGTTTCCTGCTTGAGGAAGGCGGCGAGATCGCGGGCGATCCGGGCAAGCCGCGCTGGATCATCGATCCGCTCGACGGCACCAGCAATTTCCTGCACGGCATCCCGCACTTCGCGATCTCCATCGCGGTCGAGGAGCCGCTCTACGGCGGCAAGCGGGAGGTGACGACCGGCCTCATCTACCAGCCGGTGACCGACGAAAGCTATTGGGCGGAAAAGAGCCGGGGCGCCTGGCGGCATGACCAGCGGCTGCGCGTTTCGGCGCGGCGCGATCTGGGCGACTGCCTGATCGCCACGGGCATCCCCTTCCTGGGGCATGGCGATTTCGCGCAATGGACGCGCATCTTCGGGGCCGTAGGGCCCTCGGTGGCCGGAATCCGGCGCTTCGGCGCGGCCTCGCTGGACCTCGCCCATGTCGCCTCCGGCCGCTATGACGGCTTCTGGGAAAGCGGCCTGCAACCCTGGGACGTGGCGGCGGGCCTGCTGATGGTGCGGGAAGCGGGCGGCTTCGTGTCGGATTTCCGCGGCGGCGACCAGCCGATCGAGCGCAAGGAAGTCATCGCGGGCAATGATGCGATCCACAGCAAATTACATAAGTTGGTGGCTGGAGCGCTGCGCTGACGGCTTGCTTTTGGTAGCGTGATCAGGTCGCCGCCATTGTTGCGAATCATTCTCATGCCTCCGGGCCTTGCTTCGCATATGCAGCGGGCCTAAAGCGCGCCCGTAAATCATTTTCGCCCAGGGGATTCCGTTGGTCGATCTAGCCCAATATCTGCCGATCCTGATCTTTCTCGGGATCGCCTTGCTGCTTTCGAGCGCATTCGTGTTCCTGCCGATGCTGGTGGGGCGCCTGACCGGCGCGCATCAGCCCGATCCGGCCAAGCTCAGCGAATATGAATGCGGCTTTCCTGCGTTCGAAGAACCGCGCAGCCAGTTCGACGTGCGATTCTACCTCGTCGCGATCCTGTTCATCATCTTCGACCTGGAAGCGGCGTTCCTCTACCCCTGGGCGGTCAGCCTCGACCAGATCGGCTGGGCCGGCTGGGCGACGATGATGATCTTCATAGCGGAGCTGGTGCTCGGCCTCGTCTATGCGTGGAAGAAGGGAGCACTCGATTGGGAGTAGAACTTGAGCGGCCCGCGCCCGGCACCTTGTTGCCCGCGGGGACCCAGCCCGACCAGGATTTCTTCAACGCGCTGAACAGCGAGGTCAGTGACAAGGGTTTCCTCGTCACCTCGACGGAGGAACTGTTTCAGTGGGCTCGCACCGGCTCGCTCTGGTGGATGACCTTCGGCCTGGCCTGCTGCGCGGTGGAGATGATCCACGTCAACATGCCCCGTTATGACATGGAACGCTTCGGCGCCGCACCGCGCGCCTCGCCGCGCCAGTCCGACGTGATGATCGTGGCCGGGACGCTGTGCAACAAGATGGCTCCGGCGTTGCGCAAGGTTTACGACCAGATGTCCAATCCGAAATATGTGATTTCGATGGGCAGCTGCGCGAATGGCGGTGGCTATTATCACTACAGCTATTCGGTCGTGCGTGGCTGCGACCGCATCGTGCCGGTCGACATCTATGTGCCGGGTTGCCCGCCGACAGCGGAAGCCCTGCTTTATGGCGTGATGCAGTTGCAGCGGAAAATCCGCCGCATCGGAACGGTTGAGCGCTGATATGGGTCATTCTGCTCCTAGGATCGCGGCCATCGATGGGATCGCGCAGGAAATCGCCGGTCTGCTGGGACCGATGCTGGTCGAAACCGTCGATCATGCCGATGAACTGAGCTTCACCGTCGTCCGGGAAAAGCTGGCCGACGCGATGGTGCTGCTGCGGGATCGCGCGCAATATCAGCAGCTCATGGAAATTGCGGGCGTCGATTATCCGGATCGTCCGGAGCGCTTCGAGGTCTGCTACCATCTGCTCAGCGTCACGCGGAACCACCGCGTCCGCGTGAAGGTGCAGACCGACGAGGACATGCCCGTTCCCACCGTCACGCACATCTGGCCGGTCGCCGGCTGGCTGGAGCGGGAGGTGTTCGACATGTACGGCGTCATCTTCGAGGGGAACGCCGATCTGCGCCGCATCCTGACCGACTATGGTTTCAAGGGCCATCCGCAGCGCAAGGACTTCCCGCTGACCGGCTATGTCGAGATGTGGTATTCCGAAGAGGACAAGCGCGTCGTCTACAAGCCGGTGAAGCTGGCGCAGGATTTCCGGCAGTTCGACTTCATGAGCCCGTGGGAAGGCGCGCAATATGTGCTGCCGGGCGACGAGAAGGCGCCGCAGGCGCCGGGAGCGCCGACACCTGTCACAGCCCCGTTGCCGGCCGCTGCGGCTCCCAAGGGCGAACCGGCCGGTGCCACGCCCAAGGTCACCGAAAAGTCCGAGGATACCGGTGCGGGTGAACCCGCCAACAGCAAGGGTGCGGAAAAGTCGCCCAATGCTCCGGTAAAGCCCGAAGAGCACACAGACGAAGGCAAAGGCGCTGCCAAGCCTGAGGATAAGGCCTGATGTCCGACTATCTGGAAAAGCTGGACCATGTGACCGACGCGGCGGACCCGTCCTACGGCGACACGGAAATCCAGAACTACACGATCAACTTCGGTCCGCAGCACCCTGCCGCGCACGGCGTTCTGCGCCTGGTCATGGAACTGGACGGCGAGATCGTCGAGCGCTGCGACCCGCATGTCGGCCTTCTGCATCGCGGCACCGAGAAGCTGATCGAGCACAAGACCTATTTGCAGGCGCTGCCCTATTTCGACCGGCTGGACTATTGCTCGCCGCTCGGCATGGAGCACAGCTATGTCCTCGCCATCGAAAAGCTGCTGAACCTGGAAGTGCCGTTGCGCGCGCAATATCTGCGCGTGTTCTTCGCGGAACTGACGCGCATCTGCAATCACATGCTGAACCTCGGCTCGCATGTGATGGACGTGGGTGCGATGACGCCGAACCTGTGGCTGTTCGAAATCCGGGAGGATTGCCTCAACTTCTTCGAACGGGCGTCGGGCGCCCGCATGCATGCGGCCTGGTTCCGGCCGGGCGGCGTGCATCAGGACGTGCCGCTGAAGCTGTTGACCGACATTGGCGACTGGCTCGACACCCGTTTGCCGCGCCTGTTCGAGGACGCGATGAGCCTGGTGGTCGACAACCGCATCTTCAAGCAGCGCAATGTGGACATCGCGGTCGTCAGCAAGGAAGACGCGCTGAAATGGGGCTTTTCCGGCCCCATGATCCGGGGATCGGGCATCCCCTGGGACATCCGCAAGGCGCAGCCCTATGACGTCTATGACCGGATGGAATTCGACGTTCCGGTGGGCACCAATTTCGACTGCTATGACCGCTTCATGGTCCGCGTCGAGGAAGTCCGCCAGTCCGCGCGGATCATGAAGCAGTGCCTCAGCGAAATGCCGGAAGGCCCGGTGGCGAGTTTCGACCGCAAGGTGGTGCCGCCCAAGCGCGGCGAGATGAAGCGCTCGATGGAAGCGCTGATCCACCACTTCAAGCTTTATACCGAGGGCTTCCATGTCCCGGCGGGCGAAGTCTATGTCGCGACCGAAAGCCCCAAGGGCGAATTCGGCGTCTATCTGGTCGCGGACGGCTCCAACAAGCCTTACCGCTGCAAGATCCGCCCGACCGCCTTTAGCCACCTTCAGGCGATGGATTTCATGATGAAAGGCCACATGCTGGCCGATACCACCGCTGTCCTGGGCGCCATGGACATCGTGTTTGGAGAATGTGACCGCTAATGGCTGACGCAGTTCATATCCCGGACGAGGCCGAAACGCGCGCGCGCTGGGGCGCGTTCGCCTGGACGGCCGAAAATGCCGAGCAGGCGAAGAAGGTCATTGCCCGCTATCCCGCCGGGCGTCAGCAGTCGGCCGTGATGCCGCTGCTTGACCTCGCCCAGCGCCAGGTGGGTGCCGAGACGCAGACCCAGGGCTGGCTGCCGGTGCCGGTGATGGAATATATCGCCGACCAACTCGAAATGCCGTATATGCGCGTGTACGAGGTCGCGACCTTCTACACCATGTACAATCTCGCGCCCGTTGGCCGCTATCATGTGCAGGTCTGCGGCACGACGCCCTGCATGCTGCGCGGCTCCGACGATGTGTTCTCCGCCTGCAAGAACAAGGGGCTGGTGAAGGGCGGGACGACGCCCGATGGCCTGTTCACCCTGACCGAGGTCGAGTGTCTGGGCGCCTGCGCCAATGCGCCGATGGTCCAGATCAACGACGATAATTTCGAAGACCTGACCTATGACAGCATGAGCGCGATCCTCGACGATCTCGCCGCTGGCAAGCAGCCCAAGATCGGGCCGCAGATCGATCGTCAGACCAGCTGTCCGGAGGGTGGTCCGACCACGCTCAAGGATATGGTCAACGAAAATCACGACTATCGGGGCGAATGGGCATGAGCGACGTGATCGCGCCTCTCAGCGACAAGGATCGCATCTTCACTAACGTCTATGGCTTCCAGGATTGGGGCATCGACGCGGCGATGAAACGCGGCGATTGGGATAACACCAAGGCCCTGCTGGAAATCGGCCAGGACGACATCATAGAGCGCATCAAGGCCAGCGGCCTGCGCGGCCGTGGCGGCGCCGGCTTCCCGACCGGCATGAAGTGGAGCTTCATGCCCAAGGAAAGCAGGGACGGCCGTCCGAGCTTCCTCGTCATCAACGCCGACGAATCCGAGCCGGGCTCGTGCAAGGACCGCGAGATCATCCGCCACGATCCGCACAAGCTGATCGAGGGCGCGCTGGTCGCCGGTTTCGCGATGCGGGCGCGCGCCGCCTATATCTATATTCGCGGCGAGTTCATCTATGAGGCGAAGGTGCTCTTCGCCGCCGTCGAGCAGGCCTATGAAAAGGGCTTCCTCGGCAAGAATGCCTGCGGGTCCGGCTATGATTTCGACGTCTTCGTCCATCGCGGCGCGGGCGCCTATATCTGCGGAGAGGAAACCGCCCAGATCGAAAGCCTGGAGGGCAAGAAGGGCCAGCCGCGCCTGAAGCCGCCTTTCCCGGCGGGCGCGGGCCTTTATGGCTGCCCCACCACGGTGAATAATGTGGAATCGATCGCGGTCGCGCCGACGATCCTGCGGCGCGGGTCCGAATGGTTCTCCAGCTTCGGCCGGGAGAACAACAAGGGCACCAAGCTCTTCCAGATCAGCGGCCATGTGAATAAGCCCTGCGTCGTCGAAGAATCGATGGGCATCAGTTTCAAGGAACTGATCGACCGGCATTGCGGCGGCATTCGCGGCGGCTGGGACAATCTGCTGGCGGTCATCCCCGGCGGTTCGTCGGTGCCTCTGGTCCCGGCGAAGGAGATCATGGACGCGCCCATGGATTTCGATGGGCTGCGCGCGCTCGGCTCCGGCCTTGGCACCGCCGCCGTCATCGTGATGGACAAGTCGACCGACATCGTCCGCGCCATTTCGCGCCTCTCCTATTTCTACAAGCATGAGAGCTGCGGCCAGTGCACGCCCTGCCGCGAAGGCACCGGCTGGATGTGGCGCGTGATGGAGCGGCTGCGCACCGGCGATGCCGACCAGAGCGAGATCGACATGCTGTTCCAGGTGACCAAGCAGGTCGAAGGCCACACCATCTGCGCGCTTGGCGACGCGGCGGCCTGGCCGATCCAGGGCCTGATCCGGCACTTCCGTCCGGAAATCGAGCGCCGGATCAACGAAAACAAGGGTAGCGCCCCGGTCATGGAGGCAGCGGAGTAACCATGCCGAAGGTCAAAGTAGACGGCGTAGAACTCGAAGTCCCGGCGGGCGCCACGGTCCTCCAGGCCTGCGAGCTGGCGGGGAAGGAAATCCCCCGTTTCTGCTATCATGAGCGCCTCAGCATCGCGGGCAATTGCCGCATGTGCCTGGTCGAGGTGAAGCCCGGCCCGCCCAAGCCGCAGGCTTCCTGTGCGCTGCCGGCCGCGGAGAATCAGGAAATCTTCACCCAGACCGAGATGGTCAAGAAGGCGCGCGAAGGGGTGATGGAGTTCCTGCTCATCAACCACCCGCTCGACTGCCCGATCTGCGACCAGGGCGGCGAATGCGACCTTCAGGACCAGTCGGTCGCCTATGGCAAGGGCAGCAGCCGCTTCGACGAGAATAAGCGCGCCGTCACCGAGAAATATATGGGCCCGATCGTCAAGACGGTCATGACCCGCTGCATCCAGTGCACCCGCTGCGTGCGCTTTGCCGAGGAAGTCGCGGGCGTGCCGGAAATCGGCGCCATCTATCGCGGCGAGAACATGCAGATCACCACCTATCTCGAACATGCCGCCAAGAGCGAGCTGTCGGGCAATGTGGTCGACCTCTGCCCGGTCGGCGCGCTGACGTCGAAGCCCTATGCGTTCGAAGCGCGTCCCTGGGAACTCAAGAAGACCCACGCGATCGACGTGATGGACGCGGTCGGCACCAATATCCGGCTCGACAGTCGTGGCCGTCAGGTGCTGCGCGCCGTGCCGCGCATCAATGACGACGTGAACGAGGAGTGGGCCAGCGACAAGACCCGGCACAATGTCGACGGTCTGGTCCGCAAGCGGCTCGACAAACCCTATGTCCGCAAGGACGGCAATCTGGTTCCGGCAACCTGGAACGAGGCGTTCGCGGCGATTGCCGCCGTCAAGCATGGCGGGTCGGTGGCTGCGCTGGCCGGTGATTTGCTCGATTGCGAGACGATGTTCGCGGGCAAGGCGCTGGTCGAGAAGCTGGGTGGCTCGTTGCTCGAAGGTCGTCAGACCGGGCTCGCCTATGACGTGTCGAGCCTGAGCGCGGTCAACTTCAACACCACGCTCAACGGTCTTGAAACCGCTGACGTGATCCTGCTGGTGGGCACCAATCTGCGCTGGGAAGCGCCGCTGGTGAACACCCGCATCCGCAAGGCGATCAAGAAGGGCGCGAAGGTCTTTGCGCTCGGTCCGCAGGTCGACCTCACCTACAAGGTCGAGTGGCTGGGCAATGACGCCTCGCTGCTTGGCCGTCTGCCCGAAGCGGTTGTGGAAGCCTTCGGCAAGGCCGCGCGTCCGGCGATGATCGTCGGCGGCGGCGTGCTGGCGAAGGACGGCGCCCATGGCGATACGCTGGTGCTGGTCGAGACGCTGGGCCTCGTGAAAGAAGGCTGGAACGGCTATAATGTCCTGCATTTCGCGGCGGCGCGCATGGGCGGGTTGATGCTCGGCTATGCGACGCAGGGCGGCATCAAGGCGGTGGCTGCGGCGAAGCCCAAGCTGCTCTTCTCGCTGGGCGCGGACGAGGTCGATTATTCGGCTTTCCAGGACAGCTTCAAGGTCTATGTCGGCCACCATGGCGACAAGGGCGCGCATGTGGCGGACGTGATCCTGCCGGGCGCAAGCTATGCCGAGAAGGCCGGCACCTACGTCAATCTGGAAGGCCGGGTGCAGCGCGGCGAAAAGGCTGTGTTCGCGCCGGGCGATGCCCGCGAGGATTGGTCGATCCTGCGCGCTCTGTCGGAAGTGCTGGGCGCGACGCTCCCCTTCGACAGCTTCGAGCAGCTTCGCGCCGAAATGGCCAAGACGGTTCCGGCGCTGGGCATCGAGGGTCTGGCCGATTATGGCTGGTCCGTTCCGTCGCTGCCGACCGGCGCCAGTGGTGAGTTCGGCTCTCCGATCAAGGATTTCTACCTGACCAACGCCATCTGCCGCGCCAGTCCGACGATGCAGCAATGTTCGGCCGAACTGATCCACGGCGAGACGTATGCGGAGGCCGCAGAGTGACCGCTTTCTTCCAAAATCTCGGCCTGCCGTTCGAAGGCGCCTGGCTGCTTTCGACGATCATCGGCATTCTGGTGATTGCGTTGCCGCTGATGCTGGCGGTGGCGATGATCATCTACGCCGACCGCAAGATCTGGGCGGCGATGGCGCTGCGCCGCGGCCCGAACGTCGTCGGTCCCTTCGGTCTGCTCCAGTCCTTCGCGGACGGCGCCAAGGTCTTCCTGCAGGAAACCATCATCCCTTCGGCGGCCAACCGCACGCTTTTCCTGATCGCCCCGATCATCACCTTCACCGTCGCTCTGATGGCCTGGGCGGTGATTCCGTTCCAGGTGGGCGTGGTGCTGGCCAACATCAATGTCGGCCTGCTCTACATCCTCGCCATCTCGTCGCTCGGCGTCTATGGCGTGGTGCTGTCGGGCTGGGCGTCCAATTCCAAATATCCCTTCTATTCGGCGATCCGCGCCAGCGCGCAGATGATCAGCTATGAAGTCTCCATCGGCTTCATCCTGATCACCGTCGTGCTCTGGGCCGGCAGCTTCAATATCTCGGCCATCGTCGAGAGCCAGAAGGGCTATTATGGCTTCCTGAACGGCAACGGCTTCAACCCGCTGCTCTTCCCGATGGCGATCATGTTCCTGATCTCGGCCATGGCGGAAACGGCGCGTGCGCCCTTCGACCTGACCGAAGCGGAATCGGAACTGGTCGCGGGATATCAGACCGAATATTCGTCCATGGCCTTCGCGCTGTTCTGGCTGGGCGAATATGCAAACGTGATCCTGATGTGCGCCCTGAACGCCATCCTGTTCTGGGGCGGCTATCTGCCGCCGATCGACTGGGCGCCGCTTTATTATGTGCCCGGCATCATCTGGCTGTTCGCCAAGATATTCTTCTTCTTCTTCGTCTTCTCCTGGGTGAAGGCGACGGTGCCCCGCTACCGCTATGACCAGCTTATGCGGCTGGGCTGGAAGATATTCCTGCCGACCTCGCTGCTGTTCGTCTTCCTGGTGTCGGGCTTCCTCATGTTCACGCGTTACGGAGGCGCTCAATGAGCCTCGGCTATTATGTCAAATCCTTCACCCTCTGGGAGTTTGTGAAGGCGCACGCCCTGACCTTGAAATATTTCTTCAAGCCCAAGGCGACGATCAACTACCCCTATGAGAAGAACCCGATTTCGCCGCGGTTCCGGGGGGAGCATGCGTTGCGCCGCTATCCCAATGGAGAAGAACGCTGCATCGCGTGCAAGCTGTGCGAGGCGATCTGCCCCGCCCAGGCGATCACCATCGAAGCGCAGCCGCGCGATGACGGCAGCCGCCGCACGACGCGCTACGACATCGACATGACGAAGTGCATCTATTGCGGCTTCTGCCAGGAAGCGTGCCCGGTGGACGCCATCGTCGAGGGCCCGAATTTCGAGTTCTCCACCGAAACGCGCGAGGAGCTGATCTACGACAAGGCCAAGCTCCTTGAAAATGGGGACAAGTGGGAGCGGGCGATTGCCGCGAACCTTGCCGCCGATGCGCCCTACCGTTAAGCCGCAGCCGCCGAAGGGGAACATGATCCTGTGATTCACGTGCTTGCCTTTTATCTGTTCGCCGCGATCGTGGTGTGCAGCGGCGCGCTTACGATCCTGTCGCGCAATCCGGTTCATTCGGTGCTGTGGCTGATCCTTGCCTTTTTCAACGCGGCGGGGCTGATGGTCCTGCTGGGCGCCGAATTCATCGCGATGCTCCTTGTCATCGTCTATGTCGGCGCCGTTGCCGTGCTGTTCCTGTTCGTCGTGATGATGCTCGACATCGATTTCGCCGAACTGCGCGCCGGTTTCGTCGATTACCTCCCCTTCGGGCTGCTGATTGCGCTGGTGCTGCTGGCGGAGATCGTGCTGGGCATCGGCCTGTGGAGCGCGGGCCCCATAGAACTGGCCCAGCGCGCGGCTCCGGTGAACCCGGAACTCAGCAATATCCAGGCGATCGGCGCGCTGCTCTACACCCGCTACATCTTCCTGTTCGAAGCGGCGGGCATCGTCCTGCTGGTCGCGATGATCGGCGCCATCGTGCTGACCCATCGCGCCCGTGGCGGCGTGCGCGGCCAGAACATCGCCCGCCAGAACCGCCGCCGTCCCGAAGACGCGGTGCGCAACGTCAATCAGCCCGTCGGGCAGGGGGTAGAGCTGTGATCGGCCTTCAGCATTATATGGTGGTCAGCGCGATCCTCTTCGTGATGGGCGTGCTGGGCATCTTCATCAATCGCAAGAACGTCATCATCATCCTGATGGCGATCGAGCTGATCCTGCTCAGCGTGAACATCAACCTTGTCGCCTTCAGCGCCTTCCTGGGCGATCTGGTGGGACAGGTGTTCAGCATGTTCGTGCTGACCGTCGCGGCGGGTGAGGCGGCCATCGGCCTTGCCATCCTCGTCATCTACTTCCGCGGTCGCGGCACCATCGCCGTCGACGATGTCAACCGGATGAAGGGCTAAAGCTCGATGATCCAGCTTATCGTCCTTCTCCCGTTGCTGGCTGCTGCCATCGCCGGTCTTGGCAACAAGGCCCTTGGCAAGCTGCCCGCGAAGATCGTCACCACCGGCGCGCTGTTCGCATCCTGTGCGATGAGCTGGCCGATCTTCATCGGCTTCCTGACCGGCCATGCCGAACCCCATGTGGTCCCGGCCTTCACCTGGATCCAGTCGGGCAGCTTCGATGCGCAATGGGCGCTACGCGTCGACACCATGACGGCGGTCATGCTGGTGGTCATCACCAGCGTGTCGAGCCTCGTCCATCTCTATAGCTGGGGCTATATGGAGGAGGAGCCGGACCAGCCGCGCTTCTTCGCCTATCTGTCGCTCTTCACCTTCGCGATGCTGATGCTCGTGACGGCGAACAACCTGCTGCAGATGTTCTTCGGCTGGGAAGGCGTGGGTCTGGCCTCTTACCTGCTGATCGGCTTCTGGTTCCGGAAGCCGAGCGCAAACGCCGCCGCGATCAAGGCCTTCGTCGTCAACCGCGTCGGCGACCTTGGCTTCATGATGGGCATTTTCGGCACCTATCTGGTGTTCAACACCATCTCGATCCCGGAAATCCTGGCGGCCGCGCCGTCCATGGCCGGTTCGACCATCGGCTTTCTCGGTCACCGCTTCGACACCATGACCGTGCTCTGCCTGCTGCTGTTCATCGGCGCGATGGGCAAGTCGGCGCAGCTTGGCCTCCACACCTGGCTGCCGGACGCGATGGAGGGCCCGACCCCGGTGTCGGCGCTGATCCACGCGGCGACCATGGTGACCGCGGGCGTGTTCATGGTGTGCCGCCTGTCGCCGATGTTCGAAACCTCGCCGACGGCGCTTGGCTTCGTGACCTTCATCGGCGCGGCCACCTGCCTTTTCGCGGCGACCGTGGGCACGGTGCAGAACGACATCAAGCGCGTCATCGCCTATTCGACCTGCTCGCAGCTCGGCTACATGTTCTTCGCGGCGGGCGTCGGCGCCTATGGCGCGGCGATGTTCCACCTCTTCACCCACGCCTTCTTCAAGGCGCTGCTGTTCCTTGGCGCGGGCTCGGTCATCCACGCGATGCACCATGAACAGGACATGCGCTACTATGGCGCGCTGCGGAAGGAGATCCCGATCACCTTCTGGACGATGACGCTGGGCACGCTGGCCATCACTGGCGTCGGCGTTCCGCTGGTCGGCTATGGCTTTGCAGGCTTCTATTCGAAGGACGGCATTCTCGAAGCGGCCTATGCTTCGGGCGGCGCAGGCGTCGGTGCCTATCTGGTCGGCGTATTCGCGGCGCTGCTCACCAGCTTCTACAGCTGGCGCCTGGTGTTCCTGACCTTCTTCGGCAAGCCGCGCTGGGCCGCTTCGGAGCATATCCAGCATGCCGTCCACGACGCGCATGGCCATGGTCATGACGAACATGCCACCCATGGCCATGGCGCGGAGGACGACAACGCACCGGCGCAGGAGCATGCGGGTCACGATCCGCACGGGCATGAAACCGATGCCCATGCCCTGCCGACCGGCACCGGCGGCTATCATCCGCATGAAAGCGGCTGGGTGATGCTGATCCCGCTGGTGGTGCTGAGCCTGGGTGCGGTGTTTGCGGGCTTCCTCTTCCATGACCAGTTCATCGGGCCGGAAGGCGGCATAGAGTTCTGGAAGGGCGCGCTGGCGTTCGACAGCCATCTGATGCACGCCGCGCATGAAGTGCCGACCTGGGTCAAGTTCGGACCGTTCACGGTGATGCTGACCGGCTTGGTCATAGCCTGGCTGGCCTATATCAAGCACACCGACTGGCCGCAGCGCTTCGTCGCCACCTTCGGCGTGCTGTACCAGTTCCTGCTCAACAAATGGTATTTCGACGAGCTGTATCATTTCATCTTCGTCAAGCCTGCCTTCGCCATCGGCCGCTTCTTCTGGAAGTTCGGTGACGTGGGCTTGATCGACCGCTTCGGGCCTAACGGCCTGGCTGCGCTGGTCGTGCAGGGCAACAAAGTCACCCGTCGGCTTCAGTCCGGCTACCTCTACACTTACGCGCTGGTGATGCTGATCGGCCTCGCCGCGGCTGCAACCTGGGCGATGACACGATAATGAGCGGCTTCCCCATCCTTTCCCTGATGATGGCAGTGCCGATGGCGGGGGCCATCGCCTGTCTGTTCGCAGGCGCCAATCAGGCCCGCTGGATCGCGTTGGTCGCAACGCTGGTCGATCTCGTGCTGGGCGTCATCCTCTGGATGAATTTCGACCAGTCGGGGACCGCCGCCCAATGGCAGTTCCAGGAATATGCGCCGATCTTCGGCCGTTTCGCCTGGGCGCTCGGGATCGACGGCATCGCGCTGCTGCTGATCGCGCTCACCGTATTCCTGATGCCGATCTGCATCGGCGCGAGTTGGATCGCGATCGAGAAGCGCGTGCCGGAATATATGGCGGCCTTCCTGTTCATGGAGGTGCTGATGATCGGCGTCTTCACGGCGCAGGATCTCTACCTCTTCTACATCATGTTCGAAGCCGGCCTGATCCCGATGTACCTGATCATCGGCATCTGGGGCGGCGCGGATCGCATCTACGCTTCGTACAAATTCTTCCTCTACACGCTGCTCGGCTCGGTGCTGATGCTGATCGCGATGATGTGGATGGTGCATGAAGCGGGCACGACCGACATCCCGACATTGATGGCCTATCATTTCGATCCGCATATCCAGACATGGCTGTGGCTCGCCTTCTTCGCCAGCTTTGCCGTCAAAATGCCGATGTGGCCGGTCCACACCTGGCTTCCCGACGCGCACGTTCAGGCGCCGACCGCCGGTTCGGTCATCCTGGCGGGCGTGCTGCTGAAGATGGGCGGCTACGGCTTCATCCGCTTCTCGCTGCCGATGTTCCCGGAGGCGTCCGCGCAATTGGCGCCGCTGGTCTGGGGCCTGTCGATGGTCGCGGTGGTCTATACCAGCCTCGTCGCGCTGGTTCAGTCGGACATGAAGAAGCTGATCGCCTATTCGTCGGTTGCGCACATGGCCATCGTCACCGTCGGCCTGTTCGCCTTCAACCAGGCGGGCATCGAAGGCGCGATGATGGTGATGCTGGGCCATGGCTTGGTGTCGGGCGCTCTCTTCCTCTGTGTCGGCGTCATTTATGATCGGCTCCATACCCGCGAGATCAGCCGTTATGGCGGCCTCAGCATCAACATGCCGAAATATGCGGTGCTGTTCCTACTGTTCACCATGGCGTCGGTCGGCCTGCCGGGCACCAGCAACTTCGTCGGTGAATTCCTGTCGCTGATGGGCATCTACCAGGCGTCGAGCTGGGTGGCGCTGGTCTGCACCACCGGCATCATCCTGGGCGCGGCCTATATGCTCTATCTCTACCGCCGGATCGCCTATGGCGAGCAGAAGAATGCCGATGCGGCCGCGATGCCGGACCTGTCCGCGCGCGAAATCTGGCTGCTGGCGCCGATCGCGGCGGCGGTGCTGTGGATGGGCGTCTATCCGGAGAGCTTCCTGGCGCCCATGCGTTCCGATATCCGCGCGCTCGAAGCGCGCGTCGCCTCCGCCAGGCCGGCGGGCGATTCCCAGATCAAGATGGGGGCGGCCATTCCGGCTGCCGAGGCTGCCCGTCATGAAGAAGCCCCTGCGCACGGGGAGGCGCACTGATGATTGATTCCGCTTCCCTTCTGGCGGTCCTGCCGGAACTGATCCTGACGGCCGGCGGCCTGATCCTGATGCTGATCGCAGCTTATGGCGGCGATGCGACGGCGCGGCTGGTGAACTGGCTGTCGGTGCTGACGCTGGCTATCGCAGGCCTGGCGCTGTCCACTTCGCTGGCGCATGGGCCCGATGCCTTTGACGGGCTGGTGCGCGCCGATGCCTTCTCCGTCTTCGCCAAGGCGCTGATTTATGGCGCGGCGGCGGCGGCCATCCTGCTTGCGCCGCGCTATTTCCTGGTGGGTGGCGCGCTGCGGGCCGAATATCCGGTGCTGATCCTCTTCTCCTCGATCGGCATGGGCATGATGGTGTCGGCGGGCGACCTGCTGACGCTCTATGTCGGCCTCGAAATGCAGAGCCTTGCCGCCTATGTGCTGGCAAGCTTCATGCGGCAGGACGAGCGGTCGTCCGAAGCGGGCCTTAAATATTTCGTCCTGGGTTCGCTGGCGAGCGGCATCCTGCTCTATGGTTCGGCGCTTCTCTATGGCTTTACCGGCGGCACCAGCTTCGACGGCATCGCGGTCGCGCTGAGCGACGGTGTGTCGAAGGGCGAGCTTTTCGGCCTGGTGTTCGTGCTTGCCGGTCTCGCCTTCAAGATCAGCGCCGTGCCGTTCCACATGTGGACGCCGGACGTCTATGAAGGTGCGCCCACCCCGGTCACGACTTTCTTCGCCAGCGCGCCCAAGGTGGCGGCCATCGGCCTTACCGTCCGCGTCGCGATAGAGGCGCTCGGTCCGGCAGGCCTCGACTGGCAGCAGGTCGTGATCTTCGTTGCGCTCGCCTCGATCCTCTTCGGTGCGGTGGCGGCCATCGGCCAGACCAACATCAAGCGGCTGATGGCCTATTCGTCGATCAACAATGTCGGCTTCGCGTTGATCGGCCTTGCCACCGGCACGCCCGCGGGCGCGGCGGCGACGATGAGCTACATGGCGATCTATGTCGTCATGACCATCGGCGGTTTCGCCTGCATCCTGCAGATGCGCGATGCGGAGGGGCGTCCGGTCGAGACCATCGCCAGCCTTGCGGGCCTGTCGCGCTCGCGCCAGGGTCTGGCGGCGGCGCTGGCGATCTTCATGTTCTCCATGGCCGGCATTCCGCCGCTCTTCGGCTTCTGGGCGAAGTTCCTGGTGTTCGACGCGGCCGTCGCGGCTGGCCTGACGGCGCTGGCGGCCTTCGGTATCGCCATGTCGGTGATCGGCGCCTTCTATTATCTGAAGATCATCAAGACGATGTATTTCGACGAGCCGGCGGCGCCCTATGAAGCGCGGGGCGGGGCGGTTGAGAATATCATCCTGACGGCGTGCGCCGTGGTGATCGTCTTCGGCTATTTCCTCAATCCCGTCCTCGACAAGGCGAGCGCGGCGGCTGCGGCGTCGCTGTTCTGACCGAGCTTCGCTTCGTCGGGGAGACTGGCTCCACCAATGCCGACATGCTGGCGTTGGTGGAGCAAGGCGTTTCTGAAGGCTGCTGGTTGCGTGCGGGGCGGCAGACCGGCGGACGCGGGCGCATGGGGCGCAGCTGGGAAAGTCCCGACGGCAGTCTCTATTGTTCGACGCTGATCCGGTTGCGGGGGGGCGACCCGTTGCCGCATACGCTGGCGCTGGTCGCGGGCAACGCCGTGCATGCGCTGGTGGCGCCGCTTTGCAAGGGGCAGGCGCGGATCAAATGGCCCAATGACGTGCTGGTGGACGGCGCGAAGATCGCCGGCATCCTGCTAGAGCGGGCGGGCGATGCCATTGTTGCGGGGATCGGCGTCAATGTGACCGGGCATCCGACCGGGCTCGACCGGCCGGTGACGAGCCTCTTCGCGCAGGGCGCGCGAGATGCCGACGCGGCTGCTCTGCAGGTGCGGCTTGCGGAATTGTTCGCCCACTGGCTGGCGATCTGGCGCGCGCAGGGGCTGGAGCCGGTGCGGACGCATTGGCTGCTCAACGCCCATCCTGCCGGCACGCCGATGCGCGTGGTGCAGCCCGATGGCGAGACGGTGGAAGGCACATTCGACACGCTCGACCGCCATGGGATGCTGATCCTGCGCTTGGCGAATGGCGAGAGCCGTGCCATTCATGCCGGCGACATCCTTCTCATCTGACATCGGGGATCGGCCATGCTTCTCGCGATCGACGCGGGTAACACCAATGTGGTTTTTGCGCTGCTCGAGGGGCGGGAGATTCGCGCCCGCTGGCGGATCGCGACCGATCCGCGGCGCACCGCCGACGAATATGCGGTATGGCTGAACCAGCTCCTGATGCTGGAGGGCTATAAGATTGCCGATGTGGAGGCGGTCATCATCGCGACCGTCGTGCCGCGCGCCCTGCACAATCTTCAGGTGCTGGCCGATAAATATTTCAAGACGACCGCGCTCATCGCCGGTCAGGCGCCGGTGGAGTGGGGCATCGAACTCGACGTGGCCGAACCGGCCTCGGTCGGGGCGGACCGGGTTGTAAACGCCATCGGCGCGCACCATCTCTACCGCGAGGATTTGATCGTCATCGATTTCGGCACGGCGACGACCTTCGACGTCATCGACTATCACGGCGCTTACAAGGGCGGCATCATCGCGCCGGGCATCAACCTGTCGCTGGATGCGCTGGTCGCGGCGGCGGCGAAGCTGCCCAAGATCGCGATCGCGCCGCCGGAGAACCGGTCGGTTATCGGCCGCACCACCGAAGCGCAGATGCATATCGGCGTCTTCTGGGGCTATGTGGCGATGATGGAGGGGCTGGTCGCCCGCATACGTGCGGAAATCGGCCGTCCCGCCAAGGTGATTGCAACGGGGGGCCTGGCGGTCCTCTTCGACGACAATAGCGATATTTTCGATGCGATCGCGCCCGATCTCACGATCCAGGGCCTCGCATTGCTGTATGAACGGAGTTTGAAAACAGAATGATACCCGGAAATGAGCTGATCTTCCTGGCCCTTGGCGGCTCGGGGGAGATCGGCATGAATGTCAATCTCTACGGTTGCCAGGGCAAATGGGTGATGGTCGACTTGGGCCTGACCTTTGCCGATCCCGCCTATCCCGGCGTGGAACTGGTGCTGCCGGACCTGAGCTTCATCGAGGATCGCAAGGACGATCTGCTGGGCATCGTGCTGACCCACGGGCATGAGGACCATATCGGCGCCATTCCCTATCTCGCGGCCGATCTGGGCGTGCCGCTCTATGCGACGCCCTTCACCGCGGGGCTGATCCGGCTGAAGCTGGAGGAAGAGGGGCTGACCCAGGATGTCGCGCTCAACGTGATCGACAATGAGGGCAGCTTCGCCCTGGGGCCCTTCGGCTTCCGCTATGTGCCGCTGGCGCATTCGATTCCCGAAGGCAATGCGGTGCTGATCGACACGCCCTATGGCAAAATCTTCCATACCGGCGATTGGAAGCTGGACGAAACGCCGCTGCTGGGCCAGCCCTCCACGCCCGAGGAACTGGCGGCCATTGGCGACGAGGGGGTGCTGGCGCTGGTGTGCGACAGCACCAACGTCTTCAATCCCGAAGCCAGCGGCTCCGAAGGCGATGTGCGCGTGGGGCTTATGCAGACCATCGCGGGCGCTAAAGGGCGCGTGCTGGTCACGACCTTCGCGTCCAATGCCGCGCGGTTGCAGACCTTGGGGGAGGTTGCCAATGCCATGGGTCGCAAGCTCTGCGTGGCGGGGCGGTCGCTCGACCGGATCATCTCGACGGCGCGGACGGCGGGTTATCTCAGGGATTTCCCGCCGACCGTCGATTGGGACGATGCGATGGCCTTGCCGCATAATGAGGTGATGATCATCGCTACTGGCGGGCAGGGGGAGGCGCGGGCCGCCCTGTCGCGCATCGCCTTCGACAGCCACCCCATCAAGTTGGATGAGGGCGATCTGGTCGTCTTCTCCTCGAAGCAGATTCCCGGCAATGAGATCGCCATCGGCCGCATCCAGAACGCGCTGGCGGCCAAGGGCGTGCTGATGGTGACGGATCGTCAGGCGGAGGTGCATGTTTCCGGCCATCCGGGTCGTCCCGAGCTGGAAGCCATGTATCGCTGGGTACGGCCGCAAATCCTGCTGCCGGTCCATGGCGAGCGGCGGCATATGGCCGAGCAGGCGCGGCTGGGTCTGGCGAGCGGCGTTCCCCATGCGGTGGTGCAGTCCAATGGCGATGTGCTGCGGCTGGCGCCCAACGGGCCGGAGGTCATCGGCAACGAAACGACGGGACGGCTGGTGCTGGATGGCGACGTCATCCTGCCCGCTGACGGAGCGACGATGAACGAGCGGCGCAAGGTTGCGCTGCATGGCCAGATCAGCGTCGCGGTGGCGCTGGACGGCAAGGGCAGGGTGATCGGTTCCCCCGCCTTGCGCACCCAGGGCGTGCCGGTGGAAGAGGACAAGGCCGCCTTTCTGGAGGAGGCGGCCGAGGAGGCTGCGGGCGCTGTCGCCAAGGGATCGCAGGAGGAAGAGGCGTTGCGTGAACGGGTCAGGTTGGCGGTACGGCGCACGGCCACCCGCTGGACGGGCAAGAAGCCGGTGGTGGACGTGCTGCTCATTCGCGCCTAAGCCCTTTGCGCATGAACTGGTATGCGATCTTTGCCATTTACGTGCTGTTCTGGGTGATCAGCGCCTTCATCGTGCTGCCCTTCGGCATTCGCACGCCCGATGAAACGGGCGAGGCGTTGCGGCCGGGGCAGGCGGACAGCGCGCCCAGCAATTTTCGTCCAGGGGTCGTTGCCTTTCGGGCGACGGTCCTGTCGGCGGTTCTGTTCGGCCTCTATTATGCCAATTATGTGGAAGGCTGGATCACGTTGGAGCGGTTGACGCATATCGGCTGAGTGTCTGGCCGGAACCGACGGGCAACGCTGTTGGGTAAGCTTGAGTAGGGGCTTCACGACAGAGTTTTGATGTTCGCCCCAGGCCGCATCATGCTCCTGCGAAGGCACTCGAACGAGGCGCGCGACTCGTTTCGACGTAGCGTACTTCAATATGTGAGCACCGGAGGCGCAGAAAGCCGCCATTTGCAGCCCGCCATGGGCCGAATCCCCGCATATTCTGGGCGGGCGAACCCTCGGACAGGCTCCGCAGCGAGATGGCTCAGATCCGGGCGACCACCATCATGTGCATCCGCGCCCTTATCCGAAAGCCGAGCGTTTCGTAGAGCGCCACCGTCGCCTCATGTGCGGCATAGGCATGCAGGAACGGCATTTCTCCGCGTTCCAGCATGGCCCTGGCAACGATCTGCATCAGGCCCTTCGCATAGCCCCGCCCGCGATGGTCAGGATGAGTGCAGACACCGCTGACCTCGGCAAAGCCCGGCATACGCATCCGCTCTCCCGCCATGGCGATCAGCCTGCCCCGCTCCTTGATGCCGATGAAGCGACCGAGCCGATGGGTCAGCGGCAGGAAGGGACCAGGCTTCGTCATCAATGCAAGAGCACGCATTTCCGTCGCATCATCATCTGTCAGCACGACGGGCTCCCAGGACGGCGCATCGCCCGGAATCTCTTCCGCCACCATCTGCGCAAGCATCGCTTCGCGGACCAGGCGCGTGCCGGCCGGCGGCGTTTGCGCATCGGGTTCGACGATCCACAGCTCCCCCTGTTCGGGCACAAGCGCAGCCAACGCCGATCGAGCCGCCGGATTGCCGTCCGCCGCAGCGGCAAAGGGCCCGTAGCGTGGATCGATCCGCAGCGCGAGCGCATCCCCTTCGGCCAAGGGCTTCCAGCCGCTGTTGAGGGCGTTCCAGACCGGGCGATGCAGAGGATGATATGACACGATGACGCTATTTTCCGGCTGCGACCGGGGAAAGCAAGCCCCTCTTGCCCTGCCTTGCGAGCATAGGTCTCGATGGCCGGTCGATTCCGTAACAATCCGCTAATTCCCGCTTCTTTTGGACGGCGCGATTTACCAAATGGAAATCATGTTTCGGCAATGGTGGCGATGACGTGTCACGCCCTGAACGAAACTTGCTCGCATCCCTGCGAGGGCGCATGACGCCGGACACCCAGCAAAGCGCTGAAGTGCAGGCGAATCTCGTCAAATCCCTTTATGCTTCTCCCGCCTCGCTGATGATCGGTGCGGTTGCCGGCGGCGCGCTGGGGCTGGTGATCGCATGGCATGCGCGGCTGCCCGCCATCACCGCGATTGCGGTCCTGATCTGTCTCGTCGGGCTCAGCCGGTCGATCTCGGCCGTCTATTTCGAGCGGCAGCTTGCCCATCAGAACGGTGTAACCCAGCCCATTTGGGGACTGGCTTATGAATTGGGTGCCTGGGCCTATGCCGCGCTCCTCGGAATATTGACCTTCGCGACTCTCCTGCTTTCGGAGGACGCGACGCTCCACGTATTGGCCGTTTGCCTGGTGGCGTCCTATTCCGGCGGTATTTCAGGTCGTAATGCTGGCCGCATTCACGTCGCGGTGGGACAGACATGTCTATCCCTGCTGCCTACCTCGCTGGGCCTCGTCCTCGCGGGTGGGCTGAGTTATACGGTTCTGGGAATTCTCTGCTTCCTGATGATCTTCGCCATGGCGGACATTACCAAGACGACGCATCGCATCGTCTTGGAGGCATTGCAGGGCAAATATGAAAAGACGCAGCTCGCCACCAAGTTTGAGCGTTTGGCCCGCTTCGACAGCCTGACGGGTGTCGAAAACCGCATGGCGATGCAGATGCGGCTGCGCGAGATGTTCGATGGACGACGATCCGATCAGGATCCGATGGCGGTGTTCTGGATGGATCTGGACCGCTTCAAGGAAATCAACGACTCCCTGGGACATATGATCGGCGACCAGCTTCTATGCAGGGTCGCTGAAAGGCTGTCTCGCGCGCTGGACGGGCGCGGCCATGTCGCGCGATTCGGAGGAGATGAGTTCGTGCTGATCTGCCCCGGCGCCAGCCGGGCCGAAGCGGAGCGGATCGCGGACGATGTAATGGCCGAATTCACGCATGATTTCGACGTCGGCGGCTATAGTCTCGGCGTGACCGCGTCCATGGGGATCGCGGTTGCGCCGGGGGACGGACAGGACAGCGACGAACTGCTCCAGCATGCCGACATGGCGCTGTATCAGGCGAAGCATGCGGGCCGAAACCGCCATGCGCAATTCGCCTGGTCGATGAAGGAGCGGCAGAACCGCACCTACGATCTGGAAATGGGCCTGCGCGGCGCCATGGCGAATAATGAGCTGGTGCTGCACTATCAGCCGATCTTCGACACGAAAACCGGCAAGATCACGATTTGCGAGGCCCTGATGCGATGGGATCATCCGACGCTCGGCCGCATTTCCCCTGCGGAGTTCATCCCCATCGCGGAAAGCTGCTCGATGATCGAACCGATCACGGCCTGGGCGCTGGAGCAGGCCTGCCAGGATGCGATGGAATGGGATGAGAATGTCCGCGTCGCGGTCAATATCTCCCCGGTGTTGATCAAGAGCGACAGCCTGCCCCGCGCGGTCATCGCGGCGCTGATGCAATCGGGACTGAGGGCGCGCAGGCTGGAACTGGAGGTGACCGAGTCGATCTTCCTGGAGGATAGCGGCCGGACCAACCTGATCCTGTCCGATCTCCAGCGGATCGGCCTGCGGCTGGCGCTGGACGATTTCGGGACCGGCTATTCCTCGCTGGGTTATCTGCGCGACTATGCCTTCGACACGATCAAGGTCGACCAGAGCTTCATGCGTGGCGTCGAGGAGAATTCACGCCACAGGGCGATTGCCCAGTCGGTCGCCTATCTGGCCCACGCCCTGGATGTCGAAACCGTGGCGGAGGGGATTGAAACCGACGATCAACTGCGTTGCGCCCGCGAAATGGGCTTCACCAATGTGCAGGGTTTCGTGCTTAGCCGGCCAGTCCCCGCGGTGCAGGTGTTGGAGATGATGCGGCAGATGGATGACGATAGCGGCAGCGTCGCCATGCTCCAGGACCGGCGGCGCGCCTGATCTTATCTATGCAGACGGGTTTGGGCCGAGGCCAGGCGACGCATCATCCGCACGTCCTTCAGATCGAGCTTGAGTGCAGTGGCCGCCCAATTCTCGACGATGTCCTTCAGTTCCTCATATTCCAGCGGATCGACGCGTCGACCTGCCTGGAACACCCCGACATGACCGGCATGATGGGGCAGGCTGGCCGCGATATAGTCGCGGACGGCCTGCTCACCCTCGCCATCCTCCACCAGCGTGTGGATAATGCCCATGTCGTGCATCTCCTGCGCGGTATAGACCTTGCCGGACAGGATCATCCGTTCGGCCGCCAGCCGACCCAGCTTGCGCGCGAGGATGGAATAAGCCCCCATGCCGGGGAAAAGGCCGAACAGCATTTCGGGCAGACCGAAACGCGCACTGCGTTCAGCAATCACGACATCGAAGCAAAGCAAGGCTTCGAAGCCGCCACCCAACGCATCGCCCTGTGCCAGCGCAATGGAAATCACGGGAAGGTCGCCATTGCGCCAGGTGCGATGAACCACGTCGATACAGGCATGGCCATAGTCGACAAGACCGGGCAGGTCGCCACGCTCGATGCAGCCGGCGAACAGTTCCAGATCGCCGCCCAGGTTGAAAACGCCGGGAAAACGCGATCCGGCCACCATATATTTGACCGGCAGCTTGCCCGCATCGAACAGTCGTTTGGTCTCCACATACCAATAGCGGACGTCACGCAACATGGCAGGGCTGAAATTCGGTCGATTCGATGGCGTCATGAACGCCCAGAGCGTAGCGGCATCCGCCTCCCAGCTTATGTCGATCTGGCCGAGGTCGAACATGGTCGAGGTGCCGACGTCCGGCGTCGAGGCCATGCTTTCCGTAACGGCAGCCACGACATCTTCCTCCGCCGGAAGAGGGGCGGGAGTCAGATCGTCCATATGTTCACGGCCGGAATTAAATCGTCCGGAATCAACCATCTGAGCCCCCAAACTGCAACAGATGTTAAGCAGAACAGGGTTGCCGCGCTTATGCAATCGCGCCGAAAGGCATTGCCCCGGAATTAACCATTTTTAATAGCAACTGTTGCAGGGATGTCGCCCAAAAACTGGCCAATCGCGGAGTTTTGTTGTATTTATGCAACAAATAGCTTCTTTGAAAACTTGTCGCAAATCGGGCGCAGGCCTTTGTTAACCTTTATTAATTACGATCATCGCCATGAACACGCCCCGAACCGACAGGCAGCTTGTGACCCTGCTGCTGCACGACCTGCAAGGTGAGTCATGGCAGCTCAGCCTGGCTGCGGATTGTCTTTGTTTCATCGGCAATTACCGCCGGGTCGAAGGGTTCGATGTCGACGCGATCGTTGCGCTTGACGGGCTGCGCAAGAAGGGCTGAAGCGCGGCTTTGCGG
The DNA here is from genome assembly GCF_024611135.1 of Sphingobium sp. CFD-2. NCBI lineage: Bacteria > Pseudomonadati > Pseudomonadota > Alphaproteobacteria > Sphingomonadales > Sphingobiaceae > Sphingobium > Sphingobium sp. CFD-2. The sequence goes on along the minus strand of NZ_CP084405.1, from coordinate 2,018,377 downwards.
CCTTGTCTGGCGCCTCTTTCGACCGTACAGCGCGCGCTGTGACAAATCCCCGCTTCTCCTTTTCGATCGCCGCGACCGACGGCAAGGCCCGCACGGGCGCCATCCAGATGCGCCGGGGCGAGATTCGCACGCCTGCCTTCATGCCGGTCGGCACCGCCGCCACGGTGAAGGCGATGCGTCCGGCCGAAGTGCGTGCAGCCGGCGCAGACATCATTCTTGGCAACACCTATCATCTGATGCTTCGTCCGGGGGCGGAGCGCGTCGCGCGACTGGGCGGCCTGCACGCCTTCATGGGCTGGGACAGGCCGATCCTGACCGATAGCGGCGGTTATCAGGTGATGAGCCTCAGCGCGCTGACGAAGATGAGCGAGGAGGGGGTCGCCTTTTCCAGCCATATCGACGGCTCCAGGCATATGCTGACGCCCGAGCGTTCGATGGAGATCCAGCGGTTGCTGGACAGCGACATCGTCATGGCTTTCGACGAGTGCACCAGGAACGGCTGCACCCATGACGAGGCGGCGAAGTCCATGGAGCGTTCCATGCGCTGGGCGAAACGCTCCCGAGACGGGTTCGATGCAGGGGCGGAACATGCGGAGCGGGCGGCGCTGTTCGGTATCCAACAGGGATCGCTGGACGAGGGCCTGCGGCGGATTTCGGCGGAAAAGCTGATCGACATCGGCTTCGACGGCTATGCCGTCGGCGGGCTGGCCGTGGGCGAGGGGCAGGAGGCGATGTTCGCCACGCTCGATTTCGCGCCCGGCATGCTGCCGGCCGACAAGCCGCGCTACCTGATGGGAGTGGGCAAGCCGGACGACATTGTCGGCGCGGTGGAACGGGGGATCGACATGTTCGATTGCGTATTGCCCACCCGCAGCGGGCGCAACGGTCAGGCCTTCACCTGGGCCGGGCCGCTCAACATCCGCAATGCGCGCTTTGCGGAGGACAAGGGGCCGCTCGATCCGCGCTGCGGTTGCCCGGTCTGCACGACCTGGAGCCGCGCCTATCTGCACCATCTGGTCAAGGCCGGCGAGATGCTGGGCGCGATGCTGATGACGCAGCATAATATCCATTTCTACCAGGCGCTGATGCAGGGGATTCGGGACAGCATCGCCATCGGGCGCTTTCAGGGCTTCGCAGCGGATTTCCGGCGGGATTATCAGCGGGCCTGAGGGGGTAAGCTCCCCGAACGCCTACTCCAGCACCGTAATGACGATCGCATAGTCGCCCGTCTCCGGATCATGGTCCAGCGGTGCGCGCAACTGGCGTGACAGGCCGGTGAGCACCCGTCCGTAGCGCTCCTCCAGCCGGGCGGTCATGTCCGGCGATCCGCGCAGCGCCGGCGAGAGGATGTGGAGCACCGCCCGGTCGGTGCGGCCCGGTTCCAGTTGCACGGAGATCCGCATCGCCGTGCGCGGATTGGACAGCATGGCAAGTTCCACCAGCTCGGTCAGCAGGAAGGCGATGGGCACTGCGACGTCCTGGCTGATGTGCAGATTGTCGCTGTCGATCTGAATGCCGAAGCGGCGCGCCTCGGCCGGGGCGGTGCCGCGCAGGCTGGCCGACAGTTCGCTGATCAGCGACCGCACGCCGACGCCGCGATGTTCCTCCAGCTCGGCATAATGGTTGCGGTGGACGACCGACAGCGCATCGACCCGCCGCTGGATCGTCGCATAGGCCTCGACCGCTTCGGCGTCATGGGCGGATCGCGCGTGCAGGTTGATCAGGCTCGCAATGATCTGGAGGTTGTTCTTGACCCGGTGATGGACCTCCCGCGTCAGCTTTCGCTGGGTTTCCAGGCCCTCCGCCATCTCCGCCTCATGGGTGGCGACATCTTCGCTGATTTCGCGGAAGGTGTCGCCCAGCGCCACGATCTCCTGCGCCGGGGTGCGGATGCGGCGCATCGGTTCCAGCACCTGACCGGGTTCATAGGCCGCCACCGTGCGGCGCAGCAGCACCAGCGGCCGGATCAGAAGGCGGTTGACGACGAACCAGCCAATGGCCGCCGCGGCGAACCACATGACCAGCGGCAGGAACAGCGACAACATGCGCGCGATCGTGACCGGGGGATCGCGCACCGTCATGGTGAGGACGATGTCGGGCGGGTCGAGCCGGGCGGAAAGCGTGGTGCTATGCCCGCCCGAAAGGCCAGCAGGCCGGGTGATGAGCAGGCTGCGGCCGCCCTCATTCAAGGTGATCTGCCGGTTCTGCAACGTGCCCGCAGGGTTGGTCATCGCCTCCAGATAGCCGCGCGGATAATAAGCGATGGCGACGACCGCGCCGTTGGCGCTCCGCGCCCGGCTGATGAGATAGGGCGAATCCGTCAACAACTGCGCGGCGGCATCGCCGAAACGTTCCGACCGGGGAAGGCCCGGCGGTTCCGGCAGGGTGGAACCGCAAAGCCGCCGGCCCGAGCGGTCGTAGATATAATAGCGGCCGCCGCCACGGTCGTGAGAGGTCAGGAAGGCCGAAAGGCGTGCGCACATCGCCGGATCGGGGCCGGATGTCGCAAAGGCATTGGCCGTCAGCATCAGCGCCGTTCGGTCGGACGCGAGATCGGCGGACAATTTGCGCGCACTTTGCGTCACCGCCACGCGCAGCAGCGCTTCCTTTTCCAGGTCGGTGGTGCGGATCGCCTGAAGCGAGGCGACCAGGGCGATCAGTCCCAGCGGCAGCAGGGCCAGCGTCAGGATGAGGAACATCTTGACGCCGGTGGAATGGGAAACGGCGTTCAATCTCTGAATGAAGGAAGCGGCCGGGGGAAGCGTGCCTTCGGCCGGCGGCGGTGGGGATATTCTGTCCATTTACCTGACGCTGAACATCGAACGCCGATTCTTCGGGGAGAGCGTCGCTCGCCGGCCGGATTTTACCAGATGCGCCATGTCCCCTCCGCTTGTTTCCGGCTCCCCCCCGGTCCGGCCGATCAGGGAGAGTCAGTCGAGCTTGCTGAGAAGGTCAAGCATTTCCGCGGGAATATCCTCGTCAACCGCGCGCTGATAGACGGATCGCAGGGCATTGGCGACCTGGCCGTCGTCCTTCGCGGCCGATGTGCGTTTCTTGCGGGCGACACTGCCCTTCACGCCAGAATCCGGAGTGTTGGTGCCGACATCTTTCTTGTCCCCTCCCGTCACATCCCGTTCCGTCGTTGAAGCAACCAAAACACGCCCCTCTGCAGCCATCAATGTCATGCCAGCCTGCTCTTTTTGCGGCTTTCCCCTATGACGTCAATTCGGCGTCAGGGAAATCAAAACACAAAATTCCAAAGATTTTCGAAAAAACCGAACGGCAGTGAAACAAATCCGTTGGTCGTTGGTTCCCTTGGCGAAGCATTTTTTGCCCGCCGCACGAGGTCGGCGGCGAGAATGGAAGGCGACGCGGGCGGTCATGCCCGAAGCATTTCCATTCTGAAAGGGGGTAAGGGGGCTTGCCACATCGGCATCGTCCATCCATCCTCCCATTCCGGCGAATGTTTCGGCATTTTGGTTAAGGCGTGGCTTTAACATAGGACAAGGCGCCCGATGGGCTGGGAGAATTTTTACAGATGTCGCTTGGTCAGCAACTGCACCCCCACCTTCCTTTCCTGCGGCGCTACGCGCGTGCATTGACGGGCAGCCAGGCGCATGGCGATGCCTATGTGCGCGCCACGCTGGAGGCGATCGTGGCGGCGCCCGACGAATTTCCGTCGAATGTCGATCCGCGCCTTGGCCTCTACAAGACTTTCCATGCGATCTGGTCCTCGTCCCATCTGGAAGACGGGCCGGTGCTGACCGGCGCCGACGGGCAGGAGGCGATCGCGCAGGCACGACTCGCCCGCCTGACGCCGCTGCCGCGCCAGGCGCTGCTGCTGACGGCGCTGGAGGGATTTACCGTCGATGACGTCGGCTATCTGATCGGCCTGGACAGCGACGACGTGGAAGCGCTGGTCAAGGAAGCGCTGAGTGAGATCGAGGCGCAGACCCGCGCCAAGGTGCTGATCATCGAGGATGAGCCGATCATCGCGATGGATATAGAGACCATCGTTCGCGACCTGGGGCATGAAGTCACCGCCATCGCCGTCACGCGCGAGGATGCTGTGCGCGAAGCCATGGCGGAACGGCCCGGGCTGGTGCTGGCGGACATCCAGCTTGCCGACGATTCGAGCGGCATCGATGCGGTGAAGGACATCCTCGCCGAATTCTCCGTTCCTGTGATCTTCATCACCGCCTTCCCCGAACGCCTGCTGACGGGCGAACGGCCGGAGCCGACCTTCCTCATCACCAAGCCTTTCCAGCGTTCGACCGTCAAGGCCGCGATTTCTCAGGCGCTGTTCTTCGACGAAGCGACCGCGCCGGCCTGACGTCGCGCGCGGCTTTCTGAAATTAGGCTGGAAAGAAGGGGAACCCCGGTCCGCGACCCGCGTTATTGATGCGTAACGATCGGGAGCGACCCATGGTCGAACAGGAGCAGCATATTGCGACGGAAGAAGCCAGGGCGGGCTCGACGCCGCATATCGTGCGTTACGTGCTCGGCGTTTCACTGACACTCGCGATCATCGTGATGATTGTGATATTGTGGGGCCATTGAACGCGGTTGCGGCAATTGGTCCTTGAGAAGAAAAAGATTGGGATGCGGACGCACATATGGCTTTGACGACTTCCGTTCATGCAGCGAGGGCGACAGCCGGTGAAGGGGTTGTTACCATGAGCGACGGCGTGGGCCAGGATGTTGAGCGCGAAACGCTTTCAGACACCGATTTCAAGCGGGAACTGGCGGCGGTCATCCCCCATCTGCGCGCCTTTGGACGGTCCCTGTCCGGCAATCGCGATGTCGCGGACGATCTGGTGCAGGAAACGCTGTTGAAGGCCTGGGCCGCGCGCAGCCGCTTCCAGGCGGGCACCAACATGCGTGCCTGGACCTTCATCATCCTGCGCAATCATTATCTGTCGCAGATGCGCCGTTCCCGCTTCCGGGGCGATTGGGACGATCTGGCGGCCGACCGCCTGCTTGCCGCGCCCGCCGGGCAGGACAAGCATGTCGAACTGTCCGACATGCAGCGCGCCTTGCTGCAATTGCCGCAGCCCCAGCGAGAGGCGCTGATCCTGGTCGGCGCGGGCGGCTTCGCCTATGAGGAAGCCGCCGAAATCTGCGGCGTCGCCGTCGGCACCATCAAGAGCCGCGTCGCCCGCGGCCGCGCCGCGCTGGAGCAGATATTGGAAAATGGCGAACTGCCATCCCGCCGCAGCCAGGAAAGCAGCGACGCCGCGGTGCTGGACGAGATCATGGACGATGTCGACCGGTTGAGCCGGGGCCGGGAATCCAGGGAAACAGGTGAAGATACCGACTCCGACGTGGAGTGATCTGTGCTATACTCTCCGCCTCGGTATGCGAGGATCGGGAGAAGGAGAATGGACGAAGGTCGTAAGGACGAACCCTTCGAACCGGCTTCCTTGCCGGGCCGGTCGCGGGGAAGCCTGATCATATTCCTTCTGGTCGCCCTGGCGCTGGTGCTGGCGATCGGCTTTTTCTACATGACGAAGGAACGCGACGACCGCCGTGCCGACGCCCTTATGAAGGCAGCCGGTTCCGTCGACAGCGCCGCCCATGTGGTGGGGCACGCGGCGAAGAACGCCGCGGATGCGCTTCGCAACCAGAATTGATCGCCCCTGCCGGTCCGCTTCGCCGGCATGGCCGATGGTCCTGTTCAGAAAATCTTTGTGATTGTCGTGCATTGTCCCCGACAGTGTCGGATTTCCTTACAGCGCCTGTAAGCTGATCCGGCTGTCACCTGCCCGCCGGGCGCAGCGGGAACGCGCGACGAATGATAAGATTGTTCAAACATTATGTGCCGCATGCGGTCCTGCTGCTCGGCCTTCTGGACTTCATGCTGCTGATGGCGGCGGCTGAAGGCGGGTGGATTCTGCGCGCCCGCCAGATCGGCATGGAGGTCGATCATGTGTCGACCCGCATCGCGCCGCTGCTCAGTTTCGGCCTGGCCATACAGACAGCGATGATCGCGGTCGGCGTCTATGGGCCGGAGGCGCTGCAATCGATCCGCTACGCGCTGGCGCGCCTGCTGGTCGCCATATCGCTGGGCGTGCTGTTCCTGTCGGTCATGCATTTCCTGCTGCCGGACATCACGCTCTGGCGGTCCAATTCGCTCTACGCCATGGGACTCGCCATTGCCCTGCTGCTGGCGATCCGCGTCCTTTTGGGATCGATGCTCGGCGGCGAGGCGTTCAAGCGGCGGCTGGTCGTGCTGGGCGCGGGCAATCGCGCCGACCGCATCCGGGAGATCGAGCAGCGCAAGGGATCTGGCTTCCTCGTCGTCGGCTACATCGCGATGAATGACGGCACGCAGGTGATCCCGGAAGCGATCAACCGCAGCGCCATCTACAATCTCGCCGATTTCGTCGTCCGCCTGGCCGCGAGCGAGGTGGTGCTGGCGCTGGAGGAACGGCGCAACGCCTTGCCGCTGAGCGACCTGCTGCGCATCAAGACCACCGGCGTCCATGTGAACGAAATCTCCACCTTCCTGGAGCGGGAAACCGGCCGCGTCGACCTGGACAGCGTCAATCCGAGCTGGCTGATCTTCTCCGACGGCTTTTCCGCCGGCCGCCGCCTGTCCAGCATCGCCAAGCGGCTGTTCGACGTCCTCGCCAGTTCGATCCTGCTGCTGCTGACCGGCCCCATCATCCTGCTCGCCGCGATCCTGGTGAAGCTCGACAGCAAGGGCCCCGCCTTCTACCGCCAGCAGCGCGTCGGCCTGTATGGCGAGGAATTCTGGATCGTGAAGCTGCGCACCATGCGGCAGGACGCGGAACTGTCCGGCCAGGCGGTCTGGGCGGAAAAGGACGATCCGCGCATCACCCGCCTTGGCTATTGGCTGCGCAAGCTGCGCATCGACGAACTGCCGCAGACATGGACGGTGCTGAAGGGCGAGATGAGCTTCGTCGGCCCGCGCCCCGAACGCCGCCAGTTCGTCGAGGATCTGGAACAGCATCTGCGCTATTATGCGGAGCGGCACATGGTGAAGCCCGGCATCACCGGCTGGGCGCAGATCAACTATCCCTATGGCGCGTCGATAGAGGATGCCCGGAACAAGCTGGAATATGATCTTTATTACGCCAAGAACTACACGCCTTTCCTCGATCTGCTGATCCTCATCCAGACGCTGCGCGTCATCCTCTGGCCGGAGGGGGCGCGGTGAGCGGCCTGCTGCAATTCGTCGGGGACTGGGGCCATGCGCTGGCCGCCGTGCTGTTCGCGGCGCTCGGCATTTTCGTCCTGCGCCGCCGGGAAGAAGCCGCCGAACAGCGCCTGCTGGCCGCCGCGCTGCTGCTGACCGCCTGCTGGTCGCTCTATGTCTCCTTCGGCGGGGTGGGCAAGCCGCTGACCGGCATCGGAGAAAATATCCGAAACGCGGCCTGGCTGCTGCTGCTGTTCGCGATGCTGCGGCGGAACGGCGCGGTGCGGGGAGAATCCCTGCTGGCGATCGGATCGGTCTATGCCGCCGTGGCGGGAATCATCCTGCTTCAGACCTTCACCGACCTCATCTGGCGGCAATTGCCGGAGCCTAGCGACCTGCACCGCGCGCTTCTTCACGCCTCGCTGGTGCTGCACCTGATGACCGCCATCGGCAGCCTGATGCTGGTCCATCATCTCTATATCAGTTGGCCGGTTCGGGAACGGGAGCGGGTGGCGCTGCTGCTGGGGGCGCTGGCGGCGATGTGGACATATGACCTCAATCTCTATGCCATCGCCACCTTCGCCATCGACCGGGCAAGCGATCTCTACGCGCTGCGCGGGCCGATGATGGCGCTGCTGGCCCCGGTGATCGCGGCGGGAATGCGCGCCGACATGGCCGGACGGCTGCAACTGTCCCGCACCCTGACATTCCAGTCGCTCTCCCTCGCGGCCATCGCGCTCTACATCGTGGTGCTGGCGGCGGCGGCGGTGCTGGTGGAACTGGTCGCCGGACCCTATGCCCGCGCGGTCGAGATCGGCTGCGTCTTCTTCCTGGCGGTAAGCGCGCTCGTGCTGCTGCCTTCCCGCCGGCTCCGCGCCTTCTGGAAGGTGCAGGTGGCCAAGCATTTCTTCCAGCACCGCTATGACTATCGCACCGAATGGATGCGTTTCGGCGACACCATAGGCCGCCCCGGCGACAATGCCCTGCCTTTGGGGGAGCGCGTGGCGAAGGCGGTGGCCGACATCACCGATTCTCCCGCCGCCCTGCTGATGCTGCGCGCGGACGACGGCGCGCTGGCGTTCGAAACGCATTGGAACTGGCAGGGGGACAGGCCGGACGGATCGGTCGTGCCCGCCCCGCTCGCCGCCCTCATCGAACAGAGCGGCTGGATCATCGACATCGACCGCCCGCCTTCCGGGGCCGGGGAAATCAGCGCGCCGGGCTGGATGAGCCTGGACCGCCGCGCCTGGGCGCTGGTGCCGCTGATCCATTTCGGCCGGCTGATCGGCGCGATCCTGCTTGCCCGCCCGCCGATCGACCGCCGGCTCGATTGGGAGGATTTCGACATGCTGCGCGCCGCCGGACGGCAGGCGGCCAGCTATCTGAGCGAGGCGCAGGGCCAGCAGGCGCTGGACGACGCCCAGCGTTTCGAGGAGTTCAACCGCCGCTTCGCCTTCATCATCCATGACGTCAAGAATCTGGTGAGCCAGCTTTCGCTGCTCGCCCGCAATGCGGAGCGGCACGCCGACAATCCGGATTTCCGCACCGACATGGTGCTGACGCTGAAGGAATCGGTGGGCAAGATGAACGACATGCTCGCGCGCCTGTCGCAGCATAACAAGGGCCGGGCGGAGGAACCCCGGCCCATGGCGCTGCGCGAAGTGGCGGAGCAGGTCGCGCGCACCCGCTCGCGCCAGCACGAAATAGGCGTGACCGGCGACGCGCCGCCCGTGCTGGCCGATCCCGCCAGGGTCGAGCAGATCGTCACCCACCTGCTCCAGAACGCCATCGACGCCAGCCGGCCGGACAGCCCCGTGGAATTGCGCTTGTCCGCCGATGATGCCTGCGCCCTGCTGGATGTCGTCGATCAGGGCCGGGGGATGACCGCGGAATTCATCCGCCGCGAATTGTTCAAGCCCTTCTCCTCCAGCAAGGCGGGGGGCTTTGGCATCGGCGCGTTCGAGGCGCGGGCGCTGGCCCAGGCGATGGGCGGGCGGATCGATGTGGAAAGCAAGCCCGGCGTGGGGAGCCGGTTCACGCTGCGCCTGCCTTTGGCGCAACAGGATCTTAGGGGGAAGGCCGCCTGATGAGCGACATGCGACCGAAACTGCTGATCGTCGAGGACGATCCGGGCCTGCAACGGCAATTGCGTTGGGCCTATGAGGAATATCAGCTCTTCATCGCGGGCGACCGGGAGGAAGCGATAGAGATGCTGCGCGAGCAGGCGCCCGATGTGGTGACGCTGGACCTGGGCCTGCCGCCCGATCCCGACGGCACCAGCGAAGGGTTCGCGACGCTGGCGGAAATGCTGCGGATCAAGCCGGACACGAAGGTCATCGTCGCGTCCGGCCATGGGGCGCGGGAAAGCGCGCTGCAGGCCATTTCCGGCGGCGCCTATGATTTCTACCAGAAGCCGGTCGACATCGATGAGCTGGGGCTGATCGTCCGCCGCGCCTTCCACGTCCATGCGCTGGAGCGGGAAAATGCCCGGCTGGCCGAAACCGCGCCGGAGGGCGGGCGCGTGCTGGGCCGGCTGATCACCGCCGCGCCGGAAATGATGAAGGTCGCCCGCACCATAGAACGGGTGGCGGCCGCGGACGTTTCCGTCCTGCTGCTAGGCGCAAGCGGCACCGGCAAGGAATTGCTGGCGCAGGGCCTGCACGATGCCAGCCCGCGCCGGGACGGGGCCTTCGTCGCGATCAACTGCGCGGCGATTCCCGAAACATTGCTGGAGGCCGAACTGTTCGGGCATGAGAAGGGCGCCTTCACCGGGGCGATCAAGACCACGCCCGGCAAGATCGAGCAGGCGCAGGGCGGCACGCTCTTCCTGGACGAACTGGGCGACATACCGCTGGCCTTGCAGGTGAAGCTGCTGCGCTTCCTGCAGGAGCGGGTGATCGAACGGATCGGCGGACGCCAGCCCATATCGGTCGACACGCGGATCGTCTGCGCCACGCATCAGGATCTGGAAGCCATGATCGCGGCAGGCACTTTCCGGGAGGACCTCTATTATCGCCTGGCGGAGATCGTCGTGCGCATTCCCGCTCTCCGGGAGCGGCCGGGCGATCCGGCGCTGCTGGCGCGGCATTTCCTCCACCGCTTCGCCAAGGAGATGAATCCGCAGGTCAAGGGGCTCGCGCCCGATGCGCTGGCGGCGCTCGACGCCTGGGGCTGGCCCGGCAATGTGCGAGAGCTGGAAAACCGCATGAAGCGCGCCGTCATCATGGCCGACGGCAAGCATGTGACCGCGGCCGATCTCGATCTGGACGGGGATCGCGCCGAAGGCGGTGATGTGGTGAACCTGAAGGCGGCGCGGGAAATGGCCGACCGCCGCGCGATCCGCCGGGCGATTGCGCGGACGGACGGGAATATCTCCGGCGCGGCGAAGATGCTGGGGATCAGCCGGCCGACGCTCTACGATCTGCTGAAGCAATATCGGATGCAGAATTGAAGGCCCCGATTGTACCAAAGCGCGCCGCGTCCATTGGAGTGCGGGGAAATGGCCAATCCAAGACATTCCCCTCCCGTAAACGGGAGGGGTTAGGGGTGGGCGCGAGCGTAGCGAGCTTCCAGCTTAGCCGTTGAAAATTCACGCTGATGTCGCGCCAGCCCACCCCCTAGCCCCCTCCCGCAGGCGGGAGGGGGAATGTCCGCAATCCACCCAAATCAGCCAGCCCGGCGGCTCACGAACTTATCACGTCACCCGCACCCTCTGCGCTCATGGAAAAACGCAGGGCAATCCTAGGCTCGTTGCAAATCCAGATCCGCCGCGCTGATTCCCAGCCTCCTGATCTGATCCGCCACAGGCGGCCATACGGTCTCCATGAAGCGCGCCCGTTCCATTTCCCGCAACCGCCGCGTCGCGCCGTCGGCGACGAACATGCCGACGCCGCGCTTCACCACGATCAGCCCATCGTCCTGAAAGCATTGATAGGCCTTCGCCACCGTCAGCGGATTGGCGCCCTGCTGCGCGGCCAGGGCGCGCACGGAAGGCAACATGTCCCCGTCGCGAAATTCCCCGTCCAGAATAGAAGCGGCGATGATCTCCCGAAGGCGGAGATAGACGGGTTTTGAGTCGTCGGCCATGGTGCATCAGTGCCATAATACAGCGTGGCAGGTCAAGCGACGCCCTTGCGCCATATCCGGTTGAGCGTGTAACTATCTGTCCCAGACAGAAACTATATTGTCATATTCTGGCCTAGGACGCTCTTCCTGTTCCCGTCCCGCAGTGCCGATGAAGATGAAGCCCGCGATCCGTTCCCCGGCTTTCGCAAAGGCCGCGCGCACATCCTCATTATAGCTGGGCCAGCCCGTCAGCCAGCCCGCCGCAAAGCCCAGCGCATGCGCTGCATGGAGCAGATTCATGATCGCCGCGCCCGCCGACAGTTCCTGTTCCCACACAGGGATCTTGCTACCCTCCACCGGCGCGGACAGCGCGACGACCAGCGTGGGCGCCTGATGCGCGAACTGGCGCATTGACTCCATCTCCAGCCGCCCGGCATCGGGCTTTTCGGCGCGATACGCCGTCTCGAGCAATGCCGCGAGAGCGTTCCGCTTCTCCAGCGGCACGATCACGAAGCGCCAGGGCGCCAGCTTACCATGATCGGGCGTGCGCTGCGCCACCTCCAATATCGTGCGGAGCTGGCCTTCGTCCGGTCCCGGCGCGATCAGGTCGCGGGGCTTGCCCGATCGGCGGGTCTGGAGAAGCGAGAGCGGAGAACTGCGGTCGTTGAACATGGCCGTCCAGATGGCCCGGCGGCGGACAGGACGCAAGGGCAGGGCCGCTCTTTGACAGACGAATAATTTCGGTTCTAGGCTGGCGGCGACAAGGGATGCGTTTCGCAGGGCCCGCAACAAGATAGGATAAGGGGCCGGATGGCGACCTCCATTTCAACGCCCGCCGGGGCAGGAGCGGGCAGGACCTGGCTCGGCCATCCGCGTGGGCTGTTCCTGCTGTTCTTCGTGGAGATGTGGGAACGATTCTCCTTCTACGGCATGCGTGCGCTGCTGATCTTCTACCTGACGCAGCATTTCCTCTTTTCCGATCGCGACGCCAGCTACGCCTATGGCGCCTATATGTCGCTGATCTACATCTCGCCGCTGATGGGCGGCTATCTGGCGGACCGCTATCTCGGCCAGCGCAAGGCCGTGCTGTTCGGCGGTGTCGTCATCGCCGCCGGGCACATCATTTTGGGCATGGAAAGCGACGATGCGGGGGCCATGGGCCTTGGCCTGTTCTGGCTCGGCCTGGCGACGGTGATCACGGGTACGGGCTTCCTCAAATCCAGCGTTTCGGCACTGGTGGGGCAGCTCTATCCGCGCGACGACATGCGACGCGACCCGGCCTATACGATCTTCTACATGGGTATCAACCTGGGTGCGACAATAGGCCCGGTCATCTGCGGCTATCTGGGCCAGACATGGGGCTGGCACTGGGGCTTCGGCGCGGCGTCGGTCGGCATGATCGCGGGCGTGATCGGCTTCATGCTGTGCAGGCCGCTGCTTCAGGGCAAGGGCGAGCCGCGCGATCCCGAACGCCTCAGGCAGCGTGTCGGCGGCATCCTCAGCCGCGAATGGCTGGTCTATCTTTCCAGCCTGGCGTTCATCGCGCTGTGCTGGTTCCTGATCCAGAATCATGTGATCGTCGGCTGGATGCTGGCCGCGGCAAGCGTCGCCGTCGTGCTGTACATCCTCTGGGAAGCGTTCGGCCGGATGGAGCGGATCGGCCGCGACCGGATGCTGGCGGCGCTGTTCCTGCTGGTCATCAATCCGCTCTTCTGGGGCCTGTACGAACAGACGGGATCGTCGCTCAGCCTTTTCACGGATCGCTATACGGACCGGAACATCTGGGGCTTCAACGTGCCCGCCTCGATGTTCCAGTCCGTCAACGCCGCCTATATATTGATGTTCGGACCGGTGATGGCGGGCTTGTGGATCTGGCTGGCGGAGCGGGGTTGGGAACCCTCCACTCCTGCCAAGTTCGGCATTGCGCTGGCGCTGGTGGGCGCGGGCTTCCTGATCCTGGTGGCGGGAACCGGCGCGCCCGGCACGCTGACGCCGGTGCTGTTCATCTTCCTGCTCTATCTTTGCCACACGCTGGGCGAACTCTGCCTGTCCCCTGTCGGCCTGTCCGCCATGTCGAAACTGGCGCCGTCGCGGATGATCGGCCTGATGATGGGCATCTGGTTCCTGGCCATGGCGCTGGGCGAATATGCCGCCGGGCTGATTGCGGCGGCGACGGGCGGAGAGGGCGGCGCGGCCTCCCGCGGCGATGTGCTGGCGGTCTATGGCAGGATCGGCTGGTGGTCGGTCGGTGCGGGGCTGGTCGTCATGGCGCTGGCGCCCCTGGTGAAGCGGCTGATGCACGCCGACCGGTTCGACGAAGAGGGCGAATGAGCGGCGCTACCCCGTCGCGCCCCATATGTCGCTGGCGCGGATGAAGCCCTTCTGCCCCCCTACGTCGAAGGCGCACCAGCCCTTGCCGCAGGAGGAAAGCCGCCCCACCACGCCCTTCTGCGCGCGGAACAGGGCGCGGGCGTCCTCGCTGGGGGAATCGCGCATCGGAGCGATGTCCGCCGTGACGATGGCGGTGGGGGTGTCGCTCAGCAGGCGGACATGCATCCACCCCTGCGTGCCGGTCGAATCCTCCACCTTGCGCCACAGGCCCAGCACCTGCACCACCTTCACCGGCAGGTCGCGGCGGCGATAGACCCAGTTGGACGGGTAATCCAGGCTGGGGCCCACGCGCATGCGCGCCTCGGCCTGGGTCAGCGACGCCCAATAGGGCACCGGCTTCGCAGGCGCGGCCCATGCCCCGCCCGCCCAGCACAGCGCCGCGACCATGCCCGCGCCCAGATAGCCCTTCATGCCCATATCGTCCCCATTGCCTGACTGCCGGACCATAGCCGCTCGCGGCCATGACCGACAACCGCTCTCTTGCGGATATGGATAAGCGCTTGACCATCGTCCTCACGGGGAATAGCGGCCAGACATGGCCAAGAAACCGCGCCCCGCCACGCCGCGCGTCATCGTTACGCGCCGCCTGCCTCCCAATGTCGAGGCGCGCATGGCCGATCTGTTCGATACGGTCTTCAACATCGGTGACGTGCCGATGGATCGCGCCGCGCTGACCCGCGCCATGGCGCAATGCGACGTGCTGGTGCCGTCCGTCACCGACCAGATCGACGCCGCGCTGATCGAGGCCGCGCCGGAGAGGCTGCAACTCATCGCCAGCTTCGGCAGCGGCGTCGATCATATCGACCTCAATGCCGCGCGGCAGAAGGGGATCATCGTCACCAACACGCCCGGCGTGCTGACCGAAGACACCGCCGACATGACGATGGCGTTGATCCTGTCGGTGCCGCGCCGCCTGGCGGAGGGGGAGAAGCTGGTGCGCTCTGGCGCGTGGACCGGCTGGAGCCCGTCGGGCATGCTGGGGCACCGCATCGGCGGCAAGAAGCTGGGCATCATCGGCATGGGCCGCATCGGCCGTGCGGTCGCGCGCCGCGCGGCAGCCTTCGGTCTTTCCATCGCCTATCACAACCGCCACCGCCTTCCCTTCGAAGTGGAGCAGGAATTGCAGGCGCACTGGCATGGCGATCTGGAGTCTCTGCTGGCGGGCAGCGACATCGTGTCGATCCACTGCCCGCTCAACGCCGACAGCCGCGGGATGATCGACGCCCGGCGGATCGCGCTGATGCGGTCCGACGCCTATCTGATCAACACCTCGCGAGCCGAGATCACGGATGAACCGGCCTTGATCGGGGCGCTTGCGGAAGGACGGATCGCAGGGGCTGGGCTGGACGTCTACACGCATGAACCGGCGGTCGACACCCGGTTGCTGGACCTCTCCAATGTGGTGCTGCTGCCGCATATGGGGTCCGCGACAATCGAGGGGCGCGACGCCACCGGGGCACGGGTGATCGCCAATATCCGCAGTTGGGTCGACGGCCACCGGCCGCCCAATCAGGTGCTGGAAGGTTGGGTCTGAAGCAACCGCCGGTGCGATGGGGAGATGGGTGGTAATCTGACGCCCACTTATCCCTGTCCCTTGAGGGAGAAGGCTGCGCAGACTTGGCAGCTTGCTGCCTAGTCGTAGCTGGGTGAGGGGGGTGCGATCCAACGGATCGCGCGGACCGCAGGCCCGCTTCCCTCCTCTAAATCAGCCCAGGCTCCTTCGTCGCCAAGGCTTCCCATCCTCCTCCCTCAAGGAGAAGGAAGGTCTTGAAATCGCCAATCCCAATCCTCCCCTCATCACCCACATTTCAAGCCAGTGGATCCAGGGTCCCAAGCGCCGCGACCAGTCCCAGTATGAGGACCGCCAGGCTGGTTTCCGCCAGCAGCGACAGGCGCAGATGGGCAACGCCTCCGTTCCTCTCCAGCATCGGCGTCAACCACCAGCGATTGGCGGCGGCGAGCAGCAGCATGCCGGCGAACAGCGCCAGCTTGGTGAGAAGCAGCCAGCCATAAAGGCCATGCAGAAGCGCGGGCAGTTGGGCTATACCGACGATCATCACTGCGTTGAATGCGCCGGTCAGGATCAGCGTCGCGACGAAGATCGTGCCGAACAGGGAGAAACGCTCCAGCATATGGGCGGTTCGTCCGCTCTCCCTTCCCGACAGCACGGCGTGCAGCAAGGCCAGCAGCGCACCGAACCATCCGGCGGCGGCCAGCACATGCAGCGCGTCCGCGATGCGGTGGGCGCTGCCGGCAAGGCCTTCGCTGGCGGCGGCATGGCCCGACCAGGCCAGGGTCGCGGCGGCGATGGCGGCGGGCAGGGCCAGGGCGGCGTTCCATCCGGCGCCCTGCCGGAGCAGCAGCGGCAGGATCGACAGCAGCGCGACGGCCCGCACCGCCAGCACCATGCCAAGCGGCGTTTCCTTGAGCAATATCCCGACGACGCCCCAGTCGGGGGGCAGGAACGGGGTTCCCGCCATGGCCGCCGCGCTGGCGAGCAGCCACAGGGCGGAGAGCGCAAGCCCGGCCACCGCCAGCGCGCCGATCGCCCCGCGCGGCGCGCTTCCGCCCATGCTCCACCAGAACAGTGGCAGGCCGGCGAGCGCTGCAAGATCGGCGTACAGGGCGAAACGGGCAGTGACGAGAAGCCAGTCCATCGACCTTATTTGACCGAGAAGCTGTATTTGCCCGCGATCTTGTGCTGGTCGGCGCCGACAATGTGCCAGTTGAGGTCGTAGCTGCCGGCCGGCAGCGCCCGGGGCAGGGTGACGATCATGGTCTTCCCGTCCCCGTCGACCGCTGTCTTGAAGCCCTTGATCGGCATCGGCGCATGATCGGCCATGCCCGGCATGCCGGTCATGATGAGGTCCACGCCGCTCAAGGGCGCGAGCAGCTTTTCGGAAAAGCTGAGCGTCAGCCGGGTGGGTTTGGAGACGGTGGCGTCCGCCGCCGGGCTGGAGGAAAGCAGCTTCGGATGCGCCAGCGCTGCGGAGGGGAGGGCGGCAAGGCCGAAGGCGGCGGCCAGCATGGCGGGGGTGAACAGGTTGCGACGCATGATGATAGGCTCCCGATAGATTGCGGTTACGGACCATTACGCATTGCGCTTTCCGACCCCTCGACCGGAGCGCAGGAATTTTTGCATGAGGGGTCGGTAAGCGCCCTGCGTATTGCAGGCGACAGGACATGGTTGTTTGTGGTGATTTCCGGCGTGGCGGATGATGCCCGCCGGCTTGAAGCCGCTATGTGGAGTGAAAGTGATGAGCGACCTCGATCAGCTATTGGGCCAGGTGGCCGCCCAGATGCGGAACACCCCCGCCGATCCGCGTCTGGAAAGGCTGGAGGACGCCGTGATGGCAGGCGTCGTCTCGCGCCGCGAACGGGCCGTGGCGCGGCGCAGCCTCGCGCTGGCGGGGATCGTCGCGGTCGGCATCGGGTGGATCGGCAGCGTGGTGCCCGGCAGCCCGGCGCAGGCGGCGTCCCGGCCCGCCATCATCGGCATGTCGGATTACGCACCCTCCCGCCTGCTGGGGCAGTGAGTCATGCAGGGGGCAAGGGCATGAGGGGAACCGCACGCTATGGGCTGGTCGCGCTGGTCGCCTTTGCAGCGGCGCTGGCGGCGGTGCTGGTGGCGCGGGCCTGGATCGCGCCGGAACCGCGCGTCGAAAGCGAGGTTCATGCCCTGATCCACCAGAAGCTGGAACTGGATGCGGCGCAGGAACGGCGCATTCACGCGCTGGAGGCGGATTTCGCGAGGCGGCGCGAGGCCATGGAGGCGGAGATGCGCGCCGACAATGCGCGACTGGCGCAGGCGATCGCGGCGGAGCATGGCTATGGCCCGAAAGTGGCCGAGGCCGTCGACCGGTCGCATCACGTCATGGGCATGCTTCAGAAGGAGACGCTGAAGCATATCTTCGCGATGCGCGCCGTGCTGCGGCCGGATCAGGCGGCGCAGTTCGACGCCGCCATCGTCAAGGCGCTGACCCGGCCAGCCCCCGTCCCGCCGGAGCGGTGAGCCCGTCGCTCACCGAACGCGGCGATGCAGAGCTGGCCGCGCTGGCGCTCGCCGGGCAGCAGAGCGCCTATGGCGAGCTGATGCGCCGCCATCGCGACGCCGTGTTCCGTCTGGCGCGGGGACATGCGGGCGATGCGACGGAGGCGCTCGACATCACGCAGGAGACGTTCATCTCCGCCTTCGCCGCGCTTGGCCGCTATGATGGCGCGCGGCCCTTCCGGCTGTGGATCGCGCGGATCGCGGTGAATAAATGCCGTGACTGGGCGCGGCGGCGGGCGGTGCGGCGCTTCTTCACCTTCGCCCGGCCGATAGAGGAAGCAGGCGCCGTGGCGGACGGCATGCCGACGCCGGAGGAGGCTGTCCAGTCCCGGGCGGAGCTGGCGCATATCCATGCAGCCATCGCCGCATTGCCCGGCAATCTCAAGGACGTGCTGGTTCTGCGCGCCATCGAGGGAATGAGCCAGGCGGAGGCGGCGCAGATATTGGGCATCAGCGAGAAAGCCGTCGAAACACGCCTCTACAGGGCGCGCAACAAATTGGCTGAAGGATTGAGGGATGGGGCGACGGGCCGCGTATAGGGGGAAACCGTCCTTATTGCAGAGCTGTCCATGCCCTTCACCCTTCCCGATGTCGATCGCCGCACCCTCGTCCGCAATCTTGCCGGACTGGGCGGCGCGCTGGCGCTGAGCCGGGTTTTCCCCGCCTGGGCGCGAAGCGGAACGGCCGGCCTGACGCCGGCCCCGGAAGTGCTGAGCGGCGAGGCCATCGCCCTGACCGTGGCGGAAGGGCATTTTTCGACCGGCGGGCGTTCGGCGCACGCGGTGATGATCAACGGCACGCTGCCCGCGCCGCTCATCCGCCTCAAGGAAGGGCAGAATGTCCGCCTGTCCGTCACCAACCGGCTGCGGGAGGATACGTCGATCCACTGGCACGGCCTGATCGTGCCCTTCCAGATGGACGGGGTGCCGGGGGTCAGCTTTCCCGGCATCCGCCCCGGCGAGACCTTCACCTATGAATTCCCCATCCGGCAGTCCGGCACCTACTGGTATCACAGCCATTCCGGCATGCAGGAGGCCGTCGGCCATTATGGGCCGATCGTGATCGATCCGGCGGGAACCGATCCGGTGGAAGCCACGCGCGAGCATGTCGTCATCCTGTCCGACTGGAGCCCGGTCCACCCGCACGTCCTGCTGAAGCGCCTCAAACAGATGGGCGGCTATTTCAACATGCAGAAGCAGACCTTGGCGGGGCTGCTGGCCGGGAAGGACCAGAACGCGAAGGAGCGCATGGAATGGGGCGCAATGCGGATGGACCCGACCGACATATCCGACATCACCGGATCGACCTACAGCTTTCTGGTGAACGGCCATGGCACGGCGGAGAACTGGACCGGCCTCTTCACGCCGGGCGAGCGGGTGCGGCTGCGCATCATCAATGCGGCGGCCATGACCAACTTCAACCTGCGGCTGCCGGGCCTGCCGATGACCGTGGTGCAGTGCGACGGCCAGTATGTGCAGCCGGTCGAGACCGACGAGTTCCAGATTGGCATCGCGGAAACCTATGATGTGGTGGTGCAGCCCGGGGAAGCGAAGCCCTACGCCCTGATCGCGGAAGCGATAGACCGATCGGGCCTCGTTCGGGCGACCCTGGCGCCGCGCATGGGCCTTGCGGCGGAGGTGCCGCCGCTGCGCGCCCGACCGCTGCTCGGCATGAAGGACATGGGCATGGACATGTCCGGAATGGACATGGGGCAGGGCGGAGTCATCGATCTCAGCCAGCCCGCCAATGAAGGCATGGCCGGCCATTCGATGAAGATGCGCGACAGGTCGGTGGCGCCGCAGGTGAAGATGGGACCGGGCGTCGCGACGCTCTCGCCCATGCCGGCCGACAGGACCGCCGACCGCCCGACGGGGCTGGAGACCGTCGACCATCGCGTGCTGACCTATGCCGATCTCAAATCGCTGACGCCCCATGCGGACAGGCGTCCGCCGACCCGGACGCTCGACATCCACCTGACCGCGAACATGGAGCGCTATATGTGGTCCTTCGACGGGGTGAAGCTGTCGGATGGGGCGGACCCCATTCCCTTCCGCCATGGGGAGCGGGTGCGCGTCAACCTGATCAACGACACGATGATGCCGCACCCGATCCATCTTCATGGCCATTTCTTCGAACTGGTGACCGGTGCGGGCGACCATAATCCGCTCAAGCACACGGTGAACGTGCTGCCGGGGGGAAAGGTGAGTTTCGACCTTACCGCCGACGCGCTGGGCGATTGGGCCTTCCACTGCCATATGCTGATGCACATGCACACGGGGATGATGCGCGTCGTGACCGTGCGGCACGCGGGGGACGCGGCATGAAGGCGCCGGTTTGCCTGGCCGCGCTGCTGCTCGCTTCCGCCGCCTTGCCGGTCTGGGCGCAGGATCATGGCGGGATGGACCACGGCGCCATGCAGCAGGACGATCATTCCGACCATCCGCCTGCCGGGGACGCCCATGCCGGTCACGGCCAGCCCGCGCCCGATGACGGCGTGCCCAAGGGGGTGGCCCCTCCCATGCCGTCCGATCATGCCTCGGAAGCCTTTTACAACCCCGCCGAAATGGCGCGCGCCCGTGCCGCCATGCTCAAGGAAAGCGGCGGCATGACCTTCTCCCGGCTGATGCTCGACCGGCTCGAATATCGCATGGGCAGGGGCGCCGACGGCTATCATTGGGAAGGGGAGGGCTGGATAGGCGGCGACATCGACCGTTTCGCCTTCAAGACCGAAGGAGAGGGCGAATTCGGCGGCCCGCTGGAAAGCGCGGAGGTGCAGGCGCTTTACAGCCACTCCATCGATCCCTGGTTCAACCTGGAAGCCGGCGTCCGCCACGACATTCGCCCCGATCCGCAGCGGACCTATGCGGTGGTGGGGATAGAGGGCCTCGCCCCCTATTGGTTCGAGGTCGGCGCGCAGGCCTTTCTGTCCGATAAGGGCGACGCGCATCTGCGGCTGGAGGGCAGCTACGACCAACGCATTACCCAGCGCCTGATCCTGCAACCGGCGGCGGAGATCAACCTCGCGGCGCAGGACGTGCCGGAACTGGGCATCGGTTCGGGTCTTTCCGACATCGAGTTGGGATTGCGCCTGCGCTATGAATTCGCGCGTGAATTCGCGCCCTATGTCGGGGTCAACTGGGAACGCAAGCTGGGCGACACCGCCCGCTTCACCCGGCGGGATGGAGAGCGGGCTGCAACGACGAGCCTGGTGATGGGCGTGCGCTTCTGGTTCTGATCGCCTGACCGCGGTCAGGAACCGGCGGTCCCGCCATCCGTTGGAAGGAGCAGGTCTTTCACCGGAAGGAGTGTCGCATGATCCGTCTGGCCATTATTTCGCTCGTGATCGCCGCCGTGCTGGCCATATTGGGCTTCGGCGGCGCGGCGGGCGCCTTCGTGGGTATCGCGAAGTTCCTGTTCGTGCTGGCGATCGCACTGTTCGTCATCTTCCTCGTCCTTGGCCTGATGGCTGGCAAGGGGATCAAGAACGCGATAGACCGATGACCCATGACGGAGATCGGTGCTGGAGTGGATGAAACCGGGCGGTTGGTCCGCGACGAGGCGGGTTTTCTGCTCCAGCGCGATCTGGGCGGCAGTTTCCGCCTGGTGTTGCTGCGGGTACCCGTCGACCATGTGGAAAAGCGGGTGCGGGTTCAGGGCTATTATGCCGGCGACGGCATAGTGGAGGTGGAGGGGGTGGCCGCGGCCTGACGGCGCGCAGCCCTCCTCCGATCAGGGATTGATCGAGTCGCGCGGATCGCCTGACGCCATGACGTCATGCGTGCTGACGAAACGGGCGCAGGCTCCGAAACCACGGTTGTTCTCCAGTGGCAGGGCGGTTTCGCAATAGGCGCATTCGGCCATCAGCCGGCCGACCATCCACTGGCTGCGGCCGCAACTGGGGCAGTGATTGGCTTCCCCCGGATGATAGTGGATGATGTAACCCCTTAAGGCCGGGTCGAAAGACTTGCCGGTCGCGAGGCTGGAAACTGGGCGCATCGTCTCTTCCTCCTCAGACATATATCTCGGCATCGACGTAAAATTCGGAAATTTCCCCCGAGCTTCACATCAGCATTGATGCAACGACGAACGTCAGAGCGAGCGACCCTTTATCATCTCTGCAAAGCCCGCTCCTTGCACCAGAACGCGGCTGCAACCCAATGTATCCCGCCCCGGAGGACCGCGTCTACAAGAAAGATTATCGAGGACCGTCCCATTTTCGCGCCTTCGCATTTGACTTGAGGCGCGCAGGCGCTATGGCGGCGCGCATCGGGACATATCCGCTTCGGCCGTGAGTTGGGGCGCATCCCGCCACCTTGCCGTCCGGTCTTTTTTCGCCGTCCGGCGAGCCTCTGGTGGAATAGCGTCATCCTGCCTGCTCCTGGCCGGGCAACTGCGAGGAGACGCACGACTCATGACCGCCATCGGACAGGACACACTCGGCACGCGCGACACTTTGAAGGTCGGCGGCAAGGACATCGCCTATTATTCGCTGAAGAAGGCCGCCGCGAAGCTTGGAGACGTTTCGCGCCTGCCTTTCTCGATGAAGGTGCTGCTGGAGAACCTGCTCCGTTTCGAAGACGGCGTCACCGTCACCACCGACGACATCCAGGCGATCGTCGACTGGCAGAATGACAAGGGCAAGGCGGAGCGGGAGATCCAGTATCGCCCCGCCCGCGTGCTGATGCAGGACTTCACCGGCGTTCCCTGCGTGGTCGACCTGGCCGCCATGCGCGACGCGATGACCGCGCTGGGCGCCGACGCCGGCAAGATCAACCCGCAGGTGCCCGTCCACCTCGTCATCGACCACTCGGTCATGGTTGACGAATTCGGCACGCCCAAGGCGTTCGAGCAGAATGTGGAAATCGAATATCAGCGCAATATGGAGCGCTACGACTTCCTGAAATGGGGTTCGAAGTCGCTCGCCAACTTCTACGCCGTGCCGCCGGGCACCGGCATCTGCCATCAGGTGAACCTGGAAAATATCGCGCAGGCCGTCTGGTCGAGCGAAGGCCCCGACGGCGTCACCGTCGCCTATCCCGACACCTGCGTCGGCACCGACAGCCACACCACCATGATCAACGGCCTGGGCGTGCTGGGCTGGGGCGTGGGCGGCATCGAGGCTGAGGCCGCGATGCTGGGCCAGCCCGTCTCCATGCTCATTCCCGAAGTCGTCGGCTTCCGCTTCACCGGCGAACTGAAGGAAGGCGTCACCGCCACCGACCTCGTCCTCACCTGCACCCAGATGCTGCGCGCCCGTGGCGTCGTGGGCCGCTTCGTCGAATATTTCGGCCCCGGCCTTGCCACCCTGTCGCTGGCCGACCGCGCGACGCTCGCCAACATGGCGCCGGAATATGGCGCGACCTGCGGCTTCTTCGGCATTGACGACAAGACGCTCGACTATATGCGCCTGACCGGCCGCACCGAAGAGAATATCGCCCTGGTCGAAGCCTATGCCAAGGAGCAGGGCTTCTGGATCGATCCGTCGGTCGAACCGGTCTTCACCGACACGCTGGAACTGGACCTCGGCACCGTCGTCCCCAGCCTCGCAGGGCCGAAGCGCCCGCAGGACCGCGTTTCGCTGCCGGAAGTGGACGATGTGTTCAACGCCGACATGGAAAAGGTCTACAAGAAGGCCCAGGCGCGCGTTCCGGTCGAGGGCAAGGATTTCGACATTGGCGACGGCGACGTCACCATCGCCGCGATCACCAGCTGCACCAACACCTCGAACCCCGGCGTCCTGGTCGCCGCGGGCCTCGTCGCCAAGAAGGCGAACGAACTGGGCCTGAAGCCCAAGCCCTGGGTCAAGACCTCGCTGGCGCCCGGCTCGCAGGTGGTCACCGACTATCTGGAAAAGGCAGGGCTCCAGTCGCATCTCGACGCCGTCGGCTTCAACCTCGTCGGCTATGGCTGCACCACCTGCATCGGCAACTCCGGCCCGCTGGCCGAGCCGATCAGCAAGGCGATCAACGAAAACGGCCTGGTCGCCGCCGCCGTCATCTCCGGCAACCGCAATTTCGAGGGCCGCGTGTCGCCCGACGTGCGCGCCAACTTCCTGGCCTCGCCGCCGCTGGTCGTCGCCTATGCGCTGAAGGGCACGGTGGTCGAAGACTTCATCACCACGCCGATCGGGACTGGCAAGGACGGTCAGCAGGTGTTCCTGAAGGACATCTGGCCGACCAACGACGAAGTGGCCTCGACCATGGCGGGCTGCATGGACCGCCAGATGTTCCAGGCGCGCTATGCCAATGTCTACAAGGGCGACGCCCACTGGCAGGCGATCGATGTCACCGGTTCGGACACCTATAGCTGGCGCGCCGGCTCTACTTATGTCGCCAACCCGCCCTATTTCGAGGGCCTGACCATGACCCCGAAGCCGGTCACCGACATCGTGGAGGCCAAGCCGCTGGCGATCTTCGGCGACTCGATCACCACCGACCACATCTCCCCGGCCGGTTCGATCAAGGCGACCAGCCCGGCGGGCAAGTGGCTGCAGGAGCGTCAGGTGGCGCAGGCCGACTTCAACAGCTACGGCGCGCGCCGCGGCCATCACGAGGTCATGATGCGCGGCACCTTCGCCAATATCCGCATCAAGAACCTGATGCTGGACGGTGTGGAAGGCGGCATGACCCGCTATGAAGGCGAAGTCATGCCGATCTACGACGCGGCGATGAAGCACAAGGCCGACGGCACCCCGCTGGTCGTCATCGGCGGCAAGGAATATGGCACCGGTTCGTCGCGCGACTGGGCGGCGAAGGGAACCAACCTGCTGGGCGTGCGCGCCGTCATCGTAGAGAGCTTCGAACGTATCCACCGTTCGAACCTGGTCGGCATGGGCGTGCTGCCGCTCCAGTTCAAGGACGGCCAGAACAAGGACACGTTCGGTCTGACCGGCGACGAAACCTTCACCATCCAGAATGTCGCCGGCCTGAAGCCGCGCCAGGATGTCGAAGTGATCGTGAAGCGCGCGGACGGTTCCACCTTCACCTTCACCGCGCTTTGCCGCATCGATACCGTCAACGAACTGGATTATTTCCTGAACGGCGGCATCCTCCAATATGTGCTGCGCAAGCTCGCCGCCTGACCGGCCAACGCATAAGGATGATGAAAAGGGCTCTCTCCATGAGGAGGGAGCCCTTTTCCTTTGGAGGCAAGGCCGAGATCGCAAGAGCCGCCGCATGGCCGCTTTCAGGTCAATCCCCATCATCGACCGTGTCGGGCTCCTGCGCGGGCAGGGCAGGGTGCGCCCCAGGAAGAGGGCGGCAGGCGGAACGCGCGCCACCCACCCTTCATCGTCATTCACCACCTGTTCAATGGCTCCCGGCTATGCCAAGGTCATGGAAATGAAGCGGTTCAGACTGATAGCAGGCTTGGGGGCCATGGCGGTGCTTTTCGCCGCGAATCCTTCCGCTTATGCCAGCAGCCAGCGCGATGAGCAGGATGCCGCGCGCCGCGCGATGCTGGACGGGCAGGTCATGCCATTTTCCGTCATCAAGCGCCGGGTGGATGCCGCCATGGGCGGCGCCACCTATCTGGGCAGCGAATTCAATCCGTCCACCAATCGATACCGCCTGAAATATGTGAAGGACGGCAAGGTGCTATGGGTTGATGCGGACGGTCGCACGGGCGATATAATCGGCTGGGCGCGCTGACAGGCGCGCGTCGGGCATAACAACAGAAACGGGGCCATATGCGTCTGCTGATCGTCGAAGATGAACCTAGCCTCGGGCAACAGCTCCGCAACACGCTGGAAGGCGCGGGCTATGCCGTGGATCTGGCCGACGATGGCGAGGACGGGCATTTTCTGGGTGCGACCGAAAGCTATGACGCGGTCGTCCTGGATCTCGGCCTGCCCACCATCGACGGCCTTACCGTGCTGGACCGCTGGCGCAAGGAGGGACGCAGCTTCCCGGTGCTGGTGCTGACGGCGCGCGACAGCTGGTCCGACAAGGTGGCCGGGCTGGACGCGGGCGCCGACGATTATCTTGCCAAGCCTTTCCAGAGCGAGGAACTGATCGCCCGCCTGCGCGCGCTGATCCGCCGCGCATCGGGCAATGCGTCGAGCGAACTGACCGCGGGCGACGTAAGGCTGGATACGCGCTCGGGCAAGGTGACGCTGAAGGGCGAGCCGGTGAAGCTCACCGCGCAGGAATATAAGCTGCTGTCCTACCTCCTCCACCACAAGGGCAAGGTGGTGAGCCGCACCGAATTGATCGAGCATATCTACGATCAGGATTTCGACCGCGATTCCAATACGATCGAAGTGTTCGTGACCCGCATCCGCAAGAAGCTGGGCGCGGACGTCATCACGACGATCCGGGGCCTGGGCTACAGCCTGGATGAACCGGGGCGGTAATCGCTCATCTTCCGTTCGGGCTTCGGGCGAACGGAAACAAAGGCTTTTGCGTCTTTGACTGACCAGCCGCAAGTTAGCTCGACCGGATCGCTCAGCCGCCGCATGATCGGCATCGCGGCGCTGTGGATCAGCCTGCTGCTGCTGGGCGGCGGGCTGGCGCTGGATCGGGTGCTTTCCGACGCGATCACGCGCAATTTCGACGATGGCATGAACTATGTCCTGACCGCCATGATCGCGTCGGCCGAGATCGGGCCGGACGGAGAGGTGCTGTTCAACCGCGAGCCTGCCGACCAGCGTTTCCTGGAGCCCAATAGCGGCATCTATTACCAGATCAGCGGCAAGGGGCATGAGGATTGGCGGTCGCGTTCGCTGTGGGACCGGGCGCTGAAGGTCAATCCGGAGCATCATGACGACGCCCCGCACATCTACGACAGCAACCAGTTTCCGGGCGAAGATCTGCGCGTGATGGAACGCAGCATCATCCTGCCCGGATCGGACACGCGCTGGATGTTCATGGTGGCGCAGGCGCGCGAGGGACTGGACGCGCAGATCAAGACGCTGCGATCGACCCTGTTCGAGAGCTTTGCCCTGCTGGCGCTGGGGCTGATCGTGCTGGCGACGTTGCAGACCATTTACGGGCTGCGGCCGCTCCGCAAGGTGCGGCATGAAATCGTGCGGATGCGCGCGGGCGAAAAGAATCGCGTGACCGAGCCGATGCCCGCCGAGGTGCTGCCCATGGTCGAGGAACTGAATGCCCTGCTCGCCCATAATGAGCGGCAGGCGGAGGAAGCGCGGACCCATGCGGGCAATCTCGCCCATGCACTCAAGACGCCGCTGACCGTGATCATGAACGCCGCGACCGCGCAATCGCCCGATCTGGGCGATACGGTCATCCGGGAAGCGACGACGATGCGGCGGCAGGTCGACCACCATCTGGCGCGGGCGCGCGCGGTCGGACGGCGCGGCGCGGCGCAGAGCCGGGCGGAAGTATGGGCCAGCCTGGATGCGGTGGAAAGGGCCGTCCAGCGGCTCTATCCCGAAGTCCGCATCGACATGGATGGCGACAAGGAAGCCGCCGTGCGGGTCGAACGGCAGGACCTGGACGAAATGCTGGGCAACCTGATCGAGAACGCCGCCAAATATGGCGGAGGCAGCGTGTTCGCGACCGTAGGGCGCAAGGGGGCGATGGTCGAAATCCTGGTGGAGGATGACGGCACGGGCATTCCGCAGGCAGACCGCACGCGCATTTTCGACCGGGGCGTAAGGCTGGATTCGGGGAAGCCGGGGACAGGCCTTGGCCTCGCCATCGTGCGGGACGTCGCGGAAATCTATGGCGGGTCCGTCGCGCTGGAGGAAAGCGACGATCTGGGCGGAGCGCTGGTCCGGCTGCGGCTGCCCGCGGCCTGATGCGGCGGCATCTCTATCTTGCCTGCGGTTTCCTGTCGCTTGGGCTGGGGGCGGTCGGAGCCTTCCTGCCGCTCCTGCCGACAGTGCCATTCATGATCCTGGCGGCCTTCTGCTTCGCGCGGTCGAGCCCGGCGCTGGAGTCGCGCCTGCTGGAGCACCGCCATTTCGGCCCGCATATCCGGCATTGGCGGGAAAAGGGCGCGATCAGCCGGCGAGGAAAGAAGGCGGCGCTGGCGGCTTTTGCTTTCAGCATGGTGCTGGCGCTCATATTTTCGCCATTTCCGTGGTTCTTGGTCCCTGCGGCGGCCGCTGCGATCGGCGGGACATGGATATGGACGCGGCCCGAAGCTTGAAGCGCGACCTTTTCCGCGCAGAAAGCGGGCAGGCCGTTTTTCTTCCCCCGTTCGCCCTGAGCCCGTCAGACCTGTGCTGATAGCCGGCCTTGCACGCAGTCGAAGGGCGCTTCAGCTCTTCTTGAAAGAGGTCATTTCAGGAGAAAGGCGAAGGGCTTCCGACAGGCTCGGCCCGAACCGTGCTCTTGTGTCCGTCCCTGGCCCTCATCCGCCAAATCCCGCATTTTCTACAGCAGCGTATCGACGCTATGGATGGCAAGTCCCACCAGCCCGCCCACCAGCGTGCCGTTGACCCGGATATATTGCAGGTCGCGGCCGACCGCATGCTCAAGCCGGCTGGTGACGGTCCCCGCATCCCATCCGCGCACCGTCTCGCTGACCAGCTTGACGATGGCATCGCCATAGGCTGCCGTCGCCCCCACGGCGGCACGCCGCACGAAGCGGTTGATAAGGAACCGCAGCCGCGCGTCCTGTTGCAAGGTCGCACCAAGCTGATGGAGCGCTTCGCCCAGACGCCCCGCCATCGCCTTGCCGGGATCGCGCACCGCGCGCAACAGCCCGCCGCGCGCCTGTTCCCACAGGCCATCGATCCAGCGCTGCATTGCCGGATTGTCGACCACCTCGTCACGGATGCGCGCCACGCGCGCCTGCATCTCCAGATCGAATTGCAGGTCGGCGGCGAGCTTCGTCAGGCCCTCCTCGGCCTTCAGGCGCAGGCTGTGCGCCGGGTCCTGCGCCATGTCGGCCAGCAGCTTGCGCAGCCCGTCGATGATCGCGTTGGACAGATTCTCGTCAAGGCCGGTCCAGCGCATTATCTTGCCCGACCGGTCATGCACCATCTGCCGGATCAAATGGTCGTTCGCCTCCAGCGTGCGATCCGCCCATAGGATGATGCCGTCCATCACCGGGGCGTGGCGCCCGTCCCGCATCGCGGCTTCCAGCGCTTGCCCGATCAGGGGGGCAAGGTTCATGGCGCGCAGGCGCTGGGCGATGGCGCCCTTCACCATGCCGCCCAGCCGTTCCTGGTCCAGCGCTTCCAATATATCGGCGGCGAGCCGGGACGCGCCCTCGCGCAGCCTGCCGTCGCCGCTGGAGGGACTCGACAGGAAGCGTCCCGCGGCGGCCGCCATGTCCAGCCGCTGCATCCGCCGCGCCACCACGGCGGGGGTAAGGAAATTGTCGCGCAGGAACAAAGCGAGCGTATCCCCGATCCGATCCTTGTTGCGCGGGATGATCGCGGTATGCGGGATCGGCAGGCCCAGCGGGTGGCGGAACAGGGCGGTGACGGCGAACCAGTCGGCCAGTCCGCCGACCATCGCCGCCTCGGCAAAGGCCTGGACGAAGCCGATGGCGGGGTGGAGGTGCGCCGTCGCCCGCGCCGCCAGGAACAGCGCCGCCATGACCAGCAGCATGCCCGTCGCCACCGTCTGCATGCGCCGCGCCGGATGGACAGGGCTGGCGACGGCGGGCCGGGGCGGAGCAAGCATCTTCATGACCAGCTAACGGTTACGCCGCCGTTTCGTTCAGGCAAGCGCTTCTTTTCCGGGGAAGGGGATGGAAGGCCGGCAACTGGCCGAAGGGCGCCCCGCCACCTTATCTTTCCAGCGCATATTGCACCGTCAGCGTCACCGAGGACCCGACCTGTCCCGGCTCCACCGGCGTCGCCGGCGCTGAGTCCGCCTTGAACCGCGCCGCTGCCATCACCGGCATGGGCGGCTGCCCGCCGCTGTTGCTCTCCGCCAGCGAGACGAGCCTTGCCGAGCGATAACCCGCCGCCTGGGCATAGAAATCGGCCTGCGCCCTGGCGGTCTTCAACGCCGCCGCCCGGGCCTGCGCCAGCATCGGCGCGGGATCGCTGATCGAGAAGCTCGGCCCGTTCACATTGGTCGCTCCGGCCTCCACCATCGTGTCGAGCAGGGTTCCCACCTTCCTGATGTCGCGCAGCTTCACCGATAGCTGGTTCGAAGCCTCATAGCCGATGAAACGCGGCCCGGCGGGCTGGCCGTCGCGGTTGCTATAGTCATATTGCGCGCTCAGATTGATGCCGCTGGTCTGGATGTCCTTCTTCGGAATGCCCGCCTTCACCAGCGCGGCGACCAGCCTGTCCATCTGCACCGCATTGTCGCGCATCGCCTGCGCGGCGGTCTGGGCGCGCGTCTGGACCCCGGTACCCACCGTCGCCATGTCGGGCGCCGCCTCCACGGTCTCGGTGACGTTCAACGTCACGACCGGCGCGGTTTCTGCGATGGTCACGCTGGTCTGCGCAGCGGCCGCGATCGGCAGAGCGGCGGCGGCAACGACAGCGGATGCCATCAGGGCGAACGTGGATTTCACAGGGCTTTCTCCTCAAGAAGCGATGCAGCGACATTGTGACGGCTGCGATGAATGGACGCTGACATGCGTTGAAAGCCGTCAGACAGCTTCCGGTTCCCCCCCCTTGCCCCAGGCGCGTCAAAGCCCTAGCTGCACGGCCATGGCGGCTCCCATTCTCTCCTTCGAAAATCTTGGCCTGTCCCAGGGCACCCATTGGCTTTTCCGCAATCTCGATATTTTCGTCGGGGATCGGGACCGGCTGGCGCTGATCGGCCGCAACGGCGCGGGAAAGACCACGCTGCTGAAACTGATCGCCGGCCAGATCGAACCGGACGAGGGCACGCGCTCCGTCCGTCCGGGCGCCCGCGTCATCATGCTGGAGCAGGACCCTGACGTTTCCGGCTTCGCCACGCTGCGCGACTTCGCGCTGGCGGGCCAGTTCGCGCCGCCCGCGCATGAGGTGGACGCCATCGCCAGCCAGCTCGGTACGGACCTCAACCGAGAGGCCGCGACCGCTTCGGGAGGCGAACGCCGCCGCGCCGCCATCGCCCGCGCCCTTGCCAGCGAACCCGATCTGCTGCTGCTGGACGAACCGACCAACCATCTCGACATCGACGCCATCGACTGGCTGGAGGGCTGGCTCGGCCGCTATAATGGCGCGTTCATCGTCATCAGCCATGACCGCGCCTTCCTGACGCGCCTCACGCGCCAGACGCTGTGGCTGGACCGTGGCGGCATCCGCCGCAACGAGATCGGCTTCGGCGGTTTCGAGCAGTGGATGGAAGCGGTCTATGCCGAGGAAGCCCGCGCCGCAGAGAAGCTCGACGCCCGGCTCAAGATCGAGGCGCACTGGCTGGAACGCGGCGTCACCGCCCGGCGCAAGCGCAACCAGGGCCGCCTTGCCAAGCTCCACGAAATGCGGGCCCAGCGCGCCGCCATGGTGGGGCCGCAGGGTGTCGCGAAAATCGCCGTCGCCAGCGACGACAACAAGACGAAAAGCGTCATCACCGCTGAGCATGTCACGAAGAATTTCGGCGACCGCACCGTCATCAGGGATTTCTCGCTGCGCATCCAGCGCGGCGACCGGATCGGCATCGTCGGCGGCAATGGCGCGGGCAAGACCACGCTCCTCAAACTGCTGACCGGTGAACTCGCGCCCGACAGCGGACAGGTCCGTCAGGCCAAATCGCTCGACATGATCTTCATCGACCAGCAGCGCAGCCTGATGCAGGCCGACAGGCGCGTGCGCGACGTTCTGGCCGAAGGCGGCGACTGGATCGACGTGCGCGGCACGCGCAAGCATGTCCACGGCTATCTGAAGGAATTCCTCTTCGACCCCTCGCTGGCGGAGGCGCGCGTCGGCACCCTGTCGGGCGGCGAGCGCTCACGGCTGCTGTTCGCCCGCGAATTCGCCCGCGAATCGAACCTGCTGGTGCTGGACGAACCGACCAACGACCTGGACCTCGAAACGCTCGACCTGCTTCAGGAAGTCATTGCCGATTATGAGGGCACCGTCCTGATCGTCAGCCACGACCGCGACTTCCTCGACCGCACGGTGACGGTCACGCTTGGCCTGGACGGCTCCGGCACCGTCGACGTGATCGTCGGCGGCTATGCGGATTGGGTCGCCAAGCGCCAGCCGAGGAACGCGCCCAGGCAAGAGAGGAAGGCTGCGCCGCCGCCCCCGCCGAAAAGCGCGTCGACCAAGCTCAGCTACAAGGACCAGCGCGATTTCGACCTGCTGCCCAAGCGGATAGAGGAGATGGAGGCGGCCATTGCCCGCGATGAGGAAGCGCTGGCCGATCCCGATCTCTACAGCCGCGATCCCGGCAGGTTCGACCTGCTCAGCAAGGCGATCGAAAAGGCTCGCGCCGAAAAGGAAGCCGCGGAGGAACGCTGGCTGGAACTGGCGGAAAAGGCGGAAGGGCTGGGTGCCTAGAATGCCTTGCGCCATCCTCCTCATCTGGTAGCCAGATGGCGGAAAAAGGGGACAGGCGCATGGAACAATCCGCGACGATGCAGGACAATGACATGATCGACGGCCATCATGCGGTCCATTATGTCAACCGCGTCGGCTGGCTGCGCGCGGCCGTTCTGGGCGCCAATGACGGCATCGTCTCCACCGCCAGCCTGCTCACCGGCATCGCTGCGTCGGGGGCGTCGCGGGATACCATCCTTCTGTCGGGCATCGCCGCGCTGGTGGCGGGCGCCATGTCGATGGCCGCGGGCGAATATGTGTCCGTCAGCGCCCAGTCCGATACAGAGCGCGCCGATCTGGCCAAGGAAAAGAAGGCGCTCGCCCAACAGCCCCATGTGGAATGGGAGGAATTGCGCGACATCTACGTCGATCGCGGCCTGACGGCTGACCTTGCGGGCCAGGTGGCGACGCAGTTGATGAATGTCGACGCGCTCGCCGCCCATGCGCGGGACGAACTGGGCATTTCCGACATCAGCACCGCGCGGCCCGTCCAGGCGGCGCTGACCTCCGCCGCGACCTTCTCCGCAGGCGCGGTCGCCCCTGTGCTGGCCGCCGTCGCCAATCCGTCGCACGCCATCGCGGCCGTCGCCGTCACGTCGCTGCTGTGCCTTGCGGTGCTTGGCTATGTCGGCGCCCGCCTGGGTGGCGGCGGGGTAGCGCGGGCGGTGGCTCGCGTCGTCTTCTGGGGCGTTTTCGCGATGCTTGCGACCTCCGGGGTAGGAAAGCTCTTCGGCGCCGCCATATGATGGGGGAAGCCGTCCATTCGCAAGGAGAGCATGCCATGATCCAGCAAATCCCGCTCAAGACCATCAAGGGCGCCGACGCCAGCCTGGCCGACTATGCGGGCAAGGTGGTTCTGGTGGTCAACGTCGCCTCCCGATGCGGCCTGACCCCGCAATATGAGGGACTGGAAAAGCTCTATCGCGACTATAGGGACAAGGGGCTGGTCGTCGCCGGCTTCCCCGCCAACGACTTCGGTGCGCAGGAACCGGGCAGCAATGAAGAGATCGCGACCTTCTGCACGACCAATTTCGGCGTGGATTTCCCGATGTTCGAGAAGATCGTCGTCACCGGGCCGGAAAAGCACCCGCTCTACGCAGCGCTGACCGGCGCGCAGCCGAGTTCGCAGGGGGAGGGGGCCGAGTTCCGCGAAAAGCTGATCGGCTATGGCATCACGCCCAATCGCGAACCCGAAGTGCTCTGGAATTTCGAGAAGTTCCTGATCGCGAAGGATGGCGGCGTGGCCGCCCGCTTCGCGCCCTCGACCACGCCCGACGATGCCGGGCTGATCGCGGCCATAGAGGCGGAACTGGCGAAATAGCGCCCAGCGCCGCCCCATGAACCAGACGCTGCTGCCGCAAATCGGCCCGGTGCTGGAGACGCTCGGCATCGTCGGCACTTTCGTCTTCGCCGCGTCCGGGGCGCTGGCCGCCGCGCGCCTGCGCCAGACGCTCGTCACCTTCGCCTTCTTCGCGCTGGTGACGGGGGTAGGGGGCGGGACTGTCCGAGACCTGCTGATCGGCGCGCCGGTCTTCTGGGTCCGCGACGCCGTGCCCGCCATCGCCTGCATGATGGCGGCGCTGCTCGTCTGGTTCACCCCGCGCCGTTTGTGGAGCGACAGCGCTCTCGACTGGCTGGATGCGGTGGGGCTCGCCGCCTTCGCCGTCTATGGCGCGGCCAAGGCGATGAGCTATGGCGTGCCGCCGCTGGTGGCGGCGATGATGGGCGTCGTCACCGGCTGCGTCGGCGGCATCATGCGCGACCTGCTGGCGGGGGAGCCGTCCATATTGTTGCGGCCGGAACTGTACGTGACGGCGGCGGCGCTCGCGTCGGGCCTGTTCGTCGCCCTGCGCTGGATCGGGCTGGACGTCCCCGTCGCGGGCGTCATCGCCGCGCTGCTCGGTTTCCTGCTGCGGGCCGTCGCGATGCGAAAAGGGCTCGGGCTGCCGCACTACCAGACGGAAGACTGAACCGGCCTCCGCGGATAGCCTCCGCCGTCACCCATGCGCCTTTTTCCGCCGGGTTTCCCAACCCTTTCTGGCGGCGGCGGACCGATCGGCGGCCGGACGCCGGGCCGACGCCGCGCCGCCCTTCTTCCCGCCCTTGCGCGAGGAGGCATGGCTGTCCGGCTTGCCCCGGCCGGAGCCGGATTTGTTGCCGCCGCCCGATTCCTTGTTGACGGTCGCCCAGGCGCGCCGTTCCGCTTCCTTGCGGGACACGCCGCGATCCTCATAACCCTGCTCGATATGCTCCGCCTTGCGCTTCTGCTTGTCGGTGTAGCTGCTCTTGTCGCCCTGGGGCATGATCGTCTCCTTTTCCTTGCATTCCAGGCTAACGATCGAACCGGCGGGCCGTTCACATCGCTGCACAGGCGTTACGACGCGGGAACCGAACGACGGGGGGAACAGGGCGGTCCGGCCCGCGTTCACCAGCGCATGGAGCAGCGCATTCTTCTCGAACGGCTGGCGCGGCATCTGGCCGCCGGCAATCCCGACCTGGGTCCGGATCGCTGGCAGGAACAGGTGGAAACCGCGGCAGGCCTGCTCGCCATCATCAAGGACCCCGACGATGCCATGCGGCAGGCGGGTGACGAACGGGTCTGGCAGGCGATGATCGACGCCGCGCTGCGCCAGCGCTGGGCCGTTGCCTCCGCGCCGTCCGTGGAACCGCCGGGCGGCACCGACGAGGAAGGCGACATCCCGCTGACGCCGGACACCGTCAGCGGCAACCGGGCCGAATGGGTCCATCTGCACCAAGCACAGGAGAAGCCGAAATGAAGGGGTTGTTGAAACTCGCATTCCTCACCGGACTGGGCGCCGTGGCGTGGAGGGGATGGAAGGAGTGGCAGGCGCAGCGCGACGCGGGCGACTATCGCGGGACCGGCTTCTCCTCCGGCCCGGTGCGCGATGCCGGGCCGGACGAGCAGCATATCGACGCGCGCGACTGGGACATGGTGGACGAGCAGGTCGATGAAAGCTTCCCCGCCAGCGACCCGCCGGGCAATTATCGCGGGCTGCATTGAGCCGCCGGCTCGCTCCCTTATCGATCCGATCGCTTCCCAATCCATTGCACCGCTTGTGCCCCGCCTCTATTGAGGCGGCTGCCGGTCCCATGCCGGGGCCAACAGGGGAATAACATCAATGCCTTCGGGTCTGATCGCGCTGCTCGACGACGTGGCGGGGATTGCCAAGCTTACCGCCAGTTCGCTGGACGATGTCGCCGCCGCCGCGGGCAAGGCGGGCTCGAAGGCGGCCGGCGTCGTGATCGACGACACCGCCGTCACGCCGCGCTATGTCATGGGCCTGACGCCGGACCGCGAACTCCCCATCATCTGGAAGATCGCCAAGGGATCGCTGCGCAACAAGCTGCTGTTCCTGCTCCCCGCCGCGCTGGTTCTGAGCGCCCTCGCGCCCTGGCTTCTGCCCCCCTTGCTGATGCTGGGCGGTGCCTTTCTCTGTTTCGAAGCGGCCGAAAAGCTGCTGGAGGCAGTGCAGGGCGGCCATGATCTGGCGGAGGAGGCGCTGGAAACGCATAGTTCGAAGGAACTGGAGGACCAGAAGGTCTCCGGCGCGATCCGCACCGACTTCATCCTCTCGGGCGAGATCATGGCGATCGCGCTCGGCACCGTGGCGGCGGAACCGATCTGGGAGCAGGCGATCGTCCTGATCGTCGTCGCCTTCCTGATCACCGCCGGCGTCTATGGCGTCGTCGGCTTCATCGTGAAGATGGACGATATCGGCCTGCATCTGGCGGAACGGCGTTCGGCCGGCGCACGGGTGCTGGGCCGTGCGATGGTGAAGGCCATGCCGGTGCTGATGCGGATATTGGGCGTCGTCGGCACTGCGGCCATGCTCTGGGTCGGCGGGGGCCTGATCGTCCACGGACTGCACGAATTTCACTGGGATCTCATCCCCGGCGCCATCCATCATGTCGCGGAAGCCGCGGGCCGGGGGCTGCCCGCCATCGCGCCGGCGGTGGAATGGGTCGTGAACGCGGCGGGCGCGGCTATCGTCGGGCTGGTCGTCGGCGGCATCGTCGTGGCGGTGCTGCACCTCTTCAAAAAGCACTGATCGATGCGTTCACCCTGGCGTCTGGAGGCCGGGGCGCTGACCGCGCTCGCGCTGCCGATGATCGCGGGCAATATCGCCTGGGCCGGCATCGC
The DNA here is from genome assembly GCF_024611135.1 of Sphingobium sp. CFD-2. NCBI lineage: Bacteria > Pseudomonadati > Pseudomonadota > Alphaproteobacteria > Sphingomonadales > Sphingobiaceae > Sphingobium > Sphingobium sp. CFD-2. Next base: position 1,982,142 of record NZ_CP084405.1, on the reverse strand, counting down.
GGCGACCGACCTGCTGCTGCTGGGCCGGCTCGGCGCGGGCGCGGTGGCTTCGGGGGCGCTGGCGATCAACCTGTTCAACGCGCTGCTGATCTTCGGCATGGGGCTTGTCACCGCCGCCGCGCCGCTGATCGCCACGGAACGGGGGCGTCGGCGGCATTCGGTGCGCGACGTCAGGCGGACGGTGCACCAGACGCTGCGCGCGGCGACCCTGTTCGTACTGCCCGCCTGGGCGCTGCTCTGGGAAAGCGAATCCATCCTGCTGCTGATGGGGCAGGAGGCGGACCTGGCGGCGCAGGCGGGCGAACTGATGCGCGGCCTGCAATGGGCGCTGCTGCCCTTTCTGGGCTTCACCACGCTGCGCAACTTCATTTCCGCGCTGGAACGGCCGGTCTGGGGCCTGATCATCATGGTCTGCGCCATCCCGTTCAACCTGCTGGCGGGCTGGACCCTGATCTTCGGGCATCTGGGTTTTCCCGCGCTGGGGATTTTCGGCGCGGGCATCGCCAGCACGCTGTCCTCCTCCTTCCTGTTCCTCGGGCTGCTGTCGGTCATCCTGATCGACCGGCGGTTCCGCCGCTATCGCCTGCTGGGGCGATTCTGGACCCGTGATCGCGAACGGCACCGGGCCGTCTGGGCGCTGGGCCTGCCGATCGCGATCACCCTGGGGCTGGAAACCACCGTGTTCAACGCCTCCGCCTTCCTGATGGGGCTGATCGACCGCGACTCGCTGGCGGCGCACGCCGTCGCGATTCAGATCGCCGCGCTCGTCTTCATGGTGCCGATGGGCATCGGCCAGGCGGCGACCGTGCGCGTGGGTCTCGCCTATGGAAAGGGCGATCTGGCAGCGGTCGGCCGTGCGGGCTGGCTGGCGCTGGCGATCGGGACCGGATTCGCGCTGATCGCCGCGACGATGCTCATCGCCTTTCCGCGCATGCTGATCTCCGCTTTCCTGAACCTTGCCGATCCCGCCAATGCGCGGACCGCGATGCTGGCGGTCGGTTTCCTGGGCGTCGCGGCGCTGTTCCAGTTGGTGGACGCCGCGCAGGCGGTGGGGGCAGGGGTATTGAGGGGCATACAGGATACCCGCGTGCCGATGATCTTCGCCCTGATCGGCTATTGGGTGATCGGCATCGGAATCGGCATCGTCCTGGCCTTTCCGCTGGGGTTACAGGGCCTTGGCATCTGGCTGGGACTCGCGAGCGGGCTGGGCGTCGTCGCGCTGCTGCTGGTGGCGCGCTGGGCCTTGCGTGAGCGGCTGCATCTTCTATCGCGCAGGCGAAACGCCTGAATCCATTTGTCGCGGGCATGGGCCGGGTTGCGTCGCCGTGCGATGGTGCGACGCACAAAGCAATTGAACCGGCGCGTCAAATCGGTAATGAAAAACGCATTATGAACGCTCCTACCATGTTCTTCGAGGCGATAGCGCTTCAGAAATGTCTGATGGCGACCTACAACAAGATGGTCGTGAAGCTCGCGCCGCACATCCTCTACACGCGCCATGACGAAATGTTCATCGACGCGGTGACGATAGAGCGCGACGGCCGCCCGCCGCGGGAGCTGAAGCTCGGCACCTTCAAGCTGGCGGGACTGAACGACGTCAGCCTGGTCGATGAAAAGTTCGAGGCGATGCACGGCCTCTATGATCAGGGCGACAGCAAATATAAGGGCGTGACCCTGTTCGCGGTCGAGCCGGAGAGCGCGGCAGCCTGAAACCGCATTGACGGTTGAAGAGGAAAAAGGGGCGGTCCTGCGGGGCCGCCCTTTTTCGTTCACGGTGACGCCGTGGAGGTTGCAGCGCCATCTGCTCCTGCAAGGACAGGAACTCGCGTCAACCTGCGCCGTGGAAGCTTCATCGCAAAGGGGCTCTCACCGCCGATGCTTGCCCCGCTTCGATCCGATGTGGCGGATATTGGTCGGCCGCCCGCGCCTGACGCTGCCGGGCCGCACGCGGTCCTTCTTGAAGCTCGGCCGCTGGGGCAGGGCGTCGGGCAGTTCGAAGCGCAACGAGCCGTTGATCGGGTCCGCTTCGGCCAGCCGCAATTGCAGCCGCTGCCCGACCGTATAGCGGTCCCCGCTCTCCACGCCTTCCAGCGCCCGCCCGGCTTCGTCGAAGAAGAAACGCTCGTCGCCCAGCGTCGACACCGGCACCAGCCCGTCGCCGCCCAGCCCCTCGACCGTGGCGAAGAAGCCGAAGCTCTGCACCCCGGTGATCCGCGCCTCCACCAGATCGCCCACATGCGCCGCCAGGAACGCCGCGACATAGCGGTCGATGGTCTCCCGCTCCGCCTCCATGGCGCGGCGCTCATGCTGGCTGATCATCTCGCCCACGCGGCCCATATTCTCCATATCCTCGCCGCTCAGCGATGATCGGTCGGGAATATCCCCCTTGGGCGCCGGCAGTTCCAGCCCATAGGCGCCCACCAGCGCCCGATGCACCAGCAGGTCCGCATAGCGCCGGATCGGCGACGTGAAATGCGCATAGGACCCCAGCGCCAGCCCGAAATGCCCCATATTGGACGGCGCATAATAGGCCTGTGTCTGGCTGCGCAGGATCTGCTCCATGATCTGGGGCTTCTCCTCCGCTTCCCCGATCCGCGCGATCAGCCGGTTGAAGGTGGCGGGCTTCACCACCTGCCCCAGGGCGAATTCGATGTCGAAGGTCGCCAGATAATCCTTCAGCGCCACCAGCTTGTCCCGACTCGGCGGCTCATGGACACGGTACATGACCGGCGCCTTCTTGGCCTCCAGCGCCTTTGCCGCCGCGACATTGGCGGCGATCATATAATCCTCGATCAGCATATGCGCGTCCAGCCGCTCGCGCACCGCCACGCTGACGATCTTGCCATATTCGTCCAGCACCACCCGCCGCTCCGGCAGGTCCAGCGCCAGCGGCTCCCGCTTGTCCCGCGCCTTGCGCAGCAGCGCCCAGCAGGCCCAGAGGGGCTTTAATGCCGGTTCCAACAGGTCGAGGGGCTTTTCGCCGTCGATTGCCGCCTGCGCATCCTCATAGGCCAGCACCGCCGCCACCCGGATCACCGCGCGGGAAAAGCGCCAGCTCTTCACCTTGCCCGCCGCATCCAGCACGAGGTGACAGGCCATGGCCGCACGATCCTCGCCCGCCCGCAGCGAACACATGTCGGAAGAAAGCTGGTGGGGCAGCATCGGCACGACCAGATCGGGGAAATAGACGCTGTTCCCGCGCTTCCTCGCCTCGCGGTCCAGCGCGCTGCCCGGACGCACATAATAGCTGACGTCCGCGATCGCGACGATCGCCTTGTAGCCGCCCTCATTGGCCGGATCATCATCCGGCGCGGCCCAGACCGCATCGTCATGGTCCCGCGCATCGACCGGATCGATGGCGACGATGGGCAGGTGCCGCAAATCCTCCCGCTTCTCCTCATGCAAGGCGAGGCTGGAAGCCGTCACCGCCTCCTCCTCGACCCGCTCGGAAAAGACGTGGGGAATGCCATGCTTGTGGATGGCGATCAGGCTGAAACTGCGCGGCGCGAAGGGATCGCCCAATATGTCCGTCACCCGCGCCGTGATCCGGGGCGGGCGCCCCACCGGCTCGGCCAGCACCAGATCGCCCTTCTTCGCCGTGCCGGCGTCCGAAATCGGGGTATCCCGCCGGATGCGCTTGTCGACCGGCCGCAGCCACAGCTTGCCGCCATCCGCTTCCTCGACCACGCCCAGCAATTCCTCGCTCGCCTTGGCAAGCTTCTTCATCGGATGCGCGACCCAGCCGCGCCCCGCTTCCTCCGTCCGCGCCAATATGCGGTCGCCAATTGTCAGCGCGCCGCGCTTGCCCCGCTCCATGACGCGCAGCCGGGGCGCGGGCTGCCCCTCCGCCTCCCAGCGTTCCGGCGTGGCGATCAGGGTGGTGTCGTCGACATCCACGATCCGCAGCACCGTGACCTTGGGCACGCCGCCCATCTTGTGGAAGGCCCGCGCTGGGCCGATGTCGATCAGCCCTTCGTCCGCCATGTCCTTGAGCAGCGCCTTGAGCGCGATCTTCTCCTGCCCCTTGAGACCGAAGGCCTTCGCGATCTCCCGCTTTCCGGCCGGCTGGTCGGACGTGGCGATGAAATCCATCACCTGCTCGCGCGTCGGGAAACCTGCGGGCCGCACCTTGGTCCGGGCGGAGTCGGATTTCTTCTTCTTTTCGGTGGATGCCATGGACCAGCTATAGGGAGAGGGGCTCCCCCGCGCCAGTGCTCCATGGCGGAGGGTCGATGTGAAAAGATAACGGCTGCAGGGAAGGGCCTTTGTGGCGTCTGGGCTGGGTACGAAGCGGAAACCCATTTTATCCCTCTCCCTTGAGGGAGAGGGCTGCGCAGACTTGGCAGCTTGCTGTCTAGTCGTAGCTGGGTGAGGGGGTTGCAATCCAACGGATCGCGCGGGCCTCAGGCCCGCCCCTTCCTCATCCAACCCCGCCCACGCTCCTTCGCCGCCAGGGCTTCCCACCCCCCTCCCTCAAGGGAGAAGGAATGTCCGCCACTGCCCATCAATCCCCATGCCACATCAAGCAGCACCGCACATCACCGCCACAGCCCAAGCAGCAGCGCCATCATCCCCCGTTCATCCGCCGCCGTCGCCACCCGCGGCGCGCCATAGCCCCGGCACTCCAGGCAATCGGCCCGCACGCCCGCGCCGCTCACCAGCGCGCGCACATCGGCGACGGCCTGCAAAGCCCAGTTCCGCTGCACGATCGCCTGCCGCCCGAGCAGGTCGCGCCCGACCATGGCTGACGGGGCCCCGGCATCGTCCTCATCCTCCCGATCCATGACCGACTGGACGAATTCGGCGAACTTGTCCGGTTCCTTGGCAATGCGATAGGGCCTGGCCTTGGCCGGATCGATCTTCGCCAGCCTCGCCGCCTCGGCAATCGCCTCTTCCAGCCCGCCGAAGCGATCCACCAGGCCGATCTGCCGCGCCGTGCCGCCGTCCCAGACGCGCCCCTGCGCAATGGCATCGATCTGCTGGGGGGTCTTGCGGCGCGATTGCGCGACCAGCCCGACGAAGCGGCCGTAAATATCCTCGACCCCCATCTGCATGATCCGGTCGAACTCCGGCGTGGTGCCCCCGGCAATGTCCGGCTGGCCCGACAGCGGCGTCGTCTTCACGCCGTCGGTGGTGACGCCCATCTTCGCCAGAGTGCCCTCGAAGCTGGGTATGATGCCGAACACGCCGATCGAACCGGTGATCGTATCCGGCTCCGCGAAGATCACATCGGCCGGCGTCGATACCCAATAGCCGCCGCTGGCCGCCACATTGCCCATGGACACCACCACCGGCAGACCTTCGGACTTCGCTTCCATGATGGCGCTGCGGATCTTCTCCGACGCCATCACCGATCCGCCCGGCGAATCGACCCGGACCACCAGCGCCTTCAGGTCCTTGTCCGCCAACGCCTTGCGCAGCAGCGCCGAAATCGTGTCGCCCGCCGCCGTGCCCGGCCCGGCCTCGCCATCGACAATGTCGCCCGCGATGGTCAGCACGCCGATCTCGCCGTCATTGGCGGGCTTGTGCGCCCTCATATAGTTTTTAAGATCGATGGCGGCGAAATTCCCGGCCCTGTCGTCCGGCGCATCGCCCGCAACCTCTGCCACCCGCGCGCCGAAGGCCGCTTCGTCGCCCACCCGGTCGACCAGCCCGGCGCCCAAGGCCGCCTTCGCCAGATTGCCGCCAGCCGCCTCCGCCAGAGCCGCCGGATTGCCGACATAGGCCGCCAGCCGCGCCCTGGGCCGCGCCTTGGCCACTTCCTGCCGCCAATCCTCCCACAGCGCATCGGCGAGCGCCTGATTGGCCTGCTTCGCTTCCGGCGACTGGCCGGTCCGCGTGAAGGGCTCGACGAAGCTCTTGTAGGTGCCGACGCGATAGACATGGGTGTTGACCCCCAGCTTGTCGATCAGCCCCTTGTAATACAGCCCCGATCCGCCGCGCCCGGTGATCGCCACGCCGCCCAGCGGGTCCACCCAGCTTTCGCTCGCATGCGCGGCCAGTTGATAGCTGTCGTCGCTATAGATGGCGGCATAGGCGAAGACCGGCTTCTTCGCCGCGCGCACCGCGTCCAGCGCCTTGCCCACCCGCGCCAGCGCCACCTGACCGCCGCCCATGAAACCGTCCAGGTTCAGCACGACGGCCTTCACCTTCCTGTCGTCTCTGGCGGCATCCAGTGCGGCAACGATGTCGGCCAGCCCATATTCCTTCGCCCGGTCGCTCCCGCCCGACAGCAGCGCCATCGGATCGATTTCCGACGGCTGTTCGACGATGGTCCCGTCCAGTTTCAGCAGCAGCGCGCCGCTGCCGACGCTCTGCGCTGGCTTGGGCGACCAGGACAGGGCGGCATAGAGCGCCCCGAAGAACATCAGCAGGAACAACAGCACCAGCCCGTCCTTGATGGCGACCAATATGCGCCACACGCCCTTCACAAATGCCAAGTTGCCGGTTCCTTCCTTCAGCTTCTGCGTGGGCTATCCCATCGACGGACCGACTGCAATGTGGGGGCAGGCCGGGGCCGCGCAAGCTTGCGTCGGATATTTCCCGCGCTATGGGAGGGCGCAATTCTTGGTTTCTCGTGCAGGAGACACGCTTCATGCCCACGCTCGTCCTCATCCGCCACGGCCAGTCGGCCTGGAACCTCGAAAACCGCTTCACCGGCTGGTGGGACGTGGACGTGACCGAAAAGGGCGCGGAGGAAGCCCGCGCCGCCGGCCGCATGCTCAGGGAAAAGGGGCTGGACTTCGACCAGTGCTACACCTCCGTCCAGACCCGCGCGATCAAGACGCTGAACCTGGTGCTGGAGGAAATGGGCCGCCTGTGGCTGCCGGTCGAAAAGGACTGGCGCCTCAACGAACGCCATTATGGCGGCCTTACCGGCCTCAACAAGGCGGAGACGGCGGCCAGGCATGGCGACGCGCAGGTGAAGATCTGGCGCCGCAGCTTCGATACGCCGCCGCCGCCGCTGGAGGCGGGCAGCGAGTTCGACCTGTCGAAGGACCGCCGCTATGCCGGCATTCCGATCCCCTCGACGGAATCGCTGAAGGACACGATCGCCCGCGTGCTGCCTTATTGGGAAGAGCGGATCGCCCCCGACCTCAAGGCCGGCAAGCGCGTCGTCATCTCCGCCCACGGCAATTCCCTGCGCGCGCTGGTGAAGCATCTCTCGAACATTCCCGACGATGAGATCACCGAACTGGAAATCCCGACCGGTCAGCCCATCGTCTATGAACTCGCCGACGACCTGACCGCCAGGGACCGCTACTACCTGTCGGAACGCTAGAAAGGCCCCTCCCGCAGGGGAAGAAAGAAGCATTGCCCCTCCGCGAACCTCCCGCTAAGGGGCTTTGCTTTCCGCATATCAGGGAAAGTGCGAAGCGAAATGACCGGGGCACTCGAAGCCGTGCAAGTCGGCATCATCATGGGCAGCCGATCCGACTGGGAAACGATGCGCCACGCGGCGGAGACGCTGAAGGCCCTCGGCGTCGCCCATGAATGCAAGGTCGTCTCCGCCCACCGCACGCCTCAGCGCCTCTACGACTATGCCACCGGCGCGGTCGGCCGGGGCCTGAAAGTCATCATCGCCGGAGCCGGTGGCGCCGCACATCTCCCCGGCATGGCCGCCTCCATGACGCGCCTGCCAGTGCTGGGGGTGCCCGTGGAATCCAAGGCGCTGAAGGGCATGGACAGCCTGCTTTCCATCGTCCAGATGCCCGGCGGCGTTCCGGTCGGCACGCTCGCCATCGGCAAGCCCGGCGCGATCAACGCCGCGCTCTTCGCCGCCTCGATCCTCGCCACCACCGACGAAGCGCTGGCGCAGCGCCTCGACGCCTGGCGCGAAAAGCAGACCAACGACGTAGCGGACACCCCCGAATAAGATGACCATCATCCCGCCCGGCTCCACCATCGGCATATTAGGCGGCGGCCAGTTGGGCCGGATGATCGCCATCGCCGCCGCGCAGCTTGGCTATCGCACGCACATATACGCCCCGGAATCGAGCGGCCCCGCCGCCGACGTCTCTCCCCGCTGGACGCAGGGCGCCTATGAGGATGCCGACGCACTGGCGGCCTTCGCAGACAGCGTCGACGTCGTCACCTATGAGTTCGAGAATATCGACCCCTCGGCGGTCGAAGTCCTCGCCACCCACGGTCTCGTCCGCCCCGGCGCGGAGGCGCTCCGCGTGGCGCAGGACCGCCTCGCGGAAAAGCGCTTCGTCTGCGACCTTGGCGGCCTCACCGCGCCCTTCGCCCCGGTCGAAAGCCTGGACGATCTCGAAGAGGCGCTGGACCAGATCGGCAGCAGGGCGATCCTCAAGACCAACCGCATGGGCTATGACGGAAAGGGGCAGGCGCGCCTCTCCGATCCCGGCGACGCGGTCGGCGCGTGGAACGCCATTGGCCGCCAGAGCGCCATCCTCGAAGGCTTCGTCACCTTTGCGGAGGAATTCTCCGTCATCCTCGTGCGCGGCGCCCATGGCGACATCCGCTTCTGGGACAGCGCCGCCAACGTCCACAGGGACGGCATTCTCGACAGTTCGACGGTTCCCGCCGGCGCGCGGATCGAAGGCCAGCTTGCCGAAGCCCGCGCCCTGGCGTCGAAAGTCGCCGACGCGCTCGACTATGTCGGGGTCCTGACGCTGGAATATTTCGCCAGCGCCAATGGCCCGGTCTTCAACGAAATGGCCCCGCGCGTCCACAATAGCGGCCACTGGACCATCGAAGGAGCGGTGACGAGCCAGTTCGAAAATCATGTCCGCGCGATCTGCGGCCTGCCGCTGGGCGACACCGGCCTCGCCGCGACGAAGGTGGAGATGCGCAACCTGATCGGCGTCGAGGCCAATGACTGGCTGCAGATCCTGTCCGATCCGGCCAATCACCTGCACCTCTATGGCAAGCATGAAGCCCGCCCCGGGCGCAAGATGGGTCATGTCACCCGCCTGACCCTCTAACCTCTCATCGTTCGCCCTGAGCTTGTCGAAGGGCTTCACTTCTCTTTAAAGGGGGAGGCGATGGGGGCTTCGAAAGGCTCCGCCCGAACGCAGGATGGGTGTCGTGATCGATCAAATATTGGCCCGAACCGCATGACCAGTCCCACCGCCGAAATCCTCCTCATCCTGGCCCGCGCCGACAATGGCGTGATCGGCCGGGACGGCGACCTGCCCTGGCGCCTGCCCGCCGACCTCCGGCATTTCAAGGCGCTTACCCTCGGCCACCCGATGATCATGGGCCGCAAGACCTTCGACAGCCTTCCCGGCCTGCTGCCCGGCCGCCGCCATATCGTCCTGACCCGCGACAGCGCATGGAGGGGGGAGGGCGCCGAAACCGCCCACAGCCCGCGGGACGCCATCGCCAGGGCCGCATCGCCCACCGTCACCGTCATCGGCGGCGCGGAAATCTACAGCCTCTTCCTGCCTTTCTCCCATCGCATCGAACTCACAGAGGTCCATGTGGATGCGGAAGGCGACACCCGCATCGCCTATCCCGATCCCGCCGACTGGCGGGAAGTCGCCCGGCAGGACCATCCGGCCGAAAATGGCCGCCCCGCCTACAGCTTCGTCACTTTCCTCCGCGCCGCCGCGCATTGCCAGCGGCCGGACGCATGCCTATAGCGCCCCTCATGGAGCGGCTGCACAGCGGCGCCCCGATGCCCGCGCATCTGCGCGGCAGCATCATGGCGCTGGGGAATTTCGACGGATTTCATGCCGGGCATCAGGCCGTGGCCCGCCGCGCCATAGAGCTTGCCCGCGCGCAGGGCAGGCCCGCTGTCATCGCCACATTCGACCCGCATCCGATGCGGCTCTTTCGCCCGGAAACCCCCTGGTTCCGCCTGACCACCCTCGACCAGCGGGAACGCCTCTTCGCCCGCGCGGGCGCCGACGCGATGCTGGTGTTCGATTTCACCCGCGAACTGGCCGCGCTGGACCCGCTCTCCTTCGTTCGCCTGCTGGTCGACTGGGGCGTAGCCGGAGTCGTGACGGGGGAGGATTTCACCTTCGGCAAGGACCGCGCGGGCTCCACCCGGAGCCTTGCGCAACTGGGCGCGCCGCTCGGCCTTGCCGCCGAAGCCGTACCCCCGGTCACCGGCGCGGATGGGGAGATCATCTCTTCCACCCGCATCCGCAAGGCGCTCCAGTCCGGCGACTGCGCAACCGCCACCCGCCTGCTGACCCGCCCCTTCGCCATTGAAGGCGTGGTCCAGCATGGCGACAAGCTCGGCCGCACCATCGGCTTTCCAACGGCCAATATCGATCTTGGCCATTATCTGCGCCCGGCCTATGGGATCTACGCCGTGCGCGGGCTGCTGGCCGACGGGCGCGTGCTGGACGGTGCGGCCAATCTCGGCATCCGTCCCAGCTTCGATCCGCCCAAGGAATTGTTGGAGCCACATTTCCTCGACTTCGCCGAAAATCTCTACGACCAGCGGATCGAGGTTCAACTGATCCACTATCTTCGTCCTGAAGCGAAATATGACGGCCTCGACGCGTTGATGGCCGCCATCGCGAAGGATTGCGACGATGCGCGGCAAATCCTTGCGGGAACGCCGCACCTCGCCTAATGCACCGGGCATATTTCTCACCCGTTCGGGCTGAGCCTGTCGAAGCCCTTTTCTTTCCTTGAGGAAGAGCGCGATCGTTCGGCAGGCCGGAACGAACGGATTATTTCACCGCCGGACCCAAAATGACCGATCAGCCTCGCCAAGAAACCCAGGATTACAAGAGCACCGTCTTCCTGCCCGTCACCGACTTTCCGATGAAGGCGGGCCTCGCGCAGAAGGAACCGGCGATCCTGGCCCGCTGGGAGGAAATGGACCTCTACGGCAAGCTGCGGGAGCGGCGGAAGGGCCGCCGGCGCTTCATCCTCCACGACGGCCCGCCCTATGCCAATGGCGACATTCATATGGGCCATGCGATGAACAAGGTGCTGAAGGACATCATCGTCCGCAGCCAGTCGTTGCTGGGCTATGACGCGCCCTATATCCCCGGCTGGGACTGCCACGGCCTTCCCATCGAATGGAAGATCGAGGAGGAATATCGCAAGAAGAAGCAGAACAAGGACGAGGTTCCGGCCCAGGAATTCCGCGCCGAATGCCGCGCCTATGCCGACAGGTGGGTGGGCGTGCAGAAGGAACAGTTCAAGCGCCTTGGCGTCATGGGCGACTGGGACGATCCCTATCTCACCATGAAGTTCGACGCCGAAGCCACCATCGTGGGCGAACTGCTGAAATTCGCGGAAAGCGGCCAGCTCTATCGCGGCGCGAAGCCCGTCATGTGGTCCCCGGTCGAAAAGACCGCGCTGGCCGAGGCGGAGGTCGAATATGAGGACATCGTGTCGACCCAGGTCGACGTAGCGTTCGAGATTGTCGAAGCCCCGAACGCGCCCGAACTGGTCGGCGCGCATGCAGTGATCTGGACGACCACGCCCTGGACGATCCCGGTCAATCAGGCTTTGGCCTATGGCCCCGAAGTCGATTATGTCCTCGTGGAAAGCGACGGCCGCAAATTATTGCTGGCCGAAGCCCTCGTCCCCTCCGTCCTCCTGCGTCATTCCCGCGAAGGCGGGAACCCATCTCCCGACGCCGCCTCCACCGCGACGCCTGAGGCAGAAATCCTCTGGCGCGGCAAAGGCGCCGACCTCGCCGGAGCCGTCGCCCGCCACCCGATGCACGCCCTTGGCGGCTTTTTCGCCAAACCCCGCCCGTTCCTCGCGGGCGATTTCGTTACCACCGACGCGGGCACCGGCCTCGTCCACATGGCCCCCGACCATGGCGAGGACGACTTCGCGCTCTGCAAGGCGAACGGCATCAACCCGGTCTTCGCCGTCGAAAATGACGGCAAATATCGCGAAGACTGGCTCTGGCTGGGCGGCCAGGGCAGCGTCATCAACCCGAAATTCGTCGGCAGGGAAGGGCCCATCTGCACCGACCTGCGCGAAGCAGGCGGGCTTCTGGCTGCGTCCGATGACTTCAAACACAGCTATCCCCATAGCTGGCGCTCCAAGGCGAAGATCATCTTCCGCTGCACCCCGCAATGGTTCATCCCCATGGACCAGAATCCCTCTCCCCTTGTAGGAGAGGGAAGGGCCCCGCTCGCGCAAGCGGGTGGGAAGGGTGAGGGCGACAACGCCGCCACCCTGCGCGAACTCGCCCTCAACTCCATCGAACACACCCGCTGGGTGCCGGAACGCTCGATCAACCGCATCCGCTCGATGGTGGAGGGCCGCCCGGATTGGGTGATCAGCCGCCAGCGCGCATGGGGCGTCCCGATCGCCCTCTACATCCATCGCAAGACCGGCGACTATCTGGTTGATAAATCAGTTAATTCCCGCATCCTCAAAGCGTTCAGGGGTGCGGGAGCCGATGCGTGGTTCGGCGCCGACCACCAGGCGCTGCTCGGCCCCGATTACGACCTCAACGACTATGAGGTGGTGAACGACATTCTCGACGTCTGGTTCGACAGCGGCTCGACCCACAGCTTCGTGGTGGAGGGCCGTTACGGCGAAGGCGTCCGCGCCGACCTCTATCTGGAAGGCTCCGACCAGCATCGCGGCTGGTTCCAGTCCTCGCTGCTGGAAAGCAGCGGCACGCGCGGCCGCGCGCCCTATGACGCCGTCCTCACCCACGGCTTCGCGCTGGACGGGCAGGGCCGCAAAATGTCGAAGAGCCTCGGCAATGTCGTCGATCCGCTGAAGGTCATTGCCGAAAGCGGCTCCGACATCCTGCGCGTCTGGGTCGCCAGCACCGACTATTTCGACGACGTCCGCATCGGCAAGGAAGTGCTGGCCGGTTCGTCCGACGCCTATCGCAAACTCCGTAACACTTTCCGTTACTTGCTGGGCGCGCTTTCCGACTTTTCCGAAGAGGAAAGGCTGCCCGTCGCTGAAATGCCGGAACTGGAGCGCTACATGCTCCATCTGCTGGCAAGGCTGGACGCCGATCTCCGCAGCGTGGTCGACAAGGCGGCCGGCAGCGAGAACTGGCTGGAATTCAGCCGCTACACCCGCGCACTGATGGATTTCGCGAACAGCGACCTTTCGGCCTTCTTCTTCGACATCCGCAAGGACTGCCTCTATTGCGATTCGAAGTCGGACCCGAAGCGCCGCGCCTACCGCACCGTGCTCGACACGCTGTTCCACGCGCTGGTCCGCTACGCCGCGCCGATCATCCCCTTCACCGCTGAGGAAGTGTGGCAAAGCCGCTATCCAAATGCCGAAGAAAGCGTGCATTTCCTGGAATGGCCGACCGTCGATGCGGCATGGCTCGACCAGAGCCTGGACGACAAATGGGCGGAGATCCGCAACCAGCGCGATCAGGTCAACGAAGCCATCGAGCCTCTCCGCCGCGAAAAGGTCATCCGCTCCAGCCTGGAAGCCGATGTCACCATGGGTGAACTGGTCCCCAGTGACGGTGTGAACTTCGCTGAAATCGCCATCGTCGCCCGCATCGAAATGGGCAAGGGCGACGGCATCGTCGTCAAGCCCAGCGACTGGCACAAATGCGGCCGCTGCTGGCGCCTGCTGCCGGAGGTCGAGGAAGACGGCGCGCTCTGCAACCGCTGCGACGAGCTTTTGTCGGCGTGAGCATGAAGCGCTTGCCAGTGCACGGGGGGACCAAGTTATGCAGGTTGAGCACTAATTGATGCCAAATTCCGTCCACCATCGCCCTCTGGGCCTGATCGTCGCGGCCGTTACGCTCGTGCTCGACCAGCTCGTCAAGTATACCGTCACCTATCCCCTCGCGCTGAAAAGCCGGATGGACGACGGCATTGAAATCCTGCCGATCTTCCGCCTGCGCTGGCTGGAAAATCGCGGCGTTTCCATGGGCTTCTTCCACGCTGACACGAACATGATGCGCTGGATACTGGTCGGCATGACCATGCTGATCGCGGGTTTCGTGGCCGTGTGGATGTGGCGCGAAAAGGCGCGTCAGGACGTCGCGGCGCTCGGCCTCGTCCTGGGTGGCGCCATCGGCAACATCATCGACCGCATGCGCCTGGGCTATGTGGTCGACTATGCCGACCTGCATTTCGGGGAGTGGCGGCCTTTCCTGATTTTCAACCTGGCCGATGCAGCCATCACTTTCGGCGTGCTGATCCTGCTTGCGCGGGCGCTTCTGCTGCGCGAGAAGGGCGCAAAGACGGAGTCAATGAACTGATGCGTAAACTGATCCTCGCCGCTGGCCTGATTTCCATGCTGTCCGCTTGCGGCGGTGGCGGCGGCCTTTTCAACCGGTCGCGTCCCGACGAATTTGCCGTTTCGCGCCAGGCTCCGCTCGTGATCCCGCCTGATTTCGCGCTGGTTCCGCCCGCGCCCGGCACGCCTGCCGCCGCGTCGGTCGATTCGAGCAAGGCTGCAATGGACGCCATGTTCGGCGGCCCCGCTGCCCGCAGCCCGGGCGAAAGCGCCACTCTGAACGCGGCCGGCCGCGCCAATGCCGCCGCGGGCATTCGTTCCTCCGCCGGCGATCCGGCGACCGAAGTGGTCGAAAAGGGCGCAACCACCCGCGACATCATCGCCGCCCCCGAAGGCGACGGTCAGGACGCCCGCGCGGCCACTCCGCAATAATCGGAAAAACCGGAATTCAGGGCTGGCTCTCGACGAAATCCTTGAGCCGGCCCAAAGTCCCATCCCATTGACTGCCGACCTTGGCGAGCCAGTCCCTGGCCTCTGCGATACCCTCGGGCCGCAGGCTGAACAGCGCCTCGCGCCCGGCCCTGGTCCGCGTGACGAGTCCGGCGCCAAGCAGCACATCCAGATGCTTGGCCACCGCCTGGCGGCTGATCGGCAATCCATGGCCCAACTGACCGATCGAACGCTCTCCGCCGTCGGCAAGCCGCCCGATCATGCCCAGCCGCGTCGCATCTCCCAAGGCCGCGAAAAGTCGGGCTGGGGCAGCGTCAATGCTCGGCATAGTCGCGAATATTCTTCACCTGCTCCGCCCAGCCGCCTTCATTGTCCCGCATGACATTGCTTCGCCGGGGTTCGGGAACCTTGTCGAAGCCGCTTTCCGTGACCGTCAGCCGGGTGCCCAGGGCGGTCGGCTCCAGCATGAATTCGACCAGCGTCCATTCGGACACGGCCACACCGCTTTCCATCAATTCCTTGTCGCCGCCGGTCGCCGGCCATTCATAGGCGAAGCGCGTCATCGGCTGGATCGCCACGACCCGCGCTTCCCAGCGATAATCCTCATATCCCGGATAGGTCATATATCCGGTCGAAGCCGCCCCCACGGCAAAGGGCTGATCGAGAGCGACCCGGAACCAACTTCCGAACTTCTCATGATCGATCAGCGCGTCCCACACCCTTTCGACAGGGGCGGCGATCTCGATGGTCTTGGTGATGGAATCAGGCATATAGGCAACCTCCGGATTGCCCATATGCACTCATAACCTCCATCATGCAACCTTTTGGTTGCTTATTATGCCCGGACTTCGGTTCCGATCCCGGCGCTGTTATGACGCAGGGCCGTCAGCACCGTGTCGACTATGGCGCTCGCGTCCAGACGGGCGTCGGCATATTGCTTTTCCGGCTTGTCCTGATCCTGGAAGATGTCGGGCAGGCGCATGGTGCGCAGCTTGAGACCGTTGTCGATCAACCCCTGATCGCTAGCCAATGTCAGCACATGCGCCCCCAGCCCGCCGACCGAGCCTTCCTCTATGGTGACGCCAACCTCATGCGTGGTCAGCAACCTGCGGATCAGCGCTTCGTCCAGCGGCTTGGCGAAGCGCAGGTCCGCCACGGTCGTGGACAGTCCCTTGGCCTCCAGCGTTTCCGCCGCCTTCAGCGCCTCCTCCAGCCGGGTTCCGAGAGACAGGATCGCGACCTGCCGTCCTTCCCGCACGATCCTGCCCTTGCCGATTTCCAGCCTTTCCGGCGTGGCGGGCAGGGCGACGCCCGTGCCGTTGCCGCGCGGGTAGCGCACCGCAATCGGCCCATCGTCGTGCAGGGCGCAGGTGTGGACCATATGGACCAGTTCCGCCTCGTCCGCTGCCGCCATGACGACGAAATTGGGCAGGCTGGCAAGATAGGTCACATCGAAACTGCCCGCATGGGTCGATCCGTCGGCACCGACGAGGCCGGCCCGGTCTATGGCGAAGCGCACCGGCAGATTCTGGATCGCCACGTCATGGACGACCTGATCATAGGCGCGTTGCAGGAAGGTCGAATAGATGGCGCAGAAGGGGCGCATGCCCTGCGCGGCAAGCCCGGCGGCAAAGGTCACGGCATGCTGTTCCGCAATGCCGACGTCGAACGTCCGGTCGGGAAAGGCGGCGCCGAACTTGTCCAGCCCCGTTCCCGACGGCATGGCGGCGGTGATCGCGCATACCGCCGGGTCGCGTTCCGCCTCCGCGATCAGCGCCTGGGCGAAGACGCCGGTATAGCTGGGCGGACCGGGAGGCGCCTTGGCCTGCGCGCCGGTGATGACGTCGAACTTCTGCACGCCATGATATTTGTCCGCCGCCGCCTCCGCCGGGGCATAGCCCTTGCCCTTCTGCGTCACGACATGGACGAGGCATGGCCCCTCCGCCGCGTCGCGGACATTCTCCAGCACCGGGATCAACTGGTCGAGATTATGCCCATCGATGGGGCCGACATAATAGAAGCCCAGTTCCTCGAACAGCGTGCCGCCCATCGCCATGCCGCGCGCGAACTCGTCGGTCTTGCGCGCCGCATTGTGAAGGGGGCGGGGCAGCCGCCGGGCCAGCCGCTTGGCAAGGTCGCGCAGGCCAAGGAACTCCCGGCTCGACACCAGCCGCGCCAGATAGGCCGACAGCCCGCCGACCGGCGGCGCGATCGACATGTCGTTGTCGTTCAGGATCACGATCAGCCGGTTCCCGGCCTCCCGCGCATTGTTCATCGCCTCATAGGCCATGCCCGCCGACATGGAGCCGTCGCCAATGACGGCGATCGCCTTGCCGGGCTGACCCTTCATCCTGTTCGCCACGGCAAAGCCGAGAGCCGCGCTGATCGAGGTCGAGCTATGCGCCGCGCCAAAGGGATCGAACTCGCTCTCCGCCCGCTTGGTGAAGCCGCTGAGACCGCCGCCCTGACGCAGCGTGCGGATGCGGTCGCGCCGTCCGGTCAGGATCTTGTGCGGATAGCATTGATGGCCGACGTCCCAGACCAGCCTGTCGTTCGGCGTATCGAACACATAATGGATGGCGGTCGTCAGTTCCACCACGCCCAGGCCGGAACCCAGATGACCGCCGGTCACGCCGACGGCGGAAATCACCTCCTGCCGCAGCTCGTCGGCCAGTTGCCGAAGCTGGCCCGGTTGCAGCTTGCGCAGGTCCGCCGGCCAGACGACCTGGTCGAGCAGCGGGGTGGAAGGACGATCGTTCATGAAAGACATAGACTCCCGAACGCAGGAAGTTCCCTGCTTGCCGCATTTTCCGAGTCAGCAGATCGCATCCGCTTCGAAAATGCTCTGGGCCGTTCCGGGCGAAAGCGCAACGCCATCACGCGGCGCATTTGGCGCAGATGCCCAATATCTCGATGACGGGGCGATCCGGCTGAAAACCCTCGCCCCGGGCCACTGCGCGGACCTTGTCGGTCACCTTGTCGTCGTCGACATGCGTCGCCTGCCTGCAGCGGGTGCATACCAGGAAGATGCAGTCGTGATGGCAGCCCGGATGCACATTGGCGATATAGGCATTGGCGCTTTCCACCCGCATCGCGATGTTGTTGTTCACGAACAGGTCGAGGATGCGATAGACGCTGTTGGGCGCCACCCGCTTGCCCCGCGCCTTGGACACGCTGTCGGCTATGTCATAGGCGGATGCGGGGGTTTCCTCCGCCGCCAGCGCATCGAAAATGGCCGCGCGCATCGGCGTCCATTGTTCCTGGCTCGCCTCCAGCGTGGCGCGGGCGGCATCCGCGAGACTGTCGCTCGACGGTTCATGATGGTCGTGATGATGATGGTCGGCCATGGGTTCAATCTAAGCCTGGGTTAATGCGGGGGCAAGTGGCGGGCGCGGTCCGTCAGCCGCGCCAGTAGATCCACGCCGCCCATATCCAGCCGGCGATCATCAGCGTCCCTCCGACGGGCGTGACTGCGCCCAGCCATTTGGGAGCGCCCAGGGCCATGGCGTAGAGGGTGAAGGCGAAGATCGCCGCTCCGCCAAGATGCAGCGCCGCCGGACCCCGCGCCACCCCCATGATGGCGAGCGCGCCTACCGCATGGACGAGCTGATAGAGCCCGCCGGTGCGCAGCCACTCCGCCGCCTGCGGGCTGGCCGCGCCATGCGCGCCGAAGGCGCCCGCCGCTATCGCCACGGCCGCCGATAATGCAGCCAGAACCGCGATCATGCCTCTTCCTCCCCATCGCCGCGCGCCAGCAGGCGCATTTGCCTGCCGGGCCGATACATCAGCTCCTTCGCCGCCATCAGATTGCCATGCTCCATCTGGAGCGCCATGCGCTGTTCGTCATTGCGGCGATATTGACGCTCCACTTCCTCGACCTCTTCCGGCGGAACGCCAAGCGCCTGCATCGCCAAAACGCCCATGCAGATGGCGGATTCGAACACTTCGCGCACGACGCCGGCCAGATCCATGTCCTTGAGCGCCAGCAACTGCCGCCGGTCGAAGGCGCGTACCACCAGCGCCGCCTGCGGAAAAGCCTCGGCTATCGGTTCCAGCACCCGGCCGTCGAGCGAAGGATCGTCGATGCAGAAGGCGATCAGCCGCGCCTCTTCCGCGCCAGAACGGCGCAGCAGGTCGATGCGCGTGCCGTCGCCATAATAGACCTTCATGTCGAAGCGGCTGGACACTTCGATCTGCGACGGCTTCTTGTCGATCAGCACGACGCCGAAGCCATGGCCCATCAGCATCTGCGCGACGGTCTGCCCGAAACGGCCATAGCCGACGATGATCGCCGTGCCGCGCGGCGCCTCCTCGGGCGTGGGCAGGTCCGGCCTTGCCTTGGGCCTGGCGAATTCCAGCTTGCGCGCGAACAGCATCAGGAAGGGCGTCGTCGCCATGGAGAAGGTGACGATGGCGCTGAACAGGCTGGCGGCCTGGGGAGCGATCAGCAAAGCGCTCTGCGCCTGCGCGAACAGCACGAAGCCGAATTCGCCCCCCTGGCTCAGCAGCAGGCCGGAGCCGATGGCCTGGTTCCATTCCATGCCGAACAATCGGGCAAGGCCGGTAATCAGCGCCGCCTTGGTCAGCACCAATATCGCCGCCATGCCGATGACGAACAGCGGATTGGCGGCCACCGCATACAGGTCCAGCACCATGCCGACCGCCAGGAAGAACAGGCCGAGCAGGATCGAGCGGAAGGGTTCGACATCCGCCTCTATCTCATGGCGATAGGGCGAATCGGCCAGCATCACGCCCGCCACGAAGGCGCCGAGGGCGGTCGAAAGGTGCAGCGCGTGCATCAGCGCGGCCGCCGCCAGCACGGTGAACAGGCCGACGACGACGAACAGCTCCCGCTCCCCCAGCCGCCCGACCAGATGGAGCAGGGGCCGCAGGATGAAGCGGCCCGTCAGGACCAGCCCGGCGATGGCGGCCACCGTATAGCCCGCCATCAGCCATCCCGGCGGACCGGCCGCATCGGCCGGGTTGCGGGACAGCGCGGCGACGATGGTGATCAGCGGGACGATGGAAAGATCCTGGAACAGCAGGATCGAGAACACCTTTTCACCAAAGGGCGAATTGATCCGGCCGCTGCTCTTGAGGCCGGGCAGCACCTGCGCCGTCGAGGAAAGCGCCAGCGGCAGCCCCAGCGCAATGGCCGCCCCCCAGGTGAAGCCGGTCGTGTAGAAGATGATCGCCGTCAGCGCGCATCCGCACAGCACCACCTGCGCCATGCCGAGCGCGAAGATGTCGCGCTTCAGCCGCCAGAGCCGGGCCGGATGCAGTTCGAGGCCCACCAGGAACAGCAGCAGCACGATGCCGATCTCGGCTATGGCGAGCTTCGATTCCGCTCCGCCGACAAGCCTCAGGCCCTGCGGACCCACAAGTGCGCCCGCAACCAGATAGCCCAGCACGGCGCCCAGCCCAAGGCGACGGAACAGCATGACGAACAGCACTGCCGCGCCCAGCAGGATCACGCCCTCCGACAACAATATATCGGTGGCGGAAACAGGTACCGCAGCAGTTGGCCCAGTCTGCCCCTGCATCAGGCGTCGGCCATGCGCGCGGCTTCGGCAATGGCTTCGAAGCCCAGCCGGATGGAGGCGTGGCGGGCCGGATAATCGCGGGCGGGCGCGAGCACGGCCAGCCCCGGCCAGAAATCCAGCTCATCGCTTTCCCCCGCCAGATAGGCGGTCAGCCGGTCCCGCGCCTCCGCCAGTTCGCCGGCGGTGAGGCCGATCGCCTGCGCGGCCATCAGCGCCGCGGAGGCCTGCCCCAGCGCGCAGGCCTTCACGTCCAGCCCCATATCGGCCAGCCGGCCATCTTCCATCCTGACGTCGGCGGTCACGCGCGACCCGCAAGTGGGCGAGCGCTTCTCGACGCTGGCCTGCGCGTCGGGCAGCCGCTTGTGATGGGGTATGTTCGCGGCCAGCCGCAAAATGTCCTTGTTGTAGAGGGGGGCGCTCATTCCGATCCATGTAGGGCAGGATGCGTTCAGGAGAAAGGGCGGAAGGGGTCGTGCATGGCGCCGGCGGGAAAATATTGCATGCGTCGGCGCAGGCGGGCGCGCATCCATTCCGCCGCCATCAGGGCTGTTGATCGGTGGTCCCGGGACTGGCCGGAACGATCACGCGCGGCGGCGGCGCGCCCGGCTGCGGTCCGGGCACGCCGGGCGGCGGCCCCTGCGGCTGGTCGATGGGCAGGCGAAGCTGGCCGCCGCCGATATTCACCGTCACCCCCTCCGTATCCAGGCCCACGCTCATATTGCCGAGCCCGGCCTCCGTCGCGACATTGGCTATGGCGTTGACCAGATCGCTGTCCCTGCTTTCCTCCGGCGCATCCTCGACCGGTTCGTTGATCGCGCCCGCCATGAAGGTCCGCCAGATGCGGGCGGGCACGCCGCCGCCCGCCGCGCCGCCGGGCAGGGGCGTATTATCGTCATTGCCGATCCACACCGCCGTCACCAGCCCGCCCGCATAGCCGACGAAGATCGCGTCGCGGCTGTCCTGCGTCGTCCCCGTCTTGCCGAAGGTGCTGGTGCGAAGCGCGGCCGCGCTGCCGGTGCCGCGATTGGCGGCGGAGGACAGGAGGTCGCGGATCATCTCCAACTGGTCGTCGCTGAAATGCTTCTGGCGGCTCATCAGCCGGTCGAACCAGCCCTGCTCCTCCGGCGGCAGGCCGTGCGCCAGCACCGGATAGGCGCCCGCAGCCACCGCCGCATAGGCCTCCGTCAGTTCGACGAGCGGTATTTCCGACGTGCCGAGCGCCAGGCTCAAATCCTCCGTCAAGGGGGCCGTCACGCCCAGATCGCGCGCCACCTTGATGACATTGTCGACACCCACCTTCTGCGTCAGCCGTACCGCGGCAACATTGCTGGACGCGGCGAAGGCCTGCCGCAATGTGATCCGCCCGCGATATTTGCCGCCATGATTGGTCGGGCGATAGCTGCCCGTGGTGATCGGCGTGTCCTCGATGAAGTCGTCGGGCGTCATGCCGGCCCGGAAGGCGGCGAGATAGACGAACAGCTTGAAGGTGGAACCCGGTTGCCGCTTCGCCTGGACGGCGCGGTTGAAGGCGCTCTCGCCGTAATTCCTGCCGCCGACCATCGCGACCACGCTGCCATCGGGCTTCATCGCGACCAGGGCGGCCTGCGCCTTGCCCAGCGGCGCGCGGCGGATCGCGGCCTCCGCCAGCCGCTGGATGCGCCAGTCGAGCGTGGTGGCCACATTCTGCGCGCCATAGACCGCGCCGGCCCTGTCCCGCGCCTGCGGCAGCACCCAGTCCGCAAAATAGGTGCCGCTGGTCGGATCGGGCGCTTCATGCACGTTGAGCCGCGCCGGGGGCAGGGCGTCGCGTTCCGCCTTGGTGATGTAGCCTGCCTCGACCATCGCCTGCGTCACCAGGGCGGCGCGGTCGCGCGCGCCCTTCAAATTGGTGGTCGGCGCAAGGCGGGATGGCGCCTTCAGCAACCCCGCCAGCATCGCCGCCTGGGGGATGGTCAACCGTTCCGGCTGGCGGTTGAAATAGTGCAGGGACGCGGCCCGCAGGCCATAGACATTGTCCCCGAAATAGACGTTGGACAGATAGCGCTCCAATATCTGGTCCTTGGTCAGCCACGCCTCCAGCCAGAAGGCGATCAGCGCCTCCCGCGCCTTGCGCCCGAAGGTCCGGTCGCTGGAGAGGAACACGCCCTTGGCAAGCTGCTGCGTGATCGTGCTGCCGCCCTGGGAGGAGCCGCTGGACCAGAGATTGTGCCAGGCCGCCCGCGCTATGCCTCGTGGATCGACGCCCCAATGGTCATAGAATCGCCGGTCCTCGATCGCCATGAAGGCCTGCGGCACATGCTTGGGCAGGGCCGCGACGGTGACGGGCTTGTCGATGATCGCGCCGCGCCGCGCGATCAGATGGCCGTCCGCCGACATCAGGCTGATGCTGGGGGGCGCGATGGGCTTCAGGGATCGGGACATGGGGGCCGTCACCGCGAGCCAGGCGATGAGGATCATCAGCAGGGCCAGCAGCGCCGCGACCACCCATCCGGCTATCTGCACCCGGCGCTTCCATGGCCGCGGCGGCGCGAAGGCGCTGGGCGGTCCCGCGCCGAAGGCGCGGGGCGGCAGGGCGTCAGGGTCGGAAAGGGGCAGGGGATCTTTCATCGCTTCGGTCATGCTGTGTTATTTGCCTGACACGGTCAAGCGTGTCCCGTCGCGGGACAATCGGGGGTTAACTTTAAATCGCGATATTCCAAAAGGTAAAGAATCTCTTAACCTGTGCGTCATGAGAAGCAGACCTCTAGTCCTGACGAGCGAGTCGGCGCGCCATCCGTTCCGCCAGCGGCTGCCGCGCCATGTCCTGCGCGTCGTCGAACCGGCCCCCGCCGCGCGCGAACGCCCGCCGGTTTCCGACGACAATGACTGGAAACTGTTTGTGCTGAGCTTCGGTGCCTTCTTCACGGCCTTCTACAGCTTTATCTTTTAATCGCTTCTTATCAGCCACGCACCGTCAATCGCATGCCTTGTGCAGCGTCCAGGCGATCCATGCGCAGGGCAGGCACAGCGCCGCCACCAGCAGCAACTGGTTCACCACGGAAAGGCCCGCGATGCTGAGGCTGATGGTCAGCAGCGATCCCAACACCATCGCCCCTGAATTGACGATATTGTTCGCCGCGACGGTGCGCGCCGCCTCGCACTTCTCGACCGTCGTGGTGAGGAAGGCGTAGAGCGGCACCACGAACATCCCGCCGAAGGTCGCCACGCAGAGCAGGCAGAGCGACAGCGGGATCGCCAGCGGGTGATAGAGGAATCCCGCCAGCGAGAGCATCTTCCCATCCGATCCCGCCATCCAGAGGTCGCAAACGATGTGGAAGGCGACGATGCTGATCCCCATGCCGATGACGGAGGCGGGCGCATATCGGGCCGACACATGGCCGCTCAGCAACCGGTTGATCGCCACCGAACCGATGGCGATGCCGATGGAAAAAATGCCCAGGAACAGGCTGGCGACGGATTTGTCGGCGCTCAGCACATTCTTGACCAGCGGCGGGAACTGGATGAACAGCACCGTGCCGACCGCCCAGAAAAAGCTGATCGCCATGATGGCGAGGTAGAGCCGCCGGATGTGCATCGTTCCCCGCACCAGCGCGATCGAGGATCGGATGATGTGGAAATCGATCGGTTGCCGCTCCAGCAGCGACGGCGCGGCGGGCACGTTGCGCCCCGCCAGCCAGCCTATCACCGCCGTCAGGATGATGCAGACCGCCGCCGCCTGCACGGGGATGATCCCGGCCAATATGGTCCCGGCAAGGATGGCGATATAGGTTCCGGCCTCGACCAGGCCGGTTCCGCCCAGCACTTCCTCGTCATGCAGGTGCTGGGGAAGGATCGCATATTTGATCGGCCCGAAGAAGGTCGAATGCACCCCCATGGCGAACAGCGCGACCAGCAGCAGCGGAATGGCGAGCAGGTGGACGGCGATCCCGCTCCAGATCAGCGCCAGCCCGGCCGCGCCGACCGTCATGATGACGATTTCGGCGGCCTTGACGATGCGGATGATCGCCGCCTTGTCCCGCTGGTCGGCGAGCTGGCCCGACAGGGCGGACATCAGGAAGAAGGGCAGGATGAAGACGCCGGTCGCCAGCGCGCTGAACCAGGTTTCCGACTTCTCGTCATTATAGACGGTATAGACGACGAACAGCACCATCGCGTTCTTGAACAGATTGTCGTTGAAGGCGCCAAGGAGCTGAGTGATGAAAAGCGGCAGAAAACGTCGCTTGTTGAGGAGCCTTAGAGAGGCTTGCATGGGCGAGGGGGTCTTCTTCGCTGTGGATGAGCGTGGCGGGGTCTAGCGATAGAAGACGGGTCAGCACAACCCCTCTGCGCGAAACCTTGCCCCCCGTCCTCTCCCATGTTGCGCATCCGCTTGTGCGCCGGCCCCGACTGTGGCAGTCCGCCGCCATGCTGACGCTGCCCAATCTGCTGACGCTTTCGCGCATCCTGACCGTGCCGCTGCTGGTCGCCCTGTTGTGGCCGGCTGAGATCGGCGCGCGCTGGACGACCGGCTATATGCTGGCCTTCGCGCTATATTGCCTGATGGGGATCACCGATTATTTCGACGGCTACCTCGCCCGCGCTCAGGGCGCCGTATCGAAACTGGGCATCTTCCTCGATCCCATAGCGGACAAGATCATGGTGGGGGCGGTGATCCTGATGCTGTCGGCCACGCGCGACATTTCGGGCATCCATATCGCCGCCGCGATGATCATCCTGCTGCGCGAGATCGCGGTTTCTGGCCTGCGCGAATTCCTGGCGGGGCTCCAGGTTTCCGTGCCGGTGTCGCGCCTCGCCAAATGGAAGACGACCTTCCAGCTCATCGCGCTGGGCGCGCTGATTCTCGCCGGCGCCGTACCGCAATTTCCGTTCGTGCAACTGGTCGGCATCGCCACGCTCTGGGCGGCGGCGATACTGACGCTGGTCACGGGCTGGGACTATCTGCGCGTCGGCATCAAGCATATGGATTGAACCATGGCCGACCTCACGCTCGTCTATTTCGCCTGGGTCCGGGAGGCCATCGGCCGGGATGAGGAGCGGGTGGAGCGGCCTGCCGCCGACGCCACCGTCGCCGCGTTGATCGCCGCGCTGGCCGCACGGGGCGGCGGTTATGCCGAGGCCTTCGCCCGGCCGGACAGGCTGCGCGCGGCGCTGGACCAGCATTTCGTGCCGATGGACAGCCCGATCGGGGACGCGAAGGAACTGGCGATCTTCCCGCCGGTCACGGGCGGATGAACCGCGTCTCCATCCAGGCCGAGGATTTCGATCCGGCGGTGGAACTGGCCGCGTTGGAGGCCAGCGGCGGCGGGGGCGTCGCCAGCTTCACCGGCATCGTTCGGGGGGAAGGCGGGTTGGTCGCGCTCGAACTGGAACATTATCCGGCGATGACGACGGCGCAGGTCGAACGCATCGTCGCGGAGGCGAGCGACCGCTGGCCCCTGCTGAGGGTTCGGGTGGTCCACCGCTTCGGTCGGCTGGAGCCGGGCGAACGCATCGTGTTCGTCGGCACGGCCTCGCGCCACCGCGCCGCCGCGCTGGAGGCTTGCGCCTTCCTCATCGACTGGCTGAAATCCCGGGCGCCCTTCTGGAAGAAGGAACATTTTGCGGATCGGACGGAATGGGTCGAAGCCCGCGTCGAGGATGATGCGAAGGCCGAGAGCTGGAAGCGTTGAGCAAAAATCTGCCCTGTTCCTGATTTCGCGGGAACAGCATGTTTCTCTCCAGCCATCGCCCGCCAGCAATGGGTCCTGAGCCTAAGCCGCCGCGCTGACCTCCGGCAAGTCCGCCGCGTCGCGCAGCAATTCCGCGAGCAGCCGGAATTCCTTGTCGCGCGGGCTGTTCTTGCGCCACACCAGGGCGATGTCGCGATGGGCCCGTTCCGACCGGAGCGGCCGGGCGGTGATCTGCGTATGGTCGAGCAGGCCGCTCGCAATCGCCATTTCCGGCATGATCGTCATGCCCAGGCCATTGTCCACCATCTGCACCAGCGTATGCAACGACGTGCCCATCATCATGGCGCTCGCCCGGATTTCCGGCCGGTTGCACGCGGCCAGCGCGTGATCCTTCAGGCAATGTCCGTCCTCCAGCAGCAGCAGCTTGGTTTCATCGATCATTTCCGGCGCGATCCATTCGGGCGGATCGCGCGGATCGTCCCGGGGAAAGGCGACATAAAGCCGGTCCTGGAACAGAAATTCGCTGTCCAGCTCGCCGGTGGGAAAGGGCAGGGCGAGCAGCACGCAATCCACATTGCCGTGCCGCAGCGATTCGATGGCGGCCTGCGTCGTTTCCTCGCGCAGGTACAGCTTCAGTTCCGGCCGTTCGCCCCGCAACCTGGGCAGCAGGCGAGGGAGCAGGAAGGGCGCGATGGTGGGAATGACGCTCATCCGCAATTCGCCGGTCAGCGGCTTTCCCGACGCTTCGGCAATGGCCGCCAGTTCTTCGGCTTCGCGCAGCACCCGGTGCGCCTTTTCCACGATGCGGTCGCCCAGGGCGGTGAACCGCACCACGCGGCGCGTCCGCTCGACCAGCGTGATGCCGATCAGCGATTCCAGCTCGCGAATGCCGGCCGACAGCGTCGACTGGGTGACGAAGCAGCTATCCGCCGCCTTGCCGAAATGGCCATGCTCCTTCAGCGCCACCAGATATTGCAGCTGCTTGAGCGTCGGCATGTAACTCGACATTGATCGCCTTCCTCGATTGGAAAGCCCAATATAATTGTCTTAGCCGATATATCCAAGCCATTTGGCCACGCCGAACAAGGATGTGAGGGTCAGGATCGATCCCACGGCGATGAACAGCGTCCGGGGCGAGACGTGCCGGGCCAGCATCGCGCCGAACGGGGCCGCGATCACGCCGCCGATCAGCAGGCCGACCGTGTAGGTGGTGAAGGTTTCCCACCCCAGATGCAGCAGGAATGTGATGCTGATGGAGGTGGTCAGGATGAATTCGACGCTGTTGACCGTGCCGATGGTGTGTCGGGGGCTGGACCCCTGGATCAGCAGGTTCGACGTCACCACGGGCCCCCAGCCGCCGCCGCCGGTGGCGTCCATGAAGCCGCCGACCAGGCCCAGGGGCCCCACCCATTTGGGATTGCGCGCCTGGGGCGGATAATGAAAGCCCCGCCACACCAGATAGATGCCGATGGCCGTCAGATAGGCCTGGACGAACGGCTTGATCATCGCCCCGTCCACATTGGACAGGAGATAGGCGCCCGCCACCCCGCCGATCACGCCCGGAATGATGAGGCGCGCGAACAGGCGCCAGTCGACATTGCGATGGATGATGTGGCTGATGGCCGACACCCCGGTGGTGAAGGTTTCCGCCGCATGGACGCTGGCCGATGCCCTGCTGGGCGGCACGCCGAGCGCCAGAAGCAGCGTGCTGGAAATGACGCCATAGGCCATGCCCAAAGCGCCGTCGATCATCTGGGCGCCGAAACCGATGAGAATGAAAGGCAGGATTTCGCCGAAATGGGCGATAAAGATGTCGATCATTCATTGGTCCCTGTTATGATTGTCTACCGCCTTGATTGGTATATCACGGGCCGCCAAGAAACTTTCTGTTTTATCGGGCGAAGCCGAAATAGCCCGCCATCTGGAAAATTCATCCTTTTGCGCTTATGTACCGTCTGGTCGGTTTCATCAGGGGCGCTTCATGCTGCGCAATCTTATTGCTTATCTGGACTCGGTCAAATCACGCGACCCTGCCCCGCGCTCGCGCGCTGAAATCCTGCTCTATCCGGGCGTCTGGTCGCTGGCTTTCCACCGCGTGGCGCACCGCCTCTACCGCGCGCGGCTCTATTTCCTGGCCCGTGCGGTGAATCATTTTTCGCGATTCCTGACCGGCAACGACATTCATCCCGGCGCCCGCATCGGCAGGCGCTTCTTCATCGACCACGGCTTCACCGTGATCGGGGAGACGGCGGAGATCGGGAACGACGTCACCCTCTATCAGAACGTGACGCTGGGCGGGACCGATCCCGCCAACGGCATCGCGGGCAAGCGCCACCCGACACTCGAAGACGGCGTGATCGTCGGTTCCGGCGCTCAGGTTCTGGGCCCCGTCCGCGTCGGCGCCCGCGCCCGCATCGGCGCCAATGCCGTGGTGACCAAGGATGTGAAGGAAGGCGCGACCATGGTCGGCATTCCCGCGCGGCCCATGCTGGTCGACGTGACGGCCTATCAGCGCGAATTCCTGCCCTATGGCACGCCATGCTCCGACTGCGTCGATCCGGAAAAGCAGAAGCTGGAACTGCTCCAGCTTGAAATCGACCAGTTGCAGAAGCGCGTGGCCGAACTGCTTGCCGAACGGGGCGGTGCGCCCGTGGATGACGTTCGCCTGGTCAAGGAGCGTGGCCGCGCCTGATGAGCAACGTGACGCCGTTCCCGTCGCAAGCGGCCCAGGGTGCAAGGGGGGCGGCCAGCCAGACCGGTTTCGATCGTCTCGAACTCCAGCGGATCATGGATCTTTACGGCCGCATGGTCGCGGCGGGCCATTGGCGCGACTATGCCATCGACCTGGGCCGCGAAGCCGCGATCTTCTCCGCCTTCCGCCGCGCCGCCGAACGCCCGGAATTCCGCATCGAAAAACGCCCCTCCCTGCGGAACCGCCAGGGCATGTGGGCGCTGATCGGGGAGGCCGGGCACGTGTTGAAGCGTGGCGCGGAACTGCAGGGGATACTCGCGCCGGTGGAACGGCGGCTGCTCAAGATCGTGGGGGATTGACGCCCCCGCGCCCCGCCAGGGCATGGGCGGGTAGGGAGCGGACGTTGGCGGTCCCGCTATGGCTCCTGCCTTCGCGGGAGCATCATGTGCCTGACGTCCCTTATTGACCCCTTCCCGCGAAACCCTGCGATTTCCGGTTCGGCAGGACCGTAATCATCAGAAGAGCGATCATCCTTAACCCTACGGCATTGCGGAAGATGCCGCTCTCCCGCCAACCGCGCCAAGATTCCGCCTTTTTAGCCGCTCGTGTAAATGATAGCGCCGTCATGGAAATCATGAAGGAGAGGCTTCGCCTATGAGCTTGCCGGCATTTTTGGAAGGCCGTTTGTCCCTGCCGTTGATCGGTTCGCCGATGTTCATCATCTCCCAGCCTGCGCTGGTGATCGCCCAGTGCCGTGCCGGGATCGTGGGTTCCTTTCCCTCGCTCAATGCCCGTCCGTCCGGGGTATTCGAACAATGGCTCCAGCAATTGAACGAGGCGCTGACGGACAGGGACGCCCCCTTCGCGGTCAACCTGATCGTGCACAGGACCAACAGCCGGCTGGAGGAGGATCTCGCCCTCTGCGTCAAATATCGCGTGCCCATCGTGATCACGTCGCTGGGCGCGCGGGAGGATGTGAACCGGGCGGTGCACAGCTATGGGGGCATCGTGCTGCACGACGTCATCAACAATGTCTTCGCGCGCAAGGCGATCGAGAAAGGCGCGGATGGCCTGATCGCCGTCGCGGCGGGGGCGGGCGGGCATGCCGGCACCCTGTCGCCCTTCGCGCTGGTGGAGGAAATCCGGGCCTGGTTCGACGGGCCGCTGGCCTTGTCGGGCGCGATCGCCACGGGCCGGTCGATCGCGGCCGCGCGGATGATGGGGGCTGACTTCGCCTATATGGGTTCCCCCTTCATCGCGACGGAGGAGGCCAATGCCGAACCGGCCTATAAGCAGATGATCGTCGACAGCGGCGCGGCGGACATCGTCTATTCGGATTATTTCACCGGCGTGCTCGGCAATTATCTGCGCCCCAGCATCGCCGCAGCAGGTCTGGACGCCGACAAGTTGCCCAAGGCGTCGGAAATGGATTTCTCCAGCGACGCGGGCGGCGACAAGAAGGCGTGGCGCGATGTCTGGGGCGCGGGTCAGGGGATCGGCGCGATCCGCAAGGTTCAGTCCGCCACGACCTTCATCGCGCAACTGAAATCGGAATATCAGGCAGCCGTCGCCGCCTTCGGAGCCTAGAGCGTTTTCCAAGCAGATGGAATCATCTGCTGAATCGGAAAACGCGACAAAACAAAAACTTAGGCAGTAGTGACGATTTAATCATTTGAGCCATAGCATGATGCTGGCGAGTTTGACGAAGCCGAGGAAGTTTGCGGCGAGTTTGTCATAGCGTGTTGCGATACGGCGCCACTGCTTGAGCTTGGCGAAGAAGCCCTCGATGCCCCAACGCTGTTTGTAGGCGATGCGATCATAGTGGTGCTGATATTTGCGATGGCGGCGAGGTGGGATGACCGGCTCGCCGCCTTGCTCGTAGATGAGATCGTGCAAACTGTCGGCGTCATAGGCCCGATCAGCCAGAACCTTGCCAGCCGGGATGCCGCGGATCAGATCGCAGGCGGGCGCCATGTCGTTTTGCTGTCCGGGGCCGAGGATGAAGCGGATCGGCAAGCCCAAGGCATCGACTACGGCATGGATCTTGGTGCCGAACCCGCCTCGCGAGCGCCCGAGAGCCTGGGCTTGAGCGCCCCCCTTTTTACCCGAGCCCCAGCCGCCTGGGCCTGGGCGCGGATCACGGTCGCATCGATCGCCAGCCATTCGATGTCGGGATCATCCGACACAGCCTCGAAGATCCGGTCGATCACGCCTTGCTCAACCCAGCGATAATAACGCCGTTTAGCGGTCTGATAGGGACCGAACTTCTCGGGTAGATCGCGCCAGCGTCCTCCTGAACGCGCCAGCCAGAGCAAGGCGTCAAGAAACAACCGTCCGTCACTGCGAGGACCACGCTTGCCCTTGCGCCCGCCCGGAACGAACTCCCGCAGCCGCTCCCACTGATCATCCCGCAGCACTTCGCCTTCCACGCCAGCCTCCAAAAGCCAGCCTTGAATCACAAATCCAAACCGTCGTGAATCCCTAAAATGTCACTACGGCCTAGAGCAGTCGAGCCGATGCAATCGGATCGGAATCTGCTCTAGAGCCAATCGACATTCAGCCCTGACGGCCTGCAAATGACGCTTTTCCGTGCTTCCGGTGCTCACCTATTTTGAGCAGGCTGCGCTCCGGGTCACGGAAAACCAGCATTTTACCTTCGGTGGCCTTCGGCTCGGCTCGTCATCTTCTGAATGTCGATTGGCTCCAGGCGGCGCCCTTCATACCCTCATCCCGGCTTTCGCCGGGGTGAGGGTTGAAATTCCGAATGGCCGGGTCACAGGAAGGCGCGCAGTTCCGCGATGAAGCGGTCGAACTGGTCATGGTGCAGCCAATGACCGGCATCCGCGAATTCGACCAGCCGGGCATCCCGGAAATGCGCGGCGCGCCCATCCTTCACCGGATTGGACGCCCAGCTATCCAGCCCAAGGCACAGCAGCGTCGGACATGTGATCCGCTTCCAGAATTGCGGCAGGTCCATGTCCGACCAGGCCTGGGGCGCCGCATCGTGCAGATAGGGGTCGAATTTCCAGCGATAGCTGCCATCCTCGTTGCGATTGACGCCGTGGATGGTGAGGTGCATCGCCTGTTCGACCGACAGATGGTCGTTGCGTTCCCGCATGCGCGCGACGGCTGCCTCCAGGGTCGGATAATGCCGCCGTGCCTGACGCGCCCGGTTCCGCCGCTTCTCGATCCATTGCAGCCATAGGTCGGGCTCGGCCTTTTGCGCCTGTTCCTCGATCCGGCCCGGCGACAGGCCCAGTCCCTCTATGGCGACGATCCTGGCGACCTTTTCCGGGAACAGCCCGGCATAGCGCAGCGCGATCGATCCGCCCAGCGAATGGCCGACCAATATCACCGGCTCCCGGCCCAGTTGCTCGATCAACTGCGCCAGGTCGTAGACATAGTTCGCCATCATGTAGGAACCCTCGGCCGACCAGGCGCTGTCGCCATGGCCGCGCAGGTCGGGCGCGACGACGTGATAATCCTTCGCCAGCGCACGTGCCGTCCAGTCCCAGCTCCGCGAATGGTCGAAGCCGCCATGCACCAGAACCAGCGTCGGCGCGGCGCTGTTGCCCCAGTCCAGATAGTGCAGGCGCATCCGCAGCGACGTGTAGAAATGGGAAGTCGGCGCGGCTTGCGTGTTCATGCGATCCTGCGAGCGGGTGGACAGGGGAGGGACAAGGTTCATGTCTCTTTGGCGAACTCCCCGGCGCATGCAAGGGGCGAGAAAAGGAAAATCCCTGTTTTACGCCTGTTTGGTCAAGCTTTGGTAAAGATCGCCGCTCTACAGATCGTCCGAATGGGCGGCCAGCCTGACGAGCTTCTGGTGGTCCTGCGCCACCGCGGTCACGATGCGCGCCAGTTCCGCCTGCTTGAACGGCTTGTCCAGTCGGGGCCGTTGCGTCATGTTCGGCGGCAGTTCGGCAAAACCCGTGATGATGACCACCGGCAGGCCGGGCAGCCTTTGCTCGATCTCGTCGGCCAGCTGCGTGCCGGTCATGCCCGGCATGGCATAGTCGCTGATCACCAGGTCGACGCTGCCCTGTTCCAATATGCGCAGCGCATCCGGTCCCGACGTCGCCTGGAATACCGTGTGCCCCAGTTCCTCCAGCATGCCCGCGGTGTTGGTCAGCACCAGATCGTCATCGTCGACGGCCAGGATCACCAGCGGCTCCGTCAGCGCCAGGGCAAGGGCATCGGGAATGTCGGCCACGGCCACCTCCGCCGGTTCGGCGGGCGCCATCGGCAGCCACAGCGACACCGTGGTTCCCTGGCCCGGTTCGCTGACGATGGTCAGGGAACCGCCGCATTGTTCGGCAAAGCCGTGCACCATCGACAGGCCAAGGCCCGTGCCCTTGCCGACGCCCTTTGTCGTGAAGAAGGGTTCGCGCGCCCGCTCCAGCGTCGCTGCGTCCATGCCCTCGCCCTCATCGATGACGGACAGGCGCACATAGGGGCCGCCCTCCAGTCCGGGGCGTTGCGCCTTGGGCAGAGTGGCCTCCGCCCCTTCTATGATGATCCGTCCGTCGCCGGACATGGCGTCCCTGGCGTTCACCGCCAGATTGAGCAGCGCCAGTTCAAGCTGGGCCGGATCGGCATGGGCGGCGCTCAGGTGCAGGGGAAAGCGGGTTTCGATGGCGATCCCGCTGCCCAGCGTCGTCTTCAGGAGGTCGGCCATGTCCCGCACCAGCGCTACGCAATCGACGCTCCGCAACTTCAGTTCCTGCTTGCGCGCAAAGGCCAGCATGCGCTGCGTCAGCGTCGCCCCGCGTTCCGCCGCCGTCATCGCATTGTCGATATAGCGGGACACGTCCGCCCCGGTCGCCAGCCGCTGCCGCGCCAGGTCCAAACTGCCGACGATCACGGCCAGCAGATTGTTGAAATCATGGGCGACACCGCCCGTCAGCTTGCCGATGGCCTCCATCTTCTGCGCCTGGAACACCGCCTCCCGCGCTTCTTCGAGCGCCAGTTGCGTCTCCCGCCGTTCGGTGAGGTCGCGCGTTATCTTGGCGAAGCCGATCAGTTCGCCGGCGGCGCTGCGGATCGTATCGATGATGACATGCGCCCAGAAGCGGGAGCCGTCCTTGCGGATGCGCCATCCCTCCGCCTCGAACCGGTCTTCGCGCGCCGCCGTGTCCAGCGCCCGGGATGGCAGGCCGGCCATGCGGTCCTCTTCCGAATAGAAGCGCGCGAAATTCTGGCCCAATATCTCTTCGGTCGTATAGCCCTTGAAGCGTTCGGCCCCCGGATTCCAGCTCGTGATCGTCCCCATGGGGTCGAGCATGTAGATGGCATAGTCGGTCACGCCCTGCACCAGCAGGCGGAACCGTTCCTCGCTGCGGCGCAATTCCTCCTCCGCCGCGCGGCGTTCGGTCAGGTCGCGAGTGACCTTGGCGAATCCGATAAGCTGGCCGCCGGGTTCGCGGATGGGATCGATGACCACATGCGCCCAGAAGCGGGAGCCGTCCTTGCGCACGCGCCATCCCTCCGCCTCGAACCGGCCGGCATTTTCGGCGGTGTCCAGCGCGAGCGCGGGCAGGCCGGCCGCCTGATCCTCCGGCGTGTAGAAGCGGGAGAAATGCTCACCGATGATCTCATCGGCCTCATAGCCCTTGAAGCGCCGCGCGCCGGCATTCCAACTGACGACGATGCCGTTGGCGGAAAGCATGTAGATGGCATAGTCGGTGACGTTCTGGACCAGCAGCTCGAAGCGGTTTCCAGATCCTTCCGGTGCCGCCGTGCTCATGAGGGGTTCCCGTCGAATTGACATGTTCGTCGTCCACAACGCGCATGCGTTCCGGACGTTCCGCTTGCGAAAGCGATTGTCCGGCGTGCCGGGCCGGGCGCGGCATTGACTTCGCCGTGCCCTCCGCGCCAAGGAGGCGCCTTCGGCAAGGATGGCCAGGAAGACGGAACGCATATGGGCAAGACAGCAGGAATCACCGTCGTGGGCGAAGCGATGCTGGAACTGAGCCGCGCGTCGGACGGGGTCGGTTCGGGCCAGGTTGGTTCGGGCCAGGTTGGATCGGGCGGGGGCTGGAACCTGCGCTATGGCGGCGACGTCATCAACACGGCGATCCATCTCGCCCGTTGTGGCGACCATGTGCGCTTTGCGAGCGCGATCGGCGCCGATCCGATGAGCGCTGAACTGCGCGCGGCCTGGGAAGCAGAGGGCGTCGACACGTCGCTGCTGCTCTCCGCCGAGGGAAAGCTGCCGGGCCTTTACGCGATAGAGACCGATGCGCAGGGCGAACGCAGCTTCCACTATTGGCGGGGGGAGGCCGCCGCCAGGCGCATGTTCGACCTGCCGGAAAGCGCCGCCATGGTGGAAGAAGCGGCCGGATCGGAACTGCTCTATTTTTCCCTGATCACGCTTGCGATATTGTCCGGGGAGGCGCGCGAAAAGCTGTTCGCCCTGTGCGCGGCGGTTCGCGCAAAGGGGGGCAGGGTGGCGTTCGACGGCAATTACCGCGCCCGGCTGTGGCCCGATGCCGCGACCGCGCGCCACTGGCGCGACCGTGCCATCGCGCTCAGCGACATGGGTCTGCCCACTTTGGCCGATGAGGTCGAAATGGGCGAGGCGGACGATGCCGAGGATGCGGCCCGCCGCTGGGGCGCTGGCGAAGGCCGCGAGATCGTGGTGAAACTGGGCGCCGACGGCTGTCTGCTGGATGGGCAGATCGTCGCGCCGCCCGCCAGGCTCTCCGTCGTCGATTCGAGCGGCGCTGGCGATGCGTTCAACGGCGGCTATCTCCATGCCCGCCTCGCCGGTCGTTCCGCGCGCGAGGCGGCGCTTGCGGGCCATCGCCTGGCCGGCTGGAATATCGGCCGCCGGGGCGCGATACCGGCCCGCGATGGTGATGCGCCCTATGCCGACCTCTGAAATTCTCCGCTGCGACCTCGTTGACGGCATTGGGATCAAAGGCTAAGCCGCGTTTCACCCCGGCGGGTGTAGCTCAATGGCAGAGCAGAAGCTTCCCAAGCTTACGACGAGGGTTCGATTCCCTTCACCCGCTCCAGATTTCCTGACATCATGACGGCTATGTCGAGTTCGCCCCGGGCGCATTCCTGATGGGCCAGCCGCGAACCGGCCAGTAGCGACCGGCGAATCGCGAACCGGTCAATGGCGGGCATCAACTCCTGCCGCCAACGGCCGCGCCGACCGCCATCCACCCCATATCCTCTTCAACCCACCTGCCGCTTCGCCAGCTTCCTTGCCAGCGTGCGCCGGTGCATGCCCAATCGCCGTGCCGCTTCGGAGATATTGAAGTCGCTGTCCTTCAGCACTTCATGGATATGTTCCCATTCCAGCGTCTTGATCGACGTCGGGCGGGGCGCGAGGGGGGTGGAAGGGTCGCCGGCGGAACGCGCGAAGGCCGCCTCTATGTCGTCGGTGTTGGACGGCTTGGCGAGATAGTTGGACGCGCCGAGCTTGATCGCCTCCACCGCCGTCGCGATGCTGGCGAAGCCGGTCAGGACGACGATCACCATCGCCGGATCATGGGCATGCAATGTCTGCACGCAGACGAGGCCGGATTCCGCGCCCAGCTTCAGGTCGACCACGGCGAAGCCGGGCTTGCTGCCCGCCAGCACCGTTTCCAGCGCCGCATGGCTGTCGGCCGCCAGCACCGTATAGCCGCGCCGTTCGAAGGAGCGCTTGAGCGTTTTGGCGAACGCCTCGTCATCTTCGACAATCACCAGCAGGCGCTCAGTCATGGGGCCGTCTCCTCTTCCAGCGCCACCGTGCCCAGCGGCAGCCGCAGCAGGATCAGCGCCCCGCCATCCGCGCCGTTGCTCGCGCTGACGCTGCCGCCCAGCTTGCGCACCACATTGACCACAAGGAACAGGCCCAGGCCATGGCCTTCCTTGCCCTTGCTCGATCGATAGGGCTTGCCGAAATCCTCCAGCATCGCCTCCGAAAAGCCGCTGCCATTGTCGCGCACCGCGATGTTGAGCGAACTGCTGTCGCGCCCCGCCAGCAGGTCGATATAGGTCGCGCCCGCCTCCCGCGCATTGTCGAGCAGATTGCCGATCGCCTGCCGGATCACCGGATCGGCCACGATGCGGGGATAGTCGTGCGGCCCGAAATCGCAGCGCAGCGGCATGCCGGGATTCGCCCTGCGCCACTCCATGGCGATGCCCTCTATGAAATCGCGCACATTGGTCACTTCCGGAGCCTCGCCCCGCGCCTCGCCGGAGGACAGGAGGATGCCGGTGACGATCTCCTTGCAGCGCTGGACCGCCGCCTGCATCTCCGCCACTTCCTCGACCAGAGGGGGGTGGGCCGTGATCTCCGGCATGTGCCGCCAGTCGCCCAGCACCACCGCAAGCTGGGAGAGGGGGGTGCCCAGTTCATGCGCCGCGCCCGACGCCAACAGGCCCATGCGGACGATATGCTCCTCCTCCGCCGCCTGTTGACGCAACCGGGCGAGATAGGCGTCCCGCGCCTGGAGGTTGCGCGTCACCGGCAGCACGAACAGCACCAGCAGCACGGCGATCATGGTAAGGCATATCCATGTGCCGACGATATGCAGGTCGAACAAATGGCCTTCCAGCGCGCCGTTCAGGTCCAGCGGCCGGTAATGCAGCGCCAGCAGCCCCGCACAGAGCGCAGAGACGAAGACGATGCCCCAGATGCTCCACCGGTCGAGCAGCACCGCCCCCAGCGCCACCTGCACCAGATAGAGCGAGATGAAGGGATTGGTCGCCCCCCCTGAAAGATAGAGCTGCGCCGTCAGCAGCAGCACGTCGAACAGCAGCGACAGGAACAGTTCGGCATGGGACACGTCGGTCCGCTTGCGCAGCGCGCCGAAGCTGAGGCCGTTCATCAATATCGCCATGCCCGCGATCAGCAGCATCGGGGCGATGGGCAGGCGGATGCCCATGATGAAATGCACGGCGAGGATGGTGATGAGCTGCCCCGCGATCGCCAGCCAGCGCAACTGCACCAGCAGCGCCAGATTCTTGCGGCCCGCGGCGTCGGCAGGCCACTGGCTGGGTTGCCAGAGGGTGCTGATCGGCAGGTTCCGGTTCATCCCCGGCGGTCTTTCCGCTCCTGGCGCATCACGAATATGTACGCGCCCGCGACCATTGCCGCCAGCGCGAACCATGTGATCGCATATTGCAGATGATTGTTCGTAAAGGCGACGACGGTGAGGCCGCCGACAGGCAAGGCGCCGGGATCGGCCGCCGCATCGGCGTCGATGAAATAATCGGCCACCGGCCGCCCGATCCCGCGCGCTGCTGCGATGGCGGCCACATCGCGGGAGAACCAGCGGTCGCTTGCCGGATCGTTGGAGCGCAGGAAACCGCCGCCCGGTTCGCTGAGCCGCAGCAGTCCCGAAATCCGCGCTTCGCCCGGAGGACGCATATAGTCCCGTCGCTTGTCGGGCGGCACGAAGCCGCGATTGACGATGACCGTGAAGCCCTGATCGGTGACGAGCGGCGTCAGCACCCAGAAACCGGCGCCGCGCACCGTGACGGCCTGCACCAGCGCGGCCTTGTCATGGAGGAAACGGCCCGAAATCCTGACGCGCCGATATTCGTCGGCCTTAGCGGCCATGCGGGGAGCGGGGACGGGGGCGGCATGGATTCGCGCATCGACGCGGGCGATCAGGTCGCGCTTCCAGGCGAGGCGCTGGACCTGCCAGGCGCCCAGTGCGCAAAATCCGGCAAAAAAGAAGAGGGCGATCAGCGTCAGGCCGATCGGAAAGGCCGGGGAGCGCCGGGAGCGCTCCCCGTCTTGGGCCGTTGTCACGGCATCTCGCTCATATTGTGCATGACGCGCATTTCCTGGGTCGGACCCATGTCCATCTCCATCTGCGCGTGCGGCATCATGTTCGCATTCAGATGATACATGACCCACAGGGAACCGGACAGGACGATGACGACCAGCACCACCGTCAACATCATCGCCATGAACGACCAGCCGCCTTCGACGCGGGTGTTCATGTGCAGGAAGTAGATCATGTGGACGACGACCTGGACCGCGGCGAAGCCCATGATGACGATGCCCGTCAGTTGCGGGTCGTTCAGCGCGCCGCTCATCACCAGCCAGAAGGGAATGGCCGTCAGGATCACCGACAGGCCGAAACCGATCATGTAGCTGCCGAAGCTGCCGTGCGAATGGGCGTCATGATGATCGTCATGATGGTGGTCGTGGCCACCGTGCGGATGGACGGCATCGCTCACCGGAGCACTCCCATCAGATAGACAAAGGTGAAGACGCCGATCCAGATGACGTCCAGGAAGTGCCAGAACATCGACAGGCACATCAGCCGCCGCTTGTTGGCGGGGATCAGGCCCTTCTTCGCGACCTGCACCATCAGCGTGACCAGCCAGATCGAACCGAAGGTGACGTGCAGCCCGTGCGTTCCGACCAGCGTGAAGAAGGAGGACAGGAACGCCGAACGCCACGGACCCGCGCCCTCATGGATGAGGTGCGCGAATTCGTAGAGTTCGATGAACAGGAACGCCCCGCCGAACAGCAGCGTGACGACCAGCCAGCCCTGCGTGGCGCTGACCCTGTTCTTCTCCATCGCCAGCATGGCGAAGCCATAGGTGATCGAGGAGAAGAGCAGCATCGCGGTGTTGAGCGCGACGAGGGGCAGGTCGAACAGGTCCTTTGGCCCCGGCCCGCCGGCATAGCTGCCGCCCAGCACCGCATAGGTGGCGAAGAGGATGGCGAAGATGAGACAGTCGCTCATCAGATACATCCAGAAGCCCAGCATGGTGCTGTGGCCTTCGTGGAGGTGCGGCTCCTCGGGCAGGTGATAGGCCCGGGGTTCCCTATGTGCAGTTGCGCTGCTCATGCGTGTCAGACTCCCGCCGCGAGGATTTGCGTGCGCTCTTCCTCGGTGCGCGTCACATCCTCCGCAGGGATGTAGAAGTCGCGCTTGTAGTTGAAGGTGTGGCCGATGGCGACGGCGACGATGCCGATGAAGCTCAGCCCCGCAAGCCACCAGATGTACCAGATGAGCGCAAAGCCGCACAGCGTCGCCAGCCCGGCCAGGATCACGCCCGCGCCCGTGCTGCTCGGCATGTGGATCGGCCTGTAGCCGCTCAGCGGACGCTGATAGCCGTTTTTCTTCATGTCCGCCCAGGTGTCGCCATCGTACACCACGGGGGTGAAGGCGAAATTATACTCCGGCGGGGGCGAGCTGGTCGCCCATTCCAGGGTACGGCCGTCCCAGGGGTCGCCGGTGGGATCGCGAAGCTCGTCGCGCTTCCAGATGGACACCGCGAACTGGATCAGCATGGCGCCGATGCCGATGGCGATGATGGCGGCGCCGATCGCCGCGATGACGAACCAGGGTTGCAGCGACGGATCGTCCAGCACCCGCAGGCGGCGCGTGACGCCCATCAGGCCGAGCACGTAGAGCGGACCGAAAGCCAGCCAGAAGCCGATGTTCCAGCACCAGAAGCTGACCTTGCCCCAGAAGACGTTCAGCCTGAAGCCGAAGGCCTTGGGCCACCAGTAGTTGATCGCCGCGAACAGGCCGAACAGCACGCCGCCGATGATCACATTATGGAAATGCGCGATCAGGAACAGCGAGTTGTGGAGCACGAAGTCCGCGGGCGGAACCGCCAGCAGCACGCCGGTCATGCCGCCGACCGTGAAGGTCAGCATGAAGGCGACGGCCCACATCATCGGCAGCTCGAAACGGATCTTGCCGCGATACATGGTGAACAGCCAGTTGAACAGCTTGGCGCCCGTCGGGATCGAGATGATCATCGTCGTGATGCCGAAGAAGCTGTTGACGCTGGCGCCCGAACCCATGGTGAAGAAGTGGTGCAGCCACACCAGGTAGGACAGCACCATGATGGTGCAGGTCGCATAGACCATGGAGGTGTAGCCGAACAGGCGCTTGCCGCAGAAGGTGGAGACCACTTCGGAGAAGACGCCGAACAGCGGCAGGATGAGGATATAGACCTCCGGATGGCCCCAGATCCAGATGAGGTTGACGTACATCATCGGATTGCCGCCGAAATCATTGGTGAAGAAGGCGGTGCCGGCATAGCGGTCGAGCGACAGCAGGACGAGCGTGGCGGTCAGGATCGGGAAGGAGGCGACGATCAGGACGTTCGCGCAGAGCGAGGTCCAGGTGAACACCGGCATCTTCATGAGCGACATGCCCGGCGCGCGCATCTTCACGATGGTCGCGATCAGGTTGATGCCGGACAATGTCGTGCCGACGCCCGCCACCTGCAGCGCCCAGATATAATAATCGACGCCTGTCGCGGGACTGTAGGCAAGCCCTGACAGCGGCGGATAGGCAAGCCAGCCGGTCTGCGCGAACTCGCCCAGGAACAGCGACATCATGACCAGCACCGCGCCGCCTGTCGTCATCCAGAAGGAGAAATTGTTGAGGAAGGGAAAGCTGACGTCGCGCGCCCCGATCTGGAGCGGCACGATGTAGTTCATCAGGCCGGTGATGAACGGCATCGCCACGAAGAAGATCATGATGACCCCGTGCGCGGTGAACACCTGGTCATAGTGATGGGCGTTCAGATAGCCTTCCGAACCGTTGAAGGCCCAGGCCTGCTGGATGCGCATCATGATCGCGTCGGCAAATCCGCGCAGGAACATGATGAGGCCCAGCACCATGTACATGATGCCGATCTTCTTGTGATCGACGCTGGTGAACCATTCCTTCCAGAGATAGCCCCAGAGCCGGAACCAGGTGAGCGCCGCGACAAGGGCGGTGCCGCCCAGCACCACCGCGACGAAGGTTGCGACGACGATGGGCTCATGCCATGGGAAGCTGTCCCATGTCAGACGACCGAAGATCATCTGTGCGGTTGTCATTGTGCCAGTCATGGGCCTTACCGATGCTGCGCGTGCGCGTCAGCGCCGCTGTGGGAAGAGTGATCGCCCGGCGCCTGCGCGGCGCCCTTCGCGCCGTCCGCGGCCGGTGCGTCGGGAGCAGTCTCCTGCCCCCTGTTCCGGTCCGACTGTTCGATCACATGGCTGTCGGGGAAGTCGTAGCGCAGACCTTTGGTGTCGCGCGCCGATTCCTTGCCCGCGCCGCCCATCATGTTGACGTGCATCAGCTCGCCCATGCAGCGCTGGCCGGGCCGGGGGCACAGATTGACGACGGCATCGAACAGCTTGGGGTCGACGGCGGAGAAATAGGCGACCGGCGCCTTTTCGCTGGGCTTGGCCAGGGTCAGATAGACGTCGCGATCGAGATGGGCGCGGCTGGCCTTCACCCCGGCTGCCCAGGCATCGAACCCGGCCCTGTCCAGCGCCCGGTAGGCGAAGCGCATGTGGGTGAAGCCCGCGCCCGAATAGTTGGCGGAAATGCCGGTGCCCGCCACCGGCCGGTTGGCGACGGCGTGCAACTGGGTCTTCATGCCGGGCATGGCATAGATCTGGCCGGCGAGTTCAGGCACGTAGAAGCTGTTCATCACGGTAGAGGCGGTGATGTCGAACCGCACCGGCACATTGACCGGCAGCGCCAGCTCGTTGACTGTCGCGATGCCCAGTTCGGGGTAGATGAACAGCCATTTCCAGTCGAGCGCCACGACCTCGACCGTCAGCGGCTTCACCCTGGGATCGATCGCCGTCCTGGCGTCGATGCGGTCGAGCGGCCGATAGGGATCGAGCTTGTGCGTACTGACCCAGGTCAGCGCGCCAAGGCAGATGATGATCAGCAGCGGCGCGGACCAGATCAGCAGTTCCAGCTTGGTGGAATGGTCCCAGTCCGGGTCATAATCCTTGTCCGCGGCCTTGTTCGCCGCGCGGTAGCGCCAGGCGAAGAAGAGGACGAGCGCCATGACGGGAACGACGATGAGGAGCATCAGCGCGGTCGAGATCAGGATCAGGTCGCGCTGCTGCACCGCAATATCGCCCGACGGGTTCATCACGACCCAGTCGCAGGCCGTCAGCGGCAGCGCCAGAATCGGAGCGGACCAGCGGAAAATCCGGGTCCGGTCGAGGGGGATGGGGTGTGGCATGGGGGCCGCCTACCGCTTCCGCAGGGAGTCGAACAGTGGGCAATTTGTCCCATTGTGCGCAGATGCAAAAAATGCTTCAGCGGTGGGATACTGCTTAGACTCTGCGGGTTTTCTGCTATGTTGCCTATCCGTGGCCGCCGGCAGAACAGAAGAGGGTTCCGGTGGCTTAGCCAAGGAGCGGATGCCTATGAGTTCACAGGCCATGACCTTCACCTCCCGATCGCTGGAGGATGATGCGCGCCTGATCAATGCGCGGGACCACAAGATCGCGCCGGGTGATATTTCCATTGGTGTGATCATTGGTCGCACCTCCGAATTCTTTGATTTCTTCGTTTACGCCATCGCCTCGGTCATCGTGTTCCCGAGCCTTGTGTTCCCCTATGTGGATGCCCTGACCGGCACGCTCTATTCCTTCGCGATCTTCGCCGTCGCCTTCATCACGCGGCCCAT
Organism: Sphingobium sp. CFD-2; assembly: GCF_024611135.1. NCBI lineage: Bacteria > Pseudomonadati > Pseudomonadota > Alphaproteobacteria > Sphingomonadales > Sphingobiaceae > Sphingobium > Sphingobium sp. CFD-2. The sequence goes on along the minus strand of NZ_CP084405.1, from coordinate 1,939,252 downwards.
CGGTTCGCTGATCTTCATGGCCATCGATCGCCGCTACGGGCGCGGAACGAAGCTGACCGTCGCGCTGTTCCTGCTCGGCGGCTCGACCGCGTCCATCGCCTTCATGCCCGGTTATGCGACGATTGGCCATTATGCTGCGTTAGTCCTGATCATCTTGCGCGCGGCACAGGGCATCGCGCTGGGCGGCACATGGGACGGGCTGGCGTCGCTGCTGTCGCTCAACGCGCCGCAGCATCAGCGCGGCTGGTACGCCATGGTGCCGCAACTCGGCGCGCCGCTGGCCCTGCTGGTGGCGAGCGGGCTGTTCGCCTTCTTCCTGCTCACGCTGTCGCGTGCGGACTTCCTCGACTGGGGCTGGCGCTATCCCTTCTTCGTGGCCTTCGCGATCAACGTCGTCGCGCTGTTCGCCCGGCTGCGCATCGTGGTGACGCATGAATTCGAACGCCTGTTCGAGCAGAAGGACCTTCAGCCGTCCGAAATCCTGCCGACGGTCAAGGCGGAAGGCCGCAACATCATCATCGGCGCCTTCGCTCCGCTGGCGAGCTTCGCGCTGTTCCACATGGTCACCGTATTCCCGCTGAGCTGGGTCGCGCTGTTCACCAACCAGCCGCTGGAACGGTTTCTGATCATCGAGATGATCGGCGCGTCCGTGGGCCTGCTGGCCATCGTCGTTTCCGGCTTCATCGCGGACCAGATCGGCCGCCGCTCCCTGCTGGCATGGTCGGCGCTCGGCATCGCGATCTTCAGCATCATGGCGCCGCTGCTGCTGAACGGCGGCGATCTGGGAGAGGTCGCCTTCATGATCCTGGGCTTCATGCTGCTGGGGTTGGCTTTCGGCCAGTCGTCCGGCGTCGTCGCGTCGAATTTCGCGACCGAGGCGCGCTATACCGGGTCGGCCCTGACGTCGGACCTGGCCTGGCTGGTCGGCGCCGGCTTCGCGCCGCTGGTGGCCCTGTTGCTGTCCGTGAAATTCGGTCTGGCCGCCTCGGGCATCTACCTGCTGTCGGGTGCGGTGGCGACGATGGTGGCGCTCTACATCAACAAGGAACTGGCGGCCCGCGACCGTTAAGGGGGCATCCGCCATCTTTGAAAAGGGGCCGGAGGGGGTTTGTCCTCTCCGGCCCTTTTCTGTCCCCGACGTGCCCACAGGAGCACGTTAAGCCAAGCTCAGAGCGACGCTCTACTCCCCCGCGCAAAATCCCGCATGCGCGCCAACGCCTTCCGGTCGAACCATCCCACGGGCAGCGCGCGCGGCGCAAAGCGCGGCAACCATTCCCCATAGACCGCATCCATCCGCACCGGCAGCCCGTCCACGCCATCCCGGCCCATGATGTCGGAAATGATCCGGTTCTGGAAAAAGCGCACCGAATAATTGATCATCCGCCGATATTGCATGCGCAGGGTGGTGGGCCGCAACAGGCTGACCGCCTCACAGCGAAAGCCGGCATCCTCGCAGGCCAGGATGCGCTCCCGCCGCCAGTCGGCATCGCGCCCCAGATCGGTATGCGCCCATGCCGCCACCAAACCGTCGTCTCCGATCAGGTCCTCGGGCAGCCGCAAGCCCCTGAGCCGGATCGCCGCCAAGAAGCGCCCCGACAGGGCGTAGAGATCGCCGAACAATCCCCGTTCCTCCCGCAGGGTCCGGCGATAGGCGTCCGCGGACCGCCCGTTCATCGGCATCCCCGCCGCCGCATTCGCCTCCGGCCGCGCCGCGAGGTCCGATACCAGCGCATCGATCGACCCGGCAAGGATCTCCGCATCGCCATCCATGAAGATCACGGCATCTTCTCCGCCGGTCAGCAGGCGGTGGACGAAATGGTTCCAGGTGCGCGCCTTGCCCCCGGCGGCCAGATCGTGGACGATGACATTCGTCCGTCCTGCGGCCGCTTCGCGCGCCCGTCCTGCCGTGGCATCGGTCGATCCGTTCACCAGCACATGGAAGACGGTGTCGGCCCGGTCCAGCGGCAGCGATGCAAGGCAACGCCCGATCCGCCGTTCCTCCTGATGCGCGAATATGCCGACCGCGACGCCCATGCCTAGCGGAAATCCCAGCCCTGCTGTCCATGGCGGGGGATGTCCAGCCCCTCCGCTTCTTCCCGCGCGCCGATCCGGGCGGGCGTCACGACCGACAGCATCAGCGCGATGATCGCCGCTCCCGCCATCGCCCAGAGCGCCACCGCCGCGATGCCGATGCACTGCGCCAAGAAGGCGCCGGCAAGACTGATCCCCGCCGCGAAACCGACGCCGCCCAGCGCCGGCAGCACGAAGGGAAGCAGCAACAGCGCGCCCGTCAGCCCGCCCAGTCCGTGGATCACGAAAATATCCGCCGCGTCGTCGATGCGGTCGCCCAATAATCCCTTTGCCAGTCGGCAGATGACGGCGGCGATCAGCCCGATGGCCATCGCGCCGCCCGGCCCCACCAGAGCGCCGGAGGCGGAAATCGCCACCAGCCCGGCCAATGCGCCGGAAACCAGCCCATTGGCGGTGACATGCCCCTTGTCGATCCGTTCCACCAGCATCCATCCGAAGAGGCCTGCGCAGGCGGCGAAATGGCCGTTCAGAATGGCGGTCGCGGCATTGTCCGTCGCGCCGAAGGACCATCCGCCCACTATGCCGGCCCAGCCGATCCACAGCAGCAGCCCGCCTGATACGCCCAGCACCGGCGCATGTCCGGCAGAAACGCTGCGCCGCCTGCCCACGACCAGCACCAATGCGAGCGCGGAAAATCCCGCGCTCAAATGAACGACCAGCGCGCCCGCGAAATCCATGACGCCCAGATTGGCGAGCCATCCGCCGCCCCAGACCCAATGGACGACCGGCGCATAGACCAGCAGCAGCCAGAGCAGCGCAAACAGCGCCATCCACCCCAGGCGCACCCTTTCCGCCACAGCGCCCGGCAGCAGGCCGGCGGCAAGGATCGCAAGGGCCATCTGGAACAGCACGAAGGTGGATTCCGGCACGGTCAGCCCGTCACGCAGCGCCCCCAGATCGGCCAGCAACAGATGCGCCCGGCCGCCCAGCCACCCGCTCCCCGGCGCATAGGCCAGGCTGTAGCCGACAAGGGCCCAGAGCAGCGAAACGCCGGCGGCCACCACCAGCCCCTGCACGCCGATCGACAGGGCGTTGCGCACATGGACCAGACCGGCATGACGCAGCGCGAGTCCCGGCAGCGCCGCCAGCAACACCAGCAGACCGCACAGCATCATCCATGCCGTATCGCCGCTGTCGGCCACGGCCACCTGCGCCGCCGCGGGTTGCGGGGCCGCCGACAGGAAAAGAAGGAGAATGGCAAGGAGGCGAGGCATCAGTTAATCCGGCAGTCCATATCCGGGCCGTCGTAACGCATGCGAAGTAAAGACTTGCCTAACCCTGATCGTTTCCCGCCACGCAGCCGATGCCTTGGGCAGCGCCGACAAATTCAGGACTCGCCGGACCAGTTGATTTGGGCGGGAAGCGTACACCCGCTTCATCCCTCTCCCTTGAGGGAGAGGGCTGCGCAGACTTGGCAGCTTGCTGCCTAGTCGTAGCTGGGTGAGGGGGTGCGATCCAACGGATCGCGCGGACCGCAGGCCCGCTCCCCCTCATCCAGATCAGCCTTAGGCTCCTCCGCCGCCAGGGCTTCCCATCCTTCTTCCTCAAGGGAGAAGGATGGTCTCGAATTGGCCATCCCCCGGCATCCCGAACTCGTCCCCATCGCCTAATAGGCTTCCCCACCGCAACTGATCCGCCCCGTCCCCCGATTGTCGACGCTGCAGGCGGCCTTCCCCGCCACCGTCACATCGCCCGATCCGGATGCGGAAACCCGGGCCGAAACCTCTGCCGTCACCGCCACATTTCCCGGACCGTCATTCGCCACCGCGGCCTGCCGCACCCGCAGGCCTTCCGCCATCACCGCTCCGGGGCCGGTGACGCGGATGGTCGCGACGCCCGCCTGGCCGGACAGGTTCGCCCGTCCGGCTCCGGCCACTCCCAGGCTCAGCTGGTCCAGATCCACCGCCGCCACGCTGACATCGCCATTGCCGCCCAGCACGATCTCACCGCGCAGACCCTTCATCCGGCTGACCGACACCGATCCGCCGCCGGTCAGCACCACGCGGCTGAGGTCGCCGGTCGACAGCCGCAGCACCGCCCGCCCGCCCGATTTCTCGCCGGGCCGCGCCCGCTCCACCGTCACCGCAAGCAGGCGGCCGGATATGTCCACCTTCAGCCGGTCCAGCACCGCCTGATCGCCATCCGCCCGCGCCGAAGCGCCCGCGCCGGTGGTGATCGTCACCTCCACCGGCGCATCCACGCGAATGGCGTCGAAACTGGTGATGGTGAACCCGCGCGTCGCCGCCGCCGCCGGGGCGGCCCATAGCATGATGACGACCGGCAGGGCGAGCGAACGGGGCAGCGGCATGACGATCTCCCAGTCTTTTGCCGATCCTGATAGGGATGGGCCGTAGCGGTTCCAAGCCCCCTTGTTCGTCGCACCGGATCAGGCAAGATCGTCAGGTTTTCAAAAGGGGCATGTGGCTGATGCGCAAATGGATTTCCGGACTCCTCCTGGCTTCGATCAGCATCGCGGCCCCGGCTGCGCCCGACGACCGGGGCGAAGCCTGGTGGAAGCATGTCCGCACCCTTGCCGACGATGGCTATGAAGGGCGGGGAACGGGCAAGCCGGGCTATGACAGGGCGGCTGATTATGTGATCGGACAGCTTCGGGCGCTTGGGCTGAAGCCGGCCGGGACCGACGGCTATAAACAGCCGGTCGCCTTCGTCGAGCAGGTGATCCTGTCGCAGCAGAGCAGCGCTTCGCTGACGGGGCCGGGCGGCCATGCCGCGCTGGCGGCGCCCGCCGACATCATCTTCTCAGGGGGCGGCGGCCCCGCTCCGGAAACCGTCGGCGCCCCGCTGGTCTTCGCCGGCTACGGCCTGCACCTGCCGGAAGCGGGGCATGACGATTTCGCCGGGCTGGACCTCAAGGGCAGGATCGTGGTGGTCGTCTCGGGCGGACCGGCGACCCTCTCCGGCGCGCTGAAGTCCCATGCCCGATCGGAGCGGGCGGCGTGGCTGGCGAAACAGGGCGCGCTTGGACTGATCCAGCTCGTGACGCCGAAACAGGTTGAAATTCCGTGGGACCGGCGCATGGCGCTGGCCAGCCAGCCGGCCCTGTTCTTCCGCGACCCGGCCCTGCGGGATACGGCGACCCCCTTCCTCAACGCCCAGTTCGACCCGGCCAAATCCGCGCTGCTCTTTGCCGGATCGGGCCATGATTTCGCGCAGATCTCCGCCGCCGCCGACAGTTCCGGTCCGGTGCCGTCCTTTCCGCTCGCCCAGCGGCTGGACGCGAAGGTGGCGGCGAGGCGCGCCGATTTGACCTCGCCCAACATCATCGCGCTCATGCCCGGGACGGACCCGCAGCTCAGCAGGGAATATGTCGTCCTGTCCGCGCATCTCGACGGCTATGGGGTGGGCACGCCGATCGATGGGGACGCGATCTACAATGGGGCGCTCGACAATGCATCGGGCGTGGCGAGCCTGCTGGAAATCGCCCGGACCCTGCGCAACGGGAAGGTGAAGCCCCGGCGGTCGATCCTCTTCGCCATCGTCACGGCGGAGGAGAAGGGGCTGCTCGGGTCCAGCTATTTCGCGCGCCGTCCGACCGTGCCGCAAAGGGCGATGGTGGCCGACCTCAATTTCGACATGGCCCTGCCGATCTTCCCGCTGACCACCGTGACGCCGATCGGCTATGACCAGAGCAGCCTTGGCAAGGACGCCGAAGCGGTAAGCGCGGCGATGAACCTGCCGATCACGCCCGATCCCTTCCCGGACCGCAACGTCTTCGTCCGGTCGGATCAGTACAGCTTCATCCGGGCGGGCATCCCCGCGCTGTTCTTCAAATATGGCTTCAAGGCGGGCACGCCGGAGGCGACGGTCGAAAGGGCCTGGCGCGCCAACATCTACCATTCGCCCAGGGACGACGCGAACCAGCCGGTGATGCCGGCCGAATCGGTGAAGCTCAACGACTATGTCGCCGCCGTCACGCTGCGCGTCGCCAATGCGCCGCAGCGCCCGGCCTGGAACGAGGACAGCTTCTTCCGCCGCTTCGCCAAATAGCGTCCCCTCCTGCTTGATCCGGCGAGGGCAGGGGCCTAAACCCCCGGCCATGACCCATGCCTCCTATCCGGCGCTTCGTCTGCGCCGCACCCGCGCCTCGGCCTGGAGCCGGGCGTTGCACGCCGAAACCCGCCTCACGCCCAGCGACTTCATCTGGCCGCTGTTCGTCACGGAGGGCAGGCAAGTGGAGGAACCGATCGGCTCCCTTCCCGGCGTGTCGCGCTGGTCGGTGGACCTGATGGTGGAGCGTGCGAGGGAAGCGCAGGCGGCGGGCATTCCCTGCCTCGCGCTTTTCCCCAATACGCAGGCCGACCGCCGCAGCGATGACGGGGCGGAGGCGCTCAATCCCGATAACCTGATGTGCCGCGCCATCCGCGCCATCAAGGATGCGGTGCCCGACATCGGCATCCTGACCGACGTGGCGCTCGATCCCTATACCGCGCACGGCCAGGACGGCCTGCTGGACGAGGCGGGCTATGTCGTCAACGACGCGACCATCGACGTGCTGATCGGCCAATCCCTGAACCAGGCGGCGGCGGGCGCGGACATCATCGCCCCCAGCGACATGATGGATGGCCGCGTCGGCGCCATCCGCGAGGCGCTGGAGCAGGAAGGCCATGCCAATGTGCAGATCATGGCCTATGCCGCCAAATATGCGAGCGCCTTCTACGGCCCGTTCCGCGATGCGGTCGGATCGAGCGGGCTGCTGAAGGGCAACAAGAAGACCTATCAGATGGACCCCGCCAACAGCGAGGAAGCGCTGCGCGAAGTCGCGCTGGACATTGCCGAAGGCGCCGACAGCGTGATGGTGAAGCCGGGCCTGCCCTATCTCGACATCATCGCCCGGGTGAAGGACCGGTTCGAAGTGCCCGTCTTCGCCTATCAGGTGTCGGGCGAATATGCGATGCTGGAGGCCGCGGCCGCCGCGGGGGCGGGGGAGCGCGACGCGCTGGTGCTGGAAACGCTGCTGGCGTTCAAGCGGGCAGGCTGCTCGGGCGTCCTCACCTATCATGCGCTCCATGCGGCGCGGCTGCTGGGAGCCTGAACATGACCGATCATCCCGAAGTCTCCATCATCCCCTTCAACGGCAAGACGCCGAAGATCCACCCCAGCGCCTTCATCGCGCCGGGATGCCGCATCATCGGGGATGTGGAGATCGGCCCGGACGTCAGCATCTGGTATAATTGCGTGATCCGGGCGGATGTGAATTTCATCCATATCGGCGCCCGCACCAATATCCAGGACGGCTCGATCGTGCATTGTGACAGCCCCGGCGACCATATTGACGGCCGCCCGTCCGAAGGCTGGCCCACGATCATCGGGGAAGATGTGCTGATCGGGCATCTGGCGATGGTCCATGGCTGCATATTGAAGGACCGCGCCTTCGTGGGGCTGGGCGCCATCGTCATGAGCGGCGGGACGGTGGAAAGCGACGCCATGCTCGCGGCCGGGGCCCTGCTTTCTCCGGGGAAGACGGTGCCTCACAGGCAGCTTTGGGCCGGCCGCCCCGCCAAATATATGCGCGACCTGTCGGACGAAGTGCTGATCGACATGCGGGAGGGCGTCGACCATTATGTCCATAATGGAAAGGCGCACAAGGGCGCGGTGAAGGCGGCGCTTTCGCCCGATTGAATCAGCAGGGCTGCGGGCGGATCAGGGCTGCGCCAGACGCCCCTTGAGCACGTCCAGCCGGTCGTTCTGCCCATCGACAATCGCCAGCGCGGAAGCCCGCGCCGCATCGATCGCCTCGATCCCGCCGCTGGCCTTCCCCTCGGCCGCCGCGTTGCTGCGCTCGACAAAGAGCACGTCCAGGCTCGCAAGCGCCGATACGCTGTCGTTGCGCGCCGATTCCAATGCGCTGAGCGCCGTCTGCGCCGCCACCCAGGCCTCGCTGGAGACCGCCGCGCCGGATGCTGCCCGCGTCGCCCTGTCCGCCGCCGGCCAGGCCTTGTCGAATGCCGTGCCGCCCGCCTGAGCCTGCGCCGTCAGCCGGTCGACATTCTGGACCAGCTCCGGTTCGGGCGCGACGGGGGAGGGCGCGGGCGCCGCCTCCGCTATGGGGGCGTCCTCTATCGCCCGCTTGGCGAGGGACGGATAGCCCTGGAAGGTGCTGGCGCAACCGGACAGGAACAGGGCCAGGGAAGGAAGCAGCCGACGCGGATTCATGCTTCGCATCTAGGATGAGCCGCGCCGGGAGGCAAGTTCAGCGTGGCAGCGCGGCGGCTTCCCGTGCAAGCGCCTCCATCTTCGCCGGATCGACCGGCCCCTTGGGCACGACCCAGCTTCCGCCGACGCATTTGACGACGGGTTCCGCCAGCCATCTGGGCGCGCTTTCCGCCGTGATCCCGCCGGTCGGGCAGAAGCGCGCCATGTGCAGCGGCGCGGCCAGGGCCTTCAGCGCGGGCAGCCCGCCCGAAGTCTCCGCCGGGAAGAATTTGAAGTGCGACAGCCCCATGTCCAGCCCGCGCATGATGTCGCCCGCCGTCGCCGTGCCCGGCAGGAAGGGAATGCCCGCGGCGATCGCGGCCCTGCCCAGCGGCTCGGTCAGGCCGGGGCTGACGATGAAGCGCGCCCCCGCCTCCATCGCGGCGTCCAGTTGCGCCGGGTTCAGCACCGTGCCCGCTCCGACGACGGCGCCCTCGACCTTCGCCATCTCCCTGATCACGTCCAGCGCCGCCGGCGTCCGCAGCGTCACTTCCAATGTTGGAAGCCCGCCCTTCACCAGCGCCCGCGCGATCGGCAGCGCATCCTCGACCCGGTCCACCACCAGCACCGGGATCACCGGGGCCAGTTCCATCACCTGTTCAACGCTCAACGCCATCATTTCTTCTCCCGAAAGGCCGCGGCGGCGCCGTACAGCCCGATTTCGTCATGCAGGGCGAGCCGGATCGGCACCGACTTCATCAGGCTTTCGAACCGTCCCTTGGCGGTGAAGCGCTGGTGGAAACCGCATTGCGGCAATATGTCCTTCATCCGCTGGGTCAGGCCGCCCGCCAGCACCACCGTATGCGGTCCCTGCGCCAGCGCCAGGTCGCCCGCGACCGAGCCGTAGGACATGCAGAACCGCGCCAGCGCCCTGCGCGCAAATTCGTCGGTCCCGTCGATGGCGGCCTGCCAAAGCTCGGCATCCTCCATCAGCATGACCCGATCATGGCCGATGGTCGCCATCGCCTTGTAGATGTTGTTGAGCCCCGGTCCCGACACGATGCGCTCGGTCGACACGCGCAGGAATTTGTCGCGCAGATAGGCGAGGATCTTCTCTTCCAGCGGGTCCAGCGGCGCGAAGTCCAGATGCCCCCCCTCCGTCGCGATCACATGCGGCTCGCCATCGTCGAAGGCGATCATCGCCACGCCCAGCCCGGTGCCCGGTCCCAATATCGTCACCCCGCCGTCGCGCGGAAAGGGCCTGTCCTCCCCGAACAGCAGCGGCAGATTCTCCTTCGGCAGGCGCGCCACGGCATGGGCGACCGCCTCGAAATCATTGACCAGCCGCAGATGCCTGAGGCCCAGTTCCTCGTCCAGCGTATCGGGCCGGATGACCCATGCGCTGTTGGTGAGCTTGATGACTTCGCGCCCGATCGCGGTGGCAAAGGCGATGGAGGCGGATGTGGGCAGATGACCGCCCTCATCCTTGACGAAGGCTGCCCAGCAGGCCTGGAGGGTCGGATAATCGGCCACCTTATATTTGCGCACCTTGCCCAGCGTGGGCACATTGCGCGCATTCAGTCTGGCACGGGCGAAGCGGGCGTTTGTGCCGCCAATGTCGGCTGCGATGATCTCGGTCATGCTACTCTCCTCCCGTCCGGGCCGAGCCTGTCGAAGTCCTTCACTCTTCCTCAGGAAAAGCGCTCCTCCGAAAATCTCGGGCGAACGGGAATGCTTCGGTTCTAAACTTCGGTTTCCATGGCCGCCAGAATGGGCGATGCGCCGCTTTCCGCCAGATCGCTATGATGGCGGAACAGCGCGAACAGCTCGCGGCCCGTATCATAGGGGGCGGGGGGCGGCGCGGGCGTGTCGCGGCCGTCCCATTCCGCCGCGTCGACCAGCGCCTCGATCAGGCCCGTCTCCGCGCAGACCCGCACCATGTCGCCGTCGCGCAGCTTGGCGATGGGGCCGCCGCCCAACGCTTCCGGCGACAGGTGGATCGCCGCGGGCACCTTGCCCGATGCGCCGGACATGCGTCCGTCCGTCACCAGCGCGACGCGGAAGCCGCGATCCTGCAACACCCCCAGCGCCGGGGTCAGCTTGTGCAGTTCGGGCATGCCGTTCGCCCTTGGCCCCTGGAACCGCACCACGACCACGACATCGCGCTCCAGTTCGCCGGCCTTGAAGGCGCGCAGCACATCGTCCTGATCGTGGAAGACCGCCGCGGGCGCTTCGATGGTCCAGCGCTCCCGGTCGACCGCGCTCACCTTCATGACGCAGCGGCCAAGATTGCCGGCCAGCAATCGCATCCCGCCGTCGGGATTGAAGGCGTCGGACACCGGCCGGAGGATCGACAGGTCGCGCGATTCGGGCACGTCCTTCCAGACCAGCGCGTCATTCTCCAGCGCCGGTTCCTTGCCATAATCGGCCAGTCCCTGCCGCGCGACGGTGAGGATGTCGCCATGCAGCAGCCCGTTGCCGAGCAGTTCGCGGATCACATAGCTGATGCCGCCTGCCGCATGGAAATTGTTCACATCGCCCGATCCATTGGGATAGACCCGCGCCAGCAGCGGCACGACATCGGAAATTTCCGCGAAATCGGTCCAGTCGACGACGATCCCCGCCGCCCGGGCGATGGCCGGCAGATGGATCGCATGATTGGTCGATCCGCCAGTCGCCATCAGGCCGATGATGGCGTTGACGATCGCCTTTTCATCCACGCAATGCCCCAGCGGCCGATAATCGTCATTGGGTTGCCCGTCCCTGTCCCAGCCGATGCGCGACAATTGATGCACCGCCGCCCGCGTCAGTTCCTGCCGAAGCTTCGTGCCCGGATGCACGAAGGAGGCGGCGGGCATGTGGAGCCCCATCATCTCCATCATCATCTGGTTCGAATTGGCCGTGCCATAGAAGGTGCAGGTCCCTGCGCCGTGATAGCTGGCGCTTTCGGACTCCAGCAGTTCCTCCCGGCCGACCTTGCCTTCGGCATAGAGCTGGCGGATGCGCACCTTCTCCTTGTTGGCGAGGCCGGACGGCATCGGCCCGGCGGGGATCAATATGGTCGGCAGATGCCCGAAACGCAGCGCCCCGATCAGCAGCCCCGGCACGATCTTGTCGCAGATGCCCAGCAGCAGCGCGCCCTCGAACATGGCGTGGGACAGGGCGATGGCGGTGCCCAGCGCGATGGTGTCGCGGGAAAAGAGCGACAGGTCCATGCCCGCCTGCCCCTGGGTCACGCCGTCGCACATCGCCGGAACGCCGCCCGCGACCTGCGCGGTGCAGCCCACCTCCCGCGCCGCCAGCTTGATCTGCTCGGGATAGCGGCCATAGGGCTGATGCGCCGACAGCATGTCGTTATAGGCGGTGACGATGCCGAAATTCATCGCCGCGCCGGTGCGGATGACAGCCTTGTCTTCGCCGCTCGCGGCAAAGCCATGGGCCAGGTTCCCGCATGAAAGCTGGGCGCGGTTGGTGCCCGCGTCCCGCCCGCGCTCGATCAGGCTCAGATATTTGAGGCGCGAAGCCGCGCTGCGCTTCACGATGCGTTCGGTGACCTTTTCGATCACCGGATGAAGGTCAGTCATTCCAGCTCGCTCCGTCTCGTTCGATAAGGGCAATGGCTGAGGACGGCCCCCAGTTCCCGGAAGAATAGGAGGATGGCTTCACCCCGGCCTCCTTCCACCCGTCGATGATCGAATCGATCCAGGTCCATTGCGCCTCGACCTCGTCCCGGCGCACGAACAGCGTGGCGTCGCCCGCCAGCAGGTCCAGGATCAGCCGTTCATAGGCGATCCGGCGGCGCTGCCCGGCGAAGGCGGCGGTCAGCGACACGTCCAGCGTCACCTCCTCCAGATGCACCTCGCGCTCCAGCCCCGGCCTTTTGCTCATGATGAGCAGGCGGATATATTCCTCCGGCTGCAACCGGATGATGAGCGTATTCGGCTCCAGACCCGACCCGCCATTGCGCCCGAAGATCGAATGGCGCACCGGCTTGAACTGGATCAGGATTTCCGACTGGCGCGTCGGCATGCGCTTGCCGGTGCGCAGGTAGAAGGGCACGCCCTGCCAGCGCCAGTTGTCGATATGGGCCTTCAGCGCCACGAAGGTCTCGGTGTCGGACGGCCTGCCCAGTTCGTCGGCATAGCCGGTGACGATCTGCCCACCGACCGCGCCGGGCGTATATTGCCCGCGCACGCTGTGCGTCTTCACCGCCTCGGCCGTCATCGGGCGCAGCGAACGGAGCGCCTTCACCTTCTCGTCGCGCACGGCGGTCGGGTCCATCCGCGCGGGCGGCTCCATGGCGATGATCGACAGGATCTGGAGGACGTGGTTCTGCACCATGTCGCGCAGCGCGCCGACGCCGTCATAATAGGAAACCCGGCCTTCCAGGCCCACCGTCTCGGCCACGGTGATCTGCACATGATCGATGGCGGTGGCGTTCCACAGCGGTTCGAACATCACATTGCCGAAGCGCAGGGCGAGCAGGTTCTGGACCGTTTCCTTGCCCAAATAATGGTCGACGCGGAAAATCTGGTCCTCCGCGAACAGCGCGCCGATGCCGTCATTGACCTCTTTGGAAGAGGCCAGATCCTTGCCGATCGGCTTTTCCATCGCGATTCGCGTCTTCGGCGTGATCAGCCCCGCCTCGGCCAGCCCCTGCGCGGTCGGCGCGAAGAGGGAAGGGGGCGTGGAGAGATAGACGGACACGCCCTTGTCGAGTCGCCCGTCCAGCCGTTCCGCCAGCGCCCTGAACTGGGCGGCGTTGCCTGCCTCCACCGGCTGGTAGACGATGATGTCGCGCAGCCGCTCCGCGATGTCCGCGTCATAACGGTCTGCGGCCAGGAATTTCCGCAGCGCCTTGTCGATGTCGGCGCGAAACTGCTCGTCGGTGAATTCGGAACGCCCTGACGCGATGATCAGGAAATCCTCCGGCAGCAGGCCATCGGCCAGCAGATTGTAGAGCGAGGGAAAGATCATCCTGTGCGCCAGGTCGCCGGTGGCGCCGAACAACAGGAACGTGGCAGACGGTTCGGTCAAAGGTTGTCCCTTTTCCGTTAGTGTTATCAGGTCTGCACGAAGCCGCCCTTATACCCAGCGGCACTCGTTACGCAAGCAGGCTATCCCTGTGGGGCCCATCCCGCAACCGCGAGAGGATGAAAGCGTCGATTTTTGGCTGGACGCTGGCCGCCGATTTTGCCATTGGCGCTCCACCCTGGCGTTTTTGACGGAAGATGGAATCATCCTCCGTCCGGAACGCGGCTGAAGGGCATGCGGGCGTGGTGAAACTGGTAGACGCGCCGGACTCAAAATCCGGTTCCGAAAGGAGTGTCGGTTCGATTCCGACCGCCCGCACCATCTTATTTAGCCTCAAGCTTATTTTGCCTCAAGCGCCGGGCGGCCGCATCCGCGGCGCTGGCTATCCTCGCATAAGCTCGGGCGGCCGTTCGGTTCGCCCTTGCGAACCCCGCCGGGTTCGATGCCCTCTTTCCAGACATGGCCATGCACTAAAAAGCCCGGCAGCATGGCTGCCGGGCAGGCGAGCTTTTACAGGGTAAAAGCTTCGGGTCGCACCCCAGCGATTAACCGCAAATATTTAAGATACCAGAGGAATTTGCCGATCCAGCCGGAATGGATCAATCCCTTGCCCCGCCGCCCTGCGCGTTGAACCAGGGGATCATCCGGGCGATGGCATCCTCCACCCGATCGGTGGAAACCGCGAAACTGAAGCGGATATGCCGGTGCCCGTCGACCGGATCGAAATCGATCCCCGGCGCCGTCGCCACCCCCGTTTCGCGCAGCAATCTCTGGCAGAAGGACAGGCTGTCATTGGTCAGATGCCCCACATCCGCATAGATGTAGAAGGCCCCGTCCGGCGGCGCGATCTCCTTCAACCCCAGCGCGGGCAGGGCGGCCAGCAGCAACTCCCGGTTGCGCCGATAGGTCGCGACATGCCCCTCCAGCTCATCGACGCAGTCGAACGCCTTCAACCCCGCATGCTGCGCCAGGGAAGGCGGCGTCAGGAACAGATTGCCCATCCGCGCCCGCGCCGTGTCGATCAGGCCGGGCGGAAACACCACCCAGCCCAGCCGCCACCCGGCCATGGAAAAATATTTGGAGAAGCTGTTCACGACGATGGCGTCCGGCGCGAATTCCAGCATCGACCGCGCCGGTTCGCCATAGCTGAGCCCGTGGTAAATCTCGTCGGAGACGATGCGAATGCCCCGCACCCGGCAAACCTCTGCGATGCGCGCCATCTCCTCGGCGGGAATGATGGTCCCCGTGGGATTGGCCGGACTGGCGATGATCGCCCCATCCGGCGCGGGTTCCAGGGCCTCCAGCGCCGCCGCGCCGATCTGGTAACGCTCCGCAGGCCCGCAATCGACCTCCAGCGGCTCCAGATACAGCGCCTTCAACGTATTGCGATAGGCGACATAGCCCGGCCGCGCCGTCGCCACCCGCGCACCCGGCGCGAACAGGCTGGTCAGCGCCAGCACCAGCCCCGGCGAAGCGCCGCAGGTGAGCAATATCTGCTCCGCTTCCACGGCCACGCCATAGCGCTCCCGATAATGGAGCGCGATCCGCTCCTTCAGCGCCGGACTTTCCCAATAGCCCATGGGGTCGCGATCCAGCACGGCATGCGCTTCCATAATCGCAGCAGAGGGCGCCCCCGTGGACGGTTGCCCGAATTCCATATGCAGGATGGATCTCCCCTCGGCCTCCAGCCTGTGGGCTTCCCGGCTGATGGCGATGGCGTGAAAAGGATCGATATTGGCAACCATGCGTCGCCTCTTACCCGCGCCGCAACCTTGTCACAATTGCCGCGTTGGCGATGGATGAACGAAACCATGCTCGACGCGCTGCAATATTATGGCGCAGGCGCCGCCACCATCGCCGCTTTCATCGTCTCCCTCAATCTCGGCCGCCGCATCACGGGCTGGGCTTTCGTCCTCTTCGTGACCTCCTCCATCGCCCTGATCGGCTGGGGTTTCCTGTCGGAAGACAGCGAAGGCATAGGCTTCCAGAATATCGCGCTGCTCCTGATCAATCTCGTCGGCGTCTGGCGCTATCTCATCTCCAGGCACAAGCCGCGCGACTGAACCTATTCCGAAATCCAAACCTCCACCGAAACCGCATGCTGGCACAGCGCCACCCGGACAGGCAGTTCCTCCACCGGCCCCCCCGCCAAGGCCCGGTCATAGACCGCCTTCTTCGCCGCCCCGCCGATCTGGAGGAAGATATGCCGGCTCGCAAGGATCGCCCGGGCGCTCATCGACATGCGCTGATGCGGCGCAGCGGGCGGCGTGACCGCGATCGTCAGGGCATGGGTGGAAAGCCCCTCCGCCAGTTCCTTCGCCCCCGGAAACAGCGAAGCGGTATGCCCATCCTCCCCCATCCCCAGCAGCACGATGTCGAGCGGCCAGGGCAGGGCCGCGAACGCCGCCTCGCACTCGGCCTGCCCGGCATAGGCGTCCGCCGCCTCATTCTTCATCGGCACGAACCGCGCCGCCCCGGCCTTCCCCTGCAACAAAGTCCCGCGCACCAGCCGCTCATTGCTGTCCGCATGGTCCGGCGCCACCCAGCGCTCGTCGACCAGCGTCACGATCACCTTGCCCCAGTCGAGCGCCATCGCCGACAAAGCCTCCAGCACGGGCCTTGGCGAGCGCCCGCCCGACAGCGCGATCGTCGCCACCCCCCGCGCCGCGATGGCATCCCCGAGGATCGCGGCGATCCGCCGCGCCATGTCCGCCGCCGCCAGCGCGCCATCGACGAAAAGATGTTCGGTAGGCATGTCGTTCAATTCTCTTCGGCCAGATTGTCTTCAGGGATCGTGCAGATGTCGATCCATCGCGCGGCGGTCAGCTCGGCCAGCCGCTCCGGCGTCAACTCCACCGAAGTCGTCCGCGATCCCGCCGCCGGAAACACCGTCTCGAAATCCCGCAGCGAAATGTCGCAATAAACGGGCAGGGGAGAGGTCAGCCCAAAGGGACAGACGCCCCCCACCGGATGCCCGGTCAGCCCCTCCACCTCCTCCAGCCCCAGCATGCGCGGCCTGGCGCCCAGCGCCGCCTTCGCCTTCCCGTTATTCAGCCGCGCATCGCCCCGCGCCACCACCAGCGCGACCTCATCCCCGACCCGCAACGACAGCGTCTTGGCGATCCGCGCCGGAACCACGCCCAGGGCCTCCGCCGCCTCATTGACCGTGGCGGTGCTCACCCCCTGGTCGATGATGGCGACATCCGGCGCATGGACGGAGAAAAAGGCCCGGACCGACTCCGCGCTCATTCCCCTCCATTCCCCCTTTGCTGTATCTCGGTCAGCTTGCGCTCCCAGGCGAGGGCATGGGTGACGATCTGATCCAGATCGGCATAAAGCGGCTTCCATGGGAATTCCCCCATGATCGCCCGATTGTCGGAAATGAGCGCATCCGGATCGCCCGCGCGCCGTCCCTCCATCCGCCGGTCGATCTTCAGGTTCGTCACCCGGTCGACCGCGTCCAGCACCTCCAGCACGGAAAAGCCCCGGCCATAGCCGCAGTTGAGCAGATAATTCTGCTCCGGCCTGACCATCAGCGCCTCCAGCGCCAGCACATGCGCCGCCGCCAGATCGGTGACATGGATATAGTCGCGCACCCCGGTCCCGTCCGGCGTGTCGAAATCGGTCCCGAACACCGAAACATGGCTCCGCTTGCCCAAGGCCGCCTCGACCGCGACCTTGATCAGATGCGTCGCCCCCGCCGTCGACTGTCCCGTCCGCCCGGCCGGATCGGCGCCCGCCACGTTGAAATAGCGTAGCGCGCAGAAATTCATCGCATGCGCCGCGCTGACGTCGCGCAGCATATATTCGGTCATCAGCTTAGACATGCCATAGGGATTGATCGGCCGCTGCGGCGTGGTCTCCCGGACCGGGCTTTCCTCCGGAATGCCATAGGTCGCCGCCGTCGAGGAGAAGATGAAATGCGGCACGCCTACCGTGACGACGCTCTCGATCAGGTCGCGGGTCTTGGCGCTGTTGTTATGATAATATTTGAGCGGGTTCTCGACCGATTCCGGCACCACCACCGATCCGGCAAAGTGCATCACCGCCTTCACGCCATGATCGCGCAGGGCCTTCTGCACCAGCGGCTGATCCGAAATATCGCCCTCGACGAAAGCCACATCGTCCGGCACCGCCCAACGGAACCCCGTCACCAGATTGTCGATCACCACGACGCCATAGCCCGCGTCGCGCAGCGCCAATACGGCATGGCTGCCAATATAGCCGGCCCCGCCCGTGACCAGAACCGACGGCTTTTCGCTCATAAGATGAAGGTCTCCCGATAGATCAGGGCCGCCGCCATTCTCCCCCGTCATGCTGAAACAAGTCCAGCATGACGAATGAGAAGGTTACAGCCCTTTGCCTGTCAGGACTAGATCAGCTTCGTGACGATTCCCACCCCATTCATGCCGCGGCGCGGGACGAAACGGGGCGATAGAAAGTCGCGCCGCTTGCCGCCATGTCCTGCAACTGGACCGTGGGCGCGAAGCGATCCCCATGCGTCGCCGCCAGCCGCTCCAGCACCGCGACGACATGGCCGATGCCGACCGTGTCCATATGGCTGAACGGTCCGCCGGTATAGGGCGCGAAGCCCCAGCCGAAGATCGCCCCGATGTCGCCATCCTCCGGCGTCTCCAGCACGCCTTCCTCGAAGCAGCGCGCGCATTCGATCAACTGGCGGTAGAGCAGCCGCTCCTTCACTTCCTCGACATCGGGCTGCACGGCGGCGCGCGGGAACATCTCCTCCAGTCCCGGCCAGAGATGCTTCTTGCCGCCCTCGGGATAGTCATACCAGCCCTTGGCGCTTTTCCGCCCCAGCCGCCCCAGTTCGACCATCCGCGCCATCACCGCGTCGGACGGCTGCGCGACATAGGCGTCGCCCAGCTCTTTCTGCGCGGCGACGACGATCTTGTGGCCCAGCTCGATGGAAACCTCGTCGCCCACCGCCAGCGGCCCCACCGGCATGCCCAGTTGCCGCCCGGCATTTTCGATCAGCGCGGGATTGATCCCCTCCGCCACCATCTCCACGCCCTCCTGCACATAGGTGCCGAAGCAGCGCGAGGTATAGAAGCCGCGCGAGTCATTGACGACGATCGGCGTCTTCCTGATCTGGGCCACGAAATCCAGCGCCTTAGCGATGGCGGCCGGCCCGGTCTCCTTGCCCAGGATGATCTCCACCAGCGGCATCTTCTCGACCGGCGAGAAGAAGTGGATGCCAATGAAATTCTCCGGCTTGCTCCACGCCTTCGCCAGCTTGGTGATCGGCAAAGTGGAGGTGTTCGACCCGAAGATCGTATCCGAGCCCAGCACCTCCTCGACCTTCTTGGTCACTTCGGCCTTGATCGCGACATCCTCGAACACCGCCTCGATCACGAAGTCCGCTCCGGCCAGCGCGGCATAATCCGTCGTCGGCGTCACGCGGGCCAGGGTCTCCGCCATCTTCTCCGGCGTCATGCCCCGGCCCAGCCGCTTCTTCAGCACCTCCTCGACATGCGCCTTGCCCTTTTCGGCATAGGCCTGGTCGCGGTCGAACAGCACGACCTCGATCCCCGCCTGCGCGGCCACGGTGGCTATCCCTGCGCCCATCATGCCCGCGCCCAGCATGGCCAGCTTCTTCGTCGGCGCCTTGGGCTGGTCCTTGGGCCGCCGCGCTCCGCGCTCAGCCGCCTGCTTGTTGACGAACAGGCTGCGGATCATGTTCGCCGCCTGCGGGTCGGCCGCGACCTTGGCGAAATATTTGCTCTCCACCCGGATCGCCCGGTCGATGGGCAGGAAAGCCCCCTCATAGACCGCCGAAAGCAGCGCGATCGGCGCGTTCATGTTGCGCTGGGTCTGCTTGAGCGTCATCGGCAGGGCGCCCGCCATGGTCTGGACGAAGGCCGGATTGAAGCCGCCCGCGCCGCCGGGGAATTTGAAGCCCTTGACGTCCCAGGGCTGCACGAAGGCGTTGGGATTGGCCTTCACCCATTCGCGCGCGGCTTCGACCGCCGTGCCCTGCGGCACGACCTGATCGACCACCTTCATCATCGCTGCGTCGGCGGGACGGAACAGCTTGCCCTGCAACATGTACATCAGCGACGCCTGCACCCCCATGATGCGCGGCAGGCGCTGCGACCCGCCGCCGCCGGGGAACAGGCCGATCAGGATTTCGGGCAGGCCCAACTGCGTCTTCGGGCTGTCCCCGACGATCCGGCGATGGCAGGCCAGCGCCAGTTCGAACCCGCCGCCGACGCAGGTCCCCTCGATGGCGCAGGCGATCGGCTTGCCGCAGGTCTCCAGCCGCCGGAACAACTGGTTCAGCACGAAAACCTTGTCGAAGATCGCTGCGGGGGAGGGGCGTTTCCCATTTTCGCTGACCAGCATCGACCCGAAATATTTGAGGTCCATGCCCGCCATGAAGCCGCTGCTCTTGCCCGACGCGATGACCGCGCCCTTGATCTCCTCCTCGGAGGAAATGCGCGTGATCGCCGCGTCCAGATCGGCCAGGAAATCCGGGCCGATGACGTTCATCGACTGATCGGGAACATCAATGGTGAGGGTTGCGATGCCGTCGGCGTCGATGTCGAAATTGATGGTCTGCATTTGAGGCAACCTTTCCTACCTCCGTTCGTGCTGAGTAGGGGCTGAGCTTGTCGAAGACCCGTATCGAAGCATTGATCCTTCGATACGCCATTTCGACGGGCTCAATGGCTACTCAGGACGAACGGCTCCAATGTTCAAACGCGCTCGATGATGATGCCCGTGCCCATGCCCGCGCCGACGCACAGGTTGATGAGCGCGGTGCCCTTGCCGCTGCGTTCCAGCTCGTCCAGCGCCGTGCCCAGCACCATAGCCCCGGTCGCGCCCAGCGGATGGCCCATGGCGATCGCGCCGCCATTGACGTTGATCTGCCCATGGTCGAGGTCCATCGCCTGCATGTAGCGCAGGACGACGCTGGCAAAGGCCTCGTTCAGTTCCCACAGGTCGATGTCGGCCTTGCTCATCCCCGCCCGATTGAGCAGCTTGCCCGCCACGAACTCAGGCCCTGTCAGCATGATCAGCGGCTCCGACCCGATAGAGGCCATGGCCTTGATCCGGGCGCGGGGTCTCAGCCCATATTTCTCGCCCATTTCCCTGTTGCCGACCAGCACTGCCGCCGCTCCATCGACAATGCCGCTGCTGTTGCCGGCATGGTGGACGTGATTGACCTTCTCCAGCTCGGGATAGCGGAGCAGGGCGATCGTGTCGAAGCCCGGCATCTCCTCACCCAGCGCGGCAAAGCTCGGCTTCAGGCTGCCGAGCGACTGCATCGTCGCGTCAGGCCGCATATGCTCGTCATGGTCGAGCACGACCGATCCGATGACGTCCTTCACCGGCACGATGGATTTGGCGAAGCGCTTCTCGTCCCAGGCGGCCTTGGCGCGTTTCTGACTCTCCACGGCATAGGCGTCGACATCGTCGCGGCTGATCCCGAACTTGGTCGCGATCACGTCGGCGCCGATGCCCTGCGGCGCGAAATAGGTCTTGTAGGCGACCGCCGGGTCCATCGCCCATGCGCCGCCGTCCGAAGCCATGGGCACGCGGCTCATCGACTCGACGCCGCCGCCGATGGCAAGGCCCGCTTCGCCGGAATAGACCTTGGCGGCGGCCATGTTCACGGCCTCCAGCCCCGAAGCGCAGAAACGGTTGATCTGCACCCCCGGCACGGTCTGGGCGTAATCGGCGTTCAGCACCGCCACGCGGGCGATGTCCGCGCCCTGTTCGCCCACCGGGCTGACGCAGCCCAGTATGACGTCATCAACATCGGCGGTGTCGATCTCCGTCCGGTCCCGCACCGCCTGCAGCATCTGCGTCGCCAGCTGGATCGGGGTGATTTCGTGCAGCGACCCGTCGGCCTTGCCCCGGCCCCGGGGCGTCCTGACGGCATCGTAGATAAAGGCTTCCATGGCTTTCCATTCCTCTCCGCTGGGCGCCGGATGTTCGCTGCGAATGTATTTACGTTTACGTAAAGTGCAAGCCTCAATCGTCAGCCCGCCCGACCGTAACGTCATCCCGCCAAAGGGGCCCCGCCTCGTCCTCCGGCGGACGTTTCAACCCTTTTCAATTCTTTTAATGATTCGCGGATTTGACCCGCCCGCCTTATTCCGCTTCATGGAAAGCGTGTCAGAGTCGGACCCCTCCCAAGCGCCGTCGCCCTTGTCGATCCCGATCTTCCGCGCGATCTGGTGGGCCAGCCTCGCCTCCAACTTCGGCGGGCTGATCCAGTCCGTCGGCGCGCAGTGGATGATGACCTCGCTCTCCGCCTCGCCCCAGATGATCGCGCTGGTTCCGGCGGCGACGACCCTGCCAATCATGCTGCTGTCGCTCTGGGCAGGCGCGGTGGCGGACAATAGCGACAGGCGGGTGGTCATGCTGATCTGCCAGCTGTTCATGCTCATCGTCTCCGCCCTGCTGGCGCTGTTCGCCTGGATGGGTTGGGTGACGCCCTGGGCCCTGCTGGGCTTCACCTTCCTCGTCGGCTGCGCCACCGCGATCAACGGACCGGCCTGGCAGGCGTCGGTCGGGGACATGGTGCCGCGCGCCGCCTTGCCCCATGCCGTTTCGCTCAATTCCATGGGCTTCAACATGGCGCGCAGCATCGGCCCGGCGCTGGGCGGCGTCATCGTCGCGGCCGCCGGTGCGGCGACGGCCTTTCTGGTCAACGCCATCAGCTATGTGGGGCTGGTCGCCGTGCTTGCCCGCTGGCGTCCCGAACGGCCGCCTCAACTCCTCCCGCGCGAACGCATCGGCCTCGCGATGCGCGCAGGGGTTCGTTATGTCGCCATGTCGCCCAATATCCAGGTCGTGCTGCTCCGAAGCGCGGCATTCGGCATCGGGGCAAGCGCCGTTTCAGCGATGATGCCGCTGGTGGCGCGCGAGCTGCTGGGCGGCGGCGCGCTGACATTCGGCGCGCTCAGCGGCGCCTTCGGCATCGGCGCGGTGCTGGGGGCGCTGTCGACGGGGCAATTGCGCCGCCGCTTTTCGGTCGAGACCATCGTGCGCTCGGCCGCCATGGCGCTTGCGGCCGGGACGGTGCTGATGGCGGTCAGCGACTGGCTGGTCGTTGCGTTGCTGGGGCTGCTGATGGCGGGCGCGGGCTGGGTGATCGCGCTTTCGACCTTCAACGTTTCGGTCCAGATGTCGGCGCCTCGCTGGGTCGTGGCGCGGGCTGTTGCCCTGTATCAGATGGTCGCCTTCGGCGGCATGGCCGGGGGTGCATGGCTGTTCGGCACCATGGCGGAGGATCATGGCGTCGTCACCGCCCTCTATGGCGCGGCAGCTGTCCAGTTCGCCTCGGCCCTGATCGGCTATGCGCGTCCGCTGGCGCAGACGGGCGAGGAGAATCTCGACCTCCAGAACCTGTGGCGTGAGCCGCAGACCGCCGTTCCGATCGAGCCCCGCAGCGGCCCGGTGGTCGTCACCATAGAATATCGCATAGCCGCCGGATCTGTCGTCCCCTTCCTGGCGGCGATGAGCGAACGCCGCCGCATCCGTCGCCGCGACGGCGCCCATGGCTGGTCGCTGCTGCGCGATCTGGGCGATCCGGAATTGTGGGTGGAGCGCTATCATGTGTCGACCTGGCTGGACTATGTCCGCCACAACAGCCGCCGGACCGTTGCCGACATGGCGAACAGCGAAGCCATCCACGCCCTGCACAGCGGCCCCAATCCGCCGGTCGTCCACCGCATGCTGGAGCGGCAGACGGGTTCTCTGCCGCTGGGCCGCTCGGCCGACCCGCGCGAGATGGGCGATCCCATGACCGATCCCACCCGGTCGAGCTGATGCGCTATTCGGGCCGCCGTTCGGCCAGATCCTCCGGCGTGTCGATATCGCGCAGGCTGGCGCCCATGGTTTCGATCTGCACGCCATGGCTGAGCAGCGCCCGCGCCCCCTGGTCTCCTCGCAGCGCCAGCAGTTCGGGGAAATGCTTCCGCCCGATGAAGGCGGGCGGCGAAGAGGAAAATCCGTCGGTGCTGGCGACGACGGAGCGGATGTCCTCCGCTGCCATGCAGATGCGGTTGTAATGCGTCTGCGGCACGTCGGGCATGTCGGCCAGGCAGATCAATATGCCGCGGCATTTCCGCATCGGCATGACATGCTCCACGGCGCGGATGATGCTGCCCGATATGCCGTCTTCCGGACGATCGTTGACCAGGATCGAATAGCCGCGCCGTTCCAGCCGGCGATGCAGGACCGGCGCCTGGCCGACAGGACGCACCACTGCAACCAGTTCCGCAAAGATCATGGAGGCGATGGTTTCCAGCGCATGCACCGCGACGGGCTTGCCCCGCCAATCGGCCATCAGCTTGTCTTCTTCCCCGAATCGTGAGGATGTGCCCGCTGCAAGGAGGACGGCGGCGATCTGTTCGGTCCGCATGGTTCCGCTGTGATGATTTGAGGCGACCCCGGTTGACCCGGTTTCCCCTGCATGTGCCACCGCCAGCATGTCCTGTCCAGCAGGGCGAAGGGGCTGGCGTTCCTGTAAATCAGTCGCCATATGCCCGGAAGCAACAAAGGAGTGGTGCCGTCCATGGAATATGATCCCGATGCCGAAACTGCGGGCGAGTCGATCAAGATTCCGGTTCCGGCGGACGTGGCCGACGCGATCCGTACGCTGATCCGCTGGTCGGGCGACGATCCGGAACGGGAAGGGCTGGTGGAAACGCCCCAGCGCGTGGCGCGGGCGTGGAAGGAATATTGCCGCGGCTATGACGACGATCCGGCCTATCATCTTTCGCGCATCTTCCATGAAGTCGGCGGCTATGACGACATCGTGCTGTTGAAGGACATACCGTTCCAGTCGCACTGCGAGCACCATATGGCGCCCATCGTGGGCGTCGCGCACATCGCCTATCTGCCCGGCCAATATGTCGTCGGCATATCGAAGCTGGCGCGCGTGCTGCACGCCTTCGCCCACCGGCTTCAGGTGCAGGAACGGCTGACTTCGGAAGTCGCCAACTGCATCTGGGAACATCTGAAGCCCCAGGGCGTCGCGGTCGTGGTCGAGGCGACCCATGGCTGCATGACCGGCCGTGGCGTGCGCACGCCCAATGTCGTCATGAAGACCAGCCGCATGCTCGGCGTCTTCCGCGACGATGAGAAGAGCCGTGAAGAAGTGCTGAAGCTGATCGGATCGTGAGCGAAGAGGAAGCTCCCGCCTATCGGCCCCTCGGGGGCACTGGGAAGCGCGCCGAACAGGCGGGCGCACGGCCGCTGGCGCAAAAGCGGCTGGCGCTGGTGACGGGCGGCCATCGGCGGTTGGGCGGCATCATCGCCGCCGCCTTCGCGCGGGCAGGTTATTCGCTGGCGATCCATGGCAGCCACGATACCCGGCTCGATTCCCATCTGGCGCTGACGCTGGAGGAGAATGGGACCGAATGGGACGGCTTCACCGTCGATTTCAGCGATCCGGAAGGGGCGGAGGAACTGGTGGCGCTGGTCGCGGAGCGTTTCGGCCGTCCGCCCGATGTCCTGGTCAACAGCGCGGCGATCTTCGGCCAGGATCGGCTCGACAGCGTCAATGCCGACGACCTGATGCGCCATTATGCGGTCAATTGCGCCGCGCCCACCTTGCTCACCAAGTCCTTTGCCACCATTCCGGCCGGCACAGGCGACCGGTGCATCGTCAATATACTGGATCAGAGGATCGACCATCCGCATGGCGACCAATTGGCCTATACCTTGTCGAAGATGGCGCTGGCGGGGCTGACGCGGCTGTCCGCCTCCACCCTGGCGCCGCAGATCAGGGTCAATGCGGTCGCCCCTGGACTCACCATCGCGACGCCCGATTATGACGAAGGGCAGATGGAAAGGCTGTCCGCGATGATGCCGCTGGCGCGTCTGCCGCAGGCGGAGCAGATTGCCGAAGCCGTGCTGTATCTGGCGGGCGCCAGTGCGGTGACGGGTCAGACGCTCTATATCGATGGCGGCGCGCATCTGCGCAGCTATGACCGGGACTTCATGCATCTGTGCCGATAGCGGCTGCGAAGATGCGGCTTGCCGGGGCTGGCCAAGGGCCGTCGCGCTGCATAGAGCGGATCGCAATGGGTCAATGAAGGGAGACGGCAATGGCATATGAAACGATCCTGGTGGAACAGCGCGATGCGGTGACGCTGGTCACGCTCAACCGCCCGCAGGCGTTGAATGCGCTGAACAGCCAGGTGCTGAAGGATCTGGGCGAGGTCTTTGCTGCCTATGATGCCGATCCGTCGCAGCGTTGCCTGGTCCTGACCGGCAGCGAGAAGGCCTTTGCCGCCGGCGCCGACATCAAGGAAATGGTGGAGAAGGATTCGGCGGACTTCTTCCTGGAGGATTTCTTCTCCGGCTGGCAGAGCAAGGTCGTCGCCACCCGCAAGCCGTGGATTGCGGCGGTCGCCGGCTTCGCGCTGGGCGGCGGATGCGAACTGGCGATGATGGCGGATTTCATCCTGGCCGCCGACACCGCGAAATTCGGCCAGCCCGAAATAAAGCTGGGCGTCGCGCCGGGCATGGGCGGATCGCAACGCCTGACCCGCGCCGTCGGCAAGGCGAAGGCGATGGAAATGTGCCTGACCGGCCGCATGATGGGCGCCGAAGAAGCGGAAAGCGCCGGTCTGGTCGCGCGGATCGTTCCGGCGGCTGATCTGCTGGAGGACGCGCTCAAAACGGCCGCGACCATAGCGGGGATGCCGCCCATGGCCGCGATGGTGAACAAGGAAATGGTCAATCTGGCTTTCGAG
This sequence comes from Sphingobium sp. CFD-2, assembly GCF_024611135.1. Lineage (NCBI taxonomy): Bacteria > Pseudomonadati > Pseudomonadota > Alphaproteobacteria > Sphingomonadales > Sphingobiaceae > Sphingobium > Sphingobium sp. CFD-2. Next base: position 1,913,237 of record NZ_CP084405.1, on the reverse strand, counting down.
ACCGGGCTGGCTCAGGGCATCCTGACCGAGCGCCGCCTGTTCCAGATCCTGACCGCGACCGAGGACAAGAAGGAAGGCATGGAAGCCTTCGTCGCCAAGCGTCCGGGGGTTTGGAAAGGCCGCTGATTGATGAGCGGATGGAGGCTGATGATGGCCAATTCAGGACATTCCCCTCCCGTAAACGGGAGGGGTTAGGAGTGGGCGCGAGCGTAGCGAGCTTCTGACTTAGCCGGTGCAAAACAGCGCAGATGCCGCGCCAGCCCACCCCCTAACCCCCTCCCGCCTTCGGGAGGGGGAATGTCCGCAATCCACCCATTTACGAGACGCTTGGAGATGGAAACCCCTTACTTCCCCTCCAACATCTCGATCATCAGCGAAAAGTCGCGCCCCGCTTCACCCTGATTGGCGAGCAGCTGGTAAAGCGACTCCGCCGCATTTCCCATCGGCACGCTCGCTCCGACCGAAGCGGCGGCTTCCGTCGCTAGCTTCAAATCCTTCAGCATCAGCCCCACAGCGAAACCGCCCTGATAGCCATTGTCCGACGGGCTTTGCGGCCCGACGCCCGGCACCGGGCAATAGCTGGTCATGGACCAGCTTTGCCCCGACGATACGCTGGAAATATCGTAGAAGGTCTGCGGGTCGAGGCCCAGCTTCTTCGCCATGGCGAAGGTCTCGCAGGTCGCCACCATGGTCGCGCCCAGCAGCATGTTGTTGCAGATTTTGGCGGCCTGACCATTGCCCGCGCCGCCGGCATGGATCACCGCCTTGCCCATGGTCGACAGGATCGGCTTGGCCCGGCCGAAAGCCTGGTCCGAGCCGCCGACCATGAAGGTCAGCGTACCGCCATTGGCCGCCGCGATGCCGCCTGAAACGGGTGCATCGACCATCTCGAAGCCCTTGCCCGCAGCGGCTTCCTCCACCCGGCGCGCCGTCGCGACGTCAATGGTCGAACAGTCGAGGAACAGCGCATCCGCCTTGGCCGCCCCGAAGACTTCGCCTGTATAGACGGCTTCCACATGCTTTCCCGCTGGCAGCATCGTGACCACCGCATCGGCGCCTGAGACCGCCTCCGCCGCGCTGGCGCAGCGCACGGCGCCCGCTTCGGCCGCCTTGGCCAGCGCCTCCTCCGAAAGGTCGAAGGCCCGCACGGCAAAGCCGTTCTTCAGCAGATTTGCGGCCATCCCACCGCCCATATTGCCCAGGCCGATGAAGGCGATGGTCTGGCTCATTTCAGGCACTCCTCTAGAGCGATTTCATGTCAGATAGGCCATCTGACGGCTTGGAAATCACGGAAAACAAAGCATGTTCAGCCGCGCAGTTCGGGCAGCGGCGTCCATTCCCTTTCCGGCGGCAAGGGCGCGAACAGGCTGTCCACCAGCTCGTCCGTCACATCCTCCGGCCGCGCGGGATTCCATCGCGGCGCATTGTCCTTGTCGAAGATCACCGCGCGCACGCCCTCCACGAAATCGGGACGGCGGATGACATGATGGCCGATGCGATATTCGTTGCGCATATTGTCGGCAAAATCGGTGAAGGCAGCGCCCTCGACCATCTGGCGCAGCGCCACCTTGATCGTCTGCGGCGACTTGGTGGCGAGCGTTGCCAGTTGCTCGCGCGCCCAGTCCGATCCGTCGGCTTCCAATGCAGTCAGAATATCCTCGAAGCGGTCCGAAGCGAACAGCCGGTCGATCTCCTCCCGATGCGCCTGCCAGGCCGATGGCGGCGGCGCATCGGCCATTTCGTCCAGTATTTCCGCCAATCCGTCGGGATCGGCAATAATCCGCGCCTTGACGGCATCCAGCTTGTCCGACGCCATATAATGGGTCGCGATGCCGATGGCGGCGCAATCCGCGCCCTTGATCCGCGCGCCCGTCGTCGCCAGCCATGCCCCAGTTCGCCCCGGCATGCGCGGCAGGAACCAGCCGCCGCCCACATCGGGAAACAGCCCAATGCCCGTCTCCGGCATGGCATAGGTGGTCCGCTCTGTCGCCACGCGATAGCGTGCCGGATCGGAAATCCCCACGCCCCCGCCCATGACGATGCCATCGATGAAGGCAATAATCGGCTTTTCATAGACGAACAGCAGATGGTTCATCCGATATTCGGTGAAGAAGAATTGCTCCGCCTCCGAACAGTCGCCTTTGGCGCTGTCGGCGATCATGGCGATGTCCCCGCCCGCGCAGAAACCGCGCCCTTCGGCATGATCCAGCATCACCGCAACGACGCTCTCATCCTCCCGCCAGGCCAGCAGCGCCTCAATGATCGCGCCGCACATCTCGGTGGTCAGCGCATGGATCGCCTTGGGCCGGTTCAGCCTTATCCGCCCCACGCCATTATCGACGGAAATCAGCACCTGATCGGTCATAAAATCTCCTGCGCATTCTCTCTCGGGCTTAGGGCCGCAGCATGTCGCGGGCGATGATCATGCGCATCACCTGATTGGTGCCTTCCAGGATCGAATGCACGCGCAGATCGCGCCAGAAGCGCTCGATCGGATAGTCCATCAGATAGCCATAGCCGCCATGCAGTTGCAGCGCCCGGTCGACCACCGACGATCCGGTGTCGGTCGCCAGCCGCTTGGCCATGGCGGCGAAGCGCGTCTTGTCCGGCGCATTCTCCGTCACCTTGACCGCCGCCGCATAGAGCAGCGTACGGGCGGCCTGAAGCTCTGTCTCCATATCCGCCAGCGTGAACTGCGTGTTCTGGAAATCCGCGATGCTCTGCCCGAACTGCTTGCGATCCTTGGTGTAAGTGAGCGCTTCGTCGATGCAGCGCTGCGCTCCGCCCAGCGAGCAGGCGCCGATGTTGAGCCGCCCGCCGTCCAGCCCCATCATCGCGATGCGAAAGCCTTCGCCTTCGCCGCCGACCAGATTCTCGACCGGCACCCGCACGCCGTCGAAATTGACCTGAGCCGTCGGCTGCGAATGCCAGCCGAGCTTGCGTTCCTGCGCGCCGAAGCTGACGCCGGGCATGTCCTTCTCGATGACGAGGCAGGATATGCCCTTCGGCCCGTCGTCGCCGGTACGGACCATGACGACATAGATTTCATTCTCCCCGCCGCCGGAGATGAACTGCTTAGAGCCGGTGACGACATAATGATCGCCTTGCCTGATCGCCCGCGTCTTGAGCGCCGCCGCGTCGGACCCCGATCCCGCTTCGGTCAGACAATAGCTGCCGATCCGCTCCATCGGCACCATGGAGGGCAGATATTTGTCCTTCACGGCCTGCGATCCGAACCGGTCGATCATCCAGGCGGCCATATTGTGGATCGAGATGAACGCGCTGGTCGACGGACAGCCATAGGCCATCGCCTCCATGACCAGCGCCGCCTCCAGCCGCCCGAGCCCAATGCCGCCCGATTCCTCCGACACATAGATGCCGCCAAAGCCCAGCTCCGCCGCGGCGCGGATGGTGTCGCGGGGGAAGATATGCTTTTCGTCCCACTCCGCCGCAAAAGGGGTGATCGCATCGGCGGTGAACCGGCGCGCCATCTCCTGAATGGCCAACTGGTCCTCGGTGAGATCGAACTGGCTCACAAACTCTCCTGACGTTCGCTTTGGGTTGCTTCTAGATACGATGCGGAATTGCACGCAACAACGCAGTTCTGCATAGCATTGCAGCGATTTTGCAGATTTGGCGAGTGATGAATGTTCGATTGGGACGATCTCAGGGTCTTTCTGGCGGTGGCGCGCACGCGAAAGATCGCGCCCGCCGCGCGAGCCCTGGGGATCGATGCGACGACCATAGCGCGGCGGCTTGCCCGGCTGGAGAAGGCGCTGGGGCCCGAACTGTTCGAAGTGGGGGCGGGGGAGCGCACGCTGACCGCCCATGGCCAGGCGTTGCTGAGCCATGCCGAAAGCATCGAGAGCGCAGCGCTCGCCGCGATGGAGGAGGCCACCGGGCGGGAGCATCATCTGAACGGCCAGGTGCGCCTTTCGGTGGCCGAGGGTTTTGGCACCTGGGTGCTGGCGCCGGGGCTTGCCGACTTCGCCAGGCGCCATCCCGCCATCAGGCTGGACCTCATCACCGCATCCGGTTTCCTCAATCCGTCCAAGAGGGAGGCCGACATGGCGGTCATGCTGGCCCGGCCGCAGCGGGGGCGGCTGTCGGTTCGCCGGATGGGCGATTACCGGCTGCACCTTTATGCCGCGCCCCACTATCTGGCGGAGGCGGGCGTGCCCGAAGGCACCGCTGACCTGCGCGATCATGTGCTGATCGGCTATGTGCCGGAATTCATCTTCTCGCCCGAACTCGACTATCTGGACGAGGTGGAGGCGGGGCTGGAAGCCAGTCTGCGCGCCACCAGCATCAATATGCAGCATCGCATGATCGCGGAAGGGGCGGGGATCGGCGTGCTGCCCGATTTCATCGCGGGCGGCGATCCCTCGCTGGTGCCGGTGATGGCCGGCGAGGTGGAGATCATGCGCAGTTTCTGGCTGGTGACGCATGGCGACCTTAAGAAGCTGCCCCGCATCGCGGCCGTGGCGCTATGGTTGCAGGAGCGTATCGAAACCCTGAAAAGCGCCGCCGAGGTCGACCAGCCGACGGGAAATCGCCTCTAGGCCATATCGACGCGGCCCGTCCGGGCCGCTAAGGGAGTCGGCATGACAGTGAAATGGTCGCAGTTCGCTCATGCAGCATAAGTCCAAGCGCAGCCGGGCGATGACCCTGCCCAACAGCGAGTTTCGCACCCGGGCGACCGAATATCTGGATTTCCTGGCCGCCTGGGTGAAGAAACCGCGCCAGACCGCATCCGTGGTGCCCAGCAGCCGTTATCTCGCGCGGTTGATGGTCGAACATATCGATCCGGAGGACGGCCGGGTAATCGAACTGGGCGGCGGCACGGGCGTCTTCACCCGAGCGATCCTGGGCACCGGCCTTCCCCCGGACAAGCTGGAGGTGGTGGAGATCAACCCAGCCTTTGCGCGCGGGCTGCGGCGTCATTTTCCCCATGTTTCGGTGCTGGAGACACCGGCGCAGATCGTTTCCACCGCAACCGCCGGCGAGGCCGGGGAATATCAGACGGTCATCAGCGGCTTGCCCCTGCTGGCGATGGATCGGCAGATGCATGCCGACATTCTTTCCGAAAGCTTCCGCATGCTGCGGCCCGGCGGCGCCTTCATCCAGTTCACTTATTCGATGCGTCCGCCCGTGAGCCGGGAGATTCTCGACGCGCTCGGCCTGGAGGTCGTCAGGGCCGGCCAGACCGTCCGCAACTTCCCGCCTGCCACGGTCTTCCGCTTTTTCCGCAAGGGCGAATAGACTGCGGTTGCGCCGCGCGGGCGGCACCCTATCTTTGCGCTTCAGAAAAAAGGGGGCACTGCCGCGCATGGCGTCCATCATCACCGTTTCGGGCCTGACCAAAAGCTATGCTTCGGGTTTCCAGGCGCTCAGGGGCGTCGACCTGGAGATCGAGGAGGGCGAGATATTCGCGCTGCTTGGGCCGAATGGCGCCGGCAAGACCACCATGATCTCCATCATCTGCGGCAATGTCCGGCCGACGGGTGGCAGCGTCACCGTCGCCGGGCATGACATCGTCCGCGACTATCGCGGATCGCGTTCCGCCATCGGCCTGGTGCCGCAGGAACTGCATACCGATGCGTTCGAACGGGTGATCGACACGGTCACCTTCTCTCGCGGATTGTTCGGCAAGCCGCGCAACGACGCCTATATCGAGAAGATCCTGCGCGACCTGTCGCTCTGGGACAAGCGCCACAGCAAGATATTGGAGCTGTCGGGCGGCATGAAGCGCCGCGTGATGATCGCCAAGGCGCTGTCGCACGAACCGCGGGTGCTGTTCCTGGACGAACCGACCGCCGGGGTCGACGTCGAACTGCGCCGGGACATGTGGAAGCTGATCGGGGAACTGCGCCAGACCGGCGTCACCATCATCCTCACCACCCATTATATCGAGGAAGCGGAGGAAATGGCCGACCGGGTCGGCGTCATCAACAGGGGCGAACTGGTGCTGGTGGAGGAAAAGACCGCCCTCATGAAGAAGCTCGGCAAGAAGACGCTGACCATCGTGCTGGCGGAACCTCTGTCCGCCGTGCCGCCGGAGCTTGGCGAATGGCAGGTCGCGCTGAAGGCGGACGGCCATGAGATCGAATATGTGTTCGACACCCAGGCGGAACGGACCGGCGTATCGTCGCTGCTGCGCAAGCTGGGTGATCTTGGCATCGGCTATAAGGACCTCAATACCGAGCAGAGCAGCCTGGAGGATATTTTCGTCTCCCTGGTCCATCAGGAGAAGGCGGCATGAGCGGGTTCAATTATCGGGCCATATGGGCGATCTATAAGTTCGAACTGCATCGCTTCCGCCGCACGCTGCTGACCGGGCTGCTGGTGCCGGTGATCACCACCTCGCTCTATTTCGTGGTGTTCGGCGGCGCGATCGGTTCGCGCATGACGCAGATCGACGGGATACCCTATGCGGCCTTCATCGTGCCCGGCCTGATCATGATGTCGATGTTCACCGAAAGCATCTTCAACGCCAGCTTCGGCATCTATATGCCCAAATTCACCGGCACCATCTATGAACTGCTGTCGGCGCCGGTATCGGCGGTGGAGACGATCATCGCCTATGTCGGCGCGGCGGCGACCAAATCCCTGATCGTCGGCACCATCATCTTCGTGACCGCGCATCTGTTCGTGGACATCCGGGTCGCCCATCCGCTCGCGATGGTCGCCTTCATGGTGCTGATCGCGGTCAGCTTCTGCCTGTTCGGCTTCATATTGGGGATATGGGCGCAGAGTTTCGAGCAGTTGCAGGTGATCCCGCTACTGCTGATCATGCCGATGACCTTTCTGGGCGGCGCCTTCTATTCGATCCACATGCTGGCGGAGCCGTGGCGGACGATCACGCTGTTCAACCCGATCGTCTATCTGATCTCCGGTTTCCGCTGGACCTTCTTCGGGCGGGGCGATGTGGGCATCGAGTTCAGCCTGCTGTTCGTTGCGAGCATGCTGGCGCTTTGCCTTGCCATCATTGGCTGGATGTTCCGGACGGGCTATCGCCTCAAGAAATAAGGCGTAAGGCGTCCGGGTCCGGCTTAACAAGCTTTGCTCCTGTGTAGGCAAGGGCCCGGTCCTGCCGTTCGAACCGGATTCCTTTCCGCGCAGGAACACGGATCAATGCCCCTAGAGCAGATTCCGATCCGATTGCATCGGCTCGACTGCTCTAGGTCTTTGTTTTGTCGCGCTTTCCGAGTCAGCAGCTGATTCCATCTGCTTGGAAAAGCGCTAGCTCAACCGGTCGATGGCCTCGGCATCCAGACCGCCGGGGATGACCATGATCGGGCAGGGCAGCTTGCCCGCGTCGGCGCCCGCGAAGTGCGAGACGAGGACGCCGGGGTGCCCGCTGGCGGCGGCCCCCAGCACCAATGCCGCGACATCGTCCATCTCCTCCAGCGTGTGGCGCACGACCGTCACCGGATCGCCCTGCCGGACGGTGATGCTGGGGCGGATGCCGGACTCGTCGGTCAGCGTGCCCGCCGCGCTCGTCACCAGCGCTTCGGCCCGTTGCAGGGCTTCATCCTCCATCGTCGCCTGCACGCCGCCCCATTGGACGAACTCGGCGGGAGGGATGAGGGCCAGGATACGGATCGCGCCCGCCGTCTTGGCGGCGCGCCGCGCAGCGAAACGAAGCGCCGTCTCCGCCTCCGGCGATTCGTCCACGACAACCAGATATGTCCGCATCTGCCGCGTCCTTACAGGGTAACGACCTTTTGGTCTTCATCGTCACAGGCGCCAGCTGAACCCATATGGTTAGCCGTGAACCAGAGTGGTGAAATGTGGCCGATTATCGGCGGGTGCGCAAGGCTTGGCCTTGACCGTTCCGGCCAAAGCGCCGAAACGAACTTCATTGCCCCATGCCCGATAAGATGAGAGGCCTTCCACCCATGAGCAAGACGATCCAGATGCCGGCCCTTTCCCCGACCATGGAAGAAGGGACGCTGGCAAAGTGGTTGGTGAAGGAGGGCGATGCCGTCTCCTCCGGCGACCTGCTCGCAGAGATCGAGACCGACAAGGCGACGATGGAATTCGAAGCCGTCGATGAAGGCATAGTGGCCAGGATACTGGTGGCCGAAGGGGCGGAGGGCGTGAAGGTGGGCACGGTCATCGCCATCATCGCGGAGGAGGGCGAGGATGTATCGCAGGCCGCTGCTGGAAATGCCGCGCCCAAGGCGGCTGCTCCCGCAGAGAGTGCAGAGAGTCCTGCGCCCAAGGCCGACCCCGTTCCCGCCAAAGCGCCCGCACCTGCCGCCAAGGCTGATCCGGCGCCGGCCCAGGGGACCGATGGCAGGGTGAAGGCCAGCCCGCTCGCTCGCCGTCTGGCCGAGGCCAAGGGGCTCGATCTTGCCGCCGTCACCGGTTCCGGCCCCAATGGCCGCATCGTGAAAGCGGACCTCGACGGTGCTGCGCCGGCCGCCAAGGCCGCTGCTCCGGCGCCTGCCTCCGCGCTTGCGGCCGCACCCGTCGCCGCTCCGGCTGCGGCGCAGGACTTCGGCATCCCGCATGAGGTCATCAAGCTCAGCAGCATGCGCAAGACGATCGCGCGCCGCCTGACCGAATCCAAGCAGCAGGTGCCCCATATCTACCTGACCGTGGACGTTCGGCTCGACAAGCTGTTGAAGCTGCGCGGAGAACTCAATGCCGGCCTTGCTTCGCGGGGCGTCAAGCTGTCGGTGAATGACTTGCTGATCAAGGCGCTGGGCGTCGCGCTGGTCCAGGTGCCGGAATGCAATGTACAGTTCGCCGGCGACCAGATGCTGAAATTCCAGCGCGCCGACATTTCGGTCGCCGTGTCGATTCCCGGCGGGCTGATCACGCCGATCGTGACCGAAGCGGACAGCAAGGGCGTCGCCGCCATCTCGACCGCGATGAAGGACCTCGCCAGCCGCGCCAAGGATGGCAAGCTGAAGCCGGAGGAGTATCAGGGCGGCACTGCCTCGCTCTCCAACATGGGCATGTTCGGCATCAAGCAGTTCGAGGCCGTCATCAACCCGCCGCAGGGCATGATCATGGCCATCGGCGCAGGCGAGAAGCGGCCCTATGTCATCGACGACGCCCTCCAGATCGCGACCGTGATGTCGGCCACCGGCAGCTTCGACCATCGCGCCATTGACGGCGCGGACGGCGCCCGCCTGATGCAGGTCTTCAGGGAGCTGGTCGAAAATCCGATCGGCTTGCTGGCCTGATGAGCCGGATGGACGAGCAGCCGCCGGCAGACCACCCGGCGGTGCGCGTCATCGCGATGCCCGCCGACACCAATCCCTATGGGGATATTTTCGGCGGCTGGTTGATGAGCCTGATGGATTCCGCGGCGGGTTCCGTCGCCGCCAGACACAGCCATGGCCGTGCCGTGACCATCGCGGTCGAAGGCATGACTTTCCTGCGCCCGGTCGTTGTGGGCGATGAGGTGTCGGTGTTTGCGACGCTGAAATCGGTCGGGCGCACGTCCATGAAGATCGACGTGGAAGCGTGGCGCCGTGCCCGGCACGACGACCGCAGCTATCGCGTCACCCGCGCGACCTTCACATTCGTGGCGATCGGTGAGGATCGCCAGCCCCGTTCCGTGCCGCCCTTGGCGGACCAAGACTAGAGAGACCGATATGGCTGAGAATTACGACCTCATCGTTCTGGGCTCCGGCCCCGGCGGCTATGTGGCCGCGATCCGCGCCGCCCAACTGGGCCTGAAGACCGCCATTGTCGAGCGGGAGAATCTGGGCGGCATCTGCCTCAACTGGGGCTGCATCCCGACCAAGGCGCTCCTGCGTTCCGCGGAAATCTACCATTATATGCAGCATGCCGGGGACTATGGACTGGCGGCCGAGAAGATCAGCGCCGACATCGCGGCGGTGGTGAAGCGTTCGCGCGGCGTCGCCAAGCAACTGAACCAGGGCGTCACGCACCTGATGAAGAAGAACAAGATCGCCGTCCATATGGGCGAGGGCAAGCTGACCGGGAAGGGCAGGCTCAGCGTCACCAGGGACGGCAAGACGGAGGAACTGACGGCGAAGCACATCATCGTCGCCACCGGTGCGCGGGCGCGCGACCTGCCGGGCAGCCCGGCCGACGGCAAGCTCGTCTGGACCTATCGCCACGCCATGACCCCGCCGGAAATGCCGGGCAAGCTGCTGGTCATCGGATCGGGCGCGATCGGCATCGAGTTCGCCAGCTTCTACAATGACATGGGCGCCGACGTGACCGTGGTCGAGATGATGGACCGCATCGTGCCGGTCGAGGATGCGGATGTTTCCGCCTTTCTCGAAAAGGCGCTGAAGAAGCAGGGGATGACCATCCTGACCGGTGCCGGCGTCAGCGACATCCAGGTCGGCGCCAATGGCGTCAAGGCGAAGCTGAAGGACAAGGCGGGCAAGGAGAGCGCCGCCGAATTCAGCCACATGATCGTCGCCATCGGCATCGTCCCCAATACGGAGAATATCGGCCTCAAGGAACTGGGCGTCGCCATGGACGAGCGCGGTTTCCTGAAGACCGACGCGATGTGCCGCACCAATGTCGACGGCCTCTGGGCGATCGGTGACATCACTGCCCCGCCGTGGCTGGCGCACAAGGCGAGCCATGAGGGCGTGATCGCGGCGGAAGCCATTGCCGGCAATCATCCCCATGCCATGGACCCGCGCAATATTCCGGGCTGCACCTATTGCCATCCGCAGATCGCCTCCGTTGGCCTGACTGAAGCCAAGGCGAAGGAAGCCGGCTATGAGGTGAAGGTCGGCATGTTCCCGTTCATCGGCAATGGCAAGGCCATCGCGCTGGGCGAGGCGGAAGGTTTCACCAAGACGGTGTTCGATGCCAAGACCGGCGAATTGCTTGGCGCGCATATGGTCGGTGCGGAAGTGACCGAGATGATCCAGGGCTATACCATCGGCAAGACGCTGGAGACGACCGAGGCGGAACTGATGCACACCGTCTTCCCGCATCCGACCATCTCGGAATCGATGCATGAAAGCGTGCTCGCCGCTTATGGGCGCGCACTCCATATCTGATCGGCGCAAAGCCGTGGCTAAAGGCGCGGGGGCGTTTGTCCTCGCGCTTTTTTGCGTCCTGGGGATTGCGCTGGTCCAGCGGCAGGGATGGCTGGATGGGCTGAATGCCGGGTTGATGGGAATGGCGGGGCGCGCGCGGGACAGCGGCGCCGGAACCATCGTCACCTGGATCATGCAACTGGCGTCGGCCGTGGGCGGAACGGCCGGGCGCTTCGCTCTGCTGGGCGCCTGCTTCGTCGCGCTTTGGGGGATGGCGCGTGCGCGTGCCCTCTGGCTGTTCTGGGCGGCGTTCGGCGGGACATTGCTCAACCTGGCGCTCAAGCAGATATTTGCCGCGCCCCGGCCCGATCTGTTGCCGCATCTTGACCTGGTGAACAGCTATAGTTTTCCAAGCGGCCATGCGGCGGGAAACATGGTCTTCTTCGGGGCCCTGGCCATGCTGGGCGGGCGGCGCTCCGCCTATGTCGCCATGGGACTGGCGATTGCGCTGATCGGGATCAGCCGGGTCTGGCTGGGCGTGCATTGGCCGAGCGACGTGCTGGCGGGTTGGATCGAAGGACTGGGTTGGCTGGCGCTGTGCGGTGCCTGGCTACCAGCGCGGAGAGGGCAGGAAGAGACGGCGGATGGGGTCATGGTGCGGGGGCATGCCGTCGGCGGTGACGAAGCCATGGACCCAGAAGCTGTCGAAAACCGTGGCGGCGGCAATGGCGAGTAGCAGCAGGGCCGATCCGGCGAACAGGGGCCGGGCGCCGCGCAGCGGCGCCGCCGGCATAAAGGCGAGCAATGCGAGTGGCAGGACGGGCAGGAAATAGCGACCCTGCGTCCCCTGGATATAGTCGGCGCCAAGCGGCGTGCCCGTCAGATACATGGCGGTTTCGATCAGCAGCGCCACCCCGGCCGCGATGGCGAGCCACCAGAGCCTTTGCCCCCATGAGACGCGCATGGCCGATCCGCTGCCAATCGCCGCGCCGAGCATTGCCAGCGCCAGCGGATAGGCGAGAAGAGGCAGCAAAATCGCATTCCAGCCGAAACGGCCCACGATCTGGAGCGCATAGACCGGCGCGCGTTCGGTGACGCTGGTGACAAGGATATGGAGATAGGCAAGCGGATCGTGCAGGATAACCGCCAATTGCTGACCGAGAGGCGCGGTCATGACCGTCTCGCCCGTCTTGCGCGACACGATATGGTAGAGCGCCTGGGTGCCGCCGGAGAGCTTCATCCACAGAAGGAAGGCGAAAGCGCCGATGACCATTGCGGCAAGGAGGGGCAGGGGCCGAAGATCGCGGCGGCTTTCCGGCCAGCGCAATCCGGCCGCCATCAACGGCAGATAGACGCCCTTGGCAAGCGCCAGCACGGGAGCGGTCAGGTAGAGCGCCAGGCCGCGTTTCGCCGTCCACCCCATGAAGCCGACCCGCAGCGCCAAGGCAAGGCCGAGAAAGCCCGTGCCGTTGATGACCGCATCGGGGGAGAGCGAAGCATTTTGATAGCAGAAGGTCGGCAGCAGCGCCGTGGCGAGCAGGGCATTGCGGCCGAAGGGAACAAGGCCGAGCGCCGCGGCCAGCATGGCCAGTGCGAACAGGGCGTTGACGATCCGGCCACTGTAGAAAGCTCCCAGATGCGGCAGGCCCAGGCTCTTGCCGATCGCCAGACCGGTCGCTCCGGGCAAATAGAGGGTGGGCGCATAGTTCGCCACATTGGGGAAATCGGCAAAGCGACGCTCATCGGCACGGGATTTCCCGGCATCCCACACGGTCATCAGCATGGACGGCCGGAACAGGCGGGCCTCGGGTGATGCGCGCGTCGGGAAATGGGCGTCGTGCAGGTCGATGGCGGCGCGGGGAAGCTCGGCGCCGATCATCGCGCCCTGCTGCTTGGTCAGCATGCCGCCTTCGGAAAGGAGGAGCGCCTTCATAAAATGCTGATTCTCGTCGGGAGCCTGAAAGGGCGGCGTGACGCAGGCAAAGAAGAGGGTTGCGATGCAGATCAGGGCGTAGAGCCGCTTTTCCAGGCTGGTCCATGGCATATAGCTCGTCGTCCGCGGATTCGCCCGGCCGGATGTCCGTCTTTCCTGTCGCATCGATCGCCCCCTGTCTGGGCATGATGACCTAGCGGCAAGCTCTTAATATTTCGCGCCTATTTCTGATCTGCATCAACATATCGGGTGGGGATCGCGTAAGTCTTCCGTAATATTTCCGCGCCAGTGTCGTCAGGCTCGGGACCCAATGCTGGCCGGGTCGAGGTTTGAGGCAAAATGGCTCAGGGCCAGAAGGCAAGGCGCAGGAATATGTCGATATTTCCAGCCTTGCCGACGCAGCACTGGGGTCATTTCGGTCAAATTTCTGCGGGACGCCGAAATGGCTTCCATCTCGAACCGACATGCGCTGGCAAAGGCAATGAGCCTTCGCGGCGCGCATTCCGGCCCGATATGGTCGCCATTTCGACGCCTCGAACCCGCCAGTAACGGGTCCTGAGCCTAGCGGAGAACTCCATGTATATCATTGATTTCCGGCATGATCTGAACCTGCTCGACATCCGATGGCGCGGCATCTTCACCGATGGGGCGATTGCGGAATATGCGCGCATATTGAAGCGCCAGTTCGTTGAGCAGGGGTTCCAGCCGGGCTATCTGCTGCGCATGGACATGACCGACAGCGCCGTCCAGACACAGGATGCGGTTGCATCCTTCGGTCGCCATCTCGGCGATTTTCCCAAGGCGAGGCGGATCGCCATCGTCACCCCCAGCGCCATTGCAAGCATGCAGGTGCGCCGGGTGATGACCCAATCCTATCTGCGGATATTTCCATGGGCTGAGCCGGCACTGGAGTGGCTGCTGGAGGATGAAGCAGCGGTGGCTGGGCTATAGCGGGCCATCCTGAGACCTTCGCATCACTTGCTCAGGTCCGATTCCTACCGCTTCAACCCAGCTCAAAGCAAAATCAGCCCTCTTCCTCGATTTCCCGTTCCGCCGGAGGGTGAAGGCGCAGACGGCTGACGCGGCGTCCGTCGCTGTCGAGGATTTCCAGTTTCCAGCCGCTTTGTGCATGTTCGACGATCTCGCCGGGCTCGGGAACGCGGCCCGCGATCACGAAGGCCAGGCCGCCCAGCGTGTCGACATCTTCCTCTATGTCCGCCAGCTTTTCGTCGATTTCCTTCGCCACATCCTCCAGTTCGGCGCGGGCGTCGGCTTCCCAAAGGCCGCCATCCAGCGGAACCAGCATCGCTTCCGGTTCCTCGTCATGCTCGTCCTCCACCTCTCCGACGATTTCCTCGACCAGATCCTCGAAGGTGAGCAGCCCTTCCGTACCCGAATATTCGTCGAGCACGATGGCGAGATGGGTGCGCTTGGCGCGCATTTCCGCGAGCAGGTCCAGCGCCCCCATGCTTTCGGGAACATAGAGCGGCTGGCGGATCAGCGGTTCCAGCGTATCGGGCACCGGCGCCTTGCCCGCCAATATGGCGAAGGCGTCGCGGATGTGGATCATGCCGACGATAGTGTCCAGATTTTCGCGATAGACGGGGATGCGGCTGTGTCCCGCCTCCGCGAACAGCGCGGCCAGATCGGCAAAGCTGGCCTTTTCCTCTATGGCGATGATGTCCGCGCGAGGGACCGCCACGTCATCGACCGTATGTTCGGAAAAGTGCAGCAGGTTGCGGACCATCTGGCGTTCGATGGCGGACAGGTCGCCCTTGGCAGGGGGCGCCGCGCCTTCCTCCTGCTCCTCCTCATCATATTCGTCGAGCGCATCCTCCAGCTCGCGCCGAAGGCTGTGGCTTTCCTCATCTCCGAAGAGCAGCGATTTCAGGCCGCTCCATAAACCGCCCTCATGGCTGCTACTGTCCGATTCCTTCGAACCGTTGCCGTCCTTGGGACTGCCTTCCGCCATCGTAGTTCCCGTTTCCCTGTTCACGGCATCGCCCGAGAAAGCCTGTCCTGAACCCGTTTGACGGTGGGCGCCGGCTTTCCGCTAAAAGCGATGCCACAAAATATTATCGATCCCCATAGGGATCGGAAATGCCCAGGCTGATCAGCGACTGCGTCTCCAGCGCTTCCATCGCTTCGGCCTCGGCGTCCTCCATATGATCATATCCCAGCAAATGAAAAGTCCCATGGACGATCAGATGCGTGGCATGATCGGCTATGGAGATGCCCTTTTCCGCGGCCTCGCTGGCGCAGACCCCTTCCGCCAGCACGATGTCGCCCAACAGCACCTCGCCATCGTCGGTGTTGGCGGTGGTTTCCAGCAGGTCCGACTGCACCATCGGGAAGGACAGGACGTTGGTCGGCCTGTCCTTGTCCCGATAGGCGCGGTTGAGCTGGTGGACCTCCTCATCGGTGGTGAGTTTGACCGCGACCTCGTACAAGGCTTCGTCCGCGGCGAACGCGGCATAGGGGCTGTGCGTGATGGCCGCGACGACGGCCCGCTGGGCCAGCAATTCCCAGTCGGTATCGGGCCAGCCCTGTTCGTGGAGAACGGCGACTTCAATCATTATGACGGTTTCCGTTCGCGCCGGGGGTAGTCGAGACATGGTGAAGGTCGAAATGTCGTTCCTCGACCCTGGGCTGTCCCGGACGCCTGCCTTGGCGGGCGTTCGAAGGGCTCGAAATGGCAGGGTGCCGGGCGTGCATCTCAGGCATCCGGGCCCTCATAAGCCTGGACGATGCGGCCCACGACCGGGTGACGCACCACATCGCTGATGCCGAAGGGCACGACGGAAATGCCCTCCACCCCCTCCAGCCGCGCGACGGCGTCCGCCAGACCGGAAATGCCCGGTTGCGGCAGATCCACCTGACGCGGGTCGCCACAGATGACCATGCGGCTGCCTTCACCGAAGCGGGTCAGGAACATCTTCATCTGGGCGACGGTGGTGTTCTGCGCTTCGTCCAGCACGATGAACGCGTTGGACAGGGTGCGGCCGCGCATGAAGGCGAGGGGCGCGATCTCGATCTCCCCCGACGCGATGCGGCGTTCGACCTGCTCTGCGGGGAGCGTGTCGTAGAGCGCGTCGTAGATCGGGCGGAGATAGGGGTCGACCTTTTCCTTCATGTCGCCGGGCAGGAAGCCCAGGCGCTCGCCCGCTTCCACGGCGGGGCGGGAGAGGATCAGGCGGTCGACGCTGCCGGTGATGAGCTGGCTCACGGCCTGCGCGACGGCGAGATAGGTCTTGCCGGTGCCCGCCGGGCCCAGCGCGAAGATGATGTCGTTGCGGGTGAGCGCCTCCATATAGGTCACCTGCGTTGCGGAACGCGGGACGATGGTCTTCTTGCGCGTGCGGATCATGACCTTGGGCGGTTCGGCCACGTCATGGCGGATGATGCCGTCCAGCGTGGGCTCCGCGGACATGGCGATCACCGCTTCCACCGCGCCGGCATCGATTTCCTGGCCGGCGACGATACGGTTGTAGAGGCCTGTCATGACATCGCGCGCGCGGGCGGCCGCCTCGGCGTCCCCCTCGATCTGGAGCTTGTTGCCGCGCGCCGCGATATAGACGCCCAAGCGGTTTTCGATGGCCACCAGATTCTGGTCATATTGGCCGAACAGCGCGCCCAGCAGGTGCGGACGGTCGAAAGTGACTTCCAGCCGGGCGCGTTCTGCGACCTCGGTGCGGTGGTTATGATTGGGTTTCTTGGACATTCAGCAGCCTCCCTGTTCGTCAGTCATACTCGCGCGGGCGAGTATCCATCTCCTGTCGTTTGAGCCTGGTGGACAGGGCTGGAGATGGGTTCCCGTTGCCACGGGAACGACTGTGATTAGGTTCAAGCGGCCTTCCTCCTGCTGGGTTGTCCGGCCAGACTGTTCGGGCCGGCGCTGATGATATCGACTTCTACCATGTCCCCGATGGAAAGTTCCGGCGCGGTGACGTGGACGGACTGAAGCCAGGGCGTCTTGCCGATGAGCTGGCCGGGATGGCGGCCCTTGCGCTCCAGCAGGATGCCGGTGCGGCGGCCGACGGTGGCCGCGTTGAATTCCACCTGATGGCGGTTGATCAGCGCCTGCAGGCGGGCGAGCCGTTCGTCCATGACCTCCGCGGGGATCTGTCCGTCCATGTCGGCGGCGGGCGTGCCGGGGCGCGAACTATATTTGAAGCTGTAGCATTGGGCGTAGCGGACCTGCTCCACGATCTTCAGCGTATCCTCGAACTCGGCGTCGGTCTCGCCGGGGAAGCCCACGATGAAGTCGCCGGAGAGCGCGATGTCCGGCCGGGCTTCGCGCACGCGTTCGATGATGCGCAGATAGCTGTCGGCGTCATGGCTGCGGTTCATCGCCTTCAGCACACGGTCGTTCCCCGACTGCACCGGCAGGTGGAGGAAGGGCATCAGCTTGGGTTCGTCGCCATGGGCCGCGATCAGCCCGTCGCTCATGTCGTTGGGATGGCTGGTGGTGTAACGGATGCGCTTGAGGGCGTCGATCTTCGCCAGTTCGCGGACCAGCCCGTCCATGCCCTGCGTCCGGCCCCTGTCATCCTCGCCGGTCCAGGCATTGACGTTCTGGCCGAGCAGGGTGATCTCCCGCACGCCGCCGTCGACCAGCGCCTTCGCCTCGTCCAGGATCGCGGACCAACTGCGGCTGATTTCCGCGCCGCGTGTATAGGGGACCACGCAATAGGTGCAGAATTTGTCGCAGCCTTCCATGATCGTCAGGAAGGCGGTGGGGCGCGCCTGCTTCGTGCGCGCGGGAAGGGCGCCGAACTTCGACGCCAGCGGCATGTCCGTGTCGACGGCCTGTTCGCCACGGCCCGCCTTGTCGATCAGGTCGGGCAGGCGGTGATAGGCCTGTGGGCCGACGACGATGTCGACATTGCGGGCGCGCCGCTGGATTTCGCCGCCCTCCGCCTGGGCCACGCAGCCGGCGACCGCGATCATCGGTCGGCTGCCGTCCTCGCGGGTCATGCGGCCGATGTCGGAATAGACCTTGTCCACCGCCTTTTCGCGGATGTGGCAGGTGTTGAGGATGACCAGATCCGCCTCGGCGCCGTCGGCCGCGGCGGTCATGCCGCGCTCGCCCAGCATTTCGGCCATGCGCTCGCCATCATAGACGTTCATCTGGCAGCCGAAGGATTTGACGTGGAAGGTCGCTGGAGTCTTTTGGGCGTCGTACCGATTCATGCGGTCCAGCTATACAAGGGGTGCGCCGCAAGTAAAAGGCGGCAGGTGCGCGGCGATGCTGGCGGCTATTCTTTCGCGGGTCGTCGCGGCCAAGGCCTTGCGATCAGGACAGATTGCCGGATCGAACGGTTCCAGAAAGCGCAGGGTGACCTCCAGCCTGCCCTTGCGTTCCAGCAACCTCCTGACGTTCGCACCCGCCGGCTCGTCACTGTGCCAGCTGATTTCGGCGGTGGCCGGACCATAGTCGATATGGACAGGCTGAATCCGCACCGAGCGCGGAGGAGGCAGCAGGACCGAGAGCAGGGATGGCTTGAACGGCAGGAGGCCGGTGCCGTCGCTGGTGGTGCCCTCTGGGAAAAGCGCCACCGGCTGATGCCCCGCCAGCGCGGCGCGCAAGGCGTCGAGTTGCGAAGAGAGCGCGCCGCGGCGCTCGCGGGCGACGAAGAGCGTGTTGTTCTGCGCTGCCAGCCAGCCGATGACGGGCCAGCGCGCAATGCCGTCATGCGCGACGAAGGCCGCACCCGTCGCACCGCCCAGCGCCAATATGTCCACCCAACTGACATGATTGGCGATGATGAAGCTGTCCCCTTGAAAGGGATGGCCGTCGATCCGCACCCGGGCGCCGACGGAACGCGCCGCCAGCGCCAGAAAGCGCGGCGGCCAGGGCGACCGGCGCCGGGCCGCGCGCCAAAGCAGATGCGGGATGAGGCAGAGCAGCAGGCTGACGGCCAAAGCCGTCAGGCGCATGAAGCGGCGAAGTGCGGCCAAGCTGTCTCAGCTCTTGCGGTCGAGCGCGACGCCGTAAAGTTCCATCCTGTGGTCGACTAGGCGGAAGCCAAGCTTTTCCGCGATCTGCTTCTGAAGCTGCTCCAGTTCGGGATCGACGAATTCGATGACATTGCCCGTCTCGACATCGATCAGATGGTCGTGATGGGATTCGGGCGCCGCCTCATATCGGGCGCGGCCGTCACCGAAATCGTGACGATCCAATATGCCCGCTTCCTCGAAGAGGCGGACCGTGCGGTACACGGTGGCGATGGAAATGCCCGGATCGATGGCAGCGGAGCGCCTGTGCAGTTCCTCCACATCCGGGTGATCCGTGGCGTCGCTCAGCACCTGGGCGATGACGCGGCGCTGTTCGGTGATGCGCAGGCCCTTTTCATGGCAAAGGGCTTCGACGTCGATCTTGCGGTTCATGCAGGCTCACTTGGCTGGAATGTGCGTAAGTTCGGAAAAGAGCCTAGCGGCTTTCGTCCTAGTATAAAAGGGGCGCGCGATACGCGCACCCCTTGCATGGGCGTTTGCCTGCGGTTTGCGCTGTTATTTGGGAGCGCGGACGCGACGGCGCTTGGTGCCGAGGCCGATCTTCTTGGCCAGGCTGCGGCGCTGTTCGGCATAGTTGGGCGCGACCATCGGATAATCGGCCGGCAGGCCCCATTTGGCGCGATAATCTTCGGGCGTCATCTGATAATGAGTCATCAGGTGGCGCTTCAGCATCTTCAGCTTCTTGCCGTCTTCCAGGCAGATGATGTAGTCGGGCTTGATCGACGAGCGGACCGAGACGGCGGGTTCGGGCTTCACCTCCGGCGCGGCGGCGGGAGTGGCCAGACCGGAAAGCGCGGCGTGCACATTCTGGATCAGGGTAGATACGTCAGAGACGGCAACGCTGTTGTTCGAGACATGGGCCGCGACAATATCCGACGTCAAAGTAATGAGCAGTTCGCTCTGCGCTGATTCAGTTTCCATTTCTTTTCCCTGCGAAGGCTATTGGTTGCGCGACCCGCCCGAGGAAAATCATTTCAGGAGCGGTATGGGTCAGCTATACCGATGGTTTCTGTTTTGCAAGGGCGGATTTAAATCATCTAAGCATGTCGATACGAAAGCTTAGCGCGTCGTGAAGTTGTCCATCGTTGCCGCGATAGTAACCGGGACGGCGGTGTACATATTCGAACCCGGCTTTTTCATATAGCCTTATTGCCGTATTCGACGCGCGAACTTCCAGATTCATCGACGTAATGCCCCGCTTGCGCGCCGTCCTGAGGCTGTCGAGCAGCAGGTCCTCGCCAATGCCCCTCCCGCGCCAGAGCGGGCTGACGGCCAACAGCAGCAATTCGCATTCGTCAAGCACGGAACGGACCAGCGCGAAGCCGACCGGCGCGGCGTCGATCCGGGCGATGGTGAGCCAGGTTCCCGGCATGGTCATCACCCCGGCGAGCTGCGGCAATGTCCATGCTTCGCCAAAGGCCGGGTCGAAGGCGCGCACCATGACGTCCATGGCATCGCTCATCGCGTTGCGCTCTCCATCCTCATAGGTCTGGAGCGTCAGGCCCGGCGTCATGACGCTGCGCGTTCCGCCATCGGACGCGCATCCGCGCCACGGCAATAAAGGGGGGAGGGGGGGAGCGGCGGGAGCCCGGCGACCAGCGGATAGTCCGCGGCATCGGGATACAGGCTCACCGCCGTGCCATGGCCGCGCGCCGTCACCAGCGCTTCGGCGCCGGTGCCGTAGAGCGTGGGCTGCGTCAATTGCTTCGCCAGTTCGGCAATCGGCGTGGAGGCAGGCGGGCCGAGGGGCGCAAGCCCGTCAGTGGAGAAGGCCTGCCAGAACAACTCGCCATGACCGCCGGTAATGGTGACGGCCAGGGACTCGTCCTTATGATCCCCTGCCGCCGCCCTGGCCGCGATCATGGCGAGCGCGCCATAGCCATGCAGCGGAATGTTCCAGGCCAGCGCCAGCGCCCGCGCGGCGGCGATCCCGATGCGCACGCCGGTGAAGCTGCCGGGGCCGACATCGACGGCGATCGCATCGGCCCGGCCGCCGTCGGGCAGGGCAGCGATGGCGGGCAGCAGCGCTTCGGCATGGCCACGCCCGACGATTTCATGAAAATGGCCCAGGGGCGCTCCGTCATCGAGCAGCGCCACGGACAGCGCCTGTGTCGCGGTGTCGATGACCAATATGCGCAAAGAAAACCCCTGTTGACCGCTCGCCCGATGCGATGCCCGGCTCTGCGGTTAATCGATCGGCACGGGTTTGCCAATTGTTCCCGGCCAACTGTTTCGCCGCTCAGACGGCGCGGACCTCCGTCACTTCGGGCACATAATGTTTGAGCAGTTGTTCGATCCCGTTCTTCAGCGTCGCCGTGGAGGAGGGGCAGCCGGAACAGGCGCCCTGCATGCGCAGATAGACGGTTCCCTTGTCGAAGCCGCGATAGATGATGTCGCCGCCGTCATTGGCCACGGCCGGCCGGACACGGGTGTCGATCAGCTCGCGAATCTGGGCGATGATCTCCTCATCTTCCGGATCGTCCGCAAATTCCTCCTCCTCGGGGACGAAGATTTCGCCTGCCGAGCCGGGCGCGAACAGCGGCATGTTGGCGGAGAAATGTTCGAGCAGGATCGAAAGGATGTCGGGCTTCACATCGCTCCACTGTGCGCCGGGCGCGATGGTGACGGAAATGAAGTCCCCGCCGAAAAAGACCCCCGTCACGTCGCCCAGGCCGAACAGCGCATCGGCCAGCGGTGAAGCCTCCGCTTCTTCCGGTGTGGCGAAATCGCGGGTGCCCATGCCCATGACCACGCGGCCGGGAATGAACTTGACGGTTGCCGGATTGGGCGTCGCTTCGGTCTCGATCAACATGCGCGCTATGTGGAGAGAAGACTGCGCAAGATCAAGCTTTCGTGCTAAATTGACTCCCGCAAATCGCTTGGCGCCGTCGATTGAGTCCCGCCTGAGATCGAAGGGAGAGAGAAGATGAGCAATGAGGCCGACATCCGCCACCGCTTCTGGACGGAATTGTCGCAAAGCCCGTTCCTGATGGTCGGGTTGAGAGGGTCGCCCGATCACAGCATGCCCATGACGGCGCAGCTCGATCCCGGCGCGAACCATTGCTTCTGGTTCTATACGACGCGGGAGAACCGGCTGGCCAGGGGCGGACCGGCCATGGCCCAGTTCGCAGGCAAGGGACATTTCCTGTTCGCCTGCATCGACGGCACTCTGGTCGAGGAGACGGACCCGGCGGTGATCGACCGGTACTGGACCCATGACGTAGCGAGCTGGTATCCCGGCGGACGGCAGGACCCGCATCTGACGATGCTCCGTTTCGATCTTGGCCGCGCGGAAATCTGGCGTGCCGACATGTCGCTTGGCGGCATGTTCCGGCAAATGTTCGGCGGAGACGTGCGCGAAGAGATGCGGAGCAAGCATGTGGAGGTGACGTTGTAGGGGTAGGCGAAAGCCGCCACTTGCTTTTTCCCGCCATTCCCGCCATATGCGCTGCAACGCAGCAGCGGGCTTCACGCCCCTTCCAGCGATTGGCAGCGTGATCGCTTCGGCCCGAACGGGCATCGGGGCCGGCCAATGAAAGTCTGCGCCAAGCTTTGAGGCTTCCCTTTTCACGCGGGTCGTTTCGTAACCCGCCTTGCGTCCCGGCCGTGCCGGAAGACGCCGGGGCCCATTCGTGAGTTATCATCCATGCAATTTACCGACCTTGGCCTTGCCGAGCCGATCCTGAAGGCGCTCGCCGCCAAGAAATATGCCTCGCCGACGCCGATCCAGGCGCAGGCCATCCCCGTGCTGCTGAAGGGCAAGGACCTGTGCGGCATCGCGCAGACCGGCACCGGCAAGACCGCTGCCTTCGCGCTGCCCAGCCTTGACCATTTCGCCCGAAATCCCAAGCCGACGCCGCTCCAGGGCTGCCGCATGCTGGTGCTGTCGCCGACGCGCGAACTCGCCGCGCAGATCGCGCAGAGCTTCCGCGACTATGGCCGCTTCCTGAAGCTGTCCGTGGAGGTCGTGTTCGGCGGCGTGCCGATCAACCGGCAGATCCGGGCGCTGGGGCGCGGCGTCGACATCGTCGTGGCGACGCCGGGCCGTCTGCTCGACCTGATCGACCAGCGCGCCTTCACCATCAAGGATACCGAGATCTTCGTCCTCGACGAAGCCGACCAGATGATGGACATGGGCTTCATCCACCCGTTGAAGCGCATCGCCAAGCTGCTGCCGAAGGAGCGGCAGAACCTCTTCTTCTCCGCCACCATGCCGGGCGAGATCGAGGCGCTGGCCAGCCAGTTCCTGCACGATCCGGTCAAGGTGAGCGTCGCGCCGCAGTCGACCACGGCGGAGCGGGTCCGGCAGCAGGCTACCTTCGTCAACCAGATGGAGAAGCAGGCGCTGCTCAACCTGACGATCCAGAAGGAAGACATCGACCGCGCGCTGATCTTCACCCGGACCAAACATGGCGCCGACCGGGTCGTGCGCTTTCTGGAGGGCGCGGGCATCCAGGCCGTGGCGATCCATGGCAACAAGAGCCAGGCGCAGCGGACCACCGCGCTCCAGGCCTTCCGCCATGGCCATGTGAAGCTGCTGGTGGCGACCGACATCGCCGCGCGCGGCATCGACGTGTCGGGCGTCAGCCATGTCATCAATTTCGAACTGCCCAATGTGCCGGAACAATATGTCCACCGCATCGGCCGCACGGCGCGGGCAGGGGCGGAGGGCGTTGCGATCAGCTTCGTGGCGGACGACGAGCGGCCTTATCTGAAGGCCATCGAGCGGACGACCAAGGTGAAGCTGGACGTCGTCCCGCTGCCGGAGAATTTCGTCGAGGTGGTGCGCAATCTTCCCAAGGCCGCGCCGCAGCGCAAGGGTCGGGAGCAGACCCCGGAGCAGAAGACGCGGCGCGCCGACGGGCAACGCCGCTATCAGGACCAGCAGAAGCAGCAGCGCGGCAATACCGAACGGGCGCATCGGCCGGATGGCGAAGCTGCGAAGCCGGCAAAGAAGAATTTCCGGCGCCGTCGCGGCGGCAGCAATGTCGGCGCGCATAAGGGCGCGGTGCAGAAGACCGGCGGGCGGTAATCCCAGATATGATGGGCTCCTGCGAAGGCTGGAGCCCAGTCCTGCCGTTTGACCGGATTCCCGTCTTCGCGGGAAGATGGGGTTCCTTCCTCTTTGTCAGTGGCCATTCAGGAAAATCTCTTTAGGCTGCGCGGCCATGAGCTTTTCCTTCCGGCGTTCCGCCGCTTCGCTGTCCGTCCTTGCCCTGCTGCTTTCGGGAACGCCCGCGCCTCTGGGGGCGAAGACGGACCCGACTGCCACATCCACGGCGCCGGGCTCGACCAAGGCGCAGGTCAGGCCATGGCTCTACGAGAACAGCGATGTTCCGATCGATCCGGCCTGGCGCTTCGGCACCCTGTCCAATGGCGTGCGCTATGCCGTCCGCCGCAATGGCGTGCCGCCGGGTCAGGTGTCGGTCCGGCTGCGGATCGACGCCGGCTCGCTGATGGAGCAGTCCGATGAGCTGGGATATGCCCATTTCATGGAGCATCTGACCTTCCGTGGCTCCCGCCATGTACCCGACGGGGAATCCAAGCGCATCTGGCAGCGGCTGGGCGTCACCTTCGGCAGCGACAGCAATGCGCAGACGACGCCGACCGGGACCACCTATGCGCTCGACCTGCCGCAGGCGACGCAGGCCAGCCTGGGCGAAAGCATGAAGATACTCGCCGGCATGATGGCCGACCCCAATATCGTCGAGAGCGCCGTGAATGCCGAGCGCGCCGTGGTTCTTGCGGAAAAGCGGGAGAGCGATGGGCCGCAGATGCGGATTTCCGATGCGACAAGACGGCATTTCTTCGCTGGCCAGCCGCTGGCCGACCATAGCCCCATCGGCACGGTGGCAACGCTGAATGCCGTCACGGCGGCGAAGATGGAAGCTTTTCACCAGCGCTGGTACCGCCCGGAAAATGCCGTGATCTCTATTGCGGGCGACATCGACCCGGCCATGGCCGAGCAATTGATCAAGGATAATTTCGGCTCCTGGACCGTCCCCGGAAAGGGCGCGCCGCTACCCGATTTCGGGGAGCCCGACCCCAGGGCCCCTGCCACCAGGGTGACGGTGGAGCCCGGCGCGCCCACCGGCCTCACCATGGCCTGGCTGCGCCCGTGGAAGCCGCATGCCGACACCATCGTCTACAATCAGGACAAGCTGACCGACATGCTGGCCCTGCAGATCATCAGCCGCCGTCTGGAACAGGTTGCGCGCAGCGGCGGCAGCTTCCTGCAGGCAAGCGTGGATCAGCAGGATGTCAGCCGGTCCGCCGATGGCACCTTCGTCACCATCGTGCCCACGGGCGAGAATTGGGAAAAGGCGTTGGGAGACGTGCGCGCGATCATAGAGGACGCCAAGGCCGCGCCGCCAAGCCAGATAGAGATCGACCGCGAATATGCGCAGATGGACACCGCACTCGCGATTCAGGTTGAGAATGCCGATACGGAGGCGGGCGCCAAGCAGGCGAGCGACCTGGTGAGCGCGGTCGACATTCGCGAAACCACGGTCAGCCCGCAGGCGGCGCTGGACATCTTCCGCTCCGGCAAGACGGGCATGACGCCGCAGAAGATATTGGATTCGACCCGGCGGCTCTTCTCCGCCGGCGTCTTCCGCGCGCAGCTGATCACTGGCAAGGTCCAGCCCGGCGTCGACGCGAAGCTGGCCGCCGCTGTCGCCGCGCCGGTCAAGGCGGCGACTAACGCGCGGCTGGCGGACAAGGTTGTGACCATGGCCGACCTGCCGAAGCTCGGCGCGCCGGGGAAGGTCGTTTCGCGTACGCCTATCGGCCTGCCGGGGATGGAAAGCATTGTCTTCTCCAACGGCGTCAAGCTGACCCTGTTCGCCAATGATGCGGAAACGGAGAAGGTGCGGATCAACGTCCGCTTCGGTCATGGCCAGCAGGCCTTTTCCCCGACCCGGCCCGTGCCGGGCTGGGCGGCGGATTATGCGCTGGTGGCGAGTGGAATAGGGAAACTGGGCCAGCGGGAACTCGATGACCTGACCAATGGCCGCCGCATGGGGATGGATTTCGCCATCGACGACGATGCCTTTGAAATGCAGGCCGTAACGCGTCCGGCGGATTATAAGGACCAATTGCTGCTGTTCGCGACCAAGCTGTTTGCGCCGGGATGGGACCCCGCGCCGATCGCGCGCGTGAAGACGGGGGCAGGGGTCGCCTATGACGCGATGGAGCGGGCGCCGGATTCCGTGCTGGCGCGGGACCTCAACTGGTTGCTGCACGACAGGGATGTGCGGTTCCGCACGCCTTCGCGGGCGGAGATCGACGCGCTGACTCCACAAGCCTTCCGCGCCACATGGGAACCGCTGCTGGCATCCGGGCCCGTCGAGATACAGATTTTCGGGCAGGTGAAGGCGGACGATGCCATTGCAGCCGTGGCGGCGACCTTCGGTGCGCTGCCGCAGCGGGTGGATGTCCCGGTTCCCGCCGCCAACAAGCTGATGCGCTTTCCCGCCCATGTCGAAAGCCCGGTGGTCCTGCGGCACAAGGGCGACAAGGAGCAAGCGGCGGCGGTCATGGCATGGCCCACGGCAGGCGGGTTCGCACTGACGAAGGAAGCGCGGCAGCTTGAAATCCTGACGCAGATTTTCAACGATCGGCTGTTCGACAAGCTGCGTTCGACCGAAGGCGCGGCCTATTCGCCCAGCGTCCAGAACAACTGGCCATTTTCCTATGAAAGCGGCGGTTACATATTGGTGACGAGCCAGGTGCGCCCGGATCGCGTCCGTTATTTCTACGGCGTGGTGAAGGACACGGCGGCGGACCTCGTCAAAAATCCGGTGAGCGAGGACGAATTGCAGCGCGCCGTCGCGCCGATGCGGCAATTGCTGATGCGGGCAGGGACAGGCAATGCCTTCTGGATGAACCAGATGGAGGGCGCTACCCACGACCCGCGCTATGTACAGGCGATGCAGACCATGGCGCAGGACATGCTGACCGTCACGCCAACCGATATTCAGGCGCTGGCGGCCAAATATCTGGTGCCCGGCAAGAGCTGGTCTGCGGTGGTGCTGCCCGATGGCGTCGCCGCCCAATAGCCGGACCGGCGGCTCAGGCCGGGACGCGCTCCGTCTGTTCCAGCAACTGGCTGTAGAGCCGGACATATTCCATGTGGATCGCGCGGATTTCCGGATTGCGGGAGCGGGCGGCCAGCCTGCGATTGCGGTCCAGCCGCGCCTCGAAATAGCTGCGGTCGAACGACATGTTGATACCCATTTCTTGCCTCCCGGGGGAACGATTTGGGGGCAGGAATGTTTCCAGCGGCCGAAAGTTGCGGCTGATTTCAGGCATTTCTGCTGCAACGCGGCAGACTGACCGGAAGCCGAGCCGGACCGAAGCCCGCCCCTTCAGTCCATGGCGCGAAGCGCGGCGACGATCATGAAGGCCGCGCATTTGGCGGTACGCTCAGCGCTGATGGTCGGTGCCGACAGGCTGCGATGGCCCAACCCGAACAAACAGGCCAGGATCATTTCTTCGGCGCTTTTCAGCGCTTCGCCCGACAATCCGGGGTTTGCGACGCAGGCGAAATCCCCCAGGGATTTCCGCAGGCCGTTGCACATGTCGGCAATCGTGCCCGCGACCCGCGCGTTGCGGAATCCCTCGGCCAGAATATCGAAGGACAGGGCCTCGTGCGGGTTGTCCATCACCTCCAGCAACAGCAGTTCGAAGGTCCGCTCTATGCTGATCTCCCCTGCCTCGAGCCGGTTCTGCAAGCTCAGGATCGTCGCTTCGCGTTCGCGCGTATCGCTATTCACGATCGCTTCGATAATGTCTTCCTTGCCCTTGAACAGCCGGTAGATCTGGCCGACGGACACATGCGCCGCGGCAGCCAGCTCGGCCATCGCGCTCTGATGAAAACCGTTGGCGGCGAACAGATCGCGGGCCGCATCCAATATGCGGTCCCTGGCATTCCGTTCATGTTGCAATGCAGCCAAAAATCTTCGTCCCGTCTTTTTTACTCTTGAACAAATTGTGGCATGTTCCTACCTGCCGCGCAAGCGGAATGAACGTTCATTCCAATTGAAGCCACCAGTGGAAACGGAGCATCGACCGATGCAAAAGGGGATTTTTGTCGGACTGTTCGCCTGCGCGTCGGCCCTTGCGCTGGGCGCCTGTGGCGAGCAGCAGCAGCCTGCGCCGCCGCCGCCCGCGGTCGGTGTGGTGAAATTGACGGTGGAAAACGCTCCGTTGACGACCGAGCTTCCTGGCCGCATCGCCGCAGTGGAAACGGCAGAGGTCCGGCCCCAGATCAGCGGCGTCATCCGCCGCCGCCTGTTCACCGAGGGCGCCGTGGTGCGTGCGGGCCAATTGCTCTACGAGATCGAGGATGCGCCCTATCGCGCCGCCCTGGGGCAGGCGCAGGGCGCTCTCTCTCGGGCGCAGGCATCGATCCGGGCGACGGGACTGCAGGCGCAGCGTTATAAGGAACTGGTCGGCATCAACGCCGTCAGCCGGCAGGAGGCCGACAATGCCGCCGCCTCGGCCCAGCAGGCGCGCGCCGATGTCGCCGCGCAGCGGGCGGCGGTGCAGGCCGCCCAGGTGAACCAGGATTTCACCCGCATAAGGGCCCCCATTTCCGGGCGGATCGGCCGTTCCCTGTTCACGCCGGGCGCGTTGGTGCAGGCAGGACAGGCCGACCCGCTGGCGACGATCCAGCGGACCGACGTCGTCTATGTCGACGTGACCCAGTCGGCCGCGCAGATCATCGACCTCAAGCAGGCGATGAAGGCAGGCGGCGTCAGTGCCGCCGACGGCGCGCGGGTCCAGTTGCTGCTGCCCAATGGCAGCGTCTATCCGATCGAGGGGCGTCTGCAATTTTCCGAGGTGACGGTCGATCCCAGTTCGGGCGCGGTAACGCTGCGTGCGACTTTCGCCAATCCGGACGGCCTGTTGCTGCCCGGCATGTATGTGCGGGCCAGGCTGGTCGAGGGCCAACGCAGCCAGGCGATCCTTGCGCCGCAGCAGGGCATCACCCGCGATGCGCGGGGCCGGGCCACCGCCATGGTGGTGGGTGCGGACAACAAGGTCGAACTGCGTCAGGTCGAAACCGACCGGGCCATTGGCGACAAGTGGATCGTCACCAAGGGGCTGAAGGCGGGAGACAGGCTGGTCGTGGAGGGCCTGGTGAACCTGCGGCCCGGAACGGTCGTGAAGCCGGGCGCGCCGCAGCAGGTGACGGCGGGCAGGCAGGCGAATGCCGGCGGGGCGAACTAAGCCATGGCCCGCTATTTCATCGACAGGCCCATCTTCGCATGGGTCATCGCCATCGTCATCATGCTGGCCGGCATTCTGGCCCTGCGCTCGCTGGCCGTGGCGCAGTTTCCGGAGATCGCGCCGCCCGCGGTGACGATCGCGACCACCTATCCGGGCGCGAATGCGGAAACGCTGGAAAGCACGACGACGCAGATCATCGAGCAGCAGCTCAAGGGCATCGACAATCTCCGCTACTTCTCGTCCAGCAGCGATTCGGCGGGCAACCTCACCATCACCCTGACCTTCGAGCAGGGAACGGATGCCGACATCGCGCAGGTCCAGGTCCAGAACAAGCTGGCCCAGGCCACCCCCCTGTTGCCGCAGGAAGTGCAGCAACAGGGGCTGCGCGTCACCAAATCCACCTCGACCTTCCTGATGATCATGGCCGTCTATGCCGATGACGGCATTCATGATCAGCAGGATGCGGGCGATTTCGTCGCTTCCGCCCTGCAGGATCCGATCAGCCGTGTCGACGGCGTGGGGGATACCCAGTTGCTGGGCGCGCAATATGCGATGCGCATCTGGCTCGATCCCTATAAGATGGCCAATCTGGGCGTCACCACCGGCGACGTCAAATCCGCCATACGCGCCCAGAATGCGCAGGTTTCCGCAGGCCAGATCGGCGGCACGCCGTCGCCCCGCGGCCAGGCGCTGAACGCCACCGTGACGGCGCAGTCGCGCCTCAGGACCCCCGAAGAGTTCCGGCAGATCCGGCTGCGCAGCAACAGCAACGGATCGGTCGTCTATCTGGCAGATGTCGCCAGGGTGGAGTTGGGTGCGGAAAGCTACAGCTTCGGCGCGAGGTTCAATGGCCATCCGGCCGCCGGCTTCGGCGTAAGGCTGGCGCCGGGCGCCAATGCGCTCGATACGGTGGAAGGCGTGAAGAACCGGGTCAACGAACTGTCGAAAACCTTCCCGAGCTGGGTCAAATACGACTTCCCGGTGGACAATTCGACCTTCGTGAAACTGTCGGTGGAGCAGGTCATCCACACGCTGTTCGAAGCGACGCTGCTCGTCTTCGTGGTGATGTTCCTGTTCCTTCAGAACTGGCGCGCCACGCTGATCCCCACCATTGCGGTGCCGGTCGTGCTGCTGGGATCGCTGGCGATCCTCTATGCGGCGGGGTTCACCATCAACACGCTGACGCTGTTCGGCATGGTGCTGGCGATCGGCCTGCTGGTCGACGACGCCATCGTCGTGGTCGAGAATGTCGAGCGCATCATACAGGAAGAGGGGCTTAGCCCGAAGGAAGCCGCGAAGAAGTCGATGGACGAGATCAGCGGCGCGTTGATCGGCATCGGCCTAGTGCTGTCGGCGGTGTTCCTGCCCATGGCGTTCTTCGGCGGGTCGACGGGCGTGATCTTCCGCCAGTTCTCCATCACCATCGTTTCCGCCATGGTGTTGTCGGTGCTGGTCGCGTTGATCCTGACGCCCGCGCTCTGCGCGACGATCCTGCGTCCCCGGGGGCACAGCCATGTCTGGACCGGCCCGTTGGGGTCGCGCTTCGGCCGCTTCTTCGACTGGTTCAACCGGACCTTCGACCGCAATGTCGTGCGATACGGCGCGACCGTGGAGAAGGTCGAGCGGCGCTGGGGCCGCACGATGCTGGTCTATGCATTGATCGTCGCGGGGATGGCGCTGGTCTTCCTGCGCCTGCCTGGCGGTTTCCTGCCCGATGAAGATCAGGGCATCATCATCAACCAGGTGTCGCTCCCGACCGGGTCGACGCTGGAGGAGACCGAACGGACGCTGGCGAAGGTGCGCGATCACTATATGACGGACGAGAAGCGGAATGTTGCCGCCGTCTTCACCATCTCCGGCTTCGGCTTCGTGGGCCAGGGCCAGAATGTCGGCCTCGCCTTTGTTAGGATGAAGGACTGGTCGCAGCGCGAGGGCGCCGACAACAAGGTGTCCGCCATCGCTTTGCGCGCCAATGGCGCGTTCCAGCGGATTTCCGCAGGCATGGCGATCGCCTTCGTGCCGCCCGCCGTGCAGGAACTGGGCAATGCCACCGGCTTCGACTTTCAGCTCGTGGACCGCGCCGGGCTGGGCCATGACAGGATGCTGGAGGCGCGCAACCAGTTGCTGGGCATGGCCATGGCCGACAAGCGGCTGGCGCAGGTGCGCCCCAACGGGCTGGAGGATACGCCGCAGCTCAAGCTCAACGTCGATCAGGCGGCAGCGGGCGCGCTGGGCATCGCCCAGTCCGACGTCAACGATACGATCAGCACGGCGATGGGCAGCAGCTACGTCAACGACTTCATCGACCGCGACCGGGTGAAGCGCGTCTATGTGCAGGCCGATGCGCCGTTCCGGACCACGCCGGATTCGATCGGCGTGCTGCATGTGCGGGGAAGCGGCGGCGCGATGGCGCCGATCTCTTCCTTTGCGACGACCGAATGGACCCATGGCCCGGCGAAGCTGGAGCGGTTCAACGGCGTGCCGTCGATGCAGATCATGGGTGCGCCCGCGCCGGGCGTTTCGACCGGCGAGGCGATGAAGGCGATGGAGGAAATGGCGACCAAGCTGCCGGCAGGCGTCGGTTATGAATGGAACGGCATTTCCTATGAGGAGAAGACCTCCGGCGGGCAGGCGCCGGCGCTTTATGCGCTGTCGATGCTGATCGTGTTCCTGTGCCTGGCCGCGCTTTATGAAAGCTGGTCCGTGCCCATCGCCGTGATGCTGGTGGTGCCGCTGGGCGTGTTCGGCGCGGTGGTCGCCGCGATGCTGGTCGGCCTCAACAACGACATCTACCTTCAGGTCGGCCTGATCACGACCATCGGCGTGTCGGCCAAGAACGCCATCCTGATCGTCGAATTCGCCGAGGAGAAGATGCGCGAGGGGCTGCCACCCGCGCGGGCGGCGCTGGAGGCGGGCAAGCTGCGCCTGCGGCCGATCCTGATGACCAGCTTCGCCTTCGTCTTCGGCGTGCTGCCGCTGGCGGTGGCGAAGGGCGCGGGCGCAGGCGGCCAGAACGCCATAGGCTGGGCCGTGGTCGGCGGCATGCTGTCCGCGACGGTGCTGGCCATCTTCTTCGTGCCGGTCTTCTTCACCGTCGTGAAGCGGCTGTTCCGCGAACATCATGGCAAGGATCAGGGCGGGCATGAGGGCGGCGCCCGGCTGGGTCCGCAGGAGGCATGAGGATAATGAACAAGATGAAGCCGTTCTCGGCGGCTGCTCTGGCGCTGACGCTCGCGGCCTGCGACATGGCACCCAAATATGTGCGCCCTGCCTTGCCGGTGCCGGGCGGGAGCCCGCAGGGGCCGGCCTATCCGGCTGGGCAGGGGCAGGCGATCGTTCCGGCGGATACGGCCTGGAAGGATTTCTTCGTCGATCCCCGCCTGGCGCGGGTGATCGAGACGTCGCTGGCCAATAATCGCGACCTGCGTGTCGCCCTTGCCAATGTCGAGCAGGCGCGGGCGCAATATCGCGTGCGGCGGGCGGACATATTTCCCACTGTGAACGCCAGCGGCAGCGCCACCTATCAGGACACGCCCTTCTCGCAAGTCGGGACGGGCCGGATGGACATCTATTCGGCGTCCGTGGGCGTGTCGGCCTGGGAAGTCGACCTGTTCGGCCGGGTGCGCAACCTCAGCAGGGCGGCGCAGGAACAATATTTCGCATCGGTCGAGAACCGGAATGCGGCGCAGACCGCGCTGGTCGCAGAGGTCGCGAACGCCTGGCTCGCCATGGCGGCGGATCAGGAGCGGCTGAGGATTGCGCGCGATCTGGAAAAAGCCTTCCGCCAGACGCTGGACCTCACCAAGGCCCGCTTCGCCAACGGGATCGCGTCGGAACTGGAAGTGCGGCAGGCGCAGACCAGCCATGACCGGGCGCGGTCCGACATTGCCGAAGCGACGACCCTGGTGGCGCAGGACCAGAATGCGCTGAACCTGCTGGCCGGTATGACGGTGGCGGCGGAGGACTTGCCGGCGGCGATGCCGGATGGCGACGTCACCCTCTCCAACCTGCCGGCCGACCTGCCTTCCACGGCTTTGCTGCGCCGCCCGGACATCATGGCGGCCGAACATCAGTTGCTGGCGGCCAATGCCAATATCGGCGCGGCGCGAGCGGCCTTCTTCCCTAATATCTCCCTGACTGCGGCGTTCGGGACGTTGAGCCTTGGCCTGTCCAATCTGTTCAAGTCGGGCAGCGACACATGGTCGGTGGTGCCGTCCGCCAGCCTGCCGATCTTCGATTTCGGCCGGAACATGGGCAATCTGCGTTATGCGCGGGCCATCTATGACGCGATGGTCGCCACCTATGAGAAGAGCGTGCAGACGGGTTTCCGTGAAGTGGCCGATGCGCTTGCCCGGCGCGGCACGATGACGGAGCAAATGGAGGCGCAGACATCGCTGCGGGATGCGGCGCGGGTAAGCTATCGCCTGTCGGAAGCGCGGTTCCGCGCCGGCGTCGATCCCTTCCTGACCACGCTGGATGCGCAGCGGACGCTCTATAATGCCGAACAGAGCCTGCTGGCGACACGGCTGGCGCGCGCCGCGAACATGGTCGAACTGTATCGCGCGATGGGTGGCGGCCTGAAATGATCTTTGACCGCAAGCGGCGGGAAGGCGGCCATGCATGTCATGCCCCATGCTGGCGTCGGCAAAGGGTTGAAAGGACAGGGCATGACTTATGCATATCGGACGCTGGCATCGCCCGTCGGTGAACTGACGCTGGTCGCGTGCGAGGCGGGACTGGCGGCGGTCCTGTGGCAGGATGACGATCCCCGGCGGGTGCCCATGGGGCAGCGGACCGAAAGGGGCAATCATCCGGTGCTGGAGGAAGCGGGACGGCAACTGAATGAATATTTCGCCGGGCAGCGGGAGACGTTCGACCTGCCGCTGCATTTCAACGGCACGGATTTTCAGAAAAGCGTCTGGACCGCGCTGCTGACCATCCCCTTTGGAGAAACGCGCAGCTATGCCGATATTGCCCGTCAGATCGGGAGACCGTCCGCCTGCCGCGCAGTGGGTGCCGCCAATGGGCGCAACCCGATTTCCATCATTGCGCCGTGCCACCGGGTGGTGGGCGCCAACGGCGCACTGACGGGCTTTGCAGGCGGCTTGAAGGCCAAAAGCTATCTGCTTGGTCTGGAGACAAAATTTCTCTGACATCCATTCGAAAATGGCGCACCCAAGAGGATTCGAACCTCTGGCCTTTGCCTTCGGAGGGCAACGCTCTATCCAGCTGAGCTATGGGTGCGTGTCGCTGGTGCGAAGGGCCGCTTAGCAAAGCCCAATCGCTCGCGCCAGCATCAAAATCGCCTCAGGCCAAAGTTATTTCGCCATTTTCTGCATCGGCTGGAATTTCCCAAGGCCGCAGCTCGGTCCACGCTGCAATCCGCCGGTCTGATAGAGCACCGTGATGATGTCCACCGAGCAGAGCTGGGACAAGCTGGTCTTGTAGAGGAAGCGCCGCTCGAAACCCAGGCTGGGGCAACTCATCGGCAGGATATTCCGATAGACCTTGTTGCCGTTCATGATGAAATCGATGGTCCTGTCGTCGCGGACCTCGGTGGAGCGGATCGCATTCAGTTGAACGCAATCAACCGGCTTGCCGGCGGGGACCAGATTGGCCGGAGCCTTCCCGGCTAGGGCAGGGGCAGCCGTGCAGGCGAGTGCCGCGGCCAGGGCGAATTGGCGGATAAGGGGGGCAGACATATCGTCTCTCCTGTTGACTGTCCGGATGACGTCGCGGGAACCCGTCATCCGTCCTGTCGCTCCTTCTACCGCGCGGCGGCTGAACCGCGCAATAATCAGGGGCTGGTGCCGGGCGCGGGCGTCTTGGGCTTGAAGCGGCAGAGGTCGGCCACGATGCAGCGCCAGCATTCGGGCTTTCGCGCCTTGCAGACATAGCGGCCATGCAGGATCAGCCAGTGATGGGCATCGCGGCGGAAGGGGCCGGGAACGTTTTTCTCGAGCTTCAGTTCGACGGCAAGCGGCGTCTTGCCCGGCGCGAGGCCGGTACGATTGCCGACACGGAAGATGTGGGTGTCGACCGCGAATGTTTCCTGCCCGAACGCGGTGTTGACCACGACATTGGCGGTCTTTCGCCCGACGCCGGGCAGGGTGGTCAGGACATCGCGATCCTGCGGCACTTCTCCGCCGAAATCGCGCAGGAGGATTTCGGACAGGGCGATGACGTTCTTCGCCTTGGCGTTGAAGAGGCCGAGGGTCTTGATATGCTGCTTCAGGCCTTCTTCGCCCAGTTCCACCATCTGCTGCGGCGTGTGGACATCGCGGAAGAGCGCGCGGGTCGCCTTGTTGACGCCCACGTCCGTCGCCTGCGCGGAAAGCAGCACCGCGACCAGCAACTGATAGACATTGCCATATTCCAGCTCCGTTCGGGGCGCCGGATTGGCTTCAGCGAGGCGGCTGAAGAAATCGAAGATCTGGTCCTTCTTCATCGGCGTTTACAGGCCCAGCACGCCCTTCATGTCGTAGCGGCCGACGGGTTGGCCGATCAGCCATTCGGCCCCCTTCACCGCGCCCCGCGCGAAGATGACGCGGTTTTCGGCGCGATGGCCGATTTCGATCCGCTCGCCCTCGGCCGCGAGGATCACCTGATGGTCACCCGCCACCGATCCGCCGCGCAATGCCGCAAAGCCGATCGCACCCCTGGCCCGTGCGCCGGTGATACCGTCGCGCCCGCGTTCGCTATGGTCGGCAAGAGCGATGCCGCGCCCGCGCGCGGCGGCTTCGCCCAGCAACAGCGCAGTGCCGGAAGGCGCATCGACCTTATGACGATGGTGCATTTCGACGATCTCTATGTCCCAATCGTCGTTGAGGCGCGCCGCAGCCTGTTCCACCAGCGCCGCCAGCAGGTTGACGCCCAGAGAGGTATTGCCGGTCTGGAGGATCGGGACTTGCTTTGACGCTTCGTCGATCAGCGCATGGTGCGCGGATTCCAGTCCGGTGGTGCCGATGAGGATCGGCTTCTTCGCCGCAATGCAGGCGTCCAGATGGGCCGACAGGGCGGCGGGCACGGAAAAGTCGATCAGCACGTCGCTTTGCTCGGCCAGGGCAAGCGGATCGGCAGTGATGGCGATGCCGGGGGCAAGCTCTCCCGCGCCACCGCGGTCAGTGCCTCCGGCGATTTCCAGCCCAGCCTCCTGAGCGACCTGCGCGATGGCGCGTCCCATGCGGCCAGCCGCGCCGAAAATCCCGATCCGTGTCATCAGCCTCATTCCCTGAAAGGTCGGATGGCCGATGCCAGAACGGGCCGGGCTTGTCATCCCCGCGGTACGGAAATGGACGATAAATGGCTGGTGAGGCCAAGCCAATGATCCGTTCTGCAAAAACGATGTCCGGATGATCCCGAATGCGGCATAGCCATGACATGCAACCATGGCGCCGGAAGAAGAGATGGACGACATTCGCAATATCGTGATCCTGACCGGCGCGGGAATTTCGGCGGAAAGCGGCCTTGCCACCTTTCGCGGGCCCGATGGCCTGTGGGAGGGGCATAGGGTCGAGGATGTGTGCACGCCCGAAGCTCTGGCGCGGAATGCCGCGCTGGTGCATCGCTTCTATGACGAGCGGCGGGCCAGGCTGAACGAGGTGAAGCCCAATGCCGCGCACGAGGCGCTGGCGGCGCTGGATGCGGCATGGCCGGGCGAGCTGCTGATCGTCACGCAGAATGTGGACGATCTGCACGAGCGGGCCGGGGCGAAGCGGCTGGTCCACATGCATGGCGAGTTGCGGTCGGCGCTCTGTGCGGCTTGCGGCAAGGCGGTGCCATGGACGCCGGCTCTGCCCCCCGGCTCGGCCTGCGACGGGTGCGGGCGTCCGGCCCTGCGCCCCGACATCGTTTTCTTCGGGGAGATGCCCTATCGGATGGATCTGATCGACGATGCCTTGCGGCGGTCCGACCTGTTCGTTTCGGTGGGCACTTCCGGGGCGGTGTATCCGGCGGCGGGATTCGTGCAGACCGCGCGCCATGTGGGCGCCCGGACGCTGGAGTTGAATCTGGAGCCATCAGCGGGCAGCTTCTATTTCGAGGAAAGCCGTATGGGGGCGGCGAGTATCCTGGTGCCGCAATTGGTGCGGGAATTATTGGGGTAGTCCGGAACGGGCCGCTTCGCATGGCCATTGGACCGAAAGCGGATTCTTCTGCGGTCCGGTCGTGCCATCTCGCCTGAGATCCCGGCGTTCGTCCGGATGATGGGGTGAGAGGCCGGGGGACCATGGCGATAATGTCTGCGGATGAGGGGGAGTGTTTTGCTTCCCGCTCCTATTCGCCGGCGGCATTGTCCGCTGGCTCCGGCTCATCCTGATAGAGCAGCATGACCGAGCCGTCCTGTCCGGCGACCACCCGGATGGGCAGGCTGAGTTGCAGGGCGGAGAGGAATTCCTTGCTGTCGGTGATACGGAAGCGGCCGCCGATGCGGAGCGATGAGACCCGGGTGTCCCCGATCAGGATCGGCGCCGCACGGTAGCGGTTGAACTCGCTCGCGGCCTGTTCGATGGTCTCTCCGTCCAGTTCCACCATCTGTTCGCGCCAGGCGGTCCGCTGGCCGATGAAGCGCGAGTCGAGATGGGTGAGCGACACGCTGCGCGGCTGGATGACGGCGCCGCTGCCGGCGCTGATCTGCTGGGCCAGATCGTTGCCGGAATGCACCGTGACGGTGCCCTGCGTGACGGTCAGTTCGACCAATGAAGGGCGCAACCGCACGTTGAAGGCGGTGCCGACGGCGCGGATGACGGCGGAGCGGGCCTCGACGTCGAAGGGGCGGGAGCGGTCGTGGGCGACGTCGAAAGAGGCTTCGCCCTTCAGGATGCGGACCTTGCGGCCATGATCGGTGAAGCGGACCTCGGCGGCGCTGTCGCTGTTGAGATGCAGGGTGGAGCCGTCGTCCAGCGCGATGTCGCTGATCTGGCCGATCCGCGTTTCATAATGGTCGACGCCGCTGAAGGTGCGGACCGTGACGATGGCAGCGACGATGAACAGCATCACCGCGACGGCGGCGGCGATCATGATGTTGCGCGACAGGCGGCGCTGCTGTTCCTCGCTGACGATGGCTTCCAGCGGGGGCAGGTTGACTTCGGCGGCCGCGCTCTTGAGCCGTTCGGCCGCTTCCCAAGCGGCTTCGGCCCGCGCGAACGCTACGGCATGACGGGGATCGGCTTCGACCCAGCGACAGATTTCCGCTTCGACCTCGGGACGAGGATCGCCATTAAGCCTTGCCAGCAGGCGCGCGGCTTCCGCCTCGATCTTGTCCCTGCTTTCGTAGCCCGAATCTGGTCCCGACGCCTGCACGTTCGAAATCCGTTTCCTCACGTTCCG
The DNA here is from genome assembly GCF_024611135.1 of Sphingobium sp. CFD-2. Lineage (NCBI taxonomy): Bacteria > Pseudomonadati > Pseudomonadota > Alphaproteobacteria > Sphingomonadales > Sphingobiaceae > Sphingobium > Sphingobium sp. CFD-2. Next base: position 1,874,732 of record NZ_CP084405.1, on the reverse strand, counting down.
CCCAGGCCCGCATAACTATTGCGATCGCTTTGGCCAGATGTTTTTCAACTGTAGAAACGGACAGGGACATTTCCTCCGCTATTTCCAGCATCGATTTTTCATGGATACGGCGGAGAATGAAGACCCGGCGGCATTGTGTCGGAAGCGAATCGACGATCGTCTCGACCTGGCGCAGGGCCTCGCGGGCGTGAAGCTGAGCCTCCACATTATTTTCGCCCTGCAGCAGTTCCAGGTCGGCAATGGTTTCGAAACTCACCACCTTGTTACGGCGCGCGGTGTCGATCACCAGATTGCGGGCTATGGTGAAGAGATAAGCCCGACCGGTCGTCACATTTTCCCAATTTTCAGTGGCATAGGCGCGGGCGAGTACCTCCGCGACCATGTCTTCCAGTTCCTGATTGGCAGGCAGGATCCTCCGGAGGCGCCCTCTGAGAGCAGCTTCCTGTGGTAGGATCACTGTCTTGAACCATTCCAGCTTAGCGCGAACCCTGTGCACGATGACCCCCTTGCTGTCAGCCGCGCCTCTCCCGAATTCATCTGTTTGTCATAGTTCAATCATGGATGCAGGGGCCTGTCCAGCGATTGCGCAGGCATTATTTCCCGTTTCTGTGGAAAACCCGCGGTCTGTGACCAAAATGTCGATCAGACGGGAGGGAGTTCGGGCGGCGCGCTGTCCGGCTGGTCGAAATCGGGACCATTGGGCACGATTTCCGGCGGCTCGCCGGCGGGGGTTTCGTCGGGCGTGAGGGGCGCAGGGGTTTCCGGCGGCGATTGAGGGTCGATCCTGTCGGGGGGCGGCACGCCGTCGGGCGCCGGGTCGGGGTGGGTGGCCATGGCTGTCTCTCCTTGATATGAGGGGTTACGCCCGGCCGGGCGGATGGGTTCCGTTCGGACTTATCCACCGGTTATCCACAGGCTGGACCTCTGGGCCTTGCTTCATGGGTCGCTTTTCTCTATGCCGCGCCGACCGGCGACCGATGCGGGCGTGGCGAAATTGGTAGACGCGCCAGATTTAGGTTCTGGTATCGCAAGATGTGGGGGTTCGAGTCCCTTCGCCCGCACCAGTGCGCCAGACTCTATAGGATGCGCAGGCGCCAACGAAATTCAGCTTTAGAAAGCGTTTGAGAGAAGAGATGCAGACTGTCGAGACGTTGAACGAGGGCCTGAAGCGCGCCTACACCGTGACCATCACGTCGAAGGACATCGACGCCCGCGTGGAAAAGGAAGTGGCCGCCATCGCGCCGCAGGTCCGCATGCCCGGCTTCCGCCCCGGCAAGGTGCCCGCCAACCTCGTCAAGAAGATGCATGGCGAATCGCTGCAGCGCGATGCGCTCAACAGCTCGATCCAGGACAGCATCCAGAAGCTGATCGCTGACCAGAAGCTGCGCCCCGCGATGCAGCCTTCGGTCGAGCTGGACGAGGCCTTCGAATTCGGCAAGGACGCCGAGGTGAAGGTCGAGCTGGAAGTGCTGCCCGAGATCGCGGCGCCGAGCATCGAAGGGCTGAAGCTGGAGCGTCTGACCGTCGAGCTCGCTGATGCGCAGGTGGATGAAGCCGCTGGCCGCATCGCGACCCAGCAGGGCGCGCTGGAAGAGCATGCCGCCAGCCACAAGGCGAAGGACGGCGATACGCTGACCATCGATTTCGTCGGCAAGATCGACGGCGAGGCCTTTGAGGGCGGTTCGGCCGAGGACGTGAAGCTCAAGATCGGCTCGGGCCAGTTCATCCCGGGCTTCGAGGAGCAGCTTGCCGGCGTCAAGAAGGGTGACGAGAAGACCATCACCGTCACCTTCCCGGAAGATTATGGCGCTGCGCACCTCGCCGGCAAGGAAGCGACCTTCGACATCACCGTCAAGGCGATCCTGAATGCCGACAAGCCCAAGCTGGACGATGATTTCGCCAAGTCGCTGGGCCTGGAGGGTCTGGACAAGCTCAAGGAACTGCTGAAGGGCCAGATCGAGCAGGAACATAATGGCCTGACCCGCACCCATATGAAGCGCAAGCTGCTCGACCAGCTCGCCGCTGCCCACGATTTCGACGTGCCGCCGAGCATGGTCGAGGCCGAGTTCAACCAGATCTGGGCGCAGCTCCAGCACGAAGCCAGCCATGAGGAAGACCCCGAAGCGGCCCTCAAGGAGATGGAAGCGGAGAAGGAAGACTATCGCGCCATCGCCGTGCGCCGCGTCCGCCTGGGCCTGCTGCTTTCGGAAATCGGCCAGGCCAATGGCGTTGTCGTCAGCGATCAGGAAATGAACCGCCTGATCATGCAGGCAGCCCAGCAGTACAGCCCGCAGGACCGCGAGCGCTTCGTGCAATATGTGCGTCAGGACCCGATGGCGGCCGCGCAGCTCCGTGCGCCGCTCTATGAGGACAAGGTGGTGGACTTCCTGTTCGAGAAGGCGGAGATCACCGACCGGGCCGTCAGCCGGGAAGAGCTGGAAGCCGCGATCGAGGCTGAGGATGGCGATCTGAAGCCGCACGTCCACGGTCCGGGCTGTGGTCATGATCATGACCATGATCATGACGAAAAGCCCAAGGCGAAGAAGGCTGCGCCGAAGAAGAAGGCTGCCGAGGCCGAGGAAGCGGCTCCGGCCGAGGCTGCCGCCGAAGAGGCCCCGGCCAAGAAGGCTCCGGCCAAGAAGGCCGCCGCCAAGAAGGATGAGGCCGTGGCTGAGGAAGCCGCTGCCGAGGAGAAGCCCAAGGCCAAGAAAGCTCCGGCCAAGAAGGCTGCCACCAAGGCTGAATAAGGCCTTTTCGGTCTGACTGGACAAGCGCCCGGCTTCGCAAGGAAGCCCGGGCGCTTTTCATTTCGGGCGCGGCATGGCAGACGAAATGTTAATGAGGTCCGTTCATGTCGAGAGGGGGCAGGATCGGGGGGAGTCGAACTCCTGCCAAGGCAGGATTCCAGTCCCGCCGTTTGAATTGGGTCCTGCCTTCGCAGGAACATGCCGTGTTTCCGAGGTGATGCGGCGGCGCTAAAAAGGTTTCGGGTCGATGAAGGAATTTCCGGCAGTGGAAAGCGGGGAGGGCGTTGCCACGCCGAGGATCGCCGTCATCCTGCCCTGCTATAATGAGGCCGGTGCGATCGTTCGGACGGTGGGGGATTTCCGCCGGGCGCTCCCCTCCGCCGAAATTTACGTGTTCGACAACAACAGCACGGACGGCAGCCGCGAACTGGCAGCTGGGGCTGGGGCTATCGTCCGCCGCGTGGCGCAACAGGGCAAGGGCCATGTGGTGCGCCGCATGTTCGCGGACGTGGATGCCGATATCTACATCATGGCGGATGGCGATGCGACCTACGAGGCTGCGGCCGCTCCAAAGATGGTGGCGGCAATGCTGGAAGATAATCTCGACATGGTCGTGGGCGCAAGGCGGAGCGAGATAGAGGAGGCCTATCGGCGCGGGCATCGCTTCGGCAATTGGGCGCTGACCAGCCTACTCAAGCGGCTGTTCGGACGCAGCTTCACGGACATACTTTCCGGATACCGTGTCTTCTCCCGACGGTTCGTCAAGAGCTTTCCCGTCCTTTCCGCCGGGTTCGAGATCGAGACGGAGATCAGCGTCCACGCGCTGGAACTCGCCATGCCCGTGTCGGAGGTGGTCACCGCCTATGGCGCGCGGCTGGAAGGATCGGTCAGCAAGCTCAGCACCTATCGCGACGGCTGGCGCATCCTGCGGACGATCATCACCCTTTATCGCATCGAACGGCCGATCCTGTTCTTCGGCATCATCGCCGCCCTGCTGGCATTGACGGGACTGGTCCTGGCAGCGCCGCTGATCCTCACCTATATGAAAACGGGGCTTGTGCCGCGCTTTCCGACCGCCATATTGGTGACGGGCCTCATGATCCTCGCGACGCTTTCGGGCATGTGCGGCCTTATATTGGACACCGTGGTGCGCGGGCGGCGGGAGGTTCGCCGGCTTGCCTATCTCGCCTTCAAGGCGCCATCCGACTTCGCCCGGCGCGACTGATTGCGCCCCGTTCGGCCGGGTAAACAGACCGCGTTTCACGCGACCCCTTGAACAGTCCGCTTTTTGTGCCGATGTAGAGAACGGGCAAAAGCAACACACCCTGAAAGAGCAAAATGACCGATATCATGTCCGATCCCATGGCCGCTCTGGTCCCTATCGTCATCGAACAGTCGAACCGGGGCGAGCGCAGCTTCGACATCTATTCGCGCCTGCTGCGGGAGCGGATCATCTTCGTCACCGGCCAGGTCGAGGATCATATGGCCTCGCTGATCGTCGCCCAGTTGCTGTTCCTTGAGTCGGAAAATCCGAAGAAGGACATCTGGATGTACATAAACTCGCCCGGCGGGGTGGTGACGTCCGGCATGGCGATCCACGATACGATGAAATATATCCGTCCACAGGTGGGCACCGTGTGCATCGGCCAGGCTGCCTCCATGGGCAGCTTCCTGCTCGCGGCAGGCGAGCCGGGCAAGCGCATCGCGCTCAGCAACGCGCGCATCATGGTGCACCAGCCATCGGGCGGCGCGCAGGGCATGGCGTCGGACATCGAAATCCAGGCCAAGGAAATCCTGCGCATCCGCAGCCGCCTCAACAACCTCTACGTCCAATATACCGGGCGTTCGCTGGAGGAAGTGGAGCGCGCCATGGACCGCGATACCTTCCTTGAGGCGGAGGAAGCCAAGGCCTTCGGTCTGGTCGACGAAGTGTTCGACCGCCGGCCGGCCATGGCGGAAACCCCCGAGGGCTAAAACCTATGTTTACCGCACGCGCCCTTTTCTCCCCTTGTGAAACGGGCGCGTCGCGGTCTAGGATGATCCTAGGACCAGAATATCCCTCGGCATGGGGCGGCTGTTCGCCTCAAAAGAGGGAAGAGAGATTGGCGAATGACTAAGCTTACGGGCTCCGATTCTAAAAGCACGCTTTACTGCTCCTTCTGCGGCAAGTCGCAGCATGAGGTGCGTAAGCTGATCGCGGGGCCGACCGTGTTCATCTGCGACGAGTGCGTGGAACTGTGCAACGACATCATCCGGGAGGAGACCAAGGGCGGTCTCGTCGGCAAGAAGGATGGCGGCGTGCCGACCCCGCAGGAAATCTGCGATGTGCTGGACGATTATGTGATCGGCCAGAACCGGGCGAAGCGCGTCCTGTCGGTTGCCGTCCACAACCATTACAAGCGCCTCAACCACGGCACCAAGCCGGGCGAGGTGGAACTGGCCAAGTCCAACATCCTGCTGGTCGGTCCGACCGGCTGCGGCAAGACGCTGCTGGCGCAGACGCTGGCCAAGACGTTCGACGTGCCCTTCACCATGGCCGACGCGACCACGCTGACCGAGGCGGGCTATGTGGGCGAGGATGTGGAGAACATCATCCTCAAGCTGCTCCAGGCGTCGGATTATAATGTCGAGAAGGCGCAGCGCGGCATCGTCTACATCGACGAGATCGACAAGATCAGCCGCAAGGCCGAAAATCCGTCGATCACGCGCGACGTGTCGGGTGAGGGCGTGCAGCAGGCGCTGCTGAAGCTGATGGAAGGTACGACGGCTTCGGTTCCGCCGCAGGGCGGGCGCAAGCATCCGCAGCAGGAGTTCCTCCAGGTCGATACGACCAACATCCTTTTCATCTGTGGTGGCGCGTTCGCAGGCCTGGAAAAGATCATCGGCGACCGTCTGGAGGCCAAGTCGATCGGCTTCGGTGCTCATGTCGCCGCGCCCGAGGAGCGAAAGACCGGCGAACTGCTGCGCCAGAGCGAGCCGGAGGATCTGCTGAAATTCGGGCTCATCCCTGAGTTCGTCGGTCGTCTGCCGGTGATAGCGACGCTGGAAGATCTGGACGTGGCTGCGCTGGTCAAGATTCTGGTTGAGCCGAAGAACGCACTGGTGAAGCAATATGCCAAGCTGTTCGACATGGAGAATGTCGAACTCAGCTTCACGGACGATGCCCTGACCGCCATTGCCAAGAAGGCCATCGAGCGGAAGACGGGCGCGCGCGGGCTTCGCTCGATCCTGGAGGCCATCCTGCTCGACACCATGTTCGACTTGCCTTCGATGGAGGGCGTGGGAGAAGTGGTGGTCGACAAGGATGTGGTCGCCGGCAGCAAGGAGCCGATTCGCGTGTTCAGCGAAAAGGACAAGCGGGCCGAAGACGCGGCCTGACTTTCGCGCGCTGCAACAGGTTAAATCAGGGAGAGGCCAGCGAGTTTCGCTGGCCTTTTTCGCGTCTTAATATTGGCTCGGTAAAAATTCTTGCTGCGTTGCAAAATTGCACCACTGTCAAATAGCTGCTCCGAGAGATCAGTTATTCTATATAAATCAATAGCTTGATGTCATCTTGCAACGTCCCTTGTAAGCATTGTCCATGCTGCATGCGCGGCCGTCACGTGAATGCTGTTATATTGTAGTAAAATTGCAATCAGAGCATCACAGGGCCGTCGCCATCGGCCGCCACAGGCGGCGCCAGCTCCACAGAGCAAAATAAAGCAGGCGCGACGCGCCAAACTTTCAAAGGGACAAAAATCAGATGAAACAGCTTCTTATGTGTAGCGCTGCGCTTGTCGCCGTGGCTGCGCCCATTGCCGCGTTTGCGCAGTCGACGGGGTCGATCGACTTTGAAAATGAAATCGTTGTGACTGGCGCTAGTGTGGACAAGGGCCTAGGCGGCGTAATCGTACCTGATACCAGCAAGGCCAAGGCCGTGCTCGGCGCTGAGTTCATCCAAGCCCAGACACCCGGCCAGTCGATCAACGAGGTGATCAACCAGCTTCCGGGCGTTAGCTTCCAGAATAACGATCCCTTTGGTTCTGCTGGCGGCACCATGACAATCCGCGGCTTCGACGACAGCCGCATTTCCCAAACCTTCGACGGTCTTCCCCTCAACGACACGGGCGGTTACTCGATCTATTCGAACCAGCAGCTCGATCCTGAAATCATCGACCAAGTGAACGTGAACTTAGGTTCTACCGATGTGGACAGCCCAACGGCTGCTGCCAGCGGTTCAACGGTAAATTACCGTTCGATCACGCCAAGCGAAGATTTTGGCGCGAAGATGGTCGCTTCCGTTGGGGATTTCAGCTTCTTTCGTCTGTTTGGCATGGTTCAGACGGGCAATCTCACGCCGTGGGGCACTCGTGCATTCGTTTCTGCCAGCCGTGCGACAAACAATGCCATCTACGGCGGTATAGGTGAAATCGACAAGCAGCAATATAACGCCAAAATTTACCAGCCGATCGGCAGCAATGGCGACTTCATCTCCCTCGCCGGGCACTATAATGAAAATCGGAACAATTTTTTTGGCTCAGTTCCCTTGCGGGTAGACGGCGGGCGAGTGGCTGGCAGCGCGAGCGCCAACCGTTTTCCAATCACGAAGGATGAACGCTTTTACGAAACCGCTCGTTGTACCATTCCGGCCGGAGTTACTGGTGCAGTCGATACCGCCAGTTCCTGTGGTTCCGATTATGAGTATCGATACAACCCGTCCAATACAGGCAACATCCGCATCAATTCACGCTTTACGTTGGCGGACGGACTGATCCTTACCGTCGATCCCAGCTACCAATATACAAAGGCGAACGGCGGCGGTACCAGCATCGCTTCTGAAGGTCTTACCCCGGCAAGCTCGGGCATTGCAGGCGCGGTCGGCTTCATTCAGGGTTCGTCGAGCTCAACCCAATATTATTTCGGGCGCGACCTGAATGGCGATGGTGATATGCGCGACACCGTTCGTGTTCATTCGCCCAGCCAGACGCAGACCCATCGCTATGGGTTGATCGCTTCGCTGCGCTACGATCTGGATGACAACAACACGTTGCGCGTGGCCTACAGCTATGATCGTGGCCGGCATCGGCAGACCGGCGAAGCGGGCTATCTTCAGACGATCGGCTTCGGCGCCGAACCTTTTCCCGTCAATCATCCGATCAAGGACGTAAACGGTGCGGCGGTGGAGAAGCGCAATCGCTTGTCCTATGCCATCCTGCATCAGGTTTCGGGTGAATATCGCGGCAAATTCAATGCCTTCACTGTCAATGTCGGGTTGCGGGCGCCTTTCTTCAAGCGCGACCTTAACAACTACTGCTTCACTCAGAGTGCGTCGGGCAACCTTCGCTGTTTCGAGCCGGGATCGTCGATCGAGGCTGCCTATGCGGTTGCGAACCCAACAGTGCAGGGACCGCAGCAGCGCATCTTCAAATATGACAAACTGCTGCCGAACGCTGGTTTCGTTTTCAACGCCAACCAGGCGCTGGACATTTTCGGCAACTATTCAAAGGGCCTCCAGGTCCCGGGGACCGACAACCTCTATCAGTCCTTCTATTACGATCCGGCAAATCCCAACGCCAATCCTTCGCCTGAAACAACGGATAATTTCGACCTTGGCATTCGTTATCGGACGGCTACGCTACAGGCGCAGCTGTCGGGTTGGTACACGATCTATAAGGATCGCCTCGCATCCGCTTATGATCGCGATCTGGACACCACCATCTATCGCAACCTGGGTCGTGTCGATAAATATGGCATAGATGGCAGCATTACATATCAGCCGATGCCGGAGCTGATGTTCTATGTCTTCGGTTCCTACCTGAAGTCGAAGATCAAGGATGATGTCGAACTGACGGCGACCACCCAGGCGCAAACCTCGGGGAAACGTGAATCGGGTGCTCCCATCTATACGCTCGGCGGCCGCATTCAGGGCGAGATCGAAGGAGTTCGTCTGGGTGTTCAGGCGAAGCGCACCGGCTCACGTTATGTGAACGACCAGAACCTGCCGGTATTCCAGAACGGAGCGCAGGTCTATGGTGCCAAGGCGCCCGGCTATACGCTCATCGATCTCGACGCGCGCTATTCGTTGGAGAAATTCGGTGCGCCCGGCGTCGCGGTTCAGTTGAACGTGACCAATGTGTTCGACAAGCTCTATGTGGGCGGTTTCGATGGCACCCTGTCGAATACGAGCATCACCTTCGCGCAGATTGGCGCGCCGCGGACCTTCGTGGGATCGCTGGTCGTCAGCTTCTAAGGTTTGGTACCTTATGGAAGAAAGGGCGCGGAGAGATCCGCGCCCTTTTCATTTCAGGCAGCTATCCAGCCCGTCGCGCTGGACAATACCGATGCGGGCGGTGATGCTGTTGCCATAGCGGCGGGTGAAGCCATGGGGGTCGATGGCTTTACGCTTCTTGGGAAGAGGCAGGACTGCGGCGATGCGGGCGGCCTCTGCACGGGTCAGTCGCTGGGCGCCGTGGTGGAAATAGCGGATCGCGCCAGCCTGCGCGCCATAAGTGCCGATGCCGGTTTCCGCGACATTCAGATACACCTCCATGATCCGGCGCTTGCCCCAGATCGCTTCGATCAGGAGCGTGAACCAGGCCTCCAGCCCCTTGCGGACGAAACTGCCGCCCTGGAACAGGAAAACATTTTTTGCGGTCTGCTGGCTGATGGTCGATCCGCCGCGGATGCGGCCGCCGCTCGCATTGTGCCGCATGGCCTGAGCGATGGCGACGGCGTCGAAGCCATGATGGCTGCAAAAGCGGCTATCCTCCGCGGCGATGGCGGCGCGCGCCATGTCCGGGTCCATCTTGTCCAGGCTCATCCAATCCTTGGTGATGCCGTTGGGGTCCAGCAACATCGTCCATGTCACGGGCGGCGGCACGAAGCGATAAATCACCACCATCAACAGAGAGAGGGCAACGAAACCACCGATGATCTTGAGGATGATCCCGATCCAGCGGGAGCGGCGGCGAGGGGAAGCGGACTTGGCGTTCATACTGCCGTGGTAGCGCGGATGCCGGGCGGTTCAAGATGGGAGAAGGCCACTCTTCGTGCCGACGAAAGCCGGGCTCATGACGCCAGGTGCACTTTTGCTGCCTGAGATCCCGGTTTAGCGCGGATCACGAATGATTATTGAGTGGGTGAGCGAAAAAAAAAGCCCCGGATTTCACTCCGGGGCTCCTTTGCGTTTTGCCATCCGGTCAGACAGCAGCGAGGCGGGAGATTTTGCCCAGCTTGTCGCCTGCAATCCGCATCATCGCCTTTTGCAGCTTCTCGAAAGCGCGGACCTCGATCTGGCGGACGCGCTCCCGGCTGACGCCATAGACCTGCGAGAGTTCCTCGAGCGTCTTGGGTTCCTCCGCCAGGCGCCGTTCGGCCAGAATATGCTTCTCCCGATCGTTGAGGTCGTCCATAGCCTCCACCAGCATGTCGTGGCGCAGTTCGCTCTCCTGCTGGTCGGCGACGCGTTCGTCCTGGAGCGGATCGGTGTCAGCCAGCCAATCCTGCCACTGGCCCTCGCCATCCTCGCGCATCGGCACGTTGAGCGACGTGTCGCCGCCCATCGCCATGCGGCGGTTCATGGAGATGACATCCTCCTCCGTAACGCCCAGATCGGTCGCGATCTTCCTGACGTCGTCGGGGTGCAGGTCTCCATCTTCGAACGCTTCGATATTGTTCTTCATCCGGCGCAGGTTGAAGAACAGCTTCTTCTGCGCAGCGGTGGTGCCCATCTTCACGAGGCTCCAGGACCGCAGGATGAATTCCTGGATCGATGCGCGAATCCACCACATGGCATAGGTCGCCAGACGGAAGCCGCGATCCGGCTCGAACTTCTTCACGCCCTGCATCAGGCCGATATTGCCTTCGCTGATCAGCTCGCTGACCGGCAGGCCATAGCCGCGATAGCCCATGGCGATCTTCGCCACGAGGCGCAGATGCGAGGTCACGAGCTGGGCAGCGGCTTCGGAATCCGCATGCTCGGCATAGCGCTTCGCGAGCATATATTCCTGCTCGGGCGTCAGAATCGGAAATTTGCGGATTTCCGACAGATAGCGGTTGAGGCTGGCTTCACCGCCCAGCGCCGGAACCGCGGGGACATTGCTTTTATCAGCCATGTCGTCACCTTTCCCTTTCATGCGCGGCGGGACCCAGAAGAGGCGTCCAAGGCGCCGTCGCAAACTTGTCCAAAACTATACGTGAAGCTCGCTTAACAGTTCCTGCATATCGACAGGGAGTTTGCTGTCGAAGCTGAGCGCCTCACCCGTTAACGGATGTATGAACCCCAGCCTTTTCGCGTGCAATGCCTGCCTTTCGAAACCCAGCGTTTCCAGTATCGATTTGAAACCTTTTCTCTCTTTACCGTAAACCGGGTCGCCGATCAAGGGGTGTCCCAGATGCGCCATATGGACGCGGACCTGATGGGTTCGTCCGGTTTCCAGCCTGCATTCAACCATGGCCGCGCCGCGCAGCCTTTCCATCGTCCGGTAATGCGTCACGGCATGTTTGCCGCGCCCTTCCCGATGAACCGCCATCTTCTTTCGATCGGCGTCGGAGCGGCCGATCCATGTGTCGATGGTGCCCGTCGCCGGCTGCGGCACGCCATAGACGATCGCGGCGTAGAGCCGATCGATCGAATGTGCCTTGAACTGCTGCGCGAGCCCTTCATGCGCGCGGTCGGATTTGGCAACGACCAACAGCCCCGAAGTATCCTTGTCGATGCGATGGACGATGCCTGGCCGCGCCACCCCGCCGATGCCGGAAAGCTGGCCCTGGCAATGATGGAGCAGCGCGTTGACAAGCGTGCCGTCCAGATTGCCCGCCGCCGGGTGGACGACCAGGCCCGCCGGCTTGTCGATGACGATCAGGTCTGCGTCTTCATACACCACGACCAGCGGGATGTCCTGCGGCACGGCCTCGGCCTCGACGGGTGGCGGAAGGGTGATGGCGAAAGCCTGTCCTGCGGCGACCTTCATGGAAGGATTGGGAGATCGCGCACCCCCCTTGCCCGGGTCTTCCGTCACTTGGCCTTCGACGATCAGCGCCTTCAGCCGCTCGCGCGAAAGATGGGGAACCAACTCGGCAAGCGCCTTGTCTAGCCGCATGCCAGCCTGCGCTTCACCGATTGTCGCTTCAATGATGGAAACCCCCGAACCCATTGGGTAGGAATGTAGGAATGAGGGTTGGGATTTCAAGAGGGCTGCTGGAACAAATCATGTCCGAAGCGGCGGCGAACAGGCATGAGGTCTGCGGGCTGCTGCTGGGGAAGGCGGGCCGGATCGAGGCGGTTCGGCCCGCCGCCAATGTCGCCGCCGATCCGGCGCGGCATTTCGAACTGGACCCGGTCGAACTGATCGCTGCCCATCGCGCGGCGCGGGCGGGCGGGGCGGCGATCGTCGGCCATTATCATTCGCACCCGGGCGGTCAGGCCGTGCCATCCCAAACCGACGCGGCCTGCGCGACGCCCGACGGCAGCCTCTGGCTGATCGTCGGCGGCGGCGCGGCCCGCCTGTGGCTTGCCAAGGCGGGGAGAGACGGACAGGTGCAATTTGTCGAGGCTTTGCTCGACATCATGTGAGTGAGGGTTGCATCGCGATGCAGGGCAGCGCATTAGCCGTTCATTCCTTCCTGTTCATTTCTCCGGCGGCAGCGAACCTTCATGACCAATCCGATCGACAGCATCGATTTTGCCAGCCTGCTCTGCTCGCGCCTTTGTCATGACCTTTTGAGCCCGGTCGGCGCGCTCAACAACGGGCTTGAGCTGATGGCGGACGAAACGGACCCGGAAATGCGTCAGCGTTGTCTGGACCTGTTGGCGGACAGCGCGAAGACCTCTGCGAACAAGCTCAAATTCTTCCGCCTGGCCTTCGGTTCGGCGGGCGGCTTTGGCGATGCCGTGCCGACGCATGAGGCGCGGGTCGCGATCGAGGGTATGTTCGCGGCTTCGGGCCGGGTGAAGATCGGCTGGCTGGTCGAGGACGACATGCTGGAAAAGCTGCCGGTGAAGGTGTTGCTGAACCTGGCGCTGATCGCGGGCGATGCGCTGGTGCGGGGCGGCCAGCTCGACATCGGGGCGGAAAAGCGGCCGGGCGTGACGGAGATCGTCGTGCGGGCGGAAGGGCCGAAACTGGTGCTTGATCCCGACCTGCGCGCCGCGCTGGCGGGGACTTTGCCGCCGGAGGGGCTGGCTTCGCGCACGTCGGCGGCATGGATGGTGCGCACCCTGGTGACGAGCGTCGGCGGGGAGATTGCGCTGTCGCCTGCTGGCGAGCCGATCTTGCTGTTCGGGGCGTCCATTCCCGACGCGCGCTAAGCGCTTTCCTGCATTTCCCTCGCCAGAAGGCCGATCAGCTCGGCGGCGGGGAGGGCGCGAGCCAGCGGTGCACCCTGGCCGGCCCATTGCGCGCCGAAGCCGCCTTCGCCCTTGGCCTTTGCCGCGGCGTTCAGCGCTTTGCCCGCATCATAGGCGATGGGGTAGGCGGGCGGCTGCAATGCTGCCTCGGCGCCCCAGGCGGTGAAGCGATTGGCAAGGCAGCGGGCCGGACGACCTGAAATGGCGCGGGTCATCGCGGTGTGATGGGCAGCGGGGCTCGTGAGGGCGGCGCGATAGGCTGCGTCGGCGCTGCTTTCCGTGCAGGCGATGAAGGCTGTGCCCAGTTGTGCCGCGACCGCGCCGAGGGCGAGCGCGGCACGAATGCCTTGCCCGTCCATGATGCCGCCCGCTGCGATCACGGGCAGGTCGCATTGGACTGCAAGCAGGCGAGTGAGGGCGAAGGTGCCGAGCTGGTCGTCAGGCGCTTCGGGATCAAAGGCGCCTCGATGGCCTCCTGCCTCATATCCCTGTGCGACTATGGCGTCGATGCCCGCTTCCCGCGCAGCCCGCGCTTCGACCGGACTGGTGACGGTTGCGAGGAGAAGGCATCCGGCTCGCTTGAGCGCCGCGATGCTGGTTGGATCGGGCAATCCGAAATGGAAGCTGACGACCGGCGGCGCAAGTTCGACCAAGGTGGCGAGCATCGCGTCGTCCTCCACGAAGCTGCGGTAGATTTCGCGGAGGCCGGTCGGAGGCTGGGCATCATAGGCCTGGAACAGTGGCGTCAGTGCAGCGAGCCAGGCCGCTTCCCTGACGGGGTCGCTGCGCGCGGGCCGATGGGTGAAAAGGTTGACGTTGAAGGGACGGCTGGTCTGGGCGCCGACGGCTTCTATCATGGCGCGGGCACCCGCCGCGTCGGTGGCGCCCACGGCAATGGAACCAAGCGCTCCTGCATTGGAGACGGCTGCCGCCATGGCGGGCGTAGAGACACCGGCCATCGGCGCCTGGATGATGGGATGGGACAGGCCCAGCGATTCGATGATCGACATGGGATCGATTGTCGGAGTTTTGCGGCAGGCGGGCAATGGGCGGATCTGGGCTGAAGCTGAATTCGCCAATTGTCGCCATCAAGCGCATCATGCTTCTGCAAAGGCAGCGGAATGAGGCAAGTGGCTCATGAGGGCTCTGTCCGGCGCTTGAACATCGTTTGAGCTGTGCGTCGGCTTTCGGAGGAGCATGGCCCGGTTGGATCGGATAATGGCGTTCTGCTTCCGTCCATTCCCACATCCCAAATGAAAAGGGCCCGGTCGCCTGTGCGACCGAGCCCCTTTCCAACAGTCCCGAATGGCTCAGGCGCTGTAGTACATGTCGAATTCCACCGGCGAGGGAGCCATTTCCCAGCGGTACACTTCGGGCCACTTCAGTTCGAGATAGGCCTCGATCTGGTCCTTGGTGAACACGTCGCCCTTCAGCAGGAAGTCGTAGTCGGCGGCCAGCGAGTTCAGCGCTTCACGTAGCGAACCGCAAACGGTCGGCACCTGGCTCAGTTCTTCCGGCGGCAGGTCGTACAGGTTCTTGTCCATCGCGGCGCCGGGATGAATCTTGTTCTCGATGCCGTCAAGGCCGGCCATCAGCAGCGCCGAATAGCACAGATAGGGGTTGGCCATCGCGTCGGGGAAGCGGAATTCGACGCGCTTCGCCTTGGCGCCCGCGCCGTAGGGAATACGGCAGGAGGCCGAGCGGTTGCGGGCCGAATAGGCCAGCAGAACCGGGGCTTCGAAGCCCGGCACCAGGCGCTTGTAGCTGTTGGTGGTCGGGTTGGTGAAGGCATTCAGGGCCTTGGCGTGCTTGATGACGCCGCCGATGAAGTAGAGGCAGGTTTCGCTGAGGCCGGCATAGCCTTCGCCCGCGAAGAGCGGCTTGCCGCCTTCCCAGATCGACATGTGGGTGTGCATGCCGGAACCGTTGTCCTGCGCGATCGGCTTCGGCATGAAGGTCGCCGTCTTGCCATAGGCCTGGGCGACCATCTGCACGACATATTTGTAAATCTGCATGCGGTCGGCGGTCTGGACCAGCGTACCGAAGGTCAGGCCGAGTTCGTGCTGGGCAGCGGCCACTTCATGGTGGTGCTTGTCGCAGGGCAGGCCCATTTCCAGCATGGTCGACACCATCTCGGCGCGAATGTCGGTGCAGGGATCGACCGGCGCGACGGGGAAATAGCCGCCCTTGGCGCGCGGACGGTGGGCAAGGTTGCCGCCTTCATATTCCTTGCCGGTGTTCGTCGGCAGCTCGACATCGTCGATCTTGAAGAAGGATTCATTATAGTCCGAGTTGAAGCGGACATCGTCGAACATGAAGAATTCGGCTTCCGGGCCGACATAGACGGTGTCGCCGAAACCGGCCGACTTGACGAAGGCTTCGGCGCGCTTCGCGGTCGAACGCGGGTCGCGGCTGTAGAGTTCGCCGGTATCGGGTTCCACGATGTCGCAGAAGATGATGAGCATCGGCGTGGCGCTGAACGGATCGACATAGACGGCGTCCAGGTCGGGCTTCAGGATCATGTCCGACTCGTTGATCGCCTTCCAGCCTTCGATCGACGAACCGTCGAACATCAGGCCCTGGGTCAGTTCATCCTCGCCCAGCACCGAAGACACCATGGTCAGGTGCTGCCACTTGCCCTTGGGATCGGTGAAACGGACATCGACCCATTCGATCTCCTTTTCCTCGATCATCTTCAGGATGTCTTTAGGCGTGTTAGCCATGTGAACCTTGCCCTTCTTTCATGATACCCCCCCGAAGGGGTAAGTTGATGTGGTCAGCCGCCAGACCGCTGAAGCCGGCGAGAAGTTTGGTGAAAATCAGATGGCGTCGCTGTCGCGCTCGCCGGTGCGGATGCGCACCGCACCCTCGATATTGGAAATGAAGATCTTGCCGTCGCCAATGCGGCCGGTCTGCGCCGCGGCAGAGATCGCCTCCACCACCCGTTCGGCGAGCGAATCGTCCACCACGACCTCCAGCTTCACCTTGGGCAGGAAATCCACCACATATTCGGCGCCGCGATAAAGTTCCGTATGGCCCTTCTGGCGGCCGAAACCCTTGGCTTCGGTGACGGTGATGCCCGACACGCCCACTTCGTGCAGGGCCTCCTTCACTTCGTCGAGCTTGAACGGTTTGATGATCGCTTCGATCTTCTTCATCTCTAGATATCCCAACTCAAACGCGCGCCAAATGGCGGGTATGATCCCGCCCTTCGTCCTGATCGAGCGACGACCGTCATGCCCCCCGAAGGCAAGAGCCGCCTCTCTTCCTAATCAATTACCGTGCCAAATAGCGAATCGCTGGAAACTGCTTTCTGCGATGCAGCAACTTTTGTCCATATTGCCCGGATTCCGGGCAATATCATGATGAGCTGCCCATTTTTTAGGCATGGCTGATATGATCAACGCTGATAGGGCGGCGCGTCGAGACCCGCAGGGCTTCTGGTGAATATCTCGCAACCGGTTTCAGTGATGCCGATGCTGTGTTCGAACTGCGCGGACAGGGTACGGTCGCGCGTGACCGCCGTCCAGCCATCCTCCAGCATCTTCACGCCCGGCTTGCCAATATTGATCATCGGTTCGATGGTGAAGAACATGCCGGGCTTGAGTTCCGGGCCGGTGCCGGGGCGGCCGACATGGACCACCTCCGGGCTGTCATGGAACACGCGGCCCAGGCCGTGGCCGCAGAAATCGCGCACGACGCCATAGCGGTGTTTTTCCGCATGACGCTGGATGGCATGGCCGATGTCGCCCAGCATATTTCCGGGCTTAGCCTGCTCAATGCCCAGCATCAGGCATTCATAGGTGACTTCGACCAGGCGCCGCGCCTTGATCGGGGCTTCGCCGCAAATATACATGCGGCTGCTGTCGCCGTGCCAGCCATCGACCAGCGGCGTCACATCGATATTCAATATGTCGCCTTCCTTCAGCTTCTGATCGCCGGGAATGCCGTGGCAGATGACATTGTTGAGCGAGATGCAACAGCTATGGGTATAGCCGCGATAGCCCAAAGTCGCGGGTACGCCGCCGCCGTCCAGCGTCATGCGGCGGACGATGTCGTCCAGCTCTCCGGTCGTGACGCCCGGCACGACGTGGGGCACCAGCGCGTCCAGTATCTCCGCGGCCAGCCGCCCGGCCTTGCGCATGCCTTCGAAACCGGCCGCGTCATAGAGCTTGATCGCGGTCGAGCGGGAAATCGGCGCGTCCGCCGTCATCGTCATATATTCGGTCATGGACGTGATTATAGGCGGGGATGCCGCATAATGCGAGAGGGCGGCTAGGCAGGGCGCGCGGCAGAAGCTATGGCCAGCCTATGGCCGACCCGACCCGCATATGGACCGCAGCGCTGATCGTGATCGGCGACGAGATTCTCTCGGGCAGGACCCAGGACAAGAATGTGTCGCAGATTGCGACATGGCTGAATGTGCAGGGCATCCGCCTGCGCGAAGTGCGGGTGGTCGCCGATGACAGCGACGCAATTGTGGAAGCGGTGAATGCGCTTCGCGCACGCAACGATTATCTGTTCACGACCGGCGGCATCGGGCCGACCCACGACGATATTACCGTGGACGCCATTGCCGCGGCGCTGGGCGTCGACGTTGAAATCCACCCCGAGGCGCAGGCGATGCTGTCGGCCTATTATGAAACGCGCGGAGGCTTGACCGAGGCGCGTCTGCGCATGGCCCGCGCACCTGCCGGATCAAGCCTGATCGAAAATCGCATGTCGGGCGCTCCGGGCATTCGGCATGGCAATATCTTCATCATGGCCGGCGTGCCGCACATCACCGCCGGGATGCTGGATAGCCTGACGGGGAAGCTGGAGGGGGGGCTGCCGGTGCTGTCCGCCACCATCGGTTGCTGGGTGGCGGAAAGCGAGATCGCCGACCTTCTCGGCGCGACGGAACGGGCGCATGAGGGTTGCCAGATCGGCAGCTATCCCTTCTTCCGCGAGGGGAGGACGGGCGCTAATTTCGTGATCCGCTCAGTCGACGCGGAAGGGCTGGATCGGTGCGTGGCGGACTTGAGCGCCGGGTTGGAGCAGGGCGGCTGGCCGGTGGTGGCCGGCGGAATTTGAGCCGCGTCCCATAGGTGCTTCGGATGGGGAGCGGACATTGACGCTCCCCCTTGGGCGGCCATGCTCCTTTGTCAGGCTCGCTCGAATATGGCGGCCAGACCCTGGCCGCCGCCGATGCACATCGTCTCCAGTCCATAGCGTCCATCGCGTCGCTGCAATTCGCGCAGCAGATTGGCGAGAATCCGTCCGCCCGTAGCCCCGATGGGATGGCCCAGCGAAATGCCCGAGCCATTGACGTTCAGCTTGTCCCGGTCGTCCCAGTTCCAGCCCTTGAGGCAGGCGAGCACCTGTGGCGCAAAGGCTTCGTTGAGTTCGACCAGATCGATGTCTTTCCACCCGAGGCCGGTGCGTGCGAACAGCCGTTCGACCGCCGGAACCGGCCCGATGCCCATGCGCGAGGGGTCGCAGCCCGCCGCCGACCAGCTATGCAGATAGCCCATGGGCTCCAGGCCGAGTTCGCTGAGCTTGTCCTCCGCCACCACGAGGCAGGCCGCCGCCGCGTCATTCTGCTGGCTGGCATTGCCGGCGGTGACGACGCCGTCCTTCTCGATGGGCTTCAGCAGGGCCAGCGATTCCGGCGTGGCGTCGGCGCGGATGCCCTCATCCTTCACGAACATCAGGGGCTCGCCCTTGCGCTGCGGCACTGGAACGGGAACCAGTTCGTCGTCGAACTTGCCCGCTTCCCATGCGGCGGCGGCGCGCTGGTGGCTCATCGCGGCATATTCGTCGCAGGCTTCCCGCGAGATGTCATAGTCTTTGGCGAGATTGTTCGCCGTCTCGATCATGCCGCTGATGATGCCATAGCGTTCGATCGGCTGGGACATCACCCGGCCCCGCGTCAGGCGGTCGTGGAACTGGGTCGAGCCGGACCGGGCGCCCCAGCGATGATCGATCGAATAATATTCGACGTTCGACATGCTTTCCACGCCGCCCGCGATCACCATGTCCGCGGCGCCGGTCTGGATACGCATGGCGGCGTCGATCACCGCCTGAAGTCCGGAGCCACAGCGCCGGTCGAGCTGCACGCCGGGAATGGATTCGGGCAGCCCCGCCGCCAGCGCCGACCAGCGGCCGATGCAGGGCGCCTCGCCATTGCCATAGCCCTGGCTGAACACCACGTCGTCGATCCGCTCGGGGTCGATCCTGGTGCGATCCACCAGCGCCTTGATGATGATGGCGCCCAGATCGCCCGCCGTCATCGACTTGAGCGACCCGCCATATTTGCCGACGGCGGTGCGGATGGGGGCGACGATGGCGGCTCTGCGCATGGGGATAAGTCCTTCGGATGAAAAATCAGCGGGCGGATTCGGCCTGGCGGATCATCTGCCTGGCGATGATGGTCTGCTGGATTTGGCTGGTGCCCTCATAGATGCGCAGCAGACGGACATCGCGATAGAAGCGCTCCACCTTATATTCGGCCATATAGCCGGCGCCGCCATAGATTTGCACGGCGCGGTCCGCGATCCGGCCCACAGCTTCAGATGCATGATATTTGAGCGCGGCGCATTCCAGGCTGACGGGCTCGCCCGCGTCGAACTTCGCCGCGACCGACTGCATCAGCGCTTCGGTGGTCAGCATGTCGACCTTCATGTCGGCCAGCATGCCCTGGACAAGCTGGAAGTCGGCGATGCGCTGGCCGAACTGCTTGCGCTCCAGCGCGTAGGAGAGCGCCATGTCGATCAGCCGCTGGCACATGCCGAGCGAGACGGCCGCGATGTGGATGCGTCCGCGATCCAGCACCTTCATCGCGGTCTTGAAGCCGCGCCCGGGCACGCCGCCGATGATGGCGCTCGCTGGCACGACCACATCGTCCAGGATGACGTCCGTGGTGATCGACCCCTTCTGCCCCATCTTCTTGTCGGGCTTGCCGAAGCTGATGCCGGGCGTGCTGGCGGGCAGGATGAAGGCGGAGATGCCCGCCGCGCCCTTCACATCGGGCTCCGTGCGCGCCATCAGCGTGAAGACGCTCGCGCGGGGGGCATTGGTGATGTAGCGCTTGGTGCCGCTGATGCGGTAATTGTCGCCGTCCCTGATCGCGACCGTGCGCAGCGAACCCGCGTCGGAACCCGCCTCCGGCTCTGTCAGGCCGAAGCTGGCGATGGCTTCGCCGGTCGCGAATTTGGGCAGCCATTCGCGCTTCTGCTCCTCGGTGCCGTCCATGACGATGCCCTGGCTGCCGATGCCGACCGTGGTGCCGATGACCGAGCGGAACACGACCGAGGCACGGGTGATCTCCCGGATGATCGCCGCTTCCTCCGCCATGGTGCAGCCAAGGCCGCCAAATTCCTCCGGCACGGAAAGGCCGAACAGGCCCATGTCGCGCATCTGCTGGATGATGCTTTCGGGTACGGCGTCGGCCTCCTCGACCGCATCTTCGGCGGGGATCAGCTTTTCCGCGACGAAGCGCTGGACGGTGGTGCGGAACAGGTCGAACGTCTCGGCGTCCATCTCGAAAAACTCCTCTCTCAGAACTTCAATAAGCGACGTCCGCCACCATGGCGTCCATGCCGTCACAGCGAATGGCGCGGAAGCGACCGCCCTCATCCTCGCGCAGCAGCACGCTCTGGCCGCAAAAGACCGGGGCGACGGCGCGGAAGGAGAAGCGGCTGGGCTTGCGCCCTCCGTTGCGGGCTTGGCCGAACAGCTTGGCGGCGGTGAAGGGACCGTGGATCACCAGCCCCGGATAACCTTCGTCCGCGCAAGCATAGGGCAGGTCGTAATGGATGCGGTGGCTGTTGAAGGTCACGGCGGAAAAGCGGAACAGATCGACCGTGGACGGCGTCCAGACAGCGTCCTTCTCCCCCGGGGGGAATGGGGCCGGAACGATGGCGGGAGTCGCGCCGCCTGCATCGCGATAGACGATGGTCTGGGTCTCGCGCACGCATTCATCGTCCCCCTGGACGATGCGATGGTCCACGGTCAGCAGGATCAGCTCGCCGCTGCGTCCCGATTTATGCGCGACATCGCGCACGGTGGAGATGCGGGTCGCCTCTCTGTCGAGCAGCAGAGAGGGACCGAATGCCATGTCCGATGCCGCGAACATGCGGCGGGGCAGGCTGACCGGGGGCAGGAAGCCTCCACGTCTGGGGTGGCCGTCGGGACCGATCCGGTCCGCTGCGGCGACGGGCAGGAAGAAGGCCCAATGAGCGAGGGACGGCTGGATTTCCCCGACGTTCAGCGGTTCGCCTATGGCGGCGGCAAAGCGGGTGAGCGCCTGACTATCCAGAATTTCAGTGCGGCTTTCTGTCTTGCCGATCCAGCTGCGCCAATGGGCGATGTCGGCTTCGGTCACGGTCATGCCACCAGCCCTTCATCATGCAGCCGTCCGATCGCGCCGCTGTCCAGGCCCAGCACAGTGGCGAGCACTTCGTCGGTATGTTGCCCCAGTTTCGGCGCGATGGCGACGGTACCGCGCGCTTCGTTCGCCAGCGTGCCCGCCGGACCGGATGTCGGATAGCTGAGGCCGCTCGGATGGGTCAGCGTCTCGAACAGCGGATTGGCGGTGAACAGGCGCGCGTCGGTCGTCACCGCCCGATGCAGCGTCTGATATTCGCCCCAGGTGACGCCGCCCGCGTCGAAGGCGGGTTTCAGCGCTTCGGCCGTGCGGCTTGCGAAGGCAGCCTCGAACAGCGGGAAGAGGCGGGCGCGGTGGGTGAAGCGGGCGCCTTCATCCCTGGCGAAGCTGGTCCCAAGTTCCGTTTCGATGGCGCCGACCGCATCGCTAAGGTCCAGCGTCTTGAGCAGGCCGCTCCACTGGCGCGGCGTGATGGCGACGACGATCAGCCGCTTGCCGTCCGCCGTCACGAAATCGCGTCCGAAGGCGCCGAACAGGTCATTGCCCATGCGGGGGCGGTCTCCGGCGGACAGCACTTCCGCCACCGAACCCAGATGCGACAGGCTGGACGCCGCCAGATCGGACAGGGGAATGCGGATTTCCGCGCCCTCGCCGCTGATCCTGCGGCGGAGGAGGGCCGATGTCAGCGCGAAGGCGGCATAGGCTCCGCCCAGCAAATCCCACGCCGGCAGCACATGGTTGACGGGCCGTTCGTCATCGGCCGGCCCCGTCATCTGCGGTACGCCGACCGCCGCGTTGATCGTATAGTCGACCGCTGGCGATCCGTCAGCCCAGCCCATCACCCGGACGGTGATGATGTCGGCGCGCCTCGCCGCCAGCGCTTCATGGCTGAGGAAACCCTTTACCGGATAGTTGGTGAGGAACAGCCCGGCATTGTCGCCCGGCGCCGTCGCCAGCGCCACGGCCAGTTCGCGGCCTTCGGGACGGCCAAGGTCGATGGCGATGGATTTCTTGCCCTTGTTCAGCCCCTCCCAATAGAGGCTGTCCCCACTGGGCGCGACCGGCCAGCGGCGGTAGTCCGGACCGCCGCCGATGGCGTCGAAGCGGATCACTTCCGCGCCCATCTGAGCGAGGTGCAGGCCACAGGATGGCCCGGCTATGAAGGCGGCGCCTTCGACGACGCGCAGGCC
The DNA here is from genome assembly GCF_024611135.1 of Sphingobium sp. CFD-2. Lineage (NCBI taxonomy): Bacteria > Pseudomonadati > Pseudomonadota > Alphaproteobacteria > Sphingomonadales > Sphingobiaceae > Sphingobium > Sphingobium sp. CFD-2. The sequence goes on along the minus strand of NZ_CP084405.1, from coordinate 1,852,100 downwards.
TTTCAGCAAATCATACATGCAGTTTCACCCCAGGAATCCGACAAGGGTCCGGCCGATATTCGCACCGGTGAACAGACCCCAAAAGGCATCCAGCGCCTTGTCGATCCCTTCATAGACCGTTTCCGCCGAAGCCATTTGCCCTGCGGCGTTCCAGGCCGTCATCCGCTCCACCATCTCGGTCTCAAGGTCCATATGGTCGAGTGCGATGAAGCCTTCCATGCGGATGCGCTTGGTCATGATCATGGTAAGGTTGCGCGGTACGACCGGCGCATCGGTGACGTTATATTGGGAGATCATCCCGCACACCGCGAAACGGGCGAAATTATGAGCTAGCGACAGCGCGGCCTGCAAATGATCGCCGCCGACATTTTCGAAATAAACGTCGATGCCCGTCGCGCCGATCGCCTTGACCTCACGGGCGAGCGCTTTGGTGAGGTTCGGCTCCGCCTTGTAATCGATGGCGGCGTCGACCTTCAGCACATCGCGCAGGAAGGCGGTCTTTTCCGGGCCGCCCGCCGATCCGATTACCTTGCATCCGATGTTGCGGGCGATCTGGCAGGCTATCGAGCCGACCGCACCGGACGCTGCCGAGACGAATACGACCTCGTCAGGTTGCAGCCGTGCGATCCGCATCAGCCCGGCATAGGCCGTCAGGCCCGGCATCCCGGCGAAACAGAGCCAGGCCTGGGTGGGGAGGGCGCTCCTGTCCCGCTGCTGAAGCGCACTGGCAGGGGCGCTGAAAACCTCCCGCCATCCAAGGCGGGAGAAGACGAGATCGCCCGGCGCGAAGGCCGGATCATTGGAAGCGATGACCTCTCCGATCGCCGGCCCCTCCATCGGCGCATCGAGCGCGAAGGGCGGGACATAGCTCTTGGCGTCGCTCATCCGCCCGCGCATGGCGGGATCGACCGCCATCCACAGGTTGCGGACCTGCACTTCGCCCGGACTGGGCGGCGGTGCGTCGACCGTGACCATGGCGAAGTCTTCCGCGACCGGCGTGCCGATCGGGCGGCGCTTCAGGTGGATTTCACGCGATTGCATGCCGGTCGCCTCAATAGCCGTTGAGCCGCGCCCAGCGCTCGCGATGCCAGGCGGTCGAGCCATAGCATTGCGCCGCCACCCGCGCCCGCTTCAGATAAAGTCCCGCATCATGCTCATGGGTCATGCCGATGCCGCCGTGAAGCTGGACCATCTGGGATGAAATACCGTGCAGCGTTTCCCCAACGGTCGCCTTGGCCAGGGAGGCGAGGGCGGGGAGGGCGGGATCGTTCGCGTCCATGGCGTCCAGCGCCGCCTCCACAGCCGATCGGGCGAGCTGCAATTCCCCGAACATCTCCGCCGCGCGATGCTGCAAGGCCTGGAAGGAGCCGATGATTGCGCCGAACTGCACCCGCGTCTTGAGATAATCGAGCGTGGTGTCGAAGGCCTGGGATGCATTGCCCAGCATCTCCGCCGCCAGGCCGATGGCCGCCCGGTCGAACAAGCTGTCGAGCAGGTCGATGCCCTTGCCCACTTCGCCCAATACGGCGTCAGCGCTCACCGGCACATTGTCGAAGCTGAAGAGAGCGGGCCGCCGCGCATCGATCTGGTCCAGCGCTTCCCGCGAGAGGCCGGGCGTATCGCTTTCCACCAGGAACAGGGTGATCCCGTCCCTGTCGCCGGGGAGGCCATGGGTGCGCGCCGCGACGATGGCGAAGGTCGCCGCCATGCCATCCTGCACGGGCCGCTTGATGCCGTTCAGCACCCACCCGTCGCCCACCGCCATGGCGGCGAGCGCGATCTTCTCGCGCTCATGCTGCGCCCCTTCCTCCGCCGCGAGCGTGCCTATGGCCGATCCGTCGGCAATGCCCGGCAGCCAGCGCGCCTGTTGCGCCTCCGTCCCGCCCAGCCGCAGCGCCGATGCCGCCACCAGCGCCGAACTCAGCAGCGGCGAAGCGCCCAATGTCCGACCCAGTTCCTCCAGCACCAGTCCCATGCTGCGACAGCCGAAATCGGAGCCGCCCTGCGCCTCCGGCACCAAAATGCCAGTCCAGCCCATCTGGGCCATTTCGGCCCAGGCCGCCGGATCGAAACCTTCCGCATCCGGCCGGCCGCCGCCATCATGGCCATAGAGCGACCGCAGCGCCGTCAAGGGCAGGCGATCACGCACCCATTCCGCCGCCATGTCCCTCAGCATCTGCTGTTCTTCGTTCAGCATCCTCCCGATCCCATCCTTATTCGTCTCTTTTGTCAGGCCGGCAGTTCCAGCGTGCGCTTCGCCGTGATGTTGTTCTGGACTTCATAACTGCCGCCGTAGATCGAGAAGGCCTTGCTATGCAGCCAAGCGCGCGTCGCTTCCCGTTCCGCGTCGGTATAATGTTCGCCCGACCAGCCGAGTCCGTTCGCGCCCATCAGCTCGACCAGCAGTTCGGCCCTTTCCTGGATGATCCCGGACCAGAGATTCTTGAGGGCCGAGACCCCATTGCTGGGGCCGCCGCTTTTCGCCTCCCGCGTCAGGCGCGCAACCGTCGCCAGATAGGCTTCGTGCCGCATGGCGTTGCGGACCATGCGCACCCTGAGGTCGGGATTGTCGATCCGTCCCATGCTGTCCGTGCCGCAATATTCATGAGCCAGCGGCGCCAGCGGCGTAATCTCCGCCTTCACATCCGACAGGCTGTTGCGTTCGAACTGGAGCAGGCGCTTGGCGATGGCCCAGCCCTGATTGACTTCGCCAACCAGATGGCCCTTGGGCACTTTCACATCGTTGAAGAAGACTTCGCAGAAATGGGTCGATCCGCTGATGAGGACGATAGGGCGGGTTTCGATCCCCTCCGATTTCATGTCGATCAGCAGGAAGCTGATGCCGCCCTGCTTTCGGCTGGTGTCGGTGCGGACGAGGGCGAAGCACCAGTCGGCCTGGTCGGCGCCCGATGTCCAGATCTTCTGCCCGTTGACCAGCCAATGATCGCCCATGTCGATGCATTTGGTCTGGAGCGAAGCAAGGTCGGACCCAGCGCCCGGTTCCGAAAATCCCTGGCACCAGCGCCGTTCATTGGTGGCGATGAAGGGCAGATGCTCCAGCTTCTGTTCCTCGCTGCCATATTCCAGCAACGTCGGGCCCAGCATCATCGTACCGTAGCTGCGGATCGGATTGAAACCGCCGATCGCAGCCAGTTCCTGCCCGATGATCTTGGCCTGCGCCTCGCTAAGGCCGGCGCCTCCATAGCGCGGTTCCCAGGTGGGCACGCCCCACCGCTTTTCCGCCATGCGTTCGCGCCACAGGCGCCAGTCGGCATTGGATTCCGCCGCATGCCGGTCGCTGACGAAGTGAATGGATGGAGCATTGGTCAGCGAAGGCGGGAAATTCGCCCGCAGCCATGCGCGCGCTTCCTGCCGGAACGACTGCGCTTCCATTCCATCCCACTCGGCCATGCACCCTGTCCCTGTTTCCCGCAAAAGCCACGCGGCCTTCCGATGGAGCATCCCGCCTCCATGACCGAATCCTTATGCCAATTCTGCACCGCTGGCTAGGTATAAATTGCACAGGTGGGTAAAATTAGTCGCATCTTCATCGATCATGACCGTGATGGTTGACAGCTTTGCCACAGGTCATAAACTATACTCAAATGCAAAATTGATAAGATCAGCCGCAGCCTTGCGATTCGGCGGCGGGCGGCTCGTACATAGGAGAGCGCGCATATGGAGACCTTCGCGGCCCGACCCATTCCGGCGCATGTTCCGCCCGATATGGTCGGCGATTTCAGCCTGTTTTCCTCGCCCGGCATGCAGCCGACGCCCAATGGCGATCCGCAGGCGGCCGCCGCCGTCGTGCATCAGGGTCCGCGCATCTTCTATTCGCCGGTCAATACCCGCGACGGGCGCGGCACATGGGTCATCACCCGCGCGCAGGACCAGCGGAAGGTGTTGCAGGACCCGGAAACCTTCTCCAGCCATCGCAGCATCTTCGCCTCCGCACTGGGGGAAAGCTGGCCGATGATCCCGCTGGAACTGGACCCGCCGGACCATGGCAAGTTCCGCTCGCTGCTCAACCCGCTGCTCTCGCCCAAGCGGGTGATGGCGCTGGAAAGCGCCGTGCGGGAACGTGCGATCTTCCTGATCGACAGGATCGCGGCGGCGGGCACCAGTTGCCACGTCATGGAGGATTTCGCCTTTCCCTTCGCGGTGAACATCTTTCTGCGCTTCCTTGGGCTGTCCGACGACCGGCTGGATGAATTCGTCCGCTGGGCGAACGAACTGCTGCATGGCGACAATGTGCAGCGTCCCGCCGCCGCGCGGACCATCATCGGCTTCATCGACGAATTGTCCGCCGAACGGCGCAGGCGGCCGGTCGATGACTTCATGTCCTTCCTGGTGCAGTCGAAGATCGATGACCGGCCGCTGACCGACATGGAAATTCGCGGTACCGGCGTGCTGCTGTTCATCGCAGGGCTGGATACGGTGGCAGCCGCCATAGGCTTCGACCTCAACTATCTGGCGCGGCATATGGACGACCAGCAATTGCTGCGCAGCGATCCGTCTCGGATCGTGCTGGCGGCGGAGGAACTGCTGCGCGCCTATCCCACCGTGCAGATGATCCGCGTGGCGACCCGGGACATCGATTTCGAAGGCGCGCCGATCCGCCGGGGCGACTATGTGTCCTGCGCGACGATGATCGCCAATCGCGACCCGCTGGAATTCCCGCATCCCGAAAGGATCGACCTGGCGCGGGAGGATAATCGCCACACCGCCTTCGCCTATGGCCCGCACCGCTGCCTGGGATCGCATCTCGCCCGGCGGGAGATCGTGGTCGGGCTGGAGGAATGGCTGAAGCGCATTCCGCCCTTCCGCATCAAGCAAGGCACGGCGCCGGTCACTTTCGGCGGGCATGTGTTCGGCATCGAAAATCTGGTCCTCGACTGGTCCTGAGGAGGGACTTTCCATGAAAATCATCGTGCACAATGACAAATGCCAGGGCCATGCGCGTTGCTGGGCCATGGCGCCGAATATCTTCGAGCTGGACGATGAGGGCTATATCAAGCCCGGCGACATCGACGTGGCGGAGGCGGATGAGAAGCTTGCCTGGAAGGGTGCGAAATCCTGCCCGGAAAGGGCGCTGGAAATCGGCAAGTGAACACGAGGCAGGGAAGGGGGCGCTCCTGCTGAGGCAGGGGGCAGTTCCGGCGACAGGACTGGGCTGCCGCGAGCCCCCCATCTCGCTCCAATGCCTTCGCGGGAGCGGGAAGGGGCTCCAGCTTATGTCCTGATCCACACGCCCTTGGTCTGCAAATAGGCGTCGATATGTTCGGCGCCGCCCTCCCGTCCGAAACCGCTCATCTTGTAGCCGCCAAAGGGGACGGACGGGTCCATCGCGAAATAATGGTTGACCCAGATCGACCCCGCCCGGATGCGCTTCACCGCCGCCATGGCCTTGCCGATGTCCTTCGTCCACACGCCGCCCGCCAGGCCGAAGCGCGTCGCATTGGCGCGAGCGATCACTTCATCGAAATCGTCGAACGGCATTATGCAGGAGACGGGGCCGAAAATCTCCTCCCGCGCGATCCGCATCTCATCCTTCACATCGGCAAAGATGGTGGGCGCGACCCAGTGGCCCTTGTCGAAGGCGCCGCCCGTCACGCGTCCGCCGCCCGTCACGAGCCGCGCGCCTTCCGTCGGCCCCAGTTCGAGATAGGAGGAGACGCGGGCATATTGCTTGGCCGACACCAGCGGACCGATCTGGGTGTCGGTGTCGAGGCTGGGGCCGATCTTCAGGGCCTTCGCGAAGGCGGCGATGCGCTGGACCATCTCCTCATAGACAGGACGTTCCACGAACAGTCGCGTGCCGGCCGCGCAGACCTGACCCGAATTGTTGAATACCCCCATCGCCGCTGCTGGCGTAGCCATGTCGAGATCGGCATCGGCGAAGATGATGTTGGGCGACTTGCCGCCCAGTTCCATCGTCACCTTCTTCACAGTCCCGGCGGATGCGGCGATGATCCTCTGGCCGGTCTCGCAGGAGCCGGTGAAGGCGATCTTGTCCACATCGGGATGCGCGGAGAGGGCGCCTCCGGTTTCGCCCGCGCCGGTCACGACATTGACGACGCCCGGCGGCACACCCGCCTCCAGGCACAGTTGCCCGAAGCGGAGCGGGCTGAGCGATGCATCTTCTGCGGGTTTCAGGACGATGGTGCAGCCGGTCGCGAGTACAGGCCCGACCTTCCACGCCGCGCTGAACAGCGGGCCGTTCCATGGGATGATCGCACCCACCACGCCCACCGGCTCGCGCAGCGTGTAGGACAGCAGGTCCACCGGGAAGCTGTTGGACAACGTCTCCCCATGGATCGCCGTTGCAGCGCCCGCAAAATGACGCAGCGAACGTTGCAGCATGCCCCGCAATCCACGAGCAGCCGTGATCGGGCGGCCCATTTCGATGCAGTCGAGCAGGGCGAGATCGTCGAACTCCGCATCCACCAGATCGGCCAGCTTCAACAGCACAGCCTGCCGCTCGGCCGGTTTGAAACGGCTCCATGGCCCTTCAAAGGCGGCGCGGGCGGCGCGGACGGCGCGGTCCACATCTTCCGCGCCCGCCAGCGCCAGTTCGGCCACCAGTTCGCCGGTCGATGGGCTGAAACTCTGGAACGTCTCGCCGGACAGGGCGTCGACAGGCTTGCCGTCGATCAGCAGCTTTTTGGGCTTGCCGTCGATGAAGGTGGGGCGGCGTGTCTCGATCATCGGATCATCCTCAAGCAATGGCTTCATGGGCGCGCCGCATCGAGGCGCGACCGAAGGCGAAAAGAAGCGCGGCGGGCAGCAGCACGCAGAACACGCTGATGACGAGCGACAGGCCGACCTTCATCTCGTCGCCCAGCAACTTGTCGGTGACAAGGCCGATGAAGGCGGGCCCGCCCGCCATGGCGATCAGGCCGGACGCCAGCACATAGAGCGCCGACACGCGCCCGCGCAGATATTGCGGCGTCACCACCTGCACCGTGGCAGGCCCCATGCTGGAGGTGGAGAGGATCAGCGCCATGAAGCACCAGTAGCAGGCGACGGTCGTCCAGGGGCTGCTGACCAGAAAGGCGGCGATGCCGAAGGGCGCCGAGGCCAGCACCGTCAGCAGGCACCAGAACAGATGGGCGTCGCGCCTCCCCCGGCGATAGAGCCGGTCGACCGTCCAGCCATGCAGAGGGATCATCGCCGCCGCCCCGATCTGGGCGAGGCCGATGACCGGCCCGATCCGTCCCGGTTCCCAACCATGAACCCGCGCAAGATAGACTGGCGTCCACAGCTGGAAACCGATGGTGGCGGCATAGGCCAGGCCGAAGCCGACAAAGGTCGCCAGATAGAGCGGCTTATATTCGCGCATGAAAGCCCATGCCTCGCCATAGCCCGCGCCCGCGCTGATCGCCCTGCGCCGGGGCGGTTCGCGGAAGGCGAAGACCAGGAAGGCGAGCGCTATGCCGGGCGCGCCGGTCATGATGAACACCTGTTGCCAGGGTTGCAGCAACCCGAAGACCGGCCAGACGGCGGGGCCAGCCTTCATCGCGGCGGCGACGATCGGGCCGCCGAACAGGAACACGATGCCCGCGCCCATCACCCCGCCCATGATGAAGACGGACATGGCGAGCGAAACCTTGTGCGGCGGGAAGCTGTCCCCGACCACCGAATAGCTGCCGGTGCCGAAGCCCGACTCGCCCGCGCCGACGCCTGCCCGTGCCATGGCGAGCGCCGCGAAGCTGCCGGCAAGGCCGCAACTCGCCGCCGCGATGCTCCACACCGTCACCGACAGATAAAGGACGACTCGGCGACTGAAGCGGTCCAGCGCCATGCCTAGCGGAATCGCGCACAGGCAGAAGAGAATGGCGAAGGCCGGTCCTTGCAACAGGCTGATCTGGAGGTCCGACAGGCCCAGATCCTTTTTGATCGGCCCGACCATGAGGGCCATGATGTTTCGGTCGGTCAGTGATAATATGTACAGCAGGAACAGGATCGCCACGGTCAGCCAGCCCATCAGGGGCGAAGGATAGGCGGCCTGTTCGGGGAGAGGTGAGGCGATGGTGGCTTCGACATCTCCGTGCGCGCCGCCTGATCCTGACGATGACGCCATCGTCGCGGAAATCTGCGTCATGGTTGCGCTGCCCGGGCGCAAATGGCGCTGTCTGACTGACGATCGTGCGGCAAGGCCACTCTCCCTATCTCTCGGCCCTGTAGCGGCCGGCAAGGTCTGCCGGCGCACTGCCGCTCCAGCCATTATAACGCACATTTCTGCACAGTGGGTCAATATATGTTCGTGGCATGTGCGCGGAAACGTCGGACCGCCGGGGCGGCGCGGGGAAATTATGCCGGGGGATTCCGGTGAAGGAGGGCGAGGAATATCTGCAATTAACTTTTCCCACTAGTGCAAAATTTATTGACATCGGCGTTGGCTGGGATAACTATAAAAGTGCACACGGGGATAATAATGATCGCGCCCGGTGACGTTGCCGGACAAAGATCGTGCAGGGAGAGGAAAAGGAAAGATGACGAAGGACAGGCTGTTCATATCGTCGCTGGCCGTCGGCGCCAGCATCATCGCAATGGCAGTGCCCGCCTGGGCGCAGGAAATGGCCGCGGCGGCGCCCGCGCAGGAAGATGCCGTGCCCCAGGCCGCGGCGCCCGCGAGCAATGCCGACATCGTCGTGACGGGGTCGCGCATCGTGCGCGACGGCTATACCGCGCCGACTCCGGTGACGGTCGCATCGACGGAGGAACTGGCCAAGACCACGCCCTCGGGCGTGGCCGACGCGCTCAACAAGCTGCCCCAGTTCAACAATTCGCTGAGCCCGTCCAAGTCGGCGAATAATTTCTCCAACCTGCCGATCCACGGCAATGTTCTGAACCTGCGCGGCCTCGGCACGCCCAGCAACAATCCGAAGGGTCCGTTGCGTACGCTGATCCTGTTCGACGGGATGCGGGTTTCGCCCACCGAATATGTCGGCACCATCGATACCAACGTCCTGCCGCAACTGCTGATGCAGCGCGTCGACGTGGTGACGGGGGGCGCTTCGGCCCAATGGGGTTCGGATGCGGTCGCGGGTGTCGTCAACTTCATCCTCGACAAGAAGTTCACGGGCTTCAAGGGCGTGGCCCAGGCCGGCGTGGACCAGCGCGGCAATAACGGCAACCAGCGGCTGGGCGGCGCATTCGGCGCGGATTTCGCCGGCGGCCGCGGCCATGTGCTGCTGAGCGCGGAATATTCCAACAGCGACGGCATGTTGCGGCAGGACCGCGACTTCGCGACGCAGGGCTATAATTTCGTCGGCAGCGTGACATCCACCTGCGCTCTTTCCGCCAACGGCCAGTCGCGCACCTGCACGGCGGCGCCGGGCACGGTTGCCAATCCCTATGTGGTTGCGCCGGACATCCGCATCTCCGCCCTGGCCGCCAACGGCCGTATCGTGGGGTCCAGCGTGGCCGGCAATCCGTTCGTCGGACGGGTCATCAACAATGACGGCTCCACCCGCCCGTTCAACCTGGGGACCGTGGTCGGTACCACCGGCTTCCAGCAGGGCGGCGACGGCTACAAGATTCCCGACGACACCAATGCGATTTCGCCGCTCACCAACTATAACGGTTTCGGCCGGGTCAGCTACGACCTGACGGACGACATCAATTTCTTCGTCCAGGGGCTCTACGCCCGCAGCAAATATCATTATTTCACACAGGGCAATTCGCTGATTCCGGCGACGCAATCGGCGCGCATCTACAAGGGCAATCCTTATCTCTCCACTGCGCTCGACGGCGCGCTGACAGGCGCGAACGATTATTATGTCGTCGGTCAGCAGGATGCAGGCCAGCCCAAGCCGATCGCCTATGAAAAGACCGATTATTGGACGGCGACGACCGGCCTTGCGGGCAAGTTCGACGACTTCAACTGGCAGGTGACCTACAGCCACGGCGATTCGAAGCATTCGATGGACAATGTGGGGCTGTACGACAACCAGAAGCTCTATGCCGCGCTCGACGCCGTGCGCGATCCCTCGACCGGGCAGGTCACCTGCCGCGTGCTGCTGAACCCGACCTATGCCAGCCAATATGCCGGGTGCAAGCCGATCGACGTGATGCATGGCGATCCCTCGAAATCGACGCCGGAGGGCTATGCCTATGCGACCGGCACCTCCAGCTATCGGGCGCGCTTCAAGCAGGATGCGATCGCCGCCAATATCAGCGGCAGCCTGTTCGAACTGCCGGCAGGCCCGGTCGACATCGCGGTGGGCGTGGAATATCGGCGCCAGTCCCTGCGCCTCACCAGCAATGCCGATCCGTCGCTGCTGGACACGGATGCGGAGCGGGAAGCCTATTTCGCCGGCTTGCGCGGCGTCCCTCGGGCGGAATCGGCAACGGTTCCCTATCCTACCGGCTCGATCAACACGCTCTTCTACTGGCTGACCAATGTCGGATCGGCAGCGGGCAAGCTGAACGTCAAGGAGGCCTATGCCGAACTTGCGGTGCCGATCCTGAAGGACACGCCCTTCTTCCGCGAATTGAGCGTGAACGGCGCGATCCGTGTGACCGATTACTCCACCTCCGGCACGGTCAAGACCTGGAAGGTGGGCGGCACCTGGAAGCCGGTGGACGACCTGCTGCTGCGCGGCACCTATTCGCATGACATCCGCGCGCCCAATCTGTTCGAACTTTATGCCGGCGCGCAGAGCGGCATCGGCATCGTCAATGACGTCAGGAGTGCGGACGGGAGCTATGGCAGCGGCCAGAACGTCAATGCCAACACGGTGACGTCGGGCAATCCCAATCTGAAGCCGGAAGTGGCGGACACCTACACCTTCGGCGCAGTGTTCTCGCCCAGCTTCCTGCGCGGTTTCTCGGCCTCGATCGACTATTACAACATCAAGGTCGACAAGCTGATCGACTCCCTGTCGGCGCAGCAGATCCTGACCAACTGCCTTAATGCCGGCGGATCGGGCGTTGCGGAATGCAATCTGATCGAGCGCGCGAGCCCGACCAGCTTCCCGTCGCTGATTCGTCTGACCCCTGCGAACATCGCCTTCCTGAAGACGGCGGGCATCGATTTCGACTTCACCTATCGCACGGCGGTCGGCAATGGCGGGCTGGGCGTGCGGCTCTACCTCAACTATCTCGACAAGTTCGATGCCCAGCAATATGCGGGCGCGCCGATCGCCCATTATGCGGGCGTCAGCGTCGTCACCAGCAACCCGCAGGGTTTTCCGCGCTGGCGCGGCAACCTGACGGTGGACTATACCAATGGCCCCTTCGGCCTCACCATCGGCGAACAATATATCGGCAAGATGCGGCTCGATATTCCGGGCGGCGCGACGCCGATCCAGTTCGTCAATCCCAAGGTGAAGCCGGTCTGGTACACCGACCTGACGATGCGCTACACCATTCCGCATGGCGATGGCGGCAATTTCGAATTCTTCGCGACGGTCAACAACCTGTTCGACAAGAAGCCGCCGCTGATTCCCGGCACCGTGCCGGGCGTCAACCCGCCGACCAATATCGCGGTGTACGACATTGTCGGCCGCGCCTTCACGGCCGGCGTGCGCGTCAAATTCTGACCGGTTCCTCAGGGCGAGGGCGAGGGGCGGGAGCAGCGATGCTCCCGCCCTTTTCCATGGGCTAAGCGCCTGATCCGCGCCCATATGTGTGGGAAGAGCGGCAGGCTGCGTTGCATCCAGCCCGCGCAGGACGGTATGCTGCGCTGCGTCAATCGCCGGCTGGTTCCGGCCAATTGGGCATCGGGCTCGGTCGCCTGGCGCCCAACCCATGATGAGGGATGAGGGTCCGTGCATCCGGGGTTTCCCGGAATGGATTCCTGCGTCCTTTCATGATCGGTTGGCCGTCGGTCGAAAGCCGTTTGAAGAAGGAGAATAGTGATGCGGATCGTTATGACCGGCTCGGGCTATGTCGGCCTGGTATCCGGCGCGTGTCTCGCGGATTTCGGCCATGATGTCATCTGCGTGGACAAGGACGCGCGCAAGATCGAGTTGTTGCAGGGCGGGGGCGTTCCGATCTACGAGCCGGGCCTTGCCGATCTGATTGCGCGCAATGTGAAGGCGGGTCGCCTGACATTCACCACCGATCTTGCCGGATCGGTTAGCCAGGCCGATGTGGTGTTCATCGCCGTCGGCACCCCCGCGCGGCGAGGCGATGGGCATGCGGACCTCAGCTATGTCTACGCCGCCGCCCAGGAGATCGCTTCCAATCTGAGCGGGTTCACCGTCATCGTCACCAAGTCCACCGTTCCGGTCGGTACGGGGGACGAGGTCGACCGTATTGTCCGCGAAACCAATCCCGATGCGCAGTTCGCCGTCGCCTCCAACCCCGAATTCCTCCGCGAGGGTGCGGCGATCCAGGATTTCAAGCGTCCTGACCGCATCGTCGTCGGCATAGAGGATGAGCGCGCCCGCCCGGTGATGGAGGAGGTCTATCGCCCCCTCTACCTCAACCAGGCGCCGATCCAGTTCACCGGCCGCCGGACAAGCGAACTCATCAAATATGCCGCCAACGCCTTCCTGGCGATGAAGATCACCTATATCAACGAAATTGCCGAACTGTGCGAGAATGTCGGCGCGGACGTCCAGCAGGTGGCGCGCGGCATCGGTCTCGATAACCGGATCGGTTCGAAATTCCTTCATGCCGGGCCGGGCTATGGCGGCTCCTGCTTCCCGAAGGATACGCTGGCGCTGGTCAAGACGGCCGAAGACGCCGGCGCGCCGATCCGCCTGATCGAAACGACCGTGGCGATCAACGAAAGCCGCAAGCGGGCCATGGCGCGGAAGGTGGTCGCGGTCTGCAACGGGTCGGTGCGCGGCAAGACGATCGCCGTGCTGGGCCTGACCTTCAAGCCCAATACCGACGACATGCGCGATGCACCGTCGATCGCCATCATCCAGGCCCTGCAGGACGGAGGCGCGCAGGTGCGGGCCTATGATCCGGAGGGGATGGATGCCGCCCGTACGATGATGGCCAATGTCGAATTCTGCGATAATCCCTATGTCGCGGCGCAGGGGGCTGCGGCGGTCGTCATCGTCACGGAATGGGATGCGCTGCGGGCGCTCGATCTGCCGCGCCTCAAGGGCATCATGAGCGGTGACGGTCTGGTCGACCTGCGCAACATCTATCGTCCGGCCGATGCCGAGGCGGCCGGCTTCGCCTATGTCAGCGTCGGCCGCGGCGCCACGCCCGAGATAGAAGAGTTGGTTCAGGCGGCGGAATAAGCCGCGACCGAAATCCCTTCCCTCGCGGGAAGGGCTGGAACAGGCGCGCTCCCGGCCTTGTGTCGGGAGCGCTTTTCATTTCCGGCGTGGAAATCCCGGGTCATATCGATTCCGAAAACATGGCCAGGTTCAGCCAGTTTCCGGCATGTCCACCAACAACTCGTCGCAAATTCCGAAAGGATACGACGAGTCGTCGTTGACCCGAAGTTTTTGTTAACCTTCTTGGGAGACCCTATCGGGGATAACTGCGGGGGTCGCAACCATGCCTGTCAAAATGACTGGCTCCATTTTTGGAGCCGGAATGCTTTGTATTTTCGCAGCGGGAGCCGCTACGATCATGACTGGGGGGTCGACATCGAATATGACGTCGACCGCAACCAGCACCAGTTCGCAGCCTCTTTCCGCCACGAACTCCACAACGATAACGTCGTCGACGATCAGCGGTTCCACGACGATGAACATTGTCTCTGATTTTTCCGATTTCGACTTCGCCAATGGGACGAAGCTGCCGGCAAAGGCGACGCTGTCGCTGGGCAATGCGAGCTTTCGTCCGGGCAGCAGCGTGGCCTATGTGCCGGTGACGCTGGATCGGCCGACGCCCAATACGGTGATCGCGCGGATCATCACGGTCAACGGATCGGGCACCTATCGCGCACTGTCGGGCTATAATTACCAGACGGTCGACACGGTGGTGATCTTCCGCCCCGGCGATCCGCTGGTGCAGACCGTCGCGGTGCCGATCATCGGCGCCACGGAAGGCCAGCAGTTCCAGGTCAAGCTGCGGGAGGCGCCGTGGGGCGGCCTTCAGGGTCAATCGACCGCGACGATCATGGCCAGCAGCACGGCCATCGCAACCGCCAGGGCGACGGGTATGTTTCGCGAGCCGCGCAGCTTCGCGGCGACCGGTACGCTTCAGTTCGAACTGCTCAAGGACACGCATAGGCGGTCCCCCGATGGCGGTTGGGACCGGTGGGCGACTTCGCTTGCCCATGGCCGGACGCAGATCGCCAATGGGGAAACCGGTCTCTATCTCGATTCCAGCATTTTCCCCGGCATCGAAGGGCCGGTCTATTGGGGGACGAACGGACTCGTCCTGCATACGCAAAAGCTGAAGACGCCGATCAGCTATGGCGGCCAGACATGGTATTATGGATCGTCGGTGCTCGACGGGCGCAATTTCCTGGCGACGCAGATCGGCTATGGCCAATATGAATGGGAAGCCAAAATGCCCAGCCGGCGCGGGTCATGGCCTGCCTTCTGGCTGGTTTCGACCAGCGGCTGGCCGCCCGAGATCGATATTTATGAAGGGTTCGGCTATCAAAGCTATTGGGATTTCGACCGCCATGTCGCCCATACCCTGCATATCGGGGCCAACGGCACCCGTTACGATCAGCGGGGCGTCACGATCCAGACGCAGCAGGCCTATGGCCTCAGCGGCTATTCCCAGGGTTTCCATCGTTTCGCCGTGGACATCCAGCGCGATTACATCACCTGGTTCGTGGATGGGGTGGAAACCTATCAGTCGGTCAATCCCTTCCGGGGCTTCCGCTTCTATCCCATCATGGACGTCGCGGTGAAGACCGATGGCGCTTATGATGACGGGTCGGGCGACATGGTGGTCAAGAGCTTCAAAATCTACAGCGCGCCATAATGGCTCGCCCCGTAATAGCTGCGCGCGCCTCCTGCCAGGGCATAGAGGCGCGCCCAGCTCTTGACCCACTGTCCGGCGATGTCCACCCGACGCGCGCCGGGCAGAAACAGGGCCGCCAGTCCTGCGGTCCGCAGTCCCAATATCGCAATCGACCGGGCCAGCAGCTTCGCGGCGCCGATGCGGCCGGGCAGGGCCTTGCGCCGCGCCATGGTTTCGGTGCAGCCGATGCGCCACATGCGTTTCAGCACCCATGAAAGGCGCGCCCGCTCCGCCGGCACCCATTCGCTGACCCGTGCATCGGGCGACCAGCCGAAGCGGGCGCCTGCCTCATGCAGCCGGGCCAGGAAATCCAGATCCTCTCCGCCGCTGCGGTTGAAGCGCGGATCGAAGAAGGGCACGCCGATCATTGTAAAGGCGCGCCGGCCGACCAGCAGGTTGTTGCTGGCCCAGAGCATGCCGGTCGCCCCCCATGGGCGTTCCTCCGCGCGGAAGACCAGCGTTTCGCGCGCCCATCGCGGCGGCTGCCCCACGAAGCAACTGTCCACCGGCCCGGCAACGACATCCGCGCCCACCTGCGCCTGACAGATCAGCAGCGCGTCGAGCCAGCCGGGTTGCGGCCACTCATCATCGTCGATCATCGCCAGGAAACGCATCGCCGGGTCGTCCAGAGCGGCGGCGGCGATGGCATTGCGAACTGCGCAGAGCCCTGGCTGCGCCACCGTCAGCAGCGTCACGGGCAGGCCATATCCCTCCGCCAGCAGCGACCGGACCACGGCTGCCCCCTCCTGCCGGACCGGATCATTGTCCGCCACCAGCACCATCACGTCATGGCGGTCGGTCACGCCGGGCAGGACCTCCAACAGGTGGCGGAGCTGTTCGGGCCGGCGGAAGGTGGGAATGGCGATCCAGACCGCGGGCATCAGGCGGCAGCCTCGACCACGGGCTTGCGGCTCCGTCCGCCGCGCTGGAGCCATTTGATGAAGCGGTGCCCGCGCACCTCCACCAGCGCATAGCTCGCCCAGCAGAGCAGCCAGGTCGATACCAGCATGGCGAGGACGATCAGTCCGTCGGAGCCGGTGATCCCATGCCTGTGCGCCACGCCCATGCCGCGGGCGAACACGTCGCGCACCAGCGGATGCCAGAGATAGATGGAATAGCTGATCAGGCCCAGATGGAAGCTGACCGGATTGGCCATCACCGCCCGCGCCGCAGCGCCGTTATAATAGCAGCTCAGCACCAGCGCCGGCATCAGGCAGACCACCAGCAGATCGGCCTTTCCAGGCAGCAGCAGCGCGAGCGCGATGAGCCCGCAGATCATGGCGAATGCGCCCGTCCGGTCGATGAGCCGCCGGCACCACGCCTTCTCTGCGCAGCGATAGCTGAGAACGCCCAACGAGAAACCGGCGAGGCAGCGCAGCAGCGTGAGCACGCTGTCGCTGTCATTGACGTCCAGCGGACCGCTGGAACCCCGGCCCGACAGCGCCACCAGGCCCAATATTCCGACGCACAGCAACCCCTGCACCCACGCCCATCGCGAGAAGGCGATGATGGCGATCAGCGGGTAGATGAGATAGGCCGCGACCTCCGTGCTGACGGACCAGCTGTTGCCTGCGATCGGCTCCGTTCCCCAACCCCAGCTCTGCACCATCAGCAGGTTGGTGAGGATGTTCGGCGCATCGAGCGCGATCGCCTGGCTGCCGGAGATGTTCAGGACGATGCGCGCCATGAACACCAGCGTCACGATCAGGTGCAGCGGCCATACGCGCGCCATGCGGTTGATGAGGAAGTCGACATAGCTTGCCCGTCCCAGATGGTTCACCACCCGGTCGTGATAGCCGAAGGAGATGACGAAGCCGCTCAGGATGAAGAACAGGTCGACCGCCAGATAGGCGCGGGAAAAAAGCGGCAGGCGAAACGCCTCGAACGCCGGATTATGCGGGATGTGGTACAGCAGCACCGACACCGCCGCCACGCCGCGAAGGCCGGTCAGCGAGGAAATTCTCATGCGCCTGCGCTCCTCATGGCGGGGGCCGCGTCGAAGGCGGCGGCTATGGCGTCCCACAGCGGCTTGCGGCGCATCCCGCCGTCCAGCGGCAGGCCGCGCGACAACTGGCCGTCGGGCCACTTGTAATCCTTGAAACTGGACAGCCAGCTATAGCGGTCCGACAGCCCCCAGCAGAGCACCGACCGCATCGCCGGATTGTCCAGCGCCACGTCCAGAAAGGCCTTGGCGACGGAGGCGACCTCCTTGTCCCGTTTGTCCGGATTGGGTGGCCCACCCCGGTCCGCGACGTCGAATTCCGTGATGGAGAGGGCCAGCCCATAGCCGCTGAGCTGTTCCAGAAAGCGCGCGAACAGGGCCTGGTTGAAACCTTCCCTATAGGGCTTCAGATGCCCTTGTATGCCCACCGCGTCCACCGGCACGTTGCGCGCCATCAACCGGTCGAGCAGCTTCAACAGAGCAGTGCGGCGGCGCTCGCAGCGGGGGGAGTCATGTTCTATCCCGAAATCGGTCAGGAACCGCATGGGCCGGGGATCGACTTCCCGCGCATGGTGGAAGGCGATGTCGATATAATCCTCGCCCAGCGCATCCATCCACATGCTTTTGGCGCGCATGCCGTCGGCGCGGCCGTCATTGGGCTCGATGGCTTCGTTGACGACGTCCCATTCGCGGATTTTGCCTGCGTAACGGCGCATGGCGGTGTCGATATAGCTGGTCATCAGCGTTTCGCGTTCGGCACGGCCGGCGGCCTTCAACGCCGGTTCCAGCCAAGGCGGTTGCGCGGCGTACCAGACCAGCGCATGCCCCCTCGCGCGCATGCCATGCTGCTGTGCGAAGGCGATGATCTGGTCGGCGCCGCTGAAATCATATTTGCCGGGTTTCGGCTCGGTCGTGCCGCGCTTCAGTTCATATTCCTGGACGACCATGTCGCACTCCCGGGCGACGGCGGCGGTGAAATCGGGGTCTTCGCGCAACTGGCGCGACTTGATCGCCGCGCCGAAATAGCGGCCCGACTTGCGGGCATGGGCGGCCAGCCCTGCCGTGCCGCCGACCTGCGCGGCGCTCGGCTGGATGGGGGAGCAGGCGGAAAGCGCCGCCGCGCCCGCCAGGAATTCACGCCGCCTCACAGCCTCTGCCCCTTGCCGGCGAGCATGTGGGACAGGTCGATCCAGCGGTCGGAAATGCGGCGATAGACCGGGTCGGGCATCACGATCTGCAACAGCACGGTCGCCGCCAGCCGGGGACCGAAGGCGCCCCGGCAGACGGCGCCCAGATAGTAGCGCATCGCCTGCCGCCTGCTGGTCGGCCAGATGCTTTTCGCGGCGTGCCAGCCCATATAGGCGGAAAAGGCGCGCGGGCTGATATGGGGGCGCAGGTCCCGCAGCCAGGTCAGGCTGCCGATGCTGCCGCGCACCTGCGAAAGCCGGTCGTCGGCATCGCGGTCGGCCCATATGGTGCCGGGCCGTTCCGTCATCAGGAAGCGCGCCCCGGCCAGCGACAGGCGCAGGGCGAAGTCGGTATCGTCGCCGAATTTCACATCCTCGCGATAGCGCACCTTCTCAGCCAGCGTCCGGCTGAGGGCCATGCTGCTGGTCTGGATGAAGCCGCGATCGCACATCAGATAGCGGTCCATGGTTTCCCCATGGGCGATGGCGCGCGGCGGCTTGAGGAAATTGCGTCCTTCGCCACGGTCGGCCAGCACCTGGCCATAGGCGACGACATCCTCGCTCTCCTGCAACAGGGGCAGCAGGTCGGCAAGATGGTGCGGCAGGAACCGGTCGTCGCAGTCGAGAAAGGCGATATAGCGCCCGCGGGCATGGTCGATGCCCTTGTTCCTCGCGGCCGCCGCACCGCGATTTTCCTGCACGATGACCTTGAGACGCGGATCGTTGATCGCGCCCAGGGCAACTTCCGTCCCGTCCGTCGATCCGTCCACGACCACGATCACCTCGATGATCGCGACCGTCTGTTCAAGGGCGGACATGACGGCGGCCACCGCCGCGTCGCGCCGCTGATAGGTGGGGATCACCACGGAAAACAGCGGCGCGGCGGTGGCAGCCTTCAGGCTGGACGGAGGTTGCCAGGCGGTCATCACGAACCGGCTCCACTTGTGGCGGCCTCGGCCTTGCCGAAGCGCAGGACGAAGCCGTTGACCAGCGATCGGTAGAGCGGCTTGGGCAGATAGGATCGCAGCACCTGCCGGGCGATCACGCGGGGAGGGACGCCGCCCGCCACCATGCCCACCGCCAGATCCTTGATCGCCACCACCGGCCTGATCGGCGCCATATGATAGGCCAGCACGGTTGCGCGATAGCCCCGCCGCGCCCGGTTGGTGAGCATGTGGCCGCAGCGGTCGAGCCAGTCGAGCGAGGTTTCATAGCCCTTCACATAGGATGTCCGGCCCGCCTCCGTCGCGTCGAGCCAGATGGTCAGCGGCTGGTCGATCATCCGGAACCGGGCCCCCGCGCCCTGGAGCCGGACGCAGAAGTCGAGATCCTGTCCCTTCTTCAAAGCCGGGTCGAACAGCACATGCTGGGCCATGCCGGTCGGCACGACCATGGTGCTGGTCTGCATGAACTGATTGGCGCAGAACAGATATTCCCCGACATCCTCGCCCTCGCGAATGCCGCGGTCGGGCCTGATCCAGTAGCGGTCGACGCCCCGGTCCACTTTCATGCGGGAATAGAGTACCGTTCGCCCGTCATCTCCCGCCAGCGCCTTCGCCATGATGGAAAGCTTGCGCGGAAGGAACAGGTCGTCGGAGTCCAGAAAGGCGATATAGCGCCCGTCGGCCGCCATGATGCCGGCATTGCGCGCCGCGCCGCCGCCGGCGTTATCCTGCCGGATATAGCGGACGCGGGGATCGCCTATCGCGTCGATCACGGGGCCGGGATTGTCCCGCGAACCGTCGTCGATCACGACGACCTCGAAATCCTGCCAGTCCTGCGCCAGCACGGACCGGATGGTGTCGCCGACGATTTCCGCACGGTTGTAGAGCGGGATGACGACGGAGAAAAAGGGTTGCTTGCCCAGCGCGGCATCGCTCATGCGCCATGCACCTTTCGATATTCTTCATAGTGGAATCCGGCGAGCCCGGCGATCTTGCCGGCCGCGCGATAAAGCTTGCCGAGCCGTTCGACCCGCTTGCCCCGGTCGAACGTGGCGACAGCGCCCACTGATCCGACGAGGAATCCCGCGACAATGCGCGGCGCTTCGCCCAGCAGCGTGCGCAGGCGGCCCTTGTGGAAACGCTCGACCATCATGTCGGTCATGCCGACGCGATAGCCGCGCATCAGCAGCCATCGGGCGGTGACGCGGCTGGCGGGGATGAGTTCGGTCACGACCGCCTCCTCCGACCAGGCGAAGCGGAAGCCGGCGCGCTGCATGCGGGTGAACAGTTGCTTGTCCGACCCGCCGGTCAGCGCCATGCGCTCGTCAAAGGGGCGCTCCCCCATGGCGCGCAGGGCCGTGGCGGCGATCAGCACATTGGCGGTGCTGTCCACCAGCGCGACCGGGCCGGACTGCCCGCGTTGCTTGGGGGCGAGCAGGGGATGGCGCGCCGCCCAGGGAGCGATGGCGCTGTCCATCTCCCGCAGCACGGCGCCGCCGACCACGTCCGCCTCCCAGCGCTGCGCCGTATCGGCCATGGCGTCGATCCACCCGGGGGAAGCGGCCTCGTCATCGTCCAGCATGGCGACATGGGTCGCGCCGGGCCGCGCCAGCGCGGCGGCGACGAGCGCGTTGCGCACCAGCGGAATGCCGCGTTCCGCAACCAGCAGGGCTTCGATCGGCCAGCGATAGCCTTGGGAAGCGAGCTGCTCGACCACGGCGAGCCCTTCCTGACGGGCCGCGTCATTGTCGGCCACCAGCACTTCAAGATGGTGCCGCGTTTGTTGCGCAGCGAGGGATTCCAGGGTCCGGCGCAATCCCTGTGGCCGGTTGCAGGTGGCGATGCAGACGATGATATTAGCCATGGACGCTCTCCTGCTGGAGATGGTGGCGCCGGGTCCATTGCGGGCGCGGCTTGGCCTTGAAAGTGGCGTGGGCGGCCGCGATGGCCGCGAGAAAGATCACCCAGACCTGGCGATCCTTGTCGAAAAAGCTGGTTTCCAGCAGGTTCTGGTAC
Source organism: Sphingobium sp. CFD-2 (assembly GCF_024611135.1). NCBI lineage: Bacteria > Pseudomonadati > Pseudomonadota > Alphaproteobacteria > Sphingomonadales > Sphingobiaceae > Sphingobium > Sphingobium sp. CFD-2. The sequence continues at coordinate 1,831,110 of NZ_CP084405.1, read as the reverse complement.
ATGACGAACACCCAGATGGCGAAAGCGGGCACCATCAGCGCCTGGTTCTCCCTGGTCGAGCCGGTCAGGAACCAATAGGCGGGCAAGGCAAGGAAGCTGACCAGCAGCATGATGAGGCCCAGCGGCCCGGTCGTCACCCAGATTTCCAGATAGCCGTCATGCGAATGGGCGGTCAGCATCTGGAATTGCTGGTTCAGATAGTCATGCGCGGGGCTGTTCACGCCCACCTGCCAGAAGCCGCCGAAGCCCGCGCCCAGGTAGGGATGATCGGCCAGATAATCGAACACCACCCGCCAGATCGATACCCGTCCGGTGAAGCTGGTCGGATCGGCGAACAGCCGCTCGATGGTCGGTTGATAGGCGATGTAGAGCGCCAGGAAACCCACCATGCCGAAACCCAGCATCAGCAGCAATATCGCGCGCTTCTGCGTGTTGTCGCTCAGCGCCCGATAGATGTTGCTGATCGCCAGCATGCCGACGCACAGCGCGAGCGAAGTCTTGCTCTTGGTCCCGATCACGAAGACGAACGCCATGACCGCGAACAGCGCATAATACCATTTGCGCCGGTCGATCCATGCATTGCCGCAGACGATGAAGGTCAGCGCCATGACGGCCCCGGCGATATTCTTGTGGAAGAAGAAACCGCGCCATGCGCCGATCAGCGCCTTGTCGCTTTCGGTCGGTGGATGGACGGCGGCGGGTGTCAGCGGCAGCGACACCCAGCAGATGATCAGCGAGACGATCAGCGCCGCGCGCAGCGCGTCGAACAGCCGCTGCGGCCCCATCAGGGAGAGCGCGCAGAAGGTGATGTAGATCACGATGAGCTGCTGCATCGCCCGCTTGAAGGACACGAACGGGTCCACGCCCCAGGTGCAGGAAATGAAGAACCAGACCAGCATGATCGCCAGCGGCCAGAAGGTGAATCTATATTGCAGCGGATGCTTGCGGATGATCTGCACGCCGGTCAGCAGCAGGGCGAAGCCGATGAACAGCATCTGCTTGAACAGGTCCGACCCGTCATTTTCCTGCGCCATCGCCACCAGCTCGTCCTGCGTGCGGGAGGCGAAGGGTTGCTGGCCGATGAAGACCATCATCAGGAAGACGAAATAGAAGATCTGGGTGATCCAGATCATGCGCATGCTCTGGCCGCCGCCCGTCTGTGCGGGGATGGCGGCGACACCGCCGCGATGCCAGCTTGTCGCCATGGTCAGGCGGCTCCCCGCTGATCGCGCCGCCATTTGCGGTCGAGTTGCCAGATGCCGAGCATCATGACGAGCTGCGACAGCACGACCCCGCCGATGGAAAGGACGGGCGCGGTGCCCAGCACCAGCAGCGTCACGGCGACCAGCCCGACGCCGCAACTGCGCATGCTCTGTGCGGCGAGCGGGCGGAAGGCCTTGCGCGCCTGGGTCATCACGCTCATCGGCGTCTGCACGCACTGGACGAGGGAGAGGAGGGCGCAGAGGCCGACCGCGATCATCACCAGCCGGTGGTCCAGCGTGGGCTTCAGGATCAGGCCTGGAAAGGCATAGAGGGCAATCGCCGCCACCGCGCAGGTCGCCAGCCACAGCATGACCAGCGCGGCCATGAAGACCCGTTCCGACCTGATCGCCGCGTCATGATCGCCGCGCGCCACGGCCCGGGTCATGCGGGGCCGCTCCAACTGTGTGAGGGCGGTGATGCAGACATTGACCGGGCGGAAGAACAGCATCCCCACGGCGATCGGCGCAAAGGCGGTCGGCCCGGCGAGCAGCGTCACGATATAGCTGTGCGAATTGGAGGTCGCCTCCGTCGACAGCACGCCGACCAGCGTCCAGGCCGACTGCTCCTTCCACACCGGGCGATAGGCGCCCAGCGCGCGGGCGGGCGCCATGGCGAAGTGCCGCCGCAGATAGGCGAGGCCGAAGGGGAGCAGTCCGACCAGGCTGGCCGCCACCAGCATGCCGCCGATGGCGGGCATGTCCGCGCCGGTCCGCATCGCGATCAAAAGTCCCGCCAGGATCGTCCCTGCATAGGCGAGGTCCGATCGTGCAGCCCTTGCCGGAGCATGATGCGCATAGGCATTGGAGCGCCCGAACCAGCGGATCAGCGACAGCATGCCCGCCATCCCGAACAGCAGGGCTGCGGCGGGAGAGGCGGTTGCCCAGGCGATGGCGGCGCAGATCAGTCCCTGGCTGGCCGCCAGCATCAGGTTGACCGGGAAGAAGAAGTCGAAGCTCCGGGCATCGGCATCGTCTCCCTGGTTCACTGCGATGGTATAGGGCGTCGACACCAGCGCATTGGACAGGCCATAGCCGAATTGGATGATCACCAGCAGGAATGCCAGCGTGCCGATGGCCGCCGTTTCCAGATGGTGGATGGAAAAGAGCTGGACCAGCAGATGGCTGACCGAGACGATCGCCGACGACAGGCTCGCCAGCCCGAAGCGGCCGAACAGGCTGCCAAGGCGCCGGACGCGGCCCGTCGGAAGATTTTCAGCCACCTGGGCTTCAGCCATGGCGATGTTTCCAGATCAGCCAGAGGGCGTGCGGATTGGTGGTGATGTAGCGCCAGGCCAGTTCTTTGGGCCGCGTCGCCATGCGGTGCAGCCATTCGAAACCGGACTTCTGCATCCAGAGCGGCGCGCGCGGATAGTCGCCGGTGATATAGTTGAACAGGCCGCCACAGGTGACGATCCAGCCGGCCTTGATCCGGTCGCGATTGCGCACGCAAAAGGCCTGCTCGCGCGGCTTGCCGGTGCCGACCCAGAGGACGTCGGGCGCGGCGGCATTGATCGCGTCGATCACCGCATCCTCTTCCTCCGGCTTCCAGAAGCCGTTGCGCCGTCCGGCGAGCTGAAGACCCGGCGCCAGCGCGAGGATCTCCTTCGCGCAGGCGGCGTTCACCTTCTCCTCGCCGCCGAGCAGATAATAGCTGACCTGGGCCTCCGCCGCCGGTTTCAGGCTGTCGATGAACATGTCCGTCGTGCTGGAGCGGTCCGCGATCTGCGGTCCGCCGAACCAGCGGGAGGCCGCGACGATGATCTGTCCGTCGGCATGGATCAGGTCCGCCTGCGCCAGATTGGCGCGGAAGTCCGGATCGGTGGCGTTCATCGACAGGCCCTGGCCGTTGGCGTCGAACACCAGCGACGGCTGCTGCTCCAGGCTGCGGCGCAGGGGCGCTTCCACCAGCATCTTCGCGATCAGCGCATCCAGCGACAGGGTGGATACGGGCAGGCCGCCGACATGCGCGACGGGGGCTTCATTCCCTATGCCCGGACCGATGCCGGGGGAAGGAAGGGGCTGGGGACGCGCCAGCGCTTGTTCGGCGCTCATGCAATCACCGTCCCGGCGATCGGTACGCCATGCCGGTCCAGATCGTCGATGACCCGGCGCATGTCGGCAATGGCGGTATCGCCGCGCCGCGCGACGATCACGACGGCGTCGAAGCCCGCCAATATGCTGCCATAGGGCGTCTGGTCGCCCTTCCGCTCCGCAAGGTAGAACAGCATCGACGTGTCGCGCAGGCCCCAGCCATTGGCCGTTTCCGCCAGCGGGCCGCGCGTCACGAGGCTCGCCGCGCTGCCGGATGCGCGACCGGCGGTCATCAGCCACAGGCCCTCCACCGCCGTCCTGGCCGCGGGCAGCAGCGCGGCGCTGCCCATTAATTGCTCTGCCAGTCCTGCCTTGTTCGCGATGCGGAACAGCCGGTCGAGCGAAGGCCGGCCCATGTCGACGTCGATCAACATCGTCTGCCCGTCCATCTGGGCCAGCACGACGGCAAGGTTCGCCGCCATGATCGCGGCCTCGTCGCCTGCCTCTATGGCCAGCACCGCCAGCCGCAGGGCAGCGGGATCGCCCTCTTTGGCCGCGGCGCGCATCTTGGCGCGGATCGTCCGCACCTTGGCGGCATAGGCATTGGCGGGGTCGAAGGCCGCGACCACCAGCGGATCGACCCGCTGGTCGCCCTCCGGCAGCAGGGCGAAGCCGCCCTGCAAGGCCGCGAGCATGCCCGCATCCTCCGGGTTCAGCAGCCCCAGGTCAACCGCCGCGTCATGCAGCGCCAGCCCTTGGGATCGGGCATGCGCCTCGACCTTGTGCACATCGGCTTCGGCCAGGAAACCGTGCTCCACCGCCAGTCGGGCGAAATTATGGCTGTCGCGGGCGCGGGGACGCAGCGCGGCGCCGCCGCCTGCCATGCCGCCCGAGGCCAGTTGATGCGGGGCGCCCGCCGTGGAACGCAGTCTCATGCGGCCTCCTGTTGCTTGAAGAACTTGGCCTGGCGCGCAGGGACCGGCACCAGTTCGGTGATGACATCGACCTCGGTGGCGCGGGCGACGCCGGCCGCGGAACGAACGCGGGGATGGACGATCTCCATCAGGATGACGGCAGCTACGCCGCCGACCAGGCCAAGCGCGATCCCGCCGATCAGCCACAGCATGATATTGGGCTTGGCAGGCAGCAGGGGCACGGTGGCCTCATCCAGCGGACTGGCATTGGGTTGGGATATCTGGCTCTTCAGCACCGCCTCGTTGAAGCGCTGCCGCACCGTGTCATAGGTCTGCCGCGCGGCATCCACGTCGCGCTGGAGGACCATGAGCTGGTCCTGAACGTCCGACATGCGGATCATGCGATCCTCCTGCCCCGCCATGTTGGACTTGAGGTCGCCCTCCCGCCGGCTGGCCGCCACGCTGTTGGCGCTGACCGCGCCGGCCTGGCTGGCGCGCGCCGCCGCCAGCTTGGACTGGAGTTCGGACAGCTGGGCGGCGGCCGCCGCCATGGTCGGGTGATTGGGGCCCAGCGTCTTTTGCAGTTCGGATACCCTGGCGGACTGCGCCGCCACCTGTTCCTGCAAATTCTGGACGATCAGCGATCCTTCGATGTCGGAAACGCTGCCCGCACCGGCCTTGGACCGTGCGGCCGCCGCTTCCGCCTGCGCCTGGGTAAGCTGATAGGACAGGTTCTTCAGCTTCTCCGCCTCAAGGTCCATGCGGTTGATGCCGATGATGTCGTGCGCCCGCTGGAAGTCCGACAGCTTCTTTTGCGCGATCTCATAGCGACGGCGCACTTCCTCCGTCTGCTCGTCGAACCATTTGGCCGATCCGCGCGCCGGGGAGGCGCGCAGTTCCACCTGTTCGCGCATGTAGATCCGGGCGATCAGGTTGGCGACCTTTGCGGCGACCTGCGGATCGGCGTCCAGATACTGGATCTGGAGCACGTTGCTCTGCCGGCCGGTGGTGATGGTCATGTTCTTCGCGACCGTGGCGGCTGCCGCCTGCACCCGCGCATCGGCGGGCATGTCCGTCGGCATCGCATCGACGAAGCCCGCTTCCCTTGCCACGGCGTTCATCACCTTGCCGCTGCGGATGATGTCCGTCTGCGTGCCCAGGATGGAATCCGTGTCGGGCTTGGGCCCCTGCGCCGTATTGGTGTCGGTCGGATCGGTCTGCGAAAGGTCGAGCAGCAGCGACGCCGTGCCCATATATTGCCGCGGTTGCAGAAAAGCGGTGATCGCGACGAGCAGGAACAATATGCCCCCGATCATCGCCGCCGTGCGCCAGCGCGCCTGAAGCGCCGCCAGCAAATCCATCGGGTTCATGGTCATAGCCCGTCCACTCCCTTGAGCAGCGCGCGCATCTCCTCCGCGGGCGATTGCACAGGCGGTGCGCTCTGCACCGGCTGCTTCGCCATCAGCAGCAGAAATTGCGGCGCCAGCGTATCCTCGAACATCCAGAGCTCACCATTGGGCGTCGCCACCAGCGCGGGTTGCAGCCGCATCATCGCGTCGCGCGCCTGGCCTTCGTTCACCGACCCGCCACCCAGCACCTCATGGCCGAGCTTCACGAGCCGCTCATAGCTGATGGCGGACATTTGGGAGGCGACGACGGCGGCAAGAGCGATCATCCGCCGCGTGGACCCGGCTTCCCACAGGATGCGGCGGAACAGCGCATGGGTCTGGCCGCTCATTTCCTCCCAATCCTCCAGCGCGGAGAGCAGCCCCTGCTCGACATCGGACAGCAGCATCCGGTCGCGCGCGGCCGATTCCGTCACCAGCGCGGCCGACATGCCGAACAGCCGCGCATGATAGGGCGATCCCATGGCCGCGCTCGACAATGCGTCGAGCGCATCCTCGTCGATGGAAAGCCGGGCGTTGGAGGCGCAGGACAGCAGCAGCCGCTCCAGCTCCGGCTTGGGGATCGGCGCGACCCGCTGCGGCACCAGATGGCGGCGCAGCGAGGGGTGGGCGGCAATCAGCCCGTCAATGTCGCTGGCGATGCCGACCAGCACGACCTGTACCGGCGAGTGGATGTCGGTCAGCAGCTTCAGCAGCGTCGCGACGTCCTGCTTGGCCGTTTCCGACTGCACCCGGTCATATTCGTCGATGATGAGGATGGAACGCTCCCGCACTTCCTCCACCAGCAGGGCGGAGAGGCGGGACACGTCCAGCGGCTCGCTCATCATCTTGCGTGCCCGTTCCTGTCCCGCGCTGCTCATCGGCAATTCGGTCAGGAAGGGACGGAAGAGGGAGTCGAAATCCGCTTCGCCATTGGCGGATGCATAAAGCGCGACGCATCCCGCCTCGTCCGCCAGATCCCCGAACACGCGGGCGAGCGAGGTCTTGCCCGATCCGCGGGTGCCGAAGATCACGGCATGCTTGCGTTGCACGACGATCGCCTCGACCAGCTTTTCCAGTTCGCTGTTGCGCCCTGCCAGTCCATGGCGGTCGGTCACCGGCATGGCGGTGTTGAACGCCGCATAGATGCTGTCGCGGCGCAGGCTGATGGGTTTGATCGGCGCGGCCATGGCGCTCATGGAGAGCGGCCGGTGCGCCGCTTCCTCCGGCTGCGCTTCCGGCGCGTCATGCCGGAAGCCGGGCAGGGCGGGCACGTCCAGATGCAACGGCACGTCGTCGGGTATGACGCGCTCGTTGCGCTTTTCGCCGCTGCGCGTAAGGGACAGAAACCTGTCGAAAATACCGGATTTCTGGCTGGAGCGTGAGTGCGCGAAGCCTTGATCGAGTGTCGTCAAAACAGCTTCTCCCGGATGATGAGGACGTCTTCAGGCTTGACCGGATCGTCCAGCTTGGCCTGTATTTCCTTCCCCTCCCGCCGGACTTTTATCCTTTTGGTCGAACCCGCCAGCGTCGGTCCGCCCGCCAACGCCAATGCCTGCCGGAAGCTTTGCCCCGGCACATAGGAGAAGGCGCCGGGCTGCTGGACCTGGCCGTAGACATAGACTTTTTCCGCCGGCGGCACGAACAGCGTGTCGCCCGCCTTCAGCGGCCGCATCGCGCCCGCGCCCATATCGGCCAGCGAAATGCGTACTGGCCCGCTGCCGTCCGCAGGCGTCAGGATGACGGCATTGGCGCCGTCCTTGGTCGAACCGCCGGCCTTGGCGAGCATCGACGCCACCGTATAATCCCGGTCGAGCGGATAATTGCCCGCTTCCGGCACATTGCCGAGCACGGTGACGAACCGGCTGACATAATTGCTGACCTCCACGCTGACGGACGGCTTGGTCAGATAGCCGCCGCTGGCGTAGCCGGCCGCAATGTCCTGCGCCAGTTGCGAGGTCGTCTTCCCCTTGGCGGAAACCGGCCCGACCAGCGCGAGCAGGACGGTGCCGTCCTCCTTGATACGCGTGGTCGTCGACAGGTCGGGCTGTCCGAAGACGGAGATTTTCAGCTCGTCATTCGGACCGAGCTGATAGCCTGCGCTGGCCGCCTGCGCGGCAGTTGCAGTCGCCGCCGCGTTTCCGGCGGCGGTCTGGGCAGTCGCAGCCATCGGACCTGCAATGATGAGCAGGGTCGAGATGGATTTCAGGAGAGTATCGGCTTTCACAGCTCATGCTCCCAATATATTGAGGGTCTAGAAATGCAGGGCAGCGCCCAACGTTACTTGCGTGCCGCTATAGTTGGAGACGCTGGTGTCCGTTCTGCGGGTGTAATGCTGGGCATCCAGCGTAAGATCGAAACGATCCGAAAGTTTCCTGGTCAACAGCCCGCCAAAGCGACGATTGCGGTCGGCCGTTATTGAATAGGGACGAAGCGCCGCATCCTGACGGAACTTTCTGCGGTCCCATTCCGCATAAAGGCCGGCGGACGTCAGTTCGGAAATCGAAAATTCGCCCTGGATGCGGTAGCTGGTATCGATGGCGAAACCGCTGGCGATCAGGCTGTCGTTGACGATGGCGCGCTCTGTCATGGCCGTCAGCTTCAGGCGCGGAATGGCTTGCGTCGACAGGCTGACTTTCCAGCCCAGCCCGTCATAGCCGCCCACCGCCGCGCTGTCGCTGCTGACGTCGAGCCAACGGACATCCGCGTCGATCTGCGTGATCGGCGTCACCGCGCGCTGGAACCGCAGGCCATAGCTGTTGATGCGGTTCTCTATGCCCAGCGTGTCGCGCTTGCTGTTCACCCGCTCATAATAAGCGGTCAGCGTGCCAAGACTGGGCATGGCATAGCCGATCCCGCCCATGAACATATCGCTGGTCTGGTCGGCATAGTCGAACTGGTCGGCATTGCGCGTCCTGTCATGCTCATAGCTCGCCACAGGGAACAGCCCCGGGCGCTCGCAGGTGAAATCCGCGCCGACCGTGGCGAACTTCTGGAGGTTTTCGGTCGCGGAATTGATGTCGCCATAATCAGCGCGCTGTTGGCGATAGGAGGCGCGAGGGGTGATCAGGCAGGTCGCGCCGAAGCGGATATTGGCCTTCGCCTCCGTATCCAGACGCAACTTGCTCCGCTGTCCTTCGGAAATGAAACGGTCATAGCCGATCTTCCCCCGCAGCAGGATGTCGTGACGGCCCACCGGCATGCCATAGGTCGCCTCCAGAGAGGGCGTGACGATCAGGTCGTCGGTGGGGTTTTCGACGCGGTCGTCCACGCGATAGACATTGTCGTCATAGAGTAGATCGAGGCCGGCTGTCAGATGAAGACCGTAATCCCTGATCCGCTTCTGCTCCATGGCATTGCTGACGCGCTTTGGCTCAGTCGTACCGTCATTATCCTGCGCCTGCGAAACTGTCGACATGGCCGCGACCATTGCGGCACCACTTAGCGCTGCCGCAAAACAGGTGCGCGACCATGAAGTCTGTCGATCGCAGGGCGCGGAAATGCGGCCCCGCAATCGCGGATTATTATATTTGTTCAAAACCAATCGACCCTTATTGCATTGCAGCAATCAAGGCATGCTAGAAGTATTTCTACGTAAAACCACTGCCCGGAAAGCAGCTTGTCGCGTCAAAACAACGGCTCGGTTCATCGCAAACAGGGCGCGGCGGGACCAGTCCCGGCGCACCCTGCAGCTGTTAATCTGGGAGAAAGCTTGAGCCTTGCGAGTCCGGTCAGAAGATCAGCCAGGCGATGGCTGCGACCGCGCCGACAAAGGCCACGATGCCGGCCCAACGTGACAGGAGCTGTACGCCGCTTTCGGCATGATCGGCAAAAGTCATGCCGTCGATGCGAGCGGGAAGCTCACGGCGCAACTCCGCCGTCTCGATCAAAGAGGGTGCCGTCGCAACTGCTGCAAATTCTTCCGCCACGTCGATATTCCCGCCGCCCGATTGGTGATGGGGTTAATATCCGATTTTGCGGTTAACAAATAGTTGGGAAGGAAGGCCTGCTGACATCGATTCGTCGCATATGACCATGCGACAGCGCCAAATTCTTAACCTGGGATAAGATTTTTTGCGACGAAGCGTTTTCGGCGACATTTCGTCGCAAATATCATTTTTTCGGCGGAACCTTTTTCGCTCTCCCGCGTCTTGGCCGCTCCGCCGATTCGCGCTCCAGATTTCGCATTCGGCGGGCGCTAATAAGCGTTCTTGTGGACCAGCACGTTCAGCGTTCCGAACAGGATCGCAATGTCGCGGGTCAGGCTCCAGCCATGCAGATATTCCAGATCTGCCTCGACCCGGTTCAATATGTCGCGGCGCGTTTCCGTCGCACCCCGGAAGCCGCGGATCTGCGCCAGGCCGGTGATCCCCGGCTTCAGTGCATGGCGGTGCCAATATTGCCGGTCCACCTGCCAGAATAGCTGTTCCTCCGCCGTCGATCCCAGGGCGTGGGGGCGGGGGCCGACCAAGCTCATCTCTCCCAGCAATACGTTGATGAGCTGCGGCAGTTCATCGATGCTGGTCTTGCGGATGAATGCGCCGACGCGCGTGATGCGATTGTCGTCCCGCTGCGTCGAAGTCGCGCCCGCGCTGTCGCACTGCTCCACCTTCATGCTGCGGAATTTCAGGATGTGGAACAGCATGTTGCCGCGCCCGATCCGTTCCTGCTTGAAGAAGACGGGGCCCGGGGAGTCCAGCTTGATGAGGATCGCCACCACCGCCATCAGCGGCGCGAGAAGGATCAGCACAGGTACGGTCAAGGCGATGTCCAGCAGGCGCTTCTTGGCTCGGTTGGCGAGGTTCAACGGCCCGCGCGACACCACCAGCGTGGGCGTGCCGCGGTAAGACTGGACCGCCAGCGGCGCCATCGGGTCCAGTTCGGGCACGATGATCTCACCCAATATGTTGCCGCCTTTCAGCATCTGGGCCCAATCCGCCTTGCGTTCGGCTGGGCAGGAGATCACCGCGCGATCATAGTCGCGGAGCAGGGTGCCCAGGCGATGCAGCATATAGGGATCGTCCAGATCGGCCTTCAGCCCGATGGCCGCCGCATCGACGATCACCATGCCACTGACGTCGTCGGGAATGGCGCCGTCATCGATGATCAGGAGCTGGGCGAACAGGCCGTCGGCAAAGTTGCGGCGCACCATATGAACGATCATCAGCCGCTGTAGGACGAGCAAGGTGCCGCTGCACAAGATACCGGCCGAAATGCCAAGCCGCGACAATTGTCCCGTCGCCTTCAGCGAAAAGACAACCAGCAGGAAGATCAGCAATGTTCCTGCGAAAGCCATGGTGGCGCTGCGGCAGGACTGCGTCATGCGCATCAGGCAATGGGGATTATAGGCCTGGTTATGGAAAGCCAGAACCGCGTAAACGATCATGCCGCCCGCCAGCGGCTGCCACTGCCCGTCCGCCAGCCATTGCAGGCCGGCGGCGCGCAGCCCGAAGGCGAAGCCCGTGGCAAGCGCGGCCATATCGGCAACCAGCAGGAGCAGGCACAGCCAAAGCCGCGCATTCCGCTGCCCTGAGGCCGTAGCGGGCTGGCGACTGGGAACACCTTCGATCGCCAGATCAATTTTCGACATCTGCAACCCTTTTTATGTCTTGACGTCAAGCCGGGCACCGCCGCGCGGCAGTGTGTTAACCATCAGACATCCGCAGCGTTTTGATTTATGTTGCGCAGCAGCAGGGCATAAATGCCGTGGACTGACAATCGGGCTTGGGGTGCGCGGACCCGCTTTTCCGATGATCCGTTTCTCCTGGAAGATGCTCTGCCCCAGATTTGCGACGACCTGAAATGGCGAGCGTTGCCATGCGGCGCTTTCGGGGCGCGAAGAACGCCGCCCGATCCGAATCACCAGCAGGATCAGCCTATTATCCACCACCCCAGCAAAAACAGCGTGGCGAGCAGCGCGAAGGGGCCTGCCCAGCGCGACAGGCGCTGGATCGCGCCCTCCATCTGCTCTTGCGGAACATGCCACCAGGAAGCAGGATTTCCATCCTCCCGGCTGTTCGTCTGCACAGGATCATGCTGGGGCGCGGCAGGAGCGGCTTTTGCGCCGCTGCCCTTGTCCTGTGGTTGGGGAGAAAGGTCGATCATGTCCGCAGTCCCAACCATCCCTGATGCGACCTGTCGACAGAATAGCCCGGTTGGCCGAAAAGGAAAGCGGATTCAGGCTTTTCGTTTCGGCAAAATCATCCGCGTCGGATCGTTCAACTGGACGCTTGGATGAAAGGGATGCGGCGATTATCCTGCCCCTCATGAAACAGGACCGACAGATCGATGCCGTCGACCGAAAGATCATCGCAGCCCTTCAGGAGGATGCGACGCTCAGCCATGCCGAGCTGGCGGAGCGGGTTGGGGCTTCCAGCGCTTCCTGCTGGCGTCGGATCAAGGCGCTGGAGGCCGCGGGCGTTCTCGCCGGGACGGTCAGGCTGGTCGATCCGGAAAAGGTCGGGCGGGGCGTCAACGTCCTTTGCAACATCCGCATGCGAAGCCACGCTCAGGAGGCCCGCCGCGCCTTCGAGCAGTTTGTCGAGGGTCGTCCGGAAATCGTCGAATGCTTTTCGATGTCGGGGGAATGGGACTATCTGATGCGCATCGTGGTCGCGGATGTCGCGGACTATAATCGCTTCCTGATGATGACCCTTTTGGGGCATCCCTCGGTCGCCGGTGCTGCGTCGCACTTCGCCCTGTCCATGACGAAGTTCACCACCGCCCTGCCGGTCTGACCTTGAGGGCGACGGGAGAAGCCGTGCGGCGATGCATCAAGGGTGGGGAGGATCTGGTGGACGCAGTTTTTTGGTGGACGCACTAGGGCTCGAACCTAGGACCCGCTGATTAAGAGAAATTGGATTCAACGTCTCACCGCGAAATTTCATAGTACATCGCGTCACCATGTTACAGGAAATTCCCTTATGTTTCCTTGTATTAATGGTAAAATTGCGTCATCCTCCCGAACATGGAGGTGTGTGGCATCCCTTCCAATTTGTAGCGCAATTTGTAGCGCAAAATCGAGGCTGACATGGCAACGAAGAAATTTTCTGATCCTTGGATTCGCGGCCTGAAGGCCGCCCCAGAAGGGGGACGGGACGAGTGGCACGACGAGGCCGAAACAGGACTATTAGTTACGATCAATCCCAAGCGTCGGGTGACATTCTGGCTCTATGCGCGATACCCGAAAGGAGATGGGACGTGCGGAGCTCCTAGTCGCAGAGTGCTAGGAGATTTTTGTCCTGCGGACGCCAAGGATCGCATCTACATTGTCAAGAAGGGTGTGCCCGCCCTTGCCTTGGACGAAGCGCGGCAGAAGGCCCGAGAATGGAAGGCCGCGATTGCGGATGGCATTGACCCTAGTCGACCTGCTCAGCCGGTAGATGAAGAGCCGCAGGCGGTATTGGAGACGATTGCGACGGTTTTTGTCGAGTTTTTCAAGCGCCATGTTATGAAAGAGGGTCAGAAGGACGGCCGTGGTAGACCTCTGGCTCCGCTGCGTTCTGCAAAGGAGATCAAGCGGATTTTCGATCACTATATCTTGGAAGACCTAACCGGCAATGAGCGGTGGCGAAATCGTCCGATCGCTTCAATCACGCGCCGCGATGTAACCGAGTTACTCGATACAATTCAGGATAACAATGGAGCTACTCAAGCGGATGCCGTGCTCGCACAGCTCAGCTCCATGTTCAACTGGTACGCGGCGCGGGGAGACGATTTCGTGTCTCCAATTGTGCGGGGAATGAAGCGAACTAAATCTTCCGAGCGCAAACGCAAGCGTATTCTGAGTGACGAGGAAATCCGCATATTCTGGCAGGCTTGCGGGACGCAGGAGGTATTCGGTGTTTTCTGCCAGCTATTGTTGCTGACTCTTCAGAGGCGCGAAAAACTGCGGTTGATGCACCGGGACTATGTTACGTCCGATGGACTGTGGACGATCCCGACGGAAGATCGAGAGAAGGGTAATGCCGAGTATGTTCGGCTATCTCCCATGGCGATGCAGATCGTTAAGAAGCAGCCTACGACGCCGACCCGACCATTTGTTTTCCAGGGACGCTTGGCTGGTCCGATCAACGGCTTCACTGACGCCAAGGCGGAACTGGATGCCAAGATGGAGGAAATCGCCGGTCACCCTATCCCACACTGGGTCCTGCACGATCTGCGCCGGACCGGAAAGACGCTGATGATACGAGCAGGCGTCTCGCCGCATGTCTCTGAGCGAGTGCTTGGGCATGTCATTCCAGGCGTAGAAGGTGTCTATGATCAGCACGACTACCTCGCTGAAAAGACGGAAGCCCTTCGTCAGCTTGCGTCATTGGTGGCGCGGATACTCAATCCGAAGGACAACGTCGTTCCGATGAAGGCTCGCAGCCGGTCTCGATCGAACAGTCAAATGGAGCAAAAGGCAGAAGCAGAGTAGGCATTCGGTGAAGGCCGCGGCTTACTGATGATTTCGGCGATGCTCTGCGAGAAGGTCACGAAGGCATTCAATGCCATCTCCCGATAGAGCCAGCACCGCATCCTCTTCGGTGCCATAAACCCAGATAACGCCGTCTTCGGTGTCCATCTGCTCGGTGAGCTCGTGGAGCAGGTCCTCGCTTTCCTCCCATTCTTGGGCGACTTTCGCGAGGGTTGTCACTGCGTAGACCTTGTTCCGCTGCATCAGGCCGCCAGTTCCTCTACCGGAGCAATCCGATGATCGGTTTTCCAATTCCAGGGAAGCAGGCTGTATAGCTGGTTCTGGGGCAAGTCGGCGATGCGGGTGAGGACGTCAGCGAGCCAGGCCTGCGGATCAATGTCGTTTAGCTTTGCCGTGGTGATGAGGCTCAGCATGAAGGCGGTGCGCCGACCGCCGCGGTCTGAACCAGCGAAGAGCCAGGATTTTCTGCCCAAAGCTATGCCCCTGAGCGCCCGTTCCGCTGCGTTGTTCGAGAGGCAGATGCGCCCGTCGTCGAGGAAGGCGGTGAAGGCTGGCCATGCCTTGAGCATATAATCCATGACCTCGGCCACATCGCTGTTCTTCGAGAGCTTCGACCGGTTGTCCCGCATCCATTCTTCCAGATCGGTCACCAGCGTTGCGCTGAGTTCCTGCCGAAGGGCGAGACGCTCCTGTGCCGGTCTGCCGTTGATGGCGCGCTCGATGTCGAAGATCGCGTCGATACGACGGACCGCCTCCACCGCCAGCGGTGAGATGACGACCGCCTTTTTGCGGCGCTTCTTGAGCTGCGCGGCGACATCGGCCAGTTCGAAGAAGTAACGGCGCGCGTGGCTCCAGCATAGAGCACGGGTCAGCGGCGCCGGCAGGCGGTCAGCATGGAACAACGCATTGTAGCCGGCATAAGCATCGGCCTGGAGGATACCCCTCCAGTTGCGTAAATGGTCCACGGGATGTTCGCCCCGCCGGTCGCGGGAATAATGGAAGATCGCTGCTGGCGGCGCCGGCCCACCAAAAGGTCGGTCGTCCCGGACATAGGTCCAGATCCGGCCCGTGTCGGTCTTGGTCTTGGCCAGCACCGGCACCGTCGTATCGTCGCCGTGCAGCCGCTCCGCGGCCAGGACATGTGCCTCGATCAGCAGGTAAAGCGGCATCAGCGCGGCGGTGCAGGCGCCGACCTGATCGGCCAGGGTGGAAAGGCTCAGGTCCACGCCTTCCCGGGCATAACGGTCACGCTGGCGGTTGAGCGGTTGATGCGCGCCGAACTTCTCGAACAGCAGCATGGCGAGGAAGCTGGGGCCAAAGAGCCCGCGGGGCGTGACATGGAAAGGCGCCGGCGGTTGAGTGATCTTCTCGCAGTCCCGGCAGGAGAACTTCTCCCGCACGGTCTGGACCACCTTCCACTGGCGCGGCACGACCTCAAGCGTCTCGGTGATATCCTCGCCCAGCTTGCACAGCCGGTCCGAGCCGCAACAGGGGCAGGCATCGGGCGCGGCGATGACGACGCGCTCGCGCGGCAGATGCTCGGGCAAGGGCTTGCGCGCAGGGCGCTTGCGCTCGAACGGCGCGACATTGGTCTTTGCCGCTGCCAGGACAGCCAGGAGCTCGTCTTCAGTGGCAGCGGTCTCGCACTCTTCGAAGGTCAGTTCCATCTGATCGAGCAGATGGCGCGTGCGCTCGGAGCGCTGGCCGAAAAGGGTGCGGCGCATCTTCTCGTTCTGCAGTTGGAGAAGGGCGTTGCGGGCTTCCAGGTCGGCGTTGATCGCCTTGATGCGGGCGACTTCAGCGGCGACAGCCTCGGCAGCGGCAAGCCGCTCGCGAAGGCTGTCGATCTCTGCTTGCACCTCGTCCCCCATGCCCAAACGCATAGCAGAAAAGCGCCGGAATCCCTAGCTTTTTAGGCTGTCTCTGACCTTTTATCCGGCCAATGTGGGACGCCATGTCGCCTGCGGATTACGCCAGTCGATCGCCTCCAGCATGCAGGCCATCTGCGAGGGGGAAATGGCAATCACGCCGTCCACGGCTGAGGGCCAGATGTACTTCCCACGCTCCAGTCGCTTGGCATAAAGCGACATGCCGACGCCGTCGTGCCAGATCACCTTGCAGAGGTCGCCACGGCGACCCCTGAAAATGTAGAGATCGCCGGCGAAGGGGTCACGCCCGAAACTCTGCTGCACCTGCAAGGCCAGGCTGCGCATGCCGCGCCGCATGTCCGTGTGCCCCGTTGCGATCCATATCCGAACGCCCGAGGGAACGGGGATCACGGCTTGACCGACCGCAATACCGCAGAGACGAGACTTGGCGCAGTTCCAGCGGGAATGCGCACGATCGCGCGCTCAAACTCGACGGTGATCGCCGAACCCATGGCCGGTGCCGGATCTGGCTGCATCTGGACCTCGGCAAAGCCCTGCGCCGTCTGCTCCATCTGCCGCCGCCACCTGTAGATCTGGTTCGGCCGAAGGTCCGCTCGGCGGGCAATCTCCGCCACGTTCGCGCCGGGCGCCGAAACTGCCGCAACCAGCTGCCGCTTCTGTTCGTCGCTCCACACCCGGCGCCGCTCCGGCCCCGAAATTACTGTGATCTGGCTCATCGCACCGTCCTTAGTATCGGTGCAAACACCGGCGCTTGCACCGGTGCCATGTCAAAATATCAGCCCATCATCGCAAGGTGGCCCTCACCGGAGCGATACGAAGCAGAAAGAACTGCTATAAACTAGCTTTACCTACGGATGTGGAACTGGGCCTTCGGGGTAAAGCAGGGGAAGCAAGCCCTTGATTTGCGGTATGCCAATTGCCCCTGATTACCCTTCGTTTCCCTAAATGTGCCACGGAAATGCTGCTGGGCGGGCTCACGCTTCTCGTCCGTCGGGCACAGGACCGCGCGCTAGTTTGTCGACTTTGGCTTTCCGTTGGCGCGGTTCAGCTCGATGAGAAGCCAATCCCGAAACTTGCCCATATAGCCGCCTGCATCGGCAGCGATCTGCGCCAGCAGTTCATCGCTCAACTCATCTTGTTTGAGATCGAGATCACGCAGCGCACGTTTCACCATGTGGCTTTGGAAAACGAAAATCGCATTGCGCAAATATCCACGCACGATTTTTTCGATCTTTCTATCATCTCCTTTGGCGGCATGGATGAGCTTTTCTATGGCCAGAACGGTGGGATCGGGCTCAGCCATCGTCTGACGCATTTCCGGTGTAAGCTGCATCTCCTCGTCGTGCATGGATCAGTCCGGCTCTATTGCTTAAGGCATAACGACATGGTCGCATGGGCGACGCAGGCGGGCAAGGCATCAGTTGCGATGCTTTGCCAAGAAAACCAGCCGCATACGATTGGGCATCCCGCCATAGAGAAGGCGACGCGGCTGCCGGACGGGTATTGCCATGGTTTTGCGGTGTAGCGCGAGATGTTCTCCTGCATCGTTAAAGGGGCAGAGGACGTAGGAATATTCGTTTATGTTAACCAATTCGGCACCGAAATTCCCCTCCGAAAGGCACCTTGCCGGACGGATGAATTCGAGCATCATGCTCATTGGACTATTTTGTTCAGAATAGCCGGGGGGCAACCAGACGTTGGGGCATCGGCACGGTTCGCCCGATGCACCCGAATGGAATGGAGAGCGAATGCCCATGCGACAGGAAGCCCGAATTGAACCCATGCTGGACGACACAGGCCGTCCGGCTGTTTTTGCACCTCTTTGCAGGTCGATCATCAGCGCAAGAGCGGAGTCGGCCACCATGTTCGGCTCTTTATGCTCCGATCCAGGATGCGAAATGCTGCTCGATCTTTACTGGCGCGACAGCCAGGGATTGAAGACTTCTCTCACCAGCTTCTGCCTCGCGTCGAAAGCGTCGGAGATGACCGGTCGGCGATGCCTTGCCGAGATGGAGGCGCAACGCATCGTCGAGCGCTTCCCTGATCCCTTCGACAAACGCCGCATATATGTTCGGCTGACGGCGACTGGGCGGGATAAGATGGATGCCTGCTTCCAGACCTTGCTGTCCGGATATGCGCAAACCTGTCACGACTGCGCCCGCAAATGCGGAGACGCTCCAGACGGGGCCCGGCAGGAAGTCCCGTTCTGCATCGCGATTGACGGTGTCCGCCAGTTTCGGCGTTAGAAGCTCGGAGCCGATATCGGTAGTCGATCAATAGGCCGACGTAGCGTTCAGTGCTATGCCGGTGAAACGGGCACGCGCTACCCGTTGATACGACCTGCGATCATACTGACAGCGGGCGTCGGCCGCGGCCTGAAGAGAAGGAGGAGTGGGGCGAGGGAGTTTTCCCTATGCTGGAGTTCCTCCCATGGCCCTGTCGCGCACGAGCGCCGATCCGCGCCTGCATGCCGCTGCCGCCAATATCGTCAAATCACTCGGTGGAACATGGAAGCCATCGGGCGCGATGTGCCGTTGCCCTGCGCACGACGACCATCGCCCCAGCCTGTCGGTCCGGGTCGGCGAGCATAGCATATTGTTCAAGTGCTTTGCCGGCTGTTCCACGATTGATGTCATCCGCGCGCTGCGCAGCGACAGGCGGCCTATCCCGACGGCCGACGCTGAAGCGGAATTCGCACGCGCGGATGGCAGCGAGCGACGGTTGGCCGGCCGGATCCGTTCGCTCTGGAAGGAAGCGCGTGCCGTTACCGATACGCCGGCGGGCGTCTATATGGCGACGCGTGGTTTCAACGAGCCGCATCCGGCGCTGCGCTACCATGATCATGTGCCGCTCGGCCGGGGCGCCGACGTCCGTTTCCGTCCGGCGCTGCTCGCCGCCGTTGAAGCCGACACCGGCGTCATAGCACTCGAACGGCTGTTCCTCGACCCCCGGACCGGATTGCCGGCCACTGATCTCGATCCGCCCAAACTGATGCTGGGTCGCCCGCACGGTGGCACCGTCCGTTTCGGGGCCGCCACCGATGTGCTGGGGCTGGCCGAGGGCTGGGAGACCGCCTGGTCCGCTCATTTGCTGCTCGGCATCCCCGTCTGGGCCGCGCTTGGTGCTGACCGCTTCCCCCTGGTCACTGTGCCTGAGCGGGTTGAACGCCTCTTCCTCCTTCACGACAACGACCTTTCCGGTCGGCGCGGCGCGGCACGGGCGAAACAGGCGCATGCGCGAGACGGCCGGTCGATCGAGCCGCTGCCTCCACCGCCGGGCTTCAATGACTGGAACGACCTCTACCGGGCGAGGGGAAGGGGGAGGGGGAGGGAGATGGTTGCGGAATGCAGGCTGATGATCGGCCGCGTCCCGCACATTCCGACACGCGCAGCGGCATGGGCGTCCAGCCAACCCTGAACGCGAGCCTGCTACAATCCACACAGGAGACGAGCCTTGACCTCGCTACAACCGAGCTATCCCTCCACGCTGCCGCTCGCCAGTATCGTGAAGGGCGACAATCCCCGCCGGTATTTCGACCGGAAGAAGCACGAGGAGATGGTGGCTTCCATCCGGCAGCGCGGCATACTCCAGCCCATATTGCTCCGGCCGAAGGACGACGTCTATGCCATCGTCGCCGGCGAGCGTCGGTACAGGGCAGGGCTGGAAGTCTATGGGCTCGACGGCGAAGTGCCGGTCATCATCCGCGTGATGACGGACCAGGAAGCGCTCGATGCCGCGATCGCCGAGAATGACGACCGTGACGATCCGTCGGAGACCGAGCAGGCCGATGCCGCCGTCCGCTACCTCGCGGCATGCAACGGCGACCGCGCCGAGGCCGCACGGCGACTGGCCTGGTCCCGCGCCAAGCTTGATCGCCGCCTGGCGCTCGCTGAACTCACCGACGCCGCTAAGACCGCCCTCGATGAGCGCCGGATCAAGGTTGGTCACGCCGAACTGCTCGCCGTCATCCCCAAGGACAAGCAGGACACGGCCCTCGACACGATCCTGCGCCTGAATCTTGACGTGAACGATACGCGCAAGGAACTGATGCGCATCACGCATAGCCTCGCGAGCGCCTGTTTCGACAAGACCGAGTGCGCCACCTGTCCGTTCAACTCGGCGGCGCAGCAAGTCCTTTTCGAAACCCATGTCGATGATGGCCATTGCACCAATCCGGGATGCTTCAAGCTCAAGACCGAAGCCGCCGAGGTGATCCGTTTCGAGGAAGAGGAGCGCGCCGCGAAGGCGGCCAGGAGAGCGATGCCTCCTGCTGCCGATGATGCCGACGCTGATGCGCAGGACGATGTCACCGTCGAACCCGCGCCATCGATGGATCTCCAGCCGCAGCCGGAACGCGGCGCCATATCATCCAGTGCTGTCGAAAACCGCGAGCCTCCCCCGCCACGCACTGCCGAGACCGTGCCGGCCGCGTCGACGGCGCATAAGCCGACCGTCACGGCCAGGTCGATCGCGACCCGAACCGCCGAGCTTCGCGAGGCGACATGGCGAACCGCGCTTGCCCGTGCGCTCGCGGGCAATGCTGTCCACGCCCGGACCACGATCCTTGTGGCGGCGATGTCGGGCACGCTTTCGCAGATCAAGCCCGACACGCTGACGTCCCGCGCTGGCATCCTCGTCGGCGCCTCGTTCCCGGACCTCGACTTCAAGGGCAAGATCGCGGAAATCCGGGCGCTTGCCGATGCGCGGGCCGCCAATGTGCTGGCCGTCATCGGCGGCGCTTACGCCAAGGATGTGCTCAGCTTCGATCATGTCGCGGACCTTGCGAGAGTGTTCGAGGTCGACTTGCGCGAGACGTGGCAGGTCGATCAGACCTTTCTCGAGCGCTACACAAAGGAAGAGCTCAAGTTCATCGCCCAGGAATGCGGCCTGATCGCGCATGTCGGCGAGAAACGGTTCGCCAAGCTGCTCGCATCGAAAAAGACCGAGCTTGTCACCAGCATGCTCAATCGCATCGGGTTCGATTGGGCGGGACGTCTGCCGGGCTGCATGACGCTCGATGGCGCCTATGGACCGCCCCCGGATCGTGCTGCCCAGCCGGCCGACGCTCCCATCTCGCAAATCGCCGCCTGACCGACACCCTCACCCTTCCAGACAAGGACCAACGCCCATGTTGATTGCCAACCTGCTGCCGCTTCTCGCCAACTATTCGCTCGGTTTCGATCTTGTCGCCGGCCCCGACGATACCGTCACGCTGACCGTCATTCCCCGCAAGGCGGAAGGCGCGAAGCACGGTCTCGAATCCGGCGAGACCCGCCCGATCTCGATCACCGCAACCGCCGTGGAGATCGATGCGGAACTTGGCCGTGGATCGGACGGCGCACTCGGCCAGCTCATCGCTACGCGCAAGACCCTTGCCGACCAGATCGCCGATCAGCGCCAGGCGGCCGAGGACGCAAGGATCGCCGCAGCGGAGGCCGCGAAGGCCAAGGCCGCCACGAAGGCCGCGACAGCAAAGACGACGGTGCCTGTGAGTCCTCCGAAGCTCCAGCACGCGGTCACCCCGCCGGTCGACGCCAAACCGGACCAACCCGCCACCTTGTTCTGACCGGACTCCGCTCAAATCTCGCCACGACCCAAGCCGGGAGTTTTACCTCATGCAGATCAACCATCTCACCCGCGCGTACCGCTATGACGGCATCGACCTTCCGGTTCCGCCGCATCTCGCCAACGATCCCGACGGTCTGCGTGCCTACCATGCCACGCTCTACCCCGCGGTTCTCAACGCCGAGATGGTCGACGCCGGCGTGTCGGGCGGCGCTCACGTCACCGAATACCGGCGCGCCGTCGGCACCAAGGGCTGACCGTGGCGCGCGGCAGCAGCGCGGCGATCCCGTCCGCAGTTCGTAAAACGCTCATCGAATGGATCGAGCCCGGCAATGGCGACACATCCGAATTCACCCAGCCAATCTGCAGCGAGCAAACCCAGGCGCTCCACGCGTGCATCCTTCTCGCGTCCGGGGACGGCGGGAGCAAGGCTCCCAGGCCGCTCCCGCCGCCACCGGGCCTGCGCCTTCCACCCCTCGGCTGACCTCGCGGGGCGGGCCGTTGCACTGTCCGGCGACATTCCCGCCCTCTTCGATGCTCCACTGGCGTCCCATCACAAGCTGATAGGCCGCTGGGCCACGTCTCGGGAAACGACGGCTAAACGCTATACTCGCGACCAGGCGCGCCAGCGCATCGAACGACTGTTCGACAAGGCGGTGCTCGACATTCTGGGCTCCGTCGAATTCGCGGACTTCAGGGTCGCGGTTCTTCACGGGAACGAAGGTTATCCGCCGGCTATCGCGGTGATCTGCGACAGCATGGGGCAACTCGACCTCGGATGGATCGAAGACAGCGATGCGCCCATTCCCTGGCGCGCCGCAGCCTACAAGGCCCTCGACGATATGCTGGGCCGCGCCCTTCCGATCTTCGGCTACCAGGACCTCTTCGATGAAATCTCTATGTACTATTGGGACGGCGCGACCGATGATGAAACCGCGCGGCAGTGGATCGTCGAATATCAGGGCATGGATCCTGACGATATCGAGGAACTCACTCTGCCATCCAACATGGAGTCTCGCCGACCCGATTGGATGATCGCGGCAAACGCGGGGGCATCGGCGGAACTTCCGAACGGCTTACACCGGAAACTGGAGGAACTCCGCAAGGCGTACGCCGCTCTCGGGAAACTCCGACCGGAGCGCAGCGCCTGGCAATTCGATATCGAGATTGCCCAAGAGTATCTCCCCGGCATCGAGGAATGCTCGACATTGCCCCCGCTGACGCTCGTTCCGGTCGAGCAGTTCGCACGCGAGGTCGATGACGTCGGACGCCACGGGATGGAATACGGCTTCATGGACATCGCCGGCTTCTGCCCTTTGCCAGATTCAGTCCCGATCGACGACTGGTTCGCGTCCTTGCGTGTCGGCGCGCGGTTCCTGCTCGCCGCGCAGGACCTGATCCAGCTCGATCCAGCCAACCTTTGAGGTTCCTTATGTCCGACCACCGCACCCAGTTCGAAGCGACCGCCGGCGGCCTCGCGCTGACCAACGCCATTCTCCTTTACCGCAGCCAGCCGATCCGCAACGCCAGTCCCTATGCCACCGCTCGCGCGGGCGCCGCCGCATTCGCCAGCATCCATGCGATCGAGCATGACGATGAGGGAAAGCCGATCATCGGCGCGGGCACATCGCTGTCGCGCGCGCATCTGCGTCAATGGACCGAGGCCCTGGGCCGGACCGCTCTTCCCGAATTCCTGCCTGACAATGTGCTGGTCGCTCATCCCGACATGCTCGCATGGTGGATCCCGACCCAGGTTCGCCCGGCCTATTTCGCTCTCACGGATCCGCCCGCCGGCCTGCAGGTGCTCGCCGCGCGAACCACTATGCCGGTCCCGTATCCGCCGCATCTGTTCATCGCGACCCGATCGGGGTTCGGCGTTTACGCCTTGCCGGCAAACGAACGCCCCGGCATCGATACCCCGGTGCTGCACTCGCCGGTGCTCAATGTCTATCTCGACGGGCAACTTTGCTGGGGCAACATTCCGAAGCCAAAAACGCTGACGACAGCCTCCATCCCGGAATTCGAGCGCGGGGTGTTCGATAGCTGGTCCACCCACCCCAATCCCGGACAGGAACTGACCATCACCGGCAAAGGTGGTCTGGTTCGGCTCTGGGACGACCTCGCCGCGCGCAAGGCGAAGCGCTTTCCGGTCAGGCGTCTCAGGCCATTCGATCCCGGTCGGACACGACAGGCCTCCCGGCGAGCAACCCGGACCGATCCGATGACTCTCGGAAAGCTCATTGCGAGAGGGGCGAACCAATGACCGTGCTTGCTGACGATCCCACTGCGGCCGCGGTCCTTGCCGCCGTGCCCTGTTATCCGGTTCCGCCGCAGGGGCGATCGCCGGCCCTCGACGCGCTGCGCGCTGCCCGCGCCGGGCGCGGCCTTGCGATCGGGATAGACGGCGTCATGCTCGTCCTGCGCCGGCCCTGGCTGGAACTCGATTTCCCGATCACGACGCCGCTTTCCCTCCACGTGCCCTATGGCAGCACGGGCGCCTGCCGCGCCGAACTGCGCTGCGGGCTCATTCCACGCGAGCATCTCGATCATATTCTCGATCATTTTCGCGCAGCCTTGCCCAATGAAGCCGCGGCGTTTGTTCTCTGGAACGAAGCGACCCGGGAATTCGCAGTGGAGTTTCCGGTCATCGACGAAGCCACGCCCTCGCGCCTCGTCTACCGCACGCCGGTCCCGCAGCCCGATTGGCATGTCCTCTGCGATTTTCACAGCCACGGGGTCGGTCCCGCCTTCTTCAGCACCACCGACGATGCCGATGACGCCCATGCGACGAAGATCGCGATCGTCGTCGGCTGGCTCGGTGACCCCGGCGGCCCGGTGATGCTCGCGCGCCTTTGCGCCGACGGCATGTTCCTGCCGTTACCACGGAGCCCGTTTTCAGGAGACCGTCATGCCGACTGACCTCACGGATCGTCATTATCTGCCCGCCGGGTTCGATAATCGCACGATCAACATCCTGCTGGTCGGTTGCGGCGGAAACGGCGGGCAGATGCTGATGGGACTCGCCTCGCTCGACACCGCGCTGCGCGCGATCTCCTCGCGATCGCTGCATGTCGCCGTGATTGACGACGACATCGTGACCGAAGCCAATCTCGGCAGGCAGCCATATTACCGGGGCGACGTCGGCAGTTCCAAGGCCCGCACGCTCACCGAACGGATCAACCTCGCACACGGCCTGGCCTGGCAGGCAGTGCACGGCCGCGCCCCTGAAGCCATTAGTATGGATGGCGCCGACATCGTCATCACCTGTGTCGACACGGCATCGGCCCGCCGCGCGATCGGTGCCGCGCTCGCCGAATGCGGGACCGTTCCCGCCTATTGGATGGATCTCGGCAATCGCGCGAGCGACGGGCAATACCTCATAGGCTCCCCGGAGCACCGTTCCAACAAGCACCGCCATCGCCTGCCGACCGTGCTCGAATATTTCCCCGAACTCGCCGACGAAAACCTGCCCGACGACGATGCCCCTTCCTGCTCGGTCGCCGAAGCGCTTGAACGCCAGTCGCTGTTCGTCAACCGCGTCGTTGCGAGCCATGCCCTGGCGTTGTTGTTCGACCTTCTCGGACGCGGCTCCATCGGTCACGCCGGCGCATTCCTCAACCTCGCCAGCGGTCAGGCCGTCCCGATCCCGTTGCCGCGCGGCGACTGAACCTACCCGCATCACCCCGTGTCAGTCGGCCTGCACCGGCCGGAACCGCACGCCAGTCCGGCGGAGCGGCGGGAGAATCGCGCCTTCGCAAATTCACACAAGGAGACCAAACATGGCGTCACTTTCCCAGAGGGGCTGGACCCTTCATTATACCATTGGCCGGGTGCTGGCCGCCAAGGTCAGGCCGGGGGATATCGTCCCCATGCCGGGTGGGGCCAACGATTTGATGGTGCTCGGCGGACGCGCCCCGCAGCGTGCCAACGACCGCGGCAGCGTGTTCGTGCGCGATCCCCTCGCTGAGACCAGTGATTGCATGGAAATGCCGCTCCGGGCGCTCGGAATGGTTTGGATCAGCGACGCCGGTGGCTGGTCGGAGCTCCCGGCATGAGAGGGTTTCATGTCCATGTCTATACGACGATCAGAGTCAAGGTCGCGGTGACCGCCGATGATCATGCGGACGCCATGCGGCAGGCTGACGCGATCGTCGGACGCGGGATATTCCCCGTTCGTCTCCTTCCGAACGCCGCTGGTGTGCTGGAGGCGGAGCCGGCTGAAGAGGTCACCGGCTATCTGGTCGATGAAACCGACGATCCCGAATTCGAGAACAGCTGCTCTTACGATGCCGAATACCGGCCTTGCGGCGCGGGCGACAGTCCGGGCTGCGCCTAGAAAGGGGGAGAGGGAACAGGGGAGGGTGCTCCGCATGATGGAGCAGTCTGGAGAATCCCCATGCAAATCGAACTACGGCGTATCTCCTACAGCGCCGCGCTATCGCAGGAAACCGCGGCTTTCTCGGCGGAAGTCTGGATCGAAGGCGAACTCGCCTTTCATGCCCGAAACCAGGGAACGGGCGGAGCGGACTTCTATCACCAGGTTGGCCGGTGGACCGTGGCCGAGGTCGATGCCTGGCTCAAGGCCAACCGGCCGGTGCGCACCCTGGATGAAAATCTCGGCTGCGACCATGATCTCGAGATCGAGGTAGCCGACCTTCTCGCGCGCGAACTCGAGTCCCGGCGCCTAAAGCGCCTTTTACGCACCAACATCGTCACGATCGAAAACGATCAAATCCTGCAATATCCGCTGCGCAAGCGGCCGCTCGCGATCGTCGCCCGCGCCGTGTGCGCCACCAATCCCGCCGCGGTCATCGTCAACGACGCCGGCGACGCGGTGTTCGCGCGCGCGCTCGACCTGCTTCTCGCCAGCCGCTGACATTCCAGGCCGGAGATCGTCATGACCGACAGTTTCGATCCCGCCGATGCGGGATGCTGGATGGCGCGCGGCCGTCCGGCTCATCACGCCCATGCGTTGGCCGATGCCTGGCGCCGTTTCCCCGACCTGCCGAACGATGCGCCCCTCGACGCCCGCATGGCGCGTTCCCGCGAGCGGGTTCAGGCGCTTCGTCCCCTCAACGAAGCGATCGCCCAGGAAACCGAGCGCCAGCGCGTGGCCGCGAACTTTGCCTGCATCGAGCGCCAGATCGCCCAGGGCAGCACCGACAGCCGAAACCCCGCGATCCTCCACGGCCGTGACGTCCATGGCTATGGCTGGGATGCTGCCGTCGCCTACGCCGACGGACTCTACGCTGCCCGGGCGGGATGGGAATCCAGGCCGCCGTCGCCGCCACGACCGGGGGATCCCGATGTCCGACGACCTGCCTACCGCCACGGATTTCTGGATGGCGGCGGCCAACCAGACGACATTTTCGACGTCGCCCGTCGAGCTTTCGCTGCCACACCCTCCGAGCCCAATCGCACCGAGAATGCGCAGCCGGGACGGCCGCTCCCCAGCGAGTGGTCGCACCCCACCGACGTCCCGGCACCGGCATCCTGGCATCGCCGCGTCCTTCTGCTCGGCGCGACTGAACTCGCGACGGGCACAATCGGCATCCTGGCCATGCTACGCGAACGACCCGGACACGAAGCTATCGCGCTTTATGCCGTTAGCGCCGAAACCGGGCTCCGCCCCTTTTCGCTCTCGTCCGGGCCTACGCCTGCCGACGCGACGGTGACGCGCCAGACTCTGCGCCAAGGCGACTATTCCGATATTCTCGTCGTCGTGGACCCCACTGAACTCGAACGGCTCGATGCGGACGCCGATATCCTCCCGCTCACCCGAACAATGGAGCGCACGCGCAATTCGGCGCTGCAACAGCGAGCCCAGTTCCGCCTCTGGCTCGCACGAGGCCGAGCGCCCGGCGATCAATTTGCCGGTGGCCATATCCGCTGGAGCAAGATGGCCGCCGGGCTGTCGGGCCGCCTCGGGGATTTCACCGCGCGCTATGCCGGTCCGGCGCGGCCCCGCGGCCACCGGATCATCGTCGAGGACATGAGCGGCAGGTTGGCGCTCGGATACCGCACGCCGCTCGGCCGCGAACTCCAGCCCGAGATCGTGATCGGCAACAAGGCGCATGCCCGGACCGCGATAGCCGATCTGCTGCGCCAATATGCCGCGTCGCTTCGTCTCGGCTGACCTGACGCCTGAAACGACGCCCGACCCGGGGCTTCCCATCACGCCCTGATCCCCGACCAGCCCGACACGCTTGTGGGCCGCCGCGCTGCGCCCGCGAACCCACCAAAAAAGGAAGCATTCCATGCGAAACAGTGCATCCGCGCTGGCTCTCCAGCTATGCCTCGACTTCGACCAGCCCGCCAGACCGCCCGATCCAGCGCCCGATGCAGCGATCGTCTCCCAGCTTTGCGAGCCCACGCTCTTCTCGCTGGCACCGGCGGAGGTGCTTGCCGATCCGCCTCCGGCCGAACCCATCGATTTCTCCTTCGCCGCCGGTCGGGTGCTGGCGTCGTCATGGAAGGGCCGCGCGCAGGACAATATCGAGGCGATCCGGCTGCTGAACCTCTTGGACCGCGAACAACGAGGGGCGACGCCGGCCGAGCAGGAAGCCATCGCGAAGTTCATCGGCTTCGGCGCCTCCGAGCTTGCGAACAATATCTTCGCCGATCGCGCGGGCACATTCCGCGATGGCTGGGAGGAACTGGGGCAGGGCCTTGCCGCGGAGACGACCGATGCCGAACTCCAGTCGCTCAAGCGGGCGACGCAATACGCCCATTACACGCCCGAATATATTGTCCGCGCCATGTGGGATGCCGCCCGCATCCTCGGCTTCACCGGCGGCCAGGTTCTGGAACCCGGATGCGGCAGCGGCCTGTTCATGGGGCTGCGGCCCGACTGGCTGGCGAGCGACACGATGTTCGTCGGCATCGAGAACGATCCCGTCACCGCCCGCGTCGCGAGCGCGCTCTATCCGGGGCAGATCATCCGCTGCATCGATTTCGACAAGGCTTCGCTGCCGCGCGACTTCGACCTCGCCATCGGCAATCCCCCGTTCTCGAACCTCAGCATCCAGAACAAGACCAGCCTCGGCCGGCTTGGCCTGTCGCTCCACGATTTCTTCATCGCGAAATCGCTGGAGCATCTTCGCCCCGGCGGCGTCGCCCTGTTCGTGACCTCGCGCTATTCGCTCGACAAGAGCGACCCCAAGGCCCGCAGTCATATTGATACCATCGCCGATTTCCTCGGCGCGGTGCGTCTTCCCGGCCGGGTCATGCGGCAGGAAGCGGGCACCGATGTCGTCGTCGATATCCTACTCTTCCGCAAGCGCGAGCCAGACAACCTCGGCGCCGGACACAAGTGGATCGATCTGGCCGATATTCCCGATAGCGACGAGGGCGAGGGACCGCTGCGGATCAACCGCTATTTCCTCGACAATCCTGGTCATGTCCTTGGGCGCCATGAATGGAAAAGCGGCCAGTTCGGCATGGACTATCACTGCGCCGCCGAGCCGGGCATCGACCTTGGGCAGGCTCTCATCGCTACCCTGTCGGGAATCGCATCCCGATACGAAGGCACCTGCCGCCCCATCCATCGCACGACGTCGCTGCGTGACCGGGTCGACGTCTCGCTCGACCTTGAGATCGGTACGGCGGCGGATGAGGCCGAGTTCAAGGAAGGCAGCTATCTCGTATCGGGCGGCGTTCTGCACCAGATCGTCGACGGCATGCCGACCGTCGTCGATGTCAAATCAGGGCGAGGCACCACGGGCCTGTTCGCCAGGCACGCCAGTATCATCAAGGCGCTGATCCCGATCCGCGATGCGGTTCGCGCGATCCTGCGGGCGCAGCTGAACGACCAGCCCTATGCGGCGTCCCAGGAGAAGCTGCTCGCGCACTATCGGCAGTTCACGAAGAAATACGGCCCGATCAACCGGACCATCACCAGCATCCGCGCCGATCCCGACACCGGCGCCGAGAAGGAATATCAGCGCCGCCCGAACCTCCAGCCTTTC
Organism: Sphingobium sp. CFD-2; assembly: GCF_024611135.1. Lineage (NCBI taxonomy): Bacteria > Pseudomonadati > Pseudomonadota > Alphaproteobacteria > Sphingomonadales > Sphingobiaceae > Sphingobium > Sphingobium sp. CFD-2. Next base: position 1,801,678 of record NZ_CP084405.1, on the reverse strand, counting down.
CTTGACGATCCCGACGTCTGGCTGGTCGCGTCGATCGAGGCCTATGACGAGGCGAGCGATACCGGCACGCCGGGCGCGATCTTCACCGAACGTGTCGTCAAACCGCCAGTCGCCCATGAAATCCACTCGGCGCAGGATGCGCTGGCGGTGTCGCTCCACGAGCGCGGCCGCGTCGATCTCCCGCTGATCGCCGGCCTGCTCGGCGTCACCGAGGCCGAGGCCCTCGCGGATCTCGCCGACGACGTCTATCTCGACCCCGTCCGCACCACGCCCCATTTCGACAACTGGGTTACGGCGGACGAAGCCCTGTCAGGACCGGTGCGGACCAAGCTCGCTCTTGCCCGCGAGAATGCCGAAGCCGATCCGCGCTTCCATGCCGTCGCCACCGCGCTCGAAGCGGTCCAGCCGGTCGACCTCAAACCCAGCGAGATCACCGCGCGTCTCGGCGCGCCCTGGATTCCTACCAGGGTCATCGAAACCTTCGTCGCGGAGATCATGGAGGTCGAGACCACCATCTATCATACCGTCGATATTGCGAGTTGGACCGTCGACAAGCTCCCATTCGCCGGACATGTCAGTTCCACCTCGACCTGGGGCACGGCGCGCCGCGGCGCCGCGGACCTGCTCGAAGATGCCCTCAATTCCCATATCCCCAAGATCTACGATGTTCACCGCGAAGCTGACGGTTCGGAGCGCCGCGAGCTCAACGTCACCGACACCGAAGCCGCCAAGGAAAAGCTTGCAGGCATCAAGTCGACCTTCGAGACCTGGGTCTGGCAAGACAGCGAACGCGCCGATCGCCTGGTCCGCATCTACAACGACGCCTACAACAACCTCGTTCCCCGGACGTTCAACGGCAGGCATCTGACGCTTCCGGGCGCGTCGACCACCATCCAGATGCGCGACCATCAGAAGCGCGTTGTCTGGCGGATCGTCGCCGCGGGCTCGACCTATGTAGCTCATAGCGTCGGCGCGGGCAAAACCTTCAGCCTGTGCGCCGCCGTGATGGAGCAGCGCCGTCTCGGCCTTGCCAACAAGCCGATGATCGCGGTGCCCAATCATTGTCTCGCGCAGATCGCGCGCGAGTTTCTGATGCTCTATCCCACGGCGCGCATCCTTGTCGCCGACGACACCAACTTCATCAAGGAGAAGCGGCGGCGGTTCCTGGCCCGCGCGGCGACCGGCAACTGGGACGCGATCATCATCACCCATGATGCGTTCAAGTTCATCCCCACCCCGGCAGCCTTCGAAAAGCAGCTGATCGAAGACCAGCTCGCCAGCTACGAGGTGCTGATCACGGGCATTCAGAGCGACGATCGCGTCTCGCGCAAGCGGGTCGAGCGCCTGAAGGAAGGACTCCAGCGGCGGCTAGAGAACCTGCAGGCCCGCAAGGATGACCTCGTTCATATCGGCGAGATCGGCATCGACCAGATTCTGGTCGACGAGGCCCAGCAGTTCCGCAAACTCACTTTCGCGACCAATCTGGGCGACCTCAAGGGCGTCGATCCCGCCGGCTCGCAGCGGGCATGGGATCTGTTCGTCAAGGGCCGATACCTTGCCGACATCAATCCCGGGCGCGAACTGATCCTGTCGTCGGGCACGCCCATCACCAACACGCTCGGCGAGATGTATACGCTGCAGCGGTTCATGCAGCCCGACGAACTGCACGCCAAGGGCTTGCACGAGTTCGACGCCTGGGCCGCGAACTTCGGCGACACGCGCACCGAACTCGAACTTCAGCCGAGCGGCAGCTACAAGCCGGTCACGCGCTTCTGCGAATTCGTCAACGTCGCCGACCTGATGGCGATGTACCGCAGCGTTGCCGATGTCGTACTCAAGGACGATTTGCGCCAATATGTCCGGCTGCCCACCATCAAGGGTGGCAAGCGCAAGATCATCGTCGCCCAGTCCGGGGCGCCCTTCAAGGCCTATCAGAAGGTGCTGGCCGGACGCATCAAGGCGATCGAGAACCGCAGCGGGCGACCCCAGAAGGGCGACGATATCCTGCTTTCGGTGATCACCGACGGGCGGCATTCGGCGATCGATCTCCGCTTCGTGGACCCCATGATGGGGAACGAGGAGGGCAACAAGCTCAATCTCCTGATCGAGAACGTCCATCGTATCTGGCGCGATACGGCCGACAATCGTTACACCGACCCGGAAACCGGGCGACCTTATCCGCTGCCCGGCGCCGTGCAGATGATCTTCTCCGATCTCGGCACCGAGAACGCCATCGAGACACGCGGCTTCTCCGCCTATGTCTGGATCCGCGAGCAGCTGATCGAGATGGGCATACCGGCCGATCAGATCGCCTTCATGCAGCATTATAAGAAGAACAGCGCCAAGCAGCGCCTGTTCAACGACCTCAATCAGGGGCGCAAGCGCATTCTCATCGGCTCCACGCCCACCATGGGAACGGGCGTCAACGCGCAGCAGCGCCTCAAAGCCCTGCATCACCTCGACGTTCCCTGGATACCCTCTGATATCGAGCAGCGCGAAGGCCGGATCGAGCGCCAGGGGAACCAGAACGACGAAATCGAGCTATACGGCTATGCGACCAGTGGCTCGATGGACGCGACCAACTGGCAGATGCTCGAAAGAAAAGCCCGCTTCATCAACATGGCGATGTCGGGCGATCGCTCCATTCGCCGGATCGAGGATGTCGGCTCCAACGTCAATCAGTTCGCGCTCGCAAAGGCGCTGGCGTCCGGCGACGATCGCCTGATGCGCAAGGCTGGGCTCGATGCCGAGGTCGCAAGGCTCGAACGCCTGCGCGACGCGCATATCGACGACCAGTATAATATCCGCAGGACCATCAAGCGAACCGCGGACGCCATCATCGACGGCGCCAACCTGATCGCGAAGCTGGAGGCCGATATCGCACGCCGGGTTCTTCCGCGTCACGACGAGGTCCTGTTCGATTGCGGCGGCACCATGGTCACCGACCGCAAGGCCGCCGGCGAACGCATTCTGAGGCAGGCCTTCGAATTGCGACTGCACGGCGGCCAGGCCCGGCAGTTGCTCGGCACCGTCAACGGCATCGATGTGGAACTTTCAGGCTATGAGGCCGTGGACGACGATGGCGAGCGCGGCATCCGCACGTCTGTCGCGGCACTCCACCACGGCGAGCGTAACGCGTTCGAAGTATCCGACAAGACGCGATGGACCACGGCGCTGGGCCGGCTCGAATCCTCCATTCTCAATCTCGACGCCGAACTTGCCGCCGTGCAGGCCGATCTCGAAGCGAACGAGCGGCGCCTTCCGGCCTTCGAGGCGCGTCTCGACCAGGAGTTTCCCGACGCCGCCTTGCTCGAGGACAAGTTGCGGGAACTCGCGGAACTGGAGGCTGACCTGGCGACGACCAAAGGGGAGTTCGAGCCGGGGAACGATGAGGACGCAATCCTGGCACCGCCTTCGAGCAACGAAGGCGCTGAGGTTCCGCAAGCGGCCTGACCGGCACCAGTCATAGAGCGAGACCTGTTCCACAGGCGTGAACGCAATTTCAGGAAAGCTGGTCGGATGCCTGCCAGTCTTCCCGTCCATGACGGACGCCGAGGATCAGGATGTCCTGTCCTTCGATGATATAGACGACGATATGGGACTTGTAGGGATGTGCCCGGACCGGTGGTGAAATTTCCGCGCGCGCTCTTGCCGAATAGGGAAAGTCGGAGAGAAATCCAAAAACCCGATGCAAACCGGCCTGATATTTTTCCGCGACGGCTTCTCCTAATTCTCCGACGCCGCCGACATATATACCGATGAGATCCTTTTCGGCGTTACGCGTGAGTCTATAGGCCATGACCGACGCCTGCGCGACGCCGGGCTTCCTTCATCATGTCATCGATGGAATTGGGACTTATGCCGGAGGCGAGAGACTCATCGACCATGGTCTGCATGGCTGCGATCTTCTCCCGCCGCTCCTGGTCGCGACGGATCAGGTCGCGCACATAATCGCTGGCATTGCTGTATCTGCCTGTCCCGGCCTGACCTTCGACCCATTCCTTCATCGCATCGGGGAGGGAAACATTCATTGTCGCCATGGGAACACCTCTAAGAGACTATATGGCATATTTGGCAAAGATTGTCAAAATCAGGCGGGCAACGAGAGCCGATCATAGACAAAGCGCATCTCTCAGCGTTGTCCGTATGCCTGCGGATGAGCGCACCGGCGAACCCACCACGATCCCGCAGCATAGTTGAACACTGGCCGCGGAAAAACCCGCTTCGCCAAACCTCTGTCCCATCTCCAATCGAGGAGTCACCCGCATGGAAATCACCTTCCACTTCGGTGCCGCCAGCCATCCCGTCAGCTGGATCCTCCACGCTGCCTACGGCTCCCACTATGGCGTGGCGCTGGCCGCGGCGCACACCTGGCATGAACGCATGATCGCCTCCGCGCGAAACGGAACCCCGGCCGGCGGTCAATTCGTGATCGCGGTCAAGGATGATGCGGTCGTTCGGACCGATCTCATCTTCGACGCCGATCATTTCCGGCGGCACCAGGAACCCGACGATTGCTCCTGGTTGTGCCAGTTTCAGTCCTTTCCCCTCGCCATTCCCGAAACCGTCAAGCAGACCGTGACAGAGGCGCTCCGGCGCGAACTGGTCGATGTCGGCTTCCTGATCCCTCGCGCCCAGTGGGAGGAACGATACCCCGAGCAAGCCGAGATGCTGCGCCAGTTTCGCCAGGCGATGCAAAACCGTCTCGGCCCACCCGAGGATGAGGGAATGGACGCACCATGAGCCGGCACGAACTCGATCCGCTCGCGCAAGCGGCCAGCACCCATGGCGCATTGAGCATCGCCATTGGATGGGACGCGCCCCTGAACAGCTATTTCGCGATCGTCCAGCGGGAGGACGACGATGTTGACGATGATGATCGCGACCTTCTCTGGATCGGAACCCGCTACGGCGAAATCCTGGAGCCAGCTACCGTGATCGACGTGGTCCGGCCCTTCGCGGCCATCCGCGATGACCTGGCTGCGACCCTGGGCGCCGATCGCTTCCGCGAGGGCAGCCGCCTGCGTGCGCCCTGGATTCGCTGAAGAGGATCAGCCTGTTTCTGACGTCTCGACGAGCTGACCGATCAGGGTGACGGCGAACACAACCAGGAAAGTCGCCCACGGCATGGACGGCAATAAAGAGTGGAGGGGGAAGCAGGGAGAGGAGCAGGCGAGTGTGTCCGAAGGGACCACGGACCACCAGGCTCTCCCTTCTTCGGAGACATTTCCCATGACCACTCCCAGATCCGCGCCATGGACGGCGCAGGAAATCGCCATTCTGCGCGCCTGGTATCCGGCCGAAGGACATGGCATCGCGCCGCGGCTACCAGGCCGCAGCGTCCATGCCCTGCAGGTCAAGGCCAACAAGCTTGGCTTGACGACGGCCCATAGAAGCTCCGCGCCCAAATCGCGCCTTCAGGGTGAAGCCCTCGATGAGGCCGTCAGACTGCGCGAGGTCGAAAACTGGTCGTTCAGCGCGATCGGCAAGCATTTCGGGGTCTGTGAGGCCAGCGCCTCCAACGCGGTTACGACGGCGCTGTGTGTCCGGCGTGGATACCGTCCCGCGGAGCGCGATCAGCATGGTCGCCTGACCGTCGAAGGTATCGAGCGCCTACGCTATGCCCTGAAGAAGGGCCTCAAGGGCATCGACATCCAGTTGCGCCTCGGCGTGTCGGCGGCCTGCGTTTCCGAGCAGCGTCGCCGATATAATCGGGAACTGCTTGCACGCGGCAAGGCGCTGCTACCACCGCCCGGAGGCGGCCAGGCCTATAGCGGCGCCAGGCTGTCGCCGGCGAAACGCAAACAGGTCGAGCAACTCTTCCTGCAGGGACTTGGCACCCAGAAGATCGCCGAGCACACCGGCGTGTCACGGACGAGCTGCACACGCATCAGGACCCGGCTCTTCCGCCGCCTGCGCCGCAGGGGCGAAGTGCTCCCCGGATGCGATGCCGCCGGGGTCCGCCATGTCCATGCCGAGAGCGCGCGCTTCGTCACCGATGAGCAGAAAGAGCTACTGCGCGCGATGCTCCTCGATCGCATGCCCGTCCAGCGAGCCGCGCGCGAACTCGTGATCGGCGCCTCGACCGCCTATCATCTTCGCGATGCATTTGCCGCTGAACTGGCCGCGGAGGGTCAGGCCCTGCCGCCTCCCCGGCGGCCCGGCCGGGTTCGCCGCACGCCCGTGCGCAATCCGTCCTGGCCTCCGGTCTCGTCTCAGGAAATGTACGCGTTCCGGCGTCTCCTCGGCACGATGGGCTTCGCCGAGGCGAAAGCGCATTGGCAGGACACCCGGCGCGAGGCGGCAAGGGCCGCACGCGAAGCCGCCGCGATGCGCAAGCTCAGTTTCGAGGAGCAGCTTGCCAGGGTCGCATCCGGCGAGCTGGGGATCACGAGCGGTTTCGTCCGGAACCACCTCGAGCCGCGGTTGCCTGTGCATTCGTCGCCGCGAAGCCGGTGCGAAACCCTGATCGACGCCTGATCGGTCGACCGTCATCGTCGCCGTTCCATATCGGCCATCCCGGTCTGGCATGGTGGCGTGCGTCTCGAACGCGTTGCCCGTTCTCGATGTGCGCCATGCACTTCGCGAACCTGGGTCTGCCGGCCCCTGGAGCCGCTGACGTGCGGCCGTCAATCAGGACATCATCATGACTCCTCACGAACGCCACGTCGCAGACGTGACCAGGCTGTTGCGATCCTGCGCCTATTGCCATGATTTGCACCGACTGTTTTCGGATTGCATGGAGGCGAGTGCGATCAGCATCTCCAACAGCATGGATCTGCGCAACCGCGAAGCACGCGAGAAGCGCTATCTCGATATCGTCGGCCAGTATGAGCGCGATATCGTCGAGCTTTTTCCTCAGGTCTTTGCGGAGATCATGATGGCGCTGGAGGCCGAACCCCGCGATGCGCTCGGCACGGTGTATAACAACCTTGAACTATCGAGCGCCGACAAGGGGCAATTCTTCACGCCGTGGCCCATATGTCAAATGATGGCAGAGGCGACGCTTGGGGGCCCGAAGCTGATCCAGGATCTGATAGCGTGCAAAGGTTTTGTGCGCGCAATGGAACCTGCCTGCGGCGCGGGTGCAACGGTTATCGCCCTTGCACAAACCATGCGCGCGCAAGGCATCAACTATCAGCGGCACCTCCATGTGACCGCCGTCGATATCGACGCGCGGGTCGCCCACATGGCGTATATCCAGTTCAGTCTCCTGCACATTCCTGCCGTGGTGGTCGTCGGAAACTCGCTTTCACTCGAAATACGCAGCTACTGGTATACGCCAGCGCACATCATGGGCGGATGGTCGGCGAAACTTGCACGGCGCGATACCGAGCTGATGGCAACCACCGGTCCAATCGAGAATCATCCCGTTCCGATGGACATACTTCTGCCGCCGTCCACAGTGGAACGCCCGGAACAACGTGCCGCGCCACGCCAGCTCAGCCTCTTCTGAGCCTGGCATTGCGACAATGAAATCGAGAAGACCATCGGCATGCCCAAGCCGCTGATGTCCCCCGGCGTTGCGGATCCCGCGACCACGACCGGGCGCGATCTCCGCGCAATTATTCAATCACCCATGAAGAAGGAGATTGTGATGAAAGATCATCCGCGATCCATGCACCTCGATTTGCTGGCGCGCGCCAGGGCTGCGCTGGCCTCCCATGCCGAAGGGGACGCCGACATTGCGGAGATCATCGCCGACCTCGATACCGCAATTTTATCGATCGACCGGGCGCCCGTGGCCTGGTCCATTCCCGTCTATCTCGCCACGATCGGGCATGGCCACGGAACCACCAATGTCGTCGCGGTCAGTTATCGAGGGCTGCAGGTGCAGGTCGCGACCTTCTGCCGCTCACAATGGGGCGAAATCAACGACAGCCGCGATCCGGGGTCCCTCGACGATGCCATGGTGATACGCGACTATTTCAACCTCCATCCCGAAGACCAGCTGACCAGCCGCATGGAATGGATCGATCCCGACTTCGGCTATGATCCCGAACGCCTCGAGATCGGGAACTATATCGCCTTGTCCTCCAGCCATATATCATGGCCGACGACGGAAAAGATCGACGAATGGATTACACTCGATCCGTGCCACCGTCCCGTCAGCATAGCCGATACCCATTATGGCTGGGTCATAGCCACGGCTCCGTCCTCGTTCGGGGATAAATCGGAAATACCGGCTGATCTCTTCCATGCGCTGACATTCGCGCGAGGACTGGGCTGCAACTACCTGATCCTGGACCGTGATGCTTCCACGACCGATCGGCTCCCCTGTTACGAATGGTGACGGTCTGATCGAGGGGGAGGGGGGAGAGATTGAGGCGGGCGTGTGGATGCGCCCAGGCCCCAGGAGTAGAACCTCATGTCCTATGACGCCGCGTTTCGCTTTCAACAGGCGCTCGACCCTTCCGCGCTGACCACGCTTGCCGGAGGGCTGAACGTCCTGATCCAGGCAATCGACGAGTGCCATCGCAACCAGGTCGATGCGGAGTGCGATCCGGCGGTTCTGCTGCTGGCGCGTCATCTCGGCAACATTGCGACCGAGAACCGTCCGTCCCAGGCCGAGTTGCGCCGTGCTTGCGTCGAAGCCGTCGGCGCTGTCGAACGCACGCCGATCCTGGTGACGCTGGCGCGACGCGGCGTCGACTATGACAGCGACGCGAAGGCCATTTTTCACAAACAGGGCCGCAAGGCGATGACGCGGCTCGCCAAGGCGCTCGGTCTCGAACGCGGGCAATTCGAGTTGCGTTCCAACATGGCGGGTATCGCCTGCTCGGGCGAAATTACGATTCATGCCGCTCATCTCTATATCCAGTTCGATCTGGGCTGCATGGGACCGGGCTACGAGGTCATGTTCCGCACCTGCTCGGGGACCAAGGACTATGTCGGTGGCCGCAACCATTTCGCTTCCGTAGCGGAACTGATCGAGCCTGCCAGGCTCGCTGAACGTATCCGCCGCGATCTCGATCTTCCCCAACCGGACGCCGCTGCGACCCGGCTCTTCGCCTGAGGACAGTCACCATGGAAATCATCGTCACCCGTTCCCGCATCGCGGGGACGCTGCCGCACTATGCCTATCGCGCGCTGGTCCCCGCCGACAAGGTCACGGCCGAACGCCGGGCACTGACCGGCACGGTTGCCGGGCCACAACATGTCGGGCGTCTCCCATGCGTCCGTATCGCACCGTTGCTGGCGCCCGACCGCTATTTCACGATGGCGCATGCCGAGCGAGCGGAGTTCGCCTCCGGCATTGCCGCCCTCGGGCGCCGGATCGAAACCTTGATCATCCAGGCCAGCTTCCCGGAGATGACCGCGGCCTTCACACCCATCGTCTTCCAGCTCGACTCCGATCCCGGCGACGCCTTCACCTGGATCGACATCGACGACCTGACGTCCGCTTTCGATCGTCTCGAGCCGAAATACGGCAACCTCACCGCCTTCGATCTCGGCCTTCGTCAGGACGCTGGCCGCTGCGCCGCCTGATGCGCGCACCGATCCCGCATCCACATTACCCGGAGAATTCGACATGGATATTTTCGTCGCCAACGGAACGCACTTCTCAGCACCGTCGAAGATCGCGAGCTATCACGCCAGCGAACACGAAGCACAGATCGCCGCGACCGATATGGTGAACCAGCTCCGCGCCGACCTCGATGCCGAGGGCTTGCCGCCAGTCGATACGAGCAGCTGGCAATTGGGGCTGGTCGGCGTGCAATTCCGCCACCTCACCGCACAGAGCATCGAAATTGCCGACATAGACCCCGATGATCTCGCCGAAACCGCAGGCTTCAATGTGTGGATCGAAAAGGCCGAACTCCAGGGGATATCGGTTCTCGCACTTAACGATCGGCAACTCTCGACCGTGCTTGCCGCGTTGCGCGACCACCAGCGACGCCACTGTGGGTCCGATCCTGACATTGCCAGCAATCTCGGCCGACACGAACCACTGAACCCGGACGAGATCGAGGATCTTTGCATGCGGATCAATGGCGCCGAGCAGCTCCCTCTCGAAGCCAATATCGTCATCACGCTTGATGGCGGTCTTGTTCAGGGTGTCGTCGCCGACCGGCCGATCACGGTGCGCATTGTCGATTACGATGTCGAGGGCGCCGATCCCGACGGCCTCCTCATGGTCCCACAGGACAATGGCGATCCCGTCTCCGCATCCGTCAGCTGTTGGGCAGTTGAGGGCGCCTGCATTGATCCGGAATGGATAGCCCGCCTCGATGCAGCCAATGCTGCGGACCACCGAGCCACGAAGCAGATGACGGCGGAATGCCTGCCATGAGCGTTAGCGGAAACCCGCGGTGAATGAGGTCGGCGTCGAATTCGCCTGAAATGGCGGTTGAGCCGGCCACCTAGAAATCCTGGTGCGACTGGTCGGACGCGCCGGATCGCATGACCCCTTGCGGGTCGTTTCCGACCGCAGCCCTCTACAATCTGGAGAATTTCTGCATGACCACTTCCGATATCGATACCGCAACCGCAGAGCAGCTCGCTCCGGTTGCCTATGCCGCCATTCAGCGTCTCGGTCAGCTCGGCCGCACGGGCGCTGTCGCGCTCGCCGCCCTGGTCGAAGATGACGACGCCGATTTCGAGGAGGGGGCCTCCTGGATTGGCGATCTCGCCGCCGGAGACCTGCGCGAATAGCTCCCCGACACCGACATTCCTTGTTTTCCATGAAGCCCGGCCATCGCGCCGGGCTTCATGATTCCGGGGAACACAGATGCACCGCTTCGCCCCGAAATCTGATGACCGCGGGGCCCTCGAAAGGACGATCGATGATCAGCTTTACCGCAACCTATAGTCCAGAGGACAACAAGATCCGCATTTACGCGTCATCGCGCCTCGATGCGGAAACCTATGCACAGGTCAAGGAGGCCGGATTCAAATGGGCTCCGAAGCAGGAGCTTTTCGTCGCTCCCAGGTGGACTCCGCAACGCGAGGACCTGGCCATCAAACTGGCTGGCGAGATCGAGGCGGAAGAGATGACCCTGGCCGAGCGCGCCGCGATGAAAGCTGAACGGCTCGAAGATCTTGCAGACAAGCGCCATGCGCAATCCAACGCCTTCGCACGCCGCGCAGACGAACTGTCGCAGGCCTTCTATATGGGCCAGCCGATCCTGGTCGGCCATCATAGCGAACGTGGGGCGCGCAAGACCCAGGAACGCATGCACTCGGCCATGACGGCGTCCGTAAAGGCGGAAAAAGCGGCAGGCTACTGGCTCGGCCGCGCCAGCAGCGCCGAGCATTACGCCAGCAGGAAGAATGACCCGCGCGTCCGCGCCAACCGGATCAAGACTTTGCTGGCAGAGCTGCGAGACTTTCAGCGCGGCATCAATAGAGCCCATACGGCACTGGCGATCTGGGACGAAATCACGACCGACGAACAGATCCGCGACGCGCTCCGCAACAGGGATTCCCGTGAACTCTGGTCGGGCTATGATCTCTACTACAAGGTCGACAAGGGCGAGATCGCGCCCGGCGACGCACGGCAACAGTGCATCGACGGGGCAATGGTCACCGTCAATGGCCCCAACCGCCGCCGCTGGATCGAGCACATCCTGCACCGGCTCGCGTTCGAGCGTTCCATGCTGGGCGATGTGCCTCGCTATGATGGCGAGTTCACCCCGGTCATCATCCAGGCCTTTGCCCGCGAGCATGGCGCCGAAAGCCCCAAATGCACCGTGATCGCTGCGGGCCGTTTCCGGCTCGAAAGCCCGGTTCCGCTTCCGGCGCATATCGCGTCGGCATCCTCTCTTGAACTGAACCAGGATGACTGGCGCGACCTGATGCAGGCTTGCGGCTACACCGTGCCGGAGAGAAAGGCTCGCCGGGCGGGTAAGCCGGGCACAGTACCGCTGATCAATCCATCGCGCGAGCAGGCCGAACAACTTCAGGAGATATGGAACCTGCGCATGATCGCAGCCCGCAAGGGCAAGCAAAGTGCTGCCAAGCCCAACGAAGTCCGTGAGACGGAGCAGGCCTTTTATTCGGCTAATTCAAAGGGCGACTATGACGTGTTCAAAACGGTGGAGATAGCTGCCGACGGTCGCCCCGTGCGAATGAAATGGCAGGGGCATGAGCGCGTGCGGTCCGGCGAGCCTGTCGCCCGCATCCGTATCGCTGGGCTCGGCCTCCAAATGTACCAGCCGGACGCCGTCGTCGTCATCACCGACAAACCGGGCAAGCCGTTGCCGATCGACCTCGACGCTCTGGAAGCCGATGCCCGCCATGCCGCGGCCGAGGAGGCCGCAGCATGAAAACCGGCGTCTCTTCCCGGCCCGCAGAGCCATCACGGATTGCGGTCCAGCCGCGCAGCGTTTTCGCACAGGCTGAGATCGTGCCCGCTGCGGAAACCCAACGCCGCGTCATGCCGACGGCCAGTGTCGAATCCGCTCTTGAGACCGCTGCCTGCCTCTGGGAGGCTGTGCTGACATTGCGCGATCATCCCAGTTCAGACCCGGGCGCCATCGCCTTGGCGCTGGCCATCTGCGGAACCTGCAATGCGGTCGGCACAGCTGACCTGCGGTTGACAGTCGTGGGTTGGACCAGCGCGGTCGAGGCGGCGTGGAGCGTGGTTGCCGACAGTTACGATCTGTCTTTCGATTGGGATTACGTGCCAGGCTGGATCATCGATCATATCGACTGGTCCGATCCTGCTCATCCCACGATCAGGCCGGAACCCGTGCCGAAAGATCCCGATCGTGCTCCGACCGACGAACCAGTCACCGCCCAGCCGCCCGCATGGCGGCCGTCTGCCGACGAGGGGAACTGATCATGGGGCGCTCGGTATCCTATCCCAGCGGAGCGCATGTCGCGTTCGCACAGTGGGACGCGGGCTGGATCGAGGACGATGACGATCCTGACACCCGCCATTTCGATGAACTTGCCGCACAGGACGATTGGGACTTCATCGTCGCGGATTTTCGAGAGCAGGTGCTCGCACTCTATCCTTCGGCATGGTCCCATGACGGCTGGATCGACCGTGAAGACCGGATTGTCGCCATGAACGGCTATGCCCGCTTCGGCATTTCGGAATATTGTGGCTGCATCGCATACTGGGTGGTTTTGCGGAACGACATCGACGCCGGCCGGGAAGGGCTGGCAGAACAATGGTTCGACCGGATCGGGCCAAAATTCGAGCAGCGGTTCGCGACGCTTGTCCGTCTGGGCAGCTTCTCCAACGGAGAGTCCGTCTATCGGCGCATCGCCGCCTGACTGCCCGGTCAGCCGATCCCATTTTCGCCCATTCCTCGATCGCAGGATTCCGTCGACTTCCCGCGTCTCGACCGCGCAATTGCGCCATGAAGGGGAGGGGGCGGGATGTGGGAGCGACGATGAGATCGCTGCATTTCCGGAGACTCACATGACTTTCCCCACCACTATCCAAACCACGGTCGGAGATTCCCTGCTGACAAGGATCACAAGGTTTTTTGACGGATCGGTCTCTGCGTGTCTCATCGAGGCCATCCAGAACGCACGCCGGGCTGGCGCCACCCGGATCGATATTTCCCGGATCGAGAGCGATCGGGGGCCTGTGCTGCGTATTCGTGACGACGGGTGCGGCATCGCCGATCCGGTCAAGTTCCTGACGCTGGGCGACTCCGGTTGGGATGAGAAGATCGCCCGATCCGAAGATCCAGCGGGCATGGGCGTATTCAGCCTTGCGGGGCGCCATGTCACGGTCCGTTCCCACGCGGCCGAACTGGACGCGGCCTGGCAGGTGACCATCACCCCCGACGCCTGGGAAAGCGGCATGCCGCTCGATCTTGCGCCGACGGCCATCGACAAGGGCACCGAGATCGAGGTCGACATGGCCGAAGACTGGGTGAACGCACTCGAGCAGGCAGTGAAGGACGCCGCGCGCTTCTGCCCGGTGCCGGTCTGGCTCGACGGCAAGAGGCAACCCCACGAAAGCTTCCTCGCCGGTGCGGCGCGCGTCGAGAAATGGAACGGGTGCAACATCGGCATCTACAGCGACACCATTCATGTTCCACGCGAATTGGCGCGGATCAACTTCCATGGTCTCACGGTGCCTTGCCGGCTGCCGCATATCCATGACGGGGATGGAGATCCTGGCTGGTATGCCAAGGTCGACATCATAGATGCAGGCCACCTGCAACTCGTGCTACCTGCACGCAAGGAAATGGTGCAGGGGCCCGCGCTCGAGGCGTTGCACGAGGCCTGCGAGGCGGCGATCTTCCGCACTATCGCCCACAAGGGTCACCATCGGCTGTCCCATGCCCATTGGCTGCGGGCCAAGGCGCTCGGCGTGTTCCTCCCTGAAGCCGCGCCCTGGCTCTCGGCCTGGACGCCGCGCACCGCGGAAGCGGATAGCACCATGTTCGGCGAGCGGGTGGCGGGTGAACCGATGATCCTGATGCCGACCGACCAGGCCCATATCGAGCAGTGCGCCGCGCGCGCCCTCGCGTCGGGACAATTGCACGGCGCGACCCCGGTCGAGCCCGTCGACGATTTCGCGGGATACGCCTGGTATGATCAACTTCCGCGCGTGCTCGGATGGTCCTTCCGGGTCGACCGGGGCGAGGGCGACGTCTTCGACTATGCGGCTGATACGCAGCTGTCGCAGGTCCTGGTCTCCGGGCGCGTCGACGCGATCGAACTCGAAATCGCCATGCAGGCGTCAGCCGTTTCCGAGGAACCTGCCGAAATCCTCTCGCTGCCTGCGGATGTGCTGATCGTTCCCGATGACTGCTCGACCGAATTGGAGAACGTCGCCATCCTGCTCAGCGCCGACTGTACGATCACACCCAGCGAACTCGCCTGGCTGCTCGAAGCCGCCTGCTTCTACCACGTCGACGATTGTGATGCCGACAGCTATCATACCCAGCAGGCGGCATTCGACATGCAGGCGCGCTTTACCGCGAACATGTTGCTGCTCGGCGAAGATGCCGCGGTCCTCGAACGAGTCCGCGAGGCGATCCGCGAGCATGTCGCCTGGCTGATCCCCAAGGATCGGGCAATCCGGATGCAGGCTGTCAATTATCTGGTCGAGGCCAGCTTCGCGGACAATGACGACGAGGCCGCTCTCAGCGCCGCCGAATAACCCATTCTCTTTCCGGCCTGCCCGGCGCGTCATCACGCGCGCCGCGGCACGCCATGTCCATGAGGAATCGTCCCATGACCCAGGCTCTGCCATTCAGGAAGATTTTCGACGGCGTCGCGACGCGCGAGCAGATGTTCGAACTGTTCAACCGCGTTCCCGATTGCCCGTTCGAGGATCGCATTTCGGGGAAGGCATTTGAGAATACATGGTTCGAGATTGAACTCGAATCCTACGAATCCATGCTCGGGGAACTGCCGCCGCTCTTCATGCGCGCCGGGATGTTCGCCTGGTCTGAACTCAAGGCCGGTTTCGTCGGTTCGGTCTTCTTCGCCATCACGATCGGACGCAAGCGCTGGTTTACCGGTTATTGCAATCTTGGAGATCGCCATAGCCCCGACGCGATGCGGGCGGCAATCATAGCCCATGAGACAGCCGCCGCTCGGGGCATGAACCGCGAGCAGAAGCTCGAACTGATCTGGTCGCGCACGCACGCTGATTTTCGTGGTCTTGCAGGCGAGGCCGATCCCGATGCGTGGCCCCCGGAAGACCGGGGCAAACGCACGATCGTCATTTGTGAACCGGACGGCGGTTCCGCTTTGAAACTGCTCGAACGCCTTACCGATGATGAGATCGACCACCGGCTGCCGTCCGGGCCGGCGATCTAGCCTGCCGGGTGCTGTTCCATCCTTTCCATCCAGGAGCTGAAAGATGGCCAATCACTATCTGCAAACGGCGTTCGCCATTCCGCTGATGCCGCAGGAAGCAATCCTGCTCAAGGAATGCTTCGCCGTATCGACCCAACTGTCCAGCGACTTCGCCGAACTCTCGTCTAACGGGATGCAAGCGGTGAAGACCTATTACGCGTCGCTTAGCGAGGGATTCAGGAACACCTTCCCGAACAAACCGGAGGAGGAAGATCCTTTCGCGGACTTTCTCGATCTCTGGTCGGATCCGGGCTTTCCCGAGTTCGATGCCGATCTCATCATTCAAGGCGACCCGGAGGCCAAGACACAGTTCGCGTTCATCAGCGGCCATGAAGCCGACGTTCCGGCCCTCGCATCGCTGATCCAGAAAGTCTGCAAATCCGCGCTGCCGTTCGGCTTTCAATGGGCGGAGGTGGCCGACAAGGACATCGCTGACGGTTTCGGAGGCGGCTACTATGTCGTCACCGATACCGAGATATTCGGCGGCTCGACCCGGTGGCTCATGAAGGAGACGCTGCAAACCTTGCGGGCAGGAGCATGATCATGGCGGAACGCATCAACGCACGCGTCACCCTCCATGTCGAGGTGTTCGACGCCAAGGAGCTCTGGCAGCACGCATACGGGACCTACGAGGAGCAGAACGGCACAGCCGATCAGGGCGACTTCGAGGAGATGTACGGGACCGAGGACGATCCCGACATCGGGGAATGCATTCGCATGATCTTCGATCCGGGTGAAAGCCCGCCCTGCCTCCAGATCGAGGATAGCTCGGTCGAGGTTACGCTTGTGCTGTTGGAAAACCGATATCCGCTCTTCATCGCAGATCGCGGCGAGCCTGGGATCATAAGCGCCGAGCCTAAAGGCGCGCATCACCCCGAATATGGCGACGCGCTCGATATGATCGAGCCGGATACCGAGAGGGTATTCGCGCGATCGCAGGAGTGCCTCGACCACCATAGCAACCCGGCGCAATGGATCGAGAGCGTCCGGGCCAGGATGATGAAGCGGCTCTGAGGCCGCCAACAATCCGTCCATCCCCGACATAGCACCGGACACCTCGTGCGCCGCGTCCGGTCGCGCCCGCGAAGGAGATTTTCGATGAACGACGATCAATTCGACGCGCTGGTCGATGACGCTACCCATGCGGTCAACGACCTCATTCCCGACACTGTGCTGGACGGTCTTCGCGATAGTGAAAGGTCGGATCTGCTTTTCCAGATCAATGACGCGCTGACGCCGATTCTGCGCGAGGTAATCGACAGGACCGACAGCGGCAGCGACAATCCGACCCGCTCCAGCACGATTGCTGCTCTGATCTCCGAGCTGCTGGAAACCCATGCCCAAAAGTGTGACGAGGGCGGCGATTGTGCCAATGACCGCCCGCGGCATGTGATCTCGGAAGTTTACGGAACCAGCGCCAATATCGACAGCCTCGCGATCTGCGAGATCGAAATGGGCACGCAAATCTACCTCGTTCTGGACGATCATTCCGCCTTCCGCATCGCCGTGGAGGCGGTCTCCCCATGATCGAGATGCACTTGGCGCTTAGCGCGCTCAGGCGAGTAGCGCTCGTTTCTACCCAGAGCGAACTCGATGCTGCCAGGATGGAAGCCGCCGATATCCTCGATCAGGCCGGTTGGGAGAAATCGGCTCGCATCGTGATCGACAGCATCGGTCGCCCGGTTGCCTCCGACGATCAGGAAGGCCCGTCCCGACAAGGCTGATCCCGCATCGGCTATGCCTGCCTACCGGGCAGCAAAGCTGCCTCACCTCAACATCATGGAGGATATCATGGCCCAACTCTCTCCCCTTCGCGAGCGTTTGGCGAGCGCCGAGCACGCATATGCCTGCGCGATTCAGCGCCGCAGCGCCACCGGCCGCAACCAGTATGTCATCCGCACCGGCAGCCCGCTCCAGCCGTTCCGCGTCACGGAGACCCGGCCGGCGAGGGACGAAAATCTCGTTCTGCACGTCGCCTGAGACAAATCCTATCGTCGAGGAGGCGCCAATGAACGCTGCCGATCGATACCCGATCGAGCCGGGTATGTGGATCAGGACCGAGGAAAACGAGAAGCTCTTCTTCCTGCGATATTCATCGACCGGCCATTGGGGCTTCTTTTCCGAGGAGCGTCATCACACCGCGCGGGAATACAAGCTCCCGCTCGCGGGCCTCAAACCCTGGCACAAGGAACGCCGCCCATGAAAACGCACGCGATGGCGAGCGGCCTTCGGGTCACTCTCAGCAAGACCGAACTGCAGGCATTGCTTGCGCTCGCGCGATACGGCGCTGAACAGATTGCGGCCGCGCACCACTCTTATATCGTGCCCAAGCGACAGGAAGCCGTGGCGGCCGGCGTCATCCAGGGCCTCGAACAGGGTCTGTCGTCGGTCCGCTGGAAACAGGCGGAGGCCAAGGCAAGACGCGACGCACCGAAACGCGAGGCCGAGCGGCGTGCAACGCGCGAGCATCATGCCCAGATCGACGGCTATACCGTTTGGGGGATGTTGAGTGACTGGACCGATCTCTCCGATGACCCCGACCGGCGCCAGTGGGCGGACCTGTTAAATCCTCTGACCGAAGCGCGTGAGCAGGCAGAAATTCGCCGGAATGTCTGGCGGATATACATCAGCAAGGGCAGCGCGGCGGCGGACGATCTCATCGTCTATCCGGGCGATTGCACGCAAACCGCCGATCGTCAGGAAATCGAGGTGCTCGCCCGACGGATCATCGCGCAACATCGAGAATGACGGGATCGCGCCGGCAAGATATGCGCGCGCCCTCGGAGGGGACCACAGGATCGGCCATTGCGAAAGGGCCCGCAAGGAGGGGAGTAGGAGGGGCTGGCGGTGAACTTCCCTGGGAGCTTGCCATGACCGCCAGCGATTCTGCCACATACCATCGCGTATCCACGCCGCCCATATTCATCTCCGGATCGCTCTCCATCCGACAGCTTCCGGCCAGCGTAATGAAGCGGCTCGGCGCCGTCATCGACAAGGAGTTACCCGTCGTGATCGGCGACGCCCCTGGCGCGGATGCGGCCGTCCAACGATTTCTTGCCGATTGCGGTGTGCGTCACGTCACGATCTTCTGCGGAGGTTCCGTCCCCCGGCACAATATCGGCATATGGCCGGTCCGGCAGATCCGAGCAGATGCTCCTGCGGGCACGCGCGCCTTCCATAGCGCAAAAGATCGGGAAATGTGCCGCCTCGCCGGTGTCGGATTCGTCATATGGGACGGAGCGAGTCAGGGCAGTCGCGCCAACATCCGGCGACTATGCGAGCGCGGGCGGTATGTCGTCGTCTATCTTCGCCCTGAAGACCGTTTCGTCACCCTCGCCAGCGATGCGGAACGGATGGCGTTTTTGGCGTCATCTATCCATAGCGATGGAGTGTGATCATGCCCTCTTCTGACATCGACATATTGCCGTCGCGGGTAGGGACAGCGCCTATCAGCTGGCTCCCGATTTTTCGGACTGCTGGTAGCGCCGTCATGCACGGCGCGCGCGCAAGCGCCGGCGCACAGACCGCTTGAAAGACAGGCTTCTCCTTCTTAGATAGTGAATCGAACGATTCGATCAATTCGGTCGAATGGAGGCAGCTATGCAGACCATCACCGCCAACGAAGCCAAGACCCGCTTCGGCGAACTTATCGACCGCGTACAGCGCGAGCCGGTGCGCGTAACCCGCCGCAATCGGGTTGTGGGTGTGATGGTTTCCCCGGAAGACTATGCAGCCATGCGGGCGTTCTACGCGGACAGGCTCGCCAGCACGCTACGCGAAACCGCCAACGAGGCCGCGAAGAAGGGCCTTACCGATAGCGAACTGGAGCGTCTGCTGTCCGATGAAGGGTGACAGGTTCGTTATCGATACGAATGTCCTCATCAGCGCCGCGCTTTCAGCAGATTCGACCCCCGCAAGGGTGACGCTCTGGGTGATCGCCCATGCCCGGCTGATCTTCGCCGAGGCCACTTTCGAGGAATTTCGTTCCCGTCTTTGGCGTCCGAAATTCGACAGATATCTGACCATCGAGCGTCGAAATCAGATTCTACACGATTTCAGTGCAATCGCCGACTGGGTGGAACTGAATGACGATGCTCTTCCGGTCAGCAGCCGAGATCCGGATGATGATATGTTCATCCGCGCCGCCATTGCCGGATCGGCCCGTTGGCTTGTGAGTGGCGACAGGGATTTGCTGGACATTCAGGGATTGCCAGCGATTACGATCCTGACGCCGGCGGACATGCTGAAGCGGATTTCCGCATAGGTCTGACCCGGGCGGCGCCACGCTAGCGCAGCTGCGAATGACTCTGGCACTCCTCGACGCAAAGTCTTCGCGAATGGGAGGTGCGGCCCGGCTCGATGACGAAGTTCATCTGCGACCGGCGCCTGCTCGATCCCGACGAGTTCGATCATATCGTTGCCTAAGCGTCCACCGATCTCATCGGCTTCCTCGACGTCGTGGCGAGGCTGCCGCCCGATCAACTCCCGACCATCGGAAGCTGGCTCGAGCGGTTCAACGCCGGCGTTTCCTGATCGCTGACGGTCCATCGTTGGACGCAATCCCGCCATTTCTTGCGAGGTTCTTATGCTCACCATCCAGTTCCGGGCGAAAATCGTGACGATCTATTACACGGACGACACCATCGCGTATCGCCGGATCAAGATCCCCAGCATCGCGCGCCACCTCTGCGATATGAACGCCTTTCGCCGCTCACGAAAATTCGGAGCCTATGCGAACAGCGACCTGTTCCTCGCCATGGTGACGCGCGCCCTGAAAGAGAATGGCATCGCGAACTTCCTCCGCATGGGTGCGCTGCCCGAAGGCGTGGCCGTCGACGAAAGCGGTTTCCTCGCAGGCGTCACGATCACGCTTCCCGACCGATAGGGACGAGCAGCAATGCGCTGGGACATCCCCGCGAACTGAAGGAGCTTCGACATGCAAGCCACCGTCCGGCTGACGGCCAATGATATCCGCCAGCTTCGTTCGACCGCCGAACAGATTGCACGGCGGCATAGTTCCGCCCGTCGCTTCGCAATCGAGATTGCCGAACGCGTCAACCTCGCCACCGGCGCCGCTGGCCTCAACATTCGTGCGATCACCGACGATCCCGACTGGGAAGATACCGATCTGCACACGACACATCCCTGGTCGCGCATCCGTGAGCGTCATACGCTCGCCAACGGCACGGCACTGTTCGACCTCTATGTCTATGAGCGGCCCGGCATCGGCGAGACCGGCGATCTTGCCTGCTGCGTCGAGGCCGAACTGGATGGACAGGGCCTCGCAGCCTTTCACGCCGATAGCGCCAAGAATGTCTGGCGCCGGTCGGACCTGTAGATTGTCCTTCCACCCGTTCGATACGATGAGCGAGATCACGCACAGCAACCACACTTTGGGAAACCCGCCATGCGCCTGTCGGACGAGCTTGCCGCCAGACGCATTTTCTAGCGGGTCTGGACCGCAGAAGAGGAGGAAGGAGGTGATGGGCGAGGGGCCATCATGGATCCTCCGATCTCCATAAGGAACAACCCATGCCCATCCATCAGCCATCCGGTCCCGCGACCGAACCCGCCGTCGACACTTCCTCCCAGCCGTCCGCCGATCTTGTCGCGCTGTCCAGCAACGAGCTGATGGTTGCGCGCAGGCTTGCCTATGACCCTGAAAACGACGCCCTTGGTGAAGGGGATCTCTGGGTCGAATATATGGAAAGCGAGGACGACTGCATGGCCGCGCGCCAGATCGTTCCGTTCGACACATTCACGCTTTCCGTCTGGCATACCCTTGCCGCCGACATGTTCGAGGAACGCTCCGATGAACGCGACGCATCGCAGATCGACCAGCTGATCGAAAGGCGTGGCCTTTTTCCTCATGACCCCGCCAATGGTCCGCGGCGTATCGCGCTTCCCGCAATCGAACTCCAGATCGCGCTTGAAAAGGATATCAAAGCAGG
Source organism: Sphingobium sp. CFD-2 (assembly GCF_024611135.1). Taxonomy (NCBI): domain Bacteria; kingdom Pseudomonadati; phylum Pseudomonadota; class Alphaproteobacteria; order Sphingomonadales; family Sphingobiaceae; genus Sphingobium; species Sphingobium sp. CFD-2. Next base: position 1,779,947 of record NZ_CP084405.1, on the reverse strand, counting down.
TTCGTGTCGGATCGCCAATGCCCGGATAAGGGTCGATGCCCTCGATCAATTGTCCGGCATGGAACCCGACTTCTATACCAATCCGGAAGCCATATCGACCGCGGGCTGGGACGCGCTGTCGGTAACGATCTTCGAACAGACCTGCACGGCACCGACGGGCGGGCGCTTCGGGAACATCTTCGATCAACCCGACCTGACAACCGGAACGCCGCTCGCACACGCCCGCGCCCAACTCTTCGAACTCCAGACGGCACTCGCTACCGCCAAACGAAGCCGGCGGCAGGATCCTGTCTTCAAAATCTATGTGCGGAGCATGATGGACGAGCTGCTCGCGATGCCTCCGCTGCTGGAGGCGATCCATAATGACCACAGCGGCGCATTCCGCATCGTGGCCGCCTTTCTCGACGATCATCATCCCGAATGGTCCGAGGGGCTCTCGAAGAACCAGGCATTCAGTCCCTTGCTGCCCCTGCCTGTCGACTGGAATGGCCACGTCGATATCGTCGGCCTGGTGCAGGACTCGCGCGCCCGCATGTCCGCCGAAACGGTGGGTGTCGCGCCGCAGTTCTTCGGACTCTATGCCGGACGCCGCGATGGCAGTTCCGTCTGGCTTGGAGCGGCGGCCTGCGAAGCCGATGCCCATGCGCTGGTGACCGGGTTGGGCTAACCCGGCCCCATATCGGCCCGCTCATTGGCGCGACAGACTGGTGCAACAACAGGGCGGCAACATGGCGCCCTTCGCGCTCTCCACAGGGGGAAAGGGGGTGGTTGGTGGATGAGTTTCATCTGGGAGTTCACCAACCATGTCCAGCAGCCAGCAAACCACGAACATCCCCGAAATCGTCGTAATCGACAGCATTACCTGCCCCAACTGCGGCGCAGCCGAGTGCTACGATGATCCCACGAGCCCCACAGGCAAGCGGTTCAACATCAACGCCTATAAGGTCGGCGACAAGCACGGTTACTGGTGGAGTCGTTGCAACCTTTGCAATAGCTGGTTCTAGAAGGGCAGGAGGATTTCCGGCTCCCGCAAGCGTAACCGTCTTTCGTCTCACCGACCCTTCGCTTGAGAAGCGTGACGTCGCGGAGGCCAGCATGAACATAGAGATCATCGTCGGCCTCCCGCATCTCAATCGTGGCCCGCTTCTCCAGCGCGCGATCGAGATGCGCTATCCGGTCCTCATTTCAGCGAACGCGCTGTCGCGATGGGATCGCCGCGAGGGCTATGCGCGCTGGGCGGGCTGGAACCTGCGTTCGCTGGCCAATGCCTCGCGCCTGGTGTCGATCGACCTCGACTCCGCCGGCTTTGTCGTCGCTCATCGCTACCGCGGGCTGCCCTGGACGGCCGATGACTATATCGAACTGGCCGCAAGCTACCCATTTCGGCGCTTCGCGAGCCTCGACCTGTGCACCGAAGAGGAAATTGCCCGCGACCGCGACGAAGTCCTCGACCGTATCTCGCGCACCATCGCGCTCAATCATGCCTGTCATGCAAGAGCCGCCGATCGCGGAATCGATGCCCGGTTCATGCCCGTCATCCAGGGACGGCATCCCGACGACTATCTGCGATGCCTCGACGGCATTGCCGGTATCCTTCGGCCAGGCATGGTTGTCGGTATCGGCTCCATGTGCCGCCGCACGGTGTCCGGTCCTGATGGGCTTCTCGCGGTGCTAAGCCGGCTCGACCGGGACGCAGACCCTGCGCTCCGCTTCCACCTTTTCGGTGTGAAGGGAACAGCCCTCCATTATTTGCGGCCGCTTGCGCATCGCATCGCCAGCCTCGATTCCTGCGCCTATTCTCTGGCCGCGCGGATCGAGGCGTGGCGCGAAGGCTTTTCGAAGACCGACGAGTTCGTTGCCGGTCATATGGAGCGATGGCAACGCCGGCAGCAGGCCCGGCTCGACGGGGGCGACGCCGCATTCCAGCATCATCTGCCGCTCACGAAACCTGCGCTTTCGGCCGGAAACGCATGGGACAGAGCACTCGATCTCGCCCGGGCGGAAATCCGCACTTTGATCGAACAAGGGGAGATCGCGCACGAGCAAATCACCGAAGGGTGGGTCGCGCAGTGGGCGGCTGAAACCTATAGCGCCACGTAGTAACGCAGGTCCTGGTGAATTTAGCCTCGGTCGCTGACCTATGCGGTGTGCGAAGAACTCACCGGCCTATAAGGTCGAGGACGCCACGCAGGGTCTTGCCCATCGATCGAATCATCTCCTCGCCCGCCTCACCTCGTCATCCCGACAGAAGTTCCAATACTCGTCCATATCTGCGAGCGTTAGCTTCTTCGGCTGCATCTTGGCCCAGGCATCCGCCATAAAGAGCATGAAGCTCATTGCGCCGTCATCAGAAACGGCATGCGGCTGATACACGATAGGCAGGTTCATCACGAGCATCCCTGTCGGAGCACTTTGTTTCTTTTTCAAAGCGGCGATAGGCGACCGCCCGTTTTTCACAGGTCCGAGACGCTCCGATTACGCCTGTCGCTGCGAATTCACAAGATTGACCGCCAGATTGGCGTGAACGACGCGCGGTTGCAACCACCGATCACCGTCGCCGCACGGCCTGGCTGTGCCGATGGGGGCAATTGCGGCCTTCAAGCCCGCAAAAAGGAGGTATCCGTGACCCAGTGTCCCGAATCCAATTCGGCCGAGCGTCATTGCTATGGCGTGATTCTCCATCATCGCGCCGAATGGTGGCTTGTCGAATTTCCCGAGCGCGATCCGGACCCTATCAAGGCATGGGCCCTGACCGGCCAGCTTACGCCGGCGATGGCGGATTGGTTTCGTGCCGATACGGGCAATAACGCCGCCAAGGCAGAGGTCCCCGCGTTGAACCCGGACAGTCGCTGCTGGTCTGGTGAATTCTCGATCCGCCCGTCGCCGGATGCCGTCGATCGCTTCGACATCGATGCTCATCCCTGGGGCTCCGAAGCGGGCGAACTGGAGACGCGGCTTGCCCGCGCCATGATCGAAAGCACGCTGTTCCCGATCCCGCCCGGCTTCCTTTCGGTCTTCACAGGCCTTCCGGACGACGATCGGCCCGTTCTTGCCATCCGTCTCAGCGGCTATATCTGCTCTACGTTCGAAGTGCTCACCGCCCGCTATATGCCGGTCTATCGGCCTCGATCGCCCTGGCGGGACATATCGGGCGAGGCCGTCGGCGACAGCGGCAGTGACATTCTCGGATGGGCACCCGCCCGCGATTGGATCAGGCCAGCATGACGCACGGGACCCGCCGATGCCGGATCGAGCTTGCGCCGATACAGCTGGGCCATTATATCTGACTAGCTGGTCAGATGGAGAATTCTCATGACTACACCCAAACGGGCCGGTGACGGCCCCGCACGCAAAGGTGGTTCCAGGCTTCCACCAGCGGCGCGCGGATGGAAGCTCGAAGACGCCAAGGCGCGGTTCAGCGAGGTCGTTCGCCTGGCCCGCAGCGAAGGGCCGCAACGCGTCACGGTCCGCGGCAAGGATGCCGTCGTTATCATCAGCGCCGACGAACTCGAAAGGTTGCTGCCGCCCGAGCGTAAGAAGCCGCTCGTCGCCTTTCTCGAAGGACTGCACCTCGACGGCGTCGATCTGACGCGCGAACGCGATAGCGGACGGGATATCGTCTTGTGATCGGCTGGCTTCTCGACACCAATGTGATTGCCGCGCTCATCAATCCGGGCGGCGCGCCGAGCGTGAAGACATGGGCGTCGGAGCAGCCCGAAGAAGCGCTGTTCCTCAGCATCCTGACGCTCGGTGAATATGACAAGGGCATCCACGCCATACCTGCCGACCATTCTGAGCGGTCACGCTATATCGGGGCTCGCGATGCACTCGAAGCGCGTTTCAAAGGTCGCATTCTGTCCCTTGATGACGCGATCATCCGGCGATGGGGAGCAATCTCCGGCGACGTCAAGCTAGGCACGGGCCATACACCGAGCGTTGTCGACACGATGCTGGCGGCCACCGCGATCGAGCACCGGCTTTATCTCGTGACCCGCAACGTCAAGGATGTGCGTCACAGCGGTGCGGCCATATTCAATCCGTGGGAGGATGATCCCACGACACTGGCGCTATCCTGACCAGTTGGGGGAAGGATATCCTTCCTCAGGTTCTTTCGAGAAATCGCTCCCGTGCGAGGTCAAGTGCGTGCGAAAGCCTTATCGCCACCACCTGGTCCTTGGGGTCGACGAGGCACTCAAGTGCCGCCTCCATGTGCTTGATGGCGTTTTCCAGCCTTGGCTCTTCGTCTGTCATGTGTGCTTCTCCGTCCCGTCGCGCTCAGTCGGCGGGCACCCTCCCCGGAGGAGGATGCCGGCCCCTGAGCCGGACGGTCGAAAGACGCGAACAATAGAACGCGTGCCTGATCTTTAGCCGGAGCCTGGACATAATACAGGCAATCCGGCCGCAAGGCATGCGCCGACTCTATTGTTCGGAGTTTCGACTCTCCGGCCCGCCACCGGCGGACACGCTCCTCTAAACCAACCGGGCAGCAACTGCCAGTCGGTTCCGAGCGAAATTACCGGATGCCGCAGGTGGGTGCGGGGTCTTCAGCGTGTCGATAGACGCGCCGCCTCGACCGGCCGATACATGTCCGCGCGATCACGCATTACACCCGTAAGCCAGGCGAGATGGCTCGCAGCGTCCGCCAACGGCAACGTGGCTACCGCGTCGAACAGGTTACGCTGATAGGGTGGACCGCTGTCGAGGATATCCACCAGCTTCTCCCGCGCGGGGCTATGGGGATCGGTGATCTCGGCATTGGCTTCGCGGGCCGCCTCCAGAAAGGCCTCAGCCAGTTCCTGGGTCGCATAGTAGCCGCTGTCGAGATCTTCCCCGAGCGCGAGGGCGGCGATCTGGCTGCGCACATCCGCGATGTCGGGGTCGTTGACCGCATCGATCAGCGACAGGTTGAAATCGAAGGTGGCGAGATAGTCCGCGATCATGGGGAAAGTCCTTTCATCCATCACTGGAACATAGGGCAAACATAGTCACAATGGAAATGATCCTCGCAACGGGAACGCGGTCATGAATCCGTCTTCCGCATGGGCCGCCCCGATCGGCCGGCATCCCGCGCCGTGATCGGGACGGTCGCACCCCTGCGTCTCCGGGGACGCCTGCGTCGAACCGAGCGCGGTTTCCTCCTCGATATGGAGGATGGCCACGTCTGGCGCCTCAATGGCGCGCAGGATTTCCCGCCGCTGGTGGACGCAGTCGTCGTCGTCGAGGGACGCAAGGCGAGCCCCAGCCTCCTCGACGTTCTCTGGCTCGGGCCGGCGTAGCATCCCCAGAGGCACGCTCTGTTTCCTTCCTCAAACGTCGCGCTTGCGGCACCGTCGCCGCGGACCTCGGCGAGGACGCCTCGGCCCGCAATCAGCGTCGCACGATGTCTGTCATCACATTCTGCGCCGCCTCGCAGGGTCTCGGCGTGCCAGGGCTGGTCGGGGCAAGCAAGGGCTGCCTCCGGCCAAGAAAACCTAGGAGTAGAAGGGGCCTGCCGACGTTGTCGCTTGGGGTAAGCGGTCGGCAGGCCCCTTCTACTCCAAGCTTTTCTAAAGGCCGCAGCGCGACGTCCCTTGCTTGCCCCGACCAGCCCTGACCCTTGAGCCCCGGCGACGGCGGCTCCGAATGCGATGACAGACGGCCACCGTCGCGTCCTCCGCTGATCAGGAAGGAATGGCTTCGCCATATTTTTCTTTGTTCGAGACGCTACCGCGTCCGTATTATTGGCTCTGGCTCACCAAATGCGATGAAATACTGTCAAGAAAACAATAGAATATACTCGAAAAAGGGGAGGGGGTATAAGTATAGGTGCAGATGGGGATTGGCCCCGGAAGCATCGTTTGGAGTAAAGGCTATGAATATCGGTGAGTTTAACCTTAACAAGGGCCGCATCATCGGATGGATTGCCACCCGCGCAATCGACCTGCCCAAGCTGGCCTTGCGCCCGGTGGAAAGCGAAAACGAACTGGCCCCGGCTTATGAGATCATCGCGCCCAATGTCGGGGGCCGTGTCGTTCAGGTCGGCGCGCTTTGGGAAGCCGTCGCCAAGAAAACCGGCGAGGTTTTCCTGCAAGGCCATGTTGATGACCCGTCGATGCCCGAAGCCCTGCCCATCGCGCTTTTCGGCTCGGTGGAGGAAGGCTATCGGGTGGCATGGCGCAGGCAGGAGCGCGACGATTTCGGCCCCGCCATTCGCACCCCCCGCGACAATGCGCCTTCCGGCAACCGTGGCGATGACTACGGTTTCGGTGACAGCACCGCCGATGGAAGCGGCGGACTGTCCAGCCAAGGGGCCGCATCCGATTTTGACGACGAGGTGAGAGTCTAGGAACCGGACCAAGACGGGCCGGGGGAGCGCAGCAACGCTTCCCCGGACCCTAACCGATCATCCTGCCATCAGGAGTCAGACCCATGACGAAGAAGTCAGCTAAGAAGGCCGTTAGCACATTTGCCGACCTGCCGGAACTTATCGCGGAGGAAACCGCAACCCCCGCTTTTGAAGCATCCTTTGGCGATCCGTTGCCGCTGTCCATCATCGAACACGGCGACGAACCGGGCGAACATGAGATGCCCGAACCGTTCACCGCGCAGAAGGTTTGCGGCGAACTTATCACGTCGCTTTATTGCCTCTTGACGGACACGCGGCTTGACCCGCTCGCCCCGGATATTGCTTGGGGTATCGTCAACAGCTTCCATTTTGTCGCTGGAACGGTGGAGCGCCGGGAGGATCGCCTAGCCGACAAAATCCGCGATATGACGCGGTGCATGGAACCGGGCGAGGTATTCAACAAAGACCTTGAGGATACCCAGCTTCAATGCCGCTCGCTTGCGGAACAGCGCGCCGCCATCGAAACGATGCGCGACTATGCCGCCGCCATGTATCGCGCTTGCTGGCGTCGCGCATGGGCACCGACCAAGGGCAGCAAGGCGTCATCCGTCACCACCGCAAGCTATATCAATGCGCTGGATTTCTTGCAGGAACGCGCCCTTGCCAAGCGCGAGAAGCACCAGCCGCAAGGCCCCGTCGTCATCTTTTCCGGCCCCGCCATCTGGGACGAATGGGAACCGCTTTGGGCGAAGCTGACAGAGATCAAGGCCCGCGTTCCGCATATGACGCTTGTTACCACCGGGCAGCGGAAAGGGGCGGACGCCATCGCGGCGGCATGGGCAGCGCGGGAAGGCGTCCCCGTTGTCGCTTATGGCCTCTATGGAGGCGGGCGCAAGGCTCCCTATCAGCGAAACCGCAAGATGGGCGAGCTTGAGCCGGTGGAAGCCGTCCTTTGCGAAGGGTCCGGCATCCAAGCCAATCTCTATCAGACCATGCGGAAACAAGGCGTTCCCATCCATGCTTTCCGCAAGCCCAAGGATGCCCCCGCATCCCGCAAGCCGCAGAACGGCGAGGGGGACACGTTCAGGCAAGCACGGCGCAGCGCCTGAAACCAAACGGCGCGGCGCTTCCCCCAGCGCCGCGCTACCCATCACACGAGACCCGCCAAGGCTGGCGCGCATCCCCGCGCGCTGGCCTTTTGTCGTGCCCCCGGCCGCCGCCGCGCCTGACGGCGCGGCGGCGGGAAGAACCAAAAGGGGAAGGGCCGACAGGTTCACGCCCCCACCGAAGGGCCGAGCGCCCCACCGTCATCCCCCTTTGCGGGCCTTGGCGCGGCTGGCGCTTTCCCCGAATGGGAAGCATCGGAGGCACCCGACGCCCCCTTGAGCGCAGCCAGCGCGGCAGCGCCGCCCAACCGCAACACATGGCCCAGCACGTCCCGGAACTCGCGTTCCGTCAATTGCTCGACCGGCAGCGCCGTCACCATTGCCGCATAGCGATCGCGTAGCCGCTTGCGTAGCGCAGCCTTCTCGACCGCAATCCTCTTCTCGCGATCTTCCAGATCAGCGAGCCTATCGCGTTCAGACATTTTAGGCATGACCAGTTTCCTTCTCAGGCTGGCCCGCTCGTCACGCGATCCTTGTCGCACAGGCGCACCCGCGCCACAAGCGACCCCACCGCATAGCGCGACCTATCTCCCCACATCGACCACCACCGCAATGGGTGCGCCCGGCAGCGGTAGGGATGACGCAGCAACTCCGTTGCTGCGGGCAAGCGACGCACGCGCTTCGCGGTTTGTAATGCACCGTACGCACGGGTGCTGTGGCCTGAAACTGCCCTATAATCAATGGTTTCCGTTGGCAGACGCGTCAGCCAGATTTCACGTTATTTGGCTGACGCGTCTGCCGCCTCAGTACTATTGCCCGAAAAAGCCCCGCAATTCCGCCGTTTCCGGCTGGCAGACACGTCCGCCACGCTGATTTTATTGTGATCGTCGCTTGTCTGCGCTATAGTTGCTGTGCGTCGTGACCTCCTTGTCGAAGCTCCAGTCGGAGCATCACCTTGGCAAGGGTCACAATCCGGATCGACGATGCCCTTTACGAGCGGCTGCAGCGCCGTGCCCGTAAAGTCGGCGTCAGCGTCGCCGAACTCCTCCGCCCCGCGATCGACCAGACCGCCGATCCCCGCGGCGGCTACGTCTACACGACGCAGGACGAAATCCTCTCCTGCGTCCTGCAGACGCTCTCTATCCTCGCGGCATCGGTGCGACGCCGGTCGCCCGAGACGCTCGAACAGGGCATGGCCGACGCCAGGGCGCTGCTCCTCGAAAAGGGGCTGCTCTCACCGGACGAACAGCCATGACCCGGCGCGCGGATCCCCACCTCGCGGACACATGCCCGGCCTCGCGTTCCCCCTCGGCGGGCTTCCCGTCCGGCCGCGCGATTGCCTGCGATTATTCCCTGCCGGTCAGGGCCATCCCAAATCCGGGGGCATGCCGTAGCGCACCGCCAGCCGTTCGGGGGAGGGGCCGGCCATGAGCATCTTCCGCAACGACACGTTGGGGAGCTGGACGCGGGGCGGGCAGGCGATCGTCCACAATGTCCGCATGACCACCCAGGTCTTTTTCCAGACCGTGCTGGCCGGGCTGATCCTCTGGTTGATGGGGACCTGCTGGTATGCGTTCGAAAAGTCGACCGACTATCAGCGCTTCGTCCTCGCCAAGCTGGTGGAGGCGACCATCAAGGCGGATGCGGCGCCGGGGACCAATGACCCGGTGCTGTTCCGCACCCCCGACGGGCGCCAATACTGGACCTCGGCCGACACCCTCGCCGACTCCGGTGTCGCGAAGCAGGCGCTCCACAAACTCGAAAAGGACCTCATCCACGGGGCGGCCATTGCCGGTGTGGTCGCCCTCTTCGGACTGGTCAGTGCCTGGTTCTATTTTACCAGAACTGGGAAGGGGCTCGGCTCCAACGAATATCTGCGCGGCGCCCGCTTCGGGACGGCCTCGGAAGTGCGGCGCGCGCTCCGGGGGCAGAAGAAGGGGGCGCTCACAATCGGCGGCGTCGCCGTGCCGGAAGCCTTCGAGCCCGAACATATCCTGCTGGTCGGCGCTCCAGGAACGGGCAAGACCAACCTCATCACCACCATGCTCGAAGGCATCCGCAAGCAGGGTAAGCGGGCGATCGTCTATGACACGGCCGGGAGCTTCGTTGAGAAATTCTATCGCCCCGGCAGGGACATCCTGCTCAACCCGCTCGACAAGCGCACCGACATCTGGAGTCCCTGGGTCGATGTTCCGCGGGAGTATCATTACGACCAGATCGCGGAATCTACGATCCCCGACAAACATGGCGATCCGTTCTGGAGCAAGGCCGCGCGCGGCACGCTGGTCGCCGTCCTGCGCAAGCTCGCGCGGCAGAAGCACACGCTCATCTCGGTCCTGCTTGATCGGGTGCTGCGTTCCCCGCTCGCCGATCTTGCCGCCTATGTGAAGGGCACCGATGCCGCCGCTTTCATCTCCGCCGAGGGAGAGCGCACCTCGGCCGGCGTCCAGGCCGAGCTTGCCTCGGTCATGCGCAGCTTCGCCTATCTCGACGATACCGAGGACGGCTTCTCGATCCGGCGTTGGGTCGAGGACGAGAAGGACGACAGCTGGCTGTTCGTCACCGTCAAGGCCGACCAGCTTCCTTCGCTGCGCCCCCTGATCACGGTCTGGCTCGACATCGCGATCAGCGCGATCATGAGCCTCACGCCCGACCGCGACCGGCGGCTCTATTGCGTCATTGACGAATTGCCGACGCTCCAGAAGCTCCCCAGCCTATCCGACTTCCTCGCCCGTGCGCGCAAATATGGCGGCTGCGGCATATTGGGGTTCCAGTCCTATCCCCAGCTGACCGCGACCTACGGCAAGGAGGATGCGGCGGCCATCACCGGCTACTGCTCGACCTGGGTCGCGCTCCGGGCGAACGATAGCGACACCTCGGAACTTATCTCCAAAAACCTTGGCCGGGTCGAGCAGGTCGAAGCCAACGAGGGGATGAGCTACGGCGTCAATGACATGCGCGACGGGGTGAACCTCAGTCGCATGCAGGTGACCCGCCCGCTGGTTCTGGACACCGAGGTCACCCATCTGCCGAACCTTTCGGGTTTCCTCCGTTTCGGGCGCAATCTCCCCGTCGTCCGTTTCACCGATCGCTTCAATCCGCTGCCTTCGATCGCGGCCGCGTTCGTTGAACGCACCGAGCCCCCCAAAAGGCTGCCGCTCGGCAAGGCCATCATCTCCCAGGCGTGGGCAGAGCGCCGCGCGCGCCAGGCGCGGGAGGAGGCCGCGAGGCGAGGGCAGGGTCCGGGACATCCGGACACGCCGCCGTCTCCCGGAACGGGGCAAGGCGATCTTTTTACCGGCGAGGCCAATCCCCCGCCGGCGCGGGAGCCGACCCAGGAGCCGCCCAGCCTGCCGGATCCCCAGGACGCCGTGCCGCAGGATGAGGTGTTCGGACCCACCGACCACAGCGATTCCGGCATGACGGACGAGGGAGCGCCGATCGACGATCATCCCGACGAGGAGAACAGGGTTGCCACCCCCATCCCCTTGTTGGGGGCGACGCGCGGCACGATCCGTGTGCGGCTCGACAGCCATGGCCGTTCCGAAGGCCCGCGTGAGAAGGCGAAGCCGGCATGATCCATCCTCGCCGCCTCAAGGGGACACCCGCCAATATCGGCCGCTACTATACAATCGGCGACTATTATACCAAGGGCGGCAACGAACCCTCCGAATGGGGCGGCAAGCTCGCCGCCAGCCTCGGCCTGTCCGGGCCTGTCGACCCCAAGCAGTTCGAGGAACTGCTCGCCGGCAAGGTCGGCGACCAGCAGCTCGGTCGCCGGCGCAAGGAAGGCATCCAGCATCATCCCGGCTGGGATTTCACGATCAGCGCGCCCAAGTCGATCTCGATCCTGGCGCTGGTCACGGGCGACGAGCGCATCCTTGCCGCGCACGAGCGGGCGGTCGGGGTTGCGCTTGCCTATGCCGAGGAACATGCCGAGCTGCGCCGCCGGGTGGACGGCGAGATCGTCCACGAGACGACGGGCCGGCTGCTGTTCGCGCGTTTCACCGAATATGCCAGCCGCGAGCACGACCCGCAGCTCCATACCCATGTCGTCATTCTCAACATGACCAACCATCTCAATGGCGACCGCATGTCGAGTCTCGAGACGCGCTCGATGTATGCCGAGCAGCTCGTCATGGGTCAGATCTATCGCAACGAGATTGCCCGCGACGTGCGCGCGCTGGGGCATGAGATCGTGTTCGATCCGCGTAAGGGGCTGTTCGAGGTCGAAGGCATGCCCGGCCAGCTTATCCGTGACTATTCGCAGCGCGCCGAGCAGATCAACGAGCATGCCGCGGAGCACGGGCTTGAGGGACAGGCCCAGCGCCGGATCTCCTTCTTCGCGACCCGAAAGGCCAAGGAGACGATCGGCCTCGATGACCTGCGCGAGCAATGGCGCGTGCGTGCTGAACCCTATCGTGAAGATCTCGACAGGCTCCAGGCCGCGGCGCAGGAGCGGGGTGAACGAACCATCGAGACCGATCCGCGCGTTGCCCGCCGCGCCGCTCTGTTCGGCATCCGCCAGAATGAAACGCGCGAGGCGGTCAACAATATAGGCCGTCTCTATCGCACCGCGCTCGCATCGCATGTCGGTGAGGTCCGCCTGGGCGACGTGCGGCCGCTCTACGATGCGCAGGAGAACAAGGGCAAGCTGCTGGTCACGGTGCGCCAGACCGGCGACCAGCCGCTTCCGCGCGGCCGGACATCGCGCCGGACCGCCAAACTCGAACTCGCCCTGTCCGAGCATCTGTCGCTGGCCATGGGCGATGCGAAGCCGGTTGCCACCCGTGAACGGCTGGAAGAGGCTGCGACGGCCGCCAGGCTGAAGCCCGAACAGACCGCGGCGCTGATCGCCATCGGCAGCGGCACAAACCGGGCGGTCGGCGTGCATGGTGTCGGCGGCGCAGGCAAATCCACCCTGGTCGCCGCGTTGGTCGATGCGACCCGCGACGACTATACCACCGTGGCGCTCGCACCGACCTCTTCGGCGGCGGCGGAACTCGGGCACAAGGCGGGCATCGAATCCCGCACGCTCGCCTCGCTGCTCGCGAGCGGCGGTTATGGCATTACCGACAGGCATATTCTCGCGCTCGACGAGGCGGGCCAGCTCGGCAACCGCCAGGCGCTGCGCGTGCTGGAGATCAGCCGCGCGACCGGCGCGCGTCTCATATTCCTCGGCGACAATAAGCAGACGGGCGCGATCGAGCAGGGCAAGGCCTATTGGCTGCTCCAGCAACTCGGGCTGCCGACTAGCCAGCTCAAGGAGTCGCGGCGCCACCTGACCGACGCGACGCAGGAGGCCGCGGACATGGCGCGCAAGGGCGACTATGCCGCGTCGCTCGCCGCGCTGGATCGCGTGACCACCGGCGACACCGCGGAGAACCTCGCCAAGGCGATGGTCGCCGATTGGACCCGGCTCAAACCGGAGATACGGGGCGAAACCAATATCCTCGTCCTCGACAACGCGACCCGTCTGATCGTCAACAGCCATATCCGCGAAGTCCTGAAACGCGAGGGCACCGTCGCGGCCGAAGACCATCGGCTCGAAGTGCTGACCCCGTCCGGCCTGACCGACCAGGAAAAGCAGATGGCGCGCTTCTACAGCGCGGGCCAGGTGCTCAAGTTCACGCGCGACAATCCCAGGCTGGGGATCGCACGCGACGCCGACTATCGCGTCGTCGGGGTCGGCCGGAACAATCATGGCCGCCAGGTCGTGCGCCTGGTCGACGAGCATGGCCGCCAGATCGAATGGCGTCCGGGCCTCGGCAAGGCGGCGCATGTCAATGTGTTCCTGCCTGAGAAGCGCGACCTTGCCCAGGGCGACCGCATCCAGTGGCGGCTGGTCAACAAGGAACTCGAGGTCAAGAATGCCGAACGCGGCACCGTTCTGGCGCTCGAGGGCAATATCGCGACGATCAGATGGGACCGCGGCGAGCGCGTCCAGCAGGTCGATCTCTCGGTCCACCGGACCTGGGATCATGGGTATTCGGAAACCGTCTATTCGTCGCAGTCCAAGACCTATGACCGCGTCTATGCGCTGGCGCCTGTGGAATCCGGCCTCGTCAACGGTCAGAACTATTACACCGCCATCACTCGCGCCGCCTATGGCGTGAAGCTCTGGACCGAGAGCCAGCAACGTCTCGCGGAAAAGCTCGCCTCGCGATCGGGCGAGAAGACCTCGTCGCTCGAAGGGCTCGGCCGGATCAGGGCCGACAGCCACAAGATGCGGGGACTTCGCCACAAGGACCGGCACGACCGCTCCCGCGAGGAGAATGCCCGCGAGCGCGCCGCCCGTAATGCCGAGCGGGAGCAGCGCGAGCGGAAACGGCAGGGCCGCTCCGAACCCCGCCCGAACAGTCTTGCCGAGATCCTCGCCGGCCGCGCGCAGGAGGCTGCCTCGCTGGTCGACCGCTTCCTGCGCGGCACGATCGAACGGGACCGTCAGCACGCGCCGGCGGAGCCCGATCGCGCGGGTACGCGCGAGCCTGTCCACCAACCAGAACCCCAATCCCAACCTCAGCCGCAGCACGATCATGGCGATCGTGGCGGCGGGCATGACCGATAGGAGAAGATGATGGAACTTTTGCTGATGGCGATCGCCTGCGCCGCCCTCGTTGCCCTGCTATACCGCCATTATCGCGTTCCGATCCGTCATCGCTGGCGACGCCGACAGGCTCGAACGATGTGCGAGCAGCTGCGCGGACCGGATCGCGATCAGCCCGCCGTCTTGCACTATGCCCGGCTGCGCGCGATGGATCCGCTGGCGTTCGAGGAATTACTGCTCGAAGCCTTCGAGCAGCGCGGGCACCGCGTCATCCGTAATCGCCGCTATACCGGGGACGGCGGCGTCGACGGGGAGGTCATCATCGATGGCCGGCGCTGGCTGATCCAGGCGAAGCGGTATCGCGATGCGATCAAGCCTGAACATGTGCGTGAGTTCGCCATGCTTTGCGCTGCGCGGCGGCGGCGCGGCATGTTCATCCACACCGGTCGCACCGGCGGGATGAGCCGCACGATCTGTTCGAGCGCCGATGGCATCGAAATCGTCTCCGGGCAGCGATTGCTTGCGCTGCTGACCGGCGCTCCGTTCGAGCCGGATGGTCTGCCGTCTCGCGATCTTCTTCGACGTGGCCCCTCCGATTTTCGTGATCGGATAGTGCAATGAGGGCGTGTCGATCAATGATTTTCCAGGCCTCGGTAGCGGGAAGGGCGCTCACCAGTATAGCGATCCTGTCCGTCATACTGACGCCGGCTCCTGTGCTGGCGAAGCAAGCTGCACCTGGTGAGGTCGCCGAAATCGCCCGTTGCATCCGCGTCGCCGCGCGGGGGCGTGCCTGGCTTGAAAAGACGCTTTGGGGCTTGCGGACACAGGAGGCTGGCTGGCTGGGCGCGGAGATCGCGAATACCAACGGCACCCACGATCTCGGGCCGCTTCAGATCAACAGTAGCTGGGTGCCGAAAATGTCCCGACTGCTCGAACGACCCCAGGAGCAGATCCGTCATTGGCTGCGCTACGATCCCTGTTTTAATGTCGAGGCGGCACGCTGGATATTCCTGTCCGGGCTGGAAGCGACCGGAGACTATTGGAAAGCGGTTGGCGTCTATCATAGCCCAACCGAGGCGAGGCAGGTCGCCTATGCGAAGAAGGTCGCAAGCCACATGCGTCGGCGGTTTGGCCCGGACGTGTTTGCGGCAAGCCGCGGGAACCTGGTGAGGTAGTTTTGGGCGATGAATACAAGCGGTTGAATAGCTTTCAACGCTGGACTCCAAGGCTGGGCAGGCAGCCCGTTCGCTGCATCTGCCCTCCGAGGTCATCCCTTTTCAGCGAACACTGGGATCGTACCTAAGATCGTGCGCTGGCCACCTGCGCTTTGCAGCTTCCGCCCCAATTCAGCGATGCGTCGTTCGCCGTCCTCTTACGTCAGTGTACTCCTTCGATGGGGCTGGCGGACTTGCACAGCTTGGCAGGCTTGGTGGACGGCCTGCGATCTGCTGATCGGTGAAACTGACGACAGGCAGGCAATGGCGCGATAGGGTGAGTATTACGCCCGCGCCCGCAGTTCGTCGATCATGCATTTGTGTTGCCCATAACCTGCTCTCGATCTTGGGCCATCCGGCCGGAGCTGATCCGGTCAATCTGATGATCGAGCCGAAGTCCATCGATACACTCAGGAGCCTTACGTAGTGACGTTGCCAGTCGGCGCGGTGATGGTGACCACAAAAGAGGTGGCTGGGTGAAACCTTGAGGCGGCCTCTGGCACCTTACGCAAGCTGGAGATGAGCTATGTCCAAGCCGATGATTTTGTGGTTCGAAGACATCGGTATCGCTGATGTGCAGGCCGTAGGCGGCAAGAACGCGTCTTTAGGCGAGATGACCGCGGCCCTCGCTCAGAAGGGCGTGAAGGTGCCCTCTGGCTTTGCCACCACTGCGGACGCTTACAGGGCGTTCATTCACGACAATGAGCTTGCACCCCGCATTACGGAACATCTCTCCGCCTTCCACTCCGGCGGATGCACCCTTCAGGAAGCGGGGCAGGCTATAAGGAGTCTGTTTCTGGAAGCGGAAATGCCCTCCCATATCGCCGAGGAGATTGTGTCCGCTTATGCGGAACTTGGCCGGCGTACCGGCACAGAGCGTCCCGCCGTTGCCGTGCGCAGCAGCGCGACCGCCGAAGATCTGCCGGATGCGAGCTTCGCGGGCCAGCAGGAAACCTTCCTCAATGTCCGGGGCCGGGCCGCACTTCTGGCGGCCTGTCGTCGATGCTTCGCCTCGCTGTTCACCGATCGCGCGATCAGTTACCGCGATGCGAAAGGCTTCGATCATCTCGAGGTTGCGCTGTCGATCGGCATTCAGCAGATGGTCCGCTCGGACCTGTGCGGATCGGGCGTCATGTTCTCGATCGATACCGAAACTGGCTTTCCAAATGCTATCGTCATCAGCGCCGCCTGGGGGCTGGGCGAGACCGTCGTCCAGGGGAGCGTAAACCCGGACAGATATGTCGTATTCAAACCGCTTCTCGCGCAGCCGGGGACCGAACCGATCATCGACAAGGAGTTGGGCGGTAAGGCGTTCCGCATGGTCTATGGGGAAGGCGGAAGCCACCGTACGAGGATCGTCGAGACAACCGAGCAGGAGCGTCAGAGCTTCGTTCTCGATAACAGCGATATCGTCCAGCTCGCGCGGTGGGCCGTGGCAATCGAGGACCATTACCAGCGTCCCATGGACATGGAATGGGCGAAGGACGGCGAGACTGGTGAACTCTACATCGTCCAGGCGCGTCCCGAAACGGTTCAGGCCCAGGCCAGCACTTCGACATTCCGGCATTACCGCCTCAAGGAGAAAGGCGACCCGCTATTGACGGGCGCGGCGGTGGGAACAGCCATCGCTGCTGGCAAGGCTTGTGTCATCCGGACCGCCGCCGACATCGCCCAGTTCCGGGACGGGTCTATTCTCATCACTGAGACGACTGACCCCGATTGGGTTCCGGTCATGAAACGCGCGGCGGGGATCGTGACCAATCATGGCGGCACCACCAGCCACGCTGCCATCGTCAGCCGCGAACTCGGTGTTCCCGCAATCGTCGGCACCGGAAACGCGACCGAGATCATTGCCGAGAACAGCGAGATCACGATCAGCTGCGCTGACGGTGACGTCGGAACAATCTACGCCAGCATACTCGATTTTTCCGTGACGGACGTGGATATCGGCTCCCTGCCGGCCACCCGGACGGACATCATGGTCAATATCGCGAACCCGGCGGCGGCATTCCAGTGGTGGCGGCTTCCTGCCCGAGGGGTCGGCCTTGCGCGCATGGAGTTCATCATCAACGCGCATATCAAGGTGCATCCGATGGCACTGGTTCACCCGGATCGCGTGAGCGCTGAAGCTCAACGGCAAATACGCGATCTGACCAAGGGGTATTCCGACCCATCGGAGTTTTTTGTCGATGTCCTCGCGCGCGGCATCGCGAAGCTTGCAAGTCCCTATTACCCGCACCCCGCCATCGTGCGCCTGAGCGATTTCAAAACGAACGAATATGCGCACCTTGTGGGCGGCGACGCCTTCGAGCCGGATGAGGAGAATCCGATGCTCGGCTTCCGCGGCGCCTCGCGCTATTACGATGAACGGTATCGCGAAGGCTTCGCTCTCGAATGCCGCGCGCTCAAGCGGGTCCGGGAGGAACTGGGCTTCTCGAACGTCATCGTCATGGTCCCCTTCTGCCGCACGCCGGCCGAGGCGGATCGCGTGCTCGAAGCGATGGCCGAGAACGGTTTGCGCCGCGGGGAGAATGGGCTGCAAATCTACATGATGTGCGAGATACCCTCGAACGTCATTCTCGCCGAGCAGTTCGCTACGCGCTTCGACGGATTTTCCATCGGCTCCAACGACCTCACCCAGCTTGTGTTGGGTGTCGACCGCGATTCCGGGATTCTGGCCAATCTCTTCGATGAAAGAGACGAAGCCGTCACCCGCATGATCTCGGAAGCCATTCGCAAGGCGCACGCGGCGGGCATCAAGATCGGCATATGCGGCCAGGGGCCGAGCAACCATCCGGACTTTGCGGCGTTCCTGATTTCGGAGGGTATCGATTCCATGTCGCTCAATCCCGACAGCTTCGTGCGAACGATCAAGGCCGTCGCGGAGGCGGAGGGACAATCGGGCTGAGCGCCGGGTGAAATGACACTGATGCGAGGTACAGGAAATTGCGTCTACCGGTGCTGATCCGCCTGGGTTCACCCGCATATTGTCGCGCAATCGCGAGCTCGGGAAGGTTACCCGAGAACGTCGTCTGAGTCCGGCGGCATTCGTAAAAGCCCTAATGGCCCCATCCTGGAACCGCCGATAGCCTTTGAGTGCTGGCTGGAATCGGGGAACAGGGTCCGGCCAGATGACGTTGAGGTAGTGTGCGGGATGTTCTGCAAAATCCATTGAGGATTTGAGCGGCCATGGCAGGCTGGTGATGTTCAAAGTCGCCAACCCCAATGGAGCCCCACCATGACCAGGAATGAGAATAGACCATCGATAGCGGCCGTCAAAGATTTGATGGGCGCGAACCGCGACGCCTTGCGGGAGATCGTGCAGGATTTGCTGCAGGAGATGCTGGAAGGTGAGATGACCGATGTCCTTGGCGCCTCGAAGAGCGAACGCATTGACGGCCGTGTTGGCTATCGATCCGGACATTACAATCGGACGCTGATCACGCGGGTGGGCAAGCTGGAGCTGCGGGTGCCGCAGGATCGCGACGGCCGTTTCTCGACCGAGCTGTTTGAGCGCTATCAGCGCTCGGAGCAGGCGCTCGTGGCATCGTTAGCCGAGATGTACGTCCAGGGTGTGTCGACCCGGAAGGTGAAGGCTATCACCGAAGAGCTTTGCGGCCACAGCTTCTCCGC
Organism: Sphingobium sp. CFD-2; assembly: GCF_024611135.1. Lineage (NCBI taxonomy): Bacteria > Pseudomonadati > Pseudomonadota > Alphaproteobacteria > Sphingomonadales > Sphingobiaceae > Sphingobium > Sphingobium sp. CFD-2. The sequence goes on along the minus strand of NZ_CP084405.1, from coordinate 1,761,122 downwards.
CTCGACCATCTCAGCGATCAACAAGCGACTGGACGAGAGCCTGACAGCCTTTGCCCGACGTCGGCTGGACGAGCCGTTCGCCTACCTCATCATCGATGCCAAATATGAGAAAGTCCGCCAGGCAGGCGTGGTGCGCTCCTGCGCCGTACTCGTCGCACTGGGTGTGGACTGGGAAGGCCGGCGCCAGATTCTGGCTGTAGAGCTCGCCAACCGCGAGAGCCGCTCTTCGTGGAAGGACTTTCTCGTCGGCCTCAAGGAGCGCGGCCTCCACGGTGTCGAATATATCGTTGCCGATGACCATGCGGGTTTACGAGCCGCTGTTCGTGAAGTGTTGCCAGATGCCTGGTTCCAGCGCTGTTACGTGCACTTTTTAAGAAATGCTCTCGACCATCTGCCGCGTAAAGCTGATGACGACTGCCTGCAGGAGCTGCGTTGGATCTACGATCGTCGCGAACTATCAGAGGCCAAAAGCGATCTGGCTGCCTGGCTGAGAAAATGGTCGCCACGATACCCCAAGCTCACCAGCTGGGCGGAAGAAACCATCGAGGAGACGTTCACCTTCTACCGGCTTCCGCGGCAGCATCATAAACATATGAAGAGCACCAATATGCTCGAGCGCTTTAACGAAGAAATCAAACGCAGGACGATCGTCCTGCGTATCTTCCCCAATGAAGACAGCTGTTTGCGCCTCATACGCTCGCTTGCTGTCGAGACCCACGAAAACTGGCTCGAAGCCAACCGCTATCTCAACATGAACGACCTTAAGGAGATGAAGAAAGCCGATCTACGTCAAGCCGCCTAGCCAGCATGCCCGCCGCTATTTGCAGAACTTGACGCACACAACCGACGTTGATAGCAACAGTCGGAATGAGCGCCGCCGGTAGCGGGGAGACGGACGGCAACAGGAGGTTTTCCTATGTCTGCCGTATCTGCCTTTCCATCCTTCTCCCAGCCCCGAATGTCCGCGAAGACATCCGGCGTCGTCGCGTGCATCGATTGCACCGATCGCAACGCGTGGATCTATCCACACGCTCTTGCTCTGGCTTCAACGCTCGACGTTCCGGTAACGCTGCTTCAGGTCTTGGACAGAGACGCGTCGCCCGACGCACGGCCTGACCCCATCGAGTGCAATCTTCGTCGCCGCGAGGCCATGCGGGTGCTCGATCGTTGTGCTGCGACGATCGAACCGTCCTCATCTCAAACGACCATTGAGCTCGCAGAAGGACCGGCGGCGGAGGAAATCTGCCGGTACGTGCGGGAGTGTGACGAAGGGATGGTCGTGCTGGGCAGGCGCGGACGAAAGGAAGCCGGCCGCGACGGCGTCGGGGGCACAGTCCACAAGGTGCTGTCCCAGGCACCAGGCCCTGTCCTGCTTGTTCCGGTGGAAGCGCCCGTCCCGGGTTCGGCCTATCGACGGATCGTGGTGCCGCTCGATGGCTCGCGCTGGGCCGAAAGCGTGCTGCCCCTTGCGGTGCGCCTCGCGAAGGCAGCCGACGCTGAGCTGCTGCTCGTTCATGTCGTCCCCACGCCCGAAATGATCCAGGCGCGACCCCTGGAAACCGAAGACGAGACGCTGCGCGAAAACCTGATCGAACGCAACGAGCAGGCCGCGCGCAGCTATCTGGATCGGACCAGGTCCAATCTTTCGGCGATGGGCCTTCGCGCTCGCGCGATTGTCATCCGTGGCGGCGACGTTCGCGACACGCTTTGCGCGTTGATCGATCGCGAAGCGGCTGATCTCGCGGTGATGTCCGCACGCGGGCACGGGCATCAGCATGTCAGGGACGTCCCGTACGGAACGGTTGCCTCCTATCTGATGGCCCATTGCAGTGTCCCGATGCTCGTCCTGCCTTCGGCGAGTCGCAAGGCGCAAATGACTTCGCCTGCCGCCAGCCAGAGCGTGAGATTGCCAACGGCCATTCAGGTCTGATTGATGGCCGATTATGAGGAGCGCGATCCGCTCGCCGGGGCGGCGGAGGAGGTCGCCGACCGTCATCGCCTGACAGGACTGCTCGGCAAGTCGGTGCCGCTGCCCGCATGGGCGCATCTCGAGGAGATGAAGACCTGGCTGAGGCAGGCCCGACAGGCGGCCGCCAAGGCCGACAAGCGCGCAGGCGCCGCGGCTGAATGGCTGCTCGACAACGATTATCAGATACAACGCGCCATCCTGCAGATCCGCGAGGATCTTCCCGGAGAGTTCTACGCGAAACTTCCGGCGATCTCCGGGGACGGGCTCGGTCGCCCTCGCGTGCATCAGCTTGCCCATGCCTTGCTGCAGGCTTCTCACCTGCAGGTCTCGCTGAATGGCGCGGTGCTGTTCGTAGAGCAATATCAAAAGAAGATGCCGCTCAGCATCGCCGAGACCTGGGCCTTCCCGACCATGCTGCGCATAGTCTGCCTGGAATTGCTCATCGGAGGTTTCAGCCACCTCTTCCCGGAGGTCGAGCCGCCCTTTGAGATCGTCGAGACGCCCGACACGGCGATGGTTGGTTTTGACGATACGGAATGCGTCGCGCGCGCAATCGCGAACCTTGGCGTGATCGCGACGATTCAATGGAACGACTTCTTCGATCGAACGAGCCAGGTCGAAGCCATCCTCCGGCGCGACCCGGCAGGCGTCTATCCACATATGGACTTCGATACGCGCGATCGATATCGCCATGCGGTCGAGCAGCTTGCCGACCAGTCGGGACTCCCGGAATGGGATGTCGCCGAGCGTGCCTTGCGCCAGTGCTATAGCAGCGACGAAGCGCCATCGGGCCATGTAGGCTTCTGGCTCATCGATATCGGACGGCCTGCCTTTGCCGACGCGATCGATCCTCGTCCATGGACGCCGGGCTCGATATTGCGACGCGCGCTGCGTTATCCAGGCCTGCTTTATGCAGCCGCCTTGCTGCTCGCGGGCCTTGCGGGCTTTGCTCTACCCGCAGCCTATCTGGTTTCCACCGGCGCCACCGCCGGATCCTGGCTTCTAGGGATCGCGCTCACCCTGCTACCCGCATCGATCCTGAGCATCACCTTCGTCAATTGGCTCGTGACCCACATCGTTCGGCCGAACGTACTCCCCAAGCTCGATTTCAAGGACGGCATCCCCGAAAGTTCGGCGACGGCAGTCGTGATGCCTGTCTTGGTCGCGCGATTGTCGGATATCGCGCCGCTGCTTCGGCGCCTGGAGGCACACCGCCTTTCCAATCCCGATGCCGCGCTCGAATTCGTGCTGCTCAGCGATTTCGCCGATGCGTCACAGGAAAGTGTCTCGGTCGATGCCGATATCGTTCGCGCGCTGACCAGCGGGATCGAGGAACTCAACGCGCGCTTTGCCAATGCCAAGGGACATGGGCCGTTCCATTTGCTGCATCGGCCACGACGGTTCAACGCGGCCCAGGGCTGCTGGATGGGCTGGGAGCGAAAGCGCGGAAAGCTTGAGCAGTTCAACGCCTTCATCCTGAACGGAGATGCGTCCCCCTTCAATGTGACCGTCGGTAGCATCGAACGGTTGCGGCGATGCCGTTTCGTGATGACGGCCGATGCCGATACCAGGTTGTCGGCCGGCATCGTCCGGCGACTGGTGGGGACGCTATCTCATCCCCTTAACCGCGCCCACTTCAACGCTGCGACCGGCGCGGTCGAACGAGGATATACGGTTCTTCAGCCGCGCGTTGAGCTGGCGCCGGAAGCGACCGGCCAATCCTTGTTTTCGCGCCTCTATGGCGGTGACACGACCATCGATATCTATTCGCGCGCCGTATCCGACGTCTATCAGGATCTGCTCGGCACAGGCGTCTACGTGGGCAAGGGCCTCTATGATGTGGCGGCCTTTCATCGGAGCCTCGAAGGGCGCGTTCCCGAGAATACACTTCTCAGCCATGACCTGTTCGAAGGACTGCACGGGCGAGCGGCGCTGGTCAGCGATGCGATCGTTTATGAGAGCTTCCCGACCAGCTATCTCGACTTCACCTGGCGCTGGCACAGATGGGTCCGTGGGGACTGGCAGATCCTGCCATGGCTCTTTCCCTTCGTGCCCGGCGGCGATGGCCGATGGCTGCGCAACCGGCTCGGCTGGTTCGATCGGCTGAAGATATTCGACAATTTGCGGCGCAGCATAATTCCAGCGAGTATTGTGGCGCTGCTGGTGGGTGGATGGTTTCTTCTCCATGGGCAGCCCTGGGTCTGGACCTTGCTTGCCGTCATCGCGCCCGGTGCATATCTCTTTACGGACCTCGTGACCGGCCTCGCGCAGGGCCGCCGCCGCGGCGTCATGCAGAACCTGCTGCGACGTCTGGCGGATCACGCGGGTCGCTGGTTTCTCGCTATCGTCTTTCTCGTCAGTGACGCGATGATAGCGCTGCATGCCATTGCCATCACCCTATGGCGTCTCCATTCGGGCCAAAGAAAGCTCGAATGGACGTCGGCCGCCCACATGGCGACGCGCAACGCGGCGCGACATCCGCGACTGGCGGCATGGCGTGACATGGCCGCCTCTCCGGTGTTCGCGCTGATCATCGGCGCGGGTCTGTTCCTTGCGGCGCCCGCTTCCCTGCCTGTCGCGGCTCCCCTGCTGCTGCTCTGGTTCATTGCGCCTGAGATCGCGATCCGGATCAGCCGTCCGATTGAGCCGGCAAAGGACACGCTGTCCGAAAACGATCGAAAGTTCCTGAGACTGATGGCGCGGCGCACCTGGCTCTTTTTCGAGACCTTTGTGCGCCCCGAGGACAACTGGCTGCCACCCGATAACTATCAGGAGCCGCCCGACGAGGAAATCGCGCACCGAACCTCGCCGACCAACATCGGAATGATGATGGTATCGGTCCTCACTGCCTGGCGCCTCGGACATATCGGCCTCAACGAGGTTGCGACACGGCTTCACAACACGCTCGATACGTTGGATCGCCTGGACCGCTACCGCGGCCATATTCTCAACTGGTACGAGACGAGAACGCTCGCGGCCCTGGAGCCCCGATATGTTTCGACCGTCGACAGCGGAAATCTCGCGGTCAGTCTGATCACCGTCGCGCGAGCCCTTCAGGAAGCCAGAAGCTTGCCACCGGTCGCCACGGATTTGTGGCGAGGGTTTGACGACAATATCGAGTTGCTCGCCGAAGCGATTGCGACGATCGACCTCGAAGCGGCCTCCGCCGCCGGCTCGATCCTTGAGGCTATGCGGGAAACCGCCCGCAGGATTGAGGAAGGGAGGCAAGACTGGGCCGAGAGGATCGACGATCTCCTGTCGATCGATCTTCCTCGCCTGCGCGAGCAGATTACCCTGATGGCCGAAAGCGTCGGCGAGGATGAAATCGCCTCCCTGCGGAATGTCCAAGCCTGGCTGGAGCGGCTCGAACATCATCTGTCCGGCATGCGGCGAGACCTTCGGCTGTTCTCGCCCTGGTGGGAGACGCTCGCGGCGCATCCGGCAGAGTGTTCGAACGTCGCGGCAAAAGTCGCCGACCTGTTGGCGAACGACCGGCTGCCGTCCACGCACGCGGGCGCCGCGGCAGCAATTGGCGTCCTCAATGCGGCGAGAGACCAGCTACCGGCGGAAAGCCGGCAATGGGCGCACGATCTCCAGGCGGCGATCGAGGAAGGCCAGGCGGCCCGGCAAGCGCTTCATGACCGCCTCGATGACCTCTCCAGTCGCGCTAACGCCGCCGCGCACGCCATGGACTTCTCGTTCCTGTTCGATGCCGGCAGCCGGCTCTTTCATATCGGCTACAATGTGAGCGCCGATCGAATAGATCCGCACCACTACGATCTGCTCGCCAGCGAAGCACGCCTCGCCAGCTTTTTCGCCATCGCGAAGGGCGACATAGAGCCTCTGCACTGGTTCCATCTCGGGCGGCCCATCACCAAGCAGCACGCAGGCCTGGCGTTGATATCGTGGAACGGCTCGATGTTCGAATATCTGATGCCGAACATCTTCCTGCAGAGCGATCCCCAAACCCTGCTCGGAATGAGTGACCGGACCGCGATTGCTATCCAGATCGCATTCGGGCGGTCACATGATATGCCTTGGGGTATTTCGGAGTCGTCCTTCGCATCGATGGGCGAGGACCGCGTCTACCGATATCACGCATTCGGCGTCCCTGCGCTCGGCCTCCAGCGAGGTCTGGGGCGCGATCTGGTTATCAGCCCCTATGCGACGGCGCTGGCGCTGACGATCCGGCCCGCGCTGGCGACGCGCAACCTTCAAACTCTGGCGGATCTTGGCCTCATCGGCCGATACGGATTTTTCGAAGCGGTCGACTTCACGCCCGAGCGGGCGCCTGACGGTGAACGCTTTGCCGTCGTGCGCTCCTACATGGCTCATCATCATGGCATGAGCCTTGCCGCGCTCGGAAACGCGTTGTGCGATGACATGCTCGTGCGCTGGTTCCACACCGATCCTCATATCCGCACCGTCGACCTGCTCCTTAACGAAAGGATTCCATGGGAGCTGCCGCCCGAGATCGCGCGGCTTGAGGTTCGTGAGCCACAGCCGGAACCCGACGAACTGATTCCGGGCCTTTACGGCTGGGCACCCACTCGGCGCCGTGGGGAGCACGCGTGGCAGATTCTCGGCAATGGCCGGCTTTCGAGCCGCATTCGGACAGACGGTGCAGGTGGGCTGAGCTGGAACCAGCATGCCCTGACCCGTGGGGACGCAGGTTTCTGGATCTATCTGCACGACCGGGATGCAGATGTTACCTGGTCGGCAACGGGCGGCCCCTTTTCTCGACCCGAAGACGCGCCGGAGGTGATCTTCCAAGCGCATCAGGTGGAGTTCCACCAGCGCGCCCACGGCTTGTCGGTCACGACAACGATCAATGTCGCCAATGCCGACGACCTGGAGATCCGGCGTGTCGCTCTTGTCAATGATAGCGATAAGCCCCGGACCATCGAAGTCACGGGCTACGCGCAGATCGTTCTGGCTCCGGCCCAGGACGCGGCGCGCCACCCTGCCTTCAGCAAGCTGTTCGTGGGGGCGGAAGCCTTGCCTGGCAATGACGGCCTGCTTTTCACGCGGCGGCCGCGCAGTTCGGCGGAACGTCCGCCCGTCCTGCTGACCCGTGTGATCGGGGATGAAGATGGCGTTACCCTGCTCGGTCTCGAAGCCGATCGCAGCGCTTTCATCGGACGATATGGGTGCCCCAGGCGGCCCGCATTGTTGACCGGGGAACTGCCTGGTGGCCCGCTCGGCTGGACGCTTGATCCGATCTGCGCGATCAGGATGACGGTGGAACTGCCTCCGCGCGCGCGACGTGAATTCGCCTTCGTCACCATTGCGGCTGGATCCCGGCAATCGGCCCTCGAACTTGCCGAGCGCTTTACCACCCTGCCGTCACTCGACTGGGCTGTGAGCGATACGGCAAGTGCGGCGGCGCGCGAGATGCACAAGCTGGGCCTGCAGCCGCACATCGTGCCGCAGGCGCAGGCGTTGCTGTCCACTCTTCTCACCAGAGCGGCAGAGCCGGGATCGGCCGGCGCGCGCACATTTCGGCGCGGGGACCTTTGGGCGCTCGGGATATCGGGCGACCATCCTATTTTGATGCTGCGTTCCGGAACCGCGGAGCAGCAGGACCTGCTTCGACAGCTTCTCTCCTTCCACAAGCTCATGCGGCAGCGTGGTATGCCGATCGACCTGGTGGTGACGCATGAAGGAACGTCGGGCTATATCGAGCCCGTCCGCGAGCGTCTTCTGGAAGTGCTGAAGGATGCCGGGCTACAGGATCGCCTTGGCACCCATGCCGGGATACACCTCGTCGGCATCGGTCCATCCGATGGCGAGCGGGCGGCGCTTCTCGATCAGGTTGCCCGCCTCATCCTTGACGAAGCCGGCGGCAGCCTAGTCGACCAGCTTGCGCGATACGACCAGCCGCCGCATCCGGGCCCGCTGTTCGCGCCGGTCGGGGCGAACTCCGGTACAATCATGACGGCGCCCGTACCGCGCCCGGCTGATCTGCAATTCGATAATGGGTGGGGAGGCTTCGATCCGGATACGGGCGACTATACTATCTATCTGGAACCCGGTGCGCCGACCCCTGCGCCCTGGGCCAACGTCCTCGCCAACGACGGCTTCGGGACGATCGTGACCGAGGGCGGTCTGGGCTTCACCTGGGCGATAAACAGTGGTGAAAACCGTCTCACGCCGTGGTTCAACGACCCTGTCGAAGATCCTCAAGGCGAACGCCTTTATCTGCGCGATGAGGAAAACGCACGGCTCTGGACGCCGACGCCGCTTCCGGCCGGTGGAGACACGGCATGCCGCATCGATCACGGCCCCGACCGTACGTCCTGGCACCGGCATAGCGAAGGCCTTGAACAGGAGCTCTCCGTCATCGTGCCGACGCACGACACCGTGAAGCTTGTCCGGCTTCGCTTGCGTAATCAGTTGCCGCGTCCGCGCCGGATCACGGCTACCTACTATGCCGAATGGCTGATGGGCGCTGTGCAAGGAGAACAGGCGCCCCTGCGCCGCTCATTCTATGATCCGATCTCGCACGCGATTCTCGGCCAAAATCCCTGGACCGACGAATTTGCCGACCGCATCTCCTTTCTTGCTTCGACACTTCCGGTCCACACGCTCACCACCTCACGCTACGATTTTCACGGCGATGACGCCGACCCCACCAGTCCCCTCGGACTTCTGAACTGGGATCTTGGTCACCGGCAGCATGCTGCCGGTGACGACTGCTGCGCCGCCCTGCAGGTCCATCTTGATATCCCGGCTGAAGGAACCGCAGAAGTTTGCTTTGTGCTGGGGCAGGGCGACGACCTGGATCACGCGCGTGACCTTGTCCGTCGCTGGCAGGACCCATCGGCCTTCGAGACCGCGGCGCGGGAGTGTGCCGGTTTCTGGAAGGACAGGCTGGACGCGGTGCAGGTCAAGACGCCCGATCCCGCCTTTGACCTGATGGTCAACCGGTGGCTGCCGCACCAGTCGCTCAGCGCCCGCATCCGCGCTCGCGCGGGCTTTTATCAGGCGAGCGGCGCTTTCGGTTTTCGCGACCAGCTGCAGGATGTTCTGGCACAGATCCATGCCGATCCGAATGCAACACGGCAGCATATCCTTGCCGCGGCTGCCCATCAGTTCGAGGAAGGCGACGTGCTGCATTGGTGGCATCCGCCATTGGATCGCGGCGTCCGCACGCGCTGCTCGGACGATCTGGTCTGGCTACCGTACGCCGTTGCTCATTATGTTGAGGCGACCGGAGACAAAACCATCCTGAGCGAGCTGGTTCCTTTTCTGCGGGCGCCCCCGCTCACGGCCGAAGAAACCGATCGCTATGCGCGTTTCGAGGTGAGTGACTACACGCAATCCCTGTTCGTTCATTGCGAGCGCGCGCTTTCCCACGCCTACCGCCTCGGGTCTCATGGCCTCCCGCTGATTGGTGCAGGGGACTGGAATGACGGCATGGATCGCGTGGGCAACCGGGGGCATGGCGAAAGCATATGGCTCGCCTGGTTTCTCATCGCGACCATCCGAAATTTCACGCGTCATTGTGTGGATGCGGACCGGAACGAGTTCCGCGACCATTGGAACGGCCGCGCAGAGACGCTTGCGGCCGCGGTGGAACGGTCGGGGTGGGATGGCGAATGGTATTTGCGCGCATTCGACGACGACGGCCGTCCATGGGGCGCGTCGGAAGAACAGGAATGCCGCATCGATTCCATCGCGCAGTCGTGGTCCGTATTGTCGGGTGCCGGCAAGGTCGAGCGTACCCGATCGGCGCTCGCTTCGGCCAGACGATATCTGGTTCGGGATGACGACAGTCTCGTGCGTCTGCTGGATCCGCCCTTTGACCGCACGCCGCGTGAGCCGGGTTATATCAAGGCCTATCCGCCGGGAATTCGCGAGAATGGAGGCCAGTATACCCACGCGGCAAGCTGGCTCGCGCTCGCGTTCGCGCGCACGGGGGATGGTGATGGGGCCAAGGCGCTCTTCGACCGAATCAATCCTATTCAGCATGCCGCGACGGCTCGCAGCGCCGCCCATTATCGAACCGAGCCTTATGTCGTGGCGGCTGACATTGCCGGCATGGAGCCCCACCTCGGCCGAGGTGGCTGGACCTGGTACACGGGTGCCGCAGCCTGGACATGGCGGTTGGCGGTAGAGGAGATTCTTGGCGTTCGGCTCGTGGGCGGCGAACTTCAGGTGCGCCCCGTCTTGCCCAGGGACTGGGAGAGCGTCGAATTGACCCTGCGGCGAGGCCGTGGGTCTATTCATGTGACGATCGAGACGGATGATACTCTGGAGAGCGAAGAACCGGTAATCGAGGTTGAAGGGACGCTCTGGGACGCACGCGGAATCCCGTTCCCCGAGAACGATCATACGCGGATAGTCGTCGTGCGGGTTGCGCAGCGAGCCTGAAGAGCAATCCAGGACCGGGGCCAACGTGTATCCGGTGCTTTACGTAGCGCCCAGTGCTTCAGGCTCGGCTACAGGAACACTTCTCAACACCTTGTTGCCGGGGAGCGACCGATGAGCACCATTGAAGAACTTAAGGCTGATCTTGCCAAGCTCCGGGACGAAGCCAAGGTCCAGGTGCATCTGGGCGCGATGGAAGCTCGCGAGGAGTGGGACGAGCTCGAAACCAAATGGCACCATTTCGTTGCAGAAGCTCGCCTTCAGGAGAGCGGCGGTAACATCAAGGCCGCGCTCCAGGTGCTCGCTGATGAACTTCGTTCGGCTTACCTGCGTCTGAAGAAGGCGCTATAAATCTGCACCGAACCCCAAGCCGATTTCGGTACCTACTGTTCTGAAGGAATCTCCGTGACTGACACAGCCGCCATAGAAGAGCGCCTGACAGAGCGACTGTCGGAACTTCGCGCTCGGCTGACGCGAGTGAATGCGGATCTGGCTGAGCCCCTTAATGCGGACTCATCGGAACAGGCCGTCGAAGTCGAAGATGATGCGGGTCTGGAAGCCGAGGCAAGCTTGATCGTGCGGGAGGCCGCTTCGATCGATCGTGCCCTGGAGCGAATTGCGAAGGGCACCTATGGCGAATGCGTTCGTTGTGGGTCGCAGATTGCACCGGCTCGGCTGGATGCACGGCCGGAGGCAGCATTGTGCATCGATTGCGCGCGCGCCGAACAATGATCGGCATCGCGACCTCACCGGATGGAGAATCCCTTCGGCTGGGGCGACATGCGCGGCCTGCATCATTCCCCGTCACAAATGGCGAACATCCAGGACGTCCATGACTTGCGTTGCGACCGTCTTGCGGTCATCCGCCGCGTTGACGCGGTGCCAGTCGATCTCACCCAGATCATAGCGAGTCTGCAATTCGACAACGGCGCCGTTGGCGTCGGAAGCGTCATGTGTCCGGGCGGATACCCTCGCCGTCAGCATATCGGGTGATGCGTCGAGCCATATCCCATCGAACCGCACATCTCGTCGCAGTGCGACCTGATGGATCTCCGTGCGCTCTTCAGGCTTCGCATGGACAGCGTCGGCCACCACCGAATGCCCGGCGTAAAGCATGTGTCCCGCCAGCCGTCTCAGCTCTGTGTAAATCGCTGCGTTCGCGGACAGGGTATATGCGTCTTTGGGAAGCGGCGATTCTGGCGGCACGCCGGCAAGTCGCTTCCGCAGCACATCGGATCTCAGAATACGCGCGCCTGGAACCTCGCCGAGGGAATGGCCGATCAGTTTCGCTATTGTGGACTTGCCGGATCCGGAAAGCCCGCCAATGGCGACGAGCCGCGCGGGCACCGGTTCGAGCACTGCGCGCGCCAGCGTCAGATAGGCGCTGGCCTTTTGGGTCAGAGCTTCGTCTGAACCATCGCTCGCCTGTGCGGCCGATGTATGGGCGCGAATCCCGGCTCGGATCGAAAGAAACAACGGCACAAGGGCCACGCCGGCATCGTCCTGAGGGGAAATGTCCAGATAGCGATTGAACAGGGCATTCGCTTCGCAATGAAGGCCGCGGCCCCATAAATCCATGAGTAGGAACGCAAGGTCGTAAAGGACATCGCCGGTCGCAAGTTCGGGACTGAATTCCAGGCAGTCGAACAGGACGGGGCTCCCGTCGATCACGGCAATGTTACCCAGATGCAGATCGCCATGGCCATGTCTCACGCGCCCGCTTCGCGCACGTGAATCGAGCAGATCGGAGTGCTGGGCCAGCAGGGCGACTTGCCTGTCGATCAGGTCTCTCACGAGCCGAGCGGGAAGAATGTCGGGGAATCGAGCCATGCTTCGATCATTCCCGGCAATGACGGCTTCCAAACGGCTGCGCCCCGATCCGGACAGGCACGTCTCGGCGCCATCATGAAATGCCTTGATCCGGTCTGCGAGCTGCGTGATCAGCACATCGGTCAGGCCACCTTGGGTTGCCACATGATCGAGCAAGGCGTCATCGGGAAAGCGGCGCATCTCCAGAAGCCAATCGACAGGTTCTCCGTCGCCATCGAGGTTCAGGCAGCCCGCCGAATTCTTGGATACCGGGCGAACCGCCAGGTAGAGTTCCGGCGCGGTCCTGCGATTAAGCCGTAGCTCCGCTTCCAGGGCGGCGCGGCGTCTATCGGCGGTTGAAAAATCCAGATAGTCGAACTGGACGGCACGCTTGAGCTTCCATGCGCGATCGCCGACGAGGAATAGACGCGCCGCATGCGTGTCGATCCGACGCATGGGCTCTCCAGAGCCGAAGGCTCGTCCCTCGAGAAGGGTTATGACGTCGGCTTGCGGGTCTGCGTGGTGCCGAGGTCCCGTCGAAGCCTCCGGCAAACTGCTATGCCTGCCCGATTTCGATCTTCCGACTCCGCGCTGGCGCATTTTCATCCTTGGTCAGTGTGACGGTGAGGACACCATCCTTGAATGCAGCGGTGATCGCGTTCGGGTCAACGTCGCTGGGCAAGGATACCTGGCGCCGGAAGGAGCCATATCGCCGTTCGCTGAATACATAGCCCTTGTCCTTGCGTTCGGTCTCCTCCTTCTTTTCGCCGGCTATCGTCAGGAGACCGTCAGCGACGCTGATATCGATATCATCATCGGACAGGCCAGGGAGCTCGGCGGTGAGGCGATAGGCCTTGTCCTCATCGACAAGTTCAACAGCCGGAACTGGCGCGATTGAAGATCGATTGCCGACACCGAACAGACTGGCGGCGGGGCGGCCAAAATCTTCGAAGAGGCGGTCAATCTCCGTGCGAAGCCAATCAACCGGATGATCGAGAATTGGGCTGATCGGATTGGCCTTGGACGTGGTCGCTGGAACCTGATCATTCATGGCGGACCTCCTGCGAAATGAATGCTCGAGGTCCGGATTGGGCGGGGGGGGATGGCCGATGAATCAGGCCAACAGCGATCCGGCCCTCGAGCGAGGAGGAGGCTATGCGGTTGCCTGGGTGGGCTCTATCCGGAAAGTTACTGAGGGGCGTTTGGGGCGCTCACCATCTCACAATGGACCCGCGGGTCCATTGGTTCAGGTAGCAGCGCGCAAGTCGCACGGATGATGACAATCCGAAGAGCCCGGCCTAAAGAACGCCGACGGTTTGAAGCTCGTGGATGCGACGGTCTGGACATGTTTCCAGCGCTGAACTCCAAAGCAAGTAACATCATCGTTGAGATGGTTGCCAATTTTAATGGATCGCACGAGGCGCTGTTGATAGGCTTGAGACAGAAAGGGGTATCAGCGCTTGCTGCTTCCTTCTGACGACGAAGAGGCAGAGTCATCATTAAAACCGCTCCGCGATCCGGGAAATTCCTCCATTCATGGCAAGCGGGTGCCATTGCGCCACTGGTTGACCGTTCGATCCATGCCCGGCTTTTGACCGCGTCCCTTGCGGGACTGGCTATCGCCGTCATCGCGGTGGTCACACGATGGCAGCTTGGCCGGCAGATCGACGAGAGCGTTCATTATTTCGTCTCTCTCGGCGTGGCCGGTATGGTGCTCGTGGCGCTCAGGCCGGATATCGTGGTGTTGGCGGGCGTCACGCTCGTTACCCTTACGACGCTCGCAATCGTTGACGGTTGGCCGACCGTGGCAGAACAGTGGGTTGCCCTGTTCCTGTTTCTCGCCGCCATGGCTCTGCTTTGGCGGAATCACCATCGTACTCTCTCACGCGCTCGCGATCTCGCGGACGGGACGAGGATGCTGGCCGCAGAACTGAACCTGCTCATCGATGGGGCGGAAGATTATGCGATCTATATGCTCGATGCTGAAGGACGGGTCACGATCTGGAACGGGGGCGCCGAGCGTCTGAAAGGCTGGACAGAGGCCGAGATGGCCGGCCAGCTTACAGATCGGTTTTATCCGGCCGATGTCGTCGCCAGCGGCAAGCCGACGTCCTTGCTTGCCGAAGCACAACACCGTGGCAAGATCGAGATCGACGAGTGGCAGATTCGTAAGGATGGCAGTGAGTTTCTGGCTCACATTTCCATCACCGCGTTGAAAAAACCCGACGGATCGTTGGGCGGTTTCGCGACAATTGTCCACGACATCACCGACCAGCGAGCAACGCTGAGCTCTCTTCGCAACAGTGAAGCGCATCTTCGTTCGATTTTGTCGACGGTCCCCGATGCAATGATCGTCATCGATGAAGGCGGCACGATGGTGTCGTTCAGCACGGCGGCCGAGCGTTTGTTCGGTTACACTCAGGAGGAAGTCCTGGGTTCCAATGTCAGCATGTTGATGCCCTCGCCTTATCGCGAACGCCATGACGGTTTTCTCGAGCGCTATCTGCGTACAGGAGAGAGGCGCATCATCGGGATCGGACGCGTGGTTTTTGCACTGCGAAAGGATGGGACGACCTTCCCGATGGAGTTGTCGGTTGGAGAAGCGGCCGGCGAGAGCCAGCGGCTGTTCACCGGCTTCATTCGCGATCTGACGGATCGCCAAAGGACACAGGAGCGGCTAGAGCAGCTTCAATCCGAACTGATCCACGTCGCGCGCGTCAGCGCGATGGGGACGATGGCGTCGACGCTCGCCCATGAGCTGAATCAGCCGATCACCGCCGTAGCCAACTATCTCGAAGCGGTCCGGGACCTGCTCGACCAGCCAGATCCCGATGATCTGCCCGACATCCGGGAGGCGCTGACAGACGCCGCGGGGGAAGCGATGCGCGCGGGTCATATCGTGCGCCGTTTGCGTGATTTCGTTGCCAGGGGGGAGGTCGAGAAGACTGTCGAGAACTTGCCCAACCTCATTAACGAAGCGGCTGCCTTCGGCCTGATGGGCGCGGGCGAGAAATCGATCGAAACCCGCATGGACATCGATCACGAAGCTGCGACGGTCCTCGTCGATAAGGTCCAGATCCAGCAGGTCCTCGTGAACTTGATCCGCAATGCGGTCGAGGCCATGAATGCGCGCGCCAGGCCTGTGCTCACCATCCGCACCGGTCCCGACCAGGCGGGTTTTGTGCGTGTCACGGTGTCCGATACCGGCACGGGAATGGCCCCCGAGGTCGCTGCCCAGCTCTTCAAGGCCTTTGTCAGCACCAAGTCGGACGGCATGGGGTTGGGTCTCTCGATTTGTCGAACGATTGTCGAAGCCAATGGCGGGCGCATCTGGATGGAGCCTGCGGAAGGGGGCGGCACGCAATTCCATTTCACACTGGTCAGGGCAGATAGGGAGCAATCTTATGGAGGATAAGCGGATCGTCCACATCGTCGACGATGAAGATGCAATCCGTCGATCTGCCGGTTTCATGCTCAAGAAATCAGGTTTCTCGGTCGAAACCTGGTCCTCCGGTGTTGAATTTCTGAAAGACGTGAGGAACGCGGCCGAGGGCTGCATTCTCCTCGATGTGCGTATGCCTCAGATGGATGGGCTCGAAGTCCAAAAGGAATTGAACGAACGCGGTATCGCGATGCCCGTCATCATCCTGACCGGGCATGGCGATGTGTCGATCGCTGTAAGCGCGATGAAGGCCGGCGCAGTCGACTTCATCGAGAAACCGTTCGAGAAGGCGGTGTTGCTCGCGGCTATTGAAAGTGCCTTCGAACGGCTTGCCGACGTTGAAGGCAGGGCAACCCGCGCCGCCGACGCAACGATCCGCATCGCCGCTCTGTCCGGGCGCGAACAGGATGTGCTCAAGGGGCTTGCGCGAGGACTGCCAAACAAGACGATCGCTTATGATCTTGGGATTTCGCCGCGCACCGTAGAGGTGCATCGCGCCAACCTCATGACCAAGCTGGGCGTTCGCAGCCTGTCGGAGGCGCTCCGTATCGCGTTTTCCGCGGGGATCACGGGCTGAGGATCGGGACACTTACGTAGCGACCCGGGGATCGTTTCCTGACATCGTCCGAGGGACCAGCAATGCCGCTGGGCCGATGGTGTGAGATGTCAGGCGAGAATATTGCGGCCCCGTTGCGGGAACGCCCGCGTCTTCTTCTGGTCGAGGATGACGCCGGTGTTCGCCGTTCACTGCAGCTTCTCTTTCGTGCGCAGGGTTTTGACGTCCGGGCCTATGCGGCTGGTGCGGCGCTTCTGGACGATCCGTTATCGGGGGATGCCTGCTGCTTCGTTGCTGATTTTCGATTGGAGCAGAGCGATGGCATCGAGGTGCTTTGCCGCCTGCGCGAACGTGGCTGGCCGGGTCCAGCCATACTCATCACCGCGTTCCCATCGGCCGAACTGACCGAGCGTGCCTTGGCGCAGGGGTTCGCCCAGGTTCTGGAAAAGCCCCTGCGGGAACATGCGCTGACTGGCGCGCTTGCCAGGCTGACGGGCGTGGGAAAGCGCATTTGAAACGACGCTCGACCAAAAGGGAGTGCGCAGCATAACAGGAGAAACGTGTGACAGCAGCGGAACAGAAACAGCAGGCGCCCTATGATCTGGTTGGAGGGGCCGTCGTCGTCCGGAATATCGTAGACCGCTTCTATGATCTGATGGATCAGGAGGACGCCTATCGGGAGTTGCGTGCGCTACACGCCCCGGAGTTGGGGCCGATGCGCGTTTCGCTTGCCGGTTTTCTCAACGCATGGCTGGGCGGACCGCGAGATTGGTTTGATGATCACCCTGGCGTTTGCATGATGTCGGCCCATGCGCGCCTGCCGATCACTGGTGAGACAGCGGATCAGTGGTGTGACGCGATGCGCCGCGCCATCGCTGATTCGACGGTAGATCCTGCCCTGGGCGTCAAGATGGCCGAAGCCTTGTCGAACATGGCGCAGGGCATGGCGGCGCGTGCCGCGTCGGCAGCGTGACCCCGCGGCGCGAACAGGCGAAGAAATCACTATGACCGAGATGTTCGCGATGCAGCTCGAAGCGGTCGGCACGCCGCTGCGGCTCGTTGCGCGACAGGTTCCAACGCCTGGTCGAGGCGAGCTTCTCATCGAGGTCGCTGCTTGCGGCGTCTGCCGAACCGATCTGCATATCGTCGATGGGGAGATCGAATCCCGCCTCCCCATCGTTCCCGGGCACGAAATTGTCGGCATCGTTGTTGCGGCGGGGGAAGGGGTCGCCGATGTCGCGATCGGTGATCGCGTCGGCGTTCCCTGGCTCGGACATAGCTGCGGCCATTGCGACTATTGCCGAACAGGTCATGAAAATCTGTGCGATAGTCCCGCATTCACGGGATGCACCCGGGATGGCGGTTATGCGACCCATACGGTTGCGGACGCTCGCTTCTGCTTCAGGATACCCGACGCCTTTTCCAATGAAGAAGCCGCGCCCTTGCTGTGCGCCGGGCTGATCGGCTGGCGGTCCCTGCGCGCTGCGGGGGAGGGAACGCGGATCGGTCTCTACGGATTTGGCGCCGCCGCGCATATCATCGCCCAGATTGCGCTGTGGCAGGGCCGGGCGGTTTATGCCTTTACCAGGGCGGGAGACGACGAGGGACAGGCTTTTGCGCGATCACTCGGCTGCGCCTGGGCCGGATCATCGGAGGATGACCCGCCCGTGGAACTCGATGCGGCGATCCTCTTTGCCCCCGTCGGTGATCTTGTTCCGCGCGCGCTGCGTGCAGTCCACAAGGGAGGCAGGGTGATCTGCGCAGGGATCCACATGAGCGACATTCCGTCGTTCCCCTATGCTGACCTCTGGGGTGAGCGAACCATTGCATCGGTGGCTAATCTGACCCGCGAAGACGGCACAAGCTTTTTCGAGATCGCGCAGAAAGCCAACGTCAAATCCGTGACGACGGTCTTTCCGCTGGCTCAAGCCAATGTCGCGCTTGAGCGGTTGCGCAGTGGCGCCGTTGTTGGAGCGGCCGTCCTGGTGCCATCGAACTACGCGAAGGCTTGAGTATGCACTCGCCGCGAAGCGCCCTCTTCACGGCCCCAGGGGCGAGTGCGCGTCACGCGGTGCCTCTGTAAAGTTACGGAGTGCGGTCATCAATGGCCGGGGCCATGATGCGATCATGAGCAGCATTTCACAGATCAAACATGTGCTCGTCGTCGTGGACGGTGCAGAGCATTCCCTGACCGCCGTTGATCAGGCGCTTGCCTATGCCGGTATGCATGAAGCGGCGCTTACGATCGTCGTCGTGACCGAAAATCTCGCATTCGCCGCGGCGGCTGATGCGATGGCTTTCGCGCAGGCCATCACGGTATCCGAGGACCAGCGCGACGAACATCTGGCGGCCGTTCGCGAACGAACCAGGAATACCGCGATCGAAGTAGAGGTTCACTCGGTGTTCGAGGCCAGCGGGCTGATACCCGGTCTCGTGAAGGCTGAAGGCCAGTACGCGGATATCGCGCTGATTCCGGGTGTCGGGCGCTGGCAAAGGGATGGCTTGAGGCGCCGTATCTCCGAGGCGCTTCTGTTTACGGGCGTGCCGACGGTCATTTTGCCGGCCTCCTGGAATCCTGGTCCCATCGATCACGCCGTATTGGGCTGGAACGCATCACTTGAATCGTTCCGCGCCGCGAGGGCGCTTCTCAATCTGGCCGAACCCGATGCCCGTATCGACGTTGCGATTGTCGATGATCCGGGTGTCGAATCCGGGGAGCACCGGGGCGGTGTCCAGATCGCCCGCCTTTTCGCGCGACATGGCCATAGCGGCGGCGTTTGTCCGATCAGCTCATCCGGTAAGGATACGTCGGCTGTCCTTCAGAATTACGCAGTGGAGCAGAAAGCCGATGTGCTCGTGATCGGTGGCTATGGGCGTTCGCGCGCACTCGAGTTCGTGCTTGGCGGCGTGACGCGGGAACTGATCGATCATCAGCGCCTGCCGATCGTTTTCGTACACTGACTGGCGAACCCGTCTAACGGTTGAACGGAGGAGATCATGAAAGCTCTCGTTTATCATGGCCCCGGCGAGAAGAGTCTCGAGGATCGCCCGAGGCCGGCCTTGCAGGCACCCGGCGATGCGATCGTGCGGATCACGAAGACCACCATTTGCGGCACCGACCTGCACATCCTGAAGGGGGATGTGCCGACGTGCGAGCCGGGCAGGATCCTCGGACATGAGGGTGTCGGGATCGTGGAGGAGGTCGGAACCGCGGTTGGAGCCTTCAAGCCCGGAGATCATGTCCTGATCTCCTGCATCACCTCTTGTGCCCGGTGTGAATATTGCCGGCGCGGCATGTATTCGCATTGCGTCGAGGGCGGCTGGATATTGGGCAACAGGATCGATGGCACGCAAGCCGAATTCGTGCGCATCCCCCATGCCGACAACAGCCTTCACGCGATCCCGCCGGGGGCCGATGAGGATGCCCTCGTCATGCTGAGCGACATTCTTCCGACGGGCTATGAGTGCGGCGTCCTGAACGGGAAGGTTGCACCGGGCAGCAGCGTCGCGATCGTCGGCGCTGGACCGATCGGCCTGGCGACCCTGCTGACTGCGCAATTTTATGCACCGGCCCGGATCATCATGATCGATCTCGACGACAATCGCCTCGCCGTCGCGCGCAAGTTCGGCGCGACGGACACGTTCAACAGCGGACGTGATCCGGTCGTGAGCCTGGTTCGAGAGCTCACCGACGGCAAGGGGGTCGATACGGCTATCGAAGCAGTCGGGATCCCTGCGACATTCGCGTTATGCGAAGAACTGGTCGCGCCCGGCGGGGTAATTGCCAATGTCGGTGTCCACGGCGCCAAGGTCGACCTCCATCTGGAGGAACTCTGGTCGCGCAACATCACCATCACCACCCGGCTCGTCGACACCGTCAGCACGCCGATGCTCCTGAAGACGGTCGAGGCCAAGCGCCTGCGGCCCGAACAGCTCGTCACCCATCGTTTCGTGTTGTCGGACATATTGGAGGCGTATGAGACGTTCGCGCGCGCAGCCGATACTCATGCCTTGAAGGTGGTGATCGACACGTGATCGGGGTTTCCAGCGATATTCCGGGCGATGCGCAGCAATTCCATCCGAATATAGGGAGTTCCGAACCGGCGGAACCATCGTTCGCGCGCGCGCGCCGGCTGCGCCTTCACACGCATCATGAGCTGGTCGCGATCATGCGGACCGACAGCCCGGTGTGCCATGCCGAGGGCCTTGCCGCGCACACCCAGGTCTATATCCGCAACGGCAGCCAGCCGATCGCGGCCACGCTCTATCAGGTGGAGGGCGACTTCCTGGCCGGCGACGAGATCGGTCTGTCCGAAGCGGCCTGGGTCGCGCTTGGCGTGGAGGAGGGAACCGTTGTCCAGGTCGGTCATGCGCCGCCCCTCGAATCGATCGCCTGCGTCCGCCAGCGCATCTACGGACACAGGCTGAACGGGGCCGCGCTGACCAGCATCGTCGGTGACGTGGTGGCGGGCCGCTATGCCGATGTGCACCTCGCCGCCTTCCTCACGGCTACCGCCACGCTTCCCTTCGACGAGGACGAGACCTACCATCTCACCAGGGCGATGGTCGAGGCCGGCGACCGTTTGCGCTGGCCGAGCGAGATCGTCGTCGACAAGCATTGCGTTGGCGGTCTGCCGGGCAACCGCACGAGCCCGATCGTCGTCGCCATCGCTGCCGCCTGCGGTCTGACCATGCCCAAGACGTCGTCGCGGGCGATCACGTCCCCGGCGGGAACGGCCGATACCATGGAGACGCTCACCCGGGTCGATCTCGACCTTGGCGCCATGCAGCGCGTGGTGGCGGTCGAGGGCGGCTGCCTCGCCTGGGGCGGCGCGGTCTGCCTCAGTCCCGCCGATGACATCTTCATCGGCGTGGAACGCGCGCTCGACATCGATACGGAGGGGCAGCTCATCGCCTCCGTTCTGTCGAAGAAGATAGCGGCGGGCGCGACCCATGTGGTGCTCGACATTCCGATCGGGCCGACCGCCAAGGTGCGCAGCGTCGCGGCGGCCGAACGGCTGGAAGCCACGCTTGGCGCCGTCGCCGCCCGTTTTGGCCTTGTTATCCGCTGTGTCCAGACCGATGGCACCCAGCCCGTCGGCCGGGCGATCGGGCCCGCCCTGGAGGCGCGCGACGTGCTGGCGGTGCTGACAGGCGATGCCGATGCTCCGCCGGGCCTTCGGGACCGCGCCTGCACGCTCGCCGGCGTGGTGCTCGAACTCGGGAAGGTCGCGGAAGAAGGCCAGGGACGCGCGCGCGCCGAACGCACATTGGCCGACGGCAGCGCCTGGGACAGGTTCCAAAGGATATGCCAGGCCCAGGGCGGCATGCGCACCCCGCCCACGGCCAGGCTCACCCATCCGATCCTGGCGGCGCATAGCGGCCGCGTCACCCATATCGACAATCGCCGGATAGCGCGCCTTGCGAAGCTGGCGGGCGCGCCCGACTCGCCGGCCGCGGGCATGCTTCTTCATGTTCGCCTGGGCGACGACGTTATCGCTGGCCAGCCTTTGCTGACCCTCCACGCCCAGTCGCAGGGTGAAATGGCTTATGCGCTGACCTACGCCGCCGCCAATGCCGACATGCTTGCGATCGTGCCATGACGGCGATGCTGTTTTCCATGCCCGGGAACGAACGGCTGGCCGCATCCATCGCGGAACATACCGGGTGGGCGACAGGCACGCTCGAGGTTCGCCGGTTTCCCGATCAGGAGAGCTATGTCCGGCTCCGCTCCGGGGTGTCGGGATCAGCCGTGGCCGTCATATGCACGCTCGCGCGGCCCGACGACCAGATCATGCGGCTGCTCTTTGCTGCAAGGCTGCTGCGCGAGAGCGGGGCGCGGTCGGTCCATCTCGTGGCGCCTTATCTTGCCTATATGCGACAGGATCGGCGGTTCAAGGATGGCGAAGCGCTGACGTCCCGCCAGTTCGCCCAGCTCCTTTCATCCGAGTTCGATGGGCTCGTGACCGTCGATCCGCATCTCCACCGCTACGCGGATCTGGGGGAGATCTATTCGATGGAGACGGCTTCGCTCGCGGCATCTCCGCTTCTGGCGGACTGGGTCCGGGCCAATGTCGATGCACCGCTCATCATAGGACCCGACAGCGAGAGCGAGCAGTGGGCGGGCGCAATCGCCAGGCTTATCGGAGCGCCCCATGCGGTCTTCGCGAAATCGCGGCGCGGTGATCGGGACGTCCTTATCGCGGCCTCGGACCTGGGGGCATGGAAAGGCCGCACGCCGATCCTCGTCGATGACGTGATTTCGTCGGGACACACCCTTGCCAACGCCGCGCACGAGATCATCGACCAGGGCTTCCCTCCGCCGATCTGCCTGGCTGTTCACGGCCTCTTCGCGGCTGGTGCCGAGGCTTTGCTCAGGGAAGTCGGCTGCCGCATGGTTACGACCGAAAGTATCTCGCATGCCAGTAACGCGATCACTCTTGGCGCACTGCTTGGCGATGCGCTGGCCCGGCAGATGGAAGGGGGCGCCGGTCGGCTACGTATAACACCCGAATGAATCCCATCACGGCGCTGGGTAGCAGGAATAGCTCAAAGCTGGAGGGACATATGGCTATCAAGGACATTCTCGCCGTCGTCGATACCGGAGACAAGGACGAGCGGTTTTTGCGCGATGCGCTTGCCTTTGCCGAGTTCCACGACGCCAGCCTTGCCATCGTCGTGCTGTCGGCTCTCCCCGCGAGCGACTATGCCCTGACGGTTGCACTGCCTTATGTACTTCTTCCCGATTATACTGAAGCGGTGGAGGCGAAGCAGCAGCGGATCGCGATGCTCGCCCGCTCCACGAACGTAGAGGTGAGGACGATTTCGGACCAGCCGGCGGTGATCTTCGCCAAGACCGCGGTCTATGCCCGTTATGCCGACCTCGTCCTGTTCGGTCCTTCGGACAATTACGACCATCCGCCAATTCGACGTGATACGCTTGAGCGTTGCCTGTTCGCATCTGGGCGTCCCGTTCTGATCCTGCCCACCGGCTATAAACCGGCCGCCATCGATCACTTGGCGATCGGCTGGAATGCGACCCGCGAGGCGACGCACGCGCTGCGCGACGCGACCATGTTCGCGGCGCCTGGGGCAAGGATCGATATACTCATCCTCGATGCGAAGCCGACGGTCCAGGGCCACGGTTCCGAACCGGGAGCCGATGTCGCCCACCATCTCGCCCGGCATGGCTTTACGTCGACCGTAGTTCCCATCCAGGGCGGTGACGTGTCGGATGCGGAGGCGCTGGTCGAAGCGGCTCACCGGCGTGGCGCCGGGATGCTCGCGCTTGGCGCTTATGGCCACTCTCGCCTGCGCGAGATGATCCTGGGCGGCGTCACGCGCGACCTGCTCACTGGCGCGCCGCTGCCGCTGCTGTTTGCGCATTGAAGCCCATTCAATCGGCGGCACGCAAGCGCGGAACCGCGGGCCGGGAATGAAACCGGTCCGCACGGTCTTCGCTCCGCATGCTCAACACGAGATGGTTTGATGTAATACGAAAGAGATTTGATGTCAGGACCCATGGAAACTTCCGAAGTGCGCTGGCATATGCTGTCAACCAGCGAAGTTGCCACGGCACTCGACGTCGGTTGTGCGGGTCTCTCTTCTCCGGAGGTGGATCGGCAATCGGCCCGCTTTGGGCCGAACGCGCTACCCCGGTCGGCGCGTCGCAATGTGTTCCTTAGGTTCCTCGCGCAATTCCATAACACGTTGATCTATGTGCTTCTTGCCGGGGCATTGGCCGCAGCGCTGCTCGATCACATGATCGACGCGGTGGTCATCGTCGCCGTCGTGATCGTGAATGCGGTGATCGGGCATATCCAGGAAGGAAAGGCTGAACAGGCGCTTGAGGCCATCCAGCAGATGATCGCGCCCAAGGCCAGCGTGGTGCGTGACGGCGTGAGGCAAACGATTCCCGTCCGCGAGATCGTGCCCGGCGAT
This sequence comes from Sphingobium sp. CFD-2, assembly GCF_024611135.1. Classification (NCBI taxonomy): domain Bacteria; kingdom Pseudomonadati; phylum Pseudomonadota; class Alphaproteobacteria; order Sphingomonadales; family Sphingobiaceae; genus Sphingobium; species Sphingobium sp. CFD-2. Next base: position 1,737,032 of record NZ_CP084405.1, on the reverse strand, counting down.
CTCGTGATGATCGAGGCCGGTGATCGCGTTCCCGCCGATCTCAGGCTTCTCCATGCGCGGCGAATGCTTATCGACGAGGCGCTGCTGACGGGCGAATCGGTGGCTGCCGAAAAGCAGGAAGCGGTGCTGCCCGAGCAGACCGATTTGGCGGATCGGCGTAATATGGCCTTTTCGGGCACGATGGTTGCGGCTGGGCACGCAAGCGGGCTCGCTGTTGCCACCGGATCTCGCACGCAGATCGGACGGATCAGTTCGCTTATCCAGTCGGTCGAACAACTGGCAACCCCGCTGCTGAAGCAGATCGACGGTTTTGCCCGGCGCTTCACCTGGTTCGTACTCGCGGGGGGGCTTGCGCTGTTCGCCTTTGCCGTTCTGGCGCGGAATTACGATTGGATCGACGCGCTGATCGCCGTGGTCGCGCTCGCCGTGGGGATCGTGCCGGAAGGGCTGCCGGCGGTCATCACGATTACTCTCGCGATCGGCGTGCGGCGGATGGCGGGGCGCAACGCCGTCATCCGAAAGCTCCCGGCCGTCGAAACGCTCGGCGCGACCTCGGTGATATGCACCGACAAGACCGGCACGCTCACACGCAACGAAATGACGGCCCGCCGCGTCATCACCGAGCGGCATACGATGATCGCGAGCGGATCCGGCTATGTTCCCGATGGTCAAATCCGGATCGTCGGGTCCGGGGACCAGGCAGAGGCTATGGCCGATGCGATGCCACTGATCCGCTGCGGGCTGCTGTGCAACGATGCCGCGCTGCGCAAGGTCGGTGCGGAATGGCGTGTCGAGGGCGATCCGATGGAGGGGGCCCTCTTCGCCCTGGCAATGAAGGCGGCCATCGATCCGGAGCAGGAGCGGGCGGAATGGGAGCGGCTCGACGAGATTCCCTTCGACGCCGCGCATCGGTTCATGGCGACGCTCTGCCGGGGTTCCAACGGCACGCGCTTGCTGTTCGTGAAGGGCGCGCCCGAAGCGCTCTTGGCGATGACCGCGCCCGACAATTGTTCCTATTGGGAGAGTTCCATCGCTACCGCCGGAAGCGATGGCGAGCGCGTTCTCGCCTTCGGCGCGAAGGAAATGCCTGCCGGCAGCGAACGGATCTCGTTCGAAGATCTCTCGACTGGCGTGTGCCTCCTGGGCCTTGTCGGCTTCATCGATCCGCCTCGTGCGGAGGTCAAGGACGCCATCGCCGAATGCCGGTCCGCCGGAATCGGCGTCAAGATGATCACTGGCGATCATGCGGCGACGGCGCTGGCGATCGCCCGGCAACTCGACCTTGCCGACGACCCGCGCGTGCTGACCGGGCTGGAACTGGAAAAGCTTCCGGACACCGAACTGGAGCAAGCGGTCGCGGATGTCTCGGTCTTTGCCCGGACCAGCCCGGAACATAAATTGCGGATCGTCCGTGCGCTGCAGGCTCAGGGAAAGATCGTCGCGATGACGGGGGACGGCGTGAACGACGCGCCGTCCCTCAAGCAGGCCGACGTCGGGGTCGCCATGGGCATCAAGGGCACCGAAGCGTCGAAAGAAGCGGCTTCCATGGTGCTGCTCGACGATAATTTTGCCTCGATCGTCAGCGCCGTTCGCGAAGGCCGAACGGTCTACGACAACATTCGCAAGGTCATTTCCTGGGAAATCCCTACGAACGGCGGTGAAACACTGGCGGTCGTATTGGCGATCCTGCTGGGCTTCGCGCTGCCGATGACGGCGACGCAGATCCTCTGGGTGAACCTCGTCCTCGCCGCCACGCTCGGCCTCGTGCTGGCGTTCGAGCCCACGGAACCCGGTGCGATGTTGCGCCGGCCACGGGAGCGCGGCGCGCCGTTGCTTTCGCCGTTCCTGCTTTGGCGTGTCCTTCTCGTCTCTGTGCTGTTCGCGGCCGTCACTCTCGGAATCTTTTTCCATGTTCTGGCGCAAGGCCGGAGCCTGGAGATGGCGCGCACCATGGTCGTCAACATGTTCATCATCGCGGAGATCTTCTACCTCTTCAACGTCCGCTATCTCCACATGACGTCCCTGACATGGCGCGGCGCGATCGGTACTCCCGCCGTGTTGATCGCGATCGGCGTTCTCGTCATCGGCCAGGCGCTCTTCACCTATGCGCCGTTCATGAACGCGATTTTCCACTCGCAGCCGCTGGGCTTCGCGGACTGGGTGTTGCTGGTGGCGTGCGGCATGCTTCTCATGCTGTCGCTGGAGGTGGAGAAGCATGTGATGCGGCGACTGGGCTGGTTTAGCGAACTTAATAATCAGGAGGACATGCCATGACGCGTGACGGTTTCCCTAAATGCATCGCGCTCGCGACCGACCTCAGCCATCGTTGCGACCGCGCCTTCGATCGCGCCCTGCTGGTAGCCCAGGCATGGCGGGCGGAGCTTATGGTCATCCACGCGCTGAACCCGCCGGAAGACGGGATGCTGTCCGTCCGACTCGGCGATCTGCCGTCCTGGCGTCGGCCTCTCGAAGACCCGGTGCGGGCGGCGCGCCATCGCATCTACCACGACCTTGTTCGCGAGGCGCCGCCAATCGACATTTCGGTCCACGTCGAAACCGGCTCGCCGGCACCGGTCGTCCTCGATATCGCCGGAAAGGGCGAGGCGGGCCTGATCGTCACCGGCGTGGCTCGCGATGGGCCGCTGGCCCGGATGCTGCTCGGCGATACCGTGGACCGGCTGATCCGCAAGGCGCCCGTTCCGATCCTGATCGTACGCGACCGCGCTTTCGAGCCTTACCGCGCCATGGTGGTCGCGACAGATTTCTCCGCGCCCGCCCGGATCGCTCTGGAGACCGCCGTCCGCTTTTTTCCCGATGCGGCTATCTCCCTTTTCCACGCCTACGATGTGCCCTTCGCGGGCTATCTCGGCCGATCGGAAATCGAACGGCAATTCGAGGGTTATGGCGAGGCTGCGGCCGACAAGTTCCTTGCCGAAGCGGGACTGTCTGATGTGGCGGCCCGGAACGTCACGCGCATGATCGAGCACGGGGTTCCCGAAGCGCTGCTTCGCGACCGTGCGGAAAATGCCGCACGTCACCTGACGGTCGTTGGAACCCATGGCGGTGGCCTCGTCTATGAGGCTATGATCGGCAGTACGGCGCGCAAGATCCTTGATGCGGTCCCGGGCGATGTCCTCCTCGTACCCGATCCCGCCAGGCGCAAGGTGAACCCGGCCGGATGACGCTGGCGATCGTTTCCAGCCTCATGGGGCTCGCCGCCCTGATCGCTGGTGCGGAGTGGCTGGTGAGGGGAGGCTCGGCGCTGGCCGCGCGGCTGGGCGTTTCGCCGCTGCTCATCGGCCTCACGATCGTGGCGCTGGGAACGAGCACGCCCGAACTCGCCGTCGGGATCGAGGCGGCGCTCCAGGGAAACGGCTCGCTCGCGGTTGGCAACATCGCCGGCACCAACACCGTCAACATCCTCCTTATCCTCGGCCTCAGCGCGATGCTGCAACCACTTGCCATTCGGATGCAGACGCTGCGTCTGGAACTGCCTGTCATCGTCATCGCGTCGGCCGCGCTACTCGTCTTTGCCTGGGACGGTGTGCTCTCGCGCCTTGAGGGGCTGTTTTTGATCACGATGGGAATGGCCTTCACGCTGACCGTCATTCGCGTCGCCCGGCGGGAAAGCATCACGGTGAAGCTGGAGTTCGCGCGGGAATTCGCGGCGCCGCGCTTTTCCCGCCGCCACGGTTTCTCCGCAATGGCGATGCTGGCCATCGGCCTCGTCGTGATCGTCGTGGGCGCCAACTGGCTGGTGGATGGTGCGGTCGCGCTTGCCCGGTTGTGGAACGTATCGGACGCCTTTATCGGACTGACGATCGTTGCGATCGGTACTTCCGCTCCTGAACTCGTTACGACGATCATTTCGACGATTCGTGGCGAGCGCGACATCGCGATCGGCAATCTGATCGGCAGCAGCGTTTACAATATTCTGGTGATTCTCGGCGCGGCCTGCCTGTTTCCGTCGAACGGGATCGAGGTCAGCGCGCAACTGATCCGGGTCGACATCCCGGTCATGTTGGGGGTCGCGCTGGCCTGCATTCCCGTATTCATCAGCGGACGCCAAATTTCGCGGTTCGAGGGTGGAATGTTTGTGAGTGCCTACTTGCTATATCTTGCCTATTTGATCAATGATCGGATTTAACCGATAAGGAAAGCGCGAGGGCATCTTTTGACAACGCCGCGATTTTCCCGCCTTTCGTCTATTATCCAGTGATTTTGGGTCGCAGGCGGTGGCTGCTGCTGTCAGGTTGCTAACGCGGGTCTTTCGATCCCGGTAGAACTTCGCACCCTTTCGATCGGAGCCTTCGCATTCGTGGACCCGCGATAGCGTAACGATTAGGGAAATCCCGGATAGACCCGAGCCCATCCGGGTCCCTCAATGGCGGCCATGATGAACATCGCGACCCTCACCCTGAACCCGACGATCGACGTCGCCTATGAAGTCGATCATGTCTACCACACCCGTAAAATGCGGACGAAGACAGAATTCTATTCGCCGGGTGGCGGGGGAATCAACGTGGCCCGTGTCTATGTCCGGCTCGGCGGGAACGCGCGGAGCTACTATCTTTCGGGCGGTGCAACCGGCCACGCGCTCGATGGTCTGCTCGACCTGCACCAGCTGGTGCGCAACCGTATCCCGATCAAGGGGCATACCAGGGTGGCCACCGCAGTGCTCGAGCGCGAAAGCGGGAAGGAATATCGCCTCGTTCCGTCCGGACCGATGGTCGAACCTGCAGAATGGCGGCAGTGCCTCAATCAGCTCCAGACGGCACAATGTGACTATCTGGTCGCGAGCGGTTCGCTCTCACCCGGCATTCCGGATGATTTCTATGGCCAGGTCGTCGCGATGATGACGGAACGCAATATACCGGTCGTGCTCGACAGTTCAGGCGCTGGCCTGCGCGGAGGCCTTGAGCAAGGCGGCGTCTTCCTCGTCAAGCCCAGCATTGGCGAGTTGCGCCAGTTCACCGGTCGGGATCTTCCCGACACGGAGTCGGTGGGACGGGCGGCCATGCAGATCGTCGGGGGCGGTCATGCGCAATATGTGGCGGTGACGATGGGGCACGAGGGCGCTCTCCTTGCCTCGGCCGAGCGCCAACTCCTGCTTCCCGCAGTGGACATCGAGGTCAGAAGCGCGGTCGGCGCGGGCGACAGTTTCCTTTCGGCGATGGTCTTTGCTATCTCCTCAGGCTGGGAGATCGAAGAAGCGTTCCGCTTCGGCATCGCGGCAGGCGCGGCGGCCGTGATGAATCCGGGGCACGATCTTGCGCGACCCGAAGACATCCGGCGGCTCTATTCGCAGGTCCGTGCAGCCTCCTGAACCTTGCGTTGAACTTGAGCGTACTCCACCGACCAGTTCATGATCGTGGTTCCCGGTCGCGAAATTCGCGACCGGTTCGGCGCACTGCCGGTCAAGTGTTCGGCTGTTTCGATTTCACGGCGTATTATTGTTTCGCTTGATCGGAGAACTGATCGAAGGCCTCGACCGCCTGCGCGGCATACATGAGGCTGGGGCCAGCGCCCATGTAGAGCGCCATGCCCATCGTCTCCATCACTTCATCGCGCGTGGCGCCATGCTTGACGGCGGCCTTCGAATGGAAGGCAACGCAGCCGTCGCAGCGGATGGCGACCGAGATGGCAAGAGCGATCAGTTCCTTGGTCTTGGCATCGAGCGCCCCGGCCTTGGTGGCCGCAGTCGCCATGGCGGAAAAGGCCTGCATCACGTCGGGCGTGCCGAGCCGCACTTCCTTGATGGCGCCATTCAGCTCGGTCGCCATTTTCGGCCAGTCCTTGTGCATATCGTCTCCTGTAAAGTTCAGCGTCCGAGAAGGGCAAGCAGTCGGTAAGCCGCGACGATGCGATCGCTTCGCGCGCGAGCTTCGCTGACCGCTGCGGCGGTTGCCTCGCGTTCGGCATCGAGCAGATCGAGCTGGGGCTTCATCCCCACGCGAACCTCGTGGCGCACGCTGTCGCGCGCCTGTCCGGCGGCAAGGGCTTGCTGGGAAGCAGCCGCTTCGACCAGGGCGGCCGAGCGCACCCCGGAAAAGGCGCTGATCGTCTGTTCATCGACGGCGGCGCGTGCGGCGCGCATACGCGCATCGGCGGCCCTGACCGCACTATCGGATTCGGTAATCTTGGCTGAGACTCGCCCGCCCGCGAATATCTGCCAGCGCGCCCGCACGCCGACCGTGGCGGCATCGGAGCGATAATCGGGAAAGAACTGGTCACGCACCGTCGAACCTTCGGCGAAGGCGCCGATCGTGGGCAGGCGTTCGGCCCGCGCGCCCCGCGCGCCGGCCTGGGCGGCATCCAATGCCGCTTCGGCTTGCGCCAGCGCCGGGTTGTTCCCGCGGGCGCTGTCGAGCGCTTCATCGAGCGAGGCAGGCAGGACCGGACTTGCCGGAATGGGCTGGAGATCCTGCGGGGCAAGGCCAGTGAGGTTGGTGAATCGCGCATCGGCCGAGATGGCAAAGCCGCGCGCGCCTTCAAGGGCTGCCTGTGCTTCGGCAAGGCGCGCCGCCGCCTGCGCAACATCGGTGCTGGGGCTTTCGCCTGCCTTGAAGCGGAGCCGGGCCTGGCGCTGGATCTCCTCCATCTGGCCGACCATCTGTTCATAGAGCGCTATCATTCGGTGCGTGGTCAGCACGTCGCCATAGGCTTGGACCGTCGCGACAACGATCTGGCTGCGGGTCATCGTTTCACCGGCGCGTGCTGCTTCGCTGCCCGCTTTCGCCTGTGCGATCCCGGCGCTGACCCTGCCGCCCATAAAGAGGGGCTGTTCGATAGTGAGCTGCGCCGCGCGCGGCGTGACGTTGGCCGCCGGAAGCCCGAAGAAACCCTGCGGATCGAGTCGTCCATAGCCGATCGTCCCGCTCAGCGTCGCGGTTGGCAGACCCTGGCCGCGTGCTTCCCTGATCCGGGCGTCGGCCGCATCGGCATCGGCCCCCGCCGCCTCGATTTCCGGCGCGTGGTTCACGGCGGCCGCAATGGCTTCTTCAAGCGTCGTTGCCTGCGCGGGCATGGCGACACTCGCCAGCAGGCCGGCGAGCAGGGGGAGGGGGATCGTCCGCCTGAGCGTCATTTGAAGGCGGTTCCCGGACGGACGCCGAACGCCTTGAACACCATCGCAGCCGGGCAGAAACCAGTGAAGCTTGCCTGAAGCATATTGAGGCCGGCAAAGGCGGTGAGCGCGATCCACCAGGGATGCACGGTCAGCGACAGGACGACGCCGAGCAGTACGACACAACCGGCGAACGCCATCACGGCACGATCGAGAGTCATCAGTCTCACTCCTTCGCTTGGGAAACCAGAAGCCGGGGCATCAGAAACGCAGCTTGCGGATGCCCATCGCGTGCATGGCGAGCTTTTCGTAGAAGGGCTCGCTCTCGCCCTTGCGGACCTTGCGCAGGAAATATTTCTCAAAGCCGACCTTGGCCAGATGGACCCATTTGCCGCTGGACGACCAGTTGACGTTGCGCGGCGGGATCTGCGGCTGGGCGACGAAGGCGACGCCTCCGTCGCCAAAATCGGCGAGACACACCGCGTTCCACGTCGCTTCCGCCGTCGGCTCCTGGCCGTCGAGAACCAGCGAGAGATTGGCGGCGATCGCCGTGACCATGGATTCGATCATGAAACCGGTCTTGGGCACGCCCACCGGAACCGGCGTCGGGCCGGTCGGCGGGATGGCGACACAGACACCGAGCGCGAATATCTCGGGGAAGGCCGGATTGCGCTGGTGCTTGTCGACGATGATGAAGCCGCGCGGATTGGCCAGCCCTTCGATATTGCTGACCGCGGGCACGCCCCGGAACGCAGGGAGCATCATCGAGAAGCCGAAGGGCAGGTCGTGCGTCTTCTTCACCGCGCCGTCCTCGCCGACTTCCTCGACGTGCATGACGCCGGGCTCGACCTTGGTGACGCGGGCGTTGGTGATCCATTTGATGTGGCGATCACGCAGCTCGCTCTCGAGCAGCGACTTGGTATCGCCGACGCCGTCGAGCCCAAGGTGGCCGATATAGGGTTCGGGCGTCACATAGATCATCGGCACCTTGTCGCGGATCTTGCGCTTGCGCAGTTCGGTGTCGAGGATCATCGCGAATTCGTAGGCCGGGCCGTAGCAGGACGCGCCCTGCACCGCGCCGACGACGATCGGGCCGGGATTTTGTGCAAAGGCATCGAACGCATCGGCGGCGGCTGAGGCGTGGGGCGTCTGGCAGATGGAGAGGGTATGGCCGCCATGCGGACCCAGCCCCTCGATCTCGTCGAACGCGAGTTCCGGGCCGGTAGCGATTACAAGATAATCGTAATTGATGGATGAGCCGTCATTGAGTTCGAGTCGCTTTTCGCCGGCATGCAGCCGCTTCGCGCCGACCGAGGTGAAGCCGATCTTCTTTTTGGCGAACACGGGAGGGAGGTGGACCTGGATGGCTTCAGGCTCGCGCCAGCGCACGGCGACCCAGGGATTGGACGGGATGAAGTTGTAGGTATCGCTATCGGATACCGTCATCACGTCGGCGCGGTCTTTGACGGCAGCCTTGATCTCATAGGAGGCGATCGTGCCTCCCAGACCCGCGCCCAGCACCACGATCAAAGGCTTGCCCATCTGCGATCCTTCCATGTCTCAATGGCATTGACGAATATCATCATTACACGTTATATGCAAATAACAAAGTTGAGGAAGCTGCCATGTTCGGATTCAAGAAACGTGATGCCCACCGTGAGATCGGCCCCGCCGAGCTGGACGCCATGCTGAAGGGCGGCAAGGCGCTCCTGATCGACGTGCGCGAGACAGGCGAGTTCGCCGCCGGCCACATACTGGGCGCAATAAACATGCCACTGTCGGGCTTTTCACCTCGTAACATCCCTGATCCCAAGGGCCGGACTGTCGTGCTGCAATGCGCGGGCGGAAAGCGCTCGGGCCAGGCACTCGATCAATGCGCGGCGGCGCAGAGCGCGATCGACACCCACCTCGCTGGCGGGATCGGTGCGTGGAAAGACGCCGGCTTCCCGGTCGTTGGTGATTGAGAGCCTGAAAGAGAACCAAAAAAGAGGGGTATCGGCGGCATGATGAGCGGCAGGGGCAAGTGGCTCTGGTTGGCGGGCGCCGCGCTGGCGCTGTCGGCATGCGGGAGCAAGCCGGAGCAGGAGCAGGCGGCGGCGACGCTACCCGCCGGGGAAACTCTGCGGCTCGCCGCAACCGAAATCCCGGACATGAAGGTAGTCGGCGCGGAGATCGCCACGCGCGACCAGGCCGAAGTGCTCGCCCGCATCCCCGGCATCCTCACGTCGCTTTCCGTCCGTGCCGGCGACACGGTGCAAAAGGGCCAGCGGATCGGCATGATCGTCGATTCGCGGCTCGGCTATGAGACAAGCGCCTATGGCGCCCAGACCGCCGCCGCCCAGGCCGAAGCCGCGCGGACCAATGCCGATCTCGCCCGCATTCGCGATCTCTATGGCCAAGGCGTCTATGCCAAGGCGCGCCTGGATCAGGCCGTTGCGGCCGCGCGCGCGGCCGATGCGCAGGTTGCTGCCGCTCGGGCGCAGCAGGGCGCAAGCGTCAGCGTCGCGGGGCAGGGGGCGGTGATCGCCCCGGCGAGCGGTCGGGTGCTTCGCGCCGATATTCCCGCCGGATCACCGGTGGCGCCGGGCATGTCGATCGCGACGGTTACCGCGGGGCCGCCGGTGCTGCGGTTGATGCTGCCGGAGTCGGTTGCCGGACAGGTCCATCCCGGTGCGCGCGTGATCGTCAATGAAGCGGATATGCCGTCCGGGCAGCGCGAAGGCAGTGTGGCGCAGGTCTATCCCGCGATCACTGGCGGCCAGGTCCGCGTCGATGCGACTTTGCCTGGGCTTTCCACCCAATTCATCGGCCGCCGCGTGAGCGCGTCGGTCGAGATCGGCACGCGCAAGGCGCTGGTCGTGCCGCGCTCCTTCATCACCACGCGCTATGGCATGGATCAGGTGCAGATCGTCGCGGAAGGCAAGCGGCTCAGCATGGTGCCGGTCCAGATCGCGCCGACGGCCGATCCCGCCCTGGTCGAGATATTGAGCGGTGCGGCCGCCGGCGACGTGCTGTTCGCCCCCGGTAAGCCGGCCAAGGCTCCGCGGCCATGAATCTCGGTGTTTCCGGTCGCCTCACCAGGGCCACTATCGCTTCCCCCCTGACGCCGCTGTTTCTGCTGGCGGCGATCGCTGTCGGTCTGCTGGCTCTTCTTTCCATCCCAAGGGAGGAGGAACCGCAGATCAGCGTGCCGATGGTGGACATTCAGGTGATGGCGCCCGGCCTGTCCGCCGCCGATGCGACCGAGCTGGTGGGCATTCCGCTCGAAACCATCGTCAAGAGCGTCGACGGGGTGGAGCATGTCTATACCCAGGCGCAGGACGATGGCGTAATGGTGACGGCGCGCTTCCTCGTCGGGTCGAACCCGGAGGATGCAGCGATCCGCATCGAGGAGAAGCTGCGCGCCAATTGGGATCGTAAGCCGGTCGGCATCCCCGATCCCAAGGTGACGGTGCGCGGCATTAACGACGTTCCCGCTGTCGTCCTGACCCTTGCCCCCAAGCCCGGCGCGGCAGGGCAGTGGAACGATGCCAGCCTCTACGAACTCGCCGCGAAGCTGCGCACCGAGATCGCCAAGGTCGACAATGTCGGGATCAGCTTCCTCGTCGGTGGCCGCCCCGAGGAAATCCGCATTGCGCCCGATCCGGCCAGGCTCCGCCAGTATGGCGTGCCGCTGGGGAGCGTGATCGAGGCCGCGAGCCAGGCCAATCGGTCCTTTCCGCTGGGTAATATCCGCGAGGACGGCAAGGCGGTCGGCGTCACGGCGGGCCGCACCCTGTCATCGGCGCAGGAGGTCGGACTTCTGACCGTGCGCTCTGCCTCCGGCTCGCCCGTCTATCTGCGCGACGTTGCCAGCGTAACGCAGGGGCCGCGCGAGGATCAGGCGCGGGCGTGGCGCTGGGCGAAGGAGGAAAACGGCAAGTGGCATAGCGCCCCCGCCGTCAGCATCGCCTTCGCCAAGCGCGCCGGCGCCAATGCCGTGGTGGTGTCCGATGCGATCCTCGAGCGCGTCGAGAGCCTGAAAGGCAAGCTCATCCCCGATGACGTCACGGTCGCCGTCACCCGCAACTATGGCGAGACGGCGAACGAGAAGGCCAACGAGCTGCTGTTCCATCTGGCGCTGGCGACCGTCTCCATCGTCGTGCTGATCGGCTTCGCGATCGGGTGGCGCGAGGCGGGCGTGACCGCCGTGGTCATTCCGACGACGATCCTGCTGACCATGTTCGCCTCGAACCTCATGGGCTACACCATCAACCGCGTCAGCCTGTTCGCGCTGATCTTCTCGATCGGCATCCTCGTCGACGACGCGATCGTCATGATCGAGAATATCGCGCGCCATTGGGCGATGGACGATGACCGCAACCGTACCCAGGCCGCGATCGAGGCGGTGGCGGAGGTCGGCAATCCCACGGTGGTCGCGACATTGACCGTGGTTGCGGCGCTGCTGCCGATGCTGTTCGTTTCCGGCCTGATGGGCCCCTACATGGCTCCCATCCCGGTCAATGCGTCGGCGGCGATGATCTTTTCCTTCTTCGTCGCCGTGGTCATTGCGCCGTGGCTGATGATCCGTTTTGCCCGCAAGACGCTCGGCTCTGGCCACGGCCATGACGAGAGCGGCGGCAAGCTGGGGCAGCTCTATGCCCGTGTCGCGCATCGCGTCATCGATACGAAGAAGTCCGCCCGCAATTTCCTGATCGCGGTGGGCGTGGCGACACTGGTCGCCTGCTCGATGTTCTATTTCAAGGCCGTTACCGTGAAGCTGCTGCCCTTCGACAACAAGTCGGAGGTTCAGGTCGTGGTCGATATGCCCGAAGGCACCGCGCTCGAAAACACGGGCCGCGTGCTGGAAGATGTTGCCGGCGTGGTGCGAGGCTTGCCCGAAGCGACGGCGATGGAGGCCTATGTCGGCACATCGGCGCCGTTCAACTTCAACGGCCTTGTCCGCCATTATTTCCTGCGCTCGCAGCCCGAGCAGGGCGATGTGATGGTGACGCTGCTGCCCAAGGGGGATCGCAGCCGGTCCAGCCATCAGATTGCGCTCGACCTGCGCCAGCGGCTGAAGGCGCTGCGCTTGCCCAATGGCGCATCTATCAAGGTGGTCGAGACGCCTCCAGGACCGCCCGTCCTCGCGACCCTGCTGGCCGAGGTCTATGGCCCCGACGAAGTCACGCGCCAGAAGACAGCGTCCGAGCTGGAAAAGATCTTCAAGTCCGTCCCCTTCATCGTCGACGTGGACAACAGCTTCGGCGAGGCGCGCCCGAAGCTCCGCCTCGACGTGCAGCGCGACCGGCTCGATTATTACGGCCTTTCCCAGCGGCAGGTCGCCGACAGCATCGGTATGCTCATGGGGAGCCAGACTGTCGGCTACGCGCCGCGCGGCGATGGCCGCAGCCCACTACCGATTACAATCGCGCTGGAACAGAAGGACCGCAGCTGGACGCAAGCCTTGTCGAGTATGCCTGTCGCACAGACGCCGGGCGGCCAGCTCATCGACCTTGGCGCGGTGGTCGAAGCGCGCACCGAGACGGGGAGTCCTGCGATCTTCCGCCGTGACGGTCGATATGCCGACATGGTCACGGCCGAGCTGGCCGGAGCCTATGAAGCGCCGATCTACGGCATGATCGAAGTGAACCGCGCGGTCGATGCCTATGACTGGGCGGCCAAGGGCCTCCAGAAGCCGGAAATCCGTCTCAACGGTCAGCCCGAGGATGAGAGCGTGCCGTCCCTGCTCTGGGATGGCGAATGGGAGATCACCTGGGTCACGTTCCGCGACATGGGCGGCGCCTTCATGGTCGCGCTGCTGGCGATCTACATCATCGTCGTCGCGCAGTTCAAAAGCTTCCGCCTGCCGCTCGTGATCCTGACGCCGGTGCCGCTCACGCTGGTCGGGATCGTCATTGGCCACATGCTGTTCCGTGCACCGTTTACGGCAACCTCGATGATAGGGTTCATCGCGCTCGCCGGTATCATCGTGCGCAACTCGATCCTGCTGGTCGACTTCATCCGCCATTCGGCCACGCCGGACAAATCGCTGCGCGACGTGCTGCTGGAAGCCGGCACGATCCGGTTCAAGCCGATCGTTCTCACGGCCGCCGCGGCGATGATTGGCGCGGCCGTGATCCTGACCGATCCGATCTTTCAGGGTTTGGCGATCTCGCTGCTGTTCGGCCTTGCGTCCTCGACGCTGCTGACCGTGCTGGTTATTCCGGCCATTTACATCGTGCTTCGAGATGATGGGAAACCCGCGACCAGATGATGCCGCTTGAGACGCCCCTTGCACAACTCGCCGAGCACGCCGCCCATGCGGCGAGCGTGCTGAAGCTGCTGGCCAATGAACAGCGTCTGCTGATCCTGTGCCGGCTGACCCAGGGCGAATTCTCCGTCGGGGAGATGGTGGAGTTGTGCGGGCAATCGCAATCCAGCGTGTCCCAGCATCTGGGGAAATTGCGAGAAGGGGGTCTGGTCAAGACCCGGCGCGAGGCGACGACGATCTACTACAGCCTTGCTGACAGCGACGTCCGCAAGTTGATCGACATGCTCTGCGATCGCTTCGGTCCCGGTGCTGGACAATCCTGAGAAATCCGATGCGACGCGCCGTCCTTCCGCTCCTGTCCATGGTCTCTCTCGGGGCTTGCGCCTCGAATGAGCCGCCGTCGGATCCGGCGGTGATGGTGCAGGAGGCACAAGCGCGCTCCGATATCCTGGCCGACCGCTTCCAGAAGGAATTATTGAGCGCGCTGACCGCCGCGATGGCGGCGGATGGTCCGCAAGGCGCGATCAGCGTCTGTTCGAGCATAGCGCCCGCGCTCGCCGCGCAGATCTCCGAGGAAAGCGGAGCGACCGTCCGGCGCACGGCGCTGCGCACGCGTAATCCCGCTGCCAGTCCTGACGCTACCGAACGCCGCGTCATGGAGAGCTGGGCCGCCGCGCCGTTTGGCGTCGACGGCAAGCCCAGGCGCTGGTCGGCGTATGAGGGCGGGCAATATCGCTATATGCGCGCCATACCGACCATGCCCATGTGCCTCGCTTGCCATGGCGAGAATGTCGCCCCGGAGGTGATGGCGGCGATCCGCGCGCATTATCCCGCAGATCAGGCGACGGGTTTTGCTTCCGGCCAGCTTCGGGGCGCCTTTTCGATCCGGTGGGAGGAGGCAGCCCTGGCGCGTGCGATCAAAGGCGGGGAGGGCGCGCAGCGAGGTCTGCACCCATGACGATCTTGCGCGCGCTTGCGCTGGCCCGATTTTACAGCGCTGCGGCAGCTGTCGCCTACCGCTCAGCGGCGCCGTGATCGCCAGAGTGCTTTGCCATCAGGTTCGGCCCGGCAGCATTCGGCGCAAGGTATCATCCTTGACGATGTAATGATGGAAGAGAGCGGCAAGGGCGTGAAAGCCGATCAGGAAATATCCGATGGTCCCGACTGTCTCGTGCCAATCCTTCATCTGTCCCGCCAGGGCTTTGCTCTGGCCGACAAGAGCCGGCAGTTCCAGACCGAAGAATGGAATCGGCTTGCCCGACGCACTCAGGATCACCCAGCCCGCCAAGGGCATCGCCAGCATGAACGCGTAGAGTGCGAGATGCGTCGCATTGGCTAAAAGCGTCTGCCATGACGGCGGTTCCGGCGTGATCGGGGGGGTGCGCTGGCTGAGGCGTGCCAGCAGGCGGATGATCGCCAGCGCCAGAACGGTGAGTCCGAGTATGAAATGCCAGGTTTTCAGCCCCTCGCGGATGTCGGTTCCCTTGGGATAGTTCTCCCGCAGGAGAATGGTAGCGTAAACGACCGAGATCAGCAGCACCATGAGCCAGTGCAGAGTGATCGACAGGGAAGAGAAGCGGTTACGGATATCGGTTGTACTCATGGCGAACCTCCCATCAATTTTCATATTGCCAGCGAGATGAGAAAAATGCCTTGATCCTTCTCAAGAAGCTTTGCGCCGAACAACCGCAATAACCGGTCAGCTGCGCTTGCGGACAAATTCCGCACGAAGCACCAAACCTTTGATGCCTTCATACCGGCAGTCGATTTCCTGCGGGTCATCCGTGAGGCGGATCGACTTTATCAGCGTTCCCCGCCTCAGAGTCTGGCCGGCGCCCTTGACGACCAGATCCTTGATCAACGTGACCTGGTCGCCGTCGGCAAGCAGGTTGCCCACGGCATCGCGGACTTCGATCCGGTCCGCGGTGGCGCGCCGTTCCTTCAGTTCGGATGCAGCCATCCATTCACCGGATTCTTCATCGTAGACATATTCATCTTCGCTCATGGAGTTCTCCATCGGTCAGGAATGTGCGTCAGGCACCGAACAGATCGCGTTCAATCAGCCAGGCGCGCATTGCCAGCAATGCGGCGACGAGGGCAGCCACGGCAAAGGCTCTGGCGTCGAGCGTGATCCACGCAACAGCGCCTGCAAGCCCGCCAATAAGGAAGACCAGCCAAAAGGATGCATGCAAGCCAAGCTGGCGATAGTTCGCGTGATGCCGTCCGCCGGCCAATGCCTCCCCGAACCGCACGACCTGCGTGGAGGGCGAAATAGCCTCCTGCAGGTCGGGATCATCCCTCTCAAAAGTGCAATGAGCACTACCCATGGCCATCGCGATCAGCACGGCCGGGATGATCGCCAGATGCGAGAGGAATGTCAGATAGGCGGCGGCCAACGCGATTGCGGTACAAACGAGCGCGATTGTGCGCCGGTACCGGCCTAGCCAGTGCGTAATCAAGGTCGTGAGGACCACACCCCCCACGAAGCTGAAGATCATTCCGCCCACAAATTTCGTGATACCAAAGCCACCGGGAAGGCTCGTGCCCAGAACAGTGGCGTTGGCCTCGGGCGAGGCAAGGAAGACGTGCCCGAATGCCAGAAAGCCGGCTGCATTGATCGCGCCGGCAAGGGCCGCCAGCATGGCGGCCAGTTGGACCAGCGCGCGCTGCGCTCTGCCGATATCCAGGGAGCTGGGCCGTCTGCCTGTCCGATCCGGTTCGCTCATGCTCGCCTCTTACGCATCCTGGCTCGGCAATCGCTCGATCACGAGTGCAATGCCTTGTCCGCCGCCAATGCACATGGTCACAAGCCCGTAGCGGCCGCCAATACGCTCGAGCTCGTAAAGCGCCTTGATGGTGATGATGGCGCCGGTTGCCCCGACGGGATGCCCAAGTCCAATGCCGCTGCCATTGGGATTGACCTTCTCGGGCGGGAAATCGAGCAGTTTGGCGACCGCGCAAGCCTGCGCGGCAAAAGCCTCGTTCGCCTCGATCACGTCGATGTCGTCAAGCGATAGTCCGGCCCGCTTGAGGGCGATGGGCACGGCTTCGACGGGACCGAGCCCCATCACTTCGGGGGCAACACCGGCATGTCCCCAGCTTACAACCCTGGCGCGGGGTGTCAGGCCGTGTCTCTCGGCGGCGGCGGCGGAAGCCAGCACCAGAGCCGCGCCAGCGTCGTTGATGCCGCTGGCGTTGCCCGCCGTTACGGTCCCGCCATCCTTGCGGAAGATGGGCGTGAGTGCGCCGAGGCCTTCGCTGGAAACGTCGGTGCGCACATGCTCGTCGGCCTCGAACATAAAGGTGCCGCTACGGCCCTTGACCTCGACGGAAACGATCTGCTCGCGAAAACGGTCTTCCTGCTGTGCTCTTGCTGCCCGGCGATGGCTTTCGGCCGCCAGCGCGTCCTGCTCGGCCCGGGTGATGCCATGACGTTCGGCAACGTTCTCGGCAGTGACCCCCATGTGACCTGCACCGAACGGATCGCTCAGCGTCGCGTTCATCGCGTCGATCATCATTTCATCGCCCATCCTGCGCCCCCAGCGCAGGCCCTTGAGAACGTGTGGGGATTGGCTCATGCTCTCGACACCGCCAGCAACGGCGATGTCACACTCGGCCAATGCGATCATTTGGGCGGCGGAAATAATCGCCTGCACACTCGATCCGCAAAGGCGGTTCAGGGTGAGCGCCGGGGTCCGATCGGGAATCCCCGCCGCGATAGCGGCAATTCGCGAGACATATGCATCGCTGGGTTCGCTTTGAATGACCTGGCCAAGGACAACATGCTCGACATGGCCTGGTTCGATTCCGGCCCGCTTGATGGCTTCGGCAATGACGATGCGGCCAAGCTCCCACGGCGCGACGTCCTTAAGGCTGCCTCCAAAATCCCCGATAGCGGTGCGCACACCCGACAGGATCACGACGTCGTTCAAATTTCCTTCCTTTCGACAATATGTTCGCCCGAACCGCAGCAGGGTGCGCCGATCAGTGCGGCTGAGTTTTGGGCGCTTCGAGCAAGCTGACCGCGAGCGACTGGGCGCTGGCGAAGTCCGCGGCATAGAAAAGCTTGTCCGAACCAGCTTCCAGGTGAACGCGCGCAAGCATCGACTTCGGTTGCGGCTGCACGCCGGACAACACGACCGTTGCGCCGGCGACGCGCGCTTGTTCGATGAACTGTTCGAGCGCCTGGACGCCGCTTGCATCGAGCAGGGGAACGAGCCGCATGCGCAGGATGATGACTTTGGGCGACTGACCGACGCGGCGCAGCGTATCGAGCAGTTCGCCTGCTACGCCGAAGAAGAACGGGCCGGTGATCCGGAACACCTCGACACCCTCCGGCAACGCGTCGCGCTGGTGAACGTCTTCGGAATCGAGATCGATGTCCTGCCGGCCGCTGCTGTCGACCTCGACAGCCTCGCTCATGCGGGCCATGAAGAGGAGCGAGGCCAGAGTTACGCCGACGCCGATTGCGACGGTGAGATCCACCAGTACCGTCAGGCCGAATGTCAGTAGCAGCACGGCCCGGTCGCTGTTGGGCATGTGCAGCAAGGCAATGAACCGCTCATATTCACTCATGCCCCAGGCGACCATGAACAGGATCGCGGCAAGCGCGGCCATGGGTACGAATGCCATCAGGTCCGTGGCGAACAGGATGAACAGAAGAAGGAACACGGCATGCATGATTCCGGCAACCGGGGTTCTGGCCCCGGAGCGGATATTGGTGGCGGTACGCGCAATCGCGCCCGTCGCGGGTAGCCCACCGAACAGGGCGGATCCGATATTGGCGACGCCCTGGCCGATCAATTCCTGGTTGGAGCGATGCCGCGTTCCGGCCATGCCATCGGCGACGACGGCCGACAGCAGGGCTTCGATGCCGGCGAGAAATGCAATGGTGAATGCCGAAGGCATCACCGCATTGATCTTGGCGAAGGTGAATTCCGGCAGGGACGGCATCGGCAGGCCGGAAGGAATGTCCGGGAAGCGGGAGCCGATAGTGTCGACCGGGAGCTTGAGCAGAGCGACGGCGAGGGAACTTACCACGACCGCGATCAGGAACCCGGGCAGTCTGGGCGCGAGTTTGCGCAGCACGATGATGGTCGCAAGTGCTCCGACCCCGACGCCTAGAGTTGCCCAACTGGTGCTCGGCAGAGCGGCGAGATAGGACTGCCATTTGGGCAGGAACTCAGCCGGGACCTCGGTCATCGAGAGCCCGAGGAAGTCCTTCACCTGACTCGAGGCAATGATAACGGCGATCCCCGCGGTGAATCCGGTGACGACCGGATGGGGGATGAATTTGATCATCTGCCCGAGGCGAAACGCACCGGCGGCAATGAGGATGATGCCTGCCAGGAGCGTCGCGATCAGCAGCCCATCATAGCCGTGCTGGGCGATAACATTGAAAATGACGACGACAAAGGCGCCCGTGGGTCCGCCGACCTGGACCCGCGATCCGCCGAGCGCGGAAATCAGGAACCCCGCCACCACGGCCGTGACAAGCCCCTTGTCGGGAGAAGCGCCGCTGGCGATGCCCAGGGCCATGGCAAGAGGCAGCGCGACGATCGCGACCGTCAGGCCCGCTATGGCGTCGGCGCGGAAGGTCTGAGCGGTGTACCCTTCGCGCAAGGTCGTGATGAGCTTGGGCGTATAGGCTTTCGCGCTCACCTGACCGGTTCCTCCGCCTTGTCATAGAGAAGCGACTGCCCCTGGCCGCCGGACTTTCCCGCGGTCGTTTCGCGCAGACGCACACCGCGGCCCACGCCCGTGCTGGGCGCATTCTCGCCCAGCAGTTCGATGCCTGCGCCTTCCAGCGCGGTGATCACCTTGACCAGCGTGTCGACCACACCGCGCACTTGGCCATCGGATGATTCCATGCGCTGGATGGTCGGCAGGGAGAGGCCGGCCAGCGCGGCGAGCTGGCGTTGATCAAGTCCGAGGAGGGCGCGCGCGGCGCGCATTTGCTGCGACGTGATCATGTTGGCTCCATGATGTTTAATACATCAAATATCACTCTTAACAAATTAGGAGGGAGTTGTATATGTGCATTGTACCGGATAATCGATCACACGCGCTTTGTCGGGGTGAGGTATTTCCGCGTCTGAGAAAGCCGATGGTCTTGAGGGCTGCGACCTTCGAGCCTCCAGATCGGAGATGAGCAAATGATCGTGGAGAAAAAGCACCGCCGCAAAGGTGCAGGTCGACAGGCGCCGCCATCGGATGCCCCGGCGGCGGCGAGTCCGGTGTCGCAACCCGATCGTCTTCGGCGCCCGAAGCTCAGGCTGAAACTTCCCGTCGGAACAGGTTCGGGCGACGCCCGATCCGCCTGCTTCCTTCCAACCCGATCCGAAAGGCCACACAGCAAAATCACGCAGATCCCCGCAGCTTTGGACATCACGGTCAAATCCGGTGGGACGCTTCACGAAAATCTCGATACGCCCGAACTCGTCGAGATCGCCTTGCGGCGCGGTGAAGGCCGCCTGTCCGAGCATGGCGCCTTCGTGGTTGAAACCGGAAAACATACCGGCCGTTCGGCCCAGGACAAATTCATCGTCCGTGATGAGGTCACCAGGGATGATGTCTGGTGGGGGGCTTCCAACAAGCCGATGTCGGAAGAAGCCTTCGCCAATCTGCGCGAGGATTTCCTCAAGCATCTTGCCGCACTCGACGACGTCTTCGTCCAGGATCTGTTCGGCGGCTCGCAGCCGGAATTCCGTGTCGGAGTCCGGGTCGTCACGGAACTGGCCTGGCACTCGCATTTCGTGCGCACCATGCTGGTTAGGCCGACGGCGGATGAACTCACGCATTTCACGGCGGATTACACCATCATCGACTTGCCCGGCTTCCGCGCCGATCCCGAACGCCATGGCTGCCGGTCGGAAACCATCATCGCGATCGATTTCACCCACCGGCTGATCCTGATCGGCGGCACCGGCTATGCCGGCGAGATGAAGAAGGCGGTGTTCTCGGTGCTGAACTATGTGCTGCCGCAAAAGGGCGTCATGCCGATGCATTGTTCGGCGAACATCGGTCCCGATGGCGACACCGCGATCTTCTTCGGCCTCTCGGGCACCGGCAAGACCACTTTGTCCGCTGATGTTTCGCGCACGCTGATCGGCGACGACGAGCATGGCTGGTCGGACAGCGCCGTCTTCAATTTCGAAGGCGGCTGCTACGCCAAGATGATCCGTCTCTCGGCCGAGGCGGAGCCTGAAATCCATGCGACCACCCGCCGCTTCGGTACGATCCTCGAGAATGTCGTCATGGATCCGGAAACCCGCGCACTCGACCTCGACGACGCCTCGCTCGCCGAGAACAGCAGGGGCGCCTATCCGATCCACTTCATCCCCAATGCCTCCGCCGAGAACATGGGGCCGGTGCCGAAGAACATCATCATGCTGACGGCCGATGCCTTCGGCGTGCTCCCGCCCATCGCGAAGCTAACGCCCGAACAGGCGATGTATCATTTCCTGTCCGGCTACACAGCCAAGGTCGCGGGCACCGAACTCGGTGTCACCGAACCCGAAGCGACGTTCTCGACCTGCTTTGGCGCGCCGTTCATGCCGCGGCATCCCAGCGTCTACGGCAATCTGCTTCGCAAGCGTATCGCCGCGGGGAATGTCGATTGCTGGCTGGTCAACACCGGCTGGACCGGCGGCCAATATGGAACGGGATCGCGGATGCCGATCAAGGTGACGCGCGCACTGCTCAATGCTGCGCTTTCCGGGACTCTCGAAGGCGCACAGTTCCGCACCGATCCCAACTTCGGCTTCGTGGTCCCCGTTGCTGTAGAGGGTGTGGATTCGAGTATTCTCGACCCGCGTTCCACCTGGGCTGATGGGGCCGCCTATGACGGCACGGCGCGTTCCCTGGTCGACCGCTTCAAGCGCAACTTCACGCAGTTTGTCGCTCATGTCGACGAAAGCATCCGCGCGGCGGCCCCTCCCGGATGGTTCGATGCCTGACCTCATCCGGTTCCCCTTTGACAAGTTTCACGAAAAGCCAGAATCCATGCCCGCTCATGAACAGGGATCGGTAACCGGCAAGCTTGTCTTGCCGGTCACAGGTTGGGCCGCGATCCTGCGCGGGTTGCGCGGGCGATGCCCCCGGTGCGGCGAGGCGCGCCTGTTCATGCGGTTCCTGAAACCGATCCCTCATTGCCCGCAATGCGGCCAGGACTGGACGCATCAGCAAGCTGATGATTTCCCGGCCTATGTCTCGATCTTCGTGACGGGGCATCTGATGGCGCCGCTCATTATCGCCGTGACCAGTCGCGCGGAAATGTCCGTGCCGATGTTGATGGCGATCCTGCTTCCGTTGGCGTTGCTCCTGATGGTCGGGCTGCTTCAGCCCGCCAAGGGAGCCATCATTGCCTTGCAGTGGTGGTTCGGCATGCATGGGTTTCGCAGGGAACGCCCGGGAGCAATTCCGGACGACGCCGATACATGATCTTCAGCTTCGGCCGTGGCCAGTCTCGAGATTGACCAGGGTATGAGGCTGTCGGGCCGATGCGCGACTTCTCAAATTCAACTTTTTGCCGGAGAACTTTGTCTTGCCTCAGAGCAAAGTCCTGACGCGTTACGTGAACGCCATTTCAACGGGTCAGCTGCGCCCTGACGACGCCCAGCGGCAGGTCGCTCTGCGTTTCGGCAAGGCGGTTGCGGAATTGGAAGCACAGGCGCGCCGTCAGGGCCTCCTGTCGCGTTTCGTCAGGCGCAAACCCGATCCCGTGCGGGGAGTCTATCTCTGGGGAGGGGTCGGCCGCGGCAAATCGATGCTGATGGATCTCTTCTTCGACTGCGTCGAGATCGCCGGGAAACGGCGCGTCCACTTCCACGAGTTCATGCAGGAGGTGCATGACCGGCTACGCTCCGAACGCGCCAAGGAGACCGGCGATCCGATATTGCCGGTCGCCGATGCCATCGCGGCCGAAGCGCGGCTGATCGCCTTCGACGAAATGATCGTAACCAATTCGGCTGACGCGATGATCCTGTCGAGGCTGTTTACCCGGATCATCGGACATGGCGTTACCGTGGTCGCTACATCCAACCGGCCGCCTCAGGACCTCTACAAGAACGGCCTCAACCGCGAACATTTTCTGCCATTCATCGCGCTCCTCAAGGATCGGCTCGATGTGCTCACCCTGGATGGGCCGACTGACTATCGCATGCAGCGCCTTGGAGGGTTCCAGACCTGGCACGTGCCCAATGGCGATGCGGCGACGGAAGCCCTGAGCCGGGCGTTCTTCCGGTTGACCGATTTTCCGGTCGAGGACCGGGAGCATGTTCCCTCCGAAACACTGGCAATCAAGGGCGGACGAGAACTGTTCGTGCCCAAGTCGCTGAAAGGCGTGGCCGTCTTCTCATTCAAGCGGCTATGCGGCGAACCGCGCGGCATTCCCGATTATCTTGCATTGGCCTACCGCTATCACACCGTGATCCTGGTCGGGATCCCCGTTCTCGACGCAAACCGGAAATCGGAAGCGGCGCGATTCAAGACACTGATCGACGCCTTCTATGAAAATGGCGTCAAGCTGCTGGCTTCCGCCGATCGCGAACCCGACGCGCTGTATTGCGCGGCAGACGACGCCTTCGAGTTCGAGCGGACGATCTCGCGCCTCAACGAAATGGGATCGCAGGACTATCTCGCCCGCGGTCATGGAGTGAGCGACGAGGTCGCGCTCGCCGAGGTTCAGCGTCCATCGAGAACACAAAGGCTTATGGAATGATTCCGAAACCGGATCTCAAGCCGGCAGTCCGAAACAGCGATGTCTATCTGAACAGACGTGATGTGTGCCTCGCCGAGGCGAAGGAAATGTACGAGAAAGCGCAGCTGTTCGAGGAACGCCAAAGGCGCTGACGCCGACAGGTCATGCCTCGCGCCCTCTGTCGATGCCATCCACCGTCGATTACGGATCCCAAAAGCAGCCTGTGCCTGAGTGATCGCGATTGAGGGAGGCCGTCACGAACGGCGATCGCGTTCCCGCTCCAGGCATTGCCTGAAAGCTGGAAGGTGGCGCTCGCGCGAGGCGGCCTGCAGGTTTTCCATCACCTGGCGCGCCGCGGGGTCGTCGACCATCGGGATCAGCCGGTCGTAAAGCGCGATATTCTCGATCTCGCCCTGGACCGCGCTTTCGCAAGCCTGCGCGAGAGAAGCTGGTGCCGCCACTTTCCCCGTCCATGGATCGGGCGGTACGTCGATGCCCAGCCGGGCAAGCTGGCGCTCAAGTGCGGCGGCATGGCGCTGTTCGGCCTCTATCCTCTCTTATTCACGACGCTCGGTTTCGGGCCCGCTCTGGGCATTTGCTGCGGCTGGCTGTATTGCGCGGACGACCGGCATCGCTGGCGTTTGTTTCACCGCATTCGGATTGATGGGCTTTTCGGGTTGAAGGGCTGGGCTCGGAGTTCTGCGGCGCTGCCGCATGGGCTACGTCGGCGCAGGCTTCAGCCGGAGAACGAGGGCGCGGAACAGGTCGGCATCCGGACAGGCGGAAGCGAAGGCAATGCGGATGCGGCTAGCACTTTCTACGACGCGCGCAGCGACCTTGAGCAGCCGCAGGCGCAAGGTGGTAAACTCCGCGCTTGCCAGAGCAGCGGTCCTGGGCATCGCCTGCTGGATGCGCCATAGCAGCCAGTATGCGGCAGTGTGCAGTATCAGGCGCATCTGATTGGCATTGGCCGAGCGGCACGAGGTTCGGTCGCTGGCGAGCTGGGACTTGTGGCGCTTGATCAGGTTCTCGGCCTGACCACGCGCGCAGTAGAGCGTGTCGTAGATGTGCTCGGCCGATCCTGTTGCCAACGAGGTGACGACATAGCGGATGTCCATGCCCAGCGTGCTGGCCTCGATCCGTGCAACGACGCGACGCTGGCACTTCCAGGTCTTTGCCCCATAGCGGGTCTCGGCATAGTTGCGCAGGACGGGACACTGACGCTGGGCGCGCTTGACCGCGCAGGCATCGGCGACCGCAACAATGGCGGGATCGGCGCGCAGCGCTGAATTGGTGGGCAGGCCGAACACGTAATCGACGCGGGCCGCATCGCAGTAGGCCATGACCTCGGGTCGACCATAGTGCCCGTCGCCGCGGATAGTGATGTGGGTATCGGGCCAATTACGGCGCAGGTGACGCACCAGGCGTCGGATGTGCCCCGCCGCCTCCTTTCCAGAAGGCGTCTTGCCTGTGCGCAGCAGCATGGCCACCGGCCTGCCGGTCGCGGTGTCGTAGATATGGATCGGTAGGAAGCAGCGCTCCCCATGATGCCCGTTCCAGAACGAGAGCTGTTGATAGCCATGCACGACGTCGCACGTGTCGTCGATATCCAGCGTGACCGCTGTCGGAGGGGCGGGATAGCTGGCGCAGTAGATGTCGATCATCGCGGCCATCATGCTGGCCAGTTCGCGCGTAGTCGGTGCATTTTCCCACCGGCTCATCGTCGGTTGGCTGGCCAGCCCCGCGCCCGATTCCGGCAGCTTGCCGAGCGCCAGGCGGAAGCCTGGATCGTCGCGCAGAGCATCGAGATCATCGGCATCCTCATAGCCGCACGCAATCGCGAACACACGGGCACGCAGAATGTCATCCAGGCGATGGATCACCCGCGCTGGATCGCGCGGATCGGCAATACAAGCCGCCAGGCGCTGGCAAATCCCCATCGCGCGCTCGGCCTGTGCAAGCAGTAGAACACCGCCATCCGAGGTAAGCCGGCCACCGTCGAACGCAGCTGTGATTTTCTTGCGGCCGACTGCTGGGAATCCAAATGAGCTTGCGATATCATCGTTCATGGCGGGTGTGGCCCGTGGCATTTTCTGCCCTGCGGCAGGTTCGGCTTAGACACCCAGTTCCTAATTCAGATCAGAGGCTTACGCCACTCCCGCCAACCCTTCAGGACACTTTTGGTGAATAAGGCGGGCTATGATGTTGGAAAAGGGCCGGACAGGGCCGAACTTTTCGATCACGGCGGCATAGGTCGCCTCCGCCTTCCGCTCGTCTTCGAGCGCATCGAGGAGGATGTTTGCCAGCTTTGACGTAGCCAAGGTCTCGTCCTTTCAATGGCGGCAGTTCGCTAACGGCCCCGGCCTCGCAGAGATTGCGCGGCCGGGGCCAGTCGTTGAGCGTGTCTTACTCTTCGAGCAGGGCGCGCAGCATCCATGCGGCCTGCTCATGCACGCCGATCCGTTGGGTGAGCAGGTCCGCGGTCGGCTCGTCGCTCGCCTTCTCGACCAGAGGGAACAGCGTGCGCGCCGTGCGGGCGGCCGCTTCATGCCCCTTGGCGAGGATGTCGACCATGTCGAGCGCCTTCGGCGGCACTTCCGGCGCGTCGGGCAGGGAACTGAGTTTGGCGAACTGCGCGTAGGAACCGGGTGCGGGCTGTCCGAGCGAGCGGATGCGTTCGGCGATCGGGTCGATCGCGTTCCACAACTCGGTATATTGCGTCATGAACATGGCATGGAGGCTGTTGAACATCGGCCCGGTCACGTTCCAGTGAAAGTTGTGCGAGGTCAGATAGAGAGTGTAGGTGTCCGCCAGGAGGCGGCTCAGGCCTTCGCAAATCGCAACCCGATCTTCCTCGCCGATTCCAATATTCACTTGTCTGGTCATGGTCTTCTCCTTGATCGAAACTCTACTTCAGATCGCGTAGTCCCGCGAGCAGGGCGGCCCGCGAGATTTCACCGACATGGAGCGCACGGATCACGCCTTTGCTGTCGACGAACAGCGTCGCGGGAAGCCCGGCCGAGCCGGTCGCGGCAGCTATGCGCAGGTCGCGGTCGAGATGGACGTGCGCCGCTTCAAGGCGCTTGCTGTCCAGCCACGCACGTACGTTGTCTGCATCCTCGCCCTGATTGACAAGCAGGATCGGCACGGCCGAGTGTGCCGCTTCTACGACCATCATCGGCATTTCACGCTGGCACGGCGGGCACCAGGTTGCCCAGAGATTGACGACGAACGGCTTGCCCCGGCGATCGTCGAGCAGGCTCGTTCCGCTGTCCAGCGACTGGAGAACGATTCCTTGCGGTAGAGGTCGCTGCGCCGAGGCAAGGGCCGCTGCCGTGGCGCCGGATGTGACCGCGACGCAGCCCGCGAAGACGAGTGTCAAAGGTGCTAGGGCGCGAGATCGCCGTAGTGACACGCCCAGCACGATTGCGGCAGTCACCAGACCGGGGAGCGGCGAGAAACCTCCTTGCCAGACATAGAGGATGGTTGCGGGTTCGATGGCGAAGGCATGCCAGTTCTGCGCCACAAAACCCGCGCGAGCTGCAACGAGGCCAGCGAGCAATGCCCGCCACGCGGCCGTATCGCAATCCACGCCGCGACGGCGGCCTATCCAGTTCGCCGCCGCCAGGAAGGCGATGATCCCGAGAATCGCGAACAGCCGTTCCAACGCGAGCGCGAGAGGGCCGATGGCAATCATGATCCGTCGCGGTCAGGCCGCAATGTCCTCATCGGGATCGGCGTGGAATTCATGCCACATGCCGTTGAGGATACCGAACCCGACGGCGAGGCCCACGCCCAGAATCCAACTGAAATACCACATGGAAAGTCGTCCTTTCAGTAATAGTCGGGGTTGGTGTCGACATCGCGCAGCGTGATGCGGCCGAACAGGACCTTGTAGACCCAGGCGGTGTAGAGCAGGATGATCGGCAGGAAGATCACCGTCACGGCCAGCATGATGAACAAAGTCACATGGCTGGACGAGGCGTTCCAGACCGTCAGGCTCGAGGCCGGGTCGATCGAACTGGGCAGGATGAACGGGAACATCGAGAGGCCCACGGTCGCGATGATGCCGATCGCGCCGATCGATGAGCCGCCAAAGGCCAGAACCTCGCGGCCCTTGCGGATGCCGATCCACGCCAGCAGCGGCCCCGCGAAGCCGAGGATCGGGGCGATCAGCATCCAGGGATGGGCGCCATAATTGTTGAGCCAGGCCCCCGGCGCCGCGACCGTTCCCGACAGCAGCGGATTGGACGGGCCGAGCGGATCGGCCGCATGGGTCAGGCGGAAGCCCATGCCCATTTTCGCGACCATGACCCCGCCCAGCGCGAACAGCAGGATCGACGCGACCGCCGCGACCTTGCCGAAGGCGCGCGCGCGGTCATGCACGACGCCGCGTTCGATCTTGATCGCAAGCCAGCTCGCGCCGTGCAGCACGATCATGGCGACCGAGAGCAGCCCGGCGACCAGCGAGAACGGATGGAACAGGCCGAGCAGGCTGCCCTCGTAGAAGGAGCGCAGATCGCTATCGAGCCGGAAGGGGATGCCGGTCAGGACATTGCCGACCGCGACGCCGAACACCAGCGCAGGCACGAACCCGCCGACGAACAGCGCCCAATCCCAGCGCGAGCGCCATGTGGCATCGGGCTTCTTCGAGCGGTATTTGAAGCCCACGGGCCGCAGGATGAGCGCGGCGAGGACGAGGAACATGGCCAGATAGAAGCCCGAGAAGCTGACCGCATAGACGAACGGCCAGGCCGCGAAGATCGCGCCGCCGCCGAGGATGAACCAGACCTGGTTGCCTTCCCAGGTCGCGCCGATCGAGTTGATGACGAGACGCCGTTCGGCGTCGGTCTTCGCGACGAAGGGCAGCAGCGCGGCGGTGCCGAGGTCGAAGCCGTCGGTGAGAGTGAAGCCGATCAGGAGGACGCCCATCAGCAGCCACCAGATCAGCCGGAGCGTTTCATAGTCGATGGGAGGTGCCATGACCTGTTCTCCTTATTCGGCAGGGATGGGCGCGTAGCCGCTGTGGGTTTCGGGGGATGGCGCCGGAGGCCGATGCTGGTCCGGTCCCTTGCGGATTGCCGCCAGCATCAGCCGCACTTCGATGACGGCGAGCGCGCCATAGATCACCGTGAACCCGATGATCGTCGTCCAGAGCTGCGCGACGGTCAGGCTCGAGGCGGCAAGGAACGTCGGCAGAACGCCATCGATCGCCCAGGGCTGGCGGCCGATCTCGGCCAGGATCCAGCCAAATTCGATGGCGATCCACGGCAGCGGGATGACCCAGACCGCCGCGCGCAGGAAGGTGCGGCAGAAGCGGCTGTCGCAGTTCAGCTTGCGGATCGAAGCCATCCAGAAGGCGGCGCCGAAGAAGGCGATGAAGAAGAAGCCGAGGCCGGCCATCACCCGGAACACCCAGAACATCACCGGGACATTGGGCACGGTCGACCATGCGGCCTTTTCGATGTCCTGGGGCGTGGCTTGCCGCGGATCGGCGACGAAGCGTTTCAGCAGCAGGGCATAGCCAAGATCGGCCTTGGCTTCCTCGAATGCCTCGCGCGCGACCATGTCCTTCTGGTCCACCTTCAGCTTTTCCACCGCATCATAGGCCTTGATGCCGTTCTCGATGCGGTCCTGCGCCCTGGCGACCAGTTCGAAGATGCCGGAGACTTCGCCCGTCAGGCTGCGCGTGGAGATGAGACCGAGCACATAGGGGATCTTGACCTCGAAATAGGTCTCGCGGTCGGCGACGCTGGGAAAGCCGACAACGGCAATGCCCGCGGGCGCGGGCTCAGTGTGCCACATGGCCTCGAGCGCGGCGAGCTTCATCTTCTGGTTATCGGTCAGCGCGTAGCCGCTTTCGTCGCCGAGCACGACGACCGACAGCGACGAGGCAAGGCCGAAGGCGGCGGCGACCGTGAAGCTGCGCCGCGCGACCGCGACCCACTTGCCCTTGAGCAGATACCAGGCCGAGACGCCCAGCACGAAAACGGAGGCGCAGACATAGCCCGCGCTCACCGTATGGACGAACTTCGCCTGCGCGACCGGATTGAACAGCACCGCCATGAAGTCGGAGACTTCCATCCGCATCGTTTCGGGATTGAAGCGCGATCCCACCGGATTCTGCATCCAGCCATTGGCGACGAGGATCCACAGCGCCGATAGGTTCGAGCCGAGAGCCACCATGAAGGTGGTGAGCAGATGCCCGACCCTGGACAGCTTGTCCCATCCGAAGAACATGAGGCCCACGAACGTCGCTTCGAGGAAGAAGGCCATCAGCCCTTCGATGGCGAGCGGCGCGCCGAAGATGTCGCCGACATAATGCGAATAGTAGGACCAGTTGGTGCCGAACTGGAATTCCATGGTAATGCCGGTAGCGACGCCCAGCACGAAGTTGATACCGAACAGCTTGCCCCAGAAGCGCGTGACGGTGCGCCAGATCTCACGGCCCGTCATCACATAGATGCTCTCCATGATGACGAGGATGAAGGAGAGGCCGAGCGTCAGGGGGACGAACAGGAAATGGTAGAGAGCCGTCAGGGCGAATTGGAGGCGTGAAAGCTCGATCACAGCCATGTCCATGGCAAGACTCCTTGCGTTCCGGCCCGGCTTCCATGGGTGTCCTGAGTCGGTTGAAAAGATTATGATTATTCGTTACTCGTAATTGAGTATATGAGCAACCCGTTAGATAGACAGGCTGCGGCCCTTTTCTGGATCGGCGACAGCGGCGCGGCGATCCTCATGGCGGCGGCGCTGGCCGGAGCCGTGGCATCAATGGAGCAAGGGGCGGGGCAGGGCCATCTTGCGCTTGCCGCGGGCGGACTGATAGCCGCCGCCCTGCTTCGCGCCGGGATGCAGATCGGTGCGACCAACGCCGGCGAAGCGGCTGCTATGCGCGTCAAGACGAACTGGCGCCAGCGGGTGTATCCAGGCATTCTCGTCGCCGCGCCGGGGGATCGCCGGATGCTGGGCGAGGCGGTCGCCGATGCCGTCGACCGGATCGAGGACCTGGGCGGCTTCCATGCCCGCTTCCTGCCGCTGCGCCGCGCCGCGGTCCTGTCCCCGCTCATAATCGCGATTGCTGCCGTATTTGGGAGCTGGGTCGCCGGCGTGATCATGCTCGCGACGCTGATTCCCTTTGCCATGGGCATGGCGCTCGCAGGAACGGCGGCCGCGCGGGCCGCCGCGCGCCAGCTCGATGCGCTGAGTCGCCTGTCGGGCCTGTTCGTCGACCGGGTGCGCGCGCTCCCGGTGATCGTCGCCTTCGCCGCGCAGGACCGTATCGGCCGCCACCTTGCCGACGCTACCCGCGAGGTCGCCGCGCGCACGATCGATGTGCTCAAGGTCGCCTTCGTGTCGAGCGCGATCATCGAGTTCTTCGCGGCGCTGTCGGTGGCGCTGGTCGCGCTCTATTGCGGCTTCAACCTGCTCGGCATCCTGCCCTTTCCGGCTCCCGAAAAGCTGACCCTGGGCCAAGCCCTGTTTGTTCTTGTCCTCGCGCCGGAATTCTATCTTCCCATGCGCCGCCTTGCCGCCGCCTATCACGACAAGCAGGTCGGGGAGGCTGCGGTGGAACGCCTTGAAGCGCTCGCGCCCGCTTCTCCGCCCGCGCCGAAACCCGCGATCGAAGGGCCGCCAGCGCTGCGCTTTGACGGCGTGGTGATCGACTATGGCGAGACGGCCATCGGTCCCTTCACGCTGGATATCCCGGCGGGCACCAGCCTTGCCCTGCGCGGAAGCACCGGGGTCGGCAAATCGAGCCTGCTCCATGCGCTGCTGGGGCTGGCCCCCATTGGTGGGGGACGGATTCTGGTTGACGGCCGGGATGCGGCCGAGGTTGCGCTTCCCGGCCATGTCGGCTGGGCGGGCCAGACGGTTGCGTTCGTCCCGGGCACGCTGGCCGACAATATCCGTCTTGCGCGTCCCGATGCCGACGATGCGGCAGTCGAAGCCGTGGCCCATCTGGCAGGCCTTGGGCCGATGATCGAAGCGCGCGGACAGGGATTGGCCTTGCCGCTCGATCATCGCGGGTCGGGCCTGTCCGGTGGGGAACGCCGGCGCGTCGGCATCGCGCGCGTGTTGCTCAAGGACGCGCCGCTCTGGCTGCTCGACGAACCGACCGCGGATCTCGACGCGGGATCGGCGGCCGACATCGCCGGGATACTGGCGTCCGCCGCAAAGGGCCGCACGGTCCTGATAGTGACGCACAGCGCCGAGCTGGCCGCGATCGCCACCAAAGAAATGGTGCTTTCATGAGCCGCGCGGATATGGACCTGCTGCTCGCTGAAGCTATCGGCCCCGAACGCCGCGCCTTCCGAATCGCGGGCTTGCTTGCCTCCGCTGCGACAATCGCCGCGGTCCTGCTGCTGGGCCTGTCTGGATGGTTCATCACCGGCGCGGCACTGGCCGGGCTGGGCGGCGTGTTGGCCGCGCAGGGTTTCAACTACCTGGTGCCGAGCGCGATGATCAGGCTGCTCGCGATCGTAAGGACGACGGCGCGTTACGGCGAACGGCTCTATGGCCACCGCGCGGCCTTGATGGCGCTCGCCGCGGTTCGCGCGCGCCTGTTCGACCGCATCCTGTCGGTGCGCGACGTGCGGGCCGTATCGGCGGGCGATGCCGTGACGCGGCTCGTGCAGGACATCGGCGCGCTGGAGGACAATCTGGTCCGTAAGCCGGCATTGCCCGCCGCGTTCGCCGGCGCTGCCATCGGCCTTGCCCTTGCGTGGCTGGCCAGCCCCTGGACGAGCCTTGCCTTGCTGGCGTTGCTTGCCGGTCTTGTCCTCTGGGCGCATCTGGCGACCCCCCGCCTGCTGGCGAGCGCCGCGACCGATATGGCGGAGGCGCTGGCGCGGCTCAAGGCGAGCATGGTGGACTATGCCGCCGCTTCGCCCGAAATCCTTGCCTACGATCTCGCTCCGGCGATCGGGCGAAGCCTCGCGGTCGAGACGGCCGAGTTGGACAGCGCGCGACCTCGGTTCGCGCGCGGCGAAGCGATCATCGATGCGGGCCTCGTGTTGGGTGGGGGCATCGCCATGGGCGCGATGCTGATCTTCTCCCATGCCTCCCTGCCGGTGACGGTCCTTGAGAACGGCGGTGCAAAATTAGACCACGGTGGCGGCGGCGAAGTGCTGCTGCGGGCGGCGTAAAAGTCGTCCACTTTGCCTTCTTTGCGCGAGCAGGGAGGGCGTGGAGATATATACCGTGGATCTTTACCTGAAGGTGCGTCTTGCTTGCGCGGGCGGCATGAGCCAGCGTGAGGCGGCGAAGCATTTCAACGTATCGCGCGACACGGTCCGCAAGATGCTGTCGTATTCGGAGCCCCCCGGTTACCGCCGGACGGCGGCGGTGCGGCGGCCCAAGCTGGAAGCGTTCGTTCCGATCATCGATGCATGGCTTGATGGTGACCGTCAGGTTCCGCGCAAGCAGCGTCATACGGCGAAGCGGGTATTTGACCGCCTTCGCGAAGAGCACGGTTTCACCGGCGGCTACACGATCATCAAGGATTACATCCGACAGCGCGAGCAGCGCAGCCGGGAGATGTTCGTGCCGCTGGCGCATGCGCCCGGCCATGCCCAGGCAGATTTTGGTGAGGCCATGGTCGAGATCGGCGGTGTTGTGCAGAAGGCGCATTTCTTCGTGCTCGATCTACCGCACAGCGACGCCTGCTACGTGCGCGCCTATCCCGCTGCCGTTGCCGAGGCATGGATGGACGGCCACGTGCACGCCTTCGCGTTTTTCGGCGCGGTGCCGCTGTCGATCGTCTACGATAACGACCGCTGCCTGGTCTCGAAGATCCTGCCCGACGGCACGAGGCAGCGCGCCCGGCTGTTCAGCGGCTTCCTGTCGCATTACCTGATCCGCGATCGTTACGGCCGTCCCGGCAGGGGGAACGACAAAGGCAGTGTTGAAGGGCTGGTCGGTTATGCTCGCCGCAACTTCATGGTGCCGATCCCCCGGTTCGCGACGTGGGAGGCGTTCAACCTGTGGCTCGAGGAGCAATGCCGCAAGCGTCAGAACGACCGGCTGCGGGGCGAGAGCGAGACGATCGGCGAGAGGCTGAAGCGCGATCTGGCGGCGATGCAGGAACTGCCGGCTGCCCCGTTCGAGGCTTGTGACCAGACCAGCGGCCAGGTCTCGTCGCAGGCGCTGGTGCGTTACCGGACCAATGATTACTCGGTGCCGGTGCGCTTCGGCCATCAGGAGGTATGGATCCGGGGCTATGTCGGCGAGGTGGTGATCGGCTGCCGGGGCGAGGTCATTGCCCGTCATGTGCGCAGCTACGAGCGCGAGGACGTGATCTTCGATCCCATCCATTACCTTCCCCTGATCGAACAGAAGATCAATGCGCTCGATCAGGCAGCGCCCCTGCAAGGCTGGCACCTGCCCGAAGCGTTTGCAACGCTGCGCCGCCTCATGGAAGCTCGTATGGGCAAGCATGGTCGGCGCGAGTATGTGCAGGTGCTGCGTCTGCTGGAGAGCTTCACGCTTGCCGATCTGCATGCGGCCGTAAAGCAGGCTCTCGATATCGGGGCGATCGGCTTTGATGCCGTGAAGCATCTCCTGCTGTGCCGGGTGGAGCGCCGACCACCCCGATTGGACATGGCGATCTATCCCTATCTGCCCAGAGCCAGGGTGGAGACGACATCGGCGCGCTCCTACATGCAGTTGCTCTCGGGCGATGCGAAGGATGCGGCATGAGCAGTCCGTCCCCCGAGCTGTTACTGGCCAGCCACCTCAAGACGCTCAAGCTACCAACCTTCCTGCGCGAGCATGACAAGCTGGCCCGGCGATGCGCGGCCGAGGGCGCAGATCACGTCCGCTACCTTGCCCGGCTTGTCGAACTGGAGCTGATCGACCGGGAACGCCGGATGGTCGAGCGCCGGATCAAGGCTGCGAAGTTCCCGGCCGCCAAGAGCCTCGACAGCTTCGACTTTGCCGCGATCCCCAAGCTCAACAAGATGCAGGTGCTGGAACTGGCACGCTGCGACTGGATCAACCGCCGCGAGAACGTCATAGCCCTTGGTCCCTCGGGAACCGGCAAGACCCATGTGGCGATCGGCCTCGGCCTTGCCGCCTGCCAGAAGGGCCTGACGGTCGGCTTCACCACCGCGTCCGCGCTGGTCAGCGCGATGATGGAGGCACGCGACGAACGCCGCCTTCTGCGCCTCCACAAGCAAATGGCCGGATACAAGCTCCTCATCATCGATGAACTGGGGTTCGTGCCGCTCTCGAAAACCGGCGCGGAACTGCTGTTCGAGCTGATCTCGCAGCGTTACGAGCGCGGCTCGACGCTGATCACCAGCAACTTGCCGTTCGACGAGTGGACCGAAACGTTCGGCTCCGAGCGCCTGACAGGCGCGCTCCTCGACCGGCTTACCCACCACGTCTCCATACTCGAGATGAACGGAGAGAGCTATCGTCTGGCCCAAAGCCAGGCGCGCAAGGCACGCTCCAACCCCTGACAGAAAAGACCATCCGTGTGTTGGCGACCCCCACTCGGGCTACGCCCTCGCGGCGCTCGCCAGCACACGGATCACCCGGCCTGATTTTGCGCCGCCCAATGGCCGACTTTTACTCCGCCGTTGACAGTGCTTGCCGTGCTGGCGGCGGCGGGTGCGATCGAGGCCCTTTCCGGCTATGTGCGCGGCGTATCGCGAAGCGCGCTGGTCGCGGCCGCCCTCTCGCGATTGGAGGGCATGGCGGGTCAACCCTCTGCGCTTGTCCGCAAGGCGACGGCATCCATGGCGCCCGCGCGGAGCATTGCCTTTGATCGGGACGGCCTGCATGTCCGGATCGTGGCGGGCGAGCGCTTGGGGATTTCAGGCAAATCCGGCAGCGGCAAGACCAGCCTTCTGGAAACGCTCGCTGGTATTCGGCCCGCTGGCGAGCATTGTGGCATTGCTCTTGATGACCAGCTTCTTGCTTCCCTGCCGTCCGAGGACGTGCGAGCGGCATTCGCGCTCTCGCCCCAGGATGCCCAGCTCCTGTCGGGAACCATCCGCGACAATTTGCGTGTGGCGCGCCCCGGCCTCAGCGACGAACGGCTTTGGGCGGCGCTGGAAGTCGCCTGCCTCGCTGTCGATATTCGCGCGATGCCGCATGGGCTTGACCAATGGGTCGGCGACGGCGGAGCGCGGTTGTCGGGCGGCCAGCGCAAGCGGTTGTCGATCGCCCGCGCCTTGCTTGCCGGCAGGCCGTGGCTGCTGCTCGACGAGCCGAGCGAGGGGTTGGACATGGCGACGGAGGCGCGGCTTGCGGGCCACCTCGACGCGTGGCTTCGCGAGACAGGGACCGGAGTCGTGGTGGTGAGTCATCGACCGACCTTCTTGAGTCTCGTCGGCAAGGGTCGAACAATCAACTTGAAGGATCGCCGCTAATATAGGGATATCTGTAGCTGGCCTGGGGGCGGATCGATTTGGCGCGCGTAATCAAATCCATTCAATCCACGTCGCGCATAAGGAGGAGCCTATCTGCCGCGTTCATACTACCGTTCCCGATCGATTACCTTGCCGTGGAGTGATCATTTGATATCGCTTGATATGGAACTGCTTCGTTCGCTTGCTGCGGCGCTCGCGGTAGGCGTGCTGATCGGTATCGAGCGAGGCTGGCGGCAGCGCGAGGCAGCGGATGGCAGCCGGGTCAGCGGTTTGCGCACCTTTGGCCTGCTCGGTCTTGCCGGCGGCCTTGCCAGCCATATGCCCGAAAGCCTTGCGGCGGTAATCGGGCTGGCGGTCACTGCCAGCCTGGTTCTTGGATATCGCAGCGAACAAGCCCGCACGGCCAGCCTGTCCATCACCAATACGTTGGTCGGCATTATCACCTTCGCCTTGGGATATATGGCCGGGCAGGGCCTGGTGAGCGAGACGCTGGCCGTCGCGGCGGTAACCACCTTGATCCTGACGCTCAGGCAGCAATCCCACGCCATGCTCAAAGGGATGAGCCACAAGGAGGTCGAATCGATCGCCACGTTCGCGATCGTCGCGTTGGTCATCCTGCCGCTGCTGCCGGATGCGAGCTACGGCCCCTTTGAGGCCTGGAACCCGCGGCAAATCTGGATGGTCGTCGTCGTCGTGCTCGGACTCTCCTTCGCCGGCTATGTCGCCAGTCGTCGGCTCGGCGCGGACAAGGGGGTCATGATAACCGCTTTGTTCGGGGCATTGGTATCGTCCACGGCGGTCACTGTTGCCTATGCCCGGCGTTTGCGCGCCAATGATGGTCCGCAAGGCCCCTTGATTGCTGGTATTGCGCTCGCCTCGCTCGTGATGTTCGCGCGCGTCCAGATACTCTCTTTTACCCTCATCCCCTACGCCAGCACATCGCTCGCGCTTGCAATGGTTCCGGCTTTCGTCGTCGGCGGTCTGACAACCCTTCTGGCGCTACGCTCCAAGGTGGATGGTGATGGCGCCAGCGAGGTGAAGCTGGGCAATCCGCTGGATTTCGGGCCGGCGCTTCTGCTGGCGGGCGCGGTTGCGTTGATTGCTGTCCCGGCACGTTGGGCGCTCGCGCGGTTCGGCGATCAGGGCATTGTCGTTGTGCTTGGCCTTACGGGCATGTGGGATGTGGACGCAGCCGTACTCACGCTCGCGGGGCTGCCTGAGGATATGCTGAAACCCGACACGGCCGGACTGGTGCTTGCGGTGCCCGTGCTCGCCAACACGATGTGGAAGGCTGTACTCACGCTGGTACTGGCAGGGCCATCAAAGCAAGGCTGGAAGGCGTCCGGCCCACTCTTCGCATCAGTTCTGGCATCTGCTGCCGGTATCGCCGCGCTCATGGTGTTTCGCTAGGAGCGATGAGCGGGCAGCTCGTGACTGGTTCGAAGCTGGTTCAGGTCCATTCCTGAGCGGGGATGCGCGCTTTCGTTGCTGGCCGTGAATTTGTGGCGACGCAGAGCCATGGCCGGCTATTGTCGTAAGGGCCGAACGCGCGGCATCCGGCCCTTGGGCAGATCAGGCGGCCTGCGACAGGGCTTCGGCGATCTGATCCTTGATCGCGAGGCGGCGCTTGCGAAGTTCGGTCTCGTGATCTTGCGAGGTCGGTTCGATATTGGTTTCAGCCACGTGGATTTCGTCATTCACGACATCATAATCGAGAAGAAGCTGCGCGAAGCGAGAGTCCGAAGCCTTCAAGGCGTGAATCTTGTCCATCTGACCGGGGAATTCCTCGCTCAGGGTGTGGGGGGTATTCGACATAATTACTCCTTTGATGAAACTATGATATATAGCGAATTCGCGGGTGGCCGCACCCGTTTATGTCTGGGGCTGGTCACTTTGTTTTCGCCGATCAGCTCGATCGGCTCTTACGATGCTCGCGATAGGCCTGATAGGAATGCAGAATCTCGGCCATGCGGGCGAGTGCCTCGCGCCGGCCCGACGCGCTCTCGATATTCTGCAGTTCTTTTTTCAGATGGGTCGAAAAATCCGCATAGTCATTCTGCCAATCGCGGCCGACAGCCTCCTGTAGTTCCGGCTTTCCGGTCTTCAGGCGCTTGGACGGGGCGCGTGACGGCAGTGAATAGGTTTCCCCGATCTTCGGCGTGACAATCGATGCCGCGGCATCGTCCGCCTGCATCAGGCGGCGGAACGTCTCGATCGAGCCCTCTTCGCCGTGTCCCAGGAACAGGCTGCCATCGATCGGCTTCCGCGCCCTTATCCAGCGCTGCAGATCCTTCTGGTCGGCATGCGCCGAATAAGTGTCGATCCGCCGGATCTGCGCGCGCACCGCGACGTCCTGCCCCCAGATGCGCACGCGGTTCGCGCCATCGAGGATTGTCCGGCCAAGGGTGCCTGCGGCCTGGAAACCGACGAACAGGATCGTCGATTCACGGCGGCCGAGATTGTACCGCAGATGGTGACGGATGCGTCCCGCTTCGCACATGCCGGATGCCGCCATGATGATGGCTCCGGACATGTCGTTGAGCCGCATCGATTCCATCGTGCTGGCAGTGTAGTGGAACGAGGGGTGACGGAAGATTTCACCCGAGCCCATGTCTTCGAGTTCCCCGGCATGTTTGGCGAACACCTCTGTCGCGCGGGTCGCAAGTGGCGAATCGATGAACACCTGCGGATGCGCCAGGCGTCCGGTGTTGATCAGGGTCGCGATATCGAGGAGCAATTCCTGGGTGCGTTCGAGCGCGAAAACGGGAATGACGAGGTTGCCGCCGCGCGTAAGCGCTGCATTGATCTCGGCTTCCAGCAAAGTCCGGCGCTGCTCGATCGTCACGTCCTCGCGGACGCGGTCGCCATAGGTGCTCTCGCAGAACACATGATCGAGTCCTGCCGGACCCTCGGGATCGGCATGAAAGGCCTTGTGGTCTGGACCCAGGTCGCCGGAGAAGAGCAAGTGCACGCCACCGACCTCGATCTCCACGGATGTGGAACCCAGGATATGGCCCGCATTCCACAAGCGCGCCCGAAAACCGGCGGCAGGTGCGAACCAGTCGTGCAGCGCTACTGTCTCGACCTGTTCATAGGCCGCTTTGGAATCCGCTTCGGTATAGATCGGTTCGATCGGCTCCTCGTCCCGGCGATCCTGCCGTCGATTGCGGCGCTCCGCATCGCCCTCCTGAATTCGTCCGGCGTCGGGCAGCATGTAATACAGAAGGTCGCGGGTTTGCGGTGTCGCGAAGATCGGCCCGCGATACCCTTCCGCCGTGAGCCTGGGCAGCAGGCCGCTATGGTCGATATGCGCGTGCGTCAGGACAACGGCGTCGATCTTGCGCACGTCGAACGCGAAGGGGTCGCGATTGAGTGTTTCCAGCGTCCGGGATCCCTGGAACAAGCCGCAATCTATGAGGATCGTCTTTCCGCCATGGCGTAGTTCCATGCAGGAACCAGTGACTGTGCCGGCAGCGCCGTGGAAGGTTATGGTGGGTACGCTACTCATCGGTCCTCTCATTCTCTCGCCGGCGGTCCAATAGGCTGGTTATGCGCGGGTCGCAGGCCAATCATCTGTAAACTCGCCGATCTTCGTCTGTCCTTACGTATGGTTCCGAATTTGATCGGTGAAGCCCGGATCGATAGTGGCGCTGAGATTGATTCCATGGAGTTCTTGCAAGGACGTGGGCGACGTCCGCGAACTGGTTGAGCTCAAGCAGGGAAAATGGAGGACGATGCCGCCCTCGAAGGCCAGACCTCGCTTCTTGACCGCGAAATTGCTCCCATGAGCCGGGCGCTGGAGCGGATCAGGCGAGGCGCTTACGGCGAATGCTTGCAGTTATGGTATTCCACAAGCCTCGAAATGCTCTCTAACGTTGCAGCGATGATGTTCAGAACTTTCTTGGAAGACATCGTCCAGGACAATATCGTCACAAAATCTTGGCGAAGGTAGCGACCGATCCCTGGGGAAAAGGTCGCTTTGTTTTCGCGGCAGTGTCTCCTCTATTTATCGGAGTTCCCGCTAGAGCGCATAGCAATTTCGCTGTTCCCTCCATATTGGCCGATACGATGCTATAGAAAACGAGTTTCGCATCGCGGCGCGTCTGAACCAGTTCCGCCTTGCGCAAAATTGCGAGTTGTTGGGACAGGCCCGGTTGACCGATGCCGGTGAGGGCTTCGAGTTCGCCTACAGACTTCTCGCCATGTTCGAGGAGCGTCCGCAGGAGCTTCAGGCGGACGTCATGGGCGATCGCCTTGAGGACGCTGGCAGCCTCTTCAAGCTGCGTATCGGTGAAAGTCATCACTTGCCTGTCTTCCCATGCTTGTCGGGCTGCGTGCGGTGGAACCAGCAGCCATCGCCCGCCGCATCGAGCGCACCGTGCTGGTCCTGATAGGGCGGAAGAAGCACGTCATCGCCGGGATGCCAGCCTTCGGGGGTCACTATGTTGTCGTTGTCGACCCGTTGCAGCGCGGTCAGGACTCGAAGCAGCTCCTCCACCGATCGCCCGATGGTGGCTGGATAGCAGAGCTTGGCGCGGACAATGCCTTCGGGGTCGATGAAGAAGGTCGAGCGCAGCGTGGCCGCGTCGGGGGCGTTGTCCGCGAGCATTCCATAGGCGCGGCCGATCACCATCGAGGGATCTTCGACGATCGGGAAAGCGATGGTCACGCCGAAATGCTCGCGGATCGCCCTGATCCATCCGAGATGGGAATAGAGGCTGTCGACCGACACCGCGACCAGGTCGCAGCCGAGCGCCTTGAACCGATCGCTGGCGCGCGAGAGGGCGACGAATTCACTGGTGCAAACCGGCGTAAAATCGGCGGGATGAGAGAACAGCAGTACCCAGCGGCCGCGATGGCCGGACAGGGTCATGTCGCCCATCGTCGTGCGGGCGCGGAAATCAGGCGCGGGATCGCCGATCTGGATAGGGGAGCACACGGCATTGTCGTCTGCGTTCGAGTTCAACTTTCTCACTCCTGCAGAGAGGCAAGTCTTGAACCCTCTCCCTTACACGGTTACATCATGCGGGTAAACGATTAAGCGGTATTGGCGTTCCACAGGAGAGAAGCGCATGTCCGATGTCCCGCTGGTAGCCTGCCCGGTTTGCGCGAGCATCAACCGCGTTCCTGCAGCGAAGATCGGCGCGGCGCCAATTTGCGGGAAATGCGGAATGCCGCTTTTCCAGGGACAGCCGGTCGATGTCGACCAGGCGGCATTCGATCGGCATGTAGGTCGCGGAAGCCTGCCGGT
Source organism: Sphingobium sp. CFD-2 (assembly GCF_024611135.1). Taxonomy (NCBI): domain Bacteria; kingdom Pseudomonadati; phylum Pseudomonadota; class Alphaproteobacteria; order Sphingomonadales; family Sphingobiaceae; genus Sphingobium; species Sphingobium sp. CFD-2. The sequence continues at coordinate 1,696,382 of NZ_CP084405.1, read as the reverse complement.
TCTCGTCGATTTCTGGGCGAGCTGGTGCGGACCTTGCCGCGCCATGGCGCCGGCGTTCAAGGCGGCCGCTGCGGAGCTGGAGCCGCATGTCCGGCTCCTGAAGGTCGATACCGAAGCTGAGCAGGGTATTGCCGGGCGCTACCGCATTCAGTCGATTCCGACGCTGATCCTGTTCAGGGGTGGCCGCGAGGTCGCCCGACAGGCCGGGGCGATGGACCGTGCGCGACTCGTCGCCTGGACAAGGCAGGCGCTCGTCACCGCCTGATTCGGGGTGTGATGACCCCATACTTAGCATAAACGATGCTTTGACGTGTTCGCGCCTCTGGTCCCGTGCGCTGCGAATCCGGCCTAATTCGGCCGATTGCAGAAGTGATTGAAAAATCCGATCAAAGGAATTAGATTTATCGTGTTATCACGATTAATAGAAATGTGTATTCAATATCTGTCACTCACTCAGTCATAGGAGACGATAAAATGACAGACCAGGTCACTCCCTCCATGCCGCGGATCAACGAACCCGCGCCTGCCTTCAAGGCCAAGACGACCCACGGCGAACGCTCGCTCGACGATTACAAGGGCAAGTGGCTCGTTCTCTTTTCCCACCCCGCCGACTTCACGCCGGTCTGCACGACCGAATTCATGGGCTTCGCCAAGGCCGCCGACCGCTTCAAGGCGCTCAACTGCGAACTGCTGGGCCTCTCCATCGACTCGGTGCATTCGCACATCGCCTGGATGCGCAGCATCGAGGAGAAGTTCGGCGTCGAGATCCCGTTCCCGATTATCGACGATCTGTCGATGAACGTCGCCAAGGCCTTCGGCATGATCCATCCCGGTGCCTCGGACACCTCGGCCGTTCGCGCCACCTTCATCATCGACCCCGAAGGCATTGTCCGCGCGATGGTCTATTATCCGATGTCGAACGGCCGCTCGGTCGATGAATTCGTCCGCCTGCTCACCGCGCTCCAGACGTCCGACGCCAACAAGGTGGCGACGCCTGAAAACTGGCAGCCCGGCGAGCCGGTGATCGTGCTGCCGCCCGCGACGGCTGAAGCCGCCAGGGCCCGCAAGGACGAAGGTTACGACTACACCGATTGGTATTTCAGCAAGAAGACCCTCTGAGGCAGCTGGGCCGGCTTCGCGTCCCAAGTGCGAAGCCGGTACGCCGGGCCAGACAGGAAAGGACAAGGCCCATGGCCGACCCGCAAATCCGTGAAGCCACCCGCATCGTCGAGGCCGCGAGTAATGCGCGGCCCGCGGTCATCCGCAGCTTCTTCGACGAGGACACGTTTACCGTGACCCACGTCATCTCAGATCCCGCCACGGCCAAGGCCGCGATCATCGATAGCGTGCTCGATTTCGATCCGGCTTCGGGGCGCACCTCCTTCGCGTCGGCCGACAAGGTGATCGACTATATCCGGAGCGAAGGGCTCGAGGTCGAATGGCTGCTGGAGACGCACGCCCATGCCGACCATCTGTCGGCCGCGCCCTATCTTCAGGAGAAGCTGGGCGGCACGCTGGCGATCGGTCGCCATATTCTCACCGTGCAGGAGGTCTTCGGCAAGATCTTCAACGAGGGAACGCGCTTTGCTCGCGACGGCTCGCAGTTCGACCGGCTGTTCGATGACGGCGACCGTTTCAGGGTCGGCTCGATCGAGGCGATCGCGCTGCATGTGCCGGGCCATACGCCCGCCGACATGACCTATGTGATCGGCGATGCGGCGTTCATCGGCGACACGCTGTTCATGCCCGACTACGGCACGGCCCGCGCTGACTTCCCGGGCGGCGATGCGCGCACGCTTTATCGGTCGATCCGCCGCCTGCTGTCGCTCCCCGATCAGACCGGCCTTCATCTTTGCCACGACTACAAGGCCCCCGGGCGCGATACCTATGCCTGGGAAACGTCGGTCGGCGAGGAGCGAGAGCATAATGTCCATGTTCGCGACGGGGTGAGCGAGGACCAGTTCGTCGCCATGCGCGAGGCGCGCGATGCGACGCTCGGGATGCCGCGCCTCATTCTGCCGTCCATCCAGGTCAACATGCGCGGCGGCCACCTGCCCGAGCCGGAAGACAATGGCATGCGCTACCTCAAGCTGCCGATAAACGCGCTGTAAGGCCATGGCACTCGAACCCATCCAATATCTGCTTGGTGCCGGATCGGGCTCGCTCGTCGGATTCACGCTGGGGCTGGTGGGCGGTGGGGGCTCAATCCTCGCCGTCCCGCTCATGGTCTATCTGGTCGGCGTCGCCTCGCCGCATGTCGCGATCGGCACCAGCGCGCTGGCGGTCGCCGCCAATGCCGGGGCCAATCTCGTTCCCCACGCGCGCCAGCGGACGATCAAATGGCGTTGCGCCGGCATGTTCGCCGCCGCTGGTGTCGCCGGCGCCTATGCCGGATCGACGCTCGGTAAAGCGTTCGATGGACAGAAGCTGCTGTTCCTGTTCGCTCTGCTGATGGTCCTGGTTGGCGGGCTGATGCTAAAAAGCCGGGGCGATCCCGGCAATCCCGATGTCCAATGCCGGCGCGAGAATGCGCCCAAGGTGATCGGTTATGGGGCCGCCACTGGTCTCTTTTCCGGGTTCTTCGGCATCGGCGGGGGCTTCCTGATCGTGCCGGGACTGATGGCTTCGACCGGGATGCCGATGCGCAACGCCGTCGGATCGTCGCTGGTCGCCGTCACCGCTTTTGGTCTGACTGCCGCGCTCAACTATGCCCTTTCCGGCCTGGTTGATTGGGGGCTTGCTGCGGCGTTCATCGCCGGCGGCGTCATCGGCGGCCTTGTGGGCGCGGCGCTCTCTCGGCGGCTGTCGGCGCACAAGGGGGTGCTCAATACGATATTCGCACTGCTGATCTTTGCGGTTGCCGCCTACATGCTGTGGCAAAGCACCGCCGCGATCCTGGGCTGATTCTTGTAACGACGATGGGAATACATCGATGAACGATGCTGGGGAGAACAGGGAAGGTTTGGCCGCGCACGATTGGGCCGGCCAGGCGGGCATGCGTTGGCTCGCCCAGCTCGACCGCTTCGAAAGCATGATCGAGCCGATCGGCAGGGCGTTGCTTGCCCAGGCCGCATACAACTTCGGCGAAACGGTGGTCGATGTCGGATGCGGCGGTGGCTGGACCACGCGGCAGATCGCCACGGCCGTCGGCAACACCGGATTTGTGCTCGGCCTCGACATCTCACCCGATCTGGTGGGGATGGCCAGGGAACGGGCACAGCGCGCGGGCCTTGCCAATATCCGCTTTGAGCAGGGCGATGCCGCCACTGCGATGCCGAAAGAAGCGCCGTTCGATCGGCTGTTCTCGCGCTTCGGTTCGATGTTCTTCGCTGAGCCTTATCCCGCTTTCGCCAATCTGCGCCGGATGTTGCGCGATGGCGGGCGGCTCGACATCGCTGTCTGGGCGCCCATCGCTGACAATCCGTGGCAGCTTAGTGTCATGGGCATCATCAAGGAGCATATGGACCTGCCGACGCCGCAGTCGCGCGCGCCGGGACCATTCGCGCTCGGCGAGCAGGACTATGTGATCGACCTTCTCCAAAGCGCGGGTTTCTGCGAGGTCAGATTCGATGCCTGGACAGGTGAGCAGCGCGTGGGCGGCCCCGGCAGTGATCCCGAGAGCGCCGCTCGCTTCGTGCTTGAGGGGATGCAGATCGGCGATCTTGTTCGACAGAACGGGGCAGAGGTACGCAAGGCCATTCACCAGCATCTTGTCGAGCTGTTCGAGCGCCATTGCGATGAGAATGGCGTTCATATGGGGGCGAAGGCCTGGCTGGTGAGCGCACGGGCCTGAGAGCATTCAAGAAAAGGGTGATAATATGGCGCGCAAGAAGCTATCGCTTCGGCTTCCGGGGAAAGGTTCATCCGATGGTGACGCTGCCAATTCCGAGGAAATAGCGGCGGCGCTCGCACTGATCGAGACGCATGGGCAACGTGCCGGACAGGCTCTTGTCGATGAGGCGCAGGCTCCCATCAAGGCTCGCGACGATCACCGTGTTTTGTTTCTGGAACGTGTGCGCGTCGCCCTATTGACGATCGAGCCATCCTCGTCCGCCATGCGGCCTCAATGAAAGCTGAATGGTATCGTAAAGACCAACTGCTCGCTTTCCACGCCCATAGGCGGTGTTGGAAAAGGAGCAGCATTGCGCACCGTGCGGAGCGCCAGGCGATCGAGCGCGGCATTCCCGCTGCTGCCGGCCAGCTCGACGGCAATCAGCGCGCCGTCAGCCCCGACGATGAAGCGGACCGTTGCGACCCCGTCGAGGTGGATCCCCGCGGGCTTGCGCGCGGCTATTCGCGCCCAGAGCTGGCGCTGATAGGCCGCAAGCGCGGACTGTTTCTTATCATCCTGGGCTTGCGGCGGCGCGACCTCGGGTTCCGGCGCGGGCGGTCTGCTTACCGGCGCGACAGCGAACGGAGAGGCGATTGCTGGAGCAGCGGGTATAGGCGACGAAGCTGGTCCGCCTCTTTCTCCCGTCGTAGCCAGCTCAGGCGGGTGCGCAGGGCGCCGCTCCGGCGATAGGCGGGCCTCGTCTGTCCGCGATCGCGACAACGTTGAAGGCGGTGGTGACGGTGGCGACGGGGTAAACAACCGGAAGCGGCTCACCTGCACAGGCTGCGTCATTCGCAGCCGTCCCGATAGATTGGCATTGAGCGCCACTAGCACCAGCAGGCAGCATGACGCGGCGGCAAGGCCCGCGCCCAGGCGCTGCGACCAGGCCGAGGGCTGGCCATAGCCTGCCCTCGGCTCCTCGTTCATGTCGTGCGAGTTCGGGAGCATGGGCGCTCAAAACGCAATCGTGATCCCGGCGTTGACCGATCGCCCCCGGCCCGGAACCGGGCGGCGCACGCCGGTCGCCTTCAGATCGCCGAGCGACATGCCGCTAAGCGGAGCATAATAGGCCTTGTCGAACAGATTGTCGGCGCCGAGCGTCAGGCGAACCTTGTCGATGCGATAGGCGAGCTGGACATTGAGCAGCGCGTAGCTGCCCGTCCGCGGTTCGTTGCGGGTCGGATCGGCGCGATCCTTTTCCGTCACGATGTCGAGGTCAATCCGGGTTTCGAGGCCGCCGATCCGATGCTCGAGGCTCAGCGCCGCATTGAACGGCATCTGGTGATAGAGCGGTGCGTGGTCGGTCAGATTCTGGCCGTGCAGCCAGCTCGCGCGCGCGGTCAGACGCGCGGTGCCGGCCGACGACGATGACCATAGCGGCACGGCGCCCGATATGTCGATGCCGTAGATCTCTGCCTTCTGGTTGGCGAACTGCAATTGAACGAACCCGGTCGGACTGCCCATCATGTCGGTGAAGTCCGCCAGCTTAACGGCGTCGATATATTCGTCGACATGGGTGTAATAGGGCGCGATCTTGAACGACCAGCCATCCTTGCCGCCTCCGGAAATGGCCAGGGCGGCGCTCAGCGTATCGGCCTTTTCGGGGCGAAGGTCGAGGTTGCCGACATAGCCGTTCCCGTCGCCGAACCACCCGATCATGCGGCTCGCCATGCTGCCCCGGCCCCAGCTATAGCGCTCGTAGATATTGGGCGAGCGAACCTTGCGGGCATAGCCGATCTCGATATCCGCCCCGTCCGAAAGCGCGTAGCGGACCAGCAGGCTGCCGCTCCAATTGCTGTCGTGGCGCTTGCGGTCGGCCTTGTTGAACGCCGCTGCCGCCATGACATCGGCCATCTGCATCATGCCGGTGCCATAGGGCGCGACCTTGCCGGTGTTCATCCAGACCTGATCGTTACGGATGCCGGCGATGAGGGAGAAACCGCTATCCCAGCGCGTTTCCCACTCGAGGAAGGTGCCGAGCCGATCGCGCTTGGCCCCGTTGACGTTGATGAACGCATTCGGCCCCATCATCATATTGCCCACAACGGGCGGCCAATAGTCGTTGAGCCATTGATGCTGGAATTCGCTGCCCAGGCGCAGCGTGCCGCCGCCGAGCAATATATCCGCCTGGACGGTATAGCTCGCGCTGTGGACCTCCGTGTTCATCGGCATCCCGCCGGTCGCGGTCCCGCCCTTGTCGGCGAGGAAGTTCATGACGTGGTCGGTGTCGCGCCAGCTCGCCCGCACATCGAGATTGCCCCAATCGAAGACGCCGGCATAATGGCCGTTCAGGAACCATGATTTGTTGGACGTCATGTCCATATATTGGTTCGGGAAACCCTCATAGGGCGTGAAATGATAGCCGCCTTTCAGCTCGATCAGGCCGTTGCTGACTTGCGCTGCGAGATTGAGGCTGTGGTCGGTCTTGGCATATTCGCTGGACCGCACGCCCCCCAGCGAGCCGCCGCCCTTGAAATTGCCGGCCTGGGTATAGGAGCCGCTATAGGTCAGGCTGAGCCTGTCGCTTGCGGCCGTCACGGACAGCGCGCCGCCGAACCCGTCGCCATTGCTTCGATAGAAGGCCGATGCTTCGCCGGTCAGCAGCGTTTCGCCCTGTTTCGCAAAGCGGGGCGGAGCGCTCTCGACGCGAATGATCCCGCCGATGCTGTCGCCGCCATAGCTGACTGGCGAAACGCCGGTAATGACGTCGATCGCGCTCACGGTTTGCGGATCGGTGTAGGACAGGGGCGGATTCATATCGTTCGGACAGGCCGAGGCAATCGCCACGCCGTCGACCAGCACGGTCAAGCGCTGCGCTTCAAGGCCCCGGATCACCGGCAAGGTCGAGAAGCCCCCGGCCCCATAGCCGCTGACGCCGGGTACGCTTTGCAGGATCGCTGCGGTATCGCTCGAGCCGACCTGAAGGTCGCGCAGGCGCGAGGGGGAAAGCCGCTCACCCGAAACCGTCGACCCCGCCTCGCTCGCCGAGCTAACGTCGACCTCTGGCAGCGGCGTCCCGTCCTGGGCGAAGGCTCGCGAGATGGGGGCGCCCGCCAGCACAGCGACGAGTGCGGGAAAAGCGAAGCTCCCGGCGAGGCGAACCTTGAAAGTTGGTTGCTTGCTGGTGGAGCGAGCGAAGGCAGGCATGGTGGTTGCCGCGCAATGCGCGGAATCAAGCATAATCGTCATGTCGGAATCCTGATTCACATGCGGCGCCCCGGCGAGGGGCGCCCATCAACGGGGAATGTCGAAGGAATCAGGTGGTGGGAGGACCGATCGCCGGCGGGCGCAGATAGGTGCCGCGCCGGAGGACTATGCGGTTTGGACGCCGAAAAACCGTTGCGAGGATGAAGGCGAGGGCGACGGCTAGGAGCAGCGCATCGACGGCCGCGAGCGATGGCGAGGACAGGCCGGTAAAGGCGCAAGGCGCTTCCGCCTTCTTGTGCTCGTCATGGTCCTGCTCGCCGCCTTTGCTCGGCAACTTGATTGCGATCTTCTGAGGCCCTTGCCCCGAGCACAGCTGGACCAGGATCACGCCATTCGAGACGACCGGCATGAAACCCGCCGGCACCAACGCCTTCACGAGCAGCGCAGCGCCTAGCAGGAGCGCGCACAGCCAATGGTGCCGGACAAGGAATTTGCGAGCTTCGGTCACGCAGCATCCTCTAAGTGCAGGCTCGTTTCATGTCGAGAATGTTTGCTTGCCGTATGTTAGCTAGTCGTGCCCCGCTTCATCTGGTGCCCAGATGCTGTGGGAATCGATCTGGATCTTGAGCAGAGCACGATCGGCTTCGGAGCGCGCCTCGATTTCCATTCGGCGCGCGTCATTGGCCTGCCGGCGGGCATAGAGCATATCGGAGAGGTCGATCTGCCCGAGTTGGTAACCGCGCACCGTCCTTTCGGCGGCGTCGCCGGCGCTGCGCGCCGAAGCGTCGGCATTGCGCCAGGCATCGAGCCGGGTGTGCGCGTTGGAAAGGTCGGCATTGGCGGTCGCCTCGATGCTGCGCTGCACGGCCGCGAGTTCCATGCGCGCGGCATTGGCCTCGGCTGACGCCTGATCGGCTGCGGCTCTGCGATAGCCACCGCCGAGCGGGATTAAAGCCACCACGCCCGCGCCGGCTTCCGCGCCGCCGCGCTCGCTGAACAGGCGGACGCCGAAGCTCGGGTCTGCGATGCGATCCGCTCGCACCCGACGCGAAGTCACGTTCAGACGCTGCGCTTCCTTGTCGGCGGCGCGGATCTCGTGACTGCGCTCGATTACCAGGTCGCGCATCGCTTCCAGCCCCTGGGCGGGCAGCATGGGGTCGGCCAGTTCTGGTGGTTCGGAGGGGAGCGGGATTTCCGGAAAGGACGCTGCGAAGGTCACGCGCGCCTGTTCGCGCAGCGAGAGTGACGATGCGGCCTGCGCGCGCGCCTGAGCCAGCGCCGCCTGCGCCTGGTCGAGGTCGAGTTGGGCGGCGTCTCGCAGCGTGACCCGCCGCTTTATGGCGGCGATTGCCTCCTCCAGCCCGCGGACGCTGTCGAGATCGTTGCGATAATGGCTTCCCGCAGTGAGCCAGTCGTGCCAATAGCCGGCCAGCAGCAGCGCGGTTTGATGGCGGACATCCTCCATCTGGTTTTCCGCGACCTCAATGCCGAGCGCACCGGCTTCGCGGTCGAGCGCGGCCTTGCCCGGCAGGCGGAATGGGCGGCTGATTGTCGTATCGAATTCGTCGAACCCGCCTTCGCGATCGACGGTTCGGCGAATGTAGCTGCCGCTCACCGTCACTTCGTGGGGGCCTTTGCGCAGCATATCGCCGCGTGCCCGTGCGGCTTCGACGCGCGCAATTGCGGCGGCGACGCTGGGGTGATTGTCGAGCGCTTCGTTGACCTTGTCGGCAGGCGGCAGATCGGTATGCTGGGCCAGGGCAGGCGCGGCCGTCAGAAGGCCGAGAGCGGCGAGTACGATCCGCATCAGGCGATCCTTCCATGATCGAGCAGGGGCGTCGTGCGCCACCGGACCGGCAGATCGCGCCGCGCGTCTTTTACGGTGCGGAGCAGGTCGGGCACCGCGTCTGCGCTCACGATCAGTTCGAGCGTCGAACGCTTCAATTCGCCCGACACGCGCTCGGCGGTTCCCGCATCGCCAAAATCGCGACCTCGCACAGCTTCCCCGCGGACATGGATTGGCGTGGGGGAGACGGCGCGGATCGCGTCCACGAGAAGCTCGGTATCGCGGGTGGCGCAATGGAGGGTGAACAGCAGGTCAGGCATTAGCGGCCTCCCCGGCGCTTTCCCCGAAGCGCTCGAACAGGATCGGCAGTAGGACCAGCGTCAGCAAAGTGGAGGTAATGAGGCCGCCGATCACCACGATCGCGAGCGGCCGCTGGATCTCGGACCCCGGCCCGCTGGCGAACAGCAGGGGGACGAGGCCGAAGGCCGTGATGCCGGCAGTCATCAGCACCGGTCGCAGCCGACGCTGCGCGCCCAGGCGCACGGTCTCGGCCATACCCACCCCGTCGGCGCGCAACTGGCGGAAATAGGCCACCAGCACCAACCCATTGAGCACGGCGATGCCGAGCAGGGCGATGAACCCCACCGACGCCGGGACCGAGAGATACTCGCCCGACAGCCACAGCGAGATCAGCCCGCCGACCATCGCGAAGGGGATGTTGGAGAGGATCAGCAGCGCGGCGCGCAATGAGCGCAGCGCCGCCAGCAGGACGAGGAAGATCAACACCAGCGCTACGGGCACCACCATCATCAGCCGGGCCGATGCGCGCTGCTGGTTCTCGAACTGACCGCCCCAGACGATGCTGTAGCCTGCCGGTAGCCGTACCTTGGCGGTGACCTGCGCCTTCGCCTCATCGACATAGCCGACCAGATCGCGGCCGGAGACGAAGGCCTGCACCAGCGCGAAGCGCGAGCCGTTCTCGTGATCGAGCTTCACCGGTCCCTGCGTGCGCTCCACCCGCGCCATGTCGCTGACACGCGCCAGCGTGCCATCGGGCGTGCGCAATTGCAGGTCGGCGAAACGGGCCGGATCGCTCCGGATGCCGTCGTCACCGCGAATGACGATCGGAATGCGTTTCTGACCTTCGGCCACGACCCCGGACCGCACGCCCTCGACCTGTGCGCGCAGCGCGTCCTGGAACTGGTCGACCGGCATCCCGAACCGCCCCGCCGCCGCGCGGTCGATGTCGAGTTGGAGATAGTCCACATTGTCGTTGGCGACCGTCAGGACCTCCGATGAGCCGTGGATGCCGGACAGGATATCCTGGATCCGACCCGCGAGCTCGGCGAGCGTTGCGGTGTCAGGCCCGAAAATCTTGACCGCTAGATCGCCGCGCGCGCCGGTGAGCATCTCCGAGACGCGCATCTCGATCGGCTGGGTGAAACTCGATTGGATACCGGGCAGGCCGTCCAGCGCCTTGCGCATTTCCCCGACGACGAAATCCTTGTCCCCGCGCCATTGCGAGCGCGGCTTCAACTGGACGAAGCTGTCGGTCTCGTTCGGTCCCATCGGATCGAGACCGATCTCGTCGGAGCCGACGCGGGCGATCACGTCCTCCACCTCCGGCACGGTGCGGAGCGCGCGCTGCACCGCCATGTCGCCGGCCACCGATTGGTCCAGGCTGATCGAGGGCAGCTTGGTAAGCTGCACGATCACCGAGCCTTCGTCCATCGTCGGCATGAAGGTCTTCCCGGCCGCGCCATAAGCGAGGCCCGCCAGCACCAGCCCGGTGGCGGAGAGACCATAGACCAGCTTCTTGTGCGCGAACGCCGCGTCGAGCAGCGCCTGGTAGCGTGGGCCGATCTGCCGCATGATCCATGGCTCACCATGATGGCCGCTCCTGAGGCTGAAGGAGGCAAGGACCGGCACCAGCGTCAGGGCGAGCAGCAGGGAGCCCGCGAGCGCGAAGACGATGGTGAGCGCGACGGGCGCGAACAGCTTGCCCTCCAGCCCCTGCAGCGAAAGCAGGGGCAGGAACACGAGCGCGATGATGACGATGCCCGCCGACACCGGCACGATCACCTCGCTGGTTGCGCGGAATACGTGGTTGAGTCGGGGCGTGTCCTCGCCCTGGGCATGGCTCAGGCGCTCGACGACATTCTCGACCACCACCACCGCGCCGTCGACCAGCATCCCGATCGCGATGGCGAGCCCGCCGAGGCTCATGAGGTTCGCGGACAGCCCCATGCCGCGCATGAACAGGAAGGTGATGAGCGCGGCCATCGGCAGGGTCGCCGCGACGATCGTGGCCGCACGCCAGTCGCCGAGGAACAGGATCAGCAGCACGACGACCAGCACGGTCGCTTCCAGCAGCGCCTCCTCGACCGTGCCGACCGCGCGCCCGATCAGATCGGAGCGATCGTAGAAGACATGGATCTGCGTGCCTGCGGGCAAGCTGTGCTGAAGCCCGGCAAGCCGCGTCCGCACGCCATCGACCACCGCCCGCGCATCCGCGCCGCGCAGCGCGATCACCAGGCCCTCCACCGCCTCGGCCTTGCCGCCGCGCGTCACCGCCCCATAGCGGGTGAGGCTGCCGGTGCCGACTGTGGCGACGTCGCCCAGGCGGACGATGCGGCCGTCCCGGCTGGCGATGACCAGCGTTTGCAGATCCTCCACGCTGCGGATCGCGCCCACGGCTCGGACGATCAGCGATTCCTCGCCATCGGTCAGGCGCCCCGCGCCGTCATTGCGATTGCCGCTTTCGATCGCGGTGCGCAGATCGGAGATCGAGAGCTTCGCGCTCGCCAGCGCCACCGGATCAGGCCGGACCTCGAAGGTACGAACATAGCCGCCCAGCGCGTTCACGTCCGCGACGCCGGGCACTGTGCGCAGCGCCGGGCGGATCGTCCAGTCGAGCAGTTCGCGTTTCTGCTGGAGAGACAGCGGCCCTTCGATCGTGAACATGTAGACGTCGGACAGGGGCGTCGAGATCGGCGCGAGACCGCCGGTCACGGCAGCAGGCAGATCGCCCGTCACGCCCGCCAGCCGTTCGGCGACCTGTTGGCGCGCCCAGTAGATGTCGGTGCCGTCGGTAAAGTCGATGGTTATGTCGGCGATGGCATATTTGGCGCTCGAGCGCAGGATCGCCTGGTTGGGAATGCCGAGCATCTCCGTCTCGATCGGCGTGATGACGCGGCTCTCGACCTCCTCCGGCGTCATGCCGGGGGCTTTGAGGATCAGCTTCACCTGGGTCTGCGCGATGTTGGGATAGGCATCGACCGGCAAGTTGACAAAAGCCCAGACCCCGAGCCCGGCCGTGGCGGCGGCAAGGATCAGGACGAGCAGACGATAGGACAGCGCGGTGGCGACAAGCGAACGCAGCATCGGGAGAGCCTATTGCGCGGTGGCGAGCGCCTTGAGCGCGCTCGTACCGGAAACCACCACCTGTTCACCGGGCCTGATCCCGGAGAGCAGCACCGTGCGGCCATCACTGCCGCCGCCGCCGGTCACGGCGCGCACGGCAAAGCCGCCGCGCGCGGTCACGAACACAACCGGCTTGCCGTCGATCATGGTGACCGCCGTATCGGGCACGCTGACCGCGCCCGCCGGCGCCGGGCCGACGATGACGATGCTGGTTGCGCGCCCCGCGACAACACCGGGTCCGGCCGGAATCTCCGCCTTGAGGCCGGCCGAACGGGTCGCGGGATCGATGGCCGTTCCCACCGCGACGATCCGGCCGGTGAGGTTGGGAAGTAGCCGCACGCTCATGCCGGGGCGCACTTGCCCGATCAGCCGTTCGGGCAATTGGCCGACCACTTCATAGCGATCCGTCGCGTCGATCACATAGGGCGCGGTGGTGCCGTCCACCGGATTGCCGGTCTGGATGGAGGCGCTGGTGACGCGACCCGCGATAGGAGCCGTCAGCGTATAGGAGCCGCTGGCGCCATGACCGCCCACCATCGCCAGGATGCGCGACTTTTCCGAAACGTCGGCGCGAGCCTCGGCTGCGATGGCATTGGCTTCGTCAGCGCGCGCGCCTGCGATGATGCCTTCGCGGCTGAGCAGGGAGAGCCGCGCGGCATTGGCCTCGGCTACGCCACGCCGCGCGTTCGCGCGGCTGAGGTCCGCGCCGATCGTCAGCACGTCGCGGCTGGCGATGATCGCCAGCGGCTGGCCCCGCCGCACGCTGTCGCCCTCGACCACGAGAGTCCGCAACACGGTGCCGGGAAAGGTCGCGGCCACCGCCACCCGGGCGTTGGCGGGAGGCTCGATCATCGCGGGGATGGTGGCGAGCGCCGCATCCGCGGCTGCCGTCGCGGGCATAAGGCGGATACCCATCTGCGCGGCGCGGCGCGCATCCACCGCCAGGATCCCATCTGTCGGTTGGGCGTTGCTTGCCGGCGCGGAGTTGCCCGTCTCGACCGGTCGACTGGCGAACCACCACAGGCCTGATAGAATCAAAGCGATCGTCGCGGCGCCCGCAATGAGGGTGTATCGTCTGGACATGCGCTCGGGCTAGGGAGCGTTCCTGACCGAACCCTGACGGGATATGAGGATTGAAGATCAGGTCGCGGGAAAACGCAGCACCAGTTCACGGTCGGCCGGATCGGTCTCAAGCGTGCCGCCATGGGCCGCCATGATCCGGTCGACGATAGCGAGGCCGAGGCCGGCGCCATCCTTGCTCGCATGGTCGGCGCGGCGGTGGCGTTGCACAAGGTCGCGCAACCTTTCGAGCGCCAGCCCAGGGCCCTCGTCCCGCACGCCCAATAGCGCGTGGGGGCCGGCGAAGACCTGGATCGTGCCACCAGCCGGCGTCACGCGCGCGGCATTCTCGATCAGATTGCGCAGCGCTGCCGCAATCGCTTCGCGCCTGCCGTTCACGACCGCAGCCTGACCGCGGGTATCGAACGCGATCAGCTTGCCTTGTGCGATGATCCCCGGCGCCACGGCGCTGACGACCTCGCTCGCCACATCCGCGAGTGACACCTGTTCGGGAGCGGTCTGGGCGGCCTCCGCCGCGTCGATCTGCGCGAGCAGCATGAGTTGGTCGATCAGCCGGCGCATGGCCGCCACGTCTTCCTTGAGGCGCGCGGCGTCGTCATAGTCAAGCCGGTCGAGTTCGAGAGACAGGAGGGCGAGCGGCGTGCGCAACTCGTGCGCGACGTCGGCGGCGAACGCTTCCTGCCGCCGCGCGGCCTGATCGAGCCGCGCCAACAGATCGTTGACCGCATAGACGAAGGGTAGCGCCTCGGCGGGCATTTGCGACGCATCGATGCGGAACCCTCGTTCGTGGCCCTGTGCAGCCTCGATCCGGGCGGCGGCATCTTCCAGCGGTGCGAAGGCCTGGCGGATCACTCGGAGCACCATGATCGCGACGGGAACGAGCAGGACGACAAGCGGCAGAGCGACATGCTCAAGCATTTCCTTGATCGCGCGGATCATCGCCGCGCGTGCATCGAGATGTGTGAAGGTGACACTGTAGAAGAAGGCGACCGCCGCCAGCAGCAGAACGGTGCCCGCCACACCAATCAGGCCCAAACCGCGTTTGAGGCGCCGTGAGATGGAGCGCTGCACGGTCATGCCTTCCCGTCCTTCAGCATATAGCCGACACCCCGAACGGTATGGAGCGCGCCGGCCACGCCCGTGTCTTCGAGCTTGCGGCGCAGACGCGAAATGGCGGCTTCGACCGCATTGGGGGTCACCGGATCGTTGAAGCTGTAGAGCGCGTTCTCGATCACTTCGCGATGGACCACCGTGCCGGCTCGCCGCATCAGCAGTTCCAGAAGGTCCGCCTCGCGGCGCGAAAGGTCGATCTCGCGATCGCCAATGCTGGCAGAGCGGCTTGCCGTGTCGAAACGCAGCATGCCGACTTCGATGACGGGCTGGGTTCGAACGCCAGGCCGGCGCAGCAGGGCGCGGATGCGCGCGGCGAGCTCGTCGATCTCGAAGGGTTTGACGATATAATCGTCTGCGCCGGAATCGAGACCGGTGACGCGATCCTCCAGCGCCCCACGCGCGGTCTGGATGATGGCAGGCGGCATCTGCTGATATTTTCGGCGGCTCGCGAGCCAGTCGATCCCGTCGCCGTCGGGCAGGCCGAGGTCGAGTATGATGGCATCATAGCTCGCGCTGCCCATCGCAGCGTCGGCTTGTGCGAGATCATGGGCAACATCGCACACGAAGCCCCGGCGCTGAAGACCGTCGGCGATCAGTGCCGCCATTCGCTCATTATCTTCGACGATGAGAAGGCGCATGGGTTTAATGTAGACTTTCCACCAGGAACGAAAGGCAAGAAGGATTGAAGCTTTCTACCAGACCATCAACCGATGTTTTCAATCCCTTTCCTCGTGCGAACCGTGATGGGAATGGCGTTGCTGCGGCGCGAAGGCGGTCGGATCCACCATGACAATGGCGATGATTGCCAGAACGATCGCTGCGGCACCAAGTAGAGCCGCAAACAAGCCTGGTCCCCGAGCCTCACGCACATTCGGATAGAGGCTGTTCTTCTTGCGGCCGCTGATCATCGCGCGAACAAGGTTTTCGCCGGTGAGCAGCGACATCAACAGCACGGCGCCGACATGAAGCCCGATCAAAGCAAGCAGGCTGTAGGCGAGGGCTTCATGAAGGTCTTTGTCCATGCCGCCTGCCGCAACGCTGCTGCCGCTCCAGATGACGATTCCGGTCAATCCGATCAGCGCCACGACTGCGATCGCGCCCAGTGGATTATGACCCACGGAACGTCGAGGATGGCCAGCTAGAAGGTCGCGTGCATGGGTGGCGATTGCTGTTGGCCGAATGAAATTCACGAACCGGGCATGCTCGCCTCCGACGAAGCCCCAGATCAGACGGAACGCAAGCAAGGCAGCAGCAGACCATCCTGCGACCATATGCCACGATGCGATCGGACTATCGTCGTCGGAAGAGAGAAACGCGATCGAGATCGCTAGGACCAGCAGCCAATGGAATAGCCGTAGCGGCGTGTCCCAAACCTTGAATGTCCTTGTATATTCAGAATTTGTCATCACGTTCGCCTTTCCAGCTGGAAGGGCTACGGGTGTTCACTGACCGAATCCTGACGATGTGAGCAGCGTGGTTCAAACCACTGTTCCGAACAGCCTCCCGATGCCCGCGGTCGCAGCCAGGGCCAGCGCGCCCCAGAATGTGACCCGTAGGATTGATTTCATGGGGCGGGCGCCCCCGGCCCAGGCGCCAAGCGCGCCCAGCAGTGCGAGAAACAACAGGGTTGCCGCGACCTCGATTGCGACGAGGCTATCATGCGGAACGACGGCGACCAACATCAGGGGCATGAGGGCGCCTGTGCTGAAAGTTGCGGCGGATGTGAGCGCGGCCTGGATAGGGCGGGCGGTCACGACTTCGGAAATGCCGAGTTCGTCGCGGGCATGCGCGGCCAGCGCATCCTTTGCCATTAGTTCGTCGGCTACCTGCCGGGCCAGTTCCTCATTCAGACCGCGTTTGACATAGATGTCCGCCAGTTCCTGATGCTCGAGCACCGGTTGAACGGCGAGTTCACCTCTTTCCCGGGCGAGGTCGGCATTCTCCGTGTCCGCCTGAGAGCTGACCGAGACATATTCGCCGGCGGCCATCGACATGGCGCCTGCCACCAGCGCCGCCATCCCTGCGACCAGGATATTGGCCTTGCCCGCGCCGGAGGCTGCGACGCCGACGATGAGGCTCGCGGTCGAAACGATCCCATCATTGGCTCCCAGCACTGCCGCGCGTAGCCAGCCGATGCGTGACACCGCATGGCGTTCGGGATGGGATCTTAGTCGGCTCATGGTGTCCTTCGTAAAATGCCGTGAAAAAGTTCAACAGTCTTTCCTGACGAAACCCTGACGATGATTGGTAGCCGGCATAGCTCAGCAATCCCTACTTGAATCGGTCTACATTTGTCGCACCACGCTGAAATCGGCACTCGGTGAAGGGGCCGTCACGCTTGAATCCATAGAGATTGGAGAGACCCGGCCTAGTTCATGTGATCATGGCCTCCTGCAGGCGGCTCATGAGAGGCAGCGCCAATTCCAGATCATCCGGTTCGACGGCTGCCTCCAATATGGTTTCGACGTGCATGACGGCTATGTTCACAGCTTTGGCCTTCGCATGACCGCGGGGATCGATTTCGGAATCCGTCTTCTTGCGAAACTTCGGGGTGAAGAGACTGCAAAAATTACGTAACTCGCGATCGAATATGATCCAGCCCCCCGTTCGATACGGGTCGTCCACGTAATGCGAGTCCTGAACTAATCGCGACAGCGCGTGCGATTATGGGTGAGGATGCGGCCTATCAGGCCGCTTTGATCGCTGCGGAACGTCGCGTATGAGTGAGAGGCGCGTTAGAGGGGCTTACAAGCCGCATCAGCTTCCAGCCCAGGAAATAGCGGAACGGGAGCCGAACTGGGCAAGGATAACTTGCACTGCGTCGCTCAATAACTGCGGCAATCCCCATTCGGATAACGGAAACCGAGCGTATATTGCGAGATGAAGTGATACGGCCTTCCGCTCGAACATGATCGCCGTCGCTGGACAATGGAAGCCGTGGACCGAAAGGGAGGTCCACGAAATCGTAGCCCGATCACGGGAAAGGAATTATCTTTCCCGATTGCTGACCCACATGCTTGCCGTTTTTCGCTGGCGGATGATCGAACAAGATTGGCGGCGCCTCCTCTCGCTGCTTGCTCCGTCAAAGTGAGCGGTTTCGCGCGGGCATCGTCCCCAGTCTACCGTTTCGGCGCCTTTGGGCGCTGCGCGCGGATTTCCGCCAGCAGCACGCCAAGATATTTCTCAGCTTCGGCAGCTTCGCTTTCGGGATAGGCGGCCGTCATGCGTCCGCTCCAATAGCCATAGTCGACTGTCGTCAGGCTGGAACGCCATGGTTTGCCGTCGCGATAGCCGGTGAAAGTTCCGCGATAGGCCTTGAGGCGGCGATTGGTTGGGATCGTCGCCGGTCCTTCCGACACGATGGTCGGCGCGGCAAAATGGGACATCGTAGCCTGACGCATGATCATATAGTGGTCGCGTGGCGGCATCTGGTCGATATGGACCACCGCCATCCGCACCACGATGCGATCGTCGCCGGTGCCGAGTGGCCGGTCGTAGCCGATGGCGATATACTCGCCGCCCGGATCGAATGCCCGTTCCCTGAGGCGGGTAAAGCCCTCGAATTCCTCCGGGAAGCGCAGGCCGCTGGCCACGTGGACAAGAGTTGTGCCGTCCGGCGCCAACTCAAATCCGTCGGGTACCGCGATTGCCGTGGCGTCGGCCGAAGGTGGCGCAGCGGGCGCGGTTTCAGCCAGTGACGGAGCCGCCGAGGACAGCCCCAGCAGGATGGCGGCGGCAAGGGAAACTGGAACGCGCAATGATCGGGACATCGAAGTCAAATCCTCTGGTGAGTATGTCGTAATTAGGCCGGTCTTCGCAATTATGGCAGGGGGCTGTTTGGAATCAGGCGGTAAGACGCTGCGATGGACGCGAAGTCGGGATTGCGCAACGTCATCGTTCGTTTGTATCCGCTTGGGCATCCTCGCCCGTGAGCACGGTCAGGGATGTGCCTGTACTCCCGCTTTCGAGGGTATCGGCCGTGACGATCAGCGTGCTTCCCGGTTTGAGCACCGACAGCAGGCCCCGTCTGAAGTCCTCGGGAAGGATTAGCCGCTCCCGGTCCTGCCGCGAGACTTCCCCCGTCTGTGCACCGCCAAATACAGGGAGGAACATCCAATGCGTCCCGTGTTCGTCGATGGAGGCGAGGTTGAAGGCCTGAAGGCCGGAGATCTTGCCGCGGATGGCGACAGGCGCCGAACCGATTTCGATGCCGTTTCGCAACACCACGGCGCGCTGGTCCGCCGCGCTGACGATTATGGAGATCGGCCCTGTGAGTGCTTTCTCTGGCTGCCAGACCGTCAAAAAGGCATTCCCGAACGACGAGCGCCGGGCCGTATCCTGCAGGATACGGGGAGCTGGGGCAAAGCGCGGAATCTCGCTTGCCTGCGTGATGATGACCGTCAGGCCAAGCTGCGTGACATCATAGAGGTGCTCGGCGAACGTCAGGGGAAACCGGATGCATCCGTGCGAGGCGGGATAGCCCGGAAGATTGCCGGCGTGCATGGCAATCCCGTCCCAGGTGAGGCGCTGCATGTAGGGCATCGGCGCGTCATTGTAGAGGTTCGATCTGTGCGCGACTTTCTTTTGGAGGATGGTGAAAACCCCGGTGGGCGTTTCGTGGCCGGCTGCGCCGGTGGAAACGGTCGAGATGCCGATCAGGACGCCGTTGCGATAGACATAGGCCCGCTGCCTGGCGAGGCTGACGATGATGACCACCGGACCATCGGGAGCCGTTTCGGGCGCCCACAGGAACTCTCCTGGCCGTAACGCTTCCACGCTCGCCGCGATCGATCCTGGATCAAGCGCCATAGCGCGGATCGGAGCGGCGGTCAGGCAGAGCGCGGCAGTCATGGTGCCGGCAAGAAGCGTTCGGCGCGAGAAGCGTGTCGATGGTGCGTGGGATGCGCCGGCCGTTGCCACGGCAGTGAGCGTCGGGGTTCGCAATATGATGTCTGGTGTTGTGATCTTATCCATCCTCTTCTGATCAGGCCATAATATCGGTCTGCTTCGCGACGGCCAGCGAATCCTTGCCGAAGAACATTTCTGTCCGTCCTGCAAATACACGGCGACACGTTCCTTGGTTGGCGGACCACTGCTGCTATGTTGCGTCGATATGACCCCGCGAACGATTCTGTTTCCAACCGATTTTAGCGGTCGCTGCGACCGAGCCCGCGACCGCGCGATACAGCTGGCGAGCGAGTGGCGCGCACATCTGGTTCTTCTCCATGTTCAGAGGGATCCCGATCCCGCAGACATGCTCGACGGACTGCAGGCTGCCGAGAGTCGCCTTCATGCCCGCTTGCGGGCGGAGGTGGCGGACCCGGATATTCCGGTCGAGACACGCCTCGCCACCGGCGCCGTCTCGCAGGCGGTGCTGGAAGCGTCAACCGCATGCGGGGCGGATCTCATCGTGACCGGCATCTCGCGCCATGACGATATCGGGGATTTCCTGATCGGCACGACCGTGGAGCGCATGATACGCCATGCTCATGCGCCGGTGCTTATCGTGAAGGAAAAGACTCAGCACCACTATCGCCGGGTCTTGGTCGCAACCGATTTCTCCGGCTGCTCGGCCCAGGCGCTTCGCACGGCCATGGCCGCATTCCCCGCTGCCGAGATCACTCTCGTTCACGCCTATCACGTGCCGCTGGAGGCACTTCGGGGCCGGGAAGGGCCGGCAGCTGCGCTGCAGGCCAGGATAGCCTATGATCTGGATGCCTTTCTGGACAGGACCGATCTGCCCGCCGACGCACGCGACAGGCTGGATATCAATGTCGACTATGGCGAGGTTTGCGAGGTTGTCCGCAATCATGTGAAGCTGAGCGAAACCGACCTGGCCGTGATCGGAACGCACGGTCGATCGGCCCTGACGGTGGCGGTGCTCGGCAGCACGGCGCGGGCGCTGCTCAGCCGTCTCGATTGCGATGTCCTGCTCGTGCGCCAGCAGCCGCAGGCGGATGCTGCCGTCTGATCCGGATCGTCATCCTTGCCTGCCTGGGCTTCGTCGCGGCGTCGATGCTCGCGACCTGGGTCTACGGCCTGTTCGCCAGTCGCGCGCAGGGGGAGCCTTCCTACGCACTGTCGATCGAACGCGGCCGGACGCCGCTCGATCAGCGTATTGGCGCCACGACGGATGCGCACCCCGGTGAGAGCGGCCTGCTTTTGCTGGACGAGAATCTCGACGCCTTCGCGGCACGTGGATTGTCGGCGCGCAAGGTCGAGCGCTCGCTCGATCTGATGTATTACATCTGGCACGACGATCTGACCGGCCGCCTTCTTCTGGCCGAGGCCCTGTCCGCGGCCGATCGCGGCGTCAGGGTGCGGATCCTGATCGACGACATCGGCACCAGCCATACATCTGATGCGATGATCGCCATGGCGCATCATCCGCATATCGAGATCCGTATCTTCAACCCGACCCGGGCGCGGCAGGGCGGCTTGCGGCGCGGCATCGAAATGATGCTGCGCGCCTTCAGCGTGACCCGGCGCATGCACAACAAGGCCTGGATCGCTGATGGCCGCGTCGCCATCCTTGGCGGGCGCAATATCGGCGACGCCTATTTCGATGCCGCGACGCAAACCAATTTCCGCGGCATGGACGTGCTGGTGATGGGGCCAGCCGTCGCCCAGACGGAGAAGATCTTCGACGATTACTGGAACAGCGGCCTGGCGTTGCCGGTCGATAGGCTTTCGCCCTTGAAAGATCCTGGCGTGGCGCTGACGCGGATCGCCGCCGAATTGAGCAACGCTGCCAATGAGGCTGCCGCGCGCCCCTATCTGGAGCGCATCGCCAAACGGCTCTCGCTTCTCGATCCCGAGACCACGCGGCCCGACTGGACTCGCGCCGCCCGCGTGATCGCCGATCCGCCGCGCAAAGTGCTGGGCAAGGAGGGCAAGAACTGGCTGATGCACGACCTGCTGCCGGTCTTCGATGCGGCGCGGGAAAGGCTTGAAATCACTTCGCCCTATTTCATCCCCGGCGAGGAAGGCACGGCGGCGCTCGCCGCGATTGCGGCAAAGGGGGTTTCGGTCTCGGTCCTGACCAATTCTCTTGCGGCAACCGATGTCGCCGCGGTCCATGGCGGTTATGCGCGCTACCGTGTTCCGCTGCTCGAGGCAGGGATCAAGCTCTGGGAATTGCGGCCCGAGCATCAGGAGCGGGACTTTTCCCTGCGAGGATCGAGCCGGGCAAGCCTGCACACCAAGGCTTTCACTGCCGACGGGCATATGGGGTTCATCGGCTCGATGAACCTGGATCCTCGTTCGGCTTCCCTCAACACGGAAATGGGCGTCCTCTTCGAGTCCGAGGCCCTGGCCCGGAAGATGGCTGCCATCTGGCAGCGCGATACCGCGCCCTCCCGCAGCTATGAGGTCTGTCTGACGTCGGATGGCGACGTGGAATGGGCCGGGAGCCGGAACGGCGTGCCCGTCCGATACGACCGGGAACCGGAAGCCTCGTTCTGGCGCAGACTAACCGCACAGGCCATTGGCCTTCTGCCGCTGGAATCGCAGCTTTGACCCAAGCAGGCTTTCGGCGCCGTCTTCAATTTTGCGTGTTGCCGACGAATGGACCGTCTGCGACGGGGACCTGTTTCCTTGAGATCATGCGCTTGAGCGCGGATCGTTGTCGGAGCGCAGAAATCTGCTCCAGTCGATCTGGGCGAGCGCAGCAAGCAGGATGATCATGCCGATCTGCATCGCGATGCCCCACGGACTGGTGAGGCGCTCGGTAAAGACGTCACCCAGGCTCGATTTGCGGATCACGCCTGCTGTCGCGGCATAGATCGAATAGGAGACGAGACGCCCGACGAAAAACGCTGCTGTGAACTTCCCCAGCCTGATACCCGCAAGGCCGGCCGCTTCGAACAGTTGCGCCGAGGGAAGCGGAGAGAGAGCGAACAGTGCGAGCCCGAAAATCGCGCTTTTCGGTCGGTCCTCGACGACTTTTTTCGCTGCTTCGAGGTTGCGCTTTTGTTTCGCGGGCAAATAGTCCTTGAGAAATCGAAAGCCCCAGGCAAGCAGCAAACGTCCAAGAGCGGCCGCGAGCGCGCCAATGAACACGATCAAGGCGACAGGCAGATCGGTCGTCAGGCCATAGAGAACGATGATCGACCATGTCGGGGGACCGAACGCGGGCAACAGGTTGATACCAAGGACGATCAGGAAGAGAATCAGGCACGCGGTCATTTCGCCTTCGGCGTTATCGCATTTGCGCAGGGTCAGCGAGCCGGATGGGAGAGATGTCTTTCAGCCTGTCAATCCATGCGTCTACTTCTCGACGCGCGTCCAGATCTGCGACCGGCACCCGATGCGCCCGACGAGGCAGCCGTTCGCCTCGAGCCTGTTGCTGTCGAGTACCGTGACGCGCCCGGTGAAGGTCCGGCCGATATCGGGCACGAAAACGCGGCCGCGCCACACGCCGGGCTGCTCCTGCTCGAAATCACGAAACAGCTGTGCGCCCACCAGAGGATCCGGGCTGCCCTTGCGCGCATCGGCTTTCGCCTTGTCGTTAGCCCAGACGACGACACCGCACATCCTGTCGTCGCACGGTTGCGCGCGGATATGCACACTGTTTGCAGGGTTGCGCCAGATAGTCCCGGAAATGCTCGATGCCGGAGCATTTCCGACCGTTGCCGCCAGGATGAGCAAGACCGAAAGCGGTTTGTATCCTCCGATCATCCTGGCGTTTCCTTTGTTGTTCGGGGCAGGGCACCCTTGCCGCACTAAGTCTATAGCTTACCGATGCGGCGCAGACCCATGGCGAGGATGATGAGGAAGGTTCCTCGCAGCAGGAAGCTCAGGCCGACCGCCAATGCCAGGAAGGCAAGTCCGGTCGCGGGATCGCTGAACAGGAGGAGACCGCCCAGAACAGTGTCGAGAACGCCGAGTAGCAGGCGCCAGCCCCGGTCATGCGCAGACTGGAATGCGCCGACGATTTCGAAAACGCCGATGATGAGCAACCAGGCGCCGATCAGCGCGACGAGCGTCAAGGCCCCGGCGAAGGGATTGAAGAAAGTGATGGCGGCCGCGACGAGGCTCAGCACGCCGAGGAGGATCTCGATCCAGCGTGCGCGCCGGGAGAGCGAGGACAACCCGGCCGCGATAGCCAGTATTCCGTATATGAGGAGCGCCACGGCAAGGAAAACACCTGTCGCGAAGCCCGTCGCGATTGGGTTGAGGAGCGCAAAAACGCCGATCAGGATCACGAGCAGCCCATAAGCCAGGACCCAGCCCCAACTGGTCTCCAATGCCGGGTCGGCCATACCATAGGGGCTGGAATAGCGCCTCGATTGTGACGGCATGTGAAGGGCTCCTTCTTGGTGACTCGGAACTTTTGCTGTGAGCGTGTCGACTATTGCCAGAGTGCAACCTCAAGTCGAGCAGGAAGCGCTGATGTCGCAGGAGGCGTCGCTCAAGTGCGTGATGTGCATGAAGGCGGGTTTCAACGCACCAGTGCCACGCCCAGACGAAAACGGGTCGTATGGCGATCATAGTCGAGCAGATTCTCGCCATAGCCGATGAAGCTCTGGCCGAAGAGATAGAAGTCGGGTCCCCCACCCAATAGCCGCGAGAGCGGATAGGAAAGATCGGCGGCGAGTGCGCCTTTGCCGCTGGAGACGCTGAACCGCGTGGATGTCGTAAGGCGTAGGCCGTCATCTTTCCCGACTTCCAGGAAGAGCGAGCTATTGCCTCTGTAGCGGCGGATATCGGGATTGTCGGATTTGTCGCCGACAAGGAGGGAGAAGCGCGGAGCTACCGACAGGCGATAGCCGCCGCCGAGCGGGAAGGCGGCCATCGGCGCCACATAGAGCGTGTTGAGGCTGCGGGAATCGAGACCGGAGCGACCGTTGGATTCATGGCGAAAGCCGCCCTGTGCGCTCAGCGAGATGCCGCGTGTCAACGTAGCTGAAGGGGTCAGGTAGAAGAGTTCCGGCTGATAGTCGATGTTACGAAACGGCGAGGAATCCGCGCCAAGATCCCAGAACATGCGCTGGGTATAGGCAAAATGCAGTCCGTCGCGCCAGGAAAGTGGCAAGCCCTGGGCGCGTCTCGTTCCGAAAATCTGATATTTGAAGCTGATCTGGATGCGTGCGGCGCTGTCGGTGCCCGGACCATAGACAGCATAGATCGGTTCATAGGCCGACAGGTTGGCGAAAAAGGCGTTGCCCGCCGACCGGTCCGAGGGAGGCGGCACAGCCTTGTTTTCCAACCCCGGCGCGTTGGGAGGCCCGGATTGCGCGGAGGTGTTCGTGGCTATTTGCGCCCCTCGGTCCGCGGGCCGCAATGCCAGCGTGATCTGCCGCGTGCCCCATGCGGGAACGGAGATCGCGGCGCCTTCCAGCGACAGATTGGTCCTCCGCGCAAGCCGGTAGGTCGCGCGCGTGAAACCGCCAGGTGGAATGATCGGGTTTGGAGGCGTCGTCGCCATGCGCTCCAGCCAGGCGGTGCGAGAGACGCCGCTCTGCTCCACCTGCGCTTCGATGCGGTCCGGAAGGGCCATGCCCTGCGGATCGCCGCTGTCATTGAGCAGGCGCAGATCGACTAGGACAGCGCCGGTTTCGTCCTCCTGCCCGGCATCGCTGATCAGGATTTCGACGGGCGATGCGGCATGAGCCGCGGCAGGGACGGCAAGCGCGATGGTGGCAAGGCTTATCGCGCGCCTCATGATGGATTCTCCCCCAGCACGTGCAAGGTGTGGAGCGCGATCATCCGTTCCTCGTCGGTGGGAATGACGCGCACCGCGACATGGCTGCCGGGCGTGCTGACAAGCGGGGCGCCGGCAGCGTTCGCCTGTTCGTCGAGTTCCACGCCCAGCCATGCGAGGCGTGCGCAGATACGCTGGCGCATCGCGGCGTCGTTCTCTCCGATCCCGGCGGTGAAGACGATGCCGTCCAGCCCGCCCATCGACGAGGCGAGCGCGGCCGTCTCGCGCGCGGCGCGCCAGGCGAACAGCGCCATCGCCTCTTCCGCTTCCGGCGCATCGCTGGCCGCGAGCGCCCGCATGTCGCTCGACAGGCCGGACACGCCGAGCAGGCCGGACTGCCGGTAAAGCATGTCCTCCACATCGGCCGCGCTCATGCCCATGCGGAGCTGAAAGTGCAGGATCACGCCGGGATCGATAGTGCCGCAGCGCGTGCCCATCACCAGGCCGTCGAGCGCAGTGAAGCCCATGGTCGTATCGACGCTCCTGCAGTCCCGCATGGCGCAGAGGCTGGCCCCGTTGCCCAGGTGCGCCGCGACCACGCGGCCCGCGGCCAGCGCCGGGTCGATCTCCGCGAGACGCATTGCGACATATTCATAGGACAGGCCGTGAAAGCCGTAGCGGCGGATGCCCTGATCGTGGAACTTGCGCGGGATGGCCAGGCGCGAGGCGACGTCCGGCTTGTCGTGGTGGAAGGCCGTATCGAAGCAGGCGACCTGCGGCAGGTCGGGTTTCAGCTTCGCGATCGCGCGGATCGCCGCGAGGTTGTGCGGCTGATGCAGCGGGGCGAGGGGGCACAGCGTTTCCAGCCTGTCCAGCAGGTCGGCATCGACCAGGCGGGGCGTGACGAAGTCCAGGCCGCCATGCACCACGCGATGGCCGATGGCGATCACGTCCCGCCCTTCCAGCGGATGGTCTCCTGCCCAGGCGAAGAGGTCCATAAGCAGGTCGGCATGGCTGAGCGCGGCGCCGTCCGGCCAGTCCCGCTCGATGAGCGTTTCCCCCGTCGCGGAGCGGGCCCGCAGGCTGGGCGCGATGCCGATCTTCTCGATCTTGCCGCCTGCCGAGAGCGTCAGCCCGTCCCGGCCATCGAGCGTGAACAGCGAGAACTTGATGCTGGACGAACCGGAGTTGATGGCGACGACGGCTTTCATGCGCTCGCCGCTCCCGGCAGGCCGGGCGCGGCCTTGGTGGCGGCGCGCGCCATCAGCACCGCGACCGCGCAGGAGGCGAGGCGGGTGCGCAGGCTGTCGGCCCGGCTGGCGAGGATGATCGGCACGCGCGCGCCCAGCACGATGCCTGCCGCGTCCGCACCGCCCAGGAAGGTGAGTTGCTTGGCCAGCATGTTGCCAGCCTCCAGGTTTGGCACGACGAGAATTTCCGCTTTGCCCGCCACCGGCGAGACGATGCCTTTCTCCTTCGCGGCGGCTTCGCTGATCGCATTGTCGAAAGCCAGGGGTCCGTCCAGCACGCCGCCCGTGATCTGACCGCGATCGGCCATCTTGCACAGGGCAGCGGCGTCGAGTGTGGATTGCATCGCGGGATTGACAGTCTCCACGGCGGAAAGGATCGCCACTTTCGGTTCCGCGATGCCGATGACATGGGCAAGGTCGATGGCGTTGCGGATGATGTCCGCCTTCTCCTCGAGTGTCGGCGCGATGTTGATCGCGGCATCCGTGATGATGAGCGGTGTCGGATGGTTCTGGACGTCCATGACATAGGCATGGCTGATCCGGCGCTCGGTTCGCAGGCCCGTGGCGGAGCGCACGATGGCGCCCATCAATTCGTCGGTATGGAGCGAGCCTTTCATCAACAGCTTCGCTTCGCCGCCGCGCACCAGGTCCACGGCCTTTGCCGCCGCTTCGTGGCTATGGGCGGCGGATACGATGCGGAAAGGCGAAATGTCCTTGCCGGCGTCTTCGGCCGCCTTGCGGATCTTCGCTTCCGGCCCGACCAGGATCGGCATGATGAGATTGGCTTCGGCGGCTTCAATCGCGGCCAGCATGGCGGCCGCGCTGCAGGGATGAGCCACCGCCGTCGGTTCCGGCACGCCATTGGCGGTCATCTCGATCAGCTTGCGGTAGCCGTCATGGTCGCGCAGGCTGACCTCCGGCAGCGCCGCACGGGGGCGGCGGACCTTCTCGGCCGGCGCCTTGACTTCGGCCTGGCCGCTGATGACTTCCTCGCCGTCCTGGTTGACGCAGCGGCAATCGAACAGGATATCATGGTGCGCGCGTTTTTCCGCCACCGTCACCGACGCCGTGATCGTGTCGCCAAGGCCTACCGGCCGCGTGAACTGCAGCGACTGGCTGAGATAGATCGCGCCAGGGCCGGGCAGTTCGGTGCCCAGCACGGCGGAGATGAGACCGCCGCCCCATAGTCCGTGCGCGATGACGCGGCGGAACATGTCGGTCGCGGCATAGTCGGCGTCCATATGCGCCGGGTTCACGTCGCCGGACACGAGCGCGAAAAGCTGGATGTCCTCTTCGGTCAGCGTGCGCGAGATACTGGCGGTATCGCCCACTTTTATCTCGTCGAAGGTGCGGTTCTCGATCATGGTTCCGTCAGTCATTGCTCAATGCTCCAGCACATAATGGCCGGGAGCATCGGCGATCGCCGCATAGCCCTTGTCCGCTGCGCCCATGGGCGGCGGCGCACCAGGTTCTCCCGAACGCGCGGCCAGCCATTCTCCCCACGCCGTCCACCATGAGCCTTGCTTTTGCTCGGCGCGGCTTGCCCATTCTTCGGGATCGTAGGAGGTGCCGTCGACCTCGCGGGTCAACACGCGGTAGCGGCGGCCCTTGTGGCCCGGTTCCGAAACGATGCCGGCATTGTGCCCGCCGCTGGTCAGGACGAAAGTGATCTCGGCCCCGGTCAGCAGGTGGATCTTGTGGACGGAATGCCATGGCGCGACATGATCGCGCTCGGTTCCGACCACGAACAGCGGTTTGCGGATGGAGGCAAGGTTGATGGTTCGCCCATCCACCCGGTATTTTCCTTCGGCCAGGTCGTCGTCGAGGAACAGGCGGCGCAGATACTGGCTGTGCATGGCATAGGGCATCCGTGTGCCGTCGGCGTTCCAGGCCATGAGGTCGTTCATCGGTTCGCGCTCGCCCATCAGGTAGGTGGCGAGCACACGCGACCAGACCAGATCGTTGGAACGCAGGATCTGGAAGGCGCCGCCCATCTGGCTGCTGTCCAGATAGCCCCGGCTCCACATCATGTTCTCCAGCAGGTTGAGCTGGCCTTCGTCGATAAACAGGCCCAATTCCCCCGGCTCGCTGAATTCCGTCTGTGCGGCCAGCAGTGTGACGCTGGCGAGCCTGTCATCTCCGTCGCGCGCCATGGCCGCGGCCGCGATCGAGAGCAGCGTGCCGCCCAGGCAATAGCCCATGGCATGGATGCCCGTCGCGCCGGTGATCGCCGTCACCGCATCGAGCGCCGCCATCGGTCCGAGGTGCCGGTAGGCGTCCATGTCGAGGTCACGGTCGGCACTGCCGGGATTGTGCCACGAAATCATGAACACGGTGAAGCCTTGCGCCGTCAGCCAGCGGACCAGCGAGTTCTCGGGCGACAGGTCGAGAATATAGTATTTCATGATCCACGCGGGCACGATCAGGATTGGCTCGGGCCGCACGGTGTCCGTGGTCGGTTCATACTGGATCAGTTCGATCAGCTTGTTGCGGTAGACGACCTTGCCTTTGGCCGTGGCGACGTTTTCGCCCACGCGAAAGGCTTCGGCGCCGACCGGCGGCAGGCCGCGCGCCATGTGCTGCATGTCCTCGACCAGGTGCCGGAAGCCGTCGACCAGGCATTGGCCACCTGTTTCCGCGATCTTGTGTTGGAGAACGGGATTGGTGGCGAGAAAGTTGGTCGGCGCGAGCATGTCCAGCATCTGCCGTGCGGCGAATTCCACCATGTCTTCATGATGTTTCGAGACACCGCCAATGCCTGTCGTCGCGGCGTGCCACCATTGCTGGTTGAGCAGGAAGGCCTGAGCGACGAGATTGAAAGGTAATTCTTTCCAGGCGGGATCGGCGAAGCGCCGGTCCTGCGGCAATGGTTCGATGGCCGGTTCGGCCTCGCTGTCTTCCATGCGGCGCTGCAGATAGTCGAAAAGCCGGGCATGCTTGCGGATGGCCTTGGCGCCAAGCTGCATTTGTTTGCCCGGCGACGTGGCGAGATGAATCCCCCAATCGGCCATGGCAAGCAGGAGCGTGGCCGGCGAAAGGCCGAAAGTCGTCTGCGCGATGGCCGCCGATGCCGTGCGGTCGAGCGTTTCGCTGATTCCGTCCAGCGGATCGTCGGAAGGCGGAGGGGACGTGGCCATGACTATATACTCCGAGTTCCGCTGGAAGGTGCCTCGTCTCTCCGACAGGATTCCACAGCAGATGTTTGGGCCGCCCCTCCCGGTTCTTCTTATGCCGAACGGTACTGCATAGGTAAGATAGAATGCAAGCCGCACGGAGCTTGGTTGCGACCGGACGGCTGTCTGACGGCCAGTCGCAACCGCGGGCGCGGGGATATTCGGCCATGGCCTGCTGGAGAAAAAGGAGCCTCAATCATTGAGCGTAAAGCCACTAGGTATAGTTCACGATGGCGATGCATTGCCTGGAGATACAGTGTACGGCGGTCGTCATCCCGGGCAATTTTGCGGGAAATTGAAGGAGAATGGATGATCCGCGAGATCGCCATGATGGCAGCGGTTGCGCTGGTGCTGGCCGGCCGGGATGGAGACGCGTACTGACCCGGCTTTTGAGGGACCTTGGCGGAAATCTCGGGCATGATGCCCAACTCGTATCGCCGGCCGCGCGTTCGGAGAGCGAGCCGCTTGCGCCCGCGTCAATCGGACCGGTCGCAGTCGAGCGCGCGCCGACGGTTCTTTCGATCGCCGGGATCGAGAAGTCCTTTGGCAAGCGGAAGGTGCTTGACGATGTCGCGCTCGAAGTGCGGGCAGGCGAAATCGTGGGGCTTCTGGGGCCAAACGGGGCCGGCAAGACGCTCTGCTTCTATGCGATTGCCGGCCTGATGAGCGTGGATGCCGGCAGGATCGAGATTGGCGGTCAGGATGTCACCGCGCTTCCCATGGATCGAAGAGCGAAGCTGGGCCTCGGCTATCTTCCCCAGGAAGGATCGATCTTCCGCGGCATGACGGCTGCGGAGAATATCGCGGCCGTGCTCGAACTGCATATCGCCGATCGCGATGTAGCTGCCGCGCGGCTCGATGAACTTCTTGCCGAGTTCAATATCGCCCACATTCGCGACGTTCCCGCACAGCGGTTGTCCGGCGGGGAACGCAGGCGCTGCGAGATCGCCAGGGCCATGGCGGCAGCGCCCTCGGTCATCCTGCTCGATGAACCGTTCGCGGGCATCGATCCCATGTCGATCGCCGACGTCAAGGCGATGGTGCGAAAGCTCAAGCGAGAAGGCGTGGCGATCCTTCTGACCGACCACAATGTGCATGAGATGCTCGAACTGGTCGAGCGGGCCTATATCATCGATCAGGGCAGGATGCTGTTCGAGGGCGGCCCAGAAGCGGTACTCGACAACCCCGAAGTCCGGCATCGCTATCTTGGCGAGGGCTTCAGGATGTGAGGCGGTTACCGCGCCCTTCGTTCAGGAACGGAATGGCCTTTGCCATGAGGTCGAGCGCTCGCTCGATATAGGCAGCCTTTGTCCGGGTGGTGTTGTGCAGATCATGGCGCTGCAGGATGCGCTGGCGCGGCACGGTGACCAGCGCGTCGAAGAGAAAAGCAGCGAGGAACGGAAGATCGCCTGCTTCCTCGCTGTTCGGTTCGCTCGCCTCGGCAAGGATCGTCTGCATCAGATCGATGCCGAACTGGGTGCCGATCGCGGGCTGTGCCCGCATCATGCCCGGATTGTGGTTTGCCAGCCAGATGATGAGCGCTTCGATGCCCACGACATCGCCTTGAAGCGACAGGTCGAGCATCCTGCGAGCGATATAGGCGATTTTTTTGCGGGTGCTTCCTCGAGGGACCGATGCCGCGATCGGATCGAGATAGCGGGCAAGGCTGTGTTCCATGGCGGCGACGAGCAGGGCGAGCTTTGAGCCGAAGCGGGAATAGAGCGTTCGCTTCGATGTCTGTGCGGCGGCGGCGATAGCTTCCATACTCGTACCCTCGACGCCGCCGGCGATGAATTGGGCAAGCGCCGTCTCGAGGATATGATGTCCAAGCCGGGCTGCGACCTCCTGTGGCGGCCTTCCTCCCCTGGGATCGCGGGCAGGCAGACGCGAGCCGGTTCCCGATGCGGCGCCGTCATCTTTCATGAATCGCTCGCGGCCCATCGCTGCTTCATTCCAGCTTTCGCGCTTGATCGGCAAGTGATACCGGGCAATATCAAAACCACTAAGTGTAGATACTAATAGTCCGGAGAGGTGCTTGCCCATAGGCGTACCGCCTGTTTGAACCAGAATGGAACCGGACTAGATGGCTCGCAGCGCTCATATTACTGGCCGTTTATGCGGGTTCCGGGCCGTCATGGCGGCGATGATCGTGCCATCTTTCCTGTCCGGCTGTTCCTTCGCGCCGCCCAATGTCCGGCCGGCCCAGCCGGTGCCGCAGGACTATCCCGCGCCAGCCGCGCTGGGCGCGTCCATCGCGCGGATCGGTTGGCATGATTTCTTCCGGGAAGAGCATCTGCGTGTGCTGATCGCGGCCGCGCTGGAGAACAACCGCGATATCCGTATCGCCGCGGCCCGCGTCGATCAGGCGCGCGCGGCCTGGCGTATCGAGGGATCGGCGCTCTATCCCGAACTCAACGCCGTCGGCACCGGCACGCGGGGTCGTTCCATCATCAGCCTGCCGGGCGCAGGCACGCAGAGCTATGACATCAAGCAGGTCACCGCGCAGGTGAGCGCGAGCTGGGAAATCGATTTCTGGGGCCGTCTGCGCAACCTGAACGACGCCGCGCGCAATCGTTATCTGGCGACGGAAGAGGCGAAGCGCGCCGTTGCCACCGGCCTGATCGCGCAGGTCGCCAATGGCTATCTGCTGGAGCGCGAATATGAGGAACGCCTCGCGCTTGCCCGGCGGACGATCGTCACGCGCGAGGACTCACTGCGGATCATGCGCCGCCGCTATGAAGTCGGGTCCGGCTCGAAGCTCGAAATGACCCAGGCGCAGTTGCTGCTGGCGCAGGCGCAGGATGCGCTGCAAGCGCTTGAGCAGGACCGCGACGTGAACCGCAACGCGCTGGCGCTGCTGGTCGGGCGGCCCGTGGAGATCGTGCCTGGGCCCCTCGGTCTTGCCGAAACCGGACCGGATATCGCCCTTCCGCCGGGCTTGCCCTCCGACCTTCTGGTCAACCGGCCTGATATCGTGGCGGCGGAATATCAATTGCGGGCGGCCAACGCCGATATCGGCGCGGCGCGGGCGGCGTTCTTTCCCAATATCAGCCTGACGGGTGCCTTCGGCACGGCGAGTTCCGATCTCGACGGGCTGTTCGGCGACGGGAGCCGCGCGTGGAGCTTCACCCCGACGATCGCCCTGCCGCTGTTCAATGCGGGCCGCCTTTCCGGCAACCTCGATCTGGCGAAAGCGCGGCAGGTCGAAGCCGTGGCCAGCTATGAAAAGACCGTGCAGGGCGCGTTTCGTGATGTTTCCGACGCGCTGGTCCGGCGCCGGCAACTGGCGTTGCGGATCGACACCGCGCGCAGCTCGCTGGACGCCTTGCGCGAACGGGCTCGGCTGGCCGGGTTGCGGTTCGACAACGGGCGTTCGGCCTATTTGGAAGTGCTGGACGCGCAACGCGACCTTTTCGACACCGAACAGGCGCTGATCCAGTTGCGCCGCGCTCATCTGGCGAGCGGCATAGCCCTCTACGCGGCGCTTGGCGGGGGCTTTCCCGCCGAAGTCGTCCACGACAGCAACGATCAAGGCGGAGAACACAGGCGATGACGGCGTCCCGGAAGACATGGCTCATCAGGGGCGGCATCGCGGCGGCGCTCGTCGTTGTAGCTCTGCTCCTTTGGCAGGTGCTCAAGCCCGGCGATTTGCCCGAAGGCATCGTCGGCGGTAACGGCCGGATCGAAGCGGTTGAAATCGACGTTTCCGCCAAATCGCCCGGCCGCATCCGCGAAATCCTGGTCGACGAAGGCGCGTTCGTGCAGGCGGGGCAAGTCGTCGCCCATATGGATACGGACGTGCTGAGTGCCCAGAGGGCCGAAGCCGAAGCGCAACTGGCGCAGGCGCTGAA
Source organism: Sphingobium sp. CFD-2 (assembly GCF_024611135.1). Lineage (NCBI taxonomy): Bacteria > Pseudomonadati > Pseudomonadota > Alphaproteobacteria > Sphingomonadales > Sphingobiaceae > Sphingobium > Sphingobium sp. CFD-2. The sequence continues at coordinate 1,663,082 of NZ_CP084405.1, read as the reverse complement.
CGGCATCCAGATCGCGACCAGCCAGGTCGCGCAGCAGCAGAGCAACCGGGCGGCGGCTCTCGCCGGCGTCCGCCAGCGTGAGGCGGAGCTGAACGCGGCGCGCAAGCGGCTGGCGCGATCGGAAACGCTGGCGCGAGAAGGTGCGACCGCCGTGCAGGAACGGGATGACGATCAGGCCCGCGTCGAAGGCGCGGCGGCGGCAGTGGAGGCCGCTCGCGCCCAACTCGCGGCCGTCGACGCGGCGATCACGACGGCGCGCAACCAGGTGATCGGCGCGCGTTCGCAGGTCGATGCCGTGCGCGCCACCATCCAGCGGATCGAGGCCGATATCCGCGACAGCGACCTCAAGGCGCCGACGGCCGGCCGCGTGCAATATCGCGTCGCCCAGCCGGGCGAAGTCGTGGGTGGCGGCGGGCGCGTGCTCAACCTGGTCAATCTGGGCGACGTCTACATGACCTTCTTCCTGCCGGAAACGGTCGCGGGCAAGGTGGCGCTGGGCAGCGATGTACGCATCGTGCTCGATGCGCTTCCGGATCGTGCGATCCCTGCGAAAGTCAGCTTCGTTGCCGATGTGGCCCAGTTCACGCCCAAGACGGTGGAGACGCAAAGCGAGCGCCAGAAACTGATGTTCCGCGTGAAGGCGCAGATCGATCGCAAGTTGCTCGATCGCTATATCACCCAGGTCAAGACCGGCCTTCCGGGCATGGCCTATGTGCGGATCGATCCGAAATCCGAATGGCCCGCGAAACTGACCGTCAACGTGCCGCAATGACGGAAGCTGTCGCCCGCGTTTCGGGCGTGAGCCTGCATTACGGCAAGGTGCTGGCGCTCGATGATGTGAATCTTGAAATCCCCGCCGGGCGCATGGTGGCGATGATCGGCCCGGACGGCGTCGGCAAGTCCAGCCTGTTTTCCCTGATCGCGGGCGCGCGAGCCATCCAGGAGGGCCGGGTCGAGGTGCTGGGCGGCGACATGGCCGAGGCCCGCCACCGCAACGCCGTGTGTCCGCGCATCGCCTATATGCCGCAGGGGCTGGGCAAGAACCTCTATCCTACGCTCTCCATCGACGAAAATCTCGAATTCTTCGGGCGGTTGTTCGGGCAGGACGCGGCCGAACGCGAGCGCCGCATTGCCGACCTCACCGAAAGCACGGGCCTCGCGCCGTTCCGCAAGCGCCCGGCGGGCAAGCTTTCGGGCGGCATGAAGCAGAAGCTCGGCTTGTGCTGCGCGCTCATCCACGATCCCGATTTCCTGCTGCTGGATGAGCCGACAACCGGCGTCGATCCCATGTCGCGCGCGCAATTCTGGGATCTGATCGACCGCATCCGCGCGAACCGCCCGCACATGAGCGTGCTGGTCGCCACGGCCTATATGGAAGAGGCCGAACGCTTCGACTGGCTAATCGCGATGGACGCGGGAAAGGTGCTGGCCACCGGCACCGCAGCCGACTTCTATGCACGCACCGGCGAACAGTCGCTGGAACAGGCGTTTATCTCGATGCTTCCCGAGGAGCGCCGCCGCGGGCACAAGCCGGTGGAGATTCCGCCGCGCAGCGACGGCGGCGAGGCCGAGATCGCCATCGAGGCGCAGGGGCTCACCATGCGTTTCGGTGATTTCACGGCAGTCGATCATGTCGATTTTCGCATCGAGCGCGGCGAGATCTTTGGATTCCTCGGCTCCAACGGCTGCGGCAAGTCGACCACCATGAAGATGCTGACCGGCCTGCTGAAAGCCAGCGAAGGCCAGGCCTGGCTGTTCGGCCGCGAGGTCGAGAATGACGACATGGCGACGCGCCGGCGCGTTGGCTATATGAGCCAGGCCTTCTCGCTCTACTCGGAACTGACGGTCCGGCAGAACCTCGAGCTGCATGCCCAGCTCTTCCATGTTCCCGCCGGGGAAGTGCCGGCCCGCGTGAGGGAAATGGCGCAGCGGTTCGGCCTGGATGGCATCATGGATGCGTTGCCCGGCGCCTTGCCGCTGGGCCAGCGCCAGCGGCTCAGCCTAGCCGTCGCCATGATCCACAAGCCGGAAATGCTGATCCTGGATGAACCGACGTCCGGCGTCGATCCGATCGCGCGGGACCAGTTCTGGCAGATGATGATCGACCTGTCCCGGCGCGACAAGGTGACGATCTTCATTTCCACGCACTTCATGAACGAAGCGGAGCGGTGCGACCGCATATCGCTGATGCATGCGGGCAAGGTGCTGGTCAGCGACACCCCCGCCGCCATTGTCGAGAACCGCGGCGCGGCGGACCTGGAAGAAGCGTTCATCGCCTATCTTCAGGATGCGAGCGGCGAGACGCCGACAGAAAAGAGGGACGATCCGGTTCCTGCGGGCGCGCCTGCCGCGGCCGATCAGGACATTTCGGCTGCACCGGCCCGCTCCCCATGGTTCATGCGGCGCCGGATGATGAGCTATGCCCGGCGCGAAGGGCTGGAATTGCGCCGCGATCCCATCCGCGCCACCCTGGCCCTGCTGGGCAGCGTCATCCTGATGTTCATCATGGGCTATGGCATCAGCATGGACGTGGAGGACTTGCCGTTCGCCGTGCTGGACCGCGACGGCACGACCACCAGCGAGAACTACGTCCTCAACCTGGCCGGATCGCGCTATTTCATCGAACGGCCGCCGATCACCGACTATAGCCAGTTGGACCGGCGGATGCGCTCGGGCGAACTGAGCGTGGCCCTGGAGATTCCGCCCAATTTCGCGCGCGACCTGCGCCGGGGCGTGCCGGTGCAGATCGGTGTATGGGTCGATGGCGCCATGCCGCAGCGGGCCGAGACCGTGCAAGGCTATGTCCAGGCCCTGCATGCCCACTGGCTCAGTGAAATGGCCGTGCAGGAAACAGGTGCGCGGCCATCGATGGGTCTCGTCAATATCGAGCTGCGCTATCGTTACAATCCGGACGTGAAAAGCCTTGTAGCCATCGCGCCGGCCGTGATTCCGATGATGCTGCTCTTGTTCCCGGCGATGCTGACGGCTTTGAGCGTGGTGCGGGAAAAGGAGCTGGGTTCCATCGTCAATTTCTACGTGACGCCGATCAGCAAGGTGGAATTCCTGCTGGGCAAGCAGCTTCCCTATGTCGCGCTCGCCATGCTGAACTATGTCTTGCTGGTGTTCCTCGCCGTCACGATGTTCGGTGTGCCGTTGACGGGCAGTTTCCTCGCGATGACGCTGGGCGCTCTCTTCTATACGCTGTCGGCGACGGCCATCGGCCTGCTGTTCTCCATCTTCATGCGCAGCCAGATTGCCGCGATGTTCGCCACCGCCATCGGCACGATCCTGCCCGCCGTGCAGTTTTCCGGCCTGATCAACCCGGTGTCCTCGCTCGAGGGGGCGGGCGCGGTGATCGGATCGATATATCCCGCGACCTGGTTCGTCACCATCTGCCGCGGCGTCTTTTCCAAGGGGCTGGGCTTCGCCGACCTCTGGCCTGACCTTCTCGTGCTGTTCGCGACGTTTCCCGTCATCCTGGCGCTGTGTGTCGCGTTGCTGCGTAAGCAGGAGAGCTGATATGCGCCACGCGGCCAACATCTACCGGCTCGGCATCAAGGAACTGCGCAGCCTGTGGCGCGATCCGATGATGCTGTTCCTGATCCTCTATTCGTTCTCGGTGGGGATCTACGTCGCGGCAACCGCCATGCCGGAAACGCTGCACAAGGCGCCTATCGCGATCGTCGATGAAGACCAGTCGCAGCTTTCCAGCCGGATAACCGGCGCCTTTTATCCGCCGCACTTCACGCCCCCTTCGATCGTGGGACTGAACGAAGTGGACAAGGGGCTGGATGCCGGGCGCTATACGTTCGCTCTCGACATCCCGCCCGATTTTCAGCGAGACGTACTTGCGGGACGCCAACCCGGCTTGCAGCTCAACGTTGACGCTACGCGGATGAGCCAGGCTTTCACGGGCGGCGGCTACATCCAGCAGATCGTGCAGGGCGAAGTTGCCGAATTCATGAAAGGCACGCGTGCGAGCACGCCGGTCCCGGTCGAGCTGGCGCTGCGCGTGCGGTTCAATCCTACGCTGGCGCAAAGCTGGTTCGGCGCGGTCATGGAAATCATCAACAGCGTCACCATGCTGTCGATCGTGCTGACGGGCGCGGCCCTGATCCGCGAGCGCGAGCACGGCACGATCGAACACCTGCTAGTGATGCCGGTGACGCCGTTCGAGATCATGGCCAGCAAGGTCTGGGCCATGGGGCTCGTTGTCCTGGTCGCCTGCGCTTTCGCGCTTTTCGTGATGGTGGAAGGGGTACTGTCCGTTCCCGTCGAAGGGTCGATCGCGCTGTTCCTCGCCGGAGCGGGGCTGCACCTGTTCGCCACGACCTCCATCGGCATCTTCATGGGGACGATCGCGCGCTCCATGCCGCAGTTCGGCTTGTTGCTGATGCTGGTGCTGCTGCCGTTGCAGATGCTGTCCGGCGGTTCGACGCCGCGCGAAAGCATGCCGGAGTTCGTCCAGACGGTCATGTTGGCCGCGCCCACCACCCATTTCGTGAAGATGGCGCAGGCCATCCTTTACCGGGGCGCGGGCTTTGACGTGGTCTGGCCCCAGTTCCTGGCTATCATTGCTATCGGCGCGATCTTCTTCGCCATTGCGTTGGCGCGGTTCCGGCGAACCATCGGCACGATGGCGTGAGGAGGCAGTCGAATGTCAGAACACCAAATTGCGTGGGACATCGTAACGATGCTTCAGACTAACGATTGCCGAACGGTTCCGCGCAGGTTTCGCAGGAGAATAATACCGGCGGCGGTGTCGCGGATCCTGAGCCAGGTTTTCGAAACAGCGAATCCACGATTGCCCTAGCAGCCTCACGCGTCAGCCATAGCGCTGGCTGACGGCTGTGAATGCCCCCTATCTCCCATAGGTATCACAACGGCTTCTTCTGGCACGTTTGCCGGTGCACGGCCAACACAACCCAAGGAGGATGCCATGTATGTCAATGCCAGAATGCGTGAGACACTCTCACGCTTCAATGCCGCTTCTTCAATGGAAGCGCTGCTCGCCGCCTTAGCTGATGCCGCCACGAAAATGGGCTTCCCCTATGTCGCGATGATCCAACATGGCGGCCTCCCACGCTTGGTCGAACGGGCGCTGGTTATTACCAACTATCCGGCGGAGTTCGTGCGTTTCTACACCGAGAGCCACGCGTACGTCATCGATCCAGTCTATGAGGTGAGCCAGTTGCTGGACCGCCCGTTCAGCTGGGACGAGATTCCCGGTTATGTCGATCTCACAGGCACACAATCAGCCCTGTTCGAAGAAGCGCGGCTGCATGGTCTCGTCCACGGTGTCACCGTGCCGCTCCACATACCGAGCGAATCCCATGCGTCTTGCACTTTCGCACGCGCGGAGCCGATCATGGCTTCGCCATCGCTACTGACGACGCTCCACATCGTCGCTGCCTTCGGGTTCAAGGCGGGCCTCAGACTACATCATGCCTCGCGCGGACATGACGTACCCAGGCTCACGCGCCGCGAAGCTCAATGCACGGCATTGGTCGCCGTCGGCAAGAGCGATTGGGAGATCAGCCAGATACTCGGTCTGAGCGAGACCTCGGTGCGCTATTTCGTCTCCCACGCAAAGCAGCGTTACGGCGTCTACAAGCGCTCAGAGCTTGTCGCCAGGGCGCTCATCGACGCGCAGATCCTTCGAAACGACCAAGGGATCATTGAGGCTGGACCCCGCCGCCCGCGCCACAGGGCGAAACGGCGCAGTCCTTGACAGTCCTGTCGGTGTCGCCGTGTTGCGCATCCCGTCAATTGGCCCGCGAATCGCCATGCCTAGGGCGGATAAGTGTATTGACCTACGGTCGCACGATCCAGTTTGCCGAGCTCTGATAATGCCAAGCAAGGCTTAGCCAATTTCGAAATTAATAAACTCGACAGTAGTTTCCCAATCTGTCAAAATGCATAGCATGGCTTCGCAAACATTAGGAAAATTAAACCGGCTGCAACGGGATCTCCCAGAGAGCCTGCTGGTCGACGCGGCATGGATGGAAGCCCATGGTTACTCATCATCGCTGCGGAGCCAATATGTTCGCGCGGGATGGCTCGATAGCCCGACCCGGCGCGTCTATCGCCGCTCGCGTGGACCGCTCACCTGGGAACAGGCCGTTATCTCACTGCAATCCCTGTTGGACCTGCCTTTGACAGTTGGCGGGCGCACAGCGCTCGAACAGCAGGGCTACGCTCATTATCTCTCCATAACGGTGCGCGAAGTCCATCTCTATGGGCCAAGCCGGCCGCCGACATGGCTCGACAGCCTGCCACTCGATGTCTCGTTCCGCTGGCATAACAGCCTCCGGCTGTTTCCAGTCGACGGCGAGATTCCTCCCGAGCCTGCGCCCCGGATGTCCAGCACCGCCGGCACGACCTTGCCGATCCGCTGTTCGAGCAAGGAACGCGCCGTTCTCGAACTGCTCGATGAGCTTCCCCATGAGAGCTTCCATCAGGTCGACATGCTGATGGAAGGAATGAGCGACCTCAGCCCACGTCGCCTTCAGACACTTCTTGAGGCGTGCGCGAGCGTAAAAGTGAAGCGTCTCTTCCTCTTCTTCGCGGATCGCCATGGCCATGCCTGGCGTTCGAAGCTCGATGTTTCCCGCCTGGATCTCGGATCGGGCAAACGCGTCCTGGTCAAAGGAGGGAAGCTCGACCGGCGCTACAACATCACCGTGCCCTCCGACCTGGCGGGAGAATAGCTGTATGGCGTTTCTCGACGGCTACCGGAGACAGGTCGCTCTTCTTCTGCGTGTTATGCCTCACGTCGCGAAGGAGGATATCTTCGCGCTGAAAGGCGGAACAGCGATCAATCTGTTCGTGCGTGACCTGCCGCGACTTTCGGTGGACATCGACCTCACCTATCTGCCGATCGAGGACCGCGCGACCTCGCTCGCCACGATCGATGCGGCGATGCTGCGGATCAAGGAACGCATCGAGGAAGGACTGGTCGGAGCCAGGATTCATGCGTCGCGTTCCGCTGACGAAAAAATCGTCACCAAGCTCATCGTTCGTGCGGATGATGTGCAGATCAAGATCGAGGTCACGCCAGTGTTGCGCGGGACGGTCTATGATCCCGTCGTTATGGGTGTCGTTCCCGCAGTCGAGGACGCCTTTGGTTTTGCTGAGATTCAGGTGGTGTCCTTCGCCGATCTCTATGCGGGAAAAATCGTGGCGGCGCTCGACCGGCAGCACCCTCGCGACCTCTTCGACGTCCGCGACTTGCTGGCGAACGAAGGCGTCACAGACGATTTGCGACGTGCATTTCTCGTCTACCTCGCCAGCCATAATCGCCCGATGGCCGAGGTTCTCGCTCCCGCCCGTAAACCGCTCGCCGAGGAGTTCGAGCGCGGTTTCGTCGGAATGACTCACCAGCCGATCACTCTGGCGGAACTGGAATCAGCGCGTGAAGACATCATCGCGTGCATGGTTGCCGGGATGCCTGACACTCATCGGCAATTCCTTGTCGGCTTCAAGCGTGGTGAACCGGACTGGGCGCTTGCGGGCATTGATGAGGCGAGGCGACTGCCCGCGGTTTTGTGGAAGCAACGTAACCTGGACCGGTTGGACCCTGGCAAGAGGCAGGAGCTTGTTGCCGCGTTGGAGAAGCAATTGCTGCCGGGATAGGTCAGGCGCCCCTCCGACGCCTGCAGGTCAGCCTGTTTGCGGCGAGCAGCGCGGAAGGGTGGTGGTTAGGTGAAGTGCGGGAGCAGCGAGGAAAGGGTGGAGGTGATGGGAGAGGGAGCCGCTCGCGTTTGGGACCAGCAGGTACATTGAAGGCTTACGGTTCGACATGGATTTTGGCGGAATGGCCGGGCAATGTCTTTCCGCCAGCGCTGGCTATATTCTTGGTGATGCAGGCGCGCGAACATAGCGCACAGCGTGGTCGAGGCGCTCCGCCGCGTCGGCCTCGCTGATGCGGAGGCGGCGTGCGATCTGGCCAACGGTAAAGCCGTCATTGCGATGAAGGAACAAGGCCCGCATGGTCAGGTGCGGTAGATCGGTAAAAACAGAATCCCATACCTCGCCTTCTTCCCCCATCTTGCCCGACGACCCCATGACCCTCTCAATCACATCGTGGAGATCGGCAGCAGCGGGTTCCTGCAAGGCGTATAGGATCGCCAAGGACTGCTCCATCATTTCCAGCGCTTGTTCTTTTAATTCGTCGTTGCCCGGCTCGTTACCGCTCCCCATGCTCTCACCTCCTTCTTAGTTGCAGAGGAGCATGACAGAAATCGCGGGATTTTCATCAACAACAACCCCCAACTTGGATATTGTTGTGCGCTGGCTCTTTGCGCGAAGGTGCCATGCGCTATTTTATGGTTTCCGAGCCGTTAGCCGGACTTCAGATTTTGAAAACATCATGACTGCCAGCCTTACAGGTCGCGCCGCCGCTCGCATCAGCGGAGGTGCCGAGAAGGGGGTTGCCCGGGGATGGAGATGCTCGAGATATGGAAAATGCACGGTCTCGTGCCGACCTTGTAAGTCATATGCCCAGCAGAAGCGGCTGAGACGCAGTCCGTGTTGGACACCGCAAAAGCTGTCCCAACCGCGACATTTACCGGAACTGGCAAGAACGACCGTCATGCATTGACATTGGTGACGGTTATTGCGGCGGCGCCAATACCCTCTCTCTGGAATTGACGCCGCCACATCGATCCCTGTTCGCAAAGATGGGTCAATGCCGATAGATTAGAAGCGTTGTTCCCAATCGGTTTCCAGATCGAGCCGATTCACAAATGATGGAACACCGACAGAATTCTGCTATAGTCCTCCAGTGAGGATATAGCGATGAACAACGCCGCCCATATTCAAGCGCCCGAACCGGCATCGCCTCGGCTGAAACCGGCCGATTGGCTTTGGCGTCCGTGGTACGCGAAGCTGTGGTGGTCGGCAATTCCGGTCTGGTGGATCGGCATGGCTGCATCGACCAGGATCGCGCCGCTTGAGGCGTTCTACGACAGCGCGGCGGCCGGTTTTCTCAACGTCCTGTTCTTCCCGATGATGGCGCTTATGGTGCTCGGAATCGGCTATGCACAGCATTGGCTCGCGCAGTTTCCAAAGCAGGGTGACGGAACTTCGCTGTCCGATGAAACGGTAGCTAGCCTCTCTTATTCACGACGCTCGGTTTCGGGCCCGCTCTGGGCATTTGCTGCGGCTGGCTGTATTGCGCGGACGACCGGCATCGCTGGCGTTTGTTTCACCGCATTCGGATTGATGGGCTTTTCGGGTTGAAGGGCTGGGCTCGGAGTTCTGCGGCGCTGCCGCATGGGCTACGCCGGCGCAGGCTTCAGCCGGAGAACGAGGGCGCGGAACAGGTCGGCATCCGGACAGGCGGAAGCGAAGGCAATGCGGATGCGGCTAGCACTTTCTACGACGCGCGCAGCGACCTTGAGCAGCCGCAGGCGCAAGGTGGTAAACTCCGCGCTTGCCAGAGCAGCGGTCCTGGGCATCGCCTGCTGGATGCGCCATAGCAGCCAGTATGCGGCAGTGTGCAGTATCAGGCGCATCTGATTGGCATTGGCCGAGCGGCACGAGGTTCGGTCGCTGGCGAGCTGGGACTTGTGGCGCTTGATCAGGTTCTCGGCCTGACCACGCGCGCAGTAGAGCGTGTCGTAGATGTGCTCGGCCGATCCTGTTGCCAACGAGGTGACGACATAGCGGATGTCCATGCCCAGCGTGCTGGCCTCGATCCGTGCAACGACGCGACGCTGGCACTTCCAGGTCTTTGCCCCATAGCGGGTCTCGGCATAGTTGCGCAGGACGGGACACTGACGCTGGGCGCGCTTGACCGCGCAGGCATCGGCGACCGCAACAATGGCGGGATCGGCGCGCAGCGCTGAATTGGTGGGCAGGCCGAACACGTAATCGACGCGGGCCGCATCGCAGTAGGCCATGACCTCGGGTCGACCATAGTGCCCGTCGCCGCGGATAGTGATGTGGGTATCGGGCCAATTACGGCGCAGGTGACGCACCAGGCGTCGGATGTGCCCCGCCGCCTCCTTTCCAGAAGGCGTCTTGCCTGTGCGCAGCAGCATGGCCACCGGCCTGCCGGTCGCGGTGTCGTAGATATGGATCGGTAGGAAGCAGCGCTCCCCATGATGCCCGTTCCAGAACGAGAGCTGTTGATAGCCATGCACGACGTCGCACGTGTCGTCGATATCCAGCGTGACCGCTGTCGGAGGGGCGGGATAGCTGGCGCAGTAGATGTCGATCATCGCGGCCATCATGCTGGCCAGTTCGCGCGTAGTCGGTGCATTTTCCCACCGGCTCATCGTCGGTTGGCTGGCCAGCCCCGCGCCCGATTCCGGCAGCTTGCCGAGCGCCAGGCGGAAGCCTGGATCGTCGCGCAGAGCATCGAGATCATCGGCATCCTCATAGCCGCACGCAATCGCGAACACACGGGCACGCAGAATGTCATCCAGGCGATGGATCACCCGCGCTGGATCGCGCGGATCGGCAATACAAGCCGCCAGGCGCTGGCAAATCCCCATCGCGCGCTCGGCCTGTGCAAGCAGTAGAACACCGCCATCCGAGGTAAGCCGGCCACCGTCGAACGCAGCTGTGATTTTCTTGCGGCCGACTGCTGGGAATCCAAATGAGCTTGCGATATCATCGTTCATGGCGGGTGTGGCCCGTGGCATTTTCTGCCCTGCGGCAGGTTCGGCTTAGACACCCAGTTCCTAATTCAGATCAGAGGCTTACGCCACTCCCGCCAACCCTTCAGGACACTTTTGGTGAATAAGGCGGGCTAGAGCACCGAAAAAGACTGTACCATAATCGCCATGGTCTCACCGCTCGACATCCACCTTGATCGCACGACCAAGATATCTTTGGCAGAACAGATTCACGAAAGCATCGCCTCGGCAATCCGCGAGGGACGCCTGCTCCCCGGCGCGCGTCTGCCGTCCTGGCGGGATCTTGCTTCCCAGCTGGGCCTCGCCCGGGGCACCGTGCGCATCGCCTATGAGCGGCTGAGCGATGCGCAGCTCATCATTGCGTCCAAGCAGGCCGGAACCCGCGTGGCCACCCTGCCCCCGCTTGCGCCACGTGAGGCAATGCTGCCCGATCCGCGCCCGCTGCCGGAAATATTCCGGGATTTCTCCGCGCGCGCCGGGATGTTCCAGATGGCGGTCCCCGCGCAGGATGCATTTCCGTTCACAAGCTGGTCGCGGATCGTGACGCGGGCGGCAAAGGCCGGAGCAGCAGCGCCCGCCCAATATCCGGATCCTCGCGGTGAGCCGGAGTTGCGGCAGGAAATCGCCGCTTACCTGGCCATATCGCGCGGCATATCCTGTTCGCCCTCCCAGATATTCGTAACCGGCGGCTATGCCGGGGCATTGGGGCTGACTACGCGCGTGCTGGGTGTCGAGGGCAGCAACGCCTGGATGGAGGAGCCGGGCTACCCCATCACGCGAACCGCGCTTACCTTTGCGCATGTGACGCCCGTCCCCGTGCGCGTGGACGGCGAGGGGCTGGACGTCGCGCATGGAATCGCGCTGTGCCCCGATGCGAAGCTGGCTATCGTCACGGCGGGTCAGCAAGCCCCGCTTGGCGTAACGATGTCGCTCGCGCGGCGGCACGCCCTGCTCGAATGGGCGATCCGCCACGGTGGCTGGATTATCGAGGATGATTATCTAAGCGAGCTTCAGCTCAAGGGCCGGGCGGCTCCAGCGCTTGCATCGCTTGATCATGCAGGGCGCGTGATCCATATCGGTACTTTCAGCAAGACCATCAGCCCCGCCCTTCGACTGGGCTTTCTGGTGGCACCGCCGATGCTGGCGAGCCGATTTGGTGAGGCAGCCGCGTGCCTGGCCCCGGCCCCAGGGCCGATCATTCAACTCGCGGTGGCGGCATTCATACGCGAAGGCCATTATCTTCGCCATCTGCGGCGAATGAAGCGCTTGTACGAGAGCCGGCGCGATCTCCTCCTGGCCAATCTGACGGGGAAGCGGGACCAGACCACCGCCGGCCTCGCCATTTTGCTACGGCTGCCAGAAGGCGCGAACGACACCGAAATCGCGCTTCAGGCACTTACGCACGGCCTGGCCCCGGTGCCGTTATCGACATGGTATGCATCGCCTGGTTCGCGGCAGGCGGGGCTTCTTTTGAGCTTTACCAACCTGTCCGCGAATGTTGCCGAATCCTGTGCTCGGCTGGAGAGCATTATTGCCGAATATTCATGATCCTCGCCGGGCGCAGACTTCACACCTTGGCATAGTCTTCCGCTGCTTCAGCTTCTTCCGCATAGAGAGTCGCTTCGCGCTTGATGAGAATATCGGCCAGGAAGCCATAAGCCTCCCCCCATGCCGCGAGCACCTCGTCGGTTGCGGCTTCCCCCAGCACATCCCTGATTGCCGGAAGCAGTGCGGCGGCTACGGCCGGATAATGTTCGGGCTTGATGTGCGTCTCGACATGGCGGGCGGCCATGCTCTCGATCGCGGGGCGCAGGACGCTCAGCTTGTCGACATTCTGCGCAAAGGCGAGAATCGCGCCGGCAAGGCGCTTGGGCTGTTCGCCTGATTTCTGCGCGGCCTGATCGAACAACGCCTTCATCTCGGGATCGACGAACAGGCGCTCATACATGCGCGATGTGATTTCCAGCCCGTATTTCTGAAGCGCCGGTGCGGTTGATTTCACGATTGCCATGGTCTCGCTAGAGAGCGTTGCGGTCATGCGCTGTTTCCTTGAAGCGGCGTGATGCCAGTTGTGAAACACCAGCCGGGCAGGCCGGTGCGGATGGGATGAATAAGCGGCTATAGGGGATCAGTTATGTGCGGATCGGCGCGAGGCGACTTCGCCCGTAGCGGCTGCCCGCCACTTCTTCTCAATATTCCCGCTCAAGATCTGCGCCCCCAAACATGTACTGTGGATGCATCTATACTGCCGGTTTAAAAGATGCAACAACAATGCATATATTTGGACAGGGGCAATTTGCGCCCCCAATCGGAGATCGCATGCGGCTGACGCTCTATACGGATTATGCCTTGCGCGTGCTGCTATATCTGGCGGCTCGGCCAGAAAAACTATGCTCGATCGCGGACGTTTCTGGCGCGTATCGCATTTCGCAAAATCATCTGATGAAGGTGGTCAATGATCTCGCCAACGCCGGCTACGTCGCGAGTGTCAGGGGGAGATCCGGCGGCATCCGTCTGGGCGCCCCACCGGAAAGCATCAATATCGGCGCGGTGATCCGCCATACCGAGGATGGTTTCGATCTGGTCGATTGCGGGAGCTGCGTGATCGCCCCGGCTTGCGGCTTGACCGGAGTGCTGAGCGAAGCGCTGGATGCATTCCTGGCCGTGCTGGATCGCTATTCGCTCGCCGATCTCATGGCGAAGCGTCTCGACATGCGAAGGCTGTTTGAGTTTGAGGAGTATGAAGAAGCAGGAGAGCACGCGCCGGGATAAGATGGCGCTAATCATCGGATTAACGTCCTTTCCGTCATGTCGAGCGAGTGGAATATGGCCCTGCTTTTCTCAACCCCGGAGCCAATCCAGGCTCTGTTGCAAAAATCGTGAAGCTTGAGCATGCTTGGCGGAGATTGGACGGACGGAACGATGACGGATTTCAAGTGGCGCCATTTCCAGGGTGATGTGATCCTGTGGGCGGTGCGCTGGTATTGTCGCTATCCGATCAGCTATCGCGACCTTGAGGAAATGCTGGCGGAACGCGGCATTTCGGTCGACCATACGACGATCTATCGCTGGGTCCAGTGCTACGCCCCGGAGATGGAGAAGCGGCTGCGCTGGTTCTGGCGGCGTGGCTTTGATCCGAGCTGGCGCCTGGATGAAACCTACGTCAAGGTGCGGGGCAAGTGGACCTACCTGTACCGGGCAGTCGACAAGCGGGGCGACACGATCGATTTCTACCTGTCGCCGACCCGCAGCGCCAAGGCAGCGAAGCGGTTCCTGGGCAAGGCCCTGCGAGGCCTGAAGCACTGGGAAAAGCCTGCCACGCTCAATACCGACAAAGCGCCGAGCTATGGTGCAGCGATCACCGAATTGAAGCGCGAAGGAAAGCTGGACCGGGAGACGGCCCACCGGCAGGTGAAGTATCTCAATAACGTGATCGAGGCCGATCACGGAAAGCTCAAGATACTGATCAAGCCGGTGCGCGGTTTCAAATCGATCCCCACGGCCTATGCCACGATCAAGGGATTCGAAGTCATGCGAGCCCTGCGCAAAGGACAGGCTCGCCCCTGGTGCCTGCAGCCCGGCATCAGGGGCGAGGTGCGCCTTGTGGAGAGAGCTTTTGGCATTGGGCCCTCGGCGCTGACGGAGGCCATGGGCATGCTCAACCACCATTTCGCAGCAGCCGCCTGATCGGCGCAGAGCGACAGCCTACCTCTGACTGCCGCCAATCTTTGCAACAGAGCCCTTTGTTCATAGGGTCAGTTTTGGGCTTGACGGCATGTGAGCGCCCTGCGATTTAGACCCATCATTACATCCCGCAAAGAGGGTGAAAAATTGGGGAGGAGTGCTCAGATGAGCAATATTGAAAGGCGCGAGGAACCCATCTTCCGGTGGCTGGCCAGCGCGGAATCATTTTTCCAGTTGGTCACAAATGCCATTCTGGCCGGCCCGATAGCGCCGACCATTTTGGCATGGCGGTATGTCACCGCCCACGTGCGTCGCTAGTCAGATGCCTTCCATGCATAAAATTATCGAAATTCCAGGCAAAAAAATTTCAAATAGGAGAGTATCGCTATGAAAATCGGCACACGTGCGCTCATTGGCGCCAGCATCTCGGCTCTCGCTCTTGCGGGACAGGCCCATGCGCAGCAGGTTTCAGCACCGGCTGAGACCACCGCAGCGCCGACAAGCTCCGAAGCAGACATCGTCGTCACCGCGAATAAGCGCGAGCAGAAGCTGAACGACGTCGGCCTGACGGTCGCGGTCGTTTCCGGCGCTGCGCTGAAAAATCAGCAGATCAACTCACTGTCCGATCTTGCCAATGTCACTCCAAGCCTCTCCTTCACCAACAGCGCGAACGGCACGCCTGTCTACACCCTGCGCGGTGTCGGCTTCTATGAGGTTTCGCTGGGCGCCTATCCGACCGTCAGCACCTATCTTGACGAAGTGCCGCTGTCGTTTCCCGTTCTCTCCAGCCACTCGGCTTTTGACCTCGAGCGGGTGGAAGTTCTGAAGGGGCCTCAGGGCACATTGTTTGGACAGAACGCAACCGGCGGCGCAATCAACTATATTGCTGCAAAGCCAACGAATACCCTGAAAGCAGGTGCAAATCTCAGCTACGGTCGTTTCAACGAGGTCGTCGCCGAAGCCTATATCAGCGGGCCGCTTTCGGACACGCTGAAGGCGCGGCTGTCCGGCAAGTTGGAGCATGCCGATGGCTGGCAGCAGAGCAACTCGCGCCCTGGCGATACCAATGGCAAGGTCCGTAATTATATGGGCCGGCTGCTCGTCGATTTCGCGCCGACCGACACGTTCCGTATGCTGCTGAACGTGAACGGTTGGAAGGATAAGAGCGACACCCAGGCACCCCAGTATGTCGGTCTCCAGCCACAGCAGGTGTTTCTCGATCCCGACACCGCAGCAGCTCAGTTCTCGCCGGAGAAGCCGCGTGCGGCCGACTGGACCCCGGGGCTGCCTTATCGCGACAACAGCATGTGGCAGGCATCGCTTCGCGCCGAACTTGATATCACCGACACCATCACGCTGACGTCGCTTTCATCCTACGCCGACTACAAGCAGAATCAGCGCGACGACGGCGACGGGCTTCCAACGCTGGGCCTCGATCTTGTTGGCGACCGCGGGCGGATCAAGAGCTTCAACCAGGAACTGCGTCTCTCCAACGGCGGCGGCGCTGGCCTCCGCTGGGTGGTTGGTGCGAACTATGAGCACAGTAAGGTCGATCAGTTCATTGACCAGAATTTAGATGACTCGTCGTCGAGCGAAACATACGGTATCGCTCTGGGCTATCCGTTCTTTTCTGTGTCCTATTCCACCCGGCAGAAGATGGAGAATTACGCGTTCTTCGGAAACGTGGAATATGACATCTCTGATCAGCTTACCTTCAAAGTCGGCGCGCGCTACACGAACGCATCAACGAAAGCGAACATCTGTAGCAACGACCCAAGTGGCAATCCGCGTAATACTGGCGCATTGTTCTACGATGTCCTCCTCGGCGGGCGCCTTGGGCCTTATGCTGGCCAATGCTTTGTGATCAATAACCTTCCGCGGACCGTTGATGGCGTCGCGCCGGGTGATCCAGGTGCCTTCGTCGATGAGCTGAAGCAGGACAATATCTCGTGGCGCGCAGGGATTGACTATAAGCCTGCTCCCGGGATCCTGCTGTACGCAAACGTGGCCAAGGGCTATAAGGGCGGCGGGTACCCGGTTGTGTCGGCGTCCTTCTTCAATCAGTATCTGCCCGTCACGCAGGAATCCGTGCAATCCTATGAAGCCGGCTTCAAGGCGACCCTGTTCGACCGGGTGCTTCAGCTCAACGGTGCTGCCTTCTATTATGATTACAAGGACAAGCAGCTCCGTTCGAAGTTGCTCGATGCCAATTTCGGCATTCTCGACGTGCTGCAGAATATTCCTAAATCGAGCGTCAAGGGCTTCGAACTGGAAGCTAATCTGCGACCCGTCAGCGGCCTGACGATCAATTCGGCTTTCACGTTCATCGACGCCAAGATCGACGAGTTCTCAGGGATCAACGCTGCCGGCGTTGCTGCGAACTTCAAGGGCGCTCGGGTGCCTTACACCCCGAAATACCAGCTCGGGGTGAACGCGGATTATGACTTCCCGGTCAGTGGAAGCCTCAACGCCTTCGTGGGCGCCGGCGTGAACTGGCGGTCGGACACTGTTGCCGTGATTGGCGGCGACATCAATCCAACGAACGCCACGCCGCAGGATAAGAAGCTCTTCGGGATCGCAGCCTACACCCTTGTCGATCTTCGTGCCGGCATTCACAGCAGTGATGATCGCTGGCGCGTTTCGGTCTGGGGCAAGAATATCTTCAACGAATATTACTGGAACAACGTCGTTGCGGCGACTGACACGATCGGCCGCTATGCTGGCAAGCCGGCCACATACGGCGTGAGCCTGTCCTACCAATACTAACTACTTGTGGGGCGGGCTTATCGGCTCGCCCCTTTTCTTTGAACTCACAAGAGAGGCCGGTCGCCATGTACAAGGCTATGATTCTCATCAAGCGCAAGCCTGGTATGAGCTTTGATGATTTCGTCGATTATTATGAGAATGTGCATTCCAAGTTGGCGAGCCGCGTTCCCAACCTCCGCCGGTATGCCCGCAATTTCATAAGGCCATATGGCAACGATGTATATGCTGGCGCTGCGGAATTGCCCTTTGATGTGGTGACCGAGATTTGCTTCGACGATGAAGCTGAATTTCACAAGGGCATGGCCTATCTCACCGAACCCGAGACGGCAGCTATTGTCGCTGCGGACGAGGAAAACCTGTTCGACCGCTCATCGATTATCTTTGTAACGGCTGACGAGCGAGTCTCAAATCTGGGCGGATAATGCCTTCGTCTTAACCAGGCTGCGTTCCACGATGCGCAATGTGCGCGAAGACAGCACCAATATGAGGGCATAAGAATGAGCACTGTTGAGGAAAACAAGAAGCTGGTGATCGCAACGTGCGAGGCTCTCGACGCTCGCGATGTGGCGGCTTTGCTGGAATGCGTTCACGATGACGGTTCGTGGTCGATCCCCTATCGGCAAAACATGTTCCAGTTTGCTGGCTTCCGCAAGAAGGCCGACTTTGGTGAGATGATCGCGGGGTTTTTGAGCGGGTTTACCGACTTCTCTTTCAAGATTGTTTCCATGATCGCTGAAGGCGACCGGGTTTCGATCGAGGCGAGATCTGAAGGAACCGGACCAGGCACAGCCACCTATAAGAACATCTATCATGTTTCCTTCCTGATCCAGGATGGAAAGCTTTTCGAGGTCCGTGAGTTTTTCGACCCCTTCGAGGTGCTGGCTTACGTCCAGCAGTGGCCTGCTAGCTGAAAAAGCACTGATCCGAGCGCGACCAGCGCTTGGGTCGAACTTGCTACGGCAAATGCTACCGTGATGGGCGGAGCGGCTCTATCCTTGAACGCATGGCATTTCCCATGCACGATCGCTGCTGATTGCAGAGGTTAAGGGTTAGCATGACAAAGCAGGGGGCAACCGCCGCTTCCAAACGGCAGGCGTCTTTCGATAAGGCTAAGAGCAAACGGCGGGATGATATTCTCGCCGCCGCCGAAGCCCTGATCCGTTCAACGGGCTCGACCGACTTTTCGATGAAGGAACTCGCGGAAGCCGCAGGGATCAGCACATACACGACGTACAACCTGATCGGCTCCAAATCGACCGTCTTCTATATCCTTCTCAATAACAGCATCGATCAGATCAACCTCAAGCGCTTAATCTCAGGATCGGATCACGATCCTGTCAGTCAGATTTTCTTTGCAGGTTCCGCTGTCGCGGAAGTGTTCGATGCCGACGCCGAATTTTATCGCCCCTTGATGCGGCACTTACTTGGGGTGCTCGATCCAATCCATCGCCCCGCCTATATGAAGCGGGCATTCGAGTATTGGCTCGCTGCCTTCGCCCCGATTGAGGAGGCGGGTTTGCTTCGCGACGGCGTGACGGCGATGTCCCTTGCCCGCACAGTTCAGGTCTTTTTCACAGGTGCGATCGACTTCTGGGTGCACGCCGAGGTGACGGGTGAGGAACTCAGGCAGCAGATCAAACTCGGACTGGCGATTTGTCTGCAAAGCCAAAATCTTGTCGGTTGGGAAAGTCAGATTTCGAGAATGATAACCGAGGCCGGAGCAGATGTCGCCAATCTTGGATCACGCCTGATGGCATCAGCGGAACTAAGATGATCCATGTCTGCAGTCCCTTCGCTTGACCGGGGGGGGATGGGCAACCAAGCAAAGCACCTCCAGCGTCTTGACAGGTTTAGCATGGATGCTAAACTTAGAATCGGAAGGCGATAATGGGCGTCAAGCGCCTCGGCCTCACACCGCTGGAGAGTGATATGACAGTTGCTGAACATCAGTTTACAGGACGTGGCACTTTGACCGAAACCTTCGGTCTGGGCACCGATCCGGTTCCGCTTGAGCCTTATAAATCCAAGGATTTTTTCGAGCTCGAGAAAGAAACCATTTTTGGCCGCGCCTGGCTGTATGTGTGCCGGGAAGAGGAAATTCCTGCGCCCGGCAGCTTCATTGTCAAAGACATTCTGCCCTTCGGCATTTCGGCTCTGATCACCCACACCAAAGCTGGGCGGATCCAGGCCTTCTACAATAGCTGCCCACATCGCGGCAGCATTGTGGTCAAGGCGCCCGAGGGCAACGCTAGCCGTTTTTCCTGCCCCTATCACCGCTGGACATTCAGCAATGAGGGAGACCTGCTGGGCGTACCGGACAAGGAGAACTTTTTCCCCACCCTTCAGAAAGAGGATTGTGGGCTTGCGAAGATAGCTACCTCGACCTGGGATGGCTTCGTCTTCATCAATTTTTCCAAAGAGCCTGAGGTCTCTCTGGAAGAGTTTCTTGGCCCGGTGAAGGACCATCTGGCAGGCATGTACTATCCGGGAGCGTCAAACCCGGTCGTATATACCGCTGTGCTCGACGCTAACTGGAAAGTTGCGCAGGACGCCTTCATTGAGTCGTATCATATTCCACACATTCACAAGAATACGATCGGCACCACATTCGCATCGAAGCTCAATCCCTACTCACGCCTGATTGGTGCCAAGCCGCTGGGCGCGCACCGGACCATATCGCTTTTCGGCAACGCCGATTATGTCGTAGACCCCAACAACCGCGTCGAAGCTCTCGGCACCGTCGGTGAGAAGGCCGGCAGCACGATGACGGCCTCCACCGGTGAGGACGTTGAGCGCTACCGTAATCATGCGGCTATCAATCCTGATGCGTCCGAACACTGGTCCATGGACATCCACCAGCTGTTCCCGAACTTCCATATCGACACGGGCCCCGGCAGCTTCTGGACCCATCAATTCTGGCCTCTCACCGAGAGTACCTGCTTCTATGAAGTTCGGTTCTACGTGAATGAGGCAACCACGATCCGTGAGCGGTTGATGCAAGAACTCTTCATTGCCCGTGTCGGAGAGGTCGTTCTCGAAGACCTCGAGAATCTTCAGTGGACGCAAAAGGGTGTCGAGACCAGCGGGAAGGCTGTCATGCACCTTCAGGACAGCGAGGTGGCGATCCGGCACTCCATGTCTCAGATCGTAAAATGGACCAAGTCGGCCACCGTGAAGGAGGCTCTGGCATGACCGATACCGGAACGCTGGTGCGCCGCCTTCCCTCTGGCTTCGAGGAGTTGGAGCCATTCGTCGACAAATGGGGTGCGCTGACGACGGCTGAGCGCATGACTGCGCGTTGTGAGTCCTCGATGGAAGATATCCGCGAATTCTATGACGCGATGATCACTCGCGCTGAAGAGGCGATCACCCTGATTGAGCAGCATCCGCTTAATGAGTTGCCAGAAGACATCGGGACGTTGGCTAGGCTGGTGCTCGCCCTCGGTCAGGTGTCTATCGCGGTGGAAGTCTATGGACAGCCGCGTCAGCCCGATGCCCCGTACCCGAACAGCATTCGGCTTGTGCGCGGCGCTGCACCTTACGGCTGACGGCTCTGTTGCAAAGATTGGCGGCAGTCAGAGGTAGGCTGTCGCTCTGCGCCGATCAGGCGGCTGCTGCGAAATGGTGGTTGAGCATGCCCATGGCCTCCGTCAGCGCCGAGGGCCCAATGCCAAAAGCTCTCTCCACAAGGCGCACCTCGCCCCTGATGCCGGGCTGCAGGCACCAGGGGCGAGCCTGTCCTTTGCGCAGGGCTCGCATGACTTCGAATCCCTTGATCGTGGCATAGGCCGTGGGGATCGATTTGAAACCGCGCACCGGCTTGATCAGTATCTTGAGCTTTCCGTGATCGGCCTCGATCACGTTATTGAGATACTTCACCTGCCGGTGGGCCGTCTCCCGGTCCAGCTTTCCTTCGCGCTTCAATTCGGTGATCGCTGCACCATAGCTCGGCGCTTTGTCGGTATTGAGCGTGGCAGGCTTTTCCCAGTGCTTCAGGCCTCGCAGGGCCTTGCCCAGGAACCGCTTCGCTGCCTTGGCGCTGCGGGTCGGCGACAGGTAGAAATCGATCGTGTCGCCCCGCTTGTCGACTGCCCGGTACAGGTAGGTCCACTTGCCCCGCACCTTGACGTAGGTTTCATCCAGGCGCCAGCTCGGATCAAAGCCACGCCGCCAGAACCAGCGCAGCCGCTTCTCCATCTCCGGGGCGTAGCACTGGACCCAGCGATAGATCGTCGTATGGTCGACCGAAATGCCGCGTTCCGCCAGCATTTCCTCAAGGTCGCGATAGCTGATCGGATAGCGACAATACCAGCGCACCGCCCACAGGATCACATCACCCTGGAAATGGCGCCACTTGAAATCCGTCATCGTTCCGTCCGTCCAATCTCCGCCAAGCATGCTCAAGCTTCACGATTTTTGCAACAGAGCCATTACGAGGACGGCAAGGCCGATGGCTATGTTGAACGACGCCGCAATGAAAGAGGGGTCTGATTATGGCGAAGGAAAAGCCCCTCAAGGGGCACAAGCTGGCAAGCTATAGCTTTGGCGTTTCGGTAAGCTGCGAGTGCGGTTGGCGCTCCGGGACATGGTTCGGGAAAGGTGGTCGCGGTAGCGCGCTGGGCGAGTGGTATTCCCATAAGGATCGCTGCGCGGCCGAAGCGAAGGCGCTGGGCGCATGACCAACCCGACCGCGCAAGCCTATGCTGAATTGCAACTGGCGTTCGACCATTACAACCGGGAGCTGTTCGCGGGCGAGCTGCCCCCCTGCCTGATTACGATGCAGAGGGAAAAGCGGAGCTACGGCTATTTCTCATCGGAACGGTTCGTGCATCATCACGACAAGAGCAAGACCGACGAAATCGCCATCAACCCGGCATATTTCGCCGTGGTCCCCCTGCTCGAAGTCCTCCAAACCGTAGCGCATGAAATGGTCCACGCATGGCAGTTCCATTTCGGCAACCCGTCGCGCTCCGGCTATCATAACCGGGAATGGGCCGACAAAATGGAAGCGATCGGCCTCATGCCGTCCAGCACGGGCCAGCCCGGAGGCGCTAGGACAGGGCAGAAAATGGCCGACTATGCCATTCCGGGCGGCCCCTTCATGCTCGCCACGGATGCACTGTTGACGCAGAATTTCCGCATTTCGTGGGTCGATCGGTTCCCGGCCATCATGCCGACGCCGGCGATCGACGCCGGCGCCGGCGCCGGCGCTGCCGGCGGCCATCTGGCGGACGTGCTTCAGCCCGCCACGGGGAACCGATCGAACCGGATCAAATATCGCTGCCCTACATGCGGCGTGCAGGCATGGGGCAAGCCCGCGCTGCGGCTCCTGTGCGGTGGCGACGATTGCGCCAGCGCGCCCCTCGCCCCTGTCGAATAAAGGGGCTAGGATCAGCCCATGACGATGCGCAGCCTATTCGACGGGGCTTTGACGATGATCCTCTATGTCCTCGCCTTCGCAGCGGGGACAGTTTTTGTCCGGGCCAACTATGATCTGGTTGAGGCACACCCGCTTCTGGTGTTCTTTGTCGGCGCGATCTGCGCCTACCAGCTATTCAACCTGATCCCGCTTGCCGTTGTGACCATCAACGATCACATTTTAGGCCAGCCTGAACAGCGTCAAAAGCGAGACTAGAGGCCATCCCTTCGGAATAGCGTTAATATCGAGCGCAAGCGGCTCGGTTTGTCGGGAGCTGCATGGTCCGGGGCCGGGGCCTCCGTCGCTGCGGGGTGGGCCTCATCCCATAGAGCTTTCCAACGCTCCGCCTCAATGCGGCGCGCCATTGCGCGGTTCTCAACCGCGTGCAGCCTTCGCGCTTCTCCGGGATCGCTATCCATGAATCTCGCGCTGCACGATGAATGGTAAGTTTCCGTTGCACACCATGATTAACAGCCTGCCGACGATAAAGGCTGGGCATATCGCGCGGGCGCAGCTCCTTCGCCTTGCCAGCGCCGTGCCTGCCCGATACGGCTCTGCAACAACTCTGCTTTCGGGTCGCGCACAACCCGCCGTTGTGTCCGAAAGTGCGAAAGCCCGGCCCTGTGTCGGGCTTTCTTATATTCGTGCTAGACCACGCTCCAACAAATAGTTCTGGTTCTCATAGACGCCTGCGTCTATGCCGGATCTGACAGAGGAAGCGGGATGGCATTGGAACCTATCAGGGTATTGGAGTTCGCGGACGCCGATCGCGCGGACGTGCAACGGCGCGTGGTCGATGCCGTGCAAGCTGCGCCCGAACGGTTCCTGACAGACTATGCGGCCCGACCCGGCACTTTCGGGGGGCGCTACGTCTGTGCGGACGCCATGAAGGAGCTGCTTCCCGAATATACCGCCTCAAGAGAGGCCCGCGGCCGATACAACGCGCCCGTCCACAATGCCGCGGCCGTTCTGGCGGCCGAACAATACCGGCGCGTAGTAGCCGATAGCTCCGATCCGACCCGCAACCTGGTGCTGTTCGTAACCGGGATGCCGGGGGCCGGGAAAACCTCTGAAATCCAGTATGCGGCGCTGCATGAAGGAAACCGGCTCGGCCGTGACGTGCGCGCGATCTTTGAGGGCCAGCTTGTCGATCCGCAAGCGAGCATCGCCAAGGTCGAACAGGCATTGAGCGCCGGATGCAGAGTCGGGGTAATAGCGGTGCTGCCTCGGCCAGAGGAGGCGCTTGCGCACACGTTCCAACGCTTTGAGGAGCTAGGCAGGGGCGCGAGCGCGGCCGTGATGGTGCGTATTCAGGAGGGCACGCCTGACGGCCTAGAGGCCCTTCTAGGTCGCTTTGGCGATCAGATTTCGGTTGCGGTCCATGACGTGCGCGATCGTGCGAATGTTCATCGCCTAGAAGGCATGGACGGTGTAAATATCTGGCGGAAGGAATTGGAAAATGGACCTGTCCAAGAAAGGCTTGAAAGAGAGTTCGACCGGCTCAACCAGCTCGGCCGCGTCAGCGCCGATTGCGCCCTCCAATTCAAAGGACAATCTCCCCACGGGCAACTTTACGCGATTGGAGGCCCTGATGTTGGTGGGAGCCTCGCACATGGCGACGGACGAAAAGCTACGCCGGAAAGTGGCCGAACGTCTCTCCTGAACGCGGCGCGGGGAAGCTCGCTCGCCGGACTCTCCGACGCCCTCAAGACAGGCCAGAGCGAAGGCGACGGCAAAACCAAATCCAACGAAATCGGCCACGGCCTGCCTAAGCCGCCGTCGCCCCGGCGTTCCAGATGAACGCCCCCAGCCCGAACCTTCCGTTTGGTGTTAGCCGGGGAGCGTTGCGAGGGGCTGGCCCCTTGCTGTGGGGGTCGAGCGGGACGCTGGGCGGCCCGATCGCAGGGGGACGCTTCCCCCGCCTGCTCCTTCTTTTCCAGTAGGTGCCATGACCGGCTATCTCGGCTCGAAACAGGTTTCGGGCGCATATCAGGCTGTGATTGCCAATATGCCGCCGCACGATACCTACATTGAGACGCATCTAGGCTCCGGCATCGTCCTCCGGCGCAAGCCTCCCGCTGCCCGCTCGATCGGCCTCGAAATTGATCCGGCTACCTTTGAGTGCTTCGGCTCGATCGCGGCAGAGGAATCGAGCGCGTTCGATGGCGCGGCCGTCGAAACCTACAACGTCGATTGCCTCGCCTTCCTGCGCGATTTCGACTTTTCGGCCGCTGGGCGCGTGCTGATCTATGCTGATCCGCCCTATGTCCTCGCCACGCGCTCCCATCCGGGCACGCGCTACCGCTATGACTATACGGAAGCGGACCATAGGGAACTGCTGGCCGTCCTCGATGCGCTGCCCGCCTCGGTGATGATTTCAGGCTATCCCTCGTCCCTGTATAGCGAACTGCTGCCCGCGCCGCGCTGGCGCGTCCTGTCCTATCAGGCCATGACGCGAGGCGGGCCGCGCACCGAATGTCTATGGATGAACTATGCGCCCGACGCGGCGCATTGGGCCACCCATGCCGGGGTGGATTTCACCGATCGCCAGAGGATCAAGCGCAAGGCGGCACGTTGGAAACGCATGTTTAGCGAGCTGCCTGCGGGCGAGCGAATTGCGATCCTCGCCGCGCTGCTGGAAGTGGACTCATAGCAGGCCAGCGCCGCACTCGTTGCCGTTGTGAAATGATTAACCAAAGCATCCTAGATCAGCCCTGCGACCCGAAGAACCTTTCTCGATCATTTAGCCCGCCTTATTCACCAAAAGTGTCCTGAAGGGTTGGCGGGAGTGGCGTAAGCCTCTGATCTGAATTAGGAACTGGGTGTCTAAGCCGAACCTGCCGCAGGGCAGAAAATGCCACGGGCCACACCCGCCATGAACGATGATATCGCAAGCTCATTTGGATTCCCAGCAGTCGGCCGCAAGAAAATCACAGCTGCGTTCGACGGTGGCCGGCTTACCTCGGATGGCGGTGTTCTACTGCTTGCACAGGCCGAGCGCGCGATGGGGATTTGCCAGCGCCTGGCGGCTTGTATTGCCGATCCGCGCGATCCAGCGCGGGTGATCCATCGCCTGGATGACATTCTGCGTGCCCGTGTGTTCGCGATTGCGTGCGGCTATGAGGATGCCGATGATCTCGATGCTCTGCGCGACGATCCAGGCTTCCGCCTGGCGCTCGGCAAGCTGCCGGAATCGGGCGCGGGGCTGGCCAGCCAACCGACGATGAGCCGGTGGGAAAATGCACCGACTACGCGCGAACTGGCCAGCATGATGGCCGCGATGATCGACATCTACTGCGCCAGCTATCCCGCCCCTCCGACAGCGGTCACGCTGGATATCGACGACACGTGCGACGTCGTGCATGGCTATCAACAGCTCTCGTTCTGGAACGGGCATCATGGGGAGCGCTGCTTCCTACCGATCCATATCTACGACACCGCGACCGGCAGGCCGGTGGCCATGCTGCTGCGCACAGGCAAGACGCCTTCTGGAAAGGAGGCGGCGGGGCACATCCGACGCCTGGTGCGTCACCTGCGCCGTAATTGGCCCGATACCCACATCACTATCCGCGGCGACGGGCACTATGGTCGACCCGAGGTCATGGCCTACTGCGATGCGGCCCGCGTCGATTACGTGTTCGGCCTGCCCACCAATTCAGCGCTGCGCGCCGATCCCGCCATTGTTGCGGTCGCCGATGCCTGCGCGGTCAAGCGCGCCCAGCGTCAGTGTCCCGTCCTGCGCAACTATGCCGAGACCCGCTATGGGGCAAAGACCTGGAAGTGCCAGCGTCGCGTCGTTGCACGGATCGAGGCCAGCACGCTGGGCATGGACATCCGCTATGTCGTCACCTCGTTGGCAACAGGATCGGCCGAGCACATCTACGACACGCTCTACTGCGCGCGTGGTCAGGCCGAGAACCTGATCAAGCGCCACAAGTCCCAGCTCGCCAGCGACCGAACCTCGTGCCGCTCGGCCAATGCCAATCAGATGCGCCTGATACTGCACACTGCCGCATACTGGCTGCTATGGCGCATCCAGCAGGCGATGCCCAGGACCGCTGCTCTGGCAAGCGCGGAGTTTACCACCTTGCGCCTGCGGCTGCTCAAGGTCGCTGCGCGCGTCGTAGAAAGTGCTAGCCGCATCCGCATTGCCTTCGCTTCCGCCTGTCCGGATGCCGACCTGTTCCGCGCCCTCGTTCTCCGGCTGAAGCCTGCGCCGACGTAGCCCATGCGGCAGCGCCGCAGAACTCCGAGCCCAGCCCTTCAACCCGAAAAGCCCATCAATCCGAATGCGGTGAAACAAACGCCAGCGATGCCGGTCGTCCGCGCAATACAGCCAGCCGCAGCAAATGCCCAGAGCGGGCCCGAAACCGAGCGTCGTGAATAAGAGAGGCTAGAATCGCCGATGTATGGGAGGAGCATGATCGGGCAATGGAGGATCTCCATGCCAGCTCCGATATTCTCGATCCGAGGTCTGGTGCATTGTGGATCGGAAATCCTTTGAGCTCTCACTGGCCTCACAAACGACTTTAACGCTTCTTGAAGCTACTGTCCCCGTCGCCGGGGCTGTTATCGAGATCGGTCGAGAACCGACCACTTTTCAGGACGGAATTCTGTTCGATTGAGGTGAGCGGACCGGTGATATCGAACGTAGCTCGCCCGGAATCCGCATCCTGCAGGTAGCGATTGCGCATCCCGTTCGGGCCAAGAATGCGTTCCGATAGTTCGCGCGAGAAGGCCGCTTCCGGGCTGCCGGAGCGGGCAGCCGCCCGTTCAGCCGCTGCTATTGCATTGCGGACGTCGTAGTTCACGATATCAATCGCTGACTGCGCCGTCTCGCTCGTGGTGCCAACGTCACGGCTCTCAAACCCAAGACTCCCACCGACACGCCCCGATGTGGAGCGTCCCTTTTGGGTGATCGGGCTTTGGTTCGATTGTTGCCCTTTGCCGCTAGGTTGTCCGCGACCGCCCGTCGCTTCCGACTCATTGGCACTGATAGTGCCGCCAACATGAGCGCCGATAGTGGTCCCCATCGTGGTCTGGTCCTGCGCGGATCGTGAGAGCCCGCGCTGCCATCCGGTCTGCGCGATGATCGCCTGGACGTCGCGCGTAAGCGTATCGGCCACCTGCGGGTTAAGCCGCCAGTTGCCATGCCGATCCATCTCGAACCCGCCGCGCAGCCAGTTCTGCATCATCGCCTGGCCCTGTTCGCCGCTGCTGAGGAAGTGTTCAATGGTGTCAGGGCCTGCCTGCTTGCCCGCCTCGAACCGCGTGGAGGTGTCGTTGCGTGCCGATTGCTGGAACCCGACCGAGCTGGAGACGAGAAGATCGTTGTCGGCGAACGAGAACCTTGCCCGCCCGCCATTGGCGACCGCGCCGAGCTGGCTTTCGTTGATGAGCCCGCCACGCCACATCTGCGCCGCCGTCTCCGGGGTAAGATTGAGGCTCAGATCGCCATTCTGCGCCATGGCGATCTCGCGCTTCGACATGTCCACCCCATGATCGGCCAGCAACTTCTGCATGCGGGTCAAGCGCTCATTGTCGATGATCCGCGTCAACCGTTCGTTGCGGGCGCGATCAGCGATGCCTGCCGCGCCGCCTTCGGCCATATCGACCTGATTGCCGGCACCCTGGCTGAGCGTGCGGATGAAGCTGTCGAGATGTGCGGCCTGTCGCACCGACATGCCCGCCGCGGCCGCGCCTTCCGCGAACCCGGCGTTGTCGGCCTGCCGCCGCTGCTCACCGATCCGGGCGGCGGACCGTGTCCCGTCGTGACCGACCTCACGCTGCGCGTCGAGCTTGCCCGACCGTTCGGCAAAATCGAAGCCCGCTGCCTCGCGGGTGCGCCCATAGACGCTGGTGCCCTCGCGCGCGGCCTCGGCGGTCGCACCGTCGGCGGTGCCGACCTGCACGGCGGCATTGTAGGTTTCGAGCGCCCGCATGACCTGCGCTTCATTTCTGCCCGTTGCGCGCGACAGTTGGGAAATGGCGGTGGAGCGAGCCTCTCCGGATAGCGCGTTGATAAAGGCGACGCGTCGGGAGGTTTCCTGAACGGAGAGGCCGAGCATGGAGGAAGCGTTGCGCTGGCCCTCATTGCTGCCGGTCCTATGCGCCTGCTCGGTCGCGACATTGCCGCGCTCGATCCGCCTTACATTGTCGCCAGCAAAATCGCGCCTGCCTTCCATCGCGCCGACCTGGATCTGCGCGCCGGTCAGATCGTTCCTCAGCATCTGCTCCTGGTCGAAGGTATTAGCGATCAGCTTGGCGAAGGTCGGATCGGCCGACGCCTGCGCGATCACCGTCGAGGCTTTGAGCGCGGCATCCTGCTGGTCGTAGCCGCTCCTCTCGAAATGCCGCTGCGCGCCGGACAGCATCATGTCATAGGCGCGCGTATCCCCGAACGCCTTCCACTGGACCATCTTCTGCGTGAAGGCCGCGAACGAACGCTCCCCGGACTGTCCCTCTCCAAAATAGCCGGTGCCAAGGCTGCGGAGCGCATCCTTCTCCGCGAAATTGTGGATCGCGCTGGTCGCGGCATTGTCGCGCACGGCGCGCACGGTCGCGGGATCGGTGAGGCTGCGGCCGGTGAGGGCAGGGGAGAGCCCGCCCAGTTCGCGCGCCGCATCGAGCTTGCCCATGCCGAATGCGGCCGTTCCGCTGGCGCCGCCGCCATGTTCGCCGAGCACGCTGCTCGCCGCACCGAACGCCCGGTTGGCGCCGAAGGTCGAGCGTTCGCCGAAGTCCCCGAAGTTCGAGGCCGCGCCCCGGCGCGCCATCGTGCCCGCGGCCCCCGCCTGCGCCTCGAGCGCGCCGGCATAGCCTTCGCTGGTGGCAAGCGGCGCGGCCGCCGCCGTGCCCTGACCCTGCACACCGAGCGCGCCGGATGTGAACGAGGTGAACACATTGCCGGAGAACCGGAAAACCGTGAACACGAAGGCCCCGGCGAGGCCCGCGGACGCGGTGCGGAAACTCCCGAAGATCGCAAGCGCCTTCATCGCGGACGACGGCGCCAGCATCCAGGCATTCGCCGCGACATGGTTGGCGCGCATCTCGGCCAGCACATCGGTCGCGCGGCCCAGCGTCAGCTGATAGATGCCGGCGTCGATCACGCCCCAGAGCGCCACGAAGACGAACAGGCCGAGGGCGAAGCTGGCGACGCGCAGGTTGATCGGGGTCAGGATGAAAAGCAGCGCGACGGGCATCATGAACAGCATGATCCCGAACACGGTCGCCCGGATCGTCGGCATCCACTCGTTCGCGGTCGACATGGTGGCGAGGCCAGACGAGACGACGGCGCGATTGGCCATGACGCGCGCCGCCGTCGCCGGACTATCCTCGAACAATACGTCGCCCACCGTGCTGCCGAGCATCACATTGGTCAGGAACTGCTGGAGCGAGAGCGGCGTATCCATCATCATCTGGCCGAGTTCGCCGATGTTGGACCGGCAGCGCTGAAGCTGTGTCGCGTTGCCGATGTCGTAGCCGGTGCGGGTGCAGACCTGCGCGACATAATTGTCGAACAGCGCAGGTTCGGAGAGGCGTGTCGAGATATGTTCCCACGCCTCGTTGCAGCTCACCGTCGTGCCGCCCTTGTCGGTGGACGTGAACACCGTGCTGAAGGTCGCCGGCCCCGCCATCGCGGCAAAGGCGGCAGGAAGATCGGTCGCCGTGCGGAACAGCTGATCGTCGTCGACGCCATAGGCGGGCGAGACGCGCGCGACCGGATAGCATTGGCGGACATAGTCCTTGATCGTTGCGTCGAGGAAGGTGTCCGTCATCGGCCCGCGCGGGGATGCGGCATTGAGGAACAGATCGAAGCTGTGCCCGCCCGCGCCGAACTCCAGCTTCGCATGGGGATCGGTGGTGTTGTCGTCGATCACTTCGGCCAGCGCGCGTTCCATCATGTTGGTCATGCCCGCGACCAGCACGATCAGGTTCGGCACATCGCCGACCGGCTGATAGGCGTTGCGGACGCGGTCGTAGACGTGGACCGTGCCCGTCGTCGCGACCAGGCCGACGAACAGCCCGACCCCGATCAGCATCTGGAACCCGAAGGCGACCAGCCCCATGCCTTGCCCGCGGATGCTCGCGAGCAGCACGCCGAGCGCGATGCCCACCACCGCGACGATCAGCACCAATGTCTCGTAACGCGAATCCCCGAAGATCATCGAGACGAGGCGGAAGGCGTCCACCGTCTCCGCAAAGCCGTCATAGGTGTGGAAACTCGCATCGATCGCCAGCGCGGGACTGGCCGAGAAGAGAGCGATCAGGACCGAGATCGCGCGAACTAAGCGGTGCATGACGCGGCCCTCCGTCAGCGGTTGCGGTTGGCGGCGGCGCCGGCGGCGTCGCGCGCATCACGGTCGCGCTGGCGCACGACCCCGGCATAGTTGGCCGAGAGGTTCGCCTGGTTCAGCGCAGCCATGTAGGACTGGCGCATCTGCGCGCGCTGGCGCAGCACCTCGTCGCGCAGCCCGCTCAATTGCTCGATGCCCTTGGCGAGGATGCGGGTCTGGCAGATCCTGGCGCTGCCTGCATCGGCCGCACCGGCGGCGGTCACGCCGCGTTCGGCATTCGACACGGCAAAATCTATGCTGCGCGTGAGGTCGTTGAGCATCTGATAGGCGAGCGTCAGCGCAACCAGCTCGTCGGTATCGCCGATCACGCTCTCGACCAGCCCCTGGCGCACGCCCCATTCGAGCAGGCGATAGACCGGCAGGGTCCGCACATTGGCGACGAACTGGCGTTCCTCCGTCGTCAGAGTGGCGCGCGTGCGGATCTTGACCGCGATCGACTCCATCCGGCCGCGTGCGAGCACCAGCGCGCCCTTACCGCTGCCGTCGGTCGAGCAGTCGGCGGCGGTCGGCGGCACCGCGATCGCGCGGGTCTGAACCTTGCCGGTCAGGAAATCGTCGACACTCTCGGTGTCCTGCCGTGCGCAGGCGGGGATGGCCGTGAACAGCGGAACCTTGTCCGCCGGGTCCCAGCGCATATAGACGTCGCCAACGCGGGCGCGCATGACGCCGGCCCAGTCGGACGCGCCGACACGCGCGGCGGCATGGGCTAGCAGCGAGCCCGTCTTGAAGATTTCCGTGACTTCCGCCGGGCAGTTTTCCAGCGCATCGCGCAAATCCTCGGTCGGATTGCCCTGGTTCGCCTGGATCTTCTCGCGGCTCTGCTGATAGCTCTTGGAGAAGCCCTCGCGGACGCTCTTGTAGCCGGTCATCTCCTCGATGATGCCCGACATATTGTCGTCGCCCCGGGCGATCTGGACCATGCGGTTGGCGAGCCGGCAATCGTTGACCTGGATCGAGTTCAGGAAATTGGTCGCCGCCTCCATCTTCGAGATGATGTTACCCATTTTTTCATCGAGGGTTTCCAACAGATACTGGAAAGCGACAGCCGGGGCAGCCTGAAGGATGCTTTCGAGCTTCTGGACGAGATAGTCGGGATCGAGGAACGACATGCCGCCCAAAAACATGTCGATTCCCCCGCAGCCCGCGCGGACCTTGGGCAGCGTGACCGACATGAGATAGTCGTTATGGACATCGATCCGGCCCGACATGCCGCCCGCGGTGATATAGCCGCGGGTCTGGTCCTCGAAGGAGCCGGGGCTGGTGTAGGTCACATTGTCGAACCAGCTTTCGGCCCAGCTTTGCGCGGACGCGGGCGAGGCGAAGGACAGACAAGCCAGCAGGGGAAGGGCGAGCAGGGTCAGGCGGCGGCGCGGGTTTGCCATGGCGGGCAGCTTTCGTTTACGCGGGCAAGGGGCTGGCTCCCCATGTCAGTTCCTTGCCCTGTTGGAGGAGGGACGCGTGGGTGCGGCCACGATTCCGGTGAACTTGGCCATGCCGCGCACGCCGACAGCGGGCTTCACCCCGGTCAGCATCTTGGCGGCGAGGTAGAGATTGCGCGCGAGGTTGGGCGCATGATCGGTGCCGATCGCGACGGGAATGACGCGATTGGAGTCGGAGACGGGCCGGACCCAGGCGACAGGGTGCCCGACCCAGGGCAGGCCGAGACGCCCGGAGCGCAGCATCGCTTCCTGGCTGCCGATCGTGCGGACCTTCCAGCCATAGCGTTGCCCCAGGGTTCCAAGCCGCGCCCAGAGATCGGCGCAGGGGATGCAACCGGGCGCCGTGCTCATCTCGACGATGAACGCGGGGGCCTGGCCTTTCATGGTTTCGGCGAAGTCGGGCGGCCAGTCGCGCGTCACCGGAACGCGGGCGAGCCACTGGCGCATCTCCGGGTCGGTGGCGACAGGGTGGATCGCCGCGCGCATCGCCTGTTCGTGCGTCGGCGCCTGCGCTTGAACAGGTGCACTCGCCATGACCAGCGCCACAAGCAGGATGGGGGCGAAGCGGATCATGGCCGGGGCTCCATCCGAACGTCCACCAGATCGCCCCCCAGCACGCGCGGATCGGTGGCCGACACCGGGCCGTTGGCGAGCGCGTCGAAGAACCCGTCTTCCTCGCCCGCACCGGTCAGGAACTGTTCGGGCCGGATATCGCCCGCTAGCAACCGGACTGCCTGGTAGGCCATCTGGATGAGGTTGGGATAGGCCTCGACTCCGCTCGCGATCACCATGCGCTGCTGGCTGCCTCGCCGGATCACCATCGTCGTGGGCGTGACCTCGACCCCGAAGCGCTGCGCGAGTTCGGGCTTGCGATCGATGTCCTGCAGCGTGACCTGCCAGCCCATCTCGTCCTGGAAGCGCTGGACGATCGGCCACTGGACACGGCAATAGCCGCAGGTCGAACGCGAGAACATGACCAGCGCGAATTCATTGGACCGGCTGCGCAGATACTGGCGGCGGACCTGATCCTTCTGCGCGGAAAGCTGATCGCGCGCCTCGCCGACCATAGGGTTCGCCGATTTGGCGTTGAGTTCGGGATTTTGCAGCATGGCGATCTGGGTGACGCCGGCGAAGGCGCGGGCCTTGCGCCGGGCGAAGTCCTGCAGGCGCCAGAAATCCGCCACCGCATCGACCGTCAGCACGGTCGCCGCGTAATCCCGTTGCTCCTCGATAAGCTTCCTGATCTTGGGCGGCGTCCATGTCGCCAGCTCGACCATCGGTGGAATGCGGGGTTTGACGAGCGCGTCGGGATCGGGTTCATCGTCGGCGGGTTTGGGCGGCGCCTGATACCACCAGTAGCCGGTGCGTTGATCGACGGTCTGCGCATGGACAGGCAGGATCGGCAGGAGCACCGCCGCGATGAGGAGGGCGGCGCGGATCACAGCAGCTTCTCCATGCGCTTCAGCCGCTCGATCTCGACCGGGCCGTAGTAGCGGCTGTCGAACCCGCTGGCGTGTGACGAGCCGACATAGATCATGCCCGCGGGGATCGTCGGATAGAACGGCCGCCAATGGTCGAGCTTCTGCCCATTGTGCCCATAGGGCTTGCTGATGCCGAGCAGCTTGCCGTTGCAATAGTACCAGCCATCCCATTCGCCGGGATGCATGGGGCCAGATGCAGACGACGGCTTCTCGATCCAGTCGATGCGGTCACCCGGCAGGCACAGAGCCATCTTGGTGACATCGACCGGCCTGGGGCCGGCGAGCGGATGCGACAGGGTGAACGATACGAAATCGCCGCGGTGGATCGGCCCCGGCGCCTTGCGGACGAGCCAGGCGTCGATCGAGGGACTCATCACGATGGTTGCCTGGGGAATCGCCCACCAGGTCAGGAGGCCGACCGGCAGGACTATGCCGAACGCCTTCCAGAGCTGTTTGGGGCGGGGTGGCTGGCCGAGGCCGGAACTGCCGAGCGCGACCGCGGCTTTCAGCGGCAGCAGCTTCAGTTCGGCCCAGCCGGATCTAGCGGCCCTGAAGGCGAGTCTGAGCATCGCTGACCTCCTGCTTGCCGCCGAGGCGGGCATATTCTTCGAGAAGTCCGGAAAGCGCCGCGTCGCCGTAGATGACATGGGCGGCACGCGGGGCATCATCCTCGCGCTCGCAATAGGGGAGCGCCGGATCGCCGGGCACCATGGCGAGCGCGGGGACGCGGGTGACGCCGTGCTGGCGGAAAATGAGCGGATCGACGATCAACTGCACGTCGCGCATCGCGCAGGCCGGGCCTTCGCAGCCGGGATCATGGCGCAGGATTTCCGCCGAGAGCTTCGCCATCGGCGCGACCTTCGTCAGCCCGCCGGGCATTCCCCGGAACGCCAGCACGCCGCCGACCCGTTCGAGCTGCCCGGCATAGGTGCGCAATGTCGTCAGCGGCATCGAGGACGAGACGAACAGGACCGGCACCCAGCCTTTGGCCTCGGGCGGTACGGTGGCGCCCGCGACCGCCTCCATGTCGGGCGCATCGAGACCGAGCGCCTGGCCGAGCCGTCTGGCCATGGCGTCGCGCTCGGCGGCCATCGCTTGCCTCCCTTTGTCGAGCGCGGTGCGCGCCCGCGCGTCCATCGCTGGCGACGGGGCGCGTTTGCGCAGTCCCTCGAAGGCGCGGCGGCGGGTCTCTTCCGATGGCGCGGGCAGCGCGGTCGGACCTCGTGTTTCCGCTTCGGCCTTTCGCGCGGCGGTGGCGCGTTCGAGCCGGTCCATCGCCGCGTCGCCTTGCGCCTGCGCGCGTTCCCTGGCGTTCACCGGTGGCGCGGCATCCTGCGCGTGGGAGGGCGCGGAGGCGGCGAGGAGGAGGGTGAGCGCGGAGAGACCGCGCAGCCTATGGCGTGACCGCACGCATATACGCATCGATCTTGTCCTTCATGTCGATCTGGATGTCGGCCTGGGCGCGGGCCTCGATCTCGGAATAATATTCGGAAAGGTCCATTTTGGAGAAATCCAGCGCCTGGAATTCCTCGGGGGTGAATCCGCGGCAGTAGGGGTTCTTCGGCGTGCCCCAGCCCAAGCCGTTGAAGCTCTTGAGCTGCGGGCGACCCTGTTCCTGGATGATGCGGCCAAGCTTGGTGTTGAAGCAGCAGTGGCCCTTGGATTTCTGCACGCAGATGCCGAGGATCTTCGAACTGCAATAGGTCCCGACTTCGTGGCACATGCCCGAGCCCCGGAGCATGCCCACTTCCATGTCTTGGCTGTCACAGCCGGACAGGAGGAAATCCATCATGAAGTTGATGGCGAGACTGATGGCGATCGAGGTCGGATCGATCCCGGCGATGATCGCGTTCGCGCCGGAGCTTGCGGCCTGGCCAGCGGTCGCGCCCGCCTTAAACGCACCATAGGCGGCCTTCATGCCGGTGAAGACGCCTTTCGCCACCGCGATCTTCGTGCCGATCGACGAGATGGATGAGCCCATCCCGTCCTTGACGATCTTGCCCTTGTCCTTGCAGCAGTTCGAAAAGGTGGTCTTGAGGCCCGCCGGGCGGCAGCGCACCGCGCGTCCCGCGAATATCTCGATATTGCCAAGGCAATGCCCTTCGGCGTCGACTTCGCCATCGGCAGGCGCGCCGGGATCGTCGACGATGGGATCGTCCTCAATTCCGGTGCCGTCGCTGCCGGTGCAGGCATTGGGCGAGCACATCGGCGTGCCGCCGCCGACCGGCGTCAGGCATGAGTGCTGGCTGCCGAGCGGGCAGCTATACGCGCCCTCGGCATCGGCCACGCACATCACTTGCTGGATCGGGCAGAGCCATTCTTCATCCGCCATGATTGTGCAGTTCGCGACCTCGCCAGGATCACCGGCATCGCCGTTGCCATCGAGATCGACCGCGCAGACCGGGAGCGTTTGCGCTTGCGCTGGCGTGACATGCCCCGCGAGCAGCAAGCCGGACAGGCCGAGCGCAAGCAGCTGTGCGCGCTTCCGCCAGGGAAGGAGGCGCCCGATCATCGCACTTCCCCCGTGCAGACCATGTCGGCCCCACCGAGGCGGACGGTCTGCATCATGACGACGGCTTCGGGAAAATCGTCGAGGCAGCCGCAGGCCGAGACGATTTCCTCGCCCGGACCCACAGGGCAGACATCGCCGCCGCCTGCCGCCGTGCAGGCATGGTAGAAGGTGTCCCACCCGACAGGCGCATTCTGTTTCGTGCCGACCACTCCGTCGAGGGTAGCCGCCGTATTGCGCGCGGGCGCGCGGGTCTTGCAGACCGGCTCGCAGGCCGGAACCGAACCGCGATCGGGCAGCGCGAAGGGCCGTGACGCGGTGGCATAACCCCCGTCCGAGGTCCTCGTCCGGTCGGCCAGCATGGTCTCGGTCGAATGGTCGATGATATAGGCGCCGCGGCTCAGATCAGGTTCCGGCATCGATCCGGTATCGACGGTACAACGATAACGGCGCTGACGCTCGAACCATGGCCGCGCGAGACGGAGCGAGCAGGCGCCGCTCTCGAACAGGCGTGCCTGGGGGAGGGGCGTAAGGCCGGTGCCGACGCCGTTGCGGAACGTCTCGACGCCATCGACGCTTTCGTCATGAAGCGCGCAATTGACGTCGCCGGCATAGCCCGCGCACAGGTCGACGATCCGCTCGGTCGGGTTGCAACTGAGATCGAGCATTGCATCGAACTGCGCGAAGGCCTCTCCTTCACCGCCGACCGCGATGCGCATGGAAATGACATGCTCGCCGCGGGTCAGCCACGGCTTGAGGTCGAGATTGGGATAGGCATGCCAGGTCCGTTTCCGCTCGCACTTGCCGGGCGGCAGGCCGGTCCCGGTCCAGTTCGCCGGATTGGACAGCACGAGCTCGCCGTCGATGCGAAGCTGGAGCCAGTCGTCGAAGAAATAGTGCGAGAGCCGGAACTGCGCGAGGCGATCGGGATCATCGATCCGCAGCCGCATGGAAAACTCGAAGATGCGGCAGCTCCCGCCTCGCAGGCTGTCGTCGCGCGGCGAGCCCATCTGCAATGTGAGCTGATCGGGTGCGGGCGCATAGATCGCATAGGCGCCGCCGAGATGCGCGATCACATCGTCCGCCTTGACGGCGTTCAACGACACCTCCCGCGTGATCGTGCAGGACCGGATCTGCTCGGCCTTGCCGACGCCGGCGGGCGAGCCCTTGAGCGCCTGGAAGATGCTGTTCGATGCGGCGACGCTCGCGGCATCGCCCTGGATCGTGGCGGGACTGGCGCGATAGGCCGTCTGCGGGAGCGCGGGGTTGGGCGAGCAGGCCGTGCTTTGGGCGCCAGTGTAACGGATGGCCGGGCCGTCGATCACCGCCTGCGCGACGCCGACGCGCGGATCGGCCGTGGTGAGCGCGCCGATGACGCCGCCGCCCAGGTCTTTCAGCACCGAGGCCATATTGCCCCAGACGAGGTTGCTGCCGCAGCTGTTGTTGATGCAGTAGCAACCGGCGAGATCGGTCAGGTCGACTTGCGCGAGCTTGAGATCGCCGCCTGACGCAACATCCCATTTGAAGCTCTTGCACTGGTTCCAGGTGCCCGGCTGACAGGAGACGACGCCATTGGCGCAAATGCCCGATACCGGCACCGGCAGGGTCAATGTCTGGTCGACCGTGCCGTCGAGATCCTTGTCGCGCGATATCCGCAGCGTGCCGATATCGCCGGTCGCCGCCGGCTGCGCGATCAGTTCGAGCAGCGTCGCCGTCTTCTGGCACGCTATATTGGGGTTGAACGTCCGGCTGTTGTCGACTGTCGAGATCGGTTGTCCGGCAAGCCCCGGCGTCAGATAATTCTGCTGGATCGCATCGCTGTCCGAGGTCTTCGCGCGGGATGCTTCGGCGGCGGCGCGGGCGCGGTCCTCGACCGTCTGGGCCGAGAGCGGCGCCGGCGCCAGAGCGCTGGCCGCGAGGAGGAGGATGCCGCGCTTCACCATGGCGTCCTCGCGCGGGTGGTTCGCGAGCCATGGGCGAAGCGCAGCATGTCTCCCGCCCGGAACGCGCTGGATCCGGGCGAGAGTATCCTGAAGACGGCCTGTCCCTCAAAAATGGTCAGCGCGGCCGCCACCGGAGATACGGCGGGAGGGGGCATTGCCGGCCCCGGCGGGGGGCTTTCGGCCGCGCTGACCGAGGGGGGAGCGGCGGTTGAAAGGCACACCGCCGCTCCTTCCGCGCGCCCGCTCACGGTGGGGAGCGTTCCGTGACGAGCGGGGCAGCTACCCGCGCGAGACGCACGGTTTGGGGGAAGCGATCTGCTCATGGCGTGGAAATCCCCGCGCAGCAGATCGCCTTCTCGAACAACATGAATTGGGCATTGTCCTTGCCCGGCGCGTGCTTGCCCGATGTCCAGAGCGCGCCGGGCCGCCCGATATTGACGCACTTACCGCCCTTGACCGGCTCCATGATCTGGAGCTTGTAGCGGGACTTGGTCCAGATCGGCTGCGCCTTGAACGAGCAGCCGTCCGCCGAATGGATCGTGAGAGCGCCCAGCCTGCCCATCATGAAGGTCGAGCGCGCGGCGAGCCCGGCCCAGGCCTCGACGCTATCGCCAAAATGAATATCGCCGGCGACCGGATAGGTCGCGCCCCAGGACCCCATGCACCAGAATAGAGGGTCAATGACCTTGCCAGCGGCCGCCGCGGCGCTGTCGGCCATGCAGGCAAGACCCGCCGCCGGATTGCCGAACAATATGCCTTCGGGCTGGATGATCGCGCCGAGCGTCCCCGACTGCCAGGTCGGCAGAACCTCGGTGATCATCGCGACGTCGAACCCGTCATCTTCGATGCACGGCAGGTCGGTGAACATGTCGAGCATCTTCCAGACCGGGCTGATGTAGTAGTGCGCCTGCGCGAACATCTTGCGGGTGTTGGTGCCGTCGGAGATCGACGACTGGCTGCCCTGGAGCTTGCCGCCGGTCGGCATGAGATCGACGCCGAGCGCCATCATGCAGCCCGGCTCGGTCACGACATCGATCATGCGGTTCGGGCTCCAGAACGAAACCTTGACCCCGAACCAGAAGGTCGCACCCTTGCGGCAGGCGCAGAGCGGTTTGGAGGCCGACTGGGCGTCCAGTTCCTTGTCGAGCTTATCGTAGGAGCCCACCCGCACGCCCCCGATCGTGATCGGGAAGATGCAGTTCCAGCGCACCTTGGTGATCGGATTGAACACCGTGCCCGCCTCGCATTTGGAGGCATGCGCAGGCGTGGCGGGCGCGACGAGCGCCAGAGCGAGGGCCGCCGCGCCGGTGCGCAGCATCGAGATGAGCCGACTCATGGGATGGCCTTTCGTACGGGAGTGCGATCGGCGCGCACCTCTGTCAGCTCCAGCTTCTGGCCGACCTGCCGGACGATCACGGGCGCGACGGTGAGGCCCAACCGCTCCTTCACGCGCTCCTCGAGAATGAAGAGGGCGCGGCCGTGCTTCTCGCCAAGCGAGAGCGCATCGTCCTTTGCGTCCCCACCGCCGGTGAGGATGATCCAGTCGGTGAGCGCGGCGGTCTTCAG
Organism: Sphingobium sp. CFD-2; assembly: GCF_024611135.1. Classification (NCBI taxonomy): domain Bacteria; kingdom Pseudomonadati; phylum Pseudomonadota; class Alphaproteobacteria; order Sphingomonadales; family Sphingobiaceae; genus Sphingobium; species Sphingobium sp. CFD-2. Next base: position 1,623,272 of record NZ_CP084405.1, on the reverse strand, counting down.
CGCCCAGCCCAGATCGCGGGGATGCACGACCACCAGCTTCTGCGGCAGCGACACATAGGTCAGCGGGTTGAAGGTGAAGCCCGCCGGATAGAGCAGCTTGCCGTCCGGCAGCCGGATTTCCTGATCGAGCGTGTAGAACGGCACAACGCTGCGAACCTGGGTCTGGCGCGCGACACCGAGCGTCGCGCCTTTCAATGCGCTCCAGCCCGAACGCGGTCCGAACTTTTCCGCCATATTGGGCGGCTGCTTTGCGGCGCGCGCCTCGATCTCGGCCATCGCGTCGGGCTCGGCGATCAGCCAGGTGCGCCCGATGGTCGATGTCTCGGCGTGGGCCACCCCCGCGACGATCAGCGCGCCGGCCAGACACCCGGCGATGAGCGTGGACTGGATGGCGACGACATGCCAGCCTTGGGGGACACGTCTATCGACCACGGCGGCGCTCCCTCCAGGGAACGGCAGGCGTGCGACTCTCGCCGCAGACCGCGCAGATGAACGCGGTGACGCCCAGGAACAGCGTGAGCCAGATCAGCGCCTGGCTGCCGCCGAGGTCGGGGGCCGACCAGAGCACCAGCGAAGACTGGAGGATCATCAGCAGATGCGTGCCGACCAGCAGGCGAATGGATGACGGACAAGGCGCGCCGGAGAAGATGCCGTTCATCGGCCCCACCTTTCGGCATGTCGGGCGAGGGCATTTGCCATCCTCGACGCGCGGTGCAGGAACCAAAGTCCTCCCCGCACAAGCGCGATCGGCGTCAGGACAATAATGGCCGCCCGCATGAACAGGGGCATTTCCGGGACGAGCAGGAACAGGCCGACGATGATCGAGGCCGCCGCCGCTTCGAGGCCCACGATCTGCCGAAAGCGCAGAGCCGCGATCCTCTCGTCCCGACCGGACGTATATTCCATGGCAAGCGCGGCGCGGGCCATGATCAGGAGCACGGCTTCATTCGAGCGATGCAGGCGTTCGACATAGGCTTCCTGCGTCTCGCCCGGCAGGCGCGGCGCCATCCCTGGACGGACCAAAAGATCCTCCGGCCGTTTTCCGGGACGAGGAGGGATTTCGTCGATCCCGCCGTCGATCTGCCGGGCAAGCCAGCGGATCATGTCGCCGACCAGCGGGCGGATCGACGACGGGTCGGGCGATCCGGAGAAGCTGCCGTTCATGCCCATCTGCGTGCCCTCCGCGTGACCAGCCAATTCGGGATGCTGTCGATGATGCGGGCGATGCCGATCGCCAGCGCGGCGCCGGTGAGTCCGGCACAGGCGATCAGCCCGGCCACGAGCGGCACGGGCACGCTGTCTGCGGCCCCGCACAACCCTAGGCCGGCATAGGCCAGGGCGGCGATGACCGGCCCGGTGAAGGTCAGCAGGAGAGCATGCCGCCGCCAGCGCTGGCGCTCGCTTTCCAGGATGGTCCATTGCGCATCGCGAACGGACGCGAGGAACCGGACCCGGTCGCCCAGTTCCCACTGGCAGCGGACCAGGTAGTCGTGAAGGGATTCGTCCGGCCTGCGCACGACGAGGGTCAGGCGCTCATTGCCGCCACTGGGCGGGAGTATGTCCAGCATCATCTTTTCCTCCTGAGTTTTGCGAGCAAGCGGCCCGCGGCCCCGGTCAGGCCGATGAGGATGAGCCCGGTCAGGAAACAGCCGCCGCCAACGATCGCCGCGCCGCGAAGAACGATGCCGGCGGGCTGTTCGAGCACCAGCCCGGCCGCGAGCACGAGCGATGCGATCATCACGGATTCGATGACCACCAGGCGGAAGCGCCAGCGCAATGCGTCGGCTTCCGCCCGTGCGGCGACGCGCGCCTCGATGATCCGCTCGATATCCTCATCCGGGCTCTCCACGAGCCGGAGTGGCAACTGGTCGGGGGAGGGGGAGCGCCGCGTCATGACAGCGCACTCCGCTTCAGCGGCGCTGCGTCATCGAAGGACGTGCCGATTATCCCGGCGGGATCGACGCCGGCGAGATCGCACACCGCTTCGAGCGGCGAGCGTCCGGCGCGGACCAGCGCCTCGAACGCGGCCACGTCTTCGGGCGCGGAGGTGTTGATCCAGTAGCTGAACGGATCGACGACGAGCCGGGCGATGCCGAGGCCAAGCGGGCTGTCGATGAAGACTTCCGAATAGTTCGGTTTGTTGTTGCGGACCGATTTCAGGAGGTCGAGGACGAAACCCGAATAGTCGAGGATCTTGTTTTCGACCGCCTTGTCATAGGTCGATCCCTGCAGGAGGAAGCGCGTCGCGGCATTTTCCAGGATCACCTGTCCCGTGCCGCCGAACAGCAGCAGATCGTTCATGCTCTGGAGAATGATGCCGAAGCTGCCGCGATATTTTCGGGCGCGGCGATAGCCCTGGCTGATCGCCTCGGCGAGGCGCGACAGGTCCTGGCCCTCTTCGCGGGTCATGAACTGCGCGGCTTCATCGCACAGCACGAAGCGGGGGCGATCACGGGCGGACAGGTAGAGTTCCTGCGTTACCGCGTTGATCACCACCATGACGACCACGTTGAACAGGTCAGGCATGGCCTTCAGGCGCTCGAGTTCGAGCACCACGAATTCATCGTTCGAGATGTCGAACGTGCTGGGACCGTTGAAATAATGGCCGTAGGCTCCGTCCGACCCGAAATCACGCAGGTTGAAGGCCAATTCGCGCGCCGTGGGCACGAGGTGGTCGACCCGGTCGAGATCGGAGACGGTGTTGGCCGGATAGGAGCCGAGCCATTCGCGCACCGCATCGATCCCGGCTTCCGCGCGGCCGCTCTCGATCGCCCATTGCACGGCGGACTTGAGCAGGTTCCATTCGGACGTGGTGACGCCCTTGCGCGTCCCGGCGTTGGCCATCTCCGCGACGATCGACACCGCCATCGAGATCGCGGACTCTCGATCGTCGCCGTCGAGAGCGAGCCCCAGGTCGAACGGATTGAGGACGAGATGCTCTTCGCCCAGATCGATGTAACGGCCCGAGCAGAGCGTGCAGAGCTTCTTGTAGCTGCCGCCGATGTCGATGATGCGGATGAGCGCGTTCTGCGCGAAATACTGCTGGCACAGGTTATTGAGCAGGAAGCTCTTGCCCGCGCCCGATTCCGCCGAGACGATGAAGTTGTAGTTGTTGATACGCGGATCGAAGAGGTCGAGCGTGATGAGCTGCCCCTTGCGGCCCGTGTAGAGCAGCGCCGGCCGCCCGCCGCCCCGGAAATCGGTTTGGATCGGCGACATCAGCACGCCCGCGCGCACCGGCACGCGGAAATCGCGCTGCAGCATACCGATCGTGCGTCGCTCGGGGTACAGGCCGAAGGGCAGGCTTGCCGCCAGCAGGATCGGGTTGAGGTAGGATTCCTCCTGGACCATCCACGGCAGCGGTTCGCTCTCCCACAGCCGCTTGGCGCGCGCCGCCATCTCGCGGGCCTGATGGCGGTCGCGGCCGAACACCCACATGGTGGGGATTACCGAGACGAACCGGGTGTTTCCGGCCTCGTCCAGGATCCACCCGATCTCTTCGATCTGCTTGCCGACCTCGACCGCGAAGGACCCCGCCGCCTTCTGCGCCGAGAGAATCTGCGCGCGCTTGTGGATCTCGAAGGCCGAGTGATCGAAGAGGACATTGAGCGTATAGAGGAACGGCCCGCCGATCTGGTCGCTGTCCTCGGACGACCCGCGCATGCCGCCGGTGAGACGATTGGCACGTTCGGCGGTGATCCGCCGCGGCGGCGACTTGGGCGTCAGACAGCGCGCCACCTGGTTGCCCAGATATACTTCCGGCCCGTCGAAGCGGAGCGCCGGCCCGGCATCGATGATCTGGCGGCGCAGCGGCACGTCGGCGGTCTGGGTGAAGACGCCGGGCGCGGGCGCATGAACGCCGTTGAAAATGCGCCGGTAGAGCGAGATGATCTCGCTCGGCGCCATCGGGCGGATGCCGAGCTTGGCGAGCTGCTCCTCGATCTGGCGGCGCAGGTCGCTGTCCATCGGCGCGCGCGTCTTGACCGACAGGAATGCGCGGAAATCGCGGATCGGGATGCCATGCAGGGCCTTCAAGCCCATGGTGCCGGCGCGCAGATAGTCGAAGGTGCGCCGGGCCGAGGCCTGGATGAGCGGATCGGGCCGTGTCTTGAGGTCGAGAAAGGCGTCGAGCGCATCGTCGATCAGCGGGTCGGCGAAACTCTGGAGCTGGAGGATCGTGCCTTCGGGAAAATTGACGTTGAGCAGCCCCAGCAGCGCCTCATGGACATGGGCGAACATATAGGGGGAGGGGACCAGCTCCCAGCTATATCCCCAGCCGTCGTCGATGGTGAGGAATGCCTGTTCTTCCTCGACCCAGGCAGCGAGCGGCAGGAAGTCGGAATAGCTGTCGCGCTCGACGCTGCGGCGCAGCCGCGCCAGCGTCATGCCCGATTGATAGCTGGTCATGGCCGGGGGCCCACTTCATTCTGGCCATCGTCGAGGTGGTCCCGGACCTGTTCGAGCACGTTCACGCGGGACGCGGGCGAAACCGGGGCGACAAGATAGTCGCCGACCACCCATTGCGGGCGCTCGACCAGCGAATAGACATAGCGCGGCATGTAGAGCCGGTCGGGACGCTGCCGGTCGGCATAGGGCAGGATCAGCGTGCGGACCGAACGCGGGGGCTTGAGCATCGGCGTGACCGGCTGCTCGATCAGCCCCTGCAGCTCGCGATAGACGCTGTCGCGATAACCGGCGAAGGCGCCCGATGCCGCTTTGCCAGAGCCTGATCCGCCCGAACTGCGTGCGGACTTGCCGTCCTTGAGCAGTTTCCTGTCCCTGGTGACCGCCGGATCGGACTTCGATGCGACGCCCGCAACGGCATCGGCATAGGCTTTCTCAGGATGGATGCATTGGCCATGATCGTCGTTCTTGCAGCTGAACTTCTCGCTATAGGGCGACATGACCGAACCCAGCGTGGCGCAGCCGCTCAGCATGAAGGCGGCGCAGACCGGAAGAAGCCGGGAGAGGGCGCGCGATCGGCGCGCGGGCGATAGAGGCCGCATGGGCGATACTCCCTGTTGGATGAGGAGCCGGCGCATCAGAATTTGCTCCCGGCGGTCGGCTTGATTTCGAGGGTGACGCCCTCCTGAATCACGACCACGACGTCCTTCGCCGCGCCGACCTCGACGATCGGCCCCGCCTGACGCGCGAGATCGAGATAGAAATCCGTGAGCTTCTCGGACGATCGCGACAGGCCGCCGGCGATGCCGGCCTGTGCGGCGTCGCCCGCATCGAGCGTGCGCACCGAACCCAGCGCCGAGGTCGAGACGTCACCGACGGTGTTCTGGACCGTATCGGCGACCCCGGTGATGGTGCCGGCGATGAACGCGCGGGCGAGCGCAGCCCCGGCGCGGGTGACGACCTTGCCGGAGAGGCCCTTCTTGCCGTCGGCGTCGACGAAGAAGCCCTTGATGGGCTGGTCGACGACCGAGCGTTCGTCGAAATCGACGCAGGAGAGGCTGACCAACTGGACCTCGACCCGTTCCTTCGCGAGCGACCCGGTGGCGTTGCCGATGACGAAGCAGCCGGCGAGGTTGGCTTTGACGTCATTGGGCAGGACGGCGGGGGCTTGCACCCGCGCGATCAATGGTTCGGGATTGTTGGTCGCATCCCGGCTCGCCAGCGCATCGATCCCGGTGAGGAGCCGCGCCTTCATGAAACCAGGTGGCAAATAGATGGTCCGCGTCTTTTTTTTAGCGGCCTGTGCCCCATCGGCGGCCGCGACCGGGCTGGTCGCGGCGCCGATCGCGCCCACGGTCTTCTCGACCGGCGGGGCCGGAGGCGCGGGCGGCGCGGCAGGCGGTGAGGGCGGCTTCGCGACGGACGGATCGATGTCACCGGTCGCGGGCGGTTCGGGAAAATCGGGAACCGAGCCGGGTATTGCCGGAGGCAGATCGCCGTCGAGCGCATGGGGCGGCGTGCCGGCGCCGGGCACGACCTTGCCTTCCTCGATGGCGGTGACGCGATCGCCGAGCAATTGCTGTCCGTCGAGGATCTTCTGGAGGTCGCCGCGCAGCTTGACCTCGAGGCTGTCGCCGCGAAGCCCCGCGCCCATGTCGAGCTTCGAGCTGGGCGATGGCGCGGCCTGCTCGGTCTTGTTGCCGCTCGCCGTATAGAGGCCGAGCCCCAGCACGCCGATCGCGCCGGCGACGCCAAGCTGCCTTAAGCGCAGCTGCTGGCGTGCGGTCAGCGTTTGCCACCGCGTCTTGAGATCGAGCAGCGCGGGGCCGCGCGTATTCTCGCCAGAACGAGGGCGGTCCGCCTCATAGCCGTCGAGGTCGAGTTCCTCCGCGCGATCGTCAGGACCGCGCCCGCGGGGCCCGCGACCGCCGCGAGAGTCCCCGCCGCTCATTGCCCGGCTCCCCGGCGAACGACGATCAGCCGCGCGGCTTCCCCGGCCTCGATATTGCCCCGGTCGAGCGTGATCGCGAAGATGTTGGCGCCGAGCGCGCCGTCGAGAAAACCGCGTTCGTCGAGCTGCGCGCCGCCAGCGGCAGAGACCAGATATTCCGATGCCGAGAGGCCGGACCCGTCGATCTCGATCCGGCGTCGTTCCTCCAGCGTGGCGCCCGGCAGCGCCCGGAGCCGGATCGGACCTGATCGCGGCGCGACGCTGGTGAAGCTCGCCGGGATCCGGTCCTGGAGCATCGAGAGCGTGATCGAGACCGCCCGTTCTTCTTCGACCAGGGGCCCTAGCAGTTCCTCATTGGCGCGGGCGCGCTGGGGAGCACCGGGCTGGAGCAACACCGTCTGCGCCGGAATGTCCGACGGCTCGGCATAGAGCGCATAGACCGCGCCGTTGCAGGTGATGAAGAATTCGGACGGTACGGTGACGAAGCTGCGCGTCACCATCCCGGCATCGTCGATCTCGCGAACGAGGAACTTGATCCAGGCGTCCGATCCGGCACGCTCGACGGCGATCGCCTTTTCGGCCGAAAACCTGACGTCCTCGATTTCGCCGCCCGCGCAGACGACATGGTTGATGTCGCGATTGGACAGGCGAATGGTGCTGGTTTGATCGGGCAGCGCGGTGACGGTCTGCGCCATTGAGGGCAATGGCGTGGCCAGGAGGGCGAGCGCCAACGCCCGCTTAACGGGGGTTCGCATCGAAATTTTCCTCGGTAAGGGCGGTCAGCCAGAAACGGCCATTGTCGATCACGTAGCGAATCCGCAGATTGCCCCGGAATTTGCGGATCACGCCGCCGATCACCCGGACCTTCTCGACCGGCACGAGTATCTCGGTCCGGGTCCAGGTCACGGGCTGATCGGGACGGATGTAGGTCGCGATCGAGAGCGTGGGGTTGTTGGCCAGTTCGTCGAGCAGCCGGTTGAGGCTGTCGCGCAGGCTGTTGTAGGTGGACGGATGCGTGATGCTCAGCAGTTCCTGGAACTGCCGGTCGGCCGAGTAGGCTGAATAGGTTCCCGAAAGCGACACGACATTGCGAGTCATCGAGCGCAGATAGGCCTCGGACGGCTCGCCGCCCGTGACATAGAGGTCGCCGCCCGCGCCGAAGGGGACGATGACCGTCCGGGTGTTCTGGTTGGAGGTGTAGATCACCATGCCCAGCACCGCCGTGATACCGAACAGGCCGATGACGGCGAGCTTCAGCAGTCGGTTCTCCTCGAACAGGTTGCTCGCTCCCTGCAGGTAGCGGTGGATGCCATAGCTGCCGGGCTTGCCGATCAGCGGATCGCGTGGGGGTGTGTCGGGGGATTTGCGTCCGAACATGGCCCGCCTCACTCGTAGAACCGGGTCTGGGTCGGACCCGGATAGTTGGACCAGCGGACAAGCCCCCAGCGCCAGGCCATGTGCGGGATGAAGCCGCGCGGCTTGGTGCGGAGCCAGGGAACGAAAAGGAGAAGACCCGCGACGAGCGCCCAACCGAGCATCCCGCCCACGATCACGGCGACGAAGATCACCGTGATCACGAGCACGAACTCGTCCGATCCAAACCACAGGATCTGGACAGGTTTGTGCAGATATTGGGGTAGCCGCTCGTCCACGAGCCTTCTCCTCCTTGCGTCGTGACCTCCCTGCGAAGCTGGTTGAACTTCGGGGGTTGTCCCGCCAGTGCGCCTCATGCGCCCTGGCCCGTTGAGGTCCGCCGACCGCGCCCAGGCGCGGCGGCGGACCAATCCGTCAGATGACCATTCCGAATGTCTGGAGGATCGAGTCCGCCTTGATCAGGCAGACGGCCGCCACGATGGTCGGGATGCCGATCATGATGTTCGAGAAGAGCCTGCTCACGCCGAACAGGAAGGCCGCGACGCCGCCGACGAAGCCGAGCGGGCCTTTGACCCCTTGATTGACCACGATATCGTAGATGTCGTAGCCGAGGTCGCCGGCCGCCGGCGCCGAGAAGGCGTGAGCCCCACCGGCCCCGAGCAGCGCGAGCAGGGTTACGGGAATGCCGACATTGGCGATTGAGGCGGATTGTCTGCCGAGTGTTTTCAACATGCACTTGCTCCAGGGAAGATGGGCCGCTCCGGGGACTGCTTGCCGGCATCGATGAGGATCGCTGTCGGCCGACGGCGAGGCTGGACGGCCCGGTTCGGGTCCCGCCGCCGGCATTGGGATTTGCGCGGCAGCGGCAGGGCCGATGCACCGCGCGTTCGCGATGTGAGGAGCCGGAAGGCGATCAGCGGCCGGCATTGGCGAGCGCCTTCTTACCGTCGAGGAACGCCTCGATCTCGGCCTGCCGGAAACCGGAAATCATCTGTCCGTCCGCGATCAGGGTTGGCGTGCCGGTGATGCCGGTCTTGCCGACGATTCCTGCATGCGCCTCGACCCTGGCCTTACCTTCCGCGCATGTGCGCAAAGGCGTGGGCGCGGCTCCGGCGTAGATCGCCTTGAACGCCGCTTCCTTGTCCGGGGAGCAAAGGACATGCTCGGCCTTGGCGGCGGCCTCGGCGTGGATGCCGGAGACGAAGAAGATCAGGCGCCGTACCGGCTTGCCTTCGGCGGCCTTCGCCGCCCAGAAGCGCTCGAGCGCGCGGCAATAGGGACAATCGGGATCGGTGAATTCGACAACCGTGGGCGCGCCCGCCGGACCGATGGCGAGAGCCATGCCGGTGTCGATCCCGGCGAGTTTCTTCGCTGAAGCGGTGTTCTGCGCCAGCGCGGTGAGGTTCTGGCCGTTGCGGTCGTAGATTTCCGCGAACAGCAGATGTTCGCTGTCAGGCGCATAATAGATGATGCGGCCGCCTGCCGTCGCCTGATAGATCGGGCCCTTGACGGGCGCCGGCCCGAAATCCTCGAATTGCAGATTGACGAATGTCTGCCGCAATTCGCTTTCCGCGTCGCGCGCGGCGGCGGTAAGCGGATCGGCGGCTTGCGCGAACGCCGCGCCTTGAGCGGCAACCAACAGGGGGAGAGCGAGGGTTGTGGCCCCCAACTTACGGATGCGCATGCGAAGTCTCCTGAAGAGTGCTGGCGGGGCGGGAGAGCAGGCGCGCATCGATATGCGTGCCCGTTCCCACCGGGATGTGATCGGCGGTGACGGTTGCGGGCATCGGCTCCGTCCGGTTCGTCGCGGCGGCGCGCAGAACGAACCCATCGACCGTCGCCACCACGATGCGCGGCTGCTCGGCCACCGGCGCGACAACTGTCTGTCGGCCATGTCCGCCGGGTCCGGCACAGGCCGTCGTCGTGACGATCAGTGCGCCCAGGGCAGCCGTCATCGCTTTGGCAATCGGCATCATGCACGACTCCATGCTGGCGCCCCGCGCCATGGTTGATGAATACTTAATGGTCCGAAGTATCAGGTCCGATTCGACTTGAACCCTCGGAACACGATCTGAGTGATTTGAAACGAAGAGGATTGCAACAGGACCCGGCAGCGTAGTGCCTGAAATGGCGATATTAGCCGTAAATATGCGAACTTAGCCTTATAAACTCGCTTTCGGGATCACATGGCCTGATCCGGTGCCGGTTCGACAATGAAGTTCCTGAATGATCCGATGTGGAGGAAACGGGAAATTATCTGCCCATTGCGCGTCAGAAAATAAATATGCTCGCGCATCCGTTGCAAATGAGCAGAAATATTCCTCTAAAATCATCGGCATCTATTCTTGATGCCGACCGCTTCGCGATTCTACCTTCGCCGGATAACCCACAGAGCCCGACGGGCCGAACCGGGGAGGAAGGACATATGGCATCCGATGGAAAATTCGCCGACGTCGACCTGTCGATCTTCAAGGAACTCAAGAAGCTCTCCGGCGAGAAGATCAGGCAGGCGCGAAAGGCGCTCGGTTTGACGCAGCTGGAGGTCGCCACCGAAATGGGCGGAAGCCTGCGCTGGTATCGCGCGATCGAGTCCGGCGATCCGGGGATAAGGCTGGAGGATCATCTGATCGCACTGCTCCGGCTCGGTGCATCGACCGCGCATATCGCGCTGCCTGTCCTCTATGCGGGCCAACGCATGCGGTTCCCGCGGCAACTGATCCACGGCGACCTCGCCTACATCGAGCGCAAGTGCATCGAGGCGATCTCGGACGCGGTGATCACCGGGTTGAAACAGGACCTCTTGCCGGAATGGTCGCGGAACGACGGGAAGGACCGGTCATGAAAATTGACGGTCCGGTTCGGGCGTGACGCTGGGACAGGAGGAAAAGATGGCGATCTTTCATTTCCATGTGAATATCATCAGCCGCGGCGCTGGACGCAGCATCGTCGCGGCCGCGGCCTGGCAAAACAGCTGCCGGCTGTACGATGAGCGCTACGGCCGGTTTTCCAATTTCGCGAACAAGCGGGCGGTCGCCTGGTCGGCGCTGATACTGCCGTCCGGGGCCCCCGCGCAGTGGGAGGATCGCGAGTGTTTCTGGAACGCATTGGCAGCAGCCGAAATCCGCAAGGACGCGCAGCTCGCCAGGCAGTTCGACGTCGCGCTGCCCGATGAACTGGACCTGCCGGCGTCGATCGCGGTCCTGCGGCGTTTCGCCAGCGAGATATTTTGCGTCGCGGGTTTTGCCGCCGACCTGACGCTGATCGAGATGGGCGACACGCCCAGGGGCAAGCGCCACCATGGCTATCTGCTGATACCGACCCGTCCGATCGTTGACGGGCTGTTTGGCCAGAAACCGCGCGAATGGAACAGTCGCGGGAAGCTGCTCGACATCCGTGCCGCTTGGGCGAGGGTCCTGAACGATAAGTTCGCGGCGCTGGGATATGATGTCCGCGTCGATCATCGATCCAATGAAGAACGTGGCATTAAGGCGGCACCGGTTGCGCATATCGGCGTGGCCCGCAAGCGCATCGCGGCGCGCGCCCGGCAAACATCCTGACAACACCTTACGTTGATGAACATCGGTGGCTTTGCTCATCGCCGCTTCTGGCGCCGCACTCAATTCGCTTTAGCTGCCGTCGATTCCGATGCGTTCCCGATCGCCTTGTTGAGCGCGGCATAGCGGGTTGCGAGGCGCCCATTGCTGTCCGCCAGATCGCGCGACGCCTGCAGCATCGTCCGCTGGCTGTCGATGACGTCCAGCCAGGTGATGACCCCGCCCCGATAGCGCGCGGATGCCAGATCGAACGCGGCCCGCGCGCTGTCGAGCCGCGCGGCCAGCATCGCGTTCTGCTGCTGCTCGGCGGTATAGCCATTGAGCGCATCGTCGATCTCTTGCCAGGCCTGAAGCACGGTCTGCTGGTAGGAGACCGCCGCTTCCTTCTGCTCCAGCTCGCGAAGCTGGACGACGCGCTTGCGCCGCCCGCCATCGAACAGCGGCAGGCTGACGCTCGGCCCGATCGACCAGGCGCGGCTCGCCCAGTCGAACAGGTTCTCGGCTCGATAGGATTCGAGGTTGAACCCACCGCCGAGGCGGATGCTCGGATACATGTCCGCTTTGGCGACACCGATATTGGCAGTGACGCTGTGCAACCGGGCTTCTGCCGCGCGGATATCAGGCCGGCACAACGCGATCTCGGAGGGAAGGCCGAGCGCCAGATCGGGCAGCGCGGGCTTGCCGGCATCGGCCACCGGCTTCAGCAGATCGCCTAGGGCGCCGGGCCGTTCCCCCAGCAGCAGGGCGATCTGGTTGGCCTGCGCGGCTTCCTGGGCGAGCAGCGCGGGCAGTTGCGCCTCGATCCCCTGCAATTCGCTACGCTGGCGTTCGAGATCGAAGTGATTGTTAATCCCACCCGTGGTGCGGGCCGAGAGAAGATCGGTGCGTTCCTTGAGCGCCGTGATGTCCTCCCGCGCGAGCGCAATCTTGCGCTGGGTCGCGCGCAGATCGAAATAATTGCGCGCGACGTCGCTGGCAAGGCTGAGCCGGGCATGATCGAGCAGCGCGGCCTGCTGCGCGACGCCCGCATCGGCCGCCTCGAGCGACCGCCGGACCTTGCCCCAAAGGTCGAGCTCCCAGGAGGCGTCGAGCCCGGTCTGGTAGAGCGTGAACGGCTCGCTCAATAGCTTGACCAGGGCATCCCGATCAGAACCTGACGAGGAGCTCGATACCACGTTGAGCAGCCGCGTACTGGCGCCATGTTCGCTCTGGCGCTGGCGCGACACCTGCCCGCTGGCATTGATCTGCGGCAAGCCCTGCACCGCCGCGCTACCACGCTGGACGCGCGCCTGCGCGACGTGCAGCGCGGCGGTCTGGAGGTCCGGGCTCGCGGCGAAACCGCGGCGCACCAGTTCATCCAGCACGGGATCATTGAACGCCCGCCACCAATCGGCAGGCAATGTGGCGTCCGTGCCGATGGCCCCATGCAGGCTGGCGTCGCCGCTGCGCCAACTCGTCCAGTCGGCGGGCGCGGAGGGCGCCGGCTTCGTGAAGTTCGGTCCCATGGTGCAGCCGGCCAGGGCAAGTGCCATCAGGGAAGAAGCAATTGCCTGCCGGATCGGGATGCTAGATGCGGGCGGAATGAAGGGCATGGCGAAAGTCCAGTTCATCAGGCGAGGCGGTTGCGGAAGAGCCATGCGGCGAGCGGCAGGGTAATGGCTGCCACCACCAGCATCGGCACGAAGTCGAGGGCGACATCGGCGAAGACCGCGCCCTCAAGATAGATGCGGCGCACCATATCGATGCCGAAGCGCAGCGGATTGACGTAGGTGATGAGTTGGAGGATCTGCGGCATGTTGCGCACCGGCGTCAGCATGCCCGACAACAGCATCAACGGCATCACCAGCAGGAAGGTATAGAGCATCGCCTGCTGCATGGTGAGCGACAGGGCCGAGATCGACATGCCGATGCCGACACCCGCGGCCGTGAACGTGACGAGCCCCAGATAGAGCAGCCAGTAGGAACCGTTCATCGGAATCTCGAACCAGAAGCGGATGATGAGCAGGATGATGGTCGACTGGATGAGGCCGACGAGGATCGAGGGAATAGCCTTGCCGATCAGGATCTGCATCAGACCCAGCGGCGTCACCAGCAGCTGGTCGAACGTTCCCTGTTCGCGCTCGCGCGCGACGGACAGCGCCGACAGCAGCAGGGTCTGCAAAAAGCTCAGCGCCGCGATCATTGCGGGCATCAGCGTCCAGCGCGATTCCAGGTTCGGATTATACCAGGCCCGCCGCTCGACGGTGATCGGCGGGCTGCCGCCCAACGAGCGGCCATAATCGGCAACGATCGCGCCGATCTGGCCTGCCGCCGCCCCCGCCGTCGAACTGTTGCGGCCATCAAGGATGATCTGGATCGGCGCGGTATCGCCCACGGTCAACCGATGCTCGAAGTCGGACGGGATGCTGATCGCGAGCAGCACCTTGCCGCTGTCGATGAGGTCGCCGATCTGCGCGTTGGACGCGAGCGCCGCCTCGCGCCGGAACACGCCGGTGCCGTCGAGCCGCGCAAGCAATTCGGTGGAGGCGGCGCTACGGCTCTGGTCGACCACCGCATAGGGCACATGGGTCAGGTCGTAGGTCGCGCCATAACCGAACAGCAGGGCCTGCATGAGGGCCGGGGCGAACAGGATCGTGCGGTTGGCGGGATCCTTGACCAGCGCCAGTATCTCCTTGCGGACGAGCGCGAAGGTCTGGGCGAGCCAGGCGATGAAGTCGGCGCCGAGTGTCAGTCCAGCAACGCGCATCAGTCCAGCCTCTTGCGCAAGGTGCGCCCGGTGACGAAGGCCAGCAGGACGCCGTAGGCGGCGAGAATCGCGCAATTCTTGAGGACCATTGGCCAGATCGTCCCGGCGAGGAACAGCGATTTCACCAGCTCCATGAAGTGCGTTGCGGGCAGAAGCTGGCTGACGATCTGGATCACCAGCGGCACATTGCGCAGGTCGAAGACAAAGCCCGACAGCATCATCGCCGGCATGAAGCTCGCCAGCAGCGCCATCTGGCTGGCGGCGAACTGGTTACGGGTCGTTCCCGAGATGAACAGGCCGAGCAGCAGCGCGACGATCAGGTAGAGCAGCGAGGCGACAATGATGACGAGGAGCGAGCCGCGGATCGGCACCTCGAACAGGAAGCGCGCTGATATCAGGCAGACGCCCATATCGATCGCGCCGATCACCACATAGGGCGCAAGCTTGGAGAGCACGAGCTCCAGCGGGCGAACCGGGGTCACGAACAGCGATTCCAACGTGCCGCGCTCCCATTCCCGCGCAATCAGCAGCGAGGTGAGGAACGCGCCGATCAGGGTCATCACCAGCACGAGGAGGCCGGGCACCAGATACCAGGTGCTGACGCCCGCCTCGTTGAACCAGGTGCGCTGCACCAGCGTGATACCGCCTCCCGATCCGCTACCGGATCGATCCATTATATGGCGAGAGGCTGTCTGGATCCCGCCGTTCACATAGCCTTCGATTGCGGACGCTGTCGTCGAATCCGCGCCGTTGACGATAAGCTGTATCCGCGCATCGCCCGCGGCTCGGCGCTGGGAGAAATCGACCGGCACACGCACGATGCCCTCGACCTTATGCGCGCGGATCAGCCTGACGGCCTCGTCCATGCTCGCGGCTGCGACGGGCACGAGATAGGGTGAGCCGCCGATCCCCGCGACCGCTTCCTGAGCGGCGGGGGAGCGATCCTCCAGCACGATCGCGACCGGCGCATCCTTCACGTCGAAGGACAGGCCGTAGCCGAACAGCAAGATGAGCGCGAGCGGCAGCAGCAGACCGACGAACAGGTTGCTCTTGTCGCGCAGGAGCTGGCGCACTTCCTTGCGGGTCAGCGCGATCAGCCGCCTGTGGAAGCCTGAGGCGCTGCTCATGCGGCCACCTTCTCATTGGTTTGGCGGGCACGGTTCTGTTCGACGATGGCGATGAAAGCCTCGTTCATGTCGCTTGCGTCGTCGCCGGCCTGTTCGCGCACCTCGGCAGGCGTTCCGAGCGCGAGCAGTTCGCCGGCATCCTGGATGGCGATGCGGTCACAATATTCCGCTTCTTCCATGAAATGGGTGGTGATGATGATCGTGACGCCGCCCTGCGCCAGGCTGGTGATCGTGCGCCAGAAGGCGCGGCGCGCGAGCGGGTCGATGCCGCTGGTCGGCTCGTCGAGGAAGAGGATGTCGGGCTCGTGCAGCAGCCCCGCCGCCATGGCGAGCCGCTGCTTGTAACCGACCGGCAGGATGCCGCTCTGCGCCGACGCATCAAGATCGAACTGCGCGATCACCGCCTTGACCCGCTCGCGTTTCCGCTCGCCGCGCAGACCATAAGCGCCGGCGAAGAATTCGAGATTCTCCCTGACCGAGAGGTTGCCGTAGAGCGCGAACTTTTGGCTGACATAGCCGATCCGTGCCCGCGCCTTGGCGCGTGCCGTGCGCAGATCGACACCCGCCACCTCGAGATGACCGCTGGTCGCCGGGAGCAGGCCGCACAGCATGCGAAATGTGGTGGTCTTGCCCGCGCCATTGGGGCCGAGCAGCCCGAAGATCTCACCGCGCTGCACGTCGAAGGACGTGCTGGCAACGGCAGTGAAATCGCCGAACTTGCGGACGAGATCCCGCACGACGATCACTGGCCCGTCCCGTTCCCCGGCAGATGGCGACGCGGTTTCGGCCGTACCGTACCGATCCCCGTCTTCCTTGTTCGTGTTCGCATCATCGGCTGCTTGTGCCGGCTCGTTCTCATGCTCGCGCAACAGCAGCATGAAGGCGTCTTCGAGTTCGGCGTCGCGTGGCTGGACCCTTGTGTCGGACAGCAGGTCGGCCAGCGCTGCTTCGTCGCATTGCGGCCTGCGAATGAAATGAACGTCGCCGCCCTTGGGAACCGCATCGATGATCCGGTCCGGTGCATCGATCAGGCGGGCCTGGAGAACCCGCGCGGGCCGATCCGGCAAGGCGTCGGCCACATAACCGAGGCCTTCGGCCCTCTTTCGCAGCGCATCCGGCGGGCCGTCGGCCAGTATCCTGCCGTGATGGAAAACGAAAATCTGCCCGCAGCGCTCGGCTTCGTCCATGTAAGCGGTGCTGACGATGACGCTCAATTGCTCGTCGGCGATGAGCTGGTCGATGATCTTCCACAGGTCCCGGCGCGAGAGCGGATCGACCCCGACGCTCGGCTCGTCGAGCAGCAGCAGGTCGGGCGAGCGCACCAGCGTGCAGGCTAGCCCCAGCTTCTGCTTCATGCCGCCCGACAGCTTGCCCGCCGGCCGGTCGGTGAAGCGCGCCATGTCGGTCATCTCGAGCATCCGGCCGAAGCGCTCGCGGCGCACCTCCTGCGGCACGCCGTGGAGGTCGGCGTAGAGATCGAGATTTTCCTGGACGCTCAGATCCTCGTAGAGGCCGAAGCGCTGAGGCATATAGCTGATGCGGTTCTGCACCGATTGCGGATCGGCGCGCACGTCGATGCCCAGCACATTGAGGCTGCCCTCGTCGGGGCGCAGCAGCCCCGCCATCATTCGCATGAGCGTGGTCTTGCCCGCGCCGTCGGGACCGACGAAGGCGGTCAGCTCGCCCGCGCGGACGGTCAGCGAGATGTCGTCGATCGCATCGAACGGCTTGCCGTCGGGCGCATCGAAGCGTTTTCGCAAGCCCTCGATCGCGACCGTTATGTCGGGCTCGCTCACCGCGCCGCGCCGCCATTGCCGGTATTGATCCGCACCGTCACCGGCTGCCCAAGCCGCAGGCGGTTGGCCTTGTCCTCGACCTGCACCCGGACCTCATAGACGAGGCTGGTCCGCAGTTCCTCGGTTTCGACCGACTTGGGCGTGAATTCGGCGACCGACGAGATATAGCCGATCCTGCCGGGCACCGGTTGATCGGGCATGCTGTCGCTGACCACGCTCGCCGCCATGCCCGGCTTGATGCGGCCAAGGTCGGGCTGGTTCACATAGACCCGCACCCATTTGGGATCAGCGAGGGCGATGGCGAACACCGCCTTCTGCGGCGAGGCCATGTCGCCCGGTTCGAGCAGGCGCGAGCGCACCACCCCATCGACCGGCGCGCGCAGCACGCCCTGGTCGATCCGGTGCTGGAGCAGCGCGACCTGCGCCTGCGCCGCCTTCACCTGGGCTTCACCACCCGCGACATCTTCCGCCCGCGGGCCACGCCGGGCAAGGCGGAGCGCTTCGGCCTGTTCGCGCGCCCTTGCCCGCGCCGCCACTGCCGTCTTGCTGGCATGATCGACATCCTGCGCGCTGACCCCGCGCCCCTGGGTCGAGGCGGCAATGCCGCGAAGACGCGCGAGATCACCTTCCGCGCGCGCCGCCTCGGCTTCCACCGACGTCAGGCGCGCCTGGGCCTGGGCGATTTCCTCCGGCCGGGAGCCATTGCGCAGGCGCAGCAGATTCTGCCGCTGCACCTCGCCCTGGGCTTTGGCTTCCTCGGCCTGCAGGTTGAGCGACACGGTATCGAGCGTGGCCAGGATGCTTCCCGCCTTCACGCTGTCACCTTCCTCCGCCCGCACTTGTGCGATGCGGCCGCTGTCCTCGAACGCGAGCGAAACCTGCCGCACATCGACATTGCCCTGAAGGACAAGTTCGGTCTTGCCGGCATCTTTCCCGCCACACCCACTCAGCGCCAGTCCGGCCATGCCGAGGATACTAAGGGTGCGATTGTGCATGTGACGACTCCGGACGGTGAGGACTGCGGCGAAAAGAATGTTAGTCTAAATCGGATTTAATGTTCGACTTGTCCTACAATCTGATCCGGTTCAAGAGCAAATCATGAATGGCAAACCCCTCCGAGGCCCCCGGTCGGACGGTGCGGCGACCCGCGCGCGCATATTGGAAAGCGCTGGCACATTGTTCGCGTCGCAGGGGCTGGCCTCTACCACGAGCAAGGCGATCGCCGCGAAGGCGGAAGTCGACCTTGCCTCGATCAACTATCATTTCGGCAATCGCGATGGCCTCTACCGGGCCGTGCTGGTCGAGGCGCATCGACGGTTTGTACGGCTTGAGGAACTCGAGCGGATATCTGCAAGCCAGGTGATGCCCGAAGAAAAGCTTGGCACGCTGCTCGATGCCATCGTCGGCCGCCTCGCCGGGCCCTCGCATTGGAGTACTGCCGTGCTGGTTCGGGAACTTGCGGCGCCGTCCGCGCATTTTGCCGTCCTGCGCGACGAGGAAGCGCCGCCCAAGCTTCGCGTCGCGCTGCGGATATTGAGCGACGTGAGCGGGATACCCATCGGCGCGCCGGAACTGCTCTGCTGCCTGATCAGCGTGGCCGCGCCATGCGCCATGCTGCTGATCGCCGGCGATAACCTGCCCGCACCGGGCAGGGACATATTGCGGATCGATCGCCGGGCGCTGGCGGACCATTTGCATCGTTTCGCGCTCGCGGGCCTGAACGCTGCCGGGCAGGACTATCGCGCGCGCCATGAGGAAGACAATGCCCAATTGCCAGCCTGACATTCATCCGCGCCAATCCGGGCGGACAGCCGCATTTGTCTTTGGCTTCGTCTTCCTTCTGAAGGCAGTTCTTCGTCGGCTATGGCGAGAATCTGTTCGACTATGACCGCAATGCGACACGCCTCAGGATCGGCGTGGTATTGGCGCGGTAGCCTTGGCGTCCTAGCCTCGTGTAAGGCTATAAAGCACCGAGAGCCGACAAGTAGGCACTGGATTGCCCAAAAATGCGATCTTGGCCCCTTTGGGGACTTTCCGTGAAATGCTAACCTGACATTGCGTTGTGGTCTCCCCGCGCTGCCCGACGGGTCAGCGATCCATGCACTATTTCAATCAGAATGCTTCTGGCCGAGTGTGGCGCCCTTTTGCACCCTGTGGTCGCTGCATCGTCCGATCATCTCAGAGTTATCGGAAGAGGAGGGGGAAGGGAGAAAGCGCAAGCCGTGGAGAGATCGCTGCCGGTAGCTCCATTTCCCCAATCGCGCCTCTGGAGTCAGCAGACGGTCAGATTGGATGTTACCATGCCTGACCTGCTCGCGTTCTCCGACCTGAAGGCGAAGGGCATTCCTTTCACCCGGCAGCATGTAGCACGCCTGATCAAGCAAGGGCGGTTTCCCGCGCCGATAAAGTTGGGCGTCGGGACAAACCGCTGGATATCGTCCGAAATCGACGACTGGATCGATCTGCGTAAAGCCGATCGCGACGCATTATTGAAAGCGCGTGAGGCACGCGCCTAGGACCGCAGGGGCAATTCGCCCATCGCCAACGGTGTAGAACAGCCTCTGGCTGAACTCCGCGCGTTATCTGAACACGCGAATCGCCCGTACCCGCGGTGCATCCATGCGGGTGCCAGTCATGTCGTGACGGGATGCGGCCCCCGGGCATCAGCTGTGCCGGCACTTTTTTGAACATCCTGGAGCCGCGCATCACATGGAATCTGTAGCGCAGTTTGTAGCGCAAAACGCAAAAAGAGAAAATCACCTTGCGGCGATTTCCTTGCATACTATTGATTTCACTAGAGAATTTGGTGGACGCACTTGGGCTCGAACCAAGGACCCGCTGATTAAGAGTCAGCTGCTCTACCAACTGAGCTATGCGTCCACATCCGCTTTCGGCTAGTCCCGGATGGGCCGTCGCTTTGGCGTGGGCGGGCTGTTAGCAGCCGCATCGGACTTTGCAAACAGGAAATCGCGTCTGCCGGCAAATTTTTGCGCGCAAGCCTGTTTCATCCCCAGTTTCCCGGCCGGCTGCGCCGCCGGCCCGAACGCTCAATGGCCATGATGATTCCGACGCACAGCATGACCGTCAGCATGGACGACCCGCCATAGGACATGAAGGGCAGGGGAATGCCGACCACCGGCGCCAGTCCCATGACCATCATCAGGTTGATCGCGACATAGAAGAAGATCGTCGTGGTCAGCCCCGCCGCCACCAGCCGCGCATATTTGTCCTGCGCGCGGAGAGACACGCCGATGCCCCAGCGGAACAGCAGCATGAAGGCCCCGATCAGCAGCACGCCGCCCATCAGCCCCCATTCCTCCGCCATGGTGGCGAAGACGAAATCGGTATGCCCCTCCGGCAGATAGTCCAGATGGCTTTGCGTCCCCTTGAGGAATCCCTTGCCGAAAATGCCTCCGGACCCGATGGCGATCTTCGATTGGCTGATATGATAGCCGGCGCCCAGCGGATCGCTTTCCGGGTCCAGGAAGATGAGGACGCGGTTCTTCTGATAATCGTGCAGGAAGCTGAAGGCGATGGGCACGATGGCGGCCAGCGTCAGTCCCGATCCCACGAACAGCCGCAGCGGCAGACCGGCGAGGAACATCACCGTCACCCCGCCCGCGGCGATCATGGTCGCGGTGCCGAGGTCAGGCTGAACCAGCACCAGCGCCCAGGGAATGCCGATCAGCACCAGCGCCGGCCAGATCGCGTTCCAGCGCCTGATCTCCCCCACCGGAAGCAGCGCGTAGAAGCGCGCGACCGCCAGCACGATCACCGGCTTCATGAACTCGGAAGGCTGCAACTGCATGAAGCCAAGGTTGATCCATCGCTGGCTGCCACCCGCCACCCCGCCGATCAGTTCGACCAGGAACAGAGCGGTCAGCACGACGCCATAGGCCGGGAAGGCGAGGCGTGCGAAGGTCTCCAGCGGTATCCGGCTCAGCACCAGCGCCATGCCCGAAAAGATGACGAAGCGAACGCCCTGGTTGATCGCCCAGGGGGTGATGCTGCCGCCGGCGGCGCTGTAGAGCACCAACGTCCCGAACCCGGCGATGGCGAGCAATATGCCCAGCACGCGCCAGGGGAATTCGGTCAGGGGTTCGGGAACGATGCTCATGGCGCGCTGTCCGCCGGGGGCGGGGCGTCGTCCGCTTCGGCAGCCGGTGCCGGAGGCGGGGCGGCGGTCGCGGTCGCGCCATTGCCGGTGGATGCGTTCATCGCATTGGCGGCTTCGGGAAGAGGCGCCTCGCCCTTCTCGATCGCCTTCGCCAGCCTGTAGGCCGCCATCTGCCGCGCCAGCCGTTCGGCCGGCGGACCGCCCCAGTCCTTTTCGATGGTCTCCAGCTTCTCGACAGCCTTCGCTTGGTCGAACAGGAAAGTCATGGTGTCCGCCGCGATCATGGGAGCGTCCTCGATGCGGTTGACGTGGCCGCCATGCTCGATGATGCAGGCAATGGCATAGCGGGGATTGTCGAACGGCGCGAAGCCCTGGAACAGCGCATGGTCGCGCAGCTTGAACGGCAGCGATGCGTTGCTGCGCACGCCGCCCCCGCGTTCGGCCATGGTGATACGGCGGACCTGCGCCGTGCCGGTCTTGCCGGCCATCATCACGCCGGGCAGGGGGATGCGGGCCGCGCCGCCCGTGCCGCCGCCGTTCACCACCGCGCTCATCGCGTCGCGGATGGTCACCAGATGCTCCTCATTCACCCCCACGGACGCAGGCGTGGGCCGCTGCGCGCCGAAGATGAAGTTGGGCATCAACTGCCGGCCCGTCGCCAGCCGCGCCGCCATTACAGCCATCTGCAACGGGTTGATGAGCATATAGCCCTGGCCGATGGTCGCGTTGACCGTGTCGTAGACCTGCCATTTCTGATTGTATTTCTTGAGCTTCCACGCCGGATCGGGAACGGTGCCGAAACTCTGGCTGGGGAAGGGAAGGGCGAATTTCTGCCCCATGCCCACGCGCCGCGCCATGCTGGCGATCCGGTCCATGCCGATCCGCTGCGCCATCTGGTAGAAGTAGATGTCGCAGCTTTGGGCAATGGCGCCCCGCATGTTGAGCCCGCCATGGCCCCGCCGTTTATGGCAGTGGAACAGCGTGTTGCCGACCCGGATCGCACCCGCGCAGTTCACCGTCTCCATGGGTGAAACTCCCGCCTCCAGCAGTGCGAGCGCCACCATCGGCTTCACCGTCGATCCCGGCGGGTACAGCCCCTGCAACGTCTTGTTGCGCAACGGGACATGGTCGTCCTTCGACAGCATGTCCCATTCCAGATGGCTGATGCCGTCGGAAAAGCTGTTCGGATCGAAACTGGGCATGGACGCCATGGCCAGCACGTCGCCATTATGGCAGTCGATCACCACCACCGACCCGCTCTGCGTCGCCAGCCGCCGCCCGGCATATTCCTGGAGGCCCGCGTCGATGGTCAGCTTGATCGCGTTGCCCGGCGTGTCGGGCCGGGTGGTGAGTTCCCGCACGATCTTGCCCCGCGCCGTCACCTCCACCCGTTTCGCGCCGGGCTTGCCTGTCAGTTCCTTGTCGAAAGACCGCTCCAGCCCGTCCTTGCCGACCTTGAAGCCGGGCGTGATCAGCAGCGGGTCCTTGCGCTCCTCATAGTCCTTGGCCGACGCTGCGCCGATATAGCCGAGCAGGTGCCCGACGGTCGCACCTGCCGGATAATTGCGGGAAAAGCCCTGGCTCGGGGCCACGCCCGGCAGGTCGGGCAGCCGGACGCTGACCGCCGCGAACTGATCGTAGGTCAACTTTTCCGCCACCTGCACCGGGCGGAAACCTGCCGACTTGTCCAGTTCCTCCTTGATCCGATCCACTTCGTCATCGCTGAGCGCCAGCAGATGAGCGAGGCTGCGGATGGTGTTCTCCGCGTCCGTCGCCCGCTCCGGGATCAGGTCGACGCGGAAGTCCGTGCGATTGTTCGCCAGCGGCCGTCCGTTGCGGTCGATGATCCACCCGCGTCGCGGCGGAATCAGCGTCAGGTTGACGCGATTGCTTTCCGACAGCAGATTATATTTCTCATTCTCGGCGACGCTGATCCAGCCCATGCGCCCGACCAGCAGCGCCCCGATCGCCCCTTGCAGGCCCCCCACCACCATCGCCCGGCGCGTGAAGGTGAAGGACAAGGAGGCTTCGGTGACGGTCTTCTTCTTGAGCAGGGGCAGCTTCATGCCATCACGCGCCAACGGTCGATCCGGGCGCATTGCCGGACGACAAAGGGAAAGAGCAGGACCGTCCAGAGAATTTGCGGCGCGACCAACAGCAGCTTGATGTCTCCTCCGCCGGTGATCCGCGCGAAGAAAACGCCGCCGGCGATGCAGAAGATAATCGCGAAGGAGGCGATTAACCAGTCCTGCCGATAGCTGCGCCAGACCATGCGATGTTCGATGGCGTCTATGCCGATCAGCGTGACGGTCCACAGGCACATGGCCGATCCGATGGGCTGGCCGCTGGCGATGTCGTCGAACAGGCCGAGCGGCACGCCGATCCAGGTGCGCCATAATTCGGGGCGCAGCAGCCGCCAGGACAGAAGCAGCAACAGGCCGAAGGGCGGCATGACCGGCGATTGCGCGATCACCGGCAGCGTCGTCACCAGAGATCCCAGCATCACCGTGATGACCGGGGTTCCCGCCAGCCGAAATCGCGAAGGATGACGGCCAAGGCGCGGCACATGCTGCAAATGGGGATCGATCATGGCGTGACCGAATTCTGCGCGGCGCCCGGTTCGACAGGAGCCGGCGGGCCATTGCCCTCCGGCCGGGTCACAGCCTCCTCGAAGGAGCGCTCCACCACAACCGCATCCACTCTGGAGGGGTTGGCGAGCGGCACGCCATAGGCGATCTCGCCCGCGATGCGCACGATCACCGCCACGGGAATATTGGGTTGATAGACCCCGCCGACGCCGGAGGTGACGAGCAGGTCGCCCGGCTTGAACGGATTACGCCCGGCCGCCAGCGCGCGGACCTCCAGCGTGCCGTCGCCAAGTCCCGTCGAAATCGCGGGTACGCTGTCATTGGCCCGCCGCACCGGCACGATATTGCTGGTGTCGGTCAGCAGCAGCACTTCGGCCGTGTTGGGCGTGGTGGTATGGATGCGCCCGATCAGCCCTTCCGGCGCGCGCACCGGCATGCCCGGCCGCACGCCCTGCCAGCGTCCCGCGTTCAGCCGCGCCAGCCGACGGGTGCTGGTGGAGGAGGATGCGATCAGCCGCGCGGTCAGCAATTCGCTGCCGTCATCCTCGACCAGCTTCAACAGCTTCTTGAGGCGCAGATTTTCCTGCGCCACCGCCTTCGCCTCTATGATGCGGTTGCGGTCGGCCTCCACCTGCCGCCGCAGCGCGACGTTCTGGGAACCGGCACGCCAGTAGCTGGCCAGCACTTCGTCGATGGAGGCGACGCCGCTCACCATATTCTTGAGCGTCACCGACGCGGGGCGCGTAATCTCCGCCGTCGCGATGCGGATCGCGGCGAAGCCGGTGGGATCGAAAATGGCGACGACCACCAGAAGCAGGCCCACGGCGGCGCCCGTCATCGCCACGACATAGCTGGCGAAGAGGCTATATTGCGCCTTCCGGTTATGCCCGGGGCGTCGGCTGGGTGGCCGCGCCATCTTGTCCCCTTAAGCGGTTTGCAGCACGCCCCGGAAGATCGGATCCTCCATTGCGCGGCCGGTGCCGATCGCAACGCAGGTCAACGGATCTTCAGCGATGGTGACGGGCAGGCCGGTCTCGTCGCGCAGCTCGTCGTCCAGCCCCTTGAGCAGCGCGCCGCCGCCGGTCAGAACGATGCCCTGGTCGACAATGTCCGCCGCCAGTTCCGGCGCGGTATTCTCCAGCGCGATGCGCACGCCCTCGACAATGGTGCTGATCGGCTCCGCCAGCGCGTCGGCAATCTGGCCCTGGTTGATCGAGATTTCCTTGGGAACCCCGTTCACCAGGTCGCGGCCCTTGATATGGATCGTCTCGCCCACGCCGTCTTCGGGCGGCTGAGCGACGCCGAACTGTTTCTTGATCCGCTCGGCGGTCGCTTCACCGATGAGCAGATTATGATGACGGCGCACGAAGGAGACGATCGCCTCGTCCATCTTGTCGCCGCCGACGCGAACCGAAGTGGTGTAGGCCAGACCGCGCAGCGACAGCACCGCGACCTCGGTCGTGCCGCCGCCGATGTCGACCACCATCGAACCGATGGGCTCCGTCACCGGCATGTCGGCGCCGATGGCGGCCGCCATGGGTTCCTCGATCAGGAAGACCTGGGATGCGCCCGCATTGCTCGCCGCATCGCGAATCGCGCGGCGCTCGACGCTGGTCG
This sequence comes from Sphingobium sp. CFD-2, assembly GCF_024611135.1. Classification (NCBI taxonomy): domain Bacteria; kingdom Pseudomonadati; phylum Pseudomonadota; class Alphaproteobacteria; order Sphingomonadales; family Sphingobiaceae; genus Sphingobium; species Sphingobium sp. CFD-2. The sequence goes on along the minus strand of NZ_CP084405.1, from coordinate 1,597,998 downwards.
AACCCGAAGGCACGCAGATCACGATCTCCGGGAAGCGCCACGGCCGCGACTTGCCGCCGTGCACCTTGGTGATGAAATGCTTGATCATCTGCTCCGCCACGTCGATGTCCGCGATCACGCCGTCCCGCAGCGGACGGATCGCCTCGATCGAATCGGGGGTCTTGCCCATCATCAGCTTGGCGTCGTCGCCGACCGCCTTCACCCGCTTCACGCCGTTCAGCGTCTCGACCGCCACCACGGACGGTTCGTTGAGCACGATGCCGCGGCCCCGCACATAGACCACGGTGTTGGCCGTGCCGAGGTCGATGGCCATGTCCTGGGAGGAGAGTTTGAAGAGACGCGAGAAGATCGACATGCCTGTTCCTGTTCAGCCCGCATGCCCCGGCGAAGCGAACCGGGACAGTCGGAAAGTTCGCCCCACGTTCCACCCGCCCCCTGGATGTCAATTTTTATAAGGCTTGTGTCTCGCGGAAAGCGCTCGCTTGGGCTAGTCACTAATCAATGTCAATACGCCGTCTGCCCGAACATCTGGTCAATCGCATCGCCGCGGGCGAAGTGGTCGAAAGGCCCGCCAGCGCGCTCAAGGAAATCGTGGAAAATGCGCTGGATGCCGGATCTCTCCGGATCGCCATCCGCATCTCCAATGGCGGGCTCGACCGGATGGAGGTGAGCGACGACGGCTGCGGCATGACCCGGGATGATATGGCGCTGGCGCTGGAACGCCACGCCACGTCCAAACTGCCCGACGACGCCATCGAAAATGTCGCAACGCTGGGTTTCCGGGGCGAAGCGCTGCCCTCCATCGCCAGCGTCGCGCGTCTTTCCATCGACAGCCGGCCGCAGGGGCAGGACGGTTGGAACCGAACAGTCGACAATGGCGTGGTGGTGAGCGAAGGCCCCGCCGCGCTGCCCCCCGGCACGCGCGTCACGGTCGAACAGCTTTTCGCCCGCGTCCCCGCCCGCCGCAAGTTCCTGCGCTCCGCCAAGGCGGAATATGCCGCCTGCCTCGATGTCATCCGTCGCCTTGCCATGGCGCATCCTTCCGTGGCCTTCAGCATGGAGCATGACGGACGGCGCGTGCTGGGCGTGCAGGCGGGGGAGGCGCGGGAGGATCGCGTCGCCGCGCTCACCGACCGGGCGCTGGCCGACAATCATGTCATCGTGGCGCTGGAAAGAGAGGGGGTGCGCCTGTCGGGCGTGGCCTCGCTGCCGACCTATAATCGGGGGGTGGGCGATCATCAGTTCCTGTTCGTGAACGGCCGTCCGGTGCGCGACCGGCTGCTGGTCGGAGCGGTGAGGGGCGCCTATGCCGACATGCTGGCGCGGGATCGGCATCCGGTGGTGGCGCTGTTCCTTGACGTTCCGCCGCTGGAGGTGGACGTCAACGTCCATCCCGCCAAGACGGAGGTCCGCTTTCGCGATCCGGCGCTGATCCGGGGCATGATCGTCTCCGGCCTGCGCCGCGCGCTGGATGCGGAGGGTTTCCGCGCTGTCCAGCATGCCGACCCCGCCGGCCTTTCGGCATGGAAGCCCGAACCGGTTTCCCCCACGCCGATCGGCGCCATGCCGATATTCGAAGCCGCCGGCGCGTCCGTTCCGACCTATTCTGTGGCCGAGCGCCGTCCCGGCTTCCTGACGCCCCCGCCGCAGGCCCGCGCCGAACCTGCCGCCGCACCCGCGCCTGAAGGAACCAGCTTTCCGCTGGGCGTCGCCCGTGGGCAGGTCGCCCGCACCTATATCGTCGCGGAAGCAGAGGATGGGCTGGTCATCGTCGACCAGCATGCCGCGCATGAACGGCTGACCCTCGAACGCATGCGCCGCGCCATGGAAGGGCAGGGGGTCGCCGCCCAAACGCTGTTGCTGCCCGAAGTGGTCGAACTGGACGAGCCCGCCTGCGACCGGCTGGAGGCGCGGATCGAGGAACTGAAGGAATTCGGGCTGGAACTGGAGCGCTTCGGTCCCGCCGCCATGCTGGTGCGCGCAACGCCTGCGATGCTGGGGCAGGGGGATGTGCAGGGACTGGTGTCCGATCTGGCCGACGACCTCGCCGCCTATGACAGTGCGCTCTCCCTGAAGGAACGGTTGGATCTGGTGGCCGCCACCATGGCGTGCCATGGCTCCGTCCGCGCCGGGCGGGTGCTGAGCGTCACGGAGATGAACGCCCTGCTCCGCGAGATGGAGATCACCCCCCGCAGCGGCCAATGCAATCATGGCCGCCCGACCTGGGTGAAGCTGGGCCATGGCGACATAGAAAAGCTGTTCGGGAGGAAATAGGATGACGGGGATCGACCATTCAGCGCAATGCGTGCGCGCGATAAATCCGGTCCGGACGCCATCCCATCGCCTGTGAAGGAAGCACCGATGAAGCGGCTTCTCCTCCTTCTTGCCCTCGCCCCGCTACACGCCCAAGCCGCAGCTGATCCCTGCGCCGGTGCGCCATCCCTGCCGGAACCCTGGACAAGCTGGACCCAGAGCGGCACCGTGACCGCGGGCGCGACGGCATCCACCGCGCCGCGCATCATCCTGGGCAAGCCTGTCGTCGCTGAGTTGCGACCCGGTCGGCAGGTTCAGTTCATCGTCCCGCCCGGCAAGTCCCTTCCGAAAAGCCATGCCGGCCTCTTCACCCTGGCCGTGAAGGATGCGGCGCGCATTGGCATCGCTCTGTCGGAAGGGGCCTGGGTGGACGCCGCCACCGGCACGACCGCGCTGACCTCCGTCGCCCATGAGCATGGGCCGGCCTGTTCCGGCATCCGCAAGATCCTGTGGTTCGACCTGTCGCCGGGCCTTCACACCATCCAGATCGCCAGCGCCTTAAAGCCTTCGATCCGCATCATGGCCGCCGACGCCCGCGCCAACCAGCCCCGTTGACTCAAGTCGGGCGCGTCCGGAACATGGCGATCGGCTTCATCGACAGCACCGGCTCGTCGCGTTGGTTGAAGAGCGTGATGTGGGTCTTCACGATCCCCATTTCGGGGCGGCTGCGCGACGCCTTGACCTCTATCACCTCGGAAACGCCGCGCAGCGTGTCGCCCGGACGAACCGGCTGCAACCAGCGCAGTTCATCCACGCCCATCGCACCCAGGCTGGCGGCCTGAATGCCCGGATTGCGCTGCCATTCCGCCACCATCATCTTCATCGACAGGGCCGTGGTATGCCACCCGCTGGAGGCCAGGCTGCCGAAATGCGTGCCCGCCGCAGCCTCGTCGGACAGATGGAAGGGCTGAGGGTCGAATTCGCTGGCAAAGGCGACGATCTCCTCCCGGCTGATGGTGAGCGGACCGAATTCGTTCCTGTCACCTACTTGCACATCTTCGAAATAGACGATCTCGCTCATGCCCGTTTCCTTCCGCAACGGGTGAAGGAGTAGTTTCCGTTTACGCGAACGTCAATGCCTGACAAGACCTGCCAATGTGGCGGAATTGCCGTCGCCCGGGCGGGGCGCGATTCCCAGAATCGTTGCGAGCAGCGGATAGATGTCGACATTGTCGAAACCCGAAGGCGGCGTGAACCCTCTGTCGAAAGCCGGGCCATTGGCGATGAACAGGGCCTGCATTTCCGGCGCCTGATTGTCCCAGCCATGATCGCCGCCGACGAACGGTTTGACGGGACCGCTCGGCTGTATCACCCAGCCGGTCTCGGCAAGGCAGAAATAAGGCGGGATGCGCCGATGCGCGCCATAATGGAAACGCGCTGGGATCGCGCTTTTCCGCCAGCATTGCATATGCGCATGGGGCTTCAGCAGGTCCGCTTCCAGCGCCGCCTCATGACCCGGTTGCGCAGCCAGGCTGGCATAAGGTCCGCTTTCGACGATGCGGTAGTCAGCCGGGTCCGCCACCTTGTCCAGCGCGACCACCCGCTCGCTCGATTTCTGCGCCATGCCATGGTCGGACAGGATCACGAGATTGGCCGGCTGGCCCATGGCCTTCAGCCCGTCGACCAGCATGCCGATCTCGCCATCGACCTCCGCTGCCGCCTGCGTCGTCTCGGCCGCTTCCGGTCCGGCTGCATGGCCCGCCGTGTCCACCGCATCGAAATAGAGCGTCAGGAAGCGCGGGCGGATCGCCGCCGGCCGCCGCAACAGGTCCAGCACGCCGTTCACCCGCTGCGTCCCCGAAATCTCCTGGTTGAACTGTGCCCAGTCGCCCGGCCGGGTGCCGCCGCTGATCCTGTGCGGCCACTCCGCCGCTTCCGTCCCGCCCCAGGCCACGTTGGACCCGGGCCAGAACAATGTCCCCGTCCGTACGCCGGCCTTCTCCGCCGTCACCCAGATCGGCTCGGCCCCGTTCCACCAGAAGGGATCGTCGGTCGCCATGGTGAAGGTCTCACCGGGGCGCGCCGCATCCTCCATCCTGTTGGCGACGATGCCGCTGCGGTCGGGACGCTGGCCGGTCACTATGGCCCAATGATTGGGGAAGGTCTTGGTGGGGAAGGAGGGGCGCATCGCTGCCTCGACCCCGCTCGCGGCCAGCGTGGACAAATGCGGCGTTACGCCTCGTTTCAGATAATCCGGGCGAAAGCCGTCGATGGATATCAATATCGTGACCGCTTCCCGCCGCTCGGCCAGTGCGGAACTGGACACCAGCCGCTCGTCCGGTCGCGCGCAGCCGCCGAGCACCTGTAGAAGGAGAAGGCCGGCGAAGGAAAAGCGGCGGAAAAACATGCCCCTGCCTTAGCAGAAGGACCATGACGGTAAAGTGACGAGCGCCCTATGCCCCGCTCACATAGGGCATCATCGCCATCCAGGCGTTCCGCTTCGCCTCCCGCGACATGCTGGCGAAAGCGCCGCTGGAGGAGGGGAGGTCGATCAGAGCCAGTCCCGGTCGCGCACCGATCTGGCGCCGCCCATGCAGCGCGGCGGTCTTGCCGTTGAAGGCCACAGCCTCCAGCGCGGGAAGCCGATCCACGAAGGCCGACAGGTCGCGCAACTCCGCGCCCCGGATCGCGCTGTCCAGGCTGCCCTCCCGGTCAGCGCTTTCGATCACGTCCCAAAGGCCCACTGCCCTTGCCTTCAGCCGCTTCAACCGCATCGCATAGGGCTGGCCGCGCAGATCCTCGCCCAGCACATCGCCCATCAGCGCCCAGAAGGCGTTGCCGCGATGCGCATAATATTCGCCCTGCCTGATCGATACGTCACCCGGCAGGCTGCCCAGGATCAGCAGCCGCGTCGCTTCGTCTACGCTGGGGGGAAAGGCCGCCTTGCGTCGCGCAGCCATCTGTCCCGGACGCAGCATCGGCCCTCAGACGTTGAACCGGAACAGCATGATGTCGCCATCCTGCGTCACATATTCCTTGCCTTCGGAACGCCACTTGCCCGCTTCCTTGGCCCCGGCCTCGCCATTATACTGGACGTAATCCGCATAGGCCATGGTTTCCGCCCGGATGAAGCCCTTTTCGAAATCGGTATGGATCGCCCCTGCCGCCTGGGGCGCCTTCGATCCCTTGGCCACTGTCCAGGCGCGCGCCTCCTTCGGTCCAACGGTGAAGAAGGTGATGAGGCCAAGCAGTTCATAACCGGCGCGGATGATGCGGGCGAGGCCGGCTTCCTCCAGCCCCAGAGCCTCCAGATATTCAGCCCGTTCCTCGACCGGCATGGTGATGAGTTCGGCTTCGATCGCGGCCGAGACGATCACCGCCTTCGCACCTTCCGCCGCCGCCTTTTCGAACACGCGGGCCGAATGGGCGTTGCCTTGTGCCGCGCTTTCTTCCTCGACATTGCAGACGTAGAGGACAGGCTTGGCCGTCAGCAGTTGCGCCTGGCGGAAGATGCGCTCCTCCTCATCGTCGCCCGGCCGGGTCAGCCGCGCCGGCTTGCCCTCGCGCAGCAGGTCCAGCGCCTTGCCCAGCACGGACGCCGCGGCCTTCGCCTCCTTGTCGCCCTGCGCCGCCTTCTTGGCGAAGTTCGGCACGCGCTTTTCAAGGGATTCGAGGTCCGCCAGCATCAACTCGGTCTCGACCGTCTCGGCGTCGGCAATGGGGTCCACCTTGCCCTCGACATGGGTGATGTCGTCATCCTCGAAGCAGCGCAGCACATGGACGATGGCGTCCACCTCGCGGATGTTCGCCAGGAACTGGTTGCCCAGGCCTTCGCCCTTGGACGCGCCGCGCACCAGCCCCGCAATGTCGACGAAGGCAAGCTGCGTCTCGATGATCTTGGCCGAACCGCCGATCTTCGCGATCGTCTGCAGGCGCTGGTCGGGCACGGCGACCTGCCCGACATTGGGCTCGATCGTGCAGAAGGGATAGTTCGCCGCCTGCGCCGCCTGCGTCTCCGTCAGCGCATTGAACAGGGTGGACTTGCCCACATTGGGAAGCCCGACGATACCGCAACGAAAACCCATGATACTGCCTTCACGTCAAATCCGATGGCCGCGCCGATAGCGCTTTCCCGGCGGCTTGGCCAGAGTCCGTGCGGTCTCAATGACGGAAGAAGAGCGTGACGGAAGCGACATGGTTCACGCGCGCATTGCCGCCGCGCCGGTCGATCCACTGGTTCAGATAGCCGATCTCGGCCGTGGATGCGCCGCCCAGCGCGATCTCGGCCCCGATGAAGCTGCGCAACTGATCGAACCCGCCCTTCGCGCCCCAGTCGGTGCTGTTGAGCGCCACGAAGCCCTCGCCATAGACGAGAGCGCTCACCGCCTTGCTGCCCAGCGGCTTTTCGTAGCGCAGCATCTCCCGCAGTCGCCAGCCCATGTCGTCGCCGTCGGAACGCCAGCGCTGCTCCAGCCGGGTCCGCGACGAAAGCTCGCCGCCCCAGGGCTTGCCGATGGTCCAGTTGACCTGCTGGAAGCTTCGCTCCTCATTGACGTCGCGCCCATTGTCGACCGGCAGCACGACATGGGCATAGCCCTGATAGACAGTCACGCGGTGGGACAGTTTCCAGCCCAGGCCACCGCGCAGGATGGTCTGATCGACCCCTGAAACGCCATCCCCGAAGCGTGGCTGAATCTCCGCGAAATAGACGAGATCGCCGGAGATCGGGCCCATGGCGGTGAGGTTCAGCCAGAATTGCTCATCCTCCGCCGTCCGGGCCTGGGCAGGGGCGGCCATGGCGATCAGCGCGCAGGAGAGGGCAGGCAACAGGCGACGCATCACGTCCTCGCAAAAAAAAGCGCCGCTCTTGATGATGCTGCTCCTGTGAAGGCAGGAGTCCAGTTCAGACGGTTATTCGTCTTCCAAATGGCCGGACTGGGCTACTGCCTTCGCAGAAGCACGAAGAGCGTCGGTCGATTGCCCGCCCTTTAGCGTGCCCTCATTTCCGGTCCATTTCCCCATGGTAAGCTTTGGCGACTATCCTCAGGTAATCACGCTCGGCCGTTCCATCCCGGTAAAGCCCGAAATGTCGGCAATTTCCTGCGCCGCCTTCATCAGCGGTGCGAGCGCCTCGCCCGTCTCCAGCGCCAGATCGCCATCCGCGCCCACATAGCGCTCGATATAGACGCGCAGGGTCGCGCCTTCCGTGCCCGTCCCCGAAAGCCGGAACACCACCCGAGAACCATCCTCGAACAGCACGCGCACGCCCTGGTTCCGGCTGACGGACTGGTCGGTCGGATCGCTATAGGCGAAATCGTCGGCGCTTTGCACCGTGCCGCCGCTGTTTGTCGTGCCCGGCAGCGCCTCCAGTCGGTCCCGCAGCGCCGCCATCAGCGCATCGGCCCTGTCCTTGGCAATCGCTTCATAATCATGCCGCGCATAATAGTTGCGGCCATAGGTCGCCCAATGTTCGGCCATGATCTGCGCCACGCTTTGCCGCCGGACGGCCAGGATGTTGAGCCACAGCAGCACCGCCCAGATGCCGTCCTTTTCCCGCACATGGTCGGACCCGGTGCCGGCGCTTTCCTCCCCGCAGATGGTTGCCATGCCGGCATCCAGCAGATTGCCGAAGAATTTCCATCCCGTCGGCGTTTCATAGAGCGGAATGCCCAGCTTTTCCGCCACGCGATCGGCCGCGCCGCTGGTCGGCATCGAGCGCGCAATGCCCTTGAGGCCCGCCGCATAGCCTGGCGCCAGATGCGCATTGGCCGCCAGCACGGCGAGCGAATCCGAAGGGGTGACGTAACAATGTCGCCCGATGATCAGGTTGCGGTCGCCATCGCCATCCGAAGCGGCGCCGAAATCCGGCGCGTCCGGCGCCATCATCCGGTCGTACAGCTCCCTGGCGTGAACCAGATTGGGATCGGGATGATGATGGCCGAAGTCGGTCAGGGGGGTGGCGTTGCGCACGGTGTCCGCAGGCGCGCCCAGCCGTTTTTCGAAAATCTCGACGGCATAGGGGCCTGTCACCGCGCTCATCGAATCGAAGGAAAGGGTGAAGCCGTCCGCGATCATCGCCCGGATCGCGGTAAAGTCGAACAGCGTCTCCATCAGTTCGACATAGCCCGCGACCGGATCGACCACCTCGACGGTCATGTCGCCCAGGGTCGTGCTGCCCAGCGTGTCGATGTCGACATCGTTCGCCTCGAAAAAGCGATAGCTGTCGATGGCCAGGGTCCGCGCATGAATGGCGTCGGTCACCTTCTCCGGCGCCGGGCCGCCGTTCGAGACATTATATTTGATCCCGAAATCCTCGTCTGGCCCGCCCGGATTGTGGCTGGCGGACAGAACCAGTCCGCCAAAGGCCCCCGACGACCGGATCAGATGCGAGGCCGCCGGAGTGGAGAGAATTCCGTCCCGTCCCACCAGAACACGGCCGAAACCATTGGCGGCCGCCATCTTCAAAACGGTCTGGATAACCTCCCGATTGAGGTAGCGGCCGTCGCCGCCGACCACCAGCGTCTGGTCCTCGTACCCTTCAAGGCTGTCGAAGACCGACTGGACGAAATTTTCGGCATAATGGGGCTGCTGGAAGACCCGCACCTTCTTGCGCAGGCCGGACGTGCCCGGCTTCTGGTCGTCGAAAGGCTGCGTCGCGAAGGTCTGTATCACCCGGATCCCCTTGGTCAGTGGAAAGTCAGGCCTACTCTATGGCGTGGGACTGCGACAGTCCGCAATCCACCCTGGCCATTTCACCGTGAGGGCAGGGCGGACGGACGCGCAATTCGCCCGTCTCAGTCCGCCAGCCGCAGCGCCACCTCATTCATGAACCGCGCATCCTCTCCCTTGGCGAGCCACTCCGCCTCCGCCCCGATCGCGCCCAGCATATCGGCCAGCGCGTCCATCTCGCTCTTGTGATAATTGCCCAGCACATAGCCGTGCACCCGGTCCTTGTGCCCCGGATGGCCGATGCCGATCCTCACCCGGCGAAACTCCGCCCCTATATGCGCATCGGTCGAACGCAGGCCGTTATGTCCCGCATTGCCGCCGCCGCGCTTCACCTTGACCTTCATGGGCGCAAGGTCCAGTTCGTCGTGAAAGACCGTCACGTCCTGCGGCGTCAGCTTGTAGAAGCGCATGGCTTCCCCAACCGAGCGTCCGCTCTCGTTCATGAAGGTTGCCGGTTTCAGCAGGACGATCTTCTCAGGGCCGATGCGTCCTTCCTGCGCCCAGCCCTGGAACTGCTTCTTCGGCGGAGAGAAGCGATGCATGTCCGCGATCAGGTCGACCGCCATGAAACCGACATTATGCCGGTTCATCGCATATTGGGTTCCGGGATTGCCCAGGCCCACCCAGATCTGCATCGCGTCGATACTCCCGATAAGACAAACCCCCGTTCGTCCTGAACCTGTCGAACGGCCTCACTTCTTCGAAAAGAACGGGGCTTCGACAAGCTCAGCCCGAACGGGGGTTGAGCGAACCGATAAACGGCCAGCCAGACTAGGGGCTTATTCGCCCTGAGCCGGCGTCTCATTGTCGCCTTCGGCGCTCTTTAGAGCCGAGGGGGCAACGATGGTCGCGACGGTGAAGTCGGTTTCGTCATGGGCAGCCTTGGCGCCCTTGGGCAGCTTCACGGCGCCGATGTGGATCGACTCACCGACATCCAGGCCGGTCAGGTCGACGACGACATCGTCCGGAATCTCGGCCGCATCGACGATCAGTTCGATCTCGTGCGCGACGATGTTGAGCACGCCGCCCTTCTTCAGGCCGGGCGAAGCGTCTTCATTGCTGAAGACAACCGGCACGTTGACGTGGACGGTGGCATGTTCCGAAACGCGCAGGAAGTCGGCGTGCAGCGGACGGTCGGTCACGGGGTGGAAAGCCACATCCTTGGCGAGGGTGCGGACCTTCTTGCCGCCCACTTCGACGAAGACGACCGAATTGAAGAAATGGCCGGTGCCGAGCAGCTTGTTGAGAAGCTTTTCCTCGACGTGGATCGACTGCGGTTCTTCATTGTTACCATAGATGACGGCGGGTACGCGGCCCTCACGGCGGAGAGCGCGGGAGGCTCCCTTGCCTGCCCGATCGCGTGCCTCTGCCGACAGCGTAAGCTGCTCGCTCATTGCGTGTCTCCAAAAGCAAATTGATGTAGGTGCCCGCCACGCCTCCAGGGATGACCATGTCGGGACCGCGGCCCAATAGCAGAAAGGCGCTGGAAAGCAAGGGCCGGGAAGCGGGATGGGTGCTACTGCATCCGCGTCACCCTGTATCCACCGGCCCGAAGCAGGTCGACCAGATTGTCCTTGCCCGCCAGATGTCCAGCGCCCACCGCGATGAAGGGCCGCCCCTTGAGCGTCTCCACCGACTTCACCCAGTCACGGTTCCGGTCCACCAGCACCGCTTGTTCCACCACTGGATCGGGCGTCTCGCCCAACCTGCCGTCCCGCGCAAGGGTGGCGAGATCGCCCCTGATCCAGGCGTTGAGGATATGATCGTAAAGCCGCCGCATCTCCTTCGCCTCGCGCACCGTATCGACCAGCAGCCGCCGCTGCGCATCCGGGGGGAGCGTATCGAAGGCCCGAAACTGCCGCTCCACAGTCTCCAGCCCGCTTATGGGCTTGCCCGCCTTTCCGAATATCGCGATCAGCGCGGGCTCAACGCCATGATCCTGGCGGACATGCAGGGCCTGTTGCGCCGCCGCCGAAAGCAGCATCGCCGCCGCCCAATCCTTATAAGCGGAGAGAGTTTGCATATTGGTGCCGCCATTCCCGACGATCTCCTCCAGCGTCGCCTTGTCTCCCGCCGGAACGCGCGTCTCCAGCAGGGGCAGCCCCGGACTGCGCCCCATCCTCTCGAACTGCGCCAAAGTGCCCGCCTGATCCTGTATTCCGGCCGATTCCAGCACCAGCCTGTCCGCTCGTCCGATCGCCTCCCCGATCGGCCCGGTCCGCCATTCCACGCCGCCCGGCAATATATGGATGGTGCCGAACAGCCAGCCGTCGACGCCCTTGCCCTCCACCCGCCAGAGCGCGGGCCCTCCACCGGGCGGCGGGGCAGGGGGATTCTCCCTGCAAGCGGCAATCAGGCATAGGACGGCCAGCCCCAGCCAGCGCGCCAGAAGGCCGATCATCCTATTGTTTCACCCTTGCCGACGCGATGCCCAGCGCCGCCAACTGGTCCTGTACGCTGCCCTTGCCCGCCAGATGCCCGGCGCCGACGGCAATGAACAGGGTGCCCGGCTGGTCGAGCCGCCGCTTGATCCATTTCGCCCAGTTGGCGTTGCGCTGGATCAGCAGCACCTGGGCCAGTTCCGGCGTCGCCTCCAGCGATTCGTTCATCTCCGCCGCCAGCTTGTCCGGCTCCCCGCCCTGCCAGTGCGCGACCAGGCTGGCGAACTCCCGGTCCATGTCCGGCAGGCCCTCTATGGTCGCGGTCAGGAAGTTCACCTGCTGCTCCATCGGCAGGCCGGCGAAATAGCCGAGCTGCTGTTCCACCGTCTCCAGCGCGCCGACCTTCTTGCCCGAAGCCCTGGCCGCCGACGTCAGCACCTTCTCCGCGCCCAGGTCCGACTTGTAGCCCAGCGCTTCCAGGGGCTTCACCGACAGCGCCATGCCCGCCATCCAGGGATTGAACATCTCGAAGGCCTGCCAGGGAAGCCCGTTCGTGCTCATCGCCGCCTGATATTTGGCGCGGTCGTCCGCGCCCAGGCGGTCCGACAGCTTCACGCCGTCCCGCGCAAGCGCCGCGCCCGCCATGGTGGACGCCAGCCCATTGGGATCTTCCGGCTCGACGATCTCCAGCACCAGCTCGTCCGACTGATCGAAGGCCGATCTGACCCCGCCCTTGAACCAGTCGACCCCCGGCTTCATCACATGGACGGTGCCGAACAGGTAGATGGTGGTGTCGGCGTCCTTCACCTCCCACAGGGCCGGCGTCACATAGGCGGAGCGCGTCGCCGCACCGCGGGCGGCGGCGGGCTGTTCCAGCGCGCATCCGCCAAGCAGCATCATGGCGGGGGCCAGCCAGCGGAAAGAGGGCCATCTCATCTGAATTGCGGGTCCGTTTCCTTAAGGGTTTTCCCTTCCATGCGGGCCACCGGCCGCCAGAGCAAGCGGATTTACGGTTAAGCCCGCCCTCTTTCCCTTGACCCTGCGCCCTCGCTGCGCCAAGGCGCGCCGCAATCGATCCGTCATTTTCTTAAAGCCGTGATTTCTGGGGACCACCGGTGGCGACAAGTAAAGCGCTTTCCTTTCAGGACCTGATCCTGACCCTGCATGCCTATTGGGGACGGCAGGGCTGCGTGATCCTGCAACCCTATGACATGGAAGTGGGCGCGGGCACCTTCCACCCCGCGACGACGCTGCGCAGTCTTGGCCCCAATGCCTGGAACGCCGCTTATGTCCAGCCCAGCCGCCGTCCGACCGATGGCCGCTATGGCGAGAACCCGAACCGTCTCCAGCATTATTATCAATATCAGGTCATCATGAAGCCCAGCCCGGCAAACCTCCAGGAACTTTACCTGGGTTCGCTGGCGGAGATCGGCATCGATCCGCTGGTCCACGACATCCGCTTCGTCGAGGACGATTGGGAAAGCCCGACGCTGGGCGCCTGGGGGCTTGGCTGGGAAGTGTGGTGCGACGGGATGGAAGTCACCCAGTTCACTTATTTCCAGCAGATGGGCGGTTTCGACTGCAAGCCGGTCGCGGGTGAGCTGACCTATGGCCTGGAACGCCTCGCCATGTACATCCAGGGCGTCGACAGCGTGTATGACCTGAAGTTCAACGATGCGGGCGTCACCTATGGCGAAGTGTTCCTGGAAAATGAGCGGCAGATGTCGAAATGGAATTTCGAGATAGCCGATACCGAAAAGCTGTTCCGCTGGTTCAGGGATGCGGAGGCGGAGTGCAAGGCTTCGCTGGAGGCAGGCGTTCCGTTCGCCGCCTATGATCAGGCGATCAAGGCGAGCCATGTCTTCAACCTGTTGCAAGCGCGTGGCGTCATCTCGGTGCAGGAACGTGCCAGCTATATCGGCCGCGTTCGCGACCTCGCCAAGGGCGCCTGCGAAAAGTGGATGGAAGTGAACGGGTGGGCCGCATGATGGACTCGGTTATCTCCGCCATGCCCACCAAAGCCGGGATTTCGGACCCGGCGGCGTCCCACTTGCGGCGCGGCGCGCCCAACCTGGAGGAAGCCGCATGACTGATTTCCTCCTCGAACTGCGCTGCGAGGAAATCCCCGCGCGCATGCAGATCAAGGCGTCGGAAGACCTTGCCCGCCTCTTCACCGAGGAACTGGCAAGGTCCGGCCTGCAGCCTGAAAGAATCGACAGCTTCGTCACCCCCCGCCGCCTGGCCCTGATAGCCCGCAACCTGCCGCTGGAAACCGCCGCTGTCAGCGAAGAATTCAAGGGGCCCCGCACCTCGGCGCCCGCGCAGGCGCTGGAGGGCTTCCTTCGCAAGACCGGCCTGACCCAGGATCAGCTTGAGGATCGTGACGGCGTCTGGTTCGCCACGGTCAACAAGCCCGGCCGCGCCACTGCCGAGGTTCTGGCCGAAGCCGTCCCTGCCATTATCCGCAGCTTCCCCTGGCCCAAGTCGATGCGCTGGGGCCCCGCGTCGCAGACTACGGAAAGCCTGCGCTGGGTCCGCCCGCTGCAAGGCATCGTCGCGATCCTGGGCGAAGATCTGGTCGACATCGAAATCGAAGGCATCCGCAGCGGCTACGCAACGCTGGGACACCGCTTCCACCATCCCGGCGAGATCACCATCGGCGGCGCGCATGACTATGCCGAAAAGCTGCGCGCATACCATGTGATCGCCAGCCATCAGGAACGCCAGTCGATCATCGAGGCAAGGGCTGCCGAAGCCGCAGCAGCCCGCGGCTACGCGGTGATCGAGGACAAGGGCCTCGTCGCGGAAAATGCGGGGCTGACCGAGTGGCCGGTCCCGCTCTTGGGCGATTTCGACCCGGCCTTCCTTGAGGTGCCGCCTGAAGTCATTCAGCTAACCCTGCGTATCAACCAGAAATATTTCGTCCTGCGCGACGCGAACGGCAAGCTGGCCCCGGCCTTCATCTGCACCGCCAATATCGAGGCGAAGGATGGCGGCGCGGCGATCGTGGCGGGCAACCGCAAGGTTCTCGCCGCCCGCCTGTCGGATGCCCGCTTCTTCTGGGAGCAGGATCGCAGGACGAAGCTGGAGGATCACGCAAAGAAGCTGGAACGCATCACCTTCCACGAAAAGCTCGGCACCGTGGCCGATAAGGTGGAGCGTGTCGCAAAGCTGGCGCGCCGGTTGGTGGAAGAAGGCATCGTCGACCCTGCGAAGGCGGGGGCCCATCCCCAGACCTCTCACCCGGACGCAACATCGGCGATGGATTCCCGCCTGCGTGGGAATAACGAAGGGAAAAAGGCGCTGGCGGACTTGGCCGAACAGGCTGCCCGTCTCGCCAAGGCCGACCTTGTCACCGAAATGGTAGGCGAGTTCCCCGAACTTCAAGGCATCATGGGCGGCTACTATGCCCGGGCCGAAGGCCTGCCCGATGGCGTGGCAGATGCCATCCGCGACCATTACAAGCCGGTCGGGCAGGGAGATGAAGTCCCGACCGCGCCGCTGACCGTGGCTGTATCGCTGGCCGACAAACTGGATACGCTCCGCTCCTTCTTCGGCATCGATGAGAAGCCTACCGGCTCGCGCGATCCCTTCGCCCTCCGCAGGGCAGCGCTGGGCGTCATCCAGATCGTCACCGCCAATAATTTGCGTCTGTCCGTGGCGGAGGGTGAATTGCTCGACTTCTTCGCGGACCGTCTGAAGGTCCAGCAGCGTGAAGCCGGCGTCCGCCATGACCTGATCGACGCCATATTCGCATTGGGCGGCGAAGACGATCTGGTCCGTCTGCTAGCCCGCGTGAAGGCGCTCCAGTCCTTCATCGCCACGGACGACGGCGCCAACCTCCTCGCCGGCTACAAGCGTGCGGCAAACATCCTCAAGAAGGAAGGCGCCGAAACAGCCGGGCAGGTCGAACTCTCCCATGCCCCCGAACAGGCGGAGGCGGATCTGATCGCCGCGCTGGACGCCGCGGAGCCTCGCGCTGACGCCTCTCTGGCGGCGGAAGATTTCGAAGGGGCCATGGCAGCACTTGCAACATTGCGGGCGCCGATCGACGCCTTTTTCGAAACCGTCACCGTCAACGATGCCGATCCGGCGAAACGTTCCGCTCGCCTCGCGCTGCTTGCGCGGGTGCGGAACGCCGTCCACGCGGTGGCCGACTTCTCGAAAATTACGGGCTAATACCAAAACATACCCGCACAAGCGGGAAAATCAGTGGAATCGGAGAGCAATCGTCGTAAAAGCGGGTGCGTTTGTCGCCCGCCTGTTGTTTAAGTTTTGTTGCATCGCACAAATACACGGCAATCAGTGCAGGAGAGCCGCGATTATGTTGACAATGGAAGAGGCCAGCATGAGCACGACCGCAACCCGTTATGTTTATCGTTTCGGCGGCGGCGTCGATGATGGCGGCAAAGGGGACAAGAATCTTCTCGGCGGCAAGGGTGCGAATCTGGACGGCATGGCTGCGATCGGCCTGCCGGTGCCCCCGGGCTTCACCATCACCACGGAGATGTGCACCCGCTATTATCAGGACGGCGGGGTCTATCCTGAAAGCCTGAAAGCGGAAGTCGCCAACGGCATCGCCCATATCGAGGGCATCACCGGCAAGAAGTTCGGTGACAAGGCCGACCCGCTGCTGGTTTCCGTTCGTTCCGGCGCGCGCATCTCGATGCCCGGCATGATGGACACGGTCTTGAACCTCGGCCTCAACGACGAAACCGTGCTGGGTCTGGCTGCCGCTTCCGGCGACGAACGTTTCGCCTGGGACAGCTATCGCCGTTTCATCCAGATGTATTCGGACGTGGTGCTGGAACTCGACCATGGCGCGTTCGAGGAAG
The DNA here is from genome assembly GCF_024611135.1 of Sphingobium sp. CFD-2. Lineage (NCBI taxonomy): Bacteria > Pseudomonadati > Pseudomonadota > Alphaproteobacteria > Sphingomonadales > Sphingobiaceae > Sphingobium > Sphingobium sp. CFD-2. The sequence goes on along the minus strand of NZ_CP084405.1, from coordinate 1,581,800 downwards.
CGCTGGAAGTCGCCAAGGAAGACCAGGGCTACACGCTCGACACGGAAATGACCGCCGACGACTGGAAGGCGCTCGTCACCGAATATAAGGGCCTTGTTTCAAAACTTTGGAACAAGCCCTTTCCGCAGGATGTGAACGACCAGCTCTGGGGCGCGATCAGCGCCGTCTTCGGCAGCTGGCAGGCCGACCGGGCCAAGGTCTATCGCCGCCTGAACTCGATTCCCCATGATTGGGGCACGGCCGTCAACGTGCAGGCGATGGTGTTCGGCAATATGGGCGATACTTCCGCCACCGGCGTCGCTTTCACCCGCGACCCGGCGACCGGCGAGAATGCCTATTATGGCGAATATCTGATCAATGCGCAGGGCGAGGATGTGGTGGCGGGCATTCGCACGCCGCAATACCTTACCAGGCAGGCGCGCGAGCGGGCAGGGGCCAAGCCGCTGTCGATGGAAGAGGCGATGCCGGAAACCTATGCCGAACTGGCGCGGGTGTTCCAGATCCTCGAAACCCATTATCGCGACATGCAGGACATCGAGTTCACGGTGCAGCAGGGCAAGCTCTGGATGCTCCAGACCCGCTCCGGCAAGCGCACCGCCAAGGCCGCGCTCAAGATCGCGGTCGACATGGCGAATGAGGGCCTGATCACCGAGGAAGAAGCCGTCGCCCGCGTCGATCCCGCTGCGCTTGACCAGCTTCTGCATCCGACGCTCGATCCCAAGGCGCCGCGCGATGTGCTGACCAAGGGCCTGCCCGCCTCTCCGGGCGCGGCTTCGGGCGCCATCGTGTTCGACGCCGACACTGCGGAGCGCCGCAACGAGCTGGGCGATTCGGTGATCCTCGTTCGTGTGGAAACCTCTCCGGAGGACATTCACGGCATGCATGCGGCCAAGGGCATCCTGACCGCGCGCGGCGGCATGACCAGCCACGCGGCCGTGGTGGCGCGCGGCATGGGCCGTCCCTGCGTTTCCGGCGCGGGCAGCCTGTCGATCGACAACGCCGCCAAGACGCTGCGCATCGAAGGCCGCACGCTCAAGGAAGGCGACATCCTCACCATCGACGGTTCGACCGGTGAGGTGATGGCGGGTGAAGTGCCGACCGTGCAGCCGGAACTGGCGGGTGACTTCGGCACGCTGATGGGCTGGGCCGACAAGGTCCGCCGCCTCAAGGTCCGGGCCAATGCCGAAACGCCGCTGGATTGCCAGACCGCCCGCGATTTCGGTGCTGAAGGCGTGGGCCTCTGCCGTACCGAGCATATGTTCTTCGACGCGGCCCGCATCACCGCCGTGCGCGAGATGATCCTCGCGGACACGGAAAAGGGCCGCCGCATCGCGCTCGACAAGCTGCTGCCGGAACAGCGCGACGACTTCGCGCAGATCTTCATGGTGATGGCGGGCCTGCCCGTCACCATCCGCCTGCTCGATCCGCCGCTGCACGAATTCCTGCCGCATGGCGAAGCGGAGTTCGAGGAAGTGGCCAAGGCTGCGGGCGTCGGCGTGGAAGCATTGAAGCGCCGCGCTGCCGAACTGCACGAATTCAACCCGATGCTTGGCCATCGCGGTTGCCGTCTGGGCGTCACCTATCCTGAAATCTACGAGATGCAGGCCCGCGCCATCTTCGAAGCCGCGCTGATCATCAAGCAGCGCAGCGGCGAGGCGCCGATCCCCGAAATCATGATCCCGCTCGTTGCCACGAAGAAAGAGCTGGAACTGATGAAGGCGATCGTCGACAGCGTAGCCAAGCAGGTTTTCGAGGAGCAGGGCGCCAGCGTCGACTATCTGGTCGGCACGATGATCGAACTGCCGCGCGCCGCGCTGAAGGCAGGCGAGATCGCGGAAGTGGGCGAATTCTTCTCCTTCGGCACCAACGACCTGACGCAGACCACCATCGGCATCAGTCGCGACGATGCCGGCCGCTTCCTGACGCAATATGTGGACAAGGGCATCTTCGCCCGCGACCCGTTCGTCAGCATCGACGTGGAAGGCGTTGGCGAACTGATCGAACTGGCCGCCGAACGCGGTCGAGCGACCCGCGAAGGCATCAAGCTCGGCATTTGCGGGGAACATGGCGGCGACCCGGCCTCCATCGCCTTTTGCGAGAAGACCGGTCTCGATTATGTGTCGGCCTCGCCCTATCGCGTGCCGATCGCGCGACTGGCTGCGGCTCAGGCGGCGCTGGCGAACCGGAAATGACAGGAAGGGGGCGGGAGATTATCCCGCCCCCTTCATTTTCAGACAGGCGTGGCGCGCTGGTCGTAGAGCCGCGCATGTTCATGATCCTGACGCGCATCCAGCAGGCGGGCCTGTTCCCGCCATTCCTCCCGGGAAATCACGCCGCTTCGCAGGCCGAGGCGCGTTTCAAGCGCTGCCTCCTGCTCGCTGCTGATCGCCGCGATCTGATCGTAGCGATGATAGCCCGCCTGATTGAGCGCGATCTCGTCCTGAGGGGTGATGCCCCGGATGCGGCTGAAATCATCCCGCTCATGCGCGCTTCCGGCGGTCCCAAGGGTGGCGGAGCGTGGAGGAACCGACTGAAGTTCCAGTTCGGCAATCCGCTCCTGCGCCGCCGTCAGGCGGGCGTCGCGGTCCTTGACCGCCTGGGCGTGGGCAAGCTGCTCATCACGCCAGTAGCGCTTATATTTGCCGCGTCCGCTCATGATGAGGCCCAGAAGCAGCCCGATCAGCAGCGCGATCACCAGCAGCGCAATTTCGTTGGGAGTGAAGGTCATCTCAGCATCCTTTCCTGCCTCTCGAACGACCGGAGCGGGACAAGGTTGCGGTACGGCGCCTTCGATCAGGCAGTCCGCCAAAAAAGTGTAAAAAGGGCTTGCCCAAATGTCTGGCCGCTTCTATCTGCGCCACTCCAACGCACCCGTAGCTCAGCTGGATAGAGCATCAGACTACGAATCTGAGGGTCGGACGTTCGAATCGTTCCGGGTGCGCCATTTCCCCAAATTCCGTTTTCCCTTGCTCGCACGGGCGTGAAGCCGCTTGTCTTCAGGCTCGGTCGCACGGCATCTTTTAAATTCAAGATTGTCCAGTTTAGGGGTTGCCAGACTGCCCGCCCCCTTCTATCTGCCCCTCCACAACGCACCCGTAGCTCAGCTGGATAGAGCATCAGACTACGAATCTGAGGGTCGGACGTTCGAATCGTTCCGGGTGCGCCATTCCCTTCACATTCCTGCGAAACCCGTTTCAAGGAACGCAGCGGTCCGGTGCGGGCCTGTCCAGGTCCACGACGGTGATGATCGTGGAGACGGTGGCGCTGGCGGACACGCTGCATGTTCTGGCGCGGTCGAAGGTTCCGGCGGGCCATTCCTCCGGATATTCGGCATTGAACGCCGGCTTGCCCGCCGTAACATAGGGCGCGCTGTCGGCACAGAAATCGCCCAGCACGCATCCTTCGAACAATATGGCGTCGAACAGCGGCACCAGCGCCGCGGACGAACCGCTGGCGTTCTTCTGCACCGGTTTCAGTCCATAGCCGCGCGCCCGGGCGGACAGGGCGGTCACATAGGCGATCATGTCCTGTTCGGTTAGGTTGAACCCCGTCGTCGCGGCTCCATCCTCGAACGCATCCATCACGTCGAATTCGACATAGTCGAAACCCTTGTCCCGGCACATGCGCAGCCGGTCGTCCATGATCTGGATGAATTCGGGGTAGCGGCGAATGTCGATATAACGTTCGCCCGCAAAGCCGGGATAGCTGTTGCCCAATAGTCCGGATATGGCCGAGAGGCTGGCATAGTCGGGCCGGTTGCTCTCCGCCGATCCGACATCGAGATAGCAGATCGTCCTGGTTCCACGGGATTTGGCCAGCGCCACATAGGATGCGGCCGTGTCGAACCCGTCGACGTCGAGATAGGCAACGGCAGGCGGCGCCGGGGGCAGGCCCTGACTCTGCAATATCCAGTCCCAACTGGAAAGCGTCGCGGGCGCCGGAGTGGGCGTGGGCGTGGGGGAAGGGCTGGGGGAGGGTGATGGTGTCGGGACCGGGGTCGGCGTGGGTGCGGGGGTTGGCGAACCTTCATCTCCGCCTCCACATGCAGCCAGCATCAGCGTTGCGACGGCAAGAAGGCCGATCGACGATAGTTTTTCGCACGCCCCAAGCACAATCCCAGTCCCTTCTCGCGGAACATCGATCCCGATCTGATGAACGGCCTCCGGCGGGACAGGTGGTCGAAGCGGAAGCGGTATAAAGTAAAATAAAGAAGGTAGGGATATGGCTATGGATATAAACCGTCAGCTATACTTAACGAAGTAACGTCGTTAATTGTCGTCATATTTGCCGTTATTTTGGATTTTTCCGGAGATTCTGTTCATTGAAGTTGACATTGGAACATGCCTAACCGCAAATTAACCATGGGTAAAAACTTCAAAAACCGAGTCGCCCCAGATAGATGCGCGGTGTGACTGTAGCCTTGGGCGGAATCCCGGTCATGGGAACTGCTACGGGCATGAGAAGATGACTTCTATACCCTGATACAGCCTCATCGACATGGATAATGGCTGGGCATGACCCGGAACGGCATCCTTTGTCTTGGGTATCGGGCAAAAGCGTTGTGCTTCATTACCCGATGTGCAGGCGTGGCTGGTTTTTACTTGGAAAAACCAAAAGATATTCGGTCGCAAACTTATGAAATGATTTCGGCATCCATAAGTTTGGGGGTTTGTCATGACCTATGGCCACAGCGTCACCATCGACGGCTCTCTGAATGACTGGCTCGCAACCGACCGGATCGACGACAACAGCGCCCCCGGCTATCAGGTTTATGCGACCCTGGACAATGACGCCTTCGTCTTCGCCCTGACGGCCCCGGTCGCCATAGGCGCGGACACCACCGTCTGGCTGAACACGGACGGCAGGACCGCCACGGGCTATCAGATTTTCGGCTTTGCCGGCGGCGCCGAATATAATGTGAACTTCGCGGCGGACGGCACGGTGAACCTCTACACTGGCGCAGCGGGGGAGACGCTGGTGCTGTCCGGGCTGCAGGCGGCCTGGTCGGCTGACCGGACCACGGTCGAATTCCGCCTCCCCACTTCGGCGGTGGGCAATCCGGCGGCGATGTACACCTATTACGACATCAACAACCTGTCGAACAGCTTCATGCCGTCCAATTATCTGTCGGCGCCGTTCACGGTCTTCAACCAGACGACCGCAACGCAGGCGCCTGACATGCGGATCGGCATCGTCTTCTCCCAGACGACAGCCGACGCCTATTTCAGCCCCACCGCCTATTCGCAGCTATTCATGTCGGTTCAGGCGCAGGCGATCCAGGCCGGCATCCCCTTCGACATATTGACGGAAGCGGACCTGACCGACCTTGCCAAGCTGTCCCATTACGATGCGCTGGTGTTCCCGTCCTTCCGCAACGTGCCCGTCGACAAGGTGGAGGCGATTTCCCACACGCTGGAAATGGCGAGCAAACAACTGGGCATCGGCCTGGTCACGGCGGGCGAGTTCATGACGAACCAGCCCCATGTGCAGGGCGGCACGATCGGCGGCGATCCGCTGCCCGGCGATCCCTATGCGCAGATGAAGCTGCTGTTCGACGCAACCCGCGTCACCGGAGGCACCGGCAATGTGGTGGTGAATGCGACCGACGCGACAGGCCTCGTCCTCGACCATTATGCCAATGGCCAGCAGGTGAACAGCTACACCGGCGTCGGCTGGAACGCCTTTACCAGCGTCAGCGGCACGGGCCACCAGATCGCGACCGAGACCATCGATGGCGGCTCCGTCTATTCGGCCGCGCTCGCGACGCAGACCGGGGCGGCGCGCAACATTCTGTTCTCCAGCGAAGGCATCATGGCCGATGCCAATATGCTGCAGCAGGCGATCTCCTATGCGACGAACGGCACCGGCCTGTCGGTCGGCCTGCACCTGTCGCGAGATTCCGGCATCGTCGCGGCCCGCGTCGACATGGACCAGAGCCAGGAACTGGAAGACGTCAATCCCGCGGGCAGCACGCCCGGCATCTACGACAAGCTGTTGCCCATCCTGACGCAGTGGAAGGCGGATTATAATTTCGTCGGCAGCTTTTATCTGAACGTCGGCGACGGCACGAACGGCACCGGTACCGACTGGGCGGTGTCCCTGCCTTATTACAAGGCGCTGCTGGACCTTGGCAATGAGATCGGCACGCACAGCCTGACGCATCCGGAAAACACCAACCTGCTCAGCGCGCAGCAGATCCAGACCGAATTCCAGAACAGCATCACGATCCTCAACCAGCAGATCGGCGCCTATCTGAACCAGCCGTTCCAGATCACGGGCGCGGCCGTGCCCGGCGCGCCGGAACTGCTGCCGACCTCGCAGGAGATCATGAAATATGTGTCGGACTATCTGACCGGCGGCTATGCGGCGCAGGGGGCGGGCTATCCCAATGCCTTCGGCTATCTGACGCCGGACAATCAGAACCAGATCTATTTCGCGCCCAACACCTCCTTCGACTACACACTCATCGAATTTCAGAAGAAGACCGTGGCGGAGGCGACAGCCGCCTGGATCGGGGAGTTCGACAAGCTGGTCGCCAATGCGCAGACGCCGGTGATCGTCTGGCCCTGGCATGATTATGGCGCTGCGGATTTCCTGTCGGGCAGCCCGACGGTGGACAGTCCCTATGATATTTCGATGTTCGCGAGCTGGTTGCAGCATGCGGTGGCGGCGAACATGGAGTTCGTCACCCTGGACGATCTGGCCGCGCGCATGACGGCGGTCAGGAATGCGACGATCACGACCACGGTGGCGGGCAACAGCATCACCGCCAGCGTCGGCGGCGCCAATGTCGGCAATCTGTCGCTGGACGTCGACCGCCAAGGCGCTCTGGTCATCCAGAATGTGACCGGCTGGTACGCCTATGACAGCGACAGCGTCTTCCTTCCCCAGAGCGGCGGAACCTTCAGGATCAATCTGGGAGCAGCGGCGGACGATGTGACGCACATCACCGACCTGCCGATGCGGGCCGTGCTGCTGAGCGTCGCCGGCGACGGTCACAATCTTGCCTTTTCCGTTCAGGGGGAGGGGAAGGTCGTCATCGACATCGCCAATCCGGGCACGGACGGGATCGTCGTCACCGGAGCCTTGGGCTATAGCCGGGTCGGGGAGATCGTGACGGTCGATCTGGGCGGCTATGGCCTGCACAATGTCACGCTGGAATATAAGAATCCGCCGGTGATCGTCTCCGGTGGCGGCGGTCCGACAGCGGCGCTTTCCATGGCGGAGAACGGCACCGCGGTGACGACCGTTGTCGCGACCGACGCGGATGTCGGAACGGTGATCGGCTATTCCATCTCCGGCGGAGCGGACGCCGCGAAATTCAAGATCGACAGCGCGACGGGCGCTTTGGCTTTCCTCACCGCGCCGAATTTCGAAGCGGCTACCGATGCCGGGACGAACAATGTCTATGACGTCGTGGTGCGTGCGTCCGACGGCACGCTGTACGATGATCAGGCGATCGCGGTCACGATCACCAATGTGAACGAGGCGCCGGTCATAACCTCCAACGGCGGTGGCGCGTCCGCGGCTATTTCCGTCGCCGAAAACACAACCGCCGTGACCAGCGTGACCGCGACCGATCCCGATGCGGCTACGGTTCTCGCCTATTCGATCGTCGGCGGACCCGATCGCGCGCTTTTCTCGATCGATGCATCGACCGGCGCGCTCGCCTTCCTCAGCCCGCCCAATTACGACCTGCCCGGCGATGCGAACGCGAACAATGTCTATAGCCTGACGGTAAGGGTGTCCGACGGCGCGCTGTTCGACGATCAGGCCATCAACGTCACCGTCACCAATGTGAACGAGCATGCGCCGGTGATCACTTCCGGCGGCGGCGGCGATACGGCTGCCGTTTCCGTCTCCACCGGCACGCGGCCGGTGATGAAGGTGACGGCGGTCGATCCGGATGCCAACACGACGCTGGCCTATTCCATTGCGGGCGGCGTGGATGCGAGCAAATTCACGATCAACGCTTCGACAGGGCAGCTCAACTTCGTCAACACGCCCAATTATCTGCTGCCGACGGACACCGGCAAGGACAATGTCTATGACGTCATCGTCCGCGCGTCCGACGGAACATTCTATGACGACCAGGCCATCGCCGTCACCGTCACCATCCTCAACGCCGCGCCGATCATCATCTCGAATGGCGGAGGCGCGTCCGCAACCATCCGAATGGCCGAAAACGGCACGGCCGTGACGAAGGTCGTGGCGACGGACGTCAATCTGGGCCAGACAATCACCTATTCGCTGGGGTCAGCCGTTGACGGCGCACTCTTTTCCATCGATCCCCAGACCGGCGTCCTGACCTTCAAGAGCGCTCCGGATTTCGAGGCGCCCGCAGATTCCAACCTGGACAACCGCTATCAGGTGCAGGTGCTGGCCACGGATAGCCTGGGCGCGCAGGATTCCCAGAACCTGACGGTCGTCGTCAACAATGTCTCCGGCCTGTCGCTGACGGCGGCAAGCGGTGGATCGACGCTCATCGGTCAGGGGGAGGAAGACACGCTGAGGGGCGCCGGCGGCAACGACACGCTGATCGGCAATGGCGGGTCCGACACGCTGAACGGCGCGGGCGGCAACGACATTATCGATGGCGGGGCAGGCGCCGACCGCATCACGGGAGGGGCGGGCGCGGACATATTGACCGGCGGCGCCGATGCCGACCTGTTCATCTATAACGCCACAGGCAACAGCACGCCTGCGATCATGGATCGGATCATGGATTTCCAGCAGGGGATCGACCGGATCGACCTGTCCGCAATCGATGCCATGCCGGCGCTGTCGGGAAACCAGGCCTTCAGCTTCATCGGCAATGCGGCCTTTTCAGGGCCGGGCCAGCTTCATGTCTATTCCAACGGTACGGACAGCTTTGTCGAGGCGAATGTCGACAATAATCCGGCGACGGTGGATTTCGCGATCAGGCTGATCGGGGTGCACAACCTGACCGCGAGTGACTTCCTGCTTTAGCGACGGGGCCGGGGGAATGGCTGGCATCGGCTTCAGACTGGACCGGATAGCCCGGGAGGACGGCTTGGGCGGGATCGCCAATGCCGCCTTCCACGGGGCCGTTGTCAGTTCCGGCCCGTGGCTGATGACCGCGCTCGCGGTCTTCCTGCTACAGGGCTGGACGCGGTCCACCATGGTTGCGGCCGATCATGCGATCATCCAGACCAGCCTGGTCTATGCCTTCGGCGTTTCAACGGTGATCACCGCGCCATTGGCGATGATCGCGACCCGCATGGCGTCGGATCGCTTCTACCTGGGGGAACGCGACGCGATCCCCGCCATCCTGCTGGCGGCGCTGGTCTGGGCGACGCTGGCGTCGCTGATCGCGGGGGGCCTGCTGTTCGGCCTTGCCGGCGGGATGCGGCCGGACCTGTTCCTGCTGGCCACCGCGATCCTGACGCTGTTCTCGCAAATCTGGATCGCCAGTCCCTTCCTGCACGCGACATGGCGGCACCGGCCGATATTCCTGGCCTATCTTTGCGGGATCGCGATGGTGGCCCTGTGCCTGGCGCTGGTCCGGCCGACCGCGCCCGCCGCTGTCCTTGCGGCGATCGCGGCGGGTCTGATCGTGACGCTGGCGCTGCTGATCGCCGCGATTCGGGATGATTTTCCCAACAGTCCCGAATGGCGGCCGGGCTGGATCGGCAGGACGCCCGGCGTCCTGGCGCTGGGCGCGGCGGGGTTGACCAACGCGCTGGCGATCTGGATCGACAAATGGCTGCTCTGGTGGGCGCCGGGCAGCGTCCAGGCCGTTGGCGCCCTGCGGGTCAATCCGGTCAACGATCAGGCCAGCTTCCTCGGCCTGCTCACGATGATTCCCGGCCTGACGCTGATCCTCGTCACGACGGAGACGCGGTTCGACCGGGCCTTTGCGGCGCTGATGAGCCATTGCATGGGCACGGCCAACCGGCGCCGGATCGAAAAGGCGCGGCAGAAGGTCGGCATGACGATCCGGCTGGACCTGCGCCTGTTGATGGTCGAGCAGGCGATCCTGGCCGGCTTCTGCTGGGTTCTCGCGCCGGAGATCATCCGCCTGCTCGACATGAACGCGCGCGGCATATTCGGCTTTCGGCTGACCGCGGTGGGCGTCGTCTTTCACCTCGTCGCGATCCAGATGAGCATCATCCTGTCCTATTATGACCTTGCCGGCCGGATCGTGGCGGTCTGGGGCAGCTTCCTGCTGGCGAGCGCGGCGGGCACGCTGCTGTTTCGCGACAGCGGCTTCGCGGGCTTCGGCTTCGGCTATCTGGCGGGTGCGGTGACGGCAGCCTCGCTCGCCGTCGCGCTGGTGGCGGAGGCGACGGGCAAGCTCACCTATCTGCTCTTCGTCGGCAATAATCCGGCGGTGGCGGGCAATAGCGGCCTGTGGGCGAGATTCTGGCCATGAGCGTTCTTCCCTTCCGCCGCCGCGATCTGCTGGCGCTGTCCCTCATGGTGTTCGGCCTTTCGGCCCGCGCCCTGCCCGAAATCGGCGGGGCCAACGCCTGGGGGGTGGATTATGGCGAAGCGACCGATCCCGCCATCGCCCGCCGCTTCGGCCTTCTGGTGCTGGAGCCCGACTTCGCCCGCCCGCTTGCCCCGCTGCGTGGCCCCGGCAGCCGCCTGCTGGGCTATATCAGCCTGGGGGAGGTCCATGACGGTCGTCCCTTCGCCGCAGAACTGGAAAAGGCGGGCGCGCTGCGGCAGGCCAATCCGAACTGGCCGCAGGCGCGGCTTGTCGACCTGCGCGATCCGGCCTGGACCGCCTTTGTGGTCGATCGCCTGATCCCCGCCATATTGCGCAAGGGCTATGACGGCATCTTCATGGACACGCTCGACAATGCGGAGGCATTGGAGCGGCAGGATGCCGACCGCAACAAGGGCATGGTGGCCGGCGCCGCGCGGCTGGTGCAGGCCATTCGCACGCGCTTCCCGGACATGGCGATCATGATGAACCGGGGCTATGCCCTGCTGCCGCAGGTTGCGGGTCAGATCGACCTCGTGCTGGCGGAAGCCATGGCGTCGCGCTGGAACTTCGCGGAGGGGCGCTATGAGATGACCTCCGCCGACGACTGGCAATGGCAGGCGGACCATCTTTTCGCAGCCCGGCGGATCAATCCCCGTCTGGGGCTTGCCACGCTCGACTATTGGGACCCGCGCGACAAGGCCACCATCGCCAGCCTCTATGCGCGGGAGCGCGCCGCCGGATTCCAGCCCTATGTGTCCACCCTGGCCCTCGACCGGCTCATACCGGAGCCCCTGTCATGAAGATCGAAGCGCTGCGCCACCCGAACATGGCGGTCATCGGACCGATCGCGGGAGGTGGGCTGCTGCTCGCCGCTGCGGTGCTGCTGATGCCCAGCCACTGGCAGATTGCCGATGCGATCCGGCGAGCGACATTCGCGCCGCCGCCGGTCGCCATCCCCTTGCCTCCACCCGATGCGGCCATGCTGATGCAGCGCTTCGCGCAAGGGAAAAGGCTTTCTCCTCCGGACCTTCAACGGTTGTTGAACGCTTCCGTGACGACGGCCGACGCGAAGGTTCTGGGGCAGCTTGCGGATGCGCTGGCGGGGAAGGGCGCGCCGGTTCCGAGCGCAAGGCTGACCTATGACATCATGGCGGGCGGCCGTCCGGAGGTCGCGCTTGCCTTTCTGGAGGGCCGTCCGGACCACGCCGCCCCCGCCCATTGGCGCCTCCGCTTCGACCTGCGTCGCAAGGCCAGAGACGCGCAGGGTGCCGCCGACATGGTTCGGGCGGCGGCCATGAATCCCGGAACGGCTCCGGCCAAGGATCTGGTCGAGGCCAGCTATGCGCTCTGCCAGCCCGATCTGCTGATCCTGGCGGCGGAGCATGGCGCCATAGCGCCGCTCGACCCGGCACAGTCGCTCGATCTGGCGTCCTGGGCGAGTGGGGCGGGGCGCTATGACCTCATTGCTCGGATCGACCGGTCCGGGACGCCGGGCTGGCGCGACCGGAACCCCTGGCTTGCCATGACGCTGGCGCAGCGGTCCGGCGACATCCGTTCGGCGCTTCGCTATGCCGCAATGCTGCTGACGGGGCGCGATGCTGCGCGGGAAAGCATCATCATGGGCTCCGGAAACAGGGATGCAATACGGCAATGGCTGCTGGGTCGGGCGGCCGAGACAGGCGCCGACCGCCCCGCCATCGCGCAACGCCTGCTGGAGAAGGGTTTCCGGTCGGACGCCATCGCGCTGCTTCGGCAGCAATCGACGGCCAAAAGCGATGACCCATCCGACGCGCGCATGCTGTACCTCATGGGGCCGCGCCCTGTCGCGCAGGACCTTGCCTGGTTGAAGGCGCGGGCATTGGCCGATCCGAAATGGGCGCAGGCCTATGTCGAGCGCGCAAGGCCTGCGGACGCGCTGGCGTTTCTGGAAGCGACTGACGCCGCCGACAGCAGCGACATGCTGGTCCAGCGCATCGCACTGGCCAATGCGGCGCGCGACAGGGCGGCGGCGGCGCGGGCGCTCGACCGGCTGCTCGACGGCCGCACCCTTTCCGCCCAGCAGTTGAAGGCGGCAGCCGGCGCGCAGGTTCCGCCCGATAGAGCGGCCTATTATGATCTGGCGCTTGCGAACGCCCGCGTCGCCAACAGCGCCGCTGAGCCGTCGGATCGCCTTCGCCTTGCCTGGGACGGCTGGAACAGGGGGGATGCGCGGGCGACCGCCGACCAGTTGAATTTCTATCTTCGCGAACGTCCCGACGACCGGGCAGCGCTGAGCCTGATGGCCGATGCGCAGACGAAGCTGAAGGGCGAAGCCGGGGCCCGCCCCTGGATCGAAAGATCGCTGGCGCTCACCCCGCCGCTTTCGGTGGAGCGGGCGGAACTGCTGACCCGGCTGGGCCGGACGTCGGAGGCGACGGCCATGGTCGAAGCACTGCGCCGGGCCACTCCGGCAGACCGCAAGCTCGACATCATGCTGGCCCGCTTGCTTATCGCTTCGGGTGATCCGGGACGCGCGCGCAAGGTGTTGCGGCCATGACGCCACTGGCCGCCGCCTTGCTGCTGATGGGGCCGCCGCCGCTCATGGTCGCGGCATTGCCGCCCGACACGGATGTGACGGCATCGGAAGTCAGGACTGTGGACCTGCAATGGAGCGGGGACGTGCATCTCGAACTGGAAGACAGCGGCTATGAGCTGGTCGTCCGGTTCGACCGGCCGATTGCCGATGCCGTCCTCAAGGACTTCGCCGCCGACGCCGGGGCGGACCTGGCGGATTTGCGCTGGAATGACGAGAGTCTGGTTCTGCGCGCCGCCGAGGGGCGGAAGCTGGAGGCGGTGGCGGACAAGCATGGGCTGCACGTGCGTTTCCTGCCCGATGGGGAGCCAGCGCCTGTCTCCCCCATCGCAGGCGAACCGCAAACGTCGCATCTCGACGTCGAACTCGCCATCGCCCGGGCGCAAGCCGATGCCGCCGCCGGTTATCCCGACCTGGCGCGGCGGCGGCTTGCTCCGCTGGCGGCGGCATATCCCGGCGACAAGCGAATCCAGCGCCTGCTGGGCGACATGGAGGTTGCGGAGGGCGCGCTGGCCCTTGGCGCGGCCCGTTATCGCAATCTCGCCGCGGACGATCCCTTCGCCCGGCAGACATTGGCCGAATCGGGCGGCAATGTCGCCGGGGCCGTGACGGCGCGCGGCGGCAAGGTCTTCTGGCAGGCGGAGGCAGGCCTCAATGCGCTGGTGCCGTTCAACAACCGCCTCTCGCTCGGCGCTGGCGTCCGCTGGTTCCGCTCCGAAGCGGACACCGTCCATGGCGCCAACGGCATTCTTGCCAACCGCACGTCCCGCTCCGCCATCGGGGACCTGTTCGCGACCGTCAATCTCGGCGCGGTTTCCCGCATCGAGTTTCAGGGCAGTGCCCAGTTGGACGAAAAGGTGGCGGGCGCCGGCCTTCGGCTGTTCACCGGTCCTCCCGAAAGGCAGGGAAGGCTGGTCCTCGCCTACCGCCTGCCGGATCTCGCCACGCCGGAACAATCGACCTTCGGCGGTCATATCAGCCGCGTGGGGATCGGGGGGACGATCCGCCTGACGCCGGAACTGGCGGTGCAGGCGGATGGCGGCTGGAATGGCTATGGATTGACCGGCACCGGCGTCCGGACGCGCAGCATCACCGTGGCGGGCGGCCTCGATTATCTGCTCCGCCGCGGATCGCCATCGCTGGCGGTCAGCTACCGGCTGGATGCGGAATATGTCGGCCGCAGGGCGCTGCGGCCCAATGGCCTTGCCTATATCCCTCTCAGCGACAGGGAAAATCACAGCTTCCAACTGCTGTCCGGCATGTCCTGGACAGGTTGGCAGCTCAGCGGCGCGGCAGGCTGGACCTTCGACCGCAAGGGCAAGACCGACGGTCCCACCGCGAACGTCAGCGCGACCGGGCGGCTGAGCGAGGGCTGGCGCCTTCAGGCGAGCGGCGGGATCAGTTCGATCAGCCGGCCCGGCATTTCGGGACGCCAACTCTATCTGCGCGTGGCGCTCACTCGCTTTCTTGGGAGGCATTGATGCTGAAGAAGCGGCCCATCCTGCTGCAATGCGCGGAAATGCTGATCCTGTTCGCCACGCTGATGGCGATCGACCAGGGATTGATGAGCGGCAATGCCTTTTCCGACATCAACCCCAATCCCTATTGGCTGCCGGTGCTGGTCATGGCGACGACCTATGGCACCGGATCGGGGCTAGCCGCCGCCGCGATCGCCTCCGCCATCTGGTTCCGCTGGTCGAACCCATGGTCGGGCGCGACGGATCATATCGAACAGCAGCTGCGCCTCTCCATCCAGCCCATGCTGTGGATGGTGACGGCCCTGGTGACGGGCGAGGTGACCGCGAGCCGCAGGAACCGCATTGCCGATCAGGAACGGCAGCATCAGGCGATGGACCGCAACTGGAAGAAGCTGGCGGAAATCATCGCCCGTCTTACCGACACCAACCGCAAGCTGCAGGTCCGGATCGCCATCGGGCAGCGCACGATCGTACAGGCCATGGCTGCCGGCCTCGACCTTTCCAAACCCGATCCGGAAAGCCAGGCCGACGCGGTCGCCCGCCTGATCGCGCTCGCCGCGCAGACGGAGGATTTCACCTTCTACGATGTGCGCGGCGCCCAGGTGACGGCGCGCTTCGGCGGCAAGGCGGCCCAGGGGCAGGCCCCGGACCTTTCGCGCTCGCCGATGGCGCAGGCGATGCTGGCGACGCCCAGGCCGTTGCGGGCCGATCGTGCCGCCGACCGGCCGCTGCTGTCGGAATGGGGTCTTCTGGCCGTGCCGGTCGCGGGGGCGGAGGAAGGATTGGCGGCCATCATTCTCGTCCACAGCGCCGCCGGGATCAGGATCACGGAGGCCTATGTGGCGCAACTGCTACAGGTTGCAGACCTGCTCGGCAAATGCCCGGCGCTGTTCGGGCGTGAACAGGCCTTTGCGCCGAAATGGCTGGTCCCGGAAGGAAAAGTGGCTTGATCGCCCTGCTCATCCTGTTTTCGGCTGCCGATCTGTTCCTGCTGTTCACCGGTTTGGCGGTGGGAGAGGGGAGCATCCTCTGGTTCGCGCCCATCCATCTGGCGCTCTCCTGCGCCGCGCTGCTGATCATGATGAAAGGGCTGGATGGGCTGGGCGTGCGCCAGCGTTTCGCCCTGCCGATCGGTGCCGCCATTGGGCCTGCCGGTATGCTGGCCTGCCTGATTCTGGCCCCGCTGGTCCGGCCGTCGAGACGGAAAAGGCAGATTGCCTATCGGGACGTCCGAACGAGTAAGCGGCGGGACGTCAACGACCTGTCGCCGGTAGAGCGGCTGGGCCGGATACTCGACGATCGTGTGCGTTATCCCGAAAGCGACGAGATCGGTTCACTGGCCACCATGCTCCGCTACGGAAATCTGCAGGCCCGCTATCGGGCCCTGGAAACCGCCGTGATCTCTTTCGAGCCGCGATTGTCCCCCCTCATCGTCATGGCCCTGTCGGACGAGGACCAGACCATCCGGGCGCTCGCCGCCGCTGCGGCCGCGCAGGTCAGCTATAATCTGGCGCAGCAACGCAGCGAATTGCAGGCGAGGATCGCCCCCGCCCAGCATCTGGACGATCGCTATGCCCTTGCCATGCTGCTGGCCGATCATGGCTGCTTCAACCAGTTGCTGCCGCAGGGGCAGAGGCTTCGGCTCTGTCAGGACGCGAACAGGAAGCTGGATGAGATTGCCGGCTTGCTGAAGAGCGGTGACATAAGGCGTCGGTCATTGCAGGCGGCGCGCGCCCGGATAAGGCGCGCGCTGGAACGGCATCTGGCAGGCAAAGCCCGGCCCACGCGTAGGGGGGACGTGGAGCCGGCGTCATGATGTCCGAGGGGCAGGACAGCGACATATGCCTGATCGTCGAAGGCGCTTATCCATTTGTGGTCGGGGGCGTTTCCAGCTGGTTGCAGGACCTGATCCTCAGCATGCCCGACCTGCGATTTTCGCTCGTCGCCATCAAGGCGGGCAATGGCGCGCAGCCCTGGCGCATGGCGCCGCCGCCCAATGTCGTCGAAGTGGTGGAAATCCCGCTGCTGATCGAACCCTGCCTGCCGCGCCGCTATCCGGCGTCGCAGATGAAGCGGATCGGCCGCCTGCTGCTCGCCTTCCTGTCGACGGGCGGCAAGGATGAACTGATCCGTCTGCGGCAGGCGCTGGAAGGATTGAAGCCGTGCCCCGGCGCGGGCGATCTCCTCTCCAATCCGGAGATATTCGACCTCTTCACCCATTATTACGACACGGCTTTCCGCTCGGCCTCCTTCCATCATTTCTTCTGGGCGATGCGGGTGCTGCTGGGCGGGCTGCTCAAGATGCTGCTCGCGCCCTTGCCGAAAGCGCGTGTCTATCACACCATATCCACCGGCTTTGCGGGCCTGCTGGCTGCACGGGCCGCTTATGAGACCGGCCATCCCGCCTTCATCACCGAACATGGAATCTAC
The DNA here is from genome assembly GCF_024611135.1 of Sphingobium sp. CFD-2. Lineage (NCBI taxonomy): Bacteria > Pseudomonadati > Pseudomonadota > Alphaproteobacteria > Sphingomonadales > Sphingobiaceae > Sphingobium > Sphingobium sp. CFD-2. The sequence goes on along the minus strand of NZ_CP084405.1, from coordinate 1,564,864 downwards.
ATGCTGGAACGGCAGATAGAGATCATGATGGCCGACTGGATCGGGGACCAGATCGAAACCGGGCTGACGCTCGACCGGGAAGGGCATGATCTGCGCGACCTGTGGCTGGCGGTCTTCCAGACCTATACCCGCGCCTGTTACGACGCCTGCGACCCGATCATCGCGCTGTACGGAGCCAACAACCAGACGCAGCGCCGCCTGGGCGCCCGGCAGGAACGGCTGCGAGTCATTCCCAACGGCATCGACGCGGAGCGCTTCGCGTCGATGGAGCGCGCCTGCGATCCCGCCCGGCCGCTGGTGACGCTGATCGGCCGGGTCGTGCCGATCAAGGACGTCAAGACCTTCATCAGGGCGGCGGCGCTGGTCCTGACGGACATGCCTGAAGTCCGCTTCGCCATATTGGGGCCGCTCGATGAGGATGCTGACTATGCCGCGGATTGCGAGGCGCTGGTCGCTGAATTGGGCATCGGCAATGCGGTGCAATTTGCCGGGCGGGTCAATGTCGCGGAATGGCTGCCCCGGATCGACCTGATCGTCCTCACCAGCCTGTCGGAAGCCCAGCCGCTCGTCATATTGGAAGGGGGCGCGTGCGGGGTGCCGGTGGTCGCGCCCGATGTCGGCAGTTGCCGGGAAATGATCGAGGGGCGGGCGCCTGGGATCGACCGGCCGGGCGGCATCGTCACCGAACTGGTCAACCCGGAGGGCACGGCGGCGGCGATCCTGCACCTGCTGCGCTCGCCTTCCTTGCGCCGGGCGATGGGCGAAGCGCTGCGCGAGCGGGTCGTGCGGGATTATGACCGTAGCGCCATCATCGCCGAATATCGGCACATCTACGAGGCGCTGGGCGCGCGGGTCCGCTTTTCCGAACTGCAATGACCGTCTGGCTCAATGCTCCCGGAAGGACAGCCAGAGCGACTGGGTCAGCGGTTCCAGCGCATATTGGAGCGCAGTCCGCCGCCGCAGCGGCACCAGAACCTGCACCGGCATCCCCGCCTTCAGGCTGAAATCCTTCCCCCGCACGCTCCTGATCCTGTCCAGTTCCATCGGCGGCACCATCACCTCTGCGGTGTAGAAGGAGACTCCCGCCTTTTCATCCTGGAAGCTGTCGGCCGAAAGCCGCGTGATCCGGCCGTCCATGATCGGCAGGTCGCGTTCATGCAGGCTGCTGAACTTGATCTGCGCCTGCTGCCCCACTTTCAGGTCGTCAATGTCTTCCGGCGAAATCCGCGCCTCTATGACGAGGCCCGCCCGGTCGGGAACGATGTCCATCAGCTTCTGGCCGGCGGAAATGACGCCGCCGACAGTGAAGACGTTGAGGCCGACGATGGTGCCGGTGGCGGGTGCGCGGATTTGCAGCCGGGCAAGCTGATCCTTGGCGGCGCGATATTTGGGCAGCACTTCGTTGAGCGAGAATTCGACGTCGCGCAATTCCGATGAGGCGCGTTCCTTATAGGCCTTTTCCGCTTCGAGCGCCTTCAGCCGGTTTTCCCCCGCTTCCGCCCCGGACCGGGCGATGCTGGCGGAAAATTGCCCCTCCTGTCCCTGAAGATCGGCCCTTGCGCGTTCCAGGGCCCTGATCCGGGATTGGGACACAAACCCCTTTTCCGCCACGCCGCGCAGGCTCTCCAGTTCCTCTCCGATCAGACGGGCCTGCTCTGACGAGGCCGCCAGTTGCGAACGATAGCCGCGCGCCGTCTGCTGCACCTGACTGGCCTGCTGGCGCAGCACGCCGGTCTGCGCCGCCAGTACGGAGCTACGCGCGTTGAACTGGGTCAGCTGAAGGCGGATCGCCTCCTCCGCATCCGCCTTCTCCTGTCCCTTCAGCATCGCAAATTCGGCAGGCCACAGGACATGGCTTGCGCCAAGCTGCTCGGCAATCAGCCTGGCCCGCTGCGCCTTCAACTCGATATATTGCGCGCCGAATATGCGCGCCTGCGCCCGCACCTCGGCGGAGGCCAGTTCCATCAGCGGCTGGCCTTGGCTGACATGCTGGCCTTCCTTCACGAAGATCGCGCCCACCACGCCGCCGTCGCGATGCTGCACCGATTGCCGCTGGCCCGACACGGTGAGCCGCCCTGGCGCATAGGCGGCCGCATCGAGCCGCGCAAAGGCCGCCCAGCCGAGAAACAGGACGAAGAACAGCGCCGCGATGATCATGCCGGCGCGCATGTCGCGCTCAGGCCGATCATCGATGATCTCCGCGCCGTTTCCGGCGGGATAGTAAAGCTCGACGGCGCCTGCCGCATCCCTGATCTGAATAGTTCCCATGGCGCCTTACCCCTCCGCCGTCTGGGGAGCGGGACGTTCTTCCGACCGGATCGCCTTCAAACGGCCCAGCACGTCGTCGCGTGCGCCAAAGGCCTCGACCCTTCCGTCACGCATCACCATGATCTTGTCGACCACGCCCAATATCCCCATGCGATGGGCGACGATAATGACGGACGCATTCCTCTTCTTGAGGTCGGCCAGCGTCGCGACCAGCCGCACCTCTCCCTCCGCGTCGAGATGCGCATTGGGTTCGTCCAGAAAGACCAGCGGCGGCGCACCGTAGAGCGCCCGCGCAAGACCGACGCGCTGCGCCTGCCCGGCGGAAAGGCCGCGTCCGCCCCAGCCGAGCGTCAGATTATAGCCGCCCGGCAGATGCTGGATCATGTCATGCGCGCCGCTCAGCCGGGCGGCTTCGATGGCGGCATTGTCTATCGCTTCCTCATCGTCCGACAGGAAATTGCCGAAGCGGGCGATATTCTCCTTGATGGTCCCTGCGAACAGGGACGTGTCCTGCGGCAGATAGCCGACGAAGCTCGCCAGTCGTTCCGATTCCCAGTCCTGGATGTCCGCGCCGTCATAGCGGATCGATCCGCGCAGCGGCCGCGCCGCGCCGGACAGCATGCGCAGCAAGGTCGATTTGCCCGCGCCGCTGGGTCCGACAATGGCGATGACCTCCCCCGGCTCCACCGTGAAGCTGATGTCGGCCAGCACAGGTCTTTCCTGGCCTGGGTTGAAACAGGTCAGATGTTCGACCGCGATATGGCCGTTCGGCGCGGGCAACCGGGTGAGGGCGATGTCGGCATCCCTCGCGGCCAGCAGATCGTTGAGCGTCGCATAGCTCGCCCGCGCATGGACGACGCTGCGCCACGCGCCCAGCAATTGGTCGATCGGCGCCAGCGCCCGGCCGACCAGAAAGGAGGAAGCGAAGATCGCGCCCGCCGAAATCTGGTCGTTGATCGCCAGCCACGCGCCCAGGCCCAGCGCCAGCGATTGCAGGGCGAGGCGGATGAACTTGCTGATGGCGACATAATGCCCGCCCGCGAAGCTGGCATGGGCCTGAAGGTTCAGCATCGCCCGGCGTTCGAGCAGGTGCCGCCGGACCAGCGCGTTCCGCATGCCGAGCGCGCGGATCACCTCCGCGCCCGCGATCGTCTGTTCCTGGCTGACATAGGCCTTGTTGGCGGCGTCATTGGCCTGCTTCAGCGGCGAATTTGTCCGCCTTTCATTGCAAAGCGCGATGAAGAGGAGCGCGCCGCCGCCGGCCACCGCCATGGCTGCAATGGCCGGATGGATCAGGAAGCAGACGACGACATAGATGGGGCTCCAGGGAAAATCGAAGATCGACAGGATCGTCGGCCCGGTCAGCGTCTGGCGGAGCGTGTCGAATTCCCGGAGGGCCTGTCGGTTCATCGCCTCGCCCGTCGAGCCGCGTCCACTGAGCGTCGTGTCGAGCAGCAGCCCCGAAAGCTGCCGGTCGAAGCGGATGCTGGCCCGCACCAGCAGGCGGGAGCGCACCTGCTCCAGCAGGGCGAGCGTGCCGATCACGAAGATGATGATGATTGTCAGGAAGAACAGGGTAAGTCTGCCCTGTCCCGTCACGACCCGGTCATAGATTTGCAGCATGTAGAGAACGGGTCCGATATAAAGGACGTTCATCAATGCGCTGAATATCAAGGAAGAAAGAAAGTGGCGCCTGCATGATAACAGGGCAGCCTTCATCGGAGCGGATGGTTTATGAAGGTCACGCAACATAAGTTCCGCCTCGCCCCCATGTCGCGCCATACTGTCGGCGCTATGTCCTATGCTTTGCTTATACTATCCTGCTGATTTTCGGTAAATATAACCAATAGCATAGGTGCGCATGCGTGCCGTAATGGCCCGGCCCGCCGGCAAGGCTCCAACCGGGTCAGGCGGTGGCGATCCGGATCAGCGCCTGCACATCGACATGCTCTTCCAACTGCATTGCGATCTGGTCCAGCGCTTCATGCACCGAAGCCTGATAATCCTCCGATGCGGCTTCATGCCCCAGGCGGGACAGAAGGGCGGCGCGCAGCGCGGTGCTGGCGAACAGGCCGTGGACATAGGTGCCCATCACCGCGCCGTCTCCGCTCGATGCGCCATCGGGACGACCGCCCTCCAGCATGGCGAACGGGCGCGCGCAATCGGCGCCGTCCGTCCGTCCGACATGCATCTCATAGCCCGAAAAGGCCCGGCCCATGGCGGTTCCGCCGGTCCTTTCCAATGTCTTGACCTGTGTCAGCCGGGTTTCCACGTCTAGCAGGCCAAGCCCCTCGATGCCGCCGGGCGGCCCCTCGATTCCGTCCGGATCGTCTATCCTGCGGCCCAGCATCTGGTAACCGCCGCATATCCCCAATATCGGCCGCCCGCGCCGGCGATGGGCGAGAATGTCGATGTCCCATCCCTGATCGCGGACCGCCTGCAGGTCGGCGATCGTCGCCTTGGAACCCGGCAGGATGATGAGCGCGGCCTCCGCCGGAATGGGCTGGCCCGGCGGCACCATCATGACTTCGACGCCCGGCTCCAGTTTCAGCGGGTCCAGATCGTCGAAATTGGCGATCCGGGGCAGGATGGGGCAGGCGATCAGCAGCTTTTCGTGGCCGCCGCCCTGTCGGCGTTCGAGCACCACGGCATCCTCGCTGGGTAAGCGGCTGGCCTGTCGCAGCCAGGGGATGACGCCAAAGCCCTTCCAGCCGGTCAACTGCTCGATATGGCGATAACCGTCCTCGAACAGCGCGGGGTCGCCCCGGAACTTGTTGATCAGGAATCCCCGGATCATCGCCGCATCGGCGGGATCGATGACTGTCCTTGTTCCGGCGACGGCCGCAATCACGCCGCCGCGATCGATGTCGCCCACCAGGATCACCGGCACATTCGCGGCCCGCGCAAAGCCCATATTGGCGATGTCGCCGGCGCGCAGGTTCACCTCTGCGGGCGATCCGGCGCCCTCCACCACGACAATGTCGCATTGCGCCTGCAAGCGGCGGTAGCTGGTCAGCACGGCCTCCAGCAATTCGCCGCGCGCAGACCGGAAATTTTCGCTGCCCAGCTTGCCGCGCACCTGGCCATGGACGACAAGCTGGGACGTGCGGTCGGCCTGCGGCTTCAGCAGCACCGGGTTCATGTCCGTATGCGGTTCGATTCCTGCCGCCATGGCCTGAAGAGCCTGCGCCCGCCCGATTTCTCCGCCATCGGCGGTGACGGCGGCATTGTTGGACATGTTCTGCGGCTTGAAGGGCCGGACGCTGTATCCGCGCCGCACCAGCGCGCGGCAAAGGCCCGCCACCAGCAAGGATTTGCCGACGTCCGAACCCGTTCCCTGAAGCATGATCGCAGCCATGACGCCGCTCCTGCATGGAGCGGGCGGCAGATACAAGTTAAATGGCGCTGTGCCGCATCTCCACGGCGTCCAGGATCATGCCGCCGGCCATGAAGACGCTGCCGGTGCAGGCCAGCGCCAGCAAATGCCCCCCGGTGCCGGGATATTGCTGCATGTAGACGAAGCCGCGCTCGGTCGCGCCAAGGGCCAGGGCGTAAATCACCAGAAACGCCTCGAACTTGGTCTTGATCGTGAAGAGGCGCTTGATCCGTTCCATCGGTCCCACTCGGCTTGCCCGCCGTCAGGGGATTAGATCGCCTGAAAGTTGCAAATGGTCAACAACCGTTAACCATGATTGTTCGATGCGGGCGATCAGCCGGGTATCGGCCAGATCCTCTGGCGCTATGGCTTCTGGCCAATAGTTGCGGACGATGTCGGCAATGCCGTCCAGCTTCGCCTCGTCCACCAGGAAGCGGGGATCGATATTGGCAGGATCGGCCACCACGCGCAGGCGCAGGCAGGCAGGACCGCCGCCATTGGCCATGGATTGGCGAACGTCGACGGGCACGAGCTTGCGAATGGGGCCGTTGCCCGCGACCATCTTCTCCAGCCAGTTCCAGATGGCGGGCATATCCCGCGCCTCCGTCGGCAGGATCAGCGCCATGCCTGTCCCGGGCAAATTCGAAGGGTCGCCCGTGGGCAAGGTGACGAGCTGCGCATTGAAGATATAGCTGCGGATCGCGTCTGACAGGCTGATGGCGCTGGCGGGAACCTCCACGATCTCCACCGACGGCAGCCTGGCGCGGAGATCGGCGTAGAAGCGCTCCTTGTCCGCAAAGGCATGTTCATGCGTGAAGAGCACGCGTTCGTTGGCGACGGCGACCACGTCATTGTGGAAGGCGCCCGCCGCGATCGCTTCCTCCGACTGCATGACGAACAGCGTGCGATCCGGATCGAGCCGGTGCAGCCGGGCGACGGCCTTGCTCGCCTCGACATGCTGGCGGGCGGGAAAGGGGCCGCCGGACTGGCCATAGACGAACACCTCGACGCCTGCCTCGCCATGGCTGTCGCACAGGCGCATGTGATTGGCCGCGCCCTCGTCGCCGAAGGGGGCGGGGACAGGGCCATGCACGGCGAAGGCGTTCCGGTCGGAAAAGGCAAGGCGCAACTGGGCCAGCGTCTGCGGCCATTCATGGCTGCGATGCGGCATGGTGACGAGATTGGCGACGGTCAGGTGCGTGCGCCCATCGGCCGTATCGGCGGCCGGCGAAACGGTCGCGGCATTGGCGGCCCACATGGAGGAGGCCGACATGGCGGCGGCGCGGATATGCGGCTCCGCATTGCCGACATCGGTCCCGAGAGCTGACAGCCAGGCGCCATCCGGCCGCCACTGGGGCAGGAACAGCCCCTGCGGCAGCCCGAGGCGAAGGTTGGACCGCATCTTCTCTATCCCCTGGAGCGCCGCCGCTCGGGGATAGGAGATGGCGCCCGCGTTGCGCGCGGAGGCAAGGTTGCCCAGGCTGAGGCCCGCATAATTGTGGCTGGGACCCACCAGGCCGTCGAAATTGATCTCCCTTGCCGTCATGCCCGTTCCGCCATGGTGAATGTCTGTCCCGGTTCCACCCCCAGCAGTTCCGCGGAAGCCCGGTCGAGCGATATGCCGCCATCCTCCCGTTCCGTCACGAAGCCATAGGTGCAGCGGAAATCCGCGAGCCGTCCGGTGGTCACCAGCATCTTGTCTCCGCCCTTCTCGTGCACCGCGCCCAGCACCGCGTCGGAGGCATGGGCGATGGTGCGCAGCGAATTGATTTGCCCCACCATCGTCGGTCCGCCGTCGAATATGTCGACATAGCCGGGATTGGTGAAGCCCTCCGTCTCCAGCATGCGCATGGCCGCGCGGCCATTGGGGTGGGGCATGCCGATGACGCCGCGCGCGGTGTCGGTCAGCATGGCGGTGTAGATCGGCGTCTTCGGCATCAGGTCGGCAATGAACTGGTTGCCGTTCACCGCGTTGAACTCGTCCGCCTCCTGAAAGCTCATGCCGAAGAAGCGCCCCGCGAGGCCGTCCCAGAAGGGGGAACCGCCTGCCTCGTCGATCACGCCCCGCAGTTCCGCGATGATCCGCTCTCCGAAGCGGGCGCGATGGTTGCGGATATAGAGATAGCGGCTGCGCGCCAGCAGCAGACCCAGCCCCTCCGCACGCTCGCGGGGGTGAAGGAACAGGCCGCCCACTTCCGTCGACCCTTCGAGATCGGTGACAAGCGAGAGCATCTCCGCCCTGAAGGTGCGCGAAAGCTCCCGGCTATGTTGGGTGAGAACGCCCAGCCGATAGGAATAGAAGGGCCAGCTTTGCCCGACCTTGCTGAATATCTGGCAAGTGCCGCGGACCTGACCCGTCTGGCTGTTTTCCAGCACCATGACGATCAGTTCGTCCTCGACCCCTTCGCCTTGCCGGGCCAGCGCCTGTTCCGTCCGCTCCAGCTTGGCGGCAAGCGACTTCCGGTCCGGCGGCAGGTTGGTGAACCCGCCCCCGGTCAGCTTCGCCATTTCATAAAGGGTCTGCAAATCGTCGGCGCGCGCCGTGCGCATGAAAAAACTCACGCCTTCATCCCCCCGGTGAAATGCCCCTGGGCGATGCGGAGCAGCGCCAGGGCCGATAGTTGCGCCCGTTCGGCCAGGCTGTCGACGATCAGATATTCCGAATCGCTGTGGATGTTGCCGCCCCGCACGCCCATGGTGTCGACCACGGGCACGCCGCAGGCCGCGATATTATTGCCGTCGCACACCCCGCCGGTATCCCGCCAGGCGATGGAAAGGCCCAGGTCCGCGCCGCATTGCCGGACTAGCCCGAACAAGGCTTCCGCCCGCCCATCCATCGGCTTGGGCGGCCGGCCGAAGCCGCCATGCCGATGAAGCGTCACCTCATGCTCCAGGGCGATCCGCGCCATGGCGTCCTTCAGCAGTTCGTCCGCGGCCTGCTCGTCGGCAGGCGTCTTCGGACGGAAATTGACGTGCAGAACCGTGTGGTCCGGCACGACATTATTGGGACTGTCGCCCTCGATCCGCGCGGGATTGCAGGAAAAGCCGCCGCCGCTCGCCGCCTTCAGCCGCAACGCCAGGTCGGCGGCCGCGAGCAACGCGTTGCGGCCATCCTGCGGATTGCGCCCGGCATGGGCGCTTCGTCCGGTGACGACGATGGCGAAGTTGCCGCTGCCGGCGCGGGCCCCGGCCAGCGTGCCGTCGGGCAGGGCCGGTTCATAGGTGAAGGCCGCGATCTTTCCCGTCGCAACCTGCCGCAACAGCGCCGCCGAGGAAGGGCTGCCGACCTCCTCATCGCTGTTGATGATGACGTCATAGCCCAGCCGCCTTGCATCCGGTGCGGCTTCCACCGCGCGCAGGGCGGCCAGCATGACGGCGATCCCGCCCTTCATGTCCGCGACGCCCGGTCCGTTCAGCGTCGCAGGATCGACCCACCGCAGCGCCTGAAAGCCATGGTCGGCGGGGAAGACCGTATCCATGTGCCCGGTGAGCAGGATCTGCACCGGAGCCTCCGGCCTGACCGAGAGGCGCAGGTGGCTGCCATGCGCGACCATCGCCAGACGACCGTCGGGCCGGACGGTTTCCACCGGCTCTGGATCGACAAGGGACATCGCGCCCGGCAGGCCGGCGAAGGCATCGGCAAGCATGGCCGCCATGGCCGCAAGACCGGGAAGATTGCGCGACCCGCTGTTCACCGCCGCCCATTTTTCAGTCTGGGCGAGCATGGGCGCGTCGGCGGCGCTTTCCATGACGCTCCGTTCGAACGACGAAATGCCTCTCATCCTAACGACCCTATCAGAGCGGAGGGCGCGCCTCCACCCCTGGTCCTGAAAGTCGGCGACCGCCTAGAAATCATAAGTGAGGGTCAGGCGACTCATCGTGTCCGAATCCCGCGCTGAAAGCAGCGTCTCCGATTCATATTGCACATTGTAGGAAAAGGCAGCCGACCAGCGTGTTCCCACCTTCGTCACCAGCGAGGTCAGCGAATTCAGCGTATAGACGTCGCTTTCGGCATAGCCGGAGGCTGTCTGCCTGAAGGTCAGCGCAGGGGTCAGGCGCCAGGCGAAGTCCATGGACGCACGGGCGCCCAATTTGGTCTCCCGCTCTCCCGTCACATATTTGGCGTGGCGGATCGAAGGACCGGCATCCAGCGAGAGGTCGACCGGATCGCTGACGATCAGCTTGTAACCGATGCCGGCCGAGGCGGTGTAGCGCGCGTCATAGCCGATCGACGTATCCCGCTCGAACTGCGTCAATCCATAGGCGAAGCCCCGTGGATCGAATTCGTAGCGCGGCTCATAGCTGGCGGTATAGCGTTCGCGCGAGGTCACGCCGTTGGCGCGCCGGTAATCGACGCTGGCGGCCAGCTTGTGCGACCATTGGATGCCGGTGCGCTTGACCGCTGCGCTGGCGCTGATGCCGATTTCGCTTGTGGAGCCGGTGGAGCGGAAGCCGCCCGCTTCGATCTTGCCCGTCCACAATTCCGTGAAGCGCGCCTCGCGGATCACAGTTTCCTGCGTCGCCCTGGTCCGTTCCTTCCAACTGTTGACCATGCGCTGAATCTCGTCGGCGGAACCGGGATTGGTCTGCTTGGCGATCTTCGCGACGGTCGCGATCTCGGTCTCATTGCCGTTGGCGATGGCCGCCTCCAGCATTTCCCGCACCGATGGCGGCAGGAGCACGGGGTAATCGGCGAGCGCCGGGGTGGAGAGGAAGAGGGGCAGAACGGCCAGCCAGTAACGCATGCGCCTTCTCATACTGGCATGGCGGCGGATTTTAACCCTTGTTTTCAGATCAAATCCCTGAATTCCTGCAAAATATCCCGATACAGCTTGCGCTTGAACGGCACGATCAGGTCAGGCAGGCTCTCCGGCTCCGTCCATTTCCATTCGCGGAATTCAGGATGCGCCGTCTGGATGTCGATGTCCTCATCCGACCCCAGGAAACGCGCAAGGAACCAATATTGCCGCTGGCCGCGATATTTGCCGCCCCACAGCTTGCCGATCAGTTCCGGCGGCAGATCGTAGAAATGCTCTTCGCGCGCCTTGGCGATGATCTCCACATGCTCGCGAACGATGCCGGTCTCCTCGTTCAGTTCCCGAAGGGCGGCCGCCTTCATATCTTCGCCGTCGTCGATGCCGCCCTGTGGCATTTGCCAGGCTTCCACCGCATTATCGATCCGCTGACCGACGAAAACCTTGCCATCCATGTTGACGAGCATGACACCGACGCATGGCCGGTAGGCGAGTTCTGAATCATTCGGCATCGAAGCCATCATAGTCCCTGGTCGTTAATCCCGACAAGCCGTCCGGAGGCTCCAGCCCGCCCGTCGCTTTGTGCAGTGCAAGAATAAGCGGGGCGGGGCGGCGCGTCCATGCCGGAAAAATCCTGACGCGGCGATTTGTGCTGTGCATCGCTTCAAATGGGCGGGGGCTTGGAACATCGGGCGGCCCATGGCATGCCCGATCGCATGTCAGACCCCGTAATTCTCTGGTTTCGTCAGGACCTGCGCCTTGCCGATCAGGCCGCACTGGCAGCCGCCGTGCAGGAAGGGCCGGTGATTCCCGTCTATGTGCTGGACGATCAGGCGCCGCGCCAATGGAAGGTGGGCGGAGCGTCGCGCTGGTGGCTGCACCATAGCCTGAAGAGCCTGGACGAAAATCTTCGGGAGAAGGGATCGCGCCTGATCCTGAGGCAGGGAAACTGCATCGATCAGATCGTCCAGATCGCTGAGGAAACGGGCGCCCGGCGCGTGCATGCCCTGCATCATTACGAACCCTGGTGGCGCAATGCGGAGAAGGCGCTCGTCAAAAGGCTGGAGCTGTGCCTGCATGACGGCGCATTGCTGCTGCCGCCCGGCGCGGTGCGGACGGGCGAAGGAAACAGCTATCGGATCTATACCCCCTTCGCCCGCGCCGTGATGGAGCATATGCCGCCGGCCGAACCGGTTCGCGCGCCTTCGCGCATCGATGCGCCAGGACGTTGGCCGAAAAGCGATTCGCTGGACCGATGGGGCCTTTCGCCGACCAAGCCCGATTGGGCCAGGGCCTTTTCACGCGACTGGACTCCTGGGGAAGCGGGGGCGCGGGCCAATGTCGCCGCCTTTCTCGACCAGGTGGCGGATTATGACAGGGCCAGGAACCTGCCCTCGCTGGAGGGGAGCTCTCGCCTGTCGCCGCACCTCCATTTCGGGGAGGTCTCCCCCGCCTATGTCTGGCGCCGGGTTGCCGGAGCGCCCGGCGATGCGACGACCTTCCTCAAGGAACTGATCTGGCGCGACTATGCCCATACGCAGATATGGGCCATGCCCGCCTATGGATCGGAAAATGCGCGGCCAGCCTTCGACGCGATGCCCTGGCGCGATCTTCGCGAGGCTGGTGCCGATTTCAAGGCGTGGAAGACAGGGCGCACGGGCTATCCCATTGTCGATGCCGGCATGCGGCAGCTCTGGACGACGGGCTGGATGCATAATCGGGTGCGCATGATCGCGGCCAGCTTCCTGATCAAGCATCTGCTGATCGACTGGCGGCATGGGGCGCGCTGGTTCTGGGATACGCTGGTCGATGCGAGCTACGCCAATAATAGCGTCAACTGGCAATGGGTTGCAGGCAGCGGCGTCGATGCCAATATCTTCTCGCGGATCATGGCGCCCCTGACCCAGTCGGGAAAGTTCGACGCCGCGGACTATATCAGGGCCTGGGTGCCGGAACTGGCGCATCTGAACGATGACATCATTCACGACCCCGAAGCGCATGACGCGCGTCCGTCCGATTATCCGGCCAAGTGCATCGGTCATCGGGAGGGGCGTGAACGGGCTCTCGCCGCATGGCGCGGGATCAGGCCATGATTGCGACGCGTTAAACCATCGGGCAGAGTGGAAGCATGAACGCCATTGAACCCCGTCGTGGCCGGGCCGCAGTGCCGGTCAGGCGACCGCTGGAGCGCCGCAGCCATGGCTGGCCGGATCGTCTCGCCGCCCGGCAGTTCCACAAATTGCTCGACCGCATCGACCTTGGGCTCGAACAGGGTTCTTTGCTCGCCATTCTGCCGGACGGCAGCCAGCGCCTGCTCGGCGGCCGCGCAGCGGGACCGGAATGCGAGGTTCATCTGCTGCGCTGGCGGGCGCTGATTCGCCTGATCGCCGGGGGATCGGCCGGCTGGTACAGGGCCTGGGCCCGGGGAGAGTGGACCAGTCCCGATCCGGTTCCGCTCTTCGCCCTGTTCATGGCCAATGCAGCCAGCCTGGGCAATGTCGCCCGGCCGCATGGGCCGGCACGCTGGATCGGGCGCGCGTTCCATTGGGCGCGCCGCAACAGCCGCAAGGGTTCGCGGCGCAACATCGCCTATCATTATGATCTGGGGAATGATTTCTACCAGCCATGGCTCGACAAGGGCATGCATTATTCCAGCGGCCTGTTCCGCGACCCGGACGACCGGATCGAAAGCCTGGAGCGGGCGCAGCAGCGGAAGGTCGACGCCATTCTCGACCGGCTCGACATCGGCGATGGCGATTCGCTGCTGGAAATCGGCTGCGGCTGGGGCGGCTTGGCCGAACAGGCGATGGCGCGTTGCCCGATCCGTTATGACGGGCTGACCCTGTCTGTGGAACAGGCGCATTTCGCACGTGACCGCCTGGGGTCGGGAGCGAACATCATATTGCGCGACTATCGCGACGCGCAGGGGCAATATGACGCCATTGCCAGCGTGGAAATGGTGGAGGCAGTCGGGCAACGTTACTGGCCGGCCTATGTCGGGGCGATCGAGCGTCTGCTCAAGCCCGGTGGGCGGGCAGCCATACAATATATATTGATCGATGACGCGATCTTCGAAGGCTACGCCCGGGGCGCGGATTTCATCCAGACCTATATCTTCCCAGGCGGCATGCTGATTTCGGAAAGCCGTTTCCGGGCCTTGGCCGAAGCGAGTGGTTTGGAGTGGCGTGATGTACGCCGCTTCGGCCTGCACTATGCCGAAACGCTGCGGCGGTGGCGCGAACGCTTCGATCGGGCGGTCGACAGGGGATGGTTGCCGGCCGGTTTCGACCAGCATTTCGTCGATCTATGGCGCTATTATCTGATGTATTGCGAAGGCGGCTTTCGCGGCGGCACCATCGATGTCGCGCAGGTCACGCTGGTGAAGCCGGCTTAGGGCGGGAGGAATTCGGTTCGGCTAGAGCGTTTTCCAAGCAGATGGGATCATCTGCTGACCCGGAAAACGCGACAAAACAAAAATTTAGAGCAGTCGAGCCGATGCAATCGGATCGGAATCTGCTCTAGCGGCCTTGGCGGGTGGATGGGGGAAGTGCTATGCCCGCAACCGGCCAGTCTAGTCATCCCCAGGGCTCAGCCTCTAATCGATACGCGTCCGGTATCCGTCGGGCGTGTCCGCAATCACCAGGTCGAGAATCGCCTGACCCACGGCAGCCGGTTCCTTGAGCGTCGCCGGGTCTTCACCCGGAAAGGCCCGCGCCCGCATCGCTGTACGGGTGGCGCCGGGATCGACGATATGGGTGCGGATGGCGGAAATGTTCTTCACTTCCTCGCCATAGGCGCCGACCAGGGTTTCGAGCGCCGCCTTCGAAGCGCCATAGGCGCCCCAATAAGCGCGCGGCGTCGCGCCGACCGAAGAGGTGATCGCCACCACGCGCGCATCGCCGCTCGCCCGCAGCATGCCGTCGAACGCCGCGATCAGCGCCTGGGGCGCGGCAACATTGAGCGTCAGCAACCGGGCGAATTCCTTGGCGTCGATGGCTGGAACCGAAGCCAGGCTGCCCAGCGTCGCCGCGTTCAGGACCAATATGTCCAGCGCCTGCCAGCGACCCGAAATGGCATGCGCCAATCGTCCGATGCTTTCGCCGTCGATGAGGTCCAGCGGCGCGATGGTCGCATTGCCGCCGCCCTCGTGAATGCGATCCTCCACCTCTTCCAGCCCGCCAGTGGTGCGGGCGGTCAGGATGACATGGGCGCCGGCGGCGGCGAGTGCTTCCGCCGTGGCGGCGCCGATGCCGCGGCTCGCTCCGGTGACGAGGGCGAGCTTACCGGAAAGGGGTTGGCCGGAAAGGGGTTGGGTCGACATGAATGTCCCTCATGGGGTCAGGAAGGAGCAAGCCCGAGGCCGCAAAGCGTCGGGCTGTCCGTCCAGCGGTAGGAAAGGCGTTCAGACCACTCGTTCGGCCAGCAGTTCGAGCTGGTTCTGAACCACGGCTTCGTCCTGGTCGGTCAGAGTGGTGGGATAGTCGCCGGTGAAGCAGGCGTCGCAATATTGCGGCCGTATGTCGGCGCGCTTCGCCTCGCCCAAGGCCTTGTACAGGCCGTCGATCGAGATGAAGGACAGGCTGTCGGCATGAATGAAGTCCTGCATCCCGCCAATGTCCAGACGGTGCGCCAGCAGCTTGGTCCGTTCCGGCGTGTCGACGCCATAGAAGCAGCTATGCTTGGTCGGCGGACTGGCGATGCGCATGTGCACTTCCTTGGCGCCTGCCTCGCGCATCATCTGCACGATCTTGAGCGAAGTGGTGCCGCGCACGATCGAATCGTCGATCAGGACGATCCGCTTGCCCTCGATCAGGGCGCGATTGGCGTTATGCTTCAGCTTCACGCCCAGATGGCGGACCTTGTCGCCCGGCTGGATGAAGGTGCGCCCGATATAGTGCGAGCGGATGATGCCCAGCTCGAAGGGAATGCCCGATTGCTGGGCATAGCCGATTGCTGCCGGAACGCCGCTGTCGGGCACGGGGATGACGAAGTCCGCCTCGACCGGATTTTCGATGGCCAGTTGCGCGCCGATCGCCTTGCGGACCGAATAGACGCTGGAGCCGTCCACGACCGAATCGGGACGGCTGAAATAGACATGTTCGAAGATGCAGGGCCGGGCATGGGTGTCGCCGAAGGGACGGTGGCTGCGCACCTCGCCGTCATGGGTGACGATGACCAGTTCGCCCGGTTCGATGGAGCGGACATGCTCCGCGCCCACCACGTCGAAGGCGACGGTTTCAGAGGCGAAGATGATCGAATCGCCCAGCTTGCCCATGACCAGCGGCCGGATGCCCAGCGGGTCGCGGCAGGCTACCATGCCTTCGGGCGTCATGACGATCAGCGAATAGGCGCCCTCGACCTGCTTCAGCGCATCGATGAACTTGTCGAGCAGCGTGCGATAGGTGGACGTGGCGACCAGATGGATGATGACTTCCGTGTCCGACGTCGACTGGAAGATGGAACCGCGGCGGATCAGTTCCCGCCGCAGCTTCATGGCGTTGGAGATGTTGCCGTTATGCGCGACGGCGAAACCGCCCGAACTCAG
The DNA here is from genome assembly GCF_024611135.1 of Sphingobium sp. CFD-2. Taxonomy (NCBI): domain Bacteria; kingdom Pseudomonadati; phylum Pseudomonadota; class Alphaproteobacteria; order Sphingomonadales; family Sphingobiaceae; genus Sphingobium; species Sphingobium sp. CFD-2. The sequence goes on along the minus strand of NZ_CP084405.1, from coordinate 1,548,921 downwards.
TTCCGCATAAAGCGGCTGGACATTGCGGAGCGATGTCTCGCCGGTGGTGGAATAGCGGACATGGCCGCAGGCGGCGGTGCCGGGAAGGCCCCGAATCACTTCGTCGCGGTCGAAATTCCCGGCCACATGCCCCATTGCCCGATGGGTGTGGAAATCATGGCCGTCCCAACTGGTGATGCCCGCGGCTTCCTGGCCGCGATGCTGGAGCGCGTGAAGGCCAAGGGCCACCATGGCGGAGGCGGTTTCAGCGTTGAAGACGCCGAAAATGCCGCATTCCTCACGCAATTTGTCGTCGTCGAACGGGTTGGTCGTAAACATGGGTTTTTGATGGTCCACTGCCGATCCTGTGCGCCCTCATCGGGACGGCTTTCGCGCGCATATAGTGCGTTGAGGACGATTTGTCGCCTGCCTGTCACAAAAAAGGGATGCAATACCTACCGGCCGCTATTTTCCAGCGATGAAATTGGGAAAAAGGCCTACTGGCCTTGAGCCATTGGGGAGGCTAATAGCCTCTTCTCATGCATCGTTTCGCCAATCCTGCACGCTTCCTCAGAATTGCCCGGCCGTTGACCGCCTGGCTGTTCTGGCCGGGGCTGATCCTGCTGCTGGCCGGCGCCGGCTGCGGCCTGTTCGTGACCCCGGCGGACTATCTTCAGGGGGATACGGTGCGCATCCTCTACATTCATGTGCCGGCTGCGTGGCTGGGCATGGGCGGATGGACCGGAATCGCCGTCGCTGCCCTCATGCAGCTCGTCTGGCGCCATCCGCTCGCGGCCGTCGCGGGCCGGGCCATCGCCATGCCGGGCGCTTTCTTCACGGCGATCTGCCTTGTCACCGGATCGATCTGGGGCCGGCCGACCTGGGGTACATGGTGGGAATGGGATGGACGCATGACCTCCATGCTGGTGCTGTTCTTCCTCTATCTCGGCTATATCGCGCTCGCCAATGCCAGCGCGCGGCAGGGCAGCGGCGGGGTGAGCCCGGTGACAGCCATTTTCGGGCTGGTGGGCGCGATCAACATCCCGATCATCAACCGCTCCGTCGTCTGGTGGAACAGCCTGCATCAGGGGCCCAGCATCACGCTGCGCGGGTCCAGCATCGATACCGCGCTGCTTTGGCCGCTCGGCTTCACCCTCGCCGGATTTACCTTGCTTTTCGCCGCGATCGTGCTGATGCGCATGCGCGCCATATTGGCGCAGAACAAGATCGAAGCGCGCATGCAAAGGCTGGCGCGGGGGTGAGGATATGAACCAATGGGCTTTCGTCATCGGCGCCTATGCGCTGACCTTGTCGGGCACCGGCCTCATCAGCCTGTTCAGTTGGCGCGCGATGCGCAACGCTGAACGCAGGGCATCGGCGGACAGGGTATCGGCGGACAGGGCATGAAGGCAAAGCATCAAAGGCTGATCCTGGCCGTGGTGGCCCTGCTCGCGCTGATCGGCGCGGGATTGCTGGCCGCTTCCGCGCTGAAGGACGAGGCGGCTTATTTCTACGCGCCCAATGACGTTAAGACCAAGGGCGTCGAGCCGGGCAAGGCGATCCGGCTGGGCGGCATGGTGGTCAAGGGCAGCCTGAAGCGCGCCAGCGACGGCGTCACCATCCATTTCGACGTCACCGACGGCAAGGCGACCGTTCCGGCGAGCTTCAAGGGCATCACGCCAGACCTTTTCCGCGAAGGTTCAGGTGTGGTGGCGGAAGGTGCTTTCGATGCGGGCGGCACCTTCCAGGCCACCAACCTGTTGGCCAAGCACGACGAACGCTACATGCCGCGTGAACTGGAAGGCATGAGCTATGATGAAAAAAACCACAAGATGAAGGCCGAAAGGTGAGCGAGAGCCAGCGTCATCGGCAAGGTCATGCTGGGGTTGGTTCAGCATCCATCAGGCCCCGCGCTCCGCAACTCGAAGGGGCGGAGCAGGCCCGGCATCTGGTTCATGGCCATGAAGCATTCGGGAGGAAAGCGGCAGCATGATCGCTGAAGCCGGCCTTGCCGCATTATGGCTCGCCGCGTCCTTGGCGCTGCTTCAATTGGCGCTGGCCGCGATCGGCCTGGCGGGTGGCAAGAGCGAGCTGCTGGGCGCCGTCCGTCCGGTGGCGGTCGCGCAGGGGGTGCTGACCGCGACGGCCTTCGCCTTGCTGATCATGCTGTTTCTGCGATCCGACATGTCGGTCCTGCTCGTCGCCACCAACAGCCATTCGATGAAGCCGTGGCTCTACAAATTCGCTGGAACATGGGGCAATCATGAAGGGTCGATGCTGCTTTGGGTGACGGTGATGGGCGTCGCCGGATCGGCCGTCGCCTTGTTCGAGCGGGCCTTGCGGCGTGACACCCATATGGCGACGCTGGGCGGACAGGCGGCGATCAGCCTTGGTTTCTACGCCTTCCTGCTTTTCGCCTCCAATCCCTTCGCGCGGATCGACCCGCCGGCGGCAGACGGGCAGGGGCTCAATCCGCTGTTGCAGGACCCCGGCCTCGCCTTTCATCCGCCGACGCTTTACCTTGGCTATGTCGGGCTGTCGGTTGCCTTTTCCTTCGCTGTCGGCGCATTGCTGACCCGGCAGGTGGACGCCGCTTTCGCCCGCGCCATGCGGCCCTGGGTATTGGGGGCGTGGATATTGCTGACGCTCGGCATCACGGCGGGCAGCTATTGGGCCTATTATGAGCTGGGCTGGGGCGGCTGGTGGTTCTGGGACCCGGTGGAGAACGCCTCGCTCATGCCGTGGCTGGCGGCGACGGCGCTGCTGCATAGCGTGACCGTGCTGGCCACCCGCGACGCCCTGCGCGCCTGGACGGTGATGCTGGCGGTCGTCGCCTTCTCCATGTCGATGGTCGGCACTTTCCTCGTCCGGTCGGGCATCCTGACCAGCGTCCATGCCTTTGCCGTCGATCCGGAGCGCGGAACCTTCATCCTGGCGTTGCTCGGCTTCTATATCGGCGGGGCGCTGGCGCTGTTCGGCTGGCGCGTGGGCGCGGTCCGCGAGGGCGCGCCGTTCGAGCTGGTCAGCCGGGAAACCATGCTGGTCGTCAACAATCTGCTGCTGTCGGTCATATTGGGGCTGGTGCTGATCGGCACGCTTTATCCGCTGCTGACCGAGGCCTTCGGCCATAAGGTGTCGGTCGGCGCGCCCTATTTCGACCGCATCGCCGGGCCTGTCGCGCTTGCCTTGATGATCGTCATGGTCCTCGGGCCGCTGACCCGCTGGCGGCGCGACCGGATGCGGGAGGTGAGCCGGCGCATAGCCGTCCCGCTGATAATGGCGGGATTGGTTTTCCTCGCCTTGTCGGCATTCGCCTGGGGACGGATCGGCATATTGCCTTTCCTCGGCCTGGTGATCGCCCTGGCCGTCGCTGTGGGGAGTGTCGCGCCGCTCTGGAAGCGCAATCTGCGTCGCACGCCGCTTTTCACCTGGGGCATGGTGATCGCGCATCTGGGCTGCGCGGTCAGCCTGGCGGGCATGGCCTGCGATTCGGCTTTCACGGTGGAAAAGCTGGTGGCCGCCCGCCCTGGCGATACTGTGGAGACGGCGGGCTGGACGATCCGGTTCAAGCAGATTCTGCCGATAGCGGGCGATAACTGGACCGCGCTCCAGGCGGATATGGAAGCCAGCCGGGATGGTGGGGAGCCGGTCCTGATCCACCCGCAGTCCCGCTTCTTCGCCTCGCCGCCCACGACGACGACGGAGGCCGCTCTGCTGACCCGCTGGAATGGCCAGCTCTATGTCGTGCTGGGGCAGGAGGCGGATGAAGGCCGCTGGCAGCTCCGCATCTGGTGGAAGCCTTTCGTGACGCTGATCTGGCTGGGCGGTTTCCTGATCGCTGTGGGCGGCGCGCTGGCGCTGGTCGGGCGGGAACGGCGCGGATGGCTGCTCAAATGGCGGGCACGCAGGGCCGTGGAGGCCGGCGCATGAGGAAGCTGCTGATCTGGCTGCCGCTGGCGCTGTTCCTTGGTTTTTTCGGGCTGTTTGCCAGCGGGCTGCTGCGTCCGGACGACCGGATCATCAATTCGAAACTGGTGGGCAAGGCGCTGCCTGCCTTTGTCCTGCCTGCCGCCGCGAGCGACCGGCCGCCGCTGGCAAGTTCGGAACTCGCGACCGGCAAGCCGCGCCTGCTCAATATCTTCGCGAGCTGGTGCGTGCCCTGCGCGGCCGAGGCGCCGCAGTTGCTGGCGCTCAGGCAGGCGGGCGTGGAGATCGACGCCATCGCCATCCGCGATGCCCGGCCCGATGTCGACGCCTTCCTCAAGCGCTATGGCAATCCCTATTCCCGCATCGGCCTGGATGCGCGGAGCGAGGTGCAGATCGCCATGGGTTCGTCGGGCGTGCCCGAAAGCTTCATCATCGATGGAAGGGGCCGCATCGCCTATCAGCATGTCGGCGACATCCGTCAGGATGATGTGCCGATGATCCTGGACCGGCTGAGGAATGCGCAATGAGGATGCTGGTCGCCCTGCTGGCGCTGATGCTGAGCGTGCCGGTCTTCGCGCAGTCCGCGCTGCCGCCGGCGCCCTATGCCGACCGCCAGATCGAAGACCCGGCCCTGGAGAAGAAGGCGCGGACGCTGATGGAGACGATCCGCTGCCTCACCTGCCAGAGTCAGTCGATTGCCGACAGCAATGCCAGCATGGCCGGCGACATGCGCTCCCAGATTCGCGAACGCATCATGGCGGGGGAAGAGCCCGAGCATATCCGCGCCTGGCTGATCGAGCGCTATGGCGACTGGGTCAGCTATGAGCCGACAGCCGATCCGATCCTCTGGCCGCTCTGGGCCGCGCCCCTGATCCTGCTGGGATTGGGGCTGCTGCTGCTGCGCGGTCGGATCAAGCGGGGGAGGCGGGCATGACCGGCTGGATCATTGCCGGCGCCCAGCTGGTCCTGGTGAGCGTGGCGCTCGTCCTTGTCGGGCGGGTGCCGAGGTCGGCCTGGGAAATCACGGCCGCTGCGCTGTTGCTGGGTTTGGCCGGCTATGCGTGGCAGGGCCGTCCCGGACTGGCTGGCTCGCCCCGGCAGGCGGCCGACAGGGGCGGCGCCGCGTTCGACGAGAAGCTGGCCGAGCAACGCCGGGGCCTTGCCGAGCGCTATGGCAAGGCGGGCCAATGGCTGATGCTTTCGGACGGCCTTGGCCGACAGGGGAAGACGAAGGAAGCGGCGAACGTCCTTTTGTCCGGACTTCGCGAGACTCCGGACGATCCCAATTTGTGGCTGGGCTTCGGCAATGCGCTGGTCGCGCATGCAGGCGGAGTGCTGTCTCCCGCCGCCGATTTCGCCTATCGCCGGTCGATGGCGATCGATCCCGAAGGTCCGGCGCCCCGCTATTTCTACGGACTGGCCCTCGCCCGGGCGGGGCAACTCAAGGAAGCACGCGCCCTTTGGGGCCCGCTGGCCGCCAGCGCCCCCGAAGGCAGCGAGGTCAAGAAGGAACTCGAAGGCAATATCGCGCGTATCGATGCCATGCTCGGGTCCGAAGGCCGATAGACGGTCGAAGCCGCAGCGGCATCATTGCCACCACCCGGGAGCCGTGATAGGGCGCGGCGGTTTGCGGGGGCTTATGGAATGACAAGACGGGCCGCTTCCCCGTTCGGGTGTCCAAAGATCATGACAATTCGGCATTTTCTTCATGGCTGACGAGATCACCAACGGCGCCGTGCGCGTCGATGACGAGGGCGCCCATGATCACGGTCATGCCGGACAGAAGGCCACGCTGAAGCTGGTCGTCGGTGCGATCGGCATCGTCTTCGGGGACATCGGCACCAGCCCGCTTTATGCCTTCCGCGAAACATTCGCCGGGCATCATCATCTGGACCTCGATCCGGATCATATATTGGGCGTCATCAGCCTGATGTTCTGGTCGATGATGCTGGTCGTGACGCTGAAATATGTCACCGTCATCATGCGTGCGGACAACAAGGGGGAGGGGGGCAGTCTCGCCCTGCTCGCCCTGATCAACGGCCAGACCAGGACGCAGCGATGGTCGCGCGGCATCGTCCTGCTCGGCGTGTTCGCGACGTCCCTTTTCTACGGCGACTCGATGATCACGCCCGCCGTGTCGGTGCTGTCGGCGGTCGAGGGACTGGCGGTCTACAACAGCAGCCTTGCGCCGCTGATCCTGCCGGCCGCGATCGTCATCCTGCTCGGCCTGTTCTGGATACAGGGACTGGGGACCAACCGGGTCGCATCGCTGTTCGGCCCGATCATGCTGTTCTATTTCCTGACCATCGCGGTTCTGGGCATCATCAGCATCGTCAAGACGCCGGGCATCCTCCACGCCTTCAATCCCTATTGGGCGGTCATGTTCTTCGTCACCGACCCGCTGCCGGCATTCCTCGCCCTGGGCGCGGTCGTGCTGGCCGTGACGGGCGCGGAAGCGCTCTACGCCGATATGGGGCATTTCGGACGCAGTCCGATCCGCGTGTCCTGGCTGACCTTCGTCCTGCCTGCCTTGATGATGAACTATATGGGGCAGGGCGCGCTGCTGTTCCGGGAGGGCGCGGCCGCCCTTCACAGCCCCTTTTATTATCTGGCGCCGCAATGGGCGCAATTGCCGCTGGTCGGGCTGGCCACGCTGGCCGCGATCATCGCCAGCCAGGCGGTGATCTCCGGCGCTTTTTCCGTTACGCAACAGGCGATACAGCTCGGCTTCATGCCACGCCTGCGGATTGCGCATACCAGCGCGTCGACGGCCGGCCAGATCTACATCCCCCTCATCAACTGGGGGCTGATGGTCATGGTGATCCTGCTGGTGCTGGTATTCCAGACCTCCTCGAACCTCACGGCCGCCTATGGCATCGCCGTCACGGGCGCGATGTTCATCGACAATGTGTTGCTGACGGTGCTGCTCTACCGGCTATGGAAATGGCGCTGGTATTATTCAGCGCCCCTGCTTTCGGTGTTGTTCCTGGTGGACGGCGCCTATCTGGCGGCCAATTTCACCAAGGTGCCCGATGGCGGCTGGTTCCCGCTGCTGATCGGCTTCGTGATCTTCACCCTGCTCACCACCTGGTCGCGCGGGCGCCGTCTGGTTCAGGACCGGCTGCGCGAAGCGGCCATGCCGATTCCCGTCTTCGTCGCGTCCGCCGCGAACAGCGCGGTTCGGGTGCCCGGTACGGCGGTTTTCATGACCTCCACGCCCGATGGCGTTCCGCATGCGCTGCTGCATAATCTCAAGCACAACAAGGTGTTGCATGAGCGCGTCATCCTCTTGACCGTCAAGATCAAGGATGTGCCGGTTGTAGAAGATGACGGGCGCTTCAAGCTGGAGGATCTGGGCCGCGGATTCTTCCGGCTGGTGCTGCAATATGGCTTCATGCAGGAGCCCGACGTCCCCGCCGCGCTCAAGAATGTGACTGGTTGCGGTCAGGCGTTCAGGATGATGGACACCAGCTTCTTCCTAGCCCGGCAGACGCTGCTGCCGTCGGCCAAGCCGGGGATGCCGCTGTGGCGGGAGAAGATTTTCGCCTGGATGCTGCGCAATGCGGAAAGCGCAATGGAATTCTTCCGGCTGCCGACCAATCGCGTGGTCGAACTGGGCAGCCAGGTCGAGATCTGATCCATATAAAAGGGCGCGGCAGAACCGCCGCGCCCCATCTTCCATCCACGCGGATCAGGCCGCGTCGCGATCGGCATTGATCTCGACGAGCTGACCGCCGTTGATCGCGATCTTCTTCGGCTTCATCGCCTCCGGAACCTCACGCACCAGTTCGATCGTCAGCAGACCATCGGCCAGGTCGGCCTTTTCGACCCGCACGAAATCGGCGAGTTCGAAGCGGCGTTCGAAGCTGCGGTTGGCGATGCCGACATGCAGGAAGCGAGAGCGGTCGCCGCCCTGCGATTCTTCCTTGCGCCCGGTGACCTGGAGCAGGTTCTGCTGGGCAGTGATGTCGATCTCGTCCGTCCGGAAGCCCGCGACGGCCAGCGTGACGCGATAGCGATCTTCGGAAATCCGTTCGATGTTGAACGGGGGATAATTGTCGCCTTGCTGCAACCGGGCGTTGTTCTCGATCAGGTCGAAGAGACGATCGAAGCCCACGGTCGAGCGGCGATAGGGGGTAAGGTCAAAACCACGCACTGTCATAATCTCCCAAAGAGCAAAATGAACATGCCGGACCCAGAACAAGGCATCCGGCGGTACCATGTCCAACCCCATATGGCGGCTGAACGGCTTTGATATGGTTCGATGGAAAAGCGTTTCAAGTGGTCTGGCGACGGGATTTTGGATGCGTGGCGGGCGCCATGCGCAGCCTTGTTCACATGCCCGGAGGCGGCCCAATGGCTGGTCGTTCAAGCCCGAAAAGAAAAGTACCCGGGCCGTGTTTCCACGACCCGGGTACTAATGGACGATTGCTCGTCTCCCCCTTGGCCTGCCTCAACCGCTTCTCAGCCCCCTAAGCTCGAAGCGGGATGCAGTATCCCTGAACCACGGCCATTTACCTGTGCTTCGTCGCCTGTGCTATGTATAGAGCAGGCCGCTGTCACGGGCTATTTCCCAGCCTTGTGATTTTCCCCGCGAGGCTGTGGCTCCGGTGCAACAATCCGGCAATGCTTGCCGTCGTTCGATAGCATGCTAGACGGGCTGCCTGTCCAATCGAGAGGCCATTCGCGCCGTCATGATTCTATCCCGATACGAACGCATGATTGCCAAGCGTTACCTGCTGCCCGGCAAGGGGGAGGGGTTCATATTCCTGGTTGCCGGCATCAGCCTGGCCGCCGTGATGCTGGGGGTGGCGGCGCTGATCATCGTGATGAGCGTGATGAACGGCTTTCGCGCCGAACTGTTCGACAAGATCGTGGGCCTTAACGGTCATGCCGTCGTCCAGGGCTATGGCGGACGCCTGCCGGACTGGAAGGCGGTGTTGAGGGAGGCGAAGGCGACGCCCGGCGTGACCAGCGCCACGCCATTGATCGAGCAGCCCCTGCTGGGCAGCTTTCAGGGGCGGGTGGAAGCGGTGCTGGTGCGCGGCATGACCGTGAACGACATCCGCAACAATGCAACGCTGAAGGCGAAGGTCGTGGCCGGCAGCCTGAGCGCGCTGACCCCCAATGGCGGCAAGGTGGCGATAGGGTCGCGGCTGGCGGAAAATCTGGGAATCCAGTTGGGCGACAGCCTTACCATCATCAATCCCGCGGGCCGTTCGACGCCCTTCGGCACGGTGCCGCGGCAGGTATCCTATCAAGTGGCCGCCATTTTCGAGGTCGGCATCTACGATTATGACAAGGCCTTCGTCGTCATGCCGGTGGAGGACGCCCAGACATTGCTGCTGTTGGGCGACGTCGTCAGCATGATCGAGGTGGAGACCGTCAACGCCGACCAGGTGGCCGCCATATTGGAACCCTTGGCCGGCAAGGTCGCGGGCCGCGCGATCGTCACCGACTGGCGGCAGATGAATGCCTCGCTGTTCGAGGCGCTGGCGGTCGAGCGCGTCGCCATGTTCGTCGTGCTGTCGATCATCGTGCTGGTGGCGGTTTTCAACATCCTCTCCTCGCTCATCATGCTGGTGCGCGCGAAGACGCGCGACATCGCCATCCTGCGGACCATGGGTGCGAGCCGGGCCGGGCTGGTGAAGATATTCATGACCGTGGGCGTGACGATCGGCGCGCTGGGCATGGCGGCGGGCATGGTGCTGGGCTTCACCTTCCTGTTCTTCCGTCAGAGCGTGGTGAACGCGATCCAGTTCATGACGGGGCAGAATCTCTGGGACCCGTCGATCCGCTTCCTCACCGAATTGCCGGCCAAGCCCGATCCGGTGGAGATCGCCATCATCTGCCTGATGGCGTTGATGTTCAGCTTCCTGGCGACGCTCTATCCCGCGTTCAAGGCCGCCAATACCGATCCCGTGCAGGTGCTGCGTTATGAATGAGATATTGAAGGTCGCAGGCCTCAAGCGCAGCTTCACCCAGGGCGGCGTCACCATAGAGGTGTTGCGCGGTGTCGAGTTGTCGGTGGCGCCGGGAGAAATCGTGGCGTTGCTCGGTCCGTCGGGATCGGGGAAATCGACGCTGCTCCAGGCGGTAGGACTGTTGGAGGGCGGCTTCGACGGATCGATCCGCATCGCGGGCGAGGAAGCGGCGAAGCTCGACAATGACGGACGGACGCGGCTTCGCAGGGATGCGCTGGGCTTCGTCTATCAATTCCACCATCTGCTTCCCGACTTCAATGCGGTGGAGAATGTCATCCTGCCGCAGGTGATCCGCGATGAGGAGATGGCAACGGCCCGCGCTCGCGCCGAATCCCTGCTCGGGTCATTGGGGCTTGGCCATCGGCTGGAACATCGGCCCAGCCAGCTTTCCGGCGGCGAGCAGCAGCGCGTGGCCGTGGCGCGGGCGCTCGCCAACCGGCCTGCGCTGGTCCTTGCGGACGAGCCCACCGGCAATCTGGACGAGCGGACCGCCGACGTCGTGCTGGCCGAATTCCTGCGGCTGGTGCGCGAGGAAGGTTCCGCCGCGCTGGTGGCGACGCATAATGAAAGACTGGCGGAGAAGATGGACCGGGTTGTCCGCCTTCATGAAGGACTGCTGGAGGAAAGTTCAGGCGGAATGTGATGCCGCATCCCGGACCGTCGCGATGACGATCTGGTTCCTTCCCTGATTCTTCGCCCGAAGCAGCGCGGCGTCCGCCGTCCGGACCAGTGTTTCCGCCCTGCCATGGTCGGGGAAGACGGCAAGGCCGAAGGAGGCTGTGATCGGCCCCAGTTCTTCGCCCCGATGCTCGACTCGCAGTTCCTGCAATTTCTGCTGCACCTGAATGGCGCGGTCGATGGCCTGATCCTGCGCGAAGCCGGGCATCAACAGCACGAACTCCTCCCCGCCCAGACGGAAAGCGCAATCCTTTTCCCGCAACGCTTCGTCCAGCACGCCGCCCACGGCGCGCAGCACGGCATCGCCCGCATCATGGCCATGGGCGTCGTTGAACCGCTTGAAATGATCGATGTCGACCATCAGGCAGGCCAGCGGCGTCAGGGCGCTTTCGGCATGGGCCACCTGTTCGTTGAACACCGCATCGAAGCGGCGACGATTGGCCAGCCCGGTCAGCGGATCGGCCATGGCCATCTGCCGCAACGCATCGCGCAGCCGCAGATTGGCAAGAGCCAGGCCGATATTTTCCGCCAGCATCTCCAAATATTTCTCGGTGCGGCCGATCTGGTCGGCGGTACGATCCTCGGGCTGCTCGACATAGAGCAGGCCGATGCTCTCCCCCTGCGCCGTCAGCGGTATGCAGATGGTGCGGACCTGCGCATTTCCCGTCAGATGCTCGCAGGGAATGTCGACCAGATCGCCGGCCGGCTTGTGAATCTGCCCCCGCCGCAGCGCCCAACAGGCGGCGGGTGTAAAATCGCCGCCCGACTGCCGGGGCGACAGCCAGTCGCAGGCCTGCACCATCATGTTGCGGCGCGTGTCGTGAATGTAGAGCCGCCCGGCAAAACCCGGCGCGATCTCAGGCGCGAAACGCCGGACGACCTCGACCAGATCGCTGGTGCTGTCGCATCCCTGCAGGCGTTGCGTCATGCGGGAAAGCTGGTCGCGCGTGATCCGGTCCGCATCGCGTTCCTGCTCCAGCCTTTGCCTTTCCAGGCCGTTTTCCCGGAAAATGCGGATGGCCTGCGCCATGTCGCCAATCTCGTCCACCTGGGGAAAGTCGGGCGGCACAGCGGCGTAGTCCTGCGCGGCAAGGCGCGTCACGACATCGCTCAGCCTCACCACCGGACGCAATATGCGCTGCTTCAGGATGAAGTAGAGCACACACAGGAACAGCAGGGCGGTAGCACCCAGCATGATTTCCGACATGATGCGCCACTGCCGGGCCGCTTCGGTCGCCTGCCGGACGGTGTTTTCCGCCCGCTGATCCAGCATATACTGGAATTTGCCGATCTGGGCGGCGACGCGATCGAGTTCCCGGCCATATTCGTCCCCGAAGACTATGGTGCGCGCGGTCTCCCGGTCTCCCTTTTCGGCGGCGTTGATGGCGGCTTCCTGCTCATCGGTCAGCGCGTCGGCCCAGTGCAACCCCTGCCGCAACGCCGCCAGTTCGCTGATGCTTGCTCCCCGGTCGCGCAGATGCAGAATACGCTGCTCGACAGAGCGGAGCGCCGCCTTCTCCCGCCGATAGGCGATGATATGCGACGGATCGCCCGTAATCACATAGGCGCGGGCCTGCTCGGTCAGCCGATAGGTGTCTTCCTCCAGCGTGGCGGTCATCTGGTCGAACACGGCCCGCTGCTCGACGGCGGCCCGCTCCTTTTCTTCCGCGCTGGAGGCCATCAGCATGACCGCCCCCGAAGCGAGGGTAAGGGCCACGGTGGCGCCATAGGCATAGTTGGTGATGGTGGATAGACGCATGATCCGCTCAGGCTAGAACTCAATAGTTGGAGATGTGTTAACCATCGGCCAGTGACGGTGCAATTTTACCCACGACTTTCTGCGTCCGGGGGCTGGCGCCGAATCGGTGGGAATGCCTAGATGAGGTCATGCCTCATGCCGGTTTCGTCCCCCTTCGCGTCTTTTCATCCTTCACCATGCTGGAGGGGGCGATCGACCCCAAGAAGATCGCGAAGCAGGCGAGGGCTCTGGGCTTTCCCGCCGCAGCCATCACCGACCGTAACGGCCTGTATGGCTCCATGGCCTTTTCCGACGCCTGCAAGGGGGAGGGGGTGCAGCCGATCATCGGCGCGATGATCGGCATTTCGCGCCCCGACCGCCCGGCCAATGCGGCGCCCGTGCACGACTGGATCGCCCTCTATGCGCAGGATGCGGCCGGCTATGACAATCTCTGTGCGCTGGTATCCATGGCGCATCTCGACCGGCCCGTCGAAGAGGTGCCGCATATCAGCCTAAACATGCTGGAGGGGCGGACCGATGGCCTGATCGCCTTGACTGCCGGAGGGGAAGGCGCGCTGGCGCGGCTCTTCGCCGAGGATCAGCCCGCTGCGGCGCTGGCCTATGCCAGGCGGCTGGAAGCGCTGTTTCCCGGAAGGCTCTATATCGAAATCTGCCGCCGTTTCGACCCCATCGAAGGGAAGGCGGAACCGGAACTGCTCGACCTTGCCTATGCCCGCGACCTGCCTCTGGTGGCGACCAACCCGACCTGCTTTGCCGAGCCGCATTTCCACGAAGCGCATGACGTGATGCTCTGCATTGCCGACAGCGCCTATGTCGAGACGCCCGACCGTCGCACCAGTTCGCCGGACGCCTGGATGAAACCGGCGGCGGAGATGAGGCGGCTGTTCGAGGATTTGCCCGAAGCGCTCGCCAATACGCTGGTGGTCGCCCAGCGCTGCGCCGTTGCCGCCCCCAAGCGCAAGCCCATCCTCCCCAGCCTGGCCGGCGACATAGAGGGCGAGGCGAAGATGCTGCGCGAGCAGGCGACGGCAGGGCTGGAAGCCCGGCTGGCCAAGGCCGGCATCACCGACGAGGAAGCGCGAAAGCCCTATTTCGGCCGGCTGCGGTTCGAAACCGACATCATCATCCAGATGGGATTTCCGGGCTACTTCCTGATCGTGGCCGACTTCATCAAATGGGCGAAGGATCATGACATTCCGGTGGGGCCGGGACGTGGTTCGGGCGCTGGATCGGTCGTCGCCTGGGCGCTGACGATCACCGATCTGGACCCGCTGCAACTGGGATTGCTGTTCGAGCGCTTCCTGAATCCGGAACGCGTCTCCATGCCGGACTTCGACATCGACTTCTGCGAAACGCGGCGAGGCGAGGTGATCCGCTATGTCCAGCAGAAATATGGCACGGACCATGTCGCGCAGATCATCACCTTCGGAAAGCTGAAGGCGCGCGCCGTTCTGAAGGACACGGGCCGCGTCCTGCAGATGAGCTATGGGCAGGTCGACCGCCTGGCCAAGCTGGTGCCCAACCATCCGACCGATCCCTGGACGCTGGAACGCTCGCTGAACGGCGTGGCGGAGTTCAGGGCGGAATATGACAATGACGCGCAGGTCAGGCGACTGATCGACTATGCGATGAAGCTGGAGGGCTTTCCGCGCCACAGCTCCACCCATGCGGCGGGCGTGGTGATCGGCGACAGGCCGCTGTCGCAACTGGTGCCGCTCTATCGCGATCCGCGCTCCGACATGCCGGTGACGCAGTTCGACATGAAATATGTCGAGGGCGCGGGGCTGGTGAAGTTCGACTTCCTTGGCCTCAAGACGCTGTCCGTCTTGCAGAAGGCGGTGCAACTGCTTGCGGGCCGGGGGGTGGAGGTCGACCTCAATTCGCTCGGCTGGGACGATCCGGCGGTCTATGAACTGCTCCAGCGGGGCGATACGGTCGGCGTGTTCCAGTTGGAATCGGAGGGCATGCGCAAGACGCTGGCCGCCGTGCGTCCGACCAACTTCGGGGACATCATCGCGCTGGTGTCGCTCTACCGCCCCGGGCCGATGGATAACATCCCCATGTTCGGCCGTCGCAAGAACGGTCAGGAAGAGATTGAATATCCACATATATTGCTGAAACCGATCCTGGAAGAGACCTATGGCATCTTCGTCTATCAGGAACAGGTGATGCAGGCCGCGCAGATATTGGCGGGCTATTCACTGGGCGATGCCGACCTTCTGCGCCGCGCCATGGGCAAGAAGATCAAGGCGGAGATGGATGCGCAACGCGCCCGCTTCGTCGAGGGGTGCGCGAACAGCGGCATCGCGGCGGGCAAGGCGAACGAACTGTTCGACTTGATCGACAAGTTCGCGGGCTATGGCTTCAACAAGTCGCACGCCGCCGCCTATGCTCTGCTCGCCTATCAGACCGCCTGGCTGAAGGCGCATTATCCGGCGGAATTCTATGCCGCGTCCATGGCCTTCGACATCCACCTGACGGACAAGCTGACCGTGTTCGTGGACGACATGCGGCGCATGGGGCTGAGCTGCCTGGCGCCGGACATCAACCGCAGCCTGGCGGATTTTTCGGTCGAGCCGGTCCAATATGAAGGCGACGACCCGCGCCTGGGCTTTGCCGTACGCTATGCGCTGGGCGGGCTGAAAGGCGTGGGCGAGAAGGCGATGGAACAGCTTGTGGCCGAGCGGGAGGTTGGCGGCCCGTTCAAGTCGCTGGATGATTTTGCCGACCGGATCGAGCCGCGTCTGCTCAACCGGCGGCAATTGGAAAGCCTGGCGGCGGCTGGCGCCTTCGACGGCGTGCATGCCGACCGGGCCGGCGTCCATGCAGCGGCGGAAACGATCCTCAGCGTCGCCTCCAGCGCTGCGGAGGCAAGGGAAAGCGGTCAGGGCGGTCTGTTCGGAGATGTCGAAACGCCGCATGCGGATGTCCGCATCCCGCCGCACCAGACCTGGTCGACGGCGGACCGCATGGCGCAGGAAAAGGATGCCTTCGGCTTCTATTTCTCCGCGCATCCGGTGGACCGCTACCGCCATCTGGCAGAGGCGCGCGGCGCGAAAAGCTATGGCGCGATTTGCGCCGAACCGGTGGCTGAGGGCGGACGTGCCACCGGCGTGATGGCGGCCATGGTCGAGGATGTGCGCTGGCGTGAAACCAAGCGGGGTGCGCGTTATGCCGCCGCCACATTCTCCGACAGCAGCGGTCAGTTTCAGGCGAGCTGCTTCGATGAGGATGCCTGCAAGGCTATCGAGGATATGGCGCGCGAAGGCGATTGCGCGTTGCTGATGGTTGAACTGGACCGCTTGCCGGGCGAAGAAACGCCGCGGGTGACGGTTCGCGGGGTGGAGCCTTTCCGCCAATTGGCCAATAGTTCCCGCATGGAACTGGTGGTCGATGTGAGCGATGCAGCCGCAATCGGGACGTTGGCGCAACTTCTGGCGCGCGCGAAGGGAGGACGGAGCGAAGTCTTCCTGCGTGCGCCCGTGGGGGGAGGCAAGGCGGCGCGGTTGTTCCTGGGCGACGATTATCTGATCGGCGCGGACCAGGTCGACAGCATCGCGACGATTGCCGGCCTGCGCATTGGCTCGTTCGAACGGATGGAAGCCAAAGCGGACGGCTATCGCGCACGCAATCGGCGTTCGGGCTTGCGCTTGGTGGCGGGTTGAGCTTCCTCCGGCCAAGGACAGCTTGCCCTCACCGTCGCCATGTGCAGGAACCTCAGTTTCGAAGCTCGATCTGGAGCCTGAAACCCTAGAATAGGCTCATCTGGTCACCCTCCGGCCTTCGGAACAGATCGGTGCGCAGAGTCACCCGTTCTCCAGTGAAGCCCGCCCGTTTACGTGCCTTTTGGAAGCGCGTGCGGATCAGGTCGGCCCATACTCCCTGTCCGCGCATCCGGCTGCCGAAATTCGCGTCATTGTCGCGACCGCCCCTTATGTCATGGATGATTGCCATCACCTTGGCCGCGCGGTCGGGATAATGTTCTTCCAACCAGGCGCGGAACAGCGGGGCGACTTCATGGGGCAGGCGGACGGGGATATAGCTGGCGTCCCGTGCGCCAGCCGATGCGACACGAGCGACAATATCCTCTATCTCATGATCGGTGATAGCGGGAACGATGGGCGATATGCTGGCGACGACCGGTATGCCCGCATCCGCCAACCGCCGGATCGCCTCCACCCGGCGAAGCGGATGCGGCGCGCGCGGTTCCAGCGTTCTGGCCGTGGCGGGATTCAGCGAGGTCACCGAAATCATCACCGCGACCAGCCTTTCCCGCGCCATGCAGGTCAGCAGGTCGATGTCGCGCAATATCCGATCGGATTTGGTCGTGATATAGACCGGATGACGGCATTCCCACAATATTTCAAGGCATTGTCTGGTGATCCTCCAGTCCCGTTCGATCGGCTGATAGGGATCGGTATTGGTGCCCATCGCGATCGGGTTGACCTGATGGGATTTCTTGGAAAGCTCCTTGCGAAGCAACGTTGCCGCGTCGGGCTTCGCAAACAGCCGGGTTTCGAAATCCAGGCCCGGCGACAGGTCGTGATAGGCATGGGTCGGACGGGCGAAGCAATAGATGCAGCCATGTTCGCAGCCCCGATAGGCGTTGATCGACTGGCTGAAGGCAATGTCGGGAGAGTTGTTGCGGCTGATGATGGTTCGAGGGCGTTCTACCGTCACCTCCGTACGCCGCCGCGGCGGGACGCCGTCAATGTCGGTCAGGGCATCCAGCCAATCGCCGTCGGACGTTCGTTCGGGCATGTTGAAACGCCGGCTTTCGCCGTTTACCGTCGCACCTCTGCCTTTCTCAACCGCCATATCGGAATTAGAACATAAAGGGAACATGTTGACAAGGCCGTATCCGCCGGTTCATCTGAAGCCCGTTCGAAAAGGGGGACATGATGCGGAAGATCATCGCCGCGGCAGGCTTGTGGATGGCTCTGGCAACGCCCGGCCTGGCTGCCGACACTGGGGCCTGCGATGCGGGCCTGATATGCGCGAGCGATCCGCAAACCGTGGTGCAGGCGCTTCAGGCCGCCGGATACAAGGCGCTGTTGGGCAAGAGCAAGCAGACCGGCAATCCGAAGATCGAAAGCGCGGCGAGCGGTTATGATTACTCGATCTTCTTCTATGAATGCGAGCAGACGCGGCATTGCGGGTCGCTGCAATTTCAGGTGAGCTTTGAGGATGACGGCGGCAATACGCCGGAGCTTGCCAATAAATGGAACAAGGACAAGAGGTTCGCGCAGATGTCCGTCTGGGACGACGGATCGCTGGCGGTTGCCTATGACGTGACGACCGTCGGCGGGCTTAACCAGAAGAATTTCGCGGATGTGATCGACTGGTGGACGGTCATGCTGGGTGAGGCCAGCAAATTCTTCAAGGAGAACCCTGCGCCGACCAAATGAGGCCGCAAATTGTGGCGATGTCCTCAGCGTTCGGTCAGGCGCGGCATGAGTTCCACGAAATTGCAGGGCCGGAAACGATTGTCGAGTTGGCTGGCGAGGATGCCGTCCCAGGCATCCTTCACCGCGCCCGTCGATCCAGGCAACGCGAAGATATAGGTGCCCCGAGCGACGCAGGCGGTCGCCCGCGACTGGATGGTGGACGTGCCGATGCTTTGATAGCTGAGCCAGCGGAACAACTCTCCAAAGCCCGGAATTTCCTTGTCCTGCACCTGCGCCAGAGCCTCCGGGGTGACGTCGCGGCCCGTGACTCCCGTTCCGCCTGTCGTGATGATGCAGTCGATCTGCGGATCGTCGATCCATGCATGCAGGCGCGCGACGATGGCCGAGCGTTCGTCCCGCTCGATATGACGATCGGCCAGGACATGGCCGGCGGCGGCAATGCGATCCGCCAGAATGTCGCCCGACCTGTCGTCGGCGGCCGTGCGGCTGTCCGACACTGTCAGCAATGCAATCCGAACCGGCAGGAAGGGCCGGCCTTCGTCGATCGGCATCAGTCGGAACCGCCGGCAATGCTGGCGGCAATGCTTGCGCTGGCCATCGGCTTCCTGGGAGCCAGGCGCACCAGGCGCGTGCCCTTCGTTCCCGGAAAGGTCGGCCAAAGTCCCTGCGCCATGCCAGCCAGCGATTCCGCACTGCCCTTCGCCTGGATCTGATACATCCAATAGTTGCGCATCACGATGTTCACATAGGCGCGCGTTTCGTAATAGGGCAGGGATTCGATGAACAGCAGCGGGTCGCCATTGTCCTTCACTTCGCTGTTCCAACGCTCGACGGGCATCGGCCCGGCATTATAGGCGGCCATCACCTTGGGCAGCAGCCCGCCGGTCGCGCCCATGTCGCGCAGATTTTCGAGGTAGCGCTGGCCATATTCCATATTGGTCGACGGCACGAACAGTTGATCGGACGCGGAAAGGCCCATCAGGCTGCCCGTGCTGGGCAGCACCTGCATCAGTCCGCGCGCGCCTGCGCTGCTCACGACATCCCGGCGGAAACCGGATTCCTGGAGCGCATGGGCATAGATCAGCGCCGGGTCGACCCGCCATCCACCATCCGGCCGCCAATCGGGTGCGGGGAAGCGCGCGAAACTGCCCGGCTGCTTGCCAGCAGGACCGTTATGAGCGAGCCAGAGCTGGGTTTCCGGCAGGCTCAGCGCGCCCGCCAGCCGGATCAGCGCATCATATTGGCTGGTCCCGCCGATCTTCGCCTGATAGCGCAGGATCTGGTCCGCTCGTGCCGTTTCACCAATGGCTGACAGGGTAACGGCCGCCCGCACATTAGGGCTGTCCTTGAGCTGCTGCCATTCCGTAGCGCCGAAGCGAGGTGCGGCAGGCGCGCCGCCCAAGGGCACGGCCAGCGTTTCGCGGGCCAGCAGGCCGTAAAAGCTCTCTTCCGAGCGCGCAGCGGTCTTCAGCAGGGCTTCGACCCGCTCCGGTTCTCCGCACACCATATAGGCGCGCGCCGCCCAATAGGCGCCTGCTGCGCGCATGTCGCTATTGCCGGCCAGCGCCGCGACATTGCCGAAAGCGGGCGCAGCGGCCCGGCAGTCATTCTGGCGCCAGGCCGCAAGGCCGGTGGTCCAATAGGCCTGAACAGCCCAATCGCCGCCGCTGCGGCCTTCAAGGGCCTTCGCCGCCATGCGCCGGGCGTTGGCGTCGTCGCTTTCGATATAATAGGCCCAGGCGATGCGCTGCCGCACTTCGGTCAGGCCCTCCGGCGTCAGCCCCGCCTCACCGGTGGAAAGCAGGGCTTCGGCGCCGGCCGGATCGTCATTCTTGATGAAGGGCTGGATTTGACCGACCAGTGCCTGAGCCAGCGCATCGGTCTTCACCGCCGACACATATTCGCGGCGGGGCGCGCCACCCAGCCAGACCATCTTCTGCACCTGGGGCAGGGCGGGCAGGATCGTGGCGCCACGCTTCTGCGCCAGCCGGGAAAGCTGATCGGCCTTGTCCAGCCATGGCGCCTTGTTGATGAGGTCGAGCAGTTCGAACAGCTCGACCCTGGGGGAATTCCTTGCGAGGTAGAGTTCGGCCAGGGCGACCGGGCGGAAAGCGTCCTGCGCGTCCAGCGCGCCGATCATCGCCTTCGCATCCATCCATTTCTGGTCCCGCAAGGCGGCGTAAATGGCGCTGTACCGGCCCTTGTCGGCCTCGCTCAGCTGGAGAGGCGATGAAGGCAATTCCCGGGCAATCGCGGGAACAGTAACCGCCGTGTCGGCGTTTGCCGGCATGGCCGTCGCGGCGAAAGCCAGCGCTGCCAGGCATGATGAAAGGGTGGTTGCGCGAATCACTCAGTCATTTCCTCGATCAGACCTTGCAGCACACGCCAACATTCTGCCTTTGCTGCGGGTTGGCCAAGCAGCAAACGCGGGTGAAATGTGGCGAAGGCGGGTAAGGTGCCGCCATCATGGTTAAAATTCCGTAAACCTGTCTCCGGCGTTGGCAGAAGGGTGCGGATCGTTCGGTCGCCCAACAACAATAATCTTCGGGGGGAGGCAAGCATCACATGTGTGCGCATGCGCGCGGCGGCCGCCGCCAGATCCGACGCCTCCACCATCGCGCCCGGCGGACGGGACAGGAAGAGCGACCCCAGATGGATGTCCTGCCGCTTGAGGCCGATCGTCCGCAACATGGCATCGAACAATTGACCCGCGCGCTCGCTGAGCAGGGCTCCTGCCCCGATGTCTGCGGGATCGGGCATGTCGGTGATGACCATGAGAGGTGCGTTGACGGGCCCTGCGGGCATCAGCGCGGCGCCCGGCCAGCGCCGCTCCGGCTGGGCGGCGTCCTCCGCAAGCCAGGTCAGGAAGGAGTCGAAAGACTGGGGCTTAGTCTGGGCGGGAGCATCGTCGGGCGCGGCGATCCGCGTTCGCGGCGGCTCCTGAACGGGGCGCAACCAGTTGGTCGGTTCCTCCCCGATGGCGCAATCCACGCCGGCCAGCCTCCACCACGCCATATAGGCATTGGCGGTCTCCGCCAGATTTTCCTGCAATAATCCCCGCATCGATTGTCTTGGGCCAGAGGTTGACGCCGTGGTCAAGTTTCTTCATCGCGCTCAATGGCAAAACGTTTGGGTAGCGCGGCGACCGGATCAGGAAGGAAAACCGGCGGCGTCGACGAAATGGAGGGAATATGAGCGAACGGGATTCGATGCCCTATGACATCGTCATCGTCGGCGGGGGACCGGCGGGGCTGTCTTCGGCCATCAGGCTGAAGCAACTCGCGAACGAGGCTGGGCAGGAATTGTCGGTTTGCGTGCTGGAAAAGGGCTCGGAAATCGGCGCCCATATCCTGTCGGGCGCGGTGGTCGATCCCAAGGCGCTGGATGAGTTGTTCCCCGAATGGCGCGACATGGGCTGCCCGATGGCCGAAGTGCCGGTGACGGACAATCAGCACTGGTTCCTCAGCAAGGGCGGCAAGATGAGCATGCCGCACATCATGACGCCGGGATGGATGCACAACAAGGGCACCTATACCGGATCGCTGGGCAATCTCTGCCGCTGGCTGGCCGAACAGGCCGAGGGGCTGGGCGTCGAAATCTTCCCCGGCTTCGCGGCGGCGGAAATCCTCTACAATGAGGACGGGTCGGTGAAGGGCGTCGCGACCGGCGACATGGGTATCGACAGGGAGGGCAATCGCAAGCCTGACTATCAGCCTGGGCTGGAACTGCATGCGCGCTACACCTTCTTTGCGGAGGGCGCGCGGGGCCATCTCACCAAGATATTGAAGCGCCAGTTCGCGCTCGATGCCGACAGCGAGCCGCAGGTCTATGGCCTGGGCATGAAGGAATTGTGGGACATCGATCCCGCCAAGCACAAGCCCGGCCTCGTCATCCATACCCAGGGCTGGCCGCTGACCGACGCCTATGGCGGCGGCTTCCTCTACCATCAGGCCAATGGGCAGGTGGCGCTGGGCTTCGTCGTGGGGCTGGGCTATCGCAACCCCTATCTCTACCCGTTCGAGGAATTCCAGCGCTGGAAGCAGCATCCGGAAATCCGCAAATATCTGGAGGGCGGGCGTCGCGTCTCCTATGGCGCGCGGGCGATCAACGAGGGCGGCTGGCAGTCGATCCCCAAGCTCGCCTTCCCGGGCGGCGCGTTGATCGGTTGCTCGGCGGGCTTCGTCAACGTGCCCCGCATCAAGGGCACGCATACCGCGATGAAATCGGGCATGCTGGCGGCGGAGGCGGCCTTCGCTGCGATCCGGGCCGAACGGTCGAGCGATGTGCTGGACGATTATGAGGCCAATCTGCGGTCGAGCTGGATCGCGGCCGAACTGCAACTGGTCAAGAATGCCGAGCCGCTGCTGTCGAAGTTCGGCAACACCATCGGCACGGTGCTGGCGGGCATCGACATGTGGATGCGCACGCTGAAGATCGGCCTGCCCTTCACGATGAAGCACAAGCCCGATGCGGAGAAGCTGTGGCGCAAGGACGTGTCGAGGAAGATCGATTATCCCAAGCCCGATGGCGTGATCAGCTTCGACCGGCTGTCGTCGGTGTTCCTCAGCAACACCAATCATGAGGAAGATCAGCCGGTCCATCTCCAGCTCAAGGACCCGTCCATCCCGATTTCCTACAACCTGCCCCTTTATGACGAGCCGGCGCAACGCTATTGTCCGGCGGGCGTCTATGAAGTGGTCGGGCTGGAAGAAGGCGAACCCCGCTTCCAGATCAATGCGCAGAACTGCGTCCACTGCAAGACGTGCGACATCAAGGACCCGACCCAGAACATCAACTGGGTGGTGCCCGAGGGCGGTGGAGGACCGAACTATCCGAACATGTAGGCGCCTACCTCAACAGGCATTTGCTGCAATCATGCTGGTGCTGCCCGCCGCGGCGGGCGCATCGGTGGACCCCGGCAGCGCATTGCATGCCTATATGCGGGGGCGCCTGGCCGATGACGACGGCGCTCCCGGCCTTGCGCTGACCAGCTACCGGCAAGCGCTGGCGGGCGATCCCGCCAGTCTGGAGGTTGCACGCCGATCCTATTTCCAGGCGGTGATCAGCGGCGATATGGCGCTGGCGCTGCGCTCCGCCGCCGTGCTGGAAAGCGACGGCATCCTGCCGCGCGACGGCACCCTGCTCCAGATCGCGGACGCGCTGAACCGGAAGGATTGGGCAGGTGCAAGGCTGATCGTCGACCGCATGGTGGCGGAAGGCAATTTCGCCTTTCTGGCGCCGATCATGCGCAGCTGGATTTCGGTGGGGGAGGGGCGCTATGCGGCGCCTGTCATCGATCCCACGGATCGTTTCGCCTCCCTCGCGAAACGTTATCTGGACGAACATCTGGCGCTGCAGGCGCTGCGTAACGGCGACCTTCAGACTGCCCGGCCATCGATCAACCAGGCGCTTGCATTGCGGACCGCAGAGGCAGACGAACTGCGGCTGCTCTTCGCCGGACAATTGGCGGCGCGGGGCGCCAGGGCGGATGCGCTGGCGCTTCTGCCCGAAACCCACGCCAATTTCGCGCAGGCCCGCGAGGATATTGCCAGGGGCAAGGCGCTTTCGTTCCATGGCAAGGCCCTGACGGCGGGGCAGGGGTTCGCCCGGCTGCTTACCCGGCTGGCCGCCGACATATCCTCGGACGGCAGCACGGGGTCGCTGGGGATCAGGCTTGCGCGCATCGCCGCCTTTGCCGATCTTGCCGGGGCCGCGCCCCGCATCGTCGCCGCCGATTTGCTGAGCCGGGGCGGCTATGCGGCCTATGCGGTCGAGGAAGCCCGCAAGGTCCCCGGCGCCGGCTGGTACGGCGCGCTGGGGCAGGCCGAACTGGTCGAGGCATTGGCGGCGGCGGGCCAGCGGCCGGAGGCGATCACCCTTGCCCATGCGCTCGCAGCCGTCCCCAATGCGGAGCCGGAACGCCATGTCCGGCTGGGTCAGTTGCTGATGCAGGAAAAGGATTACCGGGCGGCCGCATCGGCCTTCCGCGCGGCGCAGGCAGGCTATTCGGACGATGCCGTTCCCTGGGCGCTGCTGCTGTTCGAAGGCAGCGCGTTGGAACAGGGCGCGCAATGGGACCAAGCGCGGGCCGTGCTGGAGCGGGCGGCCAAGCTGGCGCCGAACGAACCGGCCATACTCAATTATCTGGGCTATGCGCAGATCGAGCGGCGGCAGAACATGGATGCGGCGCTGGAGTTGCTGAAGAAGGCGAGCGCGCTGAAGCCGCAGGATGCATCGATCACCGACTCCCTGGGCTGGGCGCAGTTCGTGACCGGCGACATCGATGCCGCCGTGCCGATATTGGAGCGGGCAGCAGCGGGCGCGCCCTCAGACGCGACCATCAACGAACATCTGGGCGATGCGCTCTGGGCAGCCGGACGACGGTATGAGGCGCGCTATGCCTGGCGCGCCGCGGCCGTCTTTGCTGAGGGAGAGACGGCGCAGCGACTGGCCGCCAAGACCAGAGAGGGGATGAAGCCGGAATATGCCGCACGTTGAAGCGGAGGATGTCGCCGCCCGCCCCGTGGACGCGGGCGAACTGGTCGAAACCGCCTTTGCCAAGATCAATCTGGCGCTCCATGTCCGGGGCAAGCGGGCAGACGGCTATCATGCGCTGGAGAGCCTGTTCGTCTTCACCGAGTTGGGCGACAGGCTGACGGGCCGCATCCGCGCGGACGGAGAAATCAGGCTGGAGATGGATGGCCCGTTCGGTCCCTTGCTGGATGGCGGCCCGGACAATCTGGTGGTAAAGGCCGCCCGCGCGTTGCAGGCCCATCTGGGGGGAAGTCCCGGCGCCGATCTGAGGCTGACCAAGATATTGCCTGTCGCCTCGGGCATTGGCGGCGGTTCCGCCGATGCCGCGGCTGCGCTGCGTTTGCTGACCAGGCTCTGGAATGCGCCGATGGCTCCGCAGGCTCTGGAGCGCATCGCCCTTTCATTGGGATCGGACGTTCCCGCCTGCATCGGCAGCATCCCGCAAATGGTGCGTGGACGCGGCGAGATATTGCAGCCCCAGGCTGTCGAAGGCCTGACCGCCATGCCGATCCTGCTCGTCAATCCCGGCGTCGCCCTGTCGACCGCGGAAGTCTTCGGACTTTGGGATCGGCTGGACCGGGGTCCGCTTGCGGCAGAGGGGCTGGAACAGTTGATCATCGAGGGGCGCAACGACCTGGAGCAGGCCGCCATGGCGGCAGCGCCGGTCGTCGCGGATGTACTGGCGGCGCTGGGAGCCTGCGCCGGAGCGCGCCTTGTCCGCATGTCCGGGTCGGGCGCGACCTGCTTCGCCCTCTTCGATAGGGATCGGCAGATGGCGGAGGCTGCGGCAGTCTTGCGCGCTGGTTGGAACGGATGGTGGGTCGCGGAAACGAGGATCAGGGCGGCATGAGCGAGGCTTTCACACAGATCGATGGAGGCGACCTCAACATCCTGATCATTGCCGATCATGCCTCGGCGCATGTTCCGGCGGACATCGACCTGGGGATCGATGCCGCCTTGCTGAGCGATCATATCGCCATAGACATCGGCGTGGCGGAGGTCAGCGCGCTGCTGGCGCGGCAACTGGGCTGCACGGCGGTGCTCGGCGGCGTTTCGCGCCTCGTCATCGACCTCAACCGGGAAGAGGATGCACCCGGCCTGCTGCCCGTCATGAGCGATGGCCATGCCATTGCGGGAAACCGCCATGCCGACCTCGCCGACCGGATGATGCGGTTCCACCACCACTATCATCATCATGTCGCGCGGCTGCTGGACGGCATGGCTTCGCCGTTCATCCTGTCCGTCCACAGCTTCACGCCGCGCCTCGCCAGCGATCCCGATCAGAAGCGGCCCTGGGACATCGGCGTGCTCTACAACCAGGATGACAGGGCCGCCCGGATCGCCATTCCCATGTTGGAGGCGGCGGGGCTCAAAGTGGGTGACCAACTGCCCTATTCGGGCAAGGTGCTGAACGCCACGATGAACCGTCATGCGGAGAGGAACGGCATTCCCTATCTGGGCATAGAGATGCGGCAGGATCTGGTCAGCGATGAGGAAGGGCAAAGGCGATTTGCCGCAATATTGGCTCCGGTGGTTCTCGAATGCCGCAGCCGGCTCGCATGACGGGCAGCGGGCAGGAATGATGAAATCCCGCTCGTTGATGCATGATGCGCTTCTGTGTCTTGCGCTGGCGGGATGCAGCCCTCGCCCGGAGTCCGGCGAACTTGCGGGGAAAGGGCGGGAAAAGATTTTCTGCGCAATCGGACCGGGCGCGGAGTGGAGCGAGGATTGTGCGGTCGAGCGGGATGGGAAGATGCTGACGGTGCGCCATGCGGACGGCGGCTTCCGGCGCTTCCGGATAGTCCATGACGGACGCGGAATCGCGGTGGCGGACGGGGCAGAACAGGCCGGTATTCAGGTCGCCGGCAAGGGGGCAATCGCGTTGAGCGTCGGGCAGGACCGCTATCGCCTTCCCGCCCGCTTCTCCGAAGGGAAGAAATGATGCGGATGCATGCGATCCTGACGGCGGCCGAGATGCGGCGGGCGGAGCAGGCCGTGATCGCAGCCGGCATCCCCGAATATATGCTGATGGAGCGCGCGGGGGCCGCCGCTGCGGAGATCATCTGGCGGGCAGGTGGAAAGCGTGACTTGCTGGTCCTCTGCGGTCCCGGCAATAATGGCGGCGACGGCTTCGTGATCGCGCGGCTCCTTCGGGCGCGAAGCGTGCCGGTGCGCGTCGCCGCCCTTGGCGAAAGCCGAACGGATTCCAGCATGAAGGCGCGGGAGGCATGGGGTGGCCCCGTCGAAGCTTTCCTGGACGCGGCGCCGGCGACGCAGATCGTGGACGCGCTGTTCGGGACCGGCCTCTCTCGTGGGCTGGACTGGGCGATCGCGGCGAAGCTGCGCGCCCTTACCGAACAGGCGAGCTTCAGCTATGCCGTGGACCTGCCTAGCGGCGTGCAGACGGATAGGGGCGAACTGCTTTCCGATGTGCCTGTCATGGGCGTCTGTGTTGCCCTGGGTGCGCTAAAGCCGGCGCATATGTTGCAACCGGCCGCAGGATGCTGGCGGCGGCTGGTTTGCGCCGACATCGGCATTGTTGCGTCCGGCGCGAAGATTCACCGGCTGGCGCCGCCGCAATTGCATCCGCCGGCGCCCGACGCGCATAAATATAGCCGGGGGTTGGTCGCCGTGGTTGGCGGCGAAATGGCGGGCGCCGGACTGCTCGCCAGCCAGGCCGCGGCACGTGCGGGATCGGGCATGGTTCGGCATCTGGTGCAGGGTTTGGTGCATTTGGGGCCGGGCGCCATCGTCACGCAGCAGGCCGATAAGGCGGGGGATGTAGCGCGTTCTCTGAACGACGATCGGTTCAGGGCCATATTGGTAGGGCCGGGCCTGGGACGTGGGAGCGAGGCTTCGGATCGGTTGAAAGCCGTACTTGCCGCCGGGCATCCGCTCGTTCTGGACGCCGACGCGCTGGTCTTGCTGGGGGAAGAGGGGGTGGACGCCATTCCGCAGGGCTCGGTCCTGACGCCCCATGAAGGCGAATTTGTCCGCCTGTTCGGAAATCTGCCGGGCAGCAAGGTGGAGCGGGCGCTGGAGGCGGCGAAGCGGACGCGCGCGACGCTGATCTACAAGGGAAGCGACAGCATTGTCGCCTCGCCGGATGGGCGCGCTGTCCTTTCGCCGCCGGGTTCATCCTGGCTGTCGACGGCGGGGACGGGCGATGTTCTGGCGGGGCTGGTCGCTGCTCGGCTCGCTGTCACGGGGGACGGATTCCAGGCGGCATGTGAAGCGCTGTGGCTGCATGGAGAGGCGGCGAGGCGGGCGGGCGCGGCGTTCATCGCGGACGATTTGCTTGCGGAGCTGCCAGCGGCTATCGCCTCCCGCCTGTGACCGACCCTGATACCGACATCATCGTCCGCATCGCCGCGAAGGGCGATGGCGTGACCGCCCTTGGCCGCCATGTTCCGTTGACCGCGCCTGGTGACAGGATCGCGGCGGACGGCGGCATATTGCGGGGGCCGCATCATGTCAACGCGCCATGCGTTCACTTTCCGACCTGCGGCGGATGCGAGTTGCAGCATATCGACGATGCGAGCTACGCGGAGTTCGTGACGGCGCGCGTTGCAGGAGCCCTGGCAGGGCAGGGCGTGGAACCCGGCATGCTCCTGCCGCCGCATATCTCGCCGCCGAAGGTCCGTCGCCGTGCATCGCTGCGCGCAAGCAGACAGGGGCGGAAGGTCGTCATCGGCTTTGCCGAATCGGGCAGCCATATGCTGGTCGACCTCGCGATGTGCGAGATCCTCGATCCCCGGCTGTTCGCGCTGGTGGCGCCGCTGAGGAGCCTGTGCGCGGTCATCCTGCCCGAGAAGCGCGCTGCGCATGTCCGCATGTCGCTGACCGATCAGGGCGTCGACCTTTTGCTGGAGGGCGTGCGGATCGAGGGGCTTGCCGCAGACGAGGCGCTTCTAACTTTTGCGCGGGACCATGGGCTGGCTCGCCTGACCATCGATGAAGGGGACGGTCCGCAGACGCGGTGGGAACCGGAGCCGGTCACGGTCAGCTTCGGCGGCGTGCCGGTTGCTTTTCCGCCCTTCGCTTTTCTTCAGGCGACACCCGATGGCGAAGCCGCGCTGGTGCGGGAAGCGCAGGCCGCCATGCCGGCGGAGGGCGCCGTTGCGGATCTCTTTTGCGGGCTTGGCACATTCGCCCTGGCTTTGGGGGATGGGCGGCCCGTCTATGCGGCGGAGGCGGCGCGTGATCTTGTCCTCTCGCTCAAATCGGCGGCGAATAAGGCGCGGCGGCGCATGGTGGCGGATCATCGCGATCTGTTCAGGCGACCGCTGACGCCTGCGGAGATTGACCGGTTCGCGGGGATTGTCATCGATCCGCCGCGCGCAGGGGCGCGCGAGCAGGTGATGCAGCTCGCCGCATCGCGGGTGCCGGTGATCGCCTATATTTCGTGCAACCCTGCCAGTTTCGCGCGGGATGCCGCGCATCTGATCGCCGGCGGCTATCGGCTGGAGCGGGTTCGGCCGGTGGGGCAGTTCCGCTGGTCCACCCATGTGGAACTGGTCGGCATCTTCCGGCGCTGAGAGATTAGCCCCTCGCCGCGGGGGAGTGCGGCGAGGGGCCTTGCATCCTCTCCTCAAGGGGGAGGCCCAAGCCTCTACCCCAGCTTGATGACAGTTGCGCGACGGCGGGCCGGAATCGCATCGACATAGAGGCTCGCCATCGGCTCATCCTCCACCTCCACCACGGCTTCGGATGTGAAGCCGTTGAAGCCGGTGCGCATCGCAGCGCCATAGGCGCCGAGCATCCCGATTTCGATATAGTCGCCCGCCTGCACGTCGTCCGGCAGCATGAAGGGGCCGACCATATGGTCCATGTCGTCGCAGGTGGGGCCATAGAAGGAGAAGCCGGTCAGTTCCGCCTCGCTCTCTTCCTCGCGCAGCAGGGCCACAGGGAAGCGCCAGCCGATATGCGCCGCGTCGAACAGCGCGCCATAGGCGCCGTCGTTGATATAGAGTTCCGTGCCGCGACGGCGTTCGACGCGCACGACGACCGAACTGTATTCGGCGGAAAGGGCGCGGCCGGGCTCGCACCATAGTTCGGCCGAATAGCTGATCGGCAGGCTCTCGAAACCGCGATGGATCGCGTCGAAATAATTTTCGAGCGCGACCGGCTCCATGCCGGGATAGATGGACGGGAAGCCGCCGCCGACATCGATGATGTCGACCGTGACCGCCGCATCGACAATGGCCGCGCGCACGCGTTCGATGGCGTCGCTATAGGCCTGCGGGCTCATCGCCTGGCTGCCGACATGGAAGCAGATGCCCAGAGCATCGGCCGCCTGGCGGGTCGCCATCAGCAGTTCGCGGGTCTCGCCCAGTTCGGCGCCGAATTTGGACGCAAGGCTGAGTTCCGAATGTTCGGAGGAAACGCGCAGGCGCACGCACAGCTCAAGATCGGTCGCATCATTCGTGGCGCGCATGATCTTCGCAAGCTCGTCCAGCGTGTCGAGCGAGAAGGTGCGCACGCCATGGACGTGATAGGCCTCTGCAATCGCTTCCTCGGCCTTGACCGGGTGCATGAAGCAAAGCTTGCCCTCGCCCTGCAGCGTCTCCGCCACCAGGCGCACCTCCGCGATGGACGCCACGTCGAAATGCGTGATGCCGGAAGCGAAGAGGGTGCGGATCAGATCGGGAGACGGATTCGCCTTGACTGCATAGAGCGAGCGCCCCGGAAACTTCTCAGAGAAGAATCGGGCGGCCCGGGCCGCAGCCTGGGGACGGATCAGCGTTACCGGTGCTGCCGGTTTGAGGGCGGTCGCTACCCCCAGCGCGCTATGATGCTTGTGCAACTCAAGGGACCTCCAGGGTAGTCGTTGGCAAAGAAGCTGCCTTGCGGTGGAAGTCCCATGGGGCAGCGGAAGGGCGATATATGCGGCAGGGGTCCCCCTGTAAAGCGCATGCGTAAATTTTGTTGCGCGGCCGGCTATGAAATGTGCGTCAGGAGAGACGGGACTTGAAATCCTCGTAGGAAAACTCCCGGATTTGCTTGAGTTCGTCGGTTTCCGAGTTCCACAGCCAGATGGCCGGCAGCGGCACGCCGTTGAATGTGTTGGTCTTTACCATCGAATAATGGGCCTGATCGAGGAAGGCGATCCGCCGCCCCGGAGTCGCGCCGCCGGGGACTCGATAGTCCCCTATGATGTCCCCGGCGAGGCAGGATGGACCGCCGAGTCGGGTGACGGGGCCGTCCGCTTCCTCATGCAGCATGGCCGGGCGGTAGGGCGCCTCGATCACGTCGGGCATGTGGCAGGTGGCGGAGATGTCGGTGATCGCCACGGGCATGCCGTTGTCGATCACGTCGAGGATTTCGCCGACCAATATGCCCGCGTCCAGCGCCATTGCCTCGCCCGGCTCGATATAAAGTTCGAGGGCTGTTTGCGCCTTTATCGCCCGGAGGAAGGCGATCAGGTCGTCGATCTGGTAATCCGCGCGCGTGACATGATGTCCGCCGCCGAAGTTCAGCCATTTGAGGCGGCCGACATGGGGCATGACGCGGGATTCGATGGCGGCCCAGGTACGCTGAAGCGGCAGGAAATCCTGTTCGCACAGATTGTGGATGTGGAGGCCGTCGACGCCCTCCAGATGTTCGGGGCGCAGCTGGTCGATGGGAAAGCCGAGGCGGCTGTGCGGTTGGGACGGGTCATATTTGGGCACCTCCCCCTCCGCATGGAGGGGATTGAGGCGCAGGCCGATGTCGAAGTTCACACCGTTCATCCGGGCATCGTCGATGACCGGGCGCAGGCGCGCGATCTGGCCGGGGCTGTTGAAGATGACATGGTCTGAAATCCTAAGGATTTCGGCCAGATCTTCAGGCTTGTAGGCGGCGCAATAGGTGGCGACTTCGCCGCGATATTCTTCCCGGCCGAGGCGCGCTTCATATATGCCGGAGGCGCAGACGCCGTCGAGATATTCGCCGATCACGCCCCCAAGCGACCACATGGAGAAGGCCTTGAGCGCGCCCAGCACCCTGATTCCCGCGCGGTCGCGGATGTCGCGCAGGACCGACAGGTTGCGGCGCACCGCGGCCTCGTCCACCACGAAGGCGGGCGAAGGGACGCGGCGCAGGTCGAAATGGGCGAAGGCGGCGGGATCGCCGGCTTTGGTTTCCATCGGTTCATCCACGCCGCCCTGAGCCTGTTGAGGTGCGGCTTACTTTGAAGAAAAGTAAGGGGCTTCGACAGGCTCAGCCCGAACGGCGTCAGGAACGAAGCTTTTTTAAAAATCCAGTTTAGAAATCCAGCGGCGCGGGCAGTTCCTTCACCTGCCAGGGCAGGCCGTGCCGGTTCAGCATGTCCATGAAGGGATCGGGATCGAACTGTTCGATGTTGAACACGCCTTCACCCCGCCATGCGCCGGTCAGCATCAGCGCCGCGCCGATCATCGCGGGGACGCCGGTGGTGTAGCTGACCGCCTGGTTGCCGGTTTCGGCATAGGCGTCCTCATGGTCGCAGACATTATAGACATAGACCGTCTTCTGGCTTCCATCCTTGAGGCCGGTGGCGATGTCGCCGATATTGGTCTTGCCCCTGGTGGTCGAACCCAGGCTGGACGGTTCGGGCAGCACGGCCTTCAGGAACTGGAGCGGGATGATTTCCTGCCCATTGTACATCACCGGATCGATGCGGGTCATGCCGACATTCTGGAGCACTTCCAGATGCTTGAGATAAGCGTCGCCAAAGGTCATCCAGAAACGGATGCGCTTGATTTCAGGGTAGAATTTGGCGAGCGATTCCAGTTCCTCATGATACATGAGGTACATGTTCTTCTGCCCCACCTGGTCGAAGTCGAAGACCTGCTTGTGTTTCAGCGCCGGGCCCTCCACCCACTTGCCGCCTTCCCAGTGGCGCGAGGGCGCGGTGACTTCGCGGATGTTGATTTCCGGGTTGAAGTTGGTGGCGAAATGCTGGCCATGGTCGCCGCCATTGCAGTCGAGTATGTCGAGCGTGTCGATCCGGTCGAGCAGATGCTTCCTGATGTAGCTGGCGAAGACGCTGGTGACACCGGGGTCGAAGCCCGAACCCAGCAGCGCCATGATGCCGGCTTCCTTGAAGCGCTCCTGATAGGCCCATTGCCAGCTATATTCGAACTTCGCCGTGTCGCGCGGTTCGTAATTGGCGGTGTCGAGATAGTCGGTTTTGGTCGCGAGGCAGGCGTCCATGATCGCCAGGTCCTGATAGGGCAGGGCAAGGTTCACGACCAGTTTCGGCTGCACCCTTTCGATGAGGGCGACGGTTTCGGCGACATTGTCGGCGTCGACCTGCGCCACGTCGATGGTGACGCCGGTACGGGCCTTCACCGATTCGGCCACCTTCTCGCAGGAGACGATGCGGCGGCTGGCGAGTGTGATATGGCTGAAAATGTCAGAGTTCATCGCCATTTTGTGAACCGCGACAGACCCGACGCCACCCGCACCAATGACCAGAACCTTGCTCAATTCAACTGCTCCATAGCTGTGCCGCGCGATCCGCGCGAAAGCGCCCATATAGGGAGTTGGCGTTACAGCGCAAAGTCAGTCTGTCGAGAGGGAGCCCGGTCAGCCCCCTTCCCGCACGCCATGGGCTGAATATCGACCGGTCCTAGAAACTCGCCCCATCCACCTTGCTGATCCTGAGCGCGTCGAGATCGACGGAGGGCACGCAGCGCAGGTTGATGGCCTGCATGGCCGAGCCATCGGGGCCCTGGCCCTGCGCGAAGGCCTGCGTGCCGCAGTCGGTGCAGAACTGGTGCGTGATCCTGTGCCTGTAGAATTGATAGTCGCTCAGCTTGTCCGCACCGCTGTCGAGGGTGAACTGGTCCGCGGGGACGAAGGTCAGCATGAAGCCCTTGCGGCGGCAGTGGGAGCAGTTGCAGGTCATCGCCTCGCCGGGCGCATCGGCGGCTACGGTGAAGGTGACGGCGCCGCAATGGCAGCTTCCGGTGTAGGGCATTGGAATCTCCTTTTTTGGAGAGCCTAGAGGCATTGGGACTGGAAGGGAATTGGGGGAATCGGGTGATTTTCGGCCATAGGCCCGTCCCCTTCAGGTTCAGGCGCGGCGCGCGTCAGTTCACCAACCGTCTTAGTCCCTCCACCGTATCCGCCTCATGCGCAGGCTTGTCCTTCCGGATGCGCGCGATCCGGGGGAAGCGCATGGCCAGCCCCGATTTATGCCGCTTGCTTTCGTGGATGCTGTCGAAGGCGACCTCCAGCACCAGCGACTTTTCCACCTCCCGCACCGGGCCGAAGCGGTTGACCGTGTTGGTCCGCACGAAGCGGTCGAGCCATTTCAGCTCCTCGTCGGTGAAGCCGCTATAGGCTTTGCCGACGGGCAGCAGTTCGCCATCCGCCGTCCAGCAGCCGAAGGTATAGTCGGAATAGAAGGAGGAGCGTTTGCCATGGCCCCGCTGCGCGTACATCATAACGCAGTCGGCGGTCAGCGGATCGCGTTTCCATTTATACCAGAGCGCGGCCTTGCGCCCCGCGACATAGGGGCTGTCGCGGCGCTTGAGCATCACGCCCTCGATCGCGGCGTCGCGGGCGCCGGCGCGTATTTCCGCCAGGCTGTCGAAATCGGGTGCTTCGATGAGGGCCGAGATGTCGAAGCGGTGCGGGTCCAGCTGGGGCACGGTGGCTTCGAGGCGGAGGCGGCGCTGTTCCCAGGGGAGCGGCCGAAGGTCCTCCTCCGCGTCGAGCAATATGTCGTAGAGGCGGACGAAGGCGGGATAATCGTCCATCATCTTCGCCGTCACCGCCTTGCGGCCGAGGCGTTGCTGGAGGGCGTTGAAGCTGGCAGCCTCTCCGCCCTGAAACTCCCCTTTCACGAGCAGTTCCCCGTCCAGCACCGCATGATGGCGGAAGGCTTCGGCTATGTCAGGGAAGCTGCCGGTGATGTCGTCTCCGGCGCGGCTGTAGAGGCGGGTCTGCGCGCCCGTGCCGACGATCTGGATGCGGATGCCGTCCCATTTCCATTCGGCGGCATAGTCGGAAAGGTCGACGCTTTCGGCCTCCAGCGGATGGGCGAGCATGAAGGGGCGGAAGAAGGGCGTGCCGGCGGGATCCGGGCGGTCCGACCTGCCCTCCGCCCAGGCGAACAGGTCGGCATAGGGTGGGGCCAGAGCGTGCCAGCATTCCTCGACATCGTCGACGTCGAGCCCGAAGGCCTGGGCGAAGCCGGTCTTGGCGAGCCGGGCGGAGATGCCGACGCGCAGGCCGCCGGTCGCGAGCTTCAGCAGGGCGAAGCGGCCGGAGGCGTCGAGATGGTCCATCATCCGGGCCAGGGTCGTCGGGGCGGCGGCGCGGCTGGTGGCGTGGAGGCGGTCGACTATGGCGGATAGGGTGAGGGAGCCGTCGTCCACCTCCGGCGGCTGGTCCTCCGCCTTGGGCCAGAGGAGGGCCACGGTTTCGGCGAGGTCGCCCACATAGTCCCGGCTCATTTCGAAAAGGACCGGATCGACGCGGGCGCGGGTCATTTCCGCTATGGTGGAAGCCTTGACCGCTTTCAGGTCGAGATTGCCGGTGAGGGCGGCGAGCGCCCAGCCCCGGTCCGGGTCGGGGGCGCTGCGCATGTAGCTGGCGATAAGGTCCAGCTTGCCGTTGCGGGAGCGGGTGTAGACGAGGCCGTCGAGAAGCCGGGAGAAGGCGCGCATCAGCCTTCATCCTCGTCTTCGCGGCCCACCAGGGCAAGGGCGCGGGCGCGCATCTGGTGGGTCATGCACCAGTGGAGCAGGGCTTCCTCCCGCCCGTGGGTGATCCAGGTTTCCGATGGGGCCACCTCGCGGATGGTGTCGGTCAGCTCGTCCCAGTCGGCATGGTCGGAGATGATGAGCGGAAGTTCGACATTGCGCTGGCGGGCGCGCTGGCGGACGCGCATCCAGCCCGACGCCATGGCGGTGATCGGGTCGGGCAGGCGGCGGCTCCAGCGGTCGTTGAGGGCGGATGGGGGCGAGACGACGATGCGGCCGCGCATGTCCCCGGCGGGGAGGCCGGTCGCCGGGCGCAGTTCGCCCAGGGCGATGCCGAATTGTTCATAGAGCGCACACATCCTCTCCAGCGCGCCATGGATGTGGATGGGGTCGTGATGGCCCCGGGCGCGCAGTTCGCAGATCAGGCGCTGCGCCTTGCCCAGGGCGTAGGCGCCGACCAGGACGCAGCGGTCGGGATGGGCGTGCAGGGCGGCGAGCAGGCGGTCGACCTCGCTGCCCGTGTCGGGATGGCGGAAGACCGGCAGGCCGAATGTGGCTTCGGTGACGAAGATGTCGCAGGGGACGGGTTCGAAGGCTTTGCAGGTGGGATCGGGGCGGCGCTTGTAGTCGCCGGTGACGACTACCCGCTCGCCAGCGTGGGACAGCAGGATCTGGGCGGAACCGAGGACATGGCCGGCGGGCACATAGCTGATCGTGACGCCGTTCATGCGGATTTCTTCGCCATAGGGCACCGCCGTGCCCGACGCGGTGCCGTAGCGCAGGGCCATGATCGCCAGCGTTTCCTCCGTCGCCCAGACATGGCCGTGGCCGCCGCGCGCATGATCGGCATGGCCATGGGTGACGAGCGCGCGTTCCTGCGGGACGGAGGGATCGATCCAGGCATCGGCCGGGCGGACATAGATGCCGGTGGGGTGGGGTTCGATCCAGTGAGGCATTGCTGTGGAAGAAGGTGGAATGCGCCGCTTGGTTCCGCAAGGGCCTTCATATTGCCGTAACCCGATCGTCATGGGCACGACATGCCGTTGCCCTATGCGCCGCCGGACGACCGGCAGCGAGGAGGCGCGGCACATGGCATCTACGGCTCACCAGAATGTTACCCGCGCGGTGCACCGGCATCGGCATCTGTCGAAACAGGGCCTGCTGGAGCGGGCCTTCACCTTTGCGTTCCGGGGCCTTGTCTATGCGCAGATCTGGGAAGATCCGGAGGTCGACATGGAAGCGCTGGCGATCGGGCCGGACAGCCATGTCGTCACCATCGCTTCGGGCGGGTGCAATGTGCTGAGCTATCTGACGGCCGATCCGGCGAAGATCACAGCGGTCGACCTCAACACCGCGCATGTCGCGCTCAACCGGCTGAAGCTGGCGGCGGCGCAGGCATTGCCGGACCATCGGGCCTTCCATCGCTTCTTCGCCAGGGCGGATTGCAGAGAGAATTTGGCGGCCTATCGCACCTTCGTGGCGCCGGTGCTGGACGACGCCACGCGGCGCTATTGGGAGGGGCGGGATTTCATCGGGCGGCGGCGGATCGGCGGCTTTGCGCGGGGGATTTACAGGCATGGGCTGCTGGGGCGCTTCATCGGCGCGGCGCATCTGCTGGCGCGGTTGCATGGCGTCGATCCGCGGCGGATGCTGGATGCGAAATCGCGGGAGGAGCAGCGGGCGATCTTCGAAAGGGAGCTGGCGCCGGTGTTCGACAGCGCCTTCATGCGGTGGCTGACGAGCCAGCCGGCTTCGCTCTTCGGCCTGGGCATCCCGCCCGCGCAATATGAGGCGCTGGCCGGGGACGCGCGGATGGACGGCGTGCTGAAGGCGCGGCTGGAAAAGCTGGCCTGCGGCTTCGACCTCAAGGACAATTATTTCGCGGTGCAGGCTTTCGGGCGGGGTTATGCCGGCGGCGAGGGGCCATTGCCGCCCTATTTGCAGGCCGCGAACCATGCGGCCGTGGTGGAACGCGCCGGGCGGGTGGATGTCCGGCATGTGAACTTCACCGACTTTCTCGTGTCGCAGGAGGCGGGGTCCGTCGATCGCTACATCTTGCTAGACGCGCAGGACTGGATGGACGATGCGCAGTTGAACGCGCTCTGGGCCCAGATCACGCGAACGGCGAAGCAAAATGCGCGGGTGCTGTTCCGGACGGCGGGCGAACCGAGCATCCTGCCGGGGCGGGTCGACGATGCGCTGTTGTCGCGCTGGGACTATCGGGCGGAGGAATCGCGGGAATATACGGCGCGGGACCGGTCGGCCATTTATGGCGGCGTCCACCTCTATGTGCTGGGGAGGGCGTGATGACGGGCGGGCATGGCGGGCTGATGGACAGCGTCTATCGGCATCAGCGGCACATTTACGACCTGTCGCGGAAATTCTACCTGCTGGGGCGGGATGGGCTTATTGCCGACCTGGCGCCGCCGCGCGGTGGGGCGGTGCTGGAGATCGGCTGCGGCACGGGACGCAATCTGATCGCCGTGGGCAAGGCCTGGCCGGAGGCGCGGCTCTATGGCGTCGATATTTCCGAGGCGATGCTGGGGACGGCGCGCAAAGCCGTGGCGAAGGCGGGCCTGGGGGATCGCGTCGTGCTGGCGCAGGGGGATGCCTGTGCGTTCGATGCAGAGGCGCTGTTCGGGAGGGAACGGTTCGAGCGGGTGTTCATCAGCTATGCGCTGTCCATGATCCCGGACTGGGAAGCGGCTCTGGGGCAGGCGGCGGGTTGCGTCGCGCATGGCGGCAAGCTGGAGATTGTCGACTTCGGGCAGCAGGATGGTCTGCCGGGCTTGTGGAAGCGGGCGCTGTTCGGGTGGCTGGCGCGCTTTCATGTGTCGCCGCGGGCGGAATTCAGGCAGGCGATCGGCAGGGTGGCGGCGGACATGGGGGGCTTTGCGCATAGCCGGAGCCTGTATCGGGGCTATGCGGTCAGGGGTGGGTTGATCCGGCTGTGAGTTTTCGGCCGGTTCCCGGATCGGGGTTGCGAATTCCGGCCTGGCCGCTGGAAATTGCCGCTGATGTTGCGCCGACCCATCCCAGCCCCCGCCTGCGGGAGGGGAAATGAGGGCAGCGCCTCCAGCGGAACTCGCGCGGTTGCCGGTCAGGCCGCTTTCTTGAATTCCAGTTCGAGCCGGTCCCAGATTTCCACCAGAGCATCGACCAGTTCGCGCATCATTGCTTCGGTATGCGCCGGTCCGGGCGTGAAGCGCAGGCGCTCCGTGCCGCGCGGGACGGTGGGATAGTTGATGGGCTGCACATAGGCGCCATATTCCGCCAGCAATATGTCGCTGATCCGCTTGGCCTTCACCGGGTCGCCCACCATCAGGGGGACGATGTGCGTCACCGACGGCATCACCGGCAGGCCGGCTTCCGCCATCAGGCGCTTCAGGGTCGCGGCGGACGCCTGCTGGCCCTCGCGTTCCTCGCTCGACTGCTTGAGGTGACGGACGCTGGCCAGCACGCCGGCGACCAGCACGGGGGAGAGGGAGGTGGTGAAGATGAAGCCGGGCGCATAGCTGCGGATCACGTCGACGATCATCTGGTCGGCCGCGATATAGCCGCCCATCACGCCGAACGCCTTGCCCAGCGTGCCTTCGATGATGGTCACGCGATCGGCGACCTCGTCCCGTTCCGAAATGCCGCCGCCGCGCGCGCCGTACATGCCGACTGCATGAACCTCGTCCAGATAGGTGAGGGCGTTATATTCGTCGGCCAGGTCGCAGATCGCGGCGATGGGGGCGATGTCGCCGTCCATCGAATAGACGCTTTCGAAGGCGATCAGCTTGGGCGCTTCCGGGTCTTCGGCGGCCAGCAGTTCGCGCAGATGATCGACGTCATTGTGGCGGAAGACGCGCTTCTCGCAGCCCGAATTGCGGATGCCCGCGATCATCGAGGCATGGTTCAGCTCGTCGGAGAAGATGATGCAGCCGGGCAGGATCTTGGCGAGGGTCGAGAGCGTCGCTTCGTTCGAGACATAGCCCGAGGTGAAGAGCAGCGCGCCTTCCTTGCCGTGCAGATCGGCCAGTTCGGCCTCCAGATCGACATGATAATGGGTGTTGCCGCCGATATTGCGGGTGCCGCCGGAGCCCGCGCCGACATCGTGCAGTGCCTCTTCCATCGCGGCGACGACCTTGGGATGCTGGCCCATGGCGAGATAGTCGTTGGAGCACCAGACGGTGATGGGCTTGGGCCCGTTATGACCGTGGAAGCAGCGGGCGTTGGGGAAGGCGCCCTTGTTGCGCAGGATGTCGATGAACACGCGATAGCGGCCCTCGCTATGGAGCCGGTCGATCGCCTGCGTGAAGATGTGCTTGTAGTTCACTTGAACGCCCAGTCCCTATTCCCGCATCCCCTCTTTAGAGGGGCATTTATCCGCTGTTTTGGCCTATTACCAGTGATAAACGCTCGCAGCCTTAGGGAGAATTACCTATCACACTGATAGAAGGACTTGCGATTGGACCAAAGGTCCACCCCTTCAAAGTCCTTCGATCCGTTGCAAGCCATAGCCTTCCAGCGCTGGGCGGAGTGGCTCCACGCTCTCGTCCAGGCGAGTGAAGACCGCGGTTCCGGGCTGCGGTTCGGACGGCCATGGCTGCCCCTGGGTCAGATAGGCGATGCGGCGCGCAATTCCTTCACCGCCGTGCACGAATCTGAGCGGCCGGGGCGAAGCGGCGGCCAGTTCGGCCTCCACCAGCGGAAAATGCGTGCAGGCGAGGACCACTATGTCCATCCGATCGCCGCCCGGCTGGTCGAACAGGCCGGCCAGCGCGTCCCGCGCAATGGCGGGATCGAGCGGTTCGCCGCGCAGTTTCGCCTCGGCAAGCTGGACGAGCGCGGCCGACCCATGGCGCAGGACCGTGCAGTCGGCGCCATGTTCGGCCGCGAGCCTGTCGACATAGGGCTGGCGCACCGTGGCGTCGGTGCCGAGCACGCCGAATACCCGGCTTTGCGAGAGCAGGGCGGCAGGCTTGATTGCC
Source organism: Sphingobium sp. CFD-2 (assembly GCF_024611135.1). Classification (NCBI taxonomy): domain Bacteria; kingdom Pseudomonadati; phylum Pseudomonadota; class Alphaproteobacteria; order Sphingomonadales; family Sphingobiaceae; genus Sphingobium; species Sphingobium sp. CFD-2. The sequence continues at coordinate 1,509,000 of NZ_CP084405.1, read as the reverse complement.
GGTACCGTGCCGACAACGGGGATGTCGAGCGCGGCGCGGACCGCCGGCAGGGCGATGGTGGAGGCGGTGTTGCAGGCGATGACGGCGAGGCGCGGGCGGTAGCGCTCCACCAGCCGCCCGAGCAGGGCGGGCACGCGGGCGGCGATCTCCGCCTCGCTCTTGGTGCCATAGGGGAAGCCCGCGCTGTCCGCGGCATAGACGACCGGCGCGTTGGGCAGGGCGCTTCGTGCCGGGCCAAGGATGGAAAGCCCGCCGACGCCGGAATCGAAGAAAAGAAGGGGGGCATGGGGTGCGACTGTCATCGGGCAGACATGTCGCGGCATGGGGCGGGCCTGTCAACTTCCCTCAAGAGCCCTCCCCTTGAGAGGAAGGGCTAGATGGCGGGAACCCCCATCCCCGATATTCCGACCCATATTTCGTCACCTTCGCCATTGCCCGGTTCGCCGGGAACGCTATGGTCGCGCCGCAACCAATTTGGCGAGATCATGACTCCTCCCTGGCTACTTCCCGCATTCGTCCTGCTGATCGGTTATCTGCTGGGTTCCATCCCGTTCGGGCTGCTGCTGACGCGCCTCACCGGGGCGGGCGACCTGCGCAAGATCGGGTCGGGGAATATCGGCGCGACCAATGTGCTGCGGACCGGGCGAAAGGGGCTGGCTGCGGCGACGCTGCTGCTCGATCTGCTGAAGGGCGCGGCGGCGGTGCTGGTCGGCGCGGCGCTGGTCGATGGTGGCGGGCCGATGGCCGGGGCCATGGCCTTTATCGGACATTGCTATCCGGTCTGGCTGCGCTTTGCCGGGGGCAAGGGCGTGGCGACCATGATGGGCGTGGTGACGGCGCTGTACTGGCCGGCGGGGATCGTCTTCGCGGCCGTGTGGCTGGGGGCGCTGTTCGGAACCAGATGGTCGTCGGTCGGCGGCATGTCCGCGGCGGTCAGCGCGCCTGTCGCCATGTGGTGCTTCGGCCGGATCGAGCTGGTCCCCGTTGCGCTGGCGCTCGCGTTGATCGTGCTGTGGCGGCACCGGGAGAATATCGCACGGCTCGCCAGGGGAACCGAGCCGAAGGTGGGCGCTTCGAAAAAGGCGGCGGCCGGGGAATGAGCGAGCAGGAGCGGTTCAACCGCCTGCGCCTGATCCGTTCGCCGCGCATCGGCCCGGTCACCTTCCGCCAGTTGATGGCGCGTTTCGGCACGGCGGGCGAGGCCTTGCGCGCGGTGCCCGATCTGGCGGCGCGCGGCGGCGGCAAGGCCAGCATCGTGGACGCGAAGATCGTCGAGCAGGAGATCGCGCGCAGCCGGACGGCTGGCGCCCGCTACCTGATCATGGGCGATGCCGATTACCCCTTCCTGCTGGAGCAGATGGAGGGCGCGCCGCCGGCCCTGATCGTGCGCGGGGACGTATCGCTGGCGGCGCGGGATTGCGTGGCGATGGTAGGGGCGCGCAACGCCTCCGCCGCGGCGTGCCGCTTCGCCCGGATGCTGGCGCAGGATCTGGGACAGCATGGGGCGGTCGTGGTGTCGGGGCTGGCGCGGGGGATCGATACGGCCGCGCATCAGGGCGCGCTGGAGAGCGGCACCATCGCCGTCATCGCCTGCGGCATCGACATCGCCTTCCCGCCCGAAAATGCGGAACTGCAGGAGCGGCTGGCCGAGGAAGGGCTGCTGGTCACGGAGCATCCGCCGGGCACGCAGCCGCTGGCCCGGCAGTTCCCGGCGCGCAACAGGATCATCGCCGGGCTGGCGCGGGGGACCCTCGTCGTGGAAGCCGCGCCCCGGTCCGGTTCGCTGATCACGGCGCGGCTGGCGGGGGAGGCGGGACGGGAGGTGATGGCGGTGCCCGGCTCTCCGCTCGATCCCCGCGCCCAGGGGTGCAACCAGTTGATCCGGGAGGGCGCGGTGCTGGTCCAGAGCGCCGCCGACGTGATCGAGGCGATCGGCGCCATCGACCCGCGCATGGTTCGGCAGCCCGGCGGCCACTTCGCGGGCGAGCCGCCGTCCGGCGACGTGGCCGAGCGGGAGCGGGCGTCGGTCGTCGCGCTGCTGGGACCGGCGCCCGTGCCGGTGGATGAACTGATAAGGCTGTCGGGCCTTGGCCCCGCCGTGGTGCAGACCGTGCTGCTGGAACTGGAACTCGCCGCCCGGCTGGAGCGGCATGCGGGTGGGAAGGTCAGCCTGTCGTGACGGGGCGTCCCGACCGTGCGGAATGCCGCCTGCATCGCTGCGGCTTGACGGGGGGCGGAAACAGCTTTCAGACTCGCGCGTGTACGTGAGAGACAATTTGAACCGGGGCATGAATGCAGCTTGTCATCGTTGAATCGCCGGCCAAGGCGAAGACCATCGAAAAATATCTGGGCGGCGATTTCCATGTGCTGGCCAGCTATGGGCATATCCGCGACCTGCCGCCCAAGGACGGGTCGGTGGACCCCGACAACGGCTTTGCCATGAGTTGGGAAAATTATGGCGACAAGGGCAAGCAGCTCAAGGCCATAGCCGACGAAGCCAAGAAGGCGACCCGGCTGATCCTGGCGACCGACCCCGATCGAGAGGGGGAGGCGATAAGCTGGCATGTGCAGGAGGTGCTGCGGGCGAAGAAGGCGCTGCCGCAGAAGGTGGACCGCGTGACCTTCAACGCGATCACCAAGCAGGCGGTGACCGACGCGATGGCCCAGCCGCGCGCGCTGGACGAGGATCTGATCGACGCCTATCGGGCGCGGCGGGCGCTGGATTATCTGGTGGGCTTCACCCTGTCGCCGGTGCTGTGGCGCAAGCTGCCCGGCGCCAAGTCGGCGGGGCGGGTGCAGTCCGTGGCCTTGCGGCTGGTCGTGGACCGGGAGCGCGAGATCGAAAGCTTCGTGCCGCAGGAATATTGGTCGGTCGCGGCCGAGATGGAGCAGGGCGGACAGGGTTTCGTTGCGCGGCTGGTGCGCTGGCGCGGCGAGAAGATCGAGCGGCTGACCATCGGCAGGGAAGGCGACGCCATGGCCGCGAAGGCGGATGTGGAGGCCGGGCGCTTCACCGTCGAGAAGGTCGAGACCAAGCCGGTTTCGCGCAACCCTCCGCCGCCGTTCACGACCTCGACCTTGCAGCAGGAGGCGGCGCGCAAGCTGGGCTTTTCGGCCAGCCATACGATGCGGATCGCGCAGCAGCTCTATGAGGATGGCGCGATCACCTATATGCGGACCGACGGCGTGCAGATGGACGGCAGCGCCATCTCCGCCGCGCGCAAGGCGATCGCGGAGCGCTATGACGGCGGCTATCTGCCCGAAAAGCCGCGCCAGTACCAGACCAAGGCGAAGAATGCGCAGGAAGCGCATGAGGCCATTCGTCCGACCGAGTTTTCGCGCGACAAGGTGGGGTCGGGCGACCATGCGCGGCTGTACGACCTGATCTTCAAGCGGGCGCTGGCGAGCCAGATGGCTTCGGCGCGGCTGGAGCGGACGACCGTCGATCTGGTCGATGCGACCGGGCAGCATGGGCTGCGCGCCACCGGACAGGTGGTGATCTTTCCGGGGTTCCTGGCGCTCTATGAGGAAGGGCGCGACGATGCGGAAGACGATGATTCGAGGCTGCTGCCGCGCTTGGGCGTGGGCGACGCTCCTGCCAAGAAGAAGGTGACGGCGGAGCAGCATTTCACCCAGCCGCCGCCGCGCTATTCGGAAGCGTCGCTGGTCAAGAAGCTGGAGGAACTGGGGATCGGGCGGCCTTCCACCTATGCCTCGACTTTGCAGGTGCTGAAGGACCGCGACTATGTGCGGATCGAGAAGAACCGCTTCTTCGCGGAGGAGAGCGGGCGGCTGGTGACGGCCTTTCTGGAGCGTTTCTTCGAGCGGTATGTGTCCTACGACTTCACGGCGGGGCTGGAGGAGGAGCTGGACGATATTTCCGGCGGGCGGGCCCAGTGGCAGGCAGTGCTGGAAGCCTTCTGGCGCGACTTCAAGCCCAAGACCGCCGAGGTGATGGAGCAGAAGCCTTCCGACATCACGGCCGAGCTGGACAAGTTTCTGGAGCCGATGCTGTTCCCGCCCAAGGCGGACGGGTCCAATCCGCGTGCCTGCCCGATGTGCGGCGACGGGCAATTGTCGCTGCGCGGCGGGCGGTTCGGGGCGTTCATCGCCTGCTCCAACTATCCGGAGTGCAAATATACGCGCAAGTTCGGGCAGCCGGGCGGTGACAAGGATGGCGAGGACAAGGGACCGGAGGTGCTGGGCCAGCATCCCGAGACCGGGCAGGACATCGTCCGGAAATCCGGGCGGTTCGGGCCCTATATCGAGATGGGCGAGGGCAAGGAGGCCAAGCGCGGCTCCATTCCCAAGGATTTGCCCGATGGCGAGTTGACGCTGGACTGGGCGGTGAAGCTGCTGAGCCTGCCGCGCGAGATCGGGCTGCATCCGGAGACGGGGAAGCCCATCGTGGCGAATATCGGGCGGTTCGGGCCCTATCTGCTGCATGACGGCAAATATGGGCGGCTGTCCTCCACCGCGGAGATTTTCGAGGTGGGGATGAACAGCGCCGTGGCCAAGCTGGCCGATGCGGCGAACAAGGGCGGGCGTGGGTCTTCGTCGCGGGAGCCGCTGAAGGTGCTGGGCAAGCATCCGCGCACCGAAGCGGAGATCAAGCTGATGGCGGGGCGCTATGGTCCCTATGTGACCGATGGCACGACCAATGCGACGCTGCCCAAGACCATCGAGCAGGATGCCCTGACGCTGGAGGAGGCTGCGCAACTGATCGATGCGCGGGCTGCGGCGGCGCCTGCGAAGAAGGGGAAGAAGGCGCCGGCGAAAAAAGCTGGAGCTAAGAAGCCTGCCGCCAAGAAGGCGCCTGCGAAGAAGAAGGTAGCGGCGGAGTAATTATGCTCGTCATCCCCGGAAAGCGGGAATCCATCTCCCATAAATTGTGCCTGGCGCAAGGTCAGGTGATGGATTCCCGCCTGCGCGGGAATGACGCTGATTGATAAGCGGGTTGGCTTACTCCACCCAATCCAGGCCGATGTCGCGGTAGATGAAGCGGTCGTCTTCCCAATCTTCCTTCACCTTGACGTGGAGGTAGAGATGGACCTTGACCCCGAGCAGGCTGGCCAGTTCGGCGCGGGCCTTTGAGCCGATTTCCTTGAGGCGCTGGCCGCCCTTGCCCAGCACGATGGCGCGCTGGCTGGAGCGGCCGACGAGGATCTGCTGGTGGATTTCGACCGATCCGTCCTCGCGCTCGCTATATTTTTCCGTGTCGACGGCGGCGGCATAGGGGAGTTCGGCGTGGAGCTGGTGATAGAGCTGTTCGCGCGTGATCTCCGCCGCCAGCATGCGGTCGGTGGCGTCGGAAACCTGATCCTCCGGGAAGTGCCAGGGGCCTTCGGGCATAGCCCTGGCGAAGGCGGTCTTGAGTTCGGGAAGGCCGTCGCCGGTCGCCGCGCTGACGAAGAAGGTCTCCGCTATGTCGAGCTGTTCGTAGAGCCGCTGGGTGTGGACCAGCAGCTTTTCCTTGATGGCGATGTCGACCTTGTTGAGGATCAGCCATTTCCTCTCCGGCCGGGCGGCGAGGGCGCTGATGATCGGTTCCATCTTGGCGCCGAGGCCCGCCTTGCCGTCGACGACCAGCGCGATCAGGTCGGCCCCTTGCGCGCCGCCCCATGCGGCCTGCACCATGGCGCGGTCAAGGCGGCGCTTGGGGGCGAAGATGCCGGGGGTGTCGACCAGCACCATCTGCGCGTCGCCCTCGATCGCCACGCCCATGACGCGGGTGCGGGTGGTCTGCGCCTTGGGGCTGGTGATCGCCACCTTCTGGCCTACCAGCGCGTTGACCAGCGTGGATTTGCCAGCGTTCGGGGCGCCGACTATGGCGATGACGCCGCAATGTTGCTGAACTTCTGAACCTTCCAAATTTAACTCCGTTCGCCCTGAGCCTGTCGAAGGGCTTTACTTTTCCTGGTTCGAGCGCGCCAAGGTGGAGATGAGTTTCCAATCCTCGCGGATGAGCGCAAGTTTCTTGGCCCGGCTCCAGCCCTTGATTTGGCGCTCTGCTTCCAGCGCCTCCATACGGGTTCCGAACTCTTGCGACCAGACCAGTTTTATCGGGCGGCGGTTTTGGGTGTGGCCAGGGATTGCGCCTGCCTCATGTTGCGCGATGCGGGTTTGGAGATTGTCGGTGTGGCCGGTGTAGAAGCTGCGGTCGGCGCAGTGGAGGAGGTAGGTCCAGAAGGGCAATGTCGTTCCAGAAGAAAGAAAAGCCCTTCGACAGGCTCAGGGCGAACGGGGTGGGGTTTTGGACTTAGTTGTGGGCGGTTTACGCGGTCAGTTTGTCCAGCAGGGCCTTTGCCGCTGCGGTTTCCGCTTCCTGCTTGGAGCCGCCCGTCGCGCTTGCTTCGCCTGCGCCCTTGATGCTGACCGTTACCGTGAATTTCAGGGCGTGGTGGGGTCCGGAGCGGTCGGTCATCGCATATTCCGGCGGTTTGCGCTTGTTGGCTGCCGCCCATTCCTGGAGCGCGGACTTGGGGTGTTTGGGCGCGCTGGACTGGGTGTCGACGCGGTCGGCCCAGAGACGGCGTACGAGGGTGCGGGCCTCCTCCAGACCGCCCTCCAGATAGAGCGCGCCGATCAGCGCCTCCATGACGTCGCCCAGCACATTGTCGCTGTCGGCGGCGCCATCGTCGCGGGCCTGCTTGCCGAGCACCAGATGAGCCGGAACCCCGGCGCTGCGGGCGACTTCTGCGCAGGTCTCGCCGGAAACCAGCGCGTTGAAGCGGCGGGAAAGCTTGCCTTCGGGTTCGCCCGAAAAGCGGTCGTAGAGCCACTCCGCGATCAGCAGGCCGAGGATGCGGTCGCCTAGAAATTCCAGCCGTTCATAATTCACCGCATGGGCGCTGCCATGGGTCAGCGCCTGGTTGAAGGCGGCCGGGTCCTTCGGCGCGCGGCCGATCAGGGCGCTCAGCCAGCCTTCGGTGTCGGGTTTCGTCAAAAGCCTTCCCCGATGCGGCTCCAGCGCGCGGCGGACACCCATGTCCAGGGCAGCAGCCAGTTGGCGCTGCCGTCGGTCGAGAAGACGGAGATCATCGCCTTGCCGACCAGATTTTCCTCAGGAACCAGGCCGATGCCGCCGCCGTCGACCGCCGGGAAGCGGCTATCCGCGCTGCGGTCGCGATTGTCGCCCATCATGAAGAGATGGCCTTCGGGCACCACCACCGTGTCGCGGTCGTCGGCCGCGCCGTCCGGCACCAGGTCGAGGACATTGTAGCTTTTGCCGCCCGGCAGCGTCTCCCGATATTGGGGGTAGCGGCACTGGCGGCCGCCGGGTACGGCCTCCTCGAACTTCGGGCGGTAGCAGGGGGACGGACTGCCTTCCTTCGCCGCCGCATCCTCCATATTGGGCGTCACCGGTATGACGAGGTCGGCCACCTTCTGCTTCGGAATGGCCTGACCGTTCAGATAGACGGTGCCCCCGCGCACGGAGATCATGTCGCCGGGCAGGCCGATGACGCGCTTGATATAGTCGTTCTTCTGGTTCGGCGGCGCCTTGAACACCACCACGTCGCCGCGCTGCGGCGTCGAGGCGAAGATGCGGCCGGGGATCAGCGGTATGCCGAAGGGCAGCGAATAGCGCGAATAGCCATAGGGCCATTTCGCCACCAGCAGATAATCCCCGATCAGCAGGCGCGGCTGCATCGATTCCGACGGGATGTTGAAGGGCGACACGATGAAGCTGCGAAGGACGAAGACGAACACCGCCAGCTTTGCGAGAAACCAGAGGAAATCCCGCGTTTCGGATTTTGCGCTCATGCTTGGTCGTCTTTTCCTTCAATTCGCCCTGAAAACAGGCCGTCGCGGCTTTTGCGGGTTAGTAAAGCCGCCGTCAAGCGGGCTAGAGACCAACGGGTTGTCACTTCATGCTGCTCCGCAGCCCGATTTTTCCCCTCGAACGGTGCAATAGCGGAACGACTTGGCTAGGATGGGCAAGAATCGACAGGTGCAGCGTCGGTATCGATCAACGGCAAAACAAGAGGATATGTCCCAATGTCCAGCCCTGCACTGGCAGCGCTCGCGGCTCTTCCCCAGGCCGATCTCAAGTCCATCTTCACCACCGATCCCGACCGGCTGAGCAAGTTCACCCTGCGCCAGGGGCCCGTGCGCTTCGATTGGTCGAAAACGCATCTGACCGACGAGCTGTTCGAGGGATTCCTGGCGCTGGCCGAGGAAAAGGGCTTTGCCGCGCAGCGGGACGCCTTGTTCGCGGGCGAGGCGGTGAACAACACCGAGGGCCGCGCCGCCGAGCATCCCGCCGAGCGGGGCGAGGGCAATGCCGATAGCGTGGCGCGGGCCAAGATGTTCCATGCGCGGATGCGGGCGTTGATCGACGCCATAGAGGGCGAGGCGCTGGGGCCGGTCCGGCATATCCTGCATATCGGCATTGGCGGGTCGGCGCTGGGGCCCGACCTGATCGTCGATGCATTGGGCGGCGACGGAGCGCGCTATGACGTCGCCATCGTGTCTAATGTCGACGGCACGGCGCTGGAGCGGGCGATTTCGCGCTTCGATCCGGAGGCGACGCTGATCGCTGTGGCTTCGAAGACCTTCACCACCACGGAGACCATGCTGAACGCGGCGAGCGCGATCAACTGGATGGTTGAGGCGGGGGTGGAAGACCCCTATGGCCGGGTGATCGCGCTGACCGCATCGCCCGACAAGGCGATCGAATGGGGCGTGGACGAGACGCGCGTGCTGCCCTTCGCGGAGAGCGTGGGCGGGCGTTATTCGCTCTGGTCCTCCATCGGGTTTCCGGCGGCGCTGGCGCTGGGATGGGATGCGTTCGAGAGCCTGCTGGAAGGCGCGGCGGCGATGGACCGGCATTTCCGGCTGAGCGACCCCAGGCAGAACGCGCCGCTGATCGCCGCCTTTGTCGACCAATATTATGCGCGGGTGCTGGGATGCCAGACGCGGGCGCTGTTCGCCTATGACGAAAGGCTGCGGCTGCTGCCCTCCTATCTCCAGCAACTGGAGATGGAGAGCAACGGCAAGAGCGTGACGCGCGACGGCAAGCCCGTCGATGGACCGACGGCGGCGATCACCTGGGGCGGCGTCGGCACGGACGCGCAGCATGCCGTGTTCCAGTTGCTGCATCAGGGGACGATCCTGACGCCGGTGGAGTTCATCGCTTCCATCGATCCGGGCCATGCGCTCGATCCGGCGCATCATCGGGCCTTGCTGGTGAACTGCTTCGCGCAGGGCGCGGCTTTGCTGCGGGGCAAGGATAATGAGGCCGATCCGGCGCGGGCCTATCCAGGGAACCGGCCTTCGACCACCATATTGCTGGACGATGTGACGCCGGAGGTTCTGGGGGCGCTGATCGCTTTCTACGAGCATCGGACCTTTGCCAATGCGGTGCTGATGGGGATCAATCCGTTCGATCAGTTCGGTGTCGAGCTGGGCAAGGAAATCGCCAGGTCCATCGAGGCGGAGGGGCCGAAGGGGTTCGATCCTTCGACCATGGCTTTGATCGATCTGGCTTTGGGTGGGGTTTGACGAATGAATCCCTCCCGTTTGTGGGAGGGGGGTGGCGTTGGAAGGCGCGCTTTGCTCGCGCCCACCCCCGGCCCCTCCCGCCTGCGGGAGGGGAGAAAGAAGATTCTGGTTTGTAACTCCGCTGGGGACGCTCCATATGCGGGCGCAATCTAGCGGAGGGATGGATGAGCAATTACGACTTCGACCTTTTCGTCATCGGGGCGGGATCCGGCGGCGTGCGGGCTTCGCGCGTGGCGGCGGCGCATGGCGCGAAGGTGGCGGTGGCCGAGGAATATCGGGTCGGCGGCACCTGCGTCATTCGCGGCTGCGTGCCCAAGAAGCTGCTCATCTATGGCGCGCATTTTGCCGAGGATCTGAAGGATGCGCGGCGCTTCGGCTGGAATGTGCCCGATTGCGGCTTCGAATGGACGACGCTGCGCGACAATGTGCTGGCCGATGTCGACCGGCTGGAGGGCCTCTACAAGAACACGCTGGACAGCCATGAGGTCGAACTGATCCCCGAGCGGGCGACGATCACCGGGCCGCATGGCGTGAAGCTGGCCAGCGGGCGCGAGGTCACGGCCAGATATATCCTGGTTTCGACCGGCGCCTGGCCCATCGTTCCCGACATCGAGGGGGCGGAGCATGGCGTGACGTCCAATGAACTGTTCCACCTGGAGGAATGCCCGAAGCGGATCGTGATTGTCGGCGGCGGCTATATCGCCAATGAATTTGCGGGCATCTTCCACCAGTTCGGCAGCCATGTGACGATCGTCAACCGGTCCAACACCCTGCTGCGCGGCTATGACGAGCAGATCCGCGACCGGCTGCTCCAGATTTCGACGATGAAGGGGATCAATTTCCGCTTCAACGCCGAGATGGAGAAGATCGAGAAGAATGAGGACGGCACGCTGTGCGTCCGGTTCAGGAGCGGCGATCCGATCGCCTGCGACCTGCTAGTCTTCGCGACCGGGCGCAAGCCGCATGTCGATGGGCTGGGGCTGGAGAATGCCGGGGTCGAACTGAGCGACAAGGGCGCGATCAAGGTCGATGAATATAGCCGCACGAGCTGCGAGAGCATCTATGCGGTGGGCGACGTCACCGACCGGATGCAGCTCACCCCGGTCGCGATCCGCGAGGGGCACGCCTTTGCGGATACGGTGTTCGGGGACAATCCGCGCACGGTCGATTATGATTGCGTGCCCTCCGCCGTGTTCAGCCATCCGCCGCTGGCGGGCGTGGGGCTGACCGAGGCGCAGGCGAAGAACAAATATGGGACGGTGAAGGTCTATACCTCCGACTTCCGGCCGATGAAGAATGTGCTGGCCGGGCGGGACGAGCGGGCGCTCTACAAGATGGTGGTGGACGCGACGACCAATCGCGTGGTCGGGCTGCACATGATCGGGCCGGATGCGCCGGAAATCCTTCAGGCGGCGGCGATTGCGGTGAAGGCCGGCCTCACCAAGCAGGAGTTCGACGACACCGTCGCCCTGCATCCGAGCATGGCCGAGGAGCTGGTGCTGTTGAAATAGGGCTCAGGCGCCGGCCGCGAAGGTGAGGACGAGAGCGTCGCGCCAGGCGGGTTGCGCCGGGTCGACCGCGTGGATTTCGGTGACGCCGTGCATGATGCGGTGGTCGTCGATCAGCACCGCGTCCCCCGGGCGGGCAAGGGTGAATTCGCCCAATGCGCCGCCCTCCGGCGTGCCGATGCGGGTGACGCCTTCGCGGACGTTGCGGCGTTCGACCAGCATGACGAAGACCCAGTCCACGCCGTCGCGGTGCATGCCCTCCGGCGTGGGGCGGCCCAGTTCCCCGGTGCGGGCCTCTATGCGGAACTGGTGGAGTTCGACATGCTGCCGTCCGGTCAGGGGGAAGCTGCGCGCGCAGAAGGCGAAGATCGCCTGCATCGCGCTATTGTCGATGGTGCCTTGCTCGACGGGATCGAACCAGCGCTGCACATCGCCATTCAGGGGATTATAGTCGCGGCTCTGGAAATGCGGCTGGTGCGGTTGGCGCGTGAAGACGCCCTGTTCGCAGGCGAAGGTCGCGTGGCGGCGGCGGCGATAGCGCCCTCCGTCCGCCATATAGAGATCGGGGCCGAGATCGTCCCAGCTTCGCGCGAGCGCGTTCCAGCCGGCGGAGGGGAGCCGTTCGAACAGGTCTGCCCCGGACAGGCGGGCATAGCCGGCTTCCGCCAGTTCGTGCCGGAGGGGCGTGTCCATGAGAATGTCCGTGTCGCTCATCCGTCCTTCCTATCCGGAGAGGCAGACGAGCGACAGGGCCAGTTCCCGCAAGCAGGATATGGATCGGGCGCCCATATCGGGCGCCCCTATCAGGCTATGGTGGGGACGATCCCGCCCTCCGCCCGGATCGCCGCGCCGTTGGTGACGGCGGCGAGCGGGCTGGCGAGATAGGCGACCATCGATCCGATCTCGTCCGCCTCGATCAGCCGGCGGACGAGGGAGAGCGGGCGCAGCGTCCGGAAGAATTCCGCTTCGCGTTCGGCCTCGGGCGCGTCCTTGTTCTCGACCACCGACTGGATGAAGTCGACGATCCCTTCCGAACGGGTGGGGCCGGGCAACACCGTATTCACCGTCACGCCGGTGCCGCGCGTCTGTTCGGCCAGGCCGCGGGCGATGGCGAGCTGGGCGGTCTTGGTCATGCCGTAGTGGATCATCTCACCGGGGATCACCAGCGCGCTTTCGCTGGCGATGAAGATGATGCGGCCCCAGTTCTTCGCGATCATGCGCGGGAAATAATGACGGGCGAGGCGGGCGCCGCTGACGACGTTGACCTCGAAGAAATGATGCCAGTCCTCGTCGGAGATTTCGGTGAAGGTCTTCGCTTCGTAGATGCCGAGATTGTTGACGAGGATGTCGACGTCCGGAGCGGCTTCGATGAGCGTGGCCGCGCCCTGCGCCGTCGCGGGATCGGCCAGGATCGGGCGGACCCTGCCGGACTGGGCAAGCTGCGTGGCCGCATCGTCGAGCTTGGCCTGATTGCGGCCGGTGATCACGACCTCCACACCTTCTTCGGCAAGGCGCCTGGCGATGGCAAAGCCGATCCCGGCGGTCGATCCGGTGACGAGCGCGGTCCTGCCGTTGAGTTTCAGATCCATGGGGCAACTCCTGTTCTGCGTGGGTGAACGCAGAAATAGGAGAAGGGATCATTGATGATTAGAATGATCATCGTCACTATAGAAGTGATTTCAGATCATGAGCGATGCATGGACAACCGCTTCGGGGATATAGAGACGTTTCTGGCGGTGGCGCAGGAGGGCAGCCTTGCCTCCGCCGCCAGGGCCTTGCGGCTGACGCCGTCCGCCGTCAGCCGCAGCATCGCCCGGCTGGAGCAGCGGCTGGGCGTCACCCTGCTGCGGCGGACCACGCGGTCGCTGGCGCTGACGATGGAAGGGGCCGCCTATCGCGACCGGATGTCGGCGCTGATGGCGGAAATGACCGATGTCGAAAGCAGGCTGGGGCAGGAGGAGCAGGGACCGCGAGGGCTGTTGCGGGTGAATGCCTCCGTATCCTTCGGCATCCACTGCCTGTTGCCGATCCTGCCCCGCTTTCTGGCCCGGCATCCGGCCGTGACGGTCGATCTGGCGTTATCCGATGCGGTGGTGGACCTGGTGGAGGAGAGGGCCGACATCGCCATCCGGATCGGGCCGCTGCGCGATACGCGGCTGCGCGCCAAGAAGCTGGGGCGCAGCCGCATGGTGCTGGTCGCCAGTCCCGCCTATCTGGCTGCGCGGGGCATGCCGCTCAGGCCGGACGATCTGGACGGGCATGACTGCCTGCAGTTCAGCTTTCGTCGATCGGTGGACAGCTGGGCCTTCCGGATCGGCGGGCGGACGGTGCAGCGTCCGGTGCAGGGGCGTTTCTTCGGCAATTCGGGCGAGGTCGTGCGGCAGATGGCGATCGCGGGCGGCGGCATAGCGCGGCACGGGCGCTTTCACGTCGCCGCCGACGTGCGGGAAGGGCGGCTGGTCGAGGTGCTGGGCGATTTCAGCACGGGGGAGGGCGAGGATATTCACGCGCTCTATTCCGCGCAGGACCGGCTGGCGGCGCGGGTGCGGGCTTTTCTCGATTTTCTGGAGGAGGAGCTGGAATTGCCGGATTAGCCCAGCGGTCCGGGCGCTGCGAGGAAAGCGGTGTGCCTTAGCCGATCCAATAGGGCACGATCTGGCGATTGTCGGGATCGACGCGGATCGGGCGGTCCGCGGGCGGGAAGGCGCGTTGGTCGCAGCTCTGGCGGGGGCAGAGGCGGCAGGTGATGCCGATCGGGGTCGCCGCGCCCTCCACCTCCAGTTGCAGGCCGTCGGCATAGACGAAATTGGCGGCATGCGCGATTTCGCAGCCCAGCACGACGGCGAAGCGGCGCGGCGTGCGGCTGTAGCTGCCGGAGGGTTTAACCAGACCCTTCGCCATGGACACATAGCGGACGCCGTCGGGCGTTTCGCCCAGTTGCACGTTGATCCGGTCGGGGACGGCGACCGCTTCATGGACGTTCCATAAGGGGCAGGCGCCGCCGAAGCGGGCGAATTGCAGGCGGGTGGCGCTGTGGCGCTTGGTGATGTTGCCCGCCATGTCGACGCGGCAGAAGAAGAAGGGGATGCCCCGCAGGCCGGGCCTTTGCAGCGTTGAAAGGCGGTGGCAGGCCTGTTCGAAGCTGACGCCGAAGCGGCGCGCGAGACGGTCTATGTCATGGCGGACTTCGCGGGCGGCTTCGCGGAAGGGGGCATAGGGCATCAGCAGCGCCCCCGCCGCATAATTGGCGAGGCCGATGGCGAGCAGCCGGTCCGCGCCGGGCACGGGCAGCGCCGCCCTGTTGACCACGTCGGCGATCACGGCCTGCCCCTCCAGCATCATCAACTGGTGGGCGAGCATGAATTTGCGGCTTTCGGTGGGCAGGGCCGCGTTCACGAACAGGCGCTTTTCGCTGCTGGTATAGGAGCGGAGCGCGGAATCCGGCGTTTCCGCGATCAGCGTTTCGATGCCGTGGCGGCGGGCCAGCGCCTCCACCAGCATGCCTTCGTCCAGCGTCTGGCCGGCGGTGAAGCTGGCGGCCATGTCCTCCGCCAGACAGTCAAGGACATGGACGTAATTGCCCGCTTCGTGGAACCAGTCGCGCGCCGCTTCCCAGGGCAGGCGGGCCTGCACCGCATGATCGTTGGCTATGGCCTCCTCGATCATGTTGATGCGTTCATTGGCGCGCATATGGGCATTGTAGAGGTCGACATAGCGCGCCGCGAATTCGGGGAAATGCAGGTGCAGCTTCTCGATCCGTTCCGGCTCCATCGGCACGCCGGGCAGTTCGGGATGGGCGAGGGCGAAGGTGAAGGCGCCCAGAAGCTGTTCCTCCTCCCGGCTGTCGAAGCTGGCCCAGTCGGTGGGAAAGGCGCTGGCGACGGCCGCCTTGACCTTGGCCGTCAGGGGGCGGTCGTCATTCTCAAGCTGGCTGAGATAGGATACCGATATGCCAAGGGCCTGGGCCATGGTCGCCTGGTCCATGCGATGGTCGAGACGGAGTTGGCGCAGGCGCGGTCCTGCGAAGATTCGATTGCCACGAGCCATGGATCGTCCATAATTTGCAAAATCGCGATTTGCAAATTGGCAAAATTGCATTTGCGAAAATGCGGAAAGATTGGGAAGGGGCGGACATAGACGTCCGCGACAAGCCGGAGAAAAGCCTGATATGTCGAAGCTCGCCATCATCGAACAGCTCGAAGCCAAGCGGGAGGCCGCGCGTCTGGGCGGCGGACAGCGCCGCATCGACGCGCAGCATGCCAAGGGCAAGCTGACCGCGCGGGAGCGGCTGGACGTGCTGCTGGACGAGGACAGCTTCGAGGAGCTGGACATGTATGTCGAGCACAACTGCATCGACTTCGGCATGGACGGGCAGCATATCCCCGGCGACGGCGTCGTCACCGGATCGGGCACCATCAACGGCCGGCTGGTCTATGTCTTCAGCCAGGACTTCACCGTCTATGGCGGCGCGGTGTCGGAACGGCACGCGATGAAGATCTGCAAGATCATGGACATGGCGCTGAAGGTGGGCGCTCCCGTTATCGGCCTCAATGACTCGGGCGGCGCGCGCATCCAGGAAGGCGTGGCTTCGCTGGCGGGCTATGCCGAGATTTTCCAGCGCAATGTGCTGGCGTCGGGCGTGGTGCCGCAGATCAGCGTGATCATGGGGCCGTGCGCGGGCGGCGCGGTCTATTCGCCGGCGATGACCGACTTCATCTTCATGGTGAAGGATTCGAGCTTCATGTTCGTGACCGGCCCGGACGTGGTGAAGACCGTCACCAACGAGGTCGTGACGCAGGAGGAACTGGGCGGGGCGGTGACGCATACCACCAAATCGGGCGTGGCCGACCTTGCGTTCGAGAACGACATCGAGGCGCTGCTGGCGGTGCGCGATTTCGTGGACTTCCTGCCGGCGTCCAACAAGGAGCCGGTGCCGGAGCGGCCGAGCGCCGATCCGTGGGACCGGATCGAGGACAGCCTGGACACTTTGGTCCCCGCCAATGCGAACCAGCCCTATGACATGCATGAGCTGATCCGCAAGGTGGTGGACGAGGGCGACTTCTTCGAGGTGCAGCCCGCCCATGCGGGCAACATCATCTGCGGCTTCGGCCGGGTCGAGGGCAAGACGGTGGGCGTCATCGCGAACCAGCCGATGGTACTTGCCGGGGTGCTGGACATCAACTCGTCCAAGAAAGCCGGGCGCTTTGTGCGCTTCTGCGATGCGTTCGAGATTCCGATCGTGACCTTCGTCGACGTGCCCGGCTTCCTTCCCGGGACGGCGCAGGAGCATTCGGGCATCATCAAGCATGGCGCGAAGCTGCTGTTCGCCTATGCCGAGGCGACCGTGCCGAAGATCACCGTGATCACGCGCAAGGCCTATGGCGGGGCCTATGACGTCATGTCCTCCAAGCATCTGCGGGGCGACCTCAACTATGCCTGGCCCACCGCCGAAATCGCGGTGATGGGAGCCAAGGGCGCGGTGGAGATCATCTTCCGGGGCAAGACGCCCGAAGAGATCGCGGAAAAGACCAAGGAATATGAGGACCGCTTCGCCAACCCCTTCGTGGCGGCGGGCAAGGGCTTCATCGACGAGGTGATCCAGCCGCATTCGACCCGGAAGCGGATCGCCCTGGGACTGCGCAAGCTGCGGAACAAGGCTTTGGAGAACCCCTGGAAGAAGCACGACAATATTCCGCTCTAAGGTGAATCCGTCATCCCCGCGCGGGCGGGGAACCCTCTCCGGACATCATATCCGGGGAGAGGGCGGGAGATGGATTCCCGCCGTCGCGGGAATGACGAAGTTGGGAATGACGTTATGAAACTCGGCCGTCTCAATCATATCGGCGTGGCGACACCCTCGCTGGAAGCATCGATTGCCTATTATCGCGACGTCATGGGCGCGACCATCGCGCATGAGCCGTTCGACCTGCCGGCGCAGGGGGTGAAGGTCTGCTTCGTGGATACGCCGGGCGAGAACGGCACCGCCGGCACGCAGATCGAACTGATCGAACCCTTGGGCGAAAACTCGCCCATTCACGGCTTCATCGCCAAGAACCCGGCGGGCGGGCAGCATCATATGTGCTATGAAGTGCCCGACATTCATGAAGCCAAGGCGTGGTTCGAGGGGCTGGGCAAGAAGGTGCTGGGCGAGCCCCGCATCGGGGCGCATGGGACGCTGATCTTCTTCGTCCATCCCAGGGACATGAACGGGGTGCTGACCGAAATCATGGAAACGCCCAAGGAAGGCGCGCATTGATATGACAGAGAAGCCGACGCTGGACCAGTGGGCCGCCGCCGCCGCCAAGGAGGTGAAGGGCAAGGACCTGAACTGGGAAACCCCGGAAGGGATCACGGTCAAGCCGCTCTACACGGCGGAGGATGTCACCCCGGATAAAGTTGGCGATCCGGGCCTGCCCGGCTTCGCGCCGTTCACGCGGGGCGTGCGCGCGTCCATGTATGCGGGGCGTCCCTGGACCATCCGGCAATATGCGGGCTTTTCGACCGCGGAGGAATCCAACGCTTTCTATCGCCGCAATCTGGCGGCGGGACAGAAGGGGCTGAGCGTCGCTTTCGACCTCGCCACCCATCGCGGCTATGACAGCGACCATCCGCGTGTCGTGGGCGACGTCGGCAAGGCGGGCGTGGCGATCGACACGATCGAGGACATGAAGATCCTGTTCGACGGCATTCCGCTCGACCAGATGTCGGTTTCCATGACCATGAACGGCGCGGTGATCCCGATCCTGGCCTTCTTCATCGTCGCGGGCGAAGAGCAGGGGGTTGAGCGCAGGCTGCTCGACGGGACCATCCAGAACGACATTCTGAAGGAGTTCATGGTCCGCAACACCTATATCTACCCGCCCGAACCCTCGATGCGGATCATCAGCGACATTTTCGGCTATACCAGCCGGGAGATGCCCAAGTTCAACAGCATCTCCATCTCCGGCTATCATATGCAGGAAGCCGGGGCGACGCAGGTGCAGGAACTGGCCTTCACCATCGCGGACGGCGCGGAATATGTGCGCTATGGCGTGGCGAGCGGCCTAGACATCGACAAGTTCGCCGGGCGTTTGAGCTTCTTCTTCGCCATCGGCATGAACTTCTTCATGGAGATCGCCAAGCTGCGCGCTGCCCGCGTGCTCTGGCATCGGGTGATGACGAAGCTCGGCGCGAAGGACGAACGCTCCAAGATGCTGCGCACCCATTGCCAGACGTCGGGCGTGTCGCTGACCGAGCAGGACCCCTATAACAATGTCATGCGCACCACCATCGAGGCGATGGCGGCGATGCTGGGCGGCACGCAGTCGCTGCACACCAATGCGCTGGACGAGGCAATCGCGCTCCCGACCGATTTCTCCGCCCGTATCGCGCGCAACACGCAGATCGTCATCCAGGAAGAGACGGGCATGTGCAATGTCGTCGATCCGCTGGGCGGCAGCTATTATATCGAGGCGCTGACCCAGCAACTGGTCGACGCCGCGCAGGAGATCATCGACCGCGTCGAGGCCGAAGGCGGCATGGCCAAGGCGGTGGCCGCCGGCTGGCCCAAGGCGATGATCGAGACCGCCGCCGCCGCCCGTCAGGCGCGGGTCGACCGGGGCGAGGACGTGATCGTCGGCGTGAACAAATATCGCTTGGCGAACGAGGACCTGCTCGAGACGCTGGAAGTCGACAACAGCAAGGTCCGTGAAGCGCAGATCGCCCGCATCAACAAGGTGAAGGCGGAGCGTGACGAGGCCGCCTGTCAGGCCGCGCTGGATGCGCTGCGCCGGGCGGCAGCGGGCGAGCAGTCGATCGAGAACAACCTTCTCGCCCATGCGGTCGAAGCGGCGCGCGCCCGCGCCACGCTGGGCGAAATCTCCTCCGCCATGGAGGACAGCTTCAACCGATACGGCACGGTGCCGACGCCGGTGAAGGGCGTCTATTCCAAGCCCTATGCACGGGATGCCCGCTGGCAACAGGTTCTTGACGGGGTGCAGGCCGTCGAGCGGCGCCTCGGTCGCAAGCCGAAGATCCTTATCGCCAAGATGGGGCAGGACGGCCACGACCGGGGCGCCAACGTGATCGCGTCCGCGTTCGGGGACATGGGTTTCGACATCGTGTCGGGCCCGCTGTTCCAGACGCCGGAGGAAACGGTGGTGCTGGCGCTCGACAGCGGCGCGGACGTGGTCGGCGCCTCGTCGCTGGCCGCCGGGCACAAGACGCTTATTCCCGAACTCATCAGGCAGCTTCGGGAACAGGGCCGCAACGACGTCAAGGTGGTGGCGGGTGGGGTCATTCCGCCGCAGGATTACGACTTCCTCCGTGACGCAGGCGTCCAAGGGATTTATGGACCGGGCTCCAACGTCGTGGAATGCGCCGCCGATGTGCTGCGCCTCCTCGGCCACAACATGCCCCCGGCGGGGCTGGAGGAAGCCGCATAATGACTAAGACGCCTCGCACTGACTGGACCCGCGACGAGATTGCCGCGCTGTTCGACCTGCCCTTCAACGACCTGATGTTCGAGGCGCAGTCGATCCATCGTGCGAACTTCCCGCGCAATGAGGTGCAGCTTTCGACCCTGCTGTCGATCAAGACCGGCGGCTGTCCGGAGGATTGCGGCTATTGCAGCCAGTCGACCGAGGCGGAAAGCGGCCTCAAGGCCACCAAGCTGATGGACGTGCAGGCGGTGCTTCAGGCGGCGGCGCAGGCGAAGGACCATGGTTCGGGCCGTTTCTGCATGGGCGCGGCGTGGCGCAATCCCAAGGAACGGGACATGCCCAAGCTCATCGAAATGGTGAAGGGCGTTCGCCAGATGGGCATGGAAACCTGCATGACGCTGGGCATGCTGTCGGCTGGTCAGGCCAAGCAGTTGGCCGATGCGGGGCTGGATTATTACAACCACAATATCGACACCTCGCCGGAAAATTACGCCAACGTCATCACCACCCGGACCTTCGCGGACCGGATCGAGACGCTGGAAAATGTCCGGGACGCGGGCATCAATGTGTGCTGCGGCGGAATCGTCGGCATGGGGGAGACGCGATCGGATCGCATCGGTTTCCTGCATGCGCTCGCCACCATGCCGCATCCCGAAAGCGTGCCGATCAATGCGCTGGTGCCGGTCGAGGGCACGGTGCTGGGCGATATGCTGAAGGACACGCCGCTCGCGAAGATCGACGAGGTGGAGTTCGTCCGCACGGTCGCCGTGGCGCGGATCGTCATGCCGCAGTCGATGGTGCGGCTTTCCGCCGGGCGCGAGAGCATGAGCGAGGCCTGTCAGGCGCTCTGCTTCATGGCGGGGGCGAACAGCATCTTCACCGGCGACAAGCTGCTGACCGCGGCCAATGCCGGGGACGACAAGGATAGCGCGTTGCTCGGGAAGCTCGGGCTGACGCCGATGATGGCTCAGCCGCATGGGCATCTGGAGGCGGCTGAGTGAAATTCGGCCGAATGATGGCGGTGATCGTCGTTGTGCTGGCCGTGATCTTCTGGGGTTTGTTCTCGTCGGGCGCCTTCATGCACGGCGATTAGCATCAACCACCACCTCCGTTCGCCCTGAGCTTGTCGAAGGGCTGCACTTCTCTTCGAAAGGGAAGGAGGGGGCTTCGACAAGCTCAGCCCGAACGGGGTGAGAGGAACTGAATAAGGACTGGGGCAAGGATAGATAATGGCAATCACCAAGATCCTGATCGCGAACCGTGGCGAAATTGCGTGCCGCGTCATCCGCACCGCGCGGAAGATGGGCATCAAGACCGTTGCGGTCTATTCCGACGCGGATGCGCGCAGCCCCCATGTGCTGATGGCGGACGAGGCCGTGCATCTGGGCCCGCCGCCTGCCGCCCAGTCCTATCTGCTGGCCGACAAGATCATCGAGGCGTGCAGGGCGACCGGCGCCGACGCGGTTCATCCGGGTTATGGCTTTCTCTCCGAGCGGGAGAGCTTCCGCAAGGCGCTGGACGAAGCGGGCATCGTCTTCGTCGGTCCCCCGGCCAACGCGATCGCCGCCATGGGCGACAAGATCGAATCGAAGAAGCTCGCCAAGGCGGCCGGCGTCAATGTGGTCCCCGGCTATGTCGGCGTGATCGAGGATACCGAACATGCCGTCCGCATCTCGAACGAGATCGGCTATCCGGTGATGATGAAGGCATCGGCCGGCGGCGGCGGCAAGGGGATGCGCCTTGCCTATTCCGAGCAGGACGTTCGCGAAGGCTTCGAGGCGACCAAGCGCGAGGGGCTGAACAGCTTCGGCGATGACCGCGTGTTCATCGAGAAGTTCATCGAAAGCCCGCGCCATATCGAAATCCAGATATTGGGCGATCAGCACGGCAACATCGTCTATCTCAATGAGCGTGAATGTTCGATCCAGCGCCGCCACCAGAAGGTGGTGGAGGAAGCGCCGTCGCCCTTCGTGTCTCCCGAAATGCGCAGGAAGATGGGCGAGCAGTGCGTCGCCCTGGCGCGGGCGGTCGGCTATTTCAGCGCGGGCACGGTCGAGTTGATCGTGTCGGGCGCGGACAAGACGGGCGACGGTTTCTACTTCCTGGAGATGAACACCCGTCTGCAGGTGGAGCATCCGGTTACGGAAGAGATCACTGGCCTCGATCTGGTCGAGCAGATGATCCGCGTCGCCAATGGCGAGGAACTGGGCTTCGCCCAGGAAGATGTGAAGATCAACGGCTGGGCGATCGAGAACCGCGTCTATGCCGAGGACCCCTATCGCGGCTTCCTGCCCTCCACGGGCCGCCTGATCCGTTACAATCCGCCCGAAACCGGCGCGGATGAAACGGGGGCGCTGGTGCGTGTCGATGACGGCGTGGTCGAGGGCGGCGAGGTCAGCATGTTCTACGACCCGATGATCGCCAAGCTGATCACCTGGGCGCCGACCCGTCTGGAAGCCATAGACAAGCAGATCGCGGCGCTCGACCAGTTCGAGATCGAGGGGCCGGGGCATAATATCGATTTCGTTTCCGCGCTGATGCAGCATGAGCGCTTCCGTTCGGGCAACATCACCACCGGCTTCATCGCGGAGGAATATCCGGAGGGCTTCACCGGCGCGCCGGCTTCGGAGACGCTGCTGAAGCGTCTGTCGGCCATCGGCGCCTTTGCAGCCATGGCGCAGGCGGACCGGGCGCGCCGCATCGACGGGCAGCTTGGCAAGCGCCTCGCTCCGCCGACCGACTGGCAGGTGAAGGTCGGCGATGCGGTCCATGATGTCGTGATCAATGGCGATGACGTCACGGTGGATGGCGAAGCCATCGAACTGGCGCTGGAATATACGCCCGGCGATCGGCTGATCGAGGCGGAGTTCGGTGAGGAGCAACTGGCGGTGAAGATCGCGCCGGTGCGTTCGGGCTTCGTGCTGACCGCCCATGGCGCCAGCCACAAGCTGCGCATCCTGCCCGCCCATGCGGCGGTGCATGCCAGGCATATGATCGAGAAGATTCCGCCAGACCTGTCGCGCTTCCTGATCTGCCCGATGCCGGGCCTGCTGGTGGCGCTGAATGTGAAGGAAGGCGACAAGGTCGAGATCGGCCAGCCGCTGGCCGTGATCGAGGCGATGAAGATGGAGAATATCTTGCGGGCGCAGAAGGCGGGCGTGGTGAAGAGCGTGTCCGCCGCGCAAGGGGAAAGCCTGCCGGTCGACGCGATCATTCTGGAACTGGAATAAGCGCTTGCCTGGGGCGAGGTCGGGGGAACGGCCTTCCCGACCTTGCCATGGGACCGGTTCTTGAGCGGGCTGCTTTGAAATTGAATCGGATCGCCGTTCCAGATTCCTTGTTTTTCCGTGATTCTGGACCGGCGGTCGGTTCCGATCGCCTGGAAATCGCTCTGGAGCAGATTCCGATCCGATTGCATCGGCTCGACTGCTCCAAGTTTTTGTTTTGTCGCGTTTTCCGATTCAGCAGATGATTCCATCTGCTTGGAAAACGCTCTAGCATGCCGCCATGCATCTGAATCATGATTCCGCTTCGGCCGCCGCCGACATCATCGGTTTCGACGATTTTCTGAAGGTCGACATTCGCGTCGGCACGATCCTTTCGGCGGAGCCATATCCGGAGGCGCGCAAGCCAGCCTATAAGCTGGTGATCGATTTCGGTCAGGGCATCGGCCAGAAGAGATCGAGCGCGCAGATCACGGAACATTATGCGGTGGAGGACCTGCCGGGCCGACAGGTTGCGGCCGTCGTCAATTTTCCGCCGCGGCAGATCGGGAAGTTCCTGTCCGAGGTGCTGACGCTTGGCTTTGCCGATGAGGCCGGGGCCGTGGTGCTGTTTGCGCCGGATCGGGCAGTGCCGAATGGGGCGCGGCTGTTTTGAAGGGAGCGGGTCTGGATGAAGGGGAGCGGGCCTGCGTTCCGCGCGATCCCCTGGATCGCAACCCCCTCACCCAGCTACGACTAAGGCAGCAAGCTGCCAAGTCTGCGCAGCCCTCTCCCTTGAGGGAGAGGGATAAAGCGGGTGTCCGCTTCCCACGCATATCGCGTCCATTCGCACGTCGCGCTTGCCGGAGTTCGGCACTTCATTAGAACGTAGGCGAACAATCAGTCAGGCAAGCGGGGGCGGAATGGGTGGAAGTGCGGTCGGCACCGACTATGTGATGGATGCGAAGCGTGACCGGCTGGTCATCACCGCTTCGGCGCTCGGCACATTGTTCGAATGGTATGACTTCTACATCTACGGCGTCCTCGCCCCGATCATCGGTCGTACATTCTTCCCGACGGACAATCCGACCGTGGAACTCCTCTATTCGCTGGCAGGCTTCGCCATCGGTTTCGGGTTCAGGCCGCTCGGCGCGGCGTTGTTCGGCTATCTGGGCGACAGGCTGGGGCGCAAATATACCTTTCTGGCGACCATCGTGCTGATGGGAGCGGCGACGGCGGGCGTCGGGCTGACCCCGTCCGCCGCGAGCATCGGCGTCGCCGCGCCGGTCATCCTGATCCTGCTGCGGATCGCGCAGGGACTGGCGCTGGGCGGGGAATATGGCGGAGCGGCGATCTATGTCGCGGAACATGCGCCGCCGGGGCGGAGGGGTTTCTTCACCAGCTTCATCCAGGCGGGGGTGATCGGCGGCTTCATCCTGTCGCTGATCGTCGTGGTCGGCACGCAATGGATCGTCGGCAAGGCGGTGTGGGACGATTGGGGCTGGCGCCTGCCCTTCATCTTCTCGCTGGCGTTGCTGGCGATTTCGCTCTGGATGCGGCTGATGCTGCGCGAAAGCCCGATCTTCGCGGCGATGAAGGCGGCGGGCGAGCAATCGCGCAATCCGCTGAAGGAGGCGTTCACCTATCCCGGCAACAAGCGGCGGATGCTGGTGGCGATGATCGGCATCGCGGCGGGCTTCACCGTCATCGCTTATACGGTGATGTTCCAGGCGCTCTATTTCCTGCAGAACGGCCTGCATGTTGCGCCGGGCATCGCGCAGTTGCTGGTGGGCGGCAGCGCCTTTGCGGGCGTGGCGGCCTTCATCTTCTTCGGCTGGCTGTCCGACCGGGTGGGGCGGAAGAAGCCCATCGTCATCGGCTATGCGCTGGTGTTGTTGCTGCTCATGCCGCTCTATCAGTTCATGGGGAGCGTGGCGAACCCGGCCCTCTACCGGGCGGCGGAGCGCGCGCCGGTGATCGTCAGCGGCCCCGATTGCAGCTTCGATCCCTTCGCCAAGGTGCAGCCGACCGTCTGCGGCAAGCTGCTCGACCATTTTTCCAAGCGCGGCATCGCCTATGAAAAGCGGGAGGCGGCGACGCCTTCGGTCAGCGTCGGTTCCGTGGCGGTCGCGGACTTGAGCGCGGAAGGGCTGGATGCGGCGCTGCATGCGGCGGGATATGAATCGGCCCCCGTCACTCCGGACTGGCCGCGCGCCTTGCTGCTGTTCCTGGCGCTGCTGCTGCTCTGGACGCTGTCGGGGGCGACCTATGGTCCCGTCGCGGCGCTGCTGTCGGAATATTTCCCAGCGCGGATCCGCTATAGCTCGCTGTCGATCCCCTATCATATCGGGACCGGTTATTTCGGCGGATTCCTGCCGCTGGTCAGCCAATATATCGTGGCGCGGACGGGCGATCCCTATGCGGGGCTGTGGTACACCATCGCGGTGGTGGCGGTCGCGCTGCTGACCTGCATCGTCGCCCTGCCGGAGACGCGCGGGGCCGCGATGGATGCCTGATCCCTCGACGCTTGCGTCGCGGAGCGCTATCGGACAGGCGATGGCTGATTTTTCCGCACCTTTGCGCCTGCGTCTGGATGGAGGCGCTTTGCTCGCCAACTGGCGCTGGTTGAAGCGGCAGGGCGGCGCGGCGGCATGCGGGGCGGCGATCAAGGCCAATGGCTATGGGCTGGGCAGCGCGGAGGTGATGCGGCGCTTGCTGGATGCGGGGTGCCGGGATTTCTTCGTGTCCAACTGGGCCGAGGCGATGGCGCTGGAGCCTTTGATCGGCGAGGGCGTGTCGCTTTCCGTGCTGCATGGCGTGCGGGAGGAGGACATGGCGGTGGCGCTCGCCTCCCGCGCAAGGCCGGTGCTGTGCACGGAAGGGCAGATTGCGCGCTGGAAGGAGGCGGGCGGCGGGCTTTGCGACGTCATGGTCGATACCGGCATGAACCGCCTGGGGCTGGATTGGCGGGGCGATGTTTCGGCGCAGGTCGCGGGGCTGGAGGTGGCGACATTGCTCAGCCATCTGGCTTCCGCCGATGAGGATGTGCCGCTGAGCCAGGTGCAGTTGGAACGGTTTTCGGCGCTGCGGGGCGCAGTCAGGGCGGCGCGTTACAGCCTGGCGAACAGCGCGGGGATTTGCTTGGGCGCGGCCTATGCCTTCGACATGACGCGGCCGGGGATCGCGCTTTACGGCGGCGTGCCGCGCACCAAAGCGGCGGGGCGGATCGGGCAGGTCGTCTTTCCGGAGGCGCAGGTGCTGCAACGCCGCCGCGTCCGGGCTGGCGACACGATCGGTTATAACGCGACCCATCGCGCAGCGGCGGACATGGAGATCGCCGTGGTGAATCTGGGCTATGCCGACGGTTATTTGCGCGGCTTTTCAGGGCGGGGGTCCATGACTGTCGGGGACAGGCACCTGCCGGTGGTGGGACGGGTCTCGATGGATTTGACCGCCGTCGATGTGTCGGGTGTGCCCGAGGTCGCGGAGGGGGATTGGCTGGGCGTCGACTATGCGCTGGCGGAGGCGGCGGCGGTTTCCGGGCTGTCGCAATATGAGTTGCTGACGGGGCTGGGCGCGCGTTTCGACCGTATCTGGCGCTGACAGCAGAAGGCCGCCGATCCGGATTGGGATCGGCGGCCCTTCGTTGCTTTACCGCCGGCTTAGCGCTCGACGCACATGGCGACGCCCATGCCGCCGCCGATGCAGAGGGTCGCGAGGCCCTTCTTGGCGTCGCGCTTCTGCATTTCGTAGAGCAGGGTGGTGAGGACGCGGGCGCCCGAAGCGCCGATCGGATGGCCGATGGCGATCGCGCCGCCGTTCACATTGACCTTTGACGGGTCCCAACCCAGTTCCTGACCGACGGCCAGCGCCTGCGCGGCGAAGGCTTCATTGGCTTCGATCAGGTCCAGATCGGCCAGCGACCAGCCCGCCTTGGCCAGCGCCTGACGGCTCGCCGGAGCCGGGCCGATGCCCATGATCGAGGGATCGACGCCGCAGGTCGCGAAGCCGGCGATGCGCGCCAGCACGGTCGCGTTGCGCCTGGCGGCTTCATCGGCGCTCATCAGCACGAGGGCGGCGGCGCCGTCGTTGATGCCGCTGGCATTGGCGGCGGTGACGGTGCCGTCCTTCTTGAAGGCCGGACGCAGGCCCTGCATCGCCTCCAGCGTGGCGCCGGCGCGGATATATTCGTCGGCGTCGACGACGGTGTCGCCCTTGCGGCCCTTGATCGTCACGGGAACGATCTCGTCCTTGAAGCGGCCCGATGCGCGGGCGGCTTCGGCCTTGTTCTGGCTGCCGACGGCGAATTCATCCTGCGCCTCGCGGCTGATCTGGTACTTCTCGGCCAGATTTTCCGCCGTGATGCCCATGTGATAATTGTTGAAGGCGTCGGTCAGGCCATCATGCGTCATCGTGTCGATGAAGGAAATCGGCCCCATCTTCGCGCCGCCGCGCAGATATTGCGCATGGGGCGCCATCGACATGCTTTCCTGACCGCCCGCGACCATGATGCGGGCGTCGCCCGCGCGGATCGCCTGAGCCGCCAGAGCGACCGCGCGCAGGCCAGAGCCGCAAAGCTGGTTGAGGCCGATGGCGGTGCGCTCCACCGGAATGCCGGCGTTGACGGCGGCCTGACGGGCGGGGTTCTGGCCCTGCGCCGCGGTCAGGACCTGGCCCAATATGACTTCGTCCACTTCCTCCGGCGCGACGCCGGCCTGGGCGAGAGCGGCGACGATGGCGGTGCGGCCCAGCTCATGCGCGGGGGTCGACCCGAAGGCGCCCATGAAGCTGCCGACGGCGGTACGCTTGGCAGCGGTGATGACGATGTCTGACAAAGCCTTGATCCTCAGTTCCGGGGTGATTGTTTTCGCAGGCGCACATATCATCATCCGCCATGACTGGAAAGCCATTGGGACAAAGGCTCCCACAGCATCGCCCGTCCGTTGCCGCCCACGATCATGCCGACATGGCCAAGGCTCAAGGTCGTGTTCTCGCCCATTTTCGGGGCGGCGGCGGCGGGAACGATGCGGTCCGCTGCGGAACGGATTGAAAGCGTTGGACAAGTCAGCCGGCGGGGATCGACCGTTCGTCCGTCGATATGCCATTCCCCCCGTCCGCTCGCATTTGCGGCATAGAATTGTTCGAAAAGGTCACGCCCCGCAGCATAGCTGAGCGGTGGGCCGCCATTGGCCCAATCCTCGACCGCTAGAAAGGCATGCTCTTCGTCGGAACCCGGCTCCATGCCGGCAAAGGCCGCATATTTGCGAATCGTCCGGGCGGGGTCCATCGCCCAGAAGCCCGATTGCAGCACCTCCATCGGGACATAATCCAACCGTTGGCACATGGGCCTGGAACTGCGCCAGAGCGCGCCGATCTGTTCCCGGTCTGCCGCAGGGAACCCGTCGAAGTTCCAGGGCGCGGCAATCGTCGCCAACGCCCTTGCGGGTTGCAGCGCCGCAGCGCCGATGGCCAGATTTCCGCCGAGGCAATATCCCACCAATATGGGTGGCCGGGGCAGGGCGGCCAGCATCGGCAGCAGGCGGTCTGTCACATGCCGGTCGAGCCCCAGCGTGCCGTCGTCCGCCGCGGGTGTGCCCCAGTCGACCAGATAGGCGTCATGTCCTGCTGCGCGCATGTGGCGCAGCATGGACCGGCTGCCGGACAGGTCCAGCACTTGCGGCGGGTTGATCAGCGAAGGCACGAAAACCACGGGATGACGGCCGTTTTCCGTCCCATATCGAAGCAGCCTGGCGCTGCCTTCGCGAGCCACGACGGGAACGGCGGGGGGCGGGGCGGGGCGAATAGCCTCCTGATATTTCCGCAAACCCTGGAACGCCCGTTTGCGCAGTTCGGGATCATCCTGCGTCTCGCGCCATAAAATATTGAGAAAAAGAGGCAGGGGCCGCGGCCCATGTTGCGGCGCGGCATTCCCTTGTGCTAATGCGGAAAATGCAGGTGTGGGAGAGGTATCCATGGCCAAATCTAAGACCGCGAACGAATCCGAACCGGTCGTCATCAAGAAGTACGCTAACAGGCGGCTCTATAACACAGAAACGTCGAGCTACATCACGCTGGATCTTTTGTCGCAGATGACTCGTGAGGGGCGCGAGTTCGTCGTCGTCGATGCGAAGACCGGAGAGGACATCACGCATAATGTCCTGACCCAAATCATCATGGAGGAGGAGCAGCGGGGCAAGAACATGCTGCCCGTCAACTTCCTGCGTCAGTTGATCGCCATGTACGGCGATTCCATGCAGTCCATGGTGCCGCAATATCTGGAAGCGTCGATGGACGCCTTTCGCAAGAACCAGCAGCAGTTCCAGGAAGCCATGAAGGGTGCCTTCGGCGGCGGCCCGCTGGCCGAGATCGCCAAGCGCAACATGCAGATGTTCGAGGCGGCGGCGAGCGCCTTTGGCACGGGGATGCCGGGGATGCCCGGAATAGCTGGCATGGCGGCGCCGACATCTTCGCCCACGCCGTCCGCTGCCGAAGAGGCGAAGGACGATGAGATCGCGGAACTCAAGGCCCAGCTTGCCGCGCTCAACGCGAAGATCGACAAGCTTTCCTGATTTCCGTCATCCCAGCGTAAGCTGGGATCTCAGGCGGTACGACACAGCCTGGCCTTACGAGATCCCAGCTTTCGCTGGGATGACGATATTGTCGATGTTCGCCCTTTACTTGGGCTGGTTGCTCATTGGGGCGACGGCCCTTTGGGGTCGACAGGGGCGGCGCGCTTGGCCTATGGCGCGCCATCCACTCGAATTTTAAGGTCGATCCCGTGAAGCATGCCCTTTCCGTTACCCGCGAACAGGATTTCGCCGCCTGGTATCAGGCCGTCATTTCCGAAGCCGACATGGCCGAGGAAAGCGGTGTGCGCGGGTGCATGGTCATCCGTCCATGGGGTTACGGCATCTGGGAACGGATGCAGAAGCTGCTGGACGAGCGCATCAAGGCGACCGGCCATGAGAATTGCTATTTCCCGCTGTTCATTCCGCTTTCCTATTTCGAGAAGGAGGCGGAGCATGTCGACGGCTTTGCCAAGGAGATGGCGGTCGTCACGCATCACCGGCTGATCCAGAAGGACGGGAAGATGATCCCCGATCCCGAAGCGAAGCTGGAGGAGCCGTTGGTGGTTCGTCCGACGTCGGAGACGGTGATCGGCGCGGCCTTCTCCCGCTGGGTGCAGAGCTGGCGCGACCTGCCGGTGCTGATCAACCAGTGGGCGAATGTCGTGCGTTGGGAAATGCGCACGCGGATGTTTCTGCGCACGGCGGAATTTCTCTGGCAGGAGGGGCATACTGCTCACGCCAGCGTCGATGAGGCGATGGAAGAGACGCTCAAGATGCTGGAAGTCTATCGCGGCTTTGCCGAGGAGTGCGTGGCGCTGCCGGTGATCGCGGGTGAGAAGCCCGAGAATGAGCGCTTTCCGGGGGCCGTCGCGACCTATTCCATCGAGGCGATGATGCAGGATGGCAAGGCGTTGCAGGCAGGCACATCGCATTTCCTGGGCACGACCTTCTCTTCGGCGCAGAATATCAAGTTCCAGAATGCCGAGGGGCAGCAGGAACTGGCCCAGACGACCAGTTGGGGCGTGTCGACGCGGATGATCGGCGGGCTGATCATGGTGCATGGCGATGATGACGGGCTGCGCGTGCCGCCGCGGGTCGCGCCTTATCAGGTGGTCGTCGTGCCGATGCTGCGCGATACGGATGAGGATGCGGCAATCCTGGATTATTGCGGCGAGCTGGTGGCGGAGCTGAACAGGCAGGATGTGTTCCGGGAGCCGGTGCGCGCCTTGCTGGACCGGCGGCCGGCCAAGGCGGCGAACAAGCGCTGGGGCTGGGTCAAGAAGGGGGCGCCGGTCGTGATCGAAGTCGGCGGGCGCGACGTGGCCGGGGGCAATGTGTCCGTAATCCGGCGTGATCGGCTTTATCGTGAGGACGGGAAGCTCGATAGCCAGATTGTGGCGAAGGCGGACTTCCTTGGCGCGGCTACGGGTATGCTGGAGGATATTCAGCAGGCTTTGTTTGCGGATGCGCAGGCGCGGCTGCTGGGGAATATCGACAGGTCGGTGACGTCGCTGGATGGGCTGAAGGCTTATTTCGGCGCGAGCAAGAAGCCGGGCTGGGCGCTGGTGCAGTGGGCCAAGCCGACTGGGGCTGCGCTCGACAAGGTGGTTGAGTGGTTGAAGGGTGAGAAGCTGACGTTGCGCAATATTCCATCCGATGCGGAAGCGGCGGATGGGCTGTGCGTGTTCACCGGCGAGAAGGCGGTGGAGCGTGTGCTGGTGGGGCGGAGCTACTGACTTTTAATCAGTAGGTGGAGTCGGAACCGCTTCTGACTTCGCTTGATTGACAGAGGCGTCTGTAAATACGCCGTGTTCCTGCGCAGGCAGGAACACGGCGTTAATAAGGGCTAGCTTCGCCCTTACAGCACATATTTGCTGAGGTCGGTGTTGCGCGCCACTGCGCTCAACTGCTTCTCCACATAGGCCGCATCGATCACCAGCGTTTCGCCTTGGCGATCCTCGGCGTCGAAGCTCACATCCTCCAGCAGCTTTTCCATAACCGTCTGGAGGCGGCGAGCTCCGATATTCTCGACCTCGCTGTTCACCTCCGCCGCGATCTTCGCGACGGCGCGGATGCCGTCGGGCGTCAGGTCGATGGTCACGCCCTCGGTCGCCAGCAGCGCGCGATATTGCGCAACAAGGCTCGCCTTGGTGTCGGAGAGGATCGAGACGAAATCATCCTCCGTCAGCGCCTTCAGTTCGACGCGGATCGGCAGGCGGCCCTGCAATTCCGGCAGCAGGTCGCTGGGCTTCGCCACATGAAAAGCGCCCGATGCGATGAACAATATATGGTCCGTCTTGAGCGGGCCATATTTGGTCGAGACCGTCGTGCCCTCGATCAGCGGCAGCAGGTCGCGCTGCACGCCTTCGCGGCTGACGGAGCCGCCGCGCACGTCGCTCACCGCGATCTTGTCGATCTCGTCGAGGAAGACGATGCCGTTCTGCTCCGCGCTGGAAATGGCGACGCGGGCGACATCGTCCTGGTCCAGCCTCTTGTCCTGCTCCTCCTCGACCAGCTTGTCCCAGGCTTCCGCGACGCGCAGCTTGCGGCGCTTCTTCTGTTGTTGACCGAAGGCCTTGGACATCATGTCGCTGAGGTTGATCATGCCGATCTGGCCGCCCATGCCGGGGATTTCCATCGGCATGGAGGGGCTGTCGGTGACCTCCACCTCCACCTCGACATCGTTCATCTGGTTGTTCTCGATCCGCTGGCGGAAGGAGAGGCGGGTCGCCTCGCTCGCTTCCTTGCCGGTGAGGGCGTCGAGCAGGCGGGCCATGGCGGCTTCAGACGCGGCTTCGCGCACGGCTTCGCGGCGGCGGTCGCGTTCCAGGCGCACGGCTTCCTCGACCAGATCGCGGACGATCTGCTCCACGTCGCGGCCGACATAGCCGACCTCGGTGAATTTGGTCGCTTCCACCTTGACGAAGGGCGCGTCGGCCAGCTTGGCGAGACGGCGGCTGATCTCCGTCTTGCCGCAGCCGGTGGGGCCGATCATCAGGATGTTCTTCGGCGTCACCTCGTCGCGCAGGTCGGCGGAGAGGCGTTGACGGCGCCAACGATTCCGCAGCGCGACGGCGACCGCGCGCTTGGCGTCGGCCTGGCCGATGATGTGGGCGTCGAGGGCGGAGACGATGGCTTTGGGTGTCAGATTGTCGTTCATGGGATCTCTAAAAATCCGTTCGCCCTGTCTTCATGAGCCGCCTGGCTCATTCAAATGTCAAAGGGCGTTGCTTCTGAAGAAAGGAGGGGGCTTCGACAGGCTCAGCCCGAACGGGGTTCAAGCTACAGATTCCAGCTCTTCGACCACGAGCTGGTCGTTGGTGTAGACGCAGATGTCCGCCGCCACCTTCATCGCCTTGCGGGCCAGGGTTTCGGCATCTTCCTCATATTCCACCAGCGCCCGCGCCGCGGCGAGGGCGAAGTTGCCGCCCGAACCGATGGCCGCGACGCCGCCAACCGGTTCCAGCACGTCGCCATTGCCGGTCAGGATCAGCGTCACTTCCCTGTCCGCGACGATCATCATTGCTTCCAGGTTGCGGAGATATTTGTCGGTCCGCCAGTCCTTGGCGAGTTCCACGGCGGCGCGCATCAACTGGCCGTTGTGGCGCTCCAGCTTGGCCTCCAGCCGTTCGAACAGGGTGAAGGCGTCCGCCGTGGCGCCGGCGAAGCCGCCGATGACCGATCCATCGTGGAGACGGCGGACCTTGCGGGCGTTGGGCTTCATCACCGTCTGGCCCATGGAGACCTGGCCGTCGCCGGCCACGATCACCTTCCCGTTCTTGCGTACCGACATGATGGTCGTGCCATGCCAGACCGGCATGGAATGGGAGCGTTGGTCATTCATGGCCGGCATATGGGAGCGATGGTGACGGCGCGCAAGCATCCGCTGCATAAGCGCCGGATCGTGTCATTTTCTGGACAGATTTATTTCAATTCGTTCAGGAACCAATCTGGCGCAATTGACATTGTGCAACGCAGCAACAATCATTCGGGCATGTTGCAGAGAGGCAGGATCATGACCCTCAAGGCCAGAGCGCAGGAAAAGGTCGAACGTGCGGGAATATCGAACTATTCCTTCGACCAGGACGTGCTGGTGATGTGCGGCGTACGCTATACGATCGCCGCCTGCGATTGTGGCGAGCCGGAATGCGACGGCGTCCGCCTGGAGAAGGATGCGGCCGTTGCCGGCCGCATCCTCCAGTAACCGGCGGTCCCGCCGGATCAGTTGATGGCTTTTTCCCCGGCGCGGCCGACGGATTCGATGTCCCGGCCCGCACCCTTCACGGTGTTGCAGGCGGCCAAAGAGGTGAGAAGCAGCCCGGCAATGACCAGGGCGACGGTTTGACGCATGAATATGCACTCCTTCTGAAAGCGTATCGACTATAACGCGGATGAAGCGGATAAGTCCATTTTCGGAAAATAGCTTGTCCGATATGCTTGACAGGCGGCGCGGTGGATGCCAATGGCCGCCTCCTCCTTACAGGGGGCGCGTAGCTCAGCGGTAGAGCACACCCTTCACACGGGTGGGGTCACAGGTTCAATCCCTGTCGCGCCCACCATGATCCGGGCGATCATGGCGGAGAAATATTATTTCCCAACATTGATCTTTTCATCTGCTTGGCGCTAATTCTCTGCGCCATGTGATGCGGCGGTTTCGCCGCGAGGCAAGGGATGAAAATGTCGCCATATCTGAAAAGCGGCGCGGCTGTCGGCGCGCTGTTGCTTTCCGTGATGTCCGCCCAGGCGCAGGAAAAGCTGACCCTGGAGCGGGTGTTCGCCAGTCCGGACCTCTCCGGCCCGCAACCAAGGGCATTGAAGCTGTCGCCCGACGGCAAGCTGGTGACGCTGCTGAAGCCACGGACGGATGAGAAGGAACGGCTCGACCTTTGGGCGGTGGATACGTCCACGGGCGCGGAGCGGATGCTGGTCGATTCGAAGAAGACAGGCAGCGGCGCGGCGCTTTCCGAGGCGGAGAAGATGCAGCGGGAGCGGGATCGTTCCGTCGCGGGCAGCACCGGCATCGTCAGCTATGACTGGGCGCCGGATGGCAAGTCCATCCTCGTGCCGGTCGACGGCGACCTTTATCTGGCCGCGCTGGATGGGAAGGTCACGCGTCTCACCGACACGCCCGATGGCGAGTTGAACGGCGTGGTCAGTCCCAGGGGCGGCTATGTGTCCTTCGTGCGCGGCGGCAATTTCTTCGTTCAGCCAATGGGCGGCGCGGAGAAGCAGTTGACCCAGGGCGCCAGCGACACGGTGAGCTGGGGCGTGGCGGAGTTCGTCGCTCAGGAGGAAATGGACCGGCGCACCGGCTATTGGTGGTCGCCCGACGACAGGCTGATCGCGGTTGCGCGCGTGGACGAAAGCCCGGTCGGCATCGTCACGCGCACGGCCATCGGCGGCGAGGGCACCAAGGTCTATGAGCAGCGCTATCCGGCGGCCGGAACGCCCAATGCGCTGATCGAACTGTATGTGATGAAGCCGGAGGGCGGGGAGCCCGTCAAGGTCGATCTCGGCACGGAGAAGGATGTTTATCTCGCCCGCGTCGACTGGTCCAAGGATGGCAGAACACTTTACGTCCAGCGCGAGAGCCGGGACCAGAAGACGCTCGACCTGCTGGCCGTCGATCCGGCGACCGGCAGGGCGCGGGTGATCCTGACCGAAAGGGCGAAGAGCTGGATCAACCTCAGCAACAATTTCACGCCGCTCAAGGATGGCAGCTTCCTCTGGTGGTCGGAAAAGACCGGCCATGGACATCTCTACCATGTGCGGGGCGGCCGGTGGACGCCGCTCACCAGCGGTGAATGGGAAGTGCGCGATGTGGTGAGCGTGGATGAGGGGAAGGGCCTCGTCTATTTCACCGGCAACAGGGAAACGCCGCTGGAGCAGCAGCTTTATGCCGCGCCGCTCGCCAAGGCGGGGCCGCTGCGGCAGCTGACCTCGGCGGGCTGGTGGAACGACGCCGTGATGGACGGCGCGGCGAGCCGCATCGTGGTCGCGCGCAGCAATAGCGACCAGCCCAGGCAGGTCTATCTGGCCGACAGCGGGGGCAAGCAGTTGAACTGGCTGTCGGAGAATGCGGTTCGGGGCAGCCACCCCTATGCGCCCTATTGGGCCAGCCATGTGAAGACCCGGTTCGGCACGATCAAGGCGGCGGACGGCTCGACGCTCTACACCCGGATCATGACGCCGCCGCTGGAGGCAGGGAAGCGCTATCCGGTCTTCATGCTCCATTATGGCGGGCCCGGCGCCGGACGGCAGGTCACCAATTCATGGGGATCGCCCATCTACCAATATCTGGTAGACAGGGGCTGGATCGTCTTTGCCGTCGACAATCGGGGTACGCCCGATCGCGGCAAGGCGTTCGAGGACCAGATCTACCATGCCATGGGTACGGTCGAGGTGGAGGATCAGCTTGCGGGCGTGAACTGGCTCAAGACCCAGCCCTATGTCGATCCCAAGCGGATCGCGACCTATGGCTGGTCCTATGGCGGCTATATGTCGCTCAAGCTGCTGGAGAAGGCGCCGGGGGTGTTCTCTGCGGCGGTGGCGGGCGCGCCGGTCACGAAATGGGAACTATACGACACCCATTATACCGAGCGCTATCTGGGCCGGCCGCAGGAGAAGCCCAGCGCCTATCCCGGTTCCGGCGCGGTGGATGAGGCGGTGAAGATCAGGGACCCGCTGCTGCTGATCCACGGCATGTCGGACGATAATGTGGTGTTCGACAATTCGACGGCGCTGGTGGCGAAGATGCAGGGCGCCGCCGTGCCGTTCGAGATGATGGTCTATCCGGGCCAGACGCACCGCGTCGGCGGGCCGGGGATCAGCGTGCATCTGTGGCGGACCATCGAGGATTTCCTGGCGCGGCATGGGACGGGGCCTCAATCTCGATAATTCTGAACCCTGTCCTTCGTTCGCTCCAAGCCTGTCGAAGGGCTTTCTCTGAGAAGAAAGTGAAGGGCTTCGACAGGCTCAGCCCGAACGGAGGGAGGGTGTAAGGGAAGGGGGCAGGGCAAGGTCCGCCATGCAAGCCAAGCTTTGACGCAATAAACGGCTTGTCACTGGACAAACGGCGCAATGCCGCTATGGCGCCCACTCCGCAATTTTGCATGGAGTGGAGTGTTAAGTCATGGGCTACAAGGTCGTCGTCGTTGGTGCCACCGGTAATGTGGGCCGCGAGATGCTGACCATTCTCGCCGAGCGCGAGTTCCCTATTGACGAGATCGCGGCGGTCGCCTCGCCCCGGTCGCAGGGCACCGAAATCGATTTCGGTGACACCGGCAAGACGCTCAAATGCAAGAATATCGAGCATTTCGACTTCACCGGCTGGGACATCGCCCTGTTCGCCGCAGGCTCCGGCCCGACGGCGGAATATGCGCCCAAGGCGGCTGCGGCGGGCTGCGTCGTGATCGACAATTCGTCGCTCTACCGCATGGACCCGGACGTGCCGCTGATCGTGCCGGAAGTGAATCCGGATGCGATCGACGGCTACAAGAAGAAGAACATCATCGCGAACCCCAACTGCTCGACCGCGCAGATGGTGGTCGCCTTGAAGCCGCTGCATGACGCCGCCACGATCAAGCGCGTCGTCGTTGCCACCTACCAGTCGGTTTCCGGCGCGGGCAAGGCGGGCATGGACGAGCTGTTCGAGCAGTCGCGCAACATCTTCGTCGGCGATCCGGCCGAACCAAAGAAGTTCACCAAGCAGATCGCCTTCAACGTGATCCCGCATATCGACGTCTTCCTGGACGATGGTTCGACCAAGGAAGAGTGGAAGATGGTTGCGGAAACCAAGAAGATCCTCGATCCCAAGGTGAAGGTCACGGCGACCTGCGTGCGCGTGCCGGTGTTCGTCGGGCATTCCGAGGCGATCAATCTCGAGTTCGAGAATGAGATTTCGGCGGAGCAGGCCCAGAATATCCTGCGTGAAGCGCCCGGCGTGATGCTGGTCGACAAGCGCGAGGACGGCGGTTACGTCACCCCCGTCGAGTGCGTGGGCGACTATGCCACCTTCATCAGCCGCGTGCGTGAGGATTCGACCATCGACAATGGCCTGAACCTCTGGTGCGTCAGCGACAATCTCCGCAAGGGCGCGGCTCTGAATGCGGTGCAGATCGCGGAACTGCTGGGCCGCCGTCACCTGAAGAAGGGCTGAGGCCCTTCCCATGATCTCCGGCGCTGCTGTCTGGAAAGCCGTTCCAGCCGCGCAGCGCCGGATGATCGTTCTGCTGGTCGCGGCCATTGTCGCCGCAAATGTCGATCAGCCCTATCCCGAACTGGCGCCGCTCCAGCATGGGCCGACGGCGCTGCTCATCCTTGTCTCGCCTTGGCTGTTGCGCCGATGGCCGCTGTCGAACGGATCGGTGGCGTGCGTCCTGCTGTTCCTGCTGCTGCATACGCTGGGCGGGCGGTACATCTATTCCTATGTACCTTATGACATCTGGGCGCGGGCGATCAGCGGCCATGATATTTCCGGCACTTTCGGCTTGGCGCGCAACGGCTATGACCGGCTGGTGCATTTCGCCTTCGGCGCCCTCCTGACAGCGCCCTTCGCGGAAGCGGCGCGGCGTCATGGCGTCATGCGGACGGGCTGGAGCCTTGTTTTCGCCTTTGTCTCCGTCGGGTTCGTGGGCGCTGTCTACGAGATTTTCGAATGGCTGCTGAGCGTGGTGGCCGCCGGCCAGACGGCGGACTGGTATAATGGCCAGCAGGGCGACATGTGGGACCCGCAAAAGGACATGGCGGCCGCGCAGATCGGGAGCGTCCTCGCACTTGTCTGGCTTCTCTCTACTCGACAAGGAGAGGGCAAGGCCATATCGCCGCACGCGCATTCATCCAAGGAGTAGCCCGCTCATGTCCGGCCCCACGTCCGACCTGCCCATCGAGAAGCTGGAGATCAAGGGATTGGGCGGGCTTCCCCTTGCCGTGCATGTGGTGGGGCAGGGCCGCGACCTGGTTCTGATCCATGGCTATTTCTCCAATGCCTACACCAACTGGATACGTTACGGCCATGCCGCGAAGCTGGTGGAGGCGGGATTTCGCCTCATCCTGCCCGACCTTAGGGGGCATGGCGAAAGCGGCAAGCCCCATGATGCCGCCGCTTACCCGCCCGACGCGCTGACCGAGGACGGGCTGGCGCTGGTCGAGCAGCTTGGGCTGACCGACTATGATCTGGGCGGCTATTCGCTGGGGGCGCGGACGACGGTGCGGATGCTGGCGCGGGGCGCGACGCCGCGCCGGGTGATCCTGGCCGGCATGGGGCTGCGCGGTCTGGTCCAGACGCTCGACAATGGCGGCTATTATCGCAATGTCCTCACCAACCTCGGCACGTTCGAGCGGGGGACGTCGGAATGGATGACGGAAGCCTTCCTGAAGACCACCAAGGGCGATCCGGTCGCGATGCTGCACATCCTCAACACCTTCGTCGATACGCCCAGGGAGGTCATCGCCGGGTTCCAGCAGCCCATAGAGGTGATTTGCGGAGCCGATGACCGGGACAATGGCGTCGCGCAGGAACTGGCGGAACTGCTGCCCCACGGCCGCTATGTCGAAGTTCCGGGGAACCACATGAATGCGGTGACGCGGAAGGAGCTGGGGCAGGCGATGGTGGATTTCCTGACGGATTGAGCCATGCACATGCTCCTGCCCTTGCAGGAGCATGGCAAGCTTCAGCGGAACGGCGGCTCGTTGAAGGCGCGCAGCTTGCGGCTGTGGAGCTTCGGCCCCTCCTGCCGCAGCAGTTCGCAGGTCATAAGGCCCACGCGCAGATGCCCCGCAATGGCTTCCTCATAGAAGCGATTGGCCTGTCCCGGCAATTTCAGTTCGCCATGGATCGGCTTGTCCGAAACGCAGAGCAGCGTTCCATAAGGCACGCGGAAGCGATAGCCCTGCGCGGCGATGGTGGCCGACTCCATGTCGATGCCAACGGCGCGGGACAGGCTGAACCGCAGCGCCGAACTGGAATAGCGCAGTTCCCAGTTGCGGTCGTCGGTCGTCACGACCGTGCCCGTGCGCAGGCGGCGCTTGAAATCCTCCCGATCGTCGCCGCCCAGCACGGCCTCCGCCGCCTTCGCCAGCGCCACCTGTACTTCCGCGATGGCGGGAACCGGGATTTCGGGCGGCAGCATTTCATCCAGAACATGGTCGTCGCGCAGATAGGCGTGGGCCAGCACATAGTCGCCTATCCGCTGGCTGGGGCGCAGGCCGCCGCAATGGCCGATCATCAGCCAGGCTTCCGGCCGCACGACGGCCAGATGGTCGCAGATCGTCTTGGCGTTGGAGGGCCCGACGCCGATGTTGACCAGCGTGATGCCACTGCGGTCCGGAGCGATCAGGTGATAGGCGGGCATCTGATGCCTGCGCCAGGCGCTGTCCGCGATCATCTGCGCCGGGTCGGCGGTTTCCGGCGTTACATAGACCCCACCGGCCCCTGACAGCGCGGTGTAGCGACTGCCCTCCCGCTGCAATTCGGCGCAGGCCCATGCCACGAACTCGTCGACATAGCGGTGATAATTGGTGAACAGGATGTAGCGCTGCACATGCTCTGCCGGGGTGCCGGTGTAATGCTTCAGGCGGGCCAGTGAAAAATCGGTACGAAGGCCGTCGAACAGCGCGAGCGGCCTTTCGCCCTCCGCATCCTGCATGAACAGGCCGTCCGCGATCTCGTCCCCGATTTCCGCCAGTTCGGTGGCCGGGAAGTGGCGGGCCAGTTCGGTCGGCGGGGTGCCATCCAGCGCGCTCATGTCCAGCCCGTCCAGAACATAGGGGAAGGGAATGGGCTGGTCGCTGATGCCGGTTTCCACCATTACGCCATAGTCGCGGACGAGAAGGTCGACCTGTTCGGCCAGATAGTCACCGAACATGGCGGGGCGGGTGACGGTGGTCACATAGCGTCCGGGCTTGGACAGCCGCGCGAAGGAGCGGCCGGGGGGCGGCGCGTCCGACTCGCCGTGATGGGTGATCCGCAATTCCGGATAGCAGAAACGCCGGTCCGTCCTGGCTTCCGGTGGCGGTACGCTGCCGTCGCGGGCGTAGGCGCGCATCGCCTCGCGAAGATTTTCGATGGAGTTCCGATAGATGTCGTCGAGTTCAGCGACGATCGCACTTCCGATGCTTCTTGTCATCGAGCCTTGGTAACGCACTTATATGACCGAAGGAAGATGCGCGCCCGGATAGCGGGCGCACATCCCCCGGAAATCAGATCTGGTCGAGCAGATATTCGGCTGACGACACCTTGAAATCACCCGGCGCCTCGACATTCAGCTCCGTAACGACGCCGTCCTTGACGATCATGGAGAAGCGCTGCCCGCGCGTGCCCATGCCGAACTTGCTGCCGTCCATGGTAAGGCCGACGGCCTGCGCGAAGTCGCCATTGCCGTCGGCCAGCATCGTCACCTTGCCGTCGGCG
Organism: Sphingobium sp. CFD-2; assembly: GCF_024611135.1. NCBI lineage: Bacteria > Pseudomonadati > Pseudomonadota > Alphaproteobacteria > Sphingomonadales > Sphingobiaceae > Sphingobium > Sphingobium sp. CFD-2. The sequence continues at coordinate 1,468,386 of NZ_CP084405.1, read as the reverse complement.
CTGGCGGACTTGCCCCAGGCGCCCATGACGAAGGCGTCGTTGACCGCGGTGCAGGCGATTTCATCCACGCCCTTGCCCTTCAGTTCCTCCGCCTTATCGACGAAGCCGGGCAGATGGCGCGCGGAGCAGGTGGGGGTGAAGGCCCCCGGCACGGAGAAGAGCGCGACGGTGCGGCCCGCGAAGAAATCGTCCGAAGCAACCTGCTCGGGACCGTTTTCGGTCATCTTGACGAAAGTGGTGCTAGGGATGCGTTCGCCCTTCGAAATGGTCATCGTCTGCCTCCTGGCCTTGTTGGGGTTCGCGGCACGTTGGCCCTGCCGCCCTGTCTGTCAAGGGGGAGCCATGGAATATGGCGCGCTGCCCCGCCCAAGCGACGGCCCGCCATTGGCAAAGGCGACAAGGGGCGTATAGTCGCGCCATGACCACAGCACGCTCCTATGCCGGACAGTTCCTGCTTGCCCTGCCGGGAATGGAGGACATGCGGTTCGATCATTCCGTCATCGCCATGTGCGTGCATGACGAGAATGGATCGCTGGGGATCGCGGTCAGCGATGAGATCGACGGGGTCAGCCTGCACGACCTGCTGGAGAGCTTCGACATCGAACCCGGCGATGTTCCGGATTCTCCCGTGCTGCGCGGCGGGCCGGTTGAACCCCGGCGCGGCTTCGTCCTGCATTCCCTGGACTGGAGCGGTCATGACATGGTCGCCGTGGGCGAAGGATGGGGCCTGTCCGGCTCGCTGGAGATATTGAAGGCGATTGCGGAAGGGAAGGGGCCGAGTCGCTATCTGGTCGCGCTTGGCTATGCCGGGTGGGGCGCGGGGCAACTGGATGAGGAAATGAACGGGGAAAGCTGGTTTCCGACCGACTGCACCCCTGAGCTTCTGTTCGACGTGCCGGCGGCGCGGAAATGGTCGGCCGCCTATGCCGCGGCCGGAGTCGATGCCTCCCATCTGGTCAGCGGCGCGGGATCGGCCTGACCGGCCTTTCGGAACGTTGCCGTAAGCATGGCTGCATTGGGGGCTTGTTGCCTTGGCGTAACTGAACCCTTTACGGTAAAATTCGGCTAACCTTCGCCGTTGAGAGTCCGGCAACCGGATGAGCGCACCCTGATCCTCGGGCAATTGGACGGGGGTTCAACTCATGAGGATATTGATCGCAGCGGCGCTTGCCGCGACGATGCCGCTTGCGCCGGCCACGGCGGCGAACTGCTGGAAGCAGACCGCCGTGGAAGCAGCGCAAATCCGGGATTTCGAGATGATGCTGATGGTATCTGCGCTGCGGTGCCGGGCGACGGGACATGACTTCCTTGCCAGCTACAACCGCTTCATCCGGGAAAAGCGCGAGACGCTGACGCAGGTGAATGACGAGCTGCGCGAGCATTTCCGTTCGGCCGCCGGGCCGGTCGGCGCGCTGGGGGCTTATGACAATTACGTCACGGGCCTCGCCAATGTCTATGGCGCGGGCGCGGATGGGCTGGGCTGCCGCGACCTCCAGTCGATCACGGACGCCGCCAACGCCCTGCCGCCCAGCCGGTCGGCCTTGTTGGAACTCGCCGATGCGGCGGCGATCAGCCCGCATCTGTCCGGCGCGCGGTGCGACATCGTCACGGCGGTGGTGGAGAAGGTGCGGAAAACGGAGGGGACCTCATCCGGCGCGCCCGTGAAGGTCGCAGTGCGCGGTCCTGCCGAATAAGACATAAAGAAAACTTTATATTGAGTTGCCTTGGATGGCGGCGATTGGTAAAGCCCAGCCCATCGTCGCCGTTCGTTCATTCGGGCGGCGGCCTCAATCTTAACGATATGGAGACAGGCTCGTGGCCACCGCACCCGCCACCCAGGCGCAGGATTATGTGATCCGCGACATCGGCCTTGCCGCTTTCGGCCGCAAGGAAATCGAAATCGCGGAAACCGAAATGCCGGGCCTGATGGCCCTGCGCGCCGAATTCGGCGCCGCCAAGCCGCTGAAGGGCGCGCGCATCACCGGGTCGCTGCACATGACGATCCAGACCGCCGTGCTGATCGAGACGCTGGCGGAACTGGGCGCCGAAATCCGCTGGGCGTCGTGCAACATCTTCTCGACCCAGGATCATGCCGCCGCCGCCATCGCCGCGCGGGGCATCCCGGTGTTCGCCGTCAAAGGCGAGACGCTGGAGGAATATTGGGACTATGTCATCCGCATCTTCGACTGGGGCGATACGGTCTGCAACATGATCCTGGACGATGGTGGTGACGCCACCATGTTCGCGCTGTGGGGCGCCCGCGTCGAGGCCGGGGAAGAACTGTTCACCCCCGGCAACGAGGAAGAGGAAATCTTCGTCGCGACGCTGAAGCGCTTCCTGGCCGAGCGTCCGGGCTATCTGACCGAGACGGTCAAGGCCATCAAGGGCGTGTCGGAAGAGACCACGACCGGCGTCCACCGCCTCTATGAACTGGCGAAGAAGGGCAAGCTGCCCTTCCCGGCGATCAACGTCAACGACAGCGTCACCAAGTCGAAGTTCGACAATCTCTATGGCTGCAAGGAATCGCTGGTCGACGCCATCCGTCGCGCCACCGACGTCATGCTGGCCGGCAAGGTCGCCGTGGTCGCCGGCTTCGGTGACGTGGGCAAGGGTTCGGCCGCTTCGCTCCGCAATGGCGGTGCGCGCGTGCTGGTGACCGAGATCGATCCGATCTGCGCGTTGCAGGCGGCGATGGAGGGCTATGAAGTCGTCACCATGGAAGAGGCGGCCACCCGCGCCGACATCTTCGTCACCGCGACCGGCAATGAGGACGTGATCACCGTCGACCATATGCGCGCCATGAAGAACATGGCGATCGTGTGCAATATCGGCCATTTCGACAGCGAGATCCAGATCGCGGGCCTCAACAACATGAAGTGGACCGAGATCAAGCCGCAGGTCGACGAGGTCGAGTTCCCCGACGGCAAGAAGATCATCGTGCTGGCGAAGGGCCGGCTGGTGAACCTGGGCTGCGCCACCGGCCATCCGAGCTTTGTCATGTCATCGTCCTTCACCAACCAGGTGCTGGCGCAGATCGAGCTTTGGACCAAGTCGGATGAGTATAAGAACGACGTCTATGTGCTGCCCAAGCATCTGGACGAGAAGGTGGCGGCGCTCCACCTGGAGAAGCTGGGCGTGAAGCTGTCGAAGCTGACGCCCAAGCAGGCCGCCTATATCGGCGTGACCCAGGAAGGGCCATTCAAGCCGGATCATTACCGCTACTGAGCGGGATGGGGAGGGGAGGCATCGAGCCTCCCCTTTTTTTTGGGCTTGGGCGGTACGTGCTTTTGTGCCGGGTCAGGTTGCCGTGAGCCGGTCGTGCAGTTCCATTCCTTCTTGCAGAGAGCCAGGCACTCAGCCCTGTTGCTGTCGGGTCTGGACCGGATCACCCAATATCCGTCTCTTTGGGCTTGCCGTGGAGCGCTTCTCTTCGAGAAAGAAGCGGGGCTTCGACAGGCGCAAGCTGAACGGGTGGGAGAGCGACTCCGTCCTTCCGGGTAGAAGGAGGGCGCCGCTCACCCCGCGGTGCATGGCCTGCGGTCGAATATCGGGCCGGCCGCGCGGTTATGCAGGCCCGCTGGCGAGGGCTGCCCTGACCGCTTCGATCGCCGCCTGCGCTTTGTCGCCTTCCGGACCGCCGCCCTGGGCCATGTCGGGACGGCCTCCGCCGCCCTTGCCGCCCAAGGCTTCGACGCCTGCGCGGACCAGATCCACGGCGCTGATCGTGTTCACAAGGTCGTCGGTGACGCCGACGGCAATGCTGGCGCGGCCATCGACCACCGCCAGGACGGCGGAGACGCCGCTGCCGAGCGTTGCCTTGTTCTGATCGACCAATCCGCGCAGTTCCTTGGGATCGAGCCCCTCGATCACCTGACCGATGAAGTTGACCGAGCCCACCTTCTCCGGACCCGCCGCCTGTGCGGAACCCCCGCCGCCCAGCGCCAGCGCCTTCTTCGCTTCGGCGAGCTCGCGTTCCAGCTTGCGGCTCTGTTCGACCAGCGCGGCGATGCGGGCAGGGACTTCCTCCGGCGTCGTCTTGAGTGCGGCGGCGGACTGGCGCAGCCGGTCTTCGCGATCGGAGAGCCAGAGGCGCGCGGCTTCGCCGGTCAGCGCTTCGATGCGGCGGACGCCAGACGAAACGGCGCTTTCCGAGATGATCTTGAAGATCGCGATGTCGCCGGTTGCGCGGACATGGGTGCCGCCGCACAATTCGACCGAATAGCTGTTCGCATCGCCCTTGCCCATGGAGAGGACGCGGACCTCGTCCCCATATTTCTCACCGAACAGGGCCATGGCCCCAGCGGCGATGGCGTCGTCCGGCGTCATCAGGCGCGTCGTCACCGCTTCATTGTGGCGGATCTGTTCGTTCACATCGGCTTCGATGGCGGCGATCTGGCTGTGGGTCAGCGCCTCGGGATGGGAGAAGTCGAAGCGCAGACGATCCGGTGCGACGAGGCTGCCCTTCTGCGTGACGTGGGCGCCGAGCTGGTTGCGGAGCGCGGCATGCAGCAAATGGGTGGCGCTGTGATTGGCGCGGATGCGGTCGCGGCGGCTGACGTCGACGCTGAGGTGAACCGTGTCGCCCAGCTTGACGCTGCCCGCGCCGACCTTCGCCCGGTGCGCATGGAGGCGGCCCAGCGGCTTCGCGGTGTCCTCGACATCCGCGACCAGGCCGGACTGCGCGCTGATCGTGCCCGCATCGCCCATCTGGCCGCCGCTTTCGCCGTAGAACGGCGTCTGGTTGGTGATGATCGTGACCGTCTCGCCAGCGCTCGCGCTGTCGAAGTTCACACCGTCCTTGACGATCGCCAGCACCTCGCCCTCGCCCTCGGTCGAGCTATAGCCGATGAACTCCGTATTGCCGGCCTTTTCGGCAATGTCGAACCAGATTTCGTCCGAGGCCTTTTCGCCTGAGCCCTTCCACGCGGCGCGGGCGGCGGCCTTCTGTTCGGCCATCGCCTTGTCGAAGCCTTCGCGGTCGACGCTGAGGCCGCGCGAGCGCAGCGCGTCTTCGGTCAGGTCATAGGGGAAGCCATAGGTGTCGTAGAGCTTGAACGCGGTTTCGCCGGGGAGCGTGCCGCCTTCCGACAGGTCGCCGGTCGCTTCGTCGAGCAGCTTCAGCCCCTTTTCCAGCGTCTGGCGGAACCGGGTTTCCTCGCGCAGGAGGGTTTCCTCGATCAGCGGCTGGGCGCGGACCAGTTCCTGATAGGCGCCGCCCATTTCGGAGACGAGGCTGCCGACCAGACGGTGCATCAACGGCTCCTTGGCGCCGATGATATGGGCGTGGCGCATGGCGCGGCGCATGATGCGGCGCAGCACATAGCCGCGGCCTTCATTGGCGGGCAGCACGCCGTCCGCGATCAGGAAGCTGGTGGAGCGGAGGTGATCCGCGATGACGCGGTGGCTGGCCTTATACTCGCCATCGGTGGCGGTTTTCGTCAGCGCGCCCGATTCCTCTATCAGCGCCTTGAAGGTATCGGTGTCGTAATTGTCGTGGACGCCCTGCAGGACCGCGGCGATGCGTTCCAGACCCATGCCGGTGTCGATGCTGGGCTTGGGAAGTTCGGAGACGATCTCGTTCGCTTCCTGCTCATATTGCATGAAGACGAGGTTCCAGATCTCGACGAAACGGTCGCCATCTTCCTCCGGGCTTCCGGGAGGACCGCCCCAGATATGGTCGCCATGGTCGTAGAAGATTTCCGAGCAGGGGCCGCAGGGGCCACTGTCGCCCATGGCCCAGAAATTATCCTTGGTGGGGATGCGGATGATCCGCTCCTCCGGCAGGCCGGCGATCTTCTTCCACAGGTCGAAGGCTTCGTCGTCGGTATGATAGACCGTCGCCGTCAGCTTTTCGGGCGACAGGCCCCATTCCTTCGTCAGCAGGGTCCAGGCATGGGTGATCGCCTGTTCCTTGAAATAATCCCCGAAGCTGAAATTGCCCAGCATTTCGAAGAAGGTATGGTGGCGCGCGGTATAGCCGACATTGTCGAGGTCGTTATGCTTGCCGCCGGCGCGGACCGACTTCTGGCTGCTCGTCGCCTTGGTGTAGGGGCGGGATTCAAGGCCGGTGAAGACATTCTTGAACGGCACCATGCCCGCATTGACGAACATCAGCGTCGGGTCGTTGTGCGGCACGAGAGGCGCGGACGGAACGATGGTGTGGCCGTTGGCCCCGAAATAGTCGAGGAAGGAGCGGCGAATGTCGTTGGTCGATGTCATGCGGGCGATTTAGTGGGAAGCGCTCCAACGCACAAGCGGGGCTTTTCGTCGTTCATGGGAATATCGGCCGATGGGGTTTCCCGCTGAGACAGGCGGGCCGGAAAAGCGGACCGGGCCGCCCGCCTCGGCCCAAGGACGCGATTTTCCTTTCCGCCCGTCCGCCCGCCCGCCCGGCGAAGTCAGGCGGTCGGCCGCTTCTGAAATGATTCATGTCCCCCGACCGCGACATCCTCGGCCTCTATCCGCGCGACCTGCGCGGCGGGCGGGCCTTGTCGCGCCAGCAGGACGAACCGCTCCACCGCATCCCGCGGTCCTTCCACCAGCGCCTCCACGCTGCCGTCCATGCGGTTGCGTACCCAGCCTGTCAGGTTGAGACCCCGGGCCGTTTCGACGGCCCAGTTGCGGTAGAACACGCCCTGCACCCGGCCGAGGATCGTCAGGTGGCGGGCGAGGATGGTCATCAGTGCACCCGCTTGATCCAGGTCTGGCCGTCGCGGCTCTCCACCTTGAAATTATTGATCGAGCGGACAAGGTCGGACAGCCGCTTGAACCCATAGTTGCGCGTGTCGAAACTGGAGCGGTTCCCGGCGAGCTGGCCCACTTCGCTGAGGCGGGCGAAGCCCTGATCGTCGCGTTTGACGGCATTATAGGCGTCGATCAACAGCTTGACGAGATCGGGCGCGACTTCGGGCGCGTCGGGGGAGGCGGGTTCCGCCGCCGACTCCTCCAGTTCGACGGGCGCCGTTCTTGCGCTGGCGAGCGCCCCGACGTCGATGAAGCGGGTGCAGGCGCTGCGGAAGGCCTGCGGCGTCTTGTCCGTTCCGAAGCCATAGACCGGCAGGCCTTCCTGCCGGATGCGGGTGACGAGCGGCGTGAAATCGCTGTCGCTCGACATCAGGCCGAAGCCGGTGACCCGGCCCGACGCCATCAAATCCATGGCGTCGATCGTCATCTTCATGTCGGTGGCGTTCTTGCCCCGGGTGAGGTCGAACTGCTGCTGCGTTTCGATGGCCTGCGTCACGGCCTGCCGCGCCCATCTCTTGAGCGCGGGCTTGCTCCAATTGCCATAGGCGCGCCGGATATTGACGGTGCCCAGTTCCGCCAGGACCGTCAGCACCGGGTCGAAATGGTCGGCGGAGACATTGTCGGCATCGATCAGCAGGGCGATATTGCCGCTGGGGATCGGCGCGGTCATCAGGCTTCCAGTGCCGCCGGGCTGAACTGGCCGCTCGCCTCGTCCAGCAGGTGGAGCTGGCCGTCGGCAATGGCGAAGAAGGCGCCGATCAGCCTGATCTCGCCGCTCCGTTCCTTCGTGCGGACGCAGGGGAAGGTGCGCAGATTGGCCAGGCTGACCTTGACGCCTTCCTGCTCCATGGCGCGTTCGGCGTCGCGGCCGTCATCCGCGCCAAAGCGTTCGACCACCTTTTCCCGCGCTTCGTCCAGCAGTTCGATCCAGTTGTGGATGAAGCCGCCCTCGCCGGGAGGCGCGTCTTTCAGCGAATGGCTGAGCGCCGCCTTGCAGCCGCCGCATTTGCCATGGCCCATGACGACGATCTCGCCCACCTTGAGCACCTGGACCGCGAATTCCAGCGCCGCGGAGACGCCGTGGCGGCCGGGATTGGTTTCAAAGGGGGGCACCAGCGCCGCGACATTGCGGACCACGAAGATCTCGCCGGGGCTGGTGTCGAATATCTGTGCGGGATCGACTCGGCTGTCGGAACAGGCGATGACCATGACGCGGGGGCTCTGCCCCTCGCTCAGTTCATCCCATCGTTCCCGCTGCTGGGTCCAACCGGTGTTGCGGAAGCGGCGATAGCCGGCGAGCATATCAGCGAAATCGGTCATGCGCCGGTCTGTGCCGAACAATGATGGGGCTGGCAAGAGCGCTCTCGCATCGCTATCTGGAGCGCATGACCGACATCGTCCCGATCCCCGCGCCCGCCACTCGTCCCGAGCGCGCCCGCAAGCCCGACTGGATTCGCGTGAAGGCGCCGACCAGCCCCGGCTATCACGAGACGCGCAAGCTGATGCGGACCAAGGGGCTGGCGACGGTGTGCGAGGAGGCGGCCTGCCCGAATATCGGGGAGTGCTGGACCAAGAAGCATGCGACCGTGATGATCCTGGGCGATGTCTGTACGCGGGCCTGCGCCTTCTGCAACGTCAAGACCGGCATGCCGCGCAAGGTCGATCCCAACGAGCCGCAGAATTTGGCCGATGCCTGCGCCGAAATGGGGCTGGAGCATATCGTCATCACCTCCGTCGACCGCGACGACCTGCCCGATGGCGGCGCGTCGCAGTTCGTGAAGGTGATCGAGGCGCTGCGCCGCAAGACCCCGGACACGACCATCGAAATCCTGACGCCGGACTTCCGCAACAAGCATGAACGCGCCGTCGAGATGATCGTCGCGGCGCGGCCGGACGTCTATAACCATAATCTGGAGACGGTGCCGCGCCTCTATCCGACCATTCGCCCGGGCGCGCGCTATTACGCGTCGCTGCGGCTGCTGGAGACGGTGAAGAAGCTCGATCCGTCGATCTTCACCAAGTCGGGCATCATGCTGGGTCTGGGGGAGGAGCGGCTGGAGGTCCATCAGGTGATGGACGACATGCGCTCCGCCGACATCGATTTCCTGACCATGGGGCAATATCTCCAGCCGACGCCCAAGCACGCCAAGGTGATGGAGTTCGTCACTCCGGCGGCGTTCAACGCCTATGCGGCGATCGCGCGGGCCAAGGGCTTCCTGCAGGTGGCGTCGAGCCCGCTGACCCGCTCCAGCTATCATGCGGGCAAGGATTTCGCGGAAATGCGCGCGGCTCGCGAGGCGCAACTGGCAAAGGCTGGCCAATAAGCCGATGCCCAAGCATAACGAAACGAGGCCGCTTCCCTATACGCCCGAACAGATGTTCGACCTGGTGGCGAATGTGGAGGCCTATCCCGAATTCCTGCCCTGGGTCAGCGCGATCCGGGTGCGGTCCGACAGCGATTCGGAGATGGTCGCGGACATGATCGTCGGGTTCAAGGGGATCAAGGAGAGCTTCACGTCCCGCGTGCACAAGCATAGGCCGGATCATGTGCGGGTCGATTATCTGGATGGGCCCTTGAAGCATCTCCACAATGAATGGAGCTTTCGCGACGACGGCAAGGGCGGCGTTCTGGTGGATTTCGAGGTCGAGTTCGAATTCAAGAGCAAGCTGTTCGAGATGCTGGCCGGCCAGGTGTTCGACAAGGCGCTGCGCAAGATGATCGGCGCGTTCGAAACCCGCGCGGCGGAGCTTTATGGCGCGGGCGAGTCGGGCAGCAGCAGTTCGAGCGCGCACAGCGCCGCCTGAAGGCGGACGCCGCCCCGGCCCGTATCCCCGAAATAATGCATGTCGGCCACGATCTTGTCGGGGCTGGCGCCGCGTTCGGCGCGGGCGAAGACGACGGTGCCGACCGGTTTCTGCTCCGATCCGCCGCCGGGGCCGGCTATGCCGGTGATGGCGACGGCGACGTTGGCGTGGCTCTTGTTCAGCGCGCCCTGCGCCATGGCCCAGGCGGTGGCGATGGAAACCGCGCCGAAGGTTTCGATGACATCCTGCGATACTTTGAGAAGCTCGCTCTTCATGTCATTGGAATAGGTGACGAAACCGGCTTCGAACACCTCGGACGATCCGGCGATTTCGGTCAGTGCGGCGGAGACAAGGCCGCCGGTGCAGCTTTCCGCCACGGCGATGGTGCGGCCGGCGCGACGGTTGGCGGCGACGACGCGCTCGGCCAGTTCGACAAGCGACGCGGGAAGGATGCTATCAGGCATGGCGATCAGATTAGCGCGGGGAGGGAGAGCGTGGCAACAGCCTGTGCGGCAATACCCTCCCGCCGACCGGCAAAGCCCAGCCGTTCGGTGGTGGTCGCCTTTATGCTGACCCGGTCGGGAGGAAGGTGCAGGATTTCCGCGATCCGGGCGCGCATGGCGTCCCTGTGCGGGCCGATTTTCGGCGCCTCGCAGATCAGCGTCAGGTCGACATGCTCGATAAAGCCGTCCCGTTTTGCGACGCGCTCCGCCGCATATTCCAGGAAACGGGAGGAGGCGACTCCCCGCCATTGCGGGTCGGAGGGCGGGAAATGGCTGCCGATGTCGCCCTCCGCCAGTGCGCCCAGCAGCGCATCCACCAGCGCGTGGATCGCCACGTCCGCGTCGCTGTGCCCAGCGAGGCCCCGGTCGTGCGGAATGCGGACCCCGCAGAGCCAGAGCTCCTCATCGGGGGCCAGCCGGTGGACGTCATAACCCATGCCGGTCCGGACGCTGCGGGCAGCGCCCAGCCGGGCTTCGGCGCGGAGGAAATCCTCGGCATAGGTCAATTTTTCCAGCCTTTCATCGCCAGCGACCAATGTGACGTCATGGCCCGAATGCCGCAATATCTGGGCATCGTCGGTTGCTTCCCGATTGCCGTCCCAGCTTCTGTGCGCGGCCAGCAGGGCATCGAAGCGGAAGGCCTGCGGCGTCTGGACCCGGAACAGGCCATCGCGGTCGACGACGTCCCCGGCCTTGTCATGGTCGCTCTTGTCATGTTCGCTTCTGACCAATGTGTCTGCAACCGGTAAGGCGGGAATGGCGCCGGGCGCACCCTCCAGCGCGGCGAGCAGCCGGTCGATCACCGTCGCGGGGAGAAAGGGACGGGCAGCGTCGTGCACCAATATGCGCGCCGCGCCGCCAGCGGACGCTATATGCTCAAGACCGGCGCGGACGGACCCGCGGCGGCTGTCGGCGCCCTGAACGATGGCGGAGACGGTGCAGCTTTCCAGTGCGGCGTGTGCATCCTCCTCCTGCCCCGCGCCGACGACCAGGACAAGGGAACCGATGGCGGGATGCCCGGCCAGCGCGTCGACGGCGTGGGCGAGGACCGGCTTGCCGCCGATGCGCCGGAATTGCTTGGGAATGTCGCCGCCCGCGCGGCTGCCCTGACCTGCTGCGACCAGCAAAGCGACGGTTCTGTCTGTCATGGCCGCGCCTGTATCGCAGTGCCGGGCCAACCGCCAGCCCCGCCTCGCTTGCCGATGATGCGGATTTCCGCTAAGGGCTGCCTGTTTTTTAGGCAGTGTTGGAATGATGCAGAGGCTTTCCCCGATTTCCATAGGTCCGGTGACGATTGACATGCCGGTCGTGCTGGCGCCGATGACGGGCGTGACGGACATGCCGTTCCGGACACTGGTCCGCCGCTATGGCTCCGGCCTCAACGTGACCGAGATGATCGCCACGGCGGCGATGATTCGCGAGACGCGCCAGTCGCTGCAGAAGGCGGCCTGGCATCCGCTGGAGGAGCCCGTATCGATGCAGTTGGCCGGCTGTTCGCCCACGGAAATGGCGGAGGCTGCCAAGCTGAACGCGGATCGCGGCGCGGCGATCATCGACATCAACATGGGCTGCCCGGTTAAAAAGGTCGTGAATGGCGATGCGGGCAGCGCGTTGATGCGCGACCTGCCGCTGGCCGCTTCGCTGATCGAAGCGACGGTGAAGGCCGTCGATGTGCCCGTCACGGTCAAGATGCGCATGGGTTGGGATCATGCCAGCCTGAACGCGCCCGAACTGGCCCGGATCGCGGAGGATCTGGGCGCGAAGCTGATCACCGTTCATGGCCGCACGCGCTGCCAGATGTACAAGGGGTCGGCCGACTGGGCCTTCGTGCGCAGCGTGAAGGATGCGGTGTCGCTGCCCGTCATCGTCAACGGCGACATCTGCTCCATCGACGATGCCGAGACGGCGCTGGAGCAGAGCGGCGCCGACGGCGTGATGATCGGGCGGGGCGCCTATGGGCGGCCCTGGCTGATCGGGCAGGTGATGCACTGGTTCCGCACCGGGGAACGGCTGGCCGATCCTGCGCTGGAGGAACAATATCGCGTGATTACGGAACATTATCGCGCGATGCTGGAGCATTATGACAATCATACCGGCGTCAACATGGCCCGCAAGCATATCGGCTGGTACACCAAGGGGCTGCCGGGTTCGGCCGAGTTCCGCAATGCGGTGAACCAGGAGCCGGACGGCGATGTCGTGCTGGACATGCTGGCGCGCTTCTACGAACCGCTGATTGCCGACGAGGGGCCGGTCGAGACGCGCAAGGCGGCATGACGGCGGCCATGACGACCATCCCGTCGCTTCGACCGCAACAGGATGGGCCTTCGCTTTCCGAACTGATGACGGCGTTGCCGGTCGCGACCCTGGTGGTGCGGCCGGACAACAGCATCGCCGATGCCAATGTCCGCGCCGAAACGCTGCTCAACATGGCGCGATCGGCCATTGTCGGCAGCGACATAGCGCGGACCATCCGCATGGCGGAAATGGGCGCGCGCTTCGACATCTGGCACAGCAACAAGCCGATCGCCGCCTATGACATCCGCGTGCATGCGGGGCGCACGGCGGAAATGGAGGTCGACCTGATGATCGCGCCCATCGTCGATCATGAAGGCTGGCGCGTGGTATCGATCCACACCCAGAGCCAGGCGCGCAAGATCGGCCATCGCGGTACGGCGGGCGGCGCGCGATCGGCCATCGGCGCGGCGGCGATCCTGGCGCATGAGATCAAGAATCCGCTGTCGGGCATCAGGGGCGCGGCCCAGTTGCTGGAATCGGGAAATGACGGACGGGACGCCGCGCTGACGCAACTCATCTGCAATGAGGTGGACAGGATCGCCGCGCTGATCGACCGGATGCAGGACTTCACGACGGACCGGACCCTGGAGTGCCGCAGCGGCAACATCTATCCGCTGATCGACCGGGCGGCGAATATCGCCGCCGCCGGATTCGCAAAGGATATAAGGATCGTAAAAAGTTATGATCCATCCCTGCCATTCGCCAATATCAACGAGGATGCGCTGGTGCAGGTGATGATCAACCTGCTCAAAAATGCCGCCGAGGCGCTGGAGCACAGCAGGAAGCCCCGGATAAGGGTGGAGACGGCGTTTCGCCATGGCGTTTCCGTAGTGGTCGGCAAGGGGAAGGGCAGCGCGGTGCTGCCCATCGAAATCCTGGTGGTCGACAATGGGCCGGGCGTGCCGGAGCATATATTGGATCACCTGTTCAATCCCTTCATCACCGGCAGGCGGGACGGGACGGGGCTGGGGCTGGCGCTGGTGGACAAGCTGGTGCGCGACATGAACGGGTTCGTGCAATATTCGCGCGATCATGAGGCAGGGGAATCGACCTTCCGCATCCTGCTGCCGATGGGAACGGGTTGATGGCGGCAAGATGATGGCGGTGACGGCCTCGATTTTGGTGGTGGACGACGATCCGGCGATCTGCGTGGTCGTGGGGGAAGCGCTGCGGCGGCAGGGATACAGAGTCAAGACGGCCGCATCGATCCGGGAGCGGAGCGCCCTGCTGGAAAGCTTTTCGCCGGACGTCCTGATCACCGACGTCATGCTGCCGGACGGCGACGGGCTGGATGGGGTCGCGGAGATTCTGGAACGGCGCCCGGCGCTCAGCATCATCATCCTGTCGGCGCAGAACACATTGAATACGGCGATCCGCGCCACCGAAAAGGGCGCGTTCGAATATCTGCCCAAGCCCTTCGATCTCAATGAGCTGACGCGGGCCGTGTCGGATGCGCTGGGATCGGGGAAGGGGGCGGACGAGGACGCGGCCGATGCCGGCCTGCCGCATGACGGATTGCCGCTGGTGGGTCGTTCCCCGGCGATGCAGGAGGTGTATCGGACCATCGCCCGGGTCCTTTCGAACGACCTCAGCATATTGGTGCTGGGCGAATCCGGGACCGGCAAGGAACTGGTGGCAGAGGCGATCCATAGCCTGGGGCAGAGGCGGACCAAGCCGTTCGTGCCGATCAACATGGCCGCCATCCCCCGCGAACTGATCGAGGCGGAACTGTTCGGTTATGAAAAAGGGGCCTTCACCGGCGCCCATGCCCGCACCGCAGGCAAGTTCGAGCAGGCGCAGGGCGGCACGCTGTTCCTGGACGAGATCGGGGACATGCCGATGGAAGCGCAGACGCGGCTGCTGCGCGTCCTTCAGTCCGGAGAGGTCACGACCGTCGGCGGCTCCAAATCGGTCAAGGTGAATGTCCGCATCATCGCGGCCACCAACAAGGATCTGCCCAGGCTGATCGAGGAGAACCGCTTCCGGCAGGACCTCTATTACCGGTTGAACGTGGTCCCCATCGCGCTTCCGGCGCTGCGTGAGCGGCGGGAGGACGTGATCCTGCTCGCCCGGCATTTCCTGGACCGCGCGGCGCAGGAGGGGCTGCCGCGCAAGTCGCTGTCCGACGATGCGGCGCAATTGCTGATGGCCTATCACTGGCCCGGCAATGTGCGCGAACTGCAGAATCTGATGCAGCGGCTGGCGGTTCTGAGCCGTGAGAACATGATCACCGCCGACATGCTGCGCAACAGCCTGCCGCTGGAAGCCGTGCCCGCCGATTATGCCGCCCCCGGCGACCTGCTGGGCCAGGCGGTGCGGGAATGGGCGAAGCGGCAACTGGGCATCGGCCTGACCCAGCCGAACCGCAGCCTGCATGACGACCTGCTGGCGGTGGTGGAGCCGATCCTGTTCCAGGAGACGCTGGCCAGCGTCGACGGAAACCAGATACGCGCCGCGGGACTGTTGGGCATCAACCGCAACACGCTGCGCAAGAAGCTGACCGACTATGGGCTCGATCCCTTGCAGCTTCGGATCGGCGATTAGAATATTCGGCGGGGAAGATAGGTCAAGCCGATGCGTTCGGATCGACCGTTCCGGGCGGCGGCGACGAACCGACCGCTCTTTTCGACCGGAAGCGCCATGCCCATCAATTACTGTGTTTGATCGGGCACATTAATGTTGTAACCAAGCCACTATGGAAGGCGCAGTGACTCTGCCGGCGCGGGGCCGGGCATGGAAAAGGCATTTCCCCCTTTTCCTGCGCCGCCGCCTTGCCGCGGTGGTGGAGGCGGTGACGCTTGTCCTGTTCCTGGGCATGGCGGGCATCACCTATTTCCTGCTGACGGGACAGGGGCAATCCTACACATTGCTGACCCCGCCCATCGTGGCGTTGCTGCTGGTCGCCAATCTGGTGCCGGCGATTGCGCTGCTGGTGCTGCTGGGACGGCGGGTGGCGAAGCGGCGCGCGGCCCAATCCGCCATAGGGAGCGACGGGCAGTTGCACGTCCGTCTGGTGGCGATATTCTCCATCGTCGCCAGCGTGCCCATGCTGCTGGTGGTGATCTTCGCCTCCCTGCTGTTCCAATATGGCGTGCAGTTCTGGTTTTCCGACAGTGCGCGGGGCATGCTGCAAAATGCGAGCGACCTGGCGCGGGGCTATTATGAGCAGAACCTGCGCGACGTGCGTGACGAAACCGTCACCATGGCGAGCGACCTGCGCGATTATCTGAGCCAGTCGAAAGTCTCCAGCCCGCGCTTTGCCGAAGGTTATATCTATCAGGTCGTCACGCGGAAGCTGAACCGTTCCGCGATCATCGAGATCGGCAAGGACGGCGTGGCGCGCACGGCGGCGACGGTCGATCCGGAAAGCCGGCCGGCGTCGGAGATGCTGACGCCCGATGTGGTGAAGCGACTGGAAGCAGGCGAGGATGTGGTGGTCGCCGCCAAGCCCAACCAGATCGAGGCGGTGACGCTGCTCTATCCCAACGCGAAAATCTATCTCTACGCCACCCGCGATTCCGGTTCGACGGCGTTCAGCAACGTCGAGCGGGCGCAGAAGGTGTTGTCGGATTACGACATTTTCGCCGCGCAGTCCCGCGCCTTGCAGTTGCGCTTCAACATATTGCTGTTCGTGGGATCGCTGCTGCTGGTGGGCGTGGCGGTCTATATCGCGCTGAAGGTCGCCGACTGGATGGTGCGGCCCGTGAACGAACTGGTCATGGCTGCCCGGCGGATCACGGCGGGCGACCTGTCGGCCCGCGTGACCAGCCCCCAGGCGCGGGATGAGATCGGCACATTGGCCGCCGCGTTCAACCGGATGACGCAGAGGCTGGAAGCGCAGACCGGCGCGCTGGTCGCGGCGAACAGCCAGCTCGATGAACGCCGCGCCTTCATCGAGGCGATCCTGTCGGGCGTGTCGGCCGGCGTGCTGTCGGTGGACCGCGACGGCATCATCCTGCTGCTCAACAGTTCGGCGGCCGCCATATTGGTGCGGGAGGGGGACGATCCGGTGGGCTGTCCGCTGACCGAAGTGTCGCCCGAACTGGCGGCGCTGATCGCTTCGGAGGAGGATGCGGGCATCGTCCAGATCCGCGCCCATGGCGACGTGCGGACGCTGGCGGTCAAGGTTTCGGAGGATGCGTCGCGCCACATCCTGACCTTCGACGACATCACGCAGCAGCTTTCCGACCAGCGGCGGGCGGCATGGTCCGACGTGGCGCGGCGGATCGCGCATGAGATCAAGAACCCGCTGACCCCGATCCAGCTTGCGGCCGAACGGCTGCAACGCCGCTATGCCGAGGAGGTGACGAGCGACAAGGCCACCTTTACGCGCCTGACGGGCACCATCGTGCGGCAGGTGGGCGACCTGCGGCGGATCGTCGACGAATTCTCCTCCTTCGCGCGCATGCCCAAGCCGGTGTTCCGGCGCGAGCGGATCGACGACATCGCCCGCCACGCGCTGTTCCTGCACGAAGTCGCCCATCCCGATATTCGCTTCGAATATCATTCCATGGATGGCGATGCGGAAATGGTCTGCGACCGCCGGCAATTGGGCCAGGCGCTCACCAACATCGTCAAGAACGCCGTCGAGGCGATCGAGCCCAAGCCCGCCGCGGATGGCGACCATTGGCGCGGGCAGGTGTCCATGACGGTGGAGCATGACGGCGGCAACCTGCTGATCGCGGTGCAGGACAATGGCATCGGCCTGCCGCCGGAACGCGAACGCATATTGGAGCCTTATATGACCACCCGGACCAAGGGCACGGGCCTGGGCCTCGCCATCGTGAAGAAGATTGTCGAGGAGCATATGGGCGAAATCCGCTTCGACGACGCCGATGGCGGGGGCGCGCGCGTGACGTTGCGCTTCCCGGTGGCGGCGCTCGAGAAATTGGAAGAGGGGCAGGTCATCGCCTTGCCCCATGGAAAAACGACTGGAAAAGTGACAGCCAATGGCGCTTGATATTCTGATAGTCGACGATGAGGAGGACATTCGCGATCTGGTCGCGGGCGTCCTGGAGGATGAGGGCTTCACCACCCGCACCGCCGCCAATAGCGACAGCGCGATCGAGGCGCTGGACGCCCGGCGGCCTTCGCTGGTGTTGCTGGACGTGTGGTTGCAGGGATCGAAGCTGGACGGGCTGGAACTGCTGGACGAGATCAAGCGGCGGGATGCGACCATTCCGGTGCTCATGATCTCCGGCCATGGCAATATCGATACCGCCGTCGCCGCCATCCGGAAGGGAGCGGCGGACTTCATCGAAAAGCCGTTCGAGGCGGACCGGCTGCTGCATCTGGTGTCCCGCGCGACGGAGACGGAGCGGCTGCGGCGCGAAAATCAGGTGCTGCGCGCCCGTTTCGGGCAGGATGACGAACTGACCGGCACTTCGGCGGCGATCAATGCCGTTCGCGCCACGATCAAGAAGGTGGCGGGGACGGGCAGCCGGGTGCTGATTTCCGGGCCGGCGGGCGTCGGCAAGGAAGTCGCCGCGCGCATGCTGCATAGCTGGAGCGGGCGGGCGGACGCGCCCTTCATCATCGTCGCCGCCGCGCGGATGGACCCGGATCGTGTCGAGGAAGAGCTGTTCGGCGTCGAGGACCCGAGCGGGCTGGTGCGTCCCGGCTATCTGGAGCAGGCGCATGGCGGCACGCTCTACCTCGACGAAATCGCGGACATGCCGCTTACGACGCAGGCGAAGATCCTGCGCGTGCTGACGGATCAGAGCTTCACCCGCGTCGGCGGGCAGCGGCAGGTAAAGGTGGATGTCCGCGTCATTTCCTCGACCGCGCTCAACCTGGCGACGGAGATCGAGGAGCGGCGTTTCCGCGAGGACCTCTTCTATCGGCTCAACGTCGTGCCCCTCATCATCCCGCCGCTGGCCGAGCGCCGGGATGACATTCCACCGCTGGTCGAACATTATCTCGCCCGTTTCGCGGCGGAGCGCCGGGTGCCGCCGCC
Source organism: Sphingobium sp. CFD-2 (assembly GCF_024611135.1). Taxonomy (NCBI): domain Bacteria; kingdom Pseudomonadati; phylum Pseudomonadota; class Alphaproteobacteria; order Sphingomonadales; family Sphingobiaceae; genus Sphingobium; species Sphingobium sp. CFD-2. Next base: position 1,450,083 of record NZ_CP084405.1, on the reverse strand, counting down.
GGAGATCGCCAGCGACGCCATGGCCGCCTTGCAGGCCAATGAATGGCCGGGCAACGTCCGTCAGCTTCGCAACGTCATCGAGCGGACGATGATCCTGGCGCCGGGCGAGCGGATCGGGCGGATCGAACTGGACATGCTGCCGGCCGAACTGACGAGCAACGGCGGTTCGGAGGGGATGGGGCAGTCAGCGATCATGGGCGCGCCGCTCCGCGAGGCGCGGGAAAGCTTTGAGCGGGAATATCTGCGCATCCAGATCCGCCGCTTTTCGGGCAATATTTCCCGTACCGCCACCTTCATCGGCATGGAACGTTCGGCCCTGCACCGGAAGTTGAAGCTGCTGGGAATTACGGATGGCAAGGATGGTTGAGGTAAACTGAACGATCTTCAGCCAAACAGGGCATGGACGGCCCTTCGCAATTGCGGTAGGCTTGCCTCGCTTCCGACAGGCGGGGGCGGGCAAGACACTCTGCTTAAGGGTGCGAGAGCGGGTAACGTCCCGCCAATAAAGGACTGGTGAAGACCATGGCCGACAAAGTGAACAACCTTCAAGACATCTTCCTGAACAGCCTGCGCAAGAGCAAGACGCCCGTGACCATGTTCCTGGTCAAGGGTGTGAAGCTGCAGGGCATCATCACCTGGTTCGACAATTTTTCCGTGCTGCTGCGGCGGGACGGGCAGTCGCAGCTGGTGTACAAGCATGCGATTTCGACCGTCATGCCCGCGCAATCCATGGATCTGACCGAATTGCGGAAGGCCAGCGACGGCAATGGCAAGTCGAAGCTGCTCCAGGAAATCTTCCTGAGCGCGGTGCGCAAGTCCGGCAGCCCGGTGACGATGTTCCTGGTGAACGGCGTCATGTTGCAGGGCGAAATCGCCGCCTTCGACCTCTTCTGCATGCTGCTGGAGCGGGACGGCATGGTCCAGCTCGTCTACAAGCATGCGATTTCCACCGTGCAGCCGCTGCACGCGCTGGACCTCACCGGCGAGGGTGAGGGCGAGGATTGAACGCTTTTTCTTGTCCTCGCCCGGTTTCCGATGAAGCCGGCGGGGGCCGGAAGCGTTAAGCCACCATGGCTGTCTTCAACCGAGATTCCGATGACGAGGTGTCGCGCGGCGCGCGCGCCATTGTCGTGCGCGCCGATGTCCATGGTCCGGAACGTCGCGACAGCGATGCGCGGCTGGAGGAGGCGAGGGGCCTTGCCCTTGCCATCGGCATCGACGTGCGCGCGGCGCAGGCCTTTCGCGTGCGCGACCGCAAGCCCGCAACCCTGTTCGGCAGCGGTCAGGTGGACCAGATCGCGACGCTGGCGCGGGCCGAAGAGGCGGAACTGGTCATCGTCGACAATGCGCTCAGCCCCGTGCAGCAGAGCAATCTGGAAAAGGCGACCGAAACCAAGGTCATCGACCGGACCGGCCTGATCCTGGAGATATTCGGTGAGCGCGCCGCGACCAATGAGGGGCGCCTGCAGGTCGAACTGGCGCATCTGGATTACCAGGCCGGGCGGCTGGTGCGAAGCTGGACCCACCTTGAGCGGCAGCGCGGCGGCTTCGGTTTCCTGGGCGGTCCGGGCGAAACGCAGATCGAGGCTGACCGGCGGATGATCCGCGACCGGATGGCGAAGATCAGGCGGGAGCTGGATCAGGTGACGAAGACGCGCGGCCTGCACCGGGCGCGGCGGCAGCGGGCCCCCTGGCCGGTGATCGCGCTGGTGGGCTATACCAATGCGGGCAAGTCCACGCTGTTCAACCGGCTGACCGGGGCTGACGTCATGGCGGAGGATTTGCTGTTCGCGACGCTCGATCCCACGATGCGGCAGATCGCCTTGCCGGGACTGGACAAGGCCATTCTTTCCGACACCGTCGGGTTCGTTTCGGACCTGCCGACGCAGTTGATCGCGGCGTTCCGCGCGACGTTGGAGGAAGTGCTGTCGGCCGATCTGATCGTCCACGTCCGCGACATAGCGCATCCAGACAGCGACGCCCAGCGCGACGACGTCATGGATGTGCTGGGCGAGCTTGGCGTCGCGGGGGAAGGGGCTCTGGAGGGGGGCGAGGGCGATGAACCGCCGCCGATCATCGAAGCGTGGAACAAGCTGGACCTGCTGGACGAAGATGCGGCGACGCTGGCGCGGGAGACGGCGGTGCGGCGGAACGATGTGGTGATCCTGTCCGCCCTGACCGGCGAGGGTGTCGATGACCTCCAGCGCGCGATCAGCACCCGGTTGACCGCCGGGGCGCAGGTCCATCACCTGCATGTGCCGCTGGCGGACGGTGCGGGGATGGCGTGGCTGCACGAACATGGCGAGGTGATCGGCAGCAGGGCGGAGGCCGAGGATATGCTGGTGGATGTCCGGCTGTCCGATTCCGCGCTGGCGCGGTTCCTCAAGCGCCGAGGAAATTAACCTTACTGGACGAAATGCTGGAACCGGGTTCCGGCCTGTCCAGTACCATGTCGCCTTATCAAGCCTGTCGTAACTGCCGCTTCGCCTGTTGCCACAGACCTTCTTTCTCATCGAGCGGAAGCGCGGGAAAGTCCTCGCCGGCCAGTCCCTCCATGATGCGGAAACGCTTGTCGAACTTGCCATTGGCGGCGCGCAGGGCGACTTCCGGATCGACTTTCAGATGACGGGCGAGGTTGACCACGGCAAAGAGAAGGTCGCCCACTTCCTCCTCCCGTTCGGCCTGGGTAGTCGCCGCCTGCACCTCGTCCAGTTCTTCTTCGATCTTGTCGATGACGCCGCCGATGTCGGGCCAGTCGAACCCCGTGCGGGCTGCGCGTTTCTGAAGCTTTTCGGCGCGGAGCAGGGCGGGCAGCGCAATGGCGACTCCCGCCAGCGCGCTTGGATCGGGTTCCTTCTCGGCGCGCTCGGCGGCCTTGATGGCTTCCCATTGGGCATGGCCATCCGTGCGTCCGGTTCCTTCGCCAAAGACGTGGGGATGACGGCGGATCATCTTTTCCGTGATGCCGTCGATGACCTCCTGCAATGTGAAATGGCCGGCCTGTTCCGCCATACGGCTATGGAAGGCGACCTGCAGCAGCAGATCGCCAAGTTCGTCCCGCAGGGCCGCCATATCGTCGCGCTCTATGGCGTCGGCGACTTCATAGGCTTCCTCGATCGTATAGGGCGCGATGCTGGCGAAGTCCTGTTCGACATCCCAGGGGCAACCGGTGTCGGGATCGCGCAGCCGTGCCATGACTTTGGCGAGCGGCATGATGTCGGCGGGACTCGCCTTGCTGTTGGATGACATGCAGGACTCTGGATCAAATGGGTGGGATTGGGAGGATGATAGGGTGCCGGATGGGCCAAGGCCAGCTTCCGGCAATGAATATCTTAGTTCGATAATAAGGATTATGTTAAATATGTGATGATCCTCGCTTCCTCAATCTTCCACTATCCGGCTATGCTGCCGCGTATCGGGCATGCGGATATAGACGATCAGGGAGATGCCGATCATCACCGTCACATAGATGTAGAATGCCTGTTCGTCGCCGATCTGCTTGAACCAGAGAGCGACGAATTCCGCGGTGCCGCCGAACAAGGTGTTGGCCAGCGCATAAGGCAAAGCCACTCCCAATGCGCGGATATGGGCGGGAAACAATTCCGCCTTCACCACCGCGTTGATCGAAGTGTAGCCGGTCACGATCACCAGGCCGGCCATTACGAGCAGCCCCGCCGCCCACGGGTCCTTGGTGACGGCCAGCGTCGCGAAGATGGGATAGGTGCACAGGACGCCGAGCAGGCCGAAGCCGATCATCAGCGGCTTGCGCCCGATGCGGTCGGAAAGCGCCCCCGCGACAGGCTGAAGCAGCATGAAAAGAAAAAGCGTTATGCCATTGATTTGCGACGCTATTTCCCGACTGAGGCCGCTGGTGTTGACCAGGAATTTCTGCATGTAGATGGAATAGGCGTAAAAGGCGATCGTGCCGCCTGCCGTCAGCAGCATCACCGTCAGCGTCTCGCGCGGATGCCGGGTCACGAGTTCCATGAATCCGGATTTGGGGGCGCCCTCCGCCCTGGCCACGGCAAAGCTCTGGGTTTCGGCCAGGCCGCGCCGCAGCCAGAAGACGATGATCGCCAGCGCTCCGCCGATCAGGAACGGAATGCGCCAGCCCCAGGCATCCAGTTCGGCCTCGGTCAGCATGGCCTGGAGCGCCAGCAGGACGCAGATGGCGACAAGTTGCCCCGCGATCAGGGTCACATATTGGAAGCTGGAGAAAAAGCCGCGGCGGTTGCGCCCCGCCATTTCGGACAGATAGGTCGCGCTGGCGCCATATTCGCCGCCGATCGACAGTCCCTGCATCAGGCGCGCAAGCACCAGCAGCAAGGGCGCGGCCACCCCGACGCTATCATAGGAGGGCGTGACGGCGATCAGCAAGGAGCCGGCGCACATCAGGGCCACGGACAGCGTCAGGCCGCTTTTCCGGCCATGGCGATCGGCATAGACGCCCATCAGCCAGGCGCCGATGGGTCGCATCAGAAAGCCCACGGCGAAAATCCCCGCGGCACTCAGCAATTGCGCCGTGCGGTCCTCGCTCGGGAAGAAATGCTGGGCGAAATAGAGGGTGAAGGCGGAATAGGCATACCAGTCATACCATTCGACCAGATTGCCGGTGGAGCCGCCGATGATGGCCTTCAGGCGCTGACGCTGATCGGGTGCTGCGGTCGATGACGTCATGGGGTCAGCACCATCTCTCCATTTTGCACGGACCAGCTTTTCAGGCGCGACAGCATGTTCATGCCGATCACATTGACCTCTCCGAAAGCCGGGGAAACGACGATGTCGAGATCGCTGGCCCGGATCGGGCCGACCACCAGCGTGGCGATGGTCGAGCGCTTGGCGTCGATCTTGCCGTTGGCGGTCATCATGCTGACGCCGGGCGCGTTCAGGTCGAAGTTCAGGCCGGAACCGCGGGCCGCCTCCACTGACAGGGCGGTGACGCTGGCGCCGCTGTCGATCAGAAAGCGCGTCGGGTTCCCGTTGACCATTCCCTCCACCCAATAATGACCGTCGGGCGCGACCGGGATTCGCAAGGCCTGTCCCTCCACATGCGCGGACGGCAAGGCCGCCGGCGCGGCATTGGTCGACGCGGCATTGGTCGACAATGGAGGGGATTCGTCCCCGGCCCCATATAAGCGGCTGGAAAACAGACCGGACTTCTCGCCAGCCTTGAACAGCCCGAGGAGGACGGCGAAGATGACGATCCAGAGCATGGCCATGCGCATGAGCCCGCCCATCGGGGCGCGCCGGGCAATCAGGGCCGACCCGACCAGGACAAGCGCCAGCACATACCAGAGACTGGACATTGCCTGATCGCCATCCATCCCCTGCCCCGCCCCCTATGTCGCGCCCAGTTCGGCCACCAGCCCGTCATAGCCCGGTTCGACGCCTTCGGGGAGTGTCCGGCGGAGCGTCGCATAATCCATGCTCTGGTCCATATGGATCAATATGGCACGGCGGGGCCTTACGGCCTGAACGGCATCCAGGGTAAGCGCCAGATGCGCGTGCGTCGGATGCGGCTTTTCCCGCAGGGCATCGACAACCCAGATGTCCAGCCCATCGTACAGCGCCAGCATGTCGACCGTTATGTCATGAAAATCAGTGGCATAGCCAATGGAATGACCATCATGCGTGAAGCGGAAGCCGGTGGAGAATATCTCGCCATGGGGCTGATCCGTGCAGGCGATGCCGATGTCCCCGATGCGCAGGCCGTCCGGCAGCGCATGGGGTTCGATCGTCGGATGATAACCGTGACGCCCTTCGAAGGCATAGCCGAAGCGTTCACGGAGCAGGCGGAGCGTCTGGGGGCGTGCATAGCCGGGCACGGGCGTGCCGCGATGATGGTAAAGCTGACGGACGTCGTCCAGGCCGTGGCTGTGGTCGGCATGGTCATGCGTCCACAATATGGCGTCGATCTGCACGACATCGGCCGCCAGCAACTGGGTGCGCATATCCGGTGATGTGTCGATCAGCAGCCGGGTCGTGGGGCTTTCGATCAGGATCGATGCCCGGGTGCGGCGGTTCTTCGGCTCCTGCGGGTCGCATGCGCCCCAGTCATTGCCGATCCGGGGAACGCCCGAAGAGGTGCCGCTGCCCAGGATGGTGAGCTTGAGGCTCATGCCGCCTTGCTGAACAGCTTGCGGAAATTGGCTGACGTCGCCTCGGCCAGCTGCTCGACACTCTCGCCCCGCAAATTCGCCAGGAAACGGGCAGTGTCCGCCACGAACGCCGGTTCGCAGGGCTTGCCGCGATGGGGAACCGGCGCGAGGAACGGGGAGTCAGTCTCGATCAGCAGGCTTTCGAGCGGCAGGCGCGCGGCCGTTTCCTGCAAATCCCTGGCGTTCCTGAAGGTCACGATACCCGAAATGCTGATAAGGAAACCCAGTTCCATCGCCGCATCGGCAAAGGCGCCGCTGGCGGTGAAGCAGTGTATGACCCCGCCATAGGCGCCCTTCCCCATTTCATCGCGCATGATCGCGAGCGTGTCTTCCTCCGCATCGCGGGTGTGGACGATCAGCGGCAGGCCGGTTCCGCGGGAGGCGGCGATGTGGGCGCGGAAGCTGCGTTGCTGCCGCTCGCGGTCGCTATGGTCGTAATAATAATCGAGGCCGGTCTCGCCTATGCCGACGATACGCGGGTGGGAAGCGCGTTCGACGAGCTTCGCCGTATCGACATGCGGATGCTCGTCTGCCTCATGCGGATGGATGCCGACGGTTGCCCAGACATCGGGTTCGCGCAACGCGGTGTCCAGCACATCGTCCCACTCGCTTTCCCGCGTGGCGATGTTGAGCATCAGGCCGACGCCGGCGCCACGCGCCCGTTCGAGCACATTCTGCTGATCCTCGATCAACCCTTTGTAATTCAAGTGGCAATGGCTGTCGATGAACATGTCCTTATGCCTCTTCGACGGGCAGTTCGAGCCGCGGGAAAAGCGGCTTGGGCGGGCTCAAGGTAAAGCCCGACGCGCGCAGTTGCGCATACCAGTCAGTGGCGATGGCGGCATAGCTGCGGCCATCCTCGGCTACCCCCATCTGCTGGAGCAGGGCGGAGGCGCTTGCCGGGATGACCGGCTGGACGATGATGGCGAGATCGGCGATGGCTTCGTAGAGGGTGGCGAGCACGGCCTCCATCCGGGCGGGATCTGTCTTGCGGAGCGTCCAGGGCGCCTGCGCGTCGATATAGGCGTTACAGGCAAAGACCGCACGCATCCAGGCTTCGATGGCGGTCGATGGCGCAAGGTCGGCCATGGCGCCCTGGAAAGTCCGGGCCGCTTCTCCCACGGTTGCAAGAAGATCGCGGTCGACATCCTGCGCCGCCGGTTCCGGCAGACGGCCTTCGAGATTCTTGGCGATGAAGCTCAGCGTCCGCTGGGCGAGATTGCCGAAACTATTGGCGAGGTCGCTGTTCGAACGGGCGACGATCGCCTCCGCGCTGTAGCTGCCGTCATTGCCGAAGGTGACTTCCGACAGCAGGAAATAGCGAAGCTGGTCCACGCCGAAGCCCTCCGCCAGTTCCATCGGATCGGCCACATTGCCGAGCGACTTCGACATCTTCTCCCCCCGGTTGAGGAGGAAGCCGTGGCCGAACACCTGCTTGGGCAAAGGCAGCTTCGCGCTCATCAGGAAGGCCGGCCAGTAAACGGTATGAAAACGCACGATATCCTTGCCGATGATATGCGTGATGTCGCCTCCTTCCGACCAGTAACGGGCCATGCGTTCGGCATCGTCGGGATAGCCGCAGCCGGTGATGTAATTGGTGAGCGCGTCCACCCACACATACATGACATGGCCGTCGCTGCCCGGCACCTTCACGCCCCAGTCGAAGCTGGTGCGCGACACGCTGAGGTCGGACAGTCCGCCTTCGACGAAGCGCATGATCTCATTGCGGCGGCTGTCGGGCTGGATGAAATCAGGCTGGCTCGCGTAGAGGTCCAGCAGCTTCTGCTGATAGGCCGACAGGCGGAAGAACCAGCTTTCCTCCACCGTCCATTCCACCGGCGTGCCCTGGGGCGAGAGCTTCTGCCCGCCCTCCCCTTCGGTCAGTTCCTTTTCGTCGTAAAAGGCTTCGTCGCGCACCGAATACCAGCCTTCATACCGGCCGAGATAGAGGTCGCCATTGGCCTCCATCGCCTGCCAGATCGCCTGGCTGGCGCGATGGTGATCCGGCTCGCTGGTGCGGATGAAACGATCATAGCTGATATTCAGACCGTCGTTCATAGCCCTGAAATATCCGGACATTTCATCGGCAAGCGCGCGTGGCTCCATGTTCCGGCCGCGGGCGGTCTGGGCCATTTTAAGGCCATGTTCGTCCGTGCCGGTCTGGAAGAAGACGTCGCGGCCCATCATCCGCTGGAAACGGGCGATCGCATCGGTGGCGATCACTTCATAGGCGTGGCCGATATGCGGGCGGCCATTGGGGTAGCTGATGGCGGTCGTGATGGTATAGGGCTTGGACATGGGCCTTCCCTAGCGGGTGTTAGCCCTTGCGCAAAGCCGCTTTTCAGCGGGCAAGGGCCGCAACATGCCCCGCCAGTTCGAAAACCACCGCCCCCGGTTCGAGCGACAGGATGATGGCTCCGCCTGCAAGCTGACGGGCGGCTTCCCAATGGTCCAGCGCCTTGCCGAGATCGTCCCCCTGCCGCTGGCGCGCCGCCGCCGCGATGAAGGCCGGGGCACGCTCCAGAAAGGCCTCATAACGGGGCCGTGCGCTTTTTGATGAAAGCATCTTGGCCAGGATCAGCCGATGGCGATTGCCGGGGTCGCCGTCGGCGGCGATCGCCGCCAGCGAATGCTCGATGTCCGCTATGTTGAGGCCGGCATAGCGCAATGCCTTGCCGGGAGACCCCTCGCCTGCGCGGACCAGCGCCGTCAGTTCGTCCGCAGACAGGCCTGCGTCCGCCTTGTAGAGGATGCTCCGCATGGCATCCTCACCCAAGCTGTCGAAGCGCAGGGTGCGGCAGCGGGAGCGGATGGTCGGCAGCAGGCGGCCGGGCGCATGGCTGACCAGCAGGAACAGCATGTCGGCCGGCGGCTCTTCCAGATTCTTGAGCAGCGCATTGGCCGCGCCGCGCTCCAGATCGTCGGCGCTGTCGATGACGACGATCCGCCGCGAGGACATGGAGGGAGCCGACTGGATCAGGCGCTGCAGGCCCCGGACCTGATCGACCGTGATGTTGCGCGCGGTGCCGCTTTCCCTTTCCAGGCAGAAAAGCTCCGCATAGTCGGGGTGGGCGTCGGCCTCGAACAGACGACGGATCGGGTGGTCGTGCGGCACGTCCAGCCCGTCGGCCGCGATGGCCGGGCCCGCTGCCTCCGCCAGCAGGCGCAGCGCCATGGCGCGGGCGAAGCTTGCCTTGCCGATGCCGCGTGGGCCGGCCAATATCCAGCCATGGTGCAGGCGGCCGCTTCGCGCCGCGCCGATCAGGGTGCGGGCCTGCCCGTCATGGCCGAGCAGCGGCGTCATGGCAGCAGGTCCTGCAAGGCATGCAGCAGCCTTGCCGTCACGGCTTCGGCTTCGCCAGAGGCATCGACGGTCAGGAAGCGCGCCGGTTCCTGCTGCGCGAACCGATGGAAGGCCGTCGAGACGGCCCGGTGAAAGTCCCGGTCACGCCCACCGATCCTGTCCGCAGCATCCCCATCGCGGGATTGGGCGCGAGCGCTCGCCTCCTCCTCCGCCAGGGTGAGGAAGAGCGTCCGGTCGGGCAGGAAACCGTCGCTGCCGATCCGGTGAAGCGCCAATATGTCCGCGTCGGTCAGCGAACCCATGCCCTGATAGGCGCGGCTGCTGTCCAGGAAGCGGTCGGAAAGCACCCATGCGCCGCGCTCCAGCGCCGGGCGGATCGTCTTTTCGACATGATCGGCACGGGCAGCGGCGAACAGCAGCGCTTCGGCGCGAGGGCTCCAGCGGTCCGCGCCACCGGTCAGCAGGAGGGCCCGAATGGCCTCCGCCCCTTCGCTGCCGCCGGGTTCGCGGGTTTCCACCACTTCCAGGCCGCGCGCGCGCAGGGCCGCGGCAAGCGCGCTCAACTGGGTCGACTTGCCCGCGCCCTCCCCGCCTTCCAGAGAGATGAAGCGCCCCCCTGTCGTCCGGGCGTCGGTCACCCGAAGAACGACTTCAGCCCGTTCCACAGGCGGCCGAAAATGCCGGCTTCGGAGACATCCTCGCCGGCGACCAGCGGCAGGATCTGCGGCGGGGTATCGGGGGTCGAGACGATCAGTTGCGCGATCCTCTGCCCCTTGGCGATGGGCGCCTTGATCGGGCCGGTATAGGCGACCTTGACCGAGATGTTGGACGATGCGGCGCGAGGCAGGGTCACGGCCATGTCCTGCGGCGCCACCAGCGGCACGCTGGTCGCGCTGCCAAGCTGCACTTCGGCGGTCTCGACGGTCTGGCCCTTCTTGAACAGCGGCTGCGCCTTCCATGCGCGGAAGCCCCAGTCCATGAAGCGCACGGATTCAGCAATCCGCTGATTGAAGCTGGTCAGGCCCGCGACGACCATGACCAGACGACGCCCCTCCTGCTCGGCCGATCCGGTGAAGCCGAAACCCGCTTCCTGGGTATGCCCGGTCTTGAGCCCGTCGGCCCCGGCCACCTTGCCCAATATGGGATTGCGGTTGCCCTGCTCGATGTCCGCGCCGCCCATCGTCTTGCCCCAGGTGAAGCTGCGCGTGGCGTAGAATTTCTTGTAGAGGTTGGGCGTTTCCTCGATCGTCGCTTCGGCCAGCGTCGCCAGGTCGGCGGCGGTGACATAGGTGACGCCTTCGTCCGGCCAGCCATTGCTGGTGCCGAAATTGCTGTTCTTGAGGCCCAGACGCTTCGCCTCCTGATTCATCAGCGCGACGAAGGCCTGCTCGGTCCCGGCAATGCCCTCCGCCAGCACGACGCAGGCGTCATTGCCGGAAAGGGTGACGATGCCGTGCAGCAGATTTTCCACCGACACCTGCTCGCCCGGCGACAGGAACATGGTCGAACCGGCCTGCGGGCCATGCCATTGCTGCCAGGTTTCCGGGCGGACGGTAAATTTCTGGTCGAGCTTCAGGTCGCCCTTCTGGATCAGGCGGAAGGCGACATGGGCCGTCATCATCTTCGCCATGGAGGCAGGCGGCATCCGCGTGTCGCCACCCTTGTTATAGAGCACCGCGCCTGACGACAGGTCCTTCATATAGGCGATCGGCGCTTCGCTGCTATAGGGCGGCGCGGCGGCGGTCAGCGGCGTGGAGAGCAACCCGACGAACAGGAGGGCGGCGATGGACTTCTTCATGCAGGATTGCCTTCGGACTGGTGGATTCTTCGAGTGCCTAGCGCATTCATTAGCCATGGCAGGACCAATAGCAAAGCGCTCTATTGCTTCACCGCGTCGGCGAGCAGGCCGACCGACAATGCGTAGAAATTCGAACAATTATAGTCGAGGATCGCCCGGTAGTTGCTGGTGAGCAGATAAGCCGTCTTGCCCGGCCCATCGGGTTCCAGCAGCGTCGCCATCACCCGGTCGGCGGGCCAGCCGCCGCCGCTGGGCACGATCCCCATGCGCCGCCATTCGGCCATGCTGAGCCAGCGGCTGTGGCGATTGAACACGCGCGGGCAGCGGGCGGGGCTGGTGCGGGCGGCAAGGCCGGAGCGGTCGAGACCGGCGGGAACGGACACCGCAATGCCCCACGGCTGGCCCCGGCGCCATCCGGCATGGACGAAATAATTGGCGATGGAGGCGAGCGCATCGGCTTCGCTGTTCCAGATGTCGACCCTTCCGTCGCCGTCGCCGTCCTTGCCCAACCGCAGATAGACGCTGGGCAGGAACTGGGGATAACCGGTCGCGCCCGCCCAACTGCCCACCAGGCGGCTGCGCGGCACGCCATTGTCCAGCATCTTGAGCGTCGCCAGCAGTTCCGGTTCGAACAATGTCCGGCGGCGCCCCTCATAGGAAAGGGTCGCGAGTGAGCGGATCAGGTCGAAATCGCCGGTATAGGCGCCGTAATTTGTCTCATGGCCGTAAATGGCGACCATGACCTCCTCCGGCACGCCGGTCTCCGCCTCGATCCGGGCGAGCCGGGCGCGGTTGGCGAGATAGGCCGTGCGGCCCCGGCCGATGCGCGCCGCGTCGACATGCTGGCGGCGATATGGCTCGAAATTGGGAATGGGGGCGTAGGCGCCGCCGCCAGGCTGGTTCTGGTCGAGCTGAACCACGCGGGGATTGGGGGTCAGGCCCGGGAAAACGCTGTCCAGGGTCGTATCCCGGATGCCCATGGTCCGCGCCTTCGGGCGGAGGGATTCCAGATAGGCGCGAAAGGCGACATCCTCCTGCGCGCTGACGCTGTCCGCCGTCAGACCGCCCGCCATGACGGCGGCGAGCCCCAGCAACAGCGACATGATCGACGAACGCATTGAAGAATCTCCTTAAGCCCTTTTGTTGCACAGGGATGGCGTGGCGTGAATCCCCTTAATGGCGCACGGCGCCATTCGGGCGATGAAACCGCCTTCCCGCCATTTTTACGCTTGGCAAGGCCGCCGGGTTCGCTAGAGCGGGTTTCGATCTGACTGAATCGGATCGCTGCGCTGTTTTCCGCGATTTCCCGACCAGCGATCGGTTTGATCGGCTGGAAATCGCTCCCGGAAGCGTGGCGACGGACAGGTGGCCGAGTGGTTTAAGGCAGCGGTCTTGAAAACCGCCGTGGGTTCACGCTCACCGTGGGTTCGAATCCCACCCTGTCCGCCATTTCAGTCCCATAGTGGGCACGCCGATTCCCGCCGATTTCCCGCTAGAGACCGAAGTGAGGGTGCGGAGCAGTTCGCCCTTCGATCCCATGATGCGGACATGGCTCTCCCCGACCTCGACGCGCTGGGCGAAGGCGCGCAGATGATCCCGCCGATAGCCGCCACCGTCCTGACGTAGACGCTTGCGAGCGGCGGTCGCGAACTTGCGGAGCGCCGCCGGGGTGACGGCCATGCTGCCGGAGCTTTCGAGCTGGGCCTGAGCGCGCTCGGAATCGGCCTGCGCCTGATCGCGCAGCGCCCGGAGTGCCACGACGCGCTCCTTCAGCGCCGGATCGTTCAGATCGGCCACGCCTGATTCGATCGCCTCATAGAGCCGCTTCAGCCGAAGCTCGGTCTCGGCCGCACGGCGGTTCAACTCGGCGATATGCTCGCGGCGGCGATCGGCCCGCTCTTCGCGCCGGTCGAGGATCGAGGCCAGGATGTCCTCCAGCCGCTCGGGCTGGAGCAGCCGGTTCTCGATATGGTCGCAGACGATGGCGTCGAGCTGTGGCATCGGGATCGAGCGGCCGGAGCAGCCGGTCTCGCCCTGCCGCGCCTTGATCGAGCAGGTGTAGTAGCGATAGCGTCCGCCCTTGCCGGTGCGGATGGTCATGGCCCCACCGCACTTCTCGCAAAAGCAGATGCCCGTCAGCAGGGTCGGCCCGCTGACCACCCGCGGCGGCGTGACCTTCGGATTGCGGATGCGCAGATGCTCCTGCACCGCGTCGAACGTCTCCTGATCGATCAGGCGCGGCACCGGCACCACGACGATCTCGCTGACCGGCTTCAACTCCTTGGACTTGGAGCGCTTGTTGAACTCGTGCTCGCCGATATAGGTGCGCCGGGTCAGTATGCGGTGAAGCTGGCCGATGCCCCAGCGCCCGCCGTCGCGCGTGAAAATGCGGTTGCGGTTGAGATAGTTGACGATGGCCTTGACGCCCATCGGCCCGGAGCCGCCTTCGCCCTGGAGCGCCAGCCGATAGATCAGTCGCACGGTGTCGGCGTGCAGCGGGTCGATCTCCAGCTTTTTCTTGGTCTTGGCGCCACGCTGCTCGGCGGCGATGATGCGATAGCCGATCGGCGGCAGCGCGCCGTTCCAGAAGCCCTGACGGGCATTCTCCTTCAGGGCGCGCATGACGTGCTTGGCGTTCTCCTTCGACTGATATTCGTCGAACAGCGCCATGATCTGCCGCATCATGACGTGCATCGGATCGTCGCCGATCTCCTGCGTGATCGAGACCAGCTTGACGCCGTTCTTCGCCAGCTTGCGGACGTAGAACTCCAGCTCGAAATGATCGCGGAAGAAACGCGAGAAGCTGTGAACCACGACGACATCGAACGGCGCGGGCTTCGACGTGCCCGCTTCGATCATCTGCTGGAAGGCCGGTCGGCGGTCGTTGGTCGCGGTCGCACCCGGCTCGACGAAGGTTTCGACGAGCTGGTAGCCGCGTGATACGCAATAGGCTTCGCCCTGCCGCTTCTGGTCCGGGATCGACACGTCATGTTCGGCCTGCCGCGCCGTCGAGACGCGCAGATAGAGGGCGGCGCGGGTGGCGACCAAGGGAGCTTCTTTATTCATGGATGGTCTCCTTCGGACGTGAGGATTTGCGGCGTGGGCTGGCGAGCGCCAGTTCCAGCATGACGCGATCATGGACGAGTTTGGGGGCGAGTTTCTTGCCGCTGCGCTCCATGCGGATCAGGCCATAGCCGACCATTGCTTTCAGCGTGCGGGAGAGATTGGATTTGGCGCGGCCCGTCAGCTCGGCCAGGGCGTCGAGCGACTCCGGCTCCTCTTCGGCGATGAGGCGCAGCATCTCGCGATTGGGCGCGGACAGCACCTTGGAAAAGGATTCCGTCGAGATGAACCAGATCTTCGGATCATCGGGCGACGGCTTTTCCTCGCCGCGCGCGATGCGCAGCGTGCGGGCCTTCATCTCCCCGGTATCGGCGATGCCGACCTTCAGCGTGGTCATGGCGTAGAAGCCTCCGTCGTGGCGCTTGCCGACCGGACGAAGGCGCCAGATGGCGAAGCGGATATTCGCCATTTCAGTTATCATAGTAAAATAATTTAATCAAGGAAAATCGCCTGCCGTTGAGGGGAGACGGATCAGGCGGACTTGCCGAACAGTTCATCCAAGATGTCACCGAACCACGCCTCGAACAGGTCGATTTCGGCCTCCGTCACCGGCACGCGCTCGGGCCAGTCGTCGGAGACCGTCCAGTGGGTGAGCGACGGATCGACCGGCCGGCTTTTGACTGATGCGGGAGGCGCGGCCTCTCCTTCGGCTTCGTCTATATAGTCGTAGAGGTCGTCGGGCAGAATGCCGGGGGCGGCACGCGCCTGACGCCGGGTCTTATGATCTTGGCGCCGAGACATGAACTCACCATCCGGTTCGATAGGCAGGCGTCGGTTCCCCCGATCGGAAGGCGCGGCAAAGCGCCGCCCGATGATCCTGCCGATGGTGGCGTGGGTTTGAAGTCAGCATGTTCCGATACCTCGTTCGTGGTTCACGATCGCAATGATGCCGCTCTCATCAAAAAGGCCGCCATGCCGAGGGGGAGCGGCATGGCGGCCTTCCCGATGACACCGGGGCGGCTCCGGCGTCATCGGTAGCGGTGGCTCAGCGGCTGGCGGTGAGCGTGTTGACGGCCTGGTTGCCGATGGCGGTGGCGGTGAGGCTGTTGCCGGCGATCGTGACCAGGCCGGCATTGACGCCGCCGGTCATGGACGCGCCGAAGTGACCGACGACGGTGGCCGAGACCGGACCACGATTGACCTGCACATTGCTGACCAGGGCGACCGGCTGACCATTTCCATTGACGGTCGCGCCGTTCAGCGCGGCATTGCCATAGGCGGACGCAGAGCCGGTATTGTCGGTGGCGCCGATCCGGCTGTCGTTGGTGCAGCCGCAGTTGAGCGCGACGCCTGCGCCGGCAACAGTCTTCGCCGTGACCGCGCCAGTGTTCACCTGTCGGTTGGAGAGCACTGAACCGGCGATCGGCAGGGAGACGGACGCCCGCGCCAGCATCGGCACCTCGCCGCCGCCCGGATAGTCGCCATTACCGACACCACCGGAGACGGTCATGCGATTCTCCGCGACATTGCCGCGCGCCAGCGATGCGGCGCTGTTACCCTCGATGCCGATAGCCGACCCATAGGCTCCGCTGCCGGCGACGCCGAACGCCGCCTTGGTCGTCGAACGGACCTCGGCATCGTTGCTCTGGCGGTTATCGAGCACGGTGCGCCCGCCGGAAACACTCGCTGCCGTCGCCGTCAGGCTGTTGAGCGCCCGGTTGGCGGTCGCCTCGGAGGCGGTGCTGTTGCTCTCAACGGTCGCGCGCGACGAGGCAATGGGCGATCCGGCGTTGCCGACGCCGATCCGGCTGGATGCGCTGGTCGTGACCTGGCCGGCTGCACGCTGGCGGCTGCCGAGCTGCACATCGCCGGACAGGCCGACCGTTTCGACCGTCAGACCATTCGAGGCATCGTTCATGCGGGCGAGCGCGGTGTTGGCGTTGTCCGACAGGGTAACGCTCGATCCGCCGATCTCGCCGGGAACCGCAACGGTCATGCGGGACGTAGCCTTCACCGCGCCGTTACCAGTCTGGCGATTGGACAGGACGGCGAACGGCGTCGGCTCATAGGTGCCACCGCCCTCGGCCCGCACGGTCTTCGCGGTCAGCGTGGTCGTAGCGGCATTACCCGCAACTTCCGCCGACTGGCGGTTGCCGGAGATGGTGAGCGCGGAATCACTCGCCGACGCCCAGCCAGTGGAAACGCCATAGCGGCCATCGGCGGTGGCGGTCGTCGGGATCGGCTGACCTTCGCTGCTCCATGCCTGTTCGAGTTTCTGGTGATTGGCGGCGGTATATTGGCCCTGAAGCTCGGAAGCGCCGGCGGCGCTGCCGATCAGCGTGGCGAGCATCGCGACGGCGGTGCCGGCGAGAAGCCCGCGCGCACGGTGGGAATGGATACTGGTCATCATGGTCTCCTTGGGTTGTGGCCCGGAATTGGGCCGTGGGGGAACGGAAGGTGTGCTGAGGCCGCCAGTCAGGGCAGTGACTGGCCGGGATCGCGGCGATGGGTCGTGACAGCAGCAATCCGATCGCCGGTCAGGCGTGGACGCTGCTCGGGCGGACGCGAGGCGAGGCAGGTTTCGGGATCGGATTTGAGGACGGTCCCGACGAGGCGCAGGGTCACTTCTTCGAGCGTCGTGCGGATGCCGAGTTGAAGGGGTTCCTGACCCTTGGCGCCGATGTTGATGTCGAAGAGGTTGGAGCCGAAGAAGCGGAAGGTGCCGGCGCCGATCTCGTAGCCGGTATATTGCTTGGTCAGACTGACGGTCTTCACGACGATCAGTGAGCGGGTGTCGACGATGCGCAGATCGACCGCGACCGATTGCGTGAACACCCGCGCCTTCGGCCCGACGCCGTTGACGCCGATCTCGGCGCCGCCGGAATGGAGGTCGTAATTGACTTCGGTGATGCCGCCGACGATGAAATAATCAGAGCCGATCAGCGAGCCGCCGAAATACGGCAGCCACTTCACCGGCCCGCCAGGCTGGCCGGGAACGCTATGTTGTTCACCGTCGCCGAGCTGGCGCTTGTCCATCCACAGCAGCTCGCGTTCGGCGACAGACGGATCGAAGCGTTCGGCAAGACGGATACGGTCGCCGAGCTTGCCGAGCGCCGATGTGACCATCAGTGCGCCGCCCTGCGTGACCGCATTGCCCTCCAGATTGGAGAATTTGCCGGTATAGTCTCGGATGTCAACGGCGGAGTAAAAGTCGGCCATTGGGCGGCGCAAAATCAGGCCGGGTGATCCGTGTGCTGGCGAGCGCCGCGAGGGCGTAGCCCGAGTGGGGGTCGCCAACACACGGATGGTCTTTTCTGTCAGGGGTTGGAGCGTGCCTTGCGCGCCTGGCTTTGGGCCAGACGATAGCTCTCTCCGTTCATCTCGAGTATGGAGACGTGGTGGGTAAGCCGGTCGAGGAGCGCGCCTGTCAGGCGCTCGGAGCCGAACGTTTCGGTCCACTCGTCGAACGGCAAGTTGCTGGTGATCAGCGTCGAGCCGCGCTCGTAACGCTGCGAGATCAGCTCGAACAGCAGTTCCGCGCCGGTTTTCGAGAGCGGCACGAACCCCAGTTCATCGATGATGAGGAGCTTGTATCCGGCCATTTGCTTGTGGAGGCGCAGAAGGCGGCGTTCGTCGCGTGCCTCCATCATCGCGCTGACCAGCGCGGACGCGGTGGTGAAGCCGACCGTCAGGCCCTTCTGGCAGGCGGCAAGGCCGAGGCCGATCGCCACATGGGTCTTGCCGGTTCCCGAGGGACCAAGGGCTATGACGTTCTCGCGGCGGTTGATCCAGTCGCAGCGTGCCAGTTCCAGCACCTGCATCTTGTTGAGCTTGGGGATCGCGGCAAAGTCGAAGCTGTCGAGGCTCTTGGCGGCCGGGAACTTCGCAGCCTTGATCCGGCGCTCGACCATCCGGCGTTCCCGGTCGATCAGCTCCAGGTCGACAAGCCGGGCAAGGTAGCGGACGTGATCTGCGCCCTCGGCCGCGCATCGCCGGGCCAGCTTGTCATGCTCGCGCAGGAAGGTTGGTAGCTTGAGCGTCTTGAGGTGGCTGGCCAGTAACAGCTCGGGGGACGGACTGCTCATGCCGCATCCTTCGCATCGCCCGAGAGCAACTGCATGTAGGAGCGCGCCGATGTCGTCTCCACCCTGGCTCTGGGCAGATAGGGATAGATCGCCATGTCCAATCGGGGTGGTCGGCGCTCCACCCGGCACAGCAGGAGATGCTTCACGGCATCAAAGCCGATCGCCCCGATATCGAGAGCCTGCTTTACGGCCGCATGCAGATCGGCAAGCGTGAAGCTCTCCAGCAGACGCAGCACCTGCACATACTCGCGCCGACCATGCTTGCCCATACGAGCTTCCATGAGGCGGCGCAGCGTTGCAAACGCTTCGGGCAGGTGCCAGCCTTGCAGGGGCGCTGCCTGATCGAGCGCATTGATCTTCTGTTCGATCAGGGGAAGGTAATGGATGGGATCGAAGATCACGTCCTCGCGCTCGTAGCTGCGCACATGACGGGCAATGACCTCGCCCCGGCAGCCGATCACCACCTCGCCGACATAGCCCCGGATCCATACCTCCTGATGGCCGAAGCGCACCGGCACCGAGTAATCATTGGTCCGGTAACGCACCAGCGCCTGCGACGAGACCTGGCCGCTGGTCTGGTCACAAGCCTCGAACGGGGCAGCCGGCAGTTCCTGCATCGCCGCCAGATCGCGCTTCAGCCTCTCGCCGATCGTCTCGCTCTCGCCCCGCAGCCGGTCGTTCTGACGCTTGCGGCATTGCTCCTCGAGCCACAGGTTGAACGCCTCCCACGTCGCGAACCGGGGGATCGGCACCATGAAGTTGCGGCGAGCATAACCGACCAGCCCTTCAACACTGCCTTTGTCGTTCCCCCTGCCGGGACGGCCGTAACGATCGCGGATCAGGTAATGCGACAGGAAGCCGCTGAACAGCCGGGCGCGCTGCCTCGTGCCGTCGGGCAGGATCTTCGAGACCAGGCAGCGGTCGTTATCGTAGACGATCGACAGCGGCACCGCGCCGAAAAACGCGAAGGCGTGCACGTGGCCGTCCATCCATGCCTCGGCAACGGCAGCGGGATAGGCGCGCACGTAGCAGGCGTCGCTGTGCGGTAGATCGAGCACGAAGAAATGCGCCTTCTGCACAACACCGCCGATCTCGACCATGGCCTCACCAAAATCTGCCTGGGCATGGCCGGGCGCATGCGCCAGCGGCACGAACATCTCCCGGCTGCGCTGCTCGCGCTGTCGGATGTAATCCTTGATGATCGTGTAGCCGCCGGTGAAACCGTGCTCTTCGCGAAGGCGGTCAAATACCCGCTTCGCCGTATGACGCTGCTTGCGCGGAACCTGACGGTCACCATCAAGCCATGCATCGATGATCGGAACGAACGCTTCCAGCTTGGGCCGCCGCACCGCCGCCGTCCGGCGGTAACCGGGGGGCTCCGAATACGACAGCATCTTGCGGACCGTGTCGCGCGATACGTTGAAATGCTTCGCCGCCTCACGCTGGCTCATGCCGCCCGCGCAAGCAAGACGCACCTTCAGGTAAAGATCCACGGTATATATCTCCACGCCCTCCCTGCTCGCGCAAAGAAGGCAAAGTGGACGACTTTTACGCCGCCCGCAGCAGCACTTCGCCGCCGCCACCGTGGTCTAATTTTGCACCGCCGTTCTCAGGTGGCGTCGATCAGGCGCGGGAAGTCCTCCGCGACCGTGTAGACGCCTTCGATAATCTGATCCTGAATGCGGCCCGTGTGGGGCACGCGAACTTCCTCGAACCGCTCGCCCGCGATCATGCTGTTTGTGCAAACGAAGCGGAGCATTCCAGCAAACATCTGGTAGCTGGACGTTCCGTCATGCGAATTGACGATGATGACTTCCGCCGCCTCCGGCTTGCCGATGCCGTCATCGCGGCGCAGGCGCAGCATGTGCTTGGCATGGCCGACACGGTTCCCATCACGCGGAACCGCCTGCACGGCGAAGAACGGGAACCATCCTTCCCGGCGCAACCCCTCCAGAATCTCGATGGTAGGGACATAGACGTACCGCTCCGACCGGCTGTCATGGGCTTCGCGGGCGAACACGGATGGGACGTGGCGAAACAGGGCTTCATTGTCGAGGGCTTCACGCCCGCTGATCTGATGCGAATTGCGGCCGAACCGGGTGGCAAGGGTATGATAGCTCATGGTCTTGATCCTCTTGGGCTTGGGGTTCAGAGCAGCGAAGCGCGGCTCCTGAACCCTTGCCCGTCGGCGAGACCGGGGGGTGTAAGGCGCAAGGGCGGCCGGGTCGGAGGGGGATCACCCGGCCTGCACGGAACGAGGAACGACGTGGAGGAAGGCTGGGGATACCGTCCCGGCCGAGCGTCAGCGATCCCTTGCGCCGCGCCAGGGGGCAGCGCCCCCAAGCCACCCGTCCGGCATGAGCGCCAGCGGGCGCCGGGCATGAAGATCGGATCAGGATGTGCAAAGCCGCCGAATCTAAAATCCGCATATCCTGATTGCCGTATTCTCTTGAAGGCGCAGACAAGTATGACGAAGCCCCGCTACTCAGGCGGGGCTTCGGAGGTGTCCGGGCTCAGTCTGCGCTGCGGCGGGACCAGATGAGGTTGTGAACCTCGCCGCCTTCGTCCTCGACCAGGCTGGCGTAGATCGGGGCTGGAAAGCTCGAATCGTCCAGCTTGACCGAGAGATAGTCGCGGCCGGTTTCGCGGGCGGTCTTCTTCCAGGCCGCGCCGAACTCGGTGGTGCCAGCGAAGATGCGATAGTCGGGACCGCGCTCGCTTTCGCCTGCCGCCGGGGCGAACTTGGCCTTGACGTTGAGGGTCAGGGTCTTGACCGTGCCGGTGATGTCGCCGTTCGCTGTCTTGGTGAAGGTGCCGATGGTCGCCATTGTCGTGTCTCCGTTGCTCGGGCCGCGCCTATCGCGTCCTCGATGGCGGTCGTGAGACCGGAGGCGATCAGCCCGCACCCACAGGGCCGGAATGAAATGGAGGGCAGTCGACGACGGCTTTTTTGCTTCGCGATGCAAAGCGTGCTCGCACGCGGCGGAAAAAAGCCGGTGACGGACGTTGCGGGAGGATGGTCGAGGCGGAGCCGGTCTTCGGTCAGACCCATGCCTTTCGAGGACGCCGTAGGTGCGCCCCTTCAGGACGGCAGAGAAACGATGATACGATCTAGCACTACTTTGGCAGAATTTTAGAGCTGAACCAGCGGCGGCAGTGCGGACATCGTGTTGATGGTTGCTCTTCGAAGGCCGTGATGATGGTCGCGCGGACCGCTGGCAAGGTCGGCTGAGGCGGCGGGCCCTGGATTCTTTTTTTCCCGCTTCGCCTGCTTGAGGCGCCGGGATTGAAGGAAGGCATAGGCGATCATGGTCATGAGTGCGTGCCGGTGCAGCCCCGTCCATGATCGTCCCTCGAAGTGATCGAGGCCGAGTTCCTCCTTCAGTTGCTGATGCGCCTGCTCGCAGATCCAGCGTGCCTTGATGGCGCCGGCCAAGCGCTTGAGCGACGTGTCGGCGGGCAGGTTCGAGAGGTAATATTTGTGCTCTCCATTCGAGCGGTGTTCGCCGATCAGCCAGGCCTCTTCTCCCGGCAGATGCTGCTGTCCCATGTCACCGATCCTCTGGGGCGGCCCGTCTGCCACCCTGATCCGCATGGCGGCGAAGCGAGCCTTCAGCGGTCCCTTGGTGCCACGCCGCCAGCTCAGCGTGCGCCAGGGCGCCGTCGCCAGCATCTTCTCCGCCGATATCGACTTCGCATCGGGCACATGGTTCTTCCGCGGGCGGCCACGCCCGGAAACGGGGAAGACGAGAGCCACGTCGACCGGATAGACTTTCTGGCGTGCTCCTATGCCGACGGCCCAGGTGAGGCCACGCTCGCTCAAACCCTGCCGGAATGGCGCGGAGAGGCCATAACCGGCATCAGCCAGCACGCAGCCGAAGCGCAGGCCGGCCGTGCGCGCCCGATCGATCTCGGCGAGCGCGATCTCGGGCTTGGTCCGATAGCCTGCGTGATCGTTCGGCACGCCGGCTCGGGCCAGTCGCGCGGGATCGCTCGTCCAGCTCTCGGGCAGAAACAGCCGCAAGCCCACCATGACCGGAACTTCGCCGGAAGCCAGCGTCAGCGACACCAAGGTCTGGCAGTTGGCGTTCTTGCCCAGGGCCGAGGCGTATTGCGGCGCGACGCCGACCGAGCGCTCGCCCTTGTTCGGCAAAGCCGTGTCATCGACGATCAGCCAGGCCTCGCTGCCGCCGACCATCCGATCCGCCTCGGTGAGAAGAGCCTTCTCCAACGGTGCCGCGTCCCAAACACCGCCGGCGATGAAGTGATGAAGCTGGTCGTAGCCGACGCCACCATCGCGCGCCGCCATCGGCTGGACGCTCTTGCGATCACCGGCACCAATCAGCCCCGCCACATAGGCCGGACACATCCGCGCTCGCACCTTGTGCCGCAGAGCATCGAGAAAGGGCGTAAGCCAGCCCTCGAGATCAGACTTCCAGCGCTCGTCCATGGCCGGCCCTCCAGAAAGCCGACCACCCATGAATCACGCAATCCGCGCCGCGGGAATCTGGAGGGTTCTGTGAGGTCGCGGGGCGCAACGCGGGCGTCCTGGCGCTGTGTGCGCGACCTCATTGAAGCCGGATTGAACGAACCCGCTGACGCGCGCGCTGTGCTATGGATATTGTTGTTCGCGGGTGGGTCCGGGCATGACCTCGAGGCTCTGCACGTGTTCGCCGACATGTTCACCGCGGGGAATAATCCGGCCTGTGTATCGGCCCGGAAGCGTCGATTTGCGTGGTTGC
The DNA here is from genome assembly GCF_024611135.1 of Sphingobium sp. CFD-2. Taxonomy (NCBI): domain Bacteria; kingdom Pseudomonadati; phylum Pseudomonadota; class Alphaproteobacteria; order Sphingomonadales; family Sphingobiaceae; genus Sphingobium; species Sphingobium sp. CFD-2. The sequence goes on along the minus strand of NZ_CP084405.1, from coordinate 1,426,933 downwards.
GGCGCGCTTGGTGGGGGCCGACGCCGCGCCCAAGATTGGCGTGGGCGCGCGTCATCGTCGCATCGATGAGCAATGTCGCCGCGATGCCGGAGTGGTCGATCAGAGCCGCGAAGCATGCTCATGATGTGTTGGGCCATCGCCGCGCTCGGGCGAAGGTCGCGGTGATTTGCAAGCTGCCACCACAGCATGGGCAGACGCTGGGATCGAAGGGATGCCGCTGCGTTCGAGGCTTGGCAGGTACCGCGGGTTCGCCTGGCGTGTCGGCGAGTAGATGCCGGATCTGCGCGAGCCTGGCACGGCGGATGCCGTTGGCGAGGAAACCGTAATGCCGGATGCGGTGAAATCCGTCGGGCAAGCAGTGGAGCAGGAAGCGGCGAATGAACTCGTGGGCCTCAAGGGTCATGTCGCGCGATGCGTTGCCGTGGCGATAATCCTTCCAGCGGAAGGTCACGCTGGTGTCGTCGGCGCGCACCAGTCGGCTGTTGGCGATGGCGACGCGGTGGGTGTAGCGGCCAAGATAGGCCAGCACGTGCGCGGGCGAGCCGAATGGCGGCTTGGCATAGGTGATCCAGCGCTTCCTGCGCAGCGCGCGGATCGTCTCGGCAAAGCATCCGGCATCGTGGAGTGACGCCAGGTTGCCGAAGAACTGCAACTGCCCGGCAGCATGGGCGGTCAGCAGCCGTTCGATGAACACCCTGCGGAACAGCTTGGAGAGAACATGGACGGGCAGGAAGAAGCTGCGCCGGCACGATCTCCAGCGAGAGCTACCGTCGGCAAGCACGCCGCCGGGGACAAGGCAATGAATATGGGGGTGATGGGTCAGCGTCTGCCCCCAAGTGTGCAGGATACCGATAAAGCCAAGCTCGCCGCCCAGACGATGCCGAGGATCGGCGGCGATGGTCTTGAGCGTCGCGGCGACGGCTTCAAACAGGATGCCATAGAGCAGCCGCTTGTTCTGGTAGGCGATCGCAGCGACCTCGCCGGGCACGGTGAATACGACATGGAAATAGGGAACGGGCAGAAGGTCGGCTTCGCGATCGGCAAGCCACTGGTCGCGGGCGGCGCCTTGGCACTTGGGACAATGCCGGTTGCGGCAGGAGTTGTAGGCGACCCGGCTATGTGCGCAGTCATCGCAGGTCTCGACGTGCCCACCGAGCGCCGCCGTCCGGCACAACTGGATCGCGGACATGACGCGGCGTTCCACCCGACCGAGGTGGCCGTCGTGAGCCTGAGCATAGGCAGTGCCGTGGCGGCGGAAGATATCCGCCACCTCCAATGTCGAGCGCACGGCGGCGCGTCAGGCGGGCGGCACCACCTCGAGGGTCAAGCGATCAAGCGGGCTCTGCGCCGCAGCGATCGTGGTCGTGGCAACCTGCGTGTAGCGCGCTGTCGTCGACAGGCTGTTATGCCCCAGCAAAACCTGGATGATGCGAATATCGACGCCGCTCTCAAGAAGATGGGTGGCAAAGCTGTGCCGCAACGTGTGCACGCTGACCTTCTTGGTCAAGCCTGCCGCCTTGGCGGCGGATCGGCACGCCGAATGCAGAACGGTAACGTTGATCGGCCCGTCTTCCCGTCCCGGGAAAAGCCAGTCCGTTGGCCGCGTCAGGCGCCAATAGGTGCGCAGGATATCGAGCAGTTGGGCCGACAGCATCACCGTGCGATCCTTGGCGCCCTTGCCATGCCGCACCTGGAGAAGCATCCGGTCGCTGTCGATATCGCCGACCTTGAGGCTCACGACCTCCGATACGCGAAGTCCGGCGGCATAGGCTGTGGTCAACGCCGCCCGCGCCTTCAACGACGGCACCGCTTCGAGAAAGCGCACCACTTCGTCAGCGCTCAAGATCGCCGGCAGCTTGCGGGGCATCCTCGCATAGGCAATCCGCTCGGGTATCTCGCCCCGGTTCAGCGTCACGCCGTAGAAAAAACGCAGAGCGCACACGGTCTGGTTGAGCGCCGGCCAGGATATCCCCTGTGACACGAGATAGACCTGAAATGCCCGGACATCCTCGAGCCCGAGCCGATCCGGCGAACGTCTGAAATAGCGGCTGAACTTCGTGACGGCGTGCAAGTACGATCGTTGCGTCGCCGGCGACAGGTTGCGCAGCATCATGTCGTCGATCATACGGCGGCGCAGCGGGCTCACCGCTGTCGTGGTGGTATCAGCCATGGGATGGTCTCCTGATCAGGGGTTGGTCTTCAGCAACCAAACCTTCCCATCAGGAGGCCATTCCAGCCAATACGCTCACCCCTCCCGCGTCAGCGGGTTCGTTCAATCCTGAATGTCGATCCGACCTAGGCCCCTGTCACGCGGTGAACCTAGCGATGGCATCCCCGGTATGGCCTGCGCTGTTCCTGAACAAGGCTGTTTGTGTGCTACCGGCGCAGGCGAAGGTTGCGGCCATGCCTCAAGGATTGCGGAGGCCGCCAAGTTTGGAACTGCTGAATTGGGCGTTCCCGTCCGGCTTCACTATCGCACGGCAATGCGAGATGGACCGTCGCTCCAAGCGTGATCCGCTATTGCGGGTGATGGAACCGGGCAACGCCCGCAAATCCTGAGTCCGCCGCCCTGGACACCGCGGCAAGACACCGTTCCCCGTTGTTGCGGGGCTTCACGCGATCCGCCGCTGCTTCTTGCGTTAGTGATCGAAGCCGAATGGCGGAAACGCGCTCCTGGACGTGGTTCCGGCGCAGCCGAGAGCGCGGCCCGAAGGGCAACGCCCAAACCCGTTCAGTGGGAAACATCTTCCTGATCGAGTCAGGCCGGAAACGCATCCATGAGGATGAACGTCGCCTTCTGTCGCTGGTGCGCATTGATGAGCGGGACCAGCCGCGTGAAATGCTCGGTCCTGCAATGGGCGTCCAGTGCCGCCCGATCCGGCCATTCCTCTATGAAGATGAAATGGCCGGGGTCTTTCTGGTCGATGAAGAGGTCATAGGAAATGCAGAGGTCTTCCTGTCGGGTTTTATCGACCAGCTCGCGGTAGAGCGGCAGGACGGTCTCAACGGCTTCCGGCTTGATGAAATCCTCGGCGATGACCTTGAGCATAAGGTGACGCTTCCTTTCGCAATCGGGCGATGCCCTCGTGTTCAGTGCCCGGCCGTCCAAGGGTCGATGATCGGGACACCCGCCGCCTTGAAGGCGCTGGCATCGCGCGTGGCGACTGCAAAGCCATGGGCAGTCGCGATGGCCGCGATGTAACCGTCCGGCGTCGGAAAACCCTTGCCCGCGTTGCGCGCCGCAACGGCGAGGTCGGCATAGCGGCGAGCGGCATCCGTATCGAAGGGAAGGATTCTGCCGTCGAACAGGCCGAGAAGCCCGTCGAGGGTTGCGGCGAGCTTCCGCTTGCGCTGCCCGTCCGGCAGCGCGCCGATGCCGAACAGGAGTTCCGCGACGGTGACGCTGGAGAGATAGAGGGTTTCGGCGGCCTGCTCATCCAGCCAGTCGCGCACGGCGGGCGCCGGTTCCGGCTTCATCGCCTCGGAAACGACATTGGTGTCCAGAACGATCATTCAAAGCTCATAGGCACGGCGGGCGTCCGGTCGCGGCTCTGTTCCAGCGCCTCGAAATCGGCATTGGTCAAGCCTGCCTCCCGGCTCAACGCCGCCATGGCGGAACCGATGCGCAGGCGGTTGGCGGGACGCACCGCCTCTTCCAGAATATCGCGGATTTCGGCCTCGGTGCTGCGACCATGATGGGCCGCGCGCACCTTGAGGGCGCGGTGCGCCTCGTCTGACAGGTTGCGAATGGTGACGGCGGGCATCTGATGGCGTCTCCGGCTAATTGATGGCGACGCCATCACTATAGAATCTTTGCTATCATTTATCAAGATGCGGCAGCCGAATGGATGTGGTTCCGCTATTTGGCGGGCGGGCTGATATTCGCTACCAGCCGCACGAGCGCCGACGCGCCTGTCACGCCGCCGCCGATCAGGCAGAAGATTGTGCGCCAGACCTCGGACGGCACGACCTCGCGCGTGATGCCGTGAACCAGTGCATAGCCCGCAACGGCGGCAGGCGCGGCGAAAACAAGCACCACGGCGAGGCGCAGGATTGGTGTCCTCACCATCATGAACAGAACCACCAGCAGACCATAGGCGGCGGCGCCCGCCGCCAACCCGACCAGTCCTGCGCCGATCAGGCCGGAACCGGAGGCATAGGCCAAACGCGCCGCCTCCACGCCGATCATGAAGGGCAGTGCATAAACGGCCAGCGTATAGGCCAGGACAGAGAGACCGGCGACCAGCGCGACGGCCATCAACATGAGCACGATCATTTGCAGAATCCTCCTGTGCCGATGACCCTGACGGGCATCGGATCGGTCGCGCGGGGTCGATCCCCGCGCGACCGCGATTTTTGGGAAGGGTAGGAAACAGGAAGGCCGGGACCGCTTGCGCGATCCCGGCCCGGTCCTCACTCGGCGGCTTGGAGGTAGGCGTCGGCTTCCGGCTCGGCCTCCAACCATGCGGGTCGCGTGGTGCGCAGCACGGTCGGTAGCCAGCCCGTTCCAGCGAGAAGCTGTTCGGCGGCCTGCGCCATCTCCGGCTTCTTCAAGCCCGCGATCCGCTCGGCGGCTTCATCGCTGACACCTTCACGAACGGCGGCGAGGATATGCGCCTTGGTGACGCGGTCGAGATAGGTCGGCGTCGTCGGCGTCCAGTGCGCCGTCATGTCCAGCGCCACCGCGCTCGCCAGCTTCTCCGCCGTCGCGCGGGCGTTCGGCTTCTGCTCCCACGGTGTCCTGACCGCATTGACGGTCAGCGATACGCAATGGGCGAGCAAGGCCATAAGGCTCGCCTGATCCAGACCGGCGACGAAGGCCCAGAGGTCCGCCACCTCGCGGGGCATATCCGATGCCCATCCGGCATGACGATCCGCCAGCGCCTGCGCGGCGGGCGTGTCCTCGATCCCGTCCGCGTGAGAAGCCAGATACGCGCTGGTCAGGCGGATTTCGAGGCAGGACGCTTCCCCGCCGCGATAGAAGGTCTGCGCCGCCAGTGCATGAACCACGGCGACAAGCGCCATGTCCGGCTGCTCGCCAAGGGCGAGACGCAGGCCAAGGGTGCGATGCGCGGTCAGGTCGCGGACGAGCGCGTCCGACAGCGGCTTTCCCGCATCCCCGGCATCCTCGTCCTCCGGGTGAGGTTCGGGTTCCTCATCCTCGCCGCCGTCCTCATCTTCGATGATTTCGCCATCACCGTTAACGCGCACACCGTCGATGACGGTTTCGCCGTCTTCGCCCGCTTCCGGTTCGGGAGCCTCGTCCTCGGCGCGGATGAAGCCGCGTTCGATGCGGGCCGTGCCGTCATGGTTCAGGATGACGAACACACCGCCACGCGCGATCTCGTCGGCATCATAGGCATGACGCTTGCCGTCGATCCGCTTGATCTCCGCTTCCAACTCCCCGAACCGCTGATCCGCTTCGTCCGGGAGTTCGTCGTAGCCTTCGTATTCCGACGACAGGCGGTCGTATTCCTCCTGCGCGGCGGTGTAGGCGGCGGCATCGTCCGCCGACAATTCCACCGGATGCGGATAGGTGCGGCGCATCCCGTGCGCATGGGGGAAATCGATGTGAACCGAAGTCCACTTCCACCCCTCCGACGCCTGAACCTCGGCAGCAATGCTTTCCAGCTTGTCGATGACAAGCCGGTCCAGCAACGCGGCATCCTCGAAATAGCCGCCCCGATCCTCGGTGAAGAGGTCGCGGATGATCGTGCCGCCCGCCTCGGCGTATGCGTCCGCGCCGACGAAACGCGCGCGCCGGTCACTGGCTTCCACGTTCATCTTGGTCAGGTCGCGGCGGATAATCCACGGCTCACGGTTATAGGACAGGTTGTCGAACACCTGTTCCTGCCGGTCGTGATCCTCGGTGATGGCGAAGGCCATCAACTGGTCCAGCGACAAGCCGCCATCGCGATAGACCTGCATCAACTTCGGGCTGACCGCGCCGAGACGCATCCGCTGCCTGACGACATGCGGGGTCACGCCGAACCGGGCGGCAATTTCCTCCGCGCCCCAACCACGATTGTCCGCAAGTTCACGGAAGCGCTCATACTGATCGGCGGGGTGCATCGCCTCGCGGGTGATATTCTCGTCGAGGGAGATTTCCGCTGCGTCGTTCTCGGTATCCAGAACGCAACGGATGGCTTCCGACTTCTTGATCTGCTTGCGCTTGACGCGCAGCAATTGCGCCAGCCTGCGGCCTTCGCCGATGGTGACGAGATAGAAGCCGGTCGCTTCGCCTTCCGCGTTCGTCTCCGGCTCCACCACCAGATTTTGCAGCATCCCCTTGGCGGCGATGCTGGCCGCCAGTGCTTCGATATGGGCTTCGCTGTGCGGGGTCTTGCGGGCGTTGCGGGGCGACTTCTTCAACTTGTTCAGCGGCACGAACAGCACCGCGCCGTTCTCATTGGCGGGGGCTTCGGAAACCGTGGCGGTCGTTTCGACAGTATTGGTCATGGTCTTGATCCTTTGGCTTGGGTTTCGCGCAGCGAAGCGCCGCGCTGAAACCCTGGCCGTCGCCGAGACCGGGGGGTGCAAGGGGCAAGGGCGGCCGGGACGGAGGGGGATCACCCGGCCTGCACAAGCGGATCGAAGTCATAACTGAGAGTGTGAAACACGCATTCGCGCGGAAGGCCGGGGAAACCGTCCCGGCCGAGCGTCAGCGATCCCTTGCGCCGCGCCGGGGGGCGGAGCCCACAAGCCACCCGCCCGGCATGAGCGCCAGCGGGCGCCGGGCACGAGAACCGGATCAGGATGGCAAAGCCTCGGAAGCTGGAAGTCGTGCATCCTGATCGCCGCATTTTCTGCTAGGATAGACTACGGCGATTCTGTCTCTTTTTTCGGGATGGCAGTTTTCAGATGAGGAACGCACATTCCGACAGCTGGCGCGGCCCAAGCGCACCAACATAGTCTAAGAAAATAAGGAGGTAATGCATGGCCCGGAAAGTTTTTTTCAGTTTTCACTATGCGCGTGACGTTCGCCGCATCGTTCAGGTGCGCAATTCCTGGGTCGTTCGCGCAAAAGGTGAGGCGCAGCCCTTCTATGATGCCGCCGAGTTTGAGGAGGCCAAGAAGCGCGCCGGTGGCATAGAGAAGTGGATTGAGGAACAGCTCAAGGGTACGTCGGTCACGGTGGTGCTGTTCGGTGCCGAAACCTACGACCGCGAATGGGTGCGACACGAAATCAAGCGGAGCTACGAACTCAAGAAAGGCATCCTCGCCATCGACATCCACCGTATCAAAGATCCGCAACTCGGAGCTGACGTTCAAGGAAAGAACCCTCTCGATTACTGGCATGTCGAGCAGAATGGCAAAAAGGTTCCGTTCAGCAGTCTCTACAGGACCTATGACTGGGTCAATGATGATGGTTATAATAATATGTCGACCTGGATTGAGGCTGCGGCCGTGGCAGCGGGGCGCTGAGGCGAGGCATGAGCCTTTACGAGCTTGCAATCCTAGGAAGCCCAGCCACCGAGGAGCGTGATGCCCTAACCGCGACCTTGCACGGAATGGTCGAGGATTTTGGTCTCGTGTTAGGCACCGACGTGCTCGTTTATGACGGAGGGACGGTGTCGGGTCGCGACAAGCGCGCCGCCTTTGCCGCCGTGTTTTTCGGTGCGGCGGCACCCACCGACATAGAGGCCGCGCACGAACTGGTGCTTGCGAGCGCGCCGATCATCCCAACTATCGCTGCCAATGGCGACTTCGCCCTGCATGTGCCAGAGTTTCTACAGTCAGCTAACGGTCTGAAACGTCGTGCCGACGATCCAGCAATGACCGAACTCGCGGCGGCGATGCTTGAGTGCGTTGGTTTGCTACGCAGGCAGCGCCGCGTATTCGTCAGTTATCGGCGGGTTGAATCTCGCGCCGCGGCGCTTCAGCTTCATGACTTGCTCAACGCTCGCGGCTTTGACGTCTTTCTCGACACACATGATATACGTCCGGGCGATCCCTTTCAGGACGTGCTATGGCACCGTCTAGTCGACTCTGACGTGATGGTCATGCTCGATACCCCTGGCTATTTTGATAGCCGCTGGACCCGACAAGAGATCGGTCGGGCGCGAGCGAAGGACATCCAAGTTCTTCGTGTGATCTGGCCTGAACATGTGCCAAGCAAGCTGACCGATATGGCCGAGACAGTTTATCTCGACCCTGCTGAGCTTACAGCATCTGACGGTCCGATAATCAATGATACGGCCGAATCGATAGTGCTTCGGGTGGAGCGGTTGCGGAGCCGGAGCATCGCGGCCCGCTATATGTCGATCACCGGCAAGCTTCGCGCTGATGTCGAGAAGATTGGCGCTTCGGTCGAAGGTGTGGGCGCACATCGTGCAATCGCTGTGCGGTTGATCGGGGATCGCAAGGTTTGGGCCTATCCGATTGTTGGCGTGCCGACCGCCGAGATATTGAACGATGTTGCGGAGAAGGCGCGACGCGCCGAGCAAGGCGAAGTGCCGGTTCTCGTGTACGATCATCTCGGCATTCGCGACGCTTGGAGCGCTCACCTACGATGGTTGGATGAACAGATCTTATCCGTCCGCGCGATAAAGGTGTCTGAAGCAGGCTGGGCGCTCGCGGCATGGGAGGACTGAGCATGGCCGATGCTATCTTCCTTTCTGCCGGCGTTCCCGACCCGAAGCGGGGGCCGGAATATGCTGCCACAGCCGATAGTGTGGCGATCGGGGCCGCCGTGTCTGCTCTGGTCCATATTACGCTAGGACGTCGCCTTCTGGTCTGGGGCGGTCAGCCAGCCATCACGCCAATGATTTGGGTGGTCGCCCATGACATTGGTGTCGATTATGGGAGCTGGGTTCAACTCTATCAGTCGAGACACTTCAAGGACGAGTTCCCTGAAGACAACGAACGCTTCCGGAACGTCACCTACACGGACGACATTGAGGGCGACCGTGAGAAAAGCCTGTTGGCTATGCGAGAGCGCATGTTCTCAGAACATGTGTTCAAGGCTGCCGTGTTTATCGGCGGCATGGGTGGAATCATTCAAGAGTATGAACTGTTCCGTCGCTTGCAGCCGCAAGCCTCCGTGATTCCAATCATATCAACGGGAGGGGCGACCTTGGAGGTGGCGCAACGAATCGGCGCGTTGCCCGCCGATCTCACCAATGAACTAGACTATGTGGCACTCCTTCATCGCCATCTTGGCGTATCGGTTAAGGAGGAGCGTTTCAGAAGTCCCGCCGAGCAGCCAGCCGCCGAGGATGAACGTTTCTGGAGACCTCGTGCCAAGGAGTAAACGCGAGCAATGGCTTTTCTAAGGGAACGCGAGATGCGCGCACGTGCCCAGCGTCGCGCCGCAGCGCAGGGGGCGACGGTTGAAGAGGCACTCGGTCGTGCGGCTCGGCAGCGGTCTGGGCATTACGACATCTTCTTATCCCAAACGATACGCGACGCCGAGATCGTGCTTGGAGTTTATGACCTCCTCACCTCCGCGGGTTATAAGGTCTTTTGCGACTGGATTGAAGCTCCGGCAGCCGATCGCAGCCAGGTCACACCAGCAAACGCTGCGTTTGTGCGAGCGACGATGGGCGTGAGCGATTCCCTCTTGTTTCTCGATACCGAAGGCGCGGTCCAATCACTCTGGATGTGCTGGGAGCTAGGATGGTTCGATGCGGCAAAGGGCACAGTCGGCGTTCTTCCAGTGCTGGAGGAACACGAGCGCTACTATCGTGGACGAGAATTTCTGGGCCTCTACCCTTATGTCGAACTTGACGGTGAGGGCCGGCTCAAAGTGGTAAGGCCGGTAGTCGCGGGGCCAAGCGGTATCATGATGTTTGAGGCACCGAACTCCCGCTCATTCGATTCCTGGCGGGCGGATCGTCGAGACTTCATGCGTCCGCGCGTAGTCGGAGGGCTTGGACGATGAAACGTCAAACTTGCCGTATTCGGCGAAGACACCGCGCGGCCCCCGGTTTAACCCCGGCGCGACTAAATGGCGACCAGCTCGGCTATCTTAGTCGCGACATCTGCCATCGACTCTTCGGCAGTGCTCAGCCCGGCTCGGGAGGCTAGCAGAAGACTGACCTGCTCAAGCTCGTCATAGGTCGTTCCGTGAACGACCGGGACCAGCCGCTCACGCCGAAGGAGCGCCGAAAGTTCCTTGTCGGCGATGCCTTCCGCCGGAAGGCGTCGCAACATAGCCGGGGTCACTAAAACGATACCGACGCGCGAATTCACTAAGCCCTTGTCGATCGCCCGCATCATCGGCACCCCGAGGCCAAGATCCTTCTCACTGAACCACACGCGGACACCGCGCGCTTCGAGCAGATCATGCAGCTCTTTGGCGGAGCCCTGCCTGTCATCCCATGCGTGGCAAAGAAATACGTCTCGAAGGTCAGGCTGCGAGGCTGCCAGATTCTCAACGTTCTCTCGAACGGGCGTAAGCGCCTGCACTTGTTCGGGCGTGTACCACACAGCCGAGCCAGTTCCTGACCAACGCGGCTTTGAGGTGCGCCGCCCCGACCCGCCAGTGCTCCTTGAGGGCGAATATGAAGGTGCTGAGTATGATCCAGAGCTGCCATATCCGCTGCCGTAGCCACCGTAACCGCTGTAACGACCGTACCGGCTCCCGCATGCAGGACAGTCGGCTGCGGCGGCTGCTGAACGGTGCCCCCTCGATGGTGCAGTGCATCTAGCCATGTCTTTTCCTCTCCTTCGTCATTCCGCCAACTCGCGGATCATATTTTTGCGCTTTGCGGCCCATCTAAATTGACTGGTAAGTCGCATCGCGCACGTCGAAGACGAGCAATGCCTCACGCCTTACGCCTTCAATATCTCGAACAGATGGGTGGCAGAGGTGATCTTTGAATCCACATCCTATCCTGTAGTCGCGACCAATCTTGGAAACGCTGACCACGACCTCAGTTCCATCAGGCCCCTTTCCTCTGAGATAACCAATTCGCTTCTCTTTCGAACGAGCCAAGTAATTTCTCCTATATGAGACGGCTAGATGCGCGGCGTGATACGGGCTGCGGTGCGAATGTCCGCGATCTGCGTACCAATAGCCTGAAGGCTTTGGCGCATATCATTAAAGACCGGCTTTTCCGCATCAGGGTCGCTGATCGTCAGGATCGCTGTGAAAGGAACGCCTTCATCAGGCATAACTTCGCCGGTTCGTGTCAGGTATTCAATGAACAGACGCCAGTTCGATGATGGTCCAACGCCCTGTGGGAATGTCTTTCCAAAGACCTTGACCGGGCTCCACTTGAGATCATGCTCGATACGTTCAGCTTCTACCGCATGGGCACCACGAGAAGAAGGGAGGTACAATGGGTCCAATCGCCCCTTCCAACCTTTGGCTTGCTCCTGTTGAAGGGCGGCATCGATGTTGATCCTAACGAACTCCGAGCCGAATCTCGCGTCCAGCGGAGGTGTAGTTACAAGAGTGAGCTTCGCACGCCCCCGGCACTTTCCTCCTGGACCAACAAGTGACGCCGGCCACGGAAATCGGAAACTAATCTGCTGGCCGTGCTGAATACGAGATGCGAACACCAGAGTGATGGAGTGATCGCCAGTCTCCAAAATTCGCTCTGCAGAAGGTGGCATTCCAAAGCCGACCAAATGGCGAGCTACAGCCCCCAACTCCTTGGCGCGTAACGGCTCAGGTATCTCCGCATGGTGGACCAGCAAACCAATCAACGTTTCTCGCGATACTTCCCCTTCGATTGCATGATCAAGGGCCGCCGCTGTTTTTGCGACCAACGGCGAGGCGTAACTGGTCCCACAACCATCAGTGACCGTGCCATCTGGCAAAATGGAGAATAGGCCATGTCCCAATGTCGGATGCAGCGTGCCAGAGCCACCGACATGAGCGAGATCAGGCTTGACGCCAGAACGAAGCCCCGGCCCCCTGCGGCTGAAGCGGGTGGGTGCGAATGGCAGGCAACCCGCATGGTCAGGCGGGTTAACAGCCGCCACAGCGACGTTCCGGGCGCTTTCTGCCGGAGTGAGAAGACCATCGTTACGAGCAAGCGCCAGGTTAGCCAAAGCTGCCGCAGCGTCAGACGGCCACTCCGCTCGGAGATCCTGCGGCTGGATGTTGCCTGCCGACACGAACACCACAGCGTTATTTTCCTCCGCGAGACGATCCAGACGGACGGCGTGCGGACTATATCTGTCAGGCGCAGCAGGCTGAAGAATGTTCAGACTCATATTAAATACGCGCACACCATGTCGCGCACGGGCATCCGCCACAGCAGCATCCATTTCATCGAAGAAATGTGGAAGTCCGCCCGAATAATAGGATGCGAAAGCGCCCGCTTTCCTTTCGTTGGGAAAAATCGCGAGATCGACAAGCTCCGTCCCATCTGCCTCCGGGCATGTGGCTGCACCGTTGAGGCTGGAACCCGCCACCGCAAGGCCGCCAATAAACGTGCCGTGAGACAGGTCCATGTCTTCATCAGCAAGAACATCCCATCGATCGATAACCCAATCTGCCAATGTCGGGCTGAGACCTCCGTCAATGATTCCCAGCTTCGGATGGGAACGCCGACTGTCGCGAACGGGCATGGTGACATTATCCGGACGGACACGCGCAGGTGCCGGAGGCCGGGCCGAACGCACGACGATACCAGGCAGTTCAATGCGCTTCACCAGCGGGTGCTTGTCGAGAAAATCCAGCAGTCTACCGTGACGCTGAATATCTGGATCGAAGGGAGCCAGATCACGTCGCTCTTTGGTCGGCGTTCCAGTGAGGCGCAGAATTGCGCCATCACCAGCTTGATCAAGGCGTACTGCCAGCATCGGCAACTTGTTTCGCCCAATGGGCAAGCGCTCGACCGACATGCTGTAACCAAGACGGTTAAACCCGTTTACGAAGGATTCGACGAGACGACGATGGGAGTCATCAAGACGATCCCACTCAGATCGCGGAGGCACCACGTCAAACAACTCAACCTCATACCCACTGCCGGTCATGGGGTTTGAAAGCCAGGCAACGGCCTCCTCGACGGAAAACCTGCGCTTATCGGATGCCCCATAGAGTTCAATCCGCTCGATGGCCCCGGTTTCGCTCTTCTGAGCGGAAGGGTTGGGAACGTCCTTCCCCTTGTTTTCATCGAACTTCATGCGCGTCAGCGTTTCGGCTTTCCCGATCTCAGCCTTGACCTTCGCAAGCGCGGATGGATGCCCCTCGACAATCATGACGCCAAGGTCGCCACCTCCAACGACTGGTGCGCGGTCATTTCGGAACAGCGCCCCGACGGGACGATGACTTTTGGCCCAAGCCTCCCGTTTCAGGATTACCTTCACATAACCAATGGGACCTTGCGATTGCGCAGAAAGGACATCGGCTATCGTGTCGAGCTGGCTCATAAGCGCAGCCTTGTGTGCGCCAAAATCGCGATCCCGGTTGGCGAAGAAATCCTTGCGCCCGCCGCCGCCGCCGGCCTCGCGCGCCTCCTCGAAATTCTCCGGGTTGAGGACGATCTGAATAGGACTAGCCATGCGTCACCTCGCCATCACCCGATTTTCCGCCCTGACGACCAAGCCATCTGCTGATTGTGGATTTATCCTTCCCGGCGATATCCCCAATATCGCCCATGGAAAACGCAAGTGCGGGATCCTCATGCATCGCTCGAAAGAGGTTGGCCGGATCGTCAAACAAAAGTGCTCGCCGCTCGCTTTGAATGCGCGCTGCATTGAGCGTTGCGAATTGCCGGAGCGTATCTAGCAAGCCGCGACGATCCTCCTCTCGAACCGTCGTGGCTTTCTTGTAAGTACGAACAAGCGCTTCGATTTCCGCGCCAGTTGACCCTTCGGTAAACCACGCAATTAATCGGAGATGACTGTCCGGTGCCTGGACCGGCGGCATGAAGTGCTGCGCTATCGCCTTTCTCACAGCAAAATCGGGCTTCGGAATCTCTAGCTGGATCTCAAAGCGGCGCCAGACCGCAGGATCAAGAAGCTTAGGATGATTGGTGATACCAATGGTGAGACCAATATTCTGACGCACATCCAAGTTTTGAAGAAGTGCATTTACAACACGCTTTATTTCGCCGACCTCTTGCGGATCATCCCGCACCTTCGCAATTGCGTCGAATTCATCGAGCAGAAGAACACAGCGATAGCGGTTGGCAAACGTAAACAGATTCCCGATGTTCCTGGCTGTCGTCCCAAGAAACGAAGAGACCAGCCCATCCAACTTAACAAGTATCACTGGCAAATCCAGCTTGCGCGCGATCCAGAGAGCCAAGCGCGTCTTCCCGGTGCCTGGTGCTCCATAAACCAAGCAGGTTTTCGCCGGCGAAATGTCGACGGCTGACAGTGCTTCAAAGTTTGTCCACTCATCAATGATCGTGCTGACCGCTTGAGCAACGGTCGGATTGAACAATGGCGAATCTGCATTGATCTCTGCGGGAAAGATAATCTCCGCCAGCGGTGCCGCAGTTTCACGGTCCACGGGCACTGGCGTATTACGGCCCAGCACTTCACCGGGAAGCGTTGCGCGAGAGCGCTCGATACGGCTGGGAGCCATCTCTTTCAGGCGCTCCGCCGCAGCCAGTATGCCGCCAAGCGACGCCGCCTGCTTATCCTCTCCATCCTTACTCAAGGCATCACGCAATCGCTCGACCTGCTTGCGCAATGCTGGCGACGGCTCCGCCATGGCTGCCCGGCAAAGGGCCTGTATGATTGAGAAGTGCTCCATGTGCGCTAAATCCGTGATTTGATGCATGCTTAATGTCGTATGGTGCATATAATGCGACAAATGTTGCATGTCAATCAAAATTGTTGTATCTGCCTTCTTGCTCGATGCGTAACACTAGCCATCCGTTGCACATGAAGTGAGGCTTGTTGCAAAACCGGGCGTGGATCACGGCAAAACGAAAGGAATTCGCCAATGTCCAAAGGTAAGAGCAGTGGGGGCACCCATCACGTGGTCCCGAACCCGAAAGGCGGATGGGACGTCCGTCGCGGAGGCAGCGACCGATCGAGCGGCCATTTCAACATCAAACAGGATGCAGTGGATCGTGGTCGTCAGATCAGCAGAAATGCCGAGACGGAACTGAAAATCCATAACCGGGATGGCCGGATCGGACAGTCAGACTCGCATGGAAATGATCCTCGCAACATCAAAGGATAGCCGAAACCCCTCCATGGCTACCCAAAGGCGCGCGATCGGCACCTATAGCTGCCGATCGCCGCACAGACTAAACTTTCATATCTGTAATCAGATGCTTATGACGACTTCATAGTGCTCATCTTCGTCGGGCACTGCCCGCCATCCAATTTGATCCCCGTTAAAGCGCGGCGGTTTTCTTCATGCTAGAAGCGGTCGACAATCATCGGAGGTGACGATGTCTGCCGATAACGATGCGCGCTACATGTTCCGGCGCGCAAGAGAAGAAGCCGCGAAAGCCGATGCTGCTGAAAGGCGCAGCGCTTCGTCGCAGGAGGTTGCGGTCCATCGCGAACTTGCGCTGCGCTACAAGGTCAGGGCCCTTGCCATGTCCTGTCCCGATCAGGTCCTTCATGATGCGATGGAACGGGAGCCCTGATCGGCTTCATGCCCATTATCATGGGCCTATCGGCCATCAGGCTGGCGGGAACTTTTGGCGTCGCAATGCATTGCAAATAAAAAGCGCTCCCGGGCAAGGGAAAGCCGGGAGCGCGATTTGTTTGCTGTCGGGCATCCAAATCCTCCCCGGATTAGCAGGTGCAGATGTTCTTGGCAATCTACCCAAAGGTAGAACGCTGCTTTCCGTAACGTCAATTCCATGAGCGGGGGCAGACTGCCCTGGGGCAAAAAGCCCAATTGAAAATCCGCAGGATATGACGACATTTCTGCGACAGGCAGAATGGCATGACGATGAGCGACACGGACAGGATAACAACGATGCAACCGGCGGCGGAAATGGAAGGTCGCTGGAAGCGGCTTTCTCCAATGGAGACCGGCCCCTTCGGCCGTTGTCCCCGATGCGGCGAGGGACATATCTTCCGCGGCTTCCTTACGGTGCGCGATCATTGCGAGATTTGCGGGCTGAATTATGATTTTGCCGATCCGGCGGACGGGCCAGCCGTATTCGTGCAGCTATTCGCCTGCGTTCCGGGCGTGGTCTTCATCATCATGCTGGAGATTTTGGCGCGGCCGGGCCTTTGGGTGCATTTGGCCGTCGGTGTCCCGGTGCTGATCCTGACGACAGTGCTTCCGTTGCGACCAATCAAGGGTTGGCTGATCGCCGCCCAATATGTGAACAAGGCGCAGGAAGCGGGTACAGCCCAATTATGGGCGAAACTGCATGGGGACGGGCCCGGCGATTAGGCTGTATCGGCATTCAGCCATATCGCGCGATTGCCCCGGCCTTATTCCCTTCGTCCTGCTGAAGCCGGGTCAGCATGCCCATTGTTGAAACGACGGGCTTGTTCCGGAGCGCGCTGCGTCAAATCGGGCGCAGGTCGCGCGCTCCGGTTTCCTGCTGTCGCATTCTTCCAAGCAGAAAGCCGCCATTTGCAGCCCGCCATGGGCTGAATCCCCACACAGCCTAGCTGAGCGCGCCGTGGCAATGCTTGTATTTCTGGCCCGAGCCGCAGGGGCATGGCGCATTGCGGCTGATGTCCAGATTGGCGAATTCTCCGCCCTGTCCGCCCACCGGCGGACGCGGCAGGGTGGTCGTGATCCCGCTGATCTGCCCGCCGTCGATGTCGCCGCTATTATCCTCGCCCGAAAAGGGGTCGATATGGGTGGTGATGAAGTCGGGCAGCACCGGCAGGTCGAATTCCGGCAGCGGCTCTTCCATGCGGAACTGGACGCGCGCGATGGAGCCGGTCACATCCTCGCGGATATTGCCCAGCATGCGTTCGAACAGGGCAAAGGCTTCCTGCTTATATTCGTTGATCGGCGTCTTTTGCGCATAGGCGCGCAGATGGACGACCTGGCGGAGCGCGTCGAGAGTCGACAGATGCTCCTTCCAATGGTGGTCCAGGCTCTGGAGCAGGATCGACTTCTCGATCATGTGCCAGTTTTCGGGATCGAGTTCCTTGACCTTGTCGGCCACCGCCTCGTCCGCCAGTGCCCTCAGCCGTTCCTCGATCATTTCCGGATCGACATGGTCCTCAGCCAGCCAGCCGTCGAAATCGGGTTCCAGGTTCAGCACTTCGGCCGTGCGGGCCTTCAGCCGCTCCATGTCCCACTGTTCGGGGTAGGTGCCCGGCGGGCAGGACGCGCCGACCAGATCGTTGACCGTCTCATGCCGCATGTCGACGACGACATCGTCCACCGTCTCCGCGTCCATGATGTCGCTGCGCTGCTCGTAAATGACCTTGCGCTGGTCGTTCATCACGTCGTCATATTCGACGACCTGCTTGCGGATGTCGTAGTTGCGCGCCTCGACCTTCTTCTGCGCGGTCTCGATCGCCTTGCTGAGCCATTTCGAGGGCGGCAGCGCCTCGCCATCTTCCAGATTGGAGCGGATCATCTTCGCGAACATTGTGTCCGGGCCGAAGATGCGCATAAGATCGTCGTCGAGGCTGAGATAAAAGCGCGACAGGCCGGGATCGCCCTGACGGCCCGAGCGGCCGCGAAGCTGATTGTCGATGCGGCGGCTTTCATGGCGTTCCGTGCCCAGCACGAACAGGCCGCCGGCGGCGAGCACTTCCTGCTTCTCCGCCTCGATCTCGGCATCGATGCGGGCGATGGCGGCTTCGCGCTCCGGGCCTTCCGGCATGTCCCGCAGCTCGTCCTCGACGCGGAATTCCAGGTTGCCGCCCAGCTTGATGTCGGTGCCGCGCCCGGCCATGTTGGTGGCGATGGTGACGGCGCCCTTGCGGCCCGCCTGCGCCACGATATGCGCTTCGCTCTCATGGAAGCGGGCGTTGAGGACGGCGTGCTTCACCCCCTCCTGCGTCAGGAATTCGGACAGCATTTCCGACTTTTCGATCGACACGGTGCCGACGAGGACCGGCTGGCCCTGCTCCGCATGGACCTTGATGGTCTTGGCGATGCCGCGGAACTTGTCCTCCAGATTCTTGTAGAAGCTGTCTTCCTCATCGACACGCTGCACCGGCCGGTTGGTCGGGATGGTGACGACGTTCATCTTGTAGATTTCGTAGAATTCGGTCGCTTCGGTCGCGGCCGTGCCCGTCATGCCGCCAAGCTTGGGGTACATGCGGAAATAATTCTGGAAGGTGATGGAGGCGAGCGTCTGGTTCTCCGGCTCGATATTCACGCCTTCCTTGGCTTCCACCGCCTGGTGCAGGCCGTCCGACCAGCGGCGGCCGTCCATCATGCGGCCGGTGAATTCATCGATGATGATGACCTTGCCGTCCTTGACGATGTAATCGATGTCGCGGCGGAACATGACGTTCGCGCGCAGCGCCTGGTTGACGTGATGGACGACGGCGGTGTTCTCGAAATCATAGAGGTTGGCGCCTTGCAGCAGCCCGGCCTCCTCCAGCATGCGCTCGATCTTCTCGGTGCCGTCCTCCGTCAGGGTGACGGTGCGCTGCTTCTCGTCCTTCTCATAGTCGCTGTCGTCCAGCCGCTTCACGATGGCGTCGACGGCGACATAGAGTTCCGACTTGTCGTCGGTTGGGCCGGAGATGATCAGCGGCGTGCGGGCTTCGTCGATCAGGATCGAGTCCACCTCGTCGACGATGGCGAAGTTGAACGGCCGCTGCACCATCGATGCGCGGTCATATTTCATATTGTCGCGCAGATAGTCGAAGCCGAGTTCGTTGTTCGTCGCATAGGTGATGTCGGCGTTATAGGCCTCGCGCCGCTGGTCTTCCGACAGGTTCGGCACGATGACGCCGGTGGTAAGGCCCAGGAAGCGATAGACCTGCCCCATCCATTCGCAGTCGCGGCTGGCCAGATAGTCGTTCACCGTGACGACGTGGACGCCCTTGCCCTCCAGCGCGTTCAGATAGGTGGCGAGCGTCGCGACCAGCGTCTTGCCCTCGCCGGTGCGCATTTCCGCGATCTCGCCGCGATGAAGCACGATGCCGCCCACCATCTGCACGTCATAATGGCGCTGGCCCAGCGTCCGCCTGGCGGCCTCGCGCACCGTGGCGAAAGCTTCGGGCAGCAGGTCGTCCAGCGTCTCGCCCTGCGCCAGCCGTTCCCGGAACCGCAGGGTCTGCGCCGTCAGTTCCTCGTCCGTCATGGCCGAGATGGTGGGTTCGAAAGAGGCGATCTGTTCGACGGTCTTGCCCAGCGACTTCACGTAGCGGTCGTTGGAGGAGCCGAAAATAGACTTGGCGAGTGCGCCGAACATGCAAGTTCCTGACAAAAGGGGACGCGCACGCCTTTGGGGCGATGCACGCGGACATGCGCGGCGATTTAGGGCGCGCACGGGCGTTAGTCAATCAGAGCGGGTATGTCGCGAGGGCGTAATAATGAGCGATCAAGCGGATTTTTCCGTGCCGGACATGGGCGGAAGCAGGATATGGGCGGATCGCGGCGTCCAGTGACGGCGCCGGTGCCGAAGCCTGAGGAATGAGAGCGATTTGACGATGATCTCCAGCCCTGCCCGCGTGGAACCGCGCGGCGCGACCTTGCCTGTGGCGGCGACGGCCGCGGCTTTGCTGTGGTTCGGGATCGCGGCGCTTGCGACGCCGTTCGATCATGATGAGAGCCAATATATAGCAGGCGCATGGTTCAGCTCGCACCTGCTGATCTATCGCGACTTCCTGTACCTGCAACCGCCGCTTCATGCCTGGCTGTTCGCGCCCCTGGCCCTCGGTTTCCCGGGCAGGATGCTGGTCGCCATGCGGCTCGCCACGGCGGCCTGCGCCCTGATCACGCTGCTGCTGCTCCATTTCGCGCAACGGCGCGCGGGCATATCGCGCGCCAGCGCGGCCCTTGCGACTGCCTTCATCGCCGCGACCGCCGCCTTTCAGTTCACCGCGAGCGTGACCCGCAACGACATGCTGCCCACCATGCTGGCCACATTGGCGATGCTTCTTTCGGTGATTGCACTGCAAGCCGGTGGGCGACGCCATTGGTTTGGAGCGGGGCTGTTCTTCGGGCTGGCCGTCGCCGCCAAGCTCAATTTCATCCCATTGGGGGCGGCGGTCGGCGGCTTTGCATTGCTGGCCCGCCCGCGCCATGCCGTCTGGCTGGCCCTTGGCGCGCTGGCGGGGCTTGCGCCCATGCTCGTCGCCAGCGCCCTTGCGCCGGCCGCCTTTTTCTATGGAGTCGTCACCTTTGCGGCAAGCGGCCCCTTTGCCTGGTATGCAGCCAATGGCGCGGGCGACGAACTGTCATGGGGCGAGAAGTTCGGGGATCTCGCCAAATATCTTTGGCGGGGGCCGGCGCTGCTCAGCCTGGCAGCCATCATCGCCCATGGATGGGCAAGTCGCGGCCGGGCCGGTCCGCCCGAAAGGCGCCTTGCCTGTTGGATGATCGGCGGCGGACTGATCGGGGCCGCGCTGCCGACGCCGTCCCAGCTTCAATATGTGATGCCGTTGCTGCCGCCGCTGGGCCTGGCGCTCGGCTTCATGCTGGACGACGCACGGGCCTGGCCCCGTCGCGCCCGTCCGGTCCTGATCGCATCGCTCTGCCTGTCCGCCGTGCCGGGGCTGCTGCCGGCGACCCGCCATGTCATCGCCATGGCGGGTCATGGATCGCCGATATTGGCGGCGAGCGACCATGCGCGCTGGGCCGGCGCGCAGGTGCGCAGGCTGACCGGCGACGACGAGATCGTCACCCTTTCGCCCCAGCAACTGGTCGACAGCGGGCTCAACATCGACCGGCGGTTCGCGCCGGGCCCCTTCGTGTACCGGACGGGATGGACGATGGAGGGCGCGGAAGCCCGGCGCATCCATGCCATGATACCGGCGACCCTGGCCGATCTGGACCGCGATCCGCCCGAGGCGATCCTGGTCGGATATGAAATGGGGACTCGCAAACTGCCGCTGCGGCCCGACGACAGCCTGATCGCCTATGCGAAGCGGCGCGCCTACCGGATGCTGGCCATGCCGGACGGCGTCGGAAAGCTCTATGTCCGCCCATCTCGCCGTTGACGGGCGGGCATATTGCGCTAAGCGACGGGCATGACTGAACGCTCCCCCCTCGCCCCCGCCGCTTTCCCCGACCTTCCGCCCGTGGCAGGCGTCACGGCTCGCGTAGCGCGGGCGCGATACAAGAATTGGGATCGCTGCGACCTCACCTATGTCGAGCTGAGCGAAGGCACGGCGGTCGCGGGCGTCACGACGCAGAGCAAATGCCCTTCCCCGGAAGTCGAATGGTGCCGGGACGCCATTCCGCTCGGTTCCGCACGGGCTCTGGTGGTGAATGCCGGCAATGCCAATGCCTTCACCGGGCACCGGGGCCGCGCGGCGGTGGAGGCGATTGCCGCCAAGGTCGCGAACCATCTGGACTGCCAGCCGTCGGACGTCTTCATCTCCTCCACCGGGGTGATCGGCGTTCCGCTGCCGGTGGACAAGGCAGAGGCGGGGCTGGAAGCCGCCTTTGCCGCCGCGCCCTGCGGCTGGGAGGATGCGGCGACCACCATCGGCACGACCGACACCTATGCCAAGGGCGCCCGCGCCTCCGCCATGATCGGCGGCGCGCGGGTCGAGCTTGTCGGGATCATCAAGGGGTCCGGCATGATCGCGCCCGACATGGCGACGATGCTGGGCTATATCTTCACCGACGCGGCCATCGAGCCCAAGCTGTTGCAGCAGATGCTGTCCGCCGCCAACCGGACGAGCTTTTCCTGCATCACCGTCGACAGCGACACCTCCACCAGCGATACGGTGCTGGCCTTCGCCACCGGCAAGGCGGGCAATGCGCCGCTCGCCTCCATGGAGGATGCCGGGGCGGACGCCTTCGCGGCCGCCTTGGACGATCTCTGCCGCCAGCTTGCGCATCTGGTGGTGCGCGACGGGGAAGGCGCGACGAAATTCGTCGAGATCGCCGTCGAGGGCGCGGAAAGCGACGCCAGCGCGCATCGCATCGCCCTTTCCATCGCCAACTCGCCGCTGGTGAAGACCGCCATTGCGGGTGAGGACGCCAATTGGGGCCGCGTGGTCATGGCGATCGGCAAGGCGGGAGAGCCTGCGGATCGCGACAGGCTTTCCATCCGTTTCGGCGCGACCCAGGTGGCGTCGGGCGGTCTGGCGGTCGAGGGCTATGACGAGGCGCCGGTGGCCGCGCATCTCAAGGGGCAGGACATAGCGATCGGCGTCGATCTGGGGCTGGGCGACGGCCGGGCGACGGTTTGGACCTGCGACCTGACCCATGGCTATATTTCGATCAACGCGGATTATCGCAGTTGAGAAAAGGACGGCCCTGATGCCGACGGAATTGCATGAACCGGTCGTGGCGCTGATGCGCGAGGTGGGGCGGGACGTGGTCATGCCGCGCTACCGCAACCTCGCCAGCCATGAGATCAGCGAGAAGGCGGCCGACGATTTCGTCACCATCGCGGACAGGGAAAGCGAAATCCGGCTGGCGGAAGGATTGGCGGCGATCCTGCCGGAAGCCGGCATCATCGGGGAGGAAGCCTGCGCCGCCGACCCCGCCATATTGGACCGTGCCGGCGAAGGGCTGAACTGGATCATCGACCCGATCGACGGGACCGGGAATTTCGCCGCCGGAAGGCCGCCCTTCGGCATCATGGTCGCGCTGGCGGACGCAGGAACGATCCTGGCCGGGTGGATATTGGACCCACTGACCGGACGCCTGTGCCACGCCATATTGGGCGCCGGCAGCCATATCGACGGGGAGCAGGTCTATGCGCGGGAGAGCGGCGAACCGCTGCCGATCGCGGCGCTTGCCGTCTATTTCATGACGGAGGAGGAGCGCGCCGACGTCAGACGCCGGTCGGAGGCCATTTTCCGGCTGGTGGATATTCCCCGCTGCGCCGCCGAGCAATATCCGCGCCTGGTGCTGGGACAGAATGACCTGTCGGTCTTTGCCCGCACCCTGCCCTGGGATCATGCGGCGGGAACGCTGTTCGTGAACGAAGCGGGCGGCCTGTGCCAGCGGCTGGACGGATCGCCTTATGTCGTGGGCGATTTGCGGCGCGGGCTGCTGGGGGCTTCATCCCCGCGCCTCTGGGATCTGGCGGCGGACCGGTTGTTCCGCTGAAGAAGGGAAGGATGGACATGCTGACGATCTGGGGACGCCCGAACTCGCATAATGTGAAGAAGGTCGCCTGGTTCGCCGGTGAAATCGGCCTGCCCTATGTCCGGCACGATGTCGGCGGTCAGTTCGGGATGAGCGACGCCTATGTCGCGATGAACCCCAACCGGCTGGTCCCGACGATCCAGGACGGCGACATGGTGCTGTGGGAATCCAATGCGATCCTGCGCTATCTGGCGGCACGCCATGCCCCGGAAGGCATGTGGCCCACCGATCCAGCGATACGGGCCCAGGGCGACAAATGGATGGACTGGCAGTTCAGCTTTGCCGATGCGCAGCGGGGCGCCTTTCTGAACCTCGTCCGCAGGAAAGTGGAAGATCGCGACATGGAGGCGGTGGCTGAGTCGGCGCGGCAATCGGGAGAGGCGATGCTGATCCTCGACCGCGCCCTGGCTGGGCAGCGCTGGCTGTCGGGCGAAAGCTTCGGCATCGCGGACGTGCCGATGGGCGTCTATGCGCACAGCTTCTTCACGCTGGACATGGAACGGCCGGACGTGCCCCATGTGCGGGACTGGTATGACAGGCTGCGCGAAAGACCCGCCTATGCCGGGACGGTCATGATCCCGCTGACTTGAGGCAAAATGCCCCTGCCTTTGCAGGGGCACCTTGCGGGCAGGCTATCAAAGAACGCTTTCGATCCAGCCCTTGAGCGCGCTCTTGGGCGCGGCGCCGACCTTGGTGGCGGCGGCTTCACCATTTTTGAAGAGGATCATCGTCGGAATGCCGCGCACGCCATAGCGGCCGGGCGCATCGGGATTTTCGTCGATATTGATCTTCGCGATGGTGACCTTGTCAGCCAGTTCGTCCGAAATCTCTTCCAGCGCGGGGCCGATCATCTTGCACGGACCGCACCATTCCGCCCAGAAATCGACGAGCACGGGCTTGTCCGCGTTGATGACGTCCTGCTGGAAGCTGAGGTCGGTGACTGCCTTGGTAGCCATTTTGGGTATCTCCTTCGGTTGCCGGATATTTAGGATGGCGACGCATCCGCCTCAACGGTCGGAAGCGGCAAATTCTCCTGCGCGGGCGGAAAGCCGGGCTTGTGCCGCTCCAACAGTTCCGGCGGCAGGGTGATCAGCCTCGGCGCGGATGTGTAGAGCAGGCCGGCCTCTATCCTGCGGCCCGGAAAGATCACCTGGAGCGCGGCGGCATAGGCGGCCATCTGCCGCACATGGGCCAATGGCACCTCCTCCACCACCAGCGGCGATATGCGGCCGGTCTTGAAATCGACCAGTTGCACCACATCGTCACCGATGCGCAGCCGGTCGACCGTGCCGGCGATCACCGCCTCGCCCACCACGGCGGCGATGGGCGCTTCGGCCAGAGCATCGGGACCGAACAGCGGGGCAAATCGCGGGTCTTCGATCACCCGCAATGCCTGTTCCATGACGTCATGCCGCCGCGCCGGATCGCCAAGGCCCTGTTGCGCCAGCCAGTTGTCGGCGCGGGAGCGGCGGGCATCCGACGGCACATCGGCCAGCCTCTCGAACAGCCGGTGCAGCCAGCGGCCGCGTTCGGCCGCGTCCCGCATCGCGGGGGTCGGCGGCGGATAGGGCACATCGTCCTCCACCGCAGCGGAGGGCGCCAGAGGACGCGGAGGGCGCGCCTCGACAGGGGCGCGGCGGCGGAGCCAATCCGGTTCGTCATGCGCCGTCCGGTTTTGCGCAACAGCCGTCTCCAGGGGTCTGGCGGGCAGGATTTCGCTTCCACGCCAGCTCCGCCGCGCGCCCCAGAGCGGATCGGCCTCCCATTCCGCGTCCAGCGAAATGAGCGCCGCTTCAACGGCGGCATACCAGCTTTCGGGCTTGACCTCGCCCCTGGCGCGGGGACCGAGCGAGCCGGCGACGACCAGCCTTTCCTCCGCCCGGGTGAGGGCGACATAGAGCAGGCGCCAATGTTCGGCGCGCTCGACGGCGCTGGCCTCCTCGGCCACCTGGCCGATCGCCCCCTGCCTCTCCCCCTTGCGCGGCGCGATGATCGGCAAGCCGTTCCACTCCAGCGAATCGGCGCGATTGCCTGCGTCCGGATCGAGGCATGCGTCGGCCAGGATGACGATGGGCGCCTGCAGTCCCTTCGCCCCATGCACCGTCAGCAGGCGGAGCGAGTCGCCCTGCGCGGCGGCATCGCGCACGATCTCCACCTCGCCCCTGTCGAACCAGTCGATGAAGCGCTGGAGCGAGGGATGATCGTCATTCTCGAAGGCGAGCGCGGCATTCAGCAATTCCTCTATCGGATCGGCCGCTTCCGACCCCAGACGCTCGATCAGGCGGCGGCGGCCATCCACCGGGCCGGACAATATCGCCTCCAGATAACGATAGGGGGTGGTGAAGTCCGCCTGCGCCAGCAACTGCCGCAAGGGGTGCAGCAGTGCATCGTCCAACGTCGCTGTCAGATGCTGCCACAACCCCACCCGGCGGCCGATGAGGCGGGTCATCAGTTCATCCTGCGTCCAGCCGATCAGCGGCGACACCAGCAGCGCGGCCAGGTTCAGGTCATCCTCCGGCTGCACGGCGAAACGCAGTGCCGCGAGCAGGTCGCGCACGGCGAGCGGCGCGTTCAGGCGCAGGCGGTCGATGCCCGCCACCGCCACCTTCTCCTCATTGAGGCGCGCGACGATCAGCCGCGCCAGTTCGGACCGGCGGCGGACCAGGATCATGATGTCGCCCGCCGTCACGGGGCGGCCCCGGCTCTCCAGCATCAGCCCGTCATCGATCCACTGCCTGATCTGGCGCGCCATGGTCTGGGCCAGCACCCGCTCCTGATCGGCGGCCCAATCCTCCTCCCCCTCCGCATCGTCGGACAGGCCGGCGATGACGGGTTTCCAGAGCAGCACTTCGCCCGGAAAGCGGTTGGCGCTGATGTGCCGGACTTCGCCCGGCTCCAGGCCGAAGCGTTCGGCGCGCAGGGTCGCTATGGTGCGGTCGACCACATCCAGCACGGCCGGCGTCGAGCGGAAGCTGTGCTGAAGCGAGAGGTCGTGGAATATATGGCTTGCGTCCTCCGCATGGCGTTGGAAGACGATCTGCGCGGCGCGGAAGGCTTCGGGGCTCGTCCCCTGAAATCCGAAGATCGCCTGCTTGAAGTCGCCCACCGTGAAGATGGTGCGCACCCTGTCGCCCTTGGCGCCCTCGCCCGCGAAGAACTCCGCCGCCAGCGCGCCGACGATCTGCCATTGGCTGACATTGGTATCCTGCGCCTCGTCCACCAATATATGGTCGATTTGCTGGTCGAGCTTGTAGCGAATCCAGTCGGCAATGCCCGGCTGGGACAGAAGTTGCGCCGTATTGGCGATCAGGTCGTCGAAATCCACGGCTCCTGCAAGGCGCTTGGCTTCCGCATAGGCCCGCGCATAGACGCGGCCGGCATGCAAAGCCCTGGCGAGCAGGGCGGCATAGGCTGCGCGGGTCCGAAGGCCCAGCAGCCCGGAACAGCATTCGTGCATCCGCGCAATCGCATCGCCATAGCCGTCCACCGAAGGCGCCCAGCCCCGGGCGGTCGAGATCGGCTCGCCGTCCGCCTTTGCCCAGACCGCGTGGAGGTCGGCCAGCGCAGCGGCCCGCCCCGCTGGATCGAGAGCCCGCCAGCGCGCGATCCTGTCGCAGCGTTCCAGCGCCCGTCCAGTGCCCCAGTCCGCATTGGCCTGCGCGATCCAGATGAGCGTGCGCATATCGAACAGCTCGTCCGCGCATCGTTCGGCAATATGCGCGTCGATGTCGCCTTCTGGCAGGTCCAGTTCCCGCAGCAGCCAGGGCGCGATGTCCTCCGGCAAGGCGTCCAGCGCGTCCAGCCGGGCCGCGCAGCGCAGCAGGAAATTCTCGGCCCCGCCCTCCCCCAGGCGCAGGCTCAGCGCCTGCAACGCCTCCATCAGGGCCTCGTCCCCCTGCTCCTGCGCGACCACCACCATGTCGGCCAGCGTCTGCCGCGCCAGCGTCGCCTGCTCGCGCTGGTCGAGCGGACGGAAACCGGGGGGCAGGCCGGCCTCCAAAGGGAAGGCCGTCAGCAACTGCTGGCAGAAGCCGTGGATCGTCTGGATGCGCAGCCCGCCGCCGGTTGATTCCAGCACCTCGGCAAAAAGGCGGCGGGCGCGGTCGCGGGCTTCCGGTCCGGACTCCTCGCCCAGCGCATCCAGATCGTGGAAAAGGTCGGCCTCGTCCATCAGCACCCAGGCGGCGAGTCGATCGTGCACGCGATCCGCCATTTCCGCCGCGCCCGCCTTGGTGAAGGTGAGGCAGAGGATATTTTCCGGCCGCACCCCCTGAAGCAGCAGGCGGAAGACGCGGGCGGTCAGCACATGGGTCTTGCCCGTGCCCGCCGATGCGGACAGCCACACATGCGCATCGGGCGCGGCGGCCTGCGCCTGCGCGCCCGCCAGCGGTTGTAGGGCGTTGTGCTTTCTAGCCATCGTCCCGGCCATACCATTCCTCCAGCCGCATGAGCTGGTCATAATCGCCATAATTGGCGACTTCCGGGTTCACCTGCGCATCGAAGGGCGCCGATCCGTTGAGCCAGGCGGCGGCGATTTCCTCGAACTGCGCATGAACCTGGGAGGTGAAGTCGGCGGTGACGATCTTATCCCGCTTGCCCAGCGGGTCGACGGGGCTTTCGCGATAGCCGAATGCGTCGCCCTTCTTCGCGAGCGACCAATATTCGAAACTGCCCGCCACGGGTGCGGAATCGGTGCCGGGGAAGCCGCCATGCTCCGCGATCAGGCCCAGCAGGCCGAGTTGCAGCGCATAGCCCGCCTTCACCTGCCGCGCGCTGGGCGGCTTGCCGGTCTTGTAGTCGACTATGCCCAGCCTCCCGTCCGGCAGCAGGTCGATGCGGTCGGCCTTTCCGGTCAGCGTCACCCCGGCAATCTCCGCCCGGCCCTCCGTTTCCACCGAAAGGATCTTCCGCCCGGCGGCAAGATCGCTCGCCACCTCCGCCGCTATCCATCGTATCGCTTCGATGAGGCGCGGTTGCCAGAGCGCCTTGAGCAAGGGATGGACGTCCGGCCGGTCGAACATCGCCCGCGCACGCGCTTCCAGATCGGCCAGATCGCCGTCGCCCTCCTCCGCCCATCGCTGGAGGATCTCATGCACGGCCGTGCCGCGCCAGGCGGGTCCGGCATCGGCGTCCACCGGGTCGAGCCGCGCCAGTCGCAGGATGCGCTTGGCGTAGAAGGCGTAGGGATCGGCCTTCAGCCGGTCGACGTCAGTGACCGGAATGACCTTCGGACGCACTGACGAAGGCGGCGCCGGCGCGGGCCGTCGGGCGGGCCTGTGCTCCTCCGCATGGTCGATCGCCTGCGCCAGAGCGGCATAGCGGTCGGCGCTCTTCCATTGCGGCCCCGCCATAGCCTTCAGCCGCAGCCAGAAGCGGGAGGCGACCGCCGGACCGCCCGCGCCGCGCCGGGCGCGCGTGATCAGCACCTGCGGCGCGCCAAGGGCGCTGGCGAAATCATGGGCGGCAAGGCCGATGCGGCTTTCCAGCCCGGGCAGCCCGATTTCCCGGCGGATGCGCGGGGCAAGCCATGGATCGGGGGCGGGCAGCCCCGGCCATGTGCCCTCGTTGAGGCCGCCCAATATCATGAGGTCGGTCTGCACCAGCCGCGCTTCGATCAGGCCGAGGATGCTGATCCGGGGGTGGCCGCCCTGCGGCGGGCGAACCGAAAGGCCGCCCAGAAGATGGTCGAACAGGGCAGGCAGCGCGCGTATGTCGGCCTGACGCGGCCCTTCGCTCGCCGCCTCCTCCATCTCCGCGAAAAGGTCGGCGGCGGCATGACCCTGATGCCCGGCCCAGACCGCATCATGGGAGAGACGGCCGGCATGTTCCCGGATGGCCGCCAACTGCCCGGCAAGGTCCGGCGCGGCCATGAAGGCCTGCTCCAGCGGTTCCAGCAGCGCGCGGGCTTCGTCCCACCACTGCCGCGTGCGGGCGCGCAAGGCGCTTTGCCGGTCTTCGCCCTCCCGTTCGGCCAGCAACAGGTCGATCCCATGGATGCCCGCCCGCGGCCTTGGTCCGCGCAGCAACAGGTCTAGCCCGCGCACGCCCTCCAGCCAGGCAAGCCGCCCTTCCCCCCGCATGACGAGCGGATGCTTGAGCAGGGTCAGCAGCGCGACGGGGGCAAAGCGCTCCGCCAGCGCCTCGGCCATGGCGATCAGCAGCGTTCCGGGCGGCAGGCGCGACAGCGGCTGCCCCGCCGAATCGTCCGCCTCCATGCCCCAGCGGCGCAGATGCGCGGACACGCGGGTCGCCAATTGCCGGTCAGGCGTCACCAGCGCGGCGGTGCGGCCCGGCGTCTCGACCGCTTCGCGCAGGGCGATGGCGATCGCCTGCGCCTCTTCGCCCGGCGTCGCGACTTCCAGCGCCTCCACCCCGGCGAGCGAACGGTCTGCGGTCCTGAGATCGCGCCAGCGGCTCGTCAGGCGCGGCGGCAGCATGGCGTTGGAGATGTTGCGCCCCCTGACGGCGCGGGCGTCATGCTCGCTGCCCCAGCGCCAGAGCGCCACATCGTCGCGCGTGACGCTCATCCGGTCGAGCAGGCGTTTCAGGGCATATTGGGGATGGGTCTCATGCCCCGCAGGCGCGCGGCCGGTCAGAGGGTCGGCATCGAAGGGGCCGATGGCGTCCCAGGCATCGCCGTCCATCTCCTGATCCAGACCGGCAAAGACCACCGCCCCCTGCGGCAGCATCGCGATCCGCCGGAGCAGCATGGCGACTGCCGGCGCCGTGGTGGACATGCCCGCCGCGATGACGAAGCCCTCCGGCGGCGCCTTGGTCCAACGCACCGCCATGCGGTCCAGCAGGCGATTGCGGCGGTCCGCGAGGTCGATGCACCCCAGCCGCGCCAACTCCTGCGGCCATTGCGCCAGCAACAGGCCGAACAGCCTTAGCGAGGTCTGCCAATGCTGCGACAGATCGTCCGACAGGCTGAGTTCCGCCAGCGCGCGCATGGGAACGCGCTCCACCTGCATCTGGTCGAGGATCGCGCCCAGCGCCTGGGCCAGCTTCAACGCCTGGCCCGCATCGACGGGGTGCGCCGATCCCTGTTGCACCATGCGCGCCAGGATCATCTGGCGGCGCATCGGCGCGATGGCGGGCGCTATGGGGTCATCCTCCCCCAACGGATCGAGCGCGCCGCCCACCTGCTCGCCCAGATCGGGATCGCCCAGCGCGACGAGGCGCGGCAACAGCAGGCCGCCGCCCGATTTTCGGACGAAGGCATCGCTGACCGATCGGATGGCGCGGTTGTTGGGCAGCAGGATCATGCCCTGCGCCAGCCGCATCGGATCATCGCCATGCCGGGCGAGGATGCCCGTCACCAGCGCGTCGGAAAAGGCGCGGTGCGCGGGTATGTTGAACAGCGCCGGGCGGGTGCGTTCACCCATGGGCCAACATCGACTCCACGACCGGAATGGCCTGCGGCGTGCCGACATCGAACCAAAGCCCCTGATGCGAGACGCCGTAGAGACGACCCGTTTCTATCGCCCGGTTCCAGAAGACATTGGTGGAAAAGACATCCGACGGCGGATCGACCAGCAGCGCGGGCGACATGATCTGGACGCCGGTGAAGACGAACGGCGCGACATGGGCGGTCTTGCGCCGTGTCAGCCGTCCGTTCGCGTCCATGTGAAAATCGCCCGGCCCCCGATGGCAATGGGCGCGTGCGAGCGGCACCAGCAGCAGCAGCGCGTCCATCCGGTCCGGGTTCCAGATCCTGCGCATCATGCCCAGCGTTTCCTGCGGGCCATCGATCCACAGATTGTCGCTATTGGCGCAGAAGAAGGGCGCGTCGCCCAACTGCTCCCTGGCGTGGATCAGCCCGCCGCCCGTTTCCAGCAGCTTCCTGCGTTCGTCCGAAATCGCGATCTGCATGCCTTCATTATGCGCGGCCAGATGCGCCTCGACCGTATCCGCCAGATAGTGGACATTGACGACCACCTTCCGGATGCCGCCAGCCGCCAGCCGGTCCAGCGCATGGTCCATCAGCGGCTTGCCGGCCACCTTGACCAGCGGCTTGGGGCGGGTGGCCGTCAACGGCCGCATGCGCTTGCCCAGTCCAGCCGCCATCAGCATCGCGGTGTCGATCATGCCGGGGCGTAATCCTCTAGCGCGTGGTGCCGCTTCCCGGCAGGGATATTGGCCGCGAACCATGCCGCCACGGGCGCCAGCGCCGGGTGGGCGAGGTCGCGTTCCAGCAAGTCCCACATGCGGGGCAGATAGGCGAGGTAACGCGGCTTTCCGTCGCGCTTCCACAGGCGGGTGAAGATGCCGATGATCTTCGCGTTGCGCTGCGCGCCCAGCACGGCATAGGCGGCGTCGAAGTCAGCCGGGGGATGGGCGATGGCGCGATAATGGTCGAGCATCGCCGCCTCCAGCGCGGGCGGCACGTCCCGGCGCGCATCCTGCAGCAGCGAGACGAGGTCATAGGCCGGATGCCCCGCCAGCGCATCCTGGAAGTCGAGCAGGCCCAGGCCATGCGACGCCGCCCGGTCGATCAGCATGATATTTTCCGCATGATAATCGCGCAGCACCGTGACGACCGGGCTGGACGACCGTTCGACCATCGGCAGCACGGCGTCCCATGCCGCGACATAGCCCGCCTCATCCACCGGCAGGCCGATGGCGGGACAATACCATTCGGTGAGCAGACCGGCCTCCCGCTGATAGACTGCACGGTCATAGGGCGGCACATTGCCGGCCGGCAGCCGATGCAGGGCGGCGAGCAGGTCCACGGCGCGGCGATAGACATCCCGTTCGGCTTCGGGCTGCTCCTCGACATGCTCCTTGACGCGCAGATCGCCGAAATCCTCGATCAGGACCAGCCCTTCGTCCAGGTCGCGCGCCAATATCCGGGGCGCGGCAAAGCCATTCTCCGTCAGATGCTCGGCAATGGCGATAAAGGGCCTCGGGTCCTCATGCGGCGGGGGAGCGTCCATCAGCACGGCGCGGCGAGGCCCGTCGATCACCCGGAAATAACGCCGGAAGGATGCATCGCCGGCGAGCGGCACGATGGCGGCCTGCCCCCACCCCGCCTGCGCGAGAAAGGCGGGAGCGGCGGCGGGCGGGATCATATCTGTGACCATCGCTCCGTCCAAGCGTCCGGCACGTCCGCTGTCAAGCGCCGAGCGCCGTCGGGTTCCATCGCGATGTGGAAGCGCAGGGCATCGGGCCATGCGCCCTCGCCCATCCGGTCGGGCCATTCGACGATCAGCAGGCTGTCCGTCAGATAGTCGTCGAGCGCCAGTTCCCCAGCCTCTTCAGGCCCGTCGAGCCGGTAGAGATCGACATGGGCGACGGGCAGCTTCACATCGGGAATGTCATAGGGCTGGACGATGGCGAAGCTGGGGCTTGGCGCTTCCTCCTCAAGCCCCAGTCCTTCCAATATCCCACGGGCAAGCGTCGTCTTGCCCACGCCCAGCCCGCCTTCCAGCGCAATGACGTCGCCGATGCGGGCCAGCGCGGCCAGCCGATGCCCGAATGCCAGCATGTCGGCCTCCCCGGCCAGCACGATCTCATCCTCAGCCACGGGGCAGCTCGATCACGACCATGGTCCCCTGCCCCGGCTCCGACACCAGTTCCAGCGTCCCGCCATGCGCCTGCGCCAATTGTCTGGCGAGTGGCAGGCCGATGCCTGCCTTGCTGCCGTTGCGCGCCTGCTCGGTCCGGGAAGACGCGTCGAAGATCGTCGCCTGTCGCCTGGCGCTGATGCCCGGGCCATTGTCCGATACGACGAGGCGTGCGGAGTCGCTCGTTCCATCGCCGTGCAGCAGCACCCGGCCGCCCCGGTTGCAATAGCGCACGGCATTTTCCAGCAGATGATCCAGCGCCTGACCGATCCGCCGCTTGTCGCCCTGCACCGTGCCAAGGCTCGATTGGAGCGACATGGCAAGGTCGATCCCCTTGCCCGTCGCGTCCGCCTTGATCCGCGCCACGGCGTCCCGCGCTTCCGCCGCCAGATCGACATCTGCCTTTTCGATGGGCAGCATCCCCGCCTCGCCCTGCGTCAGGTCCAGCACATTGTCGATCAGCATGGAAAGGCGGTTGGTGCTTTGCAGGATGCCGTCGACATATTCCCGGGCGGAAGTGCTCAGTTCGCCCGCATAGCCCGCGCTCATCATCTCCGCGAAACCGGCGATGGTGGTGAGCGGCGTGCGCAGTTCGTAGCTCATATTGGTGACGAACGCGGTCTTCACCTTGTCGGCCTGCTCCAGCGCGTCGTTGCGGTCGCGCAGCACCTGTTCCACGCGGCGGCTGTCCGTGACGTCGAGCATGGTGAACAGCGCATTGCCGTCGGGCAGCGGGATCGCGGCGAATTCGAAGATGCGTCCGTCCGCAAAGCCGACATGGCCGACGCGCTGCTTGCGCTCCACCGTGGCGGCGCGCACCAGTTCGCGGACGAGGTTCGCCTGCTGCGGCTTGGCGAGGCGCGACTGGACGGCGCGCATCAGTTCGTCGATCCGGGGATGCCTGGCCAGCAAATCCTCCGGCACGTCCCAGATCGACCGGAAACGGCTGTTCCAAAGGTGCAGGCGTCCGTCCGAGGAAAAGACGCCGATCGATTCGAACAGATTGTCGAAGGTCGCGGTACGGACGCGGAGCAGGGTGTCGCGGGCGCTCGACAACTGGACCTGCTCCGTCCGGTCCTCGAAGATCAGCAGCAGCCCGCCATCGGGCAGCGGCTGCGCATAGACGCGCAAATGGGTGCCGTCCGCCAGCAGCCAATTTTCCTCCCGCGGGTCGGGCGAGAGGAACCAGTCGCGCCTTTCCGCGCGCCATGCCGGAAAATCCCTGTTCTCGGGCAATCTTCGTGCTTCACGCATCTGGTCCAGAACCCGCTCGAACGGCGGATTGTCGGCCAGCCGCTCCTGATCCAGCCCGAACAGGCTCATGAAGGGCTGGTTCCAGAAGCGCAGCGCCCGGTCCGACCCGAAACGCGCCACGCCCGCGGACAGGCGATCCAGCAGGTCGCGTTGCGCCGCCTCCAGCCGCCGATGTTCGACGCGCGCCTGTTCCAGCTCATTCTGGTCCATGGCGAAACCGGCGACGCCTGCCCCGCCGAGGGGAACATCGACCACGCGCATGGTCCGCCTTTCGCCGTCGATGGTCGCGGGAACCATGCGCTCCACCGGCGCGCCGTCGGCAAGGGTCTGCGCGGCGGCCGCCTGCGGCGTCAATCCGCCGACCGTCTCGACCAGTTCGGTGCCGTTGGCGATGACCTCTCGAGCGTTCTCTCCGTCCACAGCACGGACATAGGCCGTGTTGACCAGGCTGAGCCGCATGTCCGCCGTGCGGTGCCACATGGGAAAGGGCGCCGCTTCCACCAGGCCTGCCAGCGCTTCCAGCGCTTCCCGAAGCTGTTCCACCCTGCCCTTCAGGGTCTGGATTTCCGACTGGCTGTCGGTCGCGTCGAATATCCAGAGGACAACGCCGCCGCTTTCGGCCAGCACCGGCCCGGCGGGCGCGCCGCGAACCAGCAGCAGGCGAGACGAATCGACGCCCCGCACCGGCAGCGCGAAGCTGCGCCCCGCGCGCTGGGCCGCCTCGATCTCCCGAGCCAGCGCGGCGGCATCATCGGGTTCCAGGCCGCCGTCGGGCGCGGTCAGTTCGGACACGAAAGTCGGCACCCGATCCTTGCCCAGCCATTTGGCGAGGCGGTCTGCCGCCTCCAGCCGCCCGTCGGGATGAATGACGATGGGCGCCGCGGGCGCGGAGGCGAGCAGGACCGACAGCCGGTCGAGCTTTCCCTGCGCCTGCATGCCTTCGCGGCGCCGGCGCTGGCCGCTCGACAGCGCCCAGACCGCCGCACCGAGCCAGAGGGCCAGGACGACGCCCAGTATCACGGCAGCAAGAGGGGTCAACGCCATTAAACCTGCTTCGCCCTCATCGCCGAATGTCTGCCCCCGTCCTTGGTTCTGAGGGGACTAACCCAAGTCAGGTAGTGTGCGGGATGTTCTGCAAAATCCATTGAGGATTTGAGCGGCCATGGCAGGCTGGTGATGTTCAAAGTCGCCAACCCCAATGGAGCCCCACCATGACCAGGAATGAGAATAGACCATCGATAGCGGCCGTCAAAGATTTGATGGGCGCGAACCGCGACGCCTTGCGGGAGATCGTGCAGGATTTGCTGCAGGAGATGCTGGAAGGTGAGATGACCGATGTCCTTGGCGCCTCGAAGAGCGAACGCATTGACGGCCGTGTTGGCTATCGATCCGGACATTACAATCGGACGCTGATCACGCGGGTGGGCAAGCTGGAGCTGCGGGTGCCGCAGGATCGCGACGGCCGTTTCTCGACCGAGCTGTTTGAGCGCTATCAGCGCTCGGAGCAGGCGCTCGTGGCATCGTTAGCCGAGATGTACGTCCAGGGTGTGTCGACCCGGAAGGTGAAGGCTATCACCGAAGAGCTTTGCGGCCACAGCTTCTCCGCCTCGACCATCTCAGCGATCAACAAGCGACTGGACGAGAGCCTGACAGCCTTTGCCCGACGTCGGCTGGACGAGCCGTTCGCCTACCTCATCATCGATGCCAAATATGAGAAAGTCCGCCAGGCAGGCGTGGTGCGCTCCTGCGCCGTACTCGTCGCACTGGGTGTGGACTGGGAAGGCCGGCGCCAGATTCTGGCTGTAGAGCTCGCCAACCGCGAGAGCCGCTCTTCGTGGAAGGACTTTCTCGTCGGCCTCAAGGAGCGCGGCCTCCACGGTGTCGAATATATCGTTGCCGATGACCATGCGGGTTTACGAGCCGCTGTTCGTGAAGTGTTGCCAGATGCCTGGTTCCAGCGCTGTTACGTGCACTTTTTAAGAAATGCTCTCGACCATCTGCCGCGTAAAGCTGATGACGACTGCCTGCAGGAGCTGCGTTGGATCTACGATCGTCGCGAACTATCAGAGGCCAAAAGCGATCTGGCTGCCTGGCTGAGAAAATGGTCGCCACGATACCCCAAGCTCACCAGCTGGGCGGAAGAAACCATCGAGGAGACGTTCACCTTCTACCGGCTTCCGCGGCAGCATCATAAACATATGAAGAGCACCAATATGCTCGAGCGCTTTAACGAAGAAATCAAACGCAGGACGATCGTCCTGCGTATCTTCCCCAATGAAGACAGCTGTTTGCGCCTCATACGCTCGCTTGCTGTCGAGACCCACGAAAACTGGCTCGAAGCCAACCGCTATCTCAACATGAACGACCTTAAGGAGATGAAGAAAGCCGATCTACGTCAAGCCGCCTAGCCAGCATGCCCGCCGCTATTTGCAGAACTTGACGCACACAACCCCAAGTCAGATGCAGGGTGAAGCACCGAGATGGAAAGAATCATGCTTTGCGGTGAAATCATTGTCGGGGAACATCGCGGAAGGGATCGCGGCGGTGCCGGAAGATCGCCCACATGGGTGAGCAGGCTCTATCGAGGCGCTTTACACCAAAAAAAAGGCCGATCCCGAAGGACCGGCCTGAAAGTTTTAGGAGAGGATGCCTGAAAGGCCCCTCCTATGTGCAGTGCAGCACGTCATTTTGCAAGTGCGAAAAACATGCCCATCGTTGCAATGATTGCAATCCCTTGGCCATATTCGCGCTGCATCGCCGGACTCAGCGCGTCAGCTTCTTGTAGGCAAGCCGCGTCGGACGATCCGCCGCATCGCCCAGACGACGCCGCTTGTCCTCCTCATACATTTCGAAATTGCCCTCGAACCATTCGACATGGCTGTCGCCCTCGAACGCCAGGATATGAGTCGCCAGACGGTCGAGGAAGAAGCGGTCGTGGCTGATGACCACCGCGCAGCCCGCGAAATTCTCGATCGCCTCTTCCAGCGCGGCCAGCGTTTCGACATCAAGGTCGTTGGTCGGTTCGTCAAGCAGCAGCACGTTGCCGCCCTTCTTCAGCATCTTGGCGATGTGCACGCGGTTGCGCTCACCGCCGGACAGCTTGCCGACATTCTTCTGCTGGTCCTGCCCCTTGAAGTTGAAGGCGCCCACATAGGCGCGCGTCGACATGTCGTGGCCGTTGACCTTCACATAATCGAGGCCGTCGGAAACCTCTTCCCACACATTCTTCGACGGGTCGAGATGGTCGCGGCTCTGGTCGACATAGCCGAGGCGGACCGTCGAACCGATGTCGATCTCACCCGAATCAGGCTGCTCCTGCCCGGTGATGATCTTGAAAAGGGTGGACTTGCCCGCGCCGTTCGGCCCGATCACGCCGACGATGCCGCCCGGCGGCAGCATGAAGGAGAGATTCTCGAACAGCAGCTTGTCGCCATAGGCCTTCGAGATATTCTTCGCCTCGATCACCTTGCCGCCCAGACGCTCGGGCACCTGGATGACGATCTGCGCCTTGCCGGGGGTACGGTTCTCCTGGCTGGCGACCAGTTCCTCGAACTTCTTGATGCGCGCCTTGGACTTGGTCTGGCGGCCCTTCGTGCCGGCCCTGATCCATTCCAGCTCGTCGTTGATCGCCTTTTGCCGGCCGGTCGCCTCGCGGTCTTCCTGCTCCAGACGCTTGGACTTCTTCTCCAGATAGGTGGAGTAGTTGCCCTCGTAGGGGAAATATTTCCCGCGATCGAGTTCGAGAATCCAGCCCACCACATTGTCGAGGAAATAGCGGTCGTGGGTGATCATCAGCACCGCGCCCGCATATTCCTTCAGGTGGTTTTCCAGCCATTCGACGCTCTCGGCATCCAGATGGTTGGTCGGTTCGTCGAGCAGCAGGATGTCCGGCTTCTGGATCAGCAGGCGGGTGAGCGCGATGCGGCGCTTCTCACCGCCCGACAGGCTGTCGACCGGCCAGTCCGAAGGCGGGCAGCGCAGCGCTTCCATCGCGATCTCAAGCTGGTTGTCGAGCGTCCAGCCGTCCACGGCGTCGATCTGCTCCTGCAACGTGCCCATTTCCTCCATCAGCGCGTCGAAATCGACGTCCTCCGGCGGATCGGCCATGATCATGCTGATCTCGTTGAAGCGGTCCAGCTTGTCCGCGATCTCCCGCGCGCCGTCCTTGACGTTTTCCAATACCGTCTTGTTCGGGTCCAGTTGCGGTTCCTGCGGCAGGTAGCCGACCGAGATATTCTCGCCCGGCCACGCCTCTCCGCTGAAATCCGTGTCGATGCCGGCCATGATCTTCATCAGGGTCGACTTGCCCGCGCCGTTGGGGCCGACGATGCCGATCTTCGCGCCGCGATAGAATTGCAGGTTGATCTGGTTGAGCACCGGCTTGGCGGCGCCGGGAAAGCTCTTGGTCATGCTCTTCATGACGAAGGCGTATTGGGAGGAGGCGGACATGGCTTGAAGCAGCTCCGAAAGGACAATCGTTGGAAATTGGCGCCGGGTTAGCGGAGGCGGAACGCGTTGGCAAATGGGGGATGTCCCGCTAAGCCCTGATCCATGCAGAAAATCCGATCGGGCACGCTTGCCGCCCTTTTCCTCGGCAGCATATCCACCCCTGTCCTTCCTCTTGCTGCGGCGCCGGCCGGGCTGGAGGCGATTCGCGCGTCGGCCCTGACGGACGAGGTCGCGATGGACTTCACCGAAGGCCTGACCACCGAGGTCGGACCCCGCCCCGCCGGCACCCCGCAGGAAGCGCGGGCCCGCGATTGGGCCGTGGCGAAGCTCAAGGGCCTTGGCTTCTCCAACGTCCGGGCCGAACCCTACACCATGCCCGTATGGCTGCGCGGCCATGACGAGGCCCGCGTGATCGCACCCTTCCCGCAGACCCTGGTTCTCGCCGCCCTCGGCAACAGCGCCGCCACCCCAGACAAGGGGATCGAGGGAGAGGTCGTCTATTTCCCCACGCTGGCCGATCTGGAGGCCGCGCCCGAAGGGAGCCTGAAGGGCAGGATCGCCTTTGTCAGCCATGCCATGCACGCGACGCAGGACGGCAGTTCCTATGGCTATTTCGGCGCGACCCGCCGCCAGGGTCCCAGCATCGCCTCTAAAAAGGGCGCCATAGCCATTCTGATCCGCTCGATCGGCACCGACAATCATCGCCAGCCCCATACAGGCGTCCAGATGTGGGCGGATGGCGTGAAACCCATTCCCGCCGCCGCGCTCAGCGTGCCCGATGCCGAACAGCTTGCCCGGATTGTCTCCCGCGGGCAGCCGGTGCGGCTTCACCTCACGCTCAGTTCGAAGATGCTGAAGGACCAGCCCTCGGGCAATGTCCTGGCCGAAATCCCCGGCAGCGATCCCAAGGCGGGCGTGGTCGTCGCCGCATGCCATCTCGATAGCTGGGACCAGGGCACGGGGGCGATAGACGACGGCGCAGGCTGCGGCATCGTGGCCGCTGCGGCGCTTCAGGCGGCCAAGGCCGGGCCGCTCCGCCGCACCATCCGCGTGCTGATGGCCGGTGCGGAGGAAGTGGGCGGCAATGGCGGCCGCGCCTATTACGACGCCCATGGCAAGGAAGCACATGCCATGGCGATGGAATCGGACTTCGGGGCAGATCGCGTCTGGCGGGTGGATTTCAAGCTGCCGCAGGGCCATGATGCGCTTGCCCGCCGGGTCGTGGCCGGGCTGGCGCCGCTCGGCATCGGGGCCAGCCGATTGCCCGCGGGCGGAGGTTCCGACATCGAACCGCTGGTGAAGGCCGGCGTTCCGGTGATCGATCTCCAGCAGGACGGCACCCGGTATTTCGACATCCACCACACGCCGGACGATACGCTGGACAAGATCGATTCCGCGCAGCTTCGCCAGAATGTCGCCGCCTGGGCAGTTGCACTTTTCGAAATCGCAAATGCGCCGGAATCGCTAGGCGTTAACTGAACTTTTATTGTAGACAACACCCTGTCGCGTGATTCTGTCGCTTCACCGACGCAGAAAAGCATTGATTTGTGCAGCGCACACGTTAATGCGGGTCGCTCGCGTAAGTCACGATTTTGGTGTGACGACGCGGCAAAATGCTATGGGAGCCGTACACAATGAAGAAGATCGCTGTTGTTTTCGCTTCGGCCGGCCTGATGGCCCTCGCCGCTTGCGGTGAGAAGCCGGCCAACGAGACCGCGAACGCTTCGAACGCTGTTGTTGAGAACGTTGTCGAAAACGCCACCAACGCTGCCGACAACGCCGCGAACGCTGCCGACAACGCCGCCAACGCTGCGAACGTCGCCGGCAACGCCGCGAACGCCGAATAATCTTCGCTCCAGCGAGATTTTCGAAAGGGCGGATCGTCTTGGTACGATCCGCCCTTTTTCTATGCGGGCGGGATTGGGGCCAAAAGCGCGATTGACGTGCGGCCTGCTTCGCCGCTAAGGCCCGCGAGCGCCGGGGAGTAGCGCAGTCTGGTAGCGCGCCTGCTTTGGGAGCAGGATGTCGCAGGTTCGAATCCTGTCTCCCCGACCATTACCCTGGATACCGGGCTCTTCCGGCAGGCCGAGCGACGGCCTGTTCAGCGAAACAGCAGCCACAGGATAATGATGATGGGAATGGGCACGCCCAGCAACCACAGCAAAATGCCCTTGCCCATCCTGTCGATCCTCCATCGCCTGCTATTACTTTCGCAGGCTCAACGAGCAGGGAAGCCAGGAGGTTCCGCCGATGCCGCGCCCTTGCCAAAGCGGCCGGGGGCAGCCCGGCAACGGGCCGTGGCGACAGGCGTTGGCAACAGGTGAAGGCCACCGCCGCCGGTCCTTTGATCCGGCAGCGATGGCCCGCAACGGCGGCCCTGGAGCCGCAGGCAAATGTCAGAGCGCGTAGTCGATCTGCGCCCAGAACTTCCTGGTGTCGGCATCGCCGGTGTAGCTGGCGATCCCCTTGCGATCATAATCCGCATATTTGACGAGCGCGCTCAGATGCCTGTTCAGCTTCAGCGTCACCTGCGCATCATATTCGTCGCCATAATGGATCGACAGCCGGTCGCTGCTGAACCGGTGGTAGATGAAGGAAGCGACCAGCGGTCCGGCCTTGCCTACATTCAGCACGCTATAGGCGACGCCGGCATAATAATCCTGAATGCCGGTGCCGGGCGTGGTCAGGAACTTGTCGGCCCAACCGTTGAACTTGTGCAGCGTGGCAAAGGGCGTCTGGAAGGCGAAACCGCCCGCAATGCCGGTCGCGCCCGCATCCGACCCCAGCAATTCATAGCCCGCCGTCAGCTTGAAGGCGGCAATGTCCAGCCCCAGTTCCGCCGTGACGAAATCCGCCGAATAATCGACGGGATTGGTCGCATGGTCGCTCTGCCGCGCATAGCTGGCGAGGTAGCTGAGCTTCACCTTCTTCGCCAGCGGCTGCGCACCGGTGAAGCGCAGGCCATAGGTCTGGCTGCTGTTGCGCCTCGGCGGGGCCACCGCCTCATCCTCGTCCACCAGATAGGCGAAGCCGGTCAAAGTCCCGAGCTTGGTCTTGTAGGAGATGTTGGCGAAGACATCGTCGCCCTTGATGTCCGTCGGCCGGTTGGCCGAACCGAACTTGCCGCCGTCCATGCCCCAGATCGTCCGCGCCGCCATCGCGTAGCTGAGGTCGACCTTCAGGTTCTTGATCCCCATATATTCGATGCGCACGGCATCGAAGGTCTGCTCATTCTGCCGCCAGGCGACGGAGCCGACGAAACGCTGATCGTCCAGGTTGATCCGCTGACGGCCCACGGTCACGACCAGCGGCTTTGTGCGGTACTGGATCTGCACCCGGTTGGCCTCGACTGTCTCCGGATCGGCTACGATGGGATAGAGCGTCTTTCCGTTGACGCCGCTATTATAGTCCTCATCGATCGCCAGCGTGCCTTCGGCTTCGGCCAGGAAGGCCCAGGGACCCTTCGAAACCTCCCCGCCCGCGCGCAGCCGCATCGTCACGGAATGGGCATCGCGGCTGCTGCTGAGCGGCGCCGGGCCCGCCTGATCGACCGTTTCGTACCGCAAGCGGGCCTCCACGATCGGCTTGAAAACGACATCCTGCGCCAGCGCCGGCGCCGCGATCGCGGACAGTCCCATTATTGGGGCCGACGCCGAAAACAGGAAAGAAACCTTCTTCATAAATCCCCCTTCATTTGCTCCCGATGGCCTTTCCGGGCCTGTTCAGGGCATCCTCTCCAAACCGGATTTCAGGCGGCAAGCGTCGCCGGATTGCGGTAGCGCTCGTGCAGGAAGTGGATGACGGCGGAACGCGCTTCGGCATATTGGGCCGTGTCGATAGCCTCCAGCCGGTTCCGGGGACGGGCCAGCGCCACGGCAAGGTCCTCCCCGATCCGCGCCGCCGGGCCGTTGGTCATCATGACGACCCGATCAGCCAGCAGCACCGCCTCGTCGACATCATGGGTGATCATCAGCACGGTGTTGTTCAGCCGCGCCTGCAAATCCATGACCACGTCCTGAAGCGCCGCCCGTGTCAGCGCGTCGAGCGCGCCGAAAGGTTCGTCCATCAG
Organism: Sphingobium sp. CFD-2; assembly: GCF_024611135.1. NCBI lineage: Bacteria > Pseudomonadati > Pseudomonadota > Alphaproteobacteria > Sphingomonadales > Sphingobiaceae > Sphingobium > Sphingobium sp. CFD-2. The sequence continues at coordinate 1,384,509 of NZ_CP084405.1, read as the reverse complement.
CAGGACGCGTGGGTTCATGGCGATGGCGCGGGCGATGCCGACGCGCTGCTTCATGCCGCCAGACAGTTCGCCGGGCCGCTTGCCCGCGGCATGGGCCATCTGGACCAGTTCCAGATTGTGCATGACCCAGTCCCTGCGTTCGGCCCTGTTCCTGCCGCCCGCCGTCTGGTCGACGGCCAGACGCACATTCTCCTCGACCGTCAGCCAGGGCAGCAGGCTATGGTCCTGAAAGACGACCGCCCGGTCCGGCCCCGGCGCGTCGACCAGTTCGCCGTCGAGGAAAATCGCGCCCCGCGTCGGCTCGACCAGCCCGGCGACCGCATTGAGCAGCGTCGACTTGCCGCAGCCTGAATGGCCGATCAGCGCCACGAACTGGCCCTTTTCAACCTCCAGATCGATCCCGTCGAGCGCGCAGAAGCGCCCTGCCCTGGTCGGAAATTCGACGGTGACGCCCTCAAGCGCGAGATAGCTGCGCTGTTTCATGAAAATGCCTTCCCCTGTCAGCCTGCGCGGCCGATGATGCGGCCCGCAAAGGCGACGATGCGGTCCAGCGCGAAGCCCACCATGCCGATCCAGATCAGCGCGACGATGGTGTCGGTCAGCAGCGAACTGTTGTAGCTGTCCCAGATGAAGAAGCCGACGCCGGTGCCGCCCTGCACCATCTCGGCCGCGACGATGGCCAGCCAGCTCATGCCGACGCCGATGCGAAGACCGGTGAACATGTGCGGCACGGTGGCGGGCAGCATGATGCGCACGAAATATTCGATCGGATTGAGCGCCAGCACCTTGGCGACGTTGCGATAGGCGGCCGGAATGGTCTGCACCCCTGCCGCCGTGTTCAATATGATCGGCCAGATCGCGGTGATGAAGATCAGGAAGATGGCGGAGGGCTGCGCCTGCTGGAAGATGGCGAGGCTGATCGGCAGCCATGCCAGCGGCGGCACGGTGCGCAGCACCTGGAACAGCGGGTCGAGCGCGCGGAAGGCGAAGACGCTTTGCCCGATCAGGATGCCCAGCGCCACGCCGATCACCGCCGCGATGCTGTAGCCGATCAGCACGCGGCTGAGGCTGGTCAGCACATGGCCGGCAATGCCGACGTCGCCGCCGTCCTGGATGCTGAAATGGGTGAGGCCGATCTCCACGCCCTTGAACGGATGCATGATGACGTCATGGCTTTCCTGCCAGACGGCGAGCGGACTGGGGAAAGTCGCGCTCGGCGATCCGCAGAGCAACTGCCAGAAGGCCAGCAGCCCCGCGATCATCACCATGGTCGGCAGCACGCTGGCCGCCACGGATCGCGCTACGCGGATCAGCGGATGTTCGGGCGCTGCCACCGGCTCGAAACTGCGGCGGGCGATAGCTTCCTCGGGATAGGGCAGGATGACACCCAATTCGGTGCTGGACCCGCCGGTCGAAGCCGACGGCCCACTCATCCTGCCGGGCGATGGCGATGCCATGCTGATCTCCTTCATCAGACGCGCTTGATCGCCAGGCTGGCGAGATAGGCCTTGGGGTTGGCGGGATCGAAGGTCTTGCCGTCGAAGAATTTCTCGACGCCGCGGCTGTCGCTGGCCGGGCCCTTGCCGCCCAGCATCGCGGCGGCCTTGCGCCAGATGTCGGACCGGTTGACCTTCGCGATCACGCCCTTGCTATCCAACGTCATGGGCAGCTTGCCCCAGCGCTGGTTCTCCGTGAGGAACCAGAGATCGTGGCTCTTGTAGGGGAAGGAGGCGTAACCCGCGAAAAACTTCATCCTGAAGGCCGCGTTGGGGAATTTACGTCCGTCGCCCATGGTGAAATTGCCCTGCAGGCGGTCGGCAATGTCGGTGATCGGGCACTTCAGATAATCGCGCCCCGCAATCGTCCCGGCCAGTCGCGCGATATTGCCGGGATTGTCCGCCCATCGCTGCGCCTCGATGATCGCCGCCGTGATCGCCAGCGCCGCCCTGGGATACTTCGCCACCCAGTCGGACCGCATGGCGAAGCTCTTTTCGGGGTGGTTCATCCACATCTGGCCGGTCGAAACGGCGGTGTAGCCCAGTTGCTGCGCGACGAGCTGGTCGTTCCACGGCTCGCCCACGCAGAAGGCGTCCATCGTGTCGGCCTTCATGTTCGCCACCATCTGCGGCGGCGGCACGGTGATCAGTTCGACATCCTTGTCCGGATCGATCCCGCCGGCCGCCAGCCAATATCGCAGCCACATGTCATGCGTGCCGCCGGGGAAAGTCATCGCCATGGAGATCTTCTTGCCGGCCGCCTTGCGCTGGGCGATCACGCCTTTCATCTTTCCGGCGTTGAGGTCCGCCCTCGCCCCCAGATATTCCTTGGATACGGAGATCGCCTGGCCGTTGACATTGAGGCGGGCGAGGATGCTCATCGGCGTCGCCTTGCCGATCGCGCCCAGCGTCAGCAGATAGGGCATGGGCGTCAGGATATGCGCCCCGTCGATGCCGCCGCCCGCGCTTCCCAGCACCAGATTGTCGCGGGTCGCGCCCCAGCTCGCCTGCTTCGCCACCTGCACGTCGGGCATGCCATATTTGGCGAAGAAGCCGAGTTCCCTGGCGATGATCAGCGGCGCCGCATCGGTCAGCGCGATGAAGCCCAGCTTGGCGCCCGTGACTTCCGGTCCTGCCCCGGCCGCGAACGCCCCCGATGGAAATGCCTGCTGCACCGCAGCGAGCAGCGCCGCCGTGCCGCTCCTCTTCAGCAGCCCGCGCCGGCTGACGCCATGCTGATTATCCCCCTCTGCCATTCCCTGATGTCCTTTCCTTGTTGCCCGTGACTGCCGGAAGCAGCGCGCAACCAGCCATCGCCGGAAGCGATCCAGCGCACGAAAATCGATGCCGAAAGCCGCCCGGCAGCATCCATGCCGCCAGCGAAAACCCAATAAAAAAGCCGCCGGAACGAAGGTCGTCGGACCTTGTCCAGGCGGCGTCATTGCCATGTCGGTCTTTTCATCAACCGAAGCTGAACCTGACCGTCATCGGCAGGCCCAACCTATGTGCCGAAGCGCCCCTGCTTCGACGGGAGGGAAGCTGTCACCGATTCATCCGAGTCGCAAGCGAAATTTTTGCATTGCACAAACTATAACCGCCAAGCGCTTTGCCGGATCGGGCGGCAGGCGTCATGAACCCTGCACGTTCGCGCAAGATATGTCCGGCCAAGCAGATCGACGGTGTGAAGAAATTGGTGGGCCCGGCATCTCCTTAAAATAACAAATAACCATTTAAAACTATTACATATTATTCATCTCCTTGCCGACGGTACCCCAATGGATACCCCTATCACCACGTGACTGGCTTTAATGCTTTTTTTCATTATGCTTCACTCTTCTCCATTCAGTAAGTACAGCATGGCCAACAAATGGACCTTATACAGGAGTGAAGTAATTGAGCATGAGGGTGATGAAGGCCGATTAGTTACGAGCAAAGGCACGGAGGAAAATATCCCGTACCTCATTCACATCGGAATCAATAACTTCAGCGCGATAGATTTCGGTTGCCCCAGACAGCAAGAAATCCTCGACTTTTGATATGCAAAGACCTCTCAATGCCTGGGCTAATCTTAGCGGGTTGCCTTCGCGTAATGAACCACAGCTCATGGCTTTGGCGAAATAATGGGCGAGTATCTTGTTGGTAACTGACTGTACTCGGGCATGATAAATTTGACCAATCTCCGGAAATCGGGCTCCCTCGCCTACGACCAATCGGTATAAGGATAAGGCATCTGCCGACGTTACCGTTTTCAGGAAATTAAAGCAAAAGCGTTCGACCGCCGTGGCGACATCCTCAGAGGGATCAAGTATCAAGCAAAGCCGTTTGTGATACTCGGAGGTTGCTTGGTCCAGGACGGCGGTAAACAGCTCTTCTTTCGAAGGAAAATAACGCCACAAGGTGCTCTTTGAGCCACCGAGCGTTGCAGCTATTCCTGACATGGTAGTCCGGGCATAGCCATCCTGCAGAAAGGATCGGCGAGCCACGGCAATGATGAACTGCCGTCGATCGGACTGACGCTCTTCCCTTCGAGAAGGCACCCCCTTAATCTTGGACGGCATAACCACAACTACAAGTTCGCCCTGGGATCAGAAAGGATAGGTCGCGGGTAGTGGGATAATCAATACAAAATCGCGCCCGTAAAGCTTTGTCCTCGAAACCTTATTTTCTGCGAATTTTTGACAATCTAGCTCTCACAGATTGCGAGCAGCGTTTTCTTGATCAGTGTCTTGGTATGGCTGGTGATTGGCGACGGGGCATCGGCACCAGCCGCCAGCTCTTCGGCCAGCGCAAGGTCCTTTTCGCCGATGCCGGCCTGGCTGGCGAAAAAGGCGCGACGGGCGGCGTCTCCCGGATTATTGCGAAAATCGATGAAACCCGCCATGGGCGGGGTGAGATTGCCGTTGCGCTTCATCACGGTCAGCAGCTTGTCCATCGGCACGCCGGACGCCTCCGCCACATTGGCGACTTCGACACCTAGCATGATACCACACCAAGATACGAGATTGTTGCAGATCTTGAGGGCCATCGCCGATCCGAGCGGGCCGATATGCATCGTGTTCGTCGAAAAGGCGTCCAGTACAATCTGGACGCGCGCGGCGACGGCTTCATCGCCACCCGTCATGCAAAAGACGAACGGGCCGTTCTTGGTCATTTCAGTGCGCGTAACTGGCGCATCGATGACATCGACACCCACGGTGGCAGCTCGTTCGGCTATCTGCTGTGCAGTTTTGGGCTTGATTGTGCTGTGGATGAGCAGGCTCGCCCCCCGCTTCATTACAGGCAGCAGCGCATCAACACATTCCAGCACCTGCGTGTCGTCCCGGACACAAATCCCGACGGCGTCGGCGTCCTCGCCTACCTCCGCTATGGAGGCGGCGAGCTTCGCGCGGCCCTCGAATTTCGCCAGCGCATCGGGAAACACATCGTAAACAGTCAGGTCGAGCGGCAATTTGGCCAACTCCCGCGCCTGATCGCCGCCCATGCTGCCGAGGCCGATGAACCCAATTTTCCTGATACTATCTGTCATGAAATATCCCTCAGGCTTCGTCCAAGTTCGCGAATGAGCTAATCACTCCGAACGTCTTTCGTAAATCCCCGACGGGGTCCGCCTGACCGCCAAACTATTGCGGGAGCGCCAAGGCCGACAGGTCACGCCTAGCTTTTCGGCCCGAAACGAAAGGTGGCGCCGATGCCCCATGTGAAGGGATCGCCAATATAGTCGATCGCCGTGCCCAGTGTCGGCAACTGATCGGCGAATGCGCGGGTCACATATTTCTTGCCGCCGATGTTGCGGCCGAATACCGACAACTCAAGATTGGGATCTTCGATCTGCAGGGCGATACGCCCATTAAAGAGCCCGTATCCCGAAATGGTGTTGATCCGGTTGGCGATGGCGACCGCATCACGATAAGCCTGCGGACGACGCGGATCGGCGGTGAACAGACCGAAATTCTGTCGACCGATATAGGCGTAGTTCGCGTGGATCGAGAGTTCCCCGACCGAAGTGACGAGTTTCTGGGTCACCGAGATGCCGAACTGCTTTTTGGGCATCTGCGGCAGAGCCTCGCCGCTGCGGACGACCGAACAGCGGACTGAACCCACAGCGGTGCCAGCGGCGCAATCGGACACATTGGCGCCGGCGACGGGAACGAACTGCTGCTGCTCAACGAAGGTACCGGCGACATATTTGCCGTCGAGCAAGGCAAGATTGCCGGAGACCAGCATTCCTCCCCAAGGAACAGCGCTTATTTCGAGTTCGCCGCCATAGACACGCGCGTCACCCGAGTTGCGGAGGAATTGCGTGGTTGTACAAGCGAGCGCACCCGGTGGAGTGATGCAGTCGGAAGCATTGCGCTGCACCTCAGACTGCCAGGAATGGAAAGCCGCGGCATTGATACGCAAACGGTTATCCGATGTACTGAACTTGACGCCGAGTTCAACGTCCCTGACCTTCTCCGGCTTGAACGGCGGCGTCGCGGCCGAACCATTACGCATGTTGAAGCCGCCGGCCTTCGATGCGGCGCTCGTTTTCACATAAGCAAACAGGCCGTCGGTGATCTCCACATCGATGCCTGCCGTCCAGGCGGGATAATCATATTTGACCGAACGCGGTAGGCTGCAAGGCGCAATGAAATCCGGATTTGAGAGCAGTTCAGGCGCGCAGCTATTAGCGGCCAGATTCGTTCTGTTCAGCAGAACAACCTCTCGCTTATCCCATGTCCAACGGACGCCTCCTGTAAGACGGATCGTGTCGGTCAGACGGTAATAGCCCTGGCCGAACAGGCCGACCGAGATATTCTTCACTGTGCCGTAATTCAGGCTGAAACCGAAATTGGGTGCCGGGGCTGCGGGGGTAAAGGAGCCGAACGTCTGCGCCACCGACGATTCACGGCCGCTTTCTGTCGAATAATAGCCGCCGAGAATATAACTGAACCGATCGCCAAGCTCTCCGGACAACTGAAGTTCCTGGGAATATTGATCGGACTTGTAGGCACTTTCGGCCGCCAGAATCTGAGCAGGCGTACCATCGAGTTCGTTCAGACCTATTGCGTTGCTGTAGCGATAGGCAGAGATGGATTTCACCGTAACAGAACCGATTTCGCCATCTATCGTGAGATTGCCGCCATAAGCTTCCAGCCTGTTATAGGCACTCCGGCTGCCTGCGGTCAGAAACCCATAATTGGACCCGACCGGCGGATTGGTGCTGAATGGAACGCCATAGGCATTATACCAATGGGCGTTGTTGTGCAGATATGCCGCAAGAGGGGTTGCGGCGTTGATCGCGCCGATTGCCGCGCTGGCGCCCGGATTGACCCCAGCGAGGCCGACGAACTGACCATGATCCTTGATGATATTGTAGTCGCCGCTGAGCGTCGCGGACCAGCTGCTGCCGGCGGGCGCCCAACGCAATTTAGCACGGGCATAATGGCTGTTACGGTCCTTCAATTCGCTGTTCGAGGTCACATTGCGGGCGTAGCCGTCGTGATCCACGAAATCATAGACGAAGCGCGCCGCCAATTCATCGCCCACCAATGGTACGTTGAGCACCGCGTCGATATTGCGATAATCATAGTTGCCGCCTTGAATGCGGAACTGTCCTTCGAAATCGCCCGTAGGATTGACCGTGACGATGTTGAGCGCGCCGCCGGTGGTGTTGCGACCGAACAACGTGCCCTGGGGGCCGCGCAGGACCTCGACCCGCTGGAGGTCGATGAGATCGGCCGAACCCTGCGAAGGACGCGGAATATAGACCCCGTCAACATAGGTCGCGACCGAAGGGTCGTTGGCGACGCCCGGGTTCAATGCCGGCATGCCGCGAATGGAGATATAGACGAAACCCGAACCGCCCGGGGCGCCGGTCGCGATCGACAGGCTGGGCGCGGTGCGCTGCAGACCAGCCACATCGCCGACCTGCGCCTGTTTAATCATTTCAGTCGAAAGAGCGGTGACGGCGACCGGCGTCGTCTGGATATTTTCCTCGGTCCGCCGGGCGGTGACCACGATGTCCTCTATTCCCACAGAACCGGTCTGATCCGCCGCCACCGCCGGCGCAGCGGCCGTGACAAAAACCGACAAGCTCGCCAAGGCGCTTGTCCGAAACCATTTCTCTGAAGCCATATTATCCCCTCCCAGAGCCATTGCATACGGGCAGGACGTTTTTCTATCTCTACCCATCCCCATCGACCGCTAGCATTGGCAAGGAGCCCGGAAAACCGGCTTCCGCGCCATGTCCTGTCTGCGATCAAACCAATGTCCGCTTCGCGATGCTTTGGAATTTTTCGACCGTCGGGTCATGAACATGATGACGGTTTCGCGATGGGATGTCCGGTTTGCGCAATATGATGAGCATCGACCTGTTTTGGATGAGGCCCCATAACATCGCTTATAAAAAGGGTCGACAGTAGGCTTTGAAAAGGGGGAGCGGACAATGGCGATGGCGAGCGAACGATCCAAGATTCAGCCGACTGGCACCATTCTCCCATGCCAACCGCTAACAACCGCCTATTTCCATGTCGAGGACAGCATCATTGCCAACGGCATTCGGGCCGACATCCGACATTTTGCCTGGGATCGCAGTTGTGACGCAATATTCGAGCCGAACAGTCACTATCTCGACTATTCGCTTGGCCCGCGCGCGCGCGGCTCACGCCTGTTCCCCGACGGGCGTCGTCATGCGCCGCCCTTTGGCGAAGTGTCCTATCTGCCCAAGGGGAGCCAATTTGCGGCGCGCTGCGAACCCAGCGAATATCGCATTTTCTGTTTGACGTTTGAAAGCCACGCAGCAGATCAACTCTTCGAGAATGACACGCTACCTTCCTCATTGCCCCCCTGTTTCGATGTGAAGGCACCGTGGATACTGAACGGTATGTCTCGGCTTGCACACGAGGTGCGCCATCCCGGCTTCGCTCCCGCCATCATGGTCGAGACCATTGCGTTGTCACTGGTCATCGACCTCTGTCGACACCTTCAAATTCCACACAAATCCGATGTTGAAACCGATCAACGCATGGCGGACTGGCACCTGCGCCGTCTTCAGGAACGGATCGAGGCGGAACTGGCGGGACCATTGTCGATCGTCGACCTTGCGACAGAATGCGGTGTCAGCTCACGGCATCTGGCGCGGATCTTCAAGAACACGGTCGGAAAGACGCTCGGCAGCTACATTGCCGATGCGCGGATTGCGCGGGCCAAACGGGAATTGGCGCAGGATGGCGCTCTCATCAAGGTCATCGCGGGCAATTGCGGCTTCCAAAGCGTTGCAGCCTTCAGTGCCGCCTTCCGGAAGGCGACAGGCCTCAGCCCGCGGGCATTCCGGAAGGATATATTATACAGCTAGACAGCACCAGAGCAGGGGCCGACGCTATCGACCCCGCTCCAGATTCCCGTTTCAGGCACTCACTCCCCATATCGGTGAGCGTGAGAGCGTTGGGAATATTCAGCCCCATTGCAGGTGGAGGTCCGGCACATGCAGGATATTGCCTACATAATATGGCACCCGGAAACCGTCCTTGATCCGGAATTCCGGTATGGCCTTGACGAATTCCTCGACCGCGATCTGCAGTTCCAGCCGTGCCAGGTGCATCCCCAGGCATTTGTGGATGCCACTGCCCAGCGACATGTGCGGCGCCTTGCGATCGAAGCGGATCGCCTGGGGATCTTCATAGAAAGCCGGGTCGCGTCCCACCACGGGGGAACTAAACGCCACATAATCGCCGGGCATTATTTTCTGCCCATGAATCTCGATGACCTTGGTTGCGATACGGAAGGCCGTAACCGGCGCGAAGGCGCGCAGGAATTCTTCGACTGCCAGGACGATCAGCGATGGATCAGCGCGCAGCTCGTTCTGTTTGTCCGGGTGCGACGCCAGATAGTTGAAGATGTTGCCGAGCAGGGACGTAACCGTGTCGAGGCCACCAATGTACAGATTGAAGCAATGGCCGAACACCTCGTCATCATTCCACAAACGGCCATCGACCTCGAAGGTCAGCACCTTGCTGATATAGTCGTCGCGCGGCTGCTGGCGGCGTGCCTCAATCTCTTCCAGCAGATAATCCTTCACGCAGCGTACGGCGTTACCGCGCACTTGCCAGTCGTTGGAATGGAGCATTTCCTTTTCCCATTTAAGGAATTGCGTCATTCTTTCCTGCGGAAGGCCCAGCAGATCGAGGACGATGAAGATCGGGAATTTTTCCGAAAACTCATCGATGAAATCGCATTGGCCGCGATCCTTGAAGGCATCGATCAAGGCCTGCGCTCGCTCGCGCACCTGTTCCTTCATCGCGAACATCTTCTGGGGTGCGAAATGACTGTTCAGCGCCTTGCGATAGCCGGTGTGGATTGGCGGGTCGGCCTCGGTCGGAATGACTAGCCAGTTCTCGCCGATATTCTGCGCCCATTTGCCCATGCCATTCTTGGTGAAATTGTCGGCATCGCGCAGCATCGCCTGTACATCCTCGGCATTTTTGAGCAGCCAGCCAGGTTGATCGCCCGGGAAGATGTTGGTGACATAGGTGATCGGCGGCAGCTCCGCATGCATCGCGGGGATCAGCACTTCCTGCGGGTTGTCATAGATCACCGTCCGCGAAAAGAGCGGCAGCGCCATCGCCAGTTCGGGCGGCACGTGATCCGGCAGGGATTGTTGTGCGACTTGGGTCATCATAGTCTCCGAAGCAAAAAGAGATAAATTCCACCCCTGCCAAAGACAGGTGCGATCGTGGCCGTCCGTCTGAGACTGACGAGCATGCGGACGATCCGCAATGACAGGAGACGATGCACATGAGTGAGGCAGACGTGCTGGATCTGGAACAGGCGATCCGGGACAATTACCGGCTGTGGAATGAAGGGAAGCGCGACGAACTCGATCGCCTTTTCCGGGCGTTGGGGCCAGAGGGGTTTACGATCGAATATGTCGGATCGCCCCCCGTGGACGGCGACGCCGCGATGGCCGACATGTGGGCGGAGTATGGCGGAAAATGCACGACAGAACCGCTGGAAGTGATCGTCAACGGATCCGAGGGCGCCGCCTATGTCGCCAACCGCCTGCAAACCAAGGAGGGCATCGTGACGCTGCCAAGCCTCGAAACCTACAAGGTCGCCGACGGCCGGCTGACGATCCGCTATTTTCATCGAACCGCCCATTAACCTTCCATGTTCCGACGTGCAGGCGCTGGACACGGCTCAGTCCTTCGCCTGCATGAAGGCCAGCAGGTCGGCATAATGGGGTTGGTGGACGAGGCCGCCGCCCGAAATCGAGATATTTTCGCCCGTGATGTAGCGCGCTTCGTCAGAAGCCAGGAAGGCGACCAACGCCGCGATATCATCCGGCGTTCCGAATTCCGGCGTCAGTATATGCCGCTGGATGATTTCCTTGAGCCCCGGCACGGTCTTTTCGAGGGCTTCGGTCAGCACGACACCCGGCGCGATGCTGTTGCAGCGGATATTCTGCCGCCCATGCTGGGTCGCCACATATTTGGTGAGTCCGATGATCGCTGCCTTCGACGAACCATAGGCGATCCGCGCCAGATCTCCCGCACTGCCCGAATTGGAGGCAGTGTTGATGATCGAACCGCCGCCGCCCGCGACCATATGCGGGATGGCATATTTGCATCCGAGCAGATAGCCGGTGAGATTGACGTCGAGAATTTCGCGCCAGATGCCGATCGGGATATCGACGGCTGTGGTATCCTGCGGGCTTTTGTCCGGATCGGTCATTGCCGCGTTGTTGTGCAATATGTCCAGCCTGCCGAAATGGTCTACGGTGCGATCGACCATCGCCTTTACCGATTGCGGATCGGCAGCATCGAACTGTACCGGCAGTGCCTTGTCGCCCAGCGGTTCCGCCGCGCGAACGGCGGCAGCTTCGAACAGGTCGGCGATCACGACGCGCGCGCCCTCCGCGACCAGACGTCGGGCGACCGCGGTACCGATACCGCCGCCGCCGCCCGTGACGATCCCTACCCTGTCTACCAACCTCGTCATCATGCGCCCGTCCCCGGTGATGGCTGGCGAGAGAGAGCTGCATGGATTGCAGATTGTCCCGCCAGCCGCTTATCGATCAAAATTTAAACGTTGTTTCAACGCCATAGGTAGCCGGCTGGCCAACATAGGCGGCTGTGATTCCCAATGTCCGATAGAGATCGGGGAAGCGGCGCAGCAGATATTTCTTGTTCGTGATGTTACGGCCATAGACCGCCACTTCGACATTGGGATTTTCAAGCTGGAACGCGATACGCCCGTTGAAAATGCCATAGCCAGGTACGAAGCCGAGGCGGTTTTCCGTCTCGTAGGCCGCCTTTGTCGCCGCCGACGCCTGATCCGCCGCCCGGACCGCATCGAAATGCTGACCCCCGACATAGGAATAGGCGCCAGTGACGGCGAGCGTGCCGCCGCCGACAGGAATCTTCTGCGTGGCGCTGACGTTAAGCTGCTTCTTGGGCAATTGCAGCAGCGGCAAGCCGCTCAGATCGACGACGCAGCCGTTGGCGACCCCGGCGCTGTTGGTGCAGCCGCTGCCGGCCACCACCTGGATTTCGCTGAAGCTGCCCTTCGCATATTTGCCATCCTGCAGCGAGCCGTTGACGCTGAGCGTCATGCCTTCCCAGGGCACGGCGGTGATTTCATTTTCTATGCCCCAGATACGGACCTTGCCGTTGTTCTGGATATATTGGGTAACACCGATACCGGTCACGAAGCTGTTGACGATCGCCTGATTGTCATCCTTCCAGGTATGGAAGACCGCCGAGTTGAAGCGCAAGCGTCGGTCGAAGAGATCGACCTTCAGACCGGCCTCCACATCCTTCACCTTTTCAGGAGAGAAGGCAGGCAGGCCGCCTGCACGCAGGTTCCAGCCGCCAGCCTTGGCCGCGCCGCGGGTCGCGGCATAAAGGAAGAGATTGTCGCTCGCCTGCCAGTCAAGACCCAGGTTCCAGGCCGGATAGTTGAACTTGGCATTCTGCTCCTGATTGCAGGTGGTGGCTGTCACGGGGCTCGTTGGCGTGACGGTGCAGTTGATGCCGGTCGGCGTGCCCGCCACGGCGACGTTATAGGGCAGACCATATACCTGTGCATTGTGCAGCACGCTGTTGCGGGTGTCCCAAGTATAACGGAAGCCGCCGACCGCACGCAGCTTTGGGGTCAGTTCATAGTAGGCCTGCGCGAACAAACCGAAGGTCTTGTTGGTGACGTCGGCGTTGGAATCGCGGATGAGTCCGCCAAAAATCTGCGAGCGACTGAATTCATAGCCGCTTTCCTTGCCGGCATAAGCGCCCGTGATGAAGCTGAGGCTGTCGGTGATATTCCCGGAAAGCTGGAATTCCTGAGAAATATAATAGGATCCAGACCCTGCAAAGGTCGCCAGCAACGGGACGGCCGTACCGTCCGTATCATTCTGGCCATAGTTCATCGAATGGCGATAGCCCGTGATCGACTTGAAGTTCAGCCCGCCCAGTTCGACGTTGAGCGTACCGGAAAACCCATATACTTCCAGCGTATTGAATGGCTTCACACCGTAGAGAGCCTGCGCTTCCGGAGTCAGCGCACCGATCGTGGCCGGGGTCGATGTCCCGGTCGCGGTGTTGCCCCACCAATGATCCTTGGTCAGCAGACCGGCCGTGAGGCCCGGCTGAAAGGCGGCGGGGACGATCGCCGGATTGAAGGCCCAGAGCGCGATCTGCTGACCATGGTTGGACTGGCGGTTCCAGTCGCCCGAAAGCGTCAGGTCCCAGCCATTGCCTTCATATTTAAGCTTGCCGCGTAAGAATTTGCTGTTGTTGTCGGAAAAGTCGCGGTGGGTGGCGAGATTGTCGCCATAGCCGTCCCGCTCGTTGATCGCGCCGCTCAGGCGGATCGCGAGCCCCTCTGCGAGCGGCACATTGATATTGGCCTGCGCACCTAGCGTACTGTAATTGCCAAACTCCGCCTTGAAGGTGCCGCTGAGCTGGTCGTTTGGATCGTTGGTGACGATGTTGATCGCGCCGCCGGTCGTATTGCGGCCGAAGAGCGTACCCTGCGGCCCGCGCAGAACCTCCAGCCGCTGCACGTCCTGAATGTCGGTCATGCCCGTCGAGGGCCGTGGGATGTAGATCCCGTCAATATAAGTGGCGACCGCCGGATCGTTGGCGAGAATGGGCTGGAGATTGCCCTGACCGCGGATGGCGACGAAGACGATGCCGTCGCCGCCCGCGGAACCGCGGCCGATGACCAAGCCCGGCGCGGTGCGCTGAAGATCGACGACATTTTCCACCTTGGCCGTCGTCAAAGCTTCGGGGGTGAGCGCCGTGACAGCGATCGGTGTCGTCTGAAGACTTTCTTCAGTGCGGCGCGCAGTGACGACGATATCCTGAATACCTTCGCTCGCACCCGATTGCGGCTGCTGCGCATAAGCGGGCTGCGCCATGGCGGCGACGAGCGCACCCATGCCGATCGCACCCTGAGTGACGGCCTTCTTGCTCATATCTTCCTCCCCATCATTGTATCTTGCCTCGATTTGCACATATGAGCCCGTCTAGCTTGGAGCCGATCTGCTCCATAGTGGCCGGTCCACGGTTGACTGTGCGGCGATAGAATTTGGCCGCTCATCGACATTTTCCTGCTTGCCCGATCAGTGGACCTGCGCTGATGTTGACCGGAAAGCCTTGGGCGTTTGACCCGTCGCGGATCGGAAAGCGGCGGAAAAGGCCGACGTGCTGTTGAAGCCGCATCGCCAGCTGATTTCCTTGATGCGGGCGCCATCGCTGCGCAGCAGTTCCTTTGCCAGGGCGATCCGGCTGCGCGCGACAAATTCACCCAGGCTGACGCCGGTCCCTTCCTTGAAAACGCGGGCGACATGACGCACGCTCATGTTGCAGTCGCGCGCGATATCGGCGACGCCAAGAGGCGCGGAGAGATTTTCCAACACATAGTCGATAATGTTTTGGACCTGGCGTGGGCTACGCGAATGCTGGCTGCCCCGTTCGCGCGAACCCATGTGCCGGGCCAGTTCGACCGCAAGCCCCATGAGCATCGATTCGACGAGCGTCTGGCTGGCAAATCCGGGCGTCCGCAATTCCGCAGCCAGTCCCGCAAAGAGTCGGCGCATGGAGATATTTTGAATGTCTGCGCACGGCTCTACCTTGTTCAGCGGCTGCTCCCCGTCGAACAATTCCTCCAGAAATTCTTCCCCAAGCGCCACGCAGACGAGATGCCGCTCCTGAAGCGCCGGCTCGCCGAAATATTGGCGGTGCGGCGGCATGTAGAGGATGTCCCCCGACGCGGCGCGCCGGTCCGGGCGGCCCATGCTGACCATGCTGCGCCGCGGCTGACCGTCGAGCGAATAATCCAGATAATGTTTCTCTGGACTAAAGACGCCGCTGCTAGGCTGGACCCAATCGAAATGCCGCACATCCACATGCGCGTCGCGAACTCTCGCCGCCGCTTCGATGTAGAAATTCTGGACGCCAGCTCTACCCTGACCGGTCCAATCGCTCTCCGGACGAAACATCTCTACCTCTGCCAGGTTCTATTCTCTCGATGCCCCGAATAGGCGCACCAATGCGCTTTTACTTCTATCTTCGGATAGGTGGTCAAGGCTCCATGCGCGGGCACATCCCTGCCTGTGCTCGATCGAGGCGCGGCATGGGAACAGGGGCGACAGGTTTCGCCATGCACCCGGTTCGATATTCAAAAACAGGAGGCGCTCAATGTCCATCGCACCGCTCTTGCAGCCGGGGACGTCATGAGAGCGCTGTCGGACAAACCAGCGGCCATCGGCCATTATCCCTGGTATGTGCTAGGTATATTGACGCTGGCGCAGACCTGCCATGGCATTGATCGCGCCATCATCGGGCTGGTGCTGGCGCCGGTCGGGCATGAATTTGCACTCTCGGATGGGCAATTGGGAATATTGGCCGGATTTGCCTATGGCATATTCTTTGCCCTTGCAGCCCTCCCCTTCGGCATAGCCGTAGATAGCTGGAACCGACGCAACCTGATGGCGGCCGCGTTGACGCTGTGGAGCGGTGCGACCGCCCTGTGTAGCCTGGCGACAGGGTTCTGGACATTGCTCATAGGCCGCGCCGCCGTAGGGACCGCCGAAGCGGGCGGATCACCGACCGGCATGTCGCTGCTGAGCGATTATTTCGGCGAAGACCGGCGCGCGACCGCCATCGGTATCTGGTATCTGAGTTCGGGAATCGGCCTCGCCATCGCGTTCATCGTAGGCGGCGCGATCGTGCAGAGCGCCGGATGGCGCTGGGCGTTCGTGGCCGCCGGCGTGCCGGGACTGGTGCTGGCGCCGCTGCTGCTGCTCACGGTAAGGGAACCCGTGCGCGGCGCACATGACGGGCCGGCCCCGCAGCAGGAAGAAACGCTGAGACTGGGGCAACGCATCCGCCTGCTCGCCGCGCAGCCCGGACTGCTGTATTGCATCTTCGCCATCGTCCTGATCGCGGCGGGCATTTACGGCATGAGCACATGGCTCACCACTTTCCTGATCCGGGTCCACGGCATGCCCATTGCGAAGGCGGGCATCCTCATCGCCATCGCCTATGGCGGCCTCGGTTCGCTGGGCGGATTCCTCGCGGGCTGGGTGATCGACCTCGTCAATCGGCGGCGGGGTGGCTTTGATCCGGCAAGGACATCCCTGTTCGGCGCGGTGATACCCTTGCTGACGGCTGTGACCGGGGTCGGTACGGTCCTGTTCCACGACGTCGATCTGATGCTGGCGCTGCTGATGGCTTGCGGCTTCCTCAGTGCGTCCTATAATGGCCCAATTTACGCCGTCATCGTGACAATCGCCGGACCGCGCCTGCGGGGCCTTGCGGTATCGCTGGTGCAGCTGGGCGCGAACCTGATCGGCGTAGGCGCGGGCACTTATCTGATCGGTGCGGTCAGCGACTTTGTCGGAGGCACGGCCGGTGTCGCTTGGGGGATCGGCACTGCAATGCTGTTCACATTCGCTGGGGGCATATTGCTGCTGCTGGCCTCGCGCGCGATCCGGCGTCGGGGTAGCGGCGAAGCATAAGAAAAGGGCGGCCCGGTCTTTCGACCAGACCGCCCTTCATTATGCGCACCCTGTCATTTCGCGGCGTTGCGTTCCTTGCGTCGGGCCTTGGCTGCTTCGATCCCCCGAAACACGGTAGTCGTATTGCCCGCCCCGGCATAGAACAGCACGAACAGCGGCAGGAAATCCAGCTCCTCATCAGTGAATTCCTCATTGATGAGGGCGCCGTTCATCTGGATTTCGACCAGATCTGCGCGGCCCAGCATAGCCGTGGCGCCCAGCACCAGCAGGCGCTTCTCCCGCATCGAGAAGATGTCGCTCGCCCACAGATTGGCGAACTGATTACCGACGATTTCTTGGTTGAAGGATGATTCCCGATACGGGAGGGTCATTTCCGACGATCCCGGTCCGTAGACCTTGTCGAAGACTTCCAGCCCCTTCTGCCACTGCGCTTCGTCGATGCTCATGCCTTTTCTCCCATTACATTTTCCAAGCCCACGACCGTCTGATCGGTTCGGCGCGTCAATTCGACCAAGGGCAGCGCGATGCCGTAGCTGCGCGCCAGATCGATGGCGGCGTCCAGATCCTTGACCATCAGGCTGCGGGTATATTCGCGCACCGCCGCTTCCTGCTCGCTGGACGACGGATCGTCGCGCACCGCCAGCATCAACGGGCCGCCCACGCTGTCCGAACTGGCGTCGATCACATGCGCAAGCTGGCGGACATCCACCCCGGCATTGCGGCACAATACCGACGCTTCATAGCCGGCGCGCAGGCAGCCGAAGACGATGACGTTGCGGGCGATCTTCGCGGCCATGCCCGCGCCTGGGCCACCCATATGCGCCACCAGCTTGGCAAAGCCGTCCAGAACCGGACGCACCTTTGCGATTGTTTCATCCGTACCGCCGACGAGGCAAACGAGGCCATGCTCGCGGGATTTGGGGCCACCCGTCACGCCGCAATCGACCAGTTCCACGCCCGCCGCGTCGGTCAGGACGCGAATGGCGTCCAGATCCTCGATCGAGACGGTCGCGACCAGCACCACGATCATGCCCGGCCGCGCGCGCGCAAGCACGCCGTCGGGGCCTGACAGCACATCGATCGTCTGTTTTGCGTTGACGACGGCGATGATGACGACGTCGGACTGCGCGGCCAGCTCCGCCGGGCTAGCGACGACGGGCGGCACGCCCTCCAGCGCGTCAGCAGCATCGGCGCGAATGTCATAGACCGCAGCCAATTGCTGTGTCCGCGCGAGGCATATGGCGACGCCCGCGCCGATCTGCCCCAGGCCGATAACCCCTGCTCTTCCCATCCTCATCTTCCTTTCTGCCGCTTGCTCGCGGTCCTGTCATAGCCAGGCCGCAAGGATGGCATGGCCGGGGCCGCGGCGTCATCCCATCCGGCGCTTCGTGGCCGAACGTCGACAGCTTTCCCGTCCTTCACGATGCATTTGCCTCCAGCGGCAGATTTTTCGCAGCCAGGCTATAATGGATAACCGCGATCAGGAGCACAGATGCCGACAATTGCATACTCAGTTGCAGGCCGCTTGCCGATGCCGAGAGACAAGCGGCTGGCAGCGATGCCTTGCCCGAGACGAGGCAGTCTGCGGCATAATTGCCCTTATAGAGAAAGACAGCGAGGCGATCGCTGAGATAGCCCAGCACAACCGATCCCAACCCCAGCCCGGCGACGGTCTGGCCGAAGGAGTGAAGCGCGGCGGCGGACGCCCGCATACGGGGTTCAACCAGTGACTGCGTGATGGTCATGATCGCGGGCGTGAACGCATAGAGCAAGGTCGTCGCGACGAAGAGAAAGGCGACCAGCCACCACCAGTCGGATTGATGGATCGCCAGCAGATAGAATGGCAGAGCCAGCCCCACCGCGATCGCGGGCGCCCAGCCGCCCCAGCGTATATCCCGCCGGATCAGCCGGCCGATCAGATAACCGCCGCTGACTTGTCCCACCATCGTCGCGAGACTGAACGACAGCGCGAACACCAGACCCGCCTGCGCCAGCGGGAGATCGAAGCGGCGAACCAACAAGGGAATGAGGAACAGGTTGGTGCCGAACCCCACCAGCCCGACGAAGCCGCTGCCAAAGGTCAGGTGCAGGAAGGAAGGCGAACGGGCGAGCCGCCGAAGCACCATGGCGAAGGGGGGCGTATCCGCACTCTGCCCGGCATCCTTCCGTTCAGGTTCGGGAATGGTCGCAAGCAGTAGCAGCGCCAGCAACAGGCCGGGCGCGCCAACCGCCACGAGCGCAAGCCGCCAACCAAATGCCTGCGCCACCGCGCCGCCCGCAATCGCAGCGATGGCGCCGCCCAGGGGCACCCCCATCGCAATCAGCGAAAAGACCACCGCCCGGCGCCCGGCATCGAACCGATCGGAAATCATCGAAACGAGCGCCGGTGTGAAGCCGGCTTCGCCGACGCCGACGCCCATGCGGCAGAGCAGGAGCTGGACATAGCTTGCCGCCGCACCGGACAACGCCGTCATCAGCGACCAGAGCATCGTCACCATGGCAATGATCCGCACCCGGCTGTAGCGTTCGGCGAGTCGCGCCAGCGGGATACCCAGCACGGCATAGAAGATCGAGAAGGCGAGCCCACCGAGCATACCGAGTTGGAGATCGCTCAGGCGCAGGTCGTGACGAATCGCCTCGCCAACTACGGCGATGATCGTGCGATCGATGAAATTGAACATGTAGATCGCGCCCAGCAGCAGCAGGAACCATTTGTCGTGGAGCCGAAACCCGCCTGCGCCCTTCATTGCCTCTCCCCCCACCATCCGGCAGCTTTCATTTTCCATATGGGACAGATAGAACAGATTCTTTTCGATGTGTATCGATTTTCCCTTGAAACCATCTTGGGACTGCGCCAACAGATCGTCATCTTCGACAAAGGAATCTCAGCATATGAAGACGATCATCATCGCGCTCGCCGCTCTGGGCCTGACCGCACCTGCTTTTGCCCAGGCGCCTGCGGTGGATCGCAACGAGACGATCTACTCCGCAGACGGCACCAAGATCGGCAAGGTCGATCGCGTGCTGACGGCTGCCGACGGCGCCGTATCTGCCATTCGCGTTATCTATCGCGGCAAGTTCATCGCCATCCCCGCCGCCACGCTGAGCGCGGGTGAGAAGGGCGTGACGACCAGCCTGTCGAATGCCGAACTGAAGAAGCTGTAATCTCTTGCTCCACGGTCTTGCGGCACCGTGGGGCATGGACCAGTGCCGTTCCTGCGCTTAAAGCAGACGCATGAGGGCAGACCAGCAACCGCTTGCACGGATTTCGCGGCGCGGCCGACCGCCGCAATGCGAAGGGCCTGCGCTTGACCGCGCGAGGCTGGTCGCAACGTTGCTGGACATGGCCCGGTCGGGCGGGATCGACGCGCTCAATATCCGCCCGGTCGCACAGCGTCTGGGCGTGTCGCCACGCCTGCTCTACCACCATGTCCGCGACAAAGAGGCGATGCTCGCCCTGCTGACCGACGAGATATTGCGCGGCCGGATGCCCGATTTGTCGGCGCCCGACTGGGAAAGCCGCCTGCGCAGCATCGCCCGCGCGGTCCATATGGCCTACAGGGATTTTCCCGGGTCCGCCGCCTTTATCCTGTCGCGCAGCGCCAATCGGCTGGAGTTGCCCAATGCCTTGGCGATCCGGCGCGCCATCTTCACCGCGTTGGAAGAGGCCGGGCTGTCGCGCCGACAAAGCGAAGAGGTGCTCGTGATCTTCTCGGTCATCGTGCTGGGCAATGTCGTCGTGGCGGAAAGCCTGGACGACAATGACGACCGGCTGGCGATGCAGCGCAATGTCGTGGAAGCCGCCCTCACCCGCGCGACCGACATGCTGCTGACCGCGATCCGTGCCATCGCGGAAGCGGCCTGAGCTCCAGCCTCGGATTCAGCCGAGCTCGGCGATGGACCGGATGGGGCGGTCGATCCCGTCCCATGTGCAATGGGCGGCGTGCATCCGGTGGAGCGACGCCTCCATCGCGGGCGAAATCTCCATGAGTTCGACATAGCCGCCATTGCCTGCGCGGGTATCGAACAGCGCGAAACGTTCGCCCGACGGCATCTGGCCGCTGAAGGCCATGGCATAGCCTTCGCTGGACAGCCGCTCCACGCCGTCATCATAGGGGATGCGCAGCATGACATGATGATAGCCCTCGCCATGACGGTCGAGCATTTCGGTGAAGACCGAAGGCCCGTCATTGGTCTGCTGGAGCAGTTCGATCAGCAGTCCGCCGGAAAAGCCGAACGCGACCTTCAGCGCCACCTGCGTCGGCGCGCCGCGATAGATCTGGCCCGGCAGCACGGGCACGTCGAAGACGAAAAACGGCCCCGCGCCCATGACCCGTGTCCAGTGATCCAAGGCGCGCTCCATGTCGCGGACCACCTGACACAATTCCAGTATAGAGCCCTTGGGCTGCATCATGCATCTCCCCAGGTCGCGGCGTGGGTCCGCAGGTCATGCTGACGCGCGCGGTCGCGCAACTGCTGCCCCCGCGCGGCTAGATCGACGCGGGGAACCCTCGCGTCCACCTCGCGGTCGATGGCCGCCAGATCGACGACGCGCACGTCGCGGATGAAGCAGGCAGGATCGGCGCCGTCGGGTACGCCCTGCCAGCGCAGCAGCACCCAGCCTTCTTCGAGGCCTGCCGTATCGATCCAGTTGGCGATGCCCGGATCGACGCCCGCCACCACATAGCTGATCATGCCATCGGCCGCTGGCGTGACCTGAGCGCTGTTGAGGCTGACCAGGCGCAGCATCGGATCGGGGGAGATGGTCCACGGATCGGCAATCTGGATGCCGGTATAATAGCTGCCCGCCGGATCGATCGTCACCAGCAACCCCTGCCCTTCTCCAAGGGCGAAACGCCCGCCAGCCAGATAGCCCCAGCCCCCGTCGCGGCCATTGGGTCCGATGAGCCGGTTGGGTTCGGGATGACCGAGAAAATCATTCTTGAACCCCGACCAGAAGGCGACCCAGGCTGGCAGGTCGGCGACGACGGTCCGGGCGATCTCCTCCTCGTCGCGCGGGCGGTGGCCGGATGGCGGATCGACGCGACGGACGCTGACCTGTGCCGGCACCTGCCGCCAGTCGCGCTGACTGTCGCGGATATAGACCTGAATCCGCGCGCCCGGCTCGGTCCGTAAATGGGTCGCGCCGCCCTCCTGCGGGCCGACCGTCACAGTCACCTGCCCGTCGGCATCGCAGAACGGCAGAAGTTGCTGAAGCGTCAGCGCTCCCAGATTGCGGCCAAGTCCCGCATGATGCGCCGGCTCCACCTCGGCAACGATGCTGAACTGCGGTGGATCGGCGGAAAAGCGGATGTCGACAGCATAGTGCCCATCGCCATCGATCGGAATTTCGCGGTTGAAATTGTCGGGATTGTCTATCGCCACCGCCGCGCCCGGATAGATGTGGCCGAACCAGCGCCGCGGGGCGTTGCTGATATTCCAGACGACCCTGGGATCGGCGGGATCGCCATTGGCTTCGCGCATGGCCAGTCCCAGCACCCACTGATCCAGCGCCCGATCCAGCCCCAGCCGTCCATCGAGCGTGCCCGCGAGCGAGTCGGCGAGCAGCATGAGGCGCGCTTCTTCGCGTGCGGCACGGATGTCGGCCCGTTCGAGGAGGCGCAGCGCCAGCTTTTCCGCCGCTGCCTGATCGTCGGTCCAGAGAGGGTTGACGGTCATGAAATCGTCCCCACCCGGCCGCCTTCGGTGAAGATGGTGCTGCCGGTCGTATAGCTGGAGCCGTCTCCCGCCAGCAATACCGCCGCGCCGACCGCTTCGTCCGCTGCACCGAAGCGCTTGATCGCGTTGCGCTCGGCAAGACCCAGCCCCTTGTGGATGGCGGCCTCCTGCCCGTCCGGGCTCATCGATCCGACGCACAGGCAGTTGATCCTGGTGTGTGGCGCCTGCGTCTTGGCCAGCTCGCGCACCAGGAAAAGCAGCGCCGCCTTCGACACGCCATAGGCGACGGCGGGCGGAATCGGCGTGAAGCCGCCGCAGCTCTGGACCGAAATGATGCTGCCCTTGCCATGCGCCTTCATATCGGCCTCTGTCAGTTCGGTCAGACGCCAGGTCGCCATGACGTTGACGTCCATCGCCGTCTTCCAGACGTCGTCCGTGTTCGCCCAGAGCCCGCCGTCTGCGGCATAGACCACGCCCGCCGCCGCATTGTTGAACACGATATGGATGGGACCGAAGGCGGCGCGCGCGCCCGCCACCAGCCGTTCAAGATCGGCCTTCTCGCCCGCGTCGGCGGCGATGGCGATCGCCCGGCCGCCGTCGGCCGCGTTAATCTCTGCCGCGATACGGTCGAGCCGATCCTGCGAGCGGGCGGAGAGGACCACATTGGCGCCCAATTCAGCATAGGCCTTGGCGATATGTTCGCCCACGCCCGGCCCTACCCCGGTCAGGATGGCGGTGCGCCCATCGAGGCGGAAACGGTCGAGAACACTCATGCTGGATACTCCAGAAGATCGGGGTCAGGCGCGGTCGAACAGATGGCCGTAGCGCGTATAATAGCCGGCGAGCCGCTCGTGCACCTCGTCCGGATCGATGCCGAACTGGCCGGGGCTGTGCCTGTGCTTGCCGAGGCGGCTGGCGGCGGGGTTATCGGCCAGAAAAGCGGCGATGCGCGCGCGATGCGTCTCGGTGAAGGGCAGGCCGAAGCGGTCGTAGATGCGTCCGATTGTCGCCATCGGATCGGCGACGATATCCCGATGGGCGAGGTCGATAATGCGGCCCTCGATCGCGGAATCGCTTGCGCGCGCTTGCGTCGCCCGCGCCATCGCCGCGCACCAGGTGTCGACCACCGACCGGCCGATCGCCTGAAGATCATTGGCGCCGCCCACAGCCGCCAGGAAGCCGGCGATCATGCTCGATAGCGACGAGAGGGTCAGCACCGGATCGCGATGCGTCCACACCAGCATCGCGCCCGGATAGGCCTCCACCAGACCCGGCAGGTCCATGAGATGCTGCGGCGATTTCAGCGTCCAGCGGCCCCTGGGGCCTTTCCACTGGAAATGCTGGAGCATCCGCTTGTGGGTGCGATATTGCCCTTCCGGCACAATGTCCTGCAGCCATCGGGCGAAGGCAGGAACCCCCAGTTCGGCCGGGAAATTTGTGCTGGCGAAATGCAGCATCATGCCATGATTGCACTCGCCCGGCTGGGTGCAGTCCATCCGCTGGATGTCAGCCAGTTGCGGCGCATGTTTCAACCAGTTTTCATAGACGGCCTGCACCTGCGCGATGCGCGGATCGCTGTCGAAACTGGATATTTCCGGGGCCGGCCAGGGGATATACCATTCCCATTCGCGCGGCGCCCGGGCCGCCGGATCGAGGCAAAGCAGATCGTAGGTAATCGTTGTTCCGGTGCGCGGCAGGCCGCAGACGATCAGCGGGTCGCCCACATCCTGCGCGACGATGTCCGGATGCAGCCGTTCGTCTTCGGCGAAGCGCAGCCGGGTCGCGAGCAGGCCGACGATTTTGTGATGCGCGGTCTCGCGCAACTGGGCGGGCGGGTCCATCGCCTCGACTGCATCGACCAGACGGCGAAAGCCGGTCATGAAGGACATATCCGGCCCGAAGTCCGACAGTCCGGTCACGGCGCGCGCTTCCGCGATCAGTGCATCGGCGGAAAGCGGCGCGCGCTCTGCGACAGCGCTTTTCATGAATGCCCTTCGACCGGCCGCTGCCGCATGACTCACCTCTCCATTTTATTATTCCACACTGTATATTTATTGATTGAGGCATCGGTCAAGCGGGCAATTCGCATTTACACGCAGCGGCCCGGTTTTAGGCCGTCTTGTCTTCCACCGGCGTCAGATTCTTCATGAAGGCTACGAAATCCGGTCCGAGTTCGGGGATAGGCAGCCCCAGCTTTTCAGCCAGATACAGGGTCATGAAATTGTCGTTGAGCGATTTGTTGGTCCCGGGGATATTGCCGATGCCGACCTGCCGGTCGAAGGCGCCCACGGCGACCAGCGCCATACGGAGCGCCGCAACGATGTCATAATAATCGAGATGCCCGGCCTTCTGGCCGCTTGCCGCTTCCCAGATGGCGATCGTCTCGTCCTTGGTCGGCAGGCCTTCCAGCCGGGTGATGCCGAAGCGACGGCCGAACAGATCGTCGAAATAGAGCCACCAGGCGAGGTCAAGCTCGGCAGGTCCCAGCGCCGCGAGTTCCCAGTCGATCAGCGCGTTGACCTGACCATCGGCGGAAAACATCACGTTCGATGGTGTGGGATCGCCCCACAGCACATTCACCCCCGCATCGGCCGGCATGTTGGCGCGCACATAGGCCATGGCTGCATCCACGATGGGCATGGCGCGGCCCCGGCCGGCCGCCTTGTGCCACGCTTCGAGGGCACCGACATATTGATCAAGCCCTGGCTGCCCATTTTCAGGCTGGGCGAGAAATTCAAAGCCATCGCGCCAGTCGATCTTCGCCAGGCTGGCAAAGGCGTTGATGGCGTTCGTGAAGCTTTGCCGTCGCTGCGCGGGGCTCATCTCGACCAGCCAGCCCTCCAGATTATAGTTGGGCTTCTGCTTGGCGCATTCCCCATCGACCTTACCCATCACGAGGAAAGGCAGGCCGAGAATATCCGGATCGAGATGCATGCCGATCCAGGGCGGCACGGGCAGGTCGCCGCGCGCATCGAGCGCCGCCATCATCTTGCCCTGCAGCGCCAGGCTGCTGCCGAACACCACTTCCAGATCCATCGGCTGACGGCGGACCACGAGCGTCTGGCTCTGGGGACCAGCTGGATCGACATAGTCGACGTCGACGAAGAAGATGTCGGCCGAAAAGCCAGCGCCCAGCGTCACATCGAGCGGGCGAACGCGGATGTCGCGCCATTCGGGCTTTTCGCCCGCCAGCCAGTCCTGCAGCTGGACGGTGATTCGATCGGGGGTCAGCAATTCCATGATTACAGCCCCTTCGCTGCCAGGGCGCGCTTCAGTTCGATGGTGAGCGGCCCCATATCCTTGGGCGACGAACCATGGAGCAGAATTTCATCGGCGCCGGCGTCCAGATAGGCCATTAACTGGTCGGCGCACTGGGCTGCGGTCCCCACCGCGGCGCCTTCATCCAGCCATTGCTGCGGAATGAGGCGGCTCACATCGACCAGTTCCTGCCGTGTATAGGCCTGATCCGCCGGCTTGCCGTTGAGGCCGGCGATTTTGGGATGGGCGCGGATATCCTCCAGCACCTTCTTGTCCCATCCATTGATGTCGACGATCAGGTCGCCAAAGCCGGGCAGTTCGAAATAAGTGATGGCGCGGCCGCCGACGACGGCCTCCTCCTCCTCCTTGGGCAGGTCCGGGGCGACGATGATATTGTGATAGATGCGCACGGACATGGGATCACGGCCGGCCTTTTCGGCCGCGTCGCGGACAATCTTCGCGCTGTTCTTCACCCCCTGCGCCGACACGAAGGGATGCAGCAGCACGCCGTCGCAATGTTCGCCGGCAAATTCCAGGCTCTTGGGACCGATCGCGGTAAAGATGATCGGCGGCGGCGTGCCGCCATGACGATCGGTGAGGCTGATGGCGGGGAATTTGCCCAGCACGCCCTCATAATTGATCTTCTCGCCCGCCCAGAGACGCCGACAGATCGAGATCAGATCGGCCAGCCGTTCCATGGTGATCGGCGGCGAACCGAGCATTTTCATATAGGCCGGCACGGCCCGCGCGAACATCAGGCGGAACCGATCCCCGCTCATCGCCTGCATCATGTCGGCAACGCTGGCGGTGACGAGCGGATGGCGCATCGTCGCATACATGGTGCCGGTGATGCGAATCTTCGACGTGGCCTCGGCCACCGCGCCCGCCAGCACCGCCGGCTCCTTGAGCGCATAGCGTTCGGAAATCCACACGCAACCAAGGCCGATGCGCTCCGCTTCCTTCGCTTCGTCGATGCCGCGACGCGGATCGTTCACGCGGCCGGGCAGGATATAGGTGCCGAACTTATCGAAAAGTGCCCGTGCGCCCGGTTCCACCGCTTCCGTCATTCCCTTGTCCTCTCAAATATATGCCACTGCATTGCCGTTGGGAGGAGCATTGGCAACCTGTCAAACGGCAGGTCCGGGATGCACCTCGACATAGAGGCGGGTGAGCTTGAGCGCCGCGATTTTCCACTGTCCGTCCCGACGCACATAGCGTTCGGTATAATGGCCGAAACCGGTGATCGACTGGCCGCCGGGGATAGGGCATTTGCCCGGCGCCCAGACCACCCGGTCCTGCATCGCCGTGATCATGTCCGCCTCATCGCCGCGCAGGTCGATCTCCGACGAGTGGATCTGATGCGCCGACCGCGCATCGATGACCGCAGAGCGCACCTGCTCCAATATGGCGGCATGTCCGCTCATCGGCGGGTTGCCGGTATCCTCCTCGACATCCAGCACCGCATCGGGCGTGAACAGGGAGAGAAAGCCGTCCCAGTCCTTCGTGTCGAGAAAGCGGCAATAGCGCGCCTTCACGTTGCGGATCGCCTCATAGTCGAGCAGCCTGGCCAGATCGTCGCTCATTTAATCCTCCATCACCAGATGATACGCGTGTGCGCGCGGAGCGTACGTTCGCGGATCGCTTGCGCGCGCGCATCCGGTGTCACCAGCACGGTGTCAGCGGGTAGATGGCTGCGCACGTCGGCCAGCTTGACCTTCTTCGTCGTCGGCGTGGGCCGCTCGTCGGTGTTGAACCAGCGCCCCTGCACCGCGCCGCTGGCATAGCCCGACGTGTCGAGCCAGTTGTGGACGCCCGGGTCGCGCGCGGAAATGACGGCGCGGAAATAGCCGTCGCCGTCGAGCACGGCCTGCGCCGCGTTGAGACTGGACTGGTTATGATACCAGTCGGTCGTCTCATAAAGTTCGTTGGTCAGGATCAGCGACCAGTAGTCGACTTCCTTCGGGATCTGCACCTCGGTAATCAGCGCCTCGTCATCAGCCAGCTCGTAGGCGCCCTCATAATAGGACTGCCGGGCAAGACCGGTCATCTGCGAGAAGTCGACGACTTTCAGCATATTGATCAGCCCTTCGTCGCGCAACTTCTGCACCTTGTCGGGAAAGGCCAGAGCGCAGACGGTCGCCGTGGCCGGAATCTCGGCGAAACGGTGCGCCAGTTGCGCCAGCGTGGGGCGCCCCTTGGCGGCGCGATCGGCGTCCAAACGCACGATGCCGAAGCGCGGCTCGCGCTCGACGCCCCAGTCGCAGGCGACGATCCGCACCATCAGCTTCTCGGTCGCGGGTTTCAGTTCCCACCAGTCGCCCTCATAGCCGGTAGGCCGGGTCGGCGAGAGGATGACATCGAAGGTTCCGTCGGCACCGATATGCAGGTCGTTGAAATCATTTGCATCCTGCGCGGGATGATGCTGCCCGGTGCGCAGCGTGTCCGGGCCGAGCTGCGCCAGGATCATCATCCGCGTCGTGCCGCGATCCCCCCGGATGCGATAGGTCCCGCCCTTTTCGATCAACGCCGCCTTGTAGATGGTGTCCGCATTGGGCTGAAAGATATTCTGGCAGATATTGAGTTCGGGCACGAAGATCGGGTGACTGCGATCATGCATGATCGCGTCATTGGTCGTGCGCAGCACGCCCGACAGCAACAGCCGCATCGATTCCTGCATGACGCGGGGATCGCTGCGCAGCCTTTCCGGGATACGATCGCGCATCAACTGGCCCAGTGGACGAAGCTGGTCGAGCAGATCTTCCCATTCGAAAATGCCGTTGTCGCTCATCTCATTCTCCACCATAGTCTTCCGGTTGACGACGGAGGCACCGGCGATCCCGCCCGGCAGCAGAAGCCCGGCGAGGACGGTCGGCACGCCCGCGCAGATTTCCCGCCTAGTCTGTGGCAAGCAATTGCCTCAGCGCAGTACGCCGCTCCGCGTCGACGCCTGCCGCCTCGAAATACCCTTCAATCCCGCCCCATCGCGTCGCGACCATATCGAGCGCGCTCAGAAGGAAATCATCCTGTACGCCGATCAGGATGGCCACCATGTCGTCGGGCGGCACGAAGCCGAAGGTCTTTTGCAGATCGCGCTTGAGATGACCCGACACGCGCAGATTCTGGCCGAATATATCGGATTTGCGATAATCCTCCATGATCACGGGACGCGGCACGGCGAGCAGGTCGAGGAACAGGGCGACGACGACGCCGGTTCGATCCTTGCCGGCGGTACAATGGACCAGCATCGGCGTGTCCTGCGCCAGCAGCGCATCGACCATCCGCGACAGATGCGGCAGAAAGGCCTGCGGCATGAGACCGTAATTATGCGACATAACCTCGATGGCGCGCGCGGCGGTCGGCTCGCGACCGAGCGACAGCCACATGTCCTCCCCCTGCGCGCGCAGGTCGGTGTTCATGTCGAGGTCGAGAATCCGGCAGTCCGGGCCGCACCAGCCATGCGGCGCCGCGTCCCTTTCGATCGTCGATCGGAGGTCCGCCACCGAGCGGAAGCCCAGCTCCGACAGCTCCGCATGATGATCCTCGAAGAAACTCGCCGGCCCTTCGGAGCGGAACAGGATGCCGGACCGGACCTGCCCTCCACCCGCGGTCGGCAGGCCGCCTATGTCGCGGAAATTGAGGCGGGACAGGGCGATGGTCATGCAGTCAGTCCTTCAACGGGCGGATAGGTAGGGATGACGGCACGCATCTGCGCCAGAAGGTCGGGCGCCATCCAGACATGCTCGACATAATGGCCCAGCGTCGCGCGCTCGTCGGTGTAGATATAGCGCAGCGCGTCGCCCAGCGCGCCTTCGAACACGACCGGGTGCCGCATGAGGTCGAGCGAAGCGACATGGGCGTCCCAATGGGCAAGCGGTCCGTCGATCCGGGTCGCGACATGATGAAAGCGAATGGCCAGATCGTCGCCCTCGGGCAGAAAATCGCTGAACAAGGGGGCCGTGTCGCCCACCGGCTCGATCAGTTCGACCTCGACGCCGCCGACCACCGCCAGCGCGATCTTGAGCACCGGCTTGCCGGTCGGATCTTCGCCGGGCTGGATGTTCGATAATTCGAAGAAGCCGGGCGTGCCATAAGCGTCCTTGAGCGCGGCCATCGCCGCGTCGAGATCGTTGGTGACATAGGCGACCTGGCAATGCTGGCTGTTGGGCCGGGCGAACATGCATATCTCCTGCTAATATCGACAGTCAGGCCGTAAAAGCCCGGCGCGGCACCTGCCGTTTGGTCAGTTGGCGGACATCTTGCCGCCGTCCACGACCAGCGTGTCGCCGGTGTGGTAGGCCGCCATATCGCTCGCGAGATAGACGACCGCGCCTTCCAGATCGGACGGCTTGCCCGCCCGCCCGAGCGGGGCCTTCGCTGCGACCACGTCTGCGATCATCCTGCCGACCTCCGGATCGGCAAATGTCATTTCGGTTTCGATGAAACCCGGCGCGATGACGTTGCAGCGCACGCCGATCGGACCGAGTTCGGCCGCCAGCGCCTTGCCAAGGGCGTTGAGCGCGCCCTTGGCGATGCCGTAATGCGCCATGGTCGGCACGCCCTGGAAGATCGAGCCGCTGCCGCAGATGATCAGCGAACCGCCCGGGTCGCCGGCTTCCGCGCGCGCCTTCATGTGCCGCGCACCCTCCCGCAGGGTGAAGACGGCGCCATCGAGATTGACGTCGATCAGCTTGCGATAGGTGGCGACGTCCATGTCGGTGAACGGCACCCGGCTGGCGACGCCGGCATTGGCGACCACCGTGTCGACCCGGCCCATGGCATCGAGCGCGCGGGCGAAGCCGGCGACGATCGCGGGCTCGCTGGACACATCGACGACATCGGCGAAGACCCGCACCCCATGCGCGCGCAATGCGGCCGCCGCCTCTTCATTCTTGTCGGCGCGCCGTCCCCAGAGGACGACGTCGCTGCCGGCACGGGCAAGACCGCGGGCAAAGCCGAAACCCAGCCCCGAATTGGCGCCCGTGATCAGCGCCACCTTGCCGCTCAGATCGAACAGATTTTCCGGCACGTCCATTCTCCCGATGGCCGCTCGAACGGCGGCGGCGCTTTGGCGCAACATTGCTGGCGACCGGGCCGATGAACAAGCGGCCCCAGTTTCGCGATCGTGCCAATGCCATCGCGAAACGGCCCTGGCTTCAATGCATCACGCCCTCTCGGAATTGCCGCGGCGTCAGTCCGGTCGCCTTGCGGAAGGCCGCCGAAAAGGCGGCCGCGCTGTCGAAGCCGCAATCCCAGGCGATGACCTTGATCGCCGGACCGGCCTGACGCAGCAACTGCTTCGCCCGGCCGATCTTGCGGTCGGCGACGTAGCGGGTGAGCGTCTGTCCCGTGGCGATCTTGAACTGGCGGAAGAAATGGCGGGTGGAAAGGCCGCATTCGGCCGCCAGTTCGGCGACGGACGGGGGTTTCCCCGGCTGTTCGACGCGATCCTCGATGCGTTGAAGCTGGGTTCGGGACATGCCGCCTCCTCCCGTTCCGCCATCGCGCGCCGAACCACGCAGATAGCGCTGCAATTCGATCGCAGCCTGAAGCCATATCGCCTGCGTTAGCATCTCGCTGCAAAAGCCGGGTTGCGCAATCTCGCCGGCGATACGCCGCAGCGCCTCGCGCACAGTCGGACTGCGCACGTCGAGCGAAGCCTGCAATGCGTCGCTCGACAGGTCCGGCCCGTCATGATCGAAGCCCATCCCGTCGAAGCCGCAGCATATGGATGTCTGCTCACCCTCGCCCCACTCGGTATGCAGTTCGCTTCGCGCCGGAACGAACAGCACGTCGCCCAGGGCGCTGGCCCTGCCCTGTTCCATCCCGCCATAACCGCCGCAAGGACGACCCGGGCGAGGGGATAGCGCAAGATCGAGAAAGCTGCGCGGCGACGAAAAGACCCCGCCCTGCTGGCCGCGGAAGCGATAATGATGCAATTCCATCACCACGCCGGGCAGCGCGATCCGACCCCGGACCGTGCATTCCATGGCCGGCGTGACGGGCAGATCATAGACGTGGGAAACAGCGTGCATCCAACCTCTCCGAACAGTTTCGCCTGCCGCGACGCCATCGCTGCCTAGCATGGCGCTTTTGCGGAGTATTTGGCGCGGCGGCGATGGCTGCGCACCTTGCGGAAGAAAGGGTCCGCGCTTTTAGATGGCGCATCGAAAAGAGGAGAGCGACATGGGCAGTGCCGGGCAGGAAGAGGCCGCGCGCCGGAACATCATCGACATTACCGACCTGCATCACCCCGTGCTGACCGATGTCCAGAAGCAGGTGATCGCCGGGGCCGAGGCGGCGGCGGACCAGATCGTCCTGAAGCCGGAGGTCATCCTGGCCGCAGCGCAGGCGCAGACCGGGCTGTCGGATTTCGGCGCGGAGGATTTTCGCGAACGGCTGGCCGTCTGGTGCCAGGCGGTGGACGAGGATGCCAACGCCTCTGCGGTCACGCGCGCCAATCTGTTCCAGATGATGATCCGCTTTGCCGCGACGCGCCTGCGAATCGAGGACATAGTGAAGCGCCACCCGGAGATATTGGACATTCAGATCGACCGGCCGATCATCGTCGCGGGCCTTCCCCGATCGGGCACGACGCATCTGCTCGGCCTGCTGTCGGCAGACCGCCGCTTCCGCTCGTTGCCCTGGTGGGAAGCGATCGCGCCGGTTCCCGCCCCGGACGAAACCCCGACGGAAGAGGATAGCAATCCGCGCTGGACCAAGGCCGAACAGGGCTGGCGGATGATGGAATCCATCCTGCCCTATATGGCGATCATGCACGAATTTTCGCCCGATCATATCAGCGAGGATATCGAGCTTCAGGCGGTCGATTTCTCCTCCTATCTGATCGAGTGGCTGGCGCGTGTGCCGCGCTGGCGGGACTATTATCTGAGCCACGACCAGTCGGGCACCTATGCCTATCTGAAGAAGGGCCTCCAGGTCCTGACCTTCCTGAACGGACCGAACCGCTGGGTCATCAAATGCCCCCAGCATATGGAGCAGTTGCCCGCCCTCTATAAGACCTTTCCCGACGCCACCTTCGTCCTGACCCATCGCGATCCGGTCGGGTCGATCCGGTCCCAGCTCACCATGTACAGCTATGCGGCGCGCATGTTCCGCAAGACGATCGATATTCAGGAGCCGCTCGGCTACTGGCCCGACCGCTATGAAAAGCTGCTCCGCGCCTGCGTGCGGGATCGCGACATCCTGCCCCCCGACCAGACGATCGACGTCTATTTTCATGACTGGATCAAAAATCCCGATCCGATTCTGAAAGAGATTTATCGCATTGCCGGCATCCCGCTGACCGATGAGGCTCTGGCCGACCTGCACGACTATCTGGCCGAACATGGCGAGCAGGCCAAGGGCAAGATCGTTTACGATTTGGAGCGCGATTTCCGTGTGACCGGCGAGGAGTTGCGCCGCCCTTTCGCTTTCTATTTCGATCGGTTCCCGGTGCAGGTCGAGGTGAAATAGCCCATCTCACAACCTGCCTTTCGACAGGATGGAAATCCGCGCACCCTGATTAGCAGGGGCATTACTTTCGATTCCACCAGAGGAATGCCATGCCCGAATTGAATGTCATTACCCGTGACGGCGCACAGCAGACGATCAATGCATCCGCCGATACCTCGGTAATGGAAGCCATAAGAGATTCCGGTTTCGATGAGTTGCTGGCGCTGTGTGGCGGCTGCTGTTCCTGCGCGACATGCCATGTCTATGTCGACCCGGCCTTCGCTCAATCCCTGCCCCCGGTATCGGACGACGAAAGCGATCTGCTGGATGGATCGCCGCACCGCAACGACTATTCACGCCTGTCCTGTCAGGTCATGATGACGGAAGCCCTGTCGGGCCTTACGATCACCATCGCTCCTGAAGACTGAGCACAACACCAATCCTGAATGTATGAGAGAGGACTATCGTGGCCTGGAAAGAAGATATTCGTGAACAGCTGGACGTGTCGGATTCGACCGTACTGACCGACAAGCAGAAGCAGATGGTCAAGCATTGGACCGACCTGCAGGAAACCCTGAACGCCGGCGATTTTGACGGCATGGA
This sequence comes from Sphingobium sp. CFD-2, assembly GCF_024611135.1. Taxonomy (NCBI): domain Bacteria; kingdom Pseudomonadati; phylum Pseudomonadota; class Alphaproteobacteria; order Sphingomonadales; family Sphingobiaceae; genus Sphingobium; species Sphingobium sp. CFD-2. The sequence goes on along the minus strand of NZ_CP084405.1, from coordinate 1,351,023 downwards.
TCGGTTTTTCCATCCCGATTTCCGGTACGGCAACCCCAACCGGCCGGATCTGGGCACCTATGAAGAGTGGAAGACCTCGCCGGTCGCGCTCTACAAGACCTTCTTCCCCGCCGCCTACAAGACCATCGACGCGGTGGGCAAGGGCGACGACGAGATCTGGATCTACGCCACCCACTACTGCAAGCATGTCGGCGGTCCCTATATGGGCGTGCAGCCGACCGGCAACGAGTTTCAGGTTAACTGGTTCTCGATCGTCAAGTTCAAGGACGACAAGATCGTCAGCATCTTCAGCATTTCCGACGTGCTGACCATGCTGAAAGACATCGGCGTGGTGGAAGTCCCCCAGCCGGTCGATCCCTACAAGTAAACGGATGTGCTACTGTTCTTCTTCCGCTCCGGTCAGGCGACCGGCGGAAGGAGGGCAGCGAGCAGGAAGGCGGCCAGCCTGTCCGCATGTTCGGCGGCATGGACATCATCCACTTCCCGCCCAGCCCCCAGCCGTTCCTGCATCGGCACGGCGCAGAAATAATAGCCGACCCCCTGCACCAGCAGCGCCATCAATGCGGCCGTCGACAAGCCATGAACCGGCCGCTGGAGCCGCACCGCGTCGAGCAGGCCGTCGAGCCGTTTCTGGAACGGCAGCACGAAATGTTCGACGATATGATCCAGCCGCCAGGTCGAACGGCAACCTTCCACATTGGTCAGCGACACGATATCGCCATTGTTCGTCGCCCAGAGGCAGAAACGCTGGATCAGATGGCGCAGCCGAACTTCCGGATCGGCCGGTTCGTCAAAGGCGGCTTCGACGAAGGGCGAGGCCTGCGCCATCCGCCAGTCGACCGCGCGTACCCACAAATCTTCCTTCCGGCCAAAACGGACATTCAGGAGATTGTGACTGACCCCCAGCCGCTTCGACAGATCACGCAGCGTCGTACCCTCATAGCCGCGTTCCGCGAAGGTCGCGAAGGCCAGACCCAGTAACTTGTCCTCGTCCACGGCTTGGGCGGCATTGAGCGCGGGGCGACCGCGTGTGCGCTGGGGGCGATCGAGCATCAGCAAATCCATAGCGAAAAGACGTTGACATATAAATTGTCATCCGTCAATTTAATGGAAAGGAGAGTGGATAGCGCTATGAGTCTCGATTCTGATCTTTGGTGGGCTGTCGCACGGTCCGAGGAAGTGACCTCTCAAAAGCCCCTGTCCGTCGACATCGGCGATCAGCCAGTCGTGCTGTGGCGCGACAATCAGGGTATCGCCCGCGCGCTGGAGGATCGCTGCCCGCATCGTCGCGCGCCTCTGTCGCTCGGCTGCATCCGGGACAATGGCCAGATCCAGTGCGGCTATCATGGCTGGAGCTATGACGGCGAGACGGGGCGCCTCAAAGAAATCCCGAACATGAAGGATCAGCAGAAATTCCCGCCGATCTACAAGGCCAATGCCTTTGCGGTGACCGAACAGGCCGGCTTCGTGCGGGTCTGCCTCAATCCCAAGGCGCAGGCACCGCTCAGCGCCGACCCGAAATATACCTATGTCGGCACTGTCAACGTCAGTTGCAGCCATCAGGAATATCTGAACGCTCTCTATGATGACCCCAGCCTGATCCTGTCGATCCGCGGCGTCCGCTTCAGCCCCTATCTGATGTCGGAATTGCACGAGGAAAACGGCCTGCTGGTGATGGAGCGCAACTGCCAATGGCATCCGCTGCACTGGCCGTCCCATTTCGTGGCCGAATTCCCGCTCACCCTGCTGACGCGCACCCATCCGCTGACCGGCGAAACGCAACTGACACTGCGCGACGACCAATTCAACGATCTGCTCCACGCCGTCCTATCGCCCGTGCCCTCGGCGCGGGGGGTGACAGCCGTCCGCTGGCGGGCCGAACTGGGCGTGCGCCGTCCAGGCGTGCGCGGCGCCGTGCTGCGCGGTATCAATCCGCTGTCGGTGCTCGCGTCGGTCGACGGATCGAAATTGCGCGCCACCAAGCCCACCGTCTCGCTGCACGGCGAGGATTTGCGCAAGGTGATGCTGGAAACCACGCCCGCGCCCCACGATCAGACCGTAGCGGCCTGAAGGAGGATTTGAAGATGCTCGAAACCGCCGATCGTCCCGTCTCGCACGACGATATTTCCGCCGCGCCATCGGGTGGCAGCCCGATCGCGCTGAATGCCATCAACCGCTGGGTGCCGCATAATCTGGTGATGCGCGACAGCTGGTTTCCGGTAGCGCATGATTATTCCGTGACCGGCAAGCCCGTCCGTCGCGCCGTCTATTCACACCCCATCTTCCTGTGGCGCGACAATGGCGTCGCCGTGGCGAGCGAGTTCCATCCCAATGAGCGAATCGCCCGCGACAAGAGCGAGTTCACCAACGCCCAGGGCCGCTATCCGGTTATGGAACATTATGGCGTCGTCTGGGTATGGTTCGGCAATCCGCTGGCCGCCGATCCCCGCCATTTGCCCAGCCTGCCCTTCCTCCCGCCCAAGGGGGGGCTGCCGCGCCACATGACCGCGACCGTCCGTTTCGAAAGCTCAGCGCCGATCAGCCTGGAAAATCTGATCGACCTGACCCATGCCGACTTCCTGCACGCCGATGTCGTCGGCGACGAACGGTCGGACAGCGAGACAGTGGAAACCTTCTACGACAGCGAGACCGTCACGATGGTCCGCACCTGCGTCAACAAGTCGGTCGCGCCGGTGATGAAGTTTTTCAGCGGCATCAAGCAGCCGACCCAGAATGTGCGGCAGGTGATCCGCATCTATCTGCGTTCGCACTGCGCCATCGCCTATGGCCGGTTCAGCCCCGGCGACGATGTGCCGCTGTTCCACCCCTGCACGCCTGAAACGCGGGACCGCACGCGGATGGAAATGGTCATGAACACGTCCAACGCGGGACTGATGTTCCGTCATGTCATGCCCAAGGCAGGCTACAAGGTGTCGCGGCAGGACAGCTACATGACGTCCCCGCAAAGCCCGCGCTACATGCGCCATACCGACCGCAAGGACCTGCACAGCAAGTTCGACCAGGCTGGGCAGCGCTATCGCATGGCGATGATGGAGCTTGCGGACCGGCAGGCGAATGGCGATTTCGCCTATCGTGACAATGTCAGCGCCGATTGCAGCGACATCATTGGCCTGCGCAAGGAACTGTTCCAGTTCTGATCTGATCTCTCCCCATGGGCGGACGGCAGCGTCCGCTCTTTTTTCTTTTCGGAGACGCCATGTCCACGCTCGTCAATGCCGTCGGCGGCGAACGCCGCTGGTGGGCCGTCATGCCTACCCTGCCAGCCCCCGCCATGGCGGGTATCGGCCAGCAGATGGAACAGGCGGGTTTCGAGGGCTGCTTTTCGCTGCAGATTTACGGGCCGCCCTTCGTGCCGATGGCCGCCACCGCCGCACTGACAAACAGCCTGAAGGTCGGCACGGGCGTCGCCATCGCGGGAACGCGCAGTCCGGTGGAGACCGCCTATGCGGCGATGGACGTCGATCGCATTTCCAATGGCCGTTTCGTGCTGGGGCTGGGCTCCAGCATCAAGAGCTGCGTCACGGGCATGTATGGGGAGCCGGAACGCAAGCTGCTGTCGCACCTGCGCGAAAGCGTCAAGGTCATCCGCTACGTCATCGCCAACGCGCATAAGGGGCTCGATCCGGTCGCAGGGGAATATTTCTCCGCCGATTTCGAGGAAATGATGCTGACCGCCCCGCCGGTGCGGGAGGAAATCCCGATCTGGATCGCAGCGCTGCAGGACAAGATGACCGCGCTGGCGCTGGAGGTCGGCGACGGCCTGATGGTCCATGCCCTCTGGTCGGCAGCCTATACCAAGAGCCGCCTGCCTTTCATCACCGACACGCTGGCCCAATATGGCCGCAAGCGCGGGGATATCGAAATCAACGCCTGGCCGTGGATCGCGGTCAATGACGACAAGCAGAGGGCGATCGACGACAGCCGCGCCACCGTTGCGGCCTATTCGGGCTACAAGGAATATGAGCCCTTCTTCGAGGCGATCGGCTTCGGCGATCAGGCCCGCGCCTGCCAGCTCAGCCTGGGCGAGCATGGCGATATCGGCAAGGTCATCGGCAATGTTTCCGACGATATGGTCGAAGCCTTCGTGACCTGCGGGCCGGTGGACGAAGTGCTCGAAAAGATCGAGCCGTTCTGGGATGTTGTGGATTCGCTTTGCCCGATGACGCCCTATCGGGACCTGACCATGGAGCAGTTGACCGACTATAATGCGGGCCTGTTCAAGCTGGTGGCGACCGCCCGGACGCGGGCGGGCATGGTTGCCGAACCGGCGTAGCAGCCCACAGCCATCTCAGAAATTGAAACGGCAGAAGCCGGGATCAGGGATAACCCGATCCCGGCTTCTGCCGTTTCGCCTCATTCAAAAAGGGTCAGGCCGGCACCAGTGACTCGGCCATGGCTTTGCCCGCGATGAATCCGGTCACCATGGCCGGGCCGACATTGCAGCCGTGGGCCGGCGACTTGCCGCGCCAAATGGAATTGGCGTCGAGTCCTGCGGCGAACAATCCCTCCACCGGCGCGCCATCGGTGCCGATCACGCGGCACTGCGCGTCGATCTTGAGGCCCACGGTCGTCGACCCGTCGCCCGGATGGATTTTGATGGCATAGAAGGGCGCGGTTTCCACCCGGCCCAGGCACGGGTTGGGCTTGTGCTTGGGATCGCCGATCTCGATGTCGATCTGCGTGTCGCCCTTGCCGAAATCCGGATCCTTGCCGGTCTCGGCATAGCGGTTCATCTTCGCTACCGTCGCCAACAGGCCATCGGCATCGACCCCGATCTTGCCGGCCAGTTCGCGCAGGCTGGGCGCTTCCGTGACATAGCCCGCCGCGATCAGCTTTTTCAGGCCGCCACCGCCGGGATAGACCATGCCCATGCCATATTTCTTGATGAAGGCGGCGTCGCCGATGATGTGGGCGGGCACGGTGCCGCTCTTGTGCATGGCCTCCACGAAATGGACCGAAGCCTCGTTCCCGAACCGCTCGCCCTTGGCATCGACCGCGATGCAGCCGGGCTTCGACATGTCGATCAGATGGGCGTAGCGCGCGACATAGCCGTCTGGCCGCGTCATCTTCGACACGACGGCCCAGACGGCATTGACCAGATTGTCGCCGTCCAGCGAAGCCCCGGCCTCCAGCCCCATATTCATCCCGTCGCCGGTATTTTCATAGGGGAGGATCGAGACATGCTCCTCGGCATATGGAATATACGCCTTGCGCAACTGCTCGCTGGCCGAAAAACCGCCGGACGCCAGAAGAACACCCACCCTTGCGTCAATTTCCTCACCATTGACGCGCACGCCGGTCACCCGGCCGGCCTTCACCAGCAGCCGGTCGACGGCCGCATCCTTGCGGAGCGTGACGCCGGCATCGATCGCCGACCGGATCAGCCGCGCCGCCAGCGCATTGCCCATGGTCAGCCGCGTGCCGCGCGGATAGCGACGAACCTTATCCAGGCCGAATTTCGCGGCCAGCTTGCCGAAATGGAACAGCGACTTGGGTGAGGGCATTTCGGCCAGATAGGGGAGATCGAACAGATCGATCATGAAGCCGCCCGGCGCGTTGAACTCTTCGCGCGCTGGACGAAGATCGGCGAAATGATCGCCCAGCTTCTTGCCGTCATATTCCTGCGGCGAAAGCAGGCGGCCATGATCGGCCGCGCCGGGGACTTCCGGATACCAGTCGCTGCTGGGCGGCGAGAGCAGGAAATGCACCTGGCTGTTCTGGTCCAGCCATTCCACCATCTCCGGACCGGCATCGAGATAAGCGTCGATCAGCGCGGGATCGGCCGTCGGTCCGATGACGTCCAGCACATATTGGCGCGCCACGGCGCGACTGTCTTGGACACCGGCCGCCCTGGCCTGCGGGCTGTCGGGGATCCAGATGCCGCCGCCCGAAACCGATGTCGTACCGCCGAAATGTTCGGCCTTTTCCAGCACGAGAACCGACAGCCCGGCAGACGCGGCCCTGATCGCCGCCGTCATCCCGGCCGCGCCCGATCCGACCACCACAACATCATATTGGACCATCACGTCCTCCCGATCCTTCTTTCGATATCCTGGGGGAAAAAGCGCAGCCGTCCGCGACTTTCCCCCGGCAGGTTTCAGATTTTGGGCATGATTTCCTCGGCCACCCACTGGAGCCGATCGAGATATTCGGTCAGCCCGGATATCCCCGGCGGCAGCGGAACGATGGTTTCATTGACCCCCAACTCCTTCAGCCAGCCCACCTGATCGATGACCTTTTGCGCATCCCGCGTTCCGGGCGCGCGCGGGTCGTCCATGATCTCATGATGGGCGCCGACATTGAGCATTTCCAGCGCAAAGAACAGGTCGATCGGCCGCCCGTCATATTCCGGCTGCGAACGGATGAAATCGAGGCATTCGGGGAATTTTTCCGGTGGAGTGCGGAAGGGCGACCAGCCATCGCCGAATTTCGCAACCCGCCTGAGCACCGGTTCGGCGTCGCCCCCAAGCCAGATCGGCAAGCGCGGCTGCTGCACCGGCTTGGGCGCGAAACCGACATTCCTGAACTGAACGAATTCGCCTTCGAATTCGGGCTTTTCCGACGTCCACAATTCGATGATCGCGGCGATATACTCATCGGCCATGCGTCCGCGCTGGTGGAAATCGACATTCAGCATGTCGAACTCTTCCTTCAGCCAGCCGACCCCGAACAGGGCCGTGGCCCGTCCGCCGCTCAGCCAGTCGAGGGTCGACCAGGCCTTGGCCTGGACGATCGGACTCTGCAGCGGCAGGATCGACACCGAAGAACTTAATTTCATCGTCTTGGTGCGGCCGGCCAGAAAGGAGAGGGCAACCGTGCCATGGACATAATGGTCGCCCGACAGGCCAATATGCTCCTGCGGAATGATGAAATGTTCACCCAACATGCACTTGTTGAAGCCCAGTCGATCGGCCGTCGCCATCGCCTGTCCGATGTCGTCCCCGGTCAGGCTATATTCCCAAGCTTGCGTCATAGCCGCGACATGCATGCTGTTGGGCACGCCCACGTTCAGTTTCATCGACCGATCCTCCCTGATTTCCAGATTGGCTGGCAGAATGGCCGGGATCGTTTCGACCACACCTTCCCTTGGGAAGGATAGCGCAGGTCAAGATTTCAGTCTTGCCCTGCCCAAAACATATTATGAAGCGCGCGCCCTCCAACTCTGGATTAAGGCCTCTGCCGCTGTCGGGCAACCAATGCGACGGCCATTCGGATACTTCCGTCGGCGCAAGAAGATATAAGGAATTGATCGCATTCACATCGGACAGACAGGTCATGCCTCGCGCGGCCATCGCCGACGCCACCGCCATGCGAATCTTGTCACCCTGGGTCGTCATCAGGGTCGTGCAACGCCCAACGACGATGTCCGGGGGCTCGCAACGGTCTCCGCCATCGATCAAGATGGCGGTTATCAGCCCGCATAATGCCGTGCGATGCTATCATTATCGACCGCCATGCTCAATTCCTGCATCAGCTTGGCGGTTGGGCCCTTGACCGCCGTGCCGCCAACGAGCGGAGACACGGCGATGAGGGGTGCCTTCGTCTGTTTGATCGCCGAGCCTATGCCGGGCACCGCGAGCAACGGATCGATACTGAGAAATGGGTTGGATGGAGCGAACAATATCGCGTCGGCCGACTCGATAGCATCAAAGACGCCGGGGGCTGGAACGGCGTGCGTCGCGCCCTCGAACATGATGTGCCGCACGGCCGGCGCGCAACGCTGTTCGACGAAATAGCGTTGAAACTCCAGCCGTCCCTGGGCCGTATCCAATATCGTGGCTACCGCCTGGTCGCTCATGGGCAGTATCCGAGTGGCGATGCCCCATTGGTCGGCAAATCGCGCCGTGATCTGCGACAGACATCGCCCTCCGCGTCACGGCATGGGTCCGCGCCACATGGAGCGCCAAGTCGCCGTCGCCGAGCTGAAACCAGTCCTCCCCGCCTAATTCGCGAAGGGCCGCCATGAAGCTCCAGCTTTCGCCTTATCCAGCACCAGTTGCGCCAACCGCGCATCCTTGCGCGTGATATTGGCCAGGCGCCGCGCCTCTTCACGGGCTCTACGTCAGCCAGGGACATAAACCGCCCTATGCCTTGGACACGATCTTTTGCGTCACGACCAGGAGGTCGCCGGCGCGGGGTTCGACACGGCACCGGTCCAACGCCACATGCAGGATGTCCGCCAGATCATCGCCCGGTTTGACCTTCCCAATTCCGGTCAACGGTACGATTTCGATCATCGAATACACCTCAAGCCTCGGGCGGGATCAAATCTCCTGTGATACGGATGCCCGCGCCGTCAACCTTATAGGTCTTGTTCATGAAAATGAGGATCGACGTGAGTGCTTCAGCGGCCGCCGAGTTTACAAGCGCGCCGCCGTGGAGTCCCCTCAATCCCATGGCATCGGCCAGCGCCACGATGCGACTCCGGGCATCCTTGTCGTCGCCGAAGACCAGCACGTCGCAGCCGACATCGATGTCTTTGGCCAGCTTGTGCGCGGCGACATTGTGGAACGCGGACACGAGTGTCACGCCCTCTCCCAGCACCGCCTGCGCCTTTTGGGCGGCGGAGCCTTCATCGGGCAACTGGACCCGCATCACCTTGGGCGGAACGAGGGGAACGGTCGTATCCACGACCAACTTGCCAACGACATGCGGTGCGATGTCGCGAAGCGTCGCCTCCTGCGCGCCAAAGGGCACCGTCACGATGATGATGTCCGCATTCGCGACGACATCCACATTGGCGCCAGCCCGCAGGCCATGCCCCAATTCCGCGGCGGCCTTTTCCGCGCTTTCGGCGTTGCGCGATCCGATCGTCACGGGATAGCCGGCACGCGCCAGCCGCCAGGCGATCGCAGCGCCCAGATTACCGGTGCCGCCGACGACGGCAATGGCGGGAAGAGTCATATATTGTCCTTCAATGGAACTGGCGAACGATGTGGCAGATCGTTCACGATGGTTCAGCCAAGACGGCGCGACGAGGTCGCACCGGCTCGTAAAGCGTGGTGCGTTGGCGCACAGGTCGCCCGACAGATGCCGCCAGGGCCTGCATTTCCCTGGGGCCGAATTCCTGCCCGTTGACGCCGCCGGCAGCCCTGGTGATCGATTCATCCATCAGCGTACCGCCCATGTCATTGGCGCCCGCCTTCAGAATCGCCGCGGCTCCCTCCGGCCCCATCTTCACCCAGGACACCTGGATATTGGGGATCACCGGATGCAGCACGATGCGCGCCACGGCGTGCATCAGCACCGCTTCGCGATAGCTCGGCCCCGATCGCGCCAGCCCTTTGCGCCATATCGGCGATTCCATATGGACGAAGGGCAGCGGCACGAATTCGGTGAAGCCGCCCGTCTCCTCCTGCAATCCGCGAATGCGCAGCAGATGGCGCGCCCAATGCTTATATTCCTCGACATGGCCGAACATGATCGTGGCCGTGCTGCGCAGGCCCACCCCATGGGCCACGCGCATCACCTCGATCCATTCGTCCGCTGTCACCTTGTCCGGGCAGATGATATCGCGAACTTCGGGGTCCAGTATCTCCGCCGCCGTACCGGGCAGCGTGGACAGCCCCGCTTCCTTAAGCCGCGCCAGATAATCCTCCAGCGGCAGGCCGAGCGTGCGGGCGCCATGCGTCACTTCGAGCGGCGAAAAGGCATGGATATGGATATCCGGCGCGGCCTCGCGCACCGTCTTGAGGACATTGAGATAGGTATGCCCGTCATAATCGGGATGAATCCCGCCCTGCAGGCAGACTTCGGTCGCACCGCGATCCCAGGCTTCGGCCGCACGGCGTCCGACCTCTTCCATATCGAGCCTGTAGGCCGGACCGCGCATGGCCTTGGTGCTGCCCTTGGAAAAGGCGCAGAAGCCGCATTTATAGAGGCAGATATTGGTATAGTTGATGTTGCGGTTGACCGCATAGGTCAGCGTGTCGCCCACGGCCTGCCGCCGCAACCGGTCGGCCCGGTCGACGATGGCGGCGAAATCATCCTGTTCGGCATCGAACAGGGTCACAATGTCCGATTCGCTCAGCCGTTCACCCTCCTCCGCAGCGTCAAGGATGGACAGGATCGATCGGGAGGCGAGAACCGGCTCCATCACCATGATGTCGGGCGCGGGATCGCCATGTCCCGCGGACCATTCGTCCACCTTGGGCAAGCCCCGCCCGTCGATGGCGCGCAGGATCTGGGTGGCGATGGCTGGCGCAGCCCAATTCCGCGCGGCAAGGGCATGACGCGGGCCGATGGCGAGCCGCTGCATCAATATGTGGCCTGCGGCTTTGGTAGCGTCCTCCAATATCTCCAGATGCGGCCAGGGCGCCTCCGGGTTCACATGATCGGGCGTCACGGGGGACACCCCGCCCCAGTCATTGACGCCGGCCCGGATCAGCGGCGTCAGATCGACGCGATCGTGGAGATTGGGCGGCGCCTGGATCGTCATCTCAGGCCCCAGGATGATCCGCGCGGCGGCGATGGCCCAGAGATGATCGTCGAGCGACGGTTCGGCATGATCCGCCATGCGCGTTCCCGGCTTTGCCCGGAAATTCTGGATGATGACTTCCTGAATATGCCCGTAGCGGCGATGCAGATCGCGAATGGCGACCAGCGCCTCCACCTGATCGTCGCGGGTTTCGCCGATACCGATCAGCAGGCCGGTCGTGAACGGCACGCGCGCGCGTCCCGCATCTTCGATGGCAGCCAATCGCAGGGCCGGTTGCTTGTCGGGCGAGCCGAAATGCGGGGCGCCGCGCACGCACAAACGATTCGAGCTGCTTTCCAGCATGATTCCCATGGAGGCGGCATGAGGCCGTAACTGCGCATAGTCCTCGCTGTTCATCAGACCGGGATTGAGATGCGGCAGCAAGCCCGTCTCGCGGAACACCAGTTCCGCCATTTCGGCCAGATAGGACAGGGTCGAGTCATGCCCAAGCCCCGCGAGCGCTTCGCGCGCAGCGGCATAGCGGGCCTCCGGCCGATCGCCGAGCGTGAAGAGGGCTTCCCGGCAACCGGCGCCCGCGCCCGCGCGGGCGATGGCCAGAACCTCGTCTCTGCCAAGATAGGCATCACCCGCGCGGGCCGGCGTGGTGGCGAAGGTGCAATAGTGGCACACGTCGCGGCACAATTTGGTGAGGGGAATGAAAACCTTGCGGGAATAGGTCACGCGATGGCCATGCGCCGCCACCGTCATCGCCTCCGCCGTCGCCATCATGTCGTCAAGCGACCGGGATCGCAGCACCGTCGCTATGCCCGCCGCTTCGTCTTCGCTGAGATGCAGTAGATCCAGTGTCACATCATACTCCGCGCTTGGGCAAGCCCGCGAATGGTTTCTAGCGGCGCGGCGTGCCCGGGCAAGGCCGCGATGAAGGTCGAGACGCCCATCGCCTCCATGCGCCGCAACATGTCCACCGCCGCATCGACCGGTCCCGCCAGCGTATCGAAGTCCGCCAGAAACTCGGTCAAACCCAATTCCTCCATCAGGGCCACATTCCTGCCGCCCACGACCACATGCTCGGTCGGATCATAGCGCGCGTGCAAGGCGTCGATCTTGCCGCGAAACTGCGTCGGGACACGCGCCAGGGTTTCGGGCGTGCGGAAGGCCATGCCGTTGACGACGATGAACGCCTTGAGATCGTCTATGGCCTCGGCCCGGGTGGGGCGGATCGAGGCGAAGGAAACGACCCAGATATCGATCGACAGGGGATCGCGGCCCGCCGCCTGCGCCGCGGCCCGGACGGTGTCGATCCGGTCCTTCAGCGCGTCGAGATGGCGTTCGCCCGCGAACAATATGACGCCGTCGGCCTGTTCGCCCGCCAGCGCCAGCGCCTTGGGACCGAAAGCGGAATAATAGATCGGAATCGGGCGGGCGAAACGAAGCGGCGTGATCTGCGCGCCGTTCATCTGCGTCGGCCGTCCGGCGAACAGGTCCCGCAACACAGCCAGTTCCGTGCGGATCTCTCGCTGCGTCGCGGGCGACCGGCCGATCGCCATGACCGTGCTACCGCCAGTCGCCAGGCCTAGCGCCACGCGCCCGCCAGAGAGATCGTCGATAGTGCTGAGGGCGGAGGCCGTCACCAGCGGATGCCGCATGAAAGGCGAGGTAACCAGCGGCGCCAAAGTCGCCTTCGGCGCGTCAAGCGCAGCGAGCGTCAGCGACACATAGAGTTCGTGCCAACCCGCCGGCGAATCGCCCACGCTGATCAGCTCAAAACCGAGATCGGCGGCAAGACGGACCTCTTCGCGAAATCCGTCCAGCCGGTCCCCCCACATGCTGCATATGCCCAGCTTCATGGTCATCCTCTCCGGAACTTCCTACGCCCTGCCGTCTCGCTGCAAACCTGTCCTTGTAGAGGGGGGAGGCGGCCAGGTCGCTCACCCCTCCCCTCTCACGGGCGCGTCAGAACGTATATTTGGCCGTGATGCCCCACGTCCGCGGATCGCCGGCATAGACCGAACTGGTTGGGAAGGACGGCAGAAGAACGCTGGAAGCCGAGAAATATTTCTCGTTGAAGAGGTTCTTCACATAAATGCCCAGATCAAGGCCCGTGCCGCCTATTCCACGCCAGTCCAGACGCGCGTTGGCGAGTTGGTAACCCGGCAGCTTTTCGCCATTCTGACCGCCAAAATCGTCGGTCATGAACAGGTCGGCGTTGACCACCACATCGCCGTCAGCCGGGCGAATCGGCAGGGTCCAGCTCACGCTGGCCGTGCCGGAGAAACTGGGCGAATATTTGTTGATCTGGCCCTCGCCCAGCACGATGGTCGAAGGCAGTCCTGCGGGAACGGTCAGGCTTTCCACCTTCACATTGGTATAGGCGGCATTGAAACCGACGGTGAGGCTGCGCACGGGGCTGATGGACGCCTCCAGTTCGACGCCCCAGATCCGCAGATCGGCGACATTGGCGGCCAGGGAGCCGTTGGTCGGCGAATCCGGCGCGCCGTTCGGGACAGTCGTCTGCGTATTCAGGAACTGAAGCGCATTCTTATATTTGCTGTAATAGGCGGCCAGATTCAGGCGCCCACGTGCGGACCCGACATGATAGTCATATTTGGAGCCGATCTCCACGTCGGTGATTGTTTCCTCCCCCGTCTTCTGGAAGGGACGAAGGTCTGCGCAGACGCCTCCGGTCGCCACGCAGGCCGGATTCGTGCCGCCCGTGGTAAAGGGCGTTTCGAACAGCGGCGTGTTCACATTGACGCCCCGATAGCCCCGCCGCGACACGATATAGAGTAGCCAGTCCGGGGTCGCCTTATAGTCGAGGCCGATGGTCCAGCTCGGCTCCTCGCCCTTGTTGGATACGGTGCCGACGCCGTCGGCCAGACCCAGGGCGGCCGTGCTGAGGCAGGTGGATTCGTCGACATAGGTCGTGCCGATGGTGCCGCCGCAGGCCGACACCTTGTCCCAGCTGTAGCGCGCGCCGAGATTGAGCTTCAGCTTGTCGGTGAATTCATACCCGATCTGACCATAGACCGCCCAGTTCTTGTTGCGGACGTGGGCTGTCACCGCAGGCGCCGGGACTCCGCCCACCGAAAATGCCGTGAACTGCGATCCACTGGGGCCGTCGGGCTTATCATTATTATAGAAGGCGCCGACGATGAAGTTGAACGAGCCAAAATCGCCCAGCAACTGGGTTTCATTCGTCAGATATTGCCGATCCAGCACGGAAGACGCCGTGAACAGGGTAAACGGCACGGCCGAGGGCGCGGGAGATGGCAGACCCGTGGGAATTTGCAGTTGCGGCAGCCCGCCGGTGTTGATCAACTGATAGCTGTAATTCTTCCGGTAGCCGAAAATGTTGCGTAGCGTCAGATCGCCGAAGCTGAAGGAGGTATCATTGGTGATCGACGTGGTCTTGCGATAGGCCGCGCCGCCGTTGATGCCGCCGTCGAACGACCCGCGGCGATTGGCTTTCTGTGCCTGCAAAGCCGCCTGCACCTGTGGTTCGACGACGCCCAGACCCAGCACCGCAAAGGGGAAATTCTCGCGCAGCAAATAGAGACCGCCAGCGAGTTCGTCGCCTTTGAAATATTCATAGATGGTGGTGCTCTTGAGGCCCTCGAACGGCTCGACCAGCAGCGAGAGACGGTAGGCGTCCTGATGGATATTGTCGAATCCCGGACCGCCGTCGAAGGCGATCGTTCGGGGGTCCTGACGACGGATCTGGCCTGCAGCGCGGAAAGCGACCTTGTCCTCGATGATCGGGATATTCACCGCGCCTTCCAGTTCGCGATAATCGAAGCGTCCATAGGTGCCCTCAACATAGCCTTCGAAGGCGTAGCTCGGCTTCTGGCTGCCGATCACGACCGCGCCGCCCAAAGTGTTGCGGCCGAACAGCGTGCCCTGCGGCCCCTTGAGCACCTGAATGCTGCCAATGTCATAGGTCGGGACGTTCGAGCCGACCGACGGCAAAGGGGTGTCGTTGAGATAGATGACGACGCCGGGCGTCACCTCGCCCAGGGGCAACTGGCCGATGCCGCGCAGGGTCAGCGCGACATTGTCCTTGCCCCCTTCGGACGAGAAGGTGAAGCCGGGCGCGATCGTCTTGACGTCGCTTACCGTCTGGACGGTGCTGCGTTCCAGCGCCTCTGATGAAAAAGCGGAAATGGAAACCGAAACGTCCTGCAGTCGTTCTTCCCGGCGGCGAGCCGTGACAACTATGTCACCGGCATTCGCACCATCCGCCTGCGGCGCGGCCGAAGCGACGGACTGCGCCCATGAGGGAAATGCCACCGCTGCGGCGCTCGCAACCAATGCCAACTTCAGTGCGGTCAATCGCATAAAAATCCTCCCATTTAACCAATTTTTCGGTGCGACCTGCGCGTAACGCAGGCCTGATCGCGTGTGGCAAAATCGACATTGGTCGCGATTTACCACCTATCGCTGGACAGGATTTATATGGATCAGACATAATTGGTCTCGATGTGGCATTTGCGCCGCAGCGGCGCGACAAGCCGCCGCGCACCGGTCTTGCCGTTCGACACGGCAAGCGACCCGGCGAACGCCCCGCCCTGATCCAAGCAAGTTTCCTACGGAGGTGAATGCCGCTGTCCTGGCGCGATCCGCGCCTTAAGACCAAGCCGCGATCAGGTCCGCGGCGGGCGCGACGGACGGCTCGCCAATGACACCCGCGTCGAGGGACAAGCGGGGCGCCGGCGATGGCTGGACCACTCCATGACGCCGTACGAAAGTCCCCCGCGCTTCATTATGCGCGTGCCGGGGCGCTTCCTCCATTGACAGAACCGGCGTCACGCAAGCGTCGCTCGCAGCAAACAGAGCGGCCCACTCATCCCGGCTCCTGGTCAGAAATGCCGCGGCAAATTCAACCTGCATCGCGGACCAGCCTTCACGGTCGTTCTGGTCATAACATTTGTCGGAGAGACCCAATCCGTCCACCATCTGGGCAAAGAATTTCGGTTCCAGACATCCCACCGCGACATGCCGTCCGTCCGCGCATTCATAACAGCGGTAGAAGGGTGCCGCACCGTCCAGCAGATTGGAGCCGGGCGCATCTTCCCACAAACCCTTGGGCTGCCATGCGTAGAACAGGCTCATCAACGACGCGACGCCGTCCGTGATACAGGCGTCGACGACCTGCCCCCGGCCCGTCCGTTGCGCCGCCAGCAATGCGCTCAACAGACCGAAGATCAGGAACATGGCGCCACCGCCATAATCGCCCACCAAATTGAGCGGCACTGGCGGCGTACCCTGTCGCTCTCCCATCGCGTGGAGCGCGCCGGTGATCGACAGATAATTGATGTCATGGCCCGCCCGCAGCGCAAGCGGCCCGGACTGGCCCCAGCCTGTCATTCGTCCGAACACGAACCGCGGATTGCGCGCCAGGCAGACATCGGGACCGACGCCGAGGCGTTCCATGACGCCGGGCCTGTATCCCTCGATCAGCCCGTCCGCCCGCTCGATCAATGCGAGCAACTGTTCGCGATCCGCGTTCTGCTTGAGATCCAGATAGGTCACGACCCGGCTGCGGTGCAGGATGTCCCCACCGACATCATCCCAATCTCCCGCCGCGGCCGATGGCGGCCGGGCGATGCGGACGATCTCGGCGCCCATATCGGCCAACAGCATCGCCGCGAGCGGTACGGGGCCGATCGCGTCGATCTCCAGCAGGCGAATACCGGCCAGCGGCCCGCTTTTTTCCGTCATCAGATATTCGTCCGGTCCGCGCCCTTGAGGTCCAGCATGGCGCGCGCCTCATCGGGCGTGGCGATTTCAAGACCCATGCCTTCAACGATCTGCCGCGCAGTCTTCACCTGCTCCGCATTGGTCTCGGCGAGCCTACCCGGGCCGCCCCACAGCGAATCCTCCAGACCGATACGGACATTACCACCCATGGATGCCGCCATCGCGACAATGCTCATCTGGCGCGCGCCGGCCCCCAGCACGGACCATTCATATTGATCGCCGAACAGCCGGTCGGCCGTCCGCTTCATATGCATGATATCGTCGGGGTGGCTGCCGATGCCGCCCAATATGCCGAAGCAGGTCTGGATGAACAACGGCGCCTTGACGAGGCCGCGATCGAGAAAATATTTCAGATTATAGAGATGGCTGGTGTCATAGCATTCGAATTCGAAGCGCGTGCCCAGCGGCGACAAGGTGGTCAGTAGATGTTCGATGTCGGCATAGGTGTTCTTGAACACCAGGTCGCGCGATGCTTCGAGCGCGGCGGGTTCCCAGTCATGCTTGAACGACTTGTAGCGATCCAGCATCGGGAACAGACCAAAGCCCATAGTCCCCATATTGAGGCTGGCCACTTCCGGCGCGAAAGTCTGGGCGGGACGAATCCGTTCCTGCACCGTCATGGAGGGGTGCCCGCCCGTAGTCAGGTTCAATACGGCGTCGGTACGCTGCCTGATGACCTTAAGGAAAGGTTCGAACAGGTCGGGATTCTGGTCCGGGCGCCCATCGACGGGATTGCGCGCATGGAGATGGATGATAGCGGCGCCCGCCTCCGCCGCGCCGACCGCCGATGCCGCAATCTCCTCCGCCGTCACGGGCAGATAGGGCGACATCGAGGGCGTGTGGATTGCGCCTGTAATCGCGCAGCTGATGATGACCTTGCGTTTTGCCATGATATTTCCTTTCGCGCAGATTGCGCCGGTCGCAGGTTGCGCGAACGGCGCAATCTATCCTTCGATAGGAAGCGGCGCGCGCTTCAGGGCAAGATGCCGAGCTGCCGCGCCCGCAGAACCGCCTGCGGCCGACGGCGCACGCCCAGCTTGTCGTAGATTTGCTGCATATACCATTTGACGGTGCCTTCGGTCAGGCCGAGACGGTCGCCGATTTCCCGGTTGCGCAGGCCTCCGCTCACCATCGTTAAAATGTCGACTTCCCGGTTGGCGAGGCGCCCGGTCAGGCCGAAATCATCCTCCTCTTCTTCATCCGCTTCGATCTGCGGTCCCCGCCGCAGCATCGACACAAGGCGGACGGCGAAGCGATCAGCGGGCGTTTCCAGTTCCGGCCCCTGCGAATAGGCTTCGATGATGAGAGACGCGATGACTTCCCCCTCATCGACGAAGACCCGCACCCAGCCGGCCGGTTCGGCCATCTCTACGGCAGCGCGAACGGCCCTGCGCGCCTCGGACCGGTTGCCCTGAAGCACCGCGATTTCCGCCAGCAGCAATTCGAAGATCACGGCGGACCGGACCGCTCCCGCGCGTTTGACGAATTCCAGCCACCGATAGGCGACCTTGCGCGCTCGGCCCAGCCGATGGCGCTGCATCTCGATCCTGAGCCAGGCGATCGCGATATTCTCATTGCGCCGCGTCGGGTGCAGGGTGGGAATGGGTTCGCCGTCCAGTTGCGGATCGCCCGCCAGGAAATGCTGCTCCGCCTCGTCGATCTGCCCCGCCTTGATCAAAAGCCGCACCTCTTCGGCCACGATGAAGGAGCGCAGACGATCAAGCCCGCATTCGATCGCCACGAGATGGGCATCGTTAAGCGTCGAAAGCGCGCTGGGCAGATCGCCCCTTGCCGCCCGCAGGCGCGCGCTGACCAAATAGCCGGACGCCATCTGATCGGAAAATCCCCATTGCCGCACGACTGGCAGATACTGGTCCGCCAGTTCCGCCGCCTGTTCAAGGTCGCCTGCATCATAAAGAAGTTCGGCCAACGGCAACGCGGGCAGCGCGGCCAGACCGGAACCTGCGCCATGGATTTCAACAGCTAACGCGAAGGCCTCTTCCAGAAAGCGTCGCGCCAAGGGAATCTTGCCCTGCGCCATCATGGTCGGCGCGACCGAGGCCTTCAGGGCGATGGATGCGAAGGCCGAGCCGGGACGCGACAGAGCGCGGCTGGTTTCCGCCTCCAGCTTGAGCATGTCCTGAAAATGATAAAGTTCGCGCCGCGCCGACATGAGCTGCGCCAGCAAGGTGCAGCTGAGATAGGCATGGCTGTCGGCCAGTTCGGCGAGCAGCGGCTCCGAATCGGCCTCGACCCTGACCATGTCGTCTCGCGCCGCCGCAAGCATGACGAAGCGATGGCGGATCAGCAGGTCCAGTTGCTCAATTTCGTGCGCGGGCAGGGACTGGGCCTCGCGCTTCGCTTCATAGGCCTGCCGCGCAGCGGAAATCAGCCTGTCAGCCGATGAAAAGGCCAGTTGGCGGATGCGTCTCCAGGCCAGAGCCAGGAGCAGATTAGGCCGTTCGGCCAGGATCGGCCAGGGCAGTTCCGCGCCGAGTTCGTCGATGCGGTAGAGATAGCCCGAATAGGTCAGCCCCTCGGCCAAGCGATCCAACTGGTCGGCGAGAAACGCCTTGTCCCCGCTCAGCCGCGCATGTTCGATCGCCAGGGCAAGCTGGCCGGCTTCGGCAAAATATTCGCTCGCCCGTCGATGCATGACGGCAGCGCGGTCCGGTGCCCGATCGATCAGCCGGCCCAACACCATTTCGCGGAACAGCCGGTGATAGGCATAGCGGCTATGTTCCTGATCAATCGCGTTCAGAAACAAGCCTTCACGAAAGACATGGTCCAGCATCGCGCGCGCATTTTCGTCGCCGGTTACCGCGGCGCAGGCGGAAGGCGTCAATTCATCGAGGATCGAAGTGTCGACGAGGAAGCGGCGGACGTCGTCCGGTTGCAAACTTAACACTTCATCATGAAAATACTCGGCAAATTCGGGGCGCAGGCCAGTCAGCCGGAGCTTGACCGCGCTGTCGCTGGTGCGGCGATAGAGATCGCAGGCAATAACGATACCGGAAACCCAGCCTTGGGTATCGCCCACAATGTCCTGAAGGTCTCGCGAATCCACCGGCGTCCCGATTGACCGCGTGACCAGTTCCGTCGCTTCCGCCAAGGTGAAGGACAGATCGGCGACGCCCACTTCGACCAGAAATCCGAGCGCACGCATACGCGCCAGCGACAGGCCGACCGTCCCGCGTGCGGCGATGATGATCGTCAATGCGTCGCGCGCGCTCGATGATAGTTGCGCCAGGAATTCCAGAATCGGTTTCGCCAGAAGTTGCGCGTCGTCAACGATGATAACCGGCCTTACACTGCCCATCGTCGCAAGCACGGATAGCCAGCTTGCGTCAGACGCGTTACTGTCCAGTGCATCCCAGGGCATACCGGCCGCAATACCTGCGGCCTTGAGCGCCTGGAGGAATGACCGCTTGCTTTCAATGCCGGCCCTTGCCGCGAGCCACAAAACGGGGCGCCCCTGCGCCCTGAGTTCATCCGCCCAGAACAGCATTGCGGTCGTTTTTCCGCTCCCAGCCGGCGCAGACACCACGGTCATGCGCGACTGCGCCACTCTTTCCGTCAGCGCCACCAATGCAGCACGCCGGATCGGCATATGAGTCGAACGCGGCGGCAAGATAGCTGTGGGCACAACGGTCATGCTCTTCTCTCCTAGCGCGGGTGGCGCGATTCGTTTGTTATGCGAAATATATTCTGCGCGATGAATCTATAACGCAATCCCTTTTTCCTATCGGCAGATAGGTTCCCAATGAGATGGAAAAATGTCCAGCTTTCCACCCAGGAAGCCAAGGTCGTTATGCAGCCAGCGTTGCCATACAGACCGCGGCGCGAGCAGGATTTTAGGAAAGGTTGACCATGAAGGCCCTTTATCTCGAACGGATCGACGGCCCTGAATCCGTCGTGGTGGCGGAAGTCGACACGCCAGTGCCCGGTCCGGGAGAGGTGCGTGTCGCGCTGCGGGCCGCATCCATAAACCATCGCGAACTGTTCATCACCCACGGGCAATATCCCGGCATGACCGTGCCGATCACGCTGGGCTGCGATGGTGCGGGCGTCGTCGACATGATCGGCGAGGGCGTGACCGGCGTCCGCGAGGGCGATGAGGTCGTGCTGTATCCTGCACGCAACTGGGGGCCGAACCGCCACGCGCCGGCCGCCGATTTCGGCCTGCTCGGCATGCCCTTCGCCGGCACGATCGCCGAATATATCTGCGTGCCGGTCGACAATCTGGCGCCCAAGCCGGCCTTCATGAGTTTCGAGGAAGCCGGGGCCATGCCGCTGACGGCGCTGACCTCCTGGCGCGCGCTTATGTTCAAGGGACGGCTGGAAGCGGGAGAAACGCTGCTCATCAGCGGCATAGGCGGCGGCGTGGCCACGTTCGGCCTGGCCTTTGCCGTGGCCAAGGGCGCCAATGTCTATGTCACCGGCGAAAACCAGGGCGTGATCGATCGTGCCGTGGCAATGGGGGCCAAGGGCGGCCTGCTCTACACCGACCCCGACTGGCGCAAGCAGGTCGGCAAACTCACCGGCGGCATCGACGTGGTGCTGGACGGGGCGCCCTCGCCCAGCTTCGCCAATTATGTTCGCGCCGTCAATCCGGGCGCGCGGATCGTCATCTACGGGTCTACCGCCGGCAACGAGATCAAGTTCAACGCCACCGACATCTTCCTCAAGAGCGCCAGCATCGTCGGCAGCCAGGTCGGCGATGCGCAGGACTTCAAGGAAATGCTCGCCTTTGCCGAGCAACATGCAATCAAGCCGGTCATCGAGGCGACCTATCCGCTTGCCCGGGCCAAAGAGGCGCTTCTGCATCTGCGCGACCAGCACAAGTTCGGCAAAGTCGTGGTGACGATGTGAGCGATCTGTTCAGCCTGGCCGGCAAGAAGGCGCTGGTCACCGGCGGCGCGCAAGGTCTGGGCCGCATGATCGCCGAAGGTCTGCTGCGGGCTGGCGCTACAGTCGCGATCACATCCCGCAAGGCCGACATCTGCGAAGAGGCCGCCCGGGAGATGGCCACGCTGGGGTCGTGCATCCCCCTCCCCGCCGACCTGTCGACGCCCGAGGCGGCGGTCGACCTCGTCGCCCGTTATCGCGAAGCGGTCGGCGAATGCCATATATTGGTCAACAATGCGGGTAAGACCTGGGGCGGGCCGATCGACAGCTTCCCCGACAAGGCCTGGCCGGGCGTGATGGCCGTGAATGTCCAGACGCCGTTCACCATGGTCCGGGAACTGCTGCCCGAACTCGGCGCGTCCGGAACGCCCGGCGATCCGGCGCGAGTGATCAACATCGGTTCGGTCGCAGGCATGAAGACAGAGCGGCTCAGCGCGTACAGCTATGCCGCGAGCAAGGCCGCGGTCCATATGATGACACGCGATCTGGCCGGCGATTTGGCGGCGCGTAACATCACCGTCAATGCGGTCATTCCCGGCTTCTTCCCAACCAAGATGACGGCGCATATGCGGGATGAGGATCAGGTCGATCCTGCCCTGCTGGCACATATTCCGCTCCAACGTCTGGGTTCGTCGGACGATATTGCAGGCATCGTCATTTTCCTGTGTTCGCGCGCGGGCGCTTATGTCACCGGCGCACAGATCCCGGTTGACGGCGGGGTCGTTGGCTGCGGCTGAGATAAGCCCCTACCCTCGCGGCCGGTAAAGAAAGGTATTCGCCATGATGATCGACCTCGCCATGCTGGCGGACCGCCTCGCGATCGAGGAATGCCTCTATCGTTACGCCCATCTGGTAGATTCGATGCAGTTTCACCGCATTGCGGAGGAAGTGTTCACGGAAGATGGATCGATCGACTTTGGCGGCGCGCGTTCCGTGGGGCGGGAGGCCATCCATGCCCAGTGCATGGGTTATCAGGGCGCTCTAATGGGCTGTTCGCACAACATCACCAATGTGGTGATAGAGGTGAACGGCGACGAAGCCCGCGCAGCCAGCCGCGTCATGGCCTGGCAGTGGTTCGATATCCCCGGTGCCGATCCGCTGCGCCCGACGGACCTTCTGGCCGTGGGCGGCTATGAGGACAGGCTGCGGCGCACGGCCGAGGGATGGCGGATATATGAACGGCGGGGGATCAATTTCGGCACTGGCATCGGCGCCGGATCCGTACCCGATCCCATGCGTCCTATCTTTCAGGCCATGCAGGGCCGCACGCCTGGCTGGCCCGCCTGATCGAGGGCGGGCGCCAAGGCCCGCCCATCATATCGTCAGAGTTTCCAGCCCCCGCCCGCGACGATCACCTCGCCGGTGATATAATCGGCTTCGGGCAGGCAGAGCAGGTAGACGGCGCCGGCGGCTTCTTCCGGCGTGCCGGCACGGCCCAGCGGAATGCCCTTTTCCATGGCTTCCAATATTTCGTCGCTAACGCCGGCCTTGATGTCCCGGCCCTTGACGCTGATGGTCGAGCTGCCCGCCTCGCCCGCGGTCATGCGCGTCATGATGGCCCCGAAAGCCACGGCATTGACGGTGACATTATATCGCCCCCATTCCTTCATCACCGTCTTGGTGAGACCGACGATCCCCGCCTTGCCCGCCGCATAGCCCGACTGACCGGCATTGCCGCCGAGACCCGCCACGGACGATATATTGATGACTGTCCGGCGTGTGGCCCGACCATGTTCGGCGGTCTCCTTCTTCGCCGCGGCGGCGATCACCGGTTGCGCGGCGCGCAAAATGCGGAAAGGGGCATTGAGATGAACGTCGAGCATGGCCATCCACTGCTCGTCGCTCGTCTTTTGAAGCACCGAATCCCAAGCATAGCCCGCATTGTTCACGATGATGTCGATCGTGCCGAAATGCGCGACCGCCGCTCCCACGAATTTGTCGCCGAAATCGGCATCCGTCACGTCGCCCACGCACACCACGGCATGGACGCCAAGGCTTTCGATTTCACTCGCCGTCGCCTTTGCCACATCCTCGTCCAGGTCGTTCACCACGACATGGGCGCCGGCGCTTGCCAGTTTCAGCGCGATAGCCTTCCCGATGCCCCGTCCGGAGCCGGACACCAGTGCGACCTTGCCATCCAATATATTCACTTCAATATGTCCCGTTCTTTCTTGAAACCACCGACGCGGGCCTCGCCGCCATCGATGACGATGCTATTCCTGTCAGGCACGCTAGCCCGAAACGATACGGTGTCGCCCCTGCGCCAGATTTCCGCCCGAACTGTTTCGCCCGGCCAGACCGGCGCGGTAAAACGTAGCCGCATGTCGGTCAACAAAACGGGATCGCCACCGCAGCACAGATGGATCAACGCGCGACCGACCAGACCCATGGTGGCGAGGCCATGCAGTATCGGCCGATCGAAACCCGCCGCCTGCGCCGTGCCCTGATCGATATGCAGGGGGTTGCGATCGCCGGTCAGACGATAGAGCATCGCCTGATTGGAGGCCGTCGGAAGGTCAAGGCAGGCGTCCGCGGGCGCATCCGGCATGACGACCGGCGCCGGCCCGTCAAGATCACGCGGCCCACCAAAACCGCCCGCTCCTCGCAAGACCCACACTTCCTCCATCTCAGCGATCGGCCGGTCCGTCGGCGTGGTGATCACGCGTTTTGCCCGCACGAGGGCAGGCTTGCCTACCCCCTTGTCGGCGAGACCGACAATCTCGATCCGGCCGTTGACCAGTTGGCCCAGTTCGAGCGGCCGGAACAGTTTCAGCGTCTGCTCGCCATGCAGGATGCGCGGCCAGTCCCAGCCCAGTTCCGGCGCCATCGGCCAGAAGCCGGGTGTTCCCAGAACCAGCGCCATGGTCGGCAACACGGCCTGATCGCGTTCGAAGACCAGATGCCGTTCATCGATCGCGCCCAGCCCGGCGCCGACACCCAGCGCGTAGAGAATAGCGGATCGCGGATCGCAGGCATCCTGTGCTTCCGGCACCCGGAAGCCGCGCAATCGTTCGACGTCAAGCATTCGACTCATCCCCGGTTTTGCGGTCAGGACAGCTTGCGCTCGTCCAGGCCCAGTCCGCGACCGATGATTTCGCGCATGATTTCCGACGTTCCGGCGAAGATGCGGCTGATGCGGGCGTCAGTATACATGCGGCTGATGCGATATTCTTCCATATAGCCCGCGCCGCCATGAAGCTGGACGCATTCGTCCATCACCCTGCCTTCCAGCTCGCTGGTCAGAAGCTTGGCCGCCGACGCGTCCTCGGCGGTCAGCTCGCCCGCGTTGAGCAGCATCACGCACTGGTCGACATAGGTCTGAAGCGCGTCAAGTTCGGCCCGCATCGAAGCCATCTTGAACCGCGTATTCTGGAACGCGCCGATCGGCTTTCCGAAGGCCCGGCGTTCCTTCACATAGTCGAGCGTGATGTCGAAGGCGGTCTGCGCCGTCGCCATGAAGCCGATGGCCGCGACCAGCCGCTCCTGCGCCAGGAAGCGTGCGAGATATTTGAAGCCCTGGGCAGGGTCCCCCAGCACATTCTCTTTGGGCACCTTGACGTCGTTGAAGAAGAGCTCGGCCGTGTCCTGCGCCTTGAGCCCCATCTTCGCCAGCTTGCGCCCGCGTTCGAACCCTTCCATGCCGCGTTCGATGACCATAAGGCCCAGGCCGTGGCGGCTATTGGGGTCGGTCCGCGCCGCAACAACCACCAGATCGCCCAGAATGCCATTGGAAATATAGGTCTTGGCGCCGTTCAGCAGCCAATGGTCGCCCTTGTCCACCGCGCTGGTGCGCATGCCTGCCAGGTCGCTGCCGGTCGAGGGTTCGGTCATCGCAACGGCCAGGATCTTTTCGCCGCTGACGATGCCGGGCATCCACCGATCCTTCTGCTCGTCGGTTCCCAGCTTGGCGATATAGGGCGCGACCAGATCATTATGCAGATTGATGTAGAAGCCTATGTCACCGTGGCGCATATTCTCTTCGATGATGATCTGCTCGAAGCGGAAATCGTCGATCCCCGCCCCGCCATATTTCTCGTCCGCCCAGGTGCAGAGCAGGCCCTGTTCGCCCGCCTTAAGAAACAGTTCACGGTCGACCATGCCCTGTTCGCGAAAGCGTTGGGAATGGGCACCGACTTCCGTCGTCATGAATTTGACGACGGAATCGCGGAACTGCTCATGTTCCGGCTCGAAGATCAGGCGCTTCATGCCGGCATGGGCTCCTTGACCGTGGTTTCGCTCGCAGGCGTGTAGAAATCCTCACCCTTTGCCGCCTTGTCGCGCAGCCATGCGGACGGCAGGAAGCGCGGGCCATAAAGCTGCGCGAGCCGATCGGATTCCTCAACGAACTTCTTAATGCCGATCGTGTCAATGTAGCTGATCGTCCCGCCGGTCCATGCCGGGAAACCCCAGCCGTAGATCGCGCCCAGGTCGGCGTCCTGCGGGGTTTCCAGCACATTTTCCTCCAAACAACGGGCGGTTTCCATCGCCTGCGCGTAGAGATAGCGCTTCTTCAGTTCTTCGACATCCCAGCCCTGCTTGACCGGGAAATGATCGGTCAGGCCCTTCCACAGATGCTTCTTGCCGCCTTCGGGATAGTCGTAGAAGGCGCCGCCCGCCTTGCGGCTGGATCGGCCGATCTCGTCCTTCATCCGACGCATGACGGCAGTGCCGGCAGGCGGCGTATATTTGTCGCCTTCCTCCGCGATCGCCTGGTCGACGATCTTGAGCGGCAGGTCGAGCGTCAGCTCGTCCAGCAGCGCCAGCGGCCCGACCGGCATGCCGACAGCCTTGGCGGCGTTTTCGATCACCGCCGGGGGAACGCCCTCCGCCAGCATCGCCGCGCCTTCGTGGATCAGCATCTGGAACACGCGGCTGGTGTAGAAGCCACGGCTGTCGTTGACGACGATCGGCGTCTTGCGCAGCTGCGCGATGAAGTCGAGGCTCTTGGCCAGCGTTGCCTTGCTGGTCTGCTTGCCCATGATCACCTCGACCAGGCCCATACGGTCGACCGGCGAGAAGAAGTGCAGGCCGATGAACTGATCCGGGCTCCGCGATGCCTGCGCGAGCTGCGAGATCGGCAGGGTCGAGGTGTTGGACGCGAAAATGGCTTGTGCCGGCAGTACCGCTTCGGCCTTCTTCGTGGTTTCGGCCTTGATCGCCGTATCCTCGAACACCGCTTCGACCACCATGTCGCAGCCATCGAGCAGCGCGAAGTCGTCGGTCGGGGTGATGCGGGCGAGGACGGCGTCCGCCTTGTCCTGCGTCAGCTTGCCCTTTTCGACCAGCTTGCCCAGCACCTTGGCCGAATAGTCCTTGCCCTTCTGCGCGGTCGCTGTGTCGCGGTCGATCAGCACGACGTCGATATTTGCATTGGCGGAGACGAACGCGATGCCCGCGCCCATCATGCCCGCGCCCAGCACGCCCACTTTCTTCGCTTCGAACTTCGGGAAGCCTTCGGGACGACGCGCGCCTTTTTCGGCCGCCTGCTTCGAAATGAAGGTGGTACGGATGATGTTGCGCGCAACCGGATCGGTCAGCAGCCTGGCGAAATATTTACCCTCGACCGCGAGCGCCTTGTCGAAGGGCAACTGCAAGCCGTGGAACACCGAGTTCAGGATCGCGGCCGGCGCGGGTTGATTATAACCCACCTTGGCGAGACCGCCCGTATACATCATGTAGGCGGCCGAATCCTCAGGAACGGTCAGGCCCTTCTTCTGCGGCGGCGTCCAACCCTTGACGTCCCAGGGCTTGACCGGATCAGGCCCGGTCGCAAGCCACGCCTTCGCCGCGTCGATCAGCTTGTCCGCCGGGACGACCTCGTCCACGATCTTGAGCTTGAGCGCTTCCTGCGGCCCCACCGAGCGGCCCGACAGCAGCAGGTCGAGCGCGATCTTCATGCCCGCGATAATGCCCAACCGCACCGTGCCGCCCGATCCGGGCAGCAGACCGACATTGACTTCGGGCAAACCCACCTGCGCCTTGGCATCATCCACCAGGATGCGCCGGTGGCAGGCCAGCGCCAGCTCGAAACCGCCGCCCAGCGCCAGGCCGTTGATCGCCGCCACCCAAGGCTTGCCCGATTGTTCGATGGCGCGGTGCATGTCGGTGGCGCGCTTCGAAAAGGCATAGGCTTCCTGCGGCGTCAGCGTGCCGAACCCATTCACGAGCTGCTTGAGGTCCGCACCGGCCATGAACGTCTTCTTGGCGGACGTCAGGATGACGCCCTTGATGCTTTCGTCCGCGGCAATCTGCTTCGCCGCCGCTTCCATGTCAGCGATGAAAGCATCGTTGACGACGTTCATCGAGCCTTCGGCATCGAGGGTCAGGATCGCAAAGCCGTCCTCGGCCTTTTCCAGTCGCATAGTCTTCATGGGATGTCCCGCTCTATAGTTCGGTATGCGCGTTCAAACGCGCTCGATGATGGCAGCCGTGCCCAGGCCGTTGGCCGCGCACAAGGTGATGAGGCCGGTTTCCGCGTTGCGCCGCTCCAGTTCGTCCAGCACGGTGCCCAGGATCATCGCGCCGGTCGCGCCAAGCGGATGACCCATCGCGATCGCCCCGCCATTGACGTTGATCTTGTCGTCGGGAACGTTCAGCTCCCGCTGGAAGCGCATCACCACGCTGGCGAAGGCTTCGTTCAGTTCCCAGAGATCAATGTCCTTCTCGGTCATGCCGGCCGCCTTGAGCGCCTTGCGCGACACCGCCGCCGGCGCCGTCAGCATGATCGTCGGCTCAGACCCGATATTGGCATAGGACCGGATACGACCGCGCGGCTTGAGGCCGGCCTTTTCCCCAAATTCCTTCGACCCGACAAGAACCAGGCCGGCGCCGTCGACGATACCGGAGCTATTGCCGCCATGATGGACATAGTTCAGCTCTTCGATTTCTGGATATTTGGCCTTCGCGACCGCTTCGAACCCGGCCTTGCCGAACCCTTCGAAGGCGGGCTTGAGCTTGGCGAGGCTTTCCAGCGTGGTGTCGGGTCGCATATGCTCATCATGATCTAGCACCACGTCGCCCAGCACATCCTTGATCGGCACGATCGCCTTTTTGAAATAGCCGTTTTCCCAGGCATGGGCGGCCTTGCGCTGGCTCTCGACGGCGAAATTGTCGACATCCTCGCGCGTGTAGCCGTCCAGCGTCGCGATGAGGTCGGCGCCGATGCCCTGCGGCGCGTAATAATTGCTGAAGGCGACCGACGGATCGGACGTCCAGGCGCCCGAGTCATAACCCATTACCGTGCGGCTCATCGACTCGACGCCACCGCCGATGCCGGCCTGGATCATGCCCGAATGGACCTGCGCCGCGATCAGGCTGACAGCGTCCAGCCCGGTGGCGCAGAAGCGATGGATCTGCTGGCCCGCGACCGTCTGGGCATAGCCGGCCTGCAACACCGCCGCGCGCGCCAGCACGCCGCCCTGTTCACCGACGGGCTGGGCCATGCCGATGATCACATCGTCGAGCAGTCCAGTGTCGAGATCATTGCGGCTCTGGAGCGCCTTCAAAAGCTGCGTCGCCATTTCGACAGAGGTGATCTCGTGCAGCGCGCCATCGGGGCGGCCCTTCCCGCGCGGCGTCCGGACATGATCGTAGACATAGGCTTCCATCGTGAATTCCCGACCAGTGATACAAAATCTCTGCCCTTGCTCTTGGACCCGGAAGGCAAGGCTGCACCTATCCAACGAAAGGCGCAGACAGAGGCGATGGCTGCAATCTGATCATCATCGATAGCTGACCGGCATTTTAGGAGCGGACATCCGTGGTCACACCAGGCGAAGATTGCGCCCCATTCCGTATTTCTGCAACCACTCTGGGCGATCTGCTTCTCAAAGGGTGGGACAAGGCATCCGACAAGGAAGCATTGGTATTCCCGGGAGAACGCAAGACATATGACGATGTCGTACAGAGCGTCCTGAAGCGCGCGCGCGGCCTGAAGGCGCTGGGCATCCGGCGCGGCGACCATGTCGGCATCCTGTTGCCGTCCAGCATCGAATTTGTCGAAACCCTGTTCGCCAATGCGATGTGCGGGGCCGTGTCAGTGCTGATGAACGCGCGGTACAAGGCGCCCGAAATGGCCTACGTCGCGCAAAATGCCGATCTGACAGCGATCATCACCAATGATATGGTCAGTGAGCATATCGATTTCGGTCGACGGCTGGAGGAGGCTTTCCCCGACCTGCCCGATGCCGCCGACTCCTCCTCACTCACGCTTGCGGGCGCGCCTCTGCTCAAGCGGATCGTGATGCTGGGCGGCCGTTCTGTCCCCGGTTTCGTCGATCAGGCGACCTTCGACGCGGCGGTGCAGCAGGTGGAGGAAGCGGAGATTCACGCATCCCGTCTGACCGTCAGGGTCCGCGACACCGCGATGATCCTCTATACGTCAGGGACGTCGGCCAATCCCAAAGGGTGCCTGCTCAGCCACGAGGCCGTCACCCGGGAGGCATCGAATCTCGCCCGCTATCGCTGGTCGTTCCAGCCCGACGAGCGCGCTTGGTCGCCGCTGCCTTTATTCCATATCGCCGCGATGCTCTGCATGCTGGGCGCGATCGACGTGGGCGGCACCTTCATCGGCCAGCCGCATTTCGATGCCGGAGAGAGTCTGCGGCAGATCGAGGATGAACGGGTAACGATGATGTTCCTGCCCTTCGTCACTTTCCATCAGGCCATGATCACCCATCCCGACTGGGCCAAGACCGACATGTCGTCGGTGCGCCTGCAAAATAGCTGCTTCGCCTTCATGCCGGATCGCGTAGGCCAGGCCTATCGGGAGAAGGCCCCGAACATGCTCCAGGTGGGCACCATGGGCATGACCGAGGCGACCGGCATCGTCACGACCGGCGGCTATGCGATGGACCCGGAAATGGGCTTCAAGAAGCTCGGCTTCCCCCTGGCCGGCATAGAGATGAAGATCGTCGACCCCGAAACCGGTGCGGAAAAGGGCGTGGACGAACGCGGCGAAATTCTCATTCGCGGCTACAATCTGTTCGACGGCTATTACAAGGATCCTGAGAAGACGGCGCAGGCGCTGGATGCCGACGGCTGGTATCATAGCGCCGACATCGGCTCGATCGACGAACAGGGCCATGTCATGTTCCATGGCCGGTTCAAGGACATGCTGAAGGTGGGAGGAGAGAACGTCGCCGCGGCCGAGGTCGAGGCCGTATTGGCGACCCATCCGGCGGTCCGCCTGGCGCAGGTGGTCGGGCTTCCGGACGAGCGGCTGGCGGAAATCCCCGCCGCCTACATCGAACGCGAAGGCGATGTGGAGGTCGAGGCGGAGGAACTCATCGCCTATACCAGGCAGCGCCTCGCTTCCTTCAAGGTTCCGCGCCATATCCGTTTCATCGACGAATGGCCGATGTCAGCATCGAAAATCCAGAAGTTCAAGCTGCGCGGCGCGTTGATGGACGAACTGGGCCTGAAGGACTGAAACACGGCGCATCGACGCCATGAAAGTGTAGGGAGAGTGACATGCGGGTGATCATCACGGGTGCCGCAAGCGGCATCGGCAGGGCCTGCGCCGAACTTCTGGCGGCCGGGTCGATGATTCCGGGCGAACATCAAATGCTGCTCGCGGATCGCGATGCCGCCAATCTGCAGGTGGTGGCCGATGCGGTCGGCCCCGCCGCCGCGGCCTGCGTGGTCGATCTGGCCGAACCCGATTGCGGCGACCGGATTGTCGCGGCGGCGCTCGCCCACATGCACGGCATCGACGCCGTCATCAGTAATGCCGGCATCATCATGGGCGGCGCGCTGGTCGAACTGCCGATCAGCGATTTCGATCGCATCTTCGCCATCAACACCCGCTCGTCCTGGCTGCTGGGCAAGGCGGCCCATCCTCACCTCAGGGAGAGCAAGGGCGCCTTCGTCGCGACCGCGTCCATGTCGGCCACCCAGCCTACGCCCGGGCTTGGCTTTTATTCCTCCAGCAAGGCCGCCTTGCTGATGATGATACGCCAGCTCAGTATCGAATGGGGTCCGGACGGTATCCGATGCAATACGGTGTCGCCCGGCCCCACCTACACGCCGATGACCGCTGCAGGATATAAGGACCAGTCGCGACGCGACCAGCGGGAAGCCAATATTCCCCTGCGCAAACTCGGCGTGGCCGAGGATGTCGCACAGGCGATCCTGTTTCTGATCAGCCCTCATGCCGGCCACATCAGCGGTGTCGACCTGCTGGTCGATGGCGGCATGAGCAACATGCTGATGCCCGCCAGCGGCGGTGGCACCGGTCAGAACCGGCAGAGCTGACATGAGATCAAAAGGTCCGATCCGCGCCAGCCGCCCATTCGGCGTCGGTTCCGCCCCCCGCATTTTGCGGGTCGATCAGCAGCCGCGCCGTCGCCATCAAATGGTCCGTCAGCAGCGCCTCGGCGCGGTCGGCATCCCGTGCCAACGCGGCGTCGACGATCTGCGCATGTTCGTGAACCAGATTCCGGTCGCCATGGGCCAAGGGCACGGTGAGATAGCGATAGCGTTCCGACTGGGCATAGAGCCAGTCGCGCATCTTGAGCAGCCATGGACTGTCGCACGCTGCGACCAGGGCGTGGTGGAAGGCCGCATGGGCGTCCGCATAATCCTCGTTCAGACGGGCCGCCTCCCGCGGGTCGCGGGTCGGAGTCTTGCTCAACCTATGGGCTGCGCTAACGATCGAGGCTTCCCAGTCCAGGCCTCCCTTCTCGATGGCGCGCCGGAGGCATTGCCCTTCAATATCGCTGCGGACCCTGACCAGATCGGTCAGATCGCCGATCGATATCGGCGTCACCCGAAATCCCCGCGCGTCGTCCTGCGTCACAAAGCCCTCGGACGTGAGCCGCGACAGGGCTTCGCGCACCGCCCCGAGACTGAAGCCCTGCGTTTCCGTGATATCCTTGATGTTGATTTTGGCGCCGGGCACCAGCCGACAGGTCAGGAGATCGTCGCGCAATTGCCGGTAGGCGCGTTCGGTCAGGCTCAGCTTCTTGGTCATCGGAACAACTATATCAGCTCCGCCACCCATGGCAATTCAACAAGATGTATTTTATAGCTTGAAATATATTTCATTCAATTCCATGCCGTCGGTTCAGCGGGTTGGACAGATTCTCAGGAGGTTTGCATATGCGGTTGGCCAAGGTAACGAAGAACGGCGCAGTCGGTCTGGCAGTAGACACGGGCGCGGGCGTCAAGGCGCTGTTCGGCGATGCTGCCCTCTATGATCTGGATGCGCTGATCGCCAGCGGCGGCAGCGCCCTGACGGATGCCGGCGCGAAAGTCAGCGCAGAGGGCGAGGAAGTGCAGGTTGAAGACCTCACTTTCCTCCCGCCCCTCGTCAAGGCGCCCAAGATCCTCTGCCTGGGTCTCAACTACAAGGATCACGCGGCTGAAGGCGGATTCACCGTGCCCGAATTCCCGACGATATTCGGCCGTTTCAATTCGAGCCTCATCGGCCATGGCGCACCGATCATCAAACCGACCTGTTCCGATCAACTCGATTATGAGGCGGAAATGGTCGCGGTCGTCGGCAAGGGCGGCAAGAATATCAGCGAGGACGACGCGCTGTCGCATATCGTCGCCTATTCGGTGTTCAACGACGGTTCGATCCGCGACTATCAGCTCAAGACGCCGCAGTGGACGGTCGGCAAGAATTTCGACGATACTGGCGCCTTCGGCCCCTGGCTGGTAACGGCCGACGAACTGCCTGCGGGCGGTGCCGGCCTCAAGATCGAAACCCGCCTCAACGGCCAGGTGGTGCAGAGCGCGAACACCTCCGACATGGTGTTCGATGTCGTCGACACGGTCGCCCTCCTCTCCACCTGCTTCACGCTGGAAGCGGGCGACGTCCTGGTCATGGGAACCCCGTCGGGCATCGGCCTTGCCCGCAAGCCTCCGCTGTTCATGAAGGATGGCGATGTGTGCGAAGTGGAAATCGAGAAGATCGGCCTGTTGGTGAACCCCATCAAGGCAGCATGATCGAAAGGCCGGGCGCCGTTCTGTCGGCGCCCGGCCAGCCAAGGAGGGAAGGATGAACCAGAACAGCCCGTCGGGACGCCGCGCCAATAGTTTGGGCGTCCATTCCATCGATCATTTCGCGGTCGAAGTGCCCGATCTGGAAGCCGCGCGGACATTCTACACGCTCTTCGGGCTCGACGTCCGCGAGCGGGATGACACGCTGGAATTATATGCGGTCGGCAATCCGCATCGCTGGGCCGTGCTGAGCCAGGGCGGCGACGCCAAGCGGCTGCGCTATCTGAGCTTCGGCATCTATCCGGACGAAGCGGATGCCTTTGCCGCCCATCTCGACGGCTGCGGCGTCACCCGGATCGAAGCCCCCGAAGGCGCGGAAGCCGACGGCATCTGGTTCGCAGGCTTCGATGGCCTGCCGATCAACGTCCGTGTCGCAGACAAGGCGACGCCATCGGAAAAGAGCCATTTCACCTTCGTCAGCGCGGCGCCGGGCCAATCCGGCGCGATCCCTAACAGCAAAGCGCCCAAGGTTCATCCGCGCCGCCTTTCGCATTTCGCGATCTTCACGACCGACGTGAATGCCGCGATCGACTTCTATGAAAAGACGCTCGGCCTGCGCCTGTCCGACAAGAGCGAACCGGCCGTCGCCTTCCTGCACGGCGCCCATGGCAGCGATCATCATCTGCTTGCCCTCGTCCTTTCCGATCGACGGGGCATGCATCACAATAGCTGGGATGTCGGATCGGTAATGGAAGTGGGTCTGGGCGGCGCGACCATGGCCCGGGCGGGCTATGGCCCCAACTGGGGCGTGGGCCAGCATGTGCTGGGCGCCAATTATTTCTATTATGTGCGTGATCCCTGGGGCAGTTTCAGCGAATATTCGGCCGATATCGACTTCATTCCGCATGATGTCGACTGGCCGGCCGCCAACCATGCACCGGAGGACAGCATGTTCCTGTGGGGACCCGATCCGTTCCCCGAATTCATCCAGAACACAGAACCGGCGGAGGCCTGATCGTCATGACCACATTCCTACTTCTCCATGGCGGCGGCATGGGCGGCTGGACCTGGAAATATGTCCGCGAAATTCTGGAGGCCGGGGGCCACAAGGTCTACACTCCGACCTTCACAGGCTTTGGCGAGCGCGAACATCTGATCGGCCGCGACGTGGGCAATGCGACTCATGTGCGCGACATCGTGAATGTCTTCAAATATGAGGATCTGCGCGACGTTGTGCTGGTCGCGCACAGCTATGCGGGCACGGTCGCGCCTGGCGTGATCGCAGAGGTGGGCGACCGCATCGCATCCATCATCTATCTCGACGCCATCGTGCCCCGGTCGGGGGAACGGATCGCGTCCCTCATGGGCTATGTCCACGAAGACCAACTCGCTGCGCTGGATGCGATGCTCGAAGCGGGCGAAGGCCCGGTGGGGTCGGGCGTGCATGAAATGCAGCGCGCGGCGGCCAAGGAGCACCCCCATCTCATGGACCCGGCGCGGGAGAAATGGCTGCTCGACAATTTGTCGGACCAGCCGATGAAGGCGACCGCCTGCGTCATCCCCGTGGGCGCCGAAGTGATCGACCGGCCCGTCGACTATATCGCGGCGGCCGTCACGGTGATGACGGCGATGCACGACCGGGCGCGCGAACTGGGCTGGACCATCCATGACCATCCGGGCGATCACGCCCTGCTGGTGGGCGATCCGGAGGGAACGACCGACCTTATTCTGAAGATTTCCGGCGCGGGAACTCCGGCATGAATGCGGCTGAGCTGTTCTCGGTACAGGACCGCGTCGCCGTCGTCACCGGCGGGTCGACCGGCATCGGCCGCCATATCGCGACCGGTCTGACCGCGGCGGGCGCCACCGTCTATATCTGTGCCCGCACGCAGGCCAAGGTGACGGCGGCCGCGGCGGAGATTTCCGCCACGACCGGCGGTCGCTGCACCGGCCTGGTCGCCGATCTGTCGACGCTCGCGGGGATCGAAACTCTGGTCGCGGCGGTGTCCACCCGGGAACAGGCCGTGCATGTCCTAGTGAACAATGCCGGAACCATGGCCGACGCGCCCATCGACGATTATGGCGAGGACGAATGGGATCCGGTCATCGACCTGAACCTGAAGGCCCCTTTCTTCACGCTTCGGAAATTTCTGCCCCTGCTCCGCGCGGGCGGCACGGCGGAGCGCCCCGCGTCGATCATCAACATCGGTTCGGTCGGCGCGCTCAAGGTCGGGCCCAAGGAAAATTATGCCTATCAAGCCTCGAAAAGCGCCATCCACTGGATGGCGAAAGGCCTCGCCAAGCGGCTGGGCCGCGACAACATCACCGTCAACGTCATAGCGCCCGGTTTCTTCGAATCCGAGATGACCGTCATCACCTCCGACGAGATGCGCACGATGGTGGAATCGATGGTGCCCCGCGGCCGCGTCGGTACGCCGGAGGATCTGGCAGGCGCAGCCATCTATCTCGCCTCGCGCGCGGGCGCCTATGTCACCGGATCGGTCATCCCTGTCGAGGGAGGATTGTCGATCTGATATGACCCAACTTCATTTCGTCGCCATTGGCGGCACAATGCGCGCCTATTCCTCCACCGAGCGGGCGCTTCGCAAGGCGCTTGCCATTGCAGAGGAACGCGGCGCACGCACGACGCTGCTTGCCGGGGCGGATATCGACTTCCCGTCTTACGCGCCCGACAATCCGGATCGTCCGGATGCGGCACGACGCTATGTCGACATCCTGCGGTCGGCGGATGCCGTGATCATCGGATCACCTGGTTATCATGGCGCGATCTCCGGCTTTGTGAAGAATGCGCTCGATTATGTCGAGGATATGAGCCGCGACGAGCGTTGCTATTTCGACGGTCTTCCCGTGGGCTGCGTGGCGACGGCGGCCGGCTGGCAGGCCGCGGTCGCCACGCTCCAGCAACTGCGGGTGATTACCCACGCGCTGCGGGGCTGGCCGACACCGCTGGGCATCGCCATCAACACCATAGGCGGCGAAGGCGATCCGATCGACAACGCGCCTATCCCCGACCAGTTGGGGATGATGGTGGACCAATTGTTCAGTTTCTGCCGACGGCCTGCCCTATAGTTGGATAGGTTCGCAATGCATCTGCCGGGCGCTTAGTCGCAGTGCCACTAACGGGAATGACGATGGATTTTTCACTCACCGAGGAACAGCGGGCGTTCAGGGACATTGTCCGCCGCTGGGTCGATGCGGAAGCGCCCAAGGACTGGATGCGCGCGCTGGAAGCCGACGAAGAAAATTATCCCTATGCGCTGTGGGACAAGATCGCTGAGCAGGGATTTTTCGGGATAGGCATTCCCGAGGAATATGACGGGCTGGGCGGCGACGTCATGATTCAGATGATCTTCGCCCGTGAATTCGCGCGAACGGCCGGCGGCCTGCTGTGGGTCTGGGGCCTCACCTCCTTCGGCGGCGCGAAGACGATCGGTGCGGTCGGCACGGAGGAGCAGAAGAATCGCTGGCTGCGCCCCATGGCGCAGGGCAAGCTGCGCGTCTCGCTGTCGATGACCGAACCCGACGGGGGCACCGACGTCCTGGGCGCGATGAAGACCCATGCCGAAAAGGTCGACGGCGGCTGGAAGCTGAACGGCGCCAAGATGTGGACCACCGGGGCAAAGGCCGCCGACAGGCTGCTCGTACTCGCTCGAACTGATAAGAACGCGGAAAAGAAGCATCATGGCCTCACCATGTTCTTCGTCGACGCCAAATCGCCCGGCATCACCGCTTCCCTCCTGCCCAAGCTCGGCATGCGCGCCATGGGATCGTGCGAGGTTCATTATGAGGACGTCTTCGTTCCCGACGAGGACGTACTGGGTGAGCCTGGACAGGCCTGGTATGCGATGTTGCCCACACTCAATAATGAGCGGATCATGGTCGGCGCGCAATGTCTGGGCGCGATCGACGGGGTGCTGGAAGACGCGCTGGAATATATGCTGCAGCGCAAGGCGTTCGGCGGCATTATCGGCCGCTTCCAGATTTTGCAGCATTATGTCGCAGACATCGCGACATGGCAGAAGCTGACCGAGCTGTTGCTTTACAACGTCGCCTGGATGCAGAGCAACGGCATGCCGTGCGGTACCGAGGCCAATATGCTCAAGATGGTCGCCACGGAGAATGCCGTGAAGGCCGCGGACCTTGGCATCCAGATATTGGGCGGCATGGGCTATTCGGCGGAAACCGACATGCAGCGTTACTGGCGCGACCATCGGATCCTGCGGATGACGCCGATCAGCAACGAAATGGTGCGCAACACGATTGCCGAGAGCCTCGGCCTGCCGCGTTCTTTCTAAGGACCGACCATGAGCGATCTTGACGATCTTCCCCCTGCCCCCGACGCCGCCGGCACATCGCTCGATGGCGACAAGGTCTTCACCATCACGGCGGAAGAGAATGCCGCCCTGTGCCGGTCGACCGGCGTCGAACCAGCCACTGACGGTAGCGCTCATCCCATCTATTATTATATCGCCACCCAGGTCGCGATGGGCAAGACGGTGGCGGGCGTCTGCGAAGCGTGTGAATTCGATGTCGAGGATGGCCCGATGATGGGCAGCAGCGGCGTACGGTTCGATGCGCCGCTGAAGGTGGGCGAAAGCTACAAGGTAACGGGGGAGATACTCAGCCTGGTCCGCAAGCGCAGTCGTAAGCTGGGCGTCATGGACGTGCTGACCTATCGCCTCCGCCTGCACCTGCTCGATGGAACGCGGGTGCTGGAAACCGATAATGTGTGGGTATTGCCCCGCAAGGAGTTCGCCGCATGAGCCATGCCGTCGGAGACACGCTGCCGCCCTTCACGATCGAGAGCGTTAGCCCGCAAGCCATGAAGCAGTGGGCGGGGTTCCTCGCCGATCCCAATCCCATCCATCTCGATGTCGAGGTGGTGAAGGCCAAGGGGTTGGGCGACCGGGTCATCAACCAGGGCCCAATCAACGTCGCCTATATGATGAACATGCTGATGCGCGCCTTCCCGGGCGGACGGATCAAAGCGATGGATTCGCGCTTTCTGGACAATGTCTATGGCGGCGACCGGGCGGTGGTGACGGGCAGGATCGCTGCGATCGAAGGCAATGCCGTGACCTGCGAATTCTCGCTGGATGTCGATGGCCGCGGCACGGTCAATTCCGGCACGGCGACGGTGGAAATCTAAAAGATCAGAGGAGAATAGCAATGCCTAGCGGACCTTTTGCCCATGTGTGCATGGTCGTGCGCGATCTGGACAAGGCGATCGAGGATTGGACCAAAATCCTGCGCGTGCTAGATCCTGCGTCGCTGGAAGAACGCCTCGTCAAATATGACGAATTTTCCAGCGGCGACGACGCCGGCATGAAGTGGGCGACCTTCGTCAACAATGGCGGCACGGAAATCCAGTTCATTCAGCCGGCCCCGGGCACCCCCATGGGCGATCGCCTCGAAAAGGTGGGCGAGCATGTCCATCACCTCTGCTACGCGACCGACGATGTGCCGGGCGCGATGGAAAAGCTGAAGGCGGAGGGGCTGCACCTGCCCGGCGGCGGTCAGACCTTCAACGATCCGGACATGACATGGCAGAAATGGAGCTGGGTTGGCCATAAGAGCACCCATGGCTGCCTGATCGAGGTCGCCTCGCCCTATGAGAGCCGCAACGACGGCAAGTGGCACCATGCACCCGGCAAATTCGCCTATAAGGGCCCCGGTGAGCATCCGTCATTCGCGGAAATCGTCCCGCCGGTCGCCGCCGAGTAATGCAGGCGCCCGGTATGACTGTTCCCACGCGGATAAGCGTGCCGGGTGACGGGCTGGAGATGGTTGCGGACGCCTATGGCGACCCTGCCGCGCCGCCCGTCTGCTTCTTCCATGGCGGCGGCCAGAGCCGCCGTTCCTGGGCCGGGTCTGCCAGGCGGGTGGCGCGGGCCGGCTATTACGGCCTGACCTTCGATCTGCGCGGCCATGGCGACAGCGGATGGGCCGCCGACGGCGACTATCTGCTGGAAGCCTATGGTCGCGATGTCGAGTCCATCATCCAGGCCTTCGACAGGCCGATCGCGCTGGTGGGGGCCTCGCGCGGAGGCCAATCCGCGCTGGTCGGTGGGTCGCGCCATGCCGATCTGGTGCGCCTTATCATGCTCGCCGACGTCGCGCCCTATATGGTGGATGACGGCGTTGATGACATTCGTGGCTTTTTCCGCGCCAGCGACTCCGGTTTCGCATCGCTGGAGGAAGCGGCCGACGCCCTTCACACCCATCTGGGCCAGCCCCGCCTGCCTGACGTTTCCGGTCTCGCCAAATCGATGCGCAAAGCGGATGGGCGGCTGTTCTGGCACTGGGATCCCCGCACGACGGCGCCGGAATTTCTGCATCCCCCGTCGGAAGGGGAAGCGCTCATCGCCGCAGCGCGCCGCGCGCAATCGCCTCTCGTGCTTGTGAAAGCAGAGCTGAGCGAGATCGTCTCGGACGAAAGCGTCCGGCAATTTCGGGCGCTCGCCCCGCAACTTGAGGTTGAGATCGCCCACGGCGTCGGCCATATGTTCACCGGCGACCGCAATGACGCCTTTGCCGATCGCCTGCTCCACCACCTCGCACTTCATCTGCCGCTATGACGAAGGGCGCGGCTTTCGTCGTCGGCGGGACAGGCGGCCTTGGCAGCACGATCTGCCGACGCCTTTCGACCGAATGGGATCAACTCGCCATCGGCTATCGGTCCAGCCGGGAAAAGGCGTCGGCGGTTGCGGCGTCCCTGCCAAACAGCTCATGCGAGACGCTGTCCGTTGCCTGCGATCTTTCCGATCGCGCCTCGATAGAGACCGGCATCCGCGAGACGGTCGAGCAATTCGGCGCCATCGGCACGATGGTCTTCGCCAGCGGGGTCGACATCGCCCAGCCCTTCGTCAGCCAGATCAGCGAGGAGCAATGGCGTGAAGTCATAGAGATCGAACTGGTCGGCTTCACCCGTATCGTGTCCGCCACCCTGCCATATTTCCGCGCTCAGGGCTTCGGCAATTTCGTCACCGTCGTTTCGGTCGCGAATTACTGCTTCCCCCCCGGCGACGCCCTCTCCTCCGTGCCCAAGGCGGGAATGGAAGCGCTGGGCCGCGCCATCGCCAAGGAGGAAGGCCGTTACGGCATCAGGGCGAACATGGTCGCTCCGGGAATCATCGACGCCGGGCTTGGCGCAGAGTTCCTCACATCGCTCTATTCGCCGGAAATCTGGGAAACGCAGCGCAAACGCATTGCCCTGCAACGCTTCGGCAGCGGCGAGGATATTGCCGAGGCCGTAGCCTTCCTGGCTTCGGCCAAGGCGCAATATATGACTGGCCAGACCCTGATCGTCGATGGCGGCTTCAGTCTCTGAAGCCAACGGCCGCGCTCAACCCAGCCGCCGCTGCGCCGCGACGCCATCGCCCCAATTGTGAATGCGCTCCCAGAAGCGGACGCGGGTCGGCGCGAAATTATGCATGTGCGCCATCCGGGGACAAATGAAGAGCTGGATGTCTTCCGCGCTTTTATAGGCCCGGGGCTCGCCCAATGGATCCGGGACAACGTCGCGCTCGCCCACCGCGATCAGCACGGGGACGCGTACGACCGCTGCTTCGAGCGCCACCGCGCCCGGCGCGACCATATATACGCCGCAAGGCGGCGTGGTCGCCGAACGCCATTCGGGCAGCGGATCGACCAGTCCTGCGGACGCCATCATGTCGAGCGTGACGATATCCGCAGGCTCGTCATCATGGTGGAAGGACCATTGGAAAGGATGCTCGCCTGCCCTTGCCGCCGCCTGGAGCGCTTCGGCGTCGCCCAGCTTCACGCCCGGAGCTTGAGCCAGCGCCGCCGCGTTCAGGACATGCGGGGCATCGAGCGATGAACGGCGCGAAATCCAGGGCCACGCGGCGGGCGGCTGGCGCGGCCGGGTCGGCACGACAGTATGGACGCCGCTATAGCCCAGCACGCCGATGCCGTGGAATGTCTGGTGATTGCCCTGCGCGACGACCGTGAAGCATCCGCCCATCGACTGGCCTATGCCAAGGCATGTGGCGTCGACGATCGGGTCCAGTCCATCGACGAGCGTGCCCGCTTCCAGCCGGGCCATGACCTGGCGCACCATCGCGTCGTTGGCCGCCGCCACATTATCGAGATTGAGGGCATTGCCTTCCGGGATGGTGGACTCGCCAAATCCCAGATGATCGCAGGCGACAAAAATCCATCCGCGCTTGCAATGGAAACCCGCTTCCCCGCCGCCCGACCCATCCGGCATGTCGAAGCTGTAATAGCGCCGGCAATAGCCCCCGCCGGGAAAAGCGAAGCAGACGGTCGTGGGATTGGCCAATGCCGTCATATCCGGAAGATGAACCGTGATCGCCACATGGGCGGCAATGCCGAGGGCCGCCGCCTCGCTGACATCGATCTTCAGTTCGACTGAGCGCTTCATGCCCTTGCTCATCCTTCCATTCCAAACACCGACGCCCTCCTTCGCCGGACCGGCGCGCCCTCGCCGCGCCGGTCCGGCCTGTCGGTCACTTATAGGGGTCGACGGGCTGGGGAACGTCGATGACTTCCAGATCCTTCAGCATCGTCAGCACGTCGGAGATCGAATAGATATGATCGATCTTGTCGCCCCGGAAGCGCAGCCACGAGAACCACAGGACGTTGAGGTCGTTGCCGGTGGGTTGAACGCCCATATAGGGACCGCCGGTATGTTTGCCATGATGATGGCACAGTACGCAGATCTCGTCCTCGCCGCGGCCCCAGGCCTTCAGCGTGCGATAGATGCTGGGCGGGAAGGTCTTGTAGAGGCCCTGCGGCGAGGTCTTCCACACATGATAGGTGCCAAGGTCGGGCCGGTTCGGGTTGTCGTAGGTCATCGTGTCGGTATTGAAGAATGCGTCCATTCCGTCCCAATCGCCGCGATTGATGACTTCATGCAGGTCCATCCAGTGATTGACCATGAACGCCTGCCGCTCGGTCAGCCCGGCTGTGATGTCTGCCCGCTTCTCCTTGGACAGGACGAAATCGGCTTCCGTGAACGGGGCGAGGCCCATAATAGTCTCCTTGATCAAAAACGGTCCGCGGGATCGGTCCCGAGGGCTGTGGTTTCTTCCCCATAGCCACCGCGCTCGGCACCTACCTAATGGAAGGCGGCGAACCTCCTCCTCTGTGCCAGCGGAGATTCTATAGAATGAGTGAGACGGAGGAGAGGCCATGACACTGACC
This sequence comes from Sphingobium sp. CFD-2, assembly GCF_024611135.1. Classification (NCBI taxonomy): domain Bacteria; kingdom Pseudomonadati; phylum Pseudomonadota; class Alphaproteobacteria; order Sphingomonadales; family Sphingobiaceae; genus Sphingobium; species Sphingobium sp. CFD-2. Next base: position 1,308,746 of record NZ_CP084405.1, on the reverse strand, counting down.
CTGCAGGAGATGTCGGACCGGTTCGAAATTCAGGACCTGATCGTAGGCTATTGCTACGCAGTGGATACGCGCGACTGGGACGCGCTGGACCGCTATTTTACCGACGATGCGGTGATCGACTATTCCGAAATGGTGGGCGTGGTCGGAAGCCTTGCGGAAATCAAGGCATTTCTCTCTGCAAGCCTGACGCCGATCCTGGCCTTTCAACATGCCGTGTCCACCACCCAATATCAGATCACGGGCGACCGGGCGAAGACCAAAACCGCCTGCTACAATCCGATGACGGTCAGCAATGGCGAAATGACCGATACTTTGGTCTTCGGTCTCTGGTATCATCATGAATTCGTCCGCACCGCGCAGGGCTGGAAGATCAGCCGCCTCTATGAACAGAAGTGCTACCGGATCAATGTGCCGGACTGGCTCGCGGCCCAATTGCCCGCCTGATTGCTTTCCAAGCCTTTTGGGATTTCGAGGGGAGCCGATGCGCCGCTTTCTGAACATGCTGTTCGTTCTGGTTCTGCTCCTCGCGGGCCTGTCGCTGCTCTGGCTTGGCGGGCAGCTCGCGCTGCTCGGCGGGTCGATCTGGTATTGCGTGTCCGGCCTCGTCATGACGGTCACCGCGTTTCTCGGCTGGCGTCGTTCGCCGCTCTCGATCACCCTCTTTTGGACCTTTCTCGTCGCCAATCTGGGCTGGTCGCTCTGGGAAGTTGGACTGGACGGCTGGGCGCTGGCGCCTCGGTTGGCCATGCCCGTCGCCATGGGCTTCTACATGCTCACCCCCTTTTATCGGCAGCATGTCGGGCTTGGCCGTCCCCTGCCCGCCGCCCGCGCGCTGTGGCCGGCTCTTCTCCTGCTCGTCATAGGCGGCATCGGCAGCGCTTTCTGGGCGGATCGTTCGCCGTCAGCGCCCAGCACGCTCTGGGGCGCCGCACCTGCACGAGCAGCCGATGGCGACTGGGTCGCCTATGGCAACGACCGGGGCGGGTCGCGCTACTCGCCACTTGCGCAGATCACGCCCGCGAATGTCGGCAATCTGGAAAGGGCGTGGACCTACCACACCGGCAAGCTGACAGACGGCAAGCAAGGCACCGCCTTTCAGGCCAATCCGCTCAAAGTGGGCAATCGCCTTTTCCTGTGCGCGGGCAATAATGATGTGATCGCGCTCGACCCCGAAACGGGCCGACAATTATGGCGGCACCAGCCCAAGACCGATCTGGCCGGCGTCTATGGCCTCGTCTGCCGCGGCGTCACTTATTATCGCATCCCGCAAGCCCAGGGCGACTGCGCCGAACGCATCTACACCGCGACACTCGACGCGCGGCTGATCGCACTCGATGCCGCCACCGGCAGGCTATGCCCCGGCTTCGGGCAGGGCGGACAGGTCGATCTGAAAACGGGACTGGGCACGATCGACAAGGGCTATTATTTCGTCACCTCGCCCCCCGCCCTCGTGCGCGGCCGCCTCGTCCTGGGCGGCTGGGTGATGGATGGTCAGAAAATCCGGGAGCCTTCGGGCGTGATCCGGGCGTTCGATGCCGTCACGGGCGATTTTTCCTGGGCCTTCGACATCGGCCGCCCCGACGATCACGGCCCGCCGCCGCCCGGCGGCGTCTTCACGCCGGGCACACCCAATAGCTGGGCGCCGATGAGTTCAGACGACAGGCTGGGCCTCGTCTATGTGCCCACGGGGAACGCTACGCCCGACTATTTCGGGGGACATCGCACCGCCAATGACGATCGCTATTCCAGCGCCGTGCTGGCGCTCGACGCGGAAAGCGGGGCGGTGCGCTGGTCCTTCCAGACGACCCATCATGACCTGTGGGACTATGACGTGCCCGCCCAGCCCACGCTGGTCGACCTCCCGGGCGGCGTGCGCGGCCTGCTCCAGCCGACCAAGCGTGGGGAGATTTTCTTCCTCGACCGGGCGACTGGCAAGCCCATTCTGCCGGTGGAGGAACGCCCCGTCCCGCAGGGCGCCGTTCCCGGCGAACGCCTTTCGAAAACCCAGCCCTATTCGGTCGGCATGCCCAGTTTCGGCGGTCCGCGTCCGACGGAAAAGGGCATGTGGGGCCTGACACCGATCGACCAGGCGATGTGCCGCATCCGCTTCCGCCAGGCCCGCTTCGACGGGGACATGACCCCGCTGTCCACCGAGCATCCAACCCTCACCTGGCCCGGCTATCTGGGCGGCATCGACTGGGGCGGCGTATCGGTCGATCCCGGGCGCGGCCTGATGATCGTCAACAACAATCAGGTCGGCAACTATAACCGCCTGATCCCCCGCGCCGTTGCGGACCGGCAGGGCATCAGGCCGATGACCGCCGCCCATATGAGCGATGTCGGTGGCCCCGTCGCCCAGATGGGCGTGGCCTATGCCGCCCATATCGCGCCCTTCCTCTCCCCCCTCGCCATTCCGTGCCAGCAGCCCCCCTATGGCCGAATCAACGCGGTAGACCTGAAGACCGGCAAGCTGGTGTGGAGCCGACTGTTCGGCACCTCGCGCGACAGCGGCCCGCTGGCCCTGCCGACCTTCGTGCCGATTCCCATGGGTGTGCCCAATATCGGCGGATCGGTGGCGACCGCGAGCGGCCTCACCTTCATCGGTGCGACGCAGGAGCATATGTTCCGCGCCTATGAAACCACGACCGGCCGGTTGCTGTGGAAGGCGCGCTTGCCGGCGGGTGGCAACGCCTCCCCCACCACCTATTGGTCGAATGCCAGCGGACGCCAGTTCGTGGTGATCGCCTCGGGCGGACACGGCGCCATGCTGTCAGGTGCGAGCGATGCGTTGATCGCCTATGCCCTGCCCAAGCAATAGCGGGGAGCGAGAAACGGGCGCCTCAGCACTAGCCAAGTAAACGCGACGAGTCGCGGGAAGATGCCGCCCGATCCTATCCTTTGGCGGGCAAGATTGGCCTAAGGGGCTTTATGTTTCTTCGGGAAACAAGGGGAGGAAAACATGTCTGCACATGGCGGTCTGGTGAGACGCTTGCCCGTCGGCGCCGACGATGAACGCGAGATCAAACATGTGCTGCTGCGTTACGCCACCAGCATCGACACGCGGGACTGGCCGCTTTTCCGGACCTGCTTCGCCCAGGATTGCGAGACCGATTACGGCAGCTTCGGACATTGGCGCGGGCCGCGTGAAATCGCCGAATATATGGCCGATGCGCACCGCCACATGGGGCCGACGCTGCACCGCATCACCAATATCGTGATAGAGAAGCGCGACGACCAGGTGCACGCGCGCAGCTATGTCGACGCAATCCTGCCGGAGGCGGCCCAAGGCGGCGTCACCCATCGCGCGGCCGGCTATTATGACGATTGCCTGGTCCGCACATCGGACGGCTGGAAGATTTCCCGTCGAAAGTTCACCATGGTCAAGGCAGGGCTGGATGACTGATCTCAACCGTCAGGTCCTGTTGACGTCGCGTCCGGCGGGAATCGCGCAGGCGGAAAATTTCGCGATCGGGCATGCGCCGATCCAACAGCCCGCGCCGGGCCAGATACTGGTGCGCAATCATTATCTCTCGATCGAACCCGCCATGCGCGGCTGGATCGCCGATGCGGGCAATTATGCCGTGCCCGTCGCCATCGGCTCGGTCATGCGCAGCCTGGCGTCGGGCGAGGTGGTGGCCTCTGCACATCCCGACTATGCTGTCGGCGAGTATGTGTCCGGCTGGTTCGGCTGGCAGGATTACGCCTGTGTCCCAGCCGATGAGGTCGTGCAGCGCACCACCGCGGCCGAGATGCGGGCGTCGCTAGGCATTCTGGGCATCAACGGCATGACGGCCTATCTCGCGCTCACACTGGTCGGCCAGCCCCGCGCAGGCGAGACCATCGCGGTATCCACGGCGGCCGGTGCCGTCGGTTCGGCCGTCGGCCAGATCGCCCACATCCTTGGTTGCCGCACGATCGGCATCGCGGGCGGGCCGACCAAGGTGCGGCGCTGCGTGGAGGAATATGGCTATGACCGCGCCATCGATTATCGGGCCGGGAACATAAGCGCGGCGATCGCCGAACATGCCCCGGAGGGAATCGACATTTATTTCGACAATGTCGCAGGGGCGATCAGCGACTCGGTTCTGCCGCATCTGGCCCAACGCGGGCGCGTCATAGTGTGCGGAACGGCATCGATCGACCGCTGGGATCCATGGCCTATGGGGCCGCGCGTCGAACGGCATCTGCTGGTCAAGCGCGCCCGCATGGAGGGCTTCGTCATCTTCGACCATCTCGATCGCTATGCCGAAGCGACGGCACAATTGCGGACATGGATCGCGCAGGGCCACCTCACCTGGCGCGAGGACATACTGGAGGGGATCGAGGCCTGCCCCGACGCGCTCGCCGGTCTTTATCGCGGCGAAAATGACGGCAAGCGGCTCATCCGTCTCGTCTGATCTGGGAAGAGGACATAACGTCATGGAGTCTCTGGAAGGGCAAATCGCCATCGTTACCGGCGCATCGTCGGGCATCGGCGCTGCCAGCGCCCGTGCGCTTGCTGAAGCGGGCGCAACCCTGGTGCTGGTCGCCCGCCGCGCCGACCGCCTCACCGCACTGGCCGATGAACTGGGCCGTGGCAGCACGGCCTACGCAGCAGATATGGCGGATCCTGACGCGCCGCAAAGGCTGCATGATTTCGTCTTGGGTCACTTCAGCCGGGCCGACATATTGGTCAACAATGCCGGTATGCTGCATGCTGCGCCGATCGACGCATTCGACCTCGACCAACTCCGCCCTATGATCGCGATCAACTATGAGGCAGTGGTGCGCGCCAGCACCCTTTTCGCGCGGACAATGAAGGCGGCCGGAAGAGGGCAGATCATCAACATATCCAGCATCGGCGCGAACATCACCGCCCCCGGCGTGGGCGTCTATGGCGGCCTCAAGCGCGCGCTGGAGGCCTTTACCGACTGTCTTCGCGTCGAGCTTGCCGGATCGGGCGTCAAGGTAGGGATCGTTGCGCCGGGCACGACCAGCACCGAGATTTTCGAGGATATGAAGGCCAGGGGGCAACCGTCCTGGGACAGCTTCATCCCGCCGATGCAACCCCGCGACATTGCGGAAGCCGTCGCCGTCATCGCGCAACAGTCCGAACGCACCAATATCGCGCGCATCCAGGTCTATGCCGCAGCGGACAGTCATTGACGCCCCGGCCTGTGCCGGAGCGTCCTGTCATCAGTCAAGCGTGGCGTAGGCGTCCAGCCGGAACGGATTGACCGCGCCGCCATCGCGCATCTTCGCCACCCATTGCGCGTCCATCAGGAGGGCGCGGCCGACCGCGATCAGGTCGAATTCGCCCCGCGCCATCCTGTCGGCCACCAGCGCCAGATTGTCGGTCATGACGGTCGGCTGCGCGAAGGAGGATTGCAGATCCTTGCTGAGGCCCACGCCGCCGACCGCTATGGTCGGCTTGCCAGTCAGCTTCCTGATCCAGCCCGCCAGCCCCATGTCGGAACCTTCGAAGGCCGGCGCCGTGAAAATGCGGGTGCTGGCGTCGAATATATCCACCCCCGCCTCAACGAGCGGAGCGAGCATCGCTTCCAGTTCCGCCGGCGTCTCCGCATTGCGCGCGTCATAATCCTGCAGCTTCCACTGGGAGAAGCGGAAGATGACCGGAAAGTCGGGGGCGGTCACGGCCCGGATCGCCCGCATCAGTTCGACCGCGAAGCGCGCGCGCTCAGCGATCCCGCCGCCCCAGCGGTCGTCCCGCACATTGGTATGGCGCCACAGGAAACTGTCGATCAGATAGCCATGCGCGCCATGCAGGGCCACGCCATCAAAGCCCACCGCCTTCGCATTGGCCGCGCTGCGGGCGAAGGCGGCAATCAGGTCGCCGATCTCGCTGTCGGTCAGCGGGGCGGTGGGCGTGCGCACCTGTTCCAGATAGTCGGGAGAGACCATCGCCTTGTCGGTCGGCCCCCAAATGCCCGAGGGTCGCGCCGAGGGCGCATCGGGATGATAGCCCGTGCCCGGCACGCGTATGACGCCCTGATGCCACAGCTGAGGGATGATGAGGCCGCCCGCCGCATGCACGCCGTCCACGATGGTGCGCCAGCGCGCGAGCGCTTCGTCGCCATGCAGGACGGGCGAAGCGCCACCCCCCATGGTTTCACGTCCCACGGCGGCGGGATGGTCCACGCCCACCCCTTCGGTAATGATCAGGCCCACATCGGCTTCGGCCCGTCGTCGATAATAGCCCGCCACACCGTCCGAGGGGATGCCGCCCGGCGAGAAATTGCGCGTCATCGGCGCCATCACGAACCGGTTGCGCAGGTGCAGCGAGCCCATTGTGAACGGTGTGTATAAAATCTCGGCCTGCCCCATCAAAGCGATCCTCTCCTCTGCCTGTCAAAAGACCGTGCATCAGGGGACGGGCGCCGAAAACCTATCCTGTGACAGGACATCCGCACCCAGGACCCGCGCATGCTCGGGTCGACTCAGGCGGCTCCGACGGCAAGGGCGGACTGCGGACAGGCCTCGGCGCCTTCCCGGGCCTGCTCCTCCAGTCCTTCGGGAACGATTTCGTCGTCGACATACACGATGCCATTGGCGTCAAGCTTGTACACTTGGGGGCAAATTTCGGCGCACACGCCATAACCGCAGCATGCCGCCTTATCGATCACCACTTTCAGTTTCTGGCTCATCCAGCCTCTCCTTCTTCTTGGCTCACATTACACCTTGAACAGATTTAGTTCAATATGTATAACACGACTCAATCAAGGAAATTCTCCAGGAGAGCAAGATGCTGCACAATGCCGGGCTGACGCTGAGCGACGGAACGACGCTTGACGATCTCATCAACCGCGACATGAACGAGGTGTCGCTGCGCGTGATGAATGACAAGGAGCTGTATGAGCTGGAGATGGAGCGGGTGTTCGCCCGCACCTGGCTGCTCCTTGGCCATGAATCGGAAATTCCCAAGGCCGGCGACTATGTCATGCGCGACATGGCCGAAGACAATGTGATCGTCTCGCGCGACCGCAGCGGCGAAATCCACGTCATGCTGAACGTCTGCCCCCATCGCGGCATGAAGGTCTGCACGGCCGAAGCGGGCAATGCCCACGCTCATCGCTGCATCTACCATGGCTGGGCCTTCCGCTCGGACGGCAGCTTCATCGGCGCCCCAATCGAAAAGGAGCAGATGCACGGCAACAAGCGCTCCAAGGATGAACTGGGACTCAAAAAGGCCCGGGTCCATCTCTATGGCGGCCTGATCTTCGCCACCTGGAACAAGGATCTGTCGTTCGAGGATTATCTGGGCGATGCCAAATTCTACCTCGATCAGCTTTTCTGCCGGACAGACAATGGTCTTGAGATGCTTGGCCCGCCGCAGCGTTTCGTGCTGCCGTGCAACTGGAAGATTCCCGGCGAACAGTCCGGATCGGACGGCTTCCATACCCTGACCCTGCATCGTTCGCTGATGGAAGGCGGCATCATGGGCGGCACGGCCGAGTCGATCTACGACACCGCGCCGGGCATGTATGGCGTCGACCTTTCGGTGCCGCAGGGTCACACGCTGCGTTGCCTGGAGGCGGCGCAGACCTTCAAGATGTTCGCCGACGTCAGCTTCGAAGGAAAAACGACGGAGGAACGGCTCCATCTGCTGCCGCCACCGGGCATCACCAAGGAATTGATCCCGCAGCTGTTCAAGAATCTGTCGGAGGACCAGGTCAAGCAGTTGGCCAACATCCCGCCCCAGGTCGGCGGCATGTTCCCGAACATTCTGATAGCCTTCATCTTCGCCCCCCGCACGGATGGCGGCGCGTCGGGCGCTCTGTCGTTGCACACCTATGTGCCCAAGGGGCCGGACAAGGTGGAGTTCGTGAACTTCATCTTCGCGGAAAAGGATGCGCCGGAAGATGTGAAGCGCGACATGCTCCAGAACGCCATCTGGTCGACCGGCACGTCGGGCACGATCGAGCAGGACGACGCCGACACCTGGCCGCAGATCATGCGCAACTCGCGTGGTCATATGAGCAAGACCGTCACGCTCAAATATCAGGCGCTGCACGGCCATGAGCGTCCCGAAGGATGGGTCGGCGGGGGCGATCTCTATCCCGGCTTCACCAAGGACGACACGCAATGGGCCTGGTGGATGGCCTATTACAATCTGATGGCCGAAGCCTGAGCCGTCGCGACGAGAGAGGACAGATATCATGGTGAACTACGCGACCGCCGCCATCGACAAGACCAGCGTGCTGCGCGGTCTTGTCTCCACCAAGCGGGTGCCGCTCGGGTCGGAAGTCTATAACCGCCTGCTCGAAACCCTCTATGACGAAGCCGCCGCGCTCGACGAACGCCGGTTCGACGACTGGGTGGCCTATCTGGAACAGGATCTGAGCTACACCGCTCCCCTTCGCCTCACCCGCAACGGCCCGAACAAGGACCGCGACGTGGTGCGCACGATGAAGCATTTCGACGAGAATTACGGTTCGATCCTGATGCGGACCGGTCGCCTGGCGAAGAGCGCCTGGGCCGAAGATCCACCATCCCGCACGCGCCGCTTCGTCACCAATGTCCGCATCGCCGAGAGCGAAACGGCTGGCGAATACGAGGTGGTGAGCTACCTCTATGTCGAGCGCAGCCGCCTGGACAATCCGGAGAACGAGACGATCAGCGCCGAACGCCGCGACATCTGGCGGCTGGTTGACGGCGCGTACAAGCTGGCCAGCCGTGAAATCATCGTCGACCAGTCGACGCTGGGCATGTCCAACTTCGCCATCTTCCTCTGACCGGAGCGGCTTAGGTGACGGGAACCCCGCATATCGTGGTCGTCGGCAGCGGCCTTGCCGGCTATGGCGTTCTGCGTGAGCTTCGCAAGCTTGCGCCGGACGCCCGGCTGACGCTGGTCACGCAGGATGACGGGCATTTCTACTCCAAGCCCGCTTTGTCGACCGCACTCGCCAAGGGCAAGGTGGCCGATACGCTGATCACCACGCCGGCGGAAAAGATGGTCGCGCAGTTGAAGCTCGACCTTCGGGCCGGCCGTATCGTCGAAGCGATCGACCGGCAGGACAAGGCCGTTCTGACGACCGGCGGGCCGATCTTCTACGATCGGCTGGTGCTGGCGTTGGGCGCCGATCCGGTTCGCCCGCCGATCGATGGGGACGCCGCGCACCGCGCGCTCGCGGTCAACAATCTCGACAATTATCGCGAGTTCCGGGAAAAATTGCCGGACGGCGCCCGCGTGCTGGTCATGGGCGGAGGCCTTGTCGGCACCGAATTCGCCAACGATCTGTCGGCCAGCGGATATCGGCCGGTGGTCGTCGACATGCTTGGCCACCCCCTCGCCCAACTCGTGCCGCCGGGCGTCGGCCAGATGATCCGGGACGCGCTGGCCGAAAAGGGCGTGGAATGGCATCTGGGCCGCAAGGTGTTGGCCATCCACAAGGGCGACAGCGGCATCCGGGCCGAACTGGACGACGGCCTGGTGATCGAGGCGGCGGCTGTTCTGTCCGCCGTCGGGTTGCGCCCGCATATCGCGCTTGCGCAGGAGGCCGGGCTGGAGGTCGCGCGCGGCATCAAGGTCGATCAGACCGGCCGCACCAGCGATCCCGCCATTTATGCCATCGGCGATTGCGCCGAATATCCGCAGGGATTGGCGGCCTATGTCACCCCGATCATGGCGGCGGCCCGCGCCATCGCGCCCGGTGCGTTGGGCACGCCGACGGACATCCGCTTCCCGCCGCTGTCGGTCCAGGTCAAGACGACCGCCTATCCTGTCGTCCTGCTGCCCGCGCCTGTCGGCGTGGACGGGCAATGGCAGGAAGTCGCCAATGACGAGCGCGGGCTGAAATATCATTATCACGACGCGGACGGAGCGATCCGCGGCTATGTTTTCACGAAAGACTATTGCCAGGACCGCATGGACATGGACCGTGCCCTGAGCGAGCAGATGACAGGAGTGGCAGCGTGACGGGACTGGTGAAGGACAAGGTCGCGATCGTCACCGGCGGCGCGAAGGGGCTGGGTTACGGGATTTCCCGCTGCCTTGCACAGGCGGGCGCGCATCTCCTGATCACCGGCCGGGATGGCGCCGCCGCTGAAACGGTCGCCGCGGACATCACGCAAAGCTTCGGCGTCCGCGCCGTCGGCATGTCCGCCGACATGGGCGTCAAGACCGAAGTAGAGGCGATGATCGAGCGCGCCGTCAGCGAATTTGGCGGGCTGGACATATTGGTCAACAACGCGTCGCAGCTTTCGCCCAACGTCCTCCTCGAACAGAAGACGGATGAGATGCTCCAGCGGACGCTGGAGATCGGCACCTGGGGCAGCTGGTGGGCCATGCGCGCCGCCTTCCCGCATATGAAGGCGCGCGGTGGAGGTTCAATCATCAACTTCTATTCGATCGACGCTCAGACCGGCGCCTGGCTCCACGCCGACTATAATATGAACAAGGGTGCGATCCTGGGGCTTACCCGGACCGCCGCGGTCGAATGGGGACGCTTCAACATCCGCACCAACGCCATCGCGCCGACCGGTATGGGGCAGGTGTTTGCAGACCTCGCGGAAAACGTCCCCGGCTTCCTTGAGATGGCGACAGCCAGCAACCCGCTCAAACGCGCGGGCGATCCCGAAAAGGACATCGGCCCGGTCGTCCTGTTCCTAGCGTCCGAGATGTCGCGCTTCGTCAATGGCGAGCTGATCAATGTGGATGGCGGTCAGCATCTACCAGGCTATGTCAGCGTTCCGCACAACCTCGCCGAGATGGAAGCCCAGACATGAAATTGATGCCGCACACCGACTGGAGTGAAATCGTCGCGACGGATCAGTCCGGCAGCGTCCAGAAGATCATGGACGGCACGTTGCGCGCGATCAACTCCATCGGCGCGCGGCGCCTGTCGATGAGCGACATCAGCGAAAGCAGCGGCGTTTCGCGCGGCACGCTCTACCGTTATTTCGCGTCCAAGGAAGAAGTGCTGGCGGCCTTCAGCGAATATGTTTGCAGCAGCTTCGAAAAAGGCATTGTCGAATCGGGCGAAGGCATTGCCGAACCAATCGAACGCTTCCGCGCGGTGATGCGCTTTTACAGCCGCTTCACGATCGAGCGTTCGCCCGAAGGCATTTTCGAGGTCGAACCGGCCTTCCATCTCAATTTCCTGCGCAATCATTTCGGCCGGCACAAGGCCGCCGTCCAGCGTGCGCTAGAGCCCGTCTTCGACCATTTCGAAAGCCTGATCGGCCAACGGATCAACCGGGACGCCTTCTGCGACACCATGGTCCGCCTGCAACTGAGCACGCTCATCATTCCCGCCACCCCGGATTGGCTGGCCATCTGGAACAGCGCCCCCGATCGATTGTGCGACTGGGCATTGCAGATCGCCGCACACCATAGCGAACATAAGAAAGGATGAACTGATGGCTACTGCCCCCAAGGTGGATAATGAAATCCAGTGCGGCTTCGCCGAAAAGGCCGTCGCCGACGCGATGGTGGAAAAGGCGCGCAGCTTTCGCGCCTTCCTGCAGGCCGAAGCGCCCGAGGGCGAAAAGCGGCGCAGCCCTACGCCCGCCGTCGACAAGATGCTGAAGGAAGAGGGATTCCTGCGCATGCTGCTGCCGCAACGGCTGGGCGGCATGGGCCTTTCCCCTACGGATTTCTGCCGGGTGCAGATGGAGGTCGCCAAGGGCGATCCCGCGATCAGCTGGGTGATCCAGATCATCAACGGCACAAGCTGGATCACCAGCCTTGCGCCCGATGGCGTGCAGGAGGCTGTGTTCGGCGACGGTCCCCAGGCGGTCTGTGGCGCCTACAACCCGCCCGGCAAGGCCCGCAAGGTCGACGGCGGCTGGATCATCAATGGCACATGGCCCTATATGTCAGGGTCGCGGCAGTCGAACTGGGCGCAGCAGGGCGTCGTGCTTGAGGGCTATGACGGCCCGGTCGTCCCTGGCATCAGCATGTGCTATCTGCCAATGGACAGCATGACCATCCAGGACACCTGGTTCGTTTCCGGCATGCAGGGCACCGGGTCCGACACGGCGGTCGCCAAGGATGTCTTCATTCCCGAAGCCCAGATGGTGCTGATGGATGAACGCGCCGGCCAGATCGACCGGACCAAGCGCCATTTCGGCGCGCCCTCCGATCTGCTGCCCGCCGTCCCGGTCGTCCGCACCACGGGCATCGCGCAACTGATCGGCGCGGTCGAAGCCATGTTGGAGATCGTCACCGCAGAGTCGCCCAAGAAGCCGGTGCTGACGACGATAATCGGCCCCCGCACCAAGTCAGGCGCCTATATGCGCGATCTGGGCGAAGCGGCGGCGATGATCGATACCGCCAAGCTGATCCTGTTCGACCTGACCGCCAAACTGGATCGCGTCGGTCTGGGCGAAGAATTCACCCTTGCGGAAAAGGCGAAGCAGCGCGCAGGCGGCGCGCAGATGATCGAACTGGTTCATGGCGCCAGCGAGTCGCTGATGTTCCAGGCCGGTTCTTCGGGCTTCGCACTGGATAAGCCGATCAACCGCTACTGGCGGGACATTTCGATGGCGCTGCGGCACATCCAGAATATCCCGACCATCGGCTATGAGATCTATGGCCGGAATCTGACCGGCGCCGATCCGATCTCGCCGCCCGGCGCCTATTGAGGTCGAAAGAAGGGTCGCCCCTTTCCCAGCGGGCGACCCTCTCTTTTCCGCCGCCCGGCCGCATTCATCACGACAATAGGGGAATGCCATGCGGGCCGCCCTGATCGACAGCGATGGCGGCTTCGCGCTGGCCGATCATCCCGAACCGACCGCGCAGCCCGGCTATCGCGTCATCGACGTTGCCGCCGCCGGAATTGGGCCCACCGACCTCATGCGCGCGAAGGGCTTTTTCGGTCCCGTCGACGCGCCCTATGTGCCTGGCGGCGAGGGTATCGGGCATCTGGATGATGGAAGCCGCGTCTACTTCGGCCATAGCAGGCCGCCCTTCGGCGCGATCGCGGAACGCACGCTGGTGGCCGAGGAGGAAATCTGGCCTGCTCCGGACGGCCTTTCCGACGACCAGCTGATCGCCCTCGCCATCTCCGGCACCGGCGCGCTGATCCCTCTGGAAGAGGCGCGGATCGCGAAGGGCGAGTCCGTCCTCATTCTCGGCGCGACCGGCCCGGTCGGGCAGATCGGCGCGCAGGTCGCCCGGCTGCTGGGCGCGGGCCGCGTCGTGGCGGCGGCGCGCAGCCGCGAACGGCTGGAGGCCATGCAGGCCGCCGGTCATGCCGATGCGATCGCCCTGTTGGGCGAGGGCGATGACGAGGCGGCGCTGAAAGCGGTCTCGGAACGCGGCTATGACGTCGTGCTCGACATCATCTATGGTCCACCCGCGCAAGCGGCGATGCGCGCCACGCGGCCCGGCGCGCGCATGATGAGCATCGGCGTGCAAGCCGGACCGACGGTCACGCTGTCCCTGCGCGATCTCGTCTTCCGCAGCCATATCGGCGTCGGCACCGGGCAACGCCCCGCCAGCGAGCGCCGCGCCGCCTATGACCGGCTGATCGCCATGGCGATGACGCGGGGCCTGACGGTCGACACAACACGCTATGCCTTTGCCGATGCCGCCGACGCCTGGGCGGCGCAGGCCGGCAGTCCCCATGGCAAGATCGTCATCACCCGCTGATCCCATGGACGCACCTGCCTTTATCGACCCTACCGTCCGCATTTTCGGCGATGTGCGGCTGAGCGACGATTGCAGCCTCTGGCCCTATGCCGTCGTCCGGTCCGAACGGGCGCATGTCTCGATCGGGCGCTGCGCCAGCATACAGGATCATGCGATGGTCCATATCGGCTGGGACGATCCCACGATCATCGGCGATTATTGCACCATCGGCCATCGCGCGGTGGTCCATGGCTGCACCATAGAGCCTGCCTGCCTGATCGGTATCGGCGCGACCATCATGGAGCGCTGCGTCATAGGGCGCGGCTCGATCGTCGCCGGACACAGTTTCCTGCCGCCCGACAGCGTGATTCCACCCCATTCGCTTGTTATCGGCACGCCCGGCCGTGTCGTCCGCCGCATCGACAAGCTGCGCGCGAACATCGTCGACGCGCTGCTCTATCGGGACAATGGACGCGCTTATGCCACAGGCGCCCATCGCATCTGGGAGCATGCCGACATGGCGAAGCTGGGTGACGAAGCCGATGCTATTCTTGCACGCGAAGCTGCAGGCTGGGATGACAGCGGCATAGGCGAGGCCACAGGATAAGAGAGCGACCATGCCGGACACGACCGATATTGCTAGAGACGCCATGCTGGACCTGCTGTTCCGCGACGCTCGCACCCATAATCAATGGAGCGCCCGGCCGCTTTCGGACGAGACCGTCCGACGCCTGTACGATCTCGCCAAATGGGGGCCTACGACGGCAAACAGCAATCCGGGCCGCTTCGTCTTCGTCCGCTCGGAGGCCGCGAAGGCGCGCCTCAAACCCCATCTGAGCGCGGGCAATGTGGACAAGGTGATGCAGGCGCCCTGCACCGTGATCATCGCGGGCGACACGCGGTTCTACGAATTTTACGGCAAGCTTTTCCCAACGCGCGACATGCGCAGCACGTTCGAGGGCAAGAACGCGCTGATCACGGACACTCTGGCGCGTTCTTCGACACTGCAAGGCGCCTATCTGATCATGGCGGCGCGGGTGCTGGGCCTGGATTGCGGCCCCATGTCGGGCTTCGATCAGGCCGGCACCGATGCGGAATTTTTCCCGGACGGCCGGTGGAAGAGCAATTTCCTGTGCAATATCGGCTATGGTGACCCGGCCGGGCTCTTTCCCCGCAACCCTCGGCTCGATTTCGAAGAGGCCTGTCTCGACCTCTGATGCCGAGGGAGGCGGCCGCCACAAAGCGATCGCCTCCCGCCGTTCAGCTTGCGGGCGTCCATACCAGCGGCAGCGCGACCGGCTGGATCATCCCCAGATGGCATTCCACCTGATGGCCGGGCGCGATGCGGAAGTCGGGAATGCGGGCGAGAAACTCCTCCATCGCGATCCGCAGCTCGCGCCGCGCCAGATGCATGCCGACGCAGGTATGGATGCCGAAGCCGAAACCGACATGCCGTGGCCGCCGGTCGAGCCGAACCTCGGCAGGCGCGTCGAACTCGGCCGGATCACGGCCGGCGAGCGTGGTCGACATCGCCACCTTGTCGCCGGGCATGAAGCGGATGCCGGCCACTTCGGTTTCCTTCTTGCAGGTTCTGAAGGTGGTCACCGCGCCATAAGCCCGCATCAGCTCATCTATGGCGTGCGGGATTTCCGACGGATTCGCGCGCAGAAAGGCCTGATCCTGCGGATGGCTGCCCAAATGCCGGAAATGCAGGCCCATATTGGTCGAAACCGTGTCCAGACCGCCGATGAACAGGTTGAACATGAAGCCCAACAGTTCGTCGTCGGTCAGCGCCCGGCCATTGATCTGTCCCTTTACGCCGAAACTGATGAGGTCATCGCGTGGATTGGCCCGCCTGTCCTCGATCTCTCCGCCCAGATAGGCAAGCACGCTACGCGTCGCCTCCGCGATCTTGGACAGATCATGATTGTGGAGCAGGTTCATTTCCCACTCCATGAACTCGCTCATCCGATCGTGCGGCAGGCCCATCAGTTCCATGAACACCTTGATGGGGAATTCAAAGGCAAAATCGCCCATGAACTCGCACTGGCCGCGCGGGGCGAAGGCGTCGATATATTCCACCGCATAGAGCCGGATCTTGTCTTCCAGCGCCGCCATCGCCTTGGGTGTGAAGGCCGGGTTGACCATCTGGCGAAAAGGCCCGTGGGCAGGCGGATCGAGTTCCGCTGGCGAGTTGATCCAGTTCCCCCCCACCAGCTTGGAGAAAGGCGAAAAGTCGGTCGAGGAGAAATGATCGGTGTCGAGATATATCTCGCGCAGATGCGCCATGCGGCGCGGCACCCAGGCGGGCGTGCCCCCCGGATAGGCGTGGGTGGCGTAGATGATGTCAGGCCCCTCATGCACCTGCATCGCCAGATCGTCGAACGGATCCTCTGTCGTCGTCATGCCGAAGATGAAGGGGAAATCCCGGCTCACCAGTTCGGGCGGCACATGATCGGGGATCGGTTGCTCGGGAAACATCATCGCACTGGCTCTCCTTGTCGTCTTTGCCGGAAATTTCGGGCGGACATTGGGCCGCCGCCCAGGCGCCAGGCACCTGTCCTTCAGAAGGATCGCGGCAGCCCCAGGCTTTCCGCGATGCCGTTGCGCACCATTTCGTTGGTGATGGGACCGATGCGCCACAGGCGGCTGTCACGCCAGTAACGCTGCATGTCGGTTTCCGCCGAATAGCCCATGCCCCCCAATATCTGGATGCCCATGTCCGCCGCGGCATTGGCGTTTTCGGACGCCATGAGCTTGAGCATATTGGCCTCGACGCCGACATTCTCGCCCCGGCTCTGCTTGTGCGCGCAATAATGCAGCATCAGTTCGGTCGTCTTCTGCATGGTCGCCATGTCGGCGACATAATGTTGCAGGCTCTGGAAGCGGCCGATGATCCCGCCAAAGGCCCTGCGTTGTTTCATATAGTCCAGCGCGTCTTCCAGCACGCCATCGATGACGCCCAGGCAGAAGGCGCCGACCATGATGCGCTCGTTGTTGAGCGTGGGCAGCAGCATGTACCAGGCCTTGTCGGGTTCACCCAGAACATGCTCGTCCGCGACGAGCGCATTCTCGAAATGAACGGAACAGCTGCCCATCGACCGCATACCCAGCTTGGCCAGTGGCGTGATCGTCACGCCCGGCGTCTTCGTCGGCACCCAGAAGAGGGTCAGGCCCTGATGCTTCTTCTCGACGCCCCTGTCGCTTCGCGCGATCACCAGCAGATAATTGGCGACATGGGCAGAGGAGGACCAGATCTTCTCGCCATTGAGCCTCCACCCGCCATCGACCCGGTCGGCCGTGGTGGCCATCGCGCCGAGCAGGTCCGTGCCGCCGCCCGGCTCGGTGAAGGCGATCGCAGCCTTCAGCTGGCCCGTCGCGATCAGCGGGAGATATTTCGCTTTTTGTTCGGCCGACCCGTAAAGCCCGATGGATTTGGACCCTGCAAAGCTGGTGATGCCCCATATCCATGCCAGGCCGCCCAGCGACCGGGCCAGTTCCCGCGCCAGCAGCATCTGCATGACGACGTCGCCGCCCTGCCCGTCATAATCCTCCGCTATGCCGACGCCGTGGAAACCCGCTTCGGTGAACTTGTCCCACAGCGCGAAGGGATAATGATGCTCGTCCTTTTCCAGCGCGCGCGCCCAGTCCTTGGGCACTTCGCTGTTCACCCAGCGGCGCACCATGTCGCGGAAAGAGCGATATTCTTCGGGCAGTTCGAAATCCATTGTCAGTCCTTTTGGTGTTGGTCCAGACCGCCGCCCGCCATGGCCTCGGCATCGCACAGGGCGATCAGGCGCGCCGCCATCCGGTCGAGGCAGGCCAGCACGCCGTCCTGATCGCCCGCCAGAAAGGCCTGCAGTATCGCCTCATGCTCGCGGAGGCCGCTTTCGCGGAGGGTCGTGATGCCATGCAGAAAAATGAAGCGAGCGATCAGCCCGCGCCGGTCCAGCGTCGACCGCAACAATTCACGGCTCTCCGAGGCCTTGATGAAGATCGTGTGGAAATCGAGCCCGGCCATGATCGCGGCCATATATTCGCCGCTCGGCAATGCCGCGCTATAGCGCGCGATCGCTCGTTTCAGCGTCCGGATCTCCGCAGCGCCGATGCGGGGCATGCCCCAGGCATAACCCAGCCGCCACAGTTCGGCCTGCACGCGGATCAGGTCACGGGTCACGTCAGGGTCGATCGGCGTCGCCCGCTTCAACCGGTGGGTTTCGACTTCGACCAGCCCTTCGGACGCCAGTGTGCCCAGCGCTTCCCTGACCGGCGTCGCGCTGACATTCAGGTCCTGCGCCAGCGCCGTTTCCCGCAGCAGCGCGCCGGGCGGAATGACACCCGCCACGATCCTCGATCGCAACACCGCCGCCACGGCCTGGCGCCGCGTCGCCGGGGATTGCAAAATCTCGGGCGAGTCAAGCCGTTCAAGGGCGGATGTCCAATAGACCATGGATGTATCCTGCGATTCCATATTCTATAGAATGCAGCACCGTGAAACGGTCCGTTCCTCTCCAAGGATAGGGTGTCGGGACAGCGAACCGCTATAGGGCCGCTGCATGAAATGCCCGAAATGCAAAACGCCGCAGAACGGTTATGGCGGGTGGTGCCGCGCTTGCGGCCATGCTGGCGGCAATGTTCGCCGGGCGCTGCTGTGGACGTTGATACCCACATTGATGATCGCGGTCCTGTTGCTCGCCCGGATCGGCTATGCCGAAGTCACGCGGCAGGGCAGCAGCCGCAACAGCTACAGTAACGCCATCGAAACCCAGAATGCGAGCGGCCGCAGCGCTGCCTTTGCCAAGCTCATGCATGATGCAGGGCAGACATGCTCGCGCACGTCCAAATCCCTGTTCAGGGGAGATATCGGCACTAACGCGGCCTGGGCGCTGCGCTGCGAGGATAGCGGCGACTGGCTGGTTCTGATCGCGTCCAACGGCGCGACGCGCATCGCGAGCTGTGGTCCGCTGAACAAGGCCGGGACGCCCTGCTGGACCCAGCTCTAGCGCCTCGGCCTTTTCTGGAGTCGACGCTCTCCGATTGCAGTCCGGGTAGGCCGGTCAGCCGAACCCCTCCCCGCTCCGCCACCAGCCAAGGCCGCGCGCGGCCTGCATCATCATATCCCATGCCTGCGCGCTGGCCGTTGCGATGGCGGCGGGGTCTGCTCCCAGACCGGCGAACGTGCGCTCGATCATCTCGTCGACATAGGCGCGTGGCTCGACCGACCGGAGCATCAGGCGCCGCCGCGCCTCGATCGTCATGCCGACGATCAGATCCACTGCCACCTCGATCGACCGGAACTGCATCTGCCCGCCATCCAGCGCGGCCTTCAGCGCATCGCGCACCAGCAGGTCGAACATGCTCGCCCGCGCGAAATAATCGACATAGTCGACGCGGCAGGTAAAGCCGCCCCAGCGCGGATCATGCCAGGCCCGCGCCATCGCCATCGCCGCGCCGCCGACCGCCCGGACCAGCGGGTCCGCCACATCGTCGAACAGCCTGCGAAAATCGGCGATCAGGTCCGCGGTCATCCGCTCGCCCAATTCATTCACCGCAGCGTCGAGGGACTCGAAATATTTGTAGAAGCTGCCGCGCGATACGCCCGCCGCGCAAATCACGTCATCGATCACCAGACTGCCGCTGCCCTGCCCCGGCTGATACAGGTCGAGCACGGCGTCCAGCAGCCGCTCGCGCATCCGGGCGCGCCTGATCGCAGCCGCCGCCGTGCGCGGATCGACATCAGCGGGAGCAGGCGCGGCGTCGGACATCGCCTCCCTATTGCATCGGGTGGAAATAGCGCGCAAGCAGGCTGCCATCCTCGCCGAATATATAATGTTCGATGCTGTGCACGCAGACAGGATGCCCGTCATATTCACCTTCGTTGCGGACATAGATGACGGCTTCGTTGCCGCTCACCTTCACATCCTCGACGAACAGTTTCCATCCGACATATTGCGCGCACAGGGCCTCCAGCTTGTCCCAGCCCTCCTGCACCGGGCCGGTGGCCGGGTCCTGCACCTTGAATCCGCCCGGCGCGATTGCGCGGAAGGCCGCCATGAAATCGTCGATACGGCCCTCGCTGAACATCTCGGCCTGGGTCTTCAGGAATGTCGCGATTTCCTGTGCGGTCGGTTGTGTCATGATATGTCCTTCTCCTGTCATTTCGGTTCCCCCCAGACCGGGGCCGGCGTGATGTCGGGCAGCAGGGCGATATTGGATCGCAGGCCGGTAATCGCCCGGCCATATAGCTCGATGGAAAGCTGTCCGTTCAACGCATTGTGACGGGTGCCGACGCTCAGGTCGCGCCAGATCCGCTGCAAGGGGCTGGAAAGGGCGAAGGCGCCCGGCCCGGCGATATCCATCAACCGGTTGCCCGCCGCGCGCAACAATTCCATCGCATAGCCGCAATCGGCCTGTATCTGAGCCTTGTCGAAGCCGGTGAGCACGCGGCATTGCGCGGTTTCGTCCAACATCCCGGCGGCACGGCGCACATGCAACCAGGCCGAATCGATCTCCATCGCCGCGCGGCCGGTCATGCCGACCAGAGCCTCCGAACCGCTCTGCCCGGCATAGGTCCAGCCCACTATCTGTCGCCTGGGCATCGCCTGCACCACGCCTTCGAGCAATGCCGTCGCCGCGCCCAGCATCGGCGCGAGCACGCCCAGCGGAAATAGCGGCTCCATCGGCCATCGGTCGCGCGGTTCCAACCCCTCCATCGCCAGGATCGCCTCGGCCGGCGGCGTACGCGACGACCAGAGGATCAGGTCGTCCGGCACGAACAGATCCCGCGCGACGATCATGTTGCTGCCGGAACCGGCCATGCCCGCGACATGCCAATTGTCCTCGATCGAACAAGCAGGGTCGCGCAGATCCAGAAATGCCAGAGCCGGTTCAACACCCCCATCCGTTTCGATCATGACGCCGTTCAGCGCCCAATCGGCGTGCAGGCACCCCGATCCATAACCCCAGCGCCCCGACACGCGATAGCCGCCCGACACCGCAACCGCTTTGCCCGAAGGCGCGGAGGCACTGCAAAACAGTTCCTCGCCGGTCTGGAACAGCCGCTCCGTCATGGCCGGCGGCAGCGCGAACGCCGTTCCGGTAATTCCTGACAGCAGACCATAGGCCCAGGCAGTGCCGACGCAGCCCTTGGCCAGTTCGGCAACTGTCTCGATATGGGTGGTCAGCCTGTGGCCTGGCCCACCGGCGCGTTCGGGCGCCGTGATATGGAACAGGCCGGATGCGCGCAACGCCCCCATCACCGCCGGAACGATCCGCCGCTCGCGTTCGCACGCGGCGGCATGGTTCTCCAGCAAGGGCCGCAGCGACGCGGCGATGCCTACTGGGTCGGCCACGAAGGCCACGGGCCGCTTGTGCGCCGGACGTTCTTCTACCGTTTCAGATCGCATCCGAATCATCGCTCCTCGCCGTTTCCGAATATAATGACGTTATTGTCATTATACGGCAAGCACGTCCGGGCGGTCCTATCCGTCCCACCGTCCTGCGAACCGTTGAATTTTCGTTTCGACGCGCCCTGCCTCCCGATAGGCTGTAGGCGGACGCTCCTCTTCTAGGGTCCGCGCAATCGCCGACAGCGCCGATAAGGCCGGCTCCAAGAGAGGACTTGCACCGATGCGTAAAATCGACCTTCCGCCCTTCGATCGCGCAGCTTTCGCCGACAAATATGGTCCCTGGGCCATCATCGCTGGCGCCTCCGAAGGCACCGGCGCCTGCTATGCGGAACAACTGGCCGCCATGGGCATCCATCTGGTGCTGGTCTCCCGGCGGCAGGAAGCGCTCGATGCACTGGGTCAGCGGTTGGCAACCGAACATGGCATCGAATATCGTGCCATCACCGCCGACCTCACCGAACAGAGCGCGGGAAGCCGACTGGTAGAGGCGACCGCCGATCTGGACATCGGCCTCTATATTTCCAATGCCGGCGCGGACGGCGCGGGCAACAGTTTCTTCGGCGAACCGGTCGATCGTTCGCTTCGGCTGCTCACCATGAACGCGGCCAATGTGCTGGAAGCGGTGCATGGCTTTGGCAATCGCTTCCTGAAGCGCGGCAAGGGTGGGGTCGTCGTCATGTCGTCCGGCGCGGGCCTTGGCGGGCAGCCCTGGCTGGTCATGTATTCCGCGACCAAGGCGTTCGAACTCAACTTCGTCGAATCGCTCTGGGCCGAGCTGGAAGGACAGAATGTCGATATCGTCGGTATCGCGGCCCCCATCATGGATACCCCGACCCTGCGCCGCGCGACCGAGGGGCTGGGAATGGATTATTCCATGGCCTATGATCCGGCCGATGTCTGCGCGCTCGCCCTTGCCAGCCTGGGCAAGGAACCGTTGGTGATCGTTCCCGATGGTCCGGACGAGGAGAAAATCCCGCAGATCCAGGCCGACCGCAAGACCCGCCTCGTAGCGCTGGCCGAATGGGGCAAGGCCTATACCGCCGCGGCGAACGGCTGACCGGGCACAAAAAAGGGGAAGAGGTAATGACGGATCAGGTCGACGTCGTCGTCATCGGCGCAGGACATAATGGCATGGCCGCCGCCGGATATCTGGCAAAGGCCGGCAAGAAGGTCGTCGTGGTCGAGCGTCTGGCCAAGGTCGGCGGCATGACCAGTTCGGGCTATATGATCCCCGAAGCCCCCGACCATCTGGTGACGCCCTGCGCTGTCGAACTGCTGTTCGCCCGTAAATCCGGCATTATCGAGGATTTCGACCTGCCCAAATATGGCCTGCGCACGGTCGATCCCGATCCGACCTACGCCTATCTCCATCCCGACGGCAGCTCGATCGCGCTCTTCTACGACTATCACCGCACGGCGGAGGATATTGCCCGCATCAACCGCAATGACGGCAAGGCCTATCTGGAGTTCATGAAGACGCTGAACGTCATGATGGACATCGGCTTTCCGCTGATGATGGCGGAGCCGGGGCGGCCGGACGTGAAGAACCTGTCGAAGATGATCGGCAGCGCGGTCCGCAATGTCCGCCTGAAGGACGAGCTGATCGCCATGTCGAAGGCGACGGCGGACCAGATCGCCTGCGAACGGTTCGAGCATCCGGCGACGATCGCCCTGCTGCTGGGCATCGCGGCGGGGGCCGGCCCGGTCGATGACGACGGCAATGCCGCCGCCTATATGATCTTCGCCGTCACCCACAAATATGGCACCGGCAAGCCGATCGGCAGCCTGCAATCCTTCGCCGACGCGCTCGCGCGCAGCATCGAGGCGTCGGGCGCGACGATCGAGCTCAATGCGCCGGTCGCCGAGATCATCGTCGATGATGGTGCGGCAAAGGGCGTACGGCTGGAGGACGGCCGCGTCATCCGCGCGAAGATGGTCATCGCGACCTGCGACCCCCGCACGGCCATGCGCCTCACGACGCCCGGCGGCGTTCCGCGGACGCTGACCCAGCGGATCGAACATGCCCCGGCGAACCGCTCGAACGCGGCGCCCTTCCTTGCCAATATCGCCATGTCGGGGCCGCTCCGCCTGAAGAAGCATCAGGATTTGCGGCATGACGACGCCGATCTCGACAAGGCGGTCGGTCTGATCGGCACGCCGGAGGAAGTGCGCGAGTCCTTCGCCATGGCGCGACGCGGCGACATCCCCGATCGGCACGCCATGTCGCTGAGCCCATTGTCCAATTCCGACCCGACGCAGGCGCCTCCCGGCGGCTCGCTCGCCTATGTCTATCTGCCGGGCGTCGCCGTGGACGCGCGGGAGGGCTGGTCGCCCGCGCTCAAGGACCGGACCATGACATCTGTCATCAGTCATCTGGGTGAATTTTACGACGGCCTGGACACGGAAGTCGGCCGCTTCGTCGAAACCGCTCGGGAGCGCGAGAAGCGGCTCAATGTCACCAATGGCTGCGTGACCCATATCGATTTCGGCGCGCTGCGTTCGGGCGTCCATCGCCCGGCCACCGGTTTCGGCGGCCCCAAGCCGCCCTTCCCTGGCTTCCTGATCGGCGGCGCCGGCGCGCATCCGGGCGGGGGCGTGTCCGGCATTGCCGGGCGGATCGCCGCCAACCGCGCGCTGCGCGAACTCAAGAAGATCAAATAAGCGATGTCGAGCAAACCTAATCCTGTCGCAATCCCCGCCCATCTGGACGATGTGACGGCGCAATGGCTGACGCAGATCATGCAACCGCGCTATCCCGGCATCGTGGTCGAGGCGATGGAGGAGGTGTTCCTCCGCAACAGCCATACCACCAAATATCAGGTGAAGCTGACCCTCAACGATGTCGGCAAGGCGGCCGGCATCCCCGACAATGTCTGCCTCAAGGCCAATTGGGCGCAATTCGACAGCCAGGGCATCTGCCGCCTCGAAGCGCGTTTCTATGAGGATTTCCGCCGCCACGTCGCATTCCCCGCCCCGCGCTCCTATTTCGAGGCATGGGATCCGCGCCCCGACAGCGGTCAGGGACTGGTCGTGATGGAGGATCTATCCATCGAGGGCGGTCATTTCGGGATCAGCACCGACCATATGGGCGTGGAGGAAGCGGCGCGCGGCGTCGCCAGCCTGGCGCGCATTCATGGCGCCTTCTGGGACAGTCCGGTCCTTCACGCGGCCGACTGGCTGCCCGTCTCCATGGCGACGCCGGTGGACACGCAGCAGCTGACCATGATGTACGGCTTTGCCGAGCAGAACCATGCCAAGCCGGACTATCAGGCATTCCTGCCGGGCTGGATCAAGGGCGATCTCTCGCGCCTGCATGGCGTCTACAACGCCCTGATCGATTTCGCGCAGAACAAGGAACGGGGTCCATGGTGTCTGGTCCATGGCGACAGCCATCAGGGCAACAGCTATGTCCGCCCCGATGGCGAACGCGTCTGGCTCGACTGGCAGCTCGTCCGCAAGGGACGGCCGATCCGGGACTTCACCTATTTCGTTCTGGGCGCCCTCACGATCGAGGAACGGCGCTCCCATGACCGGGAACTGCTGCGCCACTATCGGAACTGCCTGGTCGAAACGGGGGCGCTGGGCGTGCCGGATGACGACACGCTGTGGGAATATTATCGCCGCTGGCCGCCCTATGCGATGCAGGCGTGGATCGCGAACATGGACGAGTGGGGCCAGAAGGGCATGCACATCGTCGAGCGCATCTTCGTGGCGGGCGAGGATTTGGGCACGGTCGCCGCGCTCGGCGTGCAATTTTGACGTAAGGATGATCGGATGACCGACGCCGTCACGGCCTTCCGCGCCGATGTTCCGCAGGCGGCACTGGACGATCTGCGCCTCAGGTTGCGCCGTACGCGCTGGCCCGAGGCGGAGACGGTCAGCGACTGGAGTCAGGGCGTCCCGCTGGCGGCGCTGCGCGATCTGTGCGCCTATTGGGCGGACGGCTATGACTGGCGGCGGTGCGAAGGGGCGCTCAATGCCCTGCCCCAGTTCACCACCGCGATCGATGGTCTGTCGATCCATTTCATCCATGTTCGCAGTCCCCGGCCCGACGCGCTGCCGCTGATCCTGACCCATGGCTGGCCGGGATCGGTGCTGGAGTTTCTGAAGGTGCTCGGACCGCTAACCGATCCCGCCGCCCATGGCGCGCCGGACGCGCCAGCCTTCCATGTCGTCATCCCCTCGCTGCCAGGCTACGGCTTTTCGGACAAGCCGACGGCCGCAGGCTGGGGCGTCGAGAGGATCGCGCAAAGCTGGATCCAGCTCATGCGCCGCCTCGGTTATGACCGCTTCGCCGCGCAGGGCGGCGACTGGGGGGCGGCGGTCACGACCGCCATCGCCATGGCCGCGCCGCCCGAATGTATCGGCGTCCATTTCAACATGCCGCTGGTATTCCCGGAGGAAAGCGACTTTGCCGACCTGACCCCGGCCGAGGCCAGAACGGTCGAGCGGATGCAATATTATCAGGAGCATGATTCCGGCTACGCCAAGCTACAGGGCACCCGACCGCAGACGATCGGCTATGGGCTGGCGGACTCGCCCGTAGCGCAAGCCGCCTGGATCTACGAGAAGTTCCAGGCGTGGACCGACAATCAGGGCGTGCCGGAGAATGCGCTGACACGGGACGAAATGCTGGACGTGATCAGCCTCTACTGGCTCACCAATAGCGGCGCGTCATCCGCGCGGCTCTATTGGGAAAGCGCCAATGCGTTTCAGGCGCGTCAATTGGACCTGCCGGTCGGCGTCAGCATCTTCGCGCAGGAGATTTTCCGTCCATCACGGCGCTGGGCCGAACGCAGCTACCCGCGCCTCATGCACTGGAATGAGCTGGATGCCGGCGGCCATTTCGCGGCCTTCGAGCGGCCAGCGCTGTTCGTCGCGGAATTGCGGGCCTGCTTCGGCGCGATGCAAGGGTAGCGCCTGCCGCAATCCCCCTACCGCCCGGCAGGCTCGATTCGTCCTCCGTCGATCAAAATTGCCTCCGCATCAGGATCGTGCCGGATGACTGCACCGATGCAGAGCGGCGGCGCAGTCCAAAAAAGAGAGAGGATAATGCATGAGCGAGCCTGCCGTCGCCCCCCTTGCCGTCATCGATCGGCATCTTGTCCCCCGCCCCTATCCCGCCCGCACCGCGCCCCTGCCCCACGGTCGCTTCACGCCCGACGCCGCATGGCTGGGATCGTTGCTGGCCAACAAATATCCGGGCGTCGTCGCGCAATCGATGGAGGTCGTGCAGCTGTTCGACAGCCACACGACCAAATTGCGCATCGTGGTGGACTGGAACGAGGCCGGGCGGGCCGCCGGCTTGCCGCGCAATCTGTGCATCAAATCCAACTGGTCGGGCATGTTCGACGATGTCGACATCCATGCGCTCGAAGCGCGCTTCTATCATTTCCTGACGGACAAACTCACAGCCAATACGGCCACATGCTATTATGCCGACTGGGACGATGACGGCTCGGCGCGCGGCGTCATCGTGCTGGAAGACCTTATCGACCGGGGCGGCACGTTCGGCCACTCGACCCAGCATGCCGGTGTCGACGGGGTCGCGACCGCGCTGGCGGATTTGGCAAAGCTGCATGCGGGCCTGTGGGAAAGCCCGTTGATCACGCCCGAAGCGGCACCCTGGCTGCCGACATCCATGGCGGTGCCGGTCGATTATGACCAGGTCCGCATCATGTGGCACTGGATCGAAGAAAATTTGAAAGACCCCAATTTCCGCGCCATCGCACCCAGACATTATCTGGACGACGCGCGCAGGGTCGAGCGCGCCTATGACCGGCTGGTCGCCTTCGAGCGCGCCTTCGACGCGCCCTATTGCATCATCCTGGGCGACTGCCATCAGGGCAACACTTACATCCTGCCCAATGGCGAGCGCATGTGGGTCGACTGGCAACTGGGCCGGCGCGGGCGGCCATGGCGCGACCTTACCTATTTCACCATCGGATCGCTGACGATCGAGGAGCGTCGCCAAAATCATCGCGACCTGATCGCCCATTACCGCGACTGCCTGATCCGGGAAGGCGCGACCAATGTCATCGACCTCGACACCATCTGGAAGGAACAGGTGCCGCGCTGGGTGATGTACGGCATCCAGGCTTGGGTGGCGAACATGGACTATTGGGGCCAGAACGGCCTGCCGATGAACGAGCGGTTCTTCGCTGCGGGCGAAGATCTGGGCAGCTGGAAATTGTTGGGCGAATGACGATCATGCCCCTGCCGCGCTCGAACCGCGGCAGGGGCATCGATTTAACGGCGGCGTTTAGGCGCGGTCAGGCGCTGCGCGGCGCTATGAAGGACGCAATGCGCGGCTGAACGCGCAAGTCCGCCGGCACATGGTCCGGCCCGATGCGCCGATCGATTTCCTCCTCGAACCAGTAAAGCGCGCGCTCCTGATAGCCGGCCCAGATCGAAGGGATCGTCCCGTTGCGCAGCGATTGCTGGATATTTTCGAACAGGCACAGATCCTCGGACAGGATATGTTCGGTCGCCGCGCGCATCCCCTGCCAGTAGAGCTTGTCCTCTTCGCTGTCGGTCGACCATCCCATCTGGCGCACTTCCATGACAGACCGGTCGGACCCCATCGGCCAGAAGCATTGCAGGTTGAATCCCACCGGATCGAGCGAGAAAAATGTGTTGGGAAAGGTCGGCAGCGCAACCGTATTTTCCAGAAATACCGGCGCGATGTCGTCCGGTTTGACCGGCGGGGTCTTGAACAGCGACTCCCCGCCCTTCTTCCGCGTTCCGAACCGCATATGACCGCCTTCATAAAGCGCGATCACGAAACTGCGCGAATCCAGATGCGGCGCCAGCGTCGTGGGATGGACCGTGTTGACATGATAGATCTCAAGGAAATTATGATAGGCGATTTTCCAGTTGCACGCCATTTCGACGAAGAAATGATCCTTCACCACCATGCGCTCCAGCGGATATCCTTCCGTCAGCGCCACGAATTCCCCCAGGAAATTCTGCAACGGCTCAGCGTCGTCATCGAAATTGATGAAGATGAAGCCGCGATAGGTATCGCACTTCACTTCGATCAGACCGTTTTCCGCCTTGTCGAGACAAGCGAAATCATGCTGGCTGGGAACCGATTTGAGGGTGCCTTCAAGGTCGTAGCCCCAGGCGTGATAGGGGCAGATGAAGCGCATGGCGCGCCCCTGTGGCTCAAGCAGAAGCGGGGAACCGCGGTGCCGGCAGGCATTGTGAAAGGCCCGGATTCGACCGTCCTTGCCGTGGGAGAGAATGACCGAGCGGTCCAGATGCTGGAACAGGCGGTAGGAACCGGGCGCGGGGAGGTCGGACGCAATGCCGGCCAGCAGCCAGGTGCGATTCCAAAGCCTGTCCTTTTCCAGCGCTTCGAAACGCGGGTCGGTGTAGCGGCCGGCTGGAATCGGAGGAAGGGCCGGAAAATCGCTGGGATGCTCGGATCGCTTCAACTGCTCCTCCATTGTCCGGTTGAGCAATTCCAACGCAGCTTCACGCATAGCTCTCTCCTGTAAAAGCCCGCAGGCTCCGTTTCAATCAGACTGGCCACATCACGGTTCAAGGAACCTGCAATTGGATAGGGTCATCACTGTCATAGTCCAGGCAAGCTGATAGCCCTCTGTTCCGATGAGTATGCTTATGGCCTTGAAACATCCCACATCCACGGACGGAATCACCGTCGATTATATCAACCAGCTACTGGCCACGGCGGGCACGGGCGCAACCGTCACCGACATGCGCATCATCGACGCCAAAACCTATGGCGAGCAGATGGTGTCGACGGCGGGGCGCGTGGCGATCGAGGTCGATTATAGCGATGACACGGCCCCTGACCTGCCCAACCGCCTGGTGCTCAAGCTGACCCGGGCGGTCGATGAGATCATGGCCCCCTTCTACGCCAATGAAGTGGCCTTCTACCGGGGCATTCGGCCGGAACTCGCGATCGAAGCGCCGCGCTGTTTCGGTGGCGACTTCAATGCCTCCACCACGCATTTCGGGCTGTTGCTCGAAGATCTGGCCGTGCGCGGCGCGACCTTCCCCAATACGACCATGCGGACCGGCCCGGACGATGTGCGGGCCTTGCTGGATCAGCTGGCCCGGCTGCACGCGCGCTTCTGGGAATCGCCCCGCTTCGGCGCGGATCTTGCCTGGGTCGAAACCCATGTCGAAGGCGCGGTTGCAACGATGATGAACGAACTCGCGCCCGCCTATATTGCGCATGAGGTCGAGACCGAAAATTTCAAACGGGAAATGGTGCAGCGGCTCCGCACCACGCCGGACAAACTGCTTGCGGGGGTGCAAGCGGTTCAGCGACATCAGTCAACCCTGCCCCAGACGCTCTTGCATGGCGACACGCATCTCGGCAACAGCTACCGCCTGCCCGACGGAACGGCAGGCCTGCTCGACTGGCAGCTCATGGTGCGCGGCTACGCGATGCACGACATCAACTATATCGTGACCACCGGCCTTTCCATTGCGGACCGGCGGGCGCATGAGCGCGATCTTCTGGGCTATTATCTGGATCGCCTGGGGCAGGAAGGCGTCGCACGCCCTCCTGCCTTCGACGATGCCTGGGCCGAATATCGGCGAACCCTGATATGGGGCGTCTATATCGGCTGGCTGACGACCCCTGTCGTCAATTATGGCTGGGAGATCAACGTCATGAACCATCTGCGGCTGACCACCGCCTATGAGGATCTCGAAACCGCAAAACTTGTCGACGCGCTGTTTTGACGGCGCGCTGACGGACTACAACTGATTGCTCCCCGATGCGGCGAACAGCCGCTGGAAATCGACCATCGTGGGCTGGTGGGCGGTAAAGCCGCCGTCCACCGGGATCATCGCGCCGTTGATGAAGCGAGACTCGTCCGACGCCAGGAAGGCGACGACATGGGCGATGTCGCGCGGGCTGCCCAACTCCGGGTTGAGATGATGGTCGAGCAGCACATCCTTGACCGCTTGCGGCGTCGTTTCGACGGCCGTCTCGCTGAGGACGAAGCCGATGGCGATCACATTGGAGCGGATGCCCTGCTTGCCATATTGGGTCGCGAGGAAGCGGCTGAGGTTGATGAGCGCCGCCTTGGACGCGCCATAGGCCGTCAGCGTCATTTCCCCCAGCAGGCCGAAACCGGACGCGGAATGGATGAGCGACCCGCCGCCCCCGACGATCATAACCGGCAGCGCATGTTTGCACAGCAGCATCGGCCCTCGCGCATTGACGGCAAAGGCCTTGTCCCAAGCGCCGGTGTCGAGATGGACGACATCGCGATCGAGCCCGCGCTGCTCGGTCGTCTGATAGGCGGCATTATTGTGGAGGATGTCGATCCGCCCGTGCCGGCCGGCGATCCGCGCAACCGCAGCGGAAACGCTGTCCTCGTCGGTCAGGTCGAACGTCTCCGCTTCGGCACGGAGATTCTTGCCGCGCAGCGAATCCGCCGCCGCCTCCACCCGATCCGCCAATATGTCGGAAAGGATCACGGTCGCCCCCCTCTCGGCCAGCACGGTCGCCACCTCCAGGCCGATGCCCTGCGCCGCGCCCGTCACGATCGCTACGCGACCATCCAATGATCCCACCATTTCGCTTCCTTCTATCCACGTGACAAACGCTGAGCGCCAACCAGCGATACCTAACCGCCTAGGGCGGATCGAAACAATAGGCGCAGATCTTGTTGCCGTCGGGGTCCAGCAGATAGGCGCCATAGGCGTGGGGCACGGCGCCGCGGGGCCCCGGCGGCCCGGCATCCTCGCCGCCCGCAGCCAGACCAGCGCGATGAAAATCATCGACCGCGCGGCGATCCGGCGCCTTCAATCCCAAGGTCGCACCATTGCCGCATGTCGCCGGGCCCTGAAGCGGGCGCAGGATCAGCAATTCGGGCACCCGTCGTCCATAGCCGACGCCCTGATCCAGAAACGGACCGAGATTGACGATCCCCAGCGGCGCAAGCACCGCATCGTAGAAACGGGCGGATCTTTCCAGGTCGTTGCTGCCAAGGCAGACATGCGTGAAGATGCCCATCGCGCCCTCTATCCGCTCACTGTGCCCGGCTCATGCCTTCCAGCATATCGGCGACATAGGGCGTGTGATGAACGATCCCGCCATCCACGCCGATCACCTGCCCGGTTATGAAGGCCGCGCCATCCGACGCCAGAAACAGCACCGCACCGGCAATATCCTCCGGCACGCTCTCGCGCGGGAGCAGGACATGCCGCTGGATCATGGCGATCTGATCAGGGGTCATCATCTCCCGGGCCAGCGGGGAGAGCACGAGGCCCGGCGCGACCGCGTTGACCCGGATGTTGAACCGGCCGAACTGCACCGCCGCATTGCGGGTCAGCGCGTTCACGGCCGCCTTGGACGCGGAATAGGACGGATTGTTGATGTCGCCAGTCAGCGCCACCCCGGTCGAGGTGTTGATGATTGAGCCGCCGCCGCCCGCAATCATGTGCGGCGCGACCGCCTTGATCATCAGCATCGTGCCCCGCGCATTGACATGAAAGGCGCGATCCCAGGTCGCGGCGTCGAGATCGAGAAGCGAGCCATCGGCGGCCATCTGCTCCAGCCGCGTGTCGGCCGCATTGTTGTGGAGGATGTCGATGCGCTGATGCTGCCGCATCACATCTGCGACCAGCGCCGTGATGCTGTCCTCCTGCGCGAGGTCGAGCGCCATCCCCTGCGCCCGCCCGCCCGACGCCTGAATAGACCGGGCGACGGCTTCTGCCCGTTCAGCCGCAATATCCGCCAGGATTACCGTCGCACCGGCCTTTGCCAGGGCCCGTGCGCAGGCCTCCCCGATATTGGCCCCCGATCCGGTGACGATAGCGACCCGTCCCGATAAATCCGTCATGGGCATCTTCTCTCCTGTCCGTCATGGGCGCCGCACCATCGGGCTTCCGCCGCAGCGGGACGCTGCCACGGCAGGCGCCCGGCGATACCTAGACAAAGATAGGTTTGGCGGAATTGATAAGCCGCGCATCTATGACGCTCCTCAAGCGGAGAGCCCTTCATGAGCGTCACCATCTTTCAACTCGACCGGTCCCGCTCTGAACGGGCGGTCTGGCTGATGGAGGAAGTGGAGTGTCCCTACGACATTCGCTTCTTTGCGCGGCTGGAAACGCTCGCGGCGGAGCCGGCCTACAAGGCTTTGCATCCGCTGGGTTCTTCGCCAGTGATCGAGGCCGACGGACAACGCATCGCCGAAAGCGGGGCGGTCATGGACTATCTCGCCACGACGCAGGGGAACGGTGCGCTCCGCGCCAATCCCGGCGACCCGGACTATGCTGACTATCTTTTCTGGTTCCATTTCGCCGAATCCTCCCTGATGCCCGCGCTGGTGACGGAGATCATGGCCGAACGGGCAGGCATCGCGCAGGATCATCCCTCCCGCGTCGCAGGTCGGGCTCATTCAGCGCGCCTGCTGAAACTTGTCGACGACCGGCTGACGCATGCCCCCTATATGGCGGGCGACCGGTTCACGGCGGCCGACATCATGATGACCTTTCCCTTCACCACCACGCGATTGTTCATGTCCGTCGACGTGGAAGGACATAAGAACATCGCCGCCTATGTCGGGCGGATGACGGCGCGTCCGGCCTATTGCCGGATGCGCGACATTGTCGACCATCCCCCGATCGCCTGACGGATCAGCGCATAGCCAGCTTTTCCGCGCCGCCCGTGCGTACCCGATCTCCCATATGCGCGCGGGCGCGCTCCTCCTCCGCCAGGCCGACGGCGGTCGGATGCTGAACATCGTCCTTGGTGAGGCGGGGTGTCGCGCGATCCCATTGAGTGATGCGTATCCCATCAGGCTGGAGCAGGCCGCTGGTCGCCAGCAGGGTGTCGGCGCCTCGCCACGCTTCCAGGGCCGCCGCCGGATCGTTGATCCTGTAGATCGCGACATAGCGATGGTCGGGCGTCATCGGGATCATCTGGCCAAAGGTGCGAAAGGTCAGGAAAGCAGCCGATTTGACGCCGGGTCGAACGGCCGCTTCACGAAAATAGCTTTCCGCATAGAATCGTCTGAAATGGTCGCCGCCGTCCGCAGGCGGGTTCAGTTCCTCCAGGATGACGCCGCCGGAATGCCCGACGTCCGGATCATTGTCCTGAAAGAGCAGCGGATAATAATGAAAGTCATAGAGCAGGCTGTCATCGATGGCGTCCGATACCTGCATCCGCGACGTCAGCGCATTGTCCAGATGCTCGCGACTGAAGCGCACCGGATCGAATACGTCGTAGAGGGCGAGATATTGCCAGTCGAAGCCTTCGGGCGGACAGGGTTGCTCCCCGGCAAGCCGGAAACGCTGCGCGGTGACCGATCCCCGGAAACGCAGCGCATCGCGAATATGGATGTTGCTGTACCAATCCTCCATATCGGCCTCCCGGCCCGGAACGGCTTTGGTCAGCACGATCAGCACGGCATCGATCATCGCTTTTGCCTTCCCTCTCCTGATTTCTGTTCTCTCAGCCCTGCCGGACGGGCGGCGCGAAAGGCGTCGGCGCCCCCATCGTCGCCCGATAGGACAGGGGCTGCTTCCCGTCCGTATCCCTGATGCCGTACCGCTCCCCCAGTTCCGCGCCGATCAGCGCCTGGCCCGAAAGGGCGGCAAGGTCCGGGTCCTGCGCCAAGCGATCGAGGACAAGGCCTGAAAATTCCGGCGTTTCCCAGTGGGGCATGGCGGCGCGCAGGTCTTCGGGGATCATGTCGGACGGCATGGCCTTCACGGCGTCGGTCAGGATGAAGCCCGGCCAGAGAGACACGACGGATACACCGTGCGGCGCAAGATCGACAGCCATGTCGGCGGTCATCTTGTCCGTCCCCGCCTTGGCCGCGCCATAAGCCGGCCCGTGGAAATAGGATACCGCGCCATAGAAGGAAATGCTGGCGATCAGACCCCTGCCCGCCGTCACCATCAACGGCGCCGCATGATAGGCCGCGACATAGCTGGAGCGCAGGCCGATGGTGATCATGTCCGCCAACCTGAGCGGCTTTTCCCAGAAGCCGCCCGGCGCGACTAGGTCGAGCCCGTAAACGGCGGCGGCATTGTTGACGAGCAGGTCCAGCCTGCCATCCGTCCGCTCGGCCAGTTGCGCGAACGCTCTTTCGACCGCATCATCATCCCGGTGATCGCATAACAGCGGGATGCCCTTGCCGCCCGACTGTTCGATTTCTTCCACGACCGCGGCAAGCTGCGCCTGATCGCGTCCCGTGATCGCCACCACATGACCGCGTGAAGCCAGGCCCCGCGCCATGCCGCGCCCCAGCCCGCGCGTCGCGCCTGTCACCAGTACTATCTTTTCGCTCATATCCTGCTCCTATCCTTAATATTGACATCGCCACGAGGGACAGGGCCTGACCTGTCCAACGGCAGAGGGGCGACTGCCCTTCAGTCGAAGCGCGTCGCCGGTAGGACGACATGGCGGGCGGCCTCGCCCAGCGCGGTCGGTCCGAACAGTTGCAGCCGCCGACCCTCGATGGTCGCGAGCAGAGCGATGAGCGCGGCGTCCTCCTCCGGTCCCGCTTCGAGGATATACGCTTCCAGCGCCTCGGCGGCGTCGGCCCAGCGGTCGAAGCGGCGGCCGAGCAGGGCGGACACATCGGCGAGGTTGCGCGCCACCATGTCCGCCCCATGATCATCGGCGCGCCGTACCCATTCTATCAGTTCGGCGACCTGCGCCTTGTGCGTTTCCGCCGCCTCTCCCGTCACCGGCAACGCCCCGAGCGTATCGACCAGTTTGGCCAGAAGCGGCGCATTGTCGCCCGTGCGCTGTTCCAGCGGCGACAGTTCGGGCAGCGCATCGCCGGTCAGGTGCGACAGCGCCAGCAAGATGGAGCGGCGCAGCGCGAGATCGAACATGAGATAGACCGAATGCGGATCGCCGGGGCATGGCTTGCCGACCGTCCCTGTGAACTGCATCGTGCCGAGCAGTGAGAATTGCAGGACATGGAAAACCACCGCGTCATGATCGACCGGTTCGCCCGTCGCTTCCTCATAATAGCGCACCAGCTCCGGTAGCGGCGCACCCAGCGGCTCATAGCTGTTGCGCATCCCCATGGTGGCGATGTCGACCAGTGGATCGCCGATCATCGAAAATTCGAAATCATAGAGCTTGGTCATCGCCCCCTGATCGACCAGATATTGGCCCGAATCGAACTGGATGAAGCTGGCGCGATCGCGGTGCCGCGGTACATTGCGGCGCAGCCAGCCGATGACGAATTCCAGCAACGGCTCGGGCCGGCTCTTCGTCCGCCGATAATGCGGCATATAGGCGTCGAGGCCGACCAGCGCGATCGCCTCGGCGCCCTCGGGCCGGTGCACGCCGACGGCCATGAAGGGTTCGACCGGCAACCGATGCATCGCGGCGACTGCCTCCATATAGACGCGGCCGATGGCGCTTTTCGTCGCGGCATTGAGCGCCGAGAAATCGCGCGTCCCTTCGATCGCCTCCATCACGATGCAGGGCGGATCGGAGAGATAGCCGTAAATCTCCGGCACCGGCAGCCCCTGGCCGTGCAGCACGGCGATAACGTCCGCCTCGCGCTTGAGGTCGGGGAAGATCGATACGTCGCCGCCCCGGTCGCCGCGCAGGTGCAGGCGGCGGACCGTCCCTTCCCTTTCTATATCGACGAACCAGGACGGGCGCCAGCGGACGAGGCGTTCAAGCCCGACGACCTTGCCGCCGGTCAGTTGCTCGACAAAGGCGGTGATTCGGCCGACCCCGGCATCGTCATAATTGTTGAGCGGCGCGGCATTCGTCACTGCGCGCCCTCCCCCGCCGAAAAGGCTTCGGCCACGGCGCGGGTGTCCATATATTCCTTGCCGGATACGATCTGCCCGTCCCGGATGATCAGCAGATTATGATAGTCGTTGCGATAGACCCGGTCCGGAAAGACCATCTCGCCCCGGACTTCCACAGCCACCCGATCCCCTTCGGCGGTGATCGCGATCACCTCGGCCGTGCGCTTCTGCGCGCTCAGCAGTCCGCCCTTCACGCTGGCGATGAAGTCGGCCCGGCTCATGTCGCCATGACCCAATATCCACCACTGGCAATCGGGATGCTGAAGCGCTTCGATCGTCTCGACATCGCCCTCTTCCACGGCCCGCATATAGCGGCGGGCCACTGCCTTGTTCGCCTCGATATCGCTCATCACCCTCTCCGATGCTTCTATGCCGCCGAATTCGCCGACGGTCGTGGCGGACTATTGCCCTTGTGCAGGCGCAACCGCCGTCAGGAACCCTATCCATGGGCGGGTGGCCCTCGCGCGATCGCTCCACAATCTTCGCTCGTACAAGAAAGTGGAGGGGGAGAGCGCATGACGACCAAGAGCATGATGATGAAGCTATGCACCTATATGGGCGCAATAGCCGGGACGATGATGTTCGTTGGCATATGGCCGGTCGCGCACATGTTCCCGCCGCTCGACCCGTCCATGCCCGCAGCAGAGGTCGCAGCCTATTATCGCAGCCACCAGACCGGCATATTGGCGGGCGCCATCCTGATCGCCTCTTCTTCCGTGCTGTTTTTCCCCTTCCTCGCCGCGATCGCCACCTTCATGAAGAAGATCGAAGGGCCGATTGCGCCCTTGACCTGGGCTTTCGTGATGGTCGTGGCCTTCGGCTTCGTCACCCTATTCTTCGCCGGGTTGATCTTCACGGCGGCCGCCTATCGGCTCGACCGGCCGGACGCCGTCGTCAGCACGCTGAGCGATATCGCCTTTCTGCTGTTCGTCATGCCGGCCGTACCTGCCTTCGTACAGAATCTGCTGACCGGCTTCGTCATTCTGGGCGATCGCCGCGCGCAACCCATCCTGCCGCGCTGGCTGGGCTATATGAACCTCTGGACCGGCGTGCTGCTGCTGCCCGGACTGGCGATCGGCCTGTTCAAGACCGGACCTTTCGCCTGGAACGGCGCCCTGGCTTTCTGGCTGCCCGCCGTCGTATTCGGCATCTGGTTCAACCTGATGATTGTCGCCATGCTCGGCGCGATCAAGCGCGACGCGCTGGGTGGCGAATAATGGCGGCGTCGCAAGCGGTTGCCTCGTCTCCGCGCGGCCATGTGCCGGGCGAGGAAGGCGTATGGGTGTTCATCGGCGGCGACCTCATCGTCTTTGCCGTCTTCTTCGTCACCTATGCGCTCGCCCGGCAGCAGGAACTGCCGCTGTTCGAAAGCGCGCAGGCGCTGCTCGACCGGCGCCTTGGCCTGCTCAACACGCTGCTGCTGCTGACCAGCAGCCTGTTCGTCGCGCAGGCCGTCGCGGCGGTCCGCCGGGGCGACGACAGGGCGCGCCGGTTGCTGCTGGGGGCGATCCTTCTCGGCAGCGGCTTCGTCATCGTCAAGGCGTTCGAATATTCGGCCAAGATCGCGCAGGGCTTCACGCTCAACAGCAACAGTTTTTCGATCTATTATTATATGTTTACCGGCATCCATCTGGTGCATGTGCTGATCGGGCTGGGCGTGCTGTGCTTCACCTTGTCGCGCTTCGACCGGGCCGGCCAGATGCAGGGGGGCGTCGCCCTGATCGAGGGGAGCGGCGCCTTCTGGCATCTGGTGGACCTGCTCTGGATCATCCTCTTCGCCCTCCTCTACCTGCTCTAGGAAAGCTGTTTCATGGCCATGATCTGGCGTAGCCGCATCACATGGGTCTGGGCGATGCTGATCGCCGCAACCTTTCTGTCATTCGAAACGATGGCATTGGGCAATGCCTTTCTGCTTCGCTCCGTGATCCTCGTCATCGCCTTCACGAAAGTTCTGCTCGTCGGCCGCGAGTTCATGGAGTTGCGGCACGCGCCGCGCTGGCTGCTCTGGGGATTCCAGAGCTGGGCGATCCTGACCTGCCTGGTCCTTATCGCCCTGTTCCGCACCTGACGCGATCAGACCGGCACTTCCGTCCCGCCTGCCGCGGCCTCGTCAATGCCCATCTTGCGCGTGAGGTCAGCCATATCGAGATATTCGCGCCAACGCGAAATCAGCCCGGCGTCGTCAAACTCATAGATGGCGACCATTTGGTGCGGACAGGGCCGTCCCATGATGATGGCGGTATCCGACCGCTCCTGCATCACCATCCGGTCGTTGGAGAGGATGTTCACTTCATTGCACTTGTTGTTCGTGGCGAAGGCCATTTGCCGCTCGATCTCAGCGCGCAATGCCGTCTTGCCCTTCACGACAGGACCGCCGGGAACCCAGAGCTGCCATTCGGCGTCCTCCGCCATCATCGACAGGATCTTTTCGACATCGGGCCTGCTGGCATCGCGGCCGTCGCCCCAGGCATCGCAAAATTCCCGCACCTTCCGTTCCAGTTCCACGCTCATCATCCTCTCCTTTTTCTGATTTCATCCTGCCTGATTTTGCCGTTCATCCGGGGG
This sequence comes from Sphingobium sp. CFD-2, assembly GCF_024611135.1. NCBI lineage: Bacteria > Pseudomonadati > Pseudomonadota > Alphaproteobacteria > Sphingomonadales > Sphingobiaceae > Sphingobium > Sphingobium sp. CFD-2. The sequence continues at coordinate 1,270,418 of NZ_CP084405.1, read as the reverse complement.
ACAAGGCCCGCGTGACGCTGATGAACGGCACGGTGCAGCTCTGACCGCCATCGACCGGATACAACATGCCGTTGACATAGCGGGATTCGTCGGACGCGAGGAACAGCGCCATGGCGGCAATATCCTCGGGTTCGCCGATGAAGGGCGTGTTGAGCACCTCCAGAAACAGCCGGTCCATCTCGGGCGTGGACCATTGCAGCTTGGCCGGCGTCTGCGTCGGACCGGGTAGGATCGCATTGCTGCGGATGCCCCGTTTGCCATAGGTGGCGGCGATCGCCTGCACGAACCAGTTGAGCGCAGCTTTGGACGATCCATAGCTATAGGCTGTGATATCCCCGCCCATGGAACTGCCCGATGAGGTGGAGATGATCGACCCTGCGCCGCGCTCCAGCATGTGCGGAATGGCGAGCTTGCTCGCCAGAACGGCGCCCAATACATTCACTCTCAGATTGGCGAGGAAGATGTCGGGATCGAAGGCCAGGAAATCCATGTCGCGCATGGCGTGGTCCTGATTGACGTATAGCGCATTGTTGAACAGCACGTCGATGCGGCCGAAATCCGCGACGGTCTGGCCGATCATATGTTCCAGATCGGCCTGCTCGCCAACATCGACGGTCATCGCGCGCGCCGACCCGCCGGCGTCGACGACGGCCTGCGCGGTCATCTCGGCAGCTTCGGCGCGAATATCCGCTACGATCACCGTCGCGCCTTCCCGCGCGAACATCAGCGCGCTGGCGCGTCCGATGCCGCTCCCGCTGCCGGTGATGATGCAAATCTTGTTGGCAAGGCGGGTCATTCTGCTTCCTCTCGCTTTTTAATTCATAACCGGCGGCGGCTGCACGTTGGTATCAGCGCAGATCATACTTCCTGATGGACAGGATCAGTAGGTAGGCACGGCTGCGCTGGGGATCGGCCTCGACACGGGCCGCGACCCGCTGCACCAGACTGGCCATCAGTGCGTCCCGATCACGGGACGCATCGACCCGCGCCAGGAAGTTGGGGCCGTTGGCCGCACCCATCATGGCTGCCCACAGCCGCCCCAGTTCGGCCGCATCGCCGGATCGCTGATAAGCATCCCAATAGGGATCAGGGGACGGGATCGCGGCGAGATGCTCCAGTTCCAGTTCGGGCACCAAGCCGGCATCGAAAGGCGCTTGTATCTGATCGGGCGAACGCCCCGCGGAGGGCGCCGTCATCCTTAGCGTCTCATCGGCGCTGAGCAGTCCTTCACCCTCCATGTCGACGATCGATTGCCAGAAATTTCCGGCCATCCATTCGAAGCCGTGGCTGTCGGGCCCCCTGCCCATGAACTGACAGATCAGGCGTCCTCCCGGCCGCAATTCGACAGCGCGCGCCTTCAGGAAGGCCAGCCAATCCTCCGCCAGCACCGCCTCGACGGCAGCACGCGCCTGCGCGGACCGACTGAAAATCGCCCAGCCATGATCCGCGACGTCGACCGGATTGCGGCTCATCCAGTGCAGCGCGTTGGAGGACCAGCCCAGATCGACGCTGCCGGGCGGCAATATCGCATCGAAATAGGATCGGCCGATCGCGGATGGAAAGACGCCCTGTCGGCCGTTCAGATAGCTGGCCGGATCCCGGTCCAACAGGCCGAACAGCGAGGTGAAATCGTTCGATGGCAGATCCGTATGCACGACCTGCACAGGCCTCCGCGCGTCGTGCGCGCGAACCAGATCGATAGCTGTCGCCATCGGCGCCATCGAATTGCGTCCTTGCGACGCGCCATAATCGACAATGGTGACGGGACCGACAGAACCGTCCGCAATGGCCCGCGCCGCCGCCTCCAGCAGGGCAAGCGCGGATTGCAGATTGGCCTGTTGCAGACCCGAATGGCGGTTGTAGAGCCCGTCCCCCGCCATGGCCGCGACAGCGGCGGGATCAGCCATAAAATGCCTCCGCGATGCGCTGCGTGTAGATCGCGCTTTTTTCGGGCGACAGGCCATAATGGGGGATCACCGGCGTAATCGCGTCGGCCAGGGCGGCGCGCCGCGCGACCCGGCTGCGCACCTCATCAACCGTTCCAACCACGGCGATGCTTTCCACCATTTCGTCGGAGCAGGCCGCCGCCATACCCGCCATGTCGCCCTGCGCGAAGGCGGCCTGGATCGCCGATGCCTCGCGGCCGAAACCGATTTCCTCGAAATAGCGCAGATATTGGGGTGACTGGCTGTAATAGGCCACGGTCCCTCGGCAATCCTCAATCGCCTCGCGCCTGTCGTCGGAAATCGCCGTGAATATCGAAATATTGAGCGAGAAGCCCTTGCGCGCCCGCCCGGCCCGATCCAGCCCGGCCTTGATCTGGGCTGCCACTTCCCGCTCGATCCAGGCATCGTTCCACAGCGGGTGCCCGAGCAGCCCGTCGGCAATTTCCGCCGCCTGCGCGCAGGCCTTCTGAAACACCGCCGGCAGGACGATGGGAATGTCGCTGCGCACCGGCTTGTGCAGCAGGCGGAAGTGCGAAAGGTCGAGACGATGATAGTCGCCCGCCAGTTCGGTGAGTTCGCCCGTATGCCCGCGTGCGACGATGGCGCGGATCATGCCCACGATCTCGCGCATATGGGCGAGCGGCTTGCCATAGGCGCTGCCGAACGATCCCTCGATCTGGCTCTGCGCGCTGGATCCCAGCCCCAGCACCACCCGGCCGTTGCTAATGAGGTCCAGGTCGATGGCGCTGCAAGCGGTTTCCAGCGGACTGCGCACGAACGCCAGCGCGATGCCGGTCCCCAGCTTGATGCGCTGCGTGGCCGGCGCGACGGCGGCCAGCGTCGTAAAGGGCGCGCCGAAAATCTGGGGCGCCCACACCCCTTCCACGCCCGCCGCTTCGTAGCTCTGCGCCAGCGCCGACAGATCGGCGCCCGGCATCGGGACGATCTGCGCCCAGACAGCCTTGCGATCGGTCATCCCCATCCCCCTCTAAAAGCCGCTTGTGTCGAAATAGTCGCGCCAGGCGACGATATGGGGGCCGTCCATTTCCAGCGCGCCCATCAGCCGCAGCGAAAGCATTTCCTGCCCGTCCGGTCCGTAGAAAATATCGCTGCGCTCGGTCAGGACCACATTGCCGGCGGCCGCCGCATGATGGACGACGACCGCGCAGCGTTCGAAAGGAATCCGGCCCAGAAAGCCCTCGACGAACTGCCGCGCCTGATCGATCCCGACAGTCGTCGCCACGCCGACATTTTCCCAACGGGTATCCGCCGTAAACCGGCGCTCCATGGCGGACAGCATGTCGTCGCGCGAGCCGCTGCTTTCCCGAAAAAACGCCAATGCTTCGTCCAGTGGACCGGGCATGTCACCCCCTGCTCCTGTGTTGCGCCGGCATCATGGCGCGGGGCGGCCGCCTTCTACCCTGCCGAAAGATAGCCATTGGATTTTGATGGAGGGATCGGCACGCCATCGGGCGGAAAGGTCATGCTGAGAATAGTATGTCCTCCCCATAACAGCGAATCGAGCGGCCAAATATCGGGCGTTGCCTATACTCCGCGGCAAAGCTGAGAGGAGTTTTCATTGATGAGCGCCGTCGACGAACTGATCACCCTTGCCCGATCACCGGATCCGTTCCGGAATGCCCCGGACAATCTGGCCGAACTGCAACTGGAAGCGGCGCGGGAGCGCTTTGCGGAGCGCCGCCAGCAGATCAGGGTGCTCGACAAGCGGGCGAAGGAAGCCGGTATCGACAGCATCGACAGCCTGGCCGATCTCGTCCCGCTCCTGTTCGCCCACACCAATTATAAGAGCTATCCTGAAGCGTTCGTCGACAATGGCCAGTGGAAGCATATGAACATATGGCTCGGTACGCTGAGCAGCCATGCCACCGACAATATCGACGTTGCGGATGTGCGCGACATCGACGAATGGCTGGATCGCGCCAGGGCGGCGGGCCACCATGTCTTCGCGTCGAGCGGGACGTTGGGCAAATCCTCTTTCCTCAACCAGTCGACGCAGGACCGCGACCTGTCACTCGCCGCTTGTCTGGCAGCGGCCGACCTGTCGACACCGGCCTATGTCCCCGATCATGGCCGCTCGGTCTTCACCATGATGCCGCCGCGCGGCACCCACAAGATGATCGACTTCTGCAACGTCCATTTCCCGCGCTGGGCAGCGCCCGGCGAATTTCATCGCCTGAGCGACTATCCGATGCGCGCCTTCGACGCCATGCGTCCCGCGCAGCTGCGCCGCCTGCTGGCGGCCGGCAAGGTCGGTCCCGGTGAGATCGCCGCCTACGAGGCGGAGGTCGAGGCCCGCCAGCAGGCGCGGGCGGGCGAGTTCGACGCATGGATGGACCTGCTTGTCAGCCGCCGGGATCGCCCGCTCTATATCGGCGTCATGTATGGCGTCGCCTGGCAGATCGTGCAGGCCCTGCGCGCGCGCGGGATCAAGGATGGCGATTTCCATCCCGACACGCTGATGAGCTTTGGCGGAGGCACCAAGGGGGCAGCGGTCCCAGCCGACTATAAGGAACAGATTATGGGCTTTTTCGGCGTCACGCCGGACCGCATCACCAGTTCCTATGCCATGGTCGAAATGAGCGGCTTCTGCGCCAAGATCCAGCCGACCGAATCCTATGCGGTGCCGCCATGGATCATCCCCCTCATCCTCGACAAGCCTGGCGAAACGCTGCTGGGCACGACCAAGGATACGGGCCGGGTGGAAGGCCGCATGGCATTCTTCGACATATTGGCGGACGGCCGGTGGGGCGGCATCATCTCCGGCGACAAGGTGCAGGTGGAATTCGGCTCCGGCCTGGAAGGCGTGAAGACGCCGGTCGTCCATGCCATCGCACGCTACGCCGATCTGGAGGAGGGCGAGGACAAGCTCAGCTGCGCCGGATCGATCGATTCCTACGTGCGCGGATCGATCACCGCGCCCCAGCCGGTCGCGGCCTGAACGACAGGAGGCAGACATGCTGCATGAAATTATCGCTGATAATGATCGGCTGCTCGTTCCCCATGTGATAAAGGGCGTGGTTCAACTCGACGCCGCCGTGGAGCATCGTTCGCGGGCCAGCGGCTCGACGGTCATGACCCCGTCGATCGATCTGGACTCGCTGATCTGGCCACGCAGCCAGCCCGGTCCTGCCTTCGACACGCCGCTTGCGGAGATCGTGGATTTCCTCGTCGAGGTCGGCAAGGCGCTCGATTTTGACCGGAATATCCATCTTCAGGAGGCCGCGGCCTATAATCTGCGCTGTAACAGCCTGGGGGCGCGCATCCTTGAGAATTGCTACCGCGACATCGCCTGGTTCTTCACCCGCGACGCGGTCGAGGCGGAGGCCGAACAGTCGCTGGGATCGCTTGACCTGCTGGATGGATGGGCGCGACGCGACATTCAGGGCACGGCCTTCGACATCCGCGCCTTCCCGCCGCGCATGGTGCATGTTCTCGCCGGCAACGCCCCGATCGTGCCGCCGGTCACGATCGTCCGAGGGGCGATCAGCAAGGGCGTCCACCTGCTGAAAATGCCGTCCAACGACATGTTTACGGCGACCGCCCTGCTGCGGACGATGGCGGATGTCGGCCCCAACCATCCGGTGACGCGGTCCTTTTCCGCCGCTTACTGGCGCGGCGGCGATGCCAGCATCGAAAATCACATCCTGCGCTCGCAATATTTCGACAAGCTCGCCGTCTGGGGCGGCGAGGCGGCGGTGCGCCATGCCATGCAATATGCCGCGCCGGGCTTCGAGATCATGTCCTTCGATCCAAAGGTGTCCATCTCGCTGATCGGTCGCGAAGCCTTTGAGGGCGTCCCCCTCGAGACCATCGGCGAGAGAAGCGCGGCCGACATCATCGCCTTCAACCAGGATGCGTGCAGCTGCGCACGCTTCCAGTTCATCGAGGGATCGGACGATCAGGTCGACCGCTATTGCGAAGCGCTGGTGGAGGCGATGGGCCGGGACATCCGCTACGGCGCGGGGCCCGACGGCCCGCTGCCACCCGCCATGCTGATTGAGGAACTGGACATGCTGGGCAATCTGGAACCCATCTACCGCCTGTTCGGACGTCCCGACGGCCGGGGCATGGTCATCCGCTCCAGCGAACCGGTGTCGTTCAATCCGGGCGGCAAGCTCGTCAATGTCGTCACCGTCGATCGGCTTGCGGACGCGATCCAGTATGTCACCGTCGCGACCCAGTCGGTCGGCGTCTATCCCCCCTCCCGCATTGCCGAGGTGCGCGATGGGCTTTCTTCGGCGGGCGCCCAGCGCATCGTCGGTCTCGGCAACATCAACACCGGAAAATTCGGCGGCCTGCCGCACGATGGGGGATGGCCAGTGCACAAGATGATGCACTGGGTCGTCACCGAAGCAGCGAAAGATTGAACCAGATCATGACACAGACGACTATTCAGGCGCTGTCGCTCGACAGCTATCGCCTGCTCGGCCGCTCGGGCCTACGCGTTTCTCCGCTGGCGCTGGGAACCATGACCTTTGGCGAGGAATGGGGCGCGGGCGAGCAGGAATCCCGCCGGATCTTCGACAGCTATGTCGATCAGGGCGGCAACTTCATCGACACGGCTGGCTATTATGCCGATGGCGCGTCGGAGATATTGACGGGCAAGTTCGCGGAGGCGAAGCGCGAACGGCTGGTTCTTTCCACCAAATATTCGCTGACCCGCTCAGTCGGCGATCCCAATGCCGCTGGCAACAGCCGCCGCAACATGGTGCAGACGGTGGAAACGAGCCTCAAGCGACTGAAGACGGACCGGATCGACCTGTTCTTCCTCCATGTCTGGGACGATATGACGCCTGCGGACGAGATTTTGCGCGCGTTCGACGACTTGGTGAGGCAGGGCAAAATCCTCTATCTTGGCCTGTCGGACACCCCTGCCTGGCAAATGGCCCGGTTGCAGACCATGGCAGAATTGCGTGGCTGGAGCCAGTTGGTGGCTTTGCAATCCGAATATAATCTGGTGGAGCGCACGGCCGAGCGTGACCTTATCCCCGCCGCCAAGGCGCTGGGTATCGGCGTCATGCCCTGGTCGCCGCTGGCGAGCGGCATGTTGTCGGGCAAATATGCGACGGGCGGCAGCGCGCATGCGGGCGAAACGGGCGGCCGTGGCTTCCTGCTCGAAGCAGGGGGCCGCGTCGATGCGCGCGTGGTGGCCATCGCGGATGCGGTGAAGGCCGTCGCCGACGAGATGGGCGTCACTTCGGCGCAAGTGGCGATCGCCTGGACCCTGGCCAATCCGGCGGTCATATCGCCGCTGCTGGGCGCACGGACGATGCGGCAATATACAGATAATGTCGCCGCGCTTGGCGTCACGCTGGAGCCAGCGCAACTGGAACGGCTGGATGCGGTGAGCCGCACGCCGCTCGGCTTTCCGCATGATTTCCTTGCCTCACCCTTCATTCGCCATGGACTGACGGGCGGCACGAATATCCGGCCGCGCGCCTGATCAGGCGGCGCGGATCAGCCTTCCGGGACGCGCGCCGGTGTCGGCGCCGTCCCTCCGGGTTATCACGCCGCTGACCATCGTGGCGCGATAGCCGGTGGCGAGCTGCGCCAGGCGACGCCCGCCGCCGGGCAGGTCATGCACGACATGGGGGGCATGCAGGCGCAGCGCACCATGATCGATCAGGTTGATGTCGGCCTTCAGCCCCGGTTTCAGCCGCCCCCGGTCCCGCAGCCCCAGAAAATCAGCATTGTCCGCGCTCAGAGCCTTGACCGCCGCCGGGATCGTTAGTTGCTCGCCAGCCCGATCGCGGGTCCAGTAGGCCAGCATCGTCGTCGGATAGCTGGCATCGCAGATGATGCCATAATGCGCGCCACCGTCGCCCAGTCCCACGATGCTGTAGGGATCGCGCATCATGGCCAGGGCAGGGTTTAGCGACTTTTCCGCATAGTTGGAAAAGGGCATCAGGATCAGCGCCTGCCCATCCTGCTCCAGCATCAGATCATAGACTAGTTCGACCGGGCTGACGCCCCGCTGTCCGGCCAGCGCGGCGATGCTCTGGTCTGGTGACGGTTCATAATCGGGCTCGGCTCCGAGCCGATAGATATTGTCCCAGGTCCGCAACAAGCGATGCAGCGGCGTCGGCGTCTCGTCCGGCTCCTCCGCGATCAGTCGCTCGCGAAAGGCGGGATCGCGCATGATGGCGACCTTTTCCGCCAACGGCCGGTCCGCGATCGCGCGATAGCTCGCACAATGGCTGAACGCGTTGGCCGATGTCGACAGGCCGCACATTGCGCCCATCGGCCGGGGGAACACCTGCGCCAGCACTGGCGCCGCACCGCTGCGATTATGTTCGGCGAGCGCATCCATGGTGCGCCGCCAACCCTGCGGATCGGTCGACCATTGGGCGAGCGAATAGGTCAGCGGGCGCCCCGACGCGCTGGTCATGCGCTTCATGAGGTCGAGATCGCTGGCCCAGTCGGCGGTATCGAGATTGGGGATCATCTGCAGCACGCCGCGCCCCGCATCACCCACCGATCGGGCGATCGCCACCAGTTCGTCGCTGTCCGCTTGAAAGGACGGGATGAACGCGCCGTCACCGCGCCGGTGTACCAGCGAACGGGATGTGGCGAAACCAAGCGCGCCGGCCGCCATTCCCTCCGCCACCAGTTGCGCCATCCGCGCGACATCCGCTGCGGTCGCCGGCTCACGGTCCAGTCCGCGCTGGCCCATCGCATAGACCCGCAGGGGCGAATGGGGAATATAGGCGCCGACATCGGCGTCCCATGCGCGCGCTTCCAGTGATTTCAGATAGTCTGGGAAGCTCTCCCAGTTCCAGGGCAGGCCCTTGGCCATCACTGCTTCGGGAATGTCCTCCACCCCCTCCATGACATTGACCAGCGCCTCGCGATCCTCCGGCCGGCACGGCGCGAAGCCGACACCGCAATTGCCGATAACGACGGTGGTGACACCATGGTCGGTGGACGGCACCAGACTGTCCGACCATGTGACCTGTCCGTCATAATGGGTATGAACATCGACGAAGCCGGGCGTGACGAGGAGGTCGCGGGCGTCGATCTCCTCTCGCCCCTGCCCGACGTCAGCGCCGATCTTCGCGATACCTCCATCAACGATGGCGATGTCCGCCTCGAACGGATCGCCGCCCTGCCCGTCGACGATCGTACCGCCCCGGATCACCAGATCAGCTTCTATCATGTCCATGGCTCTCCTCAGCCTGCCAGCGCAGCCAGCATCTCGCCCGATGCCTGTTCTTCCGTGACCCACTTCACCATGCGGCGGACCGGCTCGATCGCGTCCTGCCTTTCCATATTATGCTGCATCGTCGCAGCCCCGCCCAGCGATACGATCCGCTGCGCGCCCTGAAAGGCGAGGCGGTCGCGCAGCTCGTCCTTGAGACTTTCGGGAAAGATGCCGATCGTCTGGGTATAGGCGTTGACCGCGCTGACGGCCGTTTCCCGGCTGTCGATGGGCACGATATTGCCCACCCGGCAGGCGAGCGTGCGCGAAAAATCGACCGGATATTCTTCCTGGCTCACGATCACCGCGCCTTCGTTGGTGCGGCCGCCGAAGATGCGATAATCCTCGTCGTTGAGGCGGATGCCGTCGATCTCGGCCTTGAGCGCACCGTCAAACGCCTTGTGCGGCGTGCTCAGATGATCGGGCAGGCGCTGGAGAGCGTCGAAGGTCATCTGCCCCAGCCGATTGGCACGCTCCAGCCCGGCTTCGTCCGTGCCGCATTCGACATAGATGACGCGTGCGGACACGCAGCCTTCCTGATTTTGCGCGCCGATATCGAGCGCCAGACGGCGCGCCACCTGCTCCAGCGTCTCCTCGTCGGCGAAGGCTTCGCGACCGATGATCGTCCCCGACAGCTTGGGGTCCTGGGTGATGAGGTCGATGCCCGGTTGCAGATAGCGCGTGATATGCTTGACCGAATCGAACCCGCCCCAGGCAACGATCTTCTCGACGCCGCGCGGATCGTAGATTGCCGACTCCACCTGATCGTCGCCGCCTTTCCAATAGGCGACGGAGACATGTTTCGACAGCGGATGGTCGGGGTCCATCTCGACCATGGTGCGCACCAGCGCGGCGGCCGTCAGCGGATCGTTGGACGGCAGCTTGATGATCGCGTCGGACCGGGTCAGCGCATTGCGGATCACCGTCAGGATTGACACGATCGGCGCATTGCCGGCAATGACGTGCACGGTCCGCGCACCGAAGGCGCGCGTGCGGGCGGTCAGACCCGGAAATCTGCCAGCCCCCTGATCCACCCAGCCTTCCAGATAGTCGACGCCGCAGGAGCGTTCCATCATCCGCCGCATTTCGGTCCGATCGAAAGCCGCGCCGATATGTTGGAAATGGACACGCAATATGCTCTCCGACAGACCGGAGGTCAGGCAGGACAGGCGAAACGCCTCCTGCAAATGCCGGTTCTGACCGAAATCGAGCCGCTGTCCCAAAGCAACGAGGAAATCGAGTATCTCCTCGAAGCTCAGTGCATAGAGATCGGCCATGGCTGAAGGCGTGCGCAACGGCAATCGCGCGACATGCTTGGCGATGTCGGGCGCCGAAAAGCTGACACCGCCCCGGCGGCCGCCATAGTCGATGTCGGCATCGTCGATAATCTGGCCCCGGATGATCAGGGGCACGCGGAATGGATCAGTCATGGCTCTACTCACATCGACAGTTCGGCAAGAAATTCGAGAGCGCGGTCGTGCGCTTCGGGAGCACCAGCGCAGACGATGCGGTCATCGCCGCCTTCCTTCTCGCTGTAGCGGCGTACCGGCGGAATGACGTGTGGCCCGGTGCGGCCGCAGGCGCAGGGCTTTTCCCAGCCCGCCAGCGTGATCTCATCCCCCGTCACCAGCCCGGCCCAATAGGTGTTTGGCATCAGGTCGAACGAGGCGAAGCGGCCGGTCAGGCCGTCCTTGCGCGGCAAGGGCTTGCCGGTCGCTGGGTCGAGCAGGAACGGGATCTGGATCGGCGGGATGTGATAATGGCCATGCTCGCACATCATCGACAGACCCATCTGTTCGGATGTGGCGTACATTTCATAGATGGTATCGAAACCCAGAAATTCGATCACGCGCTCGCGCCAGTCGTCGGGCAGTTCCTTGCCCTTCTTGCCGCCGCCGGTCAGCAACACGCTGCCCTTGCCGAAGACGTTCTTGAGACCGCGTTTCAGCCCCTCCTCCGCCCAGTCGTAGAGGATGGCCCACATCGCCGTCACATAGACGTCGCGTCCACCGAAGCGCCGCTGCGCCTCGCTGAAGAAATGCTTGAGGTCGTCGGGCCGGCGGCGCTCCAGTTCCAGCAGCGCCTCCCGCCGTTCCAGCAGGACCGGCGGAATGTCGATCATGCCGGCCTCGCCCCGCGCCTCCGCCGCGCGCAGGCGGCCGCCCAGCGAGGCGATGTCTGCACTGAACCGGGCGTCGGGATAGAGGAACAGGGTATTTTCCTCACCCTTGGCATAGAGATCGACCTGGATGCCGTTGCCGCGCTGCATCGCGGCAGCGCCGTAGCGATAGCCCGGAATGATGATCGGCATCCCGTCCTTCACGATGTCCGGACCCCGGTCCGGCCACCAGTCGCGGATGATGACCCCCGAATGGACGATGGTTTCACGCCACTGTTTCTTGGTGCGAGGGACGAAGCTCAGCTTGCCGGTGGTGCCGGACGTATGCTGTACGGTCAAGTCGGTTTGCGCGTCGAGCAGGTCGATCCAGTCGTCGATCGTCTCGATACCGCTGGCATCGACGTGGGAAATGTCGCTGGTCGTCAGGCCCGCGAGCCATTTGGTCAGCTTGTCGAAACGGCTCCGTTCCAGATAGCTGATCGGATAGGATTTGTAGACGGTGTGCGGAAACAGAAGCGGCGCCAGATCGTCGATCGTTTCGATCGCGTCGATGCCCTGCTCACGCGCTAGCTTGTCCAGCACTGACAGGCCGGGCCGCAATTCGGCAAAGCGCTTGCGAGCGCCGTCCAGATGCAGCCGGTCGATCTCCTCGCGACTGAGCGTGAAGGCTTGCGCATAGGGCGCATCGTGAAAACTGGTGGGATCGGCGATCAGTCGATCGAGATAGCTGCTCATAAGAAAATCCGTCCTTCTTGATGGGACGGATTGTGGCGGGGGCGAGGCGTTCGCCGCAATGCCGATGCCTACAGCCGGAACGCCCAAACATCGTCAGGCGGACATGAAGCGCGATGCTTCACATCATATCGGATCGGCGATCCAACGCAGAACTGGTTCAGCGCAATGCGCCACGCTCTTCGCGAAATTCGCGGGTGTCAACGGCGGAGTAAAAGTCGGCCATTGGGCGGCGCAAAATCAGGCCGGGTGATCCGTGTGCTGGCGAGCGCCGCGAGGGCGTAGCCCGAGTGGGGGTCGCCAACACACGGATGGTCTTTTCTGTCAGGGGTTGGAGCGTGCCTTGCGCGCCTGGCTTTGGGCCAGACGATAGCTCTCTCCGTTCATCTCGAGTATGGAGACGTGGTGGGTAAGCCGGTCGAGGAGCGCGCCTGTCAGGCGCTCGGAGCCGAACGTTTCGGTCCACTCGTCGAACGGCAAGTTGCTGGTGATCAGCGTCGAGCCGCGCTCGTAACGCTGCGAGATCAGCTCGAACAGCAGTTCCGCGCCGGTTTTCGAGAGCGGCACGAACCCCAGTTCATCGATGATGAGGAGCTTGTATCCGGCCATTTGCTTGTGGAGGCGCAGAAGGCGGCGTTCGTCGCGTGCCTCCATCATCGCGCTGACCAGCGCGGACGCGGTGGTGAAGCCGACCGTCAGGCCCTTCTGGCAGGCGGCAAGGCCGAGGCCGATCGCCACATGGGTCTTGCCGGTTCCCGAGGGACCAAGGGCTATGACGTTCTCGCGGCGGTTGATCCAGTCGCAGCGTGCCAGTTCCAGCACCTGCATCTTGTTGAGCTTGGGGATCGCGGCAAAGTCGAAGCTGTCGAGGCTCTTGGCGGCCGGGAACTTCGCAGCCTTGATCCGGCGCTCGACCATCCGGCGTTCCCGGTCGATCAGCTCCAGTTCGACAAGCCGGGCAAGGTAGCGGACGTGATCTGCGCCCTCGGCCGCGCCTCGCCGGGCCAGCTTGTCATGCTCGCGCAGGAAGGTTGGTAGCTTGAGCGTCTTGAGGTGGCTGGCCAGTAACAGCTCGGGGGACGGACTGCTCATGCCGCATCCTTCGCATCGCCCGAGAGCAACTGCATGTAGGAGCGCGCCGATGTCGTCTCCACCCTGGCTCTGGGCAGATAGGGATAGATCGCCATGTCCAATCGGGGTGGTCGGCGCTCCACCCGGCACAGCAGGAGATGCTTCACGGCATCAAAGCCGATCGCCCCGATATCGAGAGCCTGCTTTACGGCCGCATGCAGATCGGCAAGCGTGAAGCTCTCCAGCAGACGCAGCACCTGCACATACTCGCGCCGACCATGCTTGCCCATACGAGCTTCCATGAGGCGGCGCAGCGTTGCAAACGCTTCGGGCAGGTGCCAGCCTTGCAGGGGCGCTGCCTGATCGAGCGCATTGATCTTCTGTTCGATCAGGGGAAGGTAATGGATGGGATCGAAGATCACGTCCTCGCGCTCGTAGCTGCGCACATGACGGGCAATGACCTCGCCCCGGCAGCCGATCACCACCTCGCCGACATAGCCCCGGATCCATACCTCCTGATGGCCGAAGCGCACCGGCACCGAGTAATCATTGGTCCGGTAACGCACCAGCGCCTGCGACGAGACCTGGCCGCTGGTCTGGTCACAAGCCTCGAACGGGGCAGCCGGCAGTTCCTGCATCGCCGCCAGATCGCGCTTCAGCCTCTCGCCGATCGTCTCGCTCTCGCCCCGCAGCCGGTCGTTCTGACGCTTGCGGCATTGCTCCTCGAGCCACAGGTTGAACGCCTCCCACGTCGCGAACCGGGGGATCGGCACCATGAAGTTGCGGCGAGCATAACCGACCAGCCCTTCAACACTGCCTTTGTCGTTCCCCCTGCCGGGACGGCCGTAACGATCGCGGATCAGGTAATGCGACAGGAAGCCGCTGAACAGCCGGGCGCGCTGCCTCGTGCCGTCGGGCAGGATCTTCGAGACCAGGCAGCGGTCGTTATCGTAGACGATCGACAGCGGCACCGCGCCGAAAAACGCGAAGGCGTGCACGTGGCCGTCCATCCATGCCTCGGCAACGGCAGCGGGATAGGCGCGCACGTAGCAGGCGTCGCTGTGCGGTAGATCGAGCACGAAGAAATGCGCCTTCTGCACAACACCGCCGATCTCGACCATGGCCTCACCAAAATCTGCCTGGGCATGGCCGGGCGCATGCGCCAGCGGCACGAACATCTCCCGGCTGCGCTGCTCGCGCTGTCGGATGTAATCCTTGATGATCGTGTAGCCGCCGGTGAAACCGTGCTCTTCGCGAAGGCGGTCAAATACCCGCTTCGCCGTATGACGCTGCTTGCGCGGAACCTGACGGTCACCATCAAGCCATGCATCGATGATCGGAACGAACGCTTCCAGCTTGGGCCGCCGCACCGCCGCCGTCCGGCGGTAACCGGGGGGCTCCGAATACGACAGCATCTTGCGGACCGTGTCGCGCGATACGTTGAAATGCTTCGCCGCCTCACGCTGGCTCATGCCGCCCGCGCAAGCAAGACGCACCTTCAGGTAAAGATCCACGGTATATATCTCCACGCCCTCCCTGCTCGCGCAAAGAAGGCAAAGTGGACGACTTTTACGCCGCCCGCAGCAGCACTTCGCCGCCGCCACCGTGGTCTAATTTTGCACCGCCGTTCTCAGGCAGACAGGGCGGCCGCATGCCGGTGTAGCGCGCGAGGAGCCGGGGATCGGCGAAATCGGGGAAGGACATGCCCTGTGTCATTTCCGTCCGCATCGGGCCGGGCGAGAGGATGTTGATCCGCACGGGACTGTCCATCATCTCCATCGCGAGCGACAACGTCAAACCGACCAGTCCGAATTTGGAGGCGGTATATGGCGCCAGATAGGCCTGCCCCATGAAACCGGCGGTGGAGGCCACGCAGATGATATTCCCGCTGCTCTCGATCAGGTGCGGCATGGCCGCCTGCATGAGAAAGAAGGGGCCGGACAGGTTGGAGGCAATGGTCCGGTGCCATTCCTCCTCCTTGATGTCCGCCAATCGGTGAAACATGACATCGGCGGCGATATTGCACAGCACGTCCAGCCGGCCGAATGCCGTCATCGCCCCTTCGATAACCTCCCTACAGCCACGCGGCTCGCCAAGATCGCAAGCCAGCTCGACACACCGGCCACCCGCGTCGCGGATCAACCGCCCGGTCTCTTCCAGCTTGGCTCGGCTGCGCCCGACAAGGCACAGTGCCGCGCCTTCCCGCGCGAAGGCGAGGCTCGCCGCGCGGCCCAGGCCCGACCCGGCGCCGGTGACCAGTACGACCTTGCCTGCAAAGTCCATCCGCATATCCTCTTCCAAAACGGGCCGTCGGCGGGGTTAGAATGCCACGCTGATGCCTGCCATAAGGGTGATTACGGCGTGGCCAACCTTTCCCCGGATGGGGTTGATCCCCTCACCAGCGCCGTCGCCATTGCGCGCCGCGCCGACGGTTACGGATCATCTCATCCCGCTGCTCCGGCGTGACCAGCAGCGTGTCGGCGGGAAGATGCGAACGGAGTTCCGCAGCCGGCACGATCCTGAGCGTCGGCTCCGGCCCGGAACTCGCGCCGGTCCAGCGCAGCATCAGCGATCCTTCGTTGCGTCCGGCCGGATCAAGCCAGTTGGGCACGCCCGGATCGTCCAGTGCGATGACGGCGCGGAAGCGGCCGTCGCCGTCCAGACGCGCCTGCGCCGCGTTGAGGCTGCTCTGATGGTTCATCCAGTCGATCGTGTTCCACAGCGGATCGTTGAGCTGGACGTTCCAGTAACGCACCTGATCGGGCACCGCCGTGTCGATGATCATCGCCTCCCCCGGCTTCAGCCGGAAGATGCCCTGATAATAATGCTGCCCGGCCACGCCGCCGCGACCGGCCCAGTCATCATATTCCAGCCTGTTGACGAAGCCCTGCGCCCGCTGCCGCTGGCCATAACCCAAGGCAAATGCGGCATAGCGTTCGACGAACGCTGACAGGCGATCGAGCCGATGGACGATCTCGGCTGCGGGCACCAGACCGCCGCCCACGCGCCGGTCGACCCGCTCGATCGCGATGCGTAGATCGCGCCCCACGCCCCAGTCATAATAGGCATGGCGCAGGCCGATCGTGAGCGCGCGCGGGTCTAGCGGAAACCAGTCACCCGCATGATCCTCCGGCCGCTCCCCGCCCAACAGGATGTCGAACGCGCCGTCCGGTCCCAATGTGCAGGCATCCAGATCGATCACGCCCACCGAAGGCCCGAGATCCTCCATCGGTCCCAGACCGCCCGCGACCAGATCAAGGAACACGAAAACCCCGTCCCCCCGCGTGCCCGACAGCCTGTAGATGCCGCTGCCGTCGATCCGCGCCGCGCCATAGATGAAATCGGGATTGACCCCGACGGTGTTGAGGACGCTGCTGACCGACGGCACGAAATCGGGATGATCGGGGTCGGCGAAGGCCGTCTGATAACCGGTGGCGAGGATAGCGAACAACAGGCGGTGCGCCTCGGCCCGGGCCTGTGGATCATCGGGATCGGCCAGCCTGTCCAGCATGCCTTCCGCCCCCGCCATCCGCTCCAGCCAGGCGCGCCACTGGGACGTTTCAGAGATAGGCATGGTAGGTCTCGATATATTCGGCGAACCTGTCGCTCACCTGTTCGGCTGTCAGGCCATAATCGGCCAGCGTGTAGCTGCGCGACCCATGCTTGCCCGCCGGATTCTCCCGCAGCCAGTCCAGAATGCCCTTTTCCGACTCCGGCGTGAAATCCCAGCCGAAATGATCATAGGCGGCCCGGATCGTCGAGACCGGGTCCGCGACCAGATCCTTGTAACGCATATCGTAAATCGGCAGGTCCGGATGCGCCTTGCGATAATCCATGCAGCACTTCACCCCATCCCACCAGAGTTGCAGGAACTCGGCGCCCAGCGCATGCAGATCGAGCTGGTCGTAGGACGGCCCACGAATGACGCTGATCAGTTGGGAGATGGAGGCGATGACGGTGGTCGGGTCGCGATGGGGCTGAATGAAGATCGCATCGGGATAGACGCTACGCAGCGCGGGGAGCTTATACATATGCTCCTGAATCTTGAGCACCCAATGCCTGCCGGGATGCCGCCAACCCAGATGCTGAAGCCACATCTTGTGGACCTCGTAGCGAAAGGTCGCGTCGATGCCCTTGAACCAGTCGTAGAAGCGCGGGAGATGCTGGAACATGCACGGATTGCTGCTCTGAAAGGAGGTCGTCATGAACGATCCGCATTCCTGCGGGATTTTGGCGCCGAGCGGATGGGCTTTGAGCAATTCGTCGGCATCACCGCCCAGTTGCGCGCGCAAATGTTCGTCGAACCGGGAGATGCGCGGGTCCGTGTCGGCGGTTGCCGCTTCGGGAGGGGGCGATGGTTCGGCCACTTCCCACATCAGCGGCGTGCGGATCTGCGGGTCGCCTTCCATCAGGGCGTGCAGGAAACTGGTGCCGCACCGGGGGAGGCCGAGGATGAAAAGCGGCTGCCTGATTTCGACATCGGCAATGTCAGGATAGCGGGCTCGGTCGTCGGCGATAGCCTTCAGCCGGGACAAGTCATCGGCAATGATATGCAGCGCACGCGCATGGCCATTGGCGTTAAGTGCCCGGTCTTCCGCCATCGAGGCAAGCAGTTGTTCCAGCCCCGGCCGCACATTATCGCGTAAATAATGGGGCAGCGGATACTGCGCCAACAGTGCGTCCGCGTCCGGAAATCCAAATGTCATTGCCATCCTCTCTCAAACCGGTCTGACGACCATTTTGGGCAGGATGACTGGTCCGGATACCGATGAAAAGCCCAGGTGCCATCGATGTCGCCTATCGGAAACAGATGTCGAAAATTGCGGCTACATCAGTGGGCGTTCAGTGGATCAAAAGCCGGTCACGGAACTGCCGCGGCGAACACCCTTCTATCTGGCGGAACGCCACACTGAAGCTTGCCGTATTGGCAAAACCACAGCGATAGGCGATCTCCTTGACCAGAAGCGATCGGTCCATCAGCAGGTCCTTCGCCAGAGCGAGCATATGACGGCGACAAAAGGCTGCGGGACTTTCGCCCGTCGCGGTGCGGAACAGGCGTTCGTAATGGCGGACGCTGATGCCACGTTCCGCCGCCAACTGCCCGATCTCGACCCTGCCGGGCTGCTCCCGGATATGTGCAACAAGGCCAGCCAGATAGCGCTGGTCGAACGTCCGGCGACTGTTGAACTCCGGTTGGGTTTCTGGACCGAATTGCTGCACCATTTCAGCTGCGAGGCCGACACTGATCGAATCCAGAATGAGTTGCGAACACAGCCCCGGCGCCACCAGTTCCTGCTGGGCCCTTAGAAGCAGTGCCCTGACATGGGGATTGCGCATGTCTATGGTGTCGCGCAATTGTTGATTGGAAAGTTCCATGGGCAATCCAGTGATCGCGGGAATATCTATTCTGCAAAATAGCGATCTTTGCTCGCGTTCCTGCCAATGCATTTGGAACGGACACGCGGCCGGATAAAAGCGTACCTCGCCCTGCTCGCAAAAGTCGCGAGCAGATGCGAGATATCTGCCCATAGACGGGAAGCGGGTCAATTCGAAATAGCTGCAGGGCGGCGTGAAGACGATCTCGTTTCGTTCTCGCCAGAAAAACCGCCGGACTTCAAAGCGCGCACCAACTGTAGCCCTCGCCGCTTCGAGAGACGTTTCGAATTCCTGCGGGAATATGAAGTCCAGGCTTGTACCCTCAGGATGACGGTCAGAATCATAAGGTCTTGTAAGCATATCAGCTGTTGCTCCCCCTCACTTTCTCCCAGCCGATCGCGAGAATAATATATCGATCATATCGAGAGAAGCTAATTTATTAGTGTCCGATTCAGAGTAAGCGTGGGCTGGAGGCCGCAGATCAGGCGGCTTCGGCGATCGGTTGCTGATCTGGTCGCCAATTCCAGGGCATGAGTTCATCCCAGCGAGCGGCAGGCCAGTTGCCGGCGATCTTGGCGATAACGTCGGCAATATAGGCCTGTGGTTCGAGGCCGTTGAGCTTTGCGGTCTCGATAACGGAGTAGATGGCCGCCGCCCGATCGCCGCCTGCCTTTGATCCGGCGAACAGCCAGTTTTTACGGCCCAAGGCCACGCATCGCATGGCACGCTCCGCAATGTTGTTATCGATCTCCAGACGCCCATCATCGAGGAAGCGCGTGAGCGCCACCCAGCGCTTGCGACCATAGGCGATCGCTTTCGCCATCTCGGACTTGGGCGAGAGGCGGCGCAGGGCATCGTCAAGTGCTTGCCGCAGCTCATCGATCAACGGCTGAGTGCGGTCGTGCCGGCTTCGTCGGCGGATCTCGGGTTGCTGGCCTTGAACCTCTGCCTCGATCTCATAGAGTTGGCCGATGCGTTCTAGCAGGTCGGTGGTGAGCGGCGTCGGCTTGGTGGCGTGGATGTCGAATATCTTCCGCCGGAAATGCGCCCAGCAAGCAACCTCGGTGACGCGGTTCGTGTCGTAGAGCTTGTCATAACCGGCGTAACCATCAGCCTGCAGGTAGCCGGCGAAGTTGGCCAGCTGACGCTGGGGATGCGCACCGGTGCGATCGGTGGTGAACTCATACCAGACGAGCGAGGGGGTCGTAGCGCCCGAGCCACGATCATCGACGGCGTAAGCCCAAAGCCTGCCGGTGGCCGTCTTGCCCCGGCCCGGATCAAGCATGGGAACAGGCGTATCGTCGGTATGGATCTTTGAGGCGGTGAGGCCCACCTCGCGAATGCGACTGACGATCGGGTCGAGCAGCACGGATGCCTGTCCTACCCAGCCCGCCAGTGTCGATCGGTCGATCTCGACCCCCTGCGCAGCCATGATCTCGGCCTGGCGGTAAAGCGGCAGATGATGGTCGAACTTGGAGACGACAACGTGGGCCAGCGTGCCGAAGGTCGCCTTGCCGCGCGCTATCGCCTTTACCGGCACGGGCGCCTGGACGATCTTCTCGCAGGACCGGCAGCTATACTTGGGCCGGATGGTCCGAACGACACGCCATTGCACTGGCACGGCATCGAGCATCTCGTCGCTATCCTGCCCCAGAGGCCGCAGCGCTCCGCCGCAATCTGGACAGGTGCAACTGCCCCGTTCGGGCTCGATCCGCTGTTCCTCCCGCGGCAGATGAGCAGGCAGCGCACGAACAGGCGACGGCCGATCAACCTCTGCCGGATCGGCCCGGCGGGCGGCGGCGACGATGGCCTCGCCTTCGAGCTCTTCGAGCGCAAGCTCAAGCTGTGCGATCTGAGTGTCGAGCTTCTCGGACGACTTGCCGAACTGCATCCGCTTGAGGCGCGCGATCTGCACGCGCAGCGTGTCGATCAGGATGTCGCGGGCAGAAATATCGGCGTGGGCGGCCGCCAAAGCAGCTTCGAGCTCGGCGATCCGAGCGTCTTTATCAGCGGTGGAAAGGCCTGCGTCCGACACCGCGACCCTATAGCGGAACAGACGCCGCAATGCCAGAAAAAGCGCCGGAAAATGGGCGTTTTAGCCCGCAAGTGACGGGGTGAAAGTGCGTTCCGGCCGCCGCCAGTCGATGCCTTCCAGAAGCATGGAAAGCTGGGCCGCCGTCATCACCACCGAACCGGTCTTGGTCGATGGCCAAATGAACCGGCCTCGGTCCATCCGCTTGGAGAAAAGGCACATGCCCTGACCGTCATACCAGAGCAGCTTTACCAGATCACCGCGCTTCCCTCGAAAGGCGAACAGCGCACCGGAATGCGGGCTCTGCTCCAGAACTTGCTGCGTCATCACAGCCAAGCCGTCAAAACCCTTACGCATATCTGTTGCGCCGCAGGCCAGGAATATCCGCGTTGAGGGCGGCAGCGGGATCATTGCGTCAGGACGCCGATCACCCGCGACAGGGCATCGGCATCGACGGTGGCGTCCACGTTCACCCTGATGCCAGACGGCAGCTCGATGCCGATCACTCCCTCGCTGCGTGCTGCGACCGTTGGCCCAGGCAAGGCCAGCTGATCGCTGATCTGCACCTCCGCAAAGGCAGGCTTGATCGACTTGCGCACCCCGGCGAGCTCACCGGACATCGCCTGTCGCCGCCATGTGTAGATCGAGCCGCTGCCGACGTCATGGCGTTCACAGGCCGCGCGCACGCAGCCCTCCGGGCCGAATGCATCCTGCAGCACGGCCAGCTTCTGCTCTACCGTCCACCGCCGCCGGCCTGACACCCGGCTAACGATCTCTATCCGACTACTCATACGACCGCTCGTATGAGTAGTCGCTGCGCTGCTCGCTGAATCTTCAATCTCGTCCGACACCGGCCACCCCGCTTAAAGAGCGGCAATCATCCCGGCTAATGGGCGCTGCGCAAGGCGGTCGCCAGACCCCGCTTACGATTCAGAAGTTCTTCAACTCGAGCAATATCTTGCGGTTCGGCGCGTGATCATCGGATTGAAGCGATGAAGGGCCAGCGGTGGGTGAGGTGACGGACCTTTCCCAGTCGTTTAACCAAACCGGCGTCAAGAATAATTTTGGTTGCGTTTTTGCGATCTACGAGTGCGACATCGTAGGGTTGGTGCGTCAGTGATCGATTAGCTGCTTCATGACTATTGGCTCACTGAAACGAAATCGACATCTGCGTCATGCTGGTCACGGCAAGAGGACTGAGCGAAAGCTAAGTCAACAATTCTTGGCGCAAGCCTTGAAATGTTAGTTTCCAGGGATAGTCGGCTGCCTAACGCGCAAAAAAACTGAGTGAATACCGAGTGAATAGCAAAAAGGGGCCCAGTGAAACGAGACCTCCTGCTCATGGATGTCCAGCGGCACACACTGAGTCAAAAGCTCGGCCGCTGCCAGCGGCCGATCCATACGAAAAGGTGTGCAGATCGGTGAAATGACTGTGCCTGTACGACCCACGCCTTTCCAAAAGCGCCAAAGCACCCCAGCAGCCCCCTCAGAACTAGCAAGCTTTGCTCCATTGCACAGCCGTCGCTCCACCGTCATAGGTTTCGCGGATGGACGAAAAAATGAACGCTACGATCTTAAGAGTTATCGAGCGCACGCCGCAATGGCTGCGTCACGATCTGGGATCCAGGGATGCAGCCGCTCGCGGTCGCGCCGAGGAAACATTGGCGGCGATGATCAGCGACGCGCTTGCCAACGGAACCGCCGCGAATCAGGAGGAATAAGCGGGACACCTCCTTGTCTCATGGGGGCCGCGGACCGTTGAGATTACCGCGCCTGCCTCTCCGCCAACGCACGGTTTCACATTGCGACATTCAGCCTCCGTTCCCAAGGAGGCTCTCCCCAGGAGGCAAATCAGGGAACTGGCCGCGCCAGCGTGACGGCCCGCCTCCCGAACACATTGGTCCCAAACCGCCTTTGCAGATGAACCGCAACCAACGCTGCATACCTGCGTTGGCGAATGCCGTTTGGGCTGTGATAGATGCCCACCGCCTTCCAATAATTGCCGCTCATCTTGAGTGCGTCGAGAAAGATCCAGCGCGCCACCTCGGCGTTGAAACAGGGATCGAATCGCAGCCAGCGCCGGACTTCCCCCTCGCGTCGAGCTATGAGCGCGGCGATCCTCGGCACCCACCAACTGTTGATCTGGAGAGGCCCCAGGTCATGGCTTCCATCCCTGTTCAGAATTTCCGAGCCGATCCAACCGGCTTCCTGATCGCGCAATCCCCAGAGCGTCTTTTCAAGCCATAGCTGCCCACGCGCCGCTTGTCGGATGCAGCGCGCGACCTCGGGTTCTGGTGGCCGTGCCGCTGACGCCGCTTCGCACCATGACAACAGCATCAGGAGAAGCGGGATCAAACAGGCGCAGCGCCGATCAGCGATCCAGGCCACGGCCACCCTCCTGTCCCCGATCGCCTGCTCGCTGCTCGACCGCGTGGACGGCGTCGGCTCTTTCGCTCTCACGGCCTTTCAAAAAGGATTGCAGATGGCGGTCTAACGCCTCGAACGCCTTTTGCGCTCGATCGGCAAGGCGATCGGCCACACCCCTTTCCCTGAAGCCTTGGGCGCGAAGCTGCCGTTCAAGCTGGCGGTCAGCCCGCAAACGCCTTTCCTGTTCCTGGTCTTCCTTGAGCTGCTGGAGATGGCGCATATGACGAGCGGCTAGGCGATCACGATGGTCCCGTTCCAGGCGCCCGAGCCCTTCGAGGCTCGACGTCTTCTCTCCCGATCGCTGTTCAAGCTTCTCGACCAGTTTCTCGGGATTCTCGGTCCAGAGCTTCACGCCGTATTGGGCGCGGGTAATGGCCGTGTAAAAATTCTGCGCATTCACAAGCGGCGATCCGATCGGCGCAAGGACATAGACCCGGTCATAGGTCTTGGACTGTGCCGAATAGACGGTTTCGCTGTAGCCATGATCCCATGTCTTGTGCTTCGACAGATCGACCGTCTGCACCCGCTTGCCGCGATCCCAGCGGATCGTTGCCAAACTCCCCTCGATTTTCTCGACTGTCCCGCGCTCCGCATTTTTGAGCATGAGCTCTCTCGATGCGAGGCGCCACTGGATGCGGTCGCCTTCGCTCAGGTCCCTTTGCTCGTCCACGAACACATTGACCTGCGAGGATTTGGCCATGCGGGGATCCCAGAGATGGGTGCGTCCCCGCTCGTCCACCAGCCGGACGCGTTGCCGCCCCTGCGTGTCCCGCACCACCCCGACAACGCGATATTCGGCATCCCGCTCGAGGCCCGCCCCTGCCTGATCGCGGCTGAAGGTCACCACCTGGCCGCCCGAATAGAAGCGCGCCAGCCGCTTCTCCTGGTCGCTATGCCCGCCCGGCGTCAGGACCGAAAAACGGGTCTCCTCGGCCGCGACGACGCCTTCGCGCTGGAGAACCTCCCGGATCTTGCTGTTGACGATGAGGCGGGACGCATTGTCGAGAACGAGAATGTTGGTCGCGGCGCGGCTCCTGGGGCTGAGACGTGTCCACTCCGCGACCACGCCCTTGGCGAGGTCGGCGGCATCCTCGCCGCTCACCACCTTGTCGAGCCGACCGATCGAGGCGGCATAATTTTCTGCCCGAGCATGCGCGACAGCTTCCCGCATCGCCTCTGTTTGCTGCCTCCGCGACTCGGTAAGCTCGGCAGTCTGCATCCCTAATTTCTGCATGAGCCAGAAGGCCTTTCCCTGTTCGATCGCGCCCGTCTGCTTATTGTCACCCAGGAGAATGAGGCGCGCGCTGGTGGCCCGGCTGATCTCCAGCACTCGCAAGGCCTGGCGGTTTCCGAGCTGCCCTGCTTCATCGAGTACGAGCACATGGTTGCCGCTGATCCCATATCCACCGCCCGCCAGAAGGCTCGCCACGGTGCGGGACTCAACCTGCGCCTTCTCGCCCAATTCCGCCGCCGCGGAGGATGTCGGCGCCAGGGCGATGAAGGTGGTGCCCGGCAGCGCGGCGTCCTTCAGGGAGCGGATGAGCGTCGACTTGCCCGCTCCCGCGACGCCGTGAAGGCCCGTGACCCGGTCCCTCGATGTCGCCATGTCCACCAGCGCACGTTCCTGCTCCGGGGAAAGCCCCGCCTGTTCCAGCACGGGAAGCAGACGATCGGCGCTCGCCACAGGCCGACCATCCCCAACGGCAAGGGCAAGATGCATGGCAAGCGACTGCTCCAGACGCACCGTCCGGCGGCTCGTCCGGCCCCGCGTCAATATCTCGTCCCCTGTCTGTCCGCGGGTCGCGAGGAGCTTGCGCCTTTCCTCATGGGCCTCGATCAGAGGTCGGAGATCCTGAAACCGAACCTCCCCGACATGGGACGCCAGCCCAGTGGTAAAAAGTCGGCCAAGCGCGTTGACCGCCTCCTTTCCCTCAGACTGCTTGATCCCGAACAAGGCGGCACGCGCGGCATCGACCCGGTCGACCGGGACAGCATGTTCGCCCACTTGTTCGGCGCCTTGCCGCACGGCTTCGAGCGGCTTCTCATGGGGGCCCAGACGTCCACGCCATTGGATCAGCAGTTCGTCGATCCCGATCTTCACCTTCGCGCCGCGAGTGGCATAGAAAGACTGGCGGCGTGCCGCTTGCCCGGAAAGGCCATGCTGCTGGGCATGTTCGTTGATCTGTTGGGATCGCTGCGACATCTCCTCAATGAGGGTCTTGGGGACGCCCCTGATTTCGAAAAGACCCCGGCGCGGATCGAAGTCGATCTCATAGCCAAGCTCCCGCAGACCATGGGCGAGTTCATTGCGGTAGATCTGCCCGTTGGTCATCTGCACGGCATACATGGCCCGGGTCTCGAGGCTTGCCATCGGATCGCCCTCTTGCCCGTTCGTCATGTTGAGGACAACGACATGGGTGTGGAGATGGGGATCGAGTTCGCGGCTCGCATGCTCTGTAAACCGCGCCCAGAGCAGCCGGCCGGTCGTCTCATGGACGATCTTGCCCTCCTCCCGTTTCCTCAGCTGGGCATGCTCCTCAAGATAGGCGAGCGTCACATCGACCGCGCGTTCATGGAGCTGGACGATCCGCTCGTCGCCCATGGCCAGCGCCATCACCGAAACGGATTTGGGCGCGCTGATCGCGAAATCCCAGCCGGGATGATGCTCGATCCCCTCGGCCCGATGGCGGCCAAGCTGCTGGCCCGCGACCTTGCCGGCCAGCAGGGACCGAAAGGTTTCAGGATCGACATCGCCCGAAAGGTCGAGTTCGCCCGCCAGGTTGCCGCCCCAGGAGGAATGCTCGGCCTCGCCCTTCGTATAATAGTCCCCGATGGCATAATAGCGGGCGATATTGCCCGGCGAGCCCTTGAGGCGGCGCGGATGCATCATGCCGGCCTCGCATCGTTGCGGTCACCCGATGCGCGGCCATGCTGCCGGAGGCGAAAGCCGCTCGCCCGTCCCAGCAGCTTGGGAAGTCCACTGTCCACGTTTCCAGCGTCACCCTCCACAGGATCGGAAGATGGACCTTGCGGGCCGACCTCGTCCTGCGCGGGCGAGCCACTATCGTCCACTTCAAGAGGGAGTTCGGGCGCTTCCATTTTCTTCGGTCGGCGTCGCTTGGATGGCGATTCAGAAGGCTTGGACGCGGCCTCCCCTTCAGTTTCCGGGTCCAATCGAACGGGCGGCGCAAGCCGCTCGACGAACGCAGCCTGCGGACTGGGCAGAGCGTTGTAGCGATCGGTGAACCGCACCACGGGGAGGTTCCGTCCGAACCGTAGGTAGCCCGCAAGATTGGGAAGATTGGTGACCTCGGTATGCATCACCAGCGGACGGGTCACCTGCATTCGGGAGAGATTGACCCCATCCCGCATGTCGTTGACGCCATAGGACATGCCCTCATTGGCTTCGACCTGCTCGACCTGTCCGAGATTTTCCGAGACATGCTTGGCCGTGGGGGTGTCATTGGCCCTGAGCGCCACCCATGTCGAGCAATAGCCGGTGATCGCAGCGGCATCCTGAATGCCATAGGTTGCCTCGAGTTGCGGGTAGGACTGGAACCCCAAAATTCCACAGCCGCCATATTTGCGCGCGCGGGCGAGGAAGTCGCTCAAAGACGGCAGTTTCTGAAGGGTCGGGAGTTCGTCGATGACGCAATAGAGACGCCGCTTGCGGTCGGGCGGCAGGCTCATGATGGCGCTGATCGCAATGTCGAGCCAGACGGTAACAAGGGGCCGGAGGGAGGGAAGCTGGTCCGCCTTCACGGTGATGAAGAGCCAGCTGTCATCCTCCTCATTGGCGACCCAGTCCCGGATCGAAAAGCCGTCAGCGGTATCATCGAGATAGGAGAAGCTGCGCATGACTGAGGCCAGTTCAGCCCGAATCCCGGCCGACG
This sequence comes from Sphingobium sp. CFD-2, assembly GCF_024611135.1. Classification (NCBI taxonomy): domain Bacteria; kingdom Pseudomonadati; phylum Pseudomonadota; class Alphaproteobacteria; order Sphingomonadales; family Sphingobiaceae; genus Sphingobium; species Sphingobium sp. CFD-2. The sequence continues at coordinate 1,243,603 of NZ_CP084405.1, read as the reverse complement.
TCCGGTCGCCTTCCATCGAAATGAAGGCGGCGGCGTCCGTCCCCTCGGCAAAGCTCGCCAGTGTCTTCAAGGGGCTGCGCAACACCGTTTCGAGCAACGCCGACACGAGCGTCCTTTCATACCGGGCAAGCTTGCGCAGGACCGCGACCAGCGTTCCACGCGCGGCTTTCGCCCAGAAGGGATCGCCGCCCTTTTCGGGGATCGTCGATTCCGCGATCTGGTCATAATGATAGTCGCGCGGGACATCGACCCAGGGCGACCAGCAGTCGGCGCGCTCGTCCAGCGGATTGAGCAGAATGTCGTGACCCGGCCGGTAGAATTTCTCGACAAAGGTGCCGGCCGTATCATAGACGATCGCCCGCTTGCCCTGCTTGCGCATGCCATCCAGCATCTTGACGATGATGTTGGTCTTGCCGGTTCCGGGGGCACCGCAGATCAGGATATGTTCGGGCTCGAAGGCATCGGGAACGGGCACGCCGCCGATCGCAAAGCTTCCCTTCCGGCTCCGCCATAACAGCCTCTGTAACTGCCGGGCCGTGCCGAAACGGGCGCCACGGAGGAACTGGTTAGAACCGAGGCCCTTCCCCGTCCGGGTGAAATAGAACCAGGCCCAGGCGAGCATCAGCAGGGCGAAGGCGCCCGCCAGAGCGGCGCCGTAAACCAGATGATGCTCCATCGCCTGCAGGGTCTTCTTGGCGATGCGGGAGCCAAGCAAAGCATCGGACGTCGTCCAATATTGCCGACCCGACGGCGTCCGAAACAGGACCGGCGCACCGCCGGGTACGTCGCTTTTGAGCGTCGCCTCGACGATCTTGACCGCCACAAACCGCTGATAGTCGGTGGACTTCTCCAGCACATACCAGATGGTTCCGCCGACCCAGATGGCGATGCCCGCCAGCAAGGTCTGGAAGAAAACCTGCGTCGTCATGCGGACATTGTGGACGATGGCCTGCCCGCCCCTCGTCCATGAACCGAGCGTGTCGTTCCGGAAGATGCTCATGATTGCATCTCCTCGGGATCGAGAAGGCCCCGTTCCAGGAGCAGGGCGCGGGCATCTTCCATCCCCTTCTCGAGGATATCGGGCCGACGCGCGCCGACGGATGCGGCGAGGATCGCGAAGACCTGGATGAGGGTCGCCTGCACCTCGTCGAAGCGGCCATGATAGCCCGCCGCGTCCATGCCTTCATAGCGGTTGAGGATGTCCCGGACATAGTCGGGGATGGTCGAGCCGGCCGCCTGAGCGCCGAAGACAAGGCGCCCGAAGAGCGCGTCCTTGAACCTTATGGTAATCCTGGGCAAGCGCCAAACTCCTGTTCGTCGCCTGGCCAATCGTGATGAAGCACGGCCCTTATATTCGAATTTCAGCCTGTTCTCAATTGATTACATGTAAGCAGGGCGGCAGCCACACGGTGCCATGGAAGATCAAGCACTTAGCCGAGCGCCCACGCCAAACGGCAGCCAAAGCGCGCCGGGCGGCGTCAATCAGTGCCATCAGGCGACGACGCGTATTCGCCCGGAAAACCGCGCAAATGCTGGCGATTCGCGCCCGCAGCACCCGTGCGTACGGTGCATTACAAAACGGCCTAGTGCCGTGCGTCCTGCCTTCGCTGCGGCTTGCCGCTGCGCCAGCCTCGACCGGGTACGGGCGTGGCTTCCCCGCAAGGGGATTTTCTACCCGGCCGCAAAAGCCGCGACCAGGAAAAAAAAGGGGGGCAAGCCCCCTCAGAACGGTGTCCAGCTCTCGCGTTCGACCAAGGTCTCGAGGCGGTTCTCGAGTTCCCACAGTTCCGTATGTATCTCGAAGCTATACTCCCATCGGTCCCATTCCCGTTCCTGCAGCGTCATCGCGCTCCAGTCGATCATCTCGGCATACATGTCGCGTCTGGCGAGGATCATTTCGAGATGCGAGCAGCGGCGCTCCATTTCCTGGATGGTCATATCGACGATGTTCATCTTGCGGCTCCTTCTTGCAATGAAGGCGCGCGCGGGTGGGCGAAGCAGAGAGGGTCAAGGATCGCGCAGCGACCGCGCAGCGGGCGACGGGGGTGCCGATTTTGTCGACGCCCAAGCGCAGCGCCGGGATCGGCAAAATTGGGGGAACCGTCGATCCTTGAGGCTCTCTGCTTCGTCCGCCATGCTGGGACTCATAAGAGAGAGTTTCCATATCGCGGCAGCAGCCTTCGGGCGCCCTCGATGGGCGCCAGGAGGCTTCCTATGACCGTGCCCCCAAGCGCTGCGCTACGAGATAGAAGCGATCATGGCCCTTGCCTTCCCAGCGTCTTTCGTCGATCATCCTGCCTGGCGGGCAGACCTTCCGAATAGTGAAGGATGACGCATGCCCAAAATGAATGAGCGTGAACGCCTTGCCGATCTCGAAGCAAGGGAACGCAAACTCGCGCAAGAAGTTCTGGATGCCCGCCGCGCTCTGCGCGGCAGATATGCCTCGATGATCGAAGATGTCCCCGTCGAGCAGCGTTAGCGTCCGCGCTCGTGGTGTAATTTCTGGTGTAGATTGAGATGATCGCATGGGGTGGGGCATGCCCCACCCCATGCGATTTCGATCTCGGTGGCCACCGGGCTCATCGGTAAGGTGGAGTTACCACACTTCACACGCCCACCGAGGAGTTGATCCCGATGACCGACGACAGACTACCGCTTGCCGAGCTGATGGCGAAGACTGGAGATGGAGATTTCCTGCGCACGATCGCCGAGAGCGTATTACAGATCATCATGGAGGCCGACGTCGATGGCCTGGTCGGCGCTAGCCGACACGAGCGCTCCGGCGACCGGACGACCTGGCGGAACGGCTACCGCGACCGCAGCCTCGATACCCGGCTCGGCACGCTCAACCTGAGGATTCCCAAGCTACGGACCGGCGCCTACTTCCCTGGCTTCCTGGAACCCAGGAAGACCGTCGAGAAGGCGCTGGTCGCGGTGATCCAGGAGGCGTGGATCGCCGGCGTCAGCACCCGGCGTGTCGACGAGCTGGTGCAGGCCATGGGCATGACCGGCATCTCCAAATCCTCGGTGTCCAAGCTGTGCAAGGATATCGACGAACGTGTCCATGCCTTCCTTAAGCGGCCGCTCACCGGCGACTGGCCCTACCTCTGGCTCGATGCTACCTACCTCAAGGTGCGCGAGGGCGGGCGGATCGTCAGTGTCGCCGCGATAATAGCCGTTGCCGTCAACACCGAGGGCAAGCGCGAAATCGTTGGCCTTCACATTGGACCCTCCGAAGCCGAGCCATTCTGGTCGAGCTTCCTCAAGGACCTCGCACGCCGCGGACTGACCGGCGTGAAGCTGGTCATCTCCGATGCCCACGAGGGCCTCAAGGCAGCGATCACTCGCGTGCTCAGCGCCACCTGGCAGCGGTGCCGCGTCCACTTCATGCGCAATGCCCTGGCCTACGTGCCCAAGGGCCAGAACACCGTCGTCGCCGCTGCCATCCGCCAGGTCTTCCTCCAGCCCGACCATGCCGCCGCGACACAGGTCTGGCGCCAGGTCGCCGACCAGTTGCGTACCCGCTGGCCAAAGCTCGGCGCCTGCATGGACGATGCCGAGCACGACGTGCTGGCCTACATGACCTTCCCCGAGCAGCACCGCGTCAAATTACATTCCACCAATCCACTGGAACGCCTGAACAAGGAAGTGAAGCGCCGCGCCGATGTCGTCGGCATCTTCCCGAACGAGGATAGCATCATCCGCCTCGTCGGCGCCGTCCTGCTGGAGCAGAATGACGAATACCAGCTCCAGCACCGCTACATGCAGATCGAGGGCATGGCCGCCCTTGCTACACCAATGATCGAGGAGGCACAGCCGCTACAGATTACACCCAAGGCCGCCTGAAAATGCAGCCCGCTGGCCACACCCAATTCTACACCACATTGACGGACGCGACCCGAGCAGCTGAGCGAGCGCGCCTTTCGCGATATTTTAGGTCACGCGATTCGCATCGGCGGCGACCGTGCGATGGAAGCCTTGCGCGCGATCGATGCGACCGAACCCGGCAATAAACCCACCGTAAAACCAACCCAAAGGGTTGTCCCGGCAGCGAGCACGGCGGAGCCGCGCGCAGCTGGCCAGGGTCAGCCTGGCTGACCCTGCATCGTTGCGCGACGGGCGCGGACGGAGGTCGCTTGCGGCCTTCGTCCGGGTCCCTGAGCGCGACGACCTTTCCCCCACTCGACAAAAAAAGAGGCGGCGGAGTCGCGCGCTCCACCGCCTCTTTTTCCTTTGCGCGACCTCTCCTATCGGGTTGCGCGATTTTGGTGCTGATCTGCGAGGGCGAAGAAATGCGCCGGAACCCCGAGCCTGCGCACCTCGCGTGCAAGATGGCTCTGCAGCCCCGACCCCTGGCACACTACCGCCTCTACCGGACGGAGCCGGAGCAGCTGTTCGTTCCGCGCGAACCCCGCCCGATTTCCGAGTTTCCGGTCGAGGCTGAAGGGGATGAGATGACACGCGTTACGCGCCGCCCAAGCCGCCGCGATCGCGTCGCACCCCTTATCCTGCCCTGTTGTCGCGAGAACCATCGTTGGCACCCGCTCCTTGATGCTATCGAGCGCCGCATATAGAAGCCGGTGATCCTCCCAGACCTGTCCGCCGGAGAAGATCACGACCGGCCCCTTGGGCGCGCGCGCATCAATGTGCCGCTTGCGTCGCGCCGCCAGGAAGTCGGTCGCCGCCAGCACCGATGCCGTCCGCTTGGAGGAGACCAGCGAAGCGCGCGGGGCTGACCAGGGCCGTCCGGTCTCGGCATGATAGGTCGCGGCGGCATAATCCCGCATGCACGCCAGCGCGTCCTGGGTCTCGTCGAGTGACTGGCAGAGCATCTGTGCCTCTTCCAGCTCGACGCTGCCAATCTCGCTCCCGTCATTCTGTTCGATGAGCCGACGGACGACCATCGCCGCCTTGTCCGCTTCCCCCTCGATCTGGCCAGCGACCTTGTGAAAGCTGTGCACGATCCCCCACGCGATCCGGTCCGCCATGGCTTCCAGCCGGGTATCGCGCAGGACGTCGAACAGGGTCGTGACCAGCAACTCGGTGGCGCGGGCGACCAGTTCGGCGTCGGGCATCGGCGCGCTCGTCACATCGTCCCCGGGCGTGATGCGGTAACCGTCGGTCGTTTCGATAAAGGTGTCGGCGAAGCGATCCAGCGCAGCGTCGCGGTCGGTCATGTCAGTCATCGGAACCTCCTTCATTCGCTCTTCAAGAGGTTTCCTCTTCGACACGGGCTCGCCTCGGCGGGGTCAAGGATCGTGGCGCAGCCACGACCGCGAAGCGGCGATGGGGGTCACGATTTTTTCTTGCGCGCGAGAAGGTGGCACGGGCGTACCGACGCCCGCCCGCGAGAAAAAATGGTGGGGCCCCGTCGTCCTTGAGGCCGCCGGGGTTTCCCGTGTAAACTCATCCCGCTTGTTGAGAGAAGAAGAGAGGCAGCCTCCATGGGGGCTCGATGCCCCCATGGAGGCTGGGTCCAGGCGCAGCATTCGCCCAACAGACCCGTAGCGGGCGGGATGCCCTCTCCCATTGGATAAAAAAAGGGACCGACAGTTGGGGTGCTGCCGATCCCCTGGAGGATATTCGTTTCGACCCGGCCGCGTCAGATCGGCGGGACATAGGCGTCATAAGGATCGCCTTCGGCCAGATGACCGAAGGGGGTCATCACATACTCGGGACCATCCCGGCCGACGGCACAGATAACGAAACGCGGTTCACCCGTTTGCGCATCCTGACATTCCATGAGGGCGAGATTGCCGTCCCCCGCCGCGCGCAGGAGGGTCTGGAAATTAGTGCGCAGATAGTCGGGAATAGCCATGTGCCGCCTCCCCTCGATTGCTCGCCTGACCGCGTTGCCGCGCCAGCACGGGGGTGTCGACAGCTTGGTCCGCGCGGTGGAAGGCGTGGATCGGAACATCAGCCTCCCGCAGCAACTGGTAGAGGTTCGCCTGCACGCCCGATCCTTCGCAAAGCAGCGCCTCGACGGGATTCAGTTCGAGAATTTTCCGGTTCCGTTTGAAAGCCGTTTTCCGCCCCGAGCCATACAGGCCGTAGACCACGACCGGGACGCCTATTTCCGTTCGCGCTGCCCAGGCTGCCGCGATCTGGTCGACACCCCGCCTTTGCCCGGTGGTGATGAGGGTCATGTGCGGGATGCGCGCCTTGATGAGGTCGAGCCGGTCCCAGATGAGTTTCCAGTCGTGCCAGTCGGCAGGGCCGGTCACGACGACGATCGGTCCCTGCGGCATATGCTTCTCGCGCGTGGCGAGGGTCCGTGCACGCAGGAAATCGAGCGCCGCGATCTGGCTCGCGCTTGATGCGGTCGACGCCCTGGTGCCGCGCGCGGGCGACCATGGCCATCCCGACAGGGCACGATACATTTCGGCGGCATAGTCGCGCATGCACTCGATCGCATGGCGCTGTTCCGCGACGGACTGGCAGAGAAGTTGCTTTTCCTCCAGAGAGGTCGTGTACACCTCGCTGACGTCCGGCTGACGGGCCAGGTCACCCACCTCCTCGGCAAGCCGGTCCTCCTGCCGTTCGAGCTTCCCGGCGACGAAGTGGAAGCTGTTGACGATGCCCCAGGCAATTTCCGGGGCAAGCGTCTCGAGCCGGGTATCGCAGAACAGGTCGAAGATGGCGGCGACAATCCCGCCGCATTCGGCCTGCACGGCGATGGGTTCGGGCATCTCATATTCGGCCGGTTCTTCACCCGGCGAGACAATCGAGAGACCAAGCGGGTCGCCAAAGGCTGCCTGGAATTCAGGGGTCGCGGTCATCTGGGCATAGAGGGTCGGCAGATCGGCAAAGCGATCGATGCTGCTGCGCGGGGCACTGGCCATGGCGCTGTCCTTTCACGGTTGAGAGACGGAAACTGGACGCAAAAAAGGCCGGGAAAGCGGATGCTCTCCCGGCCCATATTGGCTTCGCTGGATTCTCAGTAGGGAACCTCGTCGTCGAGATCATTCCTACCCATGAGCGAGCCATCGGCGCCGGCGGTGCTGTCGCCAAAGCCGCCGGACATCCCGCCGCCACTCATTTCGCGACGCGGGCTGCGCTGGCTGCCACCGAAGTCGTCGCGGTTCTCCCGCCGGCGCCAGGCGACCCGATAGCCTTCCTGATCCGAACCGAACAGGGCGATCGGCAGCGGTTCGGGGAGGCTCGGATCGTCCAGCGAACCCTGGAGGAAGCTCTCCCCGCTCACATTGGCGGTCGCTTCCCAAAGGGCGCCGATCTGGACCCAGCGCCCGCCCACATTGCGCGCGACGACTTCGAAGACGGGCGCACGCTCATTGGTGCTCTGGACGGGACGCAATCCCAACTTCGGCAAGTCCAGCAGACGGGTCGCGATATGTCCTTCCAGGCGGCCGTTCACGGGCTTGATTTCACCGATATTCATGACTTCAACTCCTTGGATAATGCCGCTCTCGACCATTCGAAAGCGACACCCTCCAAAATCCTCCTCCCCTCTGGTCCCTGCCTGCGCCCCAAGCCCTGCCCTCGCATGAGGGCACGACCTCACCGACGCCGCTCCCTCCCTCACCCCGCGCCTGTACGTGAGGGACGCGCGCCAGGGGCAAACATTTATGAAAGATCTGGAGCAGAAGGCGCGACGCCATGTGGCGCAAAGGCCAACGATTACCGGCGCCGCGTTTTTCAAAGCGCAAGCCAGTCATGGACCGAGCCAGGCGACATCAGCCCGGCAGAGGATATGCGTCCGTCAGTCCGGTCTACCGGTAAGGGCAATATGCGCAGAGCGCATATAGTGATGGAGTTCGACGCCGCCGGGCATCAGGTCGTCCGCCAGAGCCTTCATGTCGGAAAGATCCGACTCGGCCTTGAACGGTCCGTCCTCCTGGCTCTCGATCGTGAGAATACCGATGCACAGGGCCTTCTTGACCAGGTGCAGGTCGCGTCCTTGAAATTCGGCCATCGAGCGCTCCTCTGCCTCAACCGCACCCCACCTCATAAGGCTTTTCACGCCAACTTTCGACGATTTTCAGGCAGCCGCGAACCATCAGTGTGGAGCCGAAAACACGCCTGAAATGCGGGGTCAGATTTCCGGCAAGACGGGCTCCAGTTTGAGCCACTGCGCGAGAAACCGAAGTTCCGCGGCCAGTTCCTCATGCGTCTCTGCCGGGGCACCCAGTTCGAGATGGACGGACTGCACGAGCAGCCTTCCCGTCTTCCTGTCCGCCTTGAGATCGGTCCGCGCCACGATCCGGTCACCGAGCAGAAAAGCGAGATCATAATAGCCATGGGACCGCTTGTGCGCGGGGGTGTAGATGCCGATCCGATAATGGAAATCGAACAGTTTCTCAGTTCGGGATCGCTCCCAGATCAGGGGATCGAAGGGCGAGAGGAGCGCCCGCGCAGCTATCCGGCGTGGTGCCTGGGCATCGCGATGCAGGAACACCGCCTGCGAGATACCGTCCACCAACACAGGAATGAGCGTTCCTTCGTCCTTCAGATCCTGGATGGCATCGCGGGCCTCATCGGGCTTCAGCCGGAAATAGTCCCGCAGGTCGCCGGCGGTGGCGATACCGAGCGCGCGGGCGGATCGCTCGATGAGCGCCCGCTGGGCGTCGCGAGGCTCCGGTGTCGGGATGCCTAGGATGTCTGGCGGAATGACCCGCTCGGTCAGATCATAGACGCGCTCGAAGCTGCCGCGGCGGGTCGCCGTGGTGATGTGTCCGGCCCAGAAGAGCCATTCGAGCATCTGCTTGGCTTCGCCCCATTCCCACCATCCCGATCGATTGCGCGAACCCTCAAAGTCGGAAGCTGCCAGTGGACCGTCGCTCCAGAACCGGGCGAGCAGCGCTTCGGCTTCAATCCGACGTTCGCCGGCAAACAGGCGCAGGCCCTTCCATCCCGTCTCCCCCCGATCGGCGCGCGTCATCCGCCAGCGAAGCAAGGGGTGATAGTCCATCGGGAGAAGCGAAGCTTCATGCGCCCAATATTCAAACAGCCGACGGTCGCGGGCTTTCCCCCAGGCGGCCTGGTCAAGCCAGCCTGGATCATAACCGCCCAGGCGCGAATAGGCCGGCATATAGTGGGCCCGCGCCAAAACATTGACGCTGTCGATCTGGTGGAGCCCAAGGCGTTCGGTCGTCCGCCGCAAATGCGCCTTACCGACGTTCGTGGGCCGGGATCGGCCGAAACCCTGGGCGGCAAGGGCAATGCGCCGGGCCTCGCGAAGCGAAATGCTGTTCGTCATGTTGTCCGTTGCTAAACCAACGATGGAGACAATGACATCAGCGATCGGCAAGGTTGGACAGTGCTTGGCGGGAGGAGATCATCGACCTATCGAAGCTCGCATGAGTCGTCCCGACATGAGCCTCGCCGTCGTCGGCGCCATCCATGAGAATAAGGACCGCAGCAACCGGCTGTTCGAGATCAGGCTCTGTGTGCCGGGCGAAGCTGTCGATCTCGTACCCGAGCCAAAGAACCCGTTCGATCCGTCAGCCATCGCGGTCTGGAGCATGCGCGGCGTTCAGATTGGCTATCTGTCGGCCGAGCGCTGCGGCTGGATTGGGTCGCGCATGGCCCAGGGCGAGGAGATTCGCGCTATCTTCCAGGAAGCGACCAAAGGCGGCGCCATCATCCGCATCAGCTTCTCAGGGATTGATCCGGTCCTGCCCCCTGCGCGCCCGCGCGAACCAGAGCCGTGTCCCCATGATGATGAGACCGGCTTCTACCCAGACTATATCCCGCCTGACGATTAGCGCGCTGGCTGCAGGAATAACCATGAAAATGGTTGTTCCAGCGCTTTTTCCGCCGCTATTGCGGGCGCCTCACTTCTGAGAGGGATATCCAATGAACAATAGCGATCTGGCTGAAGCACTGGCCGCCGAGCATGACGTCACCAAGGCCGATGCCCGCAAGCTGGTCGACGCGGTCTTCGCGAATATCGCCGGCGCAGCAGCGAAGGGCGAAGAGATTTCACTGAACGGTTTCGGCAAGTTCAAAGTCAAGGATCAGCCCGCCCGCGAAGGCCGCAATCCCTCGACCGGCGCAACGATCCAGATTGCGGCGTCGAAGAAGCTTGCCTTCACGCCCGCCAAGGCGGTCAAGGATCAGTTGAACGGCTGATCGATCCGGCGCTCCGCGCGTGAAGCGCGGGGCGCCTCCTCGACGAGAGCGCCTTCGCCACCGCCAACGGCACCATGTCCAGTGCCAGCAAGAAATAGCAGCCCACTGCAGCGAGGAGCGATGCAAGATCGTGGCGGCGCCCTATATGCCATCGGCATGGACGACCTCACTCCGCTCTTCGCTCGCCTTGGCCGATCGGCATTCCGATCGCGTTTCCGGTTGAACGCGAAGGAACAGGCCTATCTAGCCGAGCGGGGCCTCGATACGATCCTCACCCATGCGGAAGAGTTCATCGCCCAGCGGCTGGCTCCCGAGCTACCGCTCAATGACGGCAAACAGACACCGATGCGCGGGCATCCGGTATTCGTCGCCCAGCATGCAACGGCGACCTGCTGCCGAACCTGCCTCTCCAAATGGCATGGTATCGCTGCCGACCAGAGGCTTAGTGCCCAGGACCAGCGCTATATCGTGGCGGTTATCAGGCACTGGCTGAGCGATCGCTATCAGTGACAGAAAAATGGCCCGATCATCGCTGGGATGATCGGGCCAGAAAGAAGCCTCGGTGGCCAGAGCCACGAGCCTTCGGGTCGCAGACATACGATAGGCTCAGGCGCAATCGCTGTCATACCCTGTTGGGGTGATCGCATTGGCAGACCGTCGCGGGAACTCCGCCTCGCAAGCCGCCTAAACCAGCCTGTTTTCCAGCTGCACCATCAAATCCATGCGCTCATGGAAAATGGCGACGATGAGCGCCGGCTCATCTCCCCGGGGCAAGCAGAAGACATAATGATGTTCGCAATGGGACATGCGAAGACCCGGATGGAGATCGCTCATATCCCTGGACGCGCCCTGGCCCGTTGCAAGACGCACGATACCGCGTTCCAGCTTGGTCATATAGGAGCGCACCTGTCCGTCGCCCCATTGCTTTTTTGTGTAACGGACGATCGCGCGCAAATCGTCCGCCGCGGCCGCGGTCAGGACATAGGGAGCGGTCAAGCGTGGCTGGCCTTGCCGAGTTCCTCGTCAACAATCGAACCGAAATCCTTGTCGGATATGCCGCCCGCCAGCCCTTGCGCGATTCGCTCGCCCAGGAGCGCCTTGAGCGCTTGCCAGGGTTCTTCATCACCTGCATCGACAGGGAAGAGGCGCTCGATCGCATATTGCTTGATCGTTTTGCCCTGCAACGCCGCCAGCGCCTTCAGGCTCTGATGCTGCTGCTCGGTAATATCTATCGTCAGGCGACTCATGGGGACCTCGCAATTTTCACCACAAACCCAGATTAGCACAAATGTGGGTTTGTGGTTACCTCACTCTCCGAGATTGGTCAGGCGCACCATATAATGCGGCGAGGGTCCCTGGCCGGGACCGAGGTACGACCGGCAAGCATCGACGATCCGTTCCCAGATGGGCGCGGGCATGTCCGAGTCGCTCCCTTCCCCGCTGAGGCTCGGATCGACCATGACGATCACATCCGACCATTCATCCGGCTCGCCGCCGCGATACCATGTGAATTTGGGCTGGGAGTTGCCGAGCCAGTCCTTGAACGCCGGGTCGCGGAAATATTCCGGCGCATTGATAAGCAGGCTCCGGCCGACCAGCGGCCGATCCGCTGGATCGGCCGCAGGCAGAGCTGCCGGCAAACCTGTCCTGCCGATCGGGCGCTCCAGCGCCACCTTTAAGGCCTCGCCGGTGGACTGGATATCGATCCTGTCGACAAAGATGACGCAGCGGCCGCCGCCGAATTCACCCGGCCGCGCCTGCGAGCAGGTGACCGCCCATTCAAAGCAGATCGGCGCCTTCGCGAGCGAGACCGGGCAGCATCGCCGGACAAGCTCGGCGATGGGCCAGGGCTGGAAATCGACCGTTCCCGATATCATGGGGGTCGAGACGGTCGGCTCCTCGAAACTATTTCCTCCGGTGAGCTCAGCCCCCAGGATCGGAAATTTCGGATCGTCGAATATGCCGAGGAGGCCGCTCCATGGGTCACTGCTCTGCGTCGACGGGAAGGCTTCGAGAAATTCCTTGCTCGGCGCGGGCGGCTCCAGTTCACAGTTCAGATCTTCGGCCGCGTTGAAAGCCTCCTCCAGCAACGCCATTTCGGCGTTGGTGCAGCAGAAGGTGAAGCAGGCGGAAAAATAGGTCTCAGCCATGGCATCTGCCTTTCTTGAGGGTCAGAAATGGGAAGGAGCGGCCGCAGCGCCGATCAAATAGCGCAGCTTCGCCCATGCGGCCTCCTCGCCTGCCCGGACGCCCCGGTTGAGGCCGCGGGCATAGAGGCGGAAGGCGATGGCGGCCATTTCAGGCGACGCCTCGGCCGGGATGAATTCGAGAAAATTCTCCGCGTCATCCCGAAGCTCCAGCATGCCGGTGTGTCCAGCGATGCGCGTGAGGGCCACGCGAGCGGAGGAATTGAGCTGCACGAGCCGCGCATTGAAGCGTTCGACGAGCGGATCGTCGGGAATGGTGATGGTCATGGGATCGCTCCTCATGAAAGTGGGAACGGGCATTGTCCAAGATGGCCAGTCGACCGGCGACATTATCGCGGAGCGCTGTGGTCGGAGGACAGCCATGCGACGGCTGCATCCTCGACCGAATGGGTCAGGAACAGCCCGAAGCAAAATTGCTGGAAGGTCCCATCGCTTCGCAATTCGGGCGTATCGAGTTTGGCGGCGAGGTCGATTTCGAACTGCTCGGGCGGCGTGACCTGTTCGGCTGGAACCCAGGTCGCGAGGTCGTCGCTCTCGGCGCCACAGAGATCGCAGGTGGTGCAATCAAAGATGCTCGTCACCTCCCATTGCTGGCTTTCGATTTCCCAGCGGACCGCGGCGTCCCGAACGATCGAATCCGATCCGCAGTGGGCGCAGACCGGCTTCAGCCGGCCCGCGCGCGGCGCCGGGTCGGGATCGTCCGGGTCGGGCGCGATATATTCGACGGTGAAGCTGAGCTCGGGAATCCGCACATCATGATAGGTGCTGGCCTGCGCGGCGGCATGGACCACAGCCGAGACATCGGCGCCGTCGGGCACTTCGACGTCGATGGTCTCGGTGGCATAGCATTCACCGGCGCTGAAATATTGGATGCGCACCGCAAAAAGGCGCGCGGAAACGGGCGTGGTCGCCATGATCATTCTCCGGAAAAAAATGTGAAAGGGTCCGGCACGGACGTCCGGCCAGACGAGGTCAGCAGGCGCGTTCCATCAGCTTGCGCGCCTTGGATTCGAGGTCGAGGCGGCCATCCTGATGCGGACGGCTGCGGGCGACCGCCGTGATGCCCTGCACAAAATCATAGACGGAAGCCGGAGGATGCCCCTCTTCGGCAAGGACGGTCGCGATGATCTTCCCGGTTTCGGCCTTCGAGAAACCCTCCTTGCGCAGGAAGGTCTCACGGTCCTCATCCTTGCGGGCGACGATCTTCGTGCGAGCGGCCGCGATGCCGTCGATGAAGGAGCGGGGCGAACTCTGGGCGAAATGTTCGAGCGCCGGGGCTGCTTCATGCGCGAAGCGATTGGCCGCGAATTTGGAGTGGCGGATGTTGATTTCCTGGAAATTTTCCACGCCCCAGAGGTTTCGATTCTGACACACGGCGCGAAGATAGAAAGTCGCTATTCCCAATGACTTGGAGCCAACTTCCGAGTTCCAGGTGTAAAATCCGCGAAAGTAGAGATCGGACTCTCCATTGGGCAATCGACCCGCTTCGATGGGGTGGAGATCGTCGACGAGAAAGAGGAAGACGTCACGATCCGATGCGTAGAGGGTCGTCGTGTCATGGGTGATGTCGACCATGGGGTTATAGGTCATCGCGCTCCAATCGAGGACGCCGGGTACCTTCCAGCGCGTGTCGCCCGTGCCGTTGCCCGCGATCTTCATCACCGCCGCGACGAGTTCGTGATCCCAGATCCGACCATAGTCGGGGCCGGTTACCGCGCGCAGTTCGCTGCGGCCATCGCTGGTCTGGAGCAGCTTCACATGTTCGCCCGAATGCGAGATCAGGCCATGCTGCAAATTGATGCCGGCGAGCGCGGCCGGGAGTTGGCGGAGATAGGCTGCCGGCGCGCCGACGAGGCTGCAAAGTTGGCCAAAGGACCAGTTGGTTGGCGCGATGGGCGCGTCATCGCCCGGCATCATCAGCGACAGGCGCTCGGGTTCATCGCTGCGCGCTTCGACCCGGACATTGCGGCTTTCCACGATGCGGGTGGTGGCGCGGTCGGCTCGGGTCCGAACGCTGTGGTACAGATCGCCGAGCGAGAGATAGCGCTCGTCCTGCGGGCGGCTGAACCATTCGGATGAGACGCGGGAGACATTCGTTCCGCGCGAGATATCCACCCGATACGGGCGCACACCCGCACGATCGGTTGCGGTGATGGCAGTCATGGGAACCTCCAGGGCTGGGGGGATGGGCAACACGCGCCGAGCTTCTGCCCTCGCCTATCGCCACTCCTCCCTTCCCCCTTCCCTCCTGACCGCCGTACGAAGCGCGGATCAGCGTTCGTTCGTTTCCACGGCGGGAATGTCGCTGATTTCGATCCTGGTCGGGTCAGCGCCCAGATATATGGTGATCATCCTGCCCTGCGGCACCAGCCACCGCAGATGTTTGGAGACAACCGTGCCGCAGCGGGTGATCAGCGCTTCATCCGCGTCGAGGAGCTGCTCGATGGCCAGTTGCCGCGCGTCGAGCAGAAATTGATCGTGTTGGGTGTCCCAGCTGTCGGCGTCGCCATCCCGATGGGCCTCGAAGCAGATGGCTTCCAGCAGGTCGGTCAGGACATCGACATCGATCGTGCAAGCCCGCATCAGAAAAATCGCGGCGTCCTCGATCTCGAAGTCGAGGCAGCTGTCATAGGAGATGAACAGATCGGCGGCCAAGCGGACGGTCTTTTTCGCGTCATCAGCGGTCGTGATATGCAACAGCGCCGTAATGCTATCCGCGCGTCCAGATTTGAGATCAGGCCGATCATCGGTCTCGTCGAACAGATGCTCCTTGCCATCCTGAACGATCAGGAATTCGCAATCTTCGATTTTTGGCAGGGCGTCATACCAGGCATAGCCTGCGAACCCCGGTTCCGGTTCAACGAGCGGCGTGGAAAATTCGGGGTTGGCTTCAAGCGCGCGCGACAGACACTGGGCAAAGTTGGGACTATGGCAGGGCGTGACGAGCGCGCCCTTCGCGTCAATCAGTCGGGCGGTCCCGGACCGCGTACATTCGCCGGTCATCGGAGACCATTGCCGAAGCCGAGGCCGGGCTTCGGGCAATAGGACGCCGCGCTCCTTCGCCTGCAACCAGTCCTTATGCGAAAGGCAATGGCCGTCGCGTTTCGAGATGGCCTTGAAGATCGCCGTCATGGCGGCGGAGCGCAATGCCTCCAGCCCTGCATTCTCGATGATTTCCTTGCGGGCCGGGAGCACCAGCTGGAGCTGCGGGGCATCAATGATGTCGATCCCCACCGACCATTGGTCCTCGCGCTGACATTCGATCAGGCTGGGCAGCCGGCAGGGGACAGTGACCCCATGGAAGTTGATCCGAGGGACTTGGTCGGAAGCTGTCCTTCCGCGGAACACGCCGATGCGGCACCCAAGGGCAGTTTCGATATGCTCGGCCTCCGCCAGCCAGTCCGTCCGATCGATGGCCTGGCCGGTAATGGCGGGCGGCAGCGGCGACCGAATAGGACAAGGCCTTTTCCCAGGCGGGGCATAGCTCGACGCGTATCTCGGTCCCCGAAGCGATGGCACTGGTGCCCACGGCAATCGGCGCGCTGGCTTCCCAGTCATCGGGGCCGATCACCATCGTCCAGCCGGTGGCATGGCGCGGCGACCAGGATCGGATCTCGACATATCGGCCCGCCAGGCTGAACATGCCCATGCCGGCGGGGTCTTCCCGGCGGGCGACATCGTCGTCCCAGCCGGACTGGCCCAGCGTGATCAAATGGGCCGGATCATCGATTCCGGTGCCGTCATCGGCAACGCACAGGAGCGTCCGGCCGCCCTCCGTCATGGTGCTGATGGAAATCTGCGTGGCCGCTCCGCGTCGTCCGTTCTGGAACAGCTCGTTCAGAACATCGAGTAGCGTCCCATTGAATAGCCTGGTGATCCTGGTGATCGCACCCTGCGAAACGGAAGTGGAAACGGTGGTTGAAAGGGTCATGATGGGTCTCCCAAAGAGCACAGCGATCCATGGCTGCGCTCATCCCCTTCCCCCTCCTCTTCCTGTCACCCGATCACGGTCCCGGCAGGAGCGGTCCGGCGGGCGGCCGTGATATCCATTCCATCACCCCTTCTCGGCGGGAGGCGTGGGATCGATGGTCAGCGGCGGCACGATTCGGTTGGCAAAGACATAATGCGCTTCGATCGCGTCGAGCGATCCCAGCCGCTGAATCTCCTCCATTGAGAAGAGGATCTCGTTATCGTCCGTCGCGAGGAAATGTCTCGGTTCGCTCGTGCCGTCGTAAACGACCCGCTCCGGTCCAAAACTGCTTCGGCAGCTGCCAGACCAGCGGGCGAATGGCAGACCATGAACCCGGCAGAATGTTTCGAGCGCATCGAACATGCCCCAGGCGATTTCATGCCCGCAAAGGAAGAGCACCTCGCCCCCGACGATGTCCTCATCGAGAAACGGGCCGCTGTCCCAGTCGCGGCCCGCTCCGTCGTGCCTGATCGCGGCGAACAATTCGCCGATGAGAAAGGATGGAAGGACGCCACCGATCGATATCGTGACGCTGGCTCGGTCAGCCATGGCAAAGCTCCTGTTGCAAAGGAATGGAAGAGGCCCCGACTGACGCGAGATCACTGCACGATCATCAGGCGGCGGCTGCCCCGATCAGGAACCGTAGCTTCGCCCAGGCAGCGTCTGCGCCAGCTTGGACGCCGGAGGTCACACCCCGGCCGTAGAGGCAATAGGCCAGGGCCACCATCTCGGACGAAACCGCGAGAGGCAGCTCGGTGATGAAACGCCCCTCGTCGGCGATCAGGGCCAGGATTTGCGGGCATCCCCCCTCGCTCGCGACCTTGGCGTCTTCAAGAGCAAAGAGGGCGACATGCGCCGTGCATCCCCGTTCGGCGAGGTCGCGGTTGAACTGGGCGATGGTCGTTTCATCGTTCAGGGGGTCGGTCATGAGGCATCTTTCAAAAAGGCGCCGATGATTGTTGATTACCGTTGAGAAGTGACCCGGGAAGGGCCCAAATTTCCACTGAGAAGTGACCCATGTTGAACTCACCCCTGGCTTTGACGAGCGAGGGGTCATGGAGTGTTGGACATGGCGTTATTGAGCGTTATCCGGCGCTGGCATTTCCGCGATCATCTTTCGATCCGCGAGATTGCGCGGCGTACCGGGCTGTCACGTAATACGATCCGTAAATATCTACGTTCGGACACGATCGAGCCGCGGTTCAAGGTGCCCGATCGGCCGAGCAAACTGGACCCGTTCGCGGAGCGGCTGTCAGCCTGGCTGAGACGGGAGATGGGTCGGACCCGCAAGCAGAAGCGGACGATGAAGCAGTTGCATGCTGATCTGGTCAGCCTGGGCTATGATGGCTCCTACAATCGGGTGGCGGCCTTTGCCCGGGACTGGCGCGATGATTATCGTCGTGAGCAACAGATGAGCGGGCGCGGGACATTCGTGCCGCTGTCCTTCGCACCGGGGGAAGCATTCCAGTTCGATTGGAGCGAGGATTGGGCGATCATCGGCGGCGTGCGCACCAAGCTGCAGGTCGCCCACTTCAAGCTCAGCTACAGCCGCGCCTTTCTCGTGCGGGCCTATTTGCTCCAGACCCACGAGATGCTGTTCGATGCCCATAATCATGCGTTCCGCGTGCTGGGTGGTGTTCCGCGCCGGGGCATCTATGACAATATGCGCACCGCCGTCGATAAGGTCGGGCGCGGCAAGGAGCGCAACGTCAACAACCGCTTCCTCACCATGGTCAGTCATTATCTGTTCGAGGCCGAGTTCTGTAATCCGGCAGCAGGCTGGGAAAAGGGCCAGATCGAGAAGAACGTCCAGGATGCCCGGCATCGGCTATGGCAACCCACGCCGCAGGCGGAAAGCCTGGATGCTCTCAACCTATGGCTGGAGGAGCGCTGCAAGGAGCTGTGGCAGGGTATCCCGCACGGGATTGAACCGGGTTCGGTCGCCGATGCCTGGGCCGATGAAGTGGAAAGCCTGATGCCGGTGGGCAGACCGTTCGATGGCTTTGTCGAATATGGGAAGCGGGTCTCGCCAACCTGCCTGATCCACCTGGAACGCAACCGTTACAGCGTGCCGGCGTCGTTCGCCAATCGGCCCGTCAGCCTGCGGGTCTATCCCGATCGCTTCCTGGTCGTCGCCGAAGGACAGGTGATATGCGAGCATCAGCGCATCATCGACCGATCCCATGATGGGCCGGGGCACACCGTCTATGACTGGCGTCATTATCTGGCGGTGGTTCAGCGAAAGCCCGGCGCCCTGCGCAACGGCGCGCCGTTCCTCGAACTGCCCGAGGCCTTCCAGCGGCTGCAACGGCATCTGCTGCGCAATCCCGGCGGCGACAGGGAAATGGTCGAGATCCTCGCCCTGGTTTTGCACCATGACGAAGAGGCGGTGCTGACCGCTGTCGCCCTGGCGCTGGACGCGGGCGTGCCAACCAAGACCCATATCCTCAACCTGTTGCACAGGCTGCTCGATGGAAAACCGCTCTCGACGCCGCCGGTAACGGCGCCACAGGCGCTGAGGCTGGTCAGCGAGCCAATGGCCAATGTCGAGCGCTACGATGCCCTGCGCCGGGAGAACCGTCATGCGTCATGATCCCGCCACCGGCGCCCTCGTCGTGATGCTGCGCGGCCTGAAAATGCCCGGCATGGCTCAGGCCGTGACCGATCTCATGCAGCAGGGATCGCCCGCCTTCGAGGCGGCCGTGCCGATCCTCTCCCAGTTGCTGAAAGCCGAGACGGCCGAACGCGAGGTGCGATCCGTTGCCTATCAGCTCAAGGTTGCGCGGTTCCCCGCCTATCGCGATCTCGCCGGCTTCGACTTTGCCAGCAGCGAGGTCAACGAAGCGCTGGTGCGCCAGTTGCACCGCTGCGACTTCATCGATGTGGCCGACAATGTGGTACTCGTTGGAGGTCCGGGCACCGGGAAGACCCATCTCGCAACGGCGCTGGGCGTTCAGGCGATCGAGCATCATCGAAAGCGGGTCCGCTTCTTCTCTACGGTCGAACTGGTCAATGCCCTGGAACAGGAAAAGGCCCAGGGGCGCGCCGGGCAGATCGCCAACCGGCTCGTCCACTCAGACCTCGTCGTGTTGGACGAACTGGGTTATCTGCCGTTCAGTGCCTCCGGCGGCGCGCTGCTGTTCCACCTGCTGAGCAAATTATACGAGCGCACCAGCGTCATCATCACCACCAACCTGAGCTTCAGCGAGTGGGCCACCGTGTTCGGCGACGCGAAGATGACCACAGCGCTCCTCGATCGGCTCACCCATCACTGCCACATCCTGGAGACCGGCAACGACAGCTTCCGGTTCAAGAACAGCTCAGCCCAGCAAGCCAGACCCAGAAAGGAGAAACCCGCACCTTGACCCGCATATGACATCCGAAACATAACCATCAGGCGGGTCACTTCTCGGTGGAAATCCCGGGTCACTTCTCAACGGTAATCAACAATCAAGCGGCACTTCGCGCGACGCGCAGGGAATGGAAACCGGCTGCGGCGGCCAGTCGATTTCCTCGTCTTCAACGAGAATGGCAGAAGCGACCAGATGGCCGAGGTCGGACCCCGGCGCCTCGCCCATGACAAGCCGCCGGAACGCCAGATCCCATTGCGGCTGCAGGCCAAAATAGCGGTCGGCCGCGACATCGAGGAAGATCGCGCGCTGCCCTGTCACGCAGAAGGACAGGCCATTTCTCAACCTGTATCCCATTTCGGCTCTCCGACGCTTGCGGCCATCATGAAAAAGACGCGCGCCCTCCGGCGCGCGCCCCTTGGTCAGTCGTCGGCGATACCGAGCTGGCGGACCTGGCCGCCGATATTGTCGGAATCGTCGAGCGCTGCGCCCTTCGTTTCGACCGATGCGACGCCGAGATCGACGACGCTGTCTTCATGCTCGTTGATGTTGTTCATCTTCATCTCCATCAGTTCACCGCAGTCTTGCGGCAGGACTGATGCTATTGAAGGAAAGCCATATATCCGATCTTATAAGGTGCCATTTTGACAGCTTATAAGCTTGCAAATGGATGGAGAATTTCAGTCCGCAATTGACGCCAGAAGCACAGCGCTCACGATTTGGTCTACACGCGCCAGGCGACGTTTATGATAGTGGGAGATTGCATTTCGGATCGCGCGTCTGTTTCCTTCGCAGACGATGGTCCATAATTCCCGCAATTCCTGAGCCTGCCTGTTCACCACGCTTTCGCACAGCCTCAATGTGTGAAGACGTTCGCCAACGATGCTGACCGCATCAAGATGTTCGTCATTGGGCGAACAGGCGCATATCTGCGTGAAAAGATCGGCGCTGGCAGCGGCAATGCGTACGGGATCGGCTATCTCATCGTCAAGAAAGGCTGGCGGCTGTTCGATTCGTTCGAATTTCACCATGACCTTGAGCGCCGCTTCGACAATGTCTCGGTGCCAACTGTAGAGATTATAGGCTCGCTGCCGGGTCAGGGGCGGCATGGCGAAGCCGCCTCCGCCCTGCATCGCGACCAGTCGCTCACCGACGAGACGATGGAGCGCGTCGCGAACCGGCGCGATGCTGGTCCCGAAGCGCTCCGCGAGGGCCAGCACCACAAGCGGCGCTGCCGGTGGCTGGTCACCGCGCAGAATCAGCAGCTTGAGTTCGCGATAGACGCGATCGGCGATGACGGTTTCCGGCGCCATGCGGACTGCCTATGCCGATGAGCCGGTGCCGGTCGGACCGCGCCCGCCGTCGGCCGGCTTGAGGAAAGTCCGCAGGTTCAGACCGGAGATGAATTCGATACAGAGCTGTTCGAGGTCGCGCATGTCATCGAGAAAGAAATGGCGGGGAAAGTGCATGTGATGCTCCAGAAACATCATGGGGATGAGGAGATGCGCCGCCGACAGTCCGAGGGCATGGGCGCAGGCGATATGGTCATCGAAACGGGACTTCGGGTTGCCCGATTCGATTTCCCTGAGCCACCGCACACCGATCCCGACATCGGCGGCAAGTTGCTCTTGCGTAATGCGATGGCGCCTGCGCCGTTCTTCAATGCGGCGACCTGAGATCGACTTGACCTCGGCCAGTATCGACGCCCCTTCTTCAAAGGCGCCGCTTTGAGATGAGGTCATCAGGTCCTCCCTGATCGCGTCTCAAAGCATCCATGCACATTCCGATGACCCAAGATTTGGGTGAAATATGCCGTCGGTCAAATTTTATCGGTACCATTTTGACAGTTGGCGAGCCGCTTGGGTCCGCAGACAGACGGTCAAATTACCCGAATTGAAGAAGAGATGCCGCGTCGCCACCCTAACTCATGGTGGAGGCCCGCCCTACAAAAGCGGCCTGACGCGCTGTTCGACGCCCGGTCAGCCTTGCCGAAAAGTGTCGGGAAGCCGTCGAAAGGCCCGCGCCAGAGCCCGATCCTCGCTCGCCGCCATGATCGCAATGGCGGCGACATGGAGTTTCGCGACCGTCGGGCGCGCATCGATATGGTCCGAGGCGGCGACGCGTTCGAGAATGGCGCCGGCAAAGGGCTTCAGCTGCGCCGATGCCCCGACATAATGTTCTTCATTCCCCACCAACTTCTTGAGCGAGGGCATGGTAAGTTCCGCGACGAGCTCGTCCGTATCCACGGACCCCATCAGCAGAAGCGCGACCGATAGCGTCGCGCCATAGGGAATGAAGCTCCTGGCGATCCGCGCCAATCGATAGTGGCACGCGAGGAACAGGTCGGTGCCCTCGCTCGACAGGTACAATCTGTAGGTCCTCGATCGGTTGCCGACCATGGCTCAACCCCTTTTGTGATTCGCGCGACCACCCCCATGCTACTGACGGGCATCCGCGAATTTGAAGGCGTTTCCTGATCAAAAAATCGGCACTGAAATGCCGAAATCGGCATTGAGATGCCGATTCCGGTACTTCAGTGCCGGTTTCGGCATCTCAGTGCCCTGCCCATTGCGGATGCCCGCAAGGTTGGCGCACCACCGGCTCATCCCGACATGGGGCGACGAGGCACAGATCCGATTTCCAGTTTGAGCGTCCACCGCCAACCCATGGAGACCCACACGAGGCGCAATGCTTCGTCATGCATTGGAGACGATGATGATGTCGGCCAATCAACCGGCGATCGTGGCTGGACTGTTCCTGTCCGGCCTGATCGCGAACCCATGCGGAGCGGCGCACCCAAGCGCCGGAACTGCGGCAGCGCTCCCGTTGGGGCATCTCGACATAGCGCAGGCGAACGGAGATTTCTTCATTCGCGCAGACGCCACTTCCCCAGTCGAACCGCGTCGTTCGTTGCAGCTGGGCTCCAGGGTCAGGATTGATGCGGACCTGCTGAACTCCCCCGCTTTGCCCCTGAAGGAGATAGCCCGATGAAGAGGCCTTCCCGCAATCTTTCCGCAGTCCTCACCTGCGCCACCTTCCTCCTTCCCGGTGCTGCGATGGCACAGCCGCAACCGGGCGAACCGGCGGACCTTGCCGCGGCAGCCCGCGCCGCCGAACAGAGCCTTCATCAGAGCTTTGCCAATCTTCAGTTCGAGGATTTCGGGCCGGCGCCGGTCAAGGGCCCGCTGTTCCAGGCGAGCGCCGGCGGCCGCATCCTCTATTATGCGCCGCAGAGCGACCATCTGCTGTTCGCCACCATTTACGACAAGAACGGCGTCAATCTGACCGCCCTCGCCCAGGATGCGAGCGCGCAAAAAAAGTTGGGCGCGCTCGAGCCTTCCCAGGCGCTCACCATCGGACCGCCGGGCGCGCCGACCGTCATCGAGTTCACTGATCCCGACTGCCCCTATTGCCGCGCGCTCGATCGCTTCTGGGCGGCGAAGGCCGCCGAAGGAAAGCCGGTACGTCGGCAAATCTATTTCGTGAGCGGCATCCACCCGCAAGCCGCGTCCAAGGCCGAGCATATCCTCTGCTCGAAGGATCAGGCTGGCGCCTTCCGCGCCACTTATGCCGGAGAGGCGCCAAAACCGCTCGCCACCTGCAAGGAGGGCGCGGCACGCGTCGCCGCCAATGCGCAGGCCGTCAAAGCCATGGGCATATCGGGGACGCCGACCCTCATCCTTGATGGCCGCGCCATCTCCGGCTTCCAGCAGGCCGAGATCGAGGCCTGGCTCGATGAGAAGCGGGCGCCAAAAAAGCCACCCAGCTGATTTCCCCCAAATTTGGCGGGCTCACGGCGACGGACGAACAAGCGCCCGTTCCCTGAGCAACAGATGCCGGCGACAGGGCCCCGTTTCCAAGGAGCCACCCATCCCTTCGCTGGCCGTCAACGATTCTCATGTCGGTGCCGGCAGGCATTTTCATGGGGAGGCTCCTTATTGCCTGGAGAAAAGCCATGCTCAAACTTGCCTCACTGCCTGCCCAATCCCGGAACCGGATGCGCAGCCTCTCGTTTGCGTTGGCCGATGCCGTGGGAACCCTGCTTATCGCGATGACCCTGGCATCGGCCGCCCACGCCTTCCAGGCGCCGGCCGCCGGCGACCTTGGCTACGATATCTACGACATCGTGGTGAACCAGGGGGTGAAAGGGCCGCTCGGCTTCGTGGGCGGGGTGGCCGCCTTTCTGTTCGGGGTCAGCCGTCTCTTTTCCAACATCATGATCGGCATCCCGACGATCGTCGCCGCCGTCTGCCTGATCCGGGCGGATTCCATCCTCCAGACCTTCGGCATGATGGTCTGAGAGCCGCCTGAAACAGGGACTGGCGTGGATCTCATGTTCCGGGTCCACGCCGGATACGGGGAGCGGATGGTCGCTCCTTGTAACAATCACGCCTGGTCGAGGCGTGATGAAGCAAGGGAGAAGGACGTGGACGAGAGACTTCCCCAATTTCTGCACAAGCCGGTCCAGATACTCTGGTTCGACGCGCAGGAGTTCATCGTCGTGGTGTCCACCATCTTCGTCGCCGTCATCGTCGGCGGATATGTGGGCTGGTCGCTCCTCGGCGTCCTTCTCCTCTTCATTCCCTGGAAGCGGACCAAGCCGCGCGGCTTCATGCCCCATCTCGCCTGGCGCTGGGGGCTGCTCAAGCTCCCCCGCTACCCCGGCCCGACCCAGACCCGCTTTTGCGAGTGAGGTATCCCATGTTCGGCAGATCATCCGCCCGAGAGCCCAGCGACCCCTTGCTGGATAAGCCCTCCAGCTTCGGCATCCATCGCTATCTCCAGGGCTCATCCAACCTCTTCGAGGAGAACCGCCTCCTCAAATTCTCGATCGCGGGCCTGTTCGGCATCACCGCGGTCCTGGGGATCGCCCTCTATACGACGAGCCAGAACCAGCGCACGATCGTGGTCCCCTTCGGCGCCGGCGGCGATCTCTATGTGACGGGTGGCAAGCCCTCGCCCGCCTATCTACGCACCATGACGCGCAATATCGTGGCGCTTTCGGGCACCTATTCCGCGCTGTCGGCCGACCGGCAATTTCAGGAACTGCTCAGTATCGTCCACCCCACCGCCTATAATGGCATCCGCGACAGCCTGAACGCGATCCTCGACGAGCTCGCCAACAATCCGACGCTCTCGATCGCGACCTATATCCGGCCCGACCAGCCTGTCACCTGGACCGACCGCCAGATCCTGGTGCCGGTCGAAAAGGTGCGCGTCATCGGCGGCGTCATCCGCAAGTTCCGGGGCAATCTGCGCATCCGTTACACAATCGATGCCGGCCGATTCTGGCTCCTGTCTCTAGCCGAGGAAAATTTCGATGCCGAACTTCGGTAAGCGCCTTTGCGCGCCCGCGGCGCTCATCACCGCCTGTCTTCCTGTCCCGACATTCGCGCAAACCATCATGGCTCTGCCCGACCAGACCAGCAGCATCCGCCTCTCCAACCGGGACATCAATCATCTCGTCTGCCAGGGCGGCGAGATTGAGGACGTCAAATTCTCCGCCGAAAAAGCGATCGCGGTCGAGAAGGCCGGGGCCGACGCCTGGGTCAAATTCCTCGTCAAGGAAAGCGATGATGCGGGCCAGGTGACCCGCAGCTATGTGACGGCCCCTTCGGAATTCTTCGTGACCTGCAACGGCGCGAGCTATCCGCTCTATGCCGAGCCCTCGGACATTCCTGCCCAGACCGTGACGCTTGCGCCCGGCGCCAGCCAGCGCGCCCGCGCCAATGGCGAATTGCTGGGGCCGCTGGTCGAGGAAGAGCGCGCCGTCTCCATCACCCTCTCGATGCTCCAGGACCAAGTGCCGGCCAGCTTCACCGAGGTTGCCGTTTCGCCAAGGCTGCTTGCGCTCAGCGCCGCGCCCGCGATCCGCATTACCGAGCGCCGCCGCATCGCAATCGAGGGCACGGGGCTTTCGGCTTCGGAATATTGGATCGAGGCGAGCGCCGATACCGAGATTGACGAGCGGCTGTTCCTTGGCACTGCGATGGGCGCACGCATCTTCAGCGTCACCCTCGATCGCCTGTCTCTCCGCGCCGGCGAGAGCGCACGGCTCATCCTGCTGCGCCGGGGAGAAGCGCTGTGAGTGGCGCCGACGACAAAACCCCCGGCAACACAGGTGCCGGTAGCGGTGATCCCGCTTCGCCTGCGCCCCCCCAGCGGAGACATGCCGGGATGCAGGGCTATTCCCGCCCGCCCAAGAAGGAAGGCCTTGGTGACAACGCAAAGGACGGCGGCGCGCAGAATGGAGGTCGCGGCCCCGCGCTCCTCGACCTGAAAGCCCGCTGGGCGAGTCTGAGCGCCAAGCAGCAGCTGCGCGCCCGGCAGGCCGGCGTCGGCGTGGTGATCGCGATGTTCGGCTACGGCCTCTACACGGCCTCGACGGGATCGAAGGACGAAGCGCCGACAGCACCAGCCGCCTCCC
Organism: Sphingobium sp. CFD-2; assembly: GCF_024611135.1. Classification (NCBI taxonomy): domain Bacteria; kingdom Pseudomonadati; phylum Pseudomonadota; class Alphaproteobacteria; order Sphingomonadales; family Sphingobiaceae; genus Sphingobium; species Sphingobium sp. CFD-2. The sequence goes on along the minus strand of NZ_CP084405.1, from coordinate 1,217,557 downwards.
GTCTCGACATGGGCGCGGGCCTTCGCGGTGACAGCCTCGAGACCAAGGTGCGGGGCGATCTCAAGAAAATCCTCGATGGCCAGGCGCTGCTGGGCGACCGGGTCACCGCGATCGAGGAGGGCAAGATCGCCCCGGGCGCGCGCTCCTCGACGGACGCGGCGGAAGGCGACCTGCCGAGCGCCATGCCCGGCGACATCCCGGCCTTCCCGCCAAGCCCCAGCGCGCATGAGCTGGAAAGCGCCGACGGCAGCCTGCCACCGCCACCCGTGCCGTCTGCCCGTCCCGCGCCGCCCGCCCCGCCGGTCGAGCGCCAGGTCGGCTCGATCGGAACGGCAACCGCCGCGCTCACCGCCGACGCGGGCGACAAGGGGGCAACAAGCGTTAAAAAAAAGACCCGGACGATCTATTTGCCGCCTGGTTTCATGAAGGCGCGGCTGCTGACCGGGATCGACGCGCTGGCGAGCCGGGACGCGACCTCGAACCCGGAACCGCTGATCGCCCGTGTCCAGGCGCCCGCCGTGCTGCCCAATGATGTCAAGGCGAACCTTTCTGGCTGCTTCGTCATCGGCAATGCGACCGGCAGCCTCGCCAAGGAGCGGGTCGAGGTCCAGCTCGTCTCCCTCTCCTGCGTCGATTTCGACGAACGCTCGGTGGTCGATCAGCCGATCAAGGGCTTCTTCGTCGACACCGACGGGAAGAAGGGGCTGTCGGGCCGGGTCGTCACCCGCGCCGGGGCCGCGCTCGCCCGCAGCTTCATTGCCGGCACGATCTCAGGCATGAGCCAGAGCGTCGAAAACACCTTTGGCGATACCTCGGTCTCCGCGCTCGGCACCGTCCGGTCGCTCGACGCCAGCGATGCGGCCAAGTCCGGCATCGCCGGCGGCCTTTCCAAGTCCTCCGACAAGCTCACCGACTTCTATCTCGATCTCGCGCGCCAGGCCGGTCCCATCGTCGAGGTGGGCGCCGCCAAGGATGTGGTCGTGGTGATCCAGGAAGGCGTCGCCCTCGAGATCAAACCGACAGCGGGGAGCAAATTCTGATGCGCCCGCGCCTCACACAAGGAGACACGCCCATGCCGCTACTCTCTTTCTCGTCAGCTTCACCCCTGCGCCGCGCCGGCGCCCCGCTGCTGATCCTTGCATCCCTGCCGGCCTGCACCGCCATCGGATCGGTCATGTCGCCCTACCCGGAAAAATTCAGCTGCAAGAATAGCGACCATGGCCAGTGCATCCACCCCGAGCGCGCCTATGAGGATGCGGTCGCCGGCGCGGTGTCGCGGTCCGATCCCAATGTCACGAACGACAAGAAGATCCTGAAAGGCAGCGCTGCTGCCGCGTCCCACGGATCGACGGGACGCGCCCGGGGCAAGGCCGCCACGCCCTATCTTGGCTATCGCGACAGCGTCTATCGCGAGCTTCAGGGCCTGGTCGAGGCGCCGGTGACGCCGATGCTGCGCCCCGGCCGCACGATCCGCACGCTCATCCTCCCCTATGCCGACCGGGAGCGGCCCGACCGTCTCTATATGCCGCGCTATGTCTATTCGATCCTCGACAAGCCCCAATGGGTGGTCGGCGATTATCTGGTGACCCCCGTCAATCCCGCGGCCCGCGTACCCGTTCTCGAACAGGTGAAAGCCAAGCCCGCGCCCATGGAGACGAGCGACCTTCCCGCGTCGCCACAGGAACAGCCACAGGAGTCGGGCCGATGAGGGCGCCCGGCACCCGCCATGGCGGCGGCATGACCTTCGAGCGGCTGCGCCAGAGCGTCTCGCGCGATGCCTATTCCGACTTTCTGCCGATGGTCGCCTGGGTCGAGGAAGAAGAGGCATTTCTCTGCATCGACGATGGCTGGGGCCAGGCCTGGGAACTCATCCCGTCGGCCTATCTTTTCGCCCATGTCCATCAGGCGCTGCTCGGCCTCCTCAATATCCACTTCGCGCCGGGCACCGTCGTCCAGCTTCACTGTTTTGCCGATCCGCTGATCGACGACGCGCTCGACGCCTTCCTGGATCTCAAATCCCGGCCCGATCCGTTGATCCAGGCCTCGGCGCGCCGGACCCGCGATTATCTCCGCGAAGGGACGCAGGGGCTTGATGCCCTCCACGGCATTCCGCTGCGCAATTTCCGCCTGCTCCTCTCGATCAAGACGAGGAAGCCGCTCGGGGCCGACCTGCGCCGTCAAATCGAAGAGCAGCTCTCCAAGCTCGGCATCGCCCGCCTCGCGCCCGAAGCGCTGGTCACCTTCTATCGCCGCATCTTCAACGGCGTGTTCTCGGCGGCTCCGGGTGTTTTCGCCCGCGGCAGCGAGGATATGCCCGCGCGCCCGGTGCGCAAACAACTGATCGATGCCGGCCCCGATCTCGTCTTCGATGGCCCCGAACTGTTCCTCGGCGACCAGGTCGCGCGCTGCCTGACACCCAAGTCGCCGGCCCGGCGCGTCACCGCCGAGCGCTGCAACCGCCTCCTGGGCGGAATGCGTGGCGCATCCGAGGACAGTGACCAGATAGGCGGCCCCTTCCTCTACACACTCAACATCCTCTTCGATCATTCGAGCTTCGAGATCCACAAGCGCGCGCAGATCCTCTCCGCGCAAAAGGCCGCCGGCAGTTTCGCGGTCGAGGTGGGCAAGCAGATCGAGGAAATTGGCTGGGTACTCGACGAGGCGGGCAACAGCCGCTTCGTCTCGGTGATCCCGGTCATCTGGGTCTTCGGTCGGGACAGCGCGCAGGCCCGCGAGATGGCGGCGCGCGCCAAGCGCCTCTGGGAAAGCGAACCGCTCCCCTGGATGATGCAGGAGGAGAGCTATCTCAATCCCGTGCTGCTGCCGATGGCCCTGCCCTTCGGCTTCTATCCCGACCGGCGCACGGTCAAGATGCTGGAGCGCGATCTGCCCATGCCCGCCAAGGCGGCGACGCTGCTGGCTCCGGTGCAGACCGACTTTCGCGGCGGGGGCCGCCCCGCCCTCCTCTATGCCGGGCGCAAGGGCCAGCTTATCACGCTCGATCTCTTCGACCCGCGCATCAACAATTATAATTTCATCGTCTCGGCCGAGAGCGGCGCAGGGAAGAGCTTCCTGCTCAATAACCTCTGCCAGCAATATTATGCGCAAGGCGCGCTCATCCGCATCATCGATATCGGCGGAAGCTACGCCAAGCTCTGCACCCTTTGCTCCGGGCGATATATCGACATTGGCGAGGAGCATCTCGTCCTCAATCCCTTCGACATGGGATTCGCGCTCGACGGCGACGATCGCCAGTCGGCCATCTCCATGGCGGTCGCGATCGTCGCGGAAATGGCCAATGCCGCAACTCGCAAGGGCGTCAGCACGTCGGAATGGAACCTGCTCAAGTCCGCGGTCCAGTGGACGATCGACAGCGGACGGGCCGAGGCTGGCATCGATGCGGTCCGTGACTGGCTGGGCGCCTATCCCGCTTATGCAACAAGCGATCTCGACAAAGTCGATCACCTCATCCCTACCGCCCGCGAACTCGCCTTCAACCTGCGCGATTTTGCCAGTTCGGGCGCCTATGGCCATTATTTCAACGGCCCCTCGACCTTCGACATTTCCGCCGACGAGTTCGTCGTGCTTGAGCTTGAGCGCCTCAAGGCCATGCCCGATCTCTTCAACGTGATCGTGATGGTGGTGGTGAACGCGGTCACCCAGGAGCTTTATCTTTCCGCACGCGACCGGCCCCGCTTTGTCCTGTGCGATGAAGCTGCCCAGTTCATGACCCGCACCGACGGGCAGGATCTTTCCCGCCTCGCCGAGGTCTTCGGTCAGGGCTACAGGCGCGCGCGCAAATATCAGGGGAGTTTTGGCGTCGTCCTCCAGTCGATGAACGACCTGCTGCTGTTCGGCGGCACGGGACAGGTGATCCTCGAAAATGCCGCCACCCGCTTCCTCCTCCAGGGGTCGACCTATGACCGGGCCGTCGAGAACAAGATCCTCGATTATTCGGGCTTCGTCCTCGATCTCCTGAAATCGGTCCGCAACAACAAGCCCAATTACTCCGAAGTCTTCATCGACTCGCCGCTGGGTCTGGGCATCGCCCGGCTCGTGGTCGATCCCTTCTCCTATTGGATCAACACCAGCGCGCCGCAGGAGGTGGCGGCGTTCGAGGCGCGGCTGCGTAGCGGAAGATCGCCGCTCGAAGCGATTTGCGACCTGGCAGGCGTCGAAGCGACCGAGATCCTTGGGTCTACCCTCAACGGGGAGGCGCTGTGATGAGCAAGCCCTCCACCGACAGGAGCCATCCCCGGTTCGAGTTTGAACCCGATCCGGCGCTCGAAGCTTTCATCGAGCGGCGCGCCGCCGCCAAGGCCGAAGCGCAGGCGCTCTACTGGCGCTTCCGCCTGATCACGATCGAGACGATGATGCTGGGGCTGCTCGTCGGCGCCGCGGGTCTCGCGCTCCATCAGCCGCCCCTCCTCGTCTTTCGCGCCGCCGTCATGGTCGCCGCCGGCTGCTTTGCGAGCGGCATCCTTCTCATTGGCCTCACCGGCGCGATCGACAAGGGGATCATGCGCTTGCGTGCCTGGTGGCGGGCAAGATGAGAGGCATCCTTGACCCCGCACCTGCGCCCGGACCGATCCGCCTGCTGGTGGGAACGCAGCTCATGCTGCTCGTCCAGACGATGCTGGTGTTCGACGCGGCGGACGGCCTTCCGGCCAGCCTCAAGGCCTATCTGCTCGCGTGCGGCGTCCTTGGCGCCACCGCCCTCATCTGCGCCATCCGCGGCGAGAACGGACAAGGCGAACCCTGGTGGAGGCGGCGCCATGGACATTGAGCCGCGCTATCCCCATCGCGCCCGCCATGCGCTGATCGGCGCGCTGATGCTCGCCCTTGCCTGCCATGAGCCGGCGATGGCCGCGACCTCCACGATCGGCCGAACCTGGCCGATCGCCGAGCCCGACGCCATGGCGGAGATCGAGGCCCGCGCTGCCAGGGCGCCTAGCCTTGCTTCCCGGCTCGGCCCACGCTCGAACTGGTCGGCGCTCCAGGCGGCGCCATTGAGGCAGGCCAGGGTCGACCGCGTCCGCAGCCTCGTCCCTTTCTATACTGTGGAGGAGGATATCCGCCTGCCCGATGGCCGATTGCTTTACCCCAAGGGCTTCACCTTCAACCCGCTCGACTATGTGTCGTTGCCCCAGCGCCTCGTCATCGTCCATCCCCGTGATCTCGGCTGGGCGCTGAAGCAGGCGCGCTTTACCGATTTCATCCTGCTTACCGCGGGCGATGCGCTCGACCTGTCCGAGCGCAGCGGGCGGCCGCTCTTCATTTTGGAGGAACGGGTCAAGGAACGGCTCGGCCTTACTGTCGCGCCGGTGATCGTCGCCCAGCAGGGCAAAAAGCTCGTGCTTTCCGAATATGCTCTCAACAGCCGCCTCGCGCCTGAAGGAGCGGCGAGATGACCCCCATGAACGAAGCGCTCAGCGATAGGCTACGGGATGTCCAACAAGGCGTGAATTCTCGCGACAGGAAGGTGAAGCCGCAGCGGAATGTCGGGCAAGGGCTGGAACCCGTACCGCATGTAGAGTTGCTTGCGCTTCTCGACCTTCGCCGGGTCACCACAGTCAAGAATATCAAGCAGCACGACCGCGATGCCGACGTCCCTGGAGGCACGGCCAATTCTTTTGAGTGCATCGGCGAGGAGAAGGCTTCCAAAGCCCTTTCCCTGATGCCGGGCGTCGATAGCGATCATCGATATGAAAGCTGCCGGTATCTGACCATGGCCCGGCCTGCTGCGCGTGAAGGATGCGGGCAGATGCCCATAATCGACGCTGTGTGCATTGAGGGTGTAGAAGCCGATCAGTTCCCCGTCCGGCGACAACAGCACAAAGGCCCGGACATTATCCGCCCGGGCCAGTTTGCCAGCCGTCTTGCGCAGATAATTGTCGACCTGTTCGATGCCGGACGCAAAAATAGCGCGATCATGCCGCGCAGGATCGAGCGGCTCGATCACCATTCCCTTTTCAATCACGAAAGTGCGCTCTTACCGGCTTTCGATCATCTGGTCGTGACGCGCGAAGGCATCCCGCAAAGCCTCCGAGGGCGGGACAGGATTTTCAAGCGCGTTGAGGATCGCATCATAATCCTTTCGGCTCACGATCGTCCGCTCATGGGTCTGGATGGTTTCCAGCGCCGCCTTATAGGCCGCGTTCATCACGAAGGCGGAGTCATCCACGCCGCACCAGGCGGCGGCCTGCTGGATCGCCTGCTTGATATGAGGCTTGGTCCGAAAATTCATGCGGACCGTGCTGCGTTCGTTGACCGCAGCCGCCACGTCCTCAAACGCTTGCATCGCCAAAACCTCGTCATTCCTGTCTATCGCAATATGTACGCCTTTAAGGCGCACATTTCAAGTTTGATCAAAGGACTTTCTCGACGCCGGGCGAGGCTGATCCTCTTCACGCGCATCGCTCCGCTCGCACTGGCGCTGGCCGCCGGCGGCACCTCCGCGCCCGCCCACGCCTCCAAATGCGAAGCCGGCACCATCTTCAATCCGATCACCAAGGTACGGTGGAACTGTATCTTCCCGATCACCATCGGCGGCGTGCGGGTGGGCAGTTTCGACAAGCTCGACAAGGAGCTAGATGCCCAGTCCGCGTCCAAGCCGCTTTGCGCCTGCCGCAAGGGCGCGACCTTCTGGTTCGGCGTGAAGGTGAGCTTCTGGTCGCCCAACCGGATGATCGACGTCGTGACCGAGCCGGGATGCATGATGGCGATCGGCGCCGATCTCCTCCCCACCGGCGGCAGGCTTCAGGGCAGCCAGTCCTCGATCGCCGACGGCACCAACAGCCAGAAGATGTTCGCGCAGATGCACTATTACATCTCGCCGGTCTGGAAGATGCTCGACATGTTCACCGACCTCCCCTGTATCGAGGATGACGGGTTCGACGTCGCCATGATCACCGAAGTGCTGCCGACCTGGCAATCGGGAACGCTGGGCGCGATCATCCAGCCCGAAGGCATTCTCTTCGGCAATCCCGCCGCGGGTCTTGCCTGCATGGCCGACAGCGCCGCGGCCGCCGCGGGAAAGGTCATCGACCCGCTCTCCTGGTGCATGGGGAGCTGGGGCGCCACCTATCCGGTCGCGGGCGACATCCATTTTGGCGACAGCGTCGAGGCCTGGGCGGGTCTTGCTGCCAGAGGCACGTTCATGATGGGGCGCCTGGGTGCGCTCACCATCAGTTCTGCCGACGGCTGCTCCTTCAAGGCCCAGCCGATCTGGACCAAGAGCCGCTACAAGCTCCAGATCATGGAACCGGTCAAGGGCGGCAAGTGCGTCAATATCGGACGTCCCGGCGCGCTCTGGTCCTCGGCCAAACATGCGCCAGGTAAGGACAATGCCCAGTTCATGTCCTTTGAAAAGGTGATCTGCTGCGCGGGGGTGTCCACCCCATGAGCCAGACCCTTCCCCCCTGTCCCACAGCGGCCCGCCTTCCTGCCCGGTCTGCCCGCCAAGGCCATGTTGGCCCGGTCGGCCGCTACGTGGGCGGAGCGGCACCGTCGCCATCCGGCGCCGCTCCATCATCCGATTCTTCCCGTGCGGCTTTGGAAACGCACGGGGAGAAGGTCAGCACGGCCAGATGTACCCCCGGCGAGCGAGGATACCCCCCTCTGCCTGAATCCTCGCCCGCTTTGGCCGTGCTGACCATCAACGACGGAAAGGCCGCCTTCCAATGCCTGTCGGCACCACCCGACATGGTCGGGCTTTGCCCCCTTTTCCGGCTCCGCGCCGTGAATCGCTCTCGCCCACGTGAGGAAGAAGCATGAGGTGGCCCTTCTCCCCCTCGCTCGCGATACTGGCAGCGCTGAGCGTCCAATCGGCCTTCGCGCAGGACATGGACGCGAGAGCGCGGGCAGCGGCGGCGGCCTCGCGGGCCAAATCCGGCGACAGCGATGCGATCAGCAACAATTATCTGACGCCAGGTCTCGCCAATCAACCTGTCAGCACGGTCGACAATAGCCGCAGTTTCACACCCAATCTCGCCTGTCAGCAGAGCGCCACCATGCTTGAAATGCTGGTTCAGCCCGGCACCACCGGCGACATCACCCATCTCTCCATTTCCCGCGACAAGGATCTCGACGGCGCGTTCGACCAGGTCCTGACCCTCCCGGTCCCAGTGTCGGGAATCTGCGCCAACGGCGTCATCTCCTGTTCGCCCGGAAGCTGGAACCAGTGCCAGAGTTTCAAATGGGATGTCGGCGGTAGCGGCGACCTCAAGCTCAGCCAGGTCGACATGCCCGATCTGTCGGGTTGCTATTGCATCAATGCAAGCTGCGGCGCGAACCTGGTCGCAGGCAATCTCCCCTCGGTCCTGAAGGATCTGGGTGGCGGGGTCATCGGGGCGCTGACGACCGCCGATCCCCGGATCGCGGTGGCGCAGGCCAGTATCGACGGCCCGGCCATCCGCTATGTCGGCGCGCAGACGACCGCCTGCACCTCTTCGCCTGCGGTGTCCGCGACGAGCTATCGCGCCAATCCAACCGCGATCAGCGGCGACGCCTATGCCGCCTCGCAGGCAAATTCGGTCTTCACCGCACTGGCGGCCTCGCCGGCGGGGAACGGCAAGGCGGAGGAAACGCGGTCCTGCACGATCGAGCGCGAGATCAACGTCAAGGCCTGGGATTTCACCGACATCGTCTCGGCCAGTGGCTCGATCACCTCGACCAGCAGTTGCGGCACGGGATGCCTCCGCTTCCAGATCCGGGGTGCGGGGAGCTGCGGCAGCAATCCGCCCGTCTATACCGTCACCTTTAGTCCGTTGCTGCCCAGCCGGATCGTCTCGGCGCGGATCATCGAGATGGGCGCGGACGACTGGGTTCAGGGCCGGATCAATGGTCAGGTCGTGGGCTCGGCGGGCAAGCGCCTCTGGACGGGCGATGGCCTGCCGTCTGGCGACTGCCGGATCAGCGATGATCCCTGGTATAATCGCACGCCCATCGATTTTACCGACAGGCTCAAGTCCGGCGCGACGTCCGTCAGCGCGCGGGTGCGCGGCGGGGGTGGCGGCAATTGGGGCTACGTCACCGTCGAGATCCAGGTCGACACGAGCTGCGAGGTGAGCGAGCGGCTGGTGGATCTCTGCGCGGGCTATGCCAGCGATCCCGCCTGCCGCCTGACCCAGGAAGATATCGACGGCGTGCAAACGGTCCGCAATGGCGTCGTCACGGGCCTTAAACCCCTGCCCCTCACCCGGTTATTCGGCACCGGCAGCTGCACCTTTCAATATGGCCGCGACTTCTTCCTGCGCACGCGCCGCTATGCCTGCGTCGTCGACACAACGGGAACAGCGCAGCCCGATCTCAGCCGGGCAACCTATATCATCGACCATTCGACCGAGACGATGCTCGCCGACCAGACCCGGAGCAGCGATGGCGCCCTCGTCCAGTCGACCCGCGCGTTCGCGCTCCCCGACCGTCCGGCGGTCGCGGCCTGCGAGTCCATCTGCAAGACCCGCGCGGCCAGCGCCAATAGCGGCGTCGCCCCGGCGGGGCTCGTGGCGGAAAAGCAGAATCTGCCCGTTGGCTGGGACAGCCTTTATCATGTCTGTTCGGCCGACAATGTCTGCCCGCTGGGCGACGGCGAAGAGATCGTCTCACCCTGCGGCTGCCTCGATGATTTTCCCGAGGCGGTGGTGATGATGCAGACGGTCCGGCTAGCAGGCTCGGACCTTGCCTGCACGGCGGTGGCGCGATGACCCGCCGGCTCGCCTTCAGCCTGGCGCTCGCTTGCGCGCTGGCGCCGTTTGGCACTGCCATGAGCCCGCCTGCCCAGGCAGCACAGATTTGCGCCGCCGACCTCAATGGCAATGGCGATGCCGCCGATGAGGGAGAGATGGCGCAGTGCCTCACGACTGCGGACGGTGGATCGCTTTGCCCCATCGGCAAGGTCGACTGCGTGGCCGACGTGCAGGGCGGCTATGCCTGTCCGCTGGGGGCAAGCTATGCCTGCAAGACTCCGACGGCAGGGGGCGTGCCGGCCTGCTCGCCCAACAGCTGCATCGATACCGCTGCCACGCCGATCGAGAATGAAGCGGTCGTCGATGATCCGGGCGCGCCGGGTGACGGCCCGGTCGATGCCGACGGCAATTGCCTTGGCACCATCGAGATATTTGGCGGACGGGCGCTGCGCTGCCGGCCGCCTGGCGCCAGCGTCACCTTCCAGAATTGCTGCAAGGACAAGGGCAAGATCGTGAAAGACGGGATGGGCGGCTCGCTGAGCTCCATCACGACCAAGATCGCGATCGCCAAGGGCGTCTTTACCGGCATGAAAGCGGCCTATACCGCGTTCAAGGCGGGCGCGACCGCGAGCGAGGCGGCCTCGGCCGGCGCCCATGCGATCATCGTCGGCATCGATCCCACCTCGATCGCGATCAGCCTTGCCATCAATTACATGATTGAGGTGCTGCTCCAGAGCTGCGACCAACAGGATATGGAGACCGGCATGCTGCGCGGTTCGGGCATGTGCCATGAGGTCGGCACCTATTGCTCGTCCAGTATCTTGGGAATCTGCATCCAGAAGGCGCGGGGCCATTGCTGCTTCAACACCAAGTTGGGTCGCATCATCCAGGAGCAGGGCCGGCCGCAACTCGCCGCCTTCAACAGTCTTGGCTGGGGCACGCCCGAGCATCCCTATTGCCGCGGCTTTTCCGCCGAAGAGTTCCAGGCGCTCGATTTCAGCCGGATGGATCTCAGCGAATATTATTCGGACATCGAGGCCCGCGCCCAATCCGACATCCAGATCGACATGAAGGAGAAGATCGATGCGACGCTCAGCATCATCCATCCCTGACCTTTTGCTGCGCGCCGGCGCCATGGTCGCGCTCTGCGCCGCCGCCCCCGCGCTGGCGCAAGGCGGGCAGACCGTGGGAGAGCCCCAGCCGGCCGAACCAGACAAGCCCGCCCCAGGCAAGCCCGCTATATCTGGCCCGACCGGCATTCCCGAACCATCGCAGGCGATGCGCCGCCGGGCGTTCGAGGCGATGCGACAGAAGGGGCGCTTTCCCGACATCGAAGCGCGGGCGCGCAAGGATCGAGAGGACGCCGCGCAGCGCATGGCGGCCGAGCATGACGCCCTGCAAAGGCGCCTTTACGAGGCCCTGGGGCTGGCTGCGCCGATCGATTCTGCGAAGCCAAAGGACGTGCGCGGAGCGGCTTCAGCAAAGAGCTGGGTGCCGATGCTGTTCGCCTCCTCCTCCATGCCGCTCCAGACCCTGCGCAATTACGCCGCACAGCTTGAGTCCGTGGGCGGGGTTATCGCCTTTCGTGGCGTTCCCGGGGGCATGAGCAAAATCGGCCCTTTGGCGAAACTGACGGCGCAGATTCTGCGCGTCGATCCTGGCTGCGGAGGTCCGGCCTGCACGATGCGCAACGTCCAGCTCATCGTCGACCCGATCCTCTTCCGCCAGCATGGCGTCAATCAGGTCCCTGCCTTCGCCATGGTGCCGGGCGATCCCACCCTTCCCTATTGCGAGCGCGACGACGAGGTCGGCCCAAGCGCCAGCCATATCGTCTATGGCGACGCCGCGCTGTCGGGGCTTCTCGAAGAATATGCCCGCCTTGGCGGCAAACAGGAGGTCCGCGATGCTGCGTCTCGCCTGTCTCGCCGCTAGACGGCTCTGGCCCGCCCTCGAGGCCCTGCCCGCGCAGGCGGCCCGCGCGCTCGGCGGTGCGGTCGGTGACCAGCCTGCCGACAACAGGCGATTGGCCCTGAACCTCGCCGTCATCCTGCCCGTCGCGACCCTCACCTGGCTTGGATTGCCGGGCATCACCCTGGTCATGAGCCCGTCGATCGATGCCTGGGCCGTACGGCGCGCGCCGGGTCTGATCCAAAAGGGCGATCTCGTCGAGTTCATGCTCTTCCACCCCATCGCCGGCCCGAAGCCGGTGAGCGTCACGAAGCGGGCGCTCTGCCTTCCGGGCGAGCGCCTCCGCGAAATCGAGCGGCTCTCGGTCGATGGCCGCGAGGGCACCCGCAGCTGGTATTATTGCGACCGCACCTTCCTTGGCGCGAGCCGGCCCTTCGGCCGTGACGGTCGGCCCCTTCCCCATCTGCGCTGGGGTGATCGACCGATCCCGCAGGGCTTTGTCTATGTCGGCTCCGATCATGCCGGGGGCTTTGACAGCCGCTATTTCGGGCCGGTCCGGCTCGACCGCCTCACCCGCATGGAGCGCATCCTGTGAGGCGCGCGCTTGCCCTGCTGGCAGTGGCTGGCCTGCTGCTCCCGGCGGCAGCCCAAGGAGAGGACACGATCCGCCAAGGTTACTGGTGGTATCGCGCCAAGCCCGATCCCACCGAGACGCCGCACGATGATGTGCCACCAGCCCCGGTCATCCCGCCCATGGCCGAACTCGCGCGATGGAGCCCGCCCAGGATCGCCAAGCTGATCGCAGACCAGCGTGATTATGCGGCGACCGTTCTTACCGTCGAAGCCGTATCCGATTTCTGGCGGCTGGAGGATTTTGCGCGGCGCAAGGCCCGCGCCTTTGCGGGCGTCACACAGCTGGCGATGCTCACCCATCCCGAACTCAGCGCCAAGTCGGCCAATCCGATGATCGGCGATGCGCGCGACGCGCTGGGCGCGCAGAAGGATGCGGTGCGCCGCGCCTATCTGCGCTCTCGCGGCCCAGAATTCGCGCTCGTCATGTTCTCGCGCACCTCCTGCGGCTATTGCCGGGTGCAATGGCCGATCCTCCAGCGCTTTCAGGAGGAAACGGGCTGGCAGATCATCCGCGAGGACCTTGACCGGCGGCCCGAGCTTAGCGCCCGCTTCGGCGTCGAGGTGACGCCCACCACCATGGTCATTCGCCGCAACTCCGCGCAGCGCATGGTTATCGCCAATGGCGTCGAGACATTCCCGACGCTCATCCAGACCGCCTATCAGGCGGTGAAATTGCTATCAGGCGACATCAGGCCCGAACAATTCCTGACGGGCGCGGGCGAAGAGAATGGATTTTTCGACGCGCTCGCCAATGGTCCGGTTGCGGCCGCCGATCCGATGGCAAACCCAGGCGGTGTCCGCCCATGAGAGCCCTCCACCTTCGAGCATCGATCGCGCTGCTGGGCGCGCTGCCGCTCCCGGTTCAGGCGCAGGCGGAACGACGCGCGCCTGACCGAACCCAGGCGGCCCGCGCCGCGATCCATCCGGTGTCCACCGCCAGCGAAATGCAGAGCTGGCTCGCCCGCGTTCCTCGAACGGTCGATTATCCGCCGGATTTCGAGGCGGCTTTGAAGGGCCAGGGACCCGCGTTCGTCATTGAGATGAGCACGGCGCCCGGTTGCCTCCCCTGTGGCGATCTCTGGACCAAGCTCCTCGCCCTCAAGACACGTTATGGCCTGGCGGTCCGCCCGATCGGCAGGGAGGAGGCGATGCTCCGCTCGGGACGGCTTGGCCTCCCCTGGATCGGCCATCCCGTTGCCTGGCTCCGCCCCGCCTCCGACGAGGCGCGCATCCTGCCGATCGCGATCGGGACGGATCATCCAGCCAATCTCGCCCGCAACATCTATCTCGGACTCAAGATGCAGACCGGCGTGCGGGCCGCGGTCGGCGTGCGCGCCATGGCGAAGTTCACCGGCATTGTCGCAGCCGGTACCGCCTCAAAAGAGCGGAATCGGAACTGATCATGCAGGGAGCCTCAATCATCGACATTCCGTCAATGCAGAGACAGGAGCCATCGGCCCGCCTCGGCTATCGCGCAAACCTCGATATTCTCGGCGAGCTTGTAGGTCTCTTCTCCAGGATAGATGACGATCCGGCGCACCGGATCGAGATCAGCGCAGGCGTGGTGGAAGCCCCGCTCGACCTTGGGCGAAAGACTGCGCTTGATCTCGAACGCCCACAGACCGTGGCCGGGGATGGTGAGAAGAAGATCGATCTCGGCGCCAGCCGATGTTCTGTAGAAATTTGCCTGCGTGCCCTCAGGCGCTGCCGAGATCAGCGTTTCGATCGCAAACCCCTCCCAGCTCGCACCAGCGACGGGATGTCCCAGCACATCTTCGCGGGAGCCCAGACCCAGCAATGTGTGAACGATGCCGCTATCGCGCACATAGACTCGCGGGGATTTGACGAGCCGCTTGCCGCTATTGCTGTGCCAGGGTTCCAAACGGCGGACGAGAAGCAGGTCGACCAGAAGATCGAGATAGGAGGCGATGGTCTTGGAATCGACGCCAAGACTGCGCCCCAGTTCCGAGGCATTCAACAGGCCCGATTGATGGTGGGCGAGCATCGTCCAGAAACGCCTCAGCGTTTCGGCAGGAATACGCGGACCCAGCATGGGAATGTCACGTTCGAGATAGGTTCGGATGAAGTCCTGCCTCCAACGCCGGCTCGCGGCATCGCTGGTGGCGAGATAGCTGTCGGGAAAGCCGCCGCGAATCCAAAGCCGATCAACATCACCGTCGCCCACCTCCAGGGCGTCGAGCGGACGCATTTCCAGATAGGCGATGCGCCCGGCAAGACTTTCGCCCGATTGAGCCAGCAAGTCGATCGAAGCCGAGCCCAGCAGCAAAAATCGGCCCGTCCGCAATCCCTTCCGACGACCCCGATCGATCAGGCCCCGCAAAAGCTGGAACAGGTCCGGCAGCCGATGAACCTCATCGAGTATGACCAGCTTGTCTTCATGGTTTTCGAGATAGAGTTCGGGATCCGTAAGCTTTGCTCGATCCCGATCCGATTCAAGATCGAGGTAGATGGATGGCCGCTCATCGGCCATCTCATGCGCGAGTGTCGTCTTGCCGACCTGGCGTGGCCCGAGCAAGGCGACTGCGGGGCTTTCATCCAGTCGGGCGACAAGTTCGCTTTTGATACGGCGTTCAATCATCCTTGCATATTTGGATCGATATTACGAATTTGCAAGGTTAATTGTCTAGAGATTTTGCAAGCAATACCAAAGGGCGCGCATATGGCGGGTGGGCCCTTTCCTTACTCCTCAAGACAAGGAAGCCGCCATGCCCCATCTCAAATATAGCGCGACCCTAGCTGTTCTGGCTCTGCTTGCAACCTGCGGAACAGCTATGCCCGCGCACGCCCAGAGCTGGGCCGAACATTGGTTCGACAATGTGACCTATACCAGCCCCGGCAGCTTCGAGGACCAGACTCGCGGCTATGTAACGGCGGGCGGCATGTCGGGCCGGATCGATGTCCATAGCGATTATCTCATGTCGCTCACCATGCCCAAGGTGAAGGCGGGCTGCGGCGGCATCGACATGTTTCTGGGCGGTATGTCCTTCCTTGACCCGGACTATCTCGTCCAGAAGCTCGAGAGCATCCTCCAGGCCGCGCCCGCCGTCGCTTTCCAATATCTGCTCGAAACCCTCGACGAGAAGATGGGGAACATCATTTCAAAGATGGAGGCGGCCACCAATTTCCTCAACTCCATCCAGGTGAATGACTGCCGCCTTGCTAACCGGATGGTCCAGATCGCCAAGGGCGATGATAACATGTCGGGGATCATTGAGGAGATGACCGGCTACAAGTCGGTGAAGGAAGGTTACGCCAAAAGCTATCAGCAAAGCCGAGAGAAAATCCAGGCAAACGGGAATAGCCCCACCGAGGATCTGAAGGACGCGCTCGCCAATTGCCCGGCCGAGGTCACCGACATCTTCCGCACCGGCTCGCTGCTGGCTCATGCGGCGGCCCGCGTCGGCGCCGCCGATTGGGCGGGCGTCATGCGCGCCCGGGTGGGCGACGTCTATATGCGCTGGGACGCCAACGACAAGGTGCCGCTCTTCTCGGCCATCCCCGCCTGCGCTGGGCAGGATACCGAGTCGTCCGATGATTTCCTGAGCGGCCGGGTCATGCGCCGCGCGCTCAACATGCCCGCCACCGCCGCCGATTGCACGCAGGACGGGACCAAGGGCGCGCTGGCGCTCACCCGTGAGCGCATGACCTCGATCGCCGAGAAGATCAGGACGCGCGCAGCGCTGACGGCCGAGGAGCGTCAGTTCGTCGCCAATGTGCGGACCCTGCCGGTCTACCGGATGCTTGAATGGGGCGTGCGACAGGATGTGGTCGACTCGGTGATTGGCGATACCGACGAGCTGGTCGCCCTGACGCTCGCCTATCAGATGTTGAACGACCTCACCCGCAGCATCGATTTTGCCATCTCCAATGCCGAGCGCGGGACCAGCGCGGCGGGCGCCGCCGATAGAACCAGCGCCAATATCTGCCAGACCCGCATCCTCACCAAGGGCATCGAACAGCTGCGCGACCTGCGCGAAGAGGTGCTGCGCCAGCGCGCGCAGATGCGGCAATCCTATATGGCGGCGCTCTCCCAGGCGAACCTCTCGACGGGCTATGCCGGCCTCATCCGCCAGCGCGATCGGGACGCGCGCGACGCCGCCGGCACCGCCGCCAGCCGCAACCGCTGAAGGATCGGACACCATGCGCCTCATCTCCCGCTTGCCCGCGCTGCTGTGCGGTCTCGCCAGCCTGTTCATCGCCTCCCCTGCCCTCGCTCTGGAGACGAGCTTTCACACCTATGACGGCTTTGCCGAGACGGTGGATGCGTTCCGGCTCGTCTCGATGATCTTCGCCGATCCGCGTTACGAAACGCTGGTGCTGATCGTCGCGGTCGTCGGGATGGCGCTCGGCGCCGTGCTCGCCATGATCCGCGGCACCGGCATGGGCCTTGTCGCCTTCGGTCTTCAGATGCTGGTCGGCATCGGCCTGTTCGTCGGCCTTGTCGCAACGACCGGCACCGTCCATGTCTATGATCGGGTCAGGAACGCATATCAGCCGGTCGGCGACGTCCCCAATCTCATCGTTCTGGTGGCGGGCGTCACCAACATGATGGAGCGGGCGCTGGCCGAAACGATCGACGACAATACACTCGACCCGCATGCCAAGCTCGAATTCGGTGCGGGCGGCCATGCCTTCGACCTGTTCCTCAATGCCGTCAGTCCGCGAGGGCCGATGACCGATGCCTTTCTCGACGCGACGATCAAGGATTATGTCCGCCAATGCTATCCGGTCGCCCGCGTCTCGCCGGCCTATGGGATCGACGACGACCAGCTCTTTCGCACCA
Organism: Sphingobium sp. CFD-2; assembly: GCF_024611135.1. Taxonomy (NCBI): domain Bacteria; kingdom Pseudomonadati; phylum Pseudomonadota; class Alphaproteobacteria; order Sphingomonadales; family Sphingobiaceae; genus Sphingobium; species Sphingobium sp. CFD-2. The sequence goes on along the minus strand of NZ_CP084405.1, from coordinate 1,200,526 downwards.
GCACCGACCTTCCTGCGTCCTTCGCCGCCATGGCGGGGCCTTCGACCTTCAGCACCATCTTCACAGCCTCGGACAAGGGCGGCACGACGGTCAGCTGCAACGAGGCCTGGACCCATATCGCGGATCGGCTCTCCGACCCGGCGATCTTCGAGGATTATTCCTCCCAGGTCTGCCAGCGCACCGGCTATGACATCGCCAAGGCCGACCAGCTCGCGCGCTGCCGCAGCAATCTCTCCGAAATGAGCGACATGATGCTGGGAACGCCGCTCACCGCCCAGGCCTTCTTCACCAACATCCTGCTTGGAAACAGCGTGGGCGATGTTCTCTTCGAAGACAGCCCGGCGACAGCCGCCCGCGTCATGGCCAATCGCGCGGTGGTGGCGGGAGGCCTTGCCACCATGTCGACCGCCAATGAATGGATGCCGACGATCCGGGCGACAGTGTTCGGGATCATGCTGTTCATGATGCCGATTGCGCTGCTGTTCATCCTCACGCCGATCAACCTGCGGGTCGCGAGCTTCGCGCTGGGGCTCTTCGTCTTCGTGGCGCTGTGGGGCGTGATCGACGCCGGCATCTATCAGTTGACCCTTGGCCGCGCGATGGCGGTGCTGGCCGAGATGCGCTCCAATCATGTGGCCGCCACGACCTGGATGCTTGCCCCCTCCTCGGCGATGAAGGCGCTCGCCATCTTCGGCAGTTTCCGCACAGCAGCGGCGGGCCTAGCTGGAGCGTTCGTGTTCACGGTGTTCCGCTTCTCGGGCAACGTCTTCTCATCCTTCACCGGCGGTTCGCTTGGCGTCCAGGCCCAGGGATCGGCCGCGGCTGCCGGGGTCTCGACCTCCGAAGGCTTTGCTACGGCCCTTGAAGCGCAGGCCTCGGCCATGGGCACGGGCTCACGCCGGTCGGCCGCTTCCGGCTTCGGTGACTTCGGGGAGCGCTCAACCTTCGGCACCAACCGGAGTTTCGGTGCAGCAGGCGCTGTTGGTGCGGCCCATGGCGGCGGGGCGCCCGGCAGCGCGGCCATGGCCCTCGGAAGCACGGACGCCGCACGAGAACTGGGCGGCCTTGCGCCTGCACTCCACGGCCGAGACCTCAATGATCCGGCGACGGCGAGCGCTGTGCGCGCGGCGGCGGCAACCGGCGCGATCCACAACTTTGCCGAAAAGGACGCACTGCGAAGCCTTGGCACCAGCTATTTCGGGTCGGGCGAAGCGGGCGAGAAGGCATTCGGGGCCTTCACCCAAGGCTTGGTCCAATGGCGGGCGTTCGGCGACACTCGCGCTTATGGCATGATGATGCAGGCGGCGACGCGGCATTTTGAGCGCGGGGGTTATTCACCGCAGGACGCGGCGCTGAAGGCGAGCGGGGTCATCGCCGAGGCGAGCGCCGATCCGACCTTCGCCAAGCTCATCGCCAACAGCTACGCGCAGGAGGAAATGCTGCGCAACGATCTGACCTCCGCCCAGGTGCAGGTCGGCACCATGGAGGGACGCCGGGATTACGCCGGTGACCGGGTGTCTCAGGTGGAACGAGGCAATGTTGCGACCGAGCAGGCCTATCGCACCGGCGGGAACCAGGGCCACCGCAACGCCGCCACCATGCTCGGCCTCCCCGTTGATGAGATGAGCCGCCGCATCGCCTTCATCAATGCCCTCTCCGGTGAAGCGCGCTCCTCCGCCATCACGCAACTCTCCCGCGCCACTGGCCGGAATGAGGCCCAGGTAACCAAGGCTCTCGAAACCTATCGGGCGGCGACCGATCTTGGGACGGCGGACGGGGCGACAGCCGAAGCGGCGCGCGAAGGAACCAGCGTCTATGGCCGGACCCGCGAAGCTGCCGGTTACGACTTCGCCGAGCGGTCGGGGAAACTCGACGCGCAGAAGGAGGTCGGACACGATGGAACACGCAGCGCCGCCCGGATCGGTGAGCAACGCCGACAGTCGGATAATTTTGGTTTTGCGCAAGGCGCCGAGGCCGCCAGCATGTCCACGCGCGAGGCAGCTCGTCTCGACAGCTTCATTCGGACGCTGGCGGATGCGAGTGGCAACCAGCTCGACATGTCGGAAGGCGGTGCCGACCGCATCGCTGATCGGGCGCGAAACGCGCGGATGACCAGTATCGTAGAGCGCGAGCGTCTGTCCCGCATGCAGGGGCTGCTGCGGGCCAACGGCATCGAGATGAGCAAGCGCCAGATCGCCATGGACCAGAATGGCGATTTCAGGATGAACCTCACCCCGGCGACGGCCGCCCAGATGTGGCAGGCTGGCCTCCTTAACGAGAGCCAGCTCGGTGCGGTCGCCAATGGCGGCCATGCCCGCTTCAGCCTCGCTCATAATGACCTGCTCGTCTCTAGTAGCGCAGGGTTCGAGAAATCGGCGCGCAATGACACCAGCACGCGGTTCGAGGCCGGCAAGCAGGCCGGTCCCGACACGATCGAGCATTTCATGGGCGGCGGTGCCGAAGGTCGCGCCGCCATGGCCAACTGGCTCAAGGGCGGATTCGAAATGGACCGAAAGGGCAATTGGCGTCTCAAGCCGCAGATCGCTGACACGCTCCAACGGGATGTGCAGGCGATCATGGCTCAGACCGGTTGGGAACGGTCGATTACGAGAGCAGCGCAAGACCAGTCTGCCTTTAGCACTTCTGTCCAAGCGGAGATCAGTGGTGGATCAACGAGTCGTGGAAGCAAAGGCAGCCGCGCAGGAGCGGCGGCTGGGTTTGGTCAGTTTGCCGGGTCACTCGGTGCGTCCTCGCAGGAAAGCGGAACAACCAGCGAAGCGGCCAATGCCCAGCTCAACATAGTCAATTTCGAAGTACGCCAGGCAATCGCAAACTCTGAGCGTGCGGCGTCCAAATCGCTCAATCCGGCATCTTCATTCGCCAACCACCTTTCGGCTGAAATTCTTGGACGCGATGGACTGCGAAATCGATATCTCGAAGATGCCGATAGTGGCCGAGGTACAGTCGATGTAAATGCTCCGGTGACATCCTGGGAGCAGTCATCCCTGCTAAGCGGGGGGCGCTTCTCCACAGATCTTGCCAATGGACCATTTGATGGCGATCCTCATTTCAAGAAACGCGATTGATATTGCTGGGATTGAGCGGGTTTAAAGGATTGCCAATCCAGAATGCGCCAGATCGCGGATCTAGAGGATCAAACTGCCACGGCATCCCCGATGGGCCGTATTTCCTGCGATCCCTAAAATAGTCCTCATCAAACTCACCGTCTGTCGCAGCTGGCAATGATCCCAACCAGCGTCGAATGAATCCGAAAGAGAGAACTAGCGCCACAATGGGCGGAAAGAAGAAGATATTCAGATATCCACCGGCAGCCGAATGATAAACTTCTGTCAAAGCATCCAGCTTGAGGGCAGCAAGCATGCCCAGCCAATAGACTGGCACGCCACTCCACCAGAGCTTCGCGTACCAGGGTCGCGAAAGCCAATCCCTGAGACGAAGTTCGTCGGGGTTCCGATCCGCGTCATTGGGTTCAATGGTTGCAGCCATCATCAATTCCTCTTCGCCGAACCTACCATCTTGGAGCCGCGCGGAAAATAGCTAACCCTCCGAAATCAGGAAGTTTCGTCCTCCTGTCACCTGGTTTACCAAGATCCGATCACTCCAGCCCCCTGCTACCCATCGCGCCCTCCCCCTTCCCTTCGTCGATGCCCCCATTTCGGGTCCAGTTTTCGCTCTCACAAAATGCCGTCGCCACCAGATAAATCGAGCAAATCCATTGATTTTCCTGCGATTCGGCGGCATCATTTTGTTTGGCCGGGCAGACCTCATTCATGAGGTTGATTGATGCCTAAAAATGTTTCGGCGCCGCCGGATGCGGCAAAGCAGTTCGTCATACCTGCTGCGAAGGATCGTCGTACCGACTCCTTGTGGCGCATTGCCATGGTTGCTCAGCGGACGGGTCTCTCCCGCGCGACCATCTACAGGCTTGAGGCTGCGGGCCACTTCCCCAACCGACAGCAGATCAGCCCACGATGCGTTGGATGGTACGGAAGCGACATTGAGGATTTCATCGCAAATCCAAAGGCCTTCATTCAGACGGTGAAAAGGCGATCCGCGCGGCGATAAGGTCAGGCGGGGGCCCAACAATCTACCGTCTTAAGCCAGACGAACCAGTGCGGCACCCCGACGGTTTTCGCCAGCGGCCCCTTCTGAGCACCGCGCATCGACCGCCACCAAAAATATATTGGCATCGTCATTAGAAGAAAGGCATGCCGGGAATCTAAGGGAAGGCTCGCAAAAATGGCGCGGACGGTACAACCGAATTCGAACCGGCGCTCATCAGCGCCCAAGGATGATGTCATCCAGATTAGGGCATCGGCAAGCATGAAGGCCGTCCTCACCCGTGCAGCCGCTTTGCGCGGCCAGAAACTCTCCGAGTTCATGCTCGATTGCGCGCGCCGTGAAGCCGAGGATGCCATTCTCGACCAACGCACCTTCTTGCTCGACGCTGAGCAGCATGAGCGGTTCCTGGCAATGCTCGATTCTCCGCCCGCACCTTCAGAGCCGTTGCAGGAGCTATTTCGGCGCAAACCGGCTTGGGAATGCTGAAGTCCGGTCGACTGCAGACCGATGCCGAATTGGGCGAACTGATTATGCTGCTACCTATCGAAGCCGCCATGTCGCTCCTGAATGACGGAATGGTCGATCAGGCCAATTTTTCGCATAGATGTTTGAAAGTTAATGGTAATTTCTGCCATTCTTGTTTTGATAACATAAGATCGATATATGGTAGTGATCGATCCGACGGAGATCGTTCGAGGTAGTTCGATGAGTAGCGTAACGGTACAGGTTCTGACGACAGTGAACGCTCCCTACGGGGCGGACCTTTCTGCGCATCAACTGGCCGAGCTTCTCACCGATCTGGAAAGTGCGGTCACCTTCAACGCTATGGCCTTTTCTTTCTTCTCCGAGGTTCCTGCTGACATTCAACAGGATTTTCTCAAGGAGATGGGCGTGAGTGCCGCAGCGGCCAGCAAGGTAGCATGCCAGTTTTCGGAGCTTTCCGGCTACGCGTTGCCTCTGGCGGCTTAAACGGGTGCCGAACAACCAAGCGAGCCAGTGGCCAATCCTGTTCGATCTGGCGGGCAACATCTTCGATCATTTTCAGTCGACCAACGGCTTCATTCCAGATTGGACCTTCGGCGGCGGCACGGCACTCATGCTGCAAATCGATCATCGCGAAAGCCATGACATCGATCTGTTTTTGGATGATCCGCAAATCATACCCTATCTCAATCCTGAAACACAGGGAATTTCTCTCAACAGACGGCCTGATAGCTACGTCGCGGACGGAAATGGGGTTTTGAAGCTTGCCTATAAGGATATAGGCGAGATCGATTTTATTTGCTGCGAAAGCATAACCGATGACCCTACTCAGAGAGCTGTCATCAGGAATCGCGATGTTAATCTTGAAACTCCTGCCGAGATCATCGCGAAGAAGGTGTATTACCGTGGATGGAATTTCCAGCCGCGTGACATGTTTGATCTCGCAGCCGTGGGCGATCAGCACGGTATCGATTACGTCGTCTCGGCACTGCGACAATGTGGCCTGGGCCACTGCGAAAAGGCGCTGGAAATCATCAAGAACGCCAAGCCAGAATTCGTTCGGTCGATCATTGGCCAATTGATGTTCAGGCCAGGGACGGCCTATCTCGTTGATACGGCGCAGGCTATGAGCCGCGAATATCTCACCGAAACGATTTCAAGTCTGCGTGCCGCTAGCGCGGCACGCAATCCCTGAACCCAGCGCCCTTCGATCTCGCAAGATCAAACTGGCTGGCCTAACGCCTGGCCGGCCTGAACTGGATGACGTTCGGACCCGTCGGCGCGCTTTCCCAGCGTGAAAGCAGCCTGCCCTTGGCCATCCGAACATTCACCAGAGCGAACGGGCTTTCGAGCCCGTCCCCGATCAGATCAGCCCAGGCCTGCAGCATCTCCCGCCGCGGCTTGAAGTAGCGCGCGCGGTTATAGGCCCATTCCGACGCCGATATGCCTTTGGGCACATGCGACAGAACAAGATCGATGATCATGCGATCGCCGTCACGCTCGAGTTCCGCAGCCCGCTCGTTCATCACCGTAGAGAATGCCGAACGCCAGCCGTGCGGCACCATCTTCCCCTTATAGGCACCATCCCCGATCCGCTTGTACAAGGTGCTGACAGCCGCGTCGCTCATCGGCAAACGCCAGGACCGGCTACTCGGGAAGACGAGGCTGAACTTTCCGGTGAGTACCCGTATGGCGCGCAGCGTTTCGACAGCCTGCCAGGAAAGCGGGACGTCGTGGCCGAAAGCGGCATTGCTCTTGTCCTCGACGGCCAGCTTCATCCGCCCGGCGGGTATCCGCCAGATCGCCCCCGGCGCAGGCTTGTCGGGATCTTCCCAGTCGATGCCCTCAAACTCGTCCCACAACGCGGTTCGAAGGACGCCAACGCGGACGGCGGTCAGAGCGAGCAGCCGGGAGGCCAGCTTGCTCAACGGGCCACCGGTAGAGAGATCGACGCGTCTCTGAAATTCGATAAGCTGGGACACGCGCGTGAGCGCTGGTTGCTTGATCCCCGGAGGCGAGCGTTTCAGCGCATCCGCGACGATCTCGACGCTGACGATCGTTTCAGTGGTCACCAGCCCTTCGCCGCGAGCGCGCTTGAGAACACCCAGGATGTAGCCGCGGACCCGCTTCGCAGTCTCGATCGCGCCTCTCCGTTCGATCTTGCGAAGGGCGATGAGGACCATTTCGCTGGTGACCTGACTGACCGGGAGCTTCCCGAACTCAGGATAGATGTCCTTCTCGATCCTCGATCGAACCCTGAAGGCGTTGGCGGCAGACCACCAAGGCTCGTTTTCCGTAAGCCATTCTTCGGCTTTGGTACGAAAACTGGCGTCCGCCTGAACTACGGCCTGCGCCTTCCGTCGGACAAACTCCACCGCAGGGTCGATGCCCTGCCGGAGCAGTTCGCGCGCCTCTTTTTGCCTTTCCCGCGCTTCGGCAAGCCCGACCTCGGGGAACAGCCCGAAAGTGACAAGCTTCTCGCGCTCGGCAAAATGATATCTGAACCGCCACGACTTCGCGCCGGCCTTTGTGACATAGAGATAGAGACCGGCAGAATCGGTCATCTTGTAATTCCGCCCGGTGGCGGCGGCGTTTTTCGCTTCAGCGTATGTAAGAGTCATCGATACCCCAAAAATTGGTTTCGATACCCCCACCGATACCCCACGATTCGTGAGATACCCCGAGACATCCTGAGACATTATGGATGAACAACGGCTCACAAACCCCTGATTTATAGGGATTTATGATATCACATAATGCTCATGAAATCGAGTGTTGGTGGGCCCGGCAGGACTCGAACCCGCAACCTAGCCGTTATGAGCGGCCAGCTCTAACCATTGAGCTACAGGCCCCACCTTGTTGCCCGGATAGGCAGCATCAGGCCGCTTGGCAAGCCTGTCCTCGCGGCTGGACTGCGTTAAGGAACGCATCCAGGGTCGCGGGGCGAACATTTCGCCTGTCCAGATGATCAAGCACTGCGTCCCACCAGCCATAGAAGGCGGTCCTGTCCGCCTCGTCGCGAACATAGGGCGTATGCCCCGGCTCCAGCGTCGGGGAGTGGAAACTGAAATTCAGCACCGGCACGCCCTCCCCCAACAGGGCGTCGATTGCGGCGATCGCCTCCCGCGCGTCGATCCCTTCGGGCGTCAGCGGTATGCGGCTCAACATCCCGGTGCGCGCCAATGCGCCAGCCATCGGTCCCATGAGTTGCGCCGCGCGGTACAGACGCTCGCCACCGCCGCGCAGCAGACCGGCAAAGGCCGTGGACAGCGGCAGCTCCACCAGGCGCCGCCTGGGTCCCGCCCAATAGGGATATTGCGGCAAGCCCCGGAAGTCCGGACCATATTGCCCGCCATAATCGAAACGGCTGCGGACCGAACTGTCCAGCCGGAAGCCCGCCTCCTCCAGCAGGGGGGCGCTGTTGGGCCCGACACCGTAGCGGCCGGCCCGGTAAGCGATGGGGCGAGCGCCGAAACGTTCCGCAATCCGCTGGCATAGCGCTTCCAGCTTCGCCCGCTCCACCGCCTCCGGCAGAAAGCCGACATAGCTGTTGGCGGCCGTCACCTCCTCGACATGCGGCGGATTGACCCAGGGATGCAGATGCGCGCCGATGTCGGCCGCGCCATCGGCCAGCCAGCGTCCCATCAGCTCCGCCGCTGCGTCGCTGTCGACCACGGGATAGTCGGTCACATAGACGGGTTTCACCCCGGCGGCCGAGAAATAGGCCTGGCCGCGCGCCATTCCGTCGAGCGCCGTCACGCCATGCCCCGTCCGGCGGAAGGGGGCGTTCCAGTCGAACTCCTCCTCCGTATCCACGAACAGCATGAAGCGCGTGCCGAAGTCCGGATCGAGCGTGACCCTGTCCTCCGCCGCCGGCGCGCGGAGCAGGTTGCCGTCATGGAAAAGCGTCGTCATCCCGCCACCGCTACCCGGATTTGGTTGCGATAGGGTTTCCCTCGGCGCAGGTCAGGCGCTGCCGACGGCATCCTCCGTCTCCGCCATGGCCGGCACGGCGAGCAGGAAACGGCCCGGTTCGACGTCCAGCGCCCCGCCGCACCCCGTCGCCAGACTGCGGATCAGGCGCAGGGAAAAGCCAAGGCCCAGCAGCGGGCCGTCCGCCCAATTGCCGTCCGGCATATAGCCCGGATCGAGCAGCCGGTCCTCTTCCATCCCCGCCAGCGTCGACGGCCGGTCGATGGCCAGCACCACGCGGCCTTCCGCCCCGTCCGGCTGATACCAGCAGGCGCCGGTCAGCGCTTCCCCGACCGGTGCAACGGATATGAGCGTACGCAGCAGATGCTGGATCATGCGCTCGCCCTGCACCGGGTCGATCCGCACCATCGGCAGGCCCCGCGCCATGGCGATGTCGATCTGCGCGCTGTCCCCCTGCTCGCGGAAGCGCGCCGAAACCTGCGTCACCAGCAGCGCGGGGTCGACGGCGCGCGGCGCCTCGTTCCCGCCCTCGCCCCGCGACACGCGCGCTGCAAGGTCCAGATCGTCGAAGGCCGTCAGCAGATGCCGCGCATCCACGGCGATCTTGCCCGCCATGTCGCGATATTCGGAACCTGCCGGACCGAACAGTTCCTGTTCGATGATCTCGGCAAAACCCAATATCGCATTCAGCGGCGTGCGGAGTTCATGCACCAGTTGCCGGATCGAATCGGCGGACAGGCCGGCGATGGACACAGGCTCGGCGCGGGGTTCGGCGGCGACTTCGTGGAGATAGGGCCGCCGGGCCTGCCCGCGATAGCCCTGGAAGCGGCCGGAGCGCGGATCGAAAAAGGGTGTGGCCGACAGCCGCCACTCGCCGGCCATCGTGCCGCCGACGATCGTATAGCGGCCGTTCTGAAAACCGCTGCGCCGCATGAAGGCGCCCGCGACATGGCCATCCGGGCCGCTGCCGCCTTCCAGCGCCGTCTCGTTGAGCGCAAGGCCGATCAGCGCCGCCCGCGGTCCCTGGTCGATCCAGACGATCGTTCCGGACGCATCCGTTTCGAAGGCGAAGGCGCGGGGTCCGGTGATGGCGGGGCGCTGCGGCGCTTCGTCCGCGTCGCCTGCGCGCCGGGCGCTGGTGAAGCGTGCGATCCGGTCAACCAGATTGCGGATCTGGCTGCGATCCTCCTCCGCCTCCTCGACCGGCTCGGCCTGCGGCCGGTCGATTTTCGGATCGGTAGGAACGATCATCGCCTCGGTCAGCAGCATGTCTTCCTGCTCGACCGCGACATCGCTGGTCAGCACCAGGTCGGTCGCACCGAACGCCTCCAGCCCCTGCAGCGTCGCCGGGCCAAGGTCGCGCCGCGACCGCAGCACGCCACGCGCCGTCGGCGTCAGGCGCGGCAACATCTCCACCCAGGCCGCGTCGGAAAGGCGCGCACGGGACATGGCTGCGGCGACAATCGCCGGGCGATCATTGGCGAAGAATTCGACCAGCGTGGGCGACCGCAACCGTCCGCCCAATTCCACGACCGTCGCGATCCGCTGCGTTTCCGACAGTTTCGGCAGCAGTCCGGTCAACCGTTCCAGCAGCGCCGCCCGTTCCGCATCGGACATGATCGATCGGTCGTGCCGGTCGTTTTGCGCCAGCAGATCCACGCATTGCCGCCAAAGCGTGACGGCCCCGATGCCGCTGCGTCCTTCCGCGGCGAGAACCGTCTGCATGAGATCGTTGAAGCGCACCCGAATTCCCCAAATTCCAGCCCCGGCGCAGCGCTGAAAAACCTTCCGCCGGAGAGATCGTTACACAGGAATAATGCTTCGCGCCGCAAAGGGGAAGGGCCGCGGACGGGTTCTTATGCGAACGTCGCATAGTGGGACAATTGCATTGTCCTGAAATATTATTATGGTAACGCCTTATTAACTGGCAAGGAAATAAGCGGAATAATGGCCGGCCCCAATATTGACGACATCGACCTCCAGATCCTTGGCGAATTGCAGGGCGACGGCAGGATGACCAATGTGGAGCTGGCCCGCAAGGTGGGCCTGACGGCTCCCCCGTGCCTGCGCCGCGTCCGCGCACTGGAGGAAAGCGGGGCCATCAGTTCCTACCATGCCGTGGTCAACCCATCGATGCTGGGTTACACCATCACGGTCTTCGCGATGGTCAGCCTGAAGAGTCAGGCCGAAGCCGACCTGAAGGCATTTGAAGATCACATCGCCACCCTGCCCGAGGTGCGCGAATGCTATATGCTGAACGGCGAAATCGACTTCATCCTGAAGGTGGTGGCGAAGGACCTGCAAAGCTTCCAGCAATTCCTGACGTCGAAACTGACGCCCGCCCCCAATGTGGTCAGCGTGAAGACCTCGCTCACCATAAGGACATCCAAGAACCTGCCGGGCGTGCCGCTTCCCGTTTGAAGGGTGACGGTCAGGGTTGGTTTCCTGCCATTCCCCCTCCCGCAGGCGGGAGGGGGCTAGGGGGTGGGCTAGCGCGGCATCTGCGCTGTTTTGCAACGGCTAAGTCAGAAGCTCGCTACGCTCGCGCCCACCCCCAACCCCTCCCGTTTACGGGAGGGGAATGTCTTGGATTGGCCAATTCCGGCCACAAGCAGCCCGGCTTCTCCCTCAGCTCGCAGGCGCCACCGTCGGCATGGAGGCCGTCTTCCTGCTCTGCTGATCCACCCAGACAGACCAGAAGCCAGCGACATTCGCCCAGTTGCCCGTCGTCACCTGTCCCAGTGCGGCCTTCGCCCCGGCCAGATCGCCCGACCGCGCCAGCGCCACGCCAAGCCGTGCATTGGCCTTGCCGGCATCGACGCCTCCCTTGCTCAGGGCAAGGCGATATTGCTCGACCGCCTGCGGGAACTGGCCGAGCGAGAAATAGGTGTCGCCCACGGCCATGGCTGCCGACCCGTCCTTTGCCGCCGACGCCTTCTTCGCCGCAGCGGGCAGGCCCGCGATTTCCTTCGCAGCCTTGGGCGTGGCGCTCTTCAGCAATTGCGCCGTCGCCGCCTGTGTCGGCGTCAGCTTGCCGGCCGAGCGACCGGCCTCGATGATCGCCTTGGTCTCCGCGCTATAGCCCGTCTTGTCGGCCAGTTGCGCATAGGCCTGGTAGTCGCGCTCGCTCGCCATGGCGCCATTGGCCGCCTGCAGGCGATAGAGGTCGAGCTGCACCTGCGCATCCATGCCGGGCGCCGTCAGGTAATTGGCGAGAGCGGACCGCCATTCCCCTGCCGAATCATAATGGGCAAGGCGCTCCCGATACAACGCCCCCAACTCCGTCCAGTCCCCTGCCTGATAGGCCATGGAGATCGCCCGGTCGTACCAGGCGGCCGGTATCGGCTGCCCGGCTGTCCGCTGCCGCGCCAGCGCCTCCTGCACGAAGCCTCGCGCATCCTTGGGCTTGTTGCGCCGGATGGCGATGTCCGCGCGCAGCATGGTGGCGTCGATCGGATCGTAACCGAGCGTCCGGGCGTAATCGAGCTGCGCCGTCGCATCGTCGTAATTACCGACGATGTAGGACAGATAGCCCGCGATATAGCGCAGGCGCGGCATATCGCCCTTGGGCACCGAGGAGGTCTTGAACATGTCGTTCAATGCCACCCGCTGCGCCTGCCGGTCGACCTTCAGCACCGCGAGCTGGAACCGCAGGCCCGCCGCCACATAGGCCTCGAAATCGCTGACCGGCATCAGGCCCGAAATCTGGGCCTGCGCGGTCGAGACATCCCCGGCCTTGATCGCGCTGTCCGCCGCCTGCGTCGCGGCGCGGAAACTGTCCGACATCTGGATCGCGGGGCCGACGGCCGGCTTCTTCGCAACGGCGGGCGCGGCCGCCATCAGGGCGGCGCCGGCCAGCAGCCCGCAGGTCAGATTCGAATGTCTCATCATGGCCATGTCAGCCATCCCCCTTGTCGCCTGGCTCCGGCCAGACCGTCATCATGTTCGAAGATGAAAAAGGCGCACCGCCCGGACCGGGCAGCGCGCCTCCATCAGGCAAAGATCAGGCCTTGGTGGCCAGATAGGCCAGCCACAGATCGGCGATCTGCTTGCGCGAACCGGCCTGCACCGACTGGAAAGCCGCCTTGGCCGAAGCATTGTCGCCGCCCAGAGCCTTGGCGATGCCCATGCGGGTGTTGATCTCGTCCGCGTCGACGCCGCCCTTCTGCTTGGCGAGTTCGAACATCGCCGCCGCCTTGGCATAGTCGCCATAGCCCAGATAGGCGTCGGCCGTGGCCGCAGCGATCTTGCCATTGGCCGCCTTGCGCGCATCGGCCTCGGCCGTGCCCAGCGAGCCCTTGTCGCCCGCGATCTTCGACACGGCAGGCTGGTACAGGTCACCGCCCTGGCTGGCGTTCAGCACGCCCTTGCCGCGGCCCGCGTCGATCGCGGACTTCACTTCGCCATAGATGCCGGTCTTCGACGCCATTTCGGCATATTCCAGATAATCCTGCGCCACGACCAGGCCGCCGGAGGTCGCCATCAGGCGCAGCACGTCCAGATTCTCGCGGTTTGAGATATTGGGATTGGCCTGCTGGAACAGACGGATCAGCGTGCGCAGATTTTCGCCGCTGGGCGCAGCCTGATAGGCCATCTTGGCCCATTCGGTGACTTCAGGCAGCTTCGCCGTCGCGGCGCGGCTGACGCCGATCTGGTACCATTGCGCCGGCACCTGGCCGCCCGAGGCCCTGGTGGCGTCCGCCGCGGCCTTGAGCGCGGCCAGACCCTGCTGGTTCAGGCCACGCTGCGGCTCGACCGAAGCGTTGGCGGTGCCGGCCTTGCCGAAATAGGCCTGCGCCAGCGTCACGTTCACCGCTTCGGGCTTGTAACCGGCCTGCGCCGCGGCCTGGGCGCGGGTGATGGCAAGATCGTAATTCTTCGCCTGCAGCGCCTGGTCGGCGGCGACGGCGTTGAACTGGCCGGCCTGTTCCGGCGGGGTGAGGCCGCTGTCCAGCATCTGGGTCAGCGCCTCGCTCTGCATCGCCGCATCCTTGCCGGCGATGGAGGTGTTCAGCTTGATGGCGCCGATCTGATATTTGTCGTCGTTCGACTTGGCCTTGCTGTCGGCGTCGGCCAGCGCGGCCTTTGCCGCTGCGAAATCCTGCTTCTCGGCGGCTTGCTGCGCGGTCTGCAGCGCCTTCACCACATCGGGCGAGACGTTCAGCTTGGGCGCGCCGCCCTTCTTCTCTTCCTTCTTGGCCGCGAATGCCGGAACCGAAACGGCGCCGCCAGCCAGCGCGAGAGTCAGCGCGAGCGCCACGGGGGTAACAAAACGCATGTTCATCTTCTCCTCTGCGCCCGGGGGACAGGCGGCCTTTGTTTACGCCGATTAGGGGTCGGCGCGTGAATAACGTTTGAACGACCTATATGCACCAGTTAACCGCCTGTCAGCCCCAAGGAACGGATCGCGCGAAACAATCTGGCGCGCCGATCGCGCGGCTCATGGTCCATACCGCTCATTCCCGTCGCGTGCGCGCGTGCGCGCGAGGGGTGACAATATTGTTTCGCTCCGCTAGTGCAGCAGCAACGAACCATATCCATCCAAAAAGAGAATCGCATTGACCGACGAGACTGCCCTCGCCGACCCTTCGGACATCAGCCCCATCTCCATCGTGGAGGAGATGAAGGCGAGCTATCTCGACTATGCCATGTCGGTGATCGTCGCCCGCGCCCTGCCGGACGTGCGCGACGGCCTGAAGCCGGTGCATCGCCGCATTCTCTTTTCCGCCCATGAATCGGGCTTCACCTACAACAAGCCCTATCGCAAGTCGGCCCGCATCGTCGGCGACGTGATCGGTAAATATCACCCCCATGGCGACACGGCGATCTACGACGCATTGGCGCGCATGACCCAGGACTGGTCGATGCGCGTGCCGCTGATCGACGGGCAGGGCAATTTCGGCTCCATGGACCCGGACCCGCCGGCGGCCATGCGCTATACCGAAGCGCGGCTCGCCAAGGTGACGAACGCCCTGCTGGACGATCTCGACAAGGACACCGTGGATTTCCAGCCGAACTACGACGCTTCGGAAAGTGAGCCGCAGGTCCTGCCCGCGCGCTTCCCCAACCTGTTGGTCAACGGCGCGGGCGGCATCGCGGTCGGCATGGCGACCAACATCCCGCCGCATAACCTTGGCGAAGTGATCCGCGCCTGCCTGGCCTATATCGACAACACCGGCATCACCGTGGACGAACTGATCCAGATCGTCCCCGGCCCCGACTTCCCGACCGCGCCGCTCATCCTCGGCCAGTCCGGCGCCCGCAGCGCCTATCATACCGGCCGCGGCTCGATCATGATGCGCGCCCGGCACGAAATCGAGGAAGGGCGCGGCGACCGCCGTTCCATCGTCCTCACCGCCATTCCCTATCAGGTCGGCAAGAACGGCCTGGTCGAAAAGATCGCCGAAGCGGCCAAGGACAAGCGGATCGAGGGGATCAGCGACATTCGCGACGAATCGAGCCGCGAAGGCGTGCGGATCGTCATGGACCTGAAGCGCGACGCCACGCCCGAAGTCGTGCTGAACCAGCTCTGGCGCAACACCCCCGCCCAGTCGAGCTTCCCGGCCAACATGCTCGCCATTCGCGGCGGCCGCCCGGAACTGCTCAACATCCGCGACATCATAGAGGCGTTCGTCCGCTTCCGCGAAGAGGTCATCACCCGCCGCACCAAATATGAGCTCAACAAGGCCCGCGACCGGGCGCATATCTTGCTGGGCCTCGTCATCGCGGTCACGAACCTCGACGAAGTCGTCCGCATCATCCGGGGCTCGGCCAGCCCCGCCGAAGCCCGCGAAACCCTGCTCGCCCGCGACTGGCCAGTGGCGGAAATCGCGCCCTATCTGCGTCTGGTGGAAGCGATCGAAACGGAAGTCAGCGGCGACAGCTACCGCCTGTCGGACACGCAGGTCCGCGCGATCCTCGACCTGCGCCTGCATCGCCTGACCGCGCTCGGCCGGGATGAGATCGGCAATGAACTGGCGGAACTCGCCGCCGCCATTGCCGAATATCTCGCCATCCTCGGCGACCGCGTGAAGCTCTACGCCGTGATGCGCGAGGAGTTCGAGGCGATCGAGCGCGACTTCGCCACCCCGCGCCTGTCGGAGATCACCGCCGCTGCCGACGGCATAGACGACGAAGACCTGATCGAGCGGGAGGAGATGGTCGTCACCGTCACCGTACAGGGCTATATCAAGCGCACCCCGCTGGAGAGTTTCCGCGCCCAGGCGCGCGGCGGCAAGGGCCGCTCCGGCATGGCGACGAAGGATGAGGACGCGATCACCGAATTGTTCGTGACCTCCACCCATACGCCGGTCCTGTTCTTCTCGACGGCGGGCAAGGTCTATCGCCTCAAGGTCTGGCGCCTGCCCGAAGGCGGCCCGGCGACGCGCGGGCGGCCGATGGTGAACCTGCTGCCGCTCGGCCCCGGCGAGACGATCCAGACCGTGCTGCCGCTGCCCGAGGATGAGGAGAGCTGGAAGGATCTGCACGTCATGTTCGCCACCGCGAACGGTACGGTGCGCCGCAACAGCATGGACGCCTTCGCCAACATCCCGTCGAATGGCAAGATCGCGATGCGCTTCGACGATGAAAGCAGCGACCGCCTGATCGGCGTGGCGCTGCTCACCGAAGAGGATGACGTGCTGCTCGCCACCCGCCAGGGCAAGGCGATCCGTTTCCAGGCGACGGACGTGCGCGAATTCCAGAGCCGCACCTCCACCGGCGTGCGCGGCATGACGCTGAAGAAGGACGATGAGGTCATCTCGCTCTCCATCCTTCATCGCGCCGGCATCAAGGATCAGGAAGAACGCGACGACTATCTCCGCTTCGCCCCCTGGAAGGCGGAGAAGGAAGGCTCGCCGCAGATGAGCGCGGAACGCTTTGCCGAACTGGCGGCCAAGGAACAGTTCATCCTCACCGTCTGCGCGAACGGCTATGGCAAGCTGTCCTCGGCCTATGACTATCGCCGCACCGGACGCGGTGGGCAGGGCATCACCAATATCGACAATATCGGCCGCAACGGTCCTGTCGTCGCCAGCTTCCCGGCGCGGCACGGCGACCATCTGATGCTCGTCACCGACCAGGCCAAGCTGATCCGCATGGGCCTTGAATCCCTCCGCGTCATCGGCCGCAGCTCGGCGGGCGTGCGCCTCTTCAACGTGTCCGACGACGAGCATGTCGTCAGCGCGGCGAAGATCGAGGAAAGCGACGAGGAGACGGAGGTGAGCACCCCCGCCGGCCTGGAAGTCAGCCCGGACGTCAGCCCCGAAGCCGATCCGGACCTGGCCGAAGAGTG
Organism: Sphingobium sp. CFD-2; assembly: GCF_024611135.1. Classification (NCBI taxonomy): domain Bacteria; kingdom Pseudomonadati; phylum Pseudomonadota; class Alphaproteobacteria; order Sphingomonadales; family Sphingobiaceae; genus Sphingobium; species Sphingobium sp. CFD-2. The sequence goes on along the minus strand of NZ_CP084405.1, from coordinate 1,183,734 downwards.
ACAGACCTCTTCGCCTACAAGATCCTGACCGGGGATCAGTATGACCAGTTGAAGGCGGACGGCGTGTTCAAGGGCGCGCCGGTCGATCTTGCGGATGGCTATATCCACATGTCGACCCGCGAACAGGCCGCCGAAACCGCCGCCAGGCATTTTGCGGGGCAGGACCATCTGGTGATGCTGATGGTCGACCTGGCGCCTTTCGGGGACGCGCTGAAATGGGAAGAGTCGCGCGGCGGCGCCCTCTTCCCGCACCTCTATGGCGACCTGCCGCTCAGCGCCGTTGCAGGCAAGGTGGTCCTGCGGCTGGACGAGCAGGGCAGGCATCTCTTTCCGGCGGGTTTCTGATCACCGGCCTCTGGCGCGGCGCGCCCGCGCGGCAGGCGGCGGCGCCGTCATGACCCCCTGCGCCCTGACAGCCATGGCAGGATGATGCAATAGTCCGTCGATCCTGCGCACCCATGCCGGTGGCGGGACCGGCCTGCGCAGTCCCAGCAGGCCCAGCCGAATGATTGGCGAGCTTCTTTCGAGCAGCAGATGGAACAGGACCGGGACCGCCAGCGCCGCCACGATGCGCACGGAGGCGGGCCACCATGGCTGCGTCTCGATCAGCACCATCCTGTGCATGAAGAGGATCACGAGGGACGCCCGTCCCAGCAGGGCGAATTTGCGGCCGATGCCAAGCGGCGTCAGCGGCCCCGATGCCAGCCACCGGCTCAGCCACACGATCATGTGCGACCATCCGATCGCCCCTGCGACGCTGGTCAGGGCCGAGCCATAATGGCCGAACTTCATGTCCATCGGCAGGATGAAGGGCGTCAGCAACAGCGTCACGATGGCGATCAGCAGGTGCACCGGGCCCTCGAACACCGGCTCGCCTCCCAGCAGGAAGGTCGATGCCCAAAGGCTGCCGATGCCGAGGAAGAATATCGCCATGGGCAGCACCGCCATATTCCATGCCAGCGAATAACCGCCCAGCGGATAGGCGATGACCAGCATCAGCAGGAGCAGCGGGATCAACCGCACCCCGCACCCCTCCCCCATGCGCCGGGCCATGGCATTGAAGGCGACCTGCGCCCCGAAAAGGACGGTGATGAACCAGGCCGTTCCGAACCAGCCGGTAAGCTGCCGCCCGCCGAACAGCATGCGCCGGGCCAGCAGCAGGTCGGAATGGAAGATCGCGGACCAGCTTTTCCCATCCAGCATCATGCCGGCGTCCTGCATGCCCGTCAGCAATGTGAGGAAGCAGCCATAAGGCAGCAGCAGGGAAAAGACGCGCTTGTAGATCAACTGCGCGGATGGTTCGGAATGATAGGCTATGCCCGACAGGATGAAGAACAGCGGCATGTGGAACAGGTAGATCCAGTCATGCAGCCGCCCCGTGACCGCATGGCCCACCACGACAGTGACGATGCCAATTCCCTTGGCACAGTCCAGCCACTCCCAACGTTGTGTCGCGCATTGCATCGATGACGCCTTTCGCTCGCTCATCGTGCGCCCGATTTTTCTTTGTTGGATAGGCGTTTCCGGCGTCGAAAGCCATTAAGGGCGATCGCCTAGAGCCAATCGACATTCAGAAGATGACGAGCCGAAAATGGTGGTTTTCCGTGACCCGGAGCGCAGCGTACTCAAGGTACGTGAGCACCGGAAGCACGGAAAAGCGTCATTTGCAGGCCGTCAGGGCTGAATGTCGATTGGCTCTAGGACAATTCGCAAGCGACGGAATAGCCGCTGGCCGGGAAAGAGCGGAGAAATACGGGAACAGAGCGGCTGTCCCTGGCTGAATGGACGGCTCAATCCAGCCGCTCGATTAGTGCGTCGACACCGGCGTTCACGCCGCCGTAAAGATCGCCCTTCCGGAAATGGGGGATCATCTTTTTGTCGATGACGCCCTGGCAATAGGCGTCCGTCAACACGCTTTCCAGCCCGAAGCCCACGGCTATGCGGACCAGTTGCTCGTTCGGGGCGACCAGCAGGACCACGCCATCGTCATGGCCCTTGCGCCCGATGCCCCACTGGTTCGCCAGATCGGTTGTGAACGATCCGATCTCCGCCCCGTCAAGGGACGCCACGGTGGCGACAACCATCTGGTGCCTGGTCGATCGCTCCAGTTTTTCGAGCTTCCGGGACAGCGCTTCCTCCTGCCCGTCACTGAAAATACCGGCTGCATCGGTCACCCGCCCGGCCAGCGCCACGGCCGGTTTGACCGGCCAAGCCGTTCCCTGAGACGCCGTTTGCGCTTTAAGGCCGGGGATCGCCAGCGCAGCGGCGCAGAGCAGCAGAAGGCGGACCGGCATGGCCCTCATCCCACCTTCTCCATCCGCGCGACCTTTCCATTCCTCATCCAATAATCATAGCCGCCCCATCTTATCCGGCTGGAGCAGGCGGCCGCCAACTGAATTCCCCAATGCGCCCAGCACACGGCAAATGGCGCCAGCACGTCCCACCGGAGCGACCGCCGCGCCGTCCGCGCCTGGCCGGGTTCCAGCACGCCCGCGACGATCCGCCGCCGCGCCAGCGCCCGGCCGAGAGCCGCTGCATAGCCCACCGCCACGGCGCTCCAGCCGCCCCATCCCACCGCCCAGACCCAGCCCAGCGCCTGCACGCCCGCCACGGCGCAGGCGATCCGCCACATGCCCGGACTGTTGGTCAGGACATGGCGATACTGCCGCACGGCGAAAGCCAGCGCCCCTTGCCGCGCCAGCGGACTGGCGACCAGCAGATCGCGCACCGGCCGCAACCGCAGCTTCGCCCGCCATCCGGCCAGCCCGATCGCCATGTCGTCGGACAGCCGCCCCGCCAGCGCGGCATCCAGTTCCAGCCGCTCCGCCGTCTCCCGCGTCAGCGCCATGGCCCCGCCCCAGGGCATGGTCGCGCTCGCGGCTCTGGGCAGCGTCGCCAGTTGCATTTCAACCGCGCCCACCAGCGCAGCCGCCACGCCCGCTTCCGGCAACAACAGCCGGTATCCCGTCACGATGTCGGCCTTTCCCCGCACCAGGGGAAAGAGCAGCCGGCCCACCAGCCGCGGCGGCGGCATGATGTCCGCATCCACGAAAACCAGATAGCGATCGGCCTCCCGCAGGGAGCGCAGGGCCGCGCGCAGCTTGTGAACCTTCTGCCCCTCGTCCCCGGCGATGCCGGCACGAACGAGCTGCACCCAATCCCCCTCGCGCGCAGCCATCGCCTCCGCCGCCGCGCATGCGCCGGAGGTGGCGACCACCAGCCGGAACCGGGCCGTCTGCGCCTTAAGCCGCGCGATGAGACCGGGGCTCCCATCCCAATCGTCCCGCACCGACAGCAGCATGGCGACGCCCTCCGGCGCCTCCTCCTGCCGGTCCGTCGGCAGATGCCGCCAATAGTTGAGCACGCCGATCACGCTCAGCCCCTGCAGGATCACCCAAAGCCCCAAGGCCCAACTCATCGCAAATCCAAGCCCTTTACCGCCCCGACCGCTGCTGTATGACGGCAGGCGCGATGCTCTCCAACCCCTTTCTCTTCACCCTCCTCCGTATCCTTCCGGCATCCCTCGCCTCCTGGCTGGGAGGCTGGCTGTCGGCCAATGTCGCGCGCAGGTCCATGAAATTGCGGGATGAACGAGCCCGCAGGAACCTTGCCGTCCTGCGCCCCGAACTGGACCAGGCAACCCAGGAGAGGATGCTCACCCGCCGCTGGTTCAATCTGGGCCGCACCATGGCCGAACTCGCCAATGTCGACCGGCTGGTGAACGACCGGCACGTGACCATTGCTGACGAGGCAGCCTATCGAGAAGCGCTGGCTTCGCCACGGCCGATGATTTTCCTGACGACCCATATCGGCAATTGGGACCTGCTCGCCGCTCATCTCAAGGCGTCGACCGACCGCCCCGGCCTGGGCGTCTACGATCCGCCGGACAATGCGGCGCAGGCCGCGATGCTGAAGCGGGCGCGGGAAAGCTATATGGGGGAAGCGATCACAGGCAGCAGCGGCGCGGCCCGCGCCATCCTGCGGCACCTTTCTGAAAAGGAGCGCCCGATGCTCTATATCCTCGTGGACGAAAGGCGCGACCGGCAGGTCTGGTTTCCCCGTTTCGGCCGCGACCTCGAACCGTCGGGCAATCTTTCCATCGCCCTGCGTCTCGCCCGGCGCAGCAATGCCCGCTTCCTGCCCTTCACCCTCGCCCGGACGAAGGGCGCACACTTCCATCTCGACTGGCACCCGCCGCTCGACCCCAAGGCCATGGAGGAAGCGGAACTGCTCGACGCCATCGACGCCTATCTGGGCAAGGCATGCATCGACCATGCGGACCAATGGCTGGCGTTGCACGATATGGACCTGGCGGCTGCTTCCCCCGCCCTTGTGGCTTCCCGGAGCGAACAGGTGGCGGGATGAAAGCGGTTCTCACGCCCTGCCGCACCCGCTAAAGCGCCCCCATGTCCCGACTCGCCATCAAGATCTGCGGCCTTTCGACGCCTGACACGGTCGGCGCCGCCATGCGCGCGGGCGCCACCCATCTGGGATTCGTACATTTCCCCAAAAGCCCCCGTCATGTAGAAGCGGACCGATTGCGCGCCCTGGCAGCGCCCGTCCCGTCCCATGTCGGGCGCGTCGCCGTGCTGGTCGATCCAACCGACGAGACACTGGCCGATCTCAGCGCCACGGGCGCCCTCACCGCCCTTCAGCTACATGGGAAGGAAAATCCCGAACGCGTGGCGGCCATTCGTCAGCGCTTCGGCATTCCCGTCTGGAAAGCCATTCCAGTGAAGACCCGCGCCGACATCGACGCCGCGGGCGCCTATGCGGGCGCTGCCGATTTCATCCTGTTCGACGCCAAGACGCCCGAGGGCGCGGCTCTCCCCGGCGGAATGGGCCTGCGCTTCGACTGGACGCTGCTGCGCGGCGCTTCCCTGCCGTTGCCCTGGGGTCTTTCCGGCGGGCTCGGTATCGACAATGTGGCCGAAGCAGTCCGCATCACAGGCGCGCCGCTGGTCGATGTTTCGTCCGGCGTCGAAAGCGCGCCCGGCATCAAGAGTGTGGACAAGATCATGGCCTTCTGCAATGCGGCGTCGGCATGTTGACGCAGAGCATCCTTTTAGAACGCATCGGCCTTCGATGGCGTTGATCACTTGCCCAGGTGATCCAACCCCATGACTGAAGAGATAGAAGCGATGACCGACAGCATTATCCTGCCCAACAGCCTGCGTTCACAGCCCGACGCCTCCGGCCATTTCGGTTCCTTTGGCGGCCGTTATGTGGCCGAAACCCTCATGCCGCTCATTCTGGAGCTGGAGAAGGTCTACAGGGACGCCAGGCAGGACCCGGCGTTCGACGCCGAATTCACCGAATTGCTGCGCAGCTATGTCGGCCGCCCGAACCCGCTTTACTATGCCGGGCGCCTGACCGAAGCGCTGCGCGCCGAAGCCGCACCGGGCAAGGGCGCGAAAATCTATCTGAAGCGCGAGGAACTGAACCACACCGGCGCGCACAAGATCAACAATTGCATCGGCCAGGCGCTGCTCGCCCGGCGCATGGGCAAGAAGAAGGTCATTGCCGAAACCGGCGCGGGCCAGCACGGTGTCGCCACGGCGACCGTCGCCGCCCTGTTCGGCATGGAATGCAAGATCTTCATGGGCGCGAAGGATGTGGAGCGGCAGAAGCCCAACGTCTTCCGCATGAAGCTGCTGGGCGCGGAGGTGATCCCCGTGGTTTCGGGATCGCAGACGCTGAAGGACGCGATGAACGATGCGCTGCGCCATTGGGTGTCGAACGTGCACGACACTTTCTACATCATCGGCACGGCGGCCGGGCCGCACCCCTATCCGGAGCTGGTGCGCGACTTCCAGTCCGTCATCGGCCGGGAAGCGCGCGAACAGATACTGGAACTGGAAGGCCGCCTGCCCGACATGCTGATCGCGCCGGTCGGCGGCGGTTCCAACGCCATCGGCCTGTTCCATCCCTTCCTCGACGATGCGGAGGTCAGGATGATCGGCGTCGAAGCGGCGGGCGAAGGCCTGGCCGGCAAGCATGCGGCGAGCCTGGCCGGCGGCAAGTCGGGCATATTGCACGGCAACCGCACCTATCTGCTCCAGGACGAAGACGGGCAGATCACCGAAGCGCACAGCATCTCCGCCGGTCTCGACTATCCCGGCATCGGGCCTGAACATAGCTGGCTGCATGAAATCGGCCGTGTCGAATATATGCCCATCACAGACGACGAAGCGCTCGCCAGCTTCCAGAAGCTCTCCGCGCTGGAAGGCATCATCCCCGCGCTCGAATCCGCCCATGCGATCGCCAGCGCGGAAAAGGTCGCGCCTACGCTCGACGCCGACCGGATCATCGTCGTCAACCTGTCCGGCCGCGGCGACAAGGACATCTTCACCGTGGCGAGCGCCCTGGGGGTGGAGATATGACCTCGCCCGCCATATGTCTTGCTCCTGCGAAGGCAGCAACCCCGTTCAACCGTCACCTGTTCACGCGACCCGTGGACCGGGCTGCCACCTTCGCGGGAGCGCGTTGCGTGTCGGGTTTGGGAATTCGATATGACCGTTGACCGCCTCTCCGCCCGCTTTGCCGCCTGCAAATCGCAGGGCCGCGCCGCGCTCGTCACCTTCGTGACGGCGGGCGACCCCAGCGTGGCCGACACCCCCGCGATCCTCGATGCACTGGTAGAGGGCGGCGCCGACATCATCGAACTCGGCATGCCCTTCACCGATCCGATGGCCGACGGCCCCGCCATCGAACTGGCGAACCTGCGCAGCCTCGGCTCCGGAACGAAGACGAAGGATATTTTCGCCCTCGCCAGCGCCTTCCGCGCCAGGCACCCTGAAACCCCGCTGGTCCTGATGGGCTATGCCAATCCGATGCTCGTGCGCGGCCCCCAATGGTTCGCCGACCACTGCAGCGCCGCAGGCGTCGACGGCGTGGTCTGCGTCGACGTGCCGCCGGAGGAAGACGCCGAAATCGGTCCCGCCCTGCGCGCGGCCGGCATCCACCTGATCCGCCTCGCCACGCCGACGACCGACGCGGCCCGCCTGCCAGCCGTGCTGAACGGCGCCAGCGGCTTCCTCTATCATGTCGCCGTCGCAGGCATCACCGGCAAGCAGCAGGCCGCCCAGGCTGCCGTCGAACAGGCGGTAGCCCGGCTGAAGACCGCCACCGACCTTCCCATCGCGGTGGGATTCGGCGTGCGTTCCGCCGAACAGGCTGCCGCCATTGGCCGCGTGGCCGACGGCGTGGTGGTGGGGTCCGCCATCGTCGACATCATCGGCTCGCACGGCGACGCCGCCGCCCCCTTCGTCAAGGAGTTCGTCGCTGCCCTTCGCGGCGCGCTGAACGCCAACAGCCCTCATTTCCGGGAGACCGCCGCATGAGCTGGATCAACCGCGTCCGCAACGCCCTGCCCTTCATGGCGAAGAAGGAAACCACCGCCGAAACGCTGTGGCACAAATGCCCCTCCTGCGCCGAGATGATCTTCATCAAGGAGTGGGAGGACAATCTTTCCGTCTGCCCGCGCTGCGACCATCATGGCCGCATCGGACCTGCGGAGCGGTTCGAACAGATACTCGATGCCGGTTTCATCCTGCTGCCGACCCCGCAGGTGCAGGAAGACCCGCTGAAATTCCGTGATTCCAAGCGCTATCCGGACCGCATCAGGGCCGCACGCGCCGCGACGGGCGACCAGGACGCGCTGATCAACGCGCGGGGCGCCATCGATGACGTGCCGCTTGTCATGGGCGTGCAGAATTTCGCCTATATGGGCGGTTCCATGGGCATGGGCGTCGGCGCCGCCTTCATCCAGGGCGTCAACGAAGCCATTGCCCACAAATGCCCCTATGTGATCTTCACCGCAGCGGGCGGCGCGCGCATGCAGGAGGGCATACTTTCCCTCATGCAGATGCCGCGCTCCACCGTGGCCATCCAGAAGCTTCACGCGGCGGGCCTGCCCTATATCGTGGTGCTGACCGATCCGACGACCGGCGGCGTCACGGCCAGCTACGCCATGCTGGGCGACATCCAGATCGCGGAGCCCAATGCGCTCATCGGATTTGCGGGCCAGCGCGTCATCGAAAGCACGATCCGCGAAAAGCTGCCCGACGGCTTCCAACGCGCGGAATATCTGCTGGAGCACGGCATGCTGGACATGGTCATCCATCGCAGCGAGCTGCGCGACACGCTGGCCCGGGTGATCGGCTACCTCGCCCCTCGCGCCGCGGCCTGAGGTCATCGGGGAGACCAGCGCCGATGGCCGACCACGCCGTCTCCGACGATCCCGCCGTCCAGGCCCAGCTCGACCGCCTCGCAACGCTGTCGCCGGGCGCCGACATATTGGGTTTGGACCGCATCGCCCGCCTGCTTGACCGCATCGGCAACCCCCATCGCGCCCTGCCGCCCGTCTTCCACGTTGCGGGCACCAATGGCAAGGGCTCGACCTGCGCCTTCCTGCGCGCCGCGCTGGAGGCGGACGGGAAGACGGTTCATGTCTTCACCTCTCCCCATCTGGTCCGCTTCAACGAGCGCATCCGCATCAGCGGCAAGCTGATCTCCGACGAGGCGCTGGCTCATTACCTCTCGCGCGTCCTCGACGTTGCGGAAGGGATCGGCGCCAGCTTCTTCGAAGTCACCACAGCCGCCGCTTTCCTTGCCTTTTCCGAACATCCAGCCGACGCCTGCATCGTGGAAGTGGGCCTTGGCGGCCGCCTTGACGCCACCAACATCATCGAAAAACCCGTGATCTGCGGTATCGCGCAGCTTGGCCTCGACCATCAAAGCTTCCTCGGCACCACGATCAGGGAAATCGCCGCCGAAAAGGCCGGCATCGCCAAGCCCGGGGCGCCGCTGGTGACGCAGCGCTATGCCGACGCGCTTTTCCCCGTGATGCTGGAGGCCGCCGCCCGCAACCGGACCCACTGGTTCGCCATGGGCGAGAGCTGGGACGCGGCGGCCTACCGGGATCGCCTCCATTATCGCGACGATCAGGGGCGGCTCGACACGCCCTTGCCGCGCCTGCCCGGCGCACACCAGATCCATAATGCCGCCCTCGCCTTCGCCATGCTGCGGCACCAGAATGTCGTGCCCGTCAGCGAAGCCGCGTTGAAGGCCGCTCCGCTCTGGGCACATTGGCCGGCCCGCCTGCAAAGGCTGGACCATGGTCCCTTGCTCGCGCCTCTTCCCAAAGGGACCGAGGCCTGGCTGGACGGCGGCCACAATGCCGGTGCGGGCGAGGCGATCAGCGCCTTTTTCAGCAGCGAGCGGCTTGAGGGGCATAAGCTCGAACTGATGATCGGCATGCTGTCGAACAAGGAACTGGACGCCTATCTCCATCCCTTTGCCGGCCGGATCGCGCATATCCACGCCCTGCCGGTGCCAGGTCACGATCATCATCCGCCGGAACGCTTCGCCGCCGTTGCCGATCGGTGGGGCATTGCCTGCACCGCGCATGCGGGACCCGAAGACGCCATTGCCGCCGTCGCCGCTCAGCCGGGCCGTGAACCCAAGCTGCTGATTTCCGGCTCGCTCTATTTGGCCGGAGAAATTTTGCGACTGAACGGTCAATATCCCGACTGAATTTACTTGCGATTGACTCGCAATAGCGTACTCTTGCCTTCCGACGACAAGGCAGAAGGTACGAACGCATGGCCCATGGAGAGTCCCCCTCCCTCGATCAGCCCCGTCCGCTTCCCGGCGGCTACGGCAACCGGCTGTTCCTCTATGTGATGCGCCGCATGGCGACGGCGGGGGTCAACGATGCCCATGCCGCCAATGCGATGCTGGGCGCCTTCGGCCGCGGCTATCGCCGCCCGCTCGTGCTGATGCGGGCGATGATGCTGGAACTGGCGCGGACATCCAGCCGCAGGATATTGATCGCACCCTGCTGTTGTTCGCGCATGACGAGCGACGAGGCGCTGATGATTCAGGCGATCGGCAGCGCGCTGCGCAGCCCCCGCTCGGCTTATGACGATGTCGCCGCGCTACTGGGCAATGACCATGCCTTGGGTGCGCTCACCTGCTTGCAAGCGGTCGCCCAGGCGCATCGCGACCTCGGTCGGCCACTTGACCTTTACGCCGCGGGCTGAGGGGCTGCCGCGCTCCCGACACTGGCGTCGATCAACCCTGCGCGCATCATCAGCCAGAACAGGACGATGCCCGGCACCGCCAGCGCCGTGGTCAGCAGGTAGAAATCGACATAGCCGAACCGTTCGATCATCGCGCCCGCCGTCGTCCCCGTCAGGAACCGTCCGACGATGCTCGCCGCCGCCGAAATCAGCGCATATTGCGCGGCGGTGAAGCGCAGGTCGCAGAGCGCGGAGAAATAGGCGACCACCGTCACCCCGCCGATGCCGCTCGCGAAATTTTCGAAGCCGATCGCGCCGGCCATGCCCCAGTTGCTCTTGCCCAGCGCCGCCAGCAGCGCGAAGCTGAAGTTGGAGACGCCCATCAGCAAGAGGCTGACCAGCACCGAGCGCTTCATTCCCATGCGCGCATACAGCACGCCGCCGACGAAAATTCCGATCAGATAGGCCCAGAAGCCGATCCCGACGTCGTAGATGGCGATTTCGTCATTGGTGTAGCCCATGTCGTCGAACAGCAGGCGGAAGGTGAGGTTGGCCAGCGTATCCCCGATCTTGTGCAGCAGGATGAACAGCAGCACCAGCCAGGCGCCCCGCCGGCGGAAGAATTCCACCAGCGGCCCCGCGATCGACTCCCAGACTTCGCCCAGACCCCGCCGCGCGGTGGGTTCGCGGTGCCGCTCCGGCTCGCCCAGCACCAGCCCGGTCAGCATCGCGGGAAGCGCGAATACGGCGCAGGCCAGATAGGCGCCATGCCAGCCGATCCGGGCCGCCAGCACCAGCGCCAGCGCACCCGCCGCGACCGATCCGATGCGCCAGCCATATTGCGACATGCCCGACCCGACGCCCAATTGCTCGGGCCGCAATGTCTCGATCCGGTAGGCGTCGATCACGATGTCGAAAGTGGCGCCGGCGACGCCGACCAGGATCGCCGCATAGGCCGTCTGCAAAAGGCCGGTGGTGGGATCGACCAGCGCCAGATTGGCGACCGCCGCCATCACGAACACCCCCGCGACCAGCAGCCAGCTCACCCGCTGCCCCAGCCGGCCGATGACCGGCAACCGAACGCCGTCGACGACCCAGGCCCACAGCCATTTGAGATTATAGACCAGGAAGGCAAGGGTGAAGGCTGTCACGGCCTTCTTGTCGATGCCGTCCTGCGCCAGCCGGGTGGTCAGCGTCGCACCGATCATCGCATAGGGAAAGCCCGACGATATGCCGAGAAAAAATGCCCCCAAAGGCGCCTTCTGCACATAGGGCTTCACCGCATCCAGCCAGTTGGCCGAGCCCTTCGCGATGTCGGTCATAAATTGGTGCGCCCCCGGGAATGATTATCCGGGCCACCATATGGGCAAATGCGGTGGAGGCAAGCCGTCCGGCAATCTTATATCGGGCCCGGATCAGGCGGCGTCCTCGAACAGGTGAAGACCGTCGGGAAAACGGGGCAATGCCTTTCCCCGAAGCAGGGCATCCACGACATCGATCGCCGCCAGCAGATCGCGCGGCGCATAGGGCTTGGCCAGGCATCCCAGGGCCATTTCCCGCGCGTCGACAGGGCAGGCCCCCGTCACGAACAACACCGCCACGCCTCTGCCCGCCGCAAAGCGCGCAAGATCGATGCCGGTCTTCTCCCCATGCAGGGTCACGTCCGCGATCACCAGATCGACGCTTTCCTCCTGCATGATGGTGACTGCATGGGCATATTCGTCGACGGTCGCGGCCACGCGATAGCCGGCCATTTCCAGCACATGCTCATTGTCGAAGGCGACCAGCGGTTCGTCCTCGACCACCAGCACGCTGCGTATGGCCTTGCGCCGCCCCCGCGCTTCGGCTTCCCCTTTTACCAGCCCGAAAAACATTTGCCGATCCGCCCCATTTGCGCCATTCACCCGACCAACGTGCAAGGCCCCGAAGGGGTTTCCCATCGTCCCGGCGCATGGGCGCAAGGACAGCACCATTCGTCAATTTCCCGGCCTTCCGGATATGGGAAGGCCACCCTGTTTTGAAAAGGAACTCTTCCGTGGAACCGCCGAAAAAATCTGGGCCGCCCCGTCGGCCGGGCTCCGGTGGTCCCAGGCGTCCGACGGGCGCCAAACCGGCGCCGGCATCACGCCCGGCCCGCCCGCCCGTCAAGAAGACCAGGACGGCGCCCGCCAATCCCGCCAATCCCCATCCTGCCCGCGCTGCCGCCGCCGCCAGCGGCAAGAACGAACCGCAGCGCATCGCCAAATTGCTCGCCCGCGCAGGCGTCGCCTCCCGGCGGGAGATCGAGCGGATGATCGAGGAGGGGCGGATCACGCTCGACGGCGAAGCGGTGTCGACCCCCGCCACCCTCCTCACTTCGCTGCACGGCGTCGCGGTCGACGGGAATCCGGTCGCCGCACCGGCACCTGCGCGCCTGTTCCTCTTCCACAAGCCGGCGGGTTTCCTGACGACCGAACGCGACCCCCGCGGCCGTCCGACCATTTATGACAAGCTGCCCGCCGACCTGCCGCGCGTCATGCCGATCGGACGGCTCGACATGACGACCGAAGGCCTGCTGCTGCTCACCACCGATGGGGAGTTCAAGCGGCAGATGGAGCTGCCCTCCACCGGCGTCCCGCGCACCTACCGCGCCCGCGCCTTCGGTGAAGTCAGTCAGAACCAGCTGGAGGACCTGTTCGACGGGCTGGAGATAGACGGCATACGCTATGGCCGGATCGAGGCCAATCTGGAACGCCGCACCGGCCGCAACCAGTGGATCGAAATGACGCTGACCGAAGGCAAGAACCGCGAAGTCCGCCGCGTGCTCGAACATCTGGGGCTTCAGGTGAACCGGTTGATCCGCACCAGCTACGGCCCCTTCCATCTGGGCGAGCTGGCATCCGGCGCGGTCGAGGAAGTGCGGCAGCACGATCTGGTCGTCTTCCGCAAGAGCCTTGGGAAACCCTGACCCCCTCCGTTCGCCCTGAGCCTGTCGAGGGGCCCTTCTTTTCTGGAACGAGCCAGCCCATGAGAATAATTGCAGGCCAATGGCGGGGTCGCCCCCTTACCGCCCCCAAGAGCGACGCAACACGCCCTACGGCGGACCGCACCCGGGAAACCCTGTTTTCCATGCTGCTGAGCCGGATCGGCTCCTTCGAGGGGCTGAGCGTTGGCGATTTCTTCGCGGGCTCGGGCGCTCTGGGGTTCGAAGCGCTCTCGCGCGGCGCGGCAAGCTGCATCTTCGTGGAACAGGACCGCGCGGCGCTGGACGCGATCCGAGCCAATGGCGACAGGCTGGGCATCCGCCCCGACATCCGCCAGAGCAGCGTCCTGTCGCTGGGTCCGGCAAGCGAGCCCCTGGACCTCATCTTCATGGATCCGCCCTATCAGAGCGGCGCTGGCATGGTGGCGCTGGACAAGCTGAGCCGCCTGGGCTGGACCGGGCCCGCAAGCTGGATCAGCATCGAAACCGACCGGCGCGAGGATGTGGCGGTAAAGGGCTTTACCGTGGAGACGACCCGTGACGTGGGAAAGGCTCGACTGACGCTGCTGCGCGCAACGGAGCGCGCCGAATAGTCCAGGCGGATTGGGTGAAGTGATGGCGCGACGGACATGACCATGGACCATCGCCGCGGCTGCGCATTGCACCCAGCCTGCGACCCGGCATATCGGGAGCAGCCCCGGCGACCTTGCTGACGGTGCTCGATCGGCACAGCCTGACCGGCGGCGTAGCTGGACCGGGCTGGCAGCCATGATCGCCGCCATGCCCGGTCTTGCAAGCATCAACGCCGCTTGCGCATGGATTTGGGCGCTTCGCTCCGGTTGATGCAGCTATCCTGCACGGTCCTGCTGCACAGCGGATAATCCTTCTGCTCGGTCGGCGGCGGCGTCATATTGCCACCCACGGTCGCGGGATTGGCTGAGGTTCCGACGGGAGCGGACGGATCACGCGGAACGCCGGCAGGAGCCGGTTGCATGCCCGTGTCCGGCGGCACGGCTCCGGTCGGCTGCCCAGCATTGGGATCGGCGGCTGGGGGCGGCGTCGCGGGCGTCGCCGGAGTGGCCGGGCTGGCTGGCGTCGCTCCCGGTTCGGCGGGGGTCGCCGGCGTCGCAGGAGTCGCGCCCTGCTCGGGCGGAGGCGGCGTATCGGCGACGGGCGGCTGCGCCGAAGCCGGCATGTCCTGCGCGATCGCAATGCCGGTAACGCCGGTGCCGAAGGCCAATATGGCCGCACCTGCCAACAGGATCGATTTCATCGGGATCATCCTTTCCTTTGTTCTCGCCCCGTTCTGCCGTTTGGGCTGAACAAAGAACCGGATGCGCGATGCCTGCGTTCCGGCCCGGGCGACGAGCCGTTGCGGATGCGCCGCCAGACGATCCTGCCTGTCGGCCTCAGGCCTCGGGGTAGCGCTGGAACTTGGGCAGTTGATGCGCGCCCTCCATCCATGGCGCGGCCTCGGCAAATTGGACGTGGATGGCTGGCGGCAGGTTCGACTGGTCGTCCAGCGTTCCGGTCTGGATGTCGATCATGCCGGGGAACACGGCGGCATTGCGGTAGAAAAGGCCCGTACCGCAGGTTCCGCAAAATTCCCGCGTCACATTGTCGGAGGACCGGTATGCCACCGGCCGACCCGTCACCGTCACCTGTTCTTCAGGGAACAGGGCCCAGCCCACCATCGGCGCGCCCGCGCTTTTCCGGCAATCCGAACAATGGCACAGCGCGCTATAGGCCGGCTCGCCCTGCGCTTCGTAATGGATCGCCCCGCATTGGCACCGCCCCGAGAACATGGCCTTTACTCCTTGCACGATTCGCCTTTTGTTCTCATAGAAGGAGCAACGGTGCAAGGGCCGCCCGCCCTTGCCGCTTCCCGCCCGGCACCCTAGTTGATAGCGCATGACTCTGCCCGCCCCCTCCCCCGACGATCCCGCCTATCTCCAGGGGCTGAACGAACCCCAGCGGGAGGCCGTGCTCACGACCGAGGGGCCGGTGCTGGTGCTTGCAGGCGCCGGCACGGGCAAGACGGCGGCGCTCACCGCTCGCCTCGCCCATCTGATCGCCACCCGTCGGGCCTATCCTTCGGAAATCCTCGCAGTCACCTTCACCAACAAGGCGGCGCGCGAAATGCGGGAGCGCGTCGGCCGGATGATCGGCCCCGCCGTCGAAGGCATGCCCTGGCTGGGCACCTTCCACGCCATCGCCGCGAAGATGCTGCGCCGCCACGCCGAACTGGTGGGGCTGCAATCCAATTTCACCATCCTCGACACGGACGATCAGCTTCGCCTGATGAAGCAGCTCATCCAGGCGGAGGGAATCGACGAGAAGCGCTGGCCCGCACGCCAGCTCGCCGGCCTCATCGACCAGTGGAAGAACAAGGGGCTGACGCCGGAGGAAATCGGCGCCGGCGAGAGCGAGGGCTATGCCAACGGAAAGGGGCAGAAGCTCTACGCCGCTTATCAGGCGCGTCTTCGGGACGTGAATGCCTGCGATTTCGGGGACTTGCTGCTGCATGTTCTGACGATCCTGAAACGCCATCGGGACGTGCTGGAAAGCTATCAGCAGCGCTTCCGCTATATCATGGTGGACGAATATCAGGACACCAACAGCAGCCAGTATCTGTGGCTGCGCCTGCTCGCCCAGCAGCGCAAGAACATCTGCTGCGTGGGAGACGACGACCAGTCTATCTATTCATGGCGGGGGGCGGAAGTCGCCAATATCCTGCGGTTCGAAAAGGATTTTCCCGGCGCGAAGATCGTCCGGCTGGAACAGAATTATCGCTCGACACCCCATATATTGGGCGCTGCGTCAGGAGTGATCGCGGAAAATGGCAATCGCCTGGGCAAGACGCTCTGGACCGACATCGACGTGGGCGAGAAGGTCCGCATCATCGGCGTCTGGGACGGGCCGGAGGAAGCGCGGCGCGTGGGCGACGAGATCGAATCGATCGAACGCAGCGGCCAATCGCTGGAGGGGGTCGCCATCCTCGTCCGGGCCCAGCACCAGACGCGCGAGTTCGAAGACCGCTTCATCCAGATCGGCCTGCCTTATCGCATCGTGGGCGGCTTCCGCTTCTATGAACGCGCCGAGATTCGGGACGCTCTCGCCTATCTTCGCCTGGTCAATCAGCCCGCCGATGACCTGGCGTTCGAACGGATCGTCAACGTCCCCAAGCGCGGCCTGGGCGACAAGGCCGTGGAAAAGCTGCATCGGCTTGCCCGGGCGGAGGGCGTTCCGCTTGCCCTCGCCGCCGCGCGAATCCTCGACACGGACGAGATGACGCCGCAGGCCCGCCGCAGCCTCGGCGCCTTCATCGGCGATCTCGCCCGCTGGCGGGACCGCGCGGTGCAACTTCCCCATGCCGAACTGGCCCGACAGATATTGGACGAAAGCGGCTACACCGCCATGCTCCAGGCCGAACGCACCGCCGAAAGCGCGGGAAGGCTGGAGAACCTCAACGAACTGACCCGCGCCATGGAGGAATATGAGACGCTGGGCGCATTCCTGGAGCATGTAAGCCTCGTCATGGACAATGAGGCGCAACAGGACGAGCGCAAGGTCACGATCATGACCATCCACGCCGCCAAGGGGCTGGAGTTCGACACGGTCTTCCTCGCGGGGTGGGAAGAAGGCATCTTCCCCTCCCAGCGCGCGCTCGACGAAGGCGGCCTCAACAGCCTGGAGGAGGAACGCCGCCTCGCCTATGTCGCGATCACGCGGGCGAGGAAGTCCTGCGTCATCCTGCACGCCGCCAACCGCCGCATCTATGGCCAGTGGACCAGCTCCATCCCTTCGCGCTTCGTCGGGGAATTGCCTCCCGAACATGTGGAGGAGGAAAGCAGCATGTCCGGCGGCGCCTCGCTCTGGCGCGCCAACTGGTCGGAGCGGGCCGATCCCTTCGCCAATGTCCAGCGCGGCACCGGTCGCGGCCCCGGGTGGCAGCGCGCCCAACAGAGCGGACAGTTCACCCGCGAACCCGCAAGGATCGTGGAGGCGCGCGCATCAGCGGTCTCGCTCGGCAACAAGGGGCGGGATGACATGAGCGTCGGCCTGCGCGTCTTCCACCAGAAATTCGGCTACGGCACGGTGGCGGAGATCGAAGGCAACAAGCTGGAGATCGATTTCGAAACGGCGGGTCGGAAGCGGGTGATGGACAGCTTCGTCCAGCCTGCCTAGCCGTCAATCGAGCCTTTCCTCAAGACCGCCGTCCAATATCGTAGATACCGGATGAAATAGCGGTGGCAGGTACCGTTTTGTATGGGAATGATAAAGATGGGTGGCTTTTGGACGGTCTGCTTTCAGGTCAATGCTCGCAGTTTCAGACGCAGTGACCTGATGGCAAGGCTCTGATAATAATGGGCAGCCATGCTTGTGATAGTCCGCACATTCTTGCTTTGCGTCATCGCTCCTTGGCTGATCGCGTTCGTCTTTATAATCAATCACCAAGGCATAATCGGCTTACCCTTTGCCATTGCAGTAGGCGTAATTGGAATTATTATCACGCGACTGCCAAGCCTTACCAAGGGTGTCATCACTATAATTTACCTGTGCTTGGCGTTCTTTGTCTTGGTCAATTATTCGGTACGAATAGTTTGCGACTATAATCCTTGCGAGCGCAACGAAAAGGGTCAGCCGTTGGATTGACAGTGGTGCCGTTACGTCCACATTCGGTGTCCCTGCCTTCCCCTCCTGTCGTCCACAACTGGTCGATTCCAGACGCTCCTTGGTCGCGTCCGTCAATGTGGTGTAGAATTGGGTGTGGCCAGCGGGCTGCATTTTCAGGCGGCCTTGGGTGTAATCTGTAGCGGCTGTGCCTCCTCGATCATTGGTGTAGCAAGGGCGGCCATGCCCTCGATCTGCATGTAGCGGTGCTGGAGCTGGTATTCGTCATTCTGCTCCAGCAGGACGGCGCCGACGAGGCGGATGATGCTATCCTCGTTCGGGAAGATGCCGACGACATCGGCGCGGCGCTTCACTTCCTTGTTCAGGCGTTCCAGTGGATTGGTGGAATGTAATTTGACGCGGTGCTGCTCGGGGAAGGTCATGTAGGCCAGCACGTCGTGCTCGGCATCGTCCATGCAGGCGCCGAGCTTTGGCCAGCGGGTACGCAACTGGTCGGCGACCTGGCGCCAGACCTGTGTCGCGGCGGCATGGTCGGGCTGGAGGAAGACCTGGCGGATGGCAGCGGCGACGACGGTGTTCTGGCCCTTGGGCACGTAGGCCAGGGCATTGCGCATGAAGTGGACGCGGCACCGCTGCCAGGTGGCGCTGAGCACGCGAGTGATCGCTGCCTTGAGGCCCTCGTGGGCATCGGAGATGACCAGCTTCACGCCGGTCAGTCCGCGGCGTGCGAGGTCCTTGAGGAAGCTCGACCAGAATGGCTCGGCTTCGGAGGGTCCAATGTGAAGGCCAACGATTTCGCGCTTGCCCTCGGTGTTGACGGCAACGGCTATTATCGCGGCGACACTGACGATCCGCCCGCCCTCGCGCACCTTGAGGTAGGTAGCATCGAGCCAGAGGTAGGGCCAGTCGCCGGTGAGCGGCCGCTTAAGGAAGGCATGGACACGTTCGTCGATATCCTTGCACAGCTTGGACACCGAGGATTTGGAGATGCCGGTCATGCCCATGGCCTGCACCAGCTCGTCGACACGCCGGGTGCTGACGCCGGCGATCCACGCCTCCTGGATCACCGCGACCAGCGCCTTCTCGACGGTCTTCCTGGGTTCCAGGAAGCCAGGGAAGTAGGCGCCGGTCCGTAGCTTGGGAATCCTCAGGTTGAGCGTGCCGAGCCGGGTATCGAGGCTGCGGTCGCGGTAGCCGTTCCGCCAGGTCGTCCGGTCGCCGGAGCGCTCGTGTCGGCTAGCGCCGACCAGGCCATCGACGTCGGCCTCCATGATGATCTGTAATACGCTCTCGGCGATCGTGCGCAGGAAATCTCCATCTCCAGTCTTCGCCATCAGCTCGGCAAGCGGTAGTCTGTCGTCGGTCATCGGGATCAACTCCTCGGTGGGCGTGTGAAGTGTGGTAACTCCACCTTACCGATGAGCCCGGTGGCCACCGAGATCGAAATCGCATGGGGTGGGGCATGCCCCACCCCATGCGATCATCTCAATCTACACCAGAAATTACACCACGAGCGCGGACGCTAACCGCTCCTTTCACCGGTCAGCTTTCGGACTTAACCGAGCAACTGAGGATCAGCCATAGTAGCCCAACGGCAACAACATCCGCAAAAAGCATCCTATTTCCCAACAGGCGACCATTTCCACCTGTCCTATCCCGCCCCGGCCAGCCTACCAGGCTCTGTCTTTGAAACGTCCGATACATCGGGGTCCCACGCATGCGCGCGCGGGCGCACGCGCGCATACACTGTGAACTTCGGCGGAAAACGGCAGAAATCAGCCGCAAAACAGCCGCCTACAATCCTTATTGGATCGAGAAGCTGGCCCATGGCGAGCTACTTCAGATGATAGGGGAAAGTTGGTGGAGCCTAGCGGGATCGAACCGCTGACCTCCTGCATGCCATGCAGGCGCTCTCCCAGCTGAGCTAAGGCCCCATCGTTGCGCGGCATCATACCGCATCCCAATGGATCAGGCCATGTCCGGCATTAAGCCATCGGCCAAATATAGAACACTCCTTGCGTGGCTTTGGAGTGTTAATCGAGGTCACTTGCAACCTCGCCACACTCCTCGCTTGCGCTCGGGAGTTTTTCGGGAAAATGTCCCCCGGACATTTTCTTTTTCCGAAAAACTGGTGGAGCCTAGCGGGA
The DNA here is from genome assembly GCF_024611135.1 of Sphingobium sp. CFD-2. Taxonomy (NCBI): domain Bacteria; kingdom Pseudomonadati; phylum Pseudomonadota; class Alphaproteobacteria; order Sphingomonadales; family Sphingobiaceae; genus Sphingobium; species Sphingobium sp. CFD-2. The sequence goes on along the minus strand of NZ_CP084405.1, from coordinate 1,163,965 downwards.
TCGAACCGCTGACCTCCTGCATGCCATGCAGGCGCTCTCCCAGCTGAGCTAAGGCCCCGTTTCCAGTGTCGGCGCCGTTGGGGCGGCGCCTCGGAGGTCGCTGCCATTAGGTGGCGGCGATCTCCTTGGCAAGCACAAAATTCAATTAATTGTCGTCGTCGCCATCGTCCCCGCCGGCGTCGACGCCCAGATCGTCGTCACCGCCCAGATCGACGTCATTGTCCGGCGAATCGCCGTCATCATCCACGTCCAGATCCAGGTCCAGATCGTCGTCCGCCGTCTCGATCTCGCCATCGGCGGTTTCGATGACCTTCTTGGGCGCTTCCTCATAGGGCAGCGGCTGCTTCGACTTCAGCACCGGTTCCGGTTCCCAGGCCGTGCCGCAGTTGATGCAGGTGACCGGGTCATCCTTGCCCAGGTCGTAGAAGCGCGTGGCGCATTTCGGGCAGGTACGCTTCGTGCCCCATTCAGCCTTGACCATGTCCGGCCTTGTCCTTCTCTTGCGAGTGCTCAAAACAGAAATTACGCGGCACGACAGGGTCGCCCGCGAAGAGACGGCGCCTTGCCATAGCGAAACCGCGCTGTCAAAAGCCGGGCGCATTTTTTCAAGTTTTGCAGACGGATTGACCCGTGACCGCTTCTTCCGACCAGCCCATGTCCATGACTTTCACCGCCGCCCCGGCCCTTTCCGGCTCGATCGCCGTGCCGGGCGACAAGAGCATTTCGCACCGCTCGCTGATGCTCTCCGCGCTGGCCGTGGGCGAGAGTCGGGTCGAAGGGCTGCTGGAGGGTGAGGACGTCCTCGCCACCGCCGCCGCCATGCGGGCGATGGGCGCGGACATCCGCAGGGATGCGGACGGCATCTGGCACATCCATGGGGTGGGCGTCGGCGGCCTACTCCAGCCGGAAAGCGCGCTCGACATGGGCAATAGCGGCACCTCCACCCGCCTGCTGATGGGGCTGGTCGCAAGCCACGCCATCACCGCCACCTTCGTGGGCGACGCCTCCCTCAGCAAGCGCCCCATGGCCCGCGTCACCGATCCGCTGTCGCGGATGGGCGCCAGCTTCACCACCAGTCCCGGAGGCCGCCTGCCTCTTACCATGCGCGGCGCCTGCCCGGCCGTGCCGCTGGACTATCGCCTTCCCGTGGCATCGGCGCAGGTCAAGTCGGCCATCCTGCTCGCCGGCCTCAACACTCCCGGCATCACCCGCGTGGTCGAACCGATCCCCACCCGCGACCACAGCGAACGCATGCTCAAGGGCTTCGGCGCGGACCTCGACGTGGAGGTCGAAGCCGACGGCACCCGCATCATCACGCTCAGGGGCGAAGCCGAACTCCACCCGCAATCGATCATCGTTCCCGGCGACCCCTCCTCCGCCGCTTTCCCGATGGTTGCAGCCCTGCTGGTTCCGGGATCGAACGTGACCATCGCCAATGTCGGCCTCAACGCGACGCGCGCCGGGCTGGTCGATCTGCTGCGCGAGATGGGCGGCGACATCGTCATCGAAAACCCGCGCGAGGTCGGCGGCGAGCCGGTGGGCGATCTCGTCATCGCGGCCTCGACGCTGAGGGGCGTCGAGCCCGATCCGGCCCGCGCCCCGTCGATGATCGACGAATATCCCGTCGCCTTCATCGCCGCCGCCTTGGCGCAAGGGCGCAGCATCTTCCGCGGCCTGGAAGAATTGCGCGTCAAGGAATCGGACCGCATCGCCACCATGGCGGCAGGCTTGCGCGCCATCGGCGTGCAGGTCGAGGAACTGGAGGACGGCATCGTCATAGAGGGCAGCGGTGGCGCGCCCCTCCCCGGCGGCGGCCCCGTCGCGACGAAGCTGGACCACCGCATCGCCATGAGCTTCGCGGTCGCAGGCCTCGTGTCCAGCAATGGCGTCACCATCGACGACATGCGCCCCGTCGCGACCAGCTTCCCGGGTTTCACCGCTTTGCTGCATTCGCTCGGCGCACTCGCATGACGTTCGACCTTGCCAATATCCTTGGACTGATCGGCAGCGGCCTGATGGTCATTGCCTATGCCTATAGCAACATGGCGAAGGTGCTGAGCTTCACCCTCTTCAACCTGCTGAACCTGGTCGGCGCGGTGCTGCTGATCTACTCGCTGACGGTTCATTTCAACGTCGCGTCGATGGCGCTGGAAGTCATATGGGCCTTCATCGCCTTGATCGGCCTCGCCAAGGCGCTGCGGAAAGGCAAAGCATCATGATCATCGCTGTCGACGGCCCCGCCGCATCGGGCAAGGGCACCATCGCCAGGGCGCTGGGCCGGCATTACGGCCTGCCCGTGCTCGATACCGGCCTGCTCTATCGCGCCGTGGGCCTTGCCGTGCTCAAGGCCAGCGGCGACCCGGACCATGAAGCCGATGCGCTCGCCGCCTGCGACTTCGACGACGCCATGCTGAAAGATCCCGCGCTGCGCAGCGAGGCCGTGGGCTCGCTCGCCTCCCGCGTATCGATCCACCAAAGCGTCCGGCAGGCCCTCGTCAGGCGCCAGCGCGACTTCGCGACCCAACCCGGCGGCGCGATCCTGGACGGGCGCGACATCGCCACCGTCATCGCCCCCGATGCCGACGCCAAGATCTTCGTCACCGCCAGCGTCCATGTCCGCGCCCAGCGCCGCTATCAGGACGCGCTCGACCATGGCGGCCATCCCGACATGGACAGCCTGATCGCGGACATCCAGGCCCGCGACACCCGCGACATGAGCCGCGATCATGCCCCGTTGCGCATGGCCGATGGAGCGGACTTGCTCGACACCAGCAATTTGACTATAGACGCCGCCGTCCAGCAGGCCATTGCACTGGTGGACGCCCAGTTGGAACGTCGGCAACAGGCCTGACGCGATGCCGGGTGCCGGGGATTCCCAGGCGCCCTTTTCGCTTGTCCACAGGGCGTCGACTCGACATGGCCGAACGGATGTTCGCATGGGTATCCGGCCCTGCGGGCGCTTTGGCCTGAAAGACCACCGGACACAACCGGTAGGCCAGCAATGACGAGTGAAGGACTTACCTATGGCCTCTACGGCATTCCCCTCGCGCGACGATTTCGCCGCGCTTCTCAATGATTCTCTCGGTGGCGAGGATGGCGGCTTTGAAGGCCGCGTCGTCAAGGGCACCGTTACCGGCATCGAAAACGACATGGCGCTGATCGACGTCGGCCTGAAGTCGGAAGGCCGCGTGCCGCTGCGCGAATTCGCCGCGCCGGGCCAGAAGGCTGACCTGAAGGTCGGTGACGAAGTCGAAGTCTATGTCGACCGCGTCGAAAACGCCCATGGCGAAGCCATGCTGTCGCGCGACCGCGCCCGCCGCGAAGCCGCCTGGGACAAGCTGGAAGCCGAGTTCACCGAGAACGCCCGCGTCGAAGGCGTCATCTTCGGCCGCGTCAAGGGCGGCTTCACCGTCGACCTGGACGGCGCCGTTGCGTTCCTGCCCGGCAGCCAGGTCGATATTCGTCCGGTTCGCGACGTCACCCCGCTGATGGACATCCCGCAGCCCTTCCAGATTCTGAAGATGGATCGCCGCCGCGGCAACATCGTCGTGTCGCGCCGCGCCATCCTGGAAGAAACCCGCGCCGAACAGCGCTCGGGCCTCATCCAGACGCTGGCCGAAGGCCAGATCATCGAGGGCGTCGTCAAGAACATCACCGACTATGGTGCGTTCGTTGACCTGGGCGGCATCGACGGCCTGCTGCACGTCACCGACCTCAGCTACAAGCGCATCAACCACCCGAACGAGATGATCAACATCGGCGACACCGTTCGCGTCCAGATCATCCGCATCAACCGCGACACCCAGCGCATCAGCCTTGGCATGAAGCAGCTGGAAAGCGATCCGTGGGAAGGCGCCGCCGCCAAATATCCGGTCGGTGCGAAGCTGTCGGGCCGCGTCACGAACATCACCGAATATGGTGCGTTCGTCGAGCTGGAGCCGGGCATCGAAGGTCTGGTCCACGTTTCGGAAATGTCCTGGACCAAAAAGAACGTCCACCCCGGCAAGATCGTTTCGACCAGCCAGGAAGTCGACGTCATCGTCCTGGAAGTCGATCCGGAAAAGCGCCGCATCTCGCTCGGCCTCAAGCAGGCCCAGAACAACCCCTGGGACAGCTTCGCCGAACGTCACCCGATCGGTTCGACCGTCGAGGGCGAAGTCAAGAATGCCACCGAGTTCGGCCTGTTCATCGGCCTGGACGGCGACGTGGACGGCATGGTCCACATGTCGGACATCGCATGGGGCATTTCGGGCGAGGACGCGCTGGCCCTGCACCGCAAGGGCGAGACCGTCCAGGCCGTCGTTCTCGACATCGACGTCGAGAAGGAGCGCATCAGCCTTGGCATGAAGCAGCTTGAGCGTGGCGGCCCGGCCGCTGGCGGCACCACCGCCGCTGCCGCTGGCCTCAACAAGAACCAGACGGTCACCGTCACGGTTCTGGAAGTCCGCGACGGCGGCCTGGAAGTCCAGGCCGGCGAAGATGGCGCCACCGGTTTCATCAAGCGCAGCGACCTTGGCCGCGACCGCGACGAACAGCGTCCGGAACGCTTCCAGATCGGCCAGAAGTTCGACGCCATGGTCACCGGTTTCGACCGCGCCAAGAAGCCGACCTTCTCTGTCAAGGCCCTTCAGATCGCTGAAGAGAAGCAGGCTGTGGCGCAATATGGTTCGTCCGACAGCGGCGCCTCGCTGGGCGACATCCTGGGCGAAGCGCTCAAGGCCAAGAGCGAGGGCTAAGCCCTCCTTCGGTATCTAACTTAAGTAATATGGCCCGCCGGAACTTAACTCCGGCGGGCTTTTTCTATTCCCAAAATGAGAATGACATACCGATATTGGCTGATTGTCACAGCCATGAGGATTCATTATAAATAAACAGGGAACCAGAAGGGGGAGTCTGGAGGACCAATGATACGCTCGGAACTGATTCAGAAATTGGCTGAGGAAAATCCAAACCTCAACCTCCAGGAAGTGGAAAGGATCGTCGATCTTTTCTTCAAGGAAATAGTCGACCGCCTCTCCAGCGGCGGGCGAGTGGAACTTCGGGGCTTCGGCGCCTTTACGACACGGGCGCGCGACGCGCGTACCGGCCGCAATCCGCGCACCGGTGAGCAGGTGCCGGTGGACGCCAAGCGGGTTCCCTATTTCAAACCCGGAAAGGAAATGCGGGAACGGCTGAACGGCAAAGCTGCCCACTGATCCAACCACATCCTTGACCTGTGCGTCGTTAGCCTTCAGGGGGTAACGGCCTCAAGCGGACGTGGCGAAATCGGTAGACGCAGCGGACTTAAAATCCGCCTCCCCCTGGGAATGCGGGTTCAAGTCCCGCCGTCCGCACCATCATGAAAATAGGTGATTTTTCGCTAGAAATGGCGAGGATCACGCACGTCCATTCCGATTTGTTCCGACAAGTCATTCCGACAAATCCGGCACTGGCAGTCACCCTACCCCTCCCCATCCAGTGCTGCGTCGATCGTATGGCGCGACAAGTGGGCAAGGCAACGCTGGATATAAGCCGCGATTGCCGGCGCCCGGCGCGGAAGCTGCGCCAATCCGGTGCCGACGCCATCCGATGGCCAAACCACGTCGCCGCCTGATGCGAGGTGCGCATCGAGCCTGCGAAATTCAGCCTTGATGCGCGGCACGATGGTCGGCAGGTCCGCGTCACAGAAGAACGATTCGTCATCCATCATCGGATGCCATTTAGTCGGGATTCCTACGGTATTCGGCTCGCCCCGACACTCCCGCGCTTGGCCGCCCCTGCCCAACGTGCTGACATTGTCACCGAACACATATAGGCGTTCGGGGTGGCGTCGGATCTCATCTCTCGAATAGCGGCCGACATAGATGATCTGTCCGCGCCTTGGCTTCTCCACCACGCTCATGATCCGCGCCCTTCAAGTGCTGTGCGGGCGCGACGAAAATCGCCAATGGTCAAATCAGCGCACCATCCTGCGCTGTAGTGCGCGGGGCATCCGTTTGGATGGGCCTCGCAACTATCAACCTGATCCGCCTCTTCCGCGAACGGCCTCAGCGCCTCCCTCAGCCGCTTTATCTCCTCTTCCAGCGCATCAGCCCGTGCCGCCTCTTCCGATCCTGCCTTGATGTATCGCTCAACATCATGGATCAGGCTGGTGATTTGCTCTTCCAGCGCGGCGGTGGACTGGAGGCGGTCATTTTCCCTGTCCATGATCACCTCCCTTGTGACGGTGATAATATTCGAGATTCATTTTCCGCTGACATGTACGGCAACCGCGTTGACCATTTTGTCTTATGATAAGATTTTCGCCAGACAAGGGATGCCCATGTATGCAGGCTTCCCGTCGCATGGCATGATGGCGGCGGCGCTTGACCATGTCCCTCATGTTCTCCTTGTTTGATCCCCATCGTAGATGTTTAGGATTGACGCACGGAGGGTTGTCGCAGGAGTGCAGGGCGAACGCTTTTGGCGGTCGCGGCCTCCCGTCTATTTCCAACGAAACATGGGAGGCTTTGCGGGTAGACAGTGTGCCATAGCCACCGTCATTTTTCGCGCCGGTCCATAACCAGCACTCATCGTCGCCCTTGCGATCAACTTTCGACCAGAAATCCTGCTCCACCGTCACGGGTGCTTTATCGGTGGTCATTTGCTATATTCCTTCGGCTGCGGGCAAATCCCGGCGACCGGACAGCCATTGCAATAAAGCGCCTTCGGTCCCTCTCCATATATGTCGCCATGGATGCAAAGATGCGGCATGTCGCTGGGCTTCCGGCCATTCGGCAGATTGCGCCCAACTTCCGCCATCTGGGTCGCTACATGGCGGCAGACATTGATCAGCCCTTCGGTTGTGGGGAACCTCGCCGCCCGCATTCGCAGTTCAACGATTTCGCCCCATTCCTCTTCGGTCAGAAGGTATTGCATCCCTCAGACCTCCCCGGAGGGAGCAGAGGGGAGCGGATGGCAGATGCCCGAACACTCGCCGCATTTGTGATGATAGCCAAGCGGGGCCGATGGATACTGCTTGCCGCACTTGTTGCAGGCGCTCATTCCCTGACGACTCTCCCCCGCCTCAAACTCCTGCCCCAACGCCTGTAGTTCGGACATCGGGGTGCGAAGGGCGGCAGACATGGCCTTGAAGATTGCAGCGACGATCATGCCGTCATCCCAATCTCTATAGGCTTCCGGCTGATCGCTCGCTTCTCGATCTTCCATTTCCTGACGGGCGCGATCCCAAGCGTCGCAGCCTGCCTCGATCACTTCATCAGGGATGCCTGCGCAAATCCAGTCCCCGCCCGCGTCATTCTGGGGAGGGGAGGAGCGGCGGTTCCAAGCTTCCGGGCTGTCGGCGCGCAATCCGCAGTCACGGCAATAGACGCATCCGTCAGGCCAATGATCGGGCGGCGGAATGATGTTGCTCGATCCGCAGCATGGGCACGCTTTCAGTTCCTCGCTCTTCGCGGTATCGGTGGGGTGGGTCATGGGCGGGTCCACTTCTGGATCGGGGAGGAATAGGGCAGCATCAGCGGGTGCTTGGGGTGGCCGCATTTGGCTGGCTCCCCGATGCAGAGCGGATCAAGGCCAGAGCCATGGATCAGCCCCAGAACGTCCCAAAATCGATTGCGGCGCATCTTCGGCTGTTTGCTGATCGGCCCCCACGCACAAATGACCTGATCGCACTCCGCGAGGATGCGGATCAGATGGTCATCGTTTTCCGGCCCAACGGGATCAGCTACGTCGCCAAGGCCCCGAACATCTGTGGCGCGATAGGCAAAAAGGTTGCCGATGACGAGATGCCCCCATTGATTGCGCTCCCCAAAGCCGCGCAGCTTTCGGATTGTCGCGTCGTCGCTGGTGGCGTCGGCAGTCGATGGGTTGACCATGATGATGGCGGTCAGGGTGGCGTGTGGCGAAGCAAATCGCTCAAGCCGGTAGCGGTATTTCCCGCATTCGCTGATGATCGCGCCCATCACCGCCCCCGCTCGGTTGAGGTTGCGGAGAACAGGGCGGCGACGGCGAGTTCCCAGCCGAAGCGGACCTGTTCCAGCGCATCTTCTCCGTACTGGTAGCCCTCGGCTTCCTTAGTCGCCCACACCTGCTCAAAAGACGGTCTATCCCGCGATACCGTCGCGCTCTCCCCCTCCGATGGGGAGGAAAGAAACTGCCGCGTTTCCAGCAGAATTTGCATGTCACGCTTGGCCGACCATTCGGGCACGTTGGCGTAGCGCTCCGCCCACTGTTGCAGCAGGTTGACGGCTCTCACCCCATCCAAAGCAGGCGCGGGAGGGGTGGCGTAGAGCGGGATCGGGTGCGCATCGGCAGGCGTCGGCCAGATAAAACCTTCGCGCCCGTCTTTCAGCGCCATCAACGAACCGCTGCCTGTATATGCCACCGCCTCCTGCTCGGCCGCAGGGGGTGATGAAAGGGTGGCGCGGAAATCAGCAATGTGCGCCTCCATGAGCGGGTTCGTGCCTGCATCAGCCCTGTCCCCGTCATCGTAGTCGGCAAGGAACCGTTCAATCGCCTCCCGCCCATTGCCCGCAGGCTCTACCGATGAAAGGGCGGCGAACCGCTCTGCCCCTGCAACGCGAGCAGCCTTCGCCTTTTCTTCATCGCGGGTGCAGTCGGATTTGTCGCGGGCGAGCCGACGCAAGGGATGCAATGCCTCCTGGATTTCATCGAAGGCTAGGCCGAACTCCTCCTGATACCGTTCGTCGTCATAGGCGTACGAGCCGCGCCCAGCTTCCCGGAGCCATCGGCGCGTGTGTAGGACGAACTCGATCGCATTGACGCAGGCCGCCGCTGCATAGCGGTCCCGATCGATAACGTGCATCAGCCGCTCGACCTCCCGCACCTCCTGACCTGTGGGCGAAGTTGAGAGGGCTGCGAGATAGCCTTGCTCGTACCCCCAAACGCAATCGTCCTTCGGCTTGCAAAGGCTGTCATCGTTCGGGTTCTTGCTGCACGGGATGCGCCATTCTTCGGCCGCCTTCGCCGCCAGCGCCGCTATTATGTCGGGGGTCATGGTTTCTTCTCCGCTCTGGCGCGCTCGGCGACGTGCCGCTGGCGGGCGGTGCCAGCCTTGCGCGCCTTCTCCTGCGTGGCCTTATTGTAGGTAGCCGTCTGCTGCAGCGTCCGGTGGCCTGACACGGGCCGAATGTCGTACACCCCCGCATCGCCCAGCTCGGTCGCACCTCCATGTCGGAAGCCAGTCATGGTGAAGCCCTTGGGAAGGCCCGCCTTCTCCCTGATCGCCTGCCAGCGCCAGATCGCCTCCCGCTCAGTGTAGCGCTTGCCCGTCAGTTCGTTGATGACGATATGCCCGGTCCCCCGTGGCAGCCGCGCAAGCTCCGCCTCCAGTTCGGGATAGAGCAGCGGCCCGCGTTCCCTGATCTCCGGGTCGTCGCTCTCTGGATCCGGGTCGCCGCGCAGGGGGATATATTGCGGGGGCGCATCCGCGATCTTGCCCTGTCGCATGACGAACATCTCGCCTGGCGTGTAATCCTCCCAGAAAAAGCCGCGCTCCTCGTCCGACGGGTCCATGATGTACCCGAAAACGTCCGTCACGCGGCGGAGCAGTTCGAAGGAGATCGCGGCGGCCGTCGCCATCGACTGGAAGCCTTCGGCGCGCGCGGTGGCGCGGAACAGGTCGTATTCCGCCCGCGTATTCGCCCGGTTACCCTTTTTGGCGGTCATTTTGATGCCCATGCGGGAGAAGGGGTTTGGATCCTTCACCTTCTTGGCGCGGATCGCCTCATTCCACACGCGGCGACACACCTGCATGGCATAGGCACCTGCCCGCTTGCCCCGCTCCTTCATGAGGTAGCGATACATCGCGTCGGCATGGGCCGCCGTGACCTCCACCGCGCGCCGCTGGCCAAACAGCGTCGTCTTGAGCTGGACGCCGGCCACGATCTCCATATAGGCCCGATAGTCGCGCCGTGTGCGCCAACTGGCCTCCTTGAAGCGGTCATGCGCGCGATACCAGGCGAACAGCGCTTCCACGGTGCCCTCTGCCGGCTTGCCCTGGACGCCAGTGCGCCACTCATCCAGCGCCGTGTTGAGCAGATCGGCCTTTCCGATCGCGGCGGCGAGATCCTGCCCGAGCGCTTCCGAGTCCACCGGGCACCGCCGCCCATATCGTTCCGCCGGCGGCTTGGCCCAGGTCGGGCGCTCCCAGAAATAGGCGGTGGCGCCATCGCGCAGCCTTTTTGAGCGCAGGTATCGCGGCAATCGGATCCTAGCCACGACCGAGCCCTTCGAATTCATCGTCTATATCGGTGGTGACCGTGCCGAACAGGCGGGATGTCACGCTATCCAGTTGCTCCCGGAGATAGACAAGCTCGCCATTGCGGCCGATCCGCCGACCGACGATCGAGCCGGACGCCTCCAGTTGGCCGAACAGCTTCGGGGCGATGCCCGTGTACTGCAGGGCGGCCTCACGGTTGAAGGTGAGCGGCAGGACGTTGAAGGTGACATGCTGCGCGGGGGCGCCCATCAGCTTGCCTTTCGGAACGCGGCGAGGAGTTGCTCGCCCAAGGGGGTGAGGACGACGATGCCGCGATCACGGCGCTCGCTCGCGTCGGGTCCGCCGAATTCGTTCGTCGCGACATAGCCGCGGCGCCAGAGCGCCCAGGCGGACACCAGTCCGCGCCCGGGCCTATTGCTGACCGGGTAGCGATAGCAGCGCCCGTTCATGGCCACCGGCTGTAGCGAGGCGAGCAGGCGGCGCTGGGCCGGGGTCAGCTTCGGGATCACGATGCGCGGCGCGGACGCGCTGCAATCGCAGGGGCCGGGGTGCGCCAGGCGGAAGGATCCGCAGTCGGCGTCGTGGGTGATCTTGGTCGTCACCGCCGATCCCATTCATGATAAACGTCAGTGGCGATGCGGTTTGCGTGCGATATGACGCTTCTCGGGTTCGCGCTGCGACGAAGGCGCAAAGATAGGATCACCAGTCCCAGGGCCACCCCGCATGCGGTGTCTGCATCGCGGTCCATTTCAATCGCCCGAAAGAAGGCTGCTATTGCGTCACCCGTCTCATCCGAAAGGCGGACCCCATGGCCTGGCATGCGAACTATGCGATCAACGATGTCCATCAATCCGCCCTCCCCACCATCTCATTGTGAACCGCGACGATTGCGCTGATCGCCGCCATCGCGGTCGGGTCGTCGCCGAAGCTAACCAGCACCGTCCGGTCAGCCGGATCCGCGTCCGCCAAGGCGACGATGTGCAGGCCCTTGCCGTCCCAGATCTGATCCTCCGTCAGCGAGCCCGGGTGCCGGTTGCTCTCCGCCCAGCGCTTGCCCCAATTGGCGCGCAGGCGGGCGGTCATCTGGTCGAGCGGGTCGGCCGCCGCGGGCGGGACGCCGTCGTCATGGCAGGCGACGCACGTCGCCGGGTTGCGGCGGCAGTGGACGTATGAGCCGTCGGCCTGCTTGAAGGCGTGGCACAGGCCCCAGCGCGTCTTGATGATCTCATATTCGTGGATGCCGGCGCCGAGCTTCATGCCGACGCCTCCCGGCCGGAAGCGGCCCACGCCTCGAATGCTTCCTTATCGCCATTGCAGCAGCGAAAAGCGGGCTTGCGATGCTCGCGCATGTCGTAGCTTTGTGGATTGTACTCCAACGACGCCGGCGCGATCTTCATGCCGGGGAACGCGAAGGCGACCTTGATCTGCTTCACCCGCCAGCGACCTTTGACGGTTGTGGCATAGGCGTGGTGATGGCGGCGATAATATGGCTCGTCATCGCCGACATTGTCGCAAATCGCGGCATCGGGGAAGCGCTTAAGGATGATGCGCTTGAACGCATCGATCGCGCGGTTCTGTCGGCGCTCGCGCTCGGCTTCGTGTCTGTCGTGGCGGACCTTGCACGCCTTCCGGCAGAACACCGCCGTATCCATGTACCCTATGATATGATCGGGCCTCCATCGTGCATAGAGTAGTTGCTGGCCGCGCAGGGGTTCATCCCGCCCCATCTCCTGTGCCCAGGCATTGGGCAGATCTTCATTGATGCGACGACCGCAGCCCGCGCACTCGAACCACCACCCCGCTTCGATCGCCGCGGATGCCGGAACATGCCCGTCCTCAGCATATCGATCGGCCCAGGGTGCACGATGGCAGGTGACGCTGTCGAAATCGCCATCGCCGTGTCGTCGCGCGCCGATGCGCCGCGCGACGACATTATGCTTGGCAAACACAATGCCGCCGGTGCCCTCGCAGGTTTCCTGGACGGAATAGGCCTTGATCTCAGGCACGGCGATCGCCCTCCCCCACGTCCGCCGCGCGCGCTGGGTCGGCCGGGTCAACGTCGTCCGTAAAGCGCTCGCCATAGAGGGGCATGCACTTGGCGCAGAGCATGCGGTGCGGCGCGGGGCCGCCGCATTCGGCGCACTGGTTGGTGCCAGCCATCACCAATCACCGACCGACGTGACAACCGCATCCACATCGATGGTGATCTTCGTCCCGCAAGCAATGTAGGAGCGCAGGCGCTGCTCGATGCCATAAGCGCGTCCGAACCAGGCCTTCTTCTGAAAATCGCGATCACCGATCCATCCGCCGGAAATCGTGCCATCCTGGTTCAGCAGCAGGCGATGTTTGCACTTGTGCTTGTCGTGCGCCGAATAGTGATGATCTTCGTCAAGGTGGAGCCATTGCGAGCTGTAACTGGGTTCCTCCAGGATGACCGTGATCACCTGCCCGTATCGATCTTCGCCTTCATGCTCTTGGCGCATGAACTCCGCGATCTCGGACAGCTTCACCTCCTTGGGCGCAAGGCCCAGGAGCTCCTCCATGTCGGATGCAAGTCGCCCGGCAACGATCGGGGCGACAACCGCCTCGATCTGCTTCTTGAGCATCACGGTCACCATCTCGCCGTAGCTGGGCAGGTCGAGCTTGTGGACCTTGAGCGCCTCGGTGACCGCCTCCTCCACCTGCTTCGCGGTGTCGCTGTAGCTGCGAAAGGACTTGTCGATGCACTCGATCACCAGCTTTTCAACGCGGCTGTTGACCTCCTTCTCGATGAAGTCGGGCGTCATGCGCGCGGCGACCGCCTGGCTGATCAGGTTTGTGAGATTGTCGGTCATCAGAACGGCACTCCGTCATCATAGGCATCAGGAAGCCGCGGATCGCTGAGGTCGCCACGCCGGATCATCTGGTTGGCCTTCAACTCCAGCAGGCGCCCGCGCAGTTCCATGGCCGTTCCCTGGGCCTGCTCCATGCGCTTCTCGGCGCTGGACGCCCGGCTCTCAAAAAACCGCTTCTGATTTTCCGCGTCGCGCTTGGCCGCCTCAGCATCCTTCAGCCGCTCGCGGGTGCGATCGTGCGCCGCCTTCTCATTGTCCAGATTGGCCGCATGCCGCGCAGCTTCCGCTTCGGCTGCCTTGATCTGGGCCAGGAAATCGACAGGCTCTACCTTCAGGGCCCCGCGCTCCTCGGCGTTGGTCGCGCCGCCCCAGAAATATTCTCCGCTTTCCAGGCAGTAGGCATCAACCGTCGTGGTCGAATATTCCGACTTGAAGCCGTAGGTGCCGTCCTCGGTCCGGAAGAGACCCGGCGGGCATTCGTTGAGCGTCACAAAGGTCACAGACTTTCCTCCCGCTCGCACGGCACGATGCCGGCAAGGTCGCTGGAACAGACGGCGCAATCGCACTCGTCGCTGGTGGATGGGTTGGCGGGCCGACCGGCCTCGACGGCCGACCCGCGCGGATCAGATGACGACCGAACAGGGGGATGGTCGTCCGAGGCTTCCGCCCGGCGCGCACAAAGGGGGGATGCGCGGACGGGCAGTTGGGGCTGGTTGAGCAGGTGCCGCTTGCGCTCCGCCGCCAGGGCGGCGCGGGCGGCGATGCCTGCGAGGAGGTCCGAGCCGATGGCGATCACTGCCGCGATCCTTCCGGCCAGAGGACATTGCCGTTGACGTCCTCGATCCGCAGCGTGCCGGGATTGCATTCGGCATGCGCGTTCAGGTCATCGTTGGGCGGCAAGTCGATGATGTAGAAGCAGTCCTCCCGGAAGAAGATGCGCGGCACCCAGGTATGACGGGGCGGCAGTTTGATCTGGCTGGCCATTATCCGACCCTCCGGAAGCGGAACCACGGCTTGCGCGGCTCTTCCATCGGCAGGATCGGCCCGCGCATTCTCTCGGCTTGCCATTGCGTGCGCTTGGGCACGATGACCGGGTCGCGGCCGCGGATGGTGAAGCGCGACATGGCCTAGCTGTCCATCTTGAGGATGACCTCGATCATCCGCTCGGCATAGGAATGGAAATGCACGCGGATGAACCACCATGCGCCGATGATCATGCCGACGCTGAGCAGCCCGGCGGCGATGTGCGCGGCGAAACTCACCGGACCGCCCTCAGGATCGAGCGGGCGCCGACGCCCGGAAAGGGAATGACGTCTGCCGACGGCAGCGCCGGGGCCGGACGCTCCAGCATCTCGGCAACGGCCAGCATGCGCGATGCGCCGTGGATCAGCATCTCGCGCGCCTTGGCGGGGTCGCGCTGCAGGAGGGCGTGCGCTTCCTCGGCGCAATAGCTGCCGACGTTGATGAGGTCGACCGGACGCAGGCGCATCGGCCCGGCGTCGCGGACCACCGCGCTTGCCCGGCTCAGCACTTCAGCGAATGCCGATCCTACGGAATATTGGATGTGAGACATGATGGCTCCCCTTGCCGTCTTGCGTCCCGGCCATGACGGCGCGGGAGATCAGGCGATGGGTATTTAAGTCTCATAAACGAGACTCCATGTCAATCGCGTTAATGAGACTTTCCCATTGCGGGTCACTTTTTTTTAGCTATCCTTCGTCCACTTTGTTCACGCTCTCGGGGGAGAGGCGAAATTTTGTGCTTTCCTACACACCAAGGAATAGGACAAAACGAGAACATGGTGCAGAGCGGGAGCGTAACAGTGGTGCTTATAGCTAGGTTTCTGGAACACCTTCGTTTCTTTCAAAATCAAGAGGAAGACGCATTGCCATGCGCACTGCTGACTCCAGCGACTCGAGGCTGTCTTCCATCTCCGGATGTTCCGCGAGTTCCAACAACAGAACCCGCATCGCCGCCGCCACATGGCGAAGGCCGGGCCCAGACCAATCCACATTAGGTTGGATGCTCAGCATCGCCGCAACGAGCACGCGGTACAAGGTCTCGCTCTTTGGTACTCCAGCTGGGGAGATTCCCAGATCGAGCGGAGGGCGGACGCGAGCGGTGTTCGCCAGCTTGATGAGCGTGAGCGTTGTAGGGATATGTGGATTGTCCATGTCGAGAGCGCGGGCGACGGTACTCCGCCCCATCCCCGCTGCCACGGACCATCCGGTCTTATTGAGGTTTTTCGCCTCCATAACCTCTAGTAGCCAGCGGGCAATCTCTTGCTTCCGCCGGCGCTTTTCTCGCTCTTGCACTTCCGCAAGTTCCCCCAGGGTTTCGAACTGCTCGCTCATCTAAATCAAACCCCTGAAACTGGTTAGAACCAAATTAGGCACTTGCTAAGTCTCATAAACGAGACTATGACTACGTGCATGATCGATTGGCATAAACCAGACGCGCTCAAGGATGCGTTGGCGGCAGCCAAAGTCTCTTTTGGAGACTTTGCGATTTTGTCCAATGTTTCCAAGGCTCAGCTTTACCGCCTCAATAACGGGGAAGGTAAGCCGCGCTGGGACACCGATCGCAAAATCCGCATCGCGTTGGACAAACTGCAAGACTCATGCGGTCGCAATAATGCGACAAAACGCAAGGCGAGTAAACCTGCCCAAACGGTATGCGTAGAAGGGCGTAGATCAGCCGGCAAGCGAGCCGCCGCATGACCCGCCGAGCCGCAATTCCTTTTGCCAAGGCCGGGGCCGGCACTGGCGCCAGCCCCGCAGTTTATCCGGCAAACGGGTCGCACCTTTGCCGGGGTCCATATGCCGCGGGAATGCGCATTCGGCGATCTGCCTGCGCTTTCGGTCTTTCGATCTCCTTCCATGGTCATGTTACTACGCCGAAAGGACCGCGCCATCATGTCTACTGATAGCCGTTTGGCGCGAGATGTCGCTGATCGACAGGTCGCGATGTTCAACAGTTTTGTCGGGCCGGGGCTTTACATCACTCGCGCCGCCCTCGCTGCCGCTAGCCGCATACCGGAGAGCACGCTCAAGAGCTGGGCCGCCGGCGCCGCCATGCCTCTGCATGGGGCACTGACGCTGCGCCCGCATCTGCCAGCCGCCGCCATGAACATGCTGACAGAGCCGGGCCAAGTACGATTTGCGTCGGTCGATGGCCAGGAAAGCAATTGGGATGCCATCGCTGCCACGGCGGCTGGGCTGGTCGCGGAAGTCTGCGAAGCCCGCAAGGATGGCAAGATCGACCATATCGAAAGCGCAAAGCTGCGCGAACGCACCAGGGGCTTGATCGCCGAGGCGATCAGCGCCGTCGAGGAAGGCTGAATTTTGAGCGGGGCGTAGCCTCGGGGGAGTTGAATGATGACCAGCGCGAACAACGCGGCGGCGGGGAAGCCCGCTTCCGCGATCCCATCTTTGCACCCTCGGCGGTCCTATGCCGAGTTCCTCGCCAGCAAGGCGATCGTCGATCCGGCCACCGGCCTGAGCGATCTTCCCGCGCTGCCCCCTGCCCTGTTTCCGTTCCAGCGGGACATCGTCACCTGGGCGCTGCGCCGCGGGCGCGCCGCGCTGTTCGCCGGGACCGGCCTTGGCAAGTCGCTGATGGAACTGGCCTGGGGTCAAGCAGTCACGGCGGCGACCGGACGCCCGATCCTGCACCTCGCCCCGCTTGCCGTGTCCGGCCAGCTTGTGCGCGAAGCCGACAAGTTCGGCCTGTCTGCGCATCTGGCCACCAGCCAGGCCGATTGCGGCCCCGGCCTGTCGATCACCAATTATCAGAAGCTGGATCATTTCGACCTCTCGCGCTTCGGCGGCGTCATCCTGGACGAAAGCAGCATCCTCAAATCCACGACCGGCCACTATCGCACCGCCCTGATCGCGGCATGCCAGCAGATCCCCTTCCGGCTGGCCGCCACCGCGACCCCGGCGCCGAACGACTTCATGGAGCTGGGCAATCACGCCGAGTTCCTGGGCGTCATGTCCTACACCGACATGCTGGCGACCTTTTTCTCCCACGACGGCGGGTCGACGCAGAACTGGCGCCTCAAGGGCCATGCCGAAAACGCCTTTTGGCAGTGGATGGCCAGTTGGGCCGTGATGCTGCGCAAGCCGTCGGACCTCGGCTATTCCGACGAGGGGTACGATCTGCCCCCGCTGCACTATCACCATCATGAAGTTTCGATCGCCCCAGCGGAGGGCGCCAGCGACGGCCTGTTCCCGACGCTGGCCATGCCCGCCGTTACGCTGGCGGAGCGGATCGCCGCACGGCGGGACAGCGTCGAGGAGCGGGTCGCCAAGGCGATCGAGATCACGCCGCACGATCGCCCCTTCGTGTGGTGGTGCAACCTCAATAGCGAAGCCGAGCTTCTCGCCAAGGGCATTCCGGGCGCGGTGAACCTGCACGGATCGCTGAGCGACGACGCCAAGGAGGCGATCCTCGTCGCTTTCAGCGAGGGGCGCATCAAGGATCTGGTCACCAAGCCATCGATCGCCGGGTTCGGCATGAACTGGCAGCACTGCGCCGATACGGGCTTCGTCGGCCTGAACGACAGCTGGGAGCAGTTCTACCAGGCTATCCGCCGCTTTTGGCGGTTCGGCCAGACCAAGCCCGTCAACTGCCATCTGGTCGCCGCCGAGACGGAGGGCGCGACGGTCGCCAACATCCGCCGCAAGGAGGCGGACGCCGACCGGATGGCCGCGGCGATGGTCCGGCACATGGCCGACCTGTCCTGCGTCAATGTGCGCGGCGCGGCCCGCACGATCGCCAATTACGACCCGCGCCAGCCGGTCATTCTCCCTTCGTTCCTCCAGGAGGCCGCATGACCATCTGCGCCGTCGACCAGGTCGTAACCGACCAATATGCCATCTACCAGGGCGACTCGTGCGAGATCATCCGCGCCCTGCCCGGCGACAGCATTCATTTCGGCGTTCATTCGCCGCCCTTCGAGGGCCTCTATAAATTTTCCAATTTCGACCGGGACATCTCGAACAATGAAGGCTCCGGCTTCTGGGAGCATTACCAGTTCCTGATCAGCGAACTGCTGCGCGTCACCATCCCCGGCCGCCTGCACAGCGTTCACGTCATGCAGTTGCCGACCAGCAAGATCCGGCACGGCCATATCGGCATGCGCGATTTTCGCGGCGAGGTCATCCGGGCCTATGAGGATGCCGGGTGGATCTTCCATAGCGAGGTCTGCATCTGGAAAGACCCTGTCGTCGCGCAGCAGCGCACGAAGTCGATCCGGCTGCTGCACAAGCAGGTTGTCAAGGATAGCGCGCTCAGCGGCCAGGGGCTGGCCGACTATATCGTCACCTTCCGCAAGCCCGGCGATAACCCCGAGCCGGTCGGCGGGTGCTTCGATATGTGGATCGGCGAAGGCGACGGCCCGGACCCGTCCAAGTTCACGACCGCCGAGGATGGCCGGAACTGGTATTCGATCGAAGTCTGGCAGCGCTATGCGTCGCCGGTGTGGATGGACATCCGCCAGACGCGCACCCTGCAATATCGCGCCGGGCGTGACGAGAATGACGAACAGCATATCTCACCGCTGCAACTCGACGTCATCGAGCGCTGCATCGATCTCTGGAGTAACCCCGGCGATACGGTCCTGACCCCCTTTCTGGGCATAGGCAGTGAAGTCTGGTGCGCGGTGAATATGGGGCGCAAGGGCATCGGGATCGAGCTCAAGCCGTCCTATTTCGATCAGGCCCGCAGCAATCTGGCTCCGCTCGACAATGTATCGGACGGACTGTTTGCCGAGGACGCGGCATGAAGCGCGTCGGCAAGATCGCGCTCGCCTTCGGGGCGGGCATGGCGGCGGTAGCGGTCATCAACCTCGTTTCCGGCATCATCGGACTTGACGTCCAGGGCACGCTGTTCGCGTCCGGCTGGATCGGCGGGCATGTGTTCTGCGCCTGCTATTCGCGGAGGGCGTCCGCATGAGCGCCTCGTCCTCCGCGCGCCAGTTGCGCGAGATCCGCATCGACCGGATCCTGGACATGATCGAGCAGGCGGCCGCCAACGACCAGCCCTGCCCGACCAATCGCGTGCTGTGCAAGGCCCTGGGCGTCAGTTCCGTAGCCACCGTCAGCGCCATGGTCGAACTGCTGGAAAAGCGCGGGCTGATCAAGGTCGAGCGGATGAGCGACGCCCGCATCGCGGAGATCGTCGCGACCGGCCGCAAGACGGCGACCCCCGCGAAATGGGGCATCGTGGCATCGGCGGGCGGGTGCACGCGCAACAAGACCGCCGCCGCCCGGTTCGATGACGTCCTGGCCGAAACCGGCAGCATCGAGCGCGCGGGCGCGGCCATCGGCCTGGGCCCGGCCTCCGCCCATTCCCGCTTCTCCCGCATCCGCAAAGAGCTTGGCTGGCAAGCCCAGTGAAAGGACCGATCATGACCCAATCCTTCATCATCGAAAGCGCCGCGCTCCGATCCGGCGTCTCCGCCGTCCGGTCGGTCGTCCAGGCGGTCAAGGCCATCCCGATCCTGAACAACCTGCGCATGGACGCGGCGGACGGCAAGGTCCGCCTGCTGGCGACTAACCAGGATTGCTGGTCAGAGATCACCCTGCCCGCCGCCGTGAACGAGCCCTTCGCCACGACGGTGAGCGCGGCCCTGCTGGGCGACATCGCGGCGCGGGCGCCCGAGGGCAGCCAGATCGAGCTGTCGATCACCGAGAGCGGCGCGGCGGCCAAGGCGGGCCGGGCGCGCTGGCGGCTGCCGACGCTGCCCGTCGAGAAGTTCCCGCCGATGAACAGCCACGGCATCGAACCCGCCGTGCGGATGAAGCTGTCCGACATGCTGTTCGCGATCGCCGCCGTCGAGCATGTGAAGGCCGGCGACCACAAGCCGCACTTGCAGGGCATGCTGGTGCGCCGGATCGACAAGGGGATCGAATGCGCCGCCTTCGACGGCAACCGCCTCTCCTATTGCGCCGTGCCCGCGCAGGTGTCGCCGGACTTCGAGATGATCACCATCCCGACGGAGGTCATCAAGAAGATCCGCACGGCGATCGAGGGCGCGGCCGACGAGGTCACGATCGGGCACAATGGCCGCCTGGCGCTGATCGAATGCGGTCCAGCCCGGTTCCTGACCCGGCTCGTTGAGGGCAAGTTCACCCCTTACTGGACGGCCATGCCCGAACTGGTCGGCGAGCCGGTCTTGTTCGAACCCAAGGAGATGATCGACGCGATGGGCCGCGTCGCGCTGGCGCAGGATCAGTACAGCACCGGCGTGCGCATCGACCTGGAGGCGGACAAGTTCACGATGAGCCTGGCCAGCCAGACGGCGGGCGATGCGACCGATACCGTCATCGTTGGATATAGCGGCGAGCAGATGCGGCTGGGCTTCAGCCTCCAGTATCTGCGCGACGCCGTAGCAAAGTGCCCGGGCGACGAAGCCGAGATGCGCCTGGATGCGCTCGGCAACGCGCACATCTTCGCCCGATCCCCCGAAGCCCCGCGGCACATGATGTGCCCGATGAAAGTGTGAAGGAGCGCAAGATGAGGACCGAAGTCACCATTCTTGTCGATGACGTGCTGGGCAAGCTCCAGCCGCTCGCCAAGCAACATAGGGTCGAACGACTTTCCGACCTGAGCAAGATCGTGCCGGATTTCGAAATCGAAGTATCTGTCGATGCCGAAGCGATCGCGAAGGAGGCCGGCTACGTCGACCCCGACGAATGCCACAAGGAAACAGTCGAGGACATGGAGCCAAGCGTTGCCGACCTTCGGGACGGCCTCCGCGCGCTCCTGGACGGCGATCGCACAATGGCCGCCGTGCTCCTTTGTCGGGCGTTCGATGAATGGGGCGAAGCCCGTCTGGCGGTCGAGGAAGTCCTGCTCGGCCGCACCGTCCGCGATAGGCGGCAATTCTCGCTGCTTGCTGCCTGACCCACCCCACGAAGGAGAGAAATATCATGTCCGACGGTAATGTTGCAGCCGAACAGCTTCGCCAGTTCATCGAGCGCATCGAGCGGCTGACGGAAGAAATGACCGGCATCCGGGACGACATCAAGGATGTCTATCTCGAACTGAAGGCGAACGGCTATGACGTGAAGACCGTCCGCGCCATCGTCCGCCTGCGCAGGATGGAGCGCAACGCCCGCATGGAAGCCGAGGCGCTGCTCGAAACCTACAAGTCGGCCCTCGGGATCGAATAATGCGCGCCCGGCTCATGAACGCATGGCGCCGGCTGTTCCCGCATCCCTCCGCCATCGCGCGGCGGGACCGGGAGCGGGCCGCGCTGGAAGGCCGCGCGGCGCGTGACGCCGCCGACCGTCGGGTCGCCCTCCAGAAGTTCGGAAGGACGCTATGATCCACACGCATTGCAAGGGATGTGGCAAGGAGTTCAAGCGCAAGTCCGGCCGCAAGACCGGATATTGCCAGCCCTGCTACATGCGCGACGTGCATCACGACAGGGCGGAGGTCCGCGAAGGGCTCAGCCGGGCGATGAAGGCGAAGCTGGCCGATCCCCACGAGCGGGCGGCGCACATTGCGCGCACCCGGCGCGGCCGGATCGAGCGGCTGGCCCGCGATCCCGAGTTCCGGGAGATGGTGCGTCAGCAGGGCAAGGCCGTCGGCGCGCTGGGCCTGGGCGGTCACCAGCCCAAAGGGTCGCCCTCGCGCATCGCGGCGGGCAAGGCGGTCACTGCGACCAAGCTGGCCGACATTCCGCTCGAATATCGCGAACTGCACAAGAAGCTGCGCAAGGAATTCGGTGCGACCGAGAGCCGTAGGATGATCCGGCAGCAGATGGCGGCGGACGAAGCGCGCATGTCAGCGCATGAGCGGCAACTGCGTGCGATCAGCCGTGGTGCGAAAATCGTTAAAAAGTTCAAGCCGTCGGCGGATACTGGCCCCTTCACATTGGGCGGGATCGCCACGGGGATGATTTAATCGTGAGCAACAGCGTCCGCCTGCCCTGGCCGCCCAAGGAATTGTCGCCCAACAGCCGCGCCCATTGGCGGACGGTCAACAAGGCGAAGAAGTCGATGCGGACCAGTGCGCATATCCTCGCGCTGGAGGCCAAGCTGCGCGCGCCAGCGGATGGCGACATCGTGATCCACCTGACCATGCATCCGCCCGTCCGGCGGGGGCATGATCGGGACAATAGCCTAGCGCGCTGCAAGGCGTTGCTGGACGGCGTGGCCGATGCGCTGCGCGTCAATGACAGGCGGTTCAAGCCGCTGACGCCGGTGATCGCCGATCCGGTCGAGGGCGGATGTGTGATGCTGGCGATCGTCCAGCAGGGGGAGGAATAGATGACCGATTTACCGCAACCGCTGACCCCGGCGGAATGCGATCTGCAGGACTTCCCCTTCATGCCGCTGCATGTCGCCCGCCTGCGCGACAGCGATCTCGCGGCGGAGGAGAGCGCGGAGGCTCTTGGCTATGCCCTGCTGCTGTGGTGCGCATCATGGCATCAGCTTCCCGCCGGCAGCCTGCCGGACAACGAGGCGGTCCTGACGCGCCTGGTGAACCTGGGCAAGGATGTCCGCACTTTCCGCAAGGTTCGCGCGGCGGCCATGCGCGGCTTCGTGCTGTGCAGCGATGGGCGCTGGTATCATCCCGTCGTCGCCGAGCAAGTTGTGGCGGCATGGGAGAGCAAGCAGAAGCAGCGCCATCGCACATTCTGCGCGACCATCCGGAAGCATAATGAACGCCACCCCGACGACCTTCGCGATACCCCTGCGTTCGACGTGTGGATGTCACTCGGTTGTCCCGAAAGGATCAGCGAAGCCGTCACGCAGATGTCACGCGTGACAGGCGACAATGTCACGCGTGAAACGCCATCCAAGAGAGAGGGACAGGGACAGGGACAGGGACAGGGAGATTCTAATATTGATGAAGATGAGCGTGCGGGCGTGAAGCCAGACAGCGTCGAGGAGGTGGCGCGCCTCGTTGGCAACGCTGCCGGCGTGAACCACAACCCAGCGAACGACCAGAGCCGCTACGCCGACAACCTGGCCCATGTCCGCGATTGGGTCGCGCTGGGCGCGACGGTCGATCTGATGGTCGAGGTCGCCCGAAAGGCCTGCGAGGCGCAGTCCCAGCCGATCCGGAGCTTCCGATACCTCGATGCGCCGATCCGTCAGGCCGTGGCGAAGCGCAGCGGTCAGGCCGCCGGCAAGCCGAAGGGCGAGAAGGTCAAGCCGCTGGCGTCGGGCGGCTCGCTGTTCCAGCGGTTGCAGGCGGGCGAGATCAGTCAGGAGGAATTTGATCGGGAGCGCGCTGCGATGCTGGCCGCAGAGCGGGCTCCGTCGCGGCGCGAGCGGACGCATGCTGGACCGATTGGCGATTTGGTCGGGCGCTTGGCTGGAGGGCGGGCATGATGGCGGGCGATGTCATTTCGATGTATGGAACATTCGGGGAACGGAGTAAGCGGGGCATGGCACGACGTCGGACGGCAGTGAAGCGTCAAGCGGCAGTAAAGCGCCAAGAGCAGACGAACAAAGAGATTGTCGGGCCGACGCCCGAGCAGCGGCAGCGTGCGAATTACGAGCTCAATGACATTGTGGATGTTGTGCCCGGAAAGGCTTCAGTGGCCATCGGAAAGGCCTATCGCCGAGAGCCCTATTTCGAGGAGCTTGCTCGACGCGATGCAACCGGGATCGGCGGAGATGATCTGCGCTGCCTGCGCTTCTATCGCAATCGCTACGAGGCGTCTCTGAGATCGCCTGTGCGATCGGTATTAAATAGGGACGCTGGTGGCGCGGGCGAAGGGCCTATGCTGGCGGCGCTGATATCATCGTCTGATCATCGTTGGCTTGAGCGGGAGGTTGGCGCCCTTGTCCATACCCTTCGCGCCATCGCGCTTGAGGACAAAAGCTATGCCCAGGTCGCGATGGAGCGGTGGGGCAGCCGCGAGCAGGACTGGATTGTGAAGGGTGAGAGCCGAACCAAGATTGTCCCGAAATCCGGCAAGCATCCGACAATCATTCGTGACGAATTCCTTCAGGCGGTGGCGAGGCTTACCGTTACAGCCCTGCCGTACATTCGCACGGGATAGGGCTTGCGCGGGGGTGCCAGATGGGGCATATATCACGGCATAGGAATTGCGCCTGCAACCGAAGGGTTTGCGGGCGCTTCTCGTTTCTGGAGCATGTCATGTAACCTGCTCATGCCTTCATTCGGTTCCGTCACTCCTCTCCTGACGGACGCTGCCGAGTACCATTCGACCCGGGCTCGGCAGTGTATATTCAGTGATCCGGTGAATCATTTCACGTCTATTGATTCACGAAATCAATTAGATAGAGCAGCCGATCTGGATCACATTCGGGCGCATGCAAGCACGCACTGGCCTGATCCTGTCCTTCGCCTTGGTGCTGGCGATCTTCGCATCGCTGATCGTCAACCGCGTAGCTGATGTAGCGGCGTCCATCTTCGATCCCACATGTGTCGCCGCAGCATCGGAGGAACAAGGCCAGCAATGCCCAGCCGCCCGCCTCATGATAGCACAAGGCCGCGCGAACAGCGGGTCGAGCGGCTCAGAGGTAGAAGGGCAGTAGAGCAGCGCAAGCGGCGGCTGAGGAATGAGCCGCTGTGCAGGGACTGCAAGGCCAAGGGCATCATCACCGCATCCACAGTACCGGATCATATCAAGCCCCTCGCCCAGGGCGGCACCGACGATGACAGCAACATCCGCTGCCTGTGCGGCCCATGTCATGAGGCGCGCACCGCCGAACAGTTCGGCTATCGGCAACGGGTAGAGATCGGGGACGATGGATGGCCGATGTGAACGGCGCTATTACCTTCCACATTGCCTTCCGCAAGCGTTGGTTTTGCAGGCCGGCGGCTGTCGTGATGGTTCTGCTGATCAAGGCTGGCATCGTGAGGGATGCGGAGCGCGCAGCGCGTTGGCTAGTTGAGCATGCGATGGTGCTCGAGGTGCGGCGATGACGATCAAGGTCATAAATCGCGGCAGTCTGCCCGAGAACGACATTTTCAATGTGTCTTGTGGATATTGCAAATCGGATGTTGAGTTTCTCCGCAGCGATGCGCGCCTCACATCTGACCAGCGGGACGGCGACTTTCTCACGATTTCCTGCCCGGTCTGCGACCGCCCGATCCACACCTCAGCCTGTCGCCCAGCATCTCGCCCAACGCGATAATATTGCGCAACTGAGCAACATAGGGAGGGGGTGCCTCAATCTCTGGCCCCCTTCTCTTGGAAACCGGACTGGCCCTGAAATTCGCACAAAGCCAGATTGATTGTCCGAAACGTCTAATGTGGCTCACATTGGAGTGTGAAAAATGGCCACAAGGGGAGCGAAGCCGAAGGCCGCGCACCTGCGCCTGGTGGACGGAACGCACCGCACGGCGCGTCACGGCGACAGCAAAAAGGCGAAGGAGGCGGTCGAGGAGACCGTCACCGCCTTCGGCAAGCTGACCAAGCCCGCCTCGATCAAGGGCGCGGCGGCCGTAGCATGGAAGAAATATATCGAGCCGGCTGGCTGGCTGGATGGATCGCGCGAGCCGGCGGCGATCGCCTTCTGCGAACTGTGGAAGGAGTTTCAGTTCAATCCGACCGGCTTCCCGTCGGCA
This sequence comes from Sphingobium sp. CFD-2, assembly GCF_024611135.1. NCBI lineage: Bacteria > Pseudomonadati > Pseudomonadota > Alphaproteobacteria > Sphingomonadales > Sphingobiaceae > Sphingobium > Sphingobium sp. CFD-2. The sequence goes on along the minus strand of NZ_CP084405.1, from coordinate 1,138,345 downwards.
AAGCACGGCCAGATGCGCGCCTATATGTCGGAACTTGGTCTCACCGATGAACGAAATCGCGGCGGGGACTATGGCGCCAAGAAGGAAGAAGACGAATTCTTCGGTTCCGAGTGACCGTGGAACGCAGTTTGCGCTGGATGTCGTCGCCGGAAAGTTTGTCGCCGGGCCCCATGTACGCAATGCATGCCGCCGTCACTTGGACGATTTGCAGCGGGGACATGAGCGCGGGCTGATATATTCGGTCGAGAAGGCGGAGCGCGTGCTCCGATTTTTCGAAACGAAGCTGAGGCTTAACGGGGGACAGTTCGAGGGGCGCCCGTTCCTGCTGCATCCGTCGCAGGCCTTCAAGCTGTCGATGCTGTTCGGCTGGCTTCGCAAGGATGGGACACGCCGTTTCCGGCGCGCGTACATCGAGGAGGGCAAGGGCAACGGCAAGTCGCCCTTCGCTGGCGGGGTCGGGCTCTACGGCATGATGGCCGATGGCGAGCCCGGCGCGGAAATCTACGCCGTGGCCGCGCATCGCGATCAGGCGAAGATCTTGTTCAATGACGCGGTCGCGATGGTCGACCAGTCGCCTGATCTGGCAAGCCGGATCACGCAGAGCGGCGGGCCGGGTCGGGTGTTCAACCTGGCATGGCTGAAAAACGGGTCATTTTTCCGCCCGCTCAGCCGCAGCGCCGGCAAATCGGGGTCGGGCTTGCGGCCGCATATCGGCCTGGCGGACGAGTTGCACGAACATCCGAACCGCGATGCGGTCGAGATGATCGAGCGCGGCTTCAAATTCCGGCTGCAGCCGCTACTGCTGATGATCACGAACAGCGGAACGGACCGCAATTCGATCTGCTATGAGGAGCATGAGCACGCGGTTAAGGTGGCCGCCGGCACCGCGACGCCGGGTGAGGACTTCGCCTATGTGGGCGAGCCGATAGATGACAGCACATTTTCGTTCGTCTGCGCGCTCGATCCGGGGGATGACCCGCTCAACGATCCGAGTTGCTGGATCAAGGCGAACCCGCTGCTGGGTACGATCCTGTCGCACGACTATTTGCAGAGCGTGGTCAACCAGGCGAAGGCGATCCCCGGCAAGTTGAACGGGATCCTTCGCCTGCACTTCTGCATCTGGACCGATGCCGAGGCGGCATGGATGTCTCGGGCGATCCTGGAGCCCTGTCTCGCTGATTTCGATCCGTCGATCCACCACGGCAAACGGATCGCGCAGGGTCTCGACCTTTCGCAGGCCCGCGACGTTACCGCTAAAGCATCCGTAGTCCAAACGGGCAGCGTCGATGTCGAGGTCATCGTGGATGGCGAAAAGACGATCGTCTCGAAGCCGACATTTGATGCCTGGATTGAGGCATGGACGCCGGGAGATACGGTCAGCGCACGGTCATTGCGCGACAAAACGCCTTATGATGTGTGGGTAAATCAGGGCCATTTGCACGCTCCGAAGGGCCAGAGCATCCGGTTCGACCATGTGGCGCAGTCGCTGGCGGACGATGATCGCGATTTCGAGATCCTTGCCGTCGGCTATGACCGCTACGCCTTCCGGCGTTTCGAACAGGAATGCGCCAATCTTGGGCTGAGCATCCCCTTTGTCGAGCATCCGCAGGGCGGGACGAAGAAGGGAAAGCCCTCCGAGGCGATGATCCAGGCCGCGAAGGACCGTGGCGAACAGGCTGAAGGTCTATGGATGCCCGGCTCCCTGCGCGAGCTGGAAAGCGCGATGATGGAGGGTCGCATCCGCCTCCGCCGCAACCCGGTCCTGATCTCGGCGATGATGAGCGCCGTCACCGACCATGACCGATGGGACAATTACTGGCTATCGAAGGAGCGGGCCGTGAACAAAATCGACGCCGCCGTCGCCCTCTGCATGGCCATCGGCACCGCAGTGGCGTGCGCGAATGCAGCGCCCGCAAAATCGTTCTGGGAAACCATGTAAGTGGGGTGGCTCTCCCGGCTTTTCGGCCTTGAAGATCGGAAATCGAGCGCTCTTGAGGAGATGATGCGCTCGGGCGGGTCGTCCGGATCCGGCGTTGCCGTCAACTGGAAGTCGTCGCTTCAGGTCACGACCGTCCTCGCATGCTGCCGCGTGATCGCGGAGGGCGTATCTCAGGTGCCATGGAAGGTCTATGGCGAGGGCAGCGCGCGCCGGGAAGCGGTCGACAACCCGGTTTACGACCTGCTGTATCGGCGTCCGAACCCGTGGCAGACGAGCTTCGAGTTCCGCGAAACGATCATGTTCCATGTCATCCTGACCGGGAACGCCTATATCCACAAGCTGCGCGTCGGCAGCGCTCGGCGCCTCGCCTCGCTCGAAATCTTCGAGCCGCAAAATGTTCAGGTGCAGCGCGAACCCGACGGGCGCATCCGCTATTTCGCGTCGTCCGGAAACGGTTCGCGCCAGGAGATTCCGGCTGCCGACATGTGGCACATCCGCGGCCCATCGTGGAACACATGGGAGGGGTTGGAGGCCGTCAAGCTGGCCCGAGAGGCGATCGGGCTATCGATCGCGACCGAGGCTGCGCATGCCGACATGCATCGGAATGGCGCCCGCGTTGGCGGGAGTTACTCCGTCCAGGACAAGATAGGGCAGGAAAAGTTCGAGCAGTTGGCGAAATGGCTCGATCGCCACAGCCAGGGCGGCGATCGCGCGGGCAAGCCGGTCATTCTGGATGGCGGGGCAAAGTTCGAGGCGGGTCAGATGACCGGCGTCGACAGCCAGCATCTGGAAACGCGCAAGCATCAGATCGAGGAGATCTGCCGCGCGCTGCGCGTCATGCCGATCATGGTCGGGCTATCCGACAAGACGGCGACCTATGCCAGCGCCGAGCAGATGTTCCTGGCCCACGTCGTTCACACCCTCCTGCCTTGGTATGAGCGGCTGGAGCAGTCGGCGGACATCAATCTGCTCACCGATCAGGACCGGGCCAACGGCCTGTACACGAAGTTCAACCCGAATGCGCTGATGCGCGGCGCGGCGAAGGACCGCGGCGAATTCTACGCGAAGGCGCTCGGCGCCGGCGGGACGCCCGCATGGATGACGCAGGACGAAGTCCGCGGGCTGGAGGAGATGCAGCCGATGGGCGGGAAGGCTGCCGAGTTGAACATGGGCTCGCAAAACCAGGCCGCGCCGCCCAGCCCGATCAAGGAAGAATGATGGCGAAAGGCATTCCTTTTCCAGAGGCGAACACCATCCTTCGCGCGCCAACGGCGGAGGATGCTGCTGCCGGCACGGTCTATGACCTGCATATTCATCGGTATCGCGACCTTGATGGGCAGCGGAACCTCATCAGCAAATGGCAACTGTCGGAGGAGGAGCTTGCGGCCGTCGTCGCAAGTGGCGGGGTCATCTGGTTCGGCTGCTGGGGCGACACTCATCCGCCGATGTGGATTTCGGGCGCAGATCCGTTCGTTCGGCCCAATCAGGAGAATGTCGATGCAGCTTGATGTGAGCTTGCGGCGGCTCCCGATCATGGAGTTTAAGTCCTTCGAGGCGAAGGAAGTCGCCGTCCGCCGCGCGGAGTTTGGGCTCGGCGAGGTCAAGTTTGTTGGCGATGAAGGTGCCGATGCGCGCACCTTCAAGGGCTACGGCGCGGTATTCGGCAACATCGACAGTTACGGCGATGTCATCCAGCAGGGAGCGTTTAAAAAGACCCTGGCGGATGCGAAAAAGAGCGGCGCCTGGCCGGCCATGCTGCTTCAGCATGGCGGATGGGGTATATCGACCGAAGACCTGACCCCTATCGGCATTTGGACCGAACTGTCGGAAGACGACAACGGCCTACTTGTTACCGGCAAGCTGGCTGAAACGGCACGCGGCAACGAGGCCTATGGCCTGTTGAAGATGACTCCCCGCCCTGCCCTTAACGGCCTGTCCATCGGATACCGCGCACGCAAATTCACGATGGGGACAAAGCCTGAGGAGCCGCGCCGGACCTTGCATGAGGTTGAGCTTGTCGAGGTGTCGCTCGTCACATTTCCAGCTAATCCGAAGGCCCGCATTAGTTCGGTAAAATCCGGACAGGGCCTCGGCGTCCGAGAAGCAGAGAAGGCCTTGCGCGAGGCGGGCTTCTCTTCGAACGAAGCCAAGGCGATCCTCGCCAAAGGCTTCGGCGCGATTGATCACCGCGAGGGTGATGGTTGCGATCCCGCGCGTCTGAATGACGCAACCGCCCGCGCGCTGCGCGCCATGGGCATTTGATACCTTTCATAGGGAGCACGACCATGAAGACCGAAGCCATGCTTCGCCAGTCGACCGCGCTTTCCAGCGGCCTGGAATTTGAGCAGAAGGACAGCAATCAGCCGTCCGATCCCACCGCCGCAATCGAACTGATTGCGACCTCCTTCGAGGCATTCCGCAAGTCGCACGACGAGCAGATTGCTGAACTCAAGAAGGGCGTAAACGACCCTGTTCTTCTGGAGCGCCTGTCGAAGATCGAAAAGTCGCTCGATGACGGCGCGGAGGCGAAGCAGAAAATCGAAGGTGCGATCGCCGCCGAGCGCAAGGAGCGCGAAGAGCTCGAACTGCGCCTGCAGCGCTTCGGCATCAAGGGTGACGGCGATGCCGCGAAGGCGGAGGTCGAGCTCAAGCTCTTCAATATCCGCCTCCAGGCCCAGGCCGCCGAGCAGAAGACCCAGGTCGCTCCGCTCGATATGAAGGGCTACGAGGAATATAAGGGCGCGTTCGCCAAGTTCCTCCGCAAGAATAACCAGCTTCTGTCCGCCGACGAGGTCAAGACGCTGTCGGTCGGATCCGACCCCGATGGCGGCTATCTCGTCACGCCCGACATCACCGGCCGCATGGTCAAGAAGATCTATGAGACGTCGCCGATCCGGCGCATCGCGTCGATCCAGACCATTTCGACCGATGCCCTGGAGGGTATGGAAGATCTGGGCGAGGCCGGGTGCGGCTATGCTGGCGAGCATTCGACCAGCGGCGACACCACCACGCCGCAGCTCGGCAAATGGCGGATCGAAACCCACATCATCGACACCGAGCCCAAGGCGACCCAGCAGTTGCTGGACGACGCGGAAATCGACGTCGAGGGCTGGCTGGCCGACAAGGTCGGCAACAAGTTCGGTCGCTTCGAAAACAGCGAATTCGTCAACGGCGCCGCGAACAAGATCCGCGGTTTCGCGGCGGGCTATTCGACCGCGGCGGACGATGGCACGGGCGTTACCTGGGGCACCCTTGGCTATATTGCCTCGGGCGCGTCCGGCGACTTCGCTGCCTCCACCCCGGCGGACAAGCTGCACGACATCGTGGGCGCGCTGAAGGTCGACTATCTGGAGGGTGCCGCGTTTGTCACCCGCCGGACGGTCATCACGAAGATCCGCAAGTTCAAGGATGGCCAGAACCAGTATCTCTGGCAGCCCAGCCTCGTGCTGGGCGCTCCCGAGACGCTGCTCAGTCACCCGCTGGTGCGTGCGGAGGATATGCCGGCGATCGCCGCCAACTCCTTCTCGCTGGCGTTCGGCAACTTCAACGAAGGCTATCAGATCGTGGATCGTCAGGCGATCCGCGTGCTGCGTGATCCGTTCACCAGCAAGCCCTACGTGAAGTTCTACACCACGAAGCGTGTCGGCGGCGCGGTGATCAACTTCGAGGCGATCAAGCTGATGAAGTTCGCCGCCTCGTAAGAGGCCGGCCCCGATCGGCCGGGCAACACCGTATGGGCTGTCCGGCCGATTAACATCTTTCCATCGGGAGAATATCCATGCGCGATATCATGAACGGGCTGCACATTGCTGCCGCCTTCGCTCCTGGCGCGGCCGTCACCGACAACACCGCCCAGGTTTCCACCGTGGCCGATCTCAAGGGCTATGGCGCCGCCATGCTCTCGCTGATCACCGGCACTCTTTCGGACGCCGATGCCACCTTCACGCTGCTGATCGAGGACAGCGACGACAATTCGTCCTATTCGGCGGTGGACGACGCCTATCTGAACGGGACCGAAGCGCTCGGCAGCTTCACCTTCGCCGACGATGGCGAGCCCCGCAAGATCGGCTATACCGGCAAGAAGCGCTATGTGCGCGCCACTGTTACCCCCGCGAACAACACCGGCAACCTGTACATGGCCGGCGTCTGGGTGCTGGGCAAGCCGTCGCGTCAGCCGACCGCGAACCCGCCGGCTTAATCGCATGAAGGCCCTCGCGCCCGTCAGGACGGTTGCGCCGTCCTCGGCAATTCTGTCCCTGGCGGACGCGAAGGCCCACCTGCGCGTGCTGCATGACGATGAGGATGCGCTGATCACCGCGCTCATCGCCGCAGCCGAAGCGCATCTTGACGGATTTTCCGGCGTGCTGGGGCGCGCGCTGGTGACGCAGGAGTGGGAGCGCAGCTTTGACGCTTTCCCTGCGTGCAATTCCTTTCGGCTCCCGCTCGGTCCGCTCGGGGATGAGGTTACCCTCTCCTATTTCGACGCGGACGACGTGGAGCAGACCTTCTCCGACTTTCATGCCGTGTCCGATGCGATCGGGCCGATGATCGTGCTGCAGGACGGCGCGACGTGGCCCTCGACCGCCGCCCGGCCCGACGCCGTGAAGGTGGCATGGCGATGTGGCTACGGCGATGTGGCGGATGTTCCGCCCGCGATCATCCACGCGGCCAAGCTCATGATCGGCCATTGGTATGCGAACCGCGAGGCGGCGACGCCCGATCCGTTCGCGCAAATGCCGCTCGCCGTTGACGCCCTTCTCGCCCCCCTCCGCGCCGTCGGCGTCTGACCCCTTCCCTTCCATCCTCCGGAGTAAGCGACCATGACGCTCTCGATAAAGCTGCAAGCCGCGATCAAGGGCACGATCGCCAAGACGGTTGACGATCGCACGATCTCCGCGCCTGTTTCAGAGGCCTATTCGCACGACCTTTCGACCGGTACCGCAGCCGATCAGGCGACGCACACCTATGTCAAAGACTTCAGCCTCGCATCCGGCGCGAACACAACGTTCGATCTTGCTGGGTCGCTAACCGACGATCTGGGGCAGGCATGTGTGTTTACCGCCATCAAAGCGATCCTGCTGATCTCCGACAGCGACAACACCACGAACCTGACCCTTGGGAACGGATCCAACCCGTTCGTCGGCCCATTTGACGATGGTACGGCGACTGTCACTGTCAAGCCTGGCGGCGCGTTCATGATTTCTGACCCATCAGCGACCGGCATGGCCGTTGCGGCTGGCACCGGCGACATCCTCAAGCTCGCCAATGGGTCTGGCGCGACTGCGACTGGTACGCTTGTCATCGTCGGCGAGGCCTGATGATCACCGCAGGCGAACTCACCGAACTGATCCGGATCGAAACGCCCACCAAAACAGAAAATGAGCTCAAGGAGGAGGAAATCTCTTGGGCGCTCGATGCCATGGCCTGGGCCAAGGCAGTCGAAGGACTCGGTAGGGAATTTGTCAAGGGCGATTACCAGGCCGAGAAGAAGGTTGCCTTCAAGATCCGGTATCGTTCGATGAACAGCGAGGCTCGCGTGATCTGGCAGGACCGCGCCTATGACATCGTCAATGTCACCGGCAAGCCCAGCGAAGGCGCAACCTGGCTGCACTGCGTCGCGATCGGCGGAGCGAACTGATGGCTGAAAGCACGATCAGTGGCCTGGATGAGATCGAGGCCATGCTCCGCCAGCTGCCCTCGAAGGTTGAGCGCGAGCAGGTCGTCGAAAAATCCCTGCGCGCGGGCGCGAGCGTCATTCATGATGCCGCGAAGGAAAATCTGATCTCAGCCGGCTCGGTCGACACTGGCCTGCTGGCCAACACCATGCGCATCACCCGGCAGGCTGACCAGCGGCAGGGGCAGGTCATTGTGTCGCTCAAGCCGTCGAGCAAATTGTCGATGGTCATTCGCAAGGGCAAGGGAAAGCCCACTCGCGCTCGGCCGTCCCGGTACGCCCATTTCGTGGAAAAGGGTACGGAGCATTCCCCGGCACGACCATTTATGCGTCCGGCGGTCGACGAGAAGGGTCAGAAGGCGGTGGAAACCATTCGTGACACTGCCCTTAAAGCCATTGCCGATGTCGCGCGCAAGCTGGGCCTGAAGGTCACCTGATGGCGTCCGCAGAGACCGCGCTCGCTGCCGCGTTGTCAGCCGATGCGGGCTTTGCGGCCCAGGCGGACGGGCGCATCTTTCCGGCGGGTGGGCGGCAGGGGGTCACCTATCCCTATGCCACCTATCAGCGTATCTCGACCACTGGTGCCAAGTTTCTCGACGGAGCCAGCAATCTCGATTGGCCACGCTTCCAAATCGACAGCTGGGGCAGGACCGCGCTGGAGGCCATTGCCCTGGCCGAAGCGATCCGCGCGGCGATCGACAATGTCACCATAGCGGGCGATCCCAGGATCACCGCCACATTCCAGGATCAGAGCGGTCCAGCTCCTGATGAAGAGACGCGCAACTTCCGCGTCAGCCAAGACTACCTCATCTTTCATGAAAGGTCTTAACGATGGCGATTAAGTCGCAGGGGACCACGGTCCACATCTCCAATGAGGACGCGGACGCAACCGCTTATGGTTCCGCGACCTTTGCCAAGGTTGGCGAAGTCGATAACGTGGGCGAGCCTTCCGGCGAAGCCGCGGACATCGACGTCACGCACCTCGAAAGCGAGGCCAAGGAATATCTGATCGGCCTACCGGACAACGGCAATATCGCCATTTCCGGCAATTTCGTGCCCGACGATACCGGCCAGCTGGAACTGCGTGACGCCAAGGATGTGCAGGAGCGCCGCTGGCTCAAGATTACCTGGTCGTCGGGTGATGTCTGGTACATCAAGGCGCTGGTCAAGAAATATGCGGCTTCGGCGGCCGTGGATGGAAAGACGCCCTTCTCGTCGTCGTTCCGCACCTCGGGCGCATGGGGTTATGCATGAGCCTGTCACGTGACAGCATCCTCGGGTACGTCGACGCCGATATCGGTACGGTCGACGTCCCCGAGATGGGCGGAGCGGTGCGCATCGCCACCCTCTCCGTCGACGAGATGGACAAGCTCACGAAGCTGGACGACGCAAAACCTGCGTCCGCGCAGATCGTCATTATCGGCGCCTGCGACGACAAGGGTGTTCGACTGTTCACCCCTGAAGATTTCGATCAGATCGCCAAACTGCCGGCCGGGATCATCTCCAGGATTTCGAAGGCCATCCTTGCCCATAACGGCATGGGGCCCGCGGCGGCGGAAGAGGCAAAAAACGCCTCAAGCGAGACGGCGAACTAAGGTTCCGTCACCGTCTCGCGCTTGCCCTGGGCTGGCGCTCCGTCGCCGAGATGGTGCACGGCATGTCAGCCAGGGAGTATGGCGACTGGAAAGCCTTTTGGGAGCTTGACCCCCAGGGCGAGCAGCGCGCCGACATTCGGATGAGCCGGATCATGTGGGCGACACTTCAGCCGCATACCCGGTCAGCCGTGGACCCGACAGAATTCATGCCCTTCCCGGATGACGTTCACGACCTTCCTGAGGATGTGACCAGCGCCGAGCGGCAGATGATGGCGAAGCTCAAGAGGACGGCGGGCAACTCATGACGCAGCAGATCGGCGTCGACTTCGTCGGCAACACCGCCTCTTGGGATGCGGCATGCAAGGGCGCAGCCGACAATCTGAAGGCGACCAAGACGTCGATGCTAGAGTCCCTGCGCCAAGTCGGCGCCGGGTTCAACGACGTCGGGTCGGAGGCGAAGCAGACGGCCAGTTCGCTCGCGGGTACGCGGTCGGGCTATGATCAGTTGCAGGCGGCGATCAAGGCGGTCGCCGCCTCGCAATTACAGGCGAATGCCGAGTTCAAGGCGGCGAAGGCCGCCTATAAGGCAGGGGAGATCGACCTTGCCGCCTACAAAACGCAGATCCTTGAGACGCGCACCGCTCTCAGCCTGGTTCGCGGCGAATATTCCCGCAGCGTGGCCAACATCAAGCAGTTCGGCAAGGCGGCGAACGACGCGGGGGGCACCAACTTCGGCCTGCGCAATTTGGGCTTCCAGCTGTCCGACGTTGCCACGCAGTTCGCTGGAGGAGCTCACGCCGCGCTCATCTTCGCCCAGCAGGGTCCGCAGGTTGTGCAGGCCGTGCAGGAAATGTCTGGAGGTACGAGCAAGTTCGCCTCCTTCATGAGTGGACCTTGGGGCGTTGCGCTGATGGTCGGCACGGCCGTCGTTGGCGCCCTTGCCACCAAGCTGCTCGACAGCGGAGACGCAGCAAAAAAGGCGAAGGACGCCCACCTTGACCTATCCAGTGCGGTCGATCGTCAGAAGGCGTCGCACGAAGCGCTGACGAAGGCGATCGATGATTACAACCAGAGCCAGAAGAAATCGACGGAAGATACCCGTCTCTACGTCGCCCAGGCCAAGGAGGCTGCGGAGGCGGATCTGAAGCGCGCCCTCGCCACCCGCCAGCTGCTGAAAGCCCAACTGGAGGCGCAGGAGAACAAGTTCGGCAACGCCATGGCGCCGCAGGCATTTCAGGCAGCGGACATTGCCGCGCGCAACAGCATCGCGGACAAGCAGAAGGCCAACGCGGAAGACATCAAGCGCCTTCAGACCGAGATCAACAATCGTGCGCTTCAGCTGGGCGAGTTCGCCGGGAAGGCAATCGAGCCGCTCGAGGCGATCCGTCAGAAATATGACGATATACGCAAGGTCATCCGCGACACATCGCAGATGGGCCTGTTCAAGGGCAAGCCGGTAGAGGTCGTGCTACGCCAGGTCGGCGCCGAGCAGGCGGCCGCGGAGAAGGCGGCGCGCGAGGCGGCAAAATCGACCAACGGCAGCGGAGCCGCGCAGGCAAGCGTGGGCGACATGGTGGCGCTGATCAAGCAGATTTTCCCCGGTGCGTCGGTCACTTCGACCACCGGCGGCAAGCATGTTTCTGGCAGCGATCATTATGCGGGCCGCGCTATCGACTTCGTGCCCGCCGGCGGCATGGGGCAATATACCACCGCCCAGGTCGAGCAGATGCTCAAGGATGCCGGCGTATCGATCCGTCGCAACGCGAAGGGTGTGGAGCAGTTCTTCGGCCCCGGCCGGTCGGCGTCAAAGCCCGGCGACCATGATGATCATTTCCATGTCGCGTGGACCGCATCGGCATCCCCGGAAGAAGCAGCGCGGCGGATGGCTGCCGCGCAGGAGAAAGCGCAGCGGCTGGCCGATCAGCAGGTCAGGCAGGCAAAGGAATTCGTCGATATCCAGGCGGGCCTCGACGGCGATCTGCTGGCTGCCAAGCGCGCGAATGTCACCGACGCCGAACAGATCGCGCAGTTTGCCCGGGATCAGGTCACGGCCGAGCGCGACAAGCTGATTGCCGACATCGAGGCGAAGGCGGCGCTTAACCCGATCATCAAGGCCCACAAGGATGAGCTTGAGGAGAAGGTGAAGCAGATCGCCGAACAGAAGCTGATCACTATCAACGTCGCGGAGGCCCGCCGCAAATCCGACGAGTCGCTTGCGATCTGGACAGCCGCGAACGACAACCAGAAGGATATTTTGAGCCTTCAGGAACAGTTGGCGGTAACCCAGGAAGATCGGCGCCGCCTTCAGCTATCGATCCTGGCGATCGAGAAGGAGGAGGAGCGTCGCGCCCTCCAGCGCATCGCGAACGATCCGCAGGCGAGTGCGGCTGCCCGCGAAGATGCCAATATTCGCCTTGGGTCGTTGGATGCCCGCTATGGCTTCCGGCAGCAGGGCATCATGCGCGGCACAGAAAGCCCGCTGGAAAATTATATCCGGCAGAATGATCCCCGCCTGATCGGCGAGCGGGTTGAAGGCCTGATGGTCGACGAGCTGGAGGCTGTTCGCACCGGCATCAATGATGCGATCGCAAACACGCTTGGCGTCGAAGATCCGATGCTTCGCAACCTCATCGGCATGTTCATCGATCAGGTCCTGATCCAGCCCATCGCCCGCGCCTTGCAGGCCCATATGGGCGGTGGCGGGGGTTTCTTCGGTCAGGCCCTTTCCTTCATCGGCGGTGCGATGGGCGGTGGCAATCCCCTGGAGGGATCGCTTTCGACCGCCAGCAGCAATGTCGCCGGACTCGCCGCGGGCATCAATTCCAGCGGCCTTTCGGCTTTCGCGATGCCCATGCCGTTTGCCGAGGGCGGCGCGGTCAAAGGCCCAGGCACTTCGACGTCCGACAGCATTCAGGCCTGGCTCTCCAATGGCGAATATGTGCTGAACGCTGCCGCGGTGCGCCGCTGGGGCAAGACGCATCTCGATATGATGAACAAGGGCGTGACCCCTCCGCGCTTCGCAGCGGGAGGGATCGTCGGCAAGTATCAGGATCTTGCGGCAAACAATAATGCGCTCGGCACGGTGCATATCGGCCAAATCGTGCTGCCCAACGTCACCAACGCGCGCGAAGCCCGCGAGGCTGGGCGGCAGGTCGCCTCCGCCTTCCAGTCCAGGCTCGCCGCCGCCAAGAAGCAGGGATACTGATGGCCTTCATCGACCAGCACCTCCCCCGCGAAGTCGAGATCGGCGCGCGGCGCCGGGACGATGAGGATATCGAGATCGTCACGACCGATGGCGGCTGGGAGGTGCGCAATGCGCGCTCATCTCAGTCGCTCCGGGAGTATGAGATCAGTTTCCCCATGTCTCAGCGCGACAACGCCGTCTATCAGGCGGTCGTCGCGATGTTCAAGGTCGCCCGCGGCAAGCTGCATAGCTTCCGGTTCCGCGATTGGGCCGATTACCAGCTCGACGCGGAGATCATCGGGACCGGGGATGGGTCCACCACGGCATTCCAGATCACGCAAAGCTGGACGGTCGACGGGGAGACGGTCAGCCGCGACATCACGCGGCCGATCTCGTCTTTCCAGGTGTTCAAGGCCGGCGTGCTCCAGGTCTCCGGATACTCAATCAATTATGACACCGGCATGCTGACCTTCTCCGTCGCGCCCTCGCTGGGCGTGGAGATCAGCGTCACCGGGCAATTCGACATCCCCGTTCGCTTCGATGCCCCCCTCGAAACGCTCGGCTATTCCGCCGACCTTGAGCATATCGAGACGATCACCCTGAAAGAGGTGCGCGAATGAAGCGCAAGATTCACGAAGTGCGGCTGCATGGCAGCAAGCCAGCGCAATACGTCTATCTAGCGATGATCCACGGCCGCATGACGGACCTGGCCCGCTGGGGAAACCGCCTCCCAACTCGATACCAGTATCGGGATTGGCGCGAACATCAGGCTGCCGAGGGTGGGAAATGATCAATCTTCTCGGGGTCGTCGCGCTTATTGCTGCACTGGCTGCGCACTTTGGCCTGATGAAAATGAAGCCGGACGCTGAATTCCTTTTTGTGTATTTCGCCATCCTGTGCGCACTGATAGGGCGCAACAAGTAGATGAGTCGCACGCTTGGCGGCCCACTGGCCGCGCACATAGCGACGCGGACGCACACCCGATGCGCCATGCTCCGCCTTGATCTCGCGGACGGCACATCGATCGGCGTCACCGATCACGACCGCGATCTCGACTTCGATCTCGGCGACGGGTCGATCACCTATTCTGCCGCGACGGGCATCCTACCCAGCGACGTGCGGCTCTCCGCCGGGTTCGATGCGGACAATCTGGAGGTCACCGGGCCGATCGGCGACGTCGTCACCCGCGCGGCGGTGCTCGGCGGCAGGTTCAACAATGCCCGCGCCCGGCTGTTCCAGGTCAACTGGCGCTCGCTCGGCTCCGGGACGATCAAGATCCTGGCGGGCGACGTGGGCGACGCGCGGGTCGAGGGTGGCACGTTCGTCTTGCCCATCACGTCGGACATCGCCCGGTTCAACCAGACGATCGGCAGCGTCATCACGCCCTATTGCGCGACCGACTTCGGCAGCGCCCTCTGTACGCTCACGCCCGAGGAGATCGGCGCGACCGTCAGTGCTGTCATTGGCGATCTCGGCTTCACGGTCACGTTCACCGGCAGCTATGCGGACGGCTATTTCAATGACGGGCAAGTCGAGTTCACATCCGGTGCGCTGGCTGGCACCGCCCCCGTTGAACTTTTTTATTGGTCCGCAACCGGTTCTGTGGTGCTGTTCACCGCACTCGCGGAAGCGCCCGAGGTCGGGGACACGTTGACGATCAGGCGCGGGTGCGCCCGCACGCGCGAGGCGTGCATGGCCTATTCGAACATCCTCAACTTTCGCGGATTTCCAGAGGTGCCGGGCAGCGACCAGGTGCTGAAATATGCCGTGCCGGGAAACAGCGGTGTCTGACGCCATCGTCGCGGAGGCCCGCCAGTGGATCGGGACGCCGTTCCGGTGGCAACAGTCGGCGAAGGGCCGCGGCTGTGATTGCAAGGGCCTGGTCGCGGGCGTGGCGCGCGCGTGCGGGCGACCGGAGGGCAACAGCATCTATGCGCTGATGTCCGCGGAATATCGGCGCGGCGTCGATTCCCATCTGCTGCTGCGCGGCCTCTCCGACCTGTTCGACCGCGTCGATGCGATGGGCCCCGGCGACGTGCTGCTGATGCGCGTCGGGGACAAGGCCCAGCATCTGGGCATCTATGCCGGCGGCAGCCGGATGATCCACACCTATGCGAAGGGTCCGCGCCGCGTGATCGAGGTTCCGCTCAATCCCGACTGGCCCGTTGTCGGCATTTTCCGTTGGAGGGACATCGCGTGACGATCGATCCCGTCAGCCTCGCCATCACCGCCGCGCTGACGGCGGCCCAGATGGGCCTGCAAGCCTCCCGCAAGATCGAGGGTCCGCGCCTCGATGACCTGTCCGTCACGGTCGCGGATTACGGCACGCCGCTCAATTACTTCTACGGACTGCGCCGTTTCGAGGGCGTACCCATCATCTGGGCCGAACCGCTACGCGAGGTGAAGCGCAAGCGGAAGACCAAGGGGGGCAAATACAACGAATATACCTATTACGGCAGTTGGGCCATCGCCATCGCCGCGCATCAGATCGACGCCGTCACGCGCATCTGGTTCGACAAGCATCTGGTTTACGACGCCACCGGCCCTGGGCCGATCTCCCCCTTCGCTCTCAGCAAGGGCTTCTCGATCGCGGATCATATCCGCATCTACCTCGGCACCGAGGACCAGATGCCGGACCCGCGCATGCTGGCGGACGTCGAGAGCAAGCATGGCGCCGGATCCTGTCCGGCCTATCGCGGGGTCGCCTATATCGTCTTCGACGACATCCCGCTTGAAAAGGTCGGCAATCGCATCCCCCAGATCACGGTGGAAGCGGTCGCAACGGGCGATCCGGCCTACCCATATGAGAGCTACCCCTACGCCTATGCCACCCCGGGCAACCTGATGCTCGACCCATCGGGCACCTATGCCTTGTGGGGCGGCACCACCTATGAGATTTGGGATCTTCCCACGCGCACGCTGCTCCATAGCGGGGTCTTCTCGGCGGAAGTTTCCGGAGATCGCATGGGCATCTCCGCCTCGGGCGTCATTTATGCAGCGCAAAACGGATCGAACAATCATGGTCAGGGCGGCGGACGCATCCAGAAATTCGATGCGCAGACATTCGCTTATCTGGGATCGCTCGACACCGGCGGATCATACCAGGCAGCGTGCGCCGTTCTGACCGACGGCAATGGGATCGATCACATCCTGACCTACGCATGGTCCTACTGGAACCGGCAATATCACATGAACATGGCCGCCCCGCTGTTCGGGTGGATGGAGCTTTATTACGGATGGAAGGTCACGCAATATTTCGTGGACGGCCACGGCGACATCTGGGCGGTTGGCGCCGAATGGGGGCCGTTCCTGACGGCGACGACCATGTATCTCCATCGGATCGTGGACACGGGCGCGCGGCCGGGGTCACCCTCGTCGGCATCGTTCACAGTGCCCGGCGCCGTTGGCCCCCAGGTCGACGCCGCGCATCATGACGGGCATTTCGTACTCCAGTGGGCGGGGAGCCGCCTCTATCTGATAGATGAAGAGACCCTGGACATCGTTGATGACCGCTCATTCGGCTATGAGTGGGCCGGCAATAACTGGATCAATCACGATCCCCGGCAGAGCAGCATCTGGCTCGGCTATACGGAGGTATCGCTCAAGGATCTGTCCACCATTCAGACGGTCGACCCGCTCGACTGGAAGAATGAGACCAGCATCCTCGGCACGATCACCTATATCTCCAGCCTGCACGCCATCCTCGCGGGCGCCGGTGGCGGCGCAGGCCCGATCATCACCTTCCGCTTCCTCGACCGAGCCAGCAGCAACGGCGTGACGCTCGGGTCCATCGCGGACGACGTGGCGGAGCGGTGCGGGGTGCCAGACGGCAATGCGGACTTCTCCGCGCTCGACCAGACGATCCGCGGCTACAACTGGACCCAGGGCGCCGGCCGCGACATCCTGGAGCCGCTGTTCGACGCGCATGATTGCGACATCGCGCCGCATGATTTCAGCATCCGGGGCGTGAAGCGCGGCGGTGCGAGCGGCGGATCGATCGACGTCGCGGAATTCGTGCGCGCCGATCCGCGCTACACCGGCGAGCGGGCATCCGACCGCGACCTCCCCCGCGTCCTGACCTTCAGCTTCGCCGACGTCGACGCGGAGCAGCAGACGAACAGCGTCAGGGTGCAGCGCCCCATCGTATCGGTTTCCACGGCGCGCGAGCTCAGCATCAACATGACGAACCTCGCCCTGACGGTGGACGAGGCGCGCCAGTTGGCGGAACGATACCTGCGTCGCAAGTGGTTCGGGCGCGACACGGTCACCAATGCCATCACGGCGCGCGAGTTGGCGATCGAGCCCTCGGACGTCCGGACACTGGTCCTGGATGGCATCAGCCGCACGGTGCGCCTGACCGCGCAGACGATCTCGGCGGACGGGTCGATCAAGGCCGAATGGGAGCGGGATGATCCGTCCATCGCGATCCTGTCGGGCAATGCCGGTGCGGCGATGGATGGCCGGGTGCCTTCGGTCATGCTGGTGCCGGGGCCGACAAGCGGCTTCGTGCTGGATGTCCCGCTCGCCCATGACGGCGAGGATCAGCCCGGCCCGTTCATGGTCGTCGCGGCCGGCCCCTATGCCAGCACGACCTATTGGCCTGGCGCCGACTTCTCCATGAGCGACGACAATTCGCTCGACAGCTATGAATCGGGATGGGCGTCGATCCCGGCGTTGGATGCCTGCACCTGGGGCATCGCCACCAACGCCCTGGGAGAAAGCCTGCCCTCGCTGCCGGATTATGGCAGCAGCCTCAACATCAACATCCAGTCGGGCGAACTGGAGAGCGTGACCGACGCGGAATTCGACGCGAGCCCGTCGCTCAACATGGCGCTGCTGCAGAGTACGGACGGATGGGAATATATCCGCTTCCGCACCGCGACACTGGAGGTCGACGGCTCCTACACCCTGACTGGCCTCGCGCGCGGGTGCCGGGGGACGGAGCAACATATCGCGGGTCACGTCGCGGGCGACCGCTTCCTGCTGGTCGACGCCTCGCGGATCAAGCGGACCATGAGCGCGAGCGAGATCGGCGATACGGACTATTACAAGCCGATCAGCCAGGGCCGCGACGAGGGCACAAGTTTCGGCATCATCACCGTCCCCTTCACCGCCGCCGCGCAAAAGCCCTATTCGCCGGTCCATGGCGCGCTCACGCTGGACAGCGGGACGGGCGACTGGTCGATCGATGCGGTGCGCCGCACGCGCATCGGTGGCGCCAATCTCGACGGGACGGACGTGCCGCTGGGAGAGACGGCGGAAAGCTGGTCCTGCGATGTCATCTATGATGGCGCGGTCATCCGCACGATTACCGGCAGCAGCCTGCCTCTCACCTATACGGCCGATCAGCAGGTCGAGGATCTCGGTTTTGCCCTGACCAGCCTCTCGGTCAATCTTTACCAGGTGTCGCCCGCGCTCTCTCTGCGCGGCTATCCGCTGGCGATCTCGACCAACACCGCGACCTATGGCGAGCATGCCTATTGGCGGGTGCTGATGCTCAACAACCATGGGGACGGCAGCTTCACCGGGCTCAGCAACATCGAGATGCGCGATGTGCAGGGCGGTCCGAACCTCGCGACAGGTGGAACCGCGTCCGTTTCGAACGCCAGCAGCGGCTCGGCGGCGAATGTGTTCGATGAGAATAGTGCGACGTCCTGGGTTGCGTCCGGCTCTACCAATCAATGGGCGCAATACCACTTCGCCGATCCGGTGGAGATCGTTGAGGTGCTGCTCTATTCCGGCAACATCAACGGCATCGGCCGCCTGCCCCGCGACTGCAAGGTCCAATATTCGGACGATGGGTCGAGCTGGACCGACGCCTTCACCTTCACCTGGGACGCGCCGCTCTACGGCAACTCCCGGCTGTTCCCCCAGCCCGCCTATGCGACCGGCTATGCGCGGGCCTGGCGGATCAACGTCACGGCGAACAACGGCGATCCTTCCGTCACCTATATCGAGCAGATCGAATTCCGGGCGACGGCAGGCGGCGATGACCAGGCGCATCCGGTGCCGGCGAACGGCAATGGCGACAGCACTGGCCGCGCCGTGGGCACCAGCGGCACGCCGTGGGGCGCCTTCAACCCTGGCGACCATTGGGGGCATGCCGTCGTGCCGGCCTATGCGGGGTTCGTCTTCCCCGATCCCGTCAAGGTCGAGGAGGTGTCGATCGAGAACCTCTCGACCACGGGCCGCAGTCCGCGCGACTTCACGCTCGACTATCTCGATGACGACGGCGTGACCTGGATCACGCAGAAATCATGGACCGGCATCACCTGGTCATCCGTCCCGGAAATCAAGGTTCTGAGCGCGATCTGATCGCGCGCGCAGCACAGAAGGAAGCAGCATGACATTGCCACGCACCGGCGCCGCCGAATGGGTTGCGTCGCAGGCATCCCCCTGGGACACGGTCAATCTGATGGCGCGGCTGCTTGACGCCGGCGCCTGCCGCTTCCTGATCGAGGACCGAGACCTGACAGCGCCCCCGGGAAGCTGCGCGGACGGCGCCTGCTATCTGGTCAAGGCGACCGCGACCGGCACATGGGCGGGGCATGACGGCAAGTTGGCGGTGGCGATCGGCGCGAATGCCTCGAACGGATGGCAGTTCATCACCGTCGCGGTAGAGGGCATGAAGCTCTATGTCCGCGATGAAAATCTGGAGATCACGCACGACGGCAGCGCGTGGTCGTCATCGGCGGTACTGTCTGCCCCATCAGCGACGATCCAGGCGAGCGAAGCGCTTTCGGCTGGGCAGGTGCTCAATCTCTACACCAGCGGCGGCGCGGCGCGCATCCGCAAGGCGAACGCGACGGACAGCAGCAAGCCCGCCAACGCCTTCACGCTGGCCGCGATATCGAGCGGTGCAAGCGGGGCGATCTACTTCGCCGGACAGATCATCACGGGACTATCCAGCCTGACGCCCGGCACCACCTATTATCTCGATACGACCGGCGGCGCACTCACCGCGACCCCGCCATCCAGTTCCGGCAATGGCGTGCAACAGGTCGGCGTCGCCCTGTCCGCGACCACGCTGCTGTTCAACCCGCAAACCATGATCGAGGTATAATCCATGAAGCGGATTCTTTCCCTGCTGCTGGCGCTCGTGCTGGCGGTTCCTTCCTTTGCCGCCGAAACGCCGCTGGTCATTCAATCCGGACAGATCAAGAAGCTGCCCAGCGCCACCGCGCTCCAGCTCAATGCCCCGACGACCGCGAACAGCAGCCTCAACCTGCCGCACGGCACGGCGCCGACCTCGCCCAATGACGGCGACTGCTGGACGACCACGGCCGGCCTATACTGCCGGATCAGCGGGGCGACAGTCGGCCCCTATGCCACCGGCCTCTCCTCGATCGCGGCGGATAGTGTCGTCGGCAACTTCACCGGATCCTCGGCGGTGCCGACCTCCGGGGCCGTGCCGAGCTGCTCGTCGGCCGGCTACGCCCTGACCTACAACACCGGCACGCACGCTTTCGGATGCAGTGCGATCGGGTTGTCGGCCATCGCGGCGGACAGCATCCTTGCGAACCTGACCGGCTCGTCGGCCGTCCCGACCGCCGCGACGCTGCCAAGCTGCTCTGGCTCCAACGACGCGCTATATTACGACACGACCACGCACACGCTGGGCTGTCACGCGCCGTCCGGCGCGGGCGGCGGCACGGTCACCAGCGTGGCTACGTCCGGCCTTGTCACCGGCGGCACGATCACCGGCAGCGGCACGATCAGTCTGTCGTCCATCAGTGCGGGCTATGTCGTCGGCAACTCGACAGGGTCATCGGCCGTCCCGACCGCATCGACGCTGAGTGCACTGATCGACCAGGCCATCGGATCGACGCAGGGACAGATCCTCTATCGCGGCGCGTCTGCATGGTCAGCGCTGTCGCCTGGAACATCTGGCCAAGTTTTGACCACTGGGGGCGTGGGGGCGAACCCATCCTGGGCAGCGAGTGGAGGTAGCTCAAGCGAGGCAAGCTTCACAGCCCCTCCGACTGCATCCAATTGGACCCAGCAGAATTTTGACGCCACAAAGACTCACCTAGCGGACTTCAGCAGCCCCGTCACAGGCGTGAGAATTTACGAAGACATCTACGCATATGGAAATTCCAACATATTGCGAGCCGCGTTGAGGCCGATCGCCGGAACGCACTGGCAAGTGACGGCTCGCCTTCGTAGGCACACCCGCGTCACAAGCTATATGGCTTGGGGCCTTGTCGTTCGAGATTCCGCGTCCAGCAAGTCTGTTATACTCGGGTTCGATTGGGAGGCGGGCGGCGTGGGCGGCGTCCGCATGACAAACGATACTACATACAGCGCATTTATCTCCTTCGGCGGCAATCAAATTCCCTACCCATCAGATATTTGGATGCGGCTCAAATATGATGGCACGGATTGCAACATGTATCACTCCTACGATGGCGTGTATTGGACGCGCACGGCGAGCTATGCCGGAACGGCGCTGTGGGGATTTTTAACAAACGCTGCCACGCATGTCGGTTTTGGATACAATGCAAACAACTCCGGCGGCACTGATCTTGGGCAAGAGGTTGATCTGCTTTCATGGTCCGAACAGTCGTTGCCATGACGCGACGCGCCCTCCCTCTCACTTAATCACTAATTCGGGGGCAAGACATTGGACATGAAGGATCTGGCTGATGCAGCAGCAAATAACGGCTGGTGGCTGGCCCCTGGCATTGTGGGCCGCCTGATGTTTCACAGCAAGGAGGTCCAGGCGGGCCGGCGGCGCTTCTGGGGGCGGGAGATGTTGCCGGAAACCTTCATCGCGGTCGGCATGGCCATGATCGGCAACGCGCTCGGCACCTATTGGGATCTGCCGGGCCCGGTGTCCGCTGGGCTGATCGGCGCACTCTCCTATCTCGGGCCGCGCTTCATCGACACGGCCGGGGCCAATATCCTCGAACGGTTCAAGAGACGCCGTCCCTGACGGCCACTCACCCTCATTTTCAACCGAAGCAAGGAGACGGCTATGCGGCCGATCGATGAATGGCGCTCGTGGTGGCGCATGTCGTCCGTGCGGATCAGCGCGGTGGCGACGGCGGTATGGGCCTATCTGCTGGCGAACCCGGAGACGCTCAACCAGGTCCTGGCGAGCATCCCGCCCGACCTTCGTGACCTCGTCGCGCCGGCTGCTCCCGTGGCGATCTTTGTGCTGGTCACGATCGCCCGCGTGACGAAGCAGGAGCCGCCCGATGCCCGCAAGTAAGAAGCAGGCCGCGGGCGGCGGGCTGGTGGCGATCGTCGGCTCCGTCACTGCCGCCCTGCTGCTGACCAACGTCCCGGCGGAGGAGAGCGGGCGCAAGGTCGCCGTGGAGATCACGCCCGATGGCGCCGCGACGGTCCGCCATATCAGCGGCAAGCAGTATCTGAGGGCCTACCTCGATATGGTCGGCGTGCCGACGGCATGCGACGGCCTGACCAGTTACCATGGGCGCAAGATCAAGATCGGCGACCAGTTCACTGAACAGCAGTGCGCGACCATGCTGGAAGAGGAACTGGTCGTCCATGCCCGCGGCGTGATGCAGTGCACGCCCGGCCTCGCACTTACCATCCCCGGCCGGGACCGGGCGCGCTTCGCCGCCGTTTCGCTCGCCTATAATGTCGGCGTCCCGCGCTATTGCACCTCGACCGCCCGTCGGCTGTTCAATGAGGGGCGGATCGGCCCGGCATGCGATGCCATCCTCATGTGGAAAAAGGCGGGCGGGAAGATCGTCCCCGGCCTGGTCGCGCGCCGCGGAAGGGAGCGCGCCGTATGCGTGAAGGACGCATGACCGCGATCCTGGCCGCCGCCGCTGGCGGCTTCTTCGTCGGTGCGGGCGCCGTGATCGGCTGCATCGCCATCGTCGCCTCCGTCATCTGGAAGGATCTGCGCGGCGGCTCATCCCATCAACAGCAGGAGAAGACCGATGTTCGGAATTCGCATCATCTCGAAATCGAAGCTCAATGAACTGAAGGCCGCGGCTGCGGCCGGCCTGGTCATCGCCCCGACCGAAGCCGCAAAGGCCGTGCTGCTGCTCAAGCAGACGGAGATCGGCGGGGTTATCGCCAACGACATCGAGGCCATGTCCTCAAAGGAAATGACCGGCTCTCAGAAATTCGAGGCGGTGCTGGCGAACACCCTGCCGCTGGTCGCGAGCTTCCTGGCTGGCAAAGGCCTGTCCGTCGCGCTGAACGAAATCGAGGACATCGGGCGGGCGCTCGTTCAGTCCCTCTATAACGACTTCAAATCGACCACCGCCGGCAAGATCGCCACTGCGATCCTGAAGCTGTTCAAGCTGATCGTCTGAACTGCCCGGAGGTCCTTCACGCCCCTAGCGAATCGGTCTGCGTTCTGTTTATGTTCTCACCATGGACAACGAACATGACGATGACCCGAGAGCAGCGGAGAAGGCGGTAGCCGCGTTCTTCCACATCAGCCGCTCGGAGCGCAAGAAGGCGCAGCGCGACAAGCCGAAGGGCGACTTCCTGCACCATCGGGCGAATACCGATTGGTGGAACCACGGCAAGGGCAAATACTGAGCGGCGATGCTGCCGTCTCCTGCCTCGATCGCCATCGTGGGCGCGGATCTTCCGACCGGGCGCGCGGCGCGGCGCCGGGCGGAGATCGCGGCCTGCCGCCCCGGCGAGCGCCTGGAGTTCCGGCGGGAACCGGGGATGCGGGCCGGCAAGCGCATCGTCGGCGTCTATTCGCCGCGGGGCGTCCAGATCGGCTATGTGCTGCCCGCCCAGGTCGACCGGGTCGCCGGACTGGTGTCGATCGCGCGGGCGATCTTCGAGCGGGAGGATAGCTTTGGAGCTGTTGCCCGGGCGACGTTCGACGGCAGTGCGCCATCGCTGCCCCAG
Organism: Sphingobium sp. CFD-2; assembly: GCF_024611135.1. Lineage (NCBI taxonomy): Bacteria > Pseudomonadati > Pseudomonadota > Alphaproteobacteria > Sphingomonadales > Sphingobiaceae > Sphingobium > Sphingobium sp. CFD-2. Next base: position 1,115,102 of record NZ_CP084405.1, on the reverse strand, counting down.
CCTGCACCAAGCCGCCGGATCGAGCCGCCGCGCGAGCCGGTGGATGAATATTGCGACATCTTTCCGGCACGGGCAGCGGGCTAGGCGCCCTCTTTCAGCAGGGCGTCGATAGCGAGCTCATAGGCATCGATGGGATTGATGGTGCCGGCAACCTCGTCGGCCGCCGCGATCATCGCATCCAGCGCCGCTTCCCAGGTCGGCGTGGCCAAGCAGCAGCGCTTCATTTAAAACACCTGCCCCTTTTCCTCCATTCTCGAAGCTGCTCATTCAGACATTTCGCACGCTTGGCGGCAATTGAAAAATCGCTTCCCAATGCCTCTGATCCCACGGGGCATTTCTGGCCTAGCCTCTCGGCTGGCGGCCTTGCCCAGCTTGGGATCTCCCAAAACCATGCCACCTTGCCACCCGCCAATTTCTTCGCTCGAAGATATGCGGGCCTAACCTCACGGCGACCAGGTCGCATTGATGCATCCAGTCCCTCCTGCGCCATACATCTGATCGCATCCAAAATCTCTTTGGAGGGTTTGAACCATTCACCCATAATTCGATGCGCAGCGAATGTCGCGTGATAGTGCCGCTCGACATCCCTTGATCCTCGAATTGCCAGTCGCAGATGAACAGGCTCTGGGATGCTCACGGCAAAATCGCCGAGCCTCCTTTTCAGGTTTCGGGTGAAGCCAATCTTGATTGGCCCATCCTCACCCCTCTGGATGAAATAGACTAGGGACGCAGCTCGATCTGCGGTATCATTGGCCATCGATTTCCATTCCGATAAAAAGGGTAAGCTATTGATCTGATTTAGGGCAACAAATGCCGAACATGCCGGAATGGGCGTTGAAAACATTGGCGCCGCTGTGGACTTAAAATCCGCCTCCCCCTGGGAATGCGGGTTCAAGTCCCGCCGTCCGCACCACAGCCTTTCACGGCATCTTTTCCGGTTTCCAGCGCTTATCGCTGGATATCCGCTGCATTTGTGGCGATGATCGGTCATGGCCGGCGCGATCAACCCACAGAGCTTCAGCGATTCCCTCGTCATCCTGGGGGCCGCGGGGCTCGTCATCCCCGGCTTCGCGCGGCTGCGGATCAGCCCTGTCATCGGCTTCATCCTCGTCGGGCTGGCGGTGGGGCCGTCGGGATTGGGCGCTTTGGTGGGCCAATATCCCTGGCTCTATCATGTCACCATTTCCAACAGGGCGGCGATAGAGCCTTTTGCCGAACTGGGCGTCATCCTGCTGCTTTTTTCCATCGGACTCGAACTCAGTTTTCGTCGTCTCTGGACCATGCGGACACAAGTATTCGGCGTCGGCGCGGCAGAATTGATCGGCGGCGGTACGCTGATTGCACTTGGCCTTTACTTGCTGGGCCAGCCACCGGCAGGCGCTTTCGGCCTGGGCCTTGCGCTGGCGCTGTCGTCCACGGCCGTGGTGCTGCCGATGGTGGGCACGCAAAGCGCCGTCGGCCGCGCGGCCTTTTCCATGCTGCTTTTCGAGGATCTGGCCCTCGTCCCCATCATCTTCATGCTGGGCGCGCTTGCGCCCTCGGTCGCTGCCAGTCCGGACGGCCCGTGGGGCGAACTGGCCGACACGCTGATCAAAAGCGGGATCACCATCGCCATCATGCTGGTCCTTGGCCGCCTCTGCCTGCCGCATATCTTCAGCCAGGCCGCCCGCACCAAGAGCCCGGAGGTGTTCCTGGCCGCCAGCCTGCTGGTCGTCATCATATCCAGCATGGCGACCTCGATCGCCGGCCTGTCTCCGATCGTCGGCGCGCTCCTCGCCGGGCTGCTGATCGCGGAAACCGATTATCATGGCGAGGTCGAGGTCATGACCGCGCCGTTCAAGGGACTGGCGCTCGGGGTCTTCCTCATCACCGTCGGCATGGGCCTTGACGTGCGCGTCATCCTGGCCAACTGGCCTACGCTCATTTTGGCGATGGTGGGCGTGGTCCTTGCCAAGACGATCGTCACCGCGGCCCTGCTCTACCTGTCGGGCGCGAGGAAGGGCGTGGCGCTGGAAGTCGGCGTGCTGATGTCCAGCCCTTCGGAAACCACATTGATCGTATTGTCCGCCGCCGCTGCGGCCCAGTTGATCCTTCCTTCCACCGCGGCTTTCTGGCAGATCGTGACCGCTATCGGCCTTACCATCACGCCGCTGCTCGCACGGCTGGGACATGACATTGCGCGGCGGCTGGAAATGGCGCTGGGCGAAGAGGCGCCGGAAATCAACGAAGACCATGCCGAGGCGGCCGCCGTCGTAATCGGCTTCGGGCGCGTGGGGCGCATGATCTGCGACCTGCTCAACCTGCACAAACAGCGTTTCATCGTCGTGGAATCCGACCCGGACGTCGTCGCGGAAGCTCGGCGCGGAGGATATCCCATATTGTTCGGCGACGTGTCCCGCACCGAAATGCTCGACAAGCTTCGTCTCGGCCATGCACGGGCCCTGATCCTGACGATGGACGATCCTGTCCTGTCGGTTCGGGTGACGAAGCGTGTGCGGGGATGGGTGCCCGATCTGCCGATCATCGCGCGCGCACGGGACACCGATCATGCGGCCCAGCTCTATCGCGCCGGGGCCAGCGATGCGGTTCCGGAAACGCTCGAAAGTTCGCTCCAACTGGCGGAGACCGCGCTGGTCGACCTGGGCGTGGCGATGGGACCGGTGATCGCCTCCATCCACCAGACGCGGGAGGATCTGCGCATGGGCATCAAGGATGCCGCGCAGCTCGAAACCGCGCCCAAGCTGCGGCGGCTGCGGGCCGATGAGGTGCCTTAGGACGGACCTTGCGGTGGGCTGAAAACCGACCAGCCGGTGCGATGGGCCAGTTCTTCGAGCGCCAGCGTGCCAAGCTGGCTATTGCCATTTTCGTTCAGACCAGGCGACCAGACGGCAATGGACGCGCGACCCGGCACGATCGCCAATATGCCGCCGCCTACCCCCGACTTGCCGGGAATGCCGACGCGGAAGGCGAAATCGCCCGAAGCGTCATAATGGCCGCAGGTCAACATCAGGGCGTTGATCCGCTTGGCCCGGCTGGATGAAACGACCCGTCCCCCCTCGGGATGCCGGCCATCGAGCATCAGATAGCGGCCCGCAAGTGCGAGTTGACGGCAACTCATCTCGATCGCGCATTGGTGAAAATAGGTGCCAAGCACCAGATCGACCGAATGACGGATATTGCCGAAGGCGCGCATGTAATTGGCCAGCGCCATATTGCGAAAGCCGGTCGCCGTTTCCGACGCCGCGACGGTTTCATTGATGGCGATGCCGTCGTCGCCCGCCAGATAGCGGACGAAGCGCAGCATTTCTCCAATCGCGACGCGGGGTTGATGACCGCCCAGATTGACGTCCGCGACGACGACGGCGCCCGCGTTGATGAAGGGATTTCGCGGTATGCCCTGTTCCTGCTCCAACTGAATGATGGAATTGAAGGCGTTGCCGGACGGTTCCCGCCCTACCCGCTGCCAAAGCTGATCGCCTATCTTGCCGAGCGCGAGCGTCAGGGCGAACACCTTGGAGATGGACTGGATCGAAAAGCCGGTGGCGCAGTCGCCTCCCTCGATCAACCGGCCATCGGCGGTTGCGACAGCGATGCCGAACTGGCCGGGATCGACCTTGGCCAGTTCCGGAATATAGCTGGCGACCGTGCCGCGATCTTCCCGGCTCGCAGCATGAGCGACGATGTCGGCAATGATCGCGGGCAAGTCCATGAACAGATCGGCGTCCCACCAGGCAGGGTTGGATGAAAATGACTTGATAGAACGCCGCCGGCTCCTGCCCAACATAGCTGGGCAGGAAATTCTGAAAAGGGCTATGTGCTGCTGGCAGGACGGGCGGCACGATGAGCCATCCGCCTCAATCCCACAGCCTCAAGCCGTCGCCTTGGCCAATGCCCGATATTTGTGGAGCAGCGGTTCGGTATAGCCGTTGGGCTGCGCCACGCCCTCGAAGACCAGGGCGCGGGCCGCCTGCCAGGCAAGGCTGTCCGGGTTGCCGCTCATCGGCCGGTAGAGCGAGTCGCCCGCATTCTGGGCATCGACCTTGGCGGCCATGCGGGTGAAGGCGGCGTCGGCCTGTTCCGCCGTGCAGACGCCGTGAAGCAGCCAGTTCGCCATATGCTGCGAGGAGATGCGCAGCGTGGCGCGGTCTTCCATCAGGCCGATGTCATGGATGTCGGGAACCTTGGAGCAGCCGACGCCCTGATCGATCCAGCGGACGACATAGCCAAGGATGCCTTGCGCGTTATTGTCCAGTTCCTGGGCGATTTCCTCTTCCGACCAGTTGCGGCCCGGCTGCGCGACCGGAATGGCCAGCAGCTTGTCGAGGGGTGCGATGGCCTCGGCCTTGCGTTCCGCCTGGCGGGCGAAGACGTCGATGCGGTGATAATGAGTCGCGTGCAGCGTCGCCGCCGTGGGGGACGGAACCCAGGCCGTGTTGGCGCCGCTCCTGGGATGGCCGACCTTCTGGTCCAGCATGTCGGCCATGCGATCCGGCGCGGCCCACATGCCCTTGCCGATCTGGGCGCGGCCCGACAGGCCGCAGGCGAGGCCGATCTGGACGTTGCGGTCCTCGTAAGCCGCGATCCAGTCGCTGGTCTTCATCTCGCCCTTGCGGATCATCGGGCCGGCGCGCATCGATGTGTGCATCTCGTCCCCGGTGCGGTCCAGGAAGCCGGTGTTGATGAAGACGATGCGGTTCCTCACCGCCTCGATGCAGGCGGCCAGATTGGCGGAGGTGCGGCGCTCCTCATCCATGACGCCGACCTTCAGGGTGTGGCGGTTGAGACCCAGAAGGTCTTCGATGGCGTCGAACAGGCGGTTGGTGAAGCCGACTTCTTCGGGGCCGTGCATCTTCGGCTTGACGATATAGACGCTGCCGGTGCGGCTGTTGCCGCCTTCACGCTTCAGATCATGCAGGGCGATCAGCGTGGTGACGATGCCGTCGAGAATGCCTTCGGGCGCTTCCTGCCCGTTGGCGAGCAGGACGGCGGGCGTGGTCATCAGATGGCCGACATTGCGGACGAACAGCAGGCTGCGGCCCGGCAGGCTGAAGGTGCCGCCGTCGGGGGCGGTATAGCCGCGGTCGGGGTTGAGGGCGCGGGTCATCATGGCGCCGTTCTTCTCGAACGTGTCGGTGAGGTCGCCCTGCATCAGGCCGAGCCAGTTGGAATAGGCGGCGACCTTGTCCTCCGCGTCGACGGCGGCGACGGAGTCCTCGAGATCGCAGATGGTGGTGAGCGCGGATTCGAGGATGACGTCGGCTATGCCCGCTGGATCGTCCTTGCCGATGGGGTGCGCGCGATCGAAGACGACTTCGATGTGCAGGCCATTATGGCGGAAGAGTCGGCCCTTCTCGCTCCGTCCGAGATATTGGCCGGGATCGGCAAGCTGGATGTCGTCGCTGGCGAGCTTGGCCCAGGAGCCGTTGGCGAGCGGTATCGCTTCATCCAGGAAAGCCTTGGCCCAGGCGATGACCTGCGCGCCGCGCTGCGCGTCATAGCCCTTGCCGGCCGCCGCGCCGGGAATCGCGTCGGTGCCGTAGAGCGCGTCGTAGAGGCTGCCCCAGCGCGCATTGGCGGCGTTCAGCAGGAAACGGGCGTTGAGGATGGGAACGACCAGCTGCGGTCCGGCGAGGCGCCCTATTTCCTCATCGACATTTTCGCTGCCGATCTGAAACGGCGCAGGTTCGGGGACGAGATAGCCGATGTCGCGCAGGAATGCCTGATAGGCGGCAGCGTCAACAGGCTGGCCCGCCCTTTCCCGATGCCAGCCGTCGATCTGCGCCTGGATCGCGTCGCGCTTGGCCAGCAGCGCCGCATTTTCCGGCGCGAATTGCGCGAAGATCGCGGCGGCGCCACGCCAGAAAGCACCGGCATCGATGCCCGTGCCGGGAAGCGTGCGCTCCTCAATGAAGGTGGCGAGTTGCTGCGCGACCTTGAGGCCCGCGCGATCGGTCATGCTGGTCATGGGATGGTCTCCTTTGGGCGGGACCATAGACGGGGCGCATTATGCGCGGTAGATGATATTATTCGAATTCAGATTTTCCTCTGGTGAAACAAATGATGGACCCGGATTATGATCTTTTCGCGACGATCGTCGACGAAGGCGGCATGGCGGCGGCGGGACGAAGATTGCATGTCTCGCCCGCCATGGTGTCGAAGCGGCTGGTCCGGCTGGAGGATCGGCTGGGCACCCGGCTGATCCACCGGACGACGCGGCGGCTGGCGCTGACTCCGGCCGGCGAACGGCTGCATGAAGACCTGCGCGCGATCATGGCCGCGCTGGACGCGGCGGAGCGGCGCGTCTCCGGCGCTTCGGCGGAGGCGACAGGGACGCTGCGGGTATCCGCGCCGACATCCTTCGGGCGCATGCACGTCGCACCCTATCTGGGCCGGTTTCTGGAGGCGCACCCCAAGGTCCGGATGCAGATAGATTTGTCGGACGACTATGCCGACCTGCTGGCGACCCGCGCGGACCTGGCCATCCGCATCACGGCCGATCCAGGCCAGGGCCTTGCCGCTCATCGGCTGGCGACCAACCGGCGCGTGCTATGCGCTGCCCCCGATTATCTGACGCGCTTCGGCATGCCGCAGACCGCCGCCGATCTTCGCAAGCACCGCCTGCTGGCGGCGGAGGGACAATTGCCCTGGCGCCTGCTCGGACCCAGGGGCCCGGTCCTGATCGAAGGCGACAGCCATGTCCGCACCAACAGTAGCGAAATGGTCCGGGAACTGGCGCTTTCCGGGGTAGGCGTCGCCCTGCGCTCGCTCTGGGACGTGAGCGACGCCCTGGAGCGGGGCGATATTCGGCAGATCATGCCGGATCATGAGGGATCGGCGGATGTCGGCCTTTATGCCGTTCATCTGCCACAAAATAATCCGCCACTCGCCATCACCGCCTTCATTGATTTTCTTGTCGGACTATATGCCCCCAGCCCGCCATGGGAGCGGTCGGGCATTGCCCGCGCGGAAAAGCGGCTTTAAGGGCCATTTCATGGACGAAAACACCCGGCGCGCCGCCCTAGACTATCACCGCTATCCGCAACCCGGAAAGCTGAGGATCGAACCGACCAAGCGCATGGTCAACCAGCGCGACTTGGCGCTGGCCTATTCGCCCGGCGTCGCCGCGCCCTGCGTCGACATTGCCGCAGATCCCGAAAAGGCGATGGACTATACCGCGCGGGGCAATCTGGTCGCGGTGATCTCCAACGGAACGGCAGTGCTGGGCCTGGGCTCCATCGGCGCGCTGGCCTCCAAGCCGGTGATGGAGGGCAAGGCTGTCCTCTTCAAGAAATTCGCAGACATCGACGTATTCGACATCGAAGTCGACACCACCGATCCCGAGAAATTCGTGGATGCCGTCGCCCTGCTGGAACCGACCTTCGGCGGCATCAATCTGGAGGACATCAAGGCGCCGGAATGCTTCGCCATAGAGGCGGAGTTGAAGAAGCGGATGAACATTCCGGTCTTCCACGACGACCAGCATGGCACCGCCATCGTGGTAGCGGCGGCGGTGCGCAATGCACTGGTGTTGCAGGGCAAGACGCTGGCGGATGCCAAGCTCGTCACCTCCGGCGCGGGCGCGGCGGCGCTGGCCTGCGTCGACCTGCTGGTGTCGATGGGCCTTCGACAAGAAAATGTCACGCTGACCGACAAGGACGGCGTCATCCATTCGGAACGCGAGGGCATGTTGCCGAACATGGCCCGCTATGCCCGCACCACCAATGCGCGGACCCTGCCCGACGTGCTGCCGGGGGCGAACCTGTTCCTGGGCCTTTCCGCGCCCGGCGTGCTGAAGCCCGAATGGCTGCCGCTGATGGCCCCCAATCCGCTGATCTTCGCGCTCGCCAATCCGGAGCCGGAAATCCGCCCCGAAGTGGCGCGGGAGGCGCGGCCCGACGCGATCATCGCCACTGGGCGGTCGGATTATCCCAATCAGGTCAACAACGTCCTGTGCTTCCCCTATATCTTCCGGGGCGCGCTGGATGCGCGGGCGACCGAGATCAACGAGGCGATGAAGGTCGCCGCCGCCGACGCCATCGCCAATCTCGCCCGCATGCCCGCCCATGACAGCGTCGCCCAGGCCTATGGCGGGCGCAAGCTGGTGTTCGGGCCGGACTATATCATCCCCACCCCCTTCGACCCGCGCCTGATCGCGGAGATCGCCTGCGCCGTGGCAAAGGCGGCCATGGACAGCGGCGTCGCCAAGCGGCAGCTCGACCTGGAAGCCTATAAGCGACAGCTCACGCAGCAGAATACGCGGTCGGCCCAGTTGATGCTGCCGGTGTTCGAGGCAGCGCGGGGAACGCAGCGGCGCATCGCCTATGGCGAGGGCGAGGATGAGCGCGTGCTGCGCGCCATTCAGGATGCGCTGGACGAAGGCATCGTCCGCCCGATCATCGTGGCGCGCCGGCGCATATTGAACCAGAAACTGCCCGACCTCGGCCTCAGCTTCGCGCTGGATCGCGATGTCGAGGTGGTCGATCCCGAAACGGACCATCTGCTGATGGGCGAACTGGTCGAGGCGTATCGCGCCGTCGCCGCGCGGCGCGGCGTTTCCTCGGCAGAGGTCGTGCGCCATGTCTACCGCCGGCCCAGCGTCACCGCGGCCATGCTGCTGCGCACCGGACGGGTCGATGCGGCGCTGGTGGGCGGCAACAGCGAATATTGGGGCGAGGTCGAGCATGTGCTGCGCATCATCGACCGCACCCCGGGCAACAGCCGGGTCTATGCGCTTTCCGGCCTTATCCTGGACGCGGGCGCGCTGTTCATCACCGACACCCATATGGTGCCCGATCCCACGCCCGACCAGATTGCGGAAATGGCGCTGCTCGGCGCGACTGAACTCAAGCATTTCGGGCTGACGCCGCGCGTGGCGCTGCTGTCGCATTCCAATTTCGGCGCGTCCCATTCCCCCAGCGCCCGCAAGATGCGGGAGGCGCTCAAGCTGGTGAAGAAGGCCGCGCCGGAACTGATGGTCGATGGCGAGATGCATGCCGATGCAGCGCTCAGCCAGGGATTGCGCGAGCGGCTGATCCCGGATTCGCGGTTCGAGGGGCCGGCCAACCTGCTGGTCATGCCCAATCTCGACGCGGCGAACATCACGCTGACGGCGTTGTCGGCTTCCTCCAGTTCGCCCACGGTCGGGCCGATGCTGGTCGGTCTGGCGCAGCCGATCCATGTGCTGACGCCCGGCGTGACGGCGCGCGGCATCCTGAACCTTACCGCCATAGCCGCGGCGGAGGTGGAACGGGAAGGCTGAAGCCTTAACCTTTTTCTGCAATGGCTTGGGCTGCTACTGGTCGTCATCCCCGCCTCCGCGCGGATGACGACGATCTGAGGTAACGGACGGTTCATGGCGGGACGGGTTTCGACGCGGGTGAAGCTGGCGATCGGCGGCGGTGCGGCGGCGGTGATGCTGTTGCTGGGCCTGTCGTTCGGCCGCGGGCGCGATCTCCCTCCGCAGGGCAGGACAAGCGCTCAAAGGAGTGAAGCGCCGAAGCCGGCCAGGTCATCCCCACAGGTCGAGCGCACCCGCGCCCAGCCCCTCGCGGTCGATCCGCACGCCCTGATGGTCAGGCGGGTGCTCCCCATCGAAGGCCCCTTCCGCCATGGCGATTATGTCTGGGACGAAAGCGGCGCGCCGGCGACCGGACGGGTCATCATCACCGTTGACCTCAAGGCGCAGACATTGTCGGTATTCCGCGCCGGTTATGAGATCGGATCGGCGGTCATCCTCTATGGCGCGGACGACAAGCCCAGTCCCCTTGGCGCGTTCCCGATCACGGAAAAGGACGCCGATCATTATTCGCGGACCTACAACAACGCGCCCATGCCCTACACGCTGCGCCTGACCAGCGACGGCGTGGCGATCCACGGCAGCGACGTCCAGTGGGGCAATGCCACCCATGGCTGCATCGGCGTGCCAAAGCCGTTCGCGAAAAAGCTGTTCGGCGTGACCAAGGTGGGCGACCTGGTCGTCATCACCAATGGCAGGATGCTGGACACCAGCCAGGCCCGACAAGCCATGTGAGTTGCGCAACTTATTGGCGTAATTGCAATAAAGTCATGTGAACATAACTTGATTTCAATCCGCAACTCTATCATGTGCGGACGGCATTCCTATCGCATCGCAACATGGAGCAACCGATGGCGCAGGCCAGCCGCGCGGTTCACCCCGCTCTCGTCATTCTCGCGCTCTCCATGGGCGCCTTCGCCATCGGCACGACCGAATTCGCGGCGATGAGCCTGCTGCCCTTTTTCGCGGGCGATCTGCGTATCAGCGAACCCATGGCGGGCCATGCCATCAGCGCCTATGCGCTGGGCGTGGTGGTGGGCGCACCGCTGATCGCCGTGCTGGGCGCGCGGCTGCCCCGGCGGAAGCTGCTGATCGGGCTGATGGCATGGTTCGCGATAGGCAATGCGCTCAGCGCCCTGTCGCCCGACTATACGACCATGCTGTTGTTCCGCTTCCTGAGCGGTCTGCCCCATGGCGCCTATTTCGGCGTCGCGGCGCTGGTGGCGGCGTCCCTGGTGCCGAATGACCGGCGCGCGCTGGCGGTGGCGCAGGTGATGACGGGCCTGACGGTCGCCACCGTCGTCGGCGTGCCGGTGGCGAACTGGACGGGGCAGGCGCTGGGGTGGCGCTGGGGCTTTGGCATCGTGGCGTTGCTGGCGGTGATCACGGTGACGCTGGTGGCGATCTATGCGCCGCGCGACGCCGGCGATCCGGAGGCCAGCCCGATGCGCGAACTGGGCGCGTTGCGCGAACCGCAGGTGCTGCTGACGCTGCTGACCGGCGCTATCGGCTTCGGCGGCCTGTTCGCGGTTTACACCTATGTCGCCTCGACGATGATTTCCGTGACCCATGTGTCCGAGGAGTTGGTGCCGGTGGTGCTGGCGATCTTCGGCATAGGCCTGACGATCGGCAATCTGGTTGCGGCATCGGCAGCGGACCGGGCGCCGAATCGGACCGCTATCGGCGTGCTGCTGTGGAGCGCGGCGTCGCTGGCGTTGTTCCCGCTGATGGCCGGCAATATCTGGAGCCTGTCGCTGGTGATCTTCCTGATCGGCTGCGGCGGGGGCCTGGGCAGCGTGTTGCAGACCCGGCTGATGGACGTGGCGGGCGATGCGCAGACGCTGGCGGCGGCGGCGCATAACGGCGCCTTCAATGTCGCCAATGCGCTGGGACCATGGCTTGGCGGGCTCGCGATCTCGGCCGGCTACGGCCTGACATCGACCGGGTGGATCGGCGCGGGATTGGCCTTGGGTGGCTTGGCGGTCTTCCTGCTGGCCTTGAACCTGCGCCAAAGGTCCTTGCGCTTGGCGGCGGTAGCCTGCGAGTAAGTCCTTCAACATCCCGCGTTCCGCCGTTCGCCGGAGCATGACAGGGTCCGAAGCGTCTAGTCCGACTCGCATAGCAGCCCGCCACCACTGTCGCGGGCCTGGAAAGCCGATGCGGCGTCGCTCGCCACGCGGGGGAAGCTGACGCCTTCGAGGGAGCCCCTTCCCTTGCAGACATTCGCGCAATTCATGTCGACAACGCCCGGCAGCGATAGTTGATCGCCGTCATATTGGGCCACCACGATGCAATGATCGCTATGGGAGAAGCTGAGGATCAGCTTGTCGCCCGCTGGCCGCGCGGAGCCCCTGCCCGCACAGCTCTGATCCTCCCCGAAGGTCGCCTCCAGGCCGAAGCGATAGTCACCGTTTTTGGCCGGGATCACGCAAAGCGCATCGCGACCGGCTTCGTGATTGCGCTGGTAGAGGCCGATGGCAGGCACCTTGGCCGCATCAGCGATCACGCCGGTTTCGATCGCTGCGCGTTCGAGGCCGGAACTGATCTGCATGCCGGTTTCGCGCGGCCCCTGCGTGGGCGCAGCCTCACGCTGGCACGCCGCGAGCAACAGCAATGCGGCAAGGCTAGTCGGCCGCATCGACAGCTGTCAGGCCTTCCGGGCCGATGCGGCGGAAGAAGCAGGAGCGCGCGCCGGTGTGACAGGTGGGACCGGCGGGTAGAGCCTTCACCCAGACAGCGTCCTGATCGCAATCGATGCGAAGATCGCGCACCTGCAACATATGGCCGGACGTCTCGCCCTTCTTCCAGAGCGACTGGCGGCTGCGCGACCAGAAATGCGCAAGGCCGGTATCGCGGGTAAGCCGAAGCGCCTCCGCATTCATATTCGCGACCATCAGCAGTTCCCCGCTGTCCACATCGGTCACGACGGCTGTGATCAGGCCGTCCTTGTCATATTTGGGATTGAGGGTCAGGCCCCGGTCACGTGCTTCGTCCATGAAGGCGGCTATAGAGGGCGGTGGCGCTCATGCGAAGCCCTGAATGATGAAGAGCCGTCGCGGGAAAGAAGGAGAGCAGTTTCGACTGGCTGAGCGCGAACCAAGTTCGAAGGCGACCGGGCGCCCCTCACGCAAATTCATCCAGCGAAGAAGGAAAATGGGGCGATCGACGGGATCCGAACCCGCGACCTCCGGTACCACAAACCGGCGCTCTAACCAACTGAGCTACGATCGCCACAGGGGCTGTGCCCCTTGAGAGAAGGGCCACATATGCGGCCCTTCCCGCGCCGTCAAGCGGCCTGATGCGGAAAAAGCCGCAATGCCGAAATAAAAAGAAAAGGGGTGAGAAGCGTGATGCCCCCACCCCTTTTCATGCCCTGGAAGATCAGCGCGCATGAGAGCCCCGCTCCCTGCTGCCGCGCTCAAATCCGGCAGTCTCTCTCCGATAAAAATTCCGCCAACCGCGATGCCGGCTCGAAAACGGACCGAGGCGCTCCGCCGGGGAGCGCCCCTTGAAAATCCTTAGTTGACCGAGTCCTTCAGGCCCTTGCCGGCCTTGAACTTGGGCTGGGCCGAAGCCTTGATCGTCATCGTCTCGCCCGTGCGCGGGTTGCGGCCGGTCGAGGCCTTGCGCTGCGAAACGGAGAAAGTGCCGAAACCGACCAGACGAACCTCATCCCCCTTCTTCAGGGCTCCGGTGATGGCGTCGAAAACACCCTCGACGGCCTTGCTGGCGTCGCTCTTGGAAAGGCCGCTGCTTTCAGCGACTGCGCTGATAAGATCCTGCTTGTTCATGCCTTGGGAACCCCCTTCTAGCTGTTTGGATAGTTTAGGAATCGCGGCGTAGGCGGCGCAATAAGGCCCAGCTTTCGGGCCTTGTCAAAGGGAAAGCGGCGTCGGCGGCCGGTCAAGCAAGATTTTATGGTAAAAGCTTGCTGAATAGCCGTGCGACGCCGCTTTCATTAGTCAGCTCAGTGCCGAATGGACGCTTCCCCGTCCCGCCCCTGCGCCGGGTTCGGCTGGGCGGCAAGGTCATCCTCCTCGGTCCACGCGATCGCTTCCGGCTTGCTCATCAGTGCGCGGGCCAGCACCTCATCGACATGGGACACGGGAACGATCTCCAGCCCTTCCTTGATATTGGCCGGAATCTCCGCCAGATCCTTCTCGTTTTCCGCGGGGATCAACACCGTCTTGATGCCGCCCCGCAGCGCCGCAAGCAGCTTTTCCTTGAGGCCGCCGATAGGAAGGACGCGGCCCCGCAGCGTGACTTCACCGGTCATCGCCACATCCTTGTGCACCGGAATGCCGGTCAGGGTCGACACGATGGTCGTCACCATGCCGATGCCTGCCGAGGGGCCATCCTTGGGCACCGCGCCTTCGGGAAGGTGGATGTGGATGTCCTTGCGGGTGAAAATGCTGGGCTTGATCCCATAGCCGGGCGAGCGCGCCTTCACATAGGAGAAGGCGGCCTGGACCGACTCGTTCATGACCTCGCCCAGCTTGCCGGTGGTCTTGATCGCGCCCTTGCCGGGCACGGTCACCGCTTCGATGGTCAGCAGTTCGCCGCCCACCTCGGTCCACGCCAAGCCCGTCACCGCGCCGATCTGATGCTCTTCCTCACCCACGCCGTGGCGGAATTTACGCACGCCGGCATAGTCGGCCAGATTATCCGGCGTGATCGTCACCTTGTCATAGGCGCCTTCGAGGATCTTGCGCAGCGCCTTGCGGGCGAGGCGCGCCACTTCGCGCTCCAGCGTGCGGACGCCGGCTTCGCGGGTGTAGTAGCGGATCAGATCGCGAACCGCCTCCTCCGTGACGTCGAGTTCGCCTTCCTTGAGGCCGTGGGCGTCGATCTGCTTAGGCAGCAGATGCCGCTGGGCGATCTCGACCTTTTCATCCTCCGTATAGCCTTCGAGCCGGATGATCTCCATGCGGTCGAGCAAAGGCTGCGGCAAATTCAAAGAGTTGGCGGTGGTCACGAACATGACGTCTGAAAGGTCGACGTCGATCTCCAGATAATGATCCTGGAACTTGCTGTTCTGTTCGGGGTCCAGCACCTCCAGCAGCGCAGAGGCGGGGTCGCCGCGAAAATCCTGTCCCAGCTTGTCGATTTCGTCCAGCAGGAAGAGCGGGTTCATCGTCCCGGCTTTCTTGAGGTTGGTCACGATCTTGCCCGGCAACGAACCGATATAGGTGCGGCGGTGCCCCCGGATCTCCGCTTCGTCGCGCACGCCGCCCAGCGACTGGCGCACGAAGTCCCGCCCGGTCGCCTTGGCGATCGAACGGCCGAGCGAGGTCTTGCCGACGCCCGGAGGCCCGACGAGGCACAGGATGGGGCCCTTCAGCTTGTTGGTGCGCGCCTGCACCGCGAGATATTCGATGATCCGGTCCTTGACCTTTTCCAGCGCAAAATGATCCTCATCGAGGATCGCCTGCGCCTTTTTGAGGTCGGTCTTGACCTTGCCCTTCTTGCCCCAGGGCAGGCCCAGCAGCACGTCGAGATAGTTGCGCACCACCGTGGCTTCGGCGGACATGGGCTGCATGCCCTTGAGCTTCTTCAGCTCCGCCGTCGCCTTGGCGCGGGCTTCCTTGCTCAGCTTGGCCTTCGCGATCTTCTCGGTGAGTTCAGCGAGTTCGTCGCCTTCTTCGCCATCGCCATTGCCCAGTTCGCGCTGGATCGCCTTCAACTGCTCATTGAGATAATATTCGCGCTGAGTCTTCTCCATCTGCCGCTTCACGCGGCCGCGAATCTTCTTCTCCACCTGGAGCACGCCCAATTCGCCCTCCATGAAGGCGAAGACCATTTCGAGGCGCTTGACCGGGTCGGCTTCGACCAGCAGCGACTGCTTGTCGGCGACCTTGACGTTGATGTTGGCGGCGACGGCATCGGCCAGACGCCCCGCATCCTCGATCTCGCGCAACTGCACGGGGGTTTCCGCCGGCAGCTTCTTGTTGAGCTTGGCGTAATTTTCGAACTGCTCCGCCACCGAACGCATCAGCGCGGCGGCCTCCGGCCCTTCGGCGTCGATTTCCTCGACCGCCGTCACATCCGCGACCATATGGCCGTCGGCCTGTCCGATGCCGTCCAGCCGGGCGCGCTGCTTGCCCTCCACCAGCACGCGAACGGTGCCGTCGGGCAGCTTCAGCAATTGCAGCACCACGGCAATGACGCCGGTGTCGTAGAGCGAATCCTGGCCCGGATCATCCTCCGCCGGGTCGAGCTGCGACACGAGGAAGATTTCCTTGTCGCCTTCCATCGCCGATTCGAGCGCGGCCACGCTCTTGTCGCGGCCCACGAACAGCGGCACGATCATCTGCGGGAAGACGACGATGTCGCGCAAAGGAAGCAGGGGATATTGCGTAGTCATTCACTCTCCGGGGTGACATTCCACCCAGTCATGCGGTTCATCGCCTTTATGGGGATGGTCGCCGCATGGTTCAATCATGCGTTATGGGATCGCAATGATGAATAAAGGCTGATCCCCGGCACGCTCACGATCAGAAAGGCAGTTTGAAGCCGGGCGGCAGCGGCAGGCCGGCGGTCATCTTGCCCATTTCGGCGCTGGACACTTCATCCGCCTTCTTGCGCGCATCGTTGAACGCGGCGGTGATAAGGTCCTCCAGCATCTGCTTTTCCGACACGGCGAGCAGGCTGTCGTCGATGGCGACGCCCAATATGCGCCCCTTGGCCGAGGCGCGGACCTTGACCAGTCCGCCGCCAGCGCTGCCCTCCACCTCCAGCTTGTCGAGATTTTCCTGGGCGCGTTGCAGTTCCTCCTGCACGCGGCTCGCCATGCCCAATATTTCGTTCAGATCCTTCATCGCTCTGCACTCCATTGTTCGAGCTCGTCGCCAAGCTCGGCATCGGGGAAAGCAGCCAACGCCGCCTTGACCACCGGGGTTTCCATGATTTCCGCACGGGCATCCGCCGCCTTGCGCATTTCCTGTTCCAGCAGGGTCGGCGCAGCAGGACCGTCGACGGCGCTGACGCGCCAGGCCGTGCCGGTCACCTCGCGCAGCGCCGGGTTCAGGCGGGCAAGGAAATCGGACGACAGGGAAGACGTCGGGGCATAGTCCAGTTCCGGCGCGGCATAGCGGACAAGGCCGATGCAATCATGCATTTCCTGCGCAAGTTGCCCCTTGCCGCGCTGCCAGAAGGCTTCGATCAGCTCTTCGAAGCTGGCCGGAAGTTTCGCGGCAGGTGATCCGGAGGGTATGGCGGCGGGCGCCTGCCCCGGAGCGGCGGCCGCAGGCGCGCCTTCGCGCAGCAGGCGGGCGATCTCGCCGGGGTCGGGCATGGTCGCGGCGTGCATCACGCGCAGCAGCGCCATTTCGCAGCTTTCGATCGGCAATGCCGCGCTGGCAACCTCTTCATGGCCTTTCAGCAGCAATTGCCATAGCCGGTGCAGCGGCGCGAAGCCGAGTTGCGAGGCCCAATCCGCCAGAGCCTCGCGCTCCTCCGCCGACTGGCCGGGATTGGCGATGTCGCGGCCCGCCTTCACTAGCGTCACCGCATGGACCAGTTCCAGCAGGCCACGCATCAGCGAGAGCGGCTCCACGCCAAGCGCATATTGATCGCGCACCGCGCCAAGCAGCGCGCCGGTGTCGCCTTCGAGCAGCAGGCCCAGCAGGCGGCGTGTGGCGCCCCTGTCGGAGAGGCCCAGCATGTCGCGAACCTGCATGGCGGTGACGAGCGGGGCGCCTTCGCCCATTTCCGCATGCGCTATGGCCTGGTCCAGGATGGACAGCCCGTCGCGGGCCGAACCCTCGGCGGCCTGGGCGATCAGCGCCAGCGCATCGGCTTCGGCGGCGACCGATTCCGCCTCCACCACATGGGCGAAATGGGCGGCGAGCAGTTCGGCGGGGATGCGGCGCAGGTCGAAGCGCTGGCAGCGCGACAGCACCGTCACCGGCACCTTGTTCACTTCCGTCGTGGCGAAGAGGAATTTCACATGCGCCGGCGGCTCCTCCAGCGTCTTCAGAAGCGCGTTGAAGGCGTTCTTGGACAGCATGTGAACTTCGTCGATGATATAGATCTTGTAGCGGGCCGAAACGGCGGCGTAGCGCACCGCCTCTATGATTTCCCGCACATCGTCGACGCCGGTATGGCTGGCGGCGTCCATTTCGACCACGTCGATATGGCGTCCCTCGGCAATGGCCATGCAGGGTTCGCAGACGCCGCAGGGATCGATGGTGGGACCGCCCTGCCCGTCCGGGCCGATGCAGTTCAGCGCCTTGGCGATGAGGCGCGCGGTTGAGGTTTTTCCCACGCCGCGCACGCCGGTCATCAGGAAGGCATGGGCCAGGCGTCCCCGGCGGATCGCATTGCCCAGCGTCTGGACCATCGCGTCCTGCCCGATCAGTTCCCGGAAATTGCGCGGGCGATATTTGCGCGCGAGCACGCGATAGGGCTGGGGGGAATCGGACATGCGAATCTTCTAGCCGTTCGTACGGGGCTTGGCGACCCGAAGGGCAGCCTTCATCGTTCCAACATCGAAAGAAGAAGTGGACGCCGTCAGGCCCGGTCCGAACGGATGCTGTTTGGAGGTGGGAGCCGGAACGACCCGCAGCGAAATCACTGTGGCTGCTTCCGTCAGGACCTGACCAGGTTCGCGACGACTACGTCCGCCCGACTCCCGGCGCGGCATATGGCGAAAGGTGGCGGTTATGGCAAGGGGCCAAGGAGAGGGATCGCCAGAAGAGAGCTGTATTCCCTGCAAGGTCGCGGCTTTATTCCAGCCCCGTCTTCTGCGCCTTCCCGACGAAATCCAGCGCCGCGCGGGCGGTTTCGGCTATGGCGGCTTCGGCGGCCCTGGCGTCGATGGTCGGGCGGTCGAGATAGATGGCGAGGATATATTCCTCGCCTGACGGGGCCTTTACAAGCGCCACGTCATTATAGGCAGTGCCGCAGCTTCCGGTCTTGCTGCCCGATGTCCAGCCCTTGGGCAGGCCCGCCTTGATCCGGTTGGCGCCGGTTGTGCTGGCATTGAGCCAGCCGCGCAGCTTTTCGGCGCTTTCCGGCGCGAGGTCGCGGAAGACCAGGCGGCCCATCAGGCCGGCCATGGCGGCGGGGCTGGTGGTGTCGCGCTCGTCGCCCTCGACATTCTCGTTGAGCGAGGGCTCATTGCGGTCGAGCCGCGTCACCATGTCGCCATGGGCGCGGATGAAGCGGGTCAGGCCCTCCGGCCCGCCGACCATCGGCAGCAGCAGGTTGGCGGCGCTGTTGTCGCTGACCTCCACGGCTGCCGCCGCCAGTTCCTCCATCGACATGCGGCCGCGCTTCACATTCTTCCTGACGACCGGAGCATAGTCCAGGAGATCGGACCTGGTGAAGCTGATCTGCCCCTCCAACCCGAACTTGCCGCCTTCCGCACCGGTCAGCACGGCGGCGGCGAGCGGGGCCTTGAAGGTCGAACACATGGCGAAGCGCTCGTCCCGGTTGAAGCCCAGCATCAAAACGCCCTTGCTGTCGACCAGCGCGACGCCCAGCCGGCCGCCGGTCGCGCTCTCTATCTCCTTGGGATTGCGCACGGATGCCAAAGCGGATTCGCTCACCATGTAGCGGGGCGCTGGCGGCAGGAGCGAAGGTCGCGGCGCCTCCTGCTGCGCGAAAGCCGGCGCGGCGAGCAGCAGGGCCGCAAGGATCAGGCGCTTCGACAAGCCTACATTCCCTGCATATTATAGGATTCGCCCGGAATGCGGACCGTCAGGCTGTCCAGCTTTTCGTCCAGCACGATCTGGCAGGACAGGCGGCTGGTTCGGGTCGCGGCGGCGGCAAGGTCCAGCATGTCCTCCTCATCCTCGCTCGCCCGCTTCAGCTTCGGGAAGTCGGCGGCATCGACGATGACATGGCAGGTGGAGCAGGCCATCTGCCCCTCGCAGGTTCCCTCGAGCGGCTGGCCCGCTGCCTGCGCGACCTCCAGCAACACGGCGCCTGTCGGCGCTTCGACCTCCTGCTTATGTTCTCCATCGGCGCTGATGAAGACGACCCTGGTCATGATATGCGTTCCCCGCTCTCTGTTGCCGCATGATGCGAAAAACGGTCTTCCGCTCTTTCGCACGACGCTTCATGGCGCCCATATTTGGGCTGCCCTGTTCACTGCCTCCGCCGCATCCCCCAATTCGGCCAGTGTCGTGTACCGGCCGAAGCCGATCCGCACCGATCCGCGCGCCTCCGCGTCTGAAAGGCCGAGTGCGCGCAGCACATGGCTAGGCCGCCCGGACCCACTTGCGCAAGCGCTGCCGAGCGAAAAAGCGACATCGCGGCATTCCGACAACAACCGCGCGCCGTCGACTCCTGCCCTTCGGAGGTTCAGATTGCCATGATAGCGCAAATCCTCGCTGCCGTTGACCGTCCATTGGGAGAAGAGGCCATGGGCGGCGCTCCAGAGCGCTTCCACATGCAGGCGGTCGCTTTCCGCGCGTTCGCGCATCAGCCGGGCGGCGGCCCCGAAACCCGCGCACAGAGCCGGCGAAAGGGTGCCCGAACGCAGGCCGCCCTCCTGGCCGCCGCCGTGGATGATCGGCGTGAGAGTCACGTCCTCGCGCAGCCAGAGCGCCCCGATGCCTTTCGGCCCATGGATCTTGTGGGCGCTGATCGCGATCATGTCGCAGCGGGGCGCGATGGGCACGCGGCCATAGCCCTGCACGGCGTCGCAGAGGAACAGCGCGCCTGCGCTGTGCGCAAGGTCGGCCAGCTCCGCAACAGGCTGGATGACGCCGATCTCGTTATTGACCAGCATGGCCGCGACGAGCGCCGTGCCGGGACGGATCGCCCTGGCGGCTTCTTCAAGGTCGACGATCCCGTCGGGACCGACCGGCAGGATCGTGACGTCCCGACCCGTCCGGCGCAGCGCGTCGACCGTGTCGAGGACGGCGGCATGTTCGGTGGCGATGGTGACGATGCCGCCCGGCGGAGCGCCCTGGATCGCCATGTTGAGCGCCTCGGTCGCGCCGGAGGTGAAGATCAGGCGGCCGCCATCGGGCAGCAGCTTCAGGATTTCCGCGCGGGCAAGATCGACCTGCGCGGTGGCGGCGCGGCCCAGCCTGTGGGCACTGTGCGGATTGGCGAACTGGTCGCGGAGCAGGGGGACCATCGCATCGAAGGCTTCGGGCGCGAGAGGCGTCGTCGCCTGATAATCGAGATAGATCGTCACCGGGCCCGCCCCGCCATCCGGGTCCAGGCCGCGGCGAAGCGATCCAGATCCTTCTCGCTCGTATCCGGGCCGAAGCTGACCCGGACGACTTCGCCCGCCCGCGCATCGTCCCAGCCCATGGCATGGAGGACATGGCTGGTCTTGAGCGAACCCGAAGAACAGGCGCTGCCGGCGGAAACGGAAATGCCGGCGAGGTCGAACTGGATAAGCTGGGCGCGGGCGGAAAGGCCGGGCATGCGATAGCTGGCGATGGTCGGGATGCGCGGGGCATTGCGGGCGACGATCTCTCCGCCGGCCGCTTCGATGGCGGCGTCGAGCCGCGCGCGAAGGATCGCGGCTTTGGAAAGCCAGTCCGTGCGCGCGTCGAGCGCCGCCGCCATGGCGAGGATGGCGGGCAGGTTTTCGGTGCCGGGGCGATAGCCCTGCTCCTGACCGCCGCTCGGGCGGATCAGCGCAAGATCCTTGATCAGAAGCGCGCCCGTGCCCGGAGGACCGCCGAATTTATGCGCGCTGATCGCGATCATGTCGGCATCCGGGAGGGGGAGTTTGCCTGCACTCTGGGCGCAGTCCGCGAAAAGGACGGCACCCTTGCGGTCTATCGCGTCGAGAGGCTGGATGACCCCGGTTTCGTTGTTGACATGCTGGATGGCAAGGATGGTCTCATGCCCCTCCTCCTCGCAAAGGGGGGAAGGACCAAGGAGAAGGCCATTTGCGTCCACCTGAAGCCGCTCGGCCTGGGGCGTGACGCGCAGGACCGAATCATGTTCGACGGGAGAGGTCAGGATGCGGTCAAAGCTGGCGCGGCCCAGCGCGATGGCGATGGCTTCGCTCGCGCCGGAGGTGAAGATGATCTGCCCGCCCCATCCCAGCGCCGCGCCGATGCGCCGCCGGGCATCCTCCAGCAGGGCGCGGGCGGCGCGGCCGTCGCCATGGGGGCTGGACGGGTTGGACCAGTTCTCCATCGCCTCGACCATCGCTGCCCTTGCCTGGGGCAGGATCGGCGTGGTGGCGGCGTGATCCAGATAGAGACGGTCGGAAGCCACGGATTTGGGAAGACTCATTGATTGCGGAAATGGTGGCGACTTCTATATAGGCGGTCTGTCGCGCAGCGCCAGCACTGGCTGCTGCGCCCTCTCCATTCGCGGCTCGCCCGGTTTCGGGTTGGGCCGCCCAGAACCATAACAGGTGCCATGCCCGACGTTATTTTCCCCGGACCCGAAGGTCGCCTCGAAGGCCGCTTCAGCCCGCCGCCCCGCCCCCGCGCGCCCGTCGCGATGATCCTGCATCCGCACCCGCAGGGCGGCGGCACGATGAACGACCGCATCACCCAGGCGCTCTACAAGACCTTCGTGCGGCGCGGCTTCGCCACCTTGCGCTTCAACTTCCGGGGCGTCGGGCGCAGCCAGGGCACGTTCGACAACGGCATTGGCGAACTGTCGGATGCCGCCGCTGCGCTCGACTGGGTGCAGAGCTTCCATCCGGAGGCGCAGACAACCTGGATCGCCGGCTTCTCCTTCGGTGCGTGGATCGGCATGCAGCTTTTGATGCGCCGTCCGGAAATCCGGGGCTTCATCTCGGTGGCGCCGCCGGCGAACATGTATGACTTCTCCTTCCTGGCGCCCTGCCCCTCCTCCGGCATCATCGTGCAGGGGACGGCGGACGAGGTCGTGACGGCAAGCGCCGTGCAGAAGCTGGTGGACAAGCTGCGCACGCAGAAGGGCATCACCATCCACCATGACGAAATCCGTGGCGCGAACCATTTTTTCGAGCATGAACTGGACCAGCTTATGAAGTCGGTCGACAATTATCTCGACATGCGCCTGTCGCCGGATTCTCCGATCCGATAAGGCGATTGCCGCTGTTCGAGGTGGAGGGGCTGCTGCGGCGGCCCCTTTTCTTTTTGGCCCATCGTACATGGTCCTCCGGCAAGGGAATGGAAGCTGCGGTTGAGGCGGCTGAGGAATTTTGCGCTTGGCCCGTCGGCATGCGGGCTTTAGCGGCAGCGCCCCATGACCGATCCGAAGAACGACGTCCGCCTGATCTGGAGCCGCTATTACAGCGCCTTCGTCCCCGCTCCCGCCGGTCCCGGCTTCCTGGACCGGCTGAAGGCGGCGAGCGGCGCCATTGGCGGCATCGCCGTTACCGGGCTGCTCTGCGGACTGATGCTGGGAAACGGGATCGCCCATCCACTGCTGGTCGCCCCCATGGGCGCATCGGCAGTGCTGCTTTTTGCCGTGCCCGCCAGTCCACTGGCCCAGCCCTGGCCGGTATTGGGCGGCAATATCATATCGGCACTGGTCGGAGTCATGGTGGTCCGGCTGATCCCCGATCCCACCATCGCCGCCGCGCTGGCGGTAGGCTGCGCGATCGGCGCCATGTCGGTGCTGCGCTGCCTCCACCCGCCCGGAGGCGCCGTCGCCCTCTCCGCCGTACTGGGCGCGACGCATGGCGCGCCGAGCTATATGTTCGCGATCGTGCCTGTCGGCGTGAACACGGC
Source organism: Sphingobium sp. CFD-2 (assembly GCF_024611135.1). NCBI lineage: Bacteria > Pseudomonadati > Pseudomonadota > Alphaproteobacteria > Sphingomonadales > Sphingobiaceae > Sphingobium > Sphingobium sp. CFD-2. Next base: position 1,092,158 of record NZ_CP084405.1, on the reverse strand, counting down.
GCTGCTCGTGACCGTCGCAATCCTCTTCCACCGGCTGGCCGGGCACAGCTATCCCCATGTCGCGGCCAAGGCGGCGACCACCCATGGCACCAGCGACCCCGCGCCGATCCTGCGCACGCCGTCCGAACAGGACGTGGAGGAAGCGCTGAACGCCTATGGCGACAGGCTGGACGTGAATGCGGCCGACTTGCAGGCGGTGCTGCACGATGCGGAAATGCGGGCGGCCGAGCGGGCGCATGGCAGGCTGACGTGCGGCGAGATCATGTCGCGCGATGTCGTCACCGTGCGGGCGGGCCAGCCGGTGGCCGCGGCGCGGCAATTGCTGCACGATCGGCGGCTGCTGTCGCTTCCCGTGCTGGACGATGCCGGCCGTGTTCAAGGCGTGGTGGGCCCGCTGGATCTGGCGAGAGAAGGCGGGCGGGTGCAGGACATCGCGTCCGAGCCCTATATCGTGCATGCGGATACGCCCGTGGCGGCTCTGCTGCGGCCATTGACCAGCGGTGCCCGGCGCGAGGCGATCGTGGTCGATGACGATCGGCGGCTATGCGGCCTAGTTACCCAGACCGACCTGCTGACGGCGATGGCCTTTCGGGCCTAGCGGGCGTTTTCCAGCACCGGCAGGTCCGGCCCGGGAATCGCGGAGATGGCGACATTGCCGAACATCACCAGTCCGGCGAGGATCATCAGCGTGCCCCGTTTACGGTCGCCCTTCTTCACGATGGCGTAGGCGCCGCCGCCGGTCAGCGCCATGCCTGCGAGCATCAATATGGATAAAATCGTGCCAGCCATGAAGCAGGCCATAGGTCGGCCGGTGGACTGTGGCAATATCGCGGCGCTGCCCCTATGAGGCGCGGGAACGAATCACCTTTTGCGTGAGTGGACAACCTTATCGTGAAAATCGCCATCGCTTCCGACCATGCCGCCGTCGATCTGAAGGCGGAACTTGCCGACTGGCTGCGCGGCGAAGGGCATGAGGTCGACGATCTGGGTCCAGCGACTGCCGACCGCGTGGATTATCCCGATTTCGGTTACAAGCTGGCGAAGGCGGTGGCGTCCGGCGCCGCCGAACGCGGCATTGCGCTCTGCGGATCGGGCATCGGCATTTCCATCGCCGTGAACCGCAACCCCGCCTGCCGCTGCGCTCTGGTGTCGGAGCCGTTGTCGGCCGCGCTCAGCCGCGAGCATAATGATGCCAATGTCCTCGCCATGGGCGCGCGCCTGACCGGCGTCGACATGGCCAAGGCCTGCGTCTCCGCCTTCCTTTCCACCGATTTCGGCGGTGGCCGCCATGCCGGCCGCGTTGAAAAGCTCTCCCATCCCGCGCTTTAAGGAGCCTGCCCTATGAGCACCGCTACCCTCACCCAGCCCGACCTGTCGGACATCCGCTCCGAAGGCTATTTCACGCGCAGCCTGGCCGATGCCGATCCGGCGGTGTTCGCGGGCGTCACCAGGGAATTGAAGCGCGAGCAGAACCAGATCGAGCTGATCGCTTCGGAAAATATCGTATCCAGGGCGGTGCTGGAGGCGCAGGGTTCGGTCTTCACCAACAAATATGCCGAAGGCTATCCCGGCAAGCGCTATTATCAGGGCTGCGCCCCGTCGGACGAGGTCGAGCAGCTGGCCATCGACCGCGCGAAGGAAATCTTCAACTGTGGCTTCGTCAATGTGCAGCCCCATTCGGGCGCGCAGGCGAACGGCGCGGTGATGCTGGCGCTGACCAAGCCGGGCGACACCATCATGGGCCTGTCGCTCGATGCAGGCGGTCACCTGACCCATGGCGCGAAGCCCGCGCTGTCGGGCAAATGGTACAATGCCGTGCAATATGGCGTGCGCGAGGATACGCACCTCATCGATTATGACGCGCTGGAGGCGCAGGCGATCGAAGCAAAGCCCACGCTGATCATCGCGGGCGGTTCGGCCTATCCCCGCCACCTCGACTTCGCCCGCTTCCGCGCGATCGCGGACAAGGTCGGCGCGCTGCTGATGGTGGACATGGCGCATTTTGCCGGACTGGTGGCTGGCGGGGCGCATCCGACGCCATTTGGCCATGCCCATGTCGTGACCACCACCACGCACAAGACCCTGCGCGGTCCGCGTGGCGGCATGATCCTGACCGATGACGAGGCCATTGCGAAGAAGATCAATTCGGCGGTGTTCCCCGGCCTTCAGGGCGGGCCGCTGATGCATGTGATCGCGGCGAAGGCGGTTGCCTTCGGCGAGGCGCTGCGTCCTGAATTCAGGACTTATGCGCAGGCGATCGTCACCAATGCAAAGGCGCTGGCTTCGAAGCTGGAGCAGCGCGGCCTTGCGGTCGTTTCCGGCGGCACCGACACGCATCTCGCCCTGATCGACCTGCGCCCCTACGGCATTTCGGGCAAGGATGCGGACGAGGCGCTGGAACGCAGCTTCATCACCTGCAACAAGAATGGCGTGCCGGGCGATCCGCTGCCGCCGACCAAGACCAGCGGTATTCGGGTTGGTTCCCCTGCGGGAACGACGCGCGGGTTCGGCGTTGCGGAGTTCGAGGCCATTGGCGACATGATCGCGGACGTTCTGGAGGGGCTGCGCGATCATGGCGAGCATGGCGACGCAGCCGTGGAAGCCAATGTGCGCGACCGCGTCTTCGCCCTCTGCGCCCGTTTCCCGATCTACGAAGGGTAAGCGCCCTTGCGTTGCCCCTTCTGCGCCCATGACGACAGCCAGGTGAAGGACAGCCGCCCGACGGAGGATGGCGCCGCCATCCGCCGCCGGCGTCAGTGCGAAGCCTGCGGCGCGCGCTTCACCACCTTCGAACGGATACAGCTCCGCGACATCTGGGTGGTGAAGAGCGAGGGACGCAAGGAAGCCTTCGACCGGGACAAGCTGGCGCGCTCCATCGGCATCGCCTGCCGGAAGCGGCCGATCGATCCCAGTCGGCTGGAGAAGCTGATCTCCGGCATCCAGCGGCAGTTGGAGACGTCAGGCGACGGCGAAGTTCCAGCGCGGGCGATTGGGGAAATGGTGATGGAAGGGCTGAAACGCCTCGACAGCGTTGCCTATATCCGCTTCGCCAGCGTGTACAAGGACTTCACCGATGCTCGGGATTTCGAGGATTTCGCCTCCACGGTGAAGGAGGTCGGGAGTGATTGAGGGCTCTCATGCCTCCCTCAACCTCCGTTCGTCCTGAGTAGCCATTGAGCCTGTCGAAATGGCGTATCGAAGGACCTTGCCATGACATTCCACGCCTATATGCTGCGCTGTTCGGACGGCAGCTATTATCTGGGGCACGCGGATAATCTGGAAAGCCGCATCGCTCAGCATCAAGCTGGCGAAATTGCAGGATATACGCAGAACCGACGGCCAGTGTCTCTGGTCTGGCAACAGGATTTCGGAACTCGCGAAGAAGCACTGTCCGCTGAGCAGCAGGTCAAAGGCTGGTCGCGGAAGAAAAAGGAAGCGCTGATCGCTGGCGACTGGGACATGATCAGTCTGCTCGCGCGCAAGTCCTTCGATACGGGGCTTCGACAAGCTCAGCCCCTACTCAGGACGAACGGTAACATGGAAAAAATTACGCCCCTCACGCCCGTTATCGTGCTCGTCCGCCCGCAACTTGGCGAGAATATCGGCAAGGCGGCGCGGGCCATGCTGAATTTCGGCCTGACCGAGATGCGGCTGGTGTCGCCCCGCGACGGCTGGCCCAATCCGGATGCCGGGCCGTCTGCGGCCGGCGCCGATGTGGTGCTGGACAAGGCGGAAGTGTTCGAATCGCTGGCCGACGCCGTGGCCGATTGCGCGCATGTCTATGCGACGACCGTGCGCAAGCGCGGCGTGACCAAGCCGGTGGTGACGCCCGAAGAGGCGGCGCGGGAGGTCCACGCCGTTGCCGGGCGCTCCGCCTATGTGTTCGGGCCGGAGCGGTCGGGACTGGAGACAGAGGATGTGGCGCTGGCGCGGAAAATCCTGACGGTGCCGATCAATCCGGAATTCGGATCGCTCAATCTGGCGCAGGCGGTGATCCTGTGCGCCTATGAATGGTCGAAGCAGTCCTCCCTGGAGCAGCCGACGGTGGTCGATCTGGGCGAACCGGCGCCGCAGTCGGAACTGGAAGGAATGATCGCGCAGTTCGAGAATCTGCTGGAAGGCGCAGGCTATTTCTTCCCGCCGGACCGTGCGCCCGCAACCAAGCGGACCTTGCGGAACCTGCTGACCAAGCCGGGCTGGAACCATCTGGAGGTGCGGACTTTGCGCGGAGTGTTGTCCGCATTGGGCAATCCACGGTCGCGCTGAAGGCTGAGCGCAGCCCGTTCCTGCCAAGGCAGGCGCAGGTCACATCAAGCGTTTCGTCGATCGAACTCAGTCATCTCATACGCGATCGAGGCTTCGACCAACTGATCCCACAGCTTCGCGATCGCCTCCCCGGGCAAGCCCAGCCGTTCCGCTTCGGCGCGTGCATTTGCAATGACTTCCGCCTTGCGCGTTTCGTCACGGACCGCGCCACGCTCCGGCTTGATGCGGGCGGCGGCGCGCATATGGGCGAAACGCTGGGCGAGAAGGGCGACAAGCTGGCGGTCGAGTTCGTCCACGCCTGCGCGGACTTCGGCCATGGTCGTGTAGCTTTCGGGGTTCATGGCCCGCTCACCTAAGCCGGGAACACCGGCCTGTCGAGGGTTGACATGCCCCCCGCCCTTCGTCATAGGCGCCGCTTCGCGATTGGCTCCGCATCCCGGTGAAGCGGTGGCCCTGCCCCTGAAATATGGATCGCAGGCGATACCGGGGACAACGTTATAAGCAATTGTCTTAGGAATATATCATGTCGAAGCGTTCAAGCGCCAAGTACAAACTCGACCGCCGCATGGGCGAGAACATCTGGGGCCGCCCGAAGAGCCCGGTCAACAAGCGTGAATATGGCCCCGGCCAGCATGGCCAGCGCCGCAAGGGCAAGATGTCCGACTATGGCATTCAGCTCCGCGCCAAGCAGAAGCTGAAGGGCTATTATGGCGACGTCACCGAAAAGCAGTTCAAGAAGGCCTATATCGAAGCCGCCCGTCTGAAGGGCGACACCGGCCAGAACCTGATCGGCCTGCTGGAGCGCCGCCTTGACGCCGTCGTCTATCGCGCCAAGTTCGCTCCGACCATCTGGTCGGCCCGTCAGCTCGTGTCGCATGGCCACATCTATGTGAACGGCGTGAAGTGCAACATTGCGTCGCGTCTGGTGAAGCCGGGCGATGAGATCACGCTGGGCAAGAAGGCACAGGAAATGGCGCTCGTCCTGGAGGCTCAGGGCCTGCCCGAGCGCGACATTCCCGACTATGTCGTCGCGGACGGCGCTGCCAAGGTCACCTATGTCCGCGTGCCGACGCTGGATGAAGTGCCCTATCCGGTGAAGATGGAACCCAATCTGGTCGTCGAATTCTATTCGCGCTGATCCGGTTTCGCTTCCGGCGAGACATTCAGGAAGGCGGTCCTTCGGGGCCGCCTTTTTTGTTTGTCCGCTCGGCTTGTTTGACGGCAGGCCAACTGGCATCAATGGAGCATTCGCAGTCTTTTCAAAGGCCTTGCCATGCGCGTGCTTTTCCTGACCTCTCTCATCGCCCTTGCCAGCGGGGGCGCGGCGATTGCCGCTTCGACCGACGGCGGTCCTTCGATCGATACGATGAAGGAGGTCGTGAAGGAGATTTCCTCGGACGCCTATGAAGGACGCGCGCCCGGAACGGCGGGGGAGGAGAAGACCCTTGCCTATCTGGTGCAGCGTTTCGAGGCGCTGGGGCTGAAGCCCGGCAACAAGGGAAGCTGGTTCCAGGACGTGCCGCTGGTCGAGATCGACGCGAAGAATGTGTCGCCGCTCCGCTTCACCGGCGGCAAGACGGCGGTTTCGGCCAGTTACGGTCCTGAGATGGTGATCGCCACCTACCGCACCGGCCAGCCGCATATCGAGGTGAAGGACAGTCCGGTCGTCTTTGTCGGCTATGGCATCCACGCGCCGGAGAAAAAGTGGAACGACTATGCCGGCGTCGATGTGAAGGGCAAGACGGTCCTCATCCTGGTGAACGATCCGGATTACCAGACGCCCACGCTCCGCGGCCCGTTCAACGGGCGGGCAATGACCTATTATGGCCGCTGGACCTACAAGTTCGAGGAAGCGGCGCGGCAGGGCGCGGCGGCGGCGATCATCGTGCACGACACGGTGCCGGCCGCCTATGGCTGGAACGTCGTGCAGTCGAGCTGGACCGGCGCGCAACATGTCGCGGACAGCGCCAATGGCAATGCGGACCAGTCGGCGGCCATCGGCTGGATGCAGAAGGACAAGGCCGCGGCGCTGGTGGCGAGTGCGGGCCTCAATCTCGACGCGCTGACGGCGGCGGCGAAGAAGCGCGGGTTCAAGGCGGTCCCGCTGAAGGGCGTGAAGGCCAGCGTCTCCTTCGACAACGCCATTCGCAGGCATAGTTCGAAGAATGTCGTCGCCCTCCTTCCCGGCAGGACGCGGCCTGACGAATATGTGCTCTATGCCGCGCATTGGGACCATCTGGGCCATTGCGAGGCGGCCCCAGACGGCGACGACATCTGCAACGGCGCGATCGACAATGCCACGGGAACGGCGGCGCTGGTCGCGCTGGCGGAGGCGAATGTGAAAGCTGGGGCGACGGATCGCAGCCAGGTCTTTCTCGCGGTGACGGCGGAGGAGTCGGGCCTGCTGGGATCGGCCTATTATGGCAACCATCCCGTCTTTCCGCTCAGCCAGACCGTGGGCGGCGTCAACATGGACGCACTCAGCATGGCGGGCCCTGCGAAGAATGTCGTGGTGATCGGCAAGGGCAAGTCGCAGCTTGACGCCTATCTCGACCGCGCGCTGGCGGCGCAGAAGCGGGTCGCCAGCCTGGAGCCGACGCCGGAGAAAGGCTTTTACTACCGCTCAGACCATTTCAGCTTCGCCAAGCATGGCGTGCCGATGCTCTATTTCGAAGGGGGGCAGGATCTGGTGAAGGGCGGGCCCGCCGCGGGCGCAAAGGCGGCCAAGGACTATGAAGAGCATCGCTATCACGGCCCCAAGGATGAATATGATCCCAAATGGGACTGGAGTGGAGTGAAGGCCGACCTGAAGCTCTATTATGATGTAGGGCGGGCGCTGGCGAACACGACCGACTGGCCCAATTGGATGCCGGGCGACGAGTTCCGGGCGATCCGCGACAGGAGCCGGGCGACGAAATGACGGATTTCCGCCATTTCGAGCAAAATCCTGCGCCGAAGTTCACACCATATGCGCGCGCGTGCCTGCGCGCGCGTAGGCGTGGCGAAGCGATTGGCAGGACGTTTCAAAGAGCGGTGCGGAGATAGGCCGGGCGGCGCGGAATAGGACAGACCTGAATTGCCTTCATCTAGAAATAGGATGCTTTTGGAAGCACCTGTTGCCGATTGGACACGCACCGCGTGAGGTGTCCCGTTTGGGGTGGAGGCGACCAGAAATTGCCGCTCAAACGGTTTGCCCTATAGCTCAAAAGCCGACACAGTTTACCGATGATAAAAGTTCCGAGCCTGATAGACCGGTTCCCAACGGTGTCGTTGATGTGCGGTCTTCTATTATTCGCGGGAGGCGGCGTCACCGCCTACTATTCCATCTTGGCAGTAGGGGTGAGCGATGGTCCCGGCCTGATCACTGCACGCTTGATGCTCGCGGGCTGCATGATTTTTTACCGGGTGTATTATTTCCAGTTTGGCGCTCGACTTTGACTTTGATCCACCGCCTATAGTGCTTCGGTTGAAATTGGCCAATACAAGACATTCCCCTCCCGTAAACGAGAGGGGTTAGGGGTGGGCGCGGGCGTAGCGAGCTTCTGACTTAGCCGTTGCAAAACAGCGCTGATGTCGCGCCAGCCCACCCCCTAACCCCCTCCCGCCTGCGGGAGGGGGAATGTCCGCCACCCACCCAAATCGGTCAACCGTCATAATGCCTCTGGAATGCGCAACCCGATCCTGTAGAGGGCGCTGAGGACACCCCTCGATCAGGAGCCAAGCCCATGACTTTCCGTATGCCCGCCGAATGGGCGCCGCACGAGTGGACATGGATCGGCTTTCCGACCGCTGCCGAGGAGTGGCCCGGCGCGTTCGAAGATGCGCGGCGGCAGATCGCGCAGTTCGCGAGCGCGCTGCATGCCGGCGGCAAGGGCGAGGAGGTGCGGCTGGTCTGCGCCAGCGAGGGCGATGCGGACGTCGCCCGGGCGCTGGTGGCGCCGGGAGTCACCATCCTCGTGCAGAAGCTGGGCGATGTCTGGCTGCGCGATACGGCGCCGATCGCGGTGATGCGGGGCAGGGAAAGGGCGCTGGTGGATTTCGGCTTCAACGGCTGGGGCGGCAAATATCGGATGCCGGGCGACGAGGACATAGGCGCGCGGCTGGCGGCGACGACGGGACTGCCGACATCGACCCAGAACTGGGTGTTCGAAGGGGGAGCGGTCGACACCGACGGCACCGGCCTGTTCGTGACGACGGAGCAATGCCTGCTCAATCCCAATCGCAACCCCGAACTGGACCGGGGGAAGATCGAAACATTGCTGGCGGGATCGCTGGGGCTTTCCGACATGTTGTGGCTGGGCGATGGCCTGCTCAACGATCATACGGACGGGCATGTCGACAATCTGGCCCGCTTCGTGGCGCCGGGCGTTCTGGCGCTGCCGGAGGCGAGCACGGACGATGATCCCAATGCGGCCGTCTATGCCGACGCGCGGGAGCGGGCCAGGGCGTTCGGGGTCGAGGTCGCGTCCGTCCCCTCCCCCGGCCGCGTGGTCGTGGATGGAGAGGTCATTCCGGCGAGCTACATGAATTTCGCCATCGGGAATGCCGCCGTCATCGTGCCCGTCTATGGCCAGCCCAATGATCAGGCGGCTCTGGATGCGCTCAAGCCCTTCTTCCCCGGCCGGGAGATCGTCGGGCTGCGCAGCGACGCGATCCTGTCTGGCGGCGGCAGCTTCCATTGTTGCAGCCAGCAGATGCCGTCCGCCTGAATGAGCGCGATGCTGGCGTTGCGGGCGCTGATCTCCGGGATCATCATCGCCATCGTGTCGGTGGTGTCGCGGCGGTATCCGGGGCTGGGCGCGCTGATCGCGTCATTGCCGCTGATTTCGGTGCTGGGAATGATCTGGCTGTGGAACGACAGGCCGGATGCGGAGAACATGGCGCGCCATGCGGAGGCGACATTCTATTATGTCATCCCCTCCCTGCCCATGTTCCTGCTGATCCCCATATTGTTGCGCCGTGGGGTTTCCTTCGCGCCGGCGCTGATCGCGGGTTGCGCGGTCACGATCCTGCTCTATCTCCTCACCGTCGCCATTGCCGCCCGCATGGGCATTCGTCTTTAGGGTGTTATCGATGACCAAAGTTACCGTCGCCGCGCTCCAGCTCGCCTTTTCCGACGATCGGGCGGACAATATCGAAATGGTCGCCGGCCATGTGGTGAAGGCGGCGGCGCGCGGCGCGAAGATCGTCCTGCCGCCCGAGCTGTTCGAGGGCCCCTATTTCTGCAAGGTCGAGGAGGAGGAGCTCTTCGCCAACGCCCTGCCCCTGGACGAGCATCCCGCCGTGCAGGAAATGCGCAAGGTGGCGAAGGCCGAGGGCGTCTATATCCCGACCAGCTTCTTCGAGCGCGACGGCCATCATCATTACAACTCGCTCGCCATGATCGACGATGAGGGCGAGATCATGGGCGTCTATCGCAAGAGTCACATTCCCGATGGGCCGGGATATGAGGAGAAATATTATTTCCGCCCCGGCAATAGCGGGTTCAAGGTGTGGAAGACGAAATATGGCACCATCGGCGTTGGCATATGCTGGGACCAATGGTATCCGGAAACGGCGCGGGTGATGGCGCTGATGGGCGCGGAGATGCTCTTCTATCCGACCGCCATCGGGTCCGAGCCCTATGACGCGGACCTCGACACCAGCCGCATGTGGCGCCGGGCGATGATCGGCCATGCCGTCAGCAACTGCATGCCCGTGATCGCCGCCAACCGCATCGGCGAGGAGGACGGCCAGAAATTCTACGGCCACAGCTTCATCACCGATGAGTGGGGCGATTTCGCCGCTGAGGCCGACGGCAAGGACAATGGCGCGCTGGTGGCGACGCTGGATTTGGATCAGGCGAGGATGCACCGGGCGGGCATGGGCTTCTTCCGCGACCGGCGGCCGGAGCTTTATGCACGGATCGCGCAGGACATCTAGAGCGCGCGACCTGCGATTTGGCGCAGCGCGCTTCAGGCTGGTGTTCAGTCCGAAAGCTGCAGGCGCGACCAGCCTGTGCGCCGGCTAAAGCGTCGCCAGTTCCACCGCCCTCTCGAAAACCGCTTCGAACATCCCGGCGGTGAGCCGGCCGGTGTTCTGATTGTAGCGCGAGCAGTGATAGCTATCGATGACGATCTGGCCGCTGGGCATGCGATGCTCCGCCAGATGGGCGAAGCGCGCCTTGGGAAGCTTGCCGCCCAGCACCTTCACCGCCGACTGATGCGCGATCTGGCCCAGCGCGACGAAGACCTGCGCATGGGGCAAGGCGGCGACCGCAGGTTTCAGGAAGGCGCGGCAATTGTGGATCTCCTCCGGCAGCGGCTTGTTCTGCGGCGGCAGGCATTTGACCGCGTTGAGGATGATGACGTTGCGTAGCATGAGCCCGTCGTCGGGCCGCGCCTCATAGACGCCCTGGGTCAGGCCGAATTTGGCGAGCGTGGCGAACAGCAGATCGCCCGCATAATCCCCGGTGAAGGGCCGGCCCGTGCGGTTCGCGCCCGTCTTGCCCGGCGCAAGGCCGACGATCGCGATTCGGCCCAGCTGATCACCGAAAACCGGAACCGGCGCATTCCACCAGCCGGGATGTTCCGTGCGATTCTGCTCACGAAAAGCGGCCAGACGCGGGCAGAGCGGACAATCATGCGGCGCTTCGCTGTGCGGGATAGGACTTTGCAGCGTCATGGCGACGGGATAGGCGCTGTCCGATGGTCAAGACAAGCACCCGTCATGTTTACGCCCTTGCCCTGGGATCGAACCGGCCGCTGTCGGCGCGGATGACCCCGGCATGCCTGTTGAGCGGCGCGGTTCGCATGATCGCGGAACTGGGCCCGGTTCTCAGCGTGGCTCCCGTCATGCAGACCCGGCCTATCGGGCCGTCGCGGCGCATCTTCGTCAATGGCGCGGTGCTGATGGAGAGTTCCCTGCCGCCCGAAGAGATGCTTTCCGGCTTGCAGGCGATAGAGCGCGCTCTGGGCCGCCAGCGGTTCAGGCGCTGGGGGCCGAGGCGGCTGGACATCGACATCATCCTGTGGTCCGGGGGTCGCTGGAACAGCCGCTCGCTGCGCATTCCGCACCCGGCTTTTCGCGAGCGGGACTTCGTACTGACGCCGCTGCTTGCCATTGCTCCGGGCTGGCGCGACCCCGTGTCCCGACTTTCGATCCGCCATTTGCGTTTCCGCCTGCGAAAAGCGGTTTCTGGAGGTTGACCAGCCGCATCGCCGCCTCTAGTGCGTGCGGACCTCAGGACATGAGGGCCCTTAGCTCAGTCGGTAGAGCAACTGACTTTTAATCAGTAGGTCGCTGGTTCGAATCCAGCAGGGCTCACCACCACCTTAGTGGGGATCGCCGCTTCAATCCGGCCTCACTCGACCGCCTTGATCACGAGCGCGGCGAAGCACCATATTTCGATTGAAACCAACAGGCCGAACAAAATGCCGAACATGGCATCAGGCTTCAGAGCGTCGTCCATCTGCCCTCTCCATTTCTTTCTGGAAGATGAACGGCTTAACCGTGCGTCTGGTTCCCGGAGCGTTTCGACGCACAGCCTCGGTTCACCGCATTGGCGATCATCGCCATGCGGGGCCTTTCTCTCGCGGTTCAGCATTTTGGGTGCGGGAGGGCGTCCGCACTCCGTCGTGCCCCCTCGTCAGAGCCTTTCCACTATGGTTACATTGGCCATGCCGCCTGCTTCGCACATGGTTTGCAGCCCATAGCGGGCGCGCCGGTCGTGGAGGGCGCTGACCAGCGTCGCCATCAGCTTGGCGCCCGATCCGCCCAGCGGATGGCCAAGCGCGATCGCGCCGCCATGGACATTGAGCCGGGCGGGATCGGCGTCCAGCACTTGCGTCCAGGCGAGCGGCACCGGGGCGAAGGCTTCGTTGACCTCATAGAGATCGATGTCGGAAAGCTTCATCCCCGCCCGGGCAAGCGCCTTTTCGGTCGCGGGAATGGGCGCTTCCAGCATGATGACGGGATCGTGGCCGAGCACCGTCATCTGGTGCACGCGGGCCAGCGGCGTCAGGCCGTGCGCCTTGAGGCCGCGTTCGTTCACCACCAGCAGCGCGGCGGCGCCGTCGCAGATCTGGCTGGCGCTGGCGGCGGAGATCACGCCGCCTTCGGCCAGCAGCTTGACGCTGGCGATCCTGTCCAGGCTGGCGTCGAAGCGTATGCCTTCATCGACCTTGTGGACGACCGTTTCGCCTTCCGGGGTGACGACTTCGAGGGGAATGATCTCTGCATCGAACTTGCCCGCCTGCGTCGCGGCGGCGGCGCGGCGATGGCTTTCGAACGAATAGGCGTCCAGCACATCGCGGGTCAGGCCATATTTCTTCGCCAGCATCTCCGCGCCGCCGAACTGGCTGAAGGGCTGGTTCGGGTAGCGCGCCTCGATGCCGGGGCTGCGATAGGAGCCGAAGCCATGCTTGGCGGGCAGCGTCCAGGGCAGGCCCATGGGCACGCGGGTCATGCTTTCGACGCCGGCGGCGATCACCACATCCTGCACGCCGGACATCACCGTCGCGGCGGCGAAGTGCAGCGCCTGTTGCGAGGAGCCGCATTGGCGGTCGACATGGGTGCCGGGGACGGATTCGGGCAGGCCTGACGCCAGCACGGCGTTGCGGGCGATGTTCGCGCCCTGCTCGCCGCCGGGGCAGGCGCAGCCCATGATGACATCCTCTACGGCGGAGGGATCGATGCCGGAGCGCTCGACCAGGCCTGCAAGGACTTTGCCCGCGAGATCGGCGGGGTGGACGGCGGCGAGGCGGCCGCCCCGCTTGCCGCCGGCGCTGCGGGCGACGGCGGCGATATAGGCTTCAGCCATATTCTTTCTCCTGTCAGACGCCGGTGATGCGGATGCCGGAGCCGGGGACTTTATATTTGCGGTTGAGGGCGATCAGGACGGAGGTGAGCCCCTCCGCCACGACCGAATTGCAGAGCGGCCCGGCATTCCAGGCGCGCAGGCCGATTTCCTGCGCCAGCGCGACCACCGTGTCGGCGGCTTCGCTGTCGTCGGCGCAGACCAGGACGTCGCATTCGATTTCCTCGTCCAGCCTGGTCAGGTGATGGGCGCTGATATTCTGGAAGGCGGAGACGACGCGGACTCCTTCGCCCAGCATTTTCTGGACGGCTTCGACGGCGGAGCCGCCCTCGGGCAGTTGCACGCGGCTGACTTTCGGCGGGACCAGAGGCACGGTCACGTCGATCAATATCTTGCCCGCCAGCGCCGGTTCGACGTCCTTCACCGTCGATTGCTGCGCAGCATAGGGAACCGCGAGGACGACGATGTCGGCCTGCGCGGCGGCGTCCGGGTTGGCGGCGCCGGTGACGGCGCCCTCGCCCAGAACTTCGTTCATCTGGGCAGCGGCTTCCTGCGCGCGCTCGGCGGTACGGCTGCCGATGATGACCTTGTGGCCCTTATGCGCCCAGCGGAGCGCGAGGCCGCCGCCTTCCTTGCCGGTGCCGCCGAGGACGGCGATGCTCGCCAGAGCTTCATTCTGCATAGGCTATACTCTCCTGTTCTTTTTGACGCCTGCGCGGAGGCGTGAGAATCATGGGCGTGAGTTCCGCGGCATCCATGCCGCGGTCGTGAATATGCTGCGCGACCGCGCCATAGGCGGTGCTGCGCTGGCGCGGGGTGCGGCCGAGCGAGCGGATCAGCGCCTCCATTGCGGCGGGCGGCATTTCCTGGCCATGCTGCGTTCCTGCTGCGCGGGAGATGCTCTCGTTCATCAGCGTGCCGCCCAGATCGTTTGCGCCGGAGGTGAGGCAGGCCTTCACCCCCTCCTCGCCCAGCTTGACCCAGCTTGTCTGGATCGAGCGGATATGCGGGTGCAGCGCGAGGCGGGCGACGGCGTGCATCAGCCGGACTTCGCGGAAGGTCGGGCCGTGGCGCGCCTCGCCGCGCAGGCCCATGGGCGCTTCCATGTGGACGAAGGGCAGCGGCACGAATTCGGTGAAGCCGCCGCTGCGGCGTTGCAGGTCGCGGATGCGGATCAGATGGCGCGCCCAGTGGCGGGGCGTGTCGACATGGCCGAACATGATGGTGGCTGTGGTGCGGAAACCGACTTTGTGCGCGGTTTCGATGACGTCCAGCCATTGATCGGTGTTGAGCTTGTCGGGGCAGATGATGGCGCGGACCTCATCGTCCAATATCTCCGCGGCCGTGCCGGGAAGCGTATCGAGACCCGCTTCCTTGAGGCGGATGAGGAATTGTTCGACCGTCAGGCCCAATGTCGCCGCGCCTTGCGATACCTCCAGAGGCGAGAAGGCGTGGATGTGCATTTCCGGCACGGCGGCGCGGACGGCTTTGGCGAGATTGATGTAGGTCTCGCCGGTATAATGGGGGTGGATGCCGCCTTGCAGGCAGACTTCCGTGCCCCCGCGATCCCATGCCTCCCGTGTGCGGCGGACGACTTCCTCAAGGTCCAGATCATAGGGCTTGCCGCGCAGTTGCTCCGCCTTGTCGCCCTTGGAGAAGGCGCAGAAGCTGCATTTATAAAGGCAGATATTGGTATAGTTGATGTTGCGGTTGACGACATAGGTGACGGCGTCGCCCATCACCTGTTCGCGCAAGGCGTCAGCGCTGTCGCAAATATGTTCGAGATCGGTTTCGCGGGCGGAGAAGAGAGTCGCGATCTCCTCCTCTTCCAGCAGCGCGCCAGTCATGGCGCGGTCGACGATGGCGGCGATCCTGGGATCGACCGGCAGGGTCGAGGGGCGCGTGATGCGGGGCTCCAGCGCTATGCCGGGCGACCATCTGTCCTCGCGAGCGAAGCCCTCCGCATCGGCATGGGCGAGAATATGGCGCACCATCGCCTTGTCCTGCCAGTGCGCATTGTCCTGCGCATAGGCGGGATAGACCGGCAGGCGGGCCACGAGCATCCGCCCCTCCCCTTCGGTCGCCATGCGCAGGCGTTCGACTTCGGGCCAGGGCGCTTCGGGGTTCACATGGTCGGGCGTGACCGGCGAGACCCCGCCCCAATCGTTGATCCCCGCCGACAGCAGGCGCGGGAAATCGGCGGCCGACAGGTTCGGCGGCGCCTGGATGTTCATATCCGGCCCCAGGATCAGGCGGGCGGCGGCGATGGTCCAGAGCAGTTCGTCCATGTCCGGTTCGGGCGCATGGGCCATCACCGTGCGTTCCTTGGCGCGGAAATTCTGGACGATGACTTCCTGGATATGGCCGTAGCGCTGGTGGAGGTCGCGGATCGCGTCCAGCGCTTCGATCCGCTCCGCGCGGGTTTCACCGATGCCGATCAATATGCCGGTGGTGAAGGGAATGTGCAGTTCGCCCGCCAGCCGGATCGTCTCCAGCCGCGCCGCCGGTTCCTTGTCGGGCGAGCGGTAATGCGCGCCGCCTTTCCGGCAGAGGCGGTCGGAAACGGACTCCAGCATCAGGCCTTGCGACACGGATACGCTGCGGAGCGCAGCCATTTCCTCGCGGGTCATCACCCCGGCATTGATATGCGGCAGCAGGCCGGTTTCATCCCGCACCAGCGCGGCCATTTCGATGAGATAGGAAATGGTGGTCGCATGGCCCAGCCGCGCCAGTTCTGCGCGGGCGGCGGCGAAGCGCAACTCCGGCTTGTCGCCCAGCGTGAACAGCGCCTCGGTGCAGCCCGCCGCCTTGCCCGCGCGGGCGACGGCCAGCACTTGATCGCGGGTCATATAGGCGTTCTCGCCGGGCCGGGGCGGCTGCGAGAAGGTGCAATAATGGCAGAGATTGCGGCAAAGCTGGGTCAGCGGAATGAAGACCTTGCGCGACCAGCTCTGCACCCGGCCATGGCCCCAATCGCGCATCGCCGAAGCGGCGGCGAGCAGGTCGGCCAAGGGCATGTCCAGCAATGCCGCCGCCTGTCCGCTCATTCCGTCCCTGCCTGTCATCATCCTCTCCATCATCTTGTCCTTGCGCCCTTCTCAGCCGACCGGCCCCGGCGGCTCCGGGATCGCGGCCCCTGCTCCACCGATCCGTGCCAGCATGTCCTTCGGAAGATCGGCCGGCGCGTCCAGCAGGGCGACCAGCGACTGCATGAAATGTTCGAGGCTGGATTCGCTGCCCCACATGGGATGCGCGCGGCTGCGGTCGGCCAGGGCGCGCTGCCGCGCGGAAAGCACGGCGCTGATATAGGCGCCCATGAAGACGAAGCGCTGATTCTGAAGCGCGGGCGGCAGATGGGGCATCAGTCGGCGCAGATGGTCGAGACAGCGGCCATAGGCGCGGTTCCATGCCGGATCGATCGCGTCCAGCATCATGTCCCTGTGCGTCATGGCGAAGATTACGATGAACTGGACATAATGATCGTCCGACAGGCCCAGCACTGGCTCTATCAGGATGTTCACCACCTGCCGGATGGTGCGGGGGCCGCCCTGCTCCTCCAGCAAGTCCAGCGCAGCATTGCGTTCGCGATCCAGCGCCACCGCGCCGTCCATGACGATGGCGCGGACCAAGGCTTCCTTCGAGCCGAAATAATAGCCGACCGCGCCGTGATTCTTCTGCCCCGCCGCCGCTGCGATCTCCCGCACGGTGACGCCGTCGACACCCCGTTCCGCGAACAGGCGCAACGCGACTTTCTTGATCTGCCCGGCAGCGGCGCTGCGAGCGGCATCATCGGCCCTGGCAAGTTGAAGTCTGACCATGTGTGCATTTTTCTCATTGCCAAGTGCGTTCGTCAAGTGCATTATCCAATTGATCTAATCGACGGTCGAACAGTCGAGAAAAGCGAGGGATGCCCTAGTGAAATCGTCCGTGGAATCAGCATCGGGACCGACGGTCGACATCGAGTCGCTGGCGGCGTGGATGACGGACCGGGGACTTGGCTCCGGCCCGCTGACCGACGTGACGCCGCTCGCGGGAGGGACACAGAATATCCTGCTTCGCTTCAGCCGCGACGGGCGCGACTATGTGTTCCGCCGCCCCCCTGCGCATCCCCGCCCGAACAGCAATGAGACGATGCGGCGGGAGGCGCGGCTGCTGCGCGCTTTGGCCGGGACGAACGTGCCGCATCCGGGGCTGATCGCGGATTGCGGCGATGAGAGCGTGATGGGCGTCGCCTTTTACCTGATGGAGCCGGTGGACGGTTTCAATCCGGTCGGGCAATTGCCGGAACCGCATGCCGGTTCCCCCGCGATGCGCCATGCCATGGGGCTGGCGCTGGTGGACGGCATCGCGGCGCTGGGCGCGCAGGATCATCAGGCGCTGGGATTGAGCGATTTCGGAAAGCCGGAGAATTTCCTCGGGCGGCAGGTGGATCGCTGGCGGTCGCAACTTGCGGGCTATGGCGAGTTTG
The DNA here is from genome assembly GCF_024611135.1 of Sphingobium sp. CFD-2. Classification (NCBI taxonomy): domain Bacteria; kingdom Pseudomonadati; phylum Pseudomonadota; class Alphaproteobacteria; order Sphingomonadales; family Sphingobiaceae; genus Sphingobium; species Sphingobium sp. CFD-2. The sequence goes on along the minus strand of NZ_CP084405.1, from coordinate 1,074,627 downwards.
ACGGGTGGACGGGGCCGCAAGCGCTGCCTTCGGTCGGCGCGGTCGGGGACTGGCTGGAGCGGCATAGGCCGGACCGGTTCACGCCCGGCATCATGCATGGCGACTATCATCTGGCCAATGTGATGTATCGCAAGGATGGGCCGGAACTGGCGGCGATCATCGACTGGGAACTGGCGACCATTGGCGATCCGCTGCTGGACCTGGGTTGGGTGCTGGCCACTTGGCCGGACGGGAAGTCGGAAAGCACCGTATCGGTCAGGCCGTGGGACGGTTTTCCGAGCGCCGGGGAACTGGTGACGCGCTATGCCGAAGGGTCGGCGCGCGATCTGTCTGCGGTCGACTGGTATCATGTGCTGGCCTGCTACAAGCTCGGCATATTGCTGGAGGGCACCCATGCCCGCGCCTGCGCCGGGAAGGCGCCACGCGAGACCGGCGACAGGCTGCACGGCCGGGCCATTCATCTTTTCGAACGCGCTGAGGCGCTGATCCGCTGACATGCATGAAAGGGCAATTCCTTTGACCAACGAACTCGACTTCACCGGGAAGACGGTGCTGGTGGTCGGCGGATCGAGCGGCATCGGCAACGGCATGGCGCAGGCCTTCCGCCAGCGGGGCGCGCAGGTCCATGTCTGGGGCACGCGGGCGAGCGCGGCGGACTACGCGGGCGAGGAAGGGTCGGACCTTGAAGGCGTCGGCTATACGCAGGTCGACGTCAGCGATGCGGCGGCGATTGCGGCGACGCCGGTGCCTTTCGACAGGCTGGACGTGCTGATCCATTCGCAGGGCACGGTCCTCTACCGGCGGCAGGAATTTGAGGTCGAGGGCTGGAACAAGGTAATGGCGGTCAATCTCGACTCCATCCTGCATATTTCCAACCTCTGCCGGGAGGCGCTGGCCGCCGCCAAAGGGACGATCATCGTCGTCAGCTCCATCGGCGCGTTCAAGGCGACGTTCGGCAATCCGGCCTATGCGGCGTCGAAGGCGGGCGCGGTCAATCTGGTGCGGGCGCTGGCGATTGCCTGGGCGGGCGACGGCATCCGCGTCAACGGCATCGCGCCCAGCCTGGTCGACACCAAGATGACCAAGGTGACGATGGACAATGACGAGCGGCGGAAGCGCGCCCTGGCCCGGATACCCATGGGCCGCTTTGGATCGGTGGAGGAAATGGCGGGGGTGGCGCTTTTCCTCGCCTCCCCCCTTGCCGGTTATATTTGCGGGCAGACGCTGGTCGTGGACGGCGGCCTCACCCTCACCTGAATTTATCCGAGAAGGATCGAGCGATGGATTTCGAATATTCCGACAAGGTGAAGGCGCTGCGGGAGCGGCTCATCGATTTCATGGACGCCCATGTCTATCCGATCGAGAAGGAGCGCGACCATTTCCACCATGACCCCGCGAACCTCTGGAAGCGCTGGCCGGGGACGGAGGAGATCAAGGCGAAGGCGAAGGAAGCGGGCCTGTGGAACCTGTTCCTGCCGCATGAATATGGCGAATGGAGCCCCGGCCTCACCAATCTGGAATATGCGCCGCTGGCCGAGATCATGGGCCGGGTGATCGGGTCTTCGGAATATTTCAACTGCTCCGCGCCGGACACGGGCAATATGGAGGTGTTGGCGCGCTATGGCACGCCGGAGCAGCAGGAGAAGTGGCTGAAGCCGCTGCTGGATGGCACGATCCGCTCCTCCTATGTGATGACGGAGCCGGAGGTCGCTTCCTCGGATGCCACCAATGTCGCCACCACCATCATCGCGGACGGCGACGATTATGTCATCAATGGCCGCAAATGGTGGATTTCGGGGGCGCTCGATCCCCATACGAAGATATTCATCCTGCTGGGCAAGACGCCCAATGACGGGCCGCGCCACAGGCAGCATTCGCAGATACTGATCCCGGCCGGCACGCCCGGCATAGAGATCGTCCGTCCGCTCGACGTCATGAATGCCGTTCATTCACCGAGCGGCCATGCGGAGATGGTCTTCAAGGATGTGCGCGTGCCCAAGGCCAATCTGATCCTGGGCGAAGGGCGCGGGTTCGAGATCGCGCAGGGTCGCCTGGGGCCGGGGCGCATCCATCATTGCATGCGCCTGATCGGGCAGGCGCAGCGGGCGCTGGAATATATGGCGCGCCGGGTGGAAAACCGCGTCGCCTTCGGGCGGAAGCTGGCCGATCAGGGCAGCATCCGGCAGGACATCGCCCTCTCCTTCTGCGAGATCGAGCAGGCGCGGTTGCTGACGTTGAAGGCCGCCGATGCGATGGACCGCTATGGCAACAAGGTCGCCAAGGACCTGATCGCCGCGATCAAGATCGTCGCGCCGCGCATGACCCAGACGGTGGCGGATCGCGCGATGCAGGTGTTCGGCGGCATCGGCATTTCCAGCGATTTCCCGCCCGCCGCCGCCTTCATGAATGCACGCTACCTGCGCTTCGCGGACGGTCCGGACGAGGTGCATATGGCGCAGCTTGGCAAGCTCAAGATCGCTGAACTGAACGAACTGCCGGTGCGCTGAAGATTTTGAGCGGAAAGGCGAGGATCATGCTGATGAGCGCCCGGAACCAGAATGACAGCCGGACCAATCCGGGCCTTGGCAGCGCCTGGTGGATGGTGGCGGTTCTGTTCGGGCTCTATGTGCTGAGCTGGGTCGACCGGCTGATCGTGTCGATGCTGGTGACGCCGATCAAGGCGCATCTGCTGCTGTCCGATGTGCAGATCAGCATGATCACCTCGACCTCCTTCGCGATCTTCTATGCGATTTTCGGGCTGCCCTTGGGTTGGGCGGCGGATCGGTTTTCGCGGCGCTGGATCATCTTCGGCGGCGTGGCGATATGGGGGGTCGCGACCACGGCCTGCGGCTTTGCGCAAAGCTATGAGGCGCTGCTGATCGGGCGCATCTTCGTCGGGATCGGGGAGGCAGCATTGCTGCCCGCCGCCTATTCGCTGATTGCCGACGCCTTTCCTTCACACCTGTTGACGCGGGCGACGTCGACCTTCCAGACGGCGGGCAAGGTGGGATCGGCCACCGCCTTTGCCTTGGGCGGCGTCGCCATCGCCTTTGCGACGGCGCATAGCGGCATCCATATTCCCTTCCATGGCCCCGCCCAGCCCTGGCAGTTGGTCATGATGATGGTCGGCGTGCCGGGCATATTGCTCGCCCTGCTGCTGTTCACCTTCCCCGATCCGGGCCGCCGCCGAACGCCCGGTGCTGCCGCGAACGGGGAACAGAAGGGGCTGATCAAGGCCTTCGTCACGCAGAACTGGAAGCTGCTGGCGCTGATGCTGGTGGGCACGTCCGCCCTCGCCATGTGCGGCTATTCCATGACCAACTGGGTGCCCGCCTATATCGAGCGGCATTTCGGGTGGAAGCCGGTGCAATATGGCTTTGCGCTGAGCCTGATGAACATCGTGTCCGCCGTGTCGCTGGTGGTGAACGGCTGGATCGTCGACCGGCTGTTCGCGCGGGGGATGAAGGACGCGCATCTGCGCTTCTACGGCTGGCTGATCCTCGGTTTCCTGCCGGTGATCGCCTATATGTTCTTCGCGACGAACCCCTATGTGTTCCTCGCCTGCTATTGCGTGGCGCAGTTCATCACCGTGCCTTTCATGGTCTATGTTTCCTCGGTCATGGGGCTGATCGCGCCGGCGACGATCCGGTCGCGGATGCTGGCGTCCTTCCTGTTCGTCTTCACCATATTGGGCCAGGGCGCGGGCCCCGCCATCGTCGCGGCGCTGACCCAATATGTGTTCCATGACGAGGGCGCGCTGGGCCGGTCGCTGGCGGTCGTGGTCACGGTCAGTTCCATCCTTGCCCTCATCTCCTTCCGCATGGCGCTGAGATACCTCGCGCCGGCCATTGCTTCCCGAAAGGACGTCTGATGTCTTTGACCATCGGCGGGGTCGATCCCGCGCGCCGCGACCAGCTTGCCCTTGCCGACGAGCGGGTGACCTATGACTGGCACCAGTTGGACGGACTGCTCAACCGGGCGGCCAATGCGCTGAACGGGCTGGACCTCACCGAACGGCGGGTGGCGGTGTTCGCGCCCAACAGCGCGGAGACGGTGATCGCCTATGTCGCCTGTCTGGAGGCGGGCATTTCCAGCGTGCCGGTGAGCTTTCACCTGACGCCTTCGGAGGCGGCCTATATTTTGAAGGACAGCGGCGCGGTGGCGCTGCTCGTCGGGCCGGAGACGATGGAGGCGGGACTTGCCGCCGCGGAGGAAGCGGGCGTCGGGACCGTGATCGGCTGGCGCTGCCCGGATCGGGAAGGCGTCATCCATTGGGAGGAGTGGCTGGCGGCGGCTTCGGCGCAAGAGCCGGACCATGATGTGCCGCCGCTGCCGCACCTACACTATACCTCCGGTACGACCGGACGGCCCAAGGCGACCGAGACGCCGCCGCAATATTTCCCTCGGGTCGCGACCGTGAAGGCCCTGGCCGAAGCGATCCGGCCGAAGATCACGCCCTCGCCGGGCATTGCCGTGGGGCCGCTTTATCATACCGGGCCGCTGGGCATGGCGCGCAACGTCTTTGGCGGCATGAGCCTCATCACCGTCGAGCATTTCGATGCGGAAAGGACGCTGGCGCTGATCGAGAAATATAAGGTCAAAGGCTCCGTGATGGTGCCGACCCATTTCCAGCGGATGCTGGCATTGCCCGAAGAAGTGCGGGCGAAATATGACGTGTCGAGCGTCCAGCGGCTTGCCCATACAGGGGCGGCCTGTCCGCGTGCGGTGAAGCAGGCGATGATCGACTGGTTCGGGCCGGTGCTGGTGGAAGCCTATGGCGGGACCGAAGCAGGATCGACCACCTTCATCACCTCGCAGGAATGGCTGGAGCGGCCGGGCTCCGTCGGCAGGGCGCTCGCGCCGTTCGAGACGGTGATCTATGGCGAGGATGGGCGGATACTCGGTCCCAATGAGGTCGGGCAGGTCTATTTCCGCGACACCAGCGGTTACGGCATCGTCTATCGCGGCGACCCCGAGAAAACCGCCGCTGCCCATATCGCTCCGGGCGTCTTCACGCTGGGCGAGATGGGCTATGTCGATGAGGAGGGCTATCTCTTCATCACCGACCGGGTGTCCGACATGATCGTGAGCGGTGGGGTGAATATCTATCCCGCCGAGTCCGAGCATGTGCTGCTGCGCCATCCCAAGGTCGCGGACGTCGCCGTGGTGGCCGCGCCCAATGCCGAAATGGGCGAGGAAGCGCGGGCGCTGGTCATTCCGAAGGATGCGGGCGATCCGCCGACGGCTGAGGAACTCAACGCCTTCTGCCGCGCCAACCTCGCCAGTTACAAATGCCCGCGTGGTTACGAGATGGTCGATGACATCGGCCGCACCGTCATGGGCAAGGTCAACAAGAAGGCGCTGCGCCAGCGCTTCTGGCCTTCCGACCGCACCATCGGGGGTTGAGTTTCATGCGCTTCCTTCTGCCCCTGCTGCTGTTGCTCGCCGCCTGCGCGCCTTCGGGTGAGGCGAGGCGCGATGGGAGCGATTGGCCGGGCTATGGCGGGATCGATGAGAACCACTATAGTCCGCTTGCCGAGATCAACGACGGCAATGTCGGCAAGCTGAAGCTCGCCTGGCATCATGACATTAGCGGCGGCGGGTCGAGCCTTTCCGCGCCCATCGCGGTGGACGGCATTCTCTATTACGCCTCTGGCTATAGCGTCATCCATGCGCTGGATGCCTCGACCGGGCGGGAATTATGGACCTACGACCCGCAAAGCTGGAAGGTCGCCGGGCAGAAGATGCGCGCCGCATGGGGCATTCGCGGCATCGCCTATGATAATGGCATGGTCTTCACCGGGACCATCGACGGGCGGCTGATCGCGATCAACGCCCGCTCCGGCCATCCCGTCTGGACCGCGCAGACCATCGGCAAGGATGACGAGCGTTACGTCACCGGCGCGCCCTGGGTGTTCAAGGGCAAGGTCATCATCGGCCATGGCGGCGCGGATTTCGCGCCGATCCGGGGCTATGTGACCGCTTACGATCAGAAGACGGGGAAGCAGCTCTGGCGCTTCCATACCGTGCCGGGCGATCCGAAGCTGGGGTTCGAGAACAGGGCGATGGCGATGGCCGCCAGGACATGGACCGGCCAGTGGTGGAAATATGGCGGCGGCGGCACGGCATGGAACGCCATGGCCTATGACCCCAAATATAACCGCATCTATATCGGGGTCGGCAATGGTTCTCCGTGGAACCAGAAGATCCGGTCGCCGGGTGGCGGGGATAATCTCTTCCTCTGCTCCATCGTCGCGCTGGACGCGGATACCGGCGAAGATGTCTGGCACTATCAGACCAATCCCGGCGAGACATGGGACTTCAACAGCGCGATGGACATCGAGCTGGCCCGGCTCAGGATCGGCGGGAAAGAGCGCGACGTGCTGATGCACGCGCCGAAGAACGGCTTCTTCTATGTGATCGACCGGGAGACGGGGAAGCTGATCTCCGCCCGCAATATCGTGCCGGTCAATTGGGCGAGCGGCATCGACGTCAAGAGCGGGCGGCCGATCGAGAACCCGGCGGCGCGCTATCCGGGCGGCAAGGCGGCTGTCGTCTACCCCTCCCCCTTCGGCGCGCATAATATCGAGGCGATGTCGTTCAATCCGGGGACGGGGCTGGTCTACATCCCGACCATGGATCAGGGGCGGGTCTATATCGATCCGGCCGAGCCGTTGCAGGGCTGGAAGCATCTGGACGGCCAGCGGATCAGTGTCGGCACGGGCGCGCCGCCTGCAGGCGTGGCGCCGGACCGGCCCGCGACCAGCTTCCTGCTGGCCTGGAATCCGGGAACGCAGAGCGAGGCATGGCGCGTGCCCATGCCCGGCATCAGAGGCGGCGGCGGCACGGCGACCACGGCGGGCAATCTGCTGTTCCAGGGCAATGCGGCGGGCAGGTTCGTCGCCTATGCGGCGAACAGCGGCAGGCCGCTCTGGTCCTTCGACGCGCAGACGGCGGTGATGGCGCAGCCGATCACCTACAGGGCGCGTGGGCGGCAATATGTGACGGTGATCGCGGGTTCCCGCTTCCCCAGCGCCACCGGCATGGGGCGGGAATGGAATTATCGCACGCAGCAATGGCGCGTCCTCACCTTCTCGCTCGATGGCAAGGCCAGCCTGCCGCTCGTCCAGCCCGTGGAAACCCCGGTGATCGACATGCCCGATTTCGCCGTCGATCCCGCCAAGGCCGTCATCGGCGCGGGCGTGTTCGGTCAGCGTTGTTCCATCTGTCATGGCGCCAATGCCGTGTCGGGCGGCGCAGCGCCTGACCTGCTCCAGTCGGGCGTACCTATCGACAAGGCCAGTTTCGAGGAGGTGCTGCACAAGGGCATTTTGCGCGAGCGGGGCATGCCGCGCTTCGAAGAACTGACCGACGCAGAGATCGAAGGTCTTCAACATTATTTCCGCCAACGCGCTCGTGAAGTGCTGGCTGCGCAAGCCGCAGGCAAGCCGGGCGCCCAGACACATAGAGGCTTGAATGAAGGTCAATGACGTCGTCACCTATGAGGTGGACGGTCCCATCGCGGTCATCACGGTCAATTCGCCGCCGGTGAACGCGCTCTCCAACGCCGTGCGGCAGGGCGTCGCGGGCGCGGTGCAGACGGCCATCGGGGATAGCGGCGTGGGCGCCATGGTGCTGATCTGCGAGGGGCGCACCTTCTTCGCCGGGGCGGACATCACCGAATTCGGCAAGCCGCAGGTCGAACCCTCGCTGCGCAACCTGCAACTGATCGTGGAGAATGCGACCAAACCGGTGATCGCCGCGATCCATGGCACGGCGCTGGGCGGCGGGCTGGAACTGGCGCTGGTGGCGCATTATCGCATCGCCGTGCCTTCTGCCAAATGCGGGTTGCCGGAGGTCAATCTGGGCCTGCTGCCCGGTGCTGGCGGCACGCAGCGTCTGCCGCGCATTGTCGGGGTGGAAAAGGCGCTGGACCTCATCACGTCCGGCGCTCCCGTCGGTGCAAAGGCCGCGAAGGAGATGGGGCTGGTCGATGAACTGGCGGCGGAGGGCAGTCTGCGCGCCGACGCCATTAGTTTCGCCCAGCGCATTCTGGACGAGGGGCGCCCGCTGCTCAAGGTTCGGGACCGTAGCGAGAAACTGGACGAAGCGCGCGGCAAGCCGGAAATCTTCGCGGACTTCCGCAAGGCCAATGCGAAGAAATTCCGGGGCTTCAAGGCGCCGGAACATATCATCCGCTGCATCGAGGCCGCGCTGGAGAAGCCCTTTGATCAAGGCATGGCCTATGAGCGCGAACTGTTCAATGAGCTCCAGGCCGACAGCCAGTCCGCCGCCCAGCGCCATGTCTTCTTCGCGGAGCGGCAGGCAGCCAAGATCGTGGGGCTTGCCGCCGACACGCCGACCCTGCCCATCGCCAAGGTGGGGGTGATCGGCGCGGGCACCATGGGCGGCGGCATTGCGATGAACTTCGCCAATGTGGGCATCCCCGTGACCATCGTCGAGGCGAAGCAGGAGGCGCTCGACCGCGGCCTCAAAATCATTCGCGGCAATTATGAAAACACCGCGAAGAAGGGCAAGATGAAGCCCGAGGATGTCGACACCCGCATGGGCCTGCTGACCGGATCGGTGGCGATGGAGGATCTGGCCGACTGCGACCTCATCATCGAGGCGGTGTTCGAGAATCTGGAGGTCAAGCGCGAGGTGTTCGCCAAGCTCGACAGGATTGCCAGGCCCGGCGCGATTCTGGCCACCAACACCAGTTATCTCGACATTGACGACATCGCCGCCGCCACCTCCCGGCCGGAGAGCGTGGTCGGGCTGCACTTCTTCTCGCCCGCCAATGTGATGAAGCTGCTGGAAGTGGTGCGGACCAAGGACACCAGGCCCGAGATCATCGTGACCGCGATGAAGCTCGCCAAGACCATTGGCAAGATCGGCGTGCTGGTGGGCAATGGTTTCGGCTTTGTCGGGAACCGCATCCTTGCGGCGCGGAATGCACAGGCGGACCGACTGGTGCTGGAGGGCGCGACGCCCTGGGCGGTGGACAAGGTGCTGTATGACTTCGGCTTTGCCATGGGGCATTTCCAGATGCGCGATCTGGTGGGGCTGGATGTCGGCTGGAACCGGGAGGCGACCAGCTCCGCCAATGTGCGGGAAATCCTCAACGAGATGGGCCGTCATGGGCAGAAGACGAAGGGCGGCTATTATGACTATGACGAGAACCGCAAGCAGACGCCCTCCACCGTCGCCATGCAGGTCATCGAGGATTTCGCCGCGAAACAGGGCATTGCCCGGCGCGACGTGAGCGACGAGGAAATCCATGACCGCATCCTGTTCGCCATGGTGAATGAGGGGGCGCGGATTCTGGACGAAGGCATCGCATCGCGAGCGTCGGACATCGATATTGTCTGGATCACGGGTTATGGCTGGCCGAAATATCGTGGCGGGCCGATGTTCTGGGCTGATTTGCAGGGTCTGCCGGTCGTTCTCGAAAAGCTGAAGGCGCTGGAGGCCGCGCATGGCGAGGCGTTCAGCCCCTCCCCGCTGATCGAGCGGCTGGTGGCTGAGGGCAAGGGGTTCAAGGACGCATGACACTTCAGAAGGGCCTTGGAGGCAACCGCATCGCCATCACCGGGGTCGGTGAAACCCCCTTCCTGCGCAAGGGCGAGGAGGGCGTCATGAAGATGATGACCCGCGCCAGTCTGGCGGCGATTGCCGATGCGGGCCTGACGCCGAAGGACATAGACGGCTATATCTCCAACAAATATGCGGGGCATGGGTCGGACGAGATCGCCTTTGCCATCGGCGCGGGCGAGAAGCGTTTCTGCGCCACCACCGACAGCGTGGGCGGCACGGCGACGTCGGGGCAGGCGCTGCAACTGGCGCAGATGGCGATCGAGGCGGGTCTGGCCCGGCATGTGCTGGTGCCCTATGCGATCCAGTCGACCAAGCCGGGCGGCGTCTATGGCTTCCATGCGCGCGAACCGCAAAAGGCGGGGATCGAAATGCCGGTCGGCTTCTTCGGCCAGCCCACTTATTTCGCGACCATGGCTAACCGCTATGCCCATGACTATGGCATGACGGAGGAGGAGCAGGCATCCATCCCCATGACCTATCGCGCCTGGGCGGTGCTGACGCCGAGCGCGCAGCGGCGTGACCCGATGGATTTGGAAGCCTATCGCCAGTCGCCCATGATCTCCACGCCTTTGCGGGCGGCGGATTGCTGCCTCACCACCGATGGCGGCGGCGCCTATGTGGTGAGCGCCGTCGAGGAAGCGCGGGACATGCCGCATCCGGTTGTGAGCGTGCAGGGGCTTGGCCTGGGCTTCAACAACTGGCCGCAGGGGGTGCTGTTCACCCAGACGCCCTGCACCTATGACTTCCCCGGCGAGGTTTCCGCGAAGCTCGCTTATGCCATGGCGGGTTGTGATCCCAAGGACTTGGACCTCGCGCAGATTTATGACGGCTTCACCATCTCCGCGCTGGTGCAGACCGAGATGCTGGGCTTGTGCGAGCGGGGCGAAGGGCCACGCTTCTATGCGGCGGGGCATGGGATGCCGGGCGGGCGGATGCCGATCAACACCAGCGGCGGGCATATGTCGGGCGGCTATGTGCCGGGCATGAACCTGCTGATCGAGGCCGTTCGGCAGTTGCGCGGGCAAGAGGGCGAACGGCAGGTGCCGGACGCGAAGCTCTGTGCAGTTGCTGGGCTGGGCGGCAACAATCATTCCACCACCATATTGGCGCGGAGCTGATCCATGGGCATTCCGATACATCCTCCCAAGATCGAAGACCCGCTGTTCCAGGGCTATTATGACGGGCTGGAAGCGGGCGAACTGCGCATAACCACCGATGCCGAAACGGGGGAATGGATATGGTATCCGCCCGAGGTCATCCCCGGAAAGCCCGACGCCGTGCTGGAATGGCGTCCGGTTTCGCCGGAGGGCAGCGCCTATAGCTTCACCACCGTGATACGCAGCCTGCTGCCGGGCGATCATAAGGCGGAGGTGCCGTTCACCGTCGTTCTGTTCGAGCCGGACGATGCGCCGGGCGTGCGCGTGCCGGGGCTGCTGGTTGGCGCTGAGGGCGTGGAACCGCGCTGCGGGATGCGGTTGCGGTTCCAGCCCGTGCAGGCGGGGGATCACAAGATCGCCGGCTTTGCGCCTGTGGGGGTGATGAAGGAATGACGAAACGATTCTCCGACCTCTCCCCCGTTCGCCCTGAGTTTGTCGAAGGGCTTCACTTCTCTTCACGAAACAAAGGGGCTTCGACAGGCTCAGCCCGAACGGGGAGAGGTGGTGATAAATTATCCAAACTCTCTCTGACACGGCGGGAAATTCTATTGGGCGGAGCAAGCATCACTCTCGCCAGTTGCGCGCCATCGACTGGGATAGGACGCGCCACACCGCCAAAGCCCTTCACCCTCACCGATTTCACCCTCGTCCGAGATGGCCTCGATGCTCCCGAAGGCATAGCGAGCAGCCCCGATGGCCGCCTGTTCATCTCCAATGGCGGTGGCGCCATCGGCGTGCTGGAGCGGGATGGCGCATTGCGGCAGATCGGTCAGGCTCTCGCGCCCAATGGCGTGGCGGTCGACCGGGAGGGCTGCGTCATCGTCGCCAATATGGGCCTGCTCAACAAGGGGCCGGGGCCATTGCAGCGGATCGATGTCGCGACGGGAACGGTCGAGACGCTGGTGTCGGAACTGGAGGGGCGGCAGTTGGTCGCCTCCAACGGTCCGGCGACGGCGCGCAATGGCGACATTTACTGCACGCACAGCAGTTGGGGGCCTATCGGGAATATCGGCACGACCACGCCTGCCGGCTTCATCTACAGGGTCGCGCCGGATGGCAGGGCTTCCATCGTCGCGCGCGGTCTGCGCGGCGTGAACGGCCTCTGCCTGGATCGGGAGGAACGCCATGTCTATGCCTCGCTGACGGCCGAAGGGCGTATCCGGCGCTGGCGGAGGCGGGCGGATGGCTCGCTTGCCGATCCACAGGACTATGGGCCGCAACTGAGCGTGGTGATCCCCGATCATCAGGCGAAGGACATTCGCGCTATGGCGGCGGCTGAGCGCGCGGATCTGGGTTATTGCGACGGCATCGCTTTCGATGCGGCGGGCAATCTTTGGGTGACGCTGCCCTTCGCCAATCGGATCGTTGCGATCACGCCGGATGGACGGAAGGTGGATATTGTCCATGATCCCGAAGGCAGGATGCTCTCCAGCCCGACCAATCTTTGCTGGGGCGGGGCGGATTTGCGCGACCTTTACGTCGTCTCGCGGGCAAGCGGCGTGGTGGTGAAGGCGCGGACGGATATTGCGGGCCTGCCGTTGGCGAACTGGCCTGCGGGTTAAAGCGACATACTTCCGCAAAGGCAGGAGCACGTCGCTCTGTCGGGAAGCTCAGCTCGCCAGCTCGATCACGATCTTGCCCTGCACCTTCCGGTCCATCATCCAGCGGATCGCCTCGCGGCTTTCCTCGAAGGAGAAGCGCTTGCTGACTTCGGGGCGCAGGCCGCCCTCCTCATACCAGCGATAGAGCTGCGCCATATTTTCCGCATGGATGTCCGGTTCGACACGGCTGTGCACGCCCCAGGTCACGCCGATGATGGCCGCCGTCTTCACCAGCGGCAGGTTGAGCGGGATTGCCGGGATCGTCCCCGCCGCGAAGCCCACGACCAGATAGCGCCCGTCCCAGCCCATGGTGCGAAAGGCCGGTTCGGACAGCGCGCCGCCGACCGGATCGAAGATCACATCGACGCCGCGTTCGCCCGCCAGGGCCTTCACCGCCTGCTTGAGATCGTTCTGGGCATAGTTGACCGTCTCGTCAGCGCCATGGGCGCGGGCAAGGGCCAGTTTCTCCTCTGTCGAGGCAGCGGCGATCACATGCGCGCCCATCCGCTTGCCGACCTCGACCGCCGCGAGGCCGACGCCGCCCGCAGCGCCCAGCACCAGCAGCGTCTCGCCCCGCTGTAACCGGCCGCGCTGGCGCAAGCCATGGAGCGCCGTCGCATAGACCATGGTGAAGCCCGCCGCCACGTCGAACCCCATCCCCTCCGGGATCACGGCGGTACGGAACGCAGGCGCTATCGCAAATTCCGCGAAGGCGCCTTCGAAGGGGATGGTCGCCACCCTGTCACCGACGCGAACGCCCGTGACGCCTTCACCCAATGCATCGATGATGCCCGCCGCCTCGCTGCCCGGAATGAAGGGCAAGGGCGGCTGCCTCTGGTACAGGTTCTGGATCATCAGCGCGTCGGGGAAATTGACGCTGGCGGCCTTCACCCGGAAGCGGACTTCGCCCGCCTTCGGTTCCGGAACGGGTACATCGGCGAAATGCAGTTCTTCCGGCGGCCCATGATGTTCGCACAGCAGCGCCCGCATCGGTCAGCTCCCCAGGAACTGCTGGCGCATCTTGTAATAATCGTCGCTCGGATATTTCTCGCTATGCTGCCCCGCCGGCCATTGCGCATAGGGGATTTCCGACGGGAAAGCGGGTGACGTATAGTCCGACAGGCCGCGGCGGCGGATGATCTTCCACACGCCGTTGCGCCGTTCCAGATCGTCGAGATAGCGGCCCTGGAAGAAGACGTCCTCCTCCCCCGTGCCATCCTTCCGGTCGCGGCGATGCTGCGCGAAATAATAGCATTCGGAGAAGGCCTTATCCCCCTTCACCTCGACCGAGACGTTCGAGATATGGTGGCAGGCATATTTGAGTCCCGAGATGATCTTGAAGGCGAAGCCCACGAAATCGGAGGATTTGCCTTCGAACTTCCCATGTTTATGCGTCGATTCCGGCCAGAAGAGCGAACGCAGCAAAGCCTCGTCCGCCCGGTCGTTGGATCGGGCATAGGCATGGAGCAATTCGGTGATCGCCTGCCTGGATTCGATCACATCCAGACGCTCGGCCATGCTCATCGGCTTGCCTTTCCCTTTTACGGGCGCGGCCGAAGCCTGACCCACCGCAGCCAGTCCGAAAGGAACGGCCAGCATGGCGGCCAGCGTGCCGCGACGGTTCTGTCCTTCCATGCTCATTCTCCCGGAATTTCCAGCAGGCCCGGCTCGGCCTTGAGCCGGGGCAGCACTTCCTTCTCGAACAGGCGCAGGCTGCGCCAGGAGACTTCGGGGTCCAGGCCGCCCAGCAGCGCGTGGAACGTGACCGCCGTGCCGCGTCCCAGATCCTTGAGATAAGCGAAACATTCGTCCGGCGTCAGCAGCTTGATATTGGGCATGGCCTTCAGCCCTTCGATCGTCTCGGCCGCGCTGTAGCGGGTCTGGCCGGTGCCGCGTTCCTGCGCCCATTGCGCATAGGTGTTGGTCGCATAGGCGACATGTGGCGCCACCAGCGGCCAGTCGCGATCCGGATCGTCCGAGACGTAGAGGAAGCTGGCGGCGGGCTTGCGCAGCTCCTCCGGCGGTCCGAAGCCGGCCTTCGCCCGCTCCTCCTTGTAGAGCGTGAAGAGGTCCGGATGGCCGGGGAAATATTGATAGCCGCCCTTGGCTGCGCGGATCGCGGACTTGTCGGTCGAGCCGCCCATGTAGATTTTCGGGCCGCCCGGCGTGGCGGGCGCGGGCGTCACGCGGACGGTGCGGCCGCGAAATTCGAAGGGCTCACCGGTCCAAGCGTTCTTCAGCGTCGCCATCGCCTCATTCATGATGGCGAGCCGCTTGCCGATGTCGCGGTCGAACATCTCGAACTCATGCGGGCGATAGCCCATGCCTGCCGTCAGCCAGATGCGGCCCGGCGCGATATTGTCGAGCACAGCGAGGTCTTCGGCCAGGCGCAGCGGATCGTGCATCGTCACCACAAGAGCGGAAAGATGGGCGACGATATTCTGTGTAGCGCCAAGGATCGAAGCGGCCTGGATCATGGAGGACGGGCAATAGCCGCCCTCCGCGCCATGATGTTCGGCCAGGAAGACCTGGGTGAAGCCAAGCCCGTCGGCCCATTGCGCCTGCTCGATCGCGGTGCGGTAGAGCAGCGGATGCGGCGCGCCGAAATCCGGGCGGTTCATGTCGTAGCGAAGGTTGAGTTGCACCTTGGCGATTCCTCTCTTTATCGTGTCAGGCGGCGGAGACGCGGGATTGGATGCGGCCCTTCACATCCGCGGCCTGCATCGCCTTGCCGCTGTCGATCAGCGCGTCGATCTCGGCATCCGAATAGCCGATCTCGCCCAATATCTGCCGCGTATGTTCGCCAAGGCGCGGGGCGGAGCCTTTGGCGCTGCCGGGCGTGCGGCTGAAATGCATGAAACTGCCGAACTGGCGGACATGGCCATACATGGAGTCGAAATTCTCGATCACGCGGTTGCTGGCCGTCGCCCAGTCCTGCCAGAGCGCTTCGCGGACCCAGCTTGTTTCGCGGGCGATCTCGCTCGGCGCGCCGGCCGCTTCCAGCAGGGCGTGGGCGTCGGCGCTGCTCTTGTCCGCGAAGAACGGCTTCAGCGCGTCCAGCAGCGCAGCGTCGTTGGCGGAACGGACTCGCGCCGTGGCGAAGCGGGGATCGCTCAGCCAATCCTCATGCCCCACGGCCTTGGCGAGCGCGGCGAAACGTTCGTCCGAACGGCAGGAGATGCAGAGCCAGCCGTCAGCGGTCCGGTAAATCCGGTCGAGCGCGTTGAAGCCCGCTTGTTCCTTGTCCAGCCGGAAGCCGTAGACGACCTTCCTGTCGGCATCGAGGAAATGTTCGGACGTGGTCCACAGGCTGGAATGAAGCTGCGGGATTTCCATATAATCGCCCCGGCCGGTGACGGCGCGATGTTCAAGGCCCATCAAGATGCCCGCCGCGCCGAGGAAGCCGTTATTATAATCCTCATTGCCGAACACGGCGCGGGTCGGCGGATTGCCTTCGCCGCCGCCTTCATAGAGCAGGCCGGTCCAGCCCGACACCAAGGGCGCGAAGCTCTTGAGCAGCGACTTCGGCCCCCGGGAGCCGTAGCCGGGCAGATAGACGTAGAGCAGGCGCGGGTTGAGCTTCGACAGCGCCTCATAGCCGATGCCGAGCTTGTCCGCCTTGCCGGGGCGAAGGTTGTGCGTGACGACATCGGCCGTCGCCACCAGCTTGAGCGCCGCTTCGAGCGCTTCGGGATGCTTGAGGTTGAGCACGATGTCGCGCTTGCCGCGCTGGGCGGCGTCGAAACAGTCGGGCAGCGGGCGCATCTGGTCGCCGCCGGGGGTCTCCACCTTGATGACGTCGGCGCCAAGGTCGGACAACAGGCGGCCGCCATAGCCGACAGCGAAGAAGGAGGAGAAGTCAACCACCTTGATGCCTTCCAGCGGCCGGTCGAGCGGCTTGCCGTCGGCAGCGAGCGCGGTGCGGCGGCGGGCGATGAGGTCCGCCAGCGCTTCATTGTCCGCGCCCACTTCCGGCGCGGGACGGGGCGCGGCGGCGGGGGCATTGGCCATGCGCACGGCGGGCGCGGCCTGGTAGATGGTGCCGAAATCCTTGTCCGCCATCGATATGCGCTGGCCGACAAACTCCACCTGTTCGTCGAGCAGCACTTCGGCGGGCTCCAGCACCGGCAGCGCCGCCACGTCCGCCGCCTGGAACATGGCGATCCATTCGGCGCGCGGCCGGGTCTTGAAGGCGTCAAAAATCTCGACGCGGGCGATATGATATTCCTCATCGGTCAGCGGCACCGACATTTCCGGCGCGGTCACGGTCTGGATACGGTCGCCAAAGCCCAGCACGTCCATCGCCGCCTTGAAGCCGCCCTGCCCGCCGGTATGCATCTGGAGATAAAGGCCGTCCGCGCATTCGAACATGCCCGTCACCAGCCGGGTCTTGCCGAAACGGTCCACCGCGCCGGAATCGCCCGCCTTGATGTAGCTGATCCCCTCTTCCTGCCACCAGTTGTTCATCGGTGACTGGGCCAGCATGGCGTCGAGCAGCGACGCCTCCACCTGCTGCCCCTTGCCGATATGGCGGCGAGCGCGGATGGCCGACAGCGCGCCGATCACGCCGAGGAAGGCCTGCCCATAATGCAGCGCCGGATGGCCGAGATAGACCGGGCCGGGGCGGAAGCTGCTGGAGCGGTCGATCATCGTCCCGAGCAGCGCGGCAGCGAGGGATTCGCCATGGGGCCGATCGGCAAAGGGCGTGTCCGAACCATAAGCGGTGAGCGCGCAGACCACCAGTTCGGGGAAATCGCGTCCCAGGCTTTCACTGTCGAGGCCGAGGGCGGCCGCATCCTTCTCTTCCAGCGCGTGGATGAAGATGTCCGCGCCTTGCAGCAGGCCGCGCAGCGCCTGGAGGCCGCCGGCATCCCGCACGTCCAGTTCGACGCTGCGCTTCGACCGGTCCCAGGCCTTGCGGCTGAAGTCATGGGCAAAGAAGGCGCCGCCTTTCGGCTCCACCTTCAAAACGTCGGCGCCATGGTCCGCCAGCAGCATGGCGGCGATGGCGACAGGCATTTGGTCCGCCAGTTCAATGACGGTCAGATGATCCAGGGGACCGGGCATCTCATCACTCCTATGGCGGGCGCGGCCCGCTGCCTTTTTTGCGGAATTATCTTTATGGCTTCACATTGTCCGACGTATCGAAAAATGATCTTTGATGCAGAAAACACCAGTTCGGCCCCAAGCGCAAGTAATTTTGCACCATGGGTTCAAATTCATTCCGCCGCCCTGTCCTTCGCCATGCGCGACGGGTCGTAGCGGGGCCGGTCCATCTGGAAACTGTCGCCATTGCGGACATACCAGCCGCTGCCATGGGTCCGGCCGATCAGCTTCATCGCGGGCGTGTCGAAATAGACCCGTTCCCGGTCGGTGATGAACTCGTCGCGGATATGGGCCATCAGGATTTCGCCGATGACCACCGTCTGCATCGCGCCGATGTCCATCGCGGCGACCTTGCGGCATTCGAAGCTGACCGGGCTGGTGGCGATGCGCGGCGGCGCGACCAGATCCGACGGCGCGGTCTGGATGCCGGCATAGTCGATCTCGCTGACGTCGGCGGGCGCGTCGACGCTGCAGAGGTTCATCCTTTCGGCGTCCGCCTCGCAGACGAGGTTCACGACGAACTCGCCCGTCGCGATGATGTTCGACGCGGTGTTCTTCAGCCCCCGCGACACCGGTTCCTTCAGCAGCCCCAGCGCAACCAGCGGCGGCTCGGTGCCGACGCAGTTGAAGAAGCTGTAGGGCGCGGCGTTGACGATGCCTTCGGCGGATTGGCTGGTGATCCAGGCGATCGGGCGCGGCGTGATGGTCGAATTGACGATCTTGTACCGCGTGACCATCGGAAGGGCGCGCATGTCGAACTGCATGGGTCGGACCCTCCGTTATTCCGCGGCCCTGGCGGCGGCTTTCGCGGCGGCGCGCGCCTTGAAGCGTTCGCGGGCGCGGGGCACTTCCTCGCCCGCCTGGCAGATGTGGCAATAGGCCAGTTCCAGCGCGTGGGCCGTCGCCAGATCGCCGCTTTCCGCCTGCTGGAGCAGCCGCTTGGTCAGTTCGACGGCATGGCGATTGCCGTCACCGATGGTCCGGCCGAGCGCCAGAGCCTCCTCCACCGCGCTGCCCGGCTTCACCACGCGGCTGACGAGGCCGAGCGACAGCGCCTCCGCCGCATCCAACGTCCGCCCCGAAAAGACGATCTCCGCCGCCCGGGCCCGGCCCAGTTGCCTGGTCAGGAACCAGGCCGCGCCGCCGTCGGGAACGAGGCCGAATTCCAGAAAGGGCGCGCCGAAACGGGCATTGTCCGCCGCGAAGATCATGTCGCAGGCCATGGCGAGGCTCCACGACACGCCGAACGCGCCGCCCTCCACAGCCGCGACCGTTGGAATGGGCAGCGCCCGCACGCGGCCGATGATCCGCTGTCCCATTTCCAGCCGCGCCGCCAGCGCCAGCGCGCCTTCGCCCCTTGCGGGCGGCAGCTTCACGTCGCCGCCATTGCTGAAATAATCCTCCGCCCCGCTGATGATGAGCAAACGCGCGGGCGTCGCATTCTCAAGCGCGTCGAGCGCGGCGGAAAATTGCTCCCACATGGCGAAGGACACGGTGTTCTTCGCGCGGGGTCGGTTGAGGACGATATGCGCGATCCCCTGATCCTCAGACAAGAACAGCAATTCGGGGGTTTCGCTTACCGCGTTCATCTCTCTCGCTCTCCATTCCCGCCCTTTCGCCAGGGGCAGGAACTGACTAGCCGACAGTGCGCGACTCTTCAAGTAAATTTGCATCCATGTGCAAATTCATGCCGCCACCTTGGGACGCTGGGGCATCGGCAGGGCATCCATGCCGCGGTCGGATATGTCCTTGATCAGCGCCTCCACATCCTTCCGGGCCGCGCCCTTCAGCGCGCCCAGCAAGGATGTCAGATAGCTTCCGACCAGCCGCACGATGATCTGGTCGTCGGGAATCCGCCCCTGCGCCCAGTCGTTGATCGTCGCATATTCGAATCGCACCAGATCCTCGACCAGCTTGTCGACCTCCACCCAGGGCTGGAGTTGCTTCTTCGCCTCCAGCACCTCGATCCACTGGCGGTTATGGTGGACCGCGGGCGAATGCATCGCCGCCCAGATGTCATGGTCGACATCGGAACTGAAATAGAGCGCCATGATCGCCTTGATATAATTGCGGATCTTCCGGTTCCGCTGCACGACGGAGATCATGCGCTCCAGATTGTGCTGCATCGTGCCGGGTTCGCTGGAATAGGCGATGCGGCTCACATATTCGTCGAAATATTCCTGAATCGCCGACGCGATCATCCGTTCGCGAGTCTGGAAGGCGTTGTAGAGGGTTCGCTTGGCAACGCCGGCGCGCTGGCCGATCTCATTCATGCTGAGCGCGGCAATGCCCTGTTCAGCGATAACCTTCCGGGTTTCCTCCAAAATCCGGCGGCGGCGCTCGATAATCGCCGGACTGGAATAGGTCTGCGGCCGCTCTCCGCCTTCCTTCAATTCTTCGTTCGCTTTACTCGCCAAGATCGCTCGCCTTCATTGCCCGACACTCATCCCAAGTGCCGGGATCATAGCGGGATTGGATGATGGTGCAAATTCATCGTCTTCATGACGCATGAACCCCGCCCCGCCCGAAGGCGAAGCGGGGCTGCCATGCGCCCGTAAAGCGGGTGGACCTGCATCCGCGTCACTTGCCCTTGGGCGCGGTTTCGCGCGCGCGCTGACGGATATAGTGTCGTAGCCCCTCCAGTTCCGCGTCGCTCAACTGCGCGAAGGACCCCATGCCCCGCGACATCAGGGCGCCGTCATGCACCACCGACCTGAAGGTTTCAGCGTCCAGCGGCACGCCCGACTTGCGCAGGTCCGGCGCCGCGCCGCCCGCGACCATGCCCGAACCATGGCAGATGATGCAGCTGCTGTTGTAGATGCCCGCCCCCACTTTCGCCTTGTCGGCGTCCACCACGAAGGCCGGATCGTCCTGGATCGGTTCGTCCACGGGATCGACCCTGGGCAGCTTCCGGGCCCCGCCGATGGTGAAGGTCAGCAATCGCCGCTGCTGCTGGCGATAATCCCAATTGGGCGAATTGGCGAAGCTGCTGCGGAAGCCGGTGATGACGCTGACATATTGCCGGCCGCCGACCGAATAGCTGATCGGCGCGGAAAGTATGCCGTTCTGCGCCGGCCAGGACCAGAGCTTGCGCCCCGTCGTCGCGGAAAAGGCGTTGAACATGCCGTCATTGGTGCCCTGGAACACCAGATTGCCCGCCGTAGCCAGCGTACCGCCGTTGAACACGCCCGGCTGGGGCACGGACCAGGCGATCCTGTTGTTGGCGACGTCATAGGCGACCAGCTTGCTCGTCGCGGCGGGCGGGACGAGGTTGGCGGGCGGAGCCCCCAGGCCGGTATTCACCATCATGCCGGGCTTGTAGGTCCAGCCCTTCACATTGGCCGGATCGACGAAGACCCGGCCGCCCTCCATCACCGGGATATAGCTGTAGCCGGTCTTCGGGCTGAACGACATGGCCTGTATGCCGTGCGCGCCATTGGGGAAGGGGTACATCATGAACGGCTTACCGTCGGGATATTGCGCCTCCGGGTTGATCTCCGGCCGACCCGTCACGGGATCGATGCGCTTGGCCCAATTCTGCCTGGCGAACTCGCCCGCCTGGATGAACTTGCCGGTTTCGCGGTCGATGGCATAGAAGAAGCCGTTCTTCGGCGCGTGCAGCAGCACGGACCGCATCCGGCCGCCGATCATGACATCGGCCAGTTCGATGTCCATGGCGTCGTTCCAGTCATGGCTGTTTTCAGGATTGACCTGATAGTGCCAGACATATTCGCCGGTCTTCACGTCCAGCGCGACGATGGAGGAGAGGTAGAGATTGTCGCCGCCGCCGGGGCTGCGGATCTTGATGTTCCACGGAAAGCCGTTGCCGGTGCCGATATAGATGCGGTCATATTTCGCGTCATAGGCCATGGCGTGCCAGACGGAGCCGCCCCCGCCCCATTTCCACCATTGCCCGCTCCAGGTCTTGGCGGCTGCCTCCATCGCCTTGTTCTCGAAACCCTTGGCCGGATCGCCGGGCACGACATACCAGCGCCAGGCTTTCTTGCCGGTCTTGATGTCATAGGCGGTGACATAGCCACGCGTCGGACTGTAGTCCGCGCCCCCGAAGCCGATCACCACCTTGTCGCCGGCGACCCATGGCGGGCCGGTGATATAGCCGCCCTCCGCCTCGTCCAGCGTCTTGACCGACCAGCGCGGCTTGCCCGTCCCGGCGTCTATCGCGATCAGGCGGCCTTCGCGGGTGGCGGTGAAGATCGTGCCGTCCTTATAGGCGATGCCCCGCGTGCCCCATCCCGCGCGCATCCGCCATTTGGCTTCCGGCTGACTGGCGACGTCGGGATCATATTGCCATAGCAGCTTGCCGGTTCGCGCATCGACCGCGTGAACGACGCTGAGTCCTACCGCGAAATAGATGACGCCATTGACGGCCAGAGGCTGGGTATAGCTGTCGAAACTGTCGACATCATAGGACCAGGCAAGGCCGAGCTTTCCGACATTCTGCTCCCGGATCTGCGCGAGCGGGCTGTAATGCTGTTCCTTGTCGTCGCCGCCGAAGCTGGACCAGTTGGCCCCGGCCGGAGACGCGCTCTCCGCCGAGCGGGAAACCACCCCCGTGGAGAACGCGAGCAGCGCGGCGCCCGCCGCCATGACCGTAAAACCTGCCTTCCTCATCGATCTCCCATCCTCCGTCCGGGCGCCCAAATGCCGCCTTTTATTGCACCATCGTGCAATATTGTGCCGTTGTCAACGCGACTCAGCGATTGACAGGACGGAATTTCCCCATTTAATATTGCACCAAAGATCATATTTAGGAGAAGGACGTGCGCCGCAGCGCCCCGTCATGACCGTCCGGATCGCAAGCCAGGGCCGCGTCGGCATCGTGACGCTCGATCAGCCCGGACGGGCGAACGCCTTTACCATGGCCATGCGGGAGGAAATCTGGCGCGCCTTCGATGATCTGGCGGAGGATGAGGATGTTCGCGCCGTCATCCTGACGGGCGCGAACGGGCAATATTGCTCCGGCGCGGATACCGGGGACATGGGCCATCAGGGCACGGCCGCATTCCTGCGCCGGATGCGCTGGCTGCACCGGATGGTGAAGGCGGTCGCCGGCATCCGCAAACCGGTGATCGCGGCGGTGGACGGCGCCTGCGTAGGCGCCGGCTGGAGCTTGGCGCTGGCCTGCGACATCGTCATCGCCACGCCGCAAGCGCGCTTCTGCCAGAGCTTTGCGCGGATCGGATATGTGCCGGACGCAGGCGCCGTGTGGCAGCTCAGCCGGTTGGTCGGGCCGATGCGCGCCAAGGAAATCGTCTATTCCGCCCGCATGGTCGACGCGCAGGAGGCCTTGCGGCTGGGGCTGGTGCTGGAACTGGTGGAAAGCGAAGCGCTGATCGCGCGTGCGCTGGAACTGGCGGCATCCCTGGCCGAGGGCCCCACGCTGGCGATCGGCATGGCGAAGCGGCAGTTCGAGGCCGCGCCGGGCCTGTCGCTGGATCAGTATCTGGAACTGGAATTCGCCATGCAGCCGCTGATGGCGACGACGCAGGACCATCGGGAAGGCTTGGCGGCTGCGCGGGAGAAACGGTCGCCGCATTTCGGGGGCTCATGAAACCGATGCCGCAAACCGCCTCCCCGCAACGGCCGCTTCCCCTTCCCGATCCGCTTTCGGAACCCTTCTGGGCTGCGGCGCGGCGGCACGAGCTGCATATGCAGAAATGCGACGCCTGCGGCCGGATGGCCTATCCGCCGGAGGTCGCCTGCCGGAACTGCGGCGGCGCCGGTTTGGGCTTCACGCCGCTATCGGGACGCGCGACGCTGCATAGCTGGACCGTGCTGCACGACCCGCCCTCGCCCGGCTTTCGCGACCGGCTGCCCGTCATCCTGGCGGTGGTCGAACTGGAGGAGCAGGCGCGCCTGTTGATGAGCGGCAACCTTGTGGACATCGCCGCCGATGCGCTGCGCATCGGCCTCCCCCTCGAAGCGCGGTTCGAGGACGTGACCGAGGACTGCACGCTGGTGCAGTTCGGCCCGGCGCGCTGACCATGTGGGACCATCGGGACGAGGTGGCCGTCGCCGGGCTGGGCTATAGCAGGCTGGAACGCCGGTCGGACCGGAGCCTGGCCGCGCTGACGCTGGAGGCGTGCGACGCCGCGCTGGCCGATGCCGGATTGCGGCGCGGCGATCTGGACGGCATCGCCACATCCCCCGCCATGCCGCGCTATGGCGGGCGCAAGGGCGTGGACGAAGGGATCGACGTCGTGACGCCCTGGTATCTGGCGGGATTGCTGGGGGTCGCTCCGGCCATCCGGTGGATCGGCTCCACCAACGGCATGGTGACGCAGAGCGTCATCGACGGCGCGCTCGCCATATCAGGCGGGCTTTGCGACCATGTGCTGGTCTATCGCGCGCTGCATGTGCCCGACGGGCGCTATGTGAATTTCGAATCGGCCCATGCGGTGGGAGGCGACCAGTATCTGGCGCCCTATGGCTTCAGCATGCCGCCGGCCTGGGCCGCCGTGGCGCTGCGCCGCTATTTTGCGCTTCATGGTTATGACCGGGCGGATTTCGCGCCTTATATCGCCCGGAACCGCGCCAATGCGCAACGCAACCCCAATGCCTATTGGCGAGGCAAGACGATCACGGTGGAGGATTATCTCGCCGCCCGGATGATCGCCGATCCCATATCCATCCTCGATTGCGACATTCCGGTCGATGGCTGCTGCGCGATGATCCTGACCTCCACCCAACGGGCGCGGCATTTGCGCCGGCCGCCTGCCTTGCTCACCGGCTTCGCGGCCTCCGCCCATCAGGGCGCGGGAGGCATGCCGATGAACCTTGAGGATATGTGGGACGGCGCGAAGGATGTGGCGCGCCGGCTGTGGGAGGCGACCGGGCTGTCCCCGGCGGATGTGGACAATGCGCAGCTTTATGACGGTTTCAGCGTGCTGGTGCTGACCTGGCTGGAGGGCATGGGTTTCTGCCGCGACGGCGAAGGACTGGCCTTCCTGCGCGAGGGGCATGGCGATCCGGACGGACGCCTGCCGATCAATACCGGCGGCGGAGCCCTGGGCGAAGGGCGGCTGCACGGCATGACCCAGCTTGCCGAGGCGGTCGCGCAGGTCACGGACCGTGCGGGCGAGCGGCAGGTGCCGGGGGCCTCGCGGGCGTTGGCGACGATCTCCAACGGCCTCGCCAAATCGACCGCCTTCCTATTCAGCCGGGATGGGTAGGACCGTTCGGGCGGGAATGTGCACCGCGCCGAAGTCATGCGGCCGGTCGTCGCCATTGATGAAGACGGTGAAGCCCGATCGCCGGAAGCGCATGGCCAGGCAGCGGCGATCCGGGTCTTCCCATTGCACGACGGTCATCGGCTGGCCCCGCTCGTCGAGCCACTCGACATCCGTTTCCGAGAGCCAGCCCGCGTCGCTGAAGTCCGGCGTCGACGCCCGCATGTCGGCAAGCGCGAACGCATGCGCCTCTATGTCCCGGTCGCGGCCCTGCCAGTCGACCCAGCCGATTGCATTATCCTGCGCATAGGCGTTGTTGTTGCCCTGCTGCGTCCGGCCGAACTCGTCGCCTGCGGTAAGCATGATCCCGCCGCGCGAACAGAACAGCGTGCCGAGCAGCGCCTTGATGTCGCGCCGCCGCGCTGCCCGAATGGCCTGATCGGCGGTCGCGCCCTCGATGCCGTTGTTCCAGCTGAAATTTTCGCCATGGCCGTCGCGGTTCTGCTCGCCATTGGCTTCGTTGTGGCGATGGTCATAGGCGGTCACATCCGCCAGCGTGAAGCCGTCATGGGCGGCCAGAAAATTGACGGTGCGCGTTGCCGGATCGGCATGGAAAATGTCGGACGATCCCGCGATGCGGGTCGCAAGCGCGCCGGTCATGCCGCGATCCCCGCGCCAGAAGCGGCGCATGTCGTCGCGATAGCGGTCGTTCCATTCCAGCCAGCGCGCCCCGAAACGGCCGAGCTGATAACCGCCGGGGCCGATGTCCCACGGTTCCGCGATCAGGATGCGGTCGGACAGCAGCGGATCGTCGCGCATGGCCCTCAGCAATGGCGCCTCGCTGTCGAAACCCGTCGGCAGGCGCCCCAGCGCGGGAGCGAGGTCGAAGCGGAAGCCGTCGACTCCCGCTAAGCCGACGAAATGGCGCAGCGATGCCAGGATCAGCCGCTGCGCGACGGGATGGTTGCAGTCGATGCTGTTGCCCGTGCCCGTATCGTTGATCAGGCGGCCATCGGGTTCATGCCGGAAATAGCTGCGCGCATCCAGGCCGCGGAGCGACAGGGTCGGGCCCTCGCGGTCGCTTTCCCCGTCATGATTATAGACCATGTCGAGAATCACGCCGATTCCGGCCGCATGCAGCGCATCCACCGCGCCACGCAGTTCCGCCATGCCGCCCGGCGCCAGCCGGGGATCGAGCGCGAAATAGCTGACCGGATTATAACCCCAGGCATTGCGCAGTCCCAGCGGCGCCAGATGCCGTTCGTCGATCCAGGCGTTGATCGGCATCAGTTCGATGGCGGAGACGTGCAGGCGGCGCAGATGCTCGATCACGGCGGGGTGCCCAAGGGCCGCGATGGTGCCGCGCTGCGCCTCCGGAATGTCGGGATGCAGCATGGTGAAGCCGCGGACCTGAACCTCATAGATCAGCCCGCCGGACCGGAAGATCGGCGGTTCCGGGGGCGCCAAGGGAAACGGCGCGGACACCACCCCCTTGGGCATCAAGCCTGCCGTGTCGCTGCCTTTGCCGCGCGGTGCGGCCAGCATCGGATCATAGGCGAACGGCCGGTCGATGGCCGGCGCATAGGGATCGAGCAGCAGCTTGTCCGGATCGAACCACAGCCCCGCATCCGGATCATGGGGACCGTCGGCGCGCAGGCCATAGCGGGCACCCTCCCCCACGCCGGGCGCATCGACGGACCAGATGTCCTCGCCCTCCCTTGCCATGGGCAGGCGCGTTTCGCGATCCCGGGCATCGAACAGGCACAGCCAGAGCCGGTCCGCATCGGGCGCATGGACCCGGAAACGGGTTCCGCGGCCGTGCATGCCCGGACCCAGCGGCTGCGGGCTCATACGGTGGTCCGGACCAGTGCGCGGAACAGTTCCGCATAGCGCGCCGCGCTGTGGGTCCAGGAGAAATCGGCGCGCATGCCGGCGCGCTGCATCGCCTGCCATGTCGGCCGATGCGCGTGAAGCCGGATGGTGCGCGCAATCGCTCCATGCAGGGCAAGCGGATCGGACGGCGGGAAGACGATGCCGGTCGCCACGCCCGCGCCGATGGCGGCCTCATTGGCGTCGATCACCGTGTCCGCCAGCCCGCCGACCCGCGCCACCACCGGCACGCAGCCATAGCGAAGGCCGTAAAGCTGAGTCAGGCCGCAGGGTTCGAAGCGGGAAGGGATCAATATGGCGTCGGCGCCCGCCTGCATCAGGTGCGACAGCGGCTCGTCATAGCCGATCCGAGCGCCCACCCGCCCGCGATGCCGGTCCGCCGCCGCCAGGAACGCGCCCTCCAGCAGATGGTCGCCCGACCCCAGAAGGGCAAGCTTGCCGCCCAGCCCCACCAGATGGTCGATGGCGTCCATCACCATGTCCATGCCCTTCTGCCAGGTGAGGCGGCTGACGATGATGAAGATCGGCGCGTCGTCGCGGTCGAGGCCGAACTGCGTTTCGAGGACGCGGCGGCTGGCGCCGCGTCCGCCAAGCGCCCGCGCGCTGAAGGGTTTGGCGATCAGGGGATCGGCGGCGGGATCCCATATGGCGGTATCGACGCCGTTCAATATGCCGTGCAGCCTGTCGGACCGGCCGTTGATCAGGCCGTCCAGCCCCATGCCATGCATCGGGGAGCGGATTTCGTCGGCATAGGTGGGGCTGACCGTGGTGATGGCATCGGCCGAGACAAGCCCTGCCTTCAGATAACCCGTGCCGCCATAATATTCGACCCCGTCCACGCCCCAGGCTTCGGGCGGCAGGCCGAGCTGGGGAAAGACATCCGCGCCGAAACGTCCCTGGAAGGCAAGGTTGTGGATCGTCACCACCCTGGGCACGGCGTGAGCCGGCCCGAAGCGCATATAGGCGGCGGTCATTGCCGCCTGCCAGTCATGCGCATGGACCAGGTCGGGCCGCCAGCCCTTCACCCCTTCGGCCGCCATGTCCGCGCCGGCACGCGACAGGGCGGCGAAGCGTTTCCAGTTGTCGGGCCATTCGCCGCCGCCCGCATCGCCATAAGGGCCGCCTTCCCGCGCGAAGAAGTCCGGGGCATCCAGCACCAGCAGGTCGAGGTCGCCCAGCTTCGCCGCCAGCACCGCCGCCGGCGCGCCGAACAGCGCGTCATAACGGCGCAGCAGCTTCGCCTTGCCCAGGCGCGAAAGAACCGCCGGATAGCCCGGCACCAGCGTCCTGACCCCAATGCCATGCCCCGCCAGCGCGCCCGGCAAGGCGCCCGCCACATCGGCCAGCCCCCCGGTCTTCACTAGCGGATAGATTTCGGACGTGACCGAAAGCACCCGCATCGCCATTCCCCCGCCCAAGTTTCAGTCCGCCAGCCGTTCGATCATATATTGGGTGATCAGCGTCACGCCGCTTTCGGTCCGCCGGAAACGCTGCGCGTCATGCTCCGGATGTTCTCCGACGATCAGGCCGGGCGGGATGATCACGCCTGAATCCAGCACGCACTTGTGCAGCCGCGCACCGCGCCCGATCACGCAGTCGGGCATGATGACGCTTTCCGTCACGGACGAGAAGCTGTGCGTGCGCACCCCGGTGAACAACAGGCTGCGGTGGAGCGACGATCCCGACACGATGCACCCGCCCGCGATCAGGGAGGATGTGGCGGAACCGCGCCGTCCCTCCTCATTGTGCACGAATTTCGCCGGCGGGGTGACTTCGGAATAGGTCCAGAGCGGCCAGCTCCGGTCGTAGAGGTCGAGCGAGGGCACCACGTCGGTCAGGTCGATATTCGCCTGCCAATAGGCGTCGATGGTGCCGACGTCGCGCCAATAGGGCACCGGTTCGCTCTCTGCGCGGACGCAACTGCTGGAGAAGCGGTGGGCGACGGCTTTGCCATGCTTGACGATGTGCGGGATGATGTCGCCCCCGAAATCGCGCTTGCTGTCCGGATCGTCCGCATCGCGCCGCAGTTCCTCGATCAAAAGGGCGGTGCGGAAGACGTAGATGCCCATGGACGCCAGCGCCATGCCCGGGCTGCCGGGAATGTGCGGCGGGTTCTTCGGCTTCTCGACAAAGGCGGTGATCACGTCCTGCTCGTCCACATGCATGACGCCGAAGCCGCTGGCTTCCTTCACCGGCACCTCCATGCAGCCGACGGTGACGTCCGCGCCGCTGTCGACATGCTGCTGGAGCATCAGCTCATAGTCCATCTTGTACACATGGTCGCCCGCCAGGATGACCATATATTCCGGCGCATAGCTTTCGATGATGTCGATATTCTGGAACACCGCGTCGGCCGTGCCCTCATACCATTGGCTTTCCGACACGCGCTGGCTGGCGGGCAGGATGTCGAAGCTCTCGTTACGCTCCGTCCGGAAGAAGTTCCAGCCGCGCTGCAGATGCCGGATCAGCGAATGCGCCTTATACTGCGTCGCGACGCCGATGCGCCTGATGCCGCTGTTGAGCGCGTTGGAAAGGGCGAAGTCGATGATCCGCGCCTTGCCCCCGAAATGCACCGCGGGCTTGGCGCGCCGGTCGGTCAACTCGGCCAGGCGACTGCCCCTGCCGCCGGCCAGAACATAGGCCATGGCGTCACGGGCGATCGGCTGGTGTCTTGGCTGCATCGCCCTCTTCTCCTTCATGCTCGCGAGCGCTCGGTTTCCGCCCGTCGGTTTCAATAGTCCAGTTCCAGCATCAACGTTCCAAGCGGCGGAATGGTGACATTGGCCCATCCTTCCTCATCCGCGACGACAATTCCCATATTTCCCGCGCCGCTGCCGCCATAATCCGCCGCATCGCTGTTGATGATCTCGCGCCAGCGGCCGCCGGAGGGCAGGCGCATCCTGTAGCCGTGGCGCAAGGTCGGCGTGAAGTGGCTGATGACGACGATGGGCGATACGCCGGGCGCGCGCCGGACCCAGGCGAAGACCGAATCCGCCGCCGCGTCGACCAGCACCCATTCGAAACCCTCCGGCTCGCAATCGCGGGCATGCAGCGCCGGGCGGGAACGATAGAGGCGGTTGAGGTCGCTCACCAGCAACTGCACGCCCCGATGCGGCGCGTGATCGAGCAGGTGCCAGTCGAGCGCCCGCGCTTCGCTCCATTCGGCCCGCTGCGCGAATTCCTGCCCCATGAACAGCAGCTTCTTGCCCGGATAGCCCCACATCATGGCGTAATAGGCGCGCAGGGTCGCGAATTTCTGCCAGTCGTCGCCCGGCATCTTGTGCAGCAGGGACGCCTTGCCATGCACCACCTCGTCATGGCTGAGCGCCAGCACGAAATTCTCCGTAAAGGCGTAGAGCAGGCCGAAGGTGATGTCGTCATGATGATGGGCGCGGTGCACCGGATCGCGCGCCAGATAACGCAGCGTGTCGTGCATGAAGCCCATATTCCATTTGAAACCGAAGCCCAGGCCCCCTTCATGGACGGGGTGGGACACCTTCGGCCAGCTCGTCGACTCCTCGGCAATGGTCATGACGCCGGCATGGGTGCCGTAGAGCGCCTTGTTCATCTGCCGCAGGAAATCGACCGCCTCCACATTCTCCCGCCCACCCTGGCTGTTGGGAATCCACTCCCCTTCCTTGCGGCTGTAATCGAGGTAGAGCATCGAGGCGACGGCATCGACGCGAAGCCCGTCGACATGGTAGCGCTCCGCCCAGAAGAGGGCGTTGTTGACCAGATATTGCGCCACCTCCCGCCGGCCGAAATTGTAGATCGCCGTGTTCCAGTCGGGATGGAAGCCCTTGCGCGGATCGGCATGCTCATAAAGGGCGGTGCCGTCGAAATGGGCCAGCCCGTGGGCGTCGGTCGGGAAATGGGCGGGCACCCAGTCGAGGATCACGCCCACTCCCGCCCGGTGCGCGCCGTCGACGAAGCGGGCAAAGCCTTCCGGATCGCCAAAGCGCGCGGTCGGCGCGTAAAGGCCCGTGGTCTGATAGCCCCAGCTAGGATCATAGGGAAATTCGCTGATCGGCAGGAATTCGATATGGGTGAAGCCCATGCCGACCACATAGGGGATCAGCCGGTGGGCAAGGTCATCCCAACTCAGGAAATTTCCATCATCGTCGCGCTGCCATGAACCGGCGTGCACCTCATAGACGGAAATGGGTTCGCGGCGCGGATCGGCCCTTTGCCAATAGTCGCGGTGGCGCTCATCGCCCCAGTCATGGTCGGGCACCGCCGCCACGATGGAGGCCGTGGCGGGCCGCAGTTCGGAGCGGAAGGCGAAGGGATCGGCCTTCAGCGGCAGGACCGTCCCGTCAGGCCCGACAATCTCATATTTATAGGCGCTGCCCACCCCCACTTCGGGCAGGAAGATTTCCCATATTCCCGCATCCTGCCGCCGCCGCATCGGCGCCCGGCGCCCGTCCCAGCGGTTGAAGTCGCCCACCACCGACACCCGCTGCGCATTGGGCGCCCAGACCGCGAAATGCGTGCCCCCCACCCCTTCATGGGTGATGAGGTGCGCGCCCATCTTGTCGAACAGCCGGGCATGAGACCCTTCGGCAAAATAATAATCGTCCATCGGCCCCAGCACCGGGCCGAAGCTGTAGGGATCGATCAGCGTATATTCGCCGCCATCGGCATAGGTCGCCCGATAGCGCAGGGGCTGGCGCTTGCGCAGGGCAACCTTGCCGAAGAACAGCCCTGCCGGATGGACCCGGTCCAGCGCGCTTGCGGCCTTGCCGTCCAGCCTATAAGCATCGACCCTCACCGCATCGGGCAGGAAGACGCAGGCGGTGAAGCCCTTTTCCGCCGGATGGACGCCAAGCGTCGCGAACGGATCGTCCTCCCGCCCCTCCAGCAGGCGGGCGATCTGTTCCGGGGTCAAGCCCACGCTAGTTCCGGCCTCGCGTCAAACCGGCACCTTCCAGATGTCCGTCGCATATTCCCTGATCGTGCGGTCGGACGAGAACCAGCCCATGCGCGCGACATTGTGGATCGCCTTGCGCGCCCACAGCGTCTGGTCCTGCCATATCCCGTCAACCCTGCGCTGCGCGGCCGAATAGCTGTCGAAATCGGCCGCGACCATGAACCAGTCATGATCGTAGATGCCCTGCACCAGATCCCTGTACCGTCCCGGATCGTCGGGGGAAAAGACGCCGCTCGCGATCGCATCCAGCGCCTGGCCCAGCTCGCGGCTCTGGCCGATCACCTCGCGCGGGTCGTAGCCATGGGCGCGCCGTTCGTTCACCTGGGCGGCGGTGAGGCCGAAGATCACGATATTCTCCTCCCCCACATGGTCGCGCATCTCCACATTGGCGCCGTCGAGCGTGCCGATGGTGAGCGCGCCGTTGACCGCGAACTTCATGTTGCCGGTGCCCGACGCTTCCATGCCAGCGGTCGAAATCTGTTCGGACAGGTCGGCGGCCGGGATCATCATTTCCGCCAGCGACACATTGTAATTGGGCACGAACTGCACCTTCAACAGGCCCTGCACCGCCGGGTCGTGATTGACCGCCCGCGCCACGTCGCCCGCCAGCTTGATGATCAGCTTGGCATTGTGATAGCTGGGCGCCGCCTTGCCGCCGAACAGCTTGACGCGGGGCACCCAATCCTTTTCCGGATGCGACCTTATCTGGTCGTAGAGCGACACCGCCTCGATGATGTTGAGCAACTGCCGCTTATATTCGTGGATGCGCTTGATCTGGATGTCGAACAGGGCCGAAGGATCGATCCGGGCGTTGACCCGCTGGCGCAGCAGATCGGCCAGAGCGACCTTGTTGGCGCGTTTGACGGCCAGGAATTTTTGCTGGAACGCGCTGTCGTCGGCGAAGCGATCCAGTTCCCGCAAGGCTTCGGGATCGTCCATGAAGCGGTCCCCGATCGCTTCCCTGACCAGTTCGAACAGCCCGTGATTGCACTGCATCAGCCAGCGGCGGAAGGTGACGCCATTGGTCTTGTTGTTGATCCGCGCCGGGTAGAGCCGGTGGAAGTCGGCGAACACCGTTTCCTTCATCAATTCGGTGTGCAGCGCGGACACGCCGTTGACGCTGTGCGATCCGGCAAAGGCCAGATTGCCCATGCGCACCCGCCGCTCTCCCCCCTCGTCGATCAGGGAGATGGTGCCGATGGCCCGGTCGTCGAACTGGCCGGATCGCCGCGCCTCCCCCAGCAGGCGGCTGTTCACCGCATAGACGATCTGCATATGCCGGGGCAGCAGCCGTTCGAACAGCGGCACGGGCCAGCTTTCCAGCGCTTCGGGCAGCAGCGTGTGATTGGTGTAGCTGAACGTCCGGCGGGTGATGTCCCACGCCTCGTCGAAATCGACGCCGTGATTGTCGAGGAGTATCCGCATCAACTCCGCCACGGCGACGGCCGGATGAGTGTCGTTGAGCTGGATCGCCGCCTTTTCCGGCAGGGTGCGGATGTCGCCGAAATACTGGATATGCCGCCGGACGATGTCCTGCAGCGACGCGGAGGAGAAGAAATATTCCTGCCGCAGCCGCAATTCCTGCCCCGCGGGCGAACTGTCGGCGGGGTAAAGGACGCGCGTGAGCGCCTCCGCCCGATTGCTTTCCGTCAGCGCGCCCAGATGGTCGCCGGCATTGAAGCGGTCGAGCAGGATCGGGTCTATCGGCTGCGCTTCCCACAGGCGCAGCGTATTGACGCGCTTCCCGCGCCAACCCGCAATGGGGGTGTCATAAGGCGTGGCGATGACGCGCTCGGCCGGCCGCCAGCGCATCTGGTGCGGGCTGGCGTCCTCATTTTCCGACGGGTCGACCCGGCCGCCAAAGCCGATCTCGTAGCTCGCCTCGCGCCGTTCGAATTCCCAGGGATTGCCGTGAGTCAGCCAGGTTTCGGGCAATTCCACCTGCCAGCCGTCCGAAATCTCCTGCCGGAACATGCCGTTCACATAGCGTATGCCATAGCCATAGGCGGGCACGTCCACCGTCGCCATGCTTTCCATGAAGCAGGCCGCCAGCCGCCCCAGGCCGCCATTGCCCAGCGCGGCATCCGGCTCCAGCGCGGCGATGATGTCGATGTCGACGCCCAGCGAACTCAATGCCGCCTGCATGTCGTCCAGCATCTCCATGTTGGACGCCGCGTCGCGCATCAACCGCCCGATCAGGAACTCCAGGCTCAGATAATAGACCCGCCGTCCCTGCTCCTCATAGGTTTTCTCCGTGGAGGCGATCCATGCATCGATCACCCGGTCGCGAATGGCGAGGATCACCGCATGCAGCCAGTCGTGCGGCTTCGCGGCGGTGGCGTTCTTGCCGATCCGGTAGGTCAGCCGCTCTACGATCTCATGGGCAAGGACCTCCGGATCGACCTGCCGGGGAGCGGGCTTCGGGAGGGTGGGTTGGCCTTTCAGGTTCATAAACGTGCCCCTTTTCGCCTTCGAGTCCGGGCGCGATGATGGCACGCCGTCCCGAGGCTCGCCAACAGCAAATTTTGCAGCGCAGCAATTAATCGGCGCGGCTTTCGATGATGGCATGGCGAACACCCTGCCTCAACTCGCGACGGACCGGATGGATGCTTGAGGGAAAATGCTGGGTCATGAAAATGCCGATCAGCCGCTCCACCGGATCGATGAAGAAGAATGTCGAGAACACGCCGCCCCAATAATATTCCTGCGTCCTGAGATCGGTCGCGAAGCCGAGGCCGAAACCCACGCCCGCATAATCCGCCTCGCTGAACATGGAGGAGGACAGGCCGGCGAGATCGCCCCCGCCCGGCAGATGATTGGCATGCATCGCCGCGACCGTTTCCGGCTTCAGCAGCCGCACGCCGTCCAGTTCGCCGCCGCGCAGCAACATGCGGGCGAAGCGATGATAATCCGCCGTGCAGGAGATGAGGCCCCCGCCGCCCGAACGCAGCTTGAGCGGCCGGCGCCACCCGCTGCGTTCGCCCCGGTCGTAGAGCGACAGCGTGCCGTCCTGCGCCCATTGCCAGGCGTCCGTCATCCGCCCGGCGCGATCCTCCGGCAGTTCGAAGAATGTGTCCGGCATGCCCAGCGGATCGAAGATGCGCTCGCGGAAAAATCGCTCCAGGTCGAGGCCGCTCAGCCGCTCCACCACGACGCCCAGCACATCGGTGGACACCGAATAATTCCACCGCTCACCCGGCGAGAACTCCAGCGGCAGCGCGGCCAGCGCGGCGATGAATTCGTCGGAACTGCGTTTCTGCTGGAACTCGTCGAGGCCGAGTTCACGGTAGCGCGCGTCGATGGCCGTCTGCCGCTGCAAACCATAAGTGAGGCCGGATGTGTGCCGCAGCAGGTCGATCATCAGCATCGGGCGGCGCATCCGACCCGCCCCATCGGCCCCGACGGCCAGATCGGCGAATTCCGGCAATATCTTCGTCACCGGATCGTCCAGCGCCACCAGCCCCTGCTCCACCAGCATCATGAAGGCGACCGAGGTCACCGGCTTGGTCATGGAGGCGATGCGGTAAAGCGCGTCATCCCCAAGCGGCTCGCCGGTTGCGCGTGCGGCACCGCTGCGGACCGAGACGATGGGTCGTTCGTCACGCGAAAGGAGCCATTGCATATGGGGCAGCTTGCCCGGGACGACATAGCGTTCATGAACGAAGGCGGCCTGCGCCTGCAATTTCCCGGCATCCATGCCGGATGCCCGCGCCGCCTCCACATCCACCTGCCCGATAAGCTGCATCGATCCTCCTGCCGGCCTGCCCGCTGCCCCTAGAGCAATTTCACCATGAGGGAAAATGCTCTTGTCTTTCGATGCCGCATTTTCCGAGCCGCCGACCTCAAACGGTCAATCCGGAAATGCTCCCGATCAGGCATGGCCGGAGGTAAATGGCAATATCCCCCGGGCCGCTTGCCCGTTGCAACGCCTTCATCGGCCCATTATGGCAACCGCCTGATCCCACTGGACGCAAGCTCTTCATGGCTACCGGCCTATCCGCCATCTTCCTGAACAACCGGCCCGCCCTGCTGCGGTTCCTGCGCGCGCGCGGCGCGGGCGACGAGTCCGAGGATCTGTTGCAGGACATGTGGATGAAGCTGGAGGAGAAGGATCTGGGGCCGATCGCCGATCCCCTGCCCTATCTCTACCGCATGGCGAACAACCTGATGCTGGACCGCTATCGTTCCGCCACCCGCCGCGAACGGCGCGAGCAGGATTGGGCGGAGGGCGCGGGCGGCGTGATGGCCGACCCGTCGGAGGACATCGCCGTGGACGAACGGCTGATCCTGAACGAACGGCTGGAGGAGGCGCGCGCCGTGCTGCAATCCCTGGGGCCGCGTGTCGAGCTGGTGTTCCGCCGCTTCCGCCTGGAGGGCGTCGGGCAAAGGCTGATCGCGGAGGAACTGGGCGTCAGCCTCACCACCGTGGAGAAGGATCTGCAAAAGGCCTATCGCGCCATGATCGCCCTCAAGCAGAAAATGGGTACGGAATGAGGAAGGCGGCGGCGTCTGGCTCAGATGAGGGGCTGACATGAACAGGGCTGAAGCCATGATGAACGAGGAGGCGCTCGGATGGGTCATCCGCACGCGCGATCCCGAATTTGCCGATTGGGAGGCCTTCACCGCATGGCTGGAGGCCGATCCCGTGCATGCGCCCGCCTATGATGCATTGATGGCGGCAGATGCCGATTTGGCAGAGATCGTTCCGTCGGAGCCCGTGACCATGACGGCTCCAGCCAATGATGCGGGCGAGCGCGGCTGGCGCTGGTCCCGATCGCTGATCGGCGGCGGCGCGGTGGCGGCGGCGCTGGTGGCGGCCATATCGGTCGGCATGTGGAACCGCAGCGACATCTACACCGTCACGACCAGGCCCGGCGAAACCCGCACCGTCGCGCTGGACGAGGGCACACGCGTCGAACTGAACGGCGGCACGACCATGCGCTTCGACCGGCATGACGCGCGCTTCGCGGCGCTCGACAGCGGCGAGGCCGCCTTCACCGTCCGGCATGACGCCGCCAATCCCTTCCGCGTCACCGTGGGCGACGCGCTGTTCGAGGATGCGGGCACCGTCTTCAACATCGTCCGCGCCGGCAATGCGACCCGCATCGGCGTGTCGGAGGGCGAGGTCATCTACAATCCGAAGGCGGAAGCCATCGCCCTGCCCGCCGGCCGCGCTCTGATGGAGGATGAGAACGGCCTGCGCGTCATGGACGTCGCCACCGACGCCGTCGCAAGCTGGCGTCAGGGCCGCCTCACCTATGCGAACGCCCCGGTGACGCAGATCAGCGCCGACATCGCCCGCTCACTGGGCGTCCGGCTCACCGCCACCCCCGGCGCGGGGACGATGCGCTTCACCGGAACGATCCGCCTGCACCGCGACCCGGCGCGCTTCTTTGGCCAGGCAGCGCCGCTGATGGGCCTCAGCGCCGTCAGGCAGGGCGACGGCTGGCTGTTGAGGGAGGGGGATGGCCCGCCACGCTGACGTCCTGTTCGTCACCGCCCTCGCCATGATGGCCGCTTCGCCTGGGCAAGCGGCGGAAAGACAGCAGATCAGCATCGCCCCCGGACGGCTGGGCGAGGCGGTGATAGCGCTCGGCCGCCAGACCGGGGCCAGCATCGGCATGTCGGACCAGTCGCTGGCGGGCGTGGCCACTCCCGCCGTGGAGGGACGCCTGTCGGTGGAAGCGGCACTCAAGCGGCTGGTCAAGGGCAGCGGCGCCAGCATCCGGCGTATCGACGCGACCACCTGGCGGATCGTCCGGACGCCGGTGGTGGTGCGCGAGCAGCCCCGCGCCCGCATCGCCCAACCCGCTCCGCAAGCCGCGCCCGAACCGGCCGAGATCATCGTCACCGCATCCAAGCGCGACACCCCGCTTCCCCGCTATGCCGGGATGGTCGATGTGGTGGGCGACGACGCCTTCACCGCCGGGGAGGCGGCCGGCGGCACCGCCAGCCTGATCTTCCGCGTGGCGAGCCTCAGCTCCACCCATGCGGGCACGGGCCGCAACAAGCTGTTCATCCGCGCCATCGCGGACTCCGGCGTCGCCGGACCGACCCAGGCGACGACGGGACAATATCTGGGCGACATGCGCCTCAACTACGCCGCGCCGGACCCGGACCTCCGGCTCTACGACATGCAGGGCGTGGAGGTGCTGGAAGGGCCGCAAGGCACGCTATATGGCGCGGGATCGCTGGGCGGCATCGTGCGCATGATCCCCAATGCGCCCAACCTGGTGCGCGCCGGCGGGCAGGTCTCCGCCGGGCTCAGCGCGACGCAGCATGGCGATCCGGGCGGCGATCTGGCCGCGACGATCAACCTGCCGGTCGTGACGGAGAAGATCGCGCTGCGCATCGTCGGCTATGGCGTGCAGGACGGCGGCTATATCGACGATGTCCTGCGCGACAGGCATGACGTCAACCGCATCCGCACCTATGGCGGCCGCGCCGCGCTCCGTTTCGCGCCGGACGAGAACTGGACCGTCGACCTCACCGGCGTCTTCCAGCGGATCGAGGGCGACGATGCGCAATATGCCGCGAAGGCGATAGGCGACCTCAAGCGCGCCTCCGCCGTCGCCCAGCCCTATTCGTCCGACTATGCGCTCGCCAATCTGCGGGTGGAGCGGCAATGGGACGATCTGCGCTTCGTCTCCTCCACCGGCTTCGTGCGCAACATATTGACGGAAAGCTATGATGCGACGCCTTATGAGATGGCCGGGGCGGACGCGCCCGCCGCCCTGTTCCGGCAAAGGAACAAGGTCGACATCTTCTCGACCGAAAACCGCATCGTCCGCGACCTGGACAATGGCCTGGGCTGGATATTGGGCGCATCCTATCTGGAAAGCACGTCGGATATTCAGCGTTCGCTGACCTCCTATGGAACGGCCCTGATGCAGCCGCAGGTCATTCCCGGCGTGCCGATGTACGGGCGGGGCATGGCCGCGACCTCGACCGGCGTGCACAACCGCATCCGCGAGGCGACGCTCTTCGGCGAATCGTCGTTCGAACCCATGCGCGGCCTGATCGCCACGGTGGGCGGCCGACTGACCAACAGCCGCCTGACCGGCGAGGTGCTGGACCCCATCGCCCTGTTGTCCCTTGCCGCCATCGCACGCGCGGAGGCGCAGGCGAACCGGAGCGAGACGATCTTCCTCCCATCCTTCTCCCTGCTGACCGACGCCTTGCCCGGGACGACCGTCTATGCCCGGTTCCAGCAGGGTTTCCGTCCCGGGGGGCTGGCTGTCGACGACCAGCATATCCAGCGGTTCCGCAACGACCGCGCCTCCACGGTGGAACTGGGCTTCCGCAGGGGAATTCCGGGCATCGATCCGGTCGCGGTCACGGGCAATGTCGCCTATACCAGATGGCGGGACATCCAGGCCGACGTCACCGACCGGATCGGCATTCCCACCACCGCCAATATCGGGGACGGGCGCATCTATACGGTGGAGGGGCGTGTCGCCGTGCGCCCCGCGTCGCGGCTGACGCTGGACGGCAGCATCATCTACAATGACAGCCGCCTCAGCCGCCCGGCGCAATTCCTGCGCCTGCTCTCCTATGAGGGGCAGTCTTTGAGCCTGCCCAATGTCGCCAATTGGGGCGGCCGCATCGGCTTCGACTATCGGGCGCCGGTGGGAGGGGACATGCGGCTCCAACTCAGCGGATCGGCCCGCTATGTCGGCAAGTCGCGCCTGGGCGTGGGGCCGATATTGGGCCGGGAACAGGGCGACTATGTGGACACGGCGCTCAGCGCGGCGCTGACCCATGGGACGGTGCAATGGTCGCTCTCCCTCACCAACCTGCTCGACAGCAGCGGCAACCGCTTCTCGCTGGGCACGCCCTTCGACCTTAGCGGGGATTATGTGACGCCGCTGCGTCCGCGCACTGTCCGGCTTGGCCTGGATTTTGCCTTCTGATCCTGCATCGCATTATTTTTAACTGACGGGACAGGCGTTCCCGCGCCGTCTTCGCCGCATGCGCGCTCATCGGAAAGAGGCGCGGCACGCAGAGGAGACATCATGCGCAATCTACTGGCCTGCACGGCCATCGCTCCCGTTCTGGCCGCCCTGACGGTGGCCGATGCGGCGGCGGAAACCACCATCGGTTCTTCCACCACCACCGCCGTCCGCACCTCCACCGTCGCCAATGGCGCCGCGGATGACGTCACGGTCAGTTCCGCAGGATCGATCACGCTGACCGGCGGCACCGCCATCACCCAGGACAGCAACAACAAGGTCAGCAATGCCGGCACGCTCAAGATTTCCGGCGCGGACGGCGCGACCGGCATTCGCGCGGCGGCGGGCACCAGCGGCAACATCACCCATAGCGGCACGATCACGCTGGACGAGGACTATACCCCCACCGACGACGACAAGGACGGCGACCTGGACGGCCCCTTCGCCAAGGGTTCGAACCGCAACGGCATCTGGGTCCAGCCGGGCGCGGCGCATATGGGCAATATCGACAGCAGCGGCACCATCACCATCGAAGGCAATCAGTCCGCCGGCATCCGCATCGACGCGTCGCTGACCGGCAATCTGTCGACCAGCGGCTCCACCAGCGTGGTGGGCGACAATGGCTATGGCGTGCTGGCCAATGCGGTCACCGGCAATGTCACCATCCGCGGAACGACAGCCGTCACGGGCGCCAACAGCACCGGCCTTGCCCTGCAAGGGGACGTGACCGGAGCGGTCAAGATCCAGGGCACGATCACCAGCACCGGTTATCGTTATACTTCGCGTCCGAGCGACGCTTCCAAGCTGGATGCGGACGATCTGCTCCAGGGCGGATCGGCCGTGACGATCGCCGGCAATGTCACGGGCGGCGTCATCTTCGACATTCCACCGACGCTGGACAGCACCAAGCCGGATGTCGACAATGACGGGCTGACCGACGCCAGCGAAGGGTCCGCCGCGATCATCACCTATGGCTCCGCCGCTGCCGTGCGGATCGGTTCGGCCACGGCGGCCACGACCATCGGTCCGGTGGCTGCGGACAGTTCGGGCTATGGCCTGATCGTCAAGGGATCGATTGCCGGATATGGCGTCTATGACGGCGTCAGCGCCAGCGGCCTCGCCATTGGCGGGCTGGGCGGCAATGTCACCCTGACCAAGGGCCTGCTGGTGTCGGGATCGGTCGGCGCCACATCCTATGACAGTAATGCGACGGCCATTCGTTTGGGCAGCGGCGCCACGGCCGACACCCTCCAGATCGGCGGGGCGGTGAGCGCGACCGGCTCCAGCGCCGCCGGCACGTCGGCCCGCGCGCTGGTGATCGACGCAGGCGCGACGAGCCGCGCCATCGTGAACAGCGGCGCCATTTCCGCCACGGCGCTCAGCAGCAAGGATGGCGCGGCCATCGCCATCCTCGATTCTTCCGGCACGGTGTCGTCCCTGTCCAACACCGGCACCATCTCTGCGACTGGAGGCAAGAGCGGATCGAACGTCGCCATCGATATGACCGCCAATGGCAGCGGCGTCGCCCTGACCCAGTCGCTTGCCTCCGCCACGGCAAGCGCGCCGAAGATCACGGGCGACGTGCGGCTGGGATCGGGCAATGACGTCGTGACGGTCTCCGCCGGCAGCATTGCGGGCAATGTCGACCTGGGCGGCGGCAGCAATCGCCTGGCGCTGTCCGGCTCCTCCACCCTGACAGGTAATGTGGCGCTGGGCGGGAACGGTTCCAGCCTTGGCCTGGCGGAAAGCGCGCAGATCAATGGCGGCGTGGATTTCGGCGGCGGCGCCTCGACGCTGACCCTTTCCGGCACCGCCACGCTCAACGGCGCGATCAGCAATGCCGGCAATACCGCCGTCGTGATGAATGGCGGCACCCTCAACGCCGGCAACAAGGGCACGGTCGCGCTCGCCTCGCTGTCAGTGGGCGGGTCCTCCGTCATCGGCGTGACGGTCGACACGGCCAATGGCACCAACACGCTCTACAATGTCGCGGGGGCCGCCAGCTTCGCCAGCGGATCGCAGGTCAAGGCGACCCTGACCAGCGTGGCCGGTTCGGAGGGCGATTATGTCATCGTCCGCGCCGGATCGTTGAGCGGCACGCCCGCCCTCTCCAGCACGACGCTGATCCCCTATATGTTCAAGGGCGCCATCGCCAGCAACGCCGCGACGGGGGAAGTGACGCTGTCGATCGCGGCCAAGACCGTATCCGAACTCGGCCTGACCGGGTCGCAGGCGCGGGCCTATGACGCGATCTTCAACGCGCTGGACAAGGACAGCGCCGTTGCGGGCAGCTATCTTGCCATCACCGACGGCGACACGCTGAAGGCCAATCTGCAACAGATGCTGCCCGACCATGCCGGCGGCACGTTCGAGGCGGTGACCGCCGGTTCGCGCGCGACCGCCCGCATCCTTGGCGATCCGGGCGGCATCTACCGCACGGCTGACGGGCGTCTGGGCTTCTGGCTGCAACAGGTGGCGTTCGGCAGTTCCAAGAGCGTGGGCGACACCGCATCCTACGACATCAACGGCTGGGGGGCGAGCTTCGGCGCGGAATATCTGACGGGGATCGGCGCTCTGGGCGCATCCTTCGCCTATATCCATGGCAGCGACTCTTCGGGCAGCACCGACAATGCGGTGGATTCCGACCAGTTCGAACTGGCGGCGCACTGGCGGGGCGATTTCGGCCCGCTCCAGACCTATGCCCGCTTGTCGGCGGCCCATGTGGATTTCCGGGGCAGCCGCCATTTCGAATCCGGCGACGTCGTGCGCACGGCGGATGGCGACTGGTCGGGCAAGCTTTACTCCGCAACGGCGGGCGGCTCCTATGAGATGCGCTTCAACCGCTTCACCCTGCGTCCGGCGGCCAGCATCGATTATTACCGCCTGAAGGAGGACGGCTATGGCGAGACGGGCGGAGGCGCTGCCTTTGACCTGATCGTCGACGGCCGCACCAGCGACGAATTGACCGCCAGCGGCAATGTCACCGTCGGTTACGATTTCGGCAGCCTCAATCGGGAGGATGGCTGGATGCGGTTCGAGCTGGAGGGTGGACGGCGCCAGATCATCGGCGGATCACTGGGCGACACCACCGCCCATTTCGCCGGTGGCGAGGACTTCACCCTGATCTCGGACAAGCGCACCAGCGGGTGGACCGGCCGCGCCCGGCTGATCGGCGGCACCGAAACTTTCCGCGTCGGCGGCGAATTCGGGGCGGAGGAACAACAAAATCATGTCGCCCTCTCCCTCCGGGCGACGGTTAACTTCATCCTGTGACGTCCTAGCAGTGAATTGGCGGGCCACACCCCACAGACCCTCCCGGCCCGCCGATCCGCCATGACATGAGCCGGTTCCCAACGGTGTCATGGCTGTAAAGGAAGGGGCGCTGCCTTCCCCCGGCAGCGCCCCTTTTCGCTATCCCCCCGTCAGCGCCGCGCAAGAGCGGGAGGGGTTTCGAGGCGGGCCGAGGACCATATCTGTCGAAAGGCTGGAACGTCCCGATCGAAATAGAGAATGGCCGGCGCGTCGAACGTCACCAGGTACAGCCTGCCCTTGACGATGGCGCCCACCGCTTCGCCGCTGCGCGACACATCCTCCATCTGCTT
Organism: Sphingobium sp. CFD-2; assembly: GCF_024611135.1. Taxonomy (NCBI): domain Bacteria; kingdom Pseudomonadati; phylum Pseudomonadota; class Alphaproteobacteria; order Sphingomonadales; family Sphingobiaceae; genus Sphingobium; species Sphingobium sp. CFD-2. The sequence goes on along the minus strand of NZ_CP084405.1, from coordinate 1,031,602 downwards.
TCGGAAACTGTAGGAAAAGCGCACGCCCTTTTCGCCCAGAAATGTCGCAGGCTCGATGGCGGTCATCGAAAAGAGCGTCGTCCCAAGCGCGATGCGATAACTATTTTCCAGCAGCGCAGGAATATCGGTCAGCAACATGGTCGAGGAAAAGCGCGGCAGCGGCCTGGTCTTCCTGCTCACCTCCCGAAACAAGGTCCGCCCGGTTTCGATACTGTAGAAATTGACGCCGTTCAGATCGTCACCGTCCAGCGTCCATGTCTCCGAATTGCGGCCCGGACGGGCGGACAGGCGGTTCCACTCCCGGTCCGGCGTGACGGTCAGGGTCGATTTGGCCACGGCAACGGACGTCCCCGCCGGCATCAGGGCATTGTCAGCCATCAGCGGCTGCGCCATCAGAACCGCGCAGATCACGGCCAGAAAAGATGAAATTCGTTTCGCCATGAGAAAATCCTATTCGCCGGTCATCGTCTGGAGCATGGGAATATCGGCCGCCTGGGGACGCAGCCGGATGTAATTCTTGAGCGCATCCGCGCCTTCGGTCCGCTGATGGTTGCGCATCAGGCACAGTCCCAATCCGCGCCAGCCCTCCGCCAGGCCGGGGTCGGCCGCGAGCGCCGATCGGTAGAAATCGGCCGCCGCCGCCAGATCGCGCGGATTGCCGCGCTGGCGGTACAGTTCGGCCCGCGCGAACAGCAGAGGCGCGGTCCAATGCTCCCCCGCCAGCGACGACAACAGATATTCCGTACCGCCGAAATCGTTGAGCTTCATCTGGTCGGACAGAAAATCCGGCAGCCATTTGGCAAGCGCCGCCGAATAGCTTTCCGCGCCCTCCGGCTTGGCCGCGACATCGGCGGACAGGGCCGCGAGATAGGTCGCGCGATCGAGATTGGTCGGATGGGTGGAGAAGAAGGCGACACGATCATAGCGTTGGCTGCGCTGTTTGCGCCCCAGCGCGGTCGCATCCGCCTCATCCATGAGCCGCTGCCAGACATGCGCCGCCGCCTGCGCCGAATAAGGGGACTGGATCGCATATTTGAGCGAGAGCAGGTCGGCCTGTTTTTCCTGATCGCGGCTGAACTGGAAGAATGAGCCGACCGCCGCCTGCTGCACGGTCGCGCCATATTGACCCAGAAAGGCCGCCCAGGCGGCGATGTCGGTCGCTGAACGTTGCCTCCGGAAGCCTGAAAGGCTGTGTCGCAGCTCGAAATGAGCGAACTCATGGCCGAGTATCGCCGCTAGTTCCGCCTCGCTTCGAACCCGCAGCAGGAGCCCGCTCCAGACCTGCATCGTGCCGTTGGGGGCCATATTGGCGTTGAAGGATGCGACCCGGACCAGATAGATGCGCACGCCCCGACATCGGTCCTGACCCACAGCCCGGCACAGGACGCCAGCCACATAGGCCTGCAGGGCCGGGTCGTCGATGAGGAATTTGGAGTCGCGCAGTTCCCGCTCATCCTCGTCGGCCAGCATCCACAGGCCACGCTCGTCCGTCCCTTGCGGCTGATAGGCCTGGCTGTAGGGCGGAAGATCGGCCGGCCCGGGGGCCGCCACCGCCGCCACCGCCGCTACCGGCAGAGTCAAGGCCAGCAGCGCCATTGCCCGCAACAACGCGCCCGTCATTGGGCGGCAGCGGCAAGGCTGGGGGTGCTGCCGGGGAAATCCTCCAACAACTGCGTTACGCGGCGGCGGGCACCCTCCATGGTCCGGACATCGCCGCCCATCTGCAGGTCCGCATTGAGCCAGAGCAGGTCCCCGCTGGCAAGGTCCACCAGACCTGCAAAGCCCTTATGCTGGCCGGAGGTGATGCCGACGCCGCCCATGGCCGCGAACAGCTGGAAAATCTTCCGCCCGGTCGATCCGAACTGGTCTTCCGTAAAGATGAACAGCCCATAGCGCGCGCCCGAGCGGGCAGCGAGCGCGGATACGCCGGGCCCCAGCGTCCAGTCGAACGCCGCGCCTTCGCGCTTCTTCGTTGGCAATCGATTGCCGGGGAAGAACTGGAATTCGATCACCGATTGCGCGACGATGCCGAAGAGCGACTGATATTCGGCGAGGCTTTCGGCCTGCTGTCCCACAGGATCGGCCGAACCGACAATCTCATTGCCCAGACGCTGCTGCGCTTCCGCCAGGGCCAGATCCAGATTGTCCCGCGCCTGTTGCGTCCAGTCGGCATTGGGTTCGAACATGCCCGCAGTCGACTGGCTCCCAACCGTCACCCTGGGCCTGAACAACAGGATTTTGGTCGAATTCGGATCGAGCAGGAAGCCCTGCCGCACGGCGGACTTTTCCTGCGCCATGACGGCCGGCGACAGGCAGCCGAGCAAAAGGCACAAAATGGCGTGGCCGAACGCAAATCGCATGAATGTTCCCCCTGCACACAGCCAAGTCCCCCGACTCATGGCGGCTGTTGCTCAAGGGCTTAGCAAAGAGAACATCTTAGGTACAGATCGAACGATGCCTGCCGGAACAGACATCGTTCATAATGGACCAATCAGGCCAGCGCCTTCCTGATCAACTCATTCACCACCTGCGGATTGGCCTTGCCCTGCATGGCCTTCATCGTCTGACCGACGAAGAAGCCGAACAGCGCCTCCTTGCCCGCCTTATACTGTTCGACCTTGTCCGCATTGTCGGCCAGCACCTTGGCGACCGCGGCCTCGATGGCGCCGGTGTCGCTGGTCTGCTTCAGCCCCTTTTCCTCAACGATCCTGGGCGCGCTGTCGCCGGTTTCGAGCATGATCTCGAACACCTGCTTGGCGATGGTGCCGCTGATCGTGCCGTCGGCAATGAGGGCCAGCAGTTCCGCGCCCTCTTCCGGGCTGACGGGGCTTTCCTCCAGCGTCTTGCCCAGGCGGTTGAGCGCGCCGTAAAGCTCCGACAGCAGCCAGTTGGCGGACGCCTTGGCGACCTCGCCCTCGCTCTTCTTCTGGATGCGCGCGCCTTTGGCCAGCAGCGCCTCGAACCAGCGCGCGGTGTCGGCGTCAGCGGTCAGCGTCGCGGCATTATAAGCGGAAAGGCCCAGCGCCTGTTCGTAGCGCTGGCGCTTGGCGTCAGGCAATTCAGGCAGCGACTGGCGGCATTCCTCCAGGAAGGCATCGTCCAGTTCCAGCGGCAGCAGGTCGGGATCAGGGAAATAGCGATAGTCATGCGCGTCTTCCTTCGACCGCATGGAGCGCGTTTCATTCTTGTCCGGGTCGTAGAGCCGGGTTTCCTGCACCACCTTGCCGCCGGCCTCCAGCACGTCCACCTGACGGCTGGCCTCATGTTCCACCACGGCCATGACGAAGCGGACGGAATTGACATTCTTCGTTTCGGTGCGAGTGCCGAAGGGTTCGCCCGGCTTGCGGACGGAGACGTTGACGTCCGCGCGCATCGAGCCCTGATCCATATTGCCGTCGCAGGACCCCACATAGCGCAGGATCGTGCGCAGCTTCGACAGATAGGCGCCAGCCTCCGCAGGCGAGCGCATGTCCGGCTTCGACACGATTTCCATCAGCGCCACGCCCGAACGGTTCAGGTCGACATAGGACCGCGTCGGATGCTGGTCGTGCATCAGCTTGCCTGCGTCCTGCTCGACATGGATGCGCTCGATGCCGATCGTCTTGACCTGCGCATCGGGGTTCTTCTCGTCCAGGCTGATCTCGATCGCGCCCTCGCCCACCAGCGGGTGGTAGAGCTGGCTGATCTGGTAGCCCTGCGGCAGGTCCGCGTAGAAATAGTTCTTCCGGTCGAAACGCGACCATTTGTTGATCTGCGCCTTGATCGCCATGCCGGTGCGCACCGCCTGGCGGATGCACTCGCGGTTGGGCACGGGCAGCATGCCGGGCATGGCCGCGTCGACCAGGCTCACCTGCGTGTTCGGCTCCGCGCCGAAAGCGGTGGCCGCGCCGGAAAAGAGCTTCGCCTGGCTCGTCACCTGCGCATGGACTTCCAGGCCGATCACGACCTCCCACTCGCCGGTTGCGCCCTGGATGCGATATTCACTCATGTTTCTTTTTCCGTTCGGGCTGAGCCTGTCGAAGCCCAGTCCTTTCTTGAAGAGAAGTTAGGCCCTTCGACATTGCAAGGAGACAAGCGGCTCCTTTCAACAGGGCGAACGGTGTTTTCTTTACCACCATTTCTCCGGCCGCGCCGCAAAGCCCGCGCGTTCCTCGATCGCGAGGCCCGCGTTCAGCACGGTCTGCTCGTCCAGCGCCTTGCCGATGATCTGAAGCCCCAGCGGCAGCCCTTGCGCGTCCAGCCCGCCCGGCACCGCCATCGCCGGCAGTCCCGCCAGCGAAGCCGGCACGGTGAAGACGTCGTTCAGATACATGGCCAGCGGATCGGCCTGCTTCTCGCCCAGCGCGAAGGAGGCGCTCGGCGCGGTCGGCGTCAGCAGCAGGTCGCATTTCTCGAAGGCCTGGTCGAAATCGCGGGCGATCAGCGCTCGGACCTTCTGCGCCTGCGTATAATAGGCGTCGTAGAAGCCCGCCGACAGCACATAGGTGCCGATCATGATGCGGCGCTTGACCTCCGGCCCGAAACCGGCGGCGCGGGTCGCGGCATACATGTCCTGCAGGCCCGCCCCATCGGGCAGGTCGCGCTGGCCGTAGCGCACGCCGTCATAGCGGGCGAGGTTCGAGGACGCCTCCGCCGGGGCGATGATATAATAGGTCGGCAGCGCGTACTTCGTATGCGGCAACGACACTTCGACAACCTCGGCGCCCGCATCCTTCAGCCATTCGATGCCGCGATCCCACAACGCCGCAATTTCGGCGTTCAGGCCATCGGGGCGATACTCCCTGGGAATGCCGACCTTCTTGCCCCGAAGGTCGCTCGAAAGGCTGGCTTCCCACTGCGGCACGGCCAGATCGAGCGACGTCGAATCCTTGGGATCGAAGCCCGCCATGCTTTCCAGCAGGATCGCATTGTCGCGCACCGTCCGCGCCATCGGCCCGGCCTGATCCAGCGAAGAAGCGAAGGCCACGATGCCCCAGCGGGAGCAGCGGCCATAGGTCGGCTTGATCCCCGAAATGCCGGTGAAGGCGGCGGGCTGGCGGATCGAGCCGCCCGTGTCGGTGCCGGTCGCCGCCGGGCAGAGCCGCGCCGAAATCGCCGCCGAAGAACCGCCCGAGGAACCGCCGGGCGCCAGCGCGGCATTGTCGCCGCCGCCCCGCCGCCAGGGCGAGATCACATTGCCGTAATAGCTGGTCTCGTTGGAAGAGCCCATGGCGAACTGGTCGAGGTTGAGCTTGCCCAGCATGCCCGCGCCCGCGTCCCACAGCTTCTTCGAAACCGTGGATTCATAGGTGGGCTTGAAGCCTTCGAGCATGTGGCTCGCGGCGGTCGTCTGCACGCCTTCGGTGCAGAACAGATCCTTCATGCCGATCGGCACGCCCGAAAGCGGCTTCAACGCCTCGCCCGCAGCCCTCGCCCTGTCGGCGGCGTCGGCGGCTTCCTGCGCCTTTTCCGGCGTTTCCACGATGAAGGCGTTCAGCGCCTTGGCGGCGGCGACATTGGCATTGAACGCCGCCGCCACTTCACGCGCCGAAAAGTCGCCCGCGCGGAAACCGTCGCGGATTTCCGCGACCGTCAGATCAGTAAGGTTGGTCATACCCAAATTTCCGTTCGCCCTGAGCCTGTCGAAGGGCCGCACTTCTCTTCAAGAAAGGACTGGGCTTCGACAAGCTCAGCCCGAACGGGTGAAAGATTCCCACTCATTCGATAACTTTGGGAACCGCGAAGAAGCCATGTTCGGCCTGCGGCGCATTGGCCAGCACCTTGTCGCGAACATTGCCGTCGGTGACGACATCGTCGCGCAGGCGCAGATGATTGGGGATGACAGCGGTCATCGGCTCCACGCCGGTCACGTCCACCTCGCCCAATTGCTCCACCCAGCCCAGGATGTTGTTGAGTTCGGGCACCATCGCCTCCGCTTCGGCGTCAGTCACCGAAATGCGCGAAAGGCTGGCGATCTTTTTCACGGTCTGAAGGTCTATCGACATGGCCCCGCCGCTACCACCCGGCCACGCCCGCTTCAAGTCCCGATCCTCCGAGACCTTGCGCACGCTCGCGGCTTACGCCAGACAGAAACAGTCCATCACTAGGGAGAGCAATCCTTGGCCCGCAAGTTCCTCTATGTCGTAACCGGCCTGATCGTGCTGGTGATCGCGGCATTGCTGGCCTATCGCATCTGGGGGATGCAGATGATCCGCGCGGTCATGGTCCCTCGGGAAGCCTTCGCGCAAATCGAACCGCTCCCCGCCAACGCCTATGACGATCCGAAGATGTGGATCGCCCGGCCCGACATCGTGAAGGACAACCCCGCCCTGTGGACTCCCGAAGGCGTGAAGGACGCACCGTCGGCGGAAAAGGCGACGGTCTTCTTCATTCACCCGACCTCCTACATCACCACGCTGGGCGACGCGCATTGGAACATGCGGCTGGATGACCAGGAATCCCTCGCCACCGCGCGGCGCTTCGTGCAGAACCAGGCGAGCGCCTTCAACGCGGCGGGTTCCGTCTGGGCGCCTCGCTACCGCCAGGCCAATTACGGGGCGTTCCTGACCGACAAGCCGGCTGGCGAGCAATCCCTCGCCGCAGCCTATCGCGATGTTGCGCAAGCCTTTGCCGCATTCCTGAAAGCCAATCCCGAAGGTCCGCTGATCCTCGCGGCCCATAGCCAGGGGTCGCTCCATCTGCTCAAACTGTTGCGGGAGCAGGTCGCCGGCAAGCCGGTCGCCGACCGCATCGCCGCCGTCTATGCCGTGGGCTGGCCGATTTCGGTAGAGGCCGACCTGCCCGCGCTTGGACTTCCCGCCTGCGCGCGGCGGCAGCAGTCGCATTGCATCGTGAGCTGGCAAAGCTATGCCGAACCAGCCGATCCGTCGGCGGTGATCGAAAATTTCGAACGCAAGCCGAGCTTCACCGGCAGGCCGCACAAGGGCACGCACATGCTCTGCACCAATCCCATCACCGGCGCCTTCAACGGGGCCGCGCCCGCCAGCGCCAATCGCGGCACGCTGGATGCGCGGGATGCCGACAAGCCGACCCGGCTGGTTCCCGGCATCGTCCCCGCCCGCTGCGACACTAGCGGCGTGCTGATGATCGGCGAGCCGGTGGACATGGGGCCCTTCACCTTGCCGGGCAATAATTATCACGTCTATGACTATGCGCTGTTCTGGGCCGATGTGCGCGAGGATGCGAAACAGCGGCTGGCCGCCTTTCTGAAGAAATAGACATGTCCATTCTTACCGCCGACCGCGCGGTTTTCCGCGAAGCCCTGCCCCATGGCGGCCGCCTGATCGGGCTGGATGTGGGCAGCAAGACGATCGGCCTTGCGCTGTGCGATGCGGGATGGTCGATCGCCAGCCCGGCCCATACCGTCAGCCGCGGCAAGTTCACCAAGGACAAGGTCGCGCTGGCGGCGTTCATGGAACAGCAATTGGTGAAGGGCGTGGTGATCGGCCTGCCGCTCAACCTGGACGGCAGCGAATCCCCGCGCAGCCAGGCAAGCCGCGCCTTCGCCCGGAACATCGCCGACCTCGGCCTGCCGATCCTGCTGTGGGACGAGCGCTGGTCGACGCAGGCGGTGACGCGGACGCTGCTGGAGGCGGATGCCAGCCGCGCGCGGCGGGGTGAACTGGTGGACAAGCTCGCCGCGAGTTACATCCTGCAGGGCGCTATCGACGGGCTGATGGCCGGCTTCTGAGCCCCCTCCTACTCCTCAAAGGCGGAGATGATCGGGCAAGGGCCCTCCTGCGAGGCATGGCATGCGCTGGCAAGTCGCCGCAGGCTGTCCCGTGCCGTCTCCAGTTCCGCGATCTTCTGGTCCAGCGCCGCCAGCCGCTCCGCCGCCAGTTCACGCGCCCGCGCGCGGTCCTGCCCCGCATCCAGCCGCAGCAACTCCCCGATCTGGTCCAGCGTGAATCCGGCCGCCTGCGCCGAACGGATGAACCTCAGACGCCGTACATCCTCCTCGCCATAGCGACGCACGCCGCCCGCAAGACCGGCGCCTTCCGGCCGGTCGGGTATATCCAGCAGGCCGCGCCGCTGATAGAAGCGTATGGTCTCGACGCCGACGCCGCCCGCGCGCGCCAGACCGGAAATCGTCATCGTCATGCTTGACTCCGGACCGTGGTACGGACCCCATATGGGGTGCGAAGCGAACCTCTCAAGAGAAAGCGATGCGATGACCACAGTGGCCGCCTCCACCCAAATTCCGGGCAAAGCCGTCCTTTACCGCATGGTGATGCCTGGCCACATCTGCCCCTTCGGACTCAAGGCCAGATGGCTGCTGAAGCGCAAGGGTTATGAGGTCGAGGATCACTGGCTTACCAGCCGCGAAGAAACCGACGCCTTCAAGGCCGCGCACAATGTCGGAACGACGCCGCAGATCTTCATCGACGGGCAAAGGATCGGCGGCCATGACGATCTTCGCCGCCTTTTCGGCCTGACGGTCGCCGATCCGCAGGCGAAAAGCTACAGGCCGGTCCTCGCCGTCTTCGCGGTCGCGGCCCTGCTTGCCCTGTCGACCAACTGGCTGACGGAGATGCCGCTCATCGGCATCATGACGGCGGAACGCTTCATCGCGATCTCCATGATGCTGCTCGCCATGCTGAAATTGCAGGATGTGGACCGCTTTGCGACCATGTTCCTGAATTACGACCTGCTCGCCCGCCGTCTTGTCCCTTATGGATATGTCTATCCCTTCCTTGAACTCGGTGCAGGCGTGCTGATGCTGGCGGGTGCGCTCGAATGGCTGTCGATCCCCGTGGCGCTCTTCATCGGCGGGATCGGTGCGGTTTCGGTTTTCAAGGCCGTCTATCTCGAAAAGCGCGAACTCAAATGCGCCTGCGTCGGCGGCAGCGGCAACGTGCCGCTGGGTTTCGTCTCCCTGACGGAGAATGTCATGATGGTCGCCATGGCGCTGTGGATGCTGGCCGCGCATTGACCGAAATCGGCTGGAGCGCGCTGCGTCAGGTCGGACGCCGGTCGCGCGCTCCAGATTTCTGATGCCGCAGCGTTTCAGGCAAAAACCGGTTCCCACCCTTCGACAGATTCAGGACAGGCTTTCCGCACGATGCTCTAGGCCGTAGTGACATTTTAGGGATTCACGACGGTTTGGATTTGTGCTTCAAGGCTGGCTTTTGGAGGCTGGCGTGGAAGGCGAAGTGCTGCGGGATGATCAGTGGGAGCGGCTGCGGGAGTTCGTTCCGGGCGGGCGCAAGGGCAAGCGCGGTCCTCGCAGTGACGGACGGTTGTTTCTTGACGCCTTGCTCTGGCTGGCGCGTTCAGGGGGACGCTGGCGCGATCTACCGGAGAAGTTCGGTCCCTATCAGACCGCCAAGCGGCGTTATTATCGCTGGGTTGAGCAAGGCGTGATCGACCGGATCTTCGAGGCTGTGTCGGATGATCCCGACATCGAATGGCTGGCGATCGATGCGACGGTGATCCGCGCCCAGGCCCAGGCGGCTGGGGCACGGGTAAAAAGGGGGGCGCTCAAGCCCAGGCTCTCGGGCGCTCGCGAGGCGGGTTCGGCACCAAGATCCATGCCGTAGTCGATGCCTTGGGCTTGCCGATCCGCTTCATCCTCGGCCCCGGACAGCAAAACGACATGGCGCCCGCCTGCGATCTGATCCGCGGCATCCCGGCTGGCAAGGTGCTGGCTGATCGTGCCTATGACGCCGACAGTTTGCACGATCTCATCTACGAGCAAGGCGGCGAGCCGGTCATCCCACCTCGCCGACATTGCAAATATCAGCACCACTATGATCGCATCGCCTACAAACAGCGTTGGGGCATCGAGGGCTTCTTCGCCAAGCTCAAGCAGTGGCGCCGTATCGCAACACGCTATGACAAACTCGCTGCAAACTTCCTCGGCTTCGTCAAACTCGCCAGCATCATGCTATGGCTCAAATGATTAAATCGTCACTACTGCCTAGATGCCGTCGCGCCCATAGACGTCGGGCATGAACTGCACCCCGCCCGCGGTGGGCACGGCGGTCAGATAGGTCAGATAGACCGGCACGGGCTGGGGCAGCGGCACATGCTGTTCCGGCTTGTCGCTGTCGGGTTTCAGCGGCTTGCCGAAGAACCAGCGGCCCAGCCTTTGCGCATCCTCCAGCCGCACGCAGCCATTGCTGAACTGCCGCGCCGGCTTCGCCAGAAGGTCGCGCGATGGCGTGTCGTGCAGGTATATGCCAAGATCGTTGGGGAACATGAACTTGACCTTCCCCATGGCGTTGTCGCCGCCGGGAAGCTGACGCACGCGCAATTCGGTGCGCCCGTCGGCCACCGCGCGCCAGTCGATCGCGGCCGGCTCCAGCTTTTGCGCATTGGCGCTCCAGTCGGAAAGCGCTTCATAGCGCAGCTTCGTCAGCGAGGCGCCGTTCAGCATTCGCGGCGCGAGTTTCCGCTCGACCAGGTCGGACGGCACGTTCCAATAGGGATTGAGCGTCGCATAGCGCACCATGCCCGCCATCATCGGCGTCTGGCTTTCCTTCGCGCCGACGACCACCTTCATCGTGCCGTCCTGCACGCCCTTGCTGAAATACCAGAGGCGGGCGGAGGCCGCATCGACCACCACATGCCGCACCTGCGGACCGGGCAGCAGCCGCGTGCGTTCCAGATTGAGCGCGATCAGCCGGTCATAATAGTCATCGCCCCGGTTCAGCGCGGCGATGGTCGCAGCGCCCGCGACACCGTCCGGCTTCAGGCCATGATCGCCCTGAAACGCCTTCACCCTTGCGACAAGCGCCTTGTCATAGGCGGTTCCACCCTCCAACCCCAGGCGGCGGCGCAGCGCCACGGCGCCAGCCTTCATGCCGGGGCGCAGCTTCCCATCGGTCGGCACCGGCACTTGCGGCAGTCCGCCCCAACGCCTTGCGAAAGTCGCCCGGGCGTCGCGCAGCTTCACGTAAAAGGGGCTCATCCAGCCGGACGAACGCACATAGTCGACAAAGGACGGCGCGACTGCGGCGGCGCGCAGAATCTCCTTCGGTTCCTCATCCTTCGGCTCCACCTCCGGATCGAGATAGCGCACCTTCACCTTGCGCGAGGGTTTGCGCATGTCGCTCACCAGCGCGGCGAAGGCCTTGGACAAGGCGATGTCCGCCCGCGCCAGCAGCCGGGGATCGCCGTTCGCATCGGCCTCCTTCATCAGGGCCTTGAGTTCGCGCGGTTCATAATCCCTGGGTTTCAACCCATCCGCATCGGCCCCCTCGATCAATGCGATCAGGGCATCGGCTTGCGGCCCGACCCTGCCCTTTTCGATCCAGAGCGGCCAATAACCGCGCGGGGCGTAGAAATCCCTCAGCTTGCCGCCCACAGACGAGCGGATTTCCGCCGCCACGCTGGTGCGCTGGGAGTCCGCAACCGCGCCGGGCTGCGCAATGGCCTGTCCGGGCCAGGCCGTCAGCAGAAGCGCGGGAAGCAGGGCGGCACGGAGGAAAGGGGCGCGGCAAAGGCGCCGCGCCCGGACAACTGCGTTTATCAGCCGCGTTCTCCGCGACGGGAGGGCGGCGGAGGCGGCGGCGGCGGCGGACAGGGCGGTCCCTGAATCTCATGATACATGCCGTCGGGCGAATAATAGCCATCGACGATGCCGTCGCCATTACGGTCTGCCGCGACAGTGCCGCTGATCGCGCCCGGGCCGACCGGCGGCGCGGGGGCGATGGGTTCGTCCCTCGTCGACGCGCATGCGCTCAATGCGAGCGCCGTGCCGCCGAGAAGTGCCAATAGCCTGATTTTCATACCCTCTCCCTTGGCGCTGCGAGGACCGTGCGCCGGTTAGAATGTGGACGCTGCGGGTTGCAGCGCGAGTGTAACGACCGGCGGTCAGATTCGATTCCATTACCGCTGCGCAATGACGACGAGCCGTGCCCAGGCAACGGTTAACCGAGCCGGGCTGCGATGCTCCCGCCGTCCCGAGCCCGCCATGCTCCTGCAAAGGCAGGAGCCCGGTTCAGGCGGCAGGACGGGCTCGAACCACTCGCCTTACCGGGCCCCTTCAACAAGAGCAGGTCGCGCCAGGATCAAATCCCGACCCACTCCGCCGAAGCAATACCCTGCGCATAGAGCAGCACGGACAAATCGCCATGCACGATCTCCGCCGCCGCCGCTTCGCGCGTCTTGGGCTTGGCGTGATAGGCGACCCCCAGCCCGGCCCCCTGGATCATCGGAATGTCGTTCGCCCCGTCGCCCACGGCCAGGGTCAACGCGCGGTCGATCCCGCCCTCTATCGCTGCCTCCAGTTCCGCCCGCTTGCGCGCCGCATCGACGATCGGCACCGTCACCGTGCCCAGCAAGGCCCCGTCCGCGATCTCCAGCACATTGGCGACGGCGGCATCGAAGCCGATCTCCTCCGCCACCGGTCCGGTGAAGCGCGTGAAGCCGCCCGATACCAGCAGCGTCCTCGCTCCCCTCGCCTTCATCGTGCGCACCAGGGCACGGGCGCCGGGCATGATCTTCACCCGCTCGGCCCTGCACTGGTCGATGGCCGCGTCCGCCAGCCCCTTGAGCAAGGCAACCCGTTCGTGCAGCGCGCCGGCGAAGTCGAGTTCGCCCCGCATCGCCCGCTCGGTGATTTCCGCGATCTGCGCCTTGATCCCGGCATAGTCGGCCAGTTCATCGATGCATTCGACCGTGATCATGGTGGAGTCCATGTCGGCGATCAGCAGCTTCTTCTCCCGCTCCCCCACCGGTTGGACGATCACATCCACGCGGTCGCCAATGCCGGTCAGCGCGGCGCGCGCGGCAATCGGATCAAGCCCAAAGAAAATATCCGCCGCCTTGCCCTCGTCCAGCCACTTGCTATCCACCGGCGTGCAACCCGCCGTGGCGAGCCGGCCGGCAGCCTCGGCAATATTGTCCTGACTCAAGGCGCCACTTGCCACTAAGGTCGCAACGAACATGGAAACTCCTGACACTTCACAGGGCGAATCCCGCCCGCGCGTGGCGCTTATTGCCGGGCCCACCGCCAGCGGCAAGAGCGCGCTTGCGGTTCGCTTGGCCCGCGCGGCGAACGGCATCGTCATCAACGCCGATGCGAGCCAGGTCTATGCCGACCTCCAGATCCTCTCGGCCCGCCCCAGCTTGGAGGAAATGGCCGGTATCCCGCACCGCCTGTTCGGCCATATCGACGGCGCGGAAGCCTGCACCGCCGCCCGCTGGGCCGCCGAAGCCCGCGATGAAATCGGCAAGGCGCATGAGGCCGGACGGCTCCCCATATTGGTCGGCGGCACCGGGCTCTACCTGCGCACCCTGCTGGACGGCATCGCCCCGGTCCCGGACATCGACCCCGCCGTCCGCGCAGCCACCCGCGCCTTGCCAGTGGCGGAGGCCCATGCCGCGCTGGCGAAGGAAGACCCCGCCGCCGCCGCCCGCCTCGCCCCCGCCGACACCAGCCGCGTCGCCCGCGCTCTGGAGGTGGTCCGCTCGACCGGCCAGCCCCTGTCCGAATGGCAGCGGCGCAAAAGCGGGGGCATAGGCCCGCACGTCGCTCTTTCGCCCATGATCCTGCTGCCTCCGCGCGACTGGCTGATCGCGCGCTGCGACCTGCGCTTCGGGCAGATGGTGGACGGCGGCGCCGTAGCGGAAGTCGAGGCGCTGCTCGCCCGCGACCTCTCTCCCGACCTGCCGGTGATGCGCGCCATCGGCGTACCGGAAATCGCCGCCTGGATGGCAGGGCAAATCGACCGGGAGACCATGATGGAACGCGGCCGGATCGCCACCCGCCAATATGCGAAACGGCAATATACCTGGTTTTCGCGCCAGCCTCCGCCCGAATGGCCTCGAGAGGCGCGACAGATTGATGTGGAAATTGTCGATGAATTGGCAATAAAATTACAACGATAACTATTGACTTGCCATTTTATGTCCAATAGACGCAGCCGCCTTGCCATCCTTCCGCTTCTGGAGCAGAGGGCGCAGCAATTATCGAATGGAAGGAGCCATCGTGGCCGAAAAGAGCGGCGCGGACATATTGGTTGAGTGCCTGATCGACCTGGGGGTCGAGGTCGTGTTCGGCTATCCGGGCGGCGCGGTGCTGCCCATTTATGACGCACTCTTCAATCATCCGAAGATCCGCCATGTGCTCGTTCGCCACGAACAGGGCGCGACCCATATGGCGGAAGGCTATGCCCGTTCCACCGGCAAGCCCGGCGTCGTGCTCGTCACGTCCGGCCCCGGCGCGACCAATGCCGTCACCGGCATCACCGACGCGCTGATGGATTCGATCCCGATGGTCGTCATCACCGGGCAGGTTCCGACGCAGCTCATCGGCACGGACGCTTTCCAGGAAGCGGACACGGTCGGCATCACGCGCCACTGCACCAAGCACAACTATCTGGTGAAGTCGCCCGGCAAGCTGGCGAGCGTCGTCCATGAGGCGTTCCACATCGCCACCACCGGCCGCCCCGGCCCGGTCGTCATCGACATTCCGAAGAATGTCCAGATCGCCACCGCGCCCTACAGGAAGCCGGAAAGCTTCGAACATGCCAGCTACCGCCCGCAGACCGAGGCGGACCCGGCCGCCATCGCCAGCGCGGTCGAGATGCTGGCGGCTGCGGAGCGTCCGATCTTCTACACCGGCGGCGGGGTCATCAACTCTGGTCCCGAAGCCTCGACCCTGCTGCGCGAGATCGCCGCGCTGACCGGCGCGCCCGTCACCTCGACGCTGATGGGCCTGGGCGCCTTTCCCGCTTCGTCCGGCCAATGGCTTGGAATGCTGGGCATGCACGGCACCTATGAAGCCAATTGGGCGATGAACAAGGCGGACCTGATCGTCTGCGTCGGCGCCCGTTTCGACGACCGCGTGACGGGCCGTCTGGACGCCTTCGCCCCGCATGCGAAGAAGATCCACATCGACATCGACCGCAGCTCGATCAACAAGACGGTCGAGGTCGACCTGCCGATCATCGCGGACGTCGGCAATGCCCTGGCGGACATGATCGCACTCTGGAAGGATCGCGGGCACAAGGCGGCGGACCTTGGCGAATGGTGGGCGCGGATAGACGGCTGGCGCGCGCGCAACAGCCTCGCCTATCCGGAAAGCCGCGAAGAGATCATGCCGCAGGAGGCGATCGCCCAGCTCTACAAGGCCTCGCGATCGGCCAGTGACGTCATCATCACCACCGAAGTCGGCCAGCACCAGATGTGGGCCGCCCAGCATTTCGGCTTCGACGCGCCCAATAAATGGCTGACCTCCGGCGGCCTCGGCACCATGGGCTACGGTTTCCCGGCCGCCATCGGCGCGCAACTGGGCAATCCGGACAGTCTGGTGGTCTGCGTCGCGGGCGACGCATCGATCCAGATGAACATCCAGGAAATGGGGACGGCCAGCCAGTATCGCCTGCCGGTCAAGATCTTCATCCTCAACAATGAATATATGGGCATGGTCCGCCAATGGCAGGAACTGACCTATGAAAGCCGCTATTCCAACAGCTATTCCGACAGCCTGCCCGATTTCGTGAAGCTGGCGGAGGCCTATGGCTGGACCGGCATCCGCATCGAGGGGCCGCAGGAACTGGAGGCGGGCATCCGCCAGATGATCGACACGCCCGGTCCGGTGATCGTGGACTGCCGCGTGGCGAAGCTTTCCAACTGCTTCCCGATGATCCCGTCGGGCGCGGCGCATACCGACATGCTGCTCGACCCCAGCCAGGTCGAAGGCGTCATGTCGGACGAGGCGAAAGCGCTGGTGTGAGGATGGCGGCGTGACGCAACATCTGAAGCTCCGCATCCATGTGAGCGAACCTTTCGATTTCGAACGGTTGGCCGGCAGGTCCGAACTGACCGGCTGGACGGTGGATCATGCCGATCCGGAGAATGGGGATTGGGAAGTCCATCTGGACGCGGGCTTCGATTTTCACGAACGCCACATCGGCCGCCTGCTGGTCAGCCCGCGCTATGTGGGCGAGCATCTGGCGCGGATGTTCGATGCGATCGCGGGCTTCCCGGTGCGGATCGCCCATCGCGACGACGGCGCATGGCACTACGCCTTCACGGGCATGATTTCAGAGCGCCATGAGCGCGAAGAACCGGACAACGGAAGCATCTGATGCATATTCAGGAAGAGATTAGCGAGCGGCATGTCCTGTCGCTGACGGTTTCGAACGAGGCGGGCATATTGGCGCGCATCGCGGGCCTGTTCACCGCGCGCGGCTATAATATCGACAGCCTGACCGTGGCCGACATCACCCCCGACCATGCGATCAGCCGCATCACCATCGTCACCAGCGGCCCGCCCAAGGTGATCGACCAGATCATCGCCCAGCTCGAACGGCTGGTGCCGGTGCACAAGGTGACCGACCTTACCGACAACGGCCCCTTCGTCGAACGCGAACTGGCTCTGGTCAAGGTCGCGGGTACGGGCGAGGACCGGATCGAGGCGCTTCGCCTGGCCGACGTCTTCCGCGCGAAGGTGGTCGACACGACGATCGAGAGCTTCATCTTCGAGATCACGGGCACCACCGACAAGATCGACAATTTCGTCGGCCTCATGCGGCAGATCGGCCTGGTGGAGGTCGGCCGCACCGGAGTCGTCGGCCTGATCCGCGGCAAGGAGCCGAACTGAAGAAATCACCCCTCTCCCGCCGGGAGAGGGAGGTCGAAAAGAGTCATCTGCCTCTTTTCGACGCCGCAAAGCGATGGGAGGGTGAGGGCGGTCCCCTCGCCGCGCAGGTGGTCCCCCTCACCGCAAATCTCGGCTCCGCAAGGCGCCACCCGAACGGAAAGAAGGAACGTCAAATGAAGGTTTATTACGATCGCGACGCCGACATCGGCCTGATCAAGGGCAAGAAGGTCGCCATTCTGGGCTATGGCAGCCAGGGCCACGCCCATGCGCAGAATCTGCGCGATTCCGGCGTTGCCGAAATCGCCATCGCGCTGCGCTCCGGTTCGCCCAGCGCCAAGAAGGCCGAAGGCGCGGGTTTCAAGGTGCTGCCCAACGCCGAAGCGGCCGCCTGGGCCGACGTGCTCATGATCCTGGCGCCCGACGAGCATCAGGCCGCCGTCTATGCCGCCGACATCCACGCCAATCTGCGCCCCGGCGCCGCACTGGCCTTCGCGCACGGCCTCAACGTGCATTTCGGGCTGATTGAGCCGCGCAAGGACGTCGACGTCATCATGATCGCGCCCAAGGGCCCGGGCCACACCGTCCGCGGCGAATATCTGCGCGGCGGCGGCGTGCCCTGCCTGATCGCCGTTCATCAGGACGCGACCGGCAATGCCCATGACATCGCCCTCTCCTACGCTTCGGGCGTCGGCGGCGGCCGCTCCGGCATCATCGAAACCAACTTCCGCGAGGAATGCGAAACCGATCTGTTCGGTGAGCAGGCCGTGCTGTGCGGCGGCACCACCGCACTGGTCCAGGCCGGTTTCGAAACGCTGGTCGAGGCCGGCTATTCCCCGGAAATGGCCTATTTCGAATGCCTCCACGAACTGAAGCTGATCGTCGACCTGATGTATGAAGGCGGCATCGCCACCATGCGCTATTCGATCTCGAACACCGCCGAATATGGCGACATCAAGACCGGCCCGCGCATCATCACCGAAGAGACGAAGAAGGAAATGAAGCGCGTCCTGGCCGACATCCAGTCGGGCCGCTTCGTCAAGGACTTCGTGCTCGACAACCGCGCCGGCCAGCCGGAACTCAAGGCAAGCCGCATCGCTTCGCAGCGTCACCCGATCGAGGAAACCGGCGCGAAGCTGCGCGCCATGATGCCCTGGATCGGCGCCAACAAGCTGGTCGACAAGGACAAGAACTGAAAGCCGCCCGCCATCCCGGCAACGGGGTGGTAGGTAGCCGATCCGGTAACCCTTTGTTTCCGGTTACGGCTCTGGAACAATCAAGGGACGTCGCTTATCGTAGCGGCGTCCCTTGATCGCTTTCGGAGATTATCCTTCATGCGCAAATATCTGATCCCCGCCGCCGCCCTTGTCGCCCTTGCCGGCGGCAGCGCCGTCATCGCCCAGCAGATGCCGCCCGCCCCCGGCGCGAAGGACGCCACGCGCGTGACCGGCGGCACCTATACGATCGATCCCGGCCACACCCAGATCCTCTTCGCCTATGACCATATGGGCTTCACCAACAATCTGGGCGTCATTTCCGAATCGACCGGCACGCTGACGCTCGATCCGAAAAACCCCTCGGCCGCCAAGGTTTCGGTCGAGGTTCCGGTGACGAACCTCAAGACCGGCATCGCCAAGCTCGACGAACATCTGATGAAGCCGGAATTCTTCGACTCCGCCAAATTCCCCAAGGCGACCTTCGTGTCGACGGGCGTGAAAGCGCAGGGCAACGAGGCGGAAATCACCGGCAACCTGACCATCAAGGGCATTACCAAGCCGGTGACGCTGGACACCGAATTCTACGGCGCGGGCAAGGCGCCGGCGATGATGGGCGGCAAGGAAAATGCCGGCTTCGTCGCCACGACCACGATCAAGCGCAGCGATTTCGGCATGGGCTATGGCGTGCCGATGGTCGGTGACGCCGTGGAACTGAAGATCGTCGTCGCTTTCCAGAAATAAGCCACGGGCACGAATGACAATCCCCCTCCCGCCCGCGGGAGGGGGTTGGGCAGGGCGCGAGCGAAGCGAGCTTCTTCGCTAACCGGTCGACGCGCCGGTGACGCCGCGCCCCTCCCCACTCCTTCCGCAATCGGGAGGAGCGAGGGCCTGTGTCCTCCCCCTTGCGCTTGCCGGTCGATTCGGGCTATGGCGCTCCCATCATGCAGCGCGCGCTTCTTCCCCTGCTACGACTTACACGCCCTTAGGCGTGGTTTTTGTGCTGCTCTTCGCTTGAATGACGCGGCAATCCGCCTAAGGGCATAATCAAGCAGATAGTCGTACCACCGGGCAGGCCGCAATCCTTTGGACAGGCTCGCCCGTATGCAGAGAAGCCATTTTCGTCATGATGCTGACCGATCCCTCGCTGAAATACCGCCCCTTCCCTCAGGTCGACCTGCCGAACCGCCAGTGGCCGTCGAACGTCATCACCGCCCCGCCGCGCTGGCTGTCGACCGACATGCGCGACGGCAACCAGTCGCTGATCGACCCGATGAATGCGGAAAAGAAGCGCCGCTTCTTCGACCTGCTGGTGAAGGTCGGCGTCAAGGAGATCGAGGTCGGGTTCCCAAGTGCTGGCGCGACCGAGTTCGACTTCATCTCCGGCCTGGTGCGCGACGGCGCGATCCCCGACGATGTGTTCCCTCAGGTGCTCACGCAAGCGCGCGAAGACCTGATCGCCACCACCTTCGAATCCCTGCGCGGCGCGAAGAAGGCCATCGTCCACGTCTATAACGCCGTATCCCCCGCCTGGCGCAACATCGTGTTCCAGATGGACCGGCCGCAGATCAGGGACATCGCGATCACCGCCGCGAAGCTGCTGCGCGACAATGCGGCGAAGCAGCCCGACACCGACTGGCATTTCGAATATTCGCCGGAAACCTTTTCCACCGCCGAGCTGGATTTCAGCCTGGAATGCTGCGAAGCGGTGATGGAAATCCTCCAGCCCACGCCGGAGCGTCCGCTGATCCTGAACCTGCCCGCCACGGTAGAGGCGGCGACGCCCAATATCTATGCCGACCAGATCGAATGGATCTGCCGCAACATCAGCAAGCGCGACAGCGTCGTCATCTCGCTGCACACCCATAATGATCGCGGCACCGGCGTGGCGGCGGCGGAACTGGGCCTGATGGCGGGCGCGGATCGCGTCGAAGGCTGCCTGTTCGGCAATGGCGAGCGCACCGGCAATTGCGACCTGGTGACCGTGGCGCTCAACATGTACACGCAGGGCATCAACCCCGGCCTGGATTTCAGCGACATCGATGAAGTCATCCAGACCGTCGAATATTGCAACCAGTTGCCCGTCCACCCGCGCCATCCCTATGCCGGCGAACTGGTGTTCACCGCCTTTTCCGGCAGCCATCAGGACGCCATCAAGAAGGGCTTCGCCGCGCAGGAAGCGCGCAACGACCAGATCTGGGACGTGCCCTATCTGCCGATCGACCCCAAGGATCTGGGCCGCGATTACGAAGCGGTGATCCGGGTGAACAGCCAGTCCGGCAAGGGCGGCGTCGCCTGGGTGCTGCAACAGGACAAGGGGCTGAAGCTGCCCAAGCGCATGCAGGCCGATTTTTCGAAGGTCGTGCAGGCGCTGGCCGACGAAAGCAGCCGCGAACTGAACGCCGCCGACATCTGGACCGCCTTCGAAACCCATTATCGCCTGACGGGCGAACAGCCCTACAGCCTGATCGACTATCATGAGAGCGGCGCGGCGGGCGACCGCATCTTCACCGGCAAGATCACGCACAAGGGTGGCGAACGGAGCATTTCCGGACGCGGCAACGGCCTGATCTCCTCGGTTCTCGCGGCGCTGCGCGATGAACTGGGGGTCGATCTGGAGGTCGCCGACTATAGCGAGCATGCGATCGGCGCGGGTACGGATGTCGCGGCGGCCGCCTATGTCGAATGCCGCACCCCCGATGGCCGGACCATCTTCGGGATCGGCACGGATACGGATGTCGCCACGGCTTCGGTTCAGGCGGTGCTGTCCGCGGCCAACAGCGTCGCCACGCAGCGCTGAACGACCGACCTGCAATGGGCTCCTGCAAAGGCGGGAGCCCATGGGGAAGACGATCTACCCCGCCAGGGCCTTCACCATCCGCTCCCACTGGTCGAGCGCTTGCCGTATCCCCGCCACCGGCACGCGTTCGTTCAGCCCATGGGCAAAGCCGTCCTCGCCGCGCTGGAACAGGCTGGAAACGCCATAGCTCGGCACCCCCAGCGCCCGGAAATAGAGGCTGTCCGTCGCCCCCGCCGACATGGATGGTATGACGGGAATATCCGGATAGCGGGCCGAAACCGCTTCCTTGACCGCTTTCACCACATCCTCACGGAGCGGTGAGGCATCGCTCGCCTGCGGGTCGTCCAGCGTGGTGATCCTTGCGTCAGGATCGTCAATGGCCTGCGCCAGTTCCGCCTTCACGGCATCCACCGCGATGCCGGGAAAGATGCGGCAGTTGACGTCGACCTTCGCGCTTTGCGGCAGCGCGTTGAGCGCGTGGCCCGCCTGCGCCATGGTGGCGACGCAGGTCGTCCGCACCTGCCCCACAAATTCGGGATAGTCCGACAGCAGGTCGGCCGCCTTCCGGTCCCCCGTCTCGGCATAGCGCCGCATCGCCTCACCCACGGCCCCGCCGATCCGCTCCGCCGAAAGGGCCAGCGATGCCCTGGTCAGTTCATTGCGCATCGGCGCGAAGCGATAGGCGGCGATGCGGTCGATCGCCCGCGCCAGCCGATAGATCGGGTTGCCCGGCGTCGGCGCGCTGCTGTGGCCGCCCGCATCGGTGAAGGCGATCTCGAAATCCGCATAGCTTTTCTCGCCAGCCTGCAATTGATAGAGCACCGCCCGTCCGCCCTCGTCCAGCAGCCCGCCACCGCCATCTCCGTTCAGCAGCAGTTCGGCGTCCTTATATTTCTCCGCCAGCGCCCTGCTCGTCCGCATATGGGTTTCCTCGTCGCCCGACAGCAGCAGGGTGACGGTCCGCCGCGGTCGCCAGCCTTCCTTCTTCAGGCCCATCAACGTCGCCACCATGATGGCGACATCATATTTATTGTCCTCCGCGCCGCGCCCGAAAATATAGCCATCCTCCTCGACCGGCAGGAATGGATCGCGCGTCCAGTCCGCCGGATTGGCGGCAACCACATCCATATGGCCGATCAGGAGCAGCGGCCTGAGCTGCGGATCGCTGCCGCGAATGGTCGCGGCCAGGCTCGCCGTCTCACCCATCGGCGTGATCTCCACATCCCCCGCCGCAAATCCCGCCTGCTGCAGCAGCGAGGCATAATAGGCGGCGAGGCGGGGCACCTGCCCCTCTCCCTCCACCGTGCGGAACGCAATGGATCTGACGAGAACGTCCTTGGCCAATGCCGGGTCGCCGGCGGCCTGCGCGGGGTGCGGCAGGAACAGCACCGGAGCGGTCAGGACCGCAAGAACCGCCCGCCATTTCCTCAAATCGCATCTCCTGCTGGACCAAGGACCATTCTGTGGCATAGTGGATTGCGACAGCCAATCCGTTTGCTGTCCCAGTTGCGGAAAGAGGGCGTCCTTATCCGCGTTCACCCCCATAAAGAATTGCTTGCGCGCATTTGACGGCATCGCTCACCATATCGCGCGCCGGTCGCCCGAAGGAATGCACCCATGGCCATCAACTATCGCAGTTTCGGATTTCAGGTTCTGGTCGGCATGGCGGTCGGCCTGTTGCTCGGTCTGGCGGCGCGAGCCATGGGAACCGCGCCGGACGGCGACCTCAACTGGCTGGCGACCGCGCTCAAGACGACGGGGTCAATCTTCGTTTCCCTGCTGAAGGCCGTGGTGCCGCCGCTGGTGTTCGCGGCCATCGTCGCCTCCATCGCCAATCTGCGCGCGCTCGACAATGCGGCGCGGCTGGCGGGGCAGACCCTGCTCTGGTTCGCAATCACGGCGCTGATCGCGGTCGTCATCGGCCTTGCCATCGGCCTGATCGTCCAGCCGGGCTCTGGCCTGCACGGGCAGGCGCTGGCGATCGGCAAGACGGACTCCGTCGGCGGCTGGCTCGATTTCCTGAAGGGGCTGGTTCCCGGCAACAGCTTCGCCCTGTCCGCCAGCACCAAGCTGAACGATGGCGGCGCGACCACCACGCTTTCCTTCAACATCCTGCAATTGCTGGTGATCTCCATCGCCGTCGGCCTCGCCACCTTGAAGGTCGGGGAGAAGGCAGAGCCTTTCCTGGCCTTCGTCCGCTCCCTGCTGGCGGTGGTCCGCGCCATCCTGGGCTGGATCATCCGGCTGACGCCCATCGGTTCCGCCGCCCTGATCGGCAGCGCCATCGCCACCTATGGCTGGAGCGCGCTCGCCCAGCTCGGCGGTTTTGCCGGAGCGGTCTATCTGGGCCTCGCGCTGGTGCTGCTGGTCGTCTATCCGCTGCTGCTGACGGCAAACGGGCTCAGGCCGATGCCCTTCTTCGCCAAGGCGTGGCCGGCGATCCAGCTCGGTTTCGTTTCGCGATCCTCGGTCGGCACCCTGCCCGTCACCGAAGCCGTGACGGAGCGCATGGGCGTGGAAAGGGGCTATGCCGCCTTCGCCATTCCGCTGGCGTCGACCACCAAGATGGACGGCTGCGCCTCCATCTATCCGGCGCTGGCGGCGATCTTCGTGGCGGGCTTCTACGGCATTCCCCTTCATGCGGCGGATTATGCGCTGATCGTCTTCGTTTCCGTCGTCGGATCGGCCGCGACGGCGGGCCTGACCGGCGCGATCGTGATGCTGACGCTGACGCTTTCCACGCTCGGCCTGCCGCTGGAGGGCGCCGGACTGCTGCTGGCCATCGATCCGATCCTCGACATGGGCCGCACCGCCGTCAATGTCGCCGGGCAGGTGCTGGTCGCCACCATCGTCGCCAAGCGGGAGGGGATTTTGGACGAGAGCGCCTATTATGGCGCATCCCCGTCCACCGAAGCGCTCGGCTCCTCCATCGCATAGCATACCGCCTCCACATTGATGCCGTCGGGGTCGAGGATGAAGGCGGCGTAATAGCTCGCGCCATAGCGGGGCCGCAGGCCGGGCGCGCCATTATCCTTGCCCCCGGCGCGCAGCCCCGCCGCGTGAAAGGCGTGGACCATCGCCCGGTTCTCGACCCGGAAGGCGACATGCGTCCCCTCACCCACCGCTTCATTGTCACCGAACCAGAAGAAGGCGTCCTCATCCCGGCCATAGCCATGGGCATCCCCGCCGCTGCCATTTTCCGCCGCAGCGACCGTCCGCAACCGCCTGAGGCCGATCGCGCCCAGCAGTTCATCGTAGAAATCGCGCGATCGTCCGGCATCACTGACCGCAAAGCCGATATGGTCGATCATTTTGCGCTCTCCTTTTTCTCGCTTTTGACCTAAACGCCCCACCACAACGCATGAATTGAAGAATGGGCAAAGTGGCGAAGCATCAGGTTCACATCATCGGCGGCGGCATGGCAGGCACGGAAGCGGCATGGCAATTGGCGCAGGCCGGCGTGAAGGTCCGCCTGTCGGAAATGCGCGGGAGCGGCGACATGACGCCCGCGCATCAGACCGAGGGGCTGGCTGAACTGGTCTGCTCCAACAGCTTCCGCTCCGACGATGCGGACAAGAATGCCGTGGGGCTGCTGCATCAGGAGATGCGGCGGCTGGGCTCCCTCATCATGGCGCAGGCGGAACCGGCCAAGGTTCCCGCCGGGTCGGCCCTGGCCGTCGACCGCCACATCTTTTCCGAAGGCGTCACCCGGGCACTGGCCGGGCATCCCAATGTGGAGATCGTGCGCGAACGCATCGACACGTTGCCGACAGAGGGCATGACCATCGTCGCCACCGGCCCGCTGACCGCCCCCGCTCTGGCCGCCAGCATCGGGCAGGCGGCGGGCATCGACCATCTCGCCTTTTTCGACGCCATCGCGCCGGTCGTGCATTTCGACAGCATCGACATGGACAAATGCTGGATGGCCAATCGCTGGGACAAGATCGGCCCCGGCGGCGGCGAGGGGAAGGACTATATCAACTGCCCCATGAACAGGGAGCAGTATCAGGCCTTCGTCCAGGGCCTGCTCGACGGCGAGAAGAGCGACTTCAAGGAATGGGAAAAGGACACCCCCTATTTCGAGGGCTGCATGCCCATCGAAGTCATGGCGTCGCGTGGCCCGGAAACATTGCGCCACGGACCGATGAAGCCGATGGGCCTGGACGATCCGCGCACCGGCCGCTGGCCCTATGCGGTGGTGCAGCTGCGGCAGGACAATGCGTCGGGCACGCTGTGGAACATGGTCGGTTTCCAGACCAAGCTGAAGCATGGCGCGCAGGTCGAACTGTTCCGCACCATCCCCGGTCTGGAAAAGGCGGAATTCGCCCGGCTGGGCGGGCTCCACCGCAACACCTTCATCCAGAGCCCCAAGCTGCTGGACGGCACCTTGCGCCTGAAAAGCGCCCCGCATATCCGCTTTGCCGGACAGGTCACGGGCTGCGAGGGCTATGTCGAGAGCGCGGCCATAGGCCTGCTCGCCGGGCGCTTTGCCGCGGCGGAGATATTGGGCCGGCCGCTCGCGCCGCTGCCGCCGGAAACCGCGCTCGGCGCGCTGCTGGGCCATGTGACCGGCAATGTCGAGACGGCGGATTACCAGCCGATGAACGTCAATTTCGGCCTCTTCCCCCCGCTCGACGACGTGAAGAAGAAGCAGCGCAAGGAAGCCATGACATCCCGCGCCCGCGCCGCGCTGGGCGCCTGGCTGGGCGAACTTCAGCCGGCCTGACGTTTCAGCATCTGCATTTGGCGGCGGCCGCGCGTTTCGGCGCGGTCGTCGCGAATTCCGCTGGGGTCAGCCTGCCGTCGCCATTGCCGTCCGCCTTGGCAAAGCGATCCGACGTCGTCACCGCCCACTCCTCGAAGGAGAGGAGATTGTCATTGTCGCGGTCCAGCGCTTTGAACGCCTTGACGCGGCTGCCCATCATCTCGACCCGCGTGATGAAGCCGTCGCGATTGCGGTCGTAGCGGCCAAAGCGCTTCTGCTCGCGGCTTTGCGGCGACGCTTCGCCGGGCATGGGCGGCGCATCGCCCGAAGCGTCCGGATCGCCTTCCGGCAGGGCGTCGACAGCGGGCGGCGGGGGCGATCCGATCAGGGGCTGGGGAACGGGTTCATTGTTCGCCCGCCCCTGCCACCAGAACAGCCCACCCGCCGCCAGCAGCAATGCGGCCATCGCGCCCCCCAGAACTCGTTCCACACTATCCCCCTTATCGCCCCAACAATGCGATGCGCACCAATCGCCAATATAGCGCAGCGGTCAATCCCGCCGGCGCACATCGGCCTTCCTCTATGTCGCGGCGCGCGAGCTGATAGGCGATCCGCAACGGGCGCCATTGCTTTGGCCAAGCCGGCCTGCCGCTGGTTATATATCCTCGCGCCAGTTCGATTGCCCTGCCCGCGACTTCCCGGTCCGCACCATGTCCGGACAAATCCCACAACGCCCAGGCCGCCCCCGCGCGGTCGAGCCAGGATGGAATATCCTCCCGCCCCGCCAACGCCCGAAACAGGCCACCGCCTCGTCCCTCCGCATAACCGGAAAGATCGACCTCCCCGATCAGCGCCTCCCAGCCGTCAAGCCATTGCGACAGGCCGCACGGCGGCAGGGCGTCCAGCTTCCGCATCGCATCGATCAACGGCTCGCCGCGCCCTTTGACGCCGCTTTCATCGGTCAGGGCATCGTTCCACCAGGCCAGTCGCATCTGCCCGATGATCGGCTCGCTCGTCGTCGCCACAAGCCGCGAGAATCGGGCATCGAGCGCCCAGATCAACCGATGACGCGGCGCATCAGGGCCGGCATAGGCGCTGAGCAGCGACGGCAATGGGGCGAGATCGTCGCTCACAATATCCATCCGCCTATATCGATGGAAATGGATTTGGCCGAAATTATCAGCTTTTTAACCCCAACCGGCATAGTGATCCTGGCAACTGCCCCTGGATGGGCATGGGGCTGCCCTGCCTGAATTGGGGGTGCGGGGCAAGTAAAGGCAGAGCGGATTATGAGCGACCGGATCAAGCGCGCGCTGTTCATTCTGATGCGGCTTTATCACAATCAGGCGGGGAATACCCTGGCCATGGTGGCGGCTGCTGTCCTTCCGCTTATGGGATTGATCGGCGGCGGTGTCGACATGAGCCGCATCTATCTGACGAAGTCGAGGCTGCAGCAAGCCTGCGACGCCGGCGCACTTGCCGGCCGCAAAACCATGGGCGGCGGCGCATGGGCCGCCAACAACAACCAGGCGCTGAATGCCGCAAACGGGATGTTCGACGCCAATTTCCGGCCAGGCTCCTATGGCAGCGGAACGGTGATGCGATCGTTCAGCGAGTCCGCGGGAAAGGTTACCGGCACGGCGTCTGTGCCGCTGCCGATGGCGATCATGCGGATTTTCGGCATTAATTCCAAAACAATCGAGGTCGCTTGCGACGCCGAAATGCGCCTGCCGAATACCGATGTGATGTTCGTGTTGGACGTGACCGGGTCGATGGGACAGGCGATCTCTGGCGACACCGAAACCAAAATAGTTGGCCTCCGTCGTGCGGTGCGCTGCTTTTACGAGATAGTGGCTCGCCTGGACACTGTTGCCCAATGCGACGGTGACGCGCCCTCTGGCGGTACAAGCGCGGAGACGCAAATACGGTTCGGGTTTGTCCCTTATGATACGAACGTCAACGTCGGCAAACTGCTGCCTTCGAACTGGTTCAAGGACTTCGCAACCTATCAGTCGCGCGAGCGAACAGTTGTGTACGGCAAGGTCGTGTCTACTGAAGACGTTGGCAAGACTGACTGGGCAAACATAAGCTGGACTGACAAGTCTGCCAGGACAGCTACGGAGGCGCTGTGTAAATCGACCTATGTGGAGCCCGGAGAACTGACCGCTTCCACCGCAGCTCTCACCAATGGCATGAATGAGACAAATGGAGGCGTTCAGGGTAACGGCAATTGGCAGGCATCGCAGAAATGGAAGGATGATCAGCGCGAATTCACAAGTTGGGTTTCCGGAAACAACGGATGCAAGTATAGAATTCGTTCTCGATCTTACACGCGCTGGTACACCTATGTCAGCACATTCCAGTTCGATCCCAATGCCGTCACCTTCAATGCGTGGCGATATCATCCGGTGCAAGTCGATCTGCGCGCCCTCAAGAATGGCACGGGCTGGAATTCACCCGCTTCGCTCGTGCTGCCTGTCGGAACAACGGGTCTAGATACGACAGACAAGGTGTCCAGCACCAACTATTCGGACCAGACAATCTCTTGGGATGGGTGCATAGAGGAACGCAGAACCGTAGCGGCGACAAGCTACATGCCTCGTCCTGACGATGCGCTCGACCTAGATCTCGATACTCCGCCGACCAACGACCCTGACACCCAGTGGGCGCCTGCGTTGGGCCAGATCATCTATAAAAGGGGGGCCTCCTTCAGTGATCCAACGACAAGAAACCGGTCTGAAGTAGTTACCTTCTACAACAAGTTCGGCAAAGGATCCTACACCTGCACAACGGCAGCGGCGCATTTGCTCGAGCCGTGGCCCAACGCATCGGCCTTCGACAGCTATGTGGACACCTTAACACCGGGAGGTGCCACCTATCACGATATAGGCCTCATTTGGGGCGGGAGATTGCTATCGCCGACCGGCCTGTTTGCAGCGAATAACGCGACGACTCCGCGCGGCGGTGAAATACAACGTCATTTAATCTTCATGACTGATGGCGAAGCCAATGCCGAAGTCGACACCTACCAAGCCTATGGCATTCCCTATTGGGACCGACGGCAAACCACAGATACCCAGACTGAGGATCTACCAAACCTGGACGCTACCCTGACCCAGCAGATCAATCTGCGTACCCAAGCAGCGTGCGCGGCAATCAAGAACATGCCCAATACCACTGTGTGGGTTGTCTGGTTCGGTACCAAGAACACTACCATCGAAAACATGCTGAAGTCATGCGCCAGCAAGGATCGCTT
Source organism: Sphingobium sp. CFD-2 (assembly GCF_024611135.1). Taxonomy (NCBI): domain Bacteria; kingdom Pseudomonadati; phylum Pseudomonadota; class Alphaproteobacteria; order Sphingomonadales; family Sphingobiaceae; genus Sphingobium; species Sphingobium sp. CFD-2. The sequence goes on along the minus strand of NZ_CP084405.1, from coordinate 1,003,075 downwards.
CTTCTCGGCCCAGAGTTCGGCAGCCCTGCAACAGACTTTCCGCAATATCGCCAATCAGATTTCCCAACTCAGGCTGACAAGCTGATGTCAGTGGCAGCGCTTTTCCGTCGATCCAGCGATCAGCGAGGCACCGCCATCACGGAATTCGGGCTGATCGCGCCCGTGTTCCTGCTGCTGATGCTTGGCGCGCTGGACTTGGCGCATACGCTGTACATGCAGGGCGTGCTTCAGGGCGTGGTGCAAAAGGCGGCGCGGGATTCAACGCTGGAAAGCGGTCAGGAAGAGGCGACGCAGTTGGCCATCAACCAGAAGATCGAAGATCAGGTGAAGCGGCTGGCGGCCAATGCCGAAGTGAGAATCAGCCGTCGCAACTTCTATTCCTACACGAAAGCAGCCCAGGCAGTCGCAGAACCTTATAATGACAATAACGGTAACGGCAAATGCGATGATGGCGAACCGTTTCAGGACAATAATGCCAATGGCGTTCGGGATGCGGACGGGGGCAGCGAAGGTCAGGGCGGCACCCAGGCAGCCGTGGTCATGATCGTGGACGTCCAATATCCCCGCTTCTTCCCTCTGGACAAGATGATCGGCCTACCCGGCAAGGTCCATCTCTCGGCAAAGACCGTGCTGACCAACCAGCCCTATGGCCAGAAACCCGGCGAACCTGTTTCCGTCGTGAGGAATTGCCCATGAGGAGGAACAGCAATATTTTTGCGCGCTGTTCGAACTGGATTTGTGGTCTAAGCCGCGCGCAGAACGGCATCGCGGTGGTCGAATTCGCCCTATGTCTGCCATTCGTCCTGGTGGCTACTCTTACGGCTGCCGAGCTGGCCAACTATACAGTCACCAAAATGCGCGTCAGCCAGTTGGCGTTACGGCTCGCGGATGATGGTTCCCGTATTGGGACAGGCGACCTGTTATCAACCAAACAGATAACGGAAGCACAAATAAATGATCTGATGACCGGTGCCGACCTTCAGGGTTCCGCCCTGGGCCTGTTTTCCAACGGCAAGGTCGTCCTCACCAGCCTTGAACCAGTGGCCAATCCCAACACAACCGATCGCTACCGCATCCGTTGGCAGCGATGCCGGGGCGGCCTGACCTACTCTTCCGGCTTCGGCAAGCAGGGTGACACCAACCTGACAGGCATTTCGGTCAATGGCCAAACCCTCAAGGCTCCAGAGGGGGGCGCTGTCATCCTTGCCGAGGTGGCGTATAGATATCAGCCGCTGATCGGATCGCGCTGGCTCAACTTGTCGAGCATGGTTGAGACCGCAGGGATGTATGTCCGGGACAATCGCGAATATGCAGGACCAACAGGCGGCGTAGGCATCTACAACCCGGAAAATGTGACGGCATCGACCTGTAGTTGATGGGGAGCCGCACGTGCCGCTCCCCATCCGCATTTCACCGATAACAAACCTTCTTCGCCGCAGCGACAACCCGCGCCGCATCGATAAGCGCCGCCTTTTCCAGATTCGCCGCATAGGGCAGCGGCACATCCTCATTGGTCACGCGCAGCACAGGGGCGTCCAGATCGTCGAAACCCTGTTCCATCACCACCGCCGCGATCTCAGACGCGATCGAGCAGACCGGCCAGCCCTCTTCCACCACCACCAGGCGATTGGTCTTCTTCAGACTCTCCAGCACAGTCGCGGTATCGAGCGGGCGTAGCGTGCGCAGGTCGATGACCTCCGCATCGATGCCTTCACCGGCCAAAGCCTCCGCCGCTTCCAGCGCCACGCCAACGCCGATGGAGTAGCTGACCAGCGTCACATCCTTGCCTTCGCGGACGATGCGCGCCTTGCCGATGGGGAGGACATAATCGTCCACCTTGGGCACGTCGAAGCTGCGGCCATAGACCAGTTCGTTCTCAAGGAACACGACCGGATCGTCCGAACGGATCGCCGCCTTGAGCAGGCCCTTGGCGTCGGCCGAGTCATAGGGCGCGATGACGATGAGCCCGGGAACCGACGCATACCAGGGACCGTAATTCTGGCTATGCTGCGCGGCGACGCGGCTGGCCGCGCCATTGGGACCGCGGAACACGATCGGACAGCGCATCTGGCCGCCGGACATGTAATTGGTCTTGGCGGCCGAATTGATGATATGGTCGATCGCCTGCATCGCGAAGTTGAAGGTCATGAACTCGACGATCGGCTTCAATCCGCCCATCGCCGCGCCCGCGCCTATGCCGGCAAAGCCATATTCGGTGATCGGCGTATCGATGACGCGCCTGTCGCCAAATTCCTCCAGCAGGCCCTGTGTGACCTTATAGGCGCCCTGATATTCGGCCACCTCTTCACCCATGACGAAGACGCGCTCGTCCCGCCGCATTTCCTCGGCCATGGCGTCGCGCAGCGCTTCGCGAACGGTGGTCTTGATATATTCGGTACCCTCGGGCAGCGCCGGGTCCTTGACGGTCGCCTTCGCCTCGGTCGCAAGCTTCGACGTGCCGCTTTCGGCCTTCCTGAGTGCCGGAGCGGCTTCAGGCGCGGCGGGAGGCGCACTTTCGGCGGCCTTCGGCGCCTGTGCGGCCTCGCCACCCTCGCCTGCCCCATCTGCCGCCATCGTTGCGATGACGGTGCCGACCTTCACGCCTTCAGTCCCCTCGGCCACCATGATCTGGCCGATCTTGCCTTCATCGACGGCTTCGAATTCCATCGTCGCCTTGTCGGTCTCGATCTCGGCCAATATGTCGCCCGAGCGGACCTCGTCCCCTTCCTTTACCAGCCACTTCGCCAACGTGCCTTCCTCCATCGTCGGGGAAAGCGCCGGCATCTTGATTTCGATACCCATTAATATTGCTCCACCAGCACGTCGGTATAAAGGTCGTGCAGTTCCGGTTCGGGAGAGGTTTCAGCGAAATCCGCCGCGTCACTGACGATCTTGCGGATGTCCTGGTCGATCTTCTTGAGTTCGTCCTCGACGACGCCCATGTCGGCCAGATATTTCTTGACGCCTTCGATCGGGTCGGACTTTTCGCGCATCGACTGCACTTCCTCGCGCGACCGGTATTTGGCCGGGTCGGACATGGAATGGCCGCGATAGCGATAGGTCTTCATTTCCAGCAGGATCGGACCGTTGCCCGCCTGCACCCATTTCAGCGCCTCTTCCGTCGCGCCGCGCACCGCCAGCACGTCCATGCCGTTCACCTGGATGCCGGGAATGCGGAAACTTTCGCCGCGCCGGTAAAGCTGGTCTTCCGCCGAGGAGCGGTTGACGCTGGTGCCCATGGCATATTGATTGTTCTCGATCACGAAGATGATCGGCAGCTTCCACAGCTCGGCCATGTTGAAGCTTTCGTAGACCTGGCCCTGATTGGCGGCGCCATCTCCGAAATAGGCGACGCAGACGCCGCCGTCATTATTATACTTGTGCGCGAAGCCGAGACCGGCGCCAAGCGACACCTGGGCGCCGACGATGCCGTGGCCGCCATAGAATTTATGCTCGACGCTGAACATGTGCATCGAACCGCCCTTGCCGCGCGAAATGCCCGCTTCGCGGCCGGTCAGTTCAGCCATGATGACGTTGGGATCGATGCCATAGGCCAGCATGTGGCCATGGTCGCGATAGCCGGTGATGACGCTGTCCTTGCCGGGCTGGAGCGCCGACTGGATGCCGACGGCAACCGCTTCCTGCCCGATATAGAGGTGGCAGAAGCCGCCGATCAGGCCCAGGCCGTAAAGCTGGCCGGCCTTTTCCTCGAAACGGCGGATCAGGACCATCTGCCGGTAGAATTCCAGCAGCTCTTCCTTGCTGGCCTTATAATCTTTGGGAGTGTCGGGGCGAGGCCGGTTATGGTCCGCGCCGGCGGCGGGTGCAGCCGCCTTTGCCTTTGCGCGTGAAGGACGCGGCGTCGTTGGTTTCGCCAAGGCTCTTATCCTTTTGCGTGGGTGAGGATGGAAGGAAGGCCGGTATAGCGGCAGTCCGCCCCCAAATGCAACGCGGCATGGGGCACAGGAACGCGGCAAAAGCGATCGGCCAGCCGTCGGGAAAGGTCAGTTCAGCGGGACGATCACTTCATCATGATGGACGACGCCCAGCTCCCGCCGGATCAGTTCATCGGAAAGATCGGGATCGACGCGCCGGGGATCGAGCAGGTCCACCCGGTTCTTCAACTCTTGCCGGCTGGCCTGAACCTGCTTCAGTTCAGACTGGGCGTGATGGAGCTGCCGCTTGTAATCGCCCCATGCCAGAACCCCGTTGGAACCCAGCACCACATAGCCTGCGAAGAAGAGAAGAAGAAGCACCGCAATCGCCGGACCGAAGGCCGAAAAAAGCAACATGCGGAGTTTCGCGATATGCGCCATGGACCAGTTGAATCACAGGGACGGGCCGGCCGCAAGCAAAATTTACTGCGCTTGCGACCGGATGTCGAAAATTTGATTTAGCGGAAAATCGAACGCCCGGCGTAAAGCGCGACGTCGCCCAGTTCTTCTTCGATCCGGATGAGCTGGTTATACTTGGCGAGCCGGTCCGAACGGGCGAGCGAACCGGTCTTGATCTGGCCGCAATTGGTGGCGACGGCCAGATCGGCAATCGTCGCGTCCTCGGTCTCGCCGGAACGGTGCGACATAACGGCGGTGTAGCGCGCCCGATGGGCCATGTCGACGGCCGCCAGCGTTTCGGTGAGCGAACCGATCTGGTTCACTTTGACCAGCAGCGAATTGGCGAGGCCCTTGCCGATGCCCATTTCCAGACGCCTGGGATTGGTCACGAAAAGGTCGTCGCCCACCAGCTGGACCTTGCCCCCGATCTTGTCGGTCAGCGCCTTCCAGCCCTCGAAATCATCCTCGCTCATACCGTCCTCGATCGACTTGATCGGATAGTCGGCGCACAGGGCCGCGAGATAATCGGCCATTTCGACCGGGCTGAGCGACAGGCCTTCGCCCGAAATCTCGTACTTGCCGTTCCTGAAGAATTCGGTCGCCGCGCAGTCCAGCGCCAGCACGACGTCATCGCCCGGCTTGTAGCCCGCCTTCTCCACCGACAGCATGATGAAGTCGAGCGCGTCGCGGGTCGAGGCAATGTTGGGCGCGAAACCGCCCTCGTCACCGACCGAGGTCGCCAGACCCTTGTCGTGCAGGCCCTTCTTCAGCGTATGGAAGATTTCCGAACCGATCCGCACGGCGTCGGCAATGCTCTCCGCGCCTACCGGCATGATCATGAATTCCTGGAAGTCGATCGGATTGTCGGCATGTTCGCCGCCGTTGATGATGTTCATCATCGGCACCGGCAGCACATGCGCATTGACGCCGCCGACATAGCGGTAGAGCGGCAGGCCGCGCGCATCGGCGGCCGCCTTCGCCACCGCCAGGCTGACGCCCAGGATCGCGTTGGCGCCCAGGTTCGACTTGTTCTCCGTCCCGTCGAGCGCGATCATCGCAGCATCGACCTCCGCCTGATCCTCGGCATCCAGGCCGATGATCTGCTCGGCAATCTGGTCATTGACGGCGGCGACGGCGGCGAGCACGCCCTTGCCCAGATATTTGGCGGCGTCCCCATCCCGCTTTTCCACCGCTTCATAGGCGCCGGTCGAAGCGCCCGAAGGCACGGCGGCGCGGCCGAAGCTGCCATCCTCCAGCATCACGTCGACTTCGACGGTCGGATTGCCGCGGCTGTCCAGAATCTGGCGGGCATGAATATCGAGAATGGCTGTCATGGTCGCTCCTTGGAGTGGCTCTGGGGACTGGCTCTGGTCGCTTTTCGCGCCCCGCTTAGCCACCGCCTCCCCGCTTGGCAATGCAGGGGCTTGCAAGGACTCGAAAAATGCCGATGCTCAAAATAGTAACGGCAACGGAACTGTGGGCGGTGGCGAAGCATTAGAGGCAGAGCCGCCCGCCCGCACAGCGATTCCACCGTATTTCAAAGGGAGACTTAGGACGATGGCCGACACCCCGGAAACCCCGCCCGCCAAGCGCGCCAGAAAGGCCAGCCCCGCCAAGGCGCCCAAGGCCAAGCCGGCCAAGGCCGCCCTGTCCGGCACGCTGGTGAAGGCCGCGCCCGTCAAGACCACCACCACGCGCAAGGCCGCCGCGCCCGAGACGCCGGGCAACGGCGCCGCCGCCCATGGCTGGACCGCGCAGATCGCGCCGATCAAGGCGCAAGCGGAAAAGGCTGCGAAGGCCGCCGCCGACAAGCTGAACGCCGTGGATTGGAAAGCGCATATCGACCCGCTCAAGGACCAGGCGTCCAAGACCGCAAAATCCGCCGCGGGCGTCGCCAAGGACAAGACCGGATCGGCCATGCAGAGCCTAGCGAAGCTGATTTCCGACACGGCGGGCACCGTCGATGCGAAGCTTGGCCCGCAATATGGCGACTATGCCCGCCAGGCGGCCGAATCGGTGGCCGGCGCCGCGAAGACGCTGGACAGCAAGGATGTCGACCAGTTGATGACCGAAGCGCGGGATTTCGTGCGCAAGAGCCCGGCCGTGGCCATCGGCGCTGCGGCGGTGGTCGGCTTCGTGCTGATGCGTCTTGCCAAGGGGTCGGACGAAGACGCCTGATCGCGTCCTTGCCCATTGACGGACGACAGGGCCCCGGCGCGGGGCGGAGGATATATTGACTCAAGAGCCCCTGCAGACCGAGGCACAGGAAGAGTCCGTGCGGGACGTCTTCACACGCCTGTACAGCGACGGGCGGGCCTATGCGGAAGCGGAAGTCGAACGGCAGAAGCTGCGCGCCGGCATCGTCGGCGCGGGGGTCCGCGATGCGCTGATCTTCGCGACGGCGGGCATCATGCTTGCCTTCGCGGCGATCGTCGCCGGGCTGGTGGGCATCATCTTGGCGTTGTCGCCGCTTGTCGGGCCCGGCTGGGCGACGGGCGCGGTATTCGGCGGCGCGCTGGTCATCGCGCTGCTGCTGCTGCTGGTCGCGAAGGGCCGCATCGACCGGATGAAGAAGGCGGTGAAGCCATGAAGCGCGAAGAAGCCTATCGCGATGCGGTGGCGCGGGCGGATGCGCGCAAGGCCGCGCTCATCTCCAGCGCCCTCGCCGCCAGGGCGCGCCTCACCCCCGCCCGGCTCAAGCAGGACGCGAAGGACAAGGCAACGGAAACGCTGATGGACGGCGCCGCCTATGCGGCTGCCAAGGTCCAGCAACGGCCGGCCGCCACGGCCGCGGCAACGGGCGCGCTCGCGCTCTATTTGCTGCGCCGTCCGCTCGGGGCACTTTTCCGGCAGATATACGTTCGGATAAGCAACCGCACAGAAGAGATTTCGGAGACTGACGATGGCTGACATCCGCACGCAAATCACCCGCGCCCGTGAAGCCGCGAACGACATTGCCGGGACCGCGTCCGGCAAGTTCCGCGATACGGCGGATCGCGCGAGGGAAAGCGCCGGCGACCTGATCCAGACGAGCCGTGAAAAGGCGGGCGATGCCTATGCGGACGCGCGCGACCGGTCGCAACGGATCGCGGCCCGCGCCAATGAAATCGTTCAGGAACACCCCATCGCCGCCGTCGCAGGCGCCGTCGCGGCCGGAGCCGTCATCGCATGGATGTTCCCCAAGAGCCGCGCGGCCATGAAGGCCCTGCCCGGCCTTGCCAGCAGTGCGGGCGCCAAGGTGCTGGAAGCGGCGCTCGCCGCCAGGGCCGTGGCGGCGGAAAATGCGGAAAGCCTGCGGTCGAACGCTGGCGAGGCGCTGCACAATGCGGCCGAGGGGACGAGGGAAGCGGCGGCATCGGCACGCGACAGCGTGGCGTCCGCCGACCTCGGTGCAAAGGCGTCCCGCCTTGCCGACGATGTGGCTGCGCTGGTCGCCGCGAAGGTCGACGCGCTGAGCGAAGCGGTGAAGGCCCGATTGCCAAAAACGTAATCGCGCTGCCGCCAAAAGCATGCTGATCCGGCCGCCTGCCCCCTTGGACGGGTGCGGGCGGCCTGCTACGCTATGGGTTCACCGAGCAGGAGAACATAAGATACCATGAGCAAGCTGCACCTTGTAATGGGCGGTCGCGTCAAAAATCCTCAAACGCTGGAATTCGAAGATCTGAGTTCGATCGAGCTGGTCGGCGTCTATCCCGATTACAGCAGTGCAGAAAATGCCTGGCGCGGCGCTGCTCAGCGGACGGTCGACGATGCGGAGATGCGCTATGTGATCGTGCACCTGCACCGGCTGCTGGAACCCGATCTGCCCAGCGGCTGAAGAGCAGGAAAGCCGGGCGTCAGGAAAGGGGCTGGGGACGTTTGCGGAAACGCCAGCGCAGCAAAGGGCGCGTCAGCACCAGCCCCACCAGAAAGCCGCCGATATGCGCGGCAACAGCAATCTGCCCCAGGTCGCCCAATCCCTGCGCCGTGGCGAAACCGATCATGAGCTGAAGCACGATCCAGCTTGCCGCCAGCCAGAGCAGACGAACCAGATTGGCCGACACCGGTCCAACCCGCCGGACCTTCTGCTGGCTGTAGAGCAGCGCATAGGTCGCGATGACCGCCGATATGGCCCCGCTGGCGCCGACCATGGGATTGGTGGAATGCGGATCGATCGCCCATTGCAGCGCCGTCGCGCCATAGGCTCCGGCAATGTAGAGCAGCAGCGTCGCGCCCTTGTCCAGCACATGCTCCACCTGTCGCCCGCAGAAGACGAACATGAACAGGTTGAAGCCGACATGCAGCCAGTTGGCATGGACCAGCGTGCAACTGATCGGCGTCAGCCACACCGGAACGGCCGCCATGCCGGCCAGCAGGGCGCCATCCTCCACCCGTGCGGGGATGAAGCCGGCCATGATCGCGGCATTATCGACCTGCCCCGTCAGGTAAAGCAGCAGGAAGGCGACGAAGGTGATCGCCGCAATCCCGTTCGTCATGCGACCGGCAGGCAGTTTCACGGATGGATCAGATGAAATCGATCTTGTCGACCAGGTAGAATTTGTCGCCCGATGGCACCGACACCTCGACCTCCTCGCCGATCTGGCGCCCGATCAGCGCGCGGCCCAGGGGGCTGTTATAGCTGATCATGCCAAGCTTGGCGTCAGCTTCGGCCTGCCCCACGATCTGGTACTTGACCGGCTTGTCGTCCTCATCGAGCAGGGTGACGGTCGCGCCGAACACGACCTTGTCGCCCGAAAGCGTCCTGGGATCGATGATCTGGGCACGCGACAGCTTGTCTTCCAGATCGGCAATGGTGGCTTCAACCTGGCCCTGACGCTCCTTGGCGGCGTGATATTCGGCATTTTCCGACAGATCGCCGTGCGCGCGGGCTTCTTCGATGGCGTCCACGATCAACGGCCGCTCGGCCTTCAACTCGCGGAGCTGCTCGTTGAGCTTGTCATAGCCCATCTGCAGCATCGGCATCTTCTCGACGGTCGCCATTCTTGCAAATCCTTCGTCAAAACTTCCCTTTGGCGGCCCCGACCTTGGGGCCACCCGCAGCGTGCTTCCTTGTGCAGGGGATCAGGCTTGCGACACAGGATAATAGGACTGGAGCGAACGCACTTCAAGGGCATGCCCCCGAAGAGCCTCGATCGCATTCGCCGCCGCGACGCTGGCCGCCGCCGTGGTGAAGCTGGCGACCTTGGCGCGCAGCGCGCTGGTGCGGATCGCCTTGCTGTCCTTGAGCGACTGCCAGCCCTCCGTCGTGTTGAAGATCAGGTCGACGTCCCCGTCGGTGATCCTGTCGACGATATGCGGGCGCCCTTCGGCCACCTTGTTGACCGGCTGGACGGCGATGCCCTGCTCCTCCAGATAGCGGGCCGTGCCGCCCGTGGCGATGATGGCGAAGCCCAGCGCCGCCATCTTCTGCACGGCGGGCAGGATCACCGGCTTGTCGCTGTCCTTGACCGACACGAACACCGTGCCGCCCTTGGGCAGGATGGTCCCCGCGCCCAGCTGCGCCTTGGCGAAGGCCGTGGCGAAATCGCTGTCGATGCCCATGACTTCGCCGGTGCTCTTCATTTCCGGCGAGAGCACCGGATCGACGCCGGGGAAGCGGGCGAAGGGGAAGACGGCTTCCTTGACCGCGATATGGTCGATGGCGTTCCGGTCGATCTTCGGCAGATCCTTGAGCTTCTCGCCCGCCATGACGCGGCTGGCGATCTTGGCGATCGGCGTGCCGATGGCCTTGGCGACGAAGGGCACCGTCCGGCTGGCGCGGGGATTGACCTCGATCAGATAGACGACGCCGTCCTTGACCGCGAACTGGATGTTCATGAGCCCGCAGACCGACAGCGCGCGGGCGAGGACATCGGCCTGACGCTCGATCTCCGCGATGATGTCGTCCGACAGGCTGTAGGGCGGCAGCGAGCAGGCGGAGTCGCCGGAATGGACGCCCGCCTCCTCGATATGCTGGAGCACGCCGGCGACCACCACATCGTCGCCGTCGCAGAGCGCGTCCACATCCACCTCGACCGCGTCGCGCAGATACTGGTCGATCAGCACCGGGGAGTCGCCCGACACCTGAACGGCGGTGGCGATATATTCCTCCAGCTGCGCCTGACCGTCGACGATCTCCATGGCGCGGCCGCCAAGGACATAAGACGGGCGCATCAGCACCGGATAGCCGATGCGGTTGGCGACGGCGATCGCCTCCTCGCGGCTGCGCGCGATGCCGTTGGCGGGCTGCTTCAGTTTCAGCCTGTCGATCAGCGCGGCGAACCGCTCGCGGTCCTCCGCCAGGTCGATGGCGTCGGGCGACGTGCCCAGGATCGGCACGCCCGCATTTTCCAGCGCCTGCGCCAGCTTGAGCGGCGTCTGCCCACCGAACTGGACGATCACGCCGGCCAGCGTTCCGTTCGACATCTCGACGCTCAGGATTTCCAGCACGTCCTCCGCCGTCAGCGGCTCGAAATAGAGACGGTCCGACGTGTCATAGTCGGTCGACACCGTTTCCGGGTTGCAGTTGACCATGATCGTCTCATAACCCGCCTCCGCCAGCGCGAAGCAGGCATGGACGCAGCAATAGTCGAACTCGATGCCCTGCCCGATGCGGTTGGGACCGCCGCCCAGGATCACGACCTTCTTCCTGTCGCTGGGCTGCGCCTCATTCTCCGCATCGCCGAAGATCGGCGCTTCGTAGGTCGAGTACATATAGGGCGTCTTCGCCTCGAACTCGGCGGCGCAGGTGTCGATGCGCTTGAACACGGGGCGCACGCCCAGCCTGTGGCGCAGCGCGCGGACCTCATCCTCCGTGACGCCGCCGGTCATGGCCTTGACCGCTTCGTGGATCAGGCCCGACCCGCGCGCGATGCCCCGTTCCATGCCGCGCAGATTGGCCGATTTGAGCGCAAGATAGGCAAGGCGCTTGTCGGAAAAGCCCATCGACTTCAGCCGGCGCATGCCGTCAGCATCCTGCGGCAGGCCGTTGTTCAGAATTTCCGCTTCGGCGTCGATGATCTCCTTGATCCGCTCCAGGAACCAGGGGTCGAACTTCGCGATATTGTGGATTTCAGCGACGGTGAGGCCCTCGCGCAGGGCCTGCGCGGCGACCAGCAGGCGGTCGGGCGTGGGCTGGGCGAGCGCGGCGATGATGTCGTCCTTGGGCGCGCCGACGAGATGGTCGACCTCATTGAAGCCGCAAAGTCCGGTTTCCAGGCCCCGCAGCGCCTTCTGCATCGATTCATGGATGTTGCGGCCGATCGCCATCACCTCGCCCACCGACTTCATCGCGGTACCGAGCAGCGGTTCGCTGCCCTTGAACTTCTCGAAGGCGAAGCGCGGGATCTTGGTCACGACATAGTCGATGGTCGGCTCGAACGACGCGGGGGTGGCGCCGGTGATGTCGTTCTCGATCTCATCCAGCGTGTAGCCGACGGCGAGCTTCGCCGCGACCTTCGCGATGGGGAAGCCCGTCGCCTTGGAAGCCAACGCGGACGAGCGGGAAACCCGCGGGTTCATTTCGATGACGATCAGACGGCCGTCCTTCGGATTGACTGCGAACTGTACGTTCGAACCGCCTGTTTCCACGCCGATTTCACGCAGCACCGCGATGCTCGCGTTGCGCATGATCTGATATTCCTTGTCGGTCAGCGTCAGCGCGGGCGCGACGGTGATGGAATCCCCGGTATGGACCCCCATCGGATCGACATTCTCGATCGAGCAGATGATGATGGCATTGTCGTTCCGGTCCCGGACGACCTCCATCTCATATTCCTTCCAGCCGAGCAGCGATTCCTCGATCAGCACCTCGGTGGTGGGCGACGCGTCAAGGCCCGCGGCCACGATCTGCTTGAACTCGTCCTTGTTATAGGCAACGCCGCCGCCAGTGCCGCCGAGCGTGAAACTGGGGCGGATGATCGAAGGAAGCCCAGTGAATTCAAGGGCTTCCAGCGCTTCTTCCATAGTATGTGCGATGCGTGAGCGGGCGGATTCCAGCCCGATCTTGTCCATCGCGTCGCGGAATTTCAGGCGGTCCTCCGCCTTGTCGATGGCGACCGCATCCGCGCCGATCATCTTGACGCCGAACTTCTCCAGCGTGCCGTCATTGAAGAGAGCGAGCGCCGTGTTGAGCGCCGTCTGCCCGCCCATGGTCGGCAACACCGCGTCGGGGCGTTCCTTCTCGATGATCTTCGCCACGATTTCGGGCGTGATCGGCTCGACATAGGTCGCGTCGGCGAATTCCGGATCGGTCATGATGGTGGCCGGGTTGGAATTCACCAGGATGATGCGATAGCCCTCTTCCTTGAGCGCCTTCACCGCCTGCGTGCCCGAATAGTCGAACTCGCAAGCCTGGCCGATGATGATCGGACCAGCGCCGATGATGAGGATGGAGGAGATGTCGGTGCGTTTGGGCATTATTGCTCACTCATTATGCAACCGCAGTTTGCGGCATGTTCGCCTTGAAAATGCCGCTCTGCATCAGCAACGGCCTCTTCCTCTGATGAGAACGGCCCATGAAACGGGGCCGGAGACTGATCGAAGTCGGCTTCACCCAACTCCTTCCACCACCAATCTCCGTCCTCGGGATCTGTATTGGTCGCAACGGCATGGGTGGTGTGAACGGTCAGATCCTCATGCTTCGTAGATGCTACGATAGTGTGAGATGACATATCAGGAACTCTGCCCCAGACCCTCAACGAACCGCTCGAACAGATAGAAGCTGTCCTGCGGGCCGGGCGAGGCTTCTGGGTGGTACTGGACCGAGAAAGCCTTCTTATCCGTCAGTTCGATGCCGCAATTGCTGCCGTCGAAGAGCGACACATGGGTCGGCTTCACATTGGCGGGCAGCGTATCGGCGTCGACCGCGAAGCCGTGGTTCATCGACGTGATCTCGACCAGACCGTCGGACAGGCGCTTGACCGGATGGTTGGCGCCGCGATGGCCCTGATGCATCTTGACGGTCTTAGCGCCCGCCGCCAGCGCCAGCATCTGGTGGCCAAGGCAGATGCCGAAGACCGGCTTGTCCGCGTCCAGCAGCTTCCGGATCACCGGCACGGCATATTCGCCGGTCGCGGCGGGGTCGCCGGGGCCGTTGGAAAGGAACACGCCGTCGGGATTATGCTCCATCACCTGCTCATAGCTGGCGGTGGCGGGCAGCACGGTGACGCGGGCGCCGGCCTTCACCAGATTGCGGAAGATATTGTTCTTCGCGCCATAATCGATCGCGACGACATGGGGCCGCTCTTCACCGGCTTCATCGAGGCCGTAGCCGAAACCCAGCTTCCACACGCCGTCCTTCCAGAGGCGGCTTTCCTTGGCGGAGACTTCGATGGCAAGGTCCATGCCCTCCAGACCCGGCCAGGCCGCAGCCCTGGCGGCCAGCGCCTCGATGTCAAACCGCCCCTCCGGATCGTGCGCGATCACGACATTGGGCGCGCCCTTGACCCGGATCAGCCTGGTCAGCGCGCGGGTGTCGACGCCGGCAAGGCCAATGCGGCCATTTTCCTTCATCCACTGATCGAAGGGCTCGACATTGCGGAAGTTGCTGGGTTCCGTCACGTCCTGCCGCACGACGCAGCCCAGCGCGTGGGGCAGCTCCGCCTCCACATCGTCCAGGTTCGTGCCGACATTGCCGATATGCGGGAAGGTGAAGGTGACGATCTGCCCCGCATAGCTGGGGTCGGTCATCACTTCCTGATAGCCGGTCATGGCCGTGTTGAAGCACAGTTCGCCCACCGCATCGCCGACAGCGCCGAAGCCGCGACCGAAGACGGCGGAGCCATCGGCGAAAACCAACACCCCTGTCGCTCCTTTGGGCACAATGAGGGTTTTGGCGTCAGCCATGGTCGTATCGTCCTTTATGCTTTTGCGGGAACCCGTCTGAAGCGGGTTAAACGGCCGGTCACCTATGCGCGAGAGGCCGCGGGGTCAACTCCTGTTAAAAATCTCTTTTGGCGTTATATCTGGACCTTTCCGGAAGAGACAGGATTCATTCGCATGATTCGCGACGAGATCAAAAGCGCCCAAATCGCCGCCATGAAGGCGGGAGAGAAGGATCGGCTGGCCGCCGTGCGCCTGATCCTGGCGAAGCTGAAGGATCGCGACATAGAACTGCGCACCGCGTCCAGCGTGCCGGATGACGACACGGTCGTGGTCGAGGTGCTCCAGAAGATGGCGAAGCAGCGCCGCGAATCCATCGACATGTTCAGGAGCGGCGGCCGCGACGAACTGGCCGCGAAGGAACAGGCCGAACTGGACGTGATCGACAGCTTCCTGCCGCAACAGCTCAGCGAGGACGAGACGAAGGCCGCCATAGAGGCGATCAAGGCGGAAGTGGGCGCGGCGAGCGTCAAGGACATGGGCAAGGTCATGGCCGTGCTGAAGGAACGGCACGGATCGGTGATCGACATGAGCAAGGCCAGCGGGCTGGTGAAGGCGGCGCTTTCCTGAGGCAACATCTTCGCAATCTTCCTGCATCCGGCGCGCCCTCGACATTGATGGACGTTCCGGCATAATCGCATGATGGCGTTCTGGACCTATATGCTGCGATGCTCGGATGGGCGCTATCATACGGGTCGCACCGATGACCTCCACCATAGGATTGGACGGCATCGGGCAGGACAGGGCAGCCAATTCACACGCAGGCGCTTGCCGCTCATGCTGGTCTGGAGCGAAGCCTTTTCTTCCCGAATTGAAGCCTTGGAAGCGGAACGGATCGTCGGCGGCTGGTCGCATGCCAAAAAGGAGGCAATGATCGCGGGCAATTGGTCCTTTGTTTCCCTGCTCGCCCGGCCGCCGCGCGAGCGTTTCTCGGCTTCGCTCGAAACGAACGGAGTTCTGGCCGATGCGTTCAGGCGTGCGGATTTGAGCTGGGCATGAGCCTATCCCCGGCCTTCCTCGACGAATTGCGCGCGCGCACCTCTCTTTCCACCCTGATCGGGCGGACGGTGAAGGTGCAGAAGGCAGGCCGCGAATATAAGGCCTGCTGCCCCTTCCATAATGAGAAGACGCCCAGCTTCACGATAAACGACGAAAAGGGCTTCTATCACTGCTTCGGCTGCGGCGCGCATGGCGACGCAATCCGGTGGATGACCGATCATCGCGGCCTTCCCTTCATGGAAGCGGTGAAGGAACTGGCGCAGGCGGCGGGCATGGACGTTCCCGCGCCCGATCCGCGCGCGGCGAAACGGGCGGAACAGGCCAGGGGCCTGCATGACGTCATGGCCGCCGCGCAGGGCTTTTTCGAGGAGCAGCTTGGCGGAATTGAAGGCGCGGAGGCGAGAGCCTATCTCCAGCAGCGCGGCATCGCCGCGGGAACGGCCAGGACCTTCGGCTTCGGCTTCTCGCCTGACGGGCGGGGGCGGCTCAAGACAGCCCTCAAGGAATTTGGCGAACCGCTGCTGATCGAGGCGGGATTGCTCATCGACCCGGATGGCGCCGAGCCGGATAGCGGAAATGCCAGAAAGCGCGACAGCTATGATCGCTTCCGGGGCCGGCTGATGTTGCCGATCCGGGACATCAGAGGCCGGGTGATCGCTTTTGGCGGGCGCATATTGGGCGCGGGCGAACCCAAATATCTGAACTCCCCCGACACGCCGCTCTTCGACAAGGGGCGGACGCTCTACAATATCGACCGGGCCTCCCCCGCCAGCCGGCAGACGGGCCGGATCATCGTCGTGGAGGGCTATATGGACGTGATCGCCCTCGCCCAGGCCGGCTTTGAAGAATCGGTGGCGCCCCTGGGCACGGCGCTTACGGAACATCAGATCGAGCGCCTGTGGAAGATGGCCGATGTGCCGATCCTCTGTTTCGACGGCGATTCGGCGGGGCAGAAGGCCGCGATCCGTGCAGCGACCCGGGCCCTGCCCCTGCTCCGACCGGGCATGAGCCTGGCCTTTGCGACTCTGCCGGCCGGGCAGGACCCGGACGACCTCATCCGCGCGGAGGGGCCTGCGGCGATGGAAGCGGTGCTGGGCGCCGCCGAACCGCTGGTCGAGCGCCTTTGGAAATATGAACAGGCTGCCGCGCCGCTGGATACGCCGGAGCAGCGCGCCGCGCTCAAGCAGCGCCTGTCCGCGATCACCGACGCCATCGCCCATCCCGACGTGCGGGCGCATTATGTCCACGCCTTTCGGGAACGCTATGACGCGCTGTTCTTCGCGCGGGCGGCCTTCCAGCCCCGTCATCAGCGCGGCGGGGGCAGCGCCCGCTCCGGCTGGCAGCGCGACCGGCGCGGCAATTGGAAGCCCCCCCTGCCCCCCGCAGGAAGCGAGGCAAGGGCGATCGGCGCAAGCGGCATGGAGCAGCGGCTTTTGCGCGCCGTCCTCGCCAGCCTGCTTCGGCATCCCGATCAGATTGCGCTGCATCGCGAGATGCTTATCGGGCTTCGCATCGCCGACACCGTGCTGGCGGAACTGCTGAACGCGATGATCGCGGCCTCGTTCAGCAAAGAAACAGTTGAAACCGGTGGCCTCCTTACCATATTGGGGCAAGGTGAAGTGTATAATATGGCGAAGGGAATGCTTCGGGCCGACACGTTCACATTCACCCCCCATGGAAGCAAGGCCGACTCGGATCGCGTGCGGCGCGATCTGAACGAGGCCATTCGGGTGATGGCGCAGGGACCGGAGCTGGAGGCGGCGTTGGCTGAAGCCACCCGGCGGGCGAGAGACGACCTCAACGAGGACAGCTTTGCTGAACAGCAAAGGGTCCGCAAGTTGAAGCTGGATCATGATCGCCGCCTGGCGGAACTGGCGCAGTCCGAAGATATTATATGATATGGATCGTCCCTTTCACGGGGGCGGCGGAATTAAGGCGAATAAATGGCGAGCAAGGCGAACAGCAAGGGTGCGGGCGAGGATACGGATACCGGCGATGCACCGCTGCTGGATCTGAACGAGGCGTCGGTCAAGAAGCTGATCGCCCGCGCCAAGAAGCGCGGCTACATCACCTATGACGAGCTGAACGACGCGCTGCCGCAGGACCAGATGTCCTCCGAGCAGATCGAGGACATCATGTCCGCGCTCAACGAAATGGGCGTGAACATCGTCGAGAATGAGGAAGCCAGCGAGGACGGCGAGGATCAGCGCGACGACGGCGACGACGACAGCGCCGACGACGATGGCTCGCCGCGTCCCGTTACCGAGAAGAAGAAGGAAACGGTCGACCGCACCGACGACCCCGTGCGCATGTACCTGCGCGAGATGGGGGCCGTGGAACTGCTCAGCCGCGAGGGCGAGATCGCCATCGCCAAGCGGATCGAGGCGGGCCGCGACACGATGATCCTGGGGCTGTGCGAAAGCCCGACCACCTTCAACGCGATCATCGAATGGTCGACCGCGCTCAACAATGGCGAGATGCAGCTGCGCGAGATCCTGGATCTCGACGCGATGCTGTCCAAGGATCCCGCTCCGGAAAATCTGGAGGAAGGCGCCGAGGACGACGATGGCGAGATCAGCGAGAAGACCGCCGGACCCAGCTTCAAGGAAGAGGAGGAACCGGAGGAGGAATCAGCCGATTCCGACGAGGATGAGGACGGCCTGACGGAGCGGCGCGCCCGCCGGATGGAGGAGGAGGAAGAGGAGGACAACACCCTCTCCCTCGCCCAGATGGAAGAGACGCTGAAGCCGATGGCGCTGGAGAAATTCGCGACCATCACGGAGATTTTCCGCACCTTCTCCAAGGCGCAGGAATCGCGCATGGCCGCCATGGCCAATGGCGAGACGCTGAGCCAGAAGGCGGAGGACGACTATCAGGAACTGCGCGAGCAGCTCACCGCCGAGGTCGAAAGCGTCCAGTTCCACCAGCAGAAGATCGAATATCTGGTCGACCAGCTTTACGCCTATAACCGGCGCCTGACCGCGCTGGGCGGGCAGATGCTGCGCCTGGCCGAACGGCACAAGGTGAGCCGCAAGGATTTCCTCGACCGCTATGTCAATCATGAGCTGGACGATGGCTGGCTCGACAAGGTGTCCGGTCTGGACAAGAAATGGGCCGCCTTCGCCGCAGCCGAGGGGCGCGCGGTCGAGCGCATCCGCCTTGAGGTGAGCGAGATCGCGCAGGCGACCGGCATGTCGCTGTCCGAATTCCGCCGCATCGTCAACATGGTGCAGAAGGGCGAGCGCGAGGCGCGCATCGCGAAGAAGGAAATGGTCGAGGCGAACCTGCGCCTCGTCATCTCCATCGCTAAAAAATATACGAACCGCGGCCTGCAATTCCTTGATCTTATTCAGGAAGGCAATATCGGCCTGATGAAGGCGGTCGACAAGTTCGAATATCGGCGCGGCTACAAGTTCAGCACCTACGCGACCTGGTGGATCAGGCAGGCGATCACTCGCTCCATCGCGGATCAGGCGCGGACCATCCGCATCCCGGTCCACATGATCGAGACGATCAACAAGCTGGTCCGTACCAGCCGCCAGTTCCTGCACGAGCAGGGCCGCGAACCGACTCCGGAGGAGATGGCCGAGCGGCTGTCCATGCCGCTGGAGAAGGTGCGCAAGGTGATGAAGATCGCCAAGGAGCCGATCTCCCTCGAAACGCCGATCGGCGACGAGGAGGATTCGCATCTGGGCGATTTCATCGAGGACAAGAATGCGATCATACCGGTGGACGCCGCGATCCAGGCGAACCTCAAGGAAACCGTCACCCGCGTGCTTGCCTCGCTGACCCCGCGTGAGGAGCGCGTGCTGCGCATGCGCTTCGGCATCGGCATGAACACCGACCATACGCTGGAGGAGGTCGGCCAGCAGTTCAGCGTGACCCGCGAACGAATCCGCCAGATCGAGGCGAAGGCGCTGCGCAAGCTCAAGCACCCCAGCCGCAGCCGCAAGATGCGCAGCTTCCTCGACCAATAGCGGCGCCTCGGCAGACCGAGGCGGCAACGCGGCGCCTCGGCAGACCGAGGCGGCAACGCGGCGGAATGATCCAAAAGGGCGGCTTCGGGCCGCCCTTTTTTACTGGCGTAAACTCCTCTTTTACCTCGACTCTCTAGGGTCGCCTGCACGAGGCCGCGCCAGCAGCGGGGCTTTAGGGGAAGACGATGAGCGAAGCAGCACCGCGCTATCAATTTGGCGATGTATCGCAGATCCTGGACGCCGTGGTCGCCGCCGACGGCACGGCCGGGCATGGCTATGCCAGTGGCGCGCGGGCCAGCTTCGGCCCCAATGCCACGCTGTCGCTGCCCGATCTGGCCGATGCCGCCTATTATCTTTGCCTTCTGCATGGCCGCCACCCCGGCGTGATCGACCATGCCGCCACGCGGTCGGCGGACAATGCGGCGCGCGCCTGGCTGATCCAGGCGGCCGACGCCTTCGCGCGGGAACGAGCCTATCTGACCCAGGTGACGGTCGCGGTCGGCCCCGCCCCCAGCACGGCGGGGCAGAGCGATTGCGAAACCGTCGTCAGCCAGCAGCGCCACGCCCTCGACATGCTGGCCCAGTCGGACCGGCGCGGCTGCGCGATGGGGGCGGCCATCGCGCTGGTGCTCGACTGGCGGGCCGTGCGGCATGTGCTGGACATCGCCGCGATTCGCGTCGGGCTGGAACCCCATGTCTGCGACCTTCCGGACCGCGCGGCGACGCTGGAGGTCGCCAGGGAAATCGGCGGCGACGATGCCATCGACCGCGCCATCCTGTTCGGAACGCGCCAGTTGCTGAACCAGCATCGCGGGCTGTGGGACGTCCTTCAGGCCCGCGCGAAGATCCGCGCCGGCAAGGACCAGGCCGCAAGCCGCGCATAAAGGCTTTGCGCTCCTCCCCTGCTTTGCCATAGTTGGCCCGACACAGGCAGGATGAGAAGCAGGAACATGCGGTTTGAAGGCACGCGGGATTATGTCGCCACCGATGATCTGAAGGTCGCCGTCGACGCCGCGGTGCTGCTTCGCCGTCCGCTGCTGGTGAAGGGGGAGCCGGGCACCGGCAAGACCGTGCTGGCGCAGGAAATCGCCAAGGCGCTGGACGCTCCGCTGATCGAATGGAACGTCAAGTCGACGACCAAGGCGCATCAGGGACTTTATGAATATGACGCCGTCGCCCGCCTGCGCGACGGCCAGCTGGGCGATCCGCGCGTTCACGACATCGGCAATTACATCCGCAAGGGCAAGCTGTGGGAGGCATTCACCTCCCCCACCCTGCCGGTCCTGCTGATCGATGAGATCGACAAGGCCGACATAGAATTCCCCAACGACCTGTTGCAGGAACTCGATCGCATGGCCTTCCATGTCTATGAAACGGGGGAGACCGTGGCGGCGAAGGAACGGCCCGTGGTCGTCATCACCTCCAATAACGAGAAGGAACTGCCCGACGCCTTCCTGCGCCGCTGCTTCTTCCACTATATCAAATTTCCCGACCGGGAGACGATGCAGGCCATCATCGACGTGCATTTCCCCGGCATCCAGAAGATATTGGTCAACCGCGCTCTCGAAATATTCTACGAAATCCGGGAGGTGCCCGGCCTCAAGAAGAAGCCGTCCACCAGCGAACTGCTCGACTGGCTGAAGCTGATCCTGGCGGAGGACATGCCGCTCGACATATTGCAGGACCGCGATCCCACCAAAGCGATCCCGCCGCTGCACGGCGCGCTGCTCAAGAATGAGCAGGACATCATGATGTTCGAACGGCTCGCCTTCATGGCCCGGCGGCAGGGGCGATAGGGACCACTCCACCCCCGCTCAACGAAAGGCCGCGAACCATGACTCATCAAGCCGGATGCCTGTGCGGACAGGTGCGGATCAGCATCGATGCGGAACCCCTGGCGGCGCGCATGTGCTGGTGCCGGCTCTGCCAATATCTGGGCGGCGGATCGGGCACGGTGAATGTCTGCTTCCCTTCCGACAAGCTGACCGTCACCGGCGACCTGCGCTGGCACCACAGCGTCGCGGACAGCGGCAATGCGATGCGGCGCGGCTTCTGCCCCGAATGCGGCACGCCGCTGTTCAGCCTGGCCGAATCGCGTCCGCACCTGACATTCGTCCGCGCCGGAGCGCTTGACGATCCCGACCTTCTGGCCCCCCAGGCCGTCATCTGGACCGACGCGGCGCCCGCCTGGGCGCATCTGGACCCTGATCTGCCCCATTATCCGGCACAAATGCCCCCCGTAAGCTAAAAGGCCGCTTGCGCTGCCGGTGCATTTCGGCTCAACTTTCCTCCTGACATTCAAAGCCGCGAAAAGACGGCCATGAATTTAGGGAAGGATGCCAATGCCCAAGCGTGCGTTGTCCCTTTTATCGGCGGTGCTGGCCTTGTCAGCGCCTGCGTTCGCGCACGCTGCCGAGGAACGGGAAGCCTGGACACCCACCGCCACCGCCCTGCGCGCCGACGCCGCGGGGATCGGCATGCCGCAAAGCGTGGCCGGCCTGTCGCTCGCCAAGAGCGGGGAGGTTTCCAACGGCGGCAAGGGCATCGACAATTACGCGCAATATCTGTCCGACGACGGCGCGGTCCAGGCGACGCTCTATGTCTATCTGCCCAGCTATGCCGACGCCTCGCTCGCCGCCTATATGACGGACAAGGCCGTGACGGAGCGTTTCGGAGCAAGGACGCGCCGCACCGCTTATTCCAGCGTCGCGGTGGCCGGACATGCCAATGGCGCCATCCGCGCCGTCTATGACGATGCCGCCGACGGCGCGCTCACCACGGCTGCGGCTTTCCTGCACGCCGGGCGATGGCTGGTGAAGCTCCGCGTCACCGGGCCGACGGAACGGCGGAAGGAAGTGCTGGCCGGGCTGGACGGCATGCTGGCGGGTCTTCAGTTCGATGATGCATCCTCGATCCATGCGACCAGGCCCGCTCGACTGGCCGCCTGCCCCGCCAATGAAGGCGGCGACGCCCGCCTCACCGCGCAAACCACGTCCGCGCCCGCCGATATTTCCCTGCCGCGCGAAGGGCAGGAACCGCTCTGCATAAGGGGCAAGGTCGACACCGCCGAGGGCAGCTACGACATTCTCCAGCAGGCCGGCGCCGCAGATGGCGCGATCATCGTGCCGGTGGACGACGCAGGCACCATGGTCGCGTTCGATCCCGCGAAGGACGGCTATCGGCTCTCCATCCATTCCGTGGGTCAGACCGACCTCTACGGCGTCTATGACAAGGTGCCGAGCGCCCGCCAGATCGCCCAGATCCTGGACGGAAAGGACCCTCAGACGGCCCAGGCCGGCGCGACCGCCGACTATGCCGCCAATGGCGAGGTGACGGTGCGGACGGCTGGCGTGAAGCTGCGCTGAGAGGGGCGATCAGATCAGATAGCCGACCTCATAAAGCCCCCAGCGCCGTCCGCTGAACATCAGCGGCACGAACACGCTGCGCAATGCCCGATAACGCCCCTCGCCCAAGTCCTGACGGTAGGTGAACAGGAAGAAATCCCCATCGCCGTCCAGCGCGCGGCGGGTCTGGCTGTCCATGAATATCTGCCGGTTGCGGGCATGTTCCATGTTCCAGCGCGTCTGCCCAGGCCGCTGCGGCTGGCTGCGCGCGCTGATATGCGTCGGCAGATAGCCGTTCATGTCGATCAGGCAGCAGCCGACGATGGCGCTGTCCTGCGCGGTCCGCCGGTCGAGCAAGGGCTGCACGCAGCGGTCGGCAAAGGCGGTGAAGCCATTTTCATATTGCATCGGGTCGGAACCGGGCAGCGGCCGGTAGGCGGTATCGAACAGGCCGCCCATGTCCAGTTCCCCCTCCGCCAGCGCCCGCTCGATCAGCGCCTGAATCTCCTCCGCGCCTTCTTCGGCCAGGGCGATATAGCGGCTGTTGCGCGTGACATGGCCGCTATGCGCCGCCCGGTTGAGCATCGCGTTCGCCATCCCCTCCAGCCCTTCCAGGTGGCCGCGCGCGGTTTCGACGCGGGTCGCACTTTCCGTCGCCGACTGGCTGAAACGGGCAAGTCCCTGACGCAGGGCCGCGACGTCGCCATCGGCCTCGTCCGTGCAGGTGACGATCGTTTCAGACCGATCCCCGAACTGCGTCACCAGCGAAGCGATCTCGGCCATGCTGACCCGCAGCGTATCGATATGCGAACCGACTTCGCGGCCGCGCAGGATATTGGCCTCCACCCCGCCGATCAGTTGCCGGGCATCGCGGTCCAGCTGGCCCAGCTTGTCGCCCACGGACGCGGCGGACTCGCCCGCCTGCCCGGCCAGCCGCCGGATCTCGTCCGCCACCACGGCAAAGCCCTGCGTCGCCTCGCCGCCGCGGGCCGCCTCGATCGCGGCGTTCACGCCCAGAAGGCGGGTCTGGCGGGCGATCGCGCCCAGTTGCCCCGAAATATCGCCGACCGTCTCGATGACGTCCAGGAACTGACGCAGATGCCCTTCCAGTCCGGTCACATTCTCGATCAGTTCCGTGATCTGGCCCAGGGAACGTCCGATCGCCTCATGCCCCTGCGCGATGATCTGCCCCGCCCGACGCGCCGTAAGGCTGAGTTCCTGCGCCGCGAGCACGCTTTCATTCTGGCTGACGGCCAGCGCCTCCATCGTCGACTGCAATTCCCCCAGATGCGCCGAATCCGCCTGGATGCGGCGGGTCAGTTCCCCCAGGAAACCCGCCGTTTCGCTGCATTGCAATGCGATGTCGCCCGATCTTTCCCCCAGGTCGGTCAACAAATCCCCGTTTTCCAATGATCGCCGCCCTATTCCGCCCGATATGGATACTGCCTTGTTAACGATGCATTGCAACACTTAACATTCCGACAACGCCCCGCGCTTGCATGATCGGGCAAGCTGGCGGACAAGGGGCCGTCATGATGCTCAACTTTCTCGACGCGCTGCGCGCTGCCGGCATTCCCGCCGGCATAAAGGAACATCTGCTGCTGCTGGAGGCGCTGGACCGGGACGTCATCGGGCAGCGGCCCGAGGATTTCTATTATCTCGCCCGCGCCACCTATGTGAAGGATGAGGGACTGATCGACCGTTTCGACCAGGTGTTCGCCCGCGTCTTCAAGGGCGTGCTGGGCAGCGAAGGGGTCGAGGCGGACATTCCCGAGGAATGGCTGCGGCTGGTGGCGGAGAAATTCCTCAGTCCGCAGGAGATGGAGAAGATCAGGTCGCTGGGAAGCTGGGACGAGATCATGGAGACGCTGAAGAAGCGGCTGGAGGAGCAGAAGGGGCGTCATCAGGGCGGCAATAAATGGATCGGCACCGGCGGCACCTCGCCCTTCGGCCATGGCGGCTATAATCCGGAGGGGGTGCGGATCGGCGGCGAGAGCCGGCACAAGCGCGCCATCAAGGTGTGGGAAAAGCGCGAATTCGCCAATCTGGACAATCAGAAGGAACTGGGCACCCGCAACATCAAGGTCGCGCTGCGGCGGCTGCGCCGCTTCGCGCGGGAGGGGGCGGCGGACGAGCTGGACCTGGACGAAACGATCCGGGGAACCGCGCGGCAGGGCTGGCTCGACATCCGCATGCGGCCGGAGCGGCACAATGCGGTGAAGCTGCTCCTGTTCCTGGACGTGGGCGGATCGATGGACCCGTTCATCACGCTTTGCGAGGAGCTGTTCTCGGCAGCGACGAGCGAATTCAAGAATATGGAATTCTTCTACTTCCACAACTGCCTTTACGAAGGCGTGTGGAAGGACAACCGCCGCCGCTTTTCGGAGCGAACGCCGACCTGGGACATCCTCCACAAATATGGGCATGACTATAAGGTGATCTTCGTCGGGGACGCGGCGATGAGCCCCTATGAGATCAGCCATCCCGGCGGCTCGGTCGAACATATGAACGAGGAACCGGGCGCAACCTGGCTGAGCCGCGTGCTGCACACCTATCCGGCCGCCGTGTGGCTGAACCCCGCGCAGGAAGCGCATTGGGGCTATAGCCAGTCGACCAGGATGATCCGCGAAATCATGAATGGCCGCATGTATCCCCTGACGATCGAGGGGATTGACGACGCCATGCGAGAACTGACGCGCAAGCGGTGAACCGGGCCGATTCAGCGATATTCCCCCCTCCGCAGGCGGGAGGGTGTCAGGGAAATGTCATGCCGGTTCGAAGAGCACGCCCCCCGTCATCGGCCGCGGCGCGCCGGTCGTGCCGGGGAAACTGATCGGCAGGCCCTTCATATGGCGGACAGCCATATAGGCGAAACCCTGCGCCTCCAGGGCGTCCCCGTCCCATCCGAGGTCGTCCACCGGTCGGACCTCCGCCCCGGTATAATCGCCCAGCATGCGCATCAGCGTCGCATTGTGGCGCCCGCCACCCGCGACATAGATGCGCTTGGGCCGCTCCGCGAGATGCCCGAGCCCGCGCGAGACCGCCGCGGCGGAAAAGGCCGTCAGCGTCGCGGCGCCATCCGCCAGCGGCAGCCCGCGCACGGCATCGATGGTGAAGGCCTCGCGGTCTATGCTCTTGGGCGGAGGGACGGCGAACCAGGGATCGGCCAGCATGTGCGCCAGCCGATCTTCATCCACCCGGCCGCCGGCCGCCGTCGCGCCGTTCTCATCGAAGCTCCGGTCGCCATGGCTCTGCATCCAATTGTCGATGAGGCCGCTCGCCATGCCGGTATCGAAGGCGACGATTTCCCCGTCGGCGGCGATGGCGGTGATGTTGGCGACCCCGCCCAGGTTCAGCACCGCAACGGGTTTCGCCAGATCATGGGCCAGGGCGCAGTGATAGACGGGGAGCAGCGGAGCGCCCTGTCCGCCCGCCGCGACATCGGCGCTGCGCAGGTCCGCGACGACGGGAATGCCGAAGGCCCCCGCCAGGGCGGCGCCGTCCCCGATCTGCCAGGTCCAGCGCCATTCGGGGCGGTGCGCCACGGTATGGCCGTGGAAGCCGATGACGGCGACGTCCTGCGTGACATGGCCGCTGCGGGCCAGCAGGTCCGACACCGCCTCGACATGAAGCTCGGTCAGTTCTTCCTCGACCGCGTGGATGAGCGGTTCGAACCCCGGCCTGTCCATCGCCATGGCGCGCCCGCAGGCTTCGGCCAGGCGAAGGCGGAACCCCTCGCCATAGGGCATGGCATGGAAAGCGATGCCCTTGCTGGCGCCCTCGCCATCGGTCTCGATCAGCGCGGCGTCTATGCCGTCGCGGGATGTGCCCGACATCAGGCCTATTGCGAGCATCGAATGATCCTGCCTCTTTTACGTTATTCCTCTCAATGCTACAGGGCCGCGCCATGAGCAACTACCAGTCCGATCTGCTCCGCCTGCTCGAAGCGCGCGGCTATATCCACCAGTTGACCGATGCGGAGGGTCTGGACGCCCTGGCCGCCAGGCAGGTCGTGCCGGGCTATATCGGCTTCGATCCCACGGCGCCCTCGCTGCATGTGGGCCATCTGGTGTCGATCATGATGCTGCGGCAGTTGCAGAAGGCCGGGCACAAGCCCATCGTCCTGATGGGCGGCGGCACCGGCAAGATCGGCGATCCCAGCTTCAAGGACGAAGCGCGCAAGCTGCTGACCACCGACGCCATCGCGCAGAATGTCGGCAGCATCAAACGCGTGTTCGAACGGTTCCTGACATTCGGCGACGGACCGACCGACGCGATCATGGTCGACAATGCGGATTGGCTGGACCGGCTGGAATATATCCCTTTCCTGCGCGACATCGGCCAGCATTTCTCGGTCAACCGGATGCTGAGCTTCGATTCGGTGAAGCTGCGGCTGGACCGGGAACAGTCGCTGAGCTTCCTGGAATTCAACTATATGATCCTCCAGGCCTATGACTTTCTGGAACTGTCGCGCCGTTCGGCCTGCCGGTTGCAGATGGGCGGATCGGACCAGTGGGGCAATATCGTCAACGGCGTCGAACTGGCGCGACGGGTGGACGGCACGCAGGTGTTCGGGCTGACGACCCCGCTGCTCACCAATGCCGACGGCACCAAGATGGGCAAGACCGTGGGCGGCGCGGTGTGGCTCAACGAGGATCAGCTTTCCAGCTATGATTACTGGCAGTTCTGGCGCAACACGGCCGATGCCGACGTCGCCAGCCGACTGCGGCTGTTCACCGACCTGCCGATGGACGAGGTGGAGCGGCTGGCCGCCCTGCAGGGCGCGGAGATCAACGAGGCGAAGAAGATCCTGGCGAACGAGGCGACGGCGCTCTGCCGCGGCGCCGATGCCGCCGCCGCCGCCGCGGAGACGGCCCGCCGGACTTTCGAGGAGGGCGCCTCCGATGCCAATCTGCCGACCGTCAGCCTTGGCGCGGACGGGCTGAACATCGTGCAGGGCACCGCCGCACTGGGCTTTGCCGCCTCCAACAAGGAAGTGCGGCGGAAGCTGGCGGAAGGCGCCATCCGCGTCAATGGAGAGGTGGTGAACGACCCCGCCCTGCCCCTGAAGGCGGGGGACAAGGTCAGCTTCGGCGCGAAGAAGCACGGGCTGGTAACCGCCTGAAATCGAAAGAGCGTGCAGCGCGCCTTAACCATGGAAGGTAAGGAATAGGCCACCTTCCTTATCTTATCCTGCGGGCATGCCTTCGGTGTTCGCAAGCCTGTCCCATCTGAACCAGTCGCGGGACCCCGCCGCCAACCAGCGACGCGTGCAGCGGGATCTGGTCGATATGGTCAGCCATATCACCGCGCAGGGGCGAACCCATGGCGCGCGGATCATCAACATCTCCGCCCTGGGATTGATGTGCCGGACGGATGCGCCGTTGGCCATGGGTGAACGGGTGACGATATGGCTGCCCGTGGTGAAGGACCATGCCGGGCACGTGCGCTGGTCGGAAGACGGGCGGATCGGCGTCGAGTTCCTGAGGCGGATCGAACCGCATGTCTATGACGCGATGCTGTCCCTCATTCCGCCACGGCAGACGGCCTGGTAAACGCCTTCCCAAGATCATCCCCCGCCTCCAGCCGCTGGCGCGAACGGACCAGCGCCTGCGGCATTTGCGTGCGCAGGAAATTCATCATCGCCTCCCGCACCTCGCAGCGCAGGTCGAAGGCTATGCCGGCGTTGCGGGCGCTCAGCAGGCCGCGCAGCTCCAGCGCATCGGCGCGCTGGTCGGTGACCTGCAATATCGCGACCCGCCCATCCCAGCGGCTGTTGGCCTTGACCGCCTCGATGAATTTCGCCCGGATCGCCTCTATGTCGGCGGCAGGATCGACGTAAAGGAATACGGTGCCGAGCAGGTCGGAGGTTTTCGTCGTCCAGTTCTGGAACGGCTTTTCCAGGAAATAGGAAACAGGCACGATCATCCGCCGGTCGTCCCAGATGCGGATGACGACATAGGTCAGCTTGATGTCCTCGATCCGGCCCCACTCGCCCTCGACGATCACGACATCGTCCAGCCGGATCGGTTCTGAAAAGGCCATCTGGATGCCGGCGATCAGGTTCTTGAGCGCGGGCTGCGCCGCCGCGCCGACGGCCAGCCCGGCCAGCCCCGCCGACGCCATCAGCGTAACCCCGACGCTCCGCACGCCGGGAATGGCGATCAGCATCAGCGAGACGATCAGGAAGCCGACGATGAACTGCGTCACGCGGTAGAGGATGCGGATGCGGGTATGCTGCCGCCGGGCCTTCAGATTATCCTCCACGCTGATGTCGCTGCGGCGCTCCAGGATGATGCGCCCCGCCCGCATCAGGGAAAAGATCAGCCAGCCCATCAGCAGGATGAACAGCATTTTCGACCCGATGGACCAGATCGCCTCCACATTCGGGCTGAAGGTCAGCGGCTGGATGCCCGCCGCCAGCGTCATGAGGACGATCAGCCAGCGGCTGGGGTGATAGAGGGCGGGAAGGATCACCGGCTCTATCCGCATCCGCCGCACGATGCGGGTCGCCAGCCAATAGACCAGCCAATGGAGCAGGAAGGCGACGGCGACCGACAGGCCGATCGAGATCGCCGCCATCGACGTGACATGGTGCAGGCTGATGTCGGATTGCATGGTCCTGCAACGACAGGGCCGCGGGATGGTTTCGCAGGTGCGGCAGGCCGTTGCTTCCAAGATGCGTGCCGACCCTGCGAGGGAAACGCCGCCCGGTCGCACAGCCGCCGGCACCGCGTTCCTGCCTTCGCCAGAACAGGCAGCGATCCTACCCGCTGCGCAGCAGACCCACCGCCGCGTCGCGCTCGAAAAGATAGAGGCAGGTTCTGGCCGCCTGCCCCCGCGCCTCGCTCAGTCCCCCATCGCGGTCGATCAGCAGATGCGCGTCGTCGCGCGCCGGATCGAGCAGGGCGGAGAGATGCTCCGGCGTCGCCAGCTTCAACTGCTGCTCGCCCGACTGGCGCGTGCCCAATATCTCCCCCGCGCCCCGCAGGCGCAGGTCTTCCTCGGCTATGCGGAAACCGTCATTGGTGTCCCGCATCAGGGCCAGCCGCGCCCGGGCGGTCTCGCTCAGCGCATTGCCGCGCAGCAGGATGCAGACCGACTGGTTCTGCCCCCGCCCCACGCGCCCGCGCAACTGGTGAAGCTGCGCCAGGCCGAAGCGGTCGGCCCCTTCGATGATGATGAGGTTGCTGTTGGGAACGTCGACGCCGACCTCGATCACGGTGGTCGCCACCAATATCTTCGCCCGGGCGGAGGCGAAGGCTTCCATCGCGGCGTCCTTCTCCGGCCCCTTCATCCGGCCGTGCACGATCGCGACCCGCTCGCCGAAGCGCATCCGCAGCGTCTCCGCCCGCGCCTCGGCGGCGGCAAGGTCGCTATTCTCGCTTTCCTCGACCAGCGGGCAGACCCAATAGGCCTGCCCCCCGCCCTCCACATGGCGGGCCAGCGCCTCCACCACTTCGTCCAGACGCCCGGAGGACATGACGACGGTCTGGATCGGCTGCCGGCCCGGCGGCATCTCGTCCAGGCGGGACACGTCCATCTCGCCATAATAAGTGAGCGTCAGCGTGCGCGGGATCGGCGTGGCGGTCATCACCAGCAGGTGCGGCGCACGCTCCGCCTTGGCCGCCAGCATCATGCGCTGCGCGACGCCGAAGCGATGCTGCTCGTCGATCACCGCCAGGGCGAGGTTCTTGTATCGCACCGCATCCTGGAAGATGGCGTGGGTGCCGACCAATATGTCGATGCTCCCGTCCGCCAGTCCCATGAGGGTGGATTCGCGCGCCTTACCCTTTTCGCGCCCGGTCAGGATGGCAATATTCACCGGCAGGCCCGACGCCATCCGGCGCAACGTTTCATAATGCTGGCGGGCAAGGATTTCGGTCGGCGCCAGCAGCGCGCCCTGCGCCCCCGCCTCGACCGTGTTGAGCAGCGCCATCAGCGCGACCAGCGTCTTGCCCGACCCCACATCGCCCTGCAACAGGCGCAGCATGGGCACGGGCTGGGCCATGTCGCCCTCTATTTCCATGAAGGCGCGGCTCTGCGCGCCGGTCGGCGCAAAGGGCAGCTTGAGCATGGCGCGCAACCGGCCGTCACCGGCAACGGGCACGCCCCGGCGCCTGCGGGACGACTGGCGCACCAGCATCAGCGCAAGCTGCCCGGCGAATATCTCGTCATAGGCGAGCCGCTCGCGGGCCAGCGCGTCGGTGGGATCGGCATGGATGCGATGCAGGGCCTCCCGCCATCCGGGCCAGCCCTTGCGGGCGAGCAGGCTGGGCTCGATCCATTCGGGCAGTTCGGGGGCGCGGGCCAGCGCCTGCGCCACCAGGTCGCGCAGGCGATTGTTGGTCAACCCTTCGGACAGGCCATAGACCGGCTCCCGCGCGGGAATGGTGGCGGCTTCCTCCGGCGGAAGGACATGGTCGGGATGCACGATCTGCAGATTGTCGCCATAGGCCTCCAGCTTGCCGGAGACGAACTTCGCTTCGCCCAGCGGCAGCAGCTTGCGCGGCCAGGCGCTGTTGCGGCCGAAATAGACCAGCGCGACGCTGTTCCCGTGCCGGTCCTGCGCAATCACGCGGAACGGCGCGCGGGCGCTGCCGGACGCGCGATAATCGGTGGGCGTCAGCGTGATGCCGATGATCCGGCCTGAATCGCCCAGGATCAGCTCGTCCACCATGCGGCGGTCGATGAAGCTGACCGGAAGATGGAAGGCGACGTCGACGGCGCGCGCCAGGCCCAGCCGCTCCAGCGGTTTTGCCAATGTTGGGCCGACGCCTTTCAGCGCTTCGATTTCGGTGAAGAGTGGGTTGAGGATATCGGGTCGCATGGCTATCTGCATGCGTCTAGCCCAGCCGGGACGATGCGCAAACATCCGATCGGCAATTTCGCCATGCTCGCGCAAGGAACAAATTGTGAACGAAGACCCCCGCATCCGCCGCCTGCAATTCCGGGCCTGGCATCGCGGCATCAAGGAAGCGGACCTGGCGGTGGGGGGATATTTCGATCGCTACCATGCCGAATGGGGCGAAGAGGAACTGGATTGGTTCGAACGCTTTATCGAGGAACAGGATGCCGACATCATGGCCTGGGCCCTCGGCACGCTGCCGCTGCCGGAACAATGGCGCGGGCCGATGTGGGACAGGTTCGTGAAGATGGATTTCGTGGAGATCGGGAAGAAATAGACGCCCTACGCCGTCATCCCCGCAAAGGCGGGGATTCATCTCCTGACGGAGCATCCACACGCCGGGCCGGGAAACGCATCCCGCCTTCGCGGGAATGACAAAGCAAGAAATGACCGATCTCCAGAAAATCCTCAAAGCCTCCGCCCCGATGACCCTTTCCGGCGTGCCGGCCGGTTTCCAGCCCTGGCTGCTGGCGGACATCGCGCGCGCCGCCCCGTCCCGCACCCTGTTCGTCGCCCCCGACGAGCAGCTGATGCGCGCCGTGGCGGATACGGCGCATTATTTCGCGCCGGAGATCGAGATCGTCGAAATCCCGGCCTGGGACTGCCTGCCCTATGACCGGGCCAGCCCTTCGCTGCGCACCGCCGCGGCCCG
Source organism: Sphingobium sp. CFD-2 (assembly GCF_024611135.1). Taxonomy (NCBI): domain Bacteria; kingdom Pseudomonadati; phylum Pseudomonadota; class Alphaproteobacteria; order Sphingomonadales; family Sphingobiaceae; genus Sphingobium; species Sphingobium sp. CFD-2. Next base: position 971,000 of record NZ_CP084405.1, on the reverse strand, counting down.
GCTGGCTGGCCTCTACGCCCTGCAAGGCAAGCCGCAGGGACCGCAACTCGTCCTCACCACGCTCAACGCCCTCACCCAGCGCACGCTGACGCCGTTCCGCGTGCGGCAACTGGTGGCGAAACTCGCGCCCAAGGAACGGATCGCCATCTCGCGGCTGGCCGACATGCTGCAGGCCAATGGCTATGTGCGCACCGACACCGTGCATGACCGGGGCGAGTTCGCCATACGCGGCGGCATTGTCGACCTGTTCCCCGGCGGCGAGGAACAGCCGCTCAGGCTCGATTTCTTCGGGGACGAGATAGAGACGGTGCGTCGCTTCGATCCCGCCGACCAGCGGACGAGCGGGAGCGTCGAGGGCTTCACCCTGCTCCCCGCGTCGGAGGCCTTGCTGGACGAGGAGACGATCAAGCGCTTCCGCGGCCGCTATCGCGAAATTTTCGGCGCCACGGCCACCGGCGACCCGCTCTATCAGGCGGTGAGCGACGGGCGCCGCCTGCAGGGCATGGAACATTGGCTGCCGCTGTTCGAGGAACGGCTGGTGCCCCTGACCGACCATCTGGGCGACGACAGCCTGATCCTGCTGGACCATGGCGTCGCGGGCGCGGCGGAGGCGCGGTTCGAGGCGATCAGGGACTATCATGCGAACCGCGCGGCGGCGAAATCCTCCGATCCCGGCGCCTATCGGCCGCTGGAGCCCAGGGCCCTCTATCTGGAGGCGGAGGAATGGGCCGCTTTGGCGCGCGACTGGCCGATGCACGCCACCACCCCCTTCCATGAACCGGAAAGCGCCTCCGTCCTCGACTTCGCGGTGGATGGCCCACGCGACTTCGCGCCGGAGCGGGCGCAGAACGCCAATGTCTATGAGGCGGTGAGCAAACATATCGCCGCGCTCCAGCGGGCGAAGAAGAAGGTGGTCATCGCCAGCTATTCAGGCGGCGCGCGGGAACGGCTGTCCGGATTGCTGGCCGACCATGGGCTGAAGCGGATCGCGGCGGCGGACAGCTGGCAGGAGGCGCTGGGCATCGCGGCCGGGGGCAGCACGGTGCTGACCGTCCTGCCGCTCGACCACGGCTTCACCGCGCCCGACGTGGCGGTGCTGACCGAACAGGACATGCTGGGCGACCGGCTCGTGCGGCGGGCCAAGCGCAAGAAGAGCGCCGACGCTTTCCTGGCCGAACTGGCGACGCTCTCGCCGGGCGATCTGGTCGTGCACATGGACCATGGCATCGGCCGCTATGAAGGGCTGACCCAGATTCCCGTCGCCAAGGCGGCGCATGATTGCGTCGCGCTGGAATATGCGGGCGGCGACAAGCTCTATGTGCCGGTCGAGAATCTGGAGGTTCTCTCCCGCTACGGCTCCGAAAGCGAGGGCGTCAGCCTGGACAGGCTGGGCGGGGAGGCCTGGCAGCGGCGCAAGGCGCGGATGAAGGAACGCATCCGGGAGATTGCGGGCGAACTGCTCAAGACCGCGGCGGAACGCGCCCTGCGGCCCGCGACCGTGGCGGAACCCGACAGCGCGGGCTATCCCGCCTTCGTCGACCGCTTCCCCTATCAGGAAACCGACGATCAGGACCGGGCGATCGGCGACGTGATCGAGGATCTGGGCGCTGGCAGGCCGATGGACCGGCTGGTCTGCGGCGATGTCGGCTTCGGCAAGACGGAGGTCGCGCTGCGCGCCGCCTTCGTCGCGGCGATGGCGGGGATGCAGGTGGTGGTGATCTGCCCGACCACCCTGCTCGCCCGGCAGCATCACATGAATTTCGAGGAGCGTTTCCGGGGTTTCCCGGTGAAGATCGGCCGCCTGTCCCGGCTGGTGCCGGACAAGGAGGCGAAGGCGGTGAAGGCCGGCCTTGCCGACGGAACCGTCGACATCGTGGTGGGCACCCATGCGCTGCTGGCCAAGGGGCTGGAGTTCAAGCGGCTGGGTCTCGTCATCGTGGACGAGGAACAGCGGTTCGGCGTGACCCACAAGGAACGGCTGAAGTCGCTCAAGACCGACGTCCACGTGCTGACGCTGACGGCGACGCCCATCCCGCGCACCTTGCAGATGGCGATGTCGGGCCTGCGCGAACTGTCGGTCATCCAGACGCCGCCGGTGGATCGCCTGGCGGTGCGGACCTACATCATGCCGTGGGACGGGGTCGTGATCCGCGAGGCGCTGCTGCGCGAACATTATCGGGGCGGCCAGAGCTTCTTCGTCGTGCCGCGCATTTCCGACCTGACGGAGATCGAGGAATTTCTCCGCACCGAAGTGCCCGAAGTGCGGCCGGTGGTCGCCCATGGCCAGATGAGCGCGACGGAGGTGGAGGAACGCATGTCGGCCTTCTACGACAAGCGCTACGACGTGCTGCTCTCGACCACCATCGTCGAAAGCGGGCTCGACATTCCGTCCGCCAACACGCTCATCATCCATCGGGCGGACCGCTTCGGCCTGGCGCAGCTCTACCAGCTTCGCGGGCGGGTCGGGCGGGCGAAGACGCGCGCCTATGCCTATTTCACCACGCCCGCCAACCGGGTGATCACCGAAACGGCGGAAAAGCGGCTGAAGGTGCTGTCCGACCTGGATACGCTGGGCGCGGGGTTCCAGCTTGCCAGCCACGACCTCGACATACGCGGCGCGGGCAATCTGGTGGGCGACGAGCAGTCCGGCCATATCAAGGAGGTCGGGTTCGAACTCTACCAGTCGATGCTGGAGGACGCGATACTGGAGGCGAAGGCCGGCGGCGCGGGGCTGGAGAAGGCGCGCGAGAGCTTCTCGCCGCAGATCACCGTGGACGCGCCGATCCTCATTCCGGAGGATTATGTGCCCGACCTCGACCTGCGCATGGGCCTTTACCGCCGCCTCAACGAAGTCGAGGACCGGCAGGGGCTGGAGGCGTTCGCCGCCGAACTCATCGACCGGTTCGGCAAGCTGCCCGCGCCGACGCAGAACCTGTTCAAGATCATCGAGATCAAGCAGAATTGCGTGGCCGCCAATATCGCGAAAATCGATGTCGGACCGAAGGGCGCGCTGGTCAGCTTCTTCGAGGACCGCTTCCCCCGGCCCGAGGGGCTGGTCGCCTATATCCAGCGGCTGAACGGCGTGGCGCGGCTGCGGCCCGACAGCAAGGTGGTGGTGAACCGGGCCTGGGCCGATCCGGCGGCGCGACTCAACGGCGCGCTGCAGCTTTCCAAGGGGCTGGCGAAGGCGGCGGCCTGAACGCCAGCACCCCTTTGTCATCCCTCGGACAACAGCCAGCAACAGTCGCAACCTAAATCCCGCTCTGGCGACCGGACAGCAAAGTCCGGCGCCAAGCAGGAGAATGACATGAGTTTGACCCTTATTGCCCTGGCCGCGGCAGCGGCCACGCACAGCGTGCAGATCGACCATGGCGGAAAGCCTGTCGAGGCGACCTACAGCGTCCGCGCCGAGTTCCGCACCAGAACCATCGGCGCCCGGACCCCGAACCGAACGGACATGCAACGGTGCCAGTGGACCGCCACCATATTGGTCGACCGGGCGCTCAGCCATGGACCGGCGCTCAGCCGCACGGTTTCCAGCGACAGACAGTTTTCCGGCAGCGAGCATGGCGCCTGCACGCCCGGCCGCCAGTCGGGCGAACGCAATCTGGCCCGTTATGAAGGCGCAATCCGCGAACATCTGATCGCGGTTGCACAGGCGGACCACGCGCCGCTACTGGCCGAGCTTGATGCCGTCCGCAATCTTGCCTCCAACTGAAGACAGGGCGGCGCTGGCCTGCGCCATTCTGGCCAGCGCCTTCCTGGCTGGCGTCGGCGCCGGCCCCGCCTTCGCGCAATATGCCGACGGCGTGTCGGCCACGGTCGAGGTCGCAAGCGACGAACGGCGCCGGGGCCTGAGCTGGAGCGAGGGCGACCCGGTGCTGCGGGGTACGCTGTCCGTGCCCGTGGCTGACGGGCTGAGCCTCGACGGCGCCGCCGCCTCGCTATGGGGCAGCGCCCGGCATGGCGGAGCCGATGCCGTCGTCGACCTGGGTGCGGTCTATGCCCGGCAGATCGGCGGATGGCGGCTTTCCGCCGAAGGCCGTTATCACCTTTTCCCCGGGAGTTCCGGACAGGGCTATGGCGAAATCGGCGCTGGCGCGGCTTTCCTGATCGGGCCGGCCAGCATCGACGTCAGCGGCAGCTATGCCCCCAGGCAGTCGTCCATCGGCGGGGACAATCTCTATCTGTCCGCGTCGGCGGCGATGGGGTTGCCGGGCACGCCCCTCACCGTCTCCGCGCGGATCGGCCGGTCTGCGGGCGATGCGCGCGACCCGGCCCGCGCCGCGCGACTGCGCCCGGACGGCGCCTATTGGGACTATGGGATCGGCGTCGATTATATGAAGGGCCGCTGGTTCGCCGGCCTGCGCTATGCCGACAGCGGCATCGCAGGCCCCGAAGGCCGCCATGCGGGGGCAAGCCTGATCGGACGGGTGGGGTTAGGCCTTTAGCGCCAGCGCCACCAGATCGGCGGAGGAAACGCCCGCCGAACGCAGGAAACCCTGATAATAGTCGCAACCTTCACGGGTGAGGAGATCGAGCTGCTGCTCGGTCTCCACCCCTTCGGCAATGACGCGCAGGCCCAGCGACTTCGCCATGTGGATGACGCCCCGCACGATGATCCTGTCGCGGGCGGTCCCCGCAATGTCCTGCGCCAGCCCGCTGTCGATCTTCAGATAATCGAGCGGCAGGCTCTTGAGATAGGCAAGGCTGGAATAGCCGGTGCCGAAATCGTCCACCGCCACCGCCAGCCCTTCGGCCCGCAGCGCCGTCAGCAAGGCGGTGGCATTGTCCACATCCTCGATCAGGCCGCTCTCGGTGATCTCCACCGTCAGGCGCGACCGGGGAAAGCCGCTCATGTCCACCAGGTTCAGGAACTGCGGCATGAAGCCGGGCTGGGCGATGTCCTCCGCCGTGACGTTGATCGACAGGCGCAGGTGCGACAGAGCGCGCGGCCAGGCGGCGGCCTGCCGCAGCGCTTCGGCCTGAATATGCGCCGAAAGCGGCAGCATATAGTCGGAACGCTCCGCCGTGGCGAACAGCATCCCCGCCCCCAGAGCGCCATATTGCGGGTGGTTCCAGCGCGCCAGCGCCTCGACCCCGATCATATGCTCGCCCCCGACCGGATATTGCGGCTGGAACAATATGCCGATCTCCCCGCGATGCAAGGCGAGGCGCAGGTCGGTTTCCAACTGGTCGGCATCCACCTGTCGGCTGCGCTTTTCCGAAGAAAAGATGCGGATGCCCTCCCCTCCCCCGACCCTGGCGTCGGCCAGAGCGGTACCGGCGCGGCGGATCAGCCGGGTTGCGTCGTCGTCCGGACGCGACTGGGCAATGCCGCAACGCGCCGTCAGACGGATCAGATGGTCGCCCGCGCTGAATGGACGGCCGATGGCGCCGATCAGTTGCCGGGCCAGGAAGGTCGCCTTCTCCGCCGTCGCCGCTTCGCCCGTCAGGCCGATCAGGAATTCGGTCCCGGCGATGCGCGCGACCATCGCGCCGACCGCCATGTCGACGGTCATGCGCTCTATGCGGCGGGCGATCCGGCCCAGCAGCGCGTCGCCCACCACCTGGCCATAGGCGGCGTTCATCCGGTCGAACTGGCTGATCGACAGCAGCAGCACCGTCGTCGCCAACCCCTGCCGCCGTTCCAGCCAGTCGAGCGCCGCCTGACGCGAACGCAGCCCGGTCAGGTCGTCGCGGCCGGTCGCATCATGGCCATGCGCGTCGGACAGCCATTCCACATCCGCCGCCACCACCCCGTCGATCAGCCGCAGATGATGGACCAGCCGGTCGCCCGGACGGCCCGGCGCGGCATGGGCGAAGGCCTCCGGACGCCCGGAACGCATCATGCCGCGCAGGGCGGCGATCACCGAACGGCGCTCCGATCGCGGCAGGCGGCGGATGAAGGCGGCCGGATCGACGCTCTGCCGCTCAAGGCCAAGATGGCGCGCAAGATTGTCGCTGAGGCGGATGCGGTCCCCGTCCCTTTCCCAGTACAGCGCATCCCCGCGCCGGATGCGCTGGGCGCGCCGGCTGTGCGTCGTCCCGCCAACGAGCCGGTCGACAAGCCGCTGCGCCGAAGCCAGCGTCGCGCGCAGCTCGACCGGCGTGAAGGGCACGGCAAGGAAATGCGTCGCCCCCGCCTCCAGCAATCCGGGCACGACGGCCATGTCGAGAGCGTCGACCAGCGCGATGAGCGCACCCCCACCCGCATCCACCGCGGGCACCAGCGACGTGATCAGGCCGGCCTCGCCATCGCGCGCGCCGCGCATGTCGACCAGGGCGATCTGGGCATCGCTGTGCAGGAAGCGCTGCGCCGCATCGGTCGCGCGACGGGCGGCGATGGCGCGCCAGCCGGCCGTCCGCACCTGCTGCGACAGTCCGTCGCGGTCCCCCGGCGACAGGATGAAGAGGCTGCGCTGTCCGTCCAGTGCGGTCTCGCCGCTCACATGATGCTCCTCGGGACGGTCCATCGCCCCTTCCTAGACCCCATCGGTTAGCGTCCTGTTTACGCTGCCGCAACCGGTGACGCTTGCACGGGGCAGGTCCATCGCCTAGCTAGCATATATGGAGATGGCCGATCTTGGGCGCACGGTCCTGACCGATGCACTCGGCCGCCGGATCAGCTATTTGCGGATTTCGGTGACGGACCGGTGCGACCTGCGCTGCCGCTATTGCATGGCGGAGCGGATGACCTTCCTTCCCAGGGACCAGGTCCTGACGCTGGAGGAGATCGCGCTGCTGGCCGATCTCTTCATCGCCCGGGGCGTGCGCAGGATCAGGCTGACCGGCGGCGAACCGCTGGTGCGGCGCGACATCGTCGACCTCGTCCGGCGCATCGGCCGACATGTGGGCGCGGGCCTCGACGAACTGACGCTCACCACCAACGGCACGCGGCTCGCGCATCATGCGCAGGCGCTTGCGGATGCGGGCGTCCGGCGCATCAATGTCAGCCTGGACAGCCTTGATCCTGAACGTTTCGCCCATGTCACGCGGAACGGCGACATCCGACCCGTGTTCGAAGGGCTGGAGGCAGCGCGGGCCGCCGGCCTGTCGGTCAAGATCAACATGGTCGCGCTCAGGGGCATCAATGAGGACGAGATCCTGCCGATGCTGCACTGGTGCGATGCGCGGGGGTTCGACCTGACGCTGATCGAGACCATGCCGCTGGGCGAAACCGGGGAAGACCGGACGGATCATTATCTGCCGCTGACGCAGGTGGCCGATTCGATCCGCCGGCATCACGCGCTGACGCCGGTCCCGCATCGCACCGGCGGCCCCGCGCGCTATCATGCGGTCGAGGGGTTGAAGGCGCGGCTGGGACTGATCACGCCGCTCACCCATAATTTCTGCGCCGACTGCAACCGCATGCGCATGACCTGCGAAGGCAAGATCTTCATGTGCCTGGGCCATGAGGATCATGTCGACCTGAAGGCGGCCTTCCGCCAGGGCGGCCTGCCCGCGGTGGAGCCGCTGATCGACCGCGCCCTGCGGCTGAAGCCGGCGGCGCATGATTTCCGCATCGGCGCCGATGCCGCGCCGGCTGTGCGGCGGCATATGAGCGTGACCGGCGGATGACCGACGACGTCCGGCGCGCTCTGGTCGCGTCCCCCAGTCCGGCGGCCAAGGCGGCGGAGGAAAGGCTGCGCGCCGCCTATGATTTCGTGCCCGTGGAGCAGGCGGACATGATCATCGCACTGGGCGGCGACGGCTTCATGCTCCAGACGCTGCACTCCATGCTGGAGGGGCGGCGAATCCTGCCGGTGTTCGGCATGAACCTGGGCACGGTCGGCTTCCTGATGAACGAATGGCGGCTCGAACGGCTGGAACAGCGGATAGAAGCGGCCAAGCCGTTCAAGGTCAATCCGCTGCGCATGGTCGTCGACACCGTGGATGGAGAGCGTTTCTCCATCCCCGCCATCAACGAAGTCTCGCTGCTGCGCGAAACGCGCCAGACCGCCAAGCTGGAGGTGAAGGTCAACGACCGCACCGTCCTGCCCGAACTGGTGTGCGACGGCGTGCTGGTGGCGACGCCGGCCGGATCGACGGCCTATAATCTCTCGGCGCATGGACCGATCCTGCCGCTCGGATCGGCGCTGGTGGCGCTGACGCCGATCAGCCCCTTCCGCCCCCGGCGCTGGCGCGGTGCGATCCTGCCGGAAAATACGGCGATCCAGTTCACGGTGCTCGATCCCGTGAAGCGCCCGGTCAGCGCCGTTGCCGACCAGCGCGAAGTGCGCGACGTCGCACAGGTCGAGGTGAAGATCGACCGCGCGACCCCGCTGACCTTGCTGTTCGACCCCGAACATACGCTGGACGACCGGATCGCGGCCGAACAGTTCATCGCGTGAAAATTCCGTCATTTGGCGCTTGCCATTGCCGGAAATCCGCTGCTATAGGCGCGGCCTGCCCAGCGGAAGCCGGGTCGCTCCCCGATAGCTCAGCGGTAGAGCATTCGACTGTTAATCGAATGGCCGTAGGTTCGAATCCTACTCGGGGAGCCACTTTCCATCCTGCGGCGGCACCGTAAAACCTCCCAAATTCAGGCAGATTGACGCGCCTTGGCTCATGCCCCGCGCGCATCGGGCCATTCAGGCATTTTTTTCGGACTGGCGGCGGTTCCGGCCCTTGCCATTTCGCCAAAGCCGCTGCATATGCGCGGCCTGCCCGGCGCAAGCCGGGCCGCTCCCCGATAGCTCAGCGGTAGAGCATTCGACTGTTAATCGAATGGCCGTAGGTTCGAATCCTACTCGGGGAGCCAGTCTTTCACACCGGATCGGCTTCGCGAAACCAGAGGAACATTCCGCGCCATTCGGGCGTGAAAGCATGTCCCCCGGCCGTTTCCGCCCATCATCATGCCATCAGAATGCGGTTGCCTTCACGGGCGCGTCGTTCGCCTTGCGCTTGCCGAGCGACACGCGCGCTCCTGCCCGGATATAGCTCCACAGCGCGCGCTTGTCCGCATCGGAGAGGGTTTCGAAGCGGGGCATGCCCCGTTCCATGAGCGGCCCTTCCGACAGAAGCTGCGAGAAGGCCTGGTAATCCAGCGCCACGCCCGATTCCCGAAGGTCCGGCCCGGGAACGCCGGTATTGTTGAGACCCGCGCCATGGCAGGCGTGACACATGTTCGCTCCATAGAGCCTGGCGCCGCGCTTGACCGCGGCTTCATCCAGAACCAGCTTCGGATCGTCCACCGCGCGAACCTGAAAATCCGCGGGCGCCGTCTTTGGAAGCCGCGCCTTGCCCCCCAGGGCGAAGGTCAGCAGACGCCGGGGCTGCGCATTATATTTCCAGCCGCGATCCGCATACCGGCCCAGCATCGCCACGCCGCCGCCATAGCCGACCAGCAGCGAGAGATATTGCCTGCCCCCCACTTCATAGGTGATCGGCGGCGCGATGATCCCCAGCCCCGCGTTGAAACGCCACAGTTCCTTGCCGGTGCGGGCATCATATCCGTGCAATATCCCATCGGCATCGCCCTGGAAGACGAGGTTGCCCCGCGTGGTCATCGTGCCGCCGTTCCACAGGCTGTCATACTGGACCTTCCACCGGGCCTTCTGCGCCACGGGGTCCCAGGCGATGAGTTCGCCCTTGCCGTCGCGCGGGTCGTTCGGATCGGCATGGATCGAAAAATGCGTGCCTGCGCCCGAAACGCCGAATATGGGCTCGCCGCCGTTCGCCTTCACCCTCTCCAGAAAGGCCTTGTCTTCCTCATAGACGGCGCCGAGCTGCATAAAGGGTATATAAACTAGCCCCGTATCCGGATTATAGGCCATGGACTGCCAATTATGCGCGCCCTGCGGGCCCGGCCAGATGGTTATCGGCCCTTTTTCATACCGGACATTGGGCACCTCCACAGGCCGGCCGGATTTCACGTCGATCCGCTCGGCCCAGTTGACCTTGCCGATCTTTTCGGCCGAAATCAGCTTCCCGCTGTCGCGGTCGATCACATAGAAGAAGCCGTTGGTCGGCGCCTGCATCAACACGCGCCGCGGCTTCCCGTCGATGGTGAGCCGCGCCAGCGTCATCTGGGCTGCCGCCTTGTAATCCCATGCTTCCTGCGGATTGACCTGATAATGCCAGATATAGCGGCCCGTATCGGCATCCAGCGCGACGATGGAGGCGAGGAAGAGATTGTCGCCGCCGCCGGGCGTGCGCAGGCGCGGATTATAGGGGCCCGAATTGCCTGCGCCGATATAGATGCGGTTCATCTCCGCATCATAGGTGATCCCGTCCCAGACGGTGCCGCCCCCGCCCCATTTCCACCATTGCCCGGTCCAGCTTTTCGCGGCCATCGCCAGCGCCGGCTGCTCGAACGGCTTCGCCGGATCGCCCGGCACGGTGTAGAAACGCCACAATTGCCTGCCGCTGTTCGCGTCATAGGCCGTGACATAGCCTCTGGCCGCCCAGTCCCCGCCGCCATTGCCGATGATCACCTTGCCATTGAACACGCGGGGAGCGCCCGTGATGAACTGAAAGGAATCCTCCGCCACCGTCTGCCGCGACCAGATGGGGCGGCCGGTTCGGCTGTCCAGAGCCACCAGCCGGCCGTCGCGTGTGCCGACATAGACCTTGCCCTGCCAATAGGCGGCGCCTCGGTTGACCGAGAAGATATAGTGCATGGTCTGCGGGCGCAGCGCCCATTCCCGTGAGTCCCAGCGCCAGAGCCGCTTTCCGGTCCGCGCATCGACCGCATAGACCGATGCGTCCTGACCGGTGAAATAGAGCGTGCCGCCGACCGCCAGCGGCGTCGCCTCCAGCTGATGCTCCCCCTCCAGATCGAGCGACCAGGCAAGGCCCAGCGACGCGACATTGCCGTCGTTGATCTCCTCCAGCCGGCTGAAGCGCATCTCGTCCTGCGTCCCGCCATAATGCGCCCAGTCCGCTGAACTGCCGCTGACGGAAGGCTCTGCCGGACCGCGGCAGGCGGCAAGGCCGATCGTCATCGCAGCCACGAGGGAAGGGGCGAGAAGACGCCTGAACAGCCCGGCGGCAATGCCGGTCATGGCAGGCCTGCCGCCTTCCGGGCTCCGCTGGCCTCGATCGACATGATTGGGTCCGCTCATGATCTTCCCCCTCCCACCGGCCGGGTTTTCCCGCCCCGCATCCGCCGGACTCGGCGGCAGTTGTCGCCGACGCGATCATATGCCACATTATCCACCATACAATATTAAATCGACTTTTTTACTGTAAGTCACTTTTTAGGGGGGCGGCAGATGAGCGGCGGCGGAAAGTCCGGGGAGGAACACAGGCTGCGGTCCCGGCAATGGTTCGACAATGCCGAGGATCCGGTGCTCGCCTCGCTGTACACGGAACGCTATCTGAACTTCGGACTGACGCCGGAAGAGCTCCAGAGCGGGCGGCCCATCATCGGCATCGCCCAGACCGGCAGCGACCTTTCGCCCTGCAACAGAAGCCATCTCGAACTCGCGCAGCGGGTGAAGGACGGCATTCGCGAATCAGGCGGCATTCCGCTGGAATTTCCGGTCCATCCCATCCAGGAGACCGGCCGCCGCCCGACCGCGGCGATCGACCGCAACCTCGCCTATGTGGGACTGGTCGAAACGCTGCACGGCTATCCGCTGGACGGCGTCGTGCTGACCACGGGCTGCGACAAGACGACCCCCGCCTGCATCATGGCGGCGGCGACCGCCAACATCCCCGCCATGGTGCTCACCAACGGGCCGATGCTCAATGGCTGGTACAGGGGCGAGCGGGCGGGCGCGGTCAGCATCGCCTGGAAATTGCGCGCCGAACATGCCGCCGGCCGGATCAGCGAGGGCGAGATGAGGAAGGCGATCATGGATGGCGCCACCTCCGCCGGCTATTGCAACACGATGGGCACCGCGTCGACGATGAATGCCCTGGCCGAAGTGCTCGGCCTCTCCCTGCCCGGCAGCGGCACCATTCCGGCCGCCTATCGGGAACGCGGCGCCGCCGCCTATCGCACCGGGCGCAGGATCGTGGAACTGGTGCGGCAGAATATCCGCCCTTCCGACATATTGACGCGCGAAGCTTTCGAAAATGCCGTGGTCGTGAACACCGCGCTCGGGGGATCGAGCAACGCGCCGGTCCACATCATAGCCATAGCCCGCCATGTCGGCGTCGATTTCGGCATCGCGGACTGGGAACGGGGCCATGACGTTCCCCTGCTCGTCAACATGCAGCCCGCCGGCGCCTATCTGGCGGAGGATTTCCACCGGGCGGGCGGCGTTCCGGCGGTCGTCGCGGAACTGATGCGGATGGGCCGCATCCATGAAGGCACGCTGACGGTCAACGGCAGCACGCTGGGCGAGAATTGCCGGAACGCCGTGGCGATCGAAAGCGATGTGATCCGCACCGCCGAAACGGCCCTGCGCCGGAATGCCGGCTTCATCGTGCTGCGCGGCAATCTCTTTGCATCGGCGATCATGAAATTGTCGGTCATCACATCCGAATTCCGGGACCGCTATCTGACCGATCCCGACGATCCGGACGCGTTCGAAGGCACGGCCGTCCTGTTCGAAGGCCCGGAGGATTTCCGGAAAAGGATCGACGATCCGGCAAGCGGGATCGACGAAAGCAGCATATTGGTGATGCGGGGCGCGGGACCGGTCGGCTATCCCGGCGCTCCGGAGGTCGTGAACATGCGCCCGCCGGCCGCCCTGGTGAAGCGGGGAATAAGCGTCCTGCCCTGCATCGGCGACGGCCGGCAATCTGGCACCTCCGCCTCCCCGTCGATCCTCAACGCCTCGCCGGAGGCGGCGAGCGGCGGCAATCTGGCTCTGGTCAGGTCCGGCGACCGGATTCGCATCGATCTGCGCCGCCGCAGGGCGGACCTGCTGGTCGAGCAGGCCGAACTGACGCGGCGGCGGGACGCGCTGGAGGCGGCAGGCGGCTTCCCCATGCCCAGGGCGCAGACGCCGTGGCAGGAAATCCAGCGGGAGCTGGTCGATCAGCTTTCCGACGGCATGGTGATCGGGCGCGCCACCCGCTACCGCAATGTCTCGGCGCTCAGCGATCTGCCACGACATCCGGTGTAGCGCATCGCCCGGCGGCGCTACTCCGGCCCTTCCTCCTCGGCAAACCAGTCCATTGCCTCCTTTTCGGTGGCGACCGGCCTGATCAGGCGGTTTTCTCCGATCCTCTTGACCTGCATCGCATGCAGCGCGCTGTGCGAAACCACCGCCGTCTTGCGGATGATCCTGAAGGCTTCGGATTCGACCAGATCGTTGATCGCCTCCACGGTGCCCTGGGGCATGATGTCCTGCTGTCCGACCGTGATGAGGAGGTTATAGTGCCCCCTCCCCTGCCTGGCGCGCAGCCCGTCAGACAATTCCGTGGTGTAGCGCTGGCCGGTTTCCGCATCCAGAAATTCGAAGAAGGAAACGGAAACCAGCTTGCGCTGATCGTCGAAACCGATCCTGTACTTCATCCTCCACCTCATGACCGATCGTGATTTCGAGGGGGGAACCTAAGCGCAAAGCGATGGCCGCACCACCAGGGATTTTTCAGGGAGGCGGATCACCCTCCGCTGCGCGGGCCTCCCGATCCGTCGACCGCATCGTCGAAGCTGGAATCCAGGCCCGCCGCGCCGTCGCGGTGCGGCGGCGGCAGCTCCGCGGCGAAGATCCGCGCCGTTTCGTGCAGGGCATCGGCCACCCGGCCGTCCACCGGGGCAGGCGTCCAGTGCCAGCGTTCGGCGCTGTAGGCGGCGATGTCGCGCGGAACGCCGGTTTCCCGCGAAGAGATTTCCGACCATTCGCGCGGATGCCCGTTCGCCCAGAGCTGCGCCCGCGCATAGCGGCGCAGGAAATCCTCCAGCAACGCATGTTTCGCCCGCACCGAAGCGTCGCTGCTCACCTGCACCAGATAGTTGGATGTGCCGTTCCAGGCATAGGTCAGCACCCGCGCATGGTGGCTGCGGACAGCGGTCGCCAGATAGGGAAGCCATATCGCAAGCGCGTCGACCTTGCCCGTGGCGAAGGCGGTCATGGCATCGTTCGGGCTCAGGAAGCTGATCGACACGTCGCTGGTCTTCAGATGGGCCTGTTCCAGCGCCTGGAGCAGCGTGATGTGCCCGACCGACCCCCTGGTCGTGGCGATCGACCTGCCGCGAAGGTCGCGCATGTCCCGCGCCGCCGATTTTTCCGGAACGATGACGGCGACCGCCTTCTGCTCCGGTCCTCCGTCCATGGCCTGGATCGCACGCAATTGCGGGTTGCCGTTATAGGCGAAGAGGAAGGAGGCCGCGCCGGCGATCCCCACATCCACCGCATTCGCTGAAATCGCCTCGATCTGCGTCTGGGCGCTCGGGAACTGCGCCCATTCTATCCGGTAGGGCACGTCCTTCAACTCTCCGGCCGCAAGCATCATGCCCCGCGTGCCGCCCCTGTGCGTGCCGACGCGCAGGACTTGACCGTCGCCGTCGGCCGGGCGATCGCACCCGCCAAGCGGAACGAGCAGGACAGCGACCGCCGCGCCGGCCAGCGTCCGCCACAGCGCCTTCATCCGGCGGATCGCCCCGCTCATTCTCATGCCGCCGCGCCCGAATAGCGGTTCTGCGGTATCGGCAGGTCCAGATTCTCGCGGAAGGTCGCGCCCTCATAGCTGGTCCGCAGCAATCCGCGCCGCTGCAGCACCGGCACGACCTGCTCGACAAAGGCCTTCAGCTGGCCCGGCAGCCCCTCCGTCAGCATGAAGCCGTCGATCGCGCCGTCGTCCAGCCAGCTCTGCATCTGGTCCGCAATCTCTTCGGGCGTGCCGTCCAGGCTGTCGATCGGCCTGCCGAAGCGCAGCGCGGTCTGCCGCAGCGTCAGCCCTTCCTCGACCGCCGCGCTGACGATGCGCGTGACCGCCCCCTGGCTGCTGTTGAGCCATTCCTCCGTCACCGCGGGAAAGGGCGCGTCCAGATCATGCCTGGAAAAATCATAGTCGTTGAACGACTGGCCGAGCGACGACAGGGCATTCTCGATCGAATTATAACGATTGCGCTCCTCCACCAGGCGGTCGAGTTCCTCCCGGGTGGAGGCGACCTGCGCGGAAATCGCCCCGAAGACATAGAGCTTGTCGGGATCGCGCCCGGCCTCCGCGGCGCGGCGGCGCAGATCGCTGCGGAAGGCGATCGACTGTTCCTTGCTGCGCGGCACGCTGAAGATCGCATCGGCATAGCTGGCGGCGAAGTTCCGGCCCTCCTCCGACGTGCCGGCCTGGAAGGTCACGGGATAGCCCTGCGGCGTCCTGTCGAGGTTGAGCGGGCCACGAACGCGGAAGAACTCCCCGGCATGATCCAGGGTGTGGAGCTTGCCGGGTTCGAGGAAGACGCCCGCCTCCTTGTCCCCCACCAGCGCGCCGGGTTCGAAACTGTCCCACAGTCCCCGCACCACGTCGACATATTCCGCGGCCAGGCGATAGCGCTCGTCATGGGCGAAATGCCTGTCCTTGCCGAAATTGGCGGCGGTCCCGGCAAGCCAGGACGTGACCACGTTCCAGCCCGCCCGGCCCCGGCTGATCTTGTCGAGCGATGCCAGTTGGCGGGCCAGGTTGAAGGGTTCGGAATAGGATACCGTGAAAGTGCCGACCAGGCCGATATGGCTGGTGACGGTCGCCAGCGCCGAAAGGATCGTCGCCGGTTCGAACCGGCTCAGATAATGGGGCATGGACCTTTCGTCGATCTGAAGGCTGTCGGCCACGAAGACGAAGTCGAACAGGCCCTTTTCGGCCAGTTGCGCCTGCTCGACATAAAGGTCGATATTGGTGCTGCCATCGATGATGGCTTCGGGATGGCGCCAGCTTTGCCATCCCCGGCCCACGCCATGGAGGACAAGGCCCAGCTTCAACCGGTTGGCAATCGTCATCTGCTGTCTCCTGTCTGGGCAAAGCCGCTTCTGGCGGGGATCGTTGGAAGGGTTCGGGCGGCCCGGCGGGCGGCGGCGGCGCGGTTCACAGCTTCATCCTGAGCGTGGCGCCGTAGAAGCGCGGATCGCCAAGCGTCCCGTTGTAGGAATAGGTCGTGACCTGATCGACCGACGCATTGACGAAATATTGTTTGTCGAAGAGGTTGCGGCCCCACAGCCGCAATTCCCAGCGATTGTCGGCGCTCCGGATTCCGGCATAGGCGCTCGCCAGCCCATAGCCCGGCACGCGGGCGAAGGGATCGGTATTGAGCGATCCGTAGAAACCGGTCCGGTGATTATAGTCGCCGCCCAGGAACAGCGTCGCCTCCGTGCCCAATATCGGCCGTGGGGCGAAGGCATATTCGGCGGCGATGGTATAGACGAATTTCGACACGCCCGCGATCTGGCGCCCGGAAATGTCGCAGATCCCGCCATTGGCCGCCGTGACCCAGAGATAGGGGCATTGGGCGTTGGTGTAGGACCGGTATTTGGCGTCGTTATAGGTGGCGGCGCCCGTCAGCGACAGGCCGTTCCATCTCGCCCGGACATCCATTTCGACGCCCTGGGTCCTGACCTTGCCGGCATTGGTGATGAAATAGCGGGCGATGGGCCCGCTGCCCGTCTGCACGATCACCCCCTGATTGGCCTGATAGCCCTTGTCGTCGGACCGGAAGGCGGCAAGGTTGAAGGCGACGGCGTTGTGGAACAGATCGGTCTTCAGGCCGATTTCGAAGGAATCCACGATCTCCGGATCGAAAGTCACCGGAGCCGGCCCGTTGGCGAGCTGCACCGGCGTCACCAGGTTGATCCCCGCCGATTTGAAGCCGCGCGAATAACCGGCATAAAGGTTGATGCCGGGGGCCAGCCGATAAAGCGCGTTGACCGTCCCGGACACGCGCCCGCCCTCGGTCGCCGCATCGTATCGCGCCGTGGGAGCGAAGCCGTTCCGGCGGGACGCGATGGCGGTCAGCTGCTCGGGGGACAGGGTGGAGAAGACCGGGTCGGTCAGCGGCACGCCGCCCACGGCCACGGATTCGAAACGGCCCGAGCGCTTCTCATAGGTGTAGCGGATGCCCCCGGTAAGGTCGAGGCGCTCATCCACATGCCATGTCGCATTGGCGAAGGCAGAATAGCTTTTGGTGTGGAAGAGCTGCAGGCCGGTCTGGCTGAAATTGTTCAGCGCTTCCGAAGGGAAGGCGGCGCCCAGCAGATATTTGGCGGCATCCCTGCCATAGGTGTTGAACGGCACCTCGCGGGTGCGCTGCCAGAAATAATAAAGCCCCGCCGTATAGTCGACCGCGCCCCCGCCGGGGGAGGCGATGCGCAGTTCCTGGCTCCATTGCCGCTGGGCGGTGGGCAGATTGGTCTGGATGTTGATCGCCGCGCCGGTGCCGTCGCTGTCGATTGAGGGATTCCAGTCCCAGAACCGCCATGCGGTGATCGAGGTGAGGCTGTGATCCCCCAGCAGCTTCTTCACCAGGGTAAGCGAAGCGCCGCCGGTCTGCATGTTGATCGTGAACGGCGTATCCACATCGATGCGCCGCGCAAAGGCGTCTATGGGCGGCGGGACATAACCGGCGTCGCGCGCCCGGTCGTAATAGCCCCTTGCGGTCGCGACGCTGCCATCCGCGCGCAGCTTCGGCAGGACGCCGCGCCGGGGCATGGCCGAATAGGAATTCTGGTCGTTATAATCGGCGTTCAGCCGGGCGGTGAAGCTCTCATCCTCATTGCGATAGGCCAGCTCCCCGCGAACGGCCTGGTTATGGTGATCCTGCCAGTCGTCCCTGTAGACGCTGTTATAGACGGTGCCGTTGCGGTCCGCCTTCATGCCCGCGACCCGGACCGCGAAGCCGCTGTCCCCCAATGGCCCCGACGCCGCCAGCTTGATCTGGCCATAGTCGTAATTGCCATAGGAAACCTCCCCCAGCAATTCGGGCTCATAGGATGCGCGCTGGCTGGTGATCTCGATCGCGCCGGCCACCGTGTTCTTGCCGAACAGCGTGCCCTGTGGACCGCGCAGGACATTGACATTGGCCACGTCGAAAGTGTCGAAGACGACCACCGACGGACGCGCATGATAGACGCCGTCCACATAGATGCCGACGCCGGGTTCGGTGCCGCTGTTGGCCGCGCCGCCCGTCGTTCCCAGCCCACGGATCTGGATCGTGATGTTGCGCGGATTGAACCCCAATATCTGAAGGCTCGGCACCTGCCTCTGCATCTGGCGGATGCTGGAATTGCCGGACGCGGCAAGGTCCCGCTCCGTCAGGGCGGTGACGGCGATCGGCACTTCCTGAAGCTTTTCGGCGCGATGGCGCGCGGTGACCGTGATCACCTCCACGCCGGTGTCTCCCGGCCCGGCCTGCGCCGGGGACGGCGCATCGGGCTCCGCGGCCCCGGCGACCCCGCCCGCGCAGAAGGCCATGGCGCTCGTGCCGGCCGCCAGGACCCGCCCGATTTTCGAACTCAACCGCATATATCCCCCAGGCGGCGCTGTCGCGCGCCGCTCCATTCGGCACGACGTCCGGTCGGCCTTCGGGGCGTTGCATTATGAATATAATCTAAGGGAGGCGATTTAGTTCTTCGAATACACCCATTCGAAATGCTGATAGGTGGAGGAGGAGGGCAGATGTCCCGCTCCCCCGCTTCTTCCCCATTTCACCGCCCCGCAGGCAGCAGCGAAAAAGGAAGCGGGCGGCTCCCATGGGGGAGCCGCCCGCAAGACGCCTGTAATGCAAGATTTTTTTCAGCGGCCGGCAAATTGGCGCCCGCGCGTCGCCAGCGCCCAGCGCTGCGGCATCGCGTCCGCCACATTCTCCCGCACGAAGCATTGACCGCGCCGCGCCTGTATGGCCCGGCACAGCGCGACCGCCTCCGCCCGCTCGTCGAAGCCGCCGACCGCCAGACGGGCCAGGGTGGCGCCGTTCACCGCGATCTGGCTGGTGACGACCGGCAAATTCGCCAGCATGCTGTTGCGGCGAGCCATGGAGAACCATTTTTCCTTGGCGATGGCCGCATTGTCATAGGCGCCGAGCTGGACCACCCAGTGGCCGCCGCCCTTCCCACTCGCGCGGAAAGCCGCCGGCTGAAGGCGCGGAGCCCGCTGCATGCGCGCAGCCGCCGCGACACGCGCCGGAGCGGCCTGGCGCGGGGCGGCGACGCGGACGGGGACCGCAATGGCCTGGATCATCGGCGCCGGCGCTTCCGCCATGGCTGGCGGCGGCGCGGGTGCGGGATCGGCGGCGGCAAGCGCGACAGGACCGGCCTCCACGGCCTGCTCGACCGGGGCGGCTTCCGCCATCCGGGCCGGCGACGCCGGCGGCGCCAGGGCAAGAGCCACAGGCTGACCGGCATCGGCGCCGTCGATCGTCACGCCCATCAGCGCAGCGACCCGCTGCTGCGAAAGGCCGGGCGCGGCGTTCTGCGCCCATTGGGTGATGCGCTGGTTGGCGGCAAGCGGATCGAGGTCGAATCCCGCCATCATCCGCGCATCCTTCCACCGGCCCGCCAGCGCATAGGCATAGGCCAGGTTCTGGCGGGTGCGCGCATTGGCCGACGGATCATGGATCATCTCGGACAGGATGCGCACGCCCTCCGGCGCGTCGCCCGCCATCGCCATCGCCAGACCATAGTCGGCCGCCGGAACGATGTCGGCATGGCTGGCGAGCAGGTCGCGCGCCGCGCGATCCTTGCCCAGTCCCACCTGCACCAGCGCAAGGGTGATGATCGTCCGGGCGTCGCGATTGCCCAGCGTCATCGCATCGGTCAGCGCCGTTTCCGCCGATGCGAAGCGACCGCCGGCGACATAGGCGCGGCCCAGCAACTGGCGATAGCCCGCATCCTGCGGCGCCGCCTGCACGGCCGCCTCCGCCAGTTCGACCGCGCGGGCCCCGTCGCGATCCGCCAGCGCCTTCTCGACGCCGGCCGCCAGACGGTCCGGCTTCTGCGGCGCGACGGCGGCGGTGGTGCGGAACGCCGCACCGGTGCATCCCACCATGGTCGTGCCGATCAGCATCGACGCGACCGCTGCTTTGGCGAAGGCCTTGCGCTTCATGGCTTTCCCAACCCTCAATTGTCGCCGCGGGCGCGCGGCAGTTGCTGGGCCAGCCGGTCGACTTCCGGCAGGCTGCCAAGATAGGCGTCCAGCGCCTCGGTCACCATCTGCTGCGCGGAGCGGCCGACGATGGCGCTGGCAAGGCGCAGCTTCAGATGGCGGTCGGCATCCAGCCGCAGGGTGAAGGCGGCCTTGCGCCCCTTCGCCACGGCGGAGGCGCGGGCCTTCTTCCCGGCCTTCCCGACCTTTGCCGGCACGGCCGTTTCGGCGATGCGCTCGGCCAGTTCCTCGCGTTCGGTGACGACGGCGGGCACCGGCGCCACGGCGGGAACCGCGGTCATGGGGGTCAGCCCGGCGACGGAGCGGGCCTCGGACGGCGCCGGTTCCGGCTGCGTCACGTCAAATCCCATGTCGTTCCAGCCCAGATCCTCCTGCAGCGCCGTGGCTCCGGCGGTCAGGCCGAAGACGGGACGGCGCATGGCGGGCGATGCGGCGCCCTTGCGCGCCAGCAGGCCGGACGTCAGCGAAGCGAGAGGTTTCGGTTCGGCCATGATGCTCCCCTTCCCTTATTGCGTGACCCGGCGGCCGAAGCCGCCGCTTGCCGGACGAACCGTGCCGGCCGTGCCGACGGCATTGTGCGGCACGGAAAAGACGGTGCGGCGGAAATTCTTCTCCAGCCGGTCGGACACATAGGTCCAGAGCTGCGTGACCTCCCCTGCGGATCGGCCATTGGGGTCGACTTCCATCACCGTGCGGCCGTCGATCATCGACGCCGCGAAATCCGTGCGGTGGTGCAGCGTGACCGGTGCGACCGTGCCGTGCTGCGACAGGGCGACCGCCGCTTCGGATGTGATGCGCGCCTTGGGCGTGGCGGCGTTGACGACGAAGATCAGCGGCTTGCCCGCGCGCTCGCACAGGTCCACCGTGGCGCCCACGGCGCGCAGGTCGTGCGGGCTGGGACGGGTCGGAACGACGATCAGCTCGGCCACGGAAATGACGCTCTGGATCGCCATGGTGATGGCGGGCGGCGTGTCGATGACGGCCAGCTTGAAGCCCTGCTGGCGAAGTATCTCAAGATCGGCGGCCAGACGGGCGACCGTGGTCTGGGCGAAGGCGGGATATTCGGCCTCGCGCTCGTTCCACCAGTCGGCCAGCGATCCCTGCGGGTCGATGTCGATCAGCACGACCGGACCGGCGCCCGCCATCTGCGCCTGGACGGCCAGATGCCCCGACAGGGTCGTCTTGCCAGATCCCCCCTTTTGCGATGCCAATGCCAATATGCGCACGCAATTTCCCCCAGAAAATCCAATGGAGGGAAGCAGTGCCACAGGCCCGCCTAAGAATTGGTTAATCCGCGCGGAAGCCTGACGCCCGTTAAAAAGGCGATGTTCTTAATGCTAAGTCGCTATTAACCTTGTGACGGCATAGGATCGGGCAGGAACCCTTGGGAGCATGAGCATGAAGCGTATCTGGGGCGTGCTGGCCGCTGGAGCAATGTTGAGCCTGACGCAGGCCGCATCGGCCGATGTGAAGGCCGGGGTCGATGCCTGGCAACAGGGCGATTATGCCAGGGCGGTGGCGGTGTGGCAGCCGCTGGCGCAGTCCGGCGATCCCGATGCGCAGTTCAACATGGGACAGGCCTATAAGCTGGGCCGCGGCGTGAAGGCCGATCCCGCCCTCGCCATCGACTGGTACCGCAAGGCCGCGAAGCAGGGCCATGCCCGGGCCGAGGACAATCTGGGCCTTCTGATGTTCCAGCAGGGCGACCGCGCCGGCGCCTTTCCCTATCTGCAACGCGCCGCCGAACGGGGTGAGCCGCGTGCGCAATATATCGTCGGTACGGCCCTGTTCAATGGAGACCTGACCGCCAAGAACTGGGTGCGCGCCTATGCGCTGATGACGCGGGCGTCGCAGTCCGGACTGGCGCAGGCGACGGCCAGCCTCCGCCAGATGGACAAATATATTCCGCAGGATCAGCGCAACGACGCCATCGCCATGGCCCGCTCGATCGGCCGGCAGGAGGAAGATCCTCGCCTGCCCGCCCCCGTGGTGCGGGAGGCTCCCGCCCCGGTGCGGACGGCGCAGTTGCCGCCCTCGACCCCCAGGCCCAAGGCGCCTGAACCCGCGGCCAAACCCGCGCCCGCAAGGACAGCCGCCGCTAAACCCCTGGAGGCCGGACCCGCCGCCCCGAAGCCCGCCCTCCCCAAGCCTGCCCTCCCCAAGCCTGCCCTCCCCAAGCCAGCCGCCGGCGGCTGGCGCGTGCAGATCGGCGCCTTCAGCGCGGAGGCGCGGGCCCGGACGCTCTGGACCCAGCTCAGCGCCAAGGTCGGCGGTCTGTCCGGCTACCAGCCCTATATATCGACCAGCGGCGGCGTGACCCGACTTCAGGCCGGTCCCCTGGCGAGCGGCGCGGATGCGACCCGGCTGTGCGGCGCGATCAGGGCGGCCGGCGCGGAGTGCATGCCGAAGAAGATGTAAATCTTGCCAAAGCTTGGAATTTTATTTCAACCATGCGATAATGGGACCTCAGCACGGAGCGTCCCATGTCGATCGAAAATCAATCGGTGATCCATGCGTTGGTGGAGGGGCTTCTTGGCCCGGAAGCAGCGGGTGCAGCGCTGGCGGCGCTCGATCTGGACCGCCGCCTGACGGAACAGGGCGGTCCCCATGTCTCCCGCGCCGCCTTCACCATGGCGATGAACGTGGCGCTGTTCCACGACCTGCTGCGGCGGGTGCCGAGCGGAGCGGCCTATGTCGCGGACCGGCTGGCGCATGGGGGCAAGGTGCTGTTCGACCATGGCGCGCTGCGCACCATGAGGCTGGCCGAAGGCGCGACCGGACGCTTGCCCCCGGGGGAGGAGGCCTTCACCCGCATATTGCTGCCGCTGGGCTATGAGATGGCGGCGGTCTATCCGCTCGACCGGCTGCGGATGACGGGCCGCGCCTATCGCCATGCCGACCTGCCCGAAGCGATTCCCCAATTCTTCCTGTCGGAACTGCATGCCGACCGCTTCGACCCGGAATTCGCCGAAACGGCGGCGCGGGTGTTCGGCACATCCCGCGATCCGCTGACGGGGGAGGCGCAGGCCGTGCTCGGGAAATTCGCGGACGGCCAGCCCGTCACGCTGGCGGAGGCGGCCGCCGCCCTGCCGGTGATCGTCGCCGCCTTCGACCGGCAGCATCAGCCGCCGAGCGTCGAGGATTATGAACTGCTGCTCTCCCGATCCCATGAGGCGGGCTGGATCGCGACGGAAGGAAACGCCTTCAACCACGCCACCGACCGGGTGGCGGACGTCGCCGCGCTGGCGGAACGGCTGAAGGCGGAGGACTGGCCGATCAAGGATCGGCTGGAAATCTCCCGCACCGGGCGGGTGCGGCAAACCGCCCTGCGCGCCGACACGGTGGAACGGCTCTTCGCCGGCAACGAACTGCGCCGGGTTCCGGGCTCCTTCTACGAATTCATCAGCCGGGACATCGATCCCGCAACCGGCAGGCTGGACCTGGCCTTCGACACCGGCAATGCGACCGGCATCTTCGCGATGACCAGCACCCAGGGCGAAGGACGCGCATAACGGGTTGATCGGCGCGCGGGCTTGAGGCAACGGGTTCCCGATTTTTGCGGGGAGATGCGCGTTGACTGATCCGGTTGTCCCATCCTGGGTGCTGACCCTGGCCTGCGCCGACCGCGTCGGCATCGTCGCCGCCGTCAGCCAGTTCCTGGCGGAACGCGGCGGCTTCATCACCGACAGCCAGCAATATGCCGACCGGGAAGCAGGCCGCTTCTTCATGCGCGTCGCGTTCGAGGCGACGGACGGCCGCATGGGCGACACCGGCAGGCTGCGCGGCGAATTCGGCGATGTCGGCGCCCGCTTCGCCATGGACTGGCGGTTGACCGCCGCCGATGAAAAGCCGCGCATGCTGATCGCGGTGTCCAAGGGGTCGCACTGCCTGGCGGACCTGCTGCACCGCTGGCAGACGGGCACGCTGGCGGTCGACATCATGGGCGTGGTGTCCAACCATCCCGACATGCGCCGGATCACCGAATGGCACGGCATTCCCTATCACGAGCTTCCGCCCAATGGCGACAAGGCCGCGCAGGAGGAAGCGCTGCTCGGCCTGTTCGAACGGACACGCTCGGAATATCTGATCCTCGCCCGCTATATGCAGGTGCTCTCAGAGGAACTGGTGGAGAAACTCGCCGGCCGCTGCGTCAACATCCACCACAGCTTCCTTCCCGGATTCAAGGGCGCGCGCCCCTATCACCGCGCGCATGAGCGGGGCGTGAAGCTGATCGGCGCCACGGCGCATTTCGTGACTGCCGATCTCGACGAAGGGCCGATCATCGAACAGGCGGTGGAGCGCGTGGACCATCGCGCCACGGCGGAGGACATGATCCGCATCGGACGCGACATCGAAGCGCAGGTGCTCGCCCGCGCCGTCACATGGCTGGCCGACCGCCGGGTCCTGCAAAATGGCGGCAAAACGGTGGTTTTCCGCTAATCGGGCGCTAATCGGGGCGACCGCGACCCCGCCGGCCTTCAGGCCAGCTTGCGCGCCCTGTCCCGCCACGCCTCGGCCAGCACCGGCATGTCCGCCAGCGCCCTCACGGCGTCCGGCTCGCCCTTGTGCCCTCCCCCGATCAGCAGCCGGAACAGCCGCGCGACCGGCCACTCGGGCCATGGCCGCTCCAGCAATTCCATCTGCGTGCCGGCCTCCGCCTCCCCCTCCCGCAAGACCCGAAAATAGATGCCGCATCGCGCGGTCTTCACGATGGCCGCCATCACGTCGCGCGCGCCGAAACGATGGTCGAGCTTCCAGCAGGGCTGCCGTCCATGGCTCACCTCGACCACCGCGCTGCCCAGCGCAAAGCGGTCGCCAAGGCAGATCTCCTCCTCGGTCATCCCGCGCGACGCGATATTCTCGCCAAAGGCGCCCGGCCCTTCCAGCAAGGGATGACCGGGCTTGCGCTCGCGCCACCAGCCATAATGGTCCTGCGGATAGAGGTGGATGGCCTTGTCCCACCCGCCATGATGCACCTTGTCGGCCACCCCGTCGCCTTCAAGGCCCAGCCAGCCGATCCGCACCGCGCCCGTCACCGGCTTCTTCGCGATCGCGCTATAGTCGCCGTCGCGAAAGGGCGCGGGCATCCCGGTCAGCAGCGCGTCGACGGTCATGGAACAAAGGGTCATGCCCTCCCTTGCCATGGAAGCCATGACCGGGAAAAGGCCGCTCGGCAGGAAAATTACTCAGGCGGGGGACAGCTCCGAACCCAGCTTCAGCACTTCGCACCCGCTGTCGGTGGTCACCAGATAGGCGGGATTGCGGCGGGAACCGTTCCGCCTGATGACGGCGCCCTCGATCCGGCGCTCGACCTGCTGCTCGAACCGCTCGGCCACTCTCCCGCGGCCGACGCCCTGCCCCCAATTCCACTTGACCCTCGCTCCTTTGCGAAAGCTTCCGGTCATCAAGCATTCTCTCCTTCGGGGAACAACCGCGCCGGCCGGCCATCATTGCTGCCGCAAGGCAAAAATCCCGAATGCCGTCCTGGTTCCCTTGGGTTTTGCGCCTGCCTGCGTTAAGGGCGGCGGATGGATGTCACGGGGCTTCGCGTCGCGCTCTTCAGCGGCAATTACAATTATGTGCGCGATGGCGCGAACCAGGCGCTCAACCGCTTCGTCGCCTATCTGCTGCGGCAGGGCGCGGCGGTGCGCGTCTATTCGCCCACCACGGACAGCCCGGCCTTCGATCCGGCGGGCGATCTGGTCAGCGCGCCGTCGGTGCCCGTGCCCGGCCGCCGCGAATATCGGATTCCCTACCGCATGTCGGGCGCCGTCCGCCGCGACCTGAAGGCCTTCCGCCCGAACCTCGTCCATGTGTCCAGCCCCGATCCGCTCGGCCATCGCGCCGTGGCCTGGGCGCGCCGCCACGGGCTGCCGGCGGTCGCCTCCGTCCACACGCGCTTCGAAACCTATCCGCGCTATTACGGCCTCGCCTTTCTGGAGCCGGTGATCGAATCGCTGCTCCGCCGCTTCTACCGCCGCTGCGACGCCATCGTCGCCCCGTCCGAATCGATGGCGCAGCTCCTGCGCGAACAGCGGATGAGCTATGATGTCGGCATCTGGACCCGCGGCATAGACCGGGACATCTTCCATCCCGGCCGCCGCGACATGGCGTGGCGCCGGTCGCTCGGCATCGCGGACGACGAACCGGTGATCGGCTTCATCGGCCGCCTGGTGATGGAAAAGGGCCTCGACGTCTTTTCCGACACGATCGATCATCTGGCGGCGAAGAATGTGCGGCACAAGGTGCTGATCGTCGGCGAAGGGCCGGCGCGGGAATGGTTCGCGAACCGCCTGCCCAACGCCGTCTTCACCGGATTCCAGAAGGGCGCGGACCTCGGCCGCGCCGTCGCGGGCATGGACATGCTGTTCAACCCCAGCGTCACGGAAACCTTCGGCAACGTCACGCTGGAGGCGATGGCCTGCGGCCTGCCCACCGTCGCCGCCCGCGCCACCGGCAGCGAGAGCCTTGTCACCGACGGCGTCACCGGCCGCCTGATCCGCCCCGGCGCGATCACCGCCTTTGCCGACGCGCTGACCGTCTATTGCACCGATCCCGCCACGCGCTCCGCCGCCGGCGCGGCCGCCATGGCGCAGGCGGAACATTATGGCTGGGATCAGGTGAACCAGGCGCTGGTCGACACCTATATCCGCATCATCCGCCAGCGCGAACATGGCGCGCTGGTCCGGTCGAGCCCTGTTCCCTGAACGCAAAAGCCTTCCTATATCACAGGCGATGGCCGATCTTTTCGCCCCCGACGATCTCCCCCCTGTCCCAGCCGAAGCGCCGCTGGCCGACAAGCTGCGCCCCCGCGCGCTGGCGGACGTCGTCGGGCAGGATCATCTGACCGGACCGGATGGCGCGATCGGCCGCATGGTCGCCGCCGGCCGGCTCTCCTCGATCATCCTCTGGGGCCCGCCGGGCACGGGCAAGACCACCATCTCCCGCCTGCTGGCGGACGCCGTCGGCATGCGTTTCGAACCGATCTCCGCCGTCTTCTCCGGCGTCGCCGACCTCAAGAAGGTCTTTGCCGCCGCAAGGGACCATGCCCGGCGGGGCGAAAAGACACTGCTCTTCGTGGACGAGATCCATCGCTTCAACCGCGCGCAGCAGGACAGCTTCCTCCCCTTCGTGGAGGATGGCACCGTCACCCTGGTCGGCGCGACCACCGAAAATCCCAGCTTCGAACTCAACGCCGCGCTCCTCTCCCGCGCGCAGGTGCTGATCCTGCGCCGCCTCGACGCAACCGCCCTCGAACAGTTGCTGGAACGCGCCGAATCGCTGATGGAACGCCCCCTGCCGCTCGACGCAGCCGCCCGCGAAGCCCTGCTCGCCAGCGCCGACGGCGACGGACGCTTCCTGCTGAACCAGGTGGAGACCCTCTATTCCATCGGCGTCCCGCAGCCGCTCGATCCGGCGGGCCTTTCCGCCCTGCTCCACCGCCGCGTCGCGGTTTATGACAAGGACCGGGAGGGTCATTACAACCTCATCTCCGCGCTCCACAAAAGCCTGCGCGGTTCCGACCCGCAAGCCGCGCTCTACTATCTCGCCCGCATGCTGACCGCGGGCGAGGAGCCGCTCTACGTGCTGCGCCGCCTCGTCCGCTTCGCCGTGGAGGACATCGGCCTTGCCGACCCGCAGGCGGTCGTCCAGTGCCTCGCCGCCAAGGACAGCTACGACTTTCTCGGCTCCCCCGAAGGCGAACTCGCCATCGTCCAGGCCTGCCTCTATTGCGCCACCGCGCCCAAGTCCAACGCCGCCTACAGCGCCATGAAATCCGCCTGGAGGTCCGCCCGCGAGACCGGCTCGCTCATGCCGCCGCAGAACATCCTGAACGCCTCGACCAAGCTCATGAAGACCATCGGCTATGGCAAGGGCTATCAGTACGACCACGACGCGCAGGACGGCTTTTCCGGCGACAATTACTGGCCCGAGGAAATGCAGCCCCAAAGCTTCTACGCCCCCACCGAGCGCGGCTTCGAAGCGCGCATTGCCGAACGCATGGCCTATTGGGACCGCCTGAGGGCCGAACGCCGCCCGAAATGACCCCCCGCTTTGCCCGCTATGCGGTCATCGACTGGTCCGGCGCAAAGGGATCGCGCCACAAGGGCATAGCCGTCGCCCTGTGCGAAGCCGGCGATGCGGCGCCCCGGCTCCAGCATCCGGACGGCGGCGGCCTCTGGTCGCGCCGCGCCGTCGCTGACTGGCTTGTCCGCACCGCGGCCGAAGCCCCGACCCTGTTCGGCTTCGATTTCAGCTTCGCCCCGCCCTATGTCGCGCGCCGAAGCTACCTCCCCGGCGACGACGTGCCCGCCACCGGCCCGGCCTTCTGGGCCTATGTCGACGGCATTTGCGCGGACGAGGATCTGGGCGCCGCCAGCCTGCTCGAACGCACCCACCGGCGGCATTTCTATTTCGGCAAGGCCGACGGCATCAAGGCGGACTATATGCACAACCGCGCCTGCGAGGCGCATTACAACGCGCAAGGCGGCGGCAAGCCCTCCACCGTCTATGACGCCATCGGCGCGGCGCAGGTCGCCAAGGCCAGTTTTTCAGGGATGCGCCTGCTCCACCATGTCCATCCGCACGTCCCCGTCTGGCCCTTCGACCCGCCGCCGCCGATCGGCTCGCTGATCGTGGAAATCTACACCAGCATCGCCGCGCGCGCCGCCGGACGCCCCAAGGGCCGGGCCAAGATGCGCGACCTCCCGGCGCTGAACGACGCGCTATTCGCCGTCGGGTCACAACCGCATATGGGCCTTCCCCCCGACGACCATGGCGCCGACGCGATCCTGACCGCCGCCTGGCTCCGCCGCGCGGCCCCCCGCCCCAGCCTGTGGAACCCGGCGCCGCTCAACGAAAAAATCGCCGCAACAGAGGGCTGGACGTTCGGCATCATCTGATAGTAAGGCGCTCCCCGTCCGAAACGGATGGGCCGGCTTAGCACAGCGGTAGTGCAGCGGTTTTGTAAACCGAAGGTCGGGGGTTCGATCCCCTCAGCCGGCACCATGACTTCCAGAACCGTCCATGCCGGGGTGAGGCCGGACGAAGCCGAAGTCCCCTGTCGAAACATTCCGCGCAGCCCGAACCGAACCGACAGGTTCTGATTCCACGCCACCTGCCCTATACTCGCCCGATGGCATATCGACGCCTGAAAAACTGGGCCCGCGCGCTGAAGGTCGACATCATGGCCCTGTGGCTCGCCGCCCGCGACAGCCGCACGCCCCCGGCCGCAAAGCTCGTCGCCGCCGCCGTCGCCGCCTTCGCGCTCAGCCCGGTCGACCTGATCCCGGACTTCATCCCGATCCTGGGCTATCTGGACGATCTCATCATCCTGCCGCTCGGCATCGCCCTGGCGATCCGCCTCATTCCCGCGCCGCTGATGGCGCAGTTCCGCACCGAAGCGCAACGCCTGTCGGACCGTCCCAAAAGCCGCACGGCAATGGCGGTCATCCTCCTGATCTGGCTTGCTTCGGGTCTGGCGCTGTCACTGTACGCCGCCCACTGGATCGCCCATCGCGCCCGCTGATCATGTTTCAGAGCGCGACCTGCGCAATCTGACGCAGCGCGCCCTGGCCCCAAAACAAAATGGGGGCCGGCATTTCTGCCGGTCCCCACTTCCGTCGCGTCTCTCGATCCGCTTCTCTTTCAAGATGCGATCATCGGACTCGGCGTGCGATAGGTCCGCCTCAAAGGCTTTGCTATCGTGTCGGCTCCGCTTGCCCGGCCGGTCGGCCGTTCTCCCGCAGCCTGTCCTCTTTATTCGATGCCCGACGTTCACTTTCGCGCGTGCACGGCACCGTCTATTGAGAACCATCGGATTTCCGCATTTTCCTTCCGGTCCATGCTTCTTTCCCGACGCTCGAAAATTCCTTCAAGTCGCTGATTTCTCATCGACTTTGGCATCCAGATCGCTCTGTCTCCCGGTCTTTCCGATAAGAGGATGCTCTCACCAAAAGCGAGTCGCTCAAAGCGGAATCTTGCACCCTGAAGACCGCCTCGCGCTAAAGCTGTGGATAAGTGTGGATAATTTTTCCGCATGGTTCAGCCGCCCGGCGACCAGCCTCGCGGCGCCAGCGTGAAGCCGGAAAATTCAAAGCCCGGCACGACCACGCAACTGACCAGCGTCCATCCGCCCATCGGCCGCGCCGCCTGCCAATGATGGGCCGGGACCAGCCCTTGCGGCTGCTGCCCCGCCAGCACGTCCCCGCCCAGCAGCATGTCCCGTGCAGCCCCTCCTTCATCCGCGATCGAGAGGGTGAGCGGCGCCCCGGCATGCCAGAACCAGTGCTCGACGGCGTCGACCCGGTGCCAGTGCGAAGCCTGGTGCGCCTCCAGCAGGAAATAGATCGCGGTCCCGCCTGCCCGTTCGCCCGCTCCGGCCGGCGCGCGCCAGCTTTCCCGAAACCATCCCCCCTCCGGATGCGGCGCAAGGTCGAGGAGCCGGATCAAAGCCCCCGCTGCCGCTTCATCGCAACCGTCCATCGCCCTGCCTCAAAATTTATGCCCGGAAAAACAACATGATGCGCCGTTGTCGCAGGTTCATGCAACCTCCATCAATATGCGCGGGTTGAACGATCAAAGCACGTCTTTTGGAGGAGAAAAAATGCGTAAAGCCCTTATGGCCATGGCCGCCGTCTCGCTGGCCATTCCCGCTTCGATGGCGATCCCGACGGACGGCGCCAACGCCCGCCGCCATTATCAATATCGCGAATGGCGCGGCCGCGACGGCCGCATGTACTGCCGCAAGTCCAACGGCACCACCGGCCTGATCGTCGGCGGCGTGGGCGGCGCTCTGGTCGGCCGCGCCATCGACACCCGCGGCGACCGCGCGACCGGCACGATCCTGGGCGCCGCCGGCGGCGCGCTGCTCGGCAAGGAAATCGACAGCAAGCGCCGCTGCCGCTGACAGGCGCGAAAAAGGGCGGCTTCCGATGGGAAGCCGCCCTTTTTTCATGTCTTCAAGACATTCAAGGCTTATTCGGCAGCCGCGCCGCGCGCCTCATCGACCTTGAAGGCCACCGACTGACCGCCGGAAACGCCCGACACGCGGCCATTCTTGACCGACAGGTTGAAGGCGACGGCGTCGGGATAGCGACGGCCCGAAATCACCTTGCCGGTCTTGGTGTCCTTGACGTCATACACATAGGTGTAGCCCTCGTGCGTGAACTTCTGCTTGGCAGCGTCTTCGGCATGGGCGGGAGCGTTGGCGGCGCCGGCGGCGAACAGGGCGGAAAGGACAAACTTGGACAGCATTCGCATGGGTAAACTCCTTGTGAATGCCGATCAAACACCTCTGGAATATTCTTTTCTGTTGATGCCGATTTATGGTGCGCCGCGCTAAAACGACAATCGCAAACAAAGGCGAAACAATTGCATTTCCCGCAACCGCCAACTCAACCCTTTGATAAATCAAGAATATGTTTGAATTCCGCCGCCGTCAGCGGGGACACGGAAAGGCGCGATTGGCGTATCATCACCATATTGGCCAGCTTCGGATCGGCCTTCATCGTCTTCAGCGTGACGGGCTTGGCGAACTTTTCCTTCGGCGCCACATGCACGGCCACCCACTTGCCCGTCCCGTCCGTGCTGTCGGGCGCGGCTTCCTCGACGATCTCCATGATGCCGACCGCCTCGACCCCGATATTGCTGTGGTAGAAGATCGAAAGATCGCCCTTGCGCATCGCCTTCATATGGCCTTGCGCGGCATGATTTCGCACCCCGTCCCACTCCGCCTTCCCCTTTGCGGCCAGATCGTCGTAGGAAAAGGCGTCGGGTTCCGATTTCATCAGCCAATAGTTCATGGCTTCTCCTTGCATCAGCCGCGAAGGACGATCAAGGATGCGCGCATGGCCCGGCGGCGCCAGGACGGCGCGCCTGGGCGGGTCCAGTTGAATTTCGGAGAATCACGTGTCGCAATCCCTGCTGGGACAAGTGCCTGTCCTGTCCTTGGGCAATATGGAAAGGGCCGACTTCGCCGCCGCCTTCGGCGGCTCCTTCCAGCGCTTCGGCTTCGCCATGGTGAAGGACCATGGCATGGACCCGGCGCTGATCGACCGGGGCTGGGCGCTCGCCCGCCGGTTCTTCGCCCTGCCGGAGGAGGCAAAGCGCCGCTACGACGCCCGATATAATGGCGGCCAGCGCGGCTACACCGCCTTCGGCGTGGAAATCGCCAAGGGCGCGAGCGAGAACGACCTCAAGGAATTCTGGCATGTCGGCCGCGACCTGCCCGAGGGCGATCCGCTGGCGCAAAGCATGCCGCCCAATGTCTGGCCGGACGAGCTGCCGGAATTTCATGAGACGTTCACGCGCCTCTATGCCGAATTCGACCGCGTCGGCGCCGAACTGCTGTCCGCCATCGCCCTTTATCTGGGGCTGGAGGAGCGCTGGTTCGACAAGCCCATCGAAAACGGCAATTCGATCCTGCGCCTGCTCCATTATCCGCCCGTCTCGCCGGAAGCGCCGGGCATCCGCGCCGGCGCGCATGAGGACATCAACCTCATCACCCTGCTGCTGGGCGCCGAGGAAGGCGGGCTGGAACTCAGGGACCGGGACGGCAACTGGCTGCCCGTGGTTCCGCCGCCGGGCGCGCTCGCCATCAATGTGGGCGACATGCTCCAGCGGCTGACCAACCATCGCCTGCCCTCGACCAGCCACCGCGTCGTCAACCCGCCGCCGGAACGGCGCGGCCATTCGCGCTATTCCATGCCCTTCTTCCTGCACCTGCGGCCGGACTTCCTGATCGACGCCCTGCCCCAATGCGTCGATGCGGCGCATCCCCGCCGCGACCCGCCCATAACCGCGCACGACTATCTGACCGAACGGCTGCGGGAAATCGGCCTGACCAAGGGGTAGCGACGGGAATGACGGGCGATCGGTTCCGATCGCCCGGAAACCGCCCTATCTCCGCCCGCGCCCCATGGTGATCCCGATCTCCTCGCCCTTCTCGCTGAGGGCGAGCTTCACGATCTTCACCTCGACATGGGTCACCTTGTCGTCCTGGAGGAAGATCGTCTCGATGATATGATCGGCCACCGCCTCGATCAGCGTGAAATGCTGTCCTTCCGGCAGGGCCGCGGTCGCGGCATGTTTCAGGTCCATGTAATTTTTGGACCGGGACAGCGGCGTGTCGGGATCGTAATGGTCCGCGATCTTCAGCCGCGCCCTGATCGATATGCGCAGCGGTTGCGGCAGGTGCGTTTCCTCCGAATAGATGCCGGTCAGGACATCCACGTCCAGATTATTCACCTCCAACGTCAGGAAATCGTCAAATCCGCTGTTCATAGCTCGCCACATTCAGGCCGTCCCTGCCGCGGGCCGGCCCCAGTTTAGACTTTTATTTTGCGAGCCACGCGCTAAAGCCCGCCGCTCTCGGCGCGTCCATGCGCCATTGAGGACGGATCGGCAAGACGTGTCTGTGATAGTGCCCCTCAACATGATGTCGCGGAACGCGGTCGAGCAACTGCTTGACGCGGCCTTCGGCCCTGACCGGCACGGTCGCACCGCCTATCTGATTCGCGACGGCATGCCCTGGCTGCCCGAACTCTCCTTCGGCATGCGGGATGGGGAGGGCAGGCTCATCGGCTCCCTGCAAAGCTGGCCCGTCGCGCTCGCCCATGAAGACGGCAGCCGGACGCCGCTCATCATGGTCGGCCCCGTCGCGGTGGACCCCGCGGTGCAGGGCGCCGGCCACGGCCGCGCGCTGATGGACGCCGTCGTCGCGGCCGCCCGCGCGCGGCGAAGCGATCCGCTGATGATGATCGGCGATCCGGAATATTATGGCCGCTTCTGGGGCTTTTCGGCCGAAGGCACCGGCGGCTGGGACTGCCCCGGCCCGTTCGAGCCGCGCCGCCTGCTGGCGCTGTCGGTCGACGGTAGGCCGATAGGCGGCACGGGCATGCTGGGTCCGCGCGCCACCGTCCGCGCCTGAAATTTCCCTTTTGCCTTCGCGCCCAAGCGCCCCTATCTCGGCCCCATGCCGATGGAGCCGCCCCCCGATCTTTCCAACCTGTCCCTCAGCGATGTCGCGCGCCTGCTGGCGGAAAAGCGCCTTCCGCCCGTGGAGAAGTGGAACCCCGACCATTGCGGCGACAGCGACATGCGCATCGCCCGCGACGGCACCTGGTTCCATCAGGGCTCGCCCATCGGCCGCGAAGCCATGGTCCGCCTCTTCTCCACCATCCTGCGCCGCGAACCCGACGGCAGCCACGTCCTGGTCACGCCCGTAGAGAAACTCTCGATCGAGGTGGAGGATGCCCCCTTCATCGCCGTCGAGCTCAAGAGCGAAGGCGAAGGCCGGGCGCGCAACCTCGCCTTCCGGCTCAACACGGGCGACCTGGTCGCCGCCGGCCCGGACAATGCCCTTGTCCTGCGCGAAACGCCGGACGGGCCGCATCCCTATCTCCATGTCCGCGGCGGGCTGGAGGCGCTGATCGCCCGCAGCGTCTATTATGAACTGATGAACCTGGCGCTGGACGAAGGCGCCCAACCCATCGGCCTCTGGAGCAACGGCGCCTTCTTCGCGCTGGACGGATCGGCATGACCCTGGCGGAACGGCTGCGGACCGCCCTCAGGCAGGGGCATGAGCGGGAGGTCGGCCTGATACCCTCCGACACCCGCGACCCCCGGATCGACGGCGACATCCTGCTCTCGCCCGCGGCCGTGCTGGTCGCGATCACCGACCGTCCCGAACCCGGGCTGATCCTGACCCAGCGCTCCGCCGGACTGCGCCAGCATGCCGGACAGGTCGCCTTCCCCGGCGGACGGGTCGACGACGACGACCCCGACGAAATCGCCGGCGCCCTGCGGGAAGCGCAGGAGGAGATCGGCCTCCCTCCCGGCCTTGTCGACATCATCGGCACGTCGGACCGCTATCACACCTTCACCGGCTTCGACATCGTCCCCGTGCTGGGCGTGATCCCGCCCGACCTTCCCCTCTCCCCCCGCGAAGCGGAGGTGGCGGAGCTGTTCGAACTTCCCCTCTCCTTCGCCCTCGATCCCGCCAACCGGATTAGAAAATCGATAGATTATCAGGGTGTTGAAAGGCATTATTACGAAATATTCTGGGAAGGACGCCGCATCTGGGGCATCACCGCCGCGATCCTCGCCAATCTGTCGCGCAGGCTAGGCCATGACCAGCCTGCTGCCTGACGCCGACTGGCGCCATCGCCCCGGCCTGGACGCGCTGCTGAGGGCGCTCGGCGCGGAACAGGGCCTCGCCCGCTTCGTCGGCGGCGCCGTTCGCGACGGCCTTCTGGGCCTGCCGGTCAACGACCTGGACATCGCCACCGTGCTGGAGCCGCAGTCCGTCATCGACCGCCTCAGGGCCGCGGGGATAAAGGCCGTGCCCACCGGCATCGACCATGGCACGATCACGGCGGTGATCAACGGCTGGCCGGTGGAGATCACAACCCTCCGCCGCGACGTCAGCACGGACGGCCGCCGCGCCACCATCGCCTATACCGACGACTGGCGCGAAGACGCCGCCCGGCGCGATTTTACGATCAACGCGCTCTATGCCGACCCCCTCACCCACACCATCACGGACTTCTTCGGCGGCGTCGCCGATCTCCGCGCGCATCGCGTCCGCTTCATCGGAGAGGCAAGCG
Organism: Sphingobium sp. CFD-2; assembly: GCF_024611135.1. Lineage (NCBI taxonomy): Bacteria > Pseudomonadati > Pseudomonadota > Alphaproteobacteria > Sphingomonadales > Sphingobiaceae > Sphingobium > Sphingobium sp. CFD-2. The sequence goes on along the minus strand of NZ_CP084405.1, from coordinate 935,400 downwards.
CCCGCATCGCGGAGGATCATCTCCGCATCCTGCGCTATTTCCGTTTCCTCGCGCGCTTCGGCCATGACGAACCGGATGTGGAGGCCTATGCCGCCTGCCGCGACGCCGCCAACAGCCTGATGGCCCTTTCGCGCGAACGCATTGCGGACGAACTGCTCAAACTGCTCGCCCTGCCCGGGCCGCTCGCCTCGCTCCGGCTCATGGTCGACGGCGGCATATTGCTGCCCGTCCTGCCGGAGGTCGACCATGACGGACTGGCCCGCCTGTCCATGCTGATCGAGCGGGAGGCCGCCTCCGGCATCGCCCCTGCGGCCCTGCGCCGCCTGGCGGCCCTGCTTCCGCCGGACCCGCGCGCCGCCGATCAGGTGGGCGCCCGGCTCAAATTGTCCAACAAGGCCCGCAAGCGCCTGACCGCCGCGCTGGAAGGCGCCGCCACCGGCGCGACCCCCCGCGCCCTCGCCTTCCGGATCGGCGTGGAAGGGGCCATCGACCGTATCCTGATCGATCCCTCGGCTCCGCTCGACGGCCTGAAGATGCTCGCGGACTGGGCCCCGCCGCGCCTGCCGCTGGGCGGCGGCGCCCTGATCGCGCGGGGCCTTCAGCCCGGCCCGGACGTGGCGAAGGCGCTGGCCGAGGTTCAGGACATCTGGGTGGCGGAGGATTTTCCCGACGCAGCCCGCGTCTCGGAAATCGCGGATCAGACCGTTTCGAAATTCCAGCGCGCCCGCCAATAGTCATAGGCATCGCCCTCCGCCATCGGCCGCGCGAAATAATAGCCCTGCCCCTGCCAGCACCCCAGATTCTGCAACGCATGGGCCAGTTGCTGCGTCTCGATCCCTTCGGCCGTGACATGCAGCCCCAGCGATTCGGCCAGCGACAGGATGGTGCGCACCATGATCTCCTTGTCCCGGTCCTCCAGCATGGATGTCACGAAACTGCGGTCGATCTTCAATATGTCGATGGGCAGGCTGTGCAGGCTCGCCAGGTTGGAATAGCCGGTGCCGAAATCGTCCATGGCGATCGGCATGTGCAGGTCCTTGAGCGCGAACAACAGCTTCCGCGCCTTTTCGGGGTCCGCCACGATGGCGCTTTCGGTCAGTTCCGCCGTCAGCCGCTTGCCCGAAATGCCCGCATAGCGCAGCGCTTCCTCGAACATGGATGCGACATCGTCCCGCGCCATCTGGATCGGGGAAAGGTTCACATTGACGCCCACCGGCAGCGCCTGGCCGAATTTCGCGTCCCACCGGCTGAGCGCCTGCGCCGCCTCATAGGCCGCCCAGCGGCCCAGCGGCGTGATCAGCCCGCTTTCCTCCGCCACGGCGATGAACTCGGCGGGCGAAACATGACCCAGTTCTTCATCCTCCCACCGCGCCAGCGCCTCGAAGCCGGTGATTTCACCCGTCTGCAGGTGGATCAGCGGCTGGAAGGCCAGCGTCAGCCCCCCCTGGGCCAGCGCATCGCGCAGGCGGCTCTCGACGGAAAATCGCCGCTGCGCCTCCTTCAGCACGCCATTGCGGTAGATTTCCACCTTGCCGCTGCGCTTGGCGATCTTCACCGCGGCCTGCGCCTTGCGCACCACATCCTCGGGGTCTTCGGTCAGGCTGGTCGACAGGGCGCAGCCGATCGCGCAATCGACCCGGATTTGCAGATCGCTCAGCCTGATCGGATAGCTGAGCGAGTCCCGGATGCGCTGAACGATATGAAGGGCGTCCGACAAACCATTGTTAAGCCTGGCGAAAATCGCAAAGTCGTTGCCGCCGATGCGCGCCAGCACATCGCCCTGCCGCAGGCTGGATTTCAACCGCTTGGCCACCGTGATCAGCAACTCGTCGCCGGCCATCGGGCCCAGGGATTCATTGACCCGGCTGAACCGGCTCAGATCGATGGCGAGGATGCCGAACTGCGCATTGTCCGGCCAGGGCGTGTTGGTCAGCCGGTCCTCGATCTCCTCGCCAAATCCCGTGCGGTTGGGAAGCGCGGTCAGGCCGTCGGACAATAATTCCCGCCGCAGGTTCTTCTCGATGGTCCGGTCGCTCGTCCGGTCGAGGGCGGTGAACAGGAACAGATTGGGTTCGCCATCCGGTTCGGGCAGCCGCCCGACGGTGCAGTAGAAATATTCGGGCCCCAACATGCCGTCGCGGCGCAATTCGAAACCTTCCGAATCGCGCCCGGACAGGACGCTCTGCACGATCCGCCTGCGCCATTCGGCCGCATGGGGCCGTTCGGCTTCGCCCGGGTTGCTGCAGGTGAAGCAGCTTCCGAACGGCGCATTGGTCGCCACCATGGACAACCTATTGTCTTCGAAGGAGAATGCAGCCGCCGGATAAGGCAGCGCAGCCAGCCAGTCCGCTATCGCCACGCGATGGGAAAGATGCGCGTCATCCTGCCCCAGAAGGAGCTGGATGTCCGGCATTTCGGTCGGCCGATCACGCATCGACATGGCTTCCATAGGCCCGGCGATAGGCCCAAAGGGTAAATTTTCGGGAAACGACATTCCCGATTCCAGCGCGATAGTAACGAAAAAATCAGCTTCTCAGAACCGGTTATCGCGCGGGAAGCCCGTGGGCGGCATGCGCCCGGCCGCGCCCCTGGCGACGCGCCATGGCGTCATGTCGGCTTCCGTGCGCACCCGCCCCGTTCCTCCACCCATGGCCCAGCTCAGCCCGTCGGACAGGCGGAAGGCGATGGCATCGGACAGCCCGCCGTCGCGATAGCGCTGCATCTGCACGCCCTGACCGCGCGCCATGCGCGGCATTTCAGTGAGCGAGAAGACCAGCAGCTTGCGGTTTTCGCCCATCACGGCGACGCTGTCCGCCTCCGGCGCGATGGGATGCACGACGCTCAGCTTCGCGCCGGTCCGCACATTGACGACCTGCTTGCCCTTGCGCGTTTCGGCGATCACATCCGCCACCGCCGCCACGAAGCCGCGCCCGTCCGAGGATGCAAGCAGCAGTTCGCCACCCACCCGCGCAGGCAGCAGGGCGACGATATTGCCGGTGCCGTCCATGTCGACCAGCGACCGGACCGGATCGCCAAAGCCGCGCCCGCCCGGCAGCTTGTCCGCGCCCAGCGTGAAGACGCGCCCGGTCTCCGTCGCCAGCAGCAGCTTGTCGGTGGTCTGCGCGTGGAAGGCGATCATCGGACCGTCGCCTTCCTTGAATTTCAGCGTGTCCGCCGAAGCAAGGTCGCGATGCCCGCTCATCGCCCTGATCCAGCCGCGCTCGGACAGGATCACGGTGATCGGCTCCTTCTCGATCATCGCCTCCAGCGGGATTTCCCGCGCCGGCGCCGCCTCCTCGACCAGCGTGCGCCGCCGGCCGAAATCGCCCTCGGGCGAATAGCGCTTGCGAAGGTCCGCCAGGTCCTTCTTCAGCCGCGTCCGCTGCCGCGCCGGGCTTTCCACCAGCTTTGTCAGCTCGTCGCGTTCCTTCAGCAGTTCCGAATGCTCGCGCCGCAGCTCCATCTCCTCCAGCTTGCGCAGGGACCGCAGCCGCATGTTCAGGATCGCCTCGGCCTGCCGGTCGTTCAGGCCGAACTCGGCCATCATCACCTCTTTCGGCTCATCCTCGGTCCGGATAATCTCGATCACCCGGTCAAGGTTCAGATAGGCGATGATATAGCCGTCCAGCAGCTCCAGCCGCGCCGCGATCTTGTCCAGCCGGTGCTGGGCGCGCTTCACCAGCACGTCGATCTGGTGCTTCAGCCATTCGACGAGGACCGTCTTCAGCCCCAGCACCCTTGGCGTGCGCGTCGCGTCCAGCACGTTCAGGTTCAGCGGGAAGCGGTTTTCCAGATCGGTCAGCCGGAACAGGCTGTCCATCAGCACGTCCGGGTCGACGGTGCGGGCGCGGGGTTCGATGACGATGCGGATCTCGGTGTCGCTCTCGTCGCGCACATCGGCCAGGATCGGCAGCTTCCTGTCGTTGATCAACGCCGCGATCTGCTCGATCAGCTTGGACTTCTGCACCTGGAAGGGGATTTGCGTCACCACCGCGACCCATGTGCCCCGCCCGCCATCCTCCTTGTGCCAGCGGGCGCGGGTTCGAAACGATCCCCGCCCCGTCGCATAAGCCTCTGAAATGATGGAAGCGCTGTCCACCAGCACGCCGCCGGTCGGAAAGTCCGGACCGCGCACGATCCGCATCAGATCGGCATGCTCGGCGTCCGGATTGTCGATCAGCAGGCTGGCCGCATCGATCAGTTCGGCGACATTATGCGGCGGGATGCTGGTCGCCATGCCGACCGCGATGCCGGTGGCGCCATTGGCCAGCAGATTGGGGAACAGGCCGGGAAACACCTCCGGCTCCTGATCCTCGCCATTATAGGTGGGGCGGAATTCGACGGTGCCTTCGTCCAGCCCCGCCATCAGGTCGGCGGCGGCCTGCGTCAGCCGCGCCTCGGTATAGCGCATCGCCGCCGCATTATCGCCGTCGATATTGCCGAAATTGCCCTGCCCGTCGACCAGCGGCGTGCGCAGCGAGAAATCCTGCGCCAGACGCACCATGGCGTCATAGACCGACGCGTCGCCATGCGGGTGATATTTGCCGATGACGTCGCCGACGACGCGGGCGCATTTCTTGTACGGCGTGGTGTTGCGCGCCGGATTGGCGACCAGCACGTCGGGCGAAGCCCCGCCCGGCTCCATCCGCAGCAGCCGCATCGCCCAGAGCAGCCGCCGGTGCACCGGCTTCAGCCCGTCGCGCAAATCCGGCAACGACCGCGCCGTGATGGTGGAGAGCGCATAGACGAGGTAGCGCTGGGACAGCGCATCGTCGAACGGGTGATCCTTGATAGCGTCGAACGGGTCGCGAAATTCGGTCATCGCAACGGGGAATAGCAGCGCCGCGACAAAACGGAAACGGGGTTTAATCCCACCGTACTCCTGCGAAGGCACTCGAAGGAAACAAATGGCTCATGAGAACCCAGTTCAGCTGTCGCCCTTTCACGCCAGGCAGCATGGACAAATGCAAGACCCCCCGGATTGAGTGATCCGGGTGGATTGCGGACATTCCCCCTCCCGCAGGCGGGAGGGGGCTAGGGGGTGGGCTGGCGCGACATCAGCGTGAATTTTCAACGGCTAAGTCAGAAGCTCGCTCCGCTCGCGCCCACCCCTAACCCCTCCCGTTTACGGGAGGGGAATGTCCTGAATCGGCCTTTCCCGACATTCCGAACTCGCCCACGCGACCTAGCGCAGAACTGGTTTCCCGCCTCCACAGGAACACGCGACATCAACTCCTATCACCGCGGCAAAAACCGCGCCTCCGGGTCCGCCGCGATCTCCCGCGCGAACTCCGCGCCGATCCAGTCGCGAAAGGCCTTCACCTTAGCGGTGTTGCGGGCATGGGGCGGATAGACCACCCAATAGCTCGCCCGTTCCCGGACATAGGATGGCAGGGCCTCCACCAGCAACCCGGCCTCCACCTCGGTCTTCCACAGGAAGGGATTGACGATGGCCACGCCCTGCCCCGCCATGGCGGCGCGCCCCTCCATCACCTGGGAATCGAGCGCGATCGCGGGCGGCAGCCCCTTGCCGTCCGCTTCCACCCCCATGGCGGCGAACCATTCATGCCACCACATGTCGTCCGGCGACAGGCGCGGCATGGCGTGCAGCGCCCGCGCGTCGGCTATCGGCCCGTTCGCCGCCAGCCATGACGGGCTGCACAGCGGCGCCAGCCGGTTATGGGTCAGCAGCTTCGCCTCCAGCCCCGGCCAATCGCCCCGCCCGCCCCGCACCGCCACGTCCACGCCGTCGCGGGCGAAGTCCACCACCCGGTCGGTCGCGTCGATCCGCACGGCCAGCCCCGGCTGGCGCATCTGGAACGTGCCGATGCGCTGCGCCAGCCAGAGATGCGCGAAACTGTTGGTGCAACTGATCGTCAGGATCGTCGAATGGTCCTGCGTCAGCGCGGCGAACCCTTCCCGCATCTGGTCGAAGGCGCGGGACAGGATCGTGGCGATCTCCCGCCCCTTGTCGGTCAGCGCCACTTTCCGCCCCGCCCTCTGGAACAGGCTGATGCCCAGCCGCTCCTCAAGCAATTTCACCTGATAACTGACGGCCGCCTGGGTCATCCCCAGTTCCTGCGCCGCAACCGTGAAATTCTCCAGCCGCGCGGCGGCCTCGAACACGCGGACGGCGGATAGGGGCGGCAGCTGGCTCATCCGGCATGGATAAGCCAGCCTTATGATTCGCGTCCATCCTTTTGTTGGCCGCCCCACCGGAAAAGAGCGATAGGAATTCCCACGAAACGAAATCCATTCTCCGGATCATTCATGGAAAAGGAGCCTTGCCATGCACTTGTCCAAGGACGCCCGGCCGTCCCCCAACGGCCACGAAGCCGCCCGGAATCGCCCCGGCCTGATCGCCGCCATCATGCAGGCCTTCTGCGCTCTCCACCGCATCGCCTGGTCTGCCCCCTGGATCGAGGAACGGCGATGAAGCCCCTCGAAAATCGCGAACATGGTGCGACGGGGGTTGCACAATCCGCGCCACACGCCAACTTGCGCGCGTGTCCGATTCCCGCCTTTCCCCTGTTCCCGATCTTCCCCCTCCGCCGCCCCGGCTGCTGACAGGGGCCGCGCTGTTCCTCGACTTCGACGGAACGCTGGCCCCGATAGCCGATACGCCCGACGGCGTGGAGGTCGATGACGATCTGCTCGCCCTGCTCGGCCGTCTGCGCGACCGGCTGGATGGGCGGCTTGCCATCGTCAGCGGCCGATCCGTCGCGACGCTGCGCGATTTCGGCTTCGGGCAGTTCCTGCTCGCCGGCACCCATGGGCTGGAACTGGCGGAACCCGGCCGCCCCGTGGAAGCGCCTGCCCGTCTCCCCGCGATCGATGAGGCGGAAGCCGCCTTCCAGACCTTCGCGGCCGGAAAGGCCGGCGTCCTCGTCGAACGCAAGACGATCAGCGTCGGCCTTCATTTCCGCGGCGCCCCGCAATGGGGCCGGGAAGCAGGCGATCTGGCCGCCAGCCTGGCGGATCGGCTCGACCTCGCGCTCCAGCCGGGCAAGATGCTCTACGAACTGCGTCCCGGCGGCGCCGACAAGGGCAGCGCCGTCCGCACACTGATGCGCCGCGCACCTATGGCCGGCGGCACGCCGCTGTTCATCGGGGACGACGTCACCGATGAGGAGGGCTTTGCCGTCGCACGCGATCTGGGCGGCTCCGGCATTCTCGTCGGCGTGCCCAGGGCGACGCTCGCCGCATTCTCTTTGGAACAGGTTGCCGCCGTCAGGCATTATCTTGCCCAGGGGGTCGCTGGCACCGACTGATCCGATGGTCCGGCGCCCCTGTCGTGCACGAACAAGGGGGACGGACCGATAGAAACGCAGAAAAACGACCTTCCGGGCGGGGATGAGCGCACGCTCGACCTGTGGCCCATCGGCAATTGCCAGGCATCGGCGCTGATCGACCGGGCCGGGCGGATGATATGGGCCTGCGTCCCCCGCGTCGACGGTGATCCCGTATTCTCGGCACTGCTGGACGATGCCGCCTGGGACCAACCGGATTCGCGGGGCTTCTGGGCCATAGAGCTGGAGAACTGCGCCCGGATCGAGCAGCATTATATCCGCAACACGCCTGTGCTGGTGACGCGCCAGACCGACGCCCAGGGCAATGCGATAGAGCTTTACGATTTCTGCCCGCGCCACAAGCATCAGGGGCGGATGTACCGCCCCGTCGCGTTCGCCCGCGTCGTCCGGCCCGTATCGGGCAGTCCGCGCATCCGCGTCAGGCTGCGCCCCACCACCTCCTGGCATTCGGAAAAGGTGCCGATCAGCTATGGCTCCAACCATATCCGGCTGGTGCTGTCCTACATGGCGATGCGCATGTCCACCAATGCGCCCATCGGCCTGATTTCCCAGGAAAGCTGGTTCCGGCTGGAACATGACATGCATTTCTTCCTGGGGCCGGATGAGAGCTTTTCGGACGCCCTCCGCCCCGCGGTGGAGCGGATGCTGGACGACACGATCCACGAATGGCAGATCTGGGTGCGAAGCCTGGCCATTCCGGCCGAGTGGCAGGAGGCGGTGATCCGTTCCGCCATCACGCTCAAGCTCTGCCAGCATGAGGAGACCGGCGCCATCGTCGCCGCGCTGACTACCAGTATCCCCGAACATGCCGACAGCGGCCGCAACTGGGACTATCGCTACTGCTGGATCAGGGACGCTTATTATACGGTGGAGGCGCTGAACCGGCTGGGCGCGCTGGACGTTCTGGAAAGCTATCTCGTCTATCTCCGCAACATCGTCGACGGCGCGCGGGGCGGCCATATCCAGCCGCTCTACGACGTGCGCGGCAACGCCACGCTGGAGGAGCGGGAGGCGCAGAACCTGCCCGGCTATCGCGGCATGGGGCCGGTGCGCGTCGGCAATGCCGCCTATTCCCAGGTACAGCACGACGCCTATGGGCAGATCGTCCTCTCCTCCGTTCAGGGCTTCATCGACCAGCGCCTGCTGCGCATGGCGGGGCTGTCGGACTTCGAAGCGCTGGAAGCCGTGGGCGAGCGCGCCTGGCAGGTCTATGACAAGCCCGATGCCGGCCTGTGGGAACTGCGCACCCGCGCCCATGTCCACAGCTACAGCGCGGTGATGTGCTGGGCGGCGTGCGACCGCCTCGCCCATGCGGCAGCCGCCCTTGGGCTGCCGGACCGCGAAGTCCATTGGCGCGAGCGGGCGGAAATCATGAAGGCCCGCATCCTCCAGTCGGCCTGGCGGACGGACAGCAACGCCATCTCCGCCAATTTCGAGGACGATGCGAGGGACGCCTCCCTGCTCCAGCTGATCGACCTGCGCTTCCTGACGACGGACAATCCCATGTTCATCGGAACGCTGAAGGCGCTGGAAAAGGACCTGCGCCGGGGCAACGACATGCTGCGCTACAGCGCGCCGGACGATTTCGGGGAGCCGGTCACCGCCTTCAACGTCTGCACCTTCTGGCTGATAGAGGCCCTGCATCGGACCGGCCGCAGCGAGGAGGCGCGCGCCCTGTTCGAGGAGATGCTGTCCCGCCGCACCGCCGCCGGCCTGCTTTCCGAAGACATCGATCCCGTCACCGGGGAATTGTGGGGGAACTATCCCCAAACCTACTCATTGGTCGGCATCATCAATTGCGCCGTGCTCTTGAGCAAACCGTGGAGCGTGATGCGATGAAGCGCTTGGCATGGAGGCGCTTGGCATGAGCCGCCTGATAGTCATTTCGAACCGGGTCAGCCGCCCAACCAAGAACGGCAACCAGGGCGGCCTGGCCGTCGCGCTTTCCCAGGCGCTGCGCGAAAGCCGCGGCATCTGGGTCGGCTGGTCCGGCGAGATCACGGAGAATTTCACCGGGCAGATCGGCTTTTCGGAGGATGAAGGCGTCAAGACCGCGACCATCGACCTGGAGGAGCAGGATGTCGACGAATATTATAATGGCTATGCCAACAAGACCCTCTGGCCGCTGTTCCACTTCCGGATAGACCTGGCCGAATATGCGCGCGATTTCGAAGGCGGGTATAACCGCGTCAACCAACGCTTCGCGGACACGACCAGCCCGCTGATCGAACCGGAAGACATCATCTGGGTCCAGGATTACCACATGATCCCGCTCGGCCGGATGCTGCGCGACCGGGGCCATGACAATCGCATGGGCTTCTTCCTGCACATCCCATGGCCGCCGACCCGGCTGCTTGTGTCGCTGCCCCACCACAGCAAGCTGGTGCAGGCGCTTTTCGCCTATGATGTCGTGGGGTTCCATACCGAGGAATGGCTGGAATCCTTCCGCCATTATGTCGAACGCGAAATGGGCGGTTCGGTGGACGGCGATTTCGTGACGCTGGGCAAGCGGACGATTCAGGCGATCGCCTGCCCCATCGGCATCAACGCGCAGGAATATGCCAGCGCCGCCGTCAGCGATGCGGCCAAGGACATGTATGAAAAGGTCCGCCGGTCGCTGCAGGATCGCGCGATGATCGTGGGCGTCGACCGTCTGGACTATAGCAAGGGACTGGAGGAACGGTTCAACGGCTACGCCCGCTTCCTGAAGGATCATAGCGAACAGCATCGCAATGTCGTCCTGACGCAGATCGCCCCGCCTTCCCGCGGCGAGGTGGAGAGCTATCAGCAGATCCGCGCAACCCTGGATGCGCTCGCCGGCCGCATCAACGGGGAATATAGCGATGTGGACTGGACCCCGATCCGCTACGTCAATCAGGGCTATCCGCGCGACAAGCTGGCCGGCATCTACCGCGCTGCCAAGATCGGGCTCGTCACGCCGCTGCGCGACGGCATGAACCTGGTCGCCAAGGAATATGTCGCCGCGCAGAATCCGGACGATCCCGGCGTCCTCATCCTGTCGCGCTTCGCCGGCGCCGCCCAGCAGCTCAAGGACGCGCTGCTGATCAATCCCTATAGTCCGGAGGAGATGTCCGACGCCATCACCCGCGCGCTCTCCATGCCGCTGGACGAACGCAAGCGGCGATGGCGCGCCATGATGGACAGTGTCGAAAAGCAGGACATAAGCTGGTGGCGGCAGCGCTTCACGGAGCGGCTGATGGCGGTCCAACGCAATGGCGAGGTGAAACAGGAGGCGCAACCGGCTTAACTTTCCCGCCAGCGCCGCTACAGTCGGGCCGATGGATGATGAGGAAGAAGCGGGCGGCGCCCTGGCCGCCATTCGCGCCAGATCGGGCGTCATATTGGGCGTGATCGGCCTTCTGGCCTGGCTGGCGCTGATCTGGTTCATGTTCGGCGACGTGCTGTAGCAGGCTCCCTCGCCCGAACTCGCCCATTTGCACCCCCGCCCCTTTTGGTCTAAGGGCCAGCCCAAGCAGCCCCGGCACCCGCTGATCCTTCCCGATTCGCGTTTGCCGGGGCACATTCTTTATTGGGAAGACAGGAACCGCATATGGCCCGTCGCCGCCAGATCTACGAAGGCAAGGCAAAGATCCTTTATGAAGGCCCCGAGCCTGGTACGATCATCCAATATTTCAAGGATGACGCGACCGCCTTCAACGCCCAGAAGAAGGGCACGATTTCGGGCAAGGGCGTGCTCAACAACCGGATTTCCGAGCATATCTTCACCCTACTCGGCCAGATCGGCGTTCCTACCCACTTCATCCGCCGCCTTAACATGCGCGAACAACTCGTCCGTCAGGTGGAAATCGTGCCGATCGAGGTGGTCGTGCGCAACGTCGCCGCAGGTTCGCTCAGCAAGAAGCTGGGGATCGAGGAGGGAACGCAGCTTCCCCGCACGCTCATCGAATATTGCTACAAGGACGACGCGCTGGGCGACCCGCTGGTGTCCGAAGAGCATATCGCCTGCTTCGGATGGGCCAGCCAGGACGAAATGCACGACATTGCCGACATGGCGATCCGCATCAACGACTTCATGTGCGGCCTGTTCGCGGGCATCGGCATTCGCCTGATCGACTTCAAGCTGGAATTCGGTCGCCTGTGGGACGGCGACTATAGCCGCATCATCCTTGCGGACGAGATCAGCCCCGACGGTTGCCGACTCTGGGACATGGCGACCGGCGAGAAGCTGGACAAGGACCGTTTCCGCCGCGATCTGGGCGGCGAAGTCGAGGCCTATCAGGAAGTCGCCCGGCGCCTGGGCCTGATGCCGGAGGGCGTGGATACCACCGTCCTCGACCTCGACACCCATCGCAAGAAGCGCGGCAAGGACTGATGGGAATCCGGACGCGCGGCTCAGGCAAGCAGCGCGTCCGCCATCAGCTTGATCCCCAGCAACACCATCAGCACATAGATCAGCGTGTAGAAGCGGGCGGGATCGAAGCGCCGCACCAACGCCACGCCGGCCATGGTCGACACGACGGCAAGCGGGATCAGCATCGCCGTCGCCAGCAGGTTCGCCCTGGTGAACTGCCCCAGGGCGGCATAGGCCGGCACCTTCATCCAGTTCGTCACCGCAAAGGCGATCGCGGTCGTCCCCACCAGAACGTCGCGCGACAGGCGCTTGGGCAGAACCCACATCTGGAAGGGCGGCGCCCCGGCATGCGCGATCTGGCTGGTGAAGCCGCTCGCCACGCCGAGCAGCACGCCCACCCATGAGGGCGAGGTCGACGGCAACACGATCGCGCCGCCCCGCTCGATCCAGAGCCGATGCAGGCCGAACAATGTCGAAATCAGGCCCAGCACGCCCATCACCGCGATTTCGGACACGCGGGCGGCGAAGAAATAGCCCAGCCCTACGCCGGCCGCCATGCCGGGCAGCATGACCTTAAGGACATGCCGGTCCCAGCTATGCCGGAACGACCAGACGCCGACCACATCCTGCAGGATCAGAATGGGCAGCATGATCGCCGCTCCCCGCACGGGATCGACGCCCAGGGCGAGTATCGGCATGGCCAGCGCGCCAACCCCGGCAAATCCGCCCTTGGCAAGGCCCGACAGGATCACCGCGCTTATGGCGCAGGCATAATAGAGATAATCCGGATTCATGGCGCTCCGCCTAAAGCAAGGCGGGCCTTTGGGGGAGCATCTTTTTTGCGGCGTTTGGCGCCTGCGCGTCAGCTATGCGCGCGATAGCCAATCAGGACGCCGAAGGTGAAGGTCGCCAGAAGCGCCAGCTGAACCCGGCCATGGGGATCGTCATAGCCCATGACCTGCTGACCGAAGGCGAAAAGCCCCACGAACATCGCCAAAGCAAGACCGGCCATGCGAAAATCCTTCCCTCTGCGGGATGGATAACGCCATGGCCGCTAACAAAAGCATAATGCCTTGCTTGCCGGGCGCTCCGGGACTAGAGGGCTGGACGATTCAAACGATCGCCAGCCCTCCGGTTTTCACGGCTTGCGCATTCTGCAGGCAGAATGCCCTGGGGGTGCGCGAAAGCCTGTTTTACGGAGTTCCACACTCATGAAAGCCCGCATCTTCGTCACCCTCAAGGGCGGTGTCCTCGACCCGCAGGGCAAGGCGATCCATCACGCGCTGGAAGGCCTTGGCTTCGGCGGCGTCAATGATGTGCGCGCGGGCAAGCTGATCGAACTGGACCTGGCCGACGGCACCAGCGACGAGGACATCGACGCCATGTGCCGCAAGCTGCTGGCGAACACGGTGATCGAAAACTACCGCATCGAAAAGGCCTGAGCCATGAAGAGCGCCGTCATCGTCTTTCCCGGCAGCAATTGCGACCGCGACCTCGCCGTGGCGTTCGAGACGGCGACCGGGACAAAGCCTGCCATGATCTGGCACCGCGACACGGAACTGCCCGACGATCTCGACCTGATCGGCGTGCCGGGCGGCTTTTCCTATGGCGACTATCTGCGTTCCGGCGCGATGGCGGCCCGTTCGCCGGTGATGCAGGCAGTGGCGAAGGCGGCGGATCGCGGGGCCTATGTGCTGGGCATCTGCAACGGTTTCCAGGTGCTGACGGAGAGCGGGCTGTTGCCCGGTGCGCTGCTGCGCAATGCGGGCGGCCATTTCGTCTGCCGCGACGTGGCGCTGACAGTCGAGAATGCGCAGAGCGCCTTCACCAGCCGCTATGAGGCTGGCGAGGCGATCAGCTTTCCGGTGGCGCATCATGACGGCAATTATTTTGCCGATGCGCAAACGCTGGACCGGCTGGAAGGCGAAGGCCGCGTGGCGCTGCGCTATGCGGAGAGCGTCAACGGATCGGCGCGGAACATCGCGGCTATCCTGAACGAGGCCGGCAATGTGCTGGGCATGATGCCGCACCCGGAGCGGGTGATAGAGCCGGCCCATGGTGCGACCGATGGCCGACGGCTGTTCGAAGGACTGGTGGAAGGGCTGCTTGCCCGGGCCTGAAGCCAAGGGATATGGCCCGGCTTGCTGAACCGACTTTCGGCATGCAATTGACGGCGTTGCCAGCCAGAGCGTTCAGCTTTGTGCCGTAACACTCCACGCGCCGCCATTGCATAGCGGGCTAAGCAAATCTTCGCCGAAGTTGCGCCGCGCTACTTGGCTCACCCGCCGCGATGATAGTCATATTCGAAGGCGCGGCCTTCCTGCTTGGTGAGGATCGCGCCAATGATCGCGCCGCCCGCCCGGCGCAAGCGATCGACGGCGACGCGCAGGCCGCCATGATGATTGCGGCCCCATTCTACCACCAGCAACGTCACCTGCGCCTTGCTCGCCAGCAGGCAGGCATCCGACAGGCCGAGAATGGGCGGCGCATCGATCAGCACCGTGTCATAGCGTTCCCGAACGGTCGCCAGCAGGGAATCCATCGCAGGCGTGACCAGCAATTCCGCCGGATTGGGCGGGATCGCCCCGCAGGGCAACAAGGCCACGCCTGGTACGCCGCTATCCACGATGACGTCGTCCATCCTGGCCTGGCCCGTCATCAACTCGCTGATCCCACGAGCGGGCGATATGCCGAACAGGCTGTGCTGCTTGGGCCGCCGCATATCGGCGTCTATCACCAGCACCCGCTTGTCGAGTTTCGCCAGCGCCCTGGCCAGGGCATGGAGGGTGGAGGACTTCCCCTCTCCTTCCTGCGCGCTGGTGACGAGTATGGAACGCGGCAGACCGGCCGCAGAACCCAGAAGCAGCGAAGAAGCCATCGGCGCGAAAATCTCCGCCCCCGGCTTCTCCCCCGCCGGAACCGCGCCGAGCAGCGGCAGGTTCACCCGCTCCGCCAGCGTGTCGGCGGAAGTCACGGCGTCGTCGAAGATATGCCGCCCCGCCACCGCCATCAGCCCGAGGATCAGCCCACCCAGCGAAGCGAACAGCATGGTGACGCCGATATTGGGGGAAGAAGGCCGCGAAGGGACCGCCGCCCGGTCCAGCGGCTGGATGCGGCCTGCCTGGAAGCCTGCCTGCGATGCCATGTCTCGATAACGCTGGAGCAGGCTGTCGTGCAGCAGGCGATAGGTGTCGACCTGCCGCTCCAATATGCTCATCTGCACGCCGCGCCCGCGTTCGGCCCGGGCCTGCCGCTCGACCTTGGCGATTTCGGACTGGATCTGCTTCTCGCCATGCACGGCGACATCGAACTGTTCCTTGAGCGAGGCGCGGATCGTGTTGGCCATGCCCTCCGCCTGATCGTCCAGCGCGGCCAGCCGGGCGCGGGCCTCACGCATTTCGGGGTGAGCATCCTTGCGGAACTGGCGTTCCTGCACGACCTGCGCCCGCGCCTGCGCCCTTTCCGTCATGATCTGCTGCATCGCGCCGTTGTTCAGCACTTCCGGCAGCGTCTCGACACTCGACATGCGGGCGCTTTCCCAGCGCTTCTGCGCGGCGATGCGGTCGGCGGTCGCCTGCGCACGGAAGGCGTTGAGTTGCGCCAGCCGTGTCGCGATCGTGCCCTCGGGAGACGGATCGCCGTCATCCTCCTTCGATCCGGCCTCCTTCGATCCGGCCTCCCTCAATCCGGGCAGCGCCATGGCGCCCGCATTGGCGGCATAGACCGCCAGGTCGCGCTCCGCCCGTTCCAGATCCTTCCGCGCTCCGTCCAGTTCGCCGAGCAGGAATCGCCGCGCCTGAACACCGGATTCGAAGCCTCGCTTCAGATCGGCGCGGATCAGGCTGTCGGCATAGCTGTTGGCGACGCGCGCCGACAGCACCGGATCGGCGCTGGTGAAGCTGATGCGGATGACCCGCGACTTGCCGGGCAGTTCGACATGCAGATTGTCGCGCAGCAGGCCCACAACGGTCTCGGTCTCGACCTGACGCTGGCTGAGCGCGCCCGTCCCCTGCTCCGGCCGGCGCACGTTCATGCCGTCGAAGAAGGTGCGGCTGCCGATCAACGCCAGTTCGCGGGCCACATCTTCCGCCAGGGCGCGGCTGCGCAGCACTTCCAGTTCGGTCTGCATCAACGCTTCATTGTCGGACGGCGTCGCCTGTCGCTGCGCAGCGGCCGCCCCAGCGGCGCCGGCGGGGACATCCTCCACCTCGACGGAGGCGGTGGCGCGATAATCGGGCGTCGACAGCAGGATGAAGACCACGCCTGCCAGCACGCAAAGCGCCATGGTGACGAACAGGATGATGCGATGCCGCCGCACCGCCGTCCACGCCCCGCTCGCCGCCGCGGCGAAGCGCGCTGCACGTCCCTCCATGGAAGTGGACGCGCCGCTATCGTCGATCAGCAGACCTGGCCGCGCCATCAGAGTCCTCCATCCAGCACGACGAATCCGGCGCCGACCGCAGGCAGCGCCAGCAGCGTTCCGCCCAATATCGCCTTGGCGCGCGAGAGGCCGACGATGATGGTGTCGCCCGGCAGGATTTCAGGATCGGGCGCCTCGCCCCTGCGGATCGCCCCCAGGTTGAACATCGCCGCCTTGCGCTCGCCGTCCGATTGCCGGACCACGACGATCTGGCCCAGGCTGGCCAGGCGCGTCGGCCCCTTGGCCATCGCGACCGCCTGCAACAGCCCCAGTCGGCCCTCCACCGGGAAAAGGCCCGGTTCGCGAACCTCCCCATCCACGGTGATGCGGCGACCCACCGCCTTTTTGACGAATACAGTCACTTGCGGGGAAACCAGATAGCGCTCACCCAGCCGCCCGGCGATGACGTCCGATGCTTCGCTGGCGGACAGGCCGGCGACGGAAACATCGCCCACCAGCGGCATGCGAACCATGCCCGCAGCCGTCACCTGCGCGTCCTCCAGCGAAAGGCCCGGTTCATGATAGACCTGGATGCGCAGGACATCGTCGGGGGATATGCGATAGTCCATCCCCACGGCAGGAGCCGCCGGAATGGCGGCATAAGCCGCTTCCCCCTTCGGCGCGTCCTCCACGGTCGAGCAGGCACCGAGCCAGAGGCAGGCCATGATCATGACCAGCGCTTGGCTCCTGCTGTCGGTCGGCCGCTTCATGCCGCTTAAATCCCCCGCAATTCAGTGGGCACGCACAAGGCCTGCCATTGCGGGCGGGGTTAACGGCGCGACAGGAACATGGCAACCATCGGCTGGACGAAGGAGGGCGCGGAGCTCCCGATCAGATGGCGATCCGGGCCTGATCCGGGACAACCTGACCCGCGGTCGGCCGCCGTGGCTGATCCGGCCAGACGCCGCGCGTGTCGTAAACCGCCTTGTCGGCGCGTTCGTCCACCGGAACCGATTTGAACATGTCATGATCGACAAGAATGACGAAAACGCCGCATTGTTCCAGAGCCGTATCGAGATCGATAAGTTCAGCGCCCGTTCCGGCGAACTCCATCGGCAGATCATGGGCATAGGGTTCGACCAGCTTGATGCGGCGACCGTAGCGTTTTGCGAGACGCGCCGCGACCTTCACGGCCGGGCTTTCGCGGAAATCGTCGATATTGGGTTTGAAGGCGAGGCCAAGGCAGGCGACCGCCTCCCCCGGATATTCGTCGATCAGGTCGGAGGCCTTCGCGACCACATGGTCGGTCTTGCCGTCATTGACTTCGCGGGCCGTGCGGATGAGGCGGCTGTTTTGCGGGTCGCCATGGACGATGAACCAGGGGTCGACCGCGATGCAGTGGCCGCCAACGCCGGGGCCGGGCTGAAGTATGTTGACGCGCGGGTGACGGTTGGCGAGGCGGATGACTTCCCACACGTCGATGTCCATGCGTTCCGCGATGACGGACAGTTCGTTGGCGAAGGCGATGTTGACGTCGCGGAAGCTGTTTTCGACCAGCTTCACCATTTCGGCGGCGCGGGCGCTGGTGGTGATGCAGGCGCCGCGTACGAACTGGCGGTAGAAGCCCAGCGCCTTGCGGGCGCAGCGGGGCGTGATGCCGCCGATGCAGCGGTCATTGTCGATCAGTTCGACGAGGATGCGGCCGGGCAGGACGCGTTCGGGGCAATAGGCGATGGCGATGTCGCCCGCCACGCCGGGCTCGGGCATCTTCAGGTCGGGGCGGATCTGGGCGAAAAGATCGCGCATGGCTTCGGTGGTGCCGACCGGCGAGGTGGATTCGAGAATGACGGTATCGCCGGCCTTCAGGACCTCAGCGACGGTGCGGGCGGCCTTGAGGACGTGGCTGATGTCCGGCGCGCGGTCTTCGGCCACCGGAGTCGGCACCGCGATGATGAAGACATCGCTCGGCTCGACATCCAGACTGGCGCGGAGATTGCCGCGGGAGACCACGCCCTGGACGAGGCCGTCGAGATCGACTTCCTCGATATGCACGCGACCGGAGTTGACCGTCTCCACGACATGGGCGCTGACGTCCACGCCGACGACCTGCGCGCCGCCGCGCGCGATCAGGGCGGCGGTCGGCAGGCCGATATAGCCGAGGCCGATGACGGATACCTTCTGCTGGAGCTTGTCGAGGGGCATGGGGGTCCTGTGGAAGCTTTTGAGTTCCGTCGGTTTGTGGCGGGAAATGCTGAAGATTTCGGTAACGGACCGTCAGTTCCCAATCGAGTTTAGGCCGCCTCTTCCATATTCTCAGCCTGCGCGCTCGCGGCTATGATGTCTGCGATGCGCTCCGACGCGTGACCGTCTCCGAAGGGGTTGTGGGCGCGGGACATGGCGGCGTAGGCGGCTTCGTCATCCAGCAGAGCAAAGACCGAGCGGACGATCTTTATTCGATCGGTGCCGACCAGTTTCGCGGTGCCCGCCGTCACCCCTTCGGGGCGCTCCGTAGTCTCGCGCATCACCAGCACGGGCTTGCCGAGCGAAGGCGCCTCCTCCTGCACGCCGCCGCTGTCGGTCAGGACGAGATGGCACAGGTGCAGCAGGCGAACGAAATGCGGGTAATCCAGCGGCTCGATCATCGCGACATTGGGAAGGCTACCCAGCACGGTATCCATGACAGGGCGCACATGTGGATTGGGGTGGACGGGGAAGATCACGGCCACGTCGGGACGCGCGGCGATTTCGGCGATCGATCGGGCAATCGCCTCCATCCCGCCGCCGAAATTCTCACGCCGGTGGCTGGTGACGGCGACGATCCGCTTTCCGGCGAAGCGCTGGGCCAGGCTGTCCAGTCCCGACGCGAGATGGGGTTCGGCCAGCACGCGCTTGCGGGTGGCCAGCAGCGCGTCGATCACCGTGTTGCCGGTTACATATATGGTCGCGGCATCGCGATTTTCCGCCAGCAGCGCGTCGGCGGCTGCCTGGGTCGGCGCGAAATTCATGTCCGCGATGCAGGCGACGACGCGGCGGTTCACCTCCTCCGGCCAGGGGTGGTGGATGTCGCCGCTGCGCAGGCCCGCCTCGACATGGGCGACGGGAATCTTGCGGTAATAGGCGGCAAGGCTGGCGACCATGGTGGTAAGGGTATCGCCATGCACGACCACGCGATCGGGCTTCTCCGCGTCGAAGGCCTTGCCCAGTTCCACGATCAGCTTCGCCGTCAGGCCGTCCAGCGTCTGGTTCGGCGTCATCACGTCCAGGTCGATGTCGGGCGCTATTCCGGCGATCTCCAGCACTTGGTCCAGCAGGCCGCGATGCTGCGCGGTCACGATCACGCGGGTTTCGACATCCTCCCGCGCCCGGAGCGCGTGAATCACTGGAAACAGCTTGATCGCCTCGGGGCGCGTCCCGAACACCAGCGCAACCTTCATTTGCCGTCCTTTGCCATTTTCCCGCCTTTGCAAGCCGTCTTTCGGGTAAGTGTCTGGCAGAAAATGGTAACCATCCCCTGAACATGGGTACCCCCGACGCCCGCTTTCGCATGGGAGAGAAGCTGTGCTAGAGGCCAGCCGAACCATCTACCCAATCGGGGGCTCAGTTATTTTATGAAGATCACGATGATCGGCACGGGCTATGTCGGGCTGGTATCAGGCGCCTGCTTTGCCGATTTCGGCCATGACGTGGTGTGCGTGGACAAGGATGCGGGCAAGATCGCCGCAATCGAATCCGGGCGCATGCCGATTTTCGAGCCGGGGCTCGACCATCTGGTAGGCAGCAATGCAGCGGCCGGAAGGCTGAGCTTCACCACCGATCTGGCGAAGGGGGTGAAGGGCGCGGATGCGATCTTCATCGCCGTTGGCACGCCCTCGCGGCGCGGCGACGGGCATGCGGACCTGAGCTATGTCTATGCGGCGGCCAAGGAAATCGCGGATTCGCTGGATGGGCCGACCGTTATCGTCACCAAGTCCACCGTCCCGGTCGGTACCGGCGACGAGGTCGAGCGGATCGTCCGGGAAGCGCGCCCCGATCTGGACATCCAGGTCGTATCCAATCCCGAATTCCTGCGCGAAGGCGCGGCCATCGGGGATTTCAAGCGGCCGGACCGGGTCGTGGTCGGCACCACCGGCAGCCAGCGGGCCATCGATGTGATGGCGCAGGTCTATCGGCCGCTGAACCTCAACCAGGCGCCGGTGATGTTCACCGGGCGGCGGACGGCCGAGTTGATCAAATATGCAGCCAACGCCTTCCTGGCGACCAAGATCACCTTCATCAACGAAATGGCGGACCTGTGCGAAGCGGTCGGCGCGGAGGTGCAGGACGTGTCGCGGGGGATCGGCCTGGATAACCGCATCGGGTCGAAATTCCTGCATGCCGGCCCGGGCTATGGCGGCTCCTGCTTCCCCAAGGATACGCTGGCGCTGGTGAAGACCGGGCAGGATTACGACACGCCGATCCGCATTGTCGAGACCGTCGTGCAGGTGAACGACCTGCGCAAGCGGGCCATGGGGCGCAAGATCGTGAAGGCGCTGGGCGGCGAGGCGCGGGGCAAGACCGTGGCGCTGCTGGGCCTGACCTTCAAGCCCAATACCGACGACATGCGCGATGCGCCGAGCCTGGCCATCGTGCAGGCGCTGGAGGATGCGGGGGCGAAGATCGTCGCCTATGATCCCGAGGGCATGGAGGTCGCCGCGCCACTAATGCCCAGCGTGACCATGGCGAAGGACGCTTATGAAGCAGCGACCGGGGCGGACGCGCTGGTATTGGTGACGGAGTGGGATGCGTTTCGGGCGCTGGACCTCAAGCGGCTGGCGGCTTCGATGAACGGACCAGTGCTGGTCGACCTGCGCAACATCTACCCGCGCCGGGAAGCCGAGGCGGCTGGCTTTGCGCTGACGCGGGTTGGAGGCAAGGGCGTTTCTGCCTGATGCTGCTGAAGCCAGAGCGAGGGCGCGATGAACGCGGCCTTCCGCGGCTGCATCATTGGGTGGTGGCGGTTCTTGCCTTGCTTGTCCTGACGCTGGTGGTGCCGGTGATAGCCGGGTTGATGTGATAGAATATGCGCTCCTGCCTGCGCAGGAGCACCGTGCCGCTATTTTCAGGCCTTCAGCTTCCACCCGCGCTTGAGCAGCGCGTAGCACAGCATTCCAAGCGCGATATTCAGCCCCAGCAGCACCAGGCTGCCCACCACGACATCGCCGTCCGCCGCCGCGACGAAGCCGTAGCGG
The DNA here is from genome assembly GCF_024611135.1 of Sphingobium sp. CFD-2. Taxonomy (NCBI): domain Bacteria; kingdom Pseudomonadati; phylum Pseudomonadota; class Alphaproteobacteria; order Sphingomonadales; family Sphingobiaceae; genus Sphingobium; species Sphingobium sp. CFD-2. The sequence goes on along the minus strand of NZ_CP084405.1, from coordinate 914,169 downwards.
AAGCCGGAAATGGCGTAGAAGAAGGGGTTGGCGTGGCTGATCGCGCGGAAGACGGGCGCGAGGCGGTCGATGGAATAGAAAGTCCCCGACAGCAGCGTCATCGGCCCGATTACGAAATTGGTGATGGCTGCGGCATGGTCGAACTTTTCCGCCCAGATGGAGGTCAGCACGCCGATGAAGGCGGTCAACCCCGCACCCATCAGCCCGAACCAGAGGATCGCCCAGGGATGCGCCGGGGTCACATGCACCCCCGGCCACAGCGCCATGGCTCCCCATAGCGCCAGGCCGACGCAGAAGGCGCGCGTCACCGCCGCGCCCACCAGCGCCAGCAGCAATTCGCTGACCGACAGCGGAGGCATCAGATAATCGATCAGCGTCCCCTGCATCTTGCCCGCCAGCAGGGAGAAGCTGCTGTTCGCGAACGCATTGTTCATCATGCCCATGATCATCAGGCCCGGCGCGATGAAGTCCGCGAAGGGCACGCCCAGCACCTGGCGGTTGGCTCCGCCCAGCGCCAGGGTGAAGATGACCAGGAACATCAGCGTCGTAACGGCGGGTGCCCAGATCGTCTGGAGCTGCACCTTCATGAAGCGTCGCACTTCCTTGCGGTACAGCGCGCGGGCTCCGGCCCAGTTGACGTTGCGGATAACCAGCTCGCCCGGCTCATGGAAAGGCGGCTGATGCGACAGGGAAGCAGCAATTTTGGACTGGTCGTTCATGGTCGGATCGACTATCGGCTGAGGGGTTGTGCCGCAAGGGCGTTGTGCACGGGAAATTGAACCCGGGCCGGCGCGCCCCATATAGGGCGCGAATTTGAAATTTTGAGGAGTCATTCATTGTCCTGGACCGACGAGCGTATCGACCAGCTCAAGGCAATGTGGGAACGGGGCCTGACCGCCAGCCAGATCGCGGACGAACTGGGCGGGGTCAGCCGTAACGCCGTGATCGGCAAGGCGCACCGCCTGGGCCTGCAATCGCGCCCATCCCCGGTGAAAGCCAACGAAGTGCCGAAAAAGGCCGCCCCGCCGCTGCGCAAGTCCGCAACGGAGGCCGAAGCGCCAAAGCCGGCCGCGCCGGCGCAGCATGCCGCGCCACCGCCCGCCCGCCCTGCGGCACCGGCAGCGCCTACCCCGGCGCCCGCTGCCGCCGCGCCGGCGGCCGAAGCGCCTGCCGCGCCGCAGCCGCGCATCATCTCCGTGGGCCCCGGCGGCTTCCTGCGTCAGGGTCCGGGCGACCAGCAGGCGCCGATCCCCCCTGCCCCGCCGCGCCGCCTGGTCCCCGCAAAGCCCAGCCCGGAAATCGCCGGCAAGACCACGCTGCTCGACCTGACGGAGCGCATCTGCAAATGGCCGATGGGCCATCCGGGCGAGCCGGACTTCCATTTCTGTGGCGAAGCGGTGAACCCCGGCTTCCCCTATTGCGTCGAACATTGCGGCCGCGCCTATCAGGCGCAGTTGCCGCGTGGCACTCGCCGTCCGCCGCCGCCCCTGCCCTTCGGTGGTCCGCGAGTTCGCTGATCGCCGGAGCAGACCGGGATGAAAAAGGGCCGCTCCATTTGGAAGCGGCCCTTTTCATTGGGCTGTGGCGCGTCAGGCGATGGTCAGCCCGACATCGACATTGTTGCGCGTGGCGTTGGAATAGGGGCAAATCTGGTGCGCCGCGGCGACCAGCCTTTCCGCGTCGGCCCGCTCCACGCCAGGCAGGCTGATCTCCAGATCGGCGGTGATGCCGAACCCGCCCGCCGCGCGCGGACCTATGCCGACGGTCGCGGTGACGGCTACATCCTGCGGCACACGGATCTTCAACTGACCACCTGCAACCTTGAGAGCGCCGATGAAGCAGGCCGAATAGCCCGCGGCGAAAAGCTGCTCGGGATTGCTGCCATCGCCGCCGGGACCGCCCAGTTCCTTCGGGGTCGACAACTTTACGGCGAAGCGGCCGTCTTCCGAACGGGCTTCCCCATCGCGGCCTCCGGTGGCGGTGGCGCGGGTACGATATTTGACATCGACAGACATGGCCTTTTTCCCTTCATATTTCACGATAATCATTATCGCGATAATCTTTAGATAGATATGGCGCGGCCCCTTGTCCAGCATTTTATTTATCACGATATATATTTTCGTGCTATGGAACCTGCAAAGGAGACCGCCCATGCCCGCCGCCCTGCCGCTCGACGATCAACTCTGCTTCTCGCTCTATGCCGCCAGCATGGCGATCGGCCGCGCCTACAAGCCAATGCTCGACCGACTGGGCATCACCTACCCGCAATATCTGGTGCTGCATGCCCTATGGGAACAGGACGGCCGCACCATCGGCCAGATCGCGGAGCGTCTGTCTCTCGAATCCAGCACGGTGACGCCGCTGGTCAAGCGGCTGGAAGCGGCAGGCTTCCTCACGCGCGCCCGCAGCACGGCCGACGAACGGCGCGTCGACGTGCGCCTGACGAAGCGCGGCGCGGCGATGCGGGAGGAATGCGGCTGCCTGGGCGAAACCCTGCTCGAACGGTCCGGCATGGACGGGATGCAACTGGCCGACCTCAATGAGCGGGTGAAGCAGTTGTGGGCCGCGTTGCGCGATCCGCTGCCCTGAACAACGCGCGCTTGCGCCTGCCATCCGCCGGCTTATAGCTTGTGCCCATGTCCGAAGACCTGTTCGCCGCCAATCCCTCCGCCACCCCGCAATATGACGCCTCCGCCATCGAAGTGCTGGAGGGGCTGGAGCCGGTGCGCCGCCGCCCCGGCATGTATATCGGCGGCACGGACGAGCGCGCGCTGCACCATCTTGCCAGCGAAGTGCTGGACAACAGCATGGACGAGGCGGTCGCGGGCCATGCGACGCGGATCGAGGTGCTGCTGGAGCCAGGCAACAGGCTGACCATCACCGACAACGGCCGGGGCATCCCGGTCGACCCCCATCCCAAATTTCCCGGCAAGTCGGCGCTGGAGGTGATCCTGACCACGCTCCATTCGGGCGGCAAGTTCACCGACAAGGCTTATGCGACCTCCGGAGGTCTGCACGGTGTCGGCATCAGCGTGGTCAATGCGCTGTCGGTCGTCACCGTGATTGAAGTGGCGCGCAACAAGGAACTGTTCCGCCAGAGCTTTGCCCAGGGCCTGCCCACCAGTGGGCTGGAGAAGGTCGGCGCGGCGCCCAATCGGCGCGGCACATCGGTCAGCTTCATTCCCGACACGGAGATTTTCGGGGAGCAGAAGTTCAAGCCATCCCGTCTTTATCGCCTTGCACGGTCCAAGGCCTATCTTTTCGCGGGCGTGGAAATCCGCTGGAAATGCGCGCCGGAACTCATCACCGACGATACGCCGGCCGAGGCGGTGTTCCAGTTCCCCGGCGGACTGGCCGATCATCTGAAGGAACAGGTGGGCGACCGTGAATGCGCGACCAGCGCCTTCTTTTCGGGGAGTCAGGATTTTCCGGACTCGGCCGGGCGCGTGGAATGGGCGGTTGCTTGGCCGCTCTGGTCCGATGGTAGCTACTCCTGGTATTGCAACACCATTCCGACGCCCGATGGCGGCACGCATGAGACCGGCCTGCGCGCCGCGTTGGTGAAGGGCATCCGCGCCTTCGGCGAACTGGTGGGGCAGAAGAAGGCGAAGGACATCACTGCCGACGACATCGTGACTTCTTCGGAGATCATGCTGTCGGTCTTCATCCGCGATCCGCAGTTCCAGAGCCAGACCAAGGACAGGCTCACCAGCCCGGAGGCGGCGCGGCTGGTCGAAAATGCAGTGCGCGACCATTTCGACCATTATCTTTCCGACCATATGGAGCGCGGCAAGGCGCTGCTCGCCTATGTGCTCGACCGGATGGACGAGCGCCTGAAACGCAAGCAGGAGAAGGAGGTCAAGCGCAAGACCGCCACCAGCGCGCGCAAGTTGCGGCTGCCGGGCAAGCTGACCGACTGTTCGAACGATGATCCGGAGGGAGCGGAAATCTTCCTGGTCGAGGGCGATTCGGCCGGCGGCTCCGCCAAGCAGGCGCGTGACCGCAAGACGCAGGCGATCCTGCCCCTGCGCGGCAAGATATTGAACGTCGCCTCCGCCAATACCGCCAAGATCCTCGCCAATCAGGAGATTGCCGACATGATCCTGGCGCTGGGCTGCGGCACGCGCAAGGACTGCAATCCCGACAATCTGCGCTACGAACGCATCGTCATCATGACCGACGCCGACGTCGACGGCGCGCATATCGCGACGCTGCTGATGACATTCTTCTTTCAGGAGATGCCGGAACTGGTGCGGCGGGGCCATCTCTATCTGGCGCAGCCGCCGCTTTACCGCCTGACAGCAGGGGGCAAGAGCCTCTATGCCAAGGACGACACCCATCGGGAGCAAATCCTGGCCAAGGAGTTCAAGGGAAAGAAGGTCGACGTCAGCCGCTTCAAGGGCCTGGGCGAGATGAACCCGGCGCAGCTTCGCGAAACGACGATGGACCCCAAGACCCGCAGCCTGATCCGCGTCACTCTGCCCGACGACATAGAGGACCGGCAGCAGGTCCGTGAACTGGTCGACCGGCTGATGGGCACCAATCCGGCTCATCGCTTTGCCTTCATCCAGGAGAATGCGGCAACGGTCGATGAGGAGACAATCGACGCCTGAAAAGCGATTTTCTTTTTGATTGCGGCAAAGCGGATTTTCGCGATTGCCTGAAAATTGCCGGGCAAAAATCTGCCGGCAATTTTTTGCCTACCGCCGCGTTAACCAGCGCGGGGCACCGGATGTTCAATTTTCGGCGGGATACGGGCAAGCATGTCAGGCTTCGTCCCGCCCATTCCCTCATCGGCTCTGCGTCGCTTCGCGCTTCGCGCCAGCGCCACCCTGCTGCTGGCGGCGAGCGGCCATGCTCTGGCGCAGGCGCCGCTGGGGGCTATTCCCGACATCTTCACGCAGAGCCGGCCGGCCTATACGCCCGCCGAACGCGTCGCCGCCAATCTTCTTGCGGGCGGCATGAGCCGTCTGGCAGCGATCAGTGCGCAGCAAGGCGGCACGGCCAGTCCAGCGCCCTGGGTGGGTCAACCGCCTGTCCCGGAAGCGATGATCATCAACGATCGGCGCATCAACGACTTCAGCGGCAAATTGCCCGGTTGGCGGTTGCAGGGGGTCCAGCTTTCCATACTGAGCTATCGCCAGCCGGTGCTGGTGCCCGGCTTCATGCAGGGATTTTTGCCAGAACCAACGGCCGCCGCAATGCCACGGGCCAGCGCGTTCGTCATGCCGGCCCGCCCGGTTCCGGCGCTTTCGGGCCAGATCATGCCGCGCAATGGGCAACCCGATGTTTTCGGATCGGTCGCCATGCCGATTTCCCGGACGCTGCTCGACAGCAAATGGGCTTCCGTTTCGGCGGCGCTGCCCGGCAAGGGGGTCTGGAGCGGTGTCCTGAACGCGGCCCGCGGATCGACGGCGCAGCAGCAGGTCGAGATGATCAATGGCTGGGTCAATCGCCGGCTGCATTTCGTCGATGACCGGCAGGGCGGCGACAACTGGGCTTCGGCGGCGCGGACGCTACAGAGCGGCGCTGGCGATTGCGAGGATTATGCCATCGCCAAGATGAAGCTGCTGGAGGCGGCGGGTTTCGACCGCCGCGCCATGTTCCTGGTCATCGCCCGCGACCTGGTGCGGCAGGCGGACCATGCCGTGCTGGCGGTGCGGATCAGGGACGAGTTGATGATCCTGGACAACATGACCGACCGGGTGCTGCCTTCGTCCAGCGTCAGCGATTATCGGCCGATCATGAGCTTCAATGCCTTTGGGCGCTGGACTCATGGCTATCGGGTGACGCCGCCGCAGCCGGTGCAGTTTGCGGCGCGGTGAGCGCGCCCCCTTGGTGCATCGTTCTTCGCATTGTTGAGGATAGGCTTACCGCTCCCGCAGCGCTTCCGACCGCGCCTTCATGATCGGCTTCAACAGATAGGCCAGCACCGACTTGCGGCCGGTCAGGATTTCCACATCGCACACCATGCCCGGCGTGATCGGCAGCTTGTGCGCGCCTGAACCGAGCCAGGCGCGGTCCGTCTCCACGACCACGGTGAAATAGGCTTCTCGCGTCGCTTCGTCATAGACGCTGTCGGCGGAGACCTGCTGCACCGTGCCCGTCAGCCCGCCATAGATCGAGAAGTCATAGGCCGTCACCTTCACCACGGCCCGGTCGCCGGTCTTGATGAAGGCGATGTCGTTCGGCTTCACCCGCGCCTCGACCAGCAGCTTTTCGCCCACCGGAACGATCTGCATGATCTTCTGACCGGGACTGACGAAACCGCCGATGGTCGTCACCTGCACGTCATTGACCACGCCATCGACGGGCGAGCGGATCTCCGCCCGCTGCGCCCGTCCCCTTGCGCCCCGAAGGGATTCGCTGTTGACGGCGATCTTCGCCTCCAACTGGCTACGCTCATTGAGCGCGTCCTGACGGAACTGGTAATTGGCTTCCGAAAGCTGCGCCTGCGCCTGGCGGATCGCGGCGGACGCACGCGAAGCCTGCTGCTGCGCGGCGTTCAGCCGCCCCTGCGCGTCCACCAGTTCGCGGCGGGCGTCGAGCAATTCGGTCTGGGGAATGATCGATTTCGCCGCGAGCGGTTCCAGCATCGCCACCCGCTGGCGCGCAAGCTGGACGCTGCCGCCCAGGCTGTCGATGGTCGCCTGCGCTTCGCCCAGTTCGCGGCGGCGCTGGTCTACCTGGGCCGCAAGCGCGTCCTGCTTGCTGCGGAGCGCCGATTGGCGGACGGCGGCGAGCGCCTGTTCCTGCTGGCATTCCGGCCCGCCGGTCGTGCAGGCCGCGCCTTCGCCCGTGCCTTCCTTTTCCAGACGCCCGGCGCGCGCGGTCAGCGAGCGGGTCTCCGCCTGCAACTGCCCGAGTTCGGACGCCAGCATCGCGTCGTCGAGCCGCACCAGAAGCTGGCCCTTGCTCACCTTCTGGCCGGATCGGACCAGTATTTCCTCTATGGTGGTCGGTTCGGCGGACTGGATGACCTGCGCCTTGCTGGACGGGATCACCCTGCCCTGTCCATGCGTCACCTCGTCCACCGGCGCCAGGCTGGCCCACATCAGGAAGACCAGCATGCCGCCGCCGCTGTAGAGAATGACCTGCTTGTTGCCCGGTTGTCCCCGCAGCCAGCCTATCCAGCGCGAAATCATGGTTGCACCCCTTGGATATGATGGTCGTCCGCCGCCAGAGTGACCGGCGCGGCTTTCTGTTGGCGGGCGAGCATCTCGCTCAGCGCGCCGCCGCCTGTCGAAGGATCGGGAATGGAGAGTTTCCAGCCCTTGGTCGGGTCCATCCGGCCGCCGACATCATTGACCGCCCGCCGTTCCGGCAGGGCCGCGACGGGCGGATAATCGATGGCCGGTTCGGCCGCTGTGGCGAAGCGCGACGGGTCGAAGGCGGGAATATGCTCCCCGCCCGCATAACGGCCGGTGAACGCCCCCGGCAGGCCCCAGCCGCCCGGCCAGCGGTAGAAGATATGCGCGCCGATCTGCGCCAGCTTCGCCAGATGCGGCGCCCAGCGGGGGAAGACATAATCGGCGTGATAATGGGTCGCGGTGCCGACCTCCTTCTCGACCCGGCCGGTCAGCGCGTCGGCGGCGATCCGCCTGGCCCTGTTCCAGAGGTCAGGCAGCGGACGGCGCGCCAGCGAACCGTCGCAGACGAAGCTGAACTGGCATACCGAGGCGTCGAAACGCTGATAGACGACGCCGCACACCGTCTTGGCGAAGGCGGGGTGGCGGACGCGGTTCAGCACCACCTGCGCGACGGCGCGCTGGCCGCTTTCGGGCTCCCGGGCGGCTTCATAATAGACGGCCTGGGTCAGGCATTGGAGGGCGCGGTCATGGTCCTCGCCCGCCGTGGCGAGGGCGCGGAAGGGCTTGGCGGCGCTGATCGTGCCGGAGAAGCCGAGGCGCTGGTTTTCCTCGCGGGCCTTGTCGCCTTCCGCAGTCGGGTCGGTTTGCCCGGTCATCTGAACCAATGCCAGATATTGGCGGGGGATGGCGGGAGCGGCTTCCACGATCTTGGCTTGCATCGTGGGCTGGGGCTGGTCGTGGTGCCACAGCGGCGCCACGGCGAAGGCTGCCGTCGTAGCAAGTCCCGCACCAAGGATAAAAGCGCTCCGTGTTGAATGGGTAGGCTGTACCGCGCTCATTGCCCTGCCCCCCGCTGGAGCTGGCCGATGATCTCGTCACGCGGGCCGTCCGCCAGCACGACGCCCTGATCGATGACGATCAGCCGGTCTACGATCCGCAGCAGCGCATGGCGGTGGGTCGACACGATCAGCGTCTGGTCCGGCTCCAGCGCCCTTTCCAGATGGTCGATGAACAGATTCTCGGTCTGGTTGTCCATTGCGCCGGTCGGCTCGTCGAGGAAAAGGAGCTTGGCCGGTTCCACCAAGGCGCGCGCCATGACCAGAAAGCTGCGCTGTCCGCCGGAAAGGCGGCTTCCACGCTCCCCGATATGCAAGTCGAACCCCGCCGCATCGCGTCCGAAGAAACGCGCCGCGCCCGAACGTTCCAGCGCCTCCAGCAGCTTTTCGTCGCTGGCTTCCCGCGCCCCCAGCAGCAGATTTTCCCGCACCGAACCGCTGAACAGTTCGGCATCCTGCCCGACATAGCGGAAGGCGGAGCGCAGCTCATGCGGATGATATTGGCGGCTGTCCACCTCATCGATGGTCAGCAGGCCGCCGGTGGGCGGATAAAGGCCGCAGATCACCCGGCCCAGCGTCGACTTGCCCGACGCCACGCGGCCGATCAGGCCGATGCGCTCGCCCGGTTCGATGCGCAGGTCGATGCCTCGCAGGCTGGGCTGGCTGGCGCCGGGATAGGCGAACTCCAGACCCTGCGCGACGATGGCGCCCTTGCGGATCTTGGGGATGATGCCGCGCGCGCCGTCCAGCCGTTCGTCGGGCTGGTCGATCAGCGTTTGCAGGCTGTCCAGCGTCGTCATGGCCTGACGCCCGCGCACGATCACGAAGGCAAGCTGTCCCACCGGAGCGAGCGAGCGCCCGGCCAGCATGACGATGGCGATGATCGCGCCCATCGAGATGTCGCCCGCCGCGAACATGTAGAAGCCGCCGATGACCAGCGCGATGCTCGTCACCTGCTGGCAGAGGGCGGCCAGCGTGACGCTCTTCGAAGAAAGCCGCCGCAGCTTTTCCTGCGTGGCCGCACTCATCCGGGCGTAGCGACGCCAGCGCTCCAGCATCCGTCCTTCGGCGCGGCAGGCCTTCAGCGTCTCGATGCCGCCAATCGCTTCGACCAACGCCGCGCTTTGCAGGCTGGAGTCCGCCTGGGCATCGCGTGACAGGCGGGCCATCGACCGTTGCAGGACCCAGCCTGCGCTCGCCATGATCCCCATCATGACGACCGGTACGATGGCCAGCCAGCCCCCCAGAAGGGCGATGATGCCGACGAAGAAGAAGAGGAAGGCGATGTCCACCACCAGAACCACGGTGGTCGAGGTGAAGAATTCGCGCACGGATTCGAATTCCGTCACCCGCCGCGCCAGCGCCCCGGTGCTGCCCGAACGGCTTGCCAGCGGCGTGTTCAGCACCTTTTCGAACAGGCGTTGCGAAAGGCGCTCATCGATCTCCCGCCCCGCCTCGTCCACCAGTCTCGCGCGGGCGATGCGCAGCGCGAAGTCGAGGCTGAAGGCCAGCATCACGCCGACGCCCAGCACCCAGAGGCTGGAAGCCGCCTTGTTCGGGATGATCCGGTCATAGACGTTCATCGTAAACAGCGGCAGGGCGAAGGCGAGCAGGTTGATGATCGCCGCGGCCAGCATCACATAGCCGAAGCCGCCGCGCGCGCGCCACACTTCGCGCCAAAACCAGTGCTGGCGGGCGCGTTCGTCCCAGGGGCGTTCCTCGGCGCGTTCGCGGCCATGATCGGCCATGACCACCAGCGCCTCGCCGGTGAAATAGCCTTCGAGATCGCTGAGCGGCGCCCAGACGGCTTCGTCCGCATGCGGAAGCTGGACCAGCGCGTCACCGGCCTTGATGTCCAGCAGCAGCAGGAAACGCCCGCCACGCAGCGGCAGAATGGCGGGCAGGTTGCCCGGCCGCCATTTGTCCAGCCGGCCCCGGACATGATCGCTCAAAAGACCGATCTGATCGAGCGCGGATTCCGCCTGGTGAAAGGGCAGACGCCCGGATTCATCGACGGCCAACCCCGCGCGGAGGCTTACGATACCCGGCGACCGGTCGAAATGCCGCGCCGCATGGGCGATGCTCTCCACCAGCTCGTCGCTAGGCGTGCCTTGATGGTCCAGCCATTCGGCCAGACTGAGTGTGCTTCGTTCCAACATTGTTTACCCCGCGCCATCCCGGCTTGCGCCGGGATGACCCCCAATAATGAAACTCAGCCCGGATAGCGCCGCCGCTGCAACTCAGCGGGCGGCAGATCGGGGACATTATAGGTCTTCCGCGCATCGGCCTTGGCGTCCGAAGGCGCGGCGAGGCCCAGCGTATCCAGCAGCGTGTTGGTGGCCGCCAGAATCTGATATTGCGCGAAAATCTCCGAGAAGCGGGCCGTTTCCGTCCGCACCTGCGTATTGAAGCGGGTGTTCTGGCTGTCCAGAACGTCCAGCAGCGAACGCCGGCCGACATTGAACTGCTCGCGATAGGAGACGAGCAGCCCGTCGGAGACCGTGCCCTGACGCGACAGGTCAGTCACGCGCTTCTTTTCCGTGTCCCAACGGTTCCAGGCGGTGCGGACATCCTCCTCCGCCTCGCGCAGCCGCTGGCTCAGGCGGAAGCGCGCCTCGCTCGCCCGGCGGGTCATTTCCTGGACCTTCGCCCGGTTGATGCCGCCGTTGTAAAGCTGCCAGCGCACGACCACCCGGCCCTGAATGTCGTTGGTGCTGCCCCGGAAGCCGTCCACATCCTCACCGACGCGGCCCGTTCCTTCCAGCGAGACCGTCGGCCCAAGCTCCGACTTCGCCTCGTCCACGACGGCGTGCGCCGCCTGGATGTCGGCTTCCGCCTCGCGCACCAGCGGATTGTGGGTGCGGGCGGCGGCGATGGCTTCGTCCAGCGTCGGCGGCACGGCGCTCGTCACCGGATCGGGCATCACCACCTGATCGATGGACAGGCCGGTCAGCGTGCGGAAGGAAATGGCCGCATTGGTCATGTCCTGCTCCGCCTCGCTCTTGCGGACGAGGGCGGCTTGCAGCCTTTCCTCCGCCTGCTGCTGGTCGGCGATGCTGATCGAACCCTTGGAGACACCCTCGCCCAGATCGCCCAGCAGCTTGCGATGGAAGGCGATATTGTCCTCAGCCGCCGCCACGACCCGCTGCTGGAGCATATAGTCGAGATATTGGCGGGTGACGTTCAGCGCCACGAACTGCGAACGCTCCCCGACGCGCAGCGCCGCGCCGTCGGTGCGGGCGGCCTGCCGGCGCTTTTCCGCGCTGCGATAGCCGGAGTCCCAGATGGTCTCTTCGGCCCGCACGCTGGCTTCCAGCGGCCAGAGCGTCTGGTTATCGAGGTTGAGGGCGCGCCGGGTGGCGTTTTCCAGACGGCGGACGCCCGCCGATCCCTCAACGCTGACGCGGGGCAGATAAAGCCCCTGCGCCTGTTCGCGCTCGAATTCGATGGCTTCCTTGTTCTGGATCGCCTGGTTGATTTCCGGATGGCTGTCGATCGCCGCAGCGATGGCGCTCTTGAGATCGGTGGTCTGGGCCCAGCCCGTCGAAACCATGGCCGCCGCACAAAGGGCGATCAGGCTGCCGCATGTCTTGCGCATGATAGTCATGCCTTCCTCCCCTTAATTCGCGCTGGCGGTGATTTCGACCCGACGGTTCATCGGTTCGCGCACACCATCGGCGGTTTCGATCTTGAGCTGGGTCTCGCCCAGGCCATTGACGGTCATGGCGTCCGTCGCGATGCCTCCCTGGCTCAGCAGGCTGGCGACATTCTGCGCGCGGCGCAGCGACAGGCCGTCATTATAGCGGGTCGTGCCCGACGTGTCGGTGTAGCCGGTGACGCCGAAGCGCTTCCAGCCGCACTGCGCCGCCGTCTGCGTCAGCGTGGAGATGGTGCTCACGCCCTCAGGAAGCGGCGTGTCCATGTTCCAGTCGAAGAAGATGGACACCGCCGGTGCCGTACAGTCCAGCGCGGGTGGGGCTGAAGCTGCTGACACCGGCGGCGGTGGCGGCGCCGAGAGGCGTGCCACAAAGTCGTCGCACTTGTTGATGCTCTCCGCATCCTTCGTGCCGGATTTGATGAAACCGATGGCGATGCCACACTGGTTCTTCGCCTCGACCGCGTAGGTCCAGCGGCTGTCCTGGGCCGCGCGCACGCTGGCGTCGCCCACAGCCTTGACCGCCGTGTCGTAACGGCTGGTGAGCGCATCCCGCAATTCGGACTTGCCCAGTTGCAGCAAGGGCGAAGCAGGCGCCGCCCAGGCCGCAGTCGTCGTCAGCATGGCGGTTACCAGCCCGACAGCCGCCGCCCTTCCAACTGCATTTCGCATATTCACTCTCCCCAAAATTCCCCGCGAGAAAATCGAATTGTCAGCCATGGGCGACTGCCATCGCTTCATGCGCGGCCATCGCCGCTTCGAAGATGGCGGTGGCCGCGGCCATGTGCCGTGCGTCCGCCACTTCGACGGCAGCCGGGTTCAGCAAGGCCGGCGCCACCGGATGCTCGCCACCCGGCAGGGCAGCCAGCAGCGCGTCGATATGCGGCGCGTCATGGGTGCCCAGCGCTTCCTTCACGACTTCGGCCGCATTGGCTGCCGGAGTGGCCTGCTGCGCCGCCAGAACCGCCGCCGCGTTGCCGTCGAAGGCAGGCGGCAGATCGATCGACTGGGCCAGCAGGCCCTGATGGCCGCTGAGGTCGGGCTGCGGAGCCTGGGCCGTATCGGCTGTCGCCGCATGCGCTTCGCCGCCGCCGGACAGGGTGGCATGCTCCGGCGCAGCCTCCTCGCTGGCATGGCCGGTGGACGTAGTGGGCTGCTCATGCGTCGCCTGATCGTCCGTCGTGGCGAGCGAAGTCGGCTGGCTCTCCTGCGAAGGCGCCGGTTCGGTCGTGGTCATGGCAGCCGGTGCGGTCTCCGTAACGGGCGGAGCGGTTTCCGCCGGAGCGGGTGCAGGCTGCTGCTCGGTCACATGCTCGGCCGCACCCGCCGCCGCGACCAGGCTGGCGGCTACCAGCGCCTGGTTGAAGCCGCTGGCCGTGCTATCCGTCTTGCTCGTGTCGCTTGCCTTGGCGCCGGTCGCGAACATGACGTCCCCGACCGTCCCCTTGGTGCCGTCGGTGCGGACGAAGCTCGCCTCACCCAGCACGGTGACGTCGCCATTGGCGGCGGTATAGCCCTTGCCGTCCGCGGTCAGATTGATCGCGGCGATGCCCATAGCGGTGAGCGACTTGAACTCGCCCGCGTCGACCACGCCGTTGCCGTTCGCATCCTGCCAGACGCCGAAATCAGCGAAGGCCGCGTCCTTGGCATCGAATACGCCGTCGCCGTTGCTGTCATAGGCAAGGCGCAGGCCCTCCAGGTCGCTCGCGGCGCCGGGCGCATCGTCGGCAAAGACGATGTCGTAACCGCCGCCCGTCGCATGGGCGAGCAGCCCGTCGTCGGAGGAAACCCAGGCGGTCGCAACCGCGCCATGGCCATAGTCGTGGGTGACGCCCGCCGACAGACCGACAAATTCCAGCCCGTCGCCGTCCAGGTCGATGGCGACCGGGGGAACGGCAACCGGGTTCAGCGTGACGCTGACCGAACTGTTGACGCTGTCACCGTCTGCATCCGAGGCGACGATGGCATGGTTGATGTTGATTGGCGTGCCGCTATTCAGCGTCTCAACCGAGAAGACGCCGAGGTCGAACGGATTGTTGACGTGCGGCGATTCCACCAGCACCGCATCGAAGCCCTTGGTGCCGACAATCTCATATTTGTCGTTCACCTGCAGGCCGGTGATGGTGACGCTGCCGGAAGCGAAGGTCACACCGATGCTGCCCTGCGTCCCCGAGCCGGTGAAGCTGTAGATATTCCCGGTGCTCACATCCGTGACGATTACCTTGGCGATCGGGACGAAGCTTTCGCCCGCTTCCGGCGTCACGGAAGAGAAGCCCAGATCCTGGTCGTTGTCGGCATCGATGGCCGTGACCTTGATCGACACGGTGCTGTTGGGATTGCCGCCGACCTGAGCGATATTCTGCTCGAAGCTGATCACGCTCTGGTGATCGGCATAGGAGAAGCCGGTGGTGGTGGCGGGATTGCCGACCAGCGTCTTGATGAGATCGATGCGTACCGCCTCGTCGGGATTGACCGACTGGTTGTCGACGCCGATGGAGTCGCTGTCGGTGTTGACCGATCCCCGGGCGCCCGAAGCGCTGCGGCCGGAAAACAGCACGTCGATGGCATCGGTGGTATCGACGCCCAGGCCGCGATAGTCGGTGTTGCCCGCCTTCGCCGCGCTGAAGCTGCTGATCGAAATCTCGCTGCCGTTGGTGATCGTGCCGTGAAGGTCGAACACATATTTGTCCGTCCCCGGCTGGAGCGTGATGGTGTAGCCGATGTCTCCGTCCGCCGTCTTCGCCGTCAGCACATTCGTGCCGTTGCCGAAGATGAACAGGTCTTCGCCGGCCAGCCGCAGCGTGGCGCCGCTGGTATCCTTGGCGAGCGCGCCGTCGGTGATGGTGAACAGCGCATTACCGACGCCATCGGCGCCCGCCACGCTGGCGAAGTTGAAGTTGAAGGCCGTGGCGGGACTGTCATTGTTCGCCACCGATCCAGCCGCCGGCGTGAAGGCGCTGGGCATATCGTCGTTGAACGAGATGTTGAGCTGCCCGATGGCCGAGGAGGTCGGGTTGGTCGTCGCGTTATAGTCGCTGTCGGTGACGAGGAAATTGAGGCTGACCGAGGCGTCATTCTCATTCCCGCCGGCCGCGTGCAGCACATTGTCGAGCAACGTCACCGTATAGGCGCCGGTCGTCGGATTGACGACGACCTGGAACAGCGGCGTGCCACGGCCGCCGACCGTCGTGATGGTCGCGGTCAGCGTGTTGGTCGTGCCGTTCCAGCTATAGGATACGGTGTCCGTACCAACCGTGCCGGTCGTGCCGTTCAGATTGGCGAAGCTCACGCTGCCGCCGCCGTCGGCGCCGAAGGTGAAGGGCAAGGTGCCGCTGAAGCTGGCCTCGCTGGGCCCAGCCGCGCCGGTGTCGCCCACATTGGCGTCGACGTCGCCGGTCGTGCTGGCCGCGTTGCCGCCGGTCAGGCCGTCGTCATCCAGCTTGGCGGCGGTGTTGTCCGCCGTCGGCTTGTTCGCGTCGCCCTGGAAGGTGAACTTCAGCGTCGCGCTGGCCGTGTCATTGTCGGCGTCGCGCATGACATAAGTGAAGCTGTCGAACGATCCCGAAGGCACCGAAGCCTTGGGCGTGTAGGTATAGCTGCCGTCGGAGAATAGCTGCAACGTGCCATAGGCGCCGACGATCGTCTGGCTGCCGCCCAGGGCGATGGCGTTGCCGCCGACCGATACGACGGCGCCGGGCGTGTCCGCACCGACATGGTCGTTGGTGAGGACATTGCCGGTGGAGGCAGCTGCCTTTTCGATGGTCGTCACATTATCGTCGACGGCGATCGGGCTGTCATCCTCGATCGTGACGGCGATGCTGGTAGCGACCGTGGCGGTGCCGTCGCTGACGTTCACGGGGACCAGGAAGTTCTTCACATCCTCGACATTGATGCCGCTGTGATCGACCGATTGCAGCAGCGTCACCGTATAGGCGCCGCCGTTGGTGATAGTGATCGTGATCACCGGCACCGCGCCGACCGAACCGGTCAGCGTCTGCGTGCCGACGCCGCTCCAGGTGACGGGCAGGCCGTCGGCGGTCAGCACCGCGCCCGGATTGCCCAGCGTCATGCTGATGCTGTCGCCGTCCACGTCGCTCGCGGTGATCGTGCCGGTGGCGACCGTCGCGTTGGTGGTGTCGTTCGGCAGGCCGGGTGCGGTGTCGGCATTGGCGCCGGTCAACCCCTCTTCCGAGACGACCGCGATGCCGCTGCCGACCTGCGGCGCGTCATTGGTGCCCTGGATGGTGATGGTCAGGGTCGCGGTGGTGCTGTCGCCGTCGCCGTCCGTGATCGTATAGGTGAAGCTGTCCGTCAGCGTCTGGCCGTCGTCCAGATGCTGGACCGCCGCCAAGCCATTGGTCAGCGTATAGGTATAGCCGCCCGAAGCATTGAGGACGAGCGTGCCATAGTTGCCGGTCGCGTTGCCGCCGACCGTGCCGCCAGTGACCGCCGTCACCGCGCCGCCCGCCGCCGGACCGTCGGCGCCCAGCGAGTCCGCGCCTGCCGGATTGCCGTCGCTGCCCGCGCCGGTCAGCACATTGCCGCTGGCCGTCAGCGTGACGTCTTCCTTGACGACGTCGGTATCGTCGGCCGCGACCGGCGTGTCATCGTCGACATTGATGGTCAGCGTGCCGGTGGCCGTGTCATTGTCGGCGTCGGTGACGCGATAGCCTATGTCGAAGCTGACGTTATTCTCATCGCCGTCCGCCGGATGGACGATGGCGGCGTTCTGGACCACCGAATAGGTGCCCGCAACCGGATCGGTCAGCGTCACCGTTAGGACGGTCGTACCATTCTGCTTCACCAACAGCACGGTGCCGTTGCTTTCATAGGTGAAGCCAGCGGGGGCCCCGGTGCCGAGCAGGGTGATGCCGCCCGGACCGTCGGCGCGATAGTCATGGCCGAGCGTGCCTGTGGCATTGAGGCTGTTCGCGTCGTCGCCCGTGCCGTTCGGATTGCCGCCCGACAGCGCGTCGTCGTCCAGTTGCACCACCGGATTGGCGCTGACAACCGGCAGGTCGTCGGACACGCTGACCGAAACGGTGCCGGTGGCGGTGTCGCCGTCGGTGTCCTGCGCGATCACCTGCACTGAGCCGAGCGCGACCAGATCGTCCACATTGAGGCCCGGATGGGTGTCATAATTGTCGTTCAGCGTGGCGGTCACGGTCGCGACATTGCCGGTGACCGACAGGTCCAGCGTGACGACCACGCCGCGCTCGTCCGAACCGGTGATCTGCGTGTCGGATACCCGCAGCCAGGTCAGGTCGCCAGTCAGGCCGCCGGTGCCGCCGAACACGATCGAGGTGATGGCGTCCGAACCGGGCGTGAAGGTGATGGTGCCGCTGGCCGAGTCCGGATTGCCGGCGCTGGTGCCGCCCGCCAGATTCTGATCGTCCAGCGCCAGGGTGATCGGGCCGCTTGCGGTGGGGATTGCGCCGTCCGTGACCGTGATCGGCTGCACGGCGGTCGACTGGTCCCCGTCGCCATCGGTGATGACATAGGAGAAGCCCGCGCTGACCCCGTTCGCATTGTTGAGGTTGGTCGAAGGGTTGAAGGTCCACGCCCCCGCCGCCGTGAAGGTGTAGGCGCCGAAGGCCGTGCTGACATTGGTCGTGCCCACGGCGTTGATCGCCGTCGTGACGCCGCCGATCGTGACCGAGGTCAGGGTGGCGCCGTCAGCGCCCAGCGTATCGTTGGTCAGGACATTGCCGCCGATGTCGGCGCCGTCCTCCGCCACGGTGCGGGCGGCGTCATCGGCCGCCGTCGGAACATCGTCCACCACGTCGATGGTGATGGTGCCGTTGGCGATATTGCCGGAGCCGTCGACCGCCTGATAAGTGAAGACCTCTGCACCCCCAAAGGTCTGCGGGCCGTCATTGGCGGTCGGCCCGTCGACCGGCGAGGTCAGCGTGTAGGTGTAGCTGCCGTCGCTGTTGAGCAGGATCTGGCCATGGCTGCCGGTCGCGGAGCTGGTCAGCGTGTAGCTGACCGCGCCCACGACGTTGAGCTGGCCGGTCGCGGTTTCGGTGGGCTCGCCCGGCGTGCTGCCGGTGACGCTGCCCGCCGCGATGTCGTCGCCGGTGATGCCGGTGTCCAGCGCCGCCTCGAAGACCGTCTTCGTCTGATTGTCCGCCGCCAGCGCGACATTGGCGACGTTGATGGTCAGCGTCGTCGTCGCCAGGTCGCCGTCCCCGTCGCGGATCGTGTAGACGAACACATCCTGCTTGTCGGCGGAGATGGCGTTGGGAGTCGCGTCATAGCGGTAGCTGCCGTCGGCAAAGAGCGTCAGCGTGCCGTAATCGCCCGCGACCGCCGTGCCGACCTGGCCGCTGACGGGGCTGGACGGATCACCGCCCTTGGCGACACCGACCACGCCCGGCGCATAGCCGTCCGCGCCCGGCTGATCATTGTTGAGCACGCCGTCGGCCGCCGCCACGATCAGCGAGTCGCCCTCGCTCACCGAACCGCTGTCGGCCGTGGCGACCGGCGCGTCGTCCAGCACGGTCACGTTGATCGTGTCGGCCGGCGAGACATCGCCGTCGCTGTCGGTCACGCGCACCGCGAAGGCGTCGCCCGCCTTGGGGTCGGCCGCGCCGCTGATGCCGTCGCCGTCGCTGGTGACATTGTCCGGATGGGCCGGGTCGTTGACCGCCAGCGTATAGCTGTAGCTGTAATGCCCCGCTCCGTCGGAGGTCACGGTCAGCGCACCCGCCGCGCCCGCGACCACCACCGGCGTTCCCGCCGTCGCCGCGGTCACGTCGACCCAGGCGCCGTTCTTGTCCTGCACCTCGACCCTGGTCAGCGTGTCGCCGCCGGTCGCGATGGTCATGGCGCCGGTCGCCGTCTCGCTGTTCCCCGCCTCCTGCGTGCCGCCGGGCAGGCCGGCTTCGGACACGGTCATGTCGGTCACGCTGACGGTCGGCGTCGAATCCTGGAGCAGATTGATCGTCACCGTGGCGGTCGACTTGTCACCGTCGCCGTCGGTGATGGTGTAGGTGAAGCTGTCGCTACCCTCCGCGCCCGCATTGGGGGTGTAAAGGAAGACGCCATTGCCCTGATAGACCACCGTGCCCTTGGCCGCACCGGTCTCCAGCGCCACGCCGCTGGCGAGGTTGACGCCGTCGGCCCCCGCCACGTCATTGGCGAAGACGTCGATCGTGACCGCCGCATTTTCGGTGAGCTGGCCCGCGACGTCGTCCACCGCAGTCGGCACATCGTCGACCACGCGGATGTCCAGGCTGGCGCTGTCGGTCGACCCATCGGTGTCGGTGACGACGACCGAGAAGCTGTCCGTCAGGCTGCCGTCATTGACGCCGCTGTGCAGCAACGTATTGTCGCCCAGCACATAGCTGTAGCTGACGGTTCCGCCGATCACGTCGCCGTCCGCGCCCACGGTCGGCGTGAAGCCGTTGATGCTGAGCGTGCCATAGGCGTTGGACAGGGTAACGCCGCTGATGAAGCCGTTCGCGCCGAAGATCGCCTGGCCGCCGACCGTGATGGCCGCCACGCCGTCCAGCGCGGACAGGGTGAAGCTGCCCGTCTGGGTCAGCGCCGCCGCATCTTCCGAGCTGCCGCCCGGCAGGTCGTTTTCGAAGACGGTTTCTTCCGCGCCCTCGCCGTCCAGGCCGCTGATGGTCACGCCATCGTCGCTGCCCTGGATGGTGATGGTGATGGTCGCGCTGCTGTGATCGCCGTCGCCGTCGGTCAGCGTGTAGGTGAAGGTCTCCGTCAGGGTCTGGTTCTTGTCCAGGCCCTGGACCACGCCATTTTCATTGTTCAGCGTATAGGCATAGCTGCCGTCCGACTGGATCAGGAGCGATCCGTACAGCCCGGCCAGCGGCGCGCCGACGGTTCCGGCGGTCTCGCCAAAGACAATGGCGCTGACATGCGCGCCGTCGGCGCCCTGCACATCGGCATTGCCGTCGGTCGCGTTGGCGTCCGCGCCGCCCGAACCGGCAATGACGTTGCCGTCGGCCACCAGCGGGCCGTCTTCGCGCACCGAGTCCGCATCGTTCACGGCGGTCGGCACATCGTCGATGATGGTGATGGTCAGCGTGTCGGTCGCCTGGTCGCCGTCCACATCGGTGACGGTGACGACGAAGCTGTCGGTCACATTGTCGCCAGCCGTGTTGGTGGTCAGCGTATAGCTATAGTCGATGCTGCCTTCGCTGAGGCCGGTGATCGTCAAAATGCCCTTGTCGGTGACGATTTCCTGGCCGACGCCGGTGATCGGAATATTGTTGATGGTGACGCTCGCCGGACCGTCCGGCGCGGTATAGGTGATCGTGCCGTCCGTGGTGTCGACGCCGCTGCCCGCATTGGAACCCATCGGATTCGTCAGGCCGGATTCGTCGACGATCGTGCCGTCGCCCACCTTGGGGATCGAAATGATCATGACGTCGCTGTTGGCGATGTCGATCCGCAGCGTCGCGGTGGAGGTGTCGCCGTCGCCGTCGCGCAGCGTGTAGCTGAAGCTGTCGCTCACCCCGCCCGGCGTGCCTGCCGCGCGGACATAGCTGTAGCTGCCATCGGCGTTCAGCGTCAGCGTGCCATAGGCGCCCTCGAACGTGCCGGTGGTCGCCACCACCGCGCCGTCCGCACCCTTGACGTCCGCGCCCGCCGCGCCGGAGACGGTGCCCGCCCCGGTGATGACATTGCCGGTTTCCGGGCCATAGGTGCCGGCGGCGACGCCATCGACATCATTGTGGGCGGTCGGCACGTCGTCGACGATCTGCACGTCGACCGTCGCATTGGCGGTCGACCCGTTGCGGTCAGAGGCGACGACGGCGAAGCTCTGCAGGATGCTGTCCGCGCCCGCCGCGCCATGGCCCAGGCTGTTGTCGGTCAGCACGAAGCTGTAGGTGAAGGTTCCGGCCGTCGGCACGCCGCCCTGCGTGGCGGTCGCGGTGAAGCCGGTGATGGTCAGCGTGCCGACCGGCGTCGTTACCACCTGCCCGGCGACGAAGGCGCCGTTGGCCAGCACCGACACGCCGCCGACCGTGACGCCCGACAGGCCGTCAGCGCCGCTGACGCCGAAGGAGCCGGTCTTGGTGAGGCCCGCCGCGTCGGGCGAACTGCCGTCCGCCAGGTCGTTTTCCAGCAGGACGACTTCCGCGCCCTCGATCCCCGGCGCGCCATTGAGGCCGGTGATGGTGATGCCGTCGTCCGCGCCGTTGATGGTGATGGTCAGCGTCGCCGTGGAGGTGTCGCCATCGGCATCGGTGATCGTGTAGCTGAAGCTGTCGGTCAGCGTCTGGCCGGGGACCAGGAACTGCACCGCCGCATTGCCGTTGGCCAGCGTATAGCTATAAGCGCCCGACGCATTCAGCGTCAGCGTGCCATATGTGCCCTGGAAGGTGCCGACGGTCGACACGACCGCCCCATCCGCGCCCTGGATGTCGGCAACGCCATCGGTGGCGTTCGCGTCGCTGCCGCCGCTGCCGGTCAGGACATTGCCGTCCGCGACCAGCGGGCCGTCTTCGGTCACGCTGTCGGCATCGTTGACGGCGGTCGGCGCATCGTCCGCGATCGAGATGGTGAGCGTGGCGCTCGCCTGGTCGCCGTCGCTGTCGGTTACGACTACGGTGAAGACTTCGGCGGGCGGCGTGCCGACCACATTGTCGCCCAGCACATAGCTGTAGCCGATCGCACCGTCCGCGATGGAAGTGATCGTCAGCACGCCGAGCGGCGTCGTGACCGTCTGCCCGACCGCCGTGATCGCGACGCCGTTGATGGTGACGCCCGCCAGGCCGTCGCTGGCGGTGATCGCGATGGTGCCCGTGGTGCGCTCGCCATCCCCTGCCGCGGCCGAACCGGCCGGCTCGTTGCCGCGCGCGGGAAGCCCAGCCTCGCTCACACCCGCGGTCGCGGCAGTCGCGCCAGCGGGTTGATCGGGGGTGATGATGGTGACTTCCGGCTCCTCATTGGGCGCGATGGGCAGGATCTCGCGCTCCTCGGGCTGGGTAAACAGCAATTCCGTCGGCGGCAGCAGGTCGCCCAGGCCATGCGGATCGCCCACATCGCCGTCGGGGCCGGTGAAATTGCCGCCGGAGCTGCGCGGCGGACCGGCTGCGGGCTGCGGCTCCTCCCCGATCAGCAAGGCCGCCAGGTTGACCGAGGGAATTTCGACATCGCCCACGACCAGGCGCGGCATGACCACCGCGCCGTCCAGGATCACCAGATCGGTGCCGTCCGGCAGGTGGACGATCAGATTGCGTCCGGAAACCTCGATCCCATTGATGTCGGTGCCGGCCGGCAGGACCACGGTGCCGTCGGGATTGGGTTCGACCGTGCGGACAACCTCCGCCCGATGCATCTTGCCGGGATGGACCGCCTTGCCCTTTGCGGCCAGAGCAGCCGCTTCCGGATGAAGGGCCTGCTGATGGTCAGCGGCGTCTTTGCTATCCCAATCGCGCTCGAAATCCATTGTCCATCCCACCTGTCGCCATGGGGGCATGGAAGGAGCGCGCAAGAGGCCTGGCCCAGAATGCACAGTGCATACGGAGCTGACATCTTTTCCCGACATTGCGGCAATCAGCGGATCAGCTATTGCCCCTAGTCAACGTTCTCCCGCCGGCAGGACCCTTTTGCCAAGTCGACCGCCGCCCCGGATTAACCTTCTGCATCTGTATTTTTACTGACCCGATGGCCGATCTTATTCTCCGCCTGCAAAATGAGTCACGAAGATTCCAGTTTTGTTAACCATTTAAACGCGATACGGCGGAAAAAATAACTTATGCTCTATTACGAACGATATAGGCGGAATTTCATACTTATATCCTTCAGCCTATGCTGAACTTGGATTTGGTTAACAAACAAGGCTTACGACATATGCGACTCGGGCGAGTCGATCCTGCTCCATTCGTTCAATGGCTGCCGCGACAGGGCTTCCCGACCGCCCCAATCGGATTGGAAGTTGCAAGGAAGGAATGAAAACGGGCGACCGGCTTGTGCAGCCGGCCGCCCGTCCAAAATGCGACCCATAGACTTATCGTGCGGAGCCGTGCGTTCCTTTCCGCGGCTTCGTCCAGTCGGCCTGTGACTGGCGATAAGCTATGGAAAATCAACCCCCCTCCGACAGGAATCAGGAATAGCGGCTATGGCGGTTTTAACAATTAACCCGATGACTTATATCCAAGGATAATTTCTCAAGACACGATGAAGAAAGACAAGGACATCCGTCCTCAAGGACCGGATTCTCTTGTTGCCTCCAACCCCTCGGACGGAGCTTTTTCCACATCATTTTCATGCGTGGCCGCCGGAGACATTGAGGTTACTGGTCCGTCCGTGCCGTTCATCGCACCGTTTGCGACGATCCCGGACGGTTGCGTGGGCGCGGCGGCGGCGATGGGCGGCGCAGGTCTGGGCATGGCGGCCAGTATCTGTTCCATCCGCCGGCTGCGCGCGCTGCCCGATCCGGTCGTCCGCCGAAAGCTCGTCACCGCATAATCGGCCAATGGCTCCGCCGCATCATAGCGTTTGCGCGCGATGTAGAAATCGACGAGATTTTCCACGGCAAGCTGGGTATTGGGATCGTCCTCTCCCCGCGTTCGCAAATAGCTGTCGAACACGCGCCGGTAGAGGCCTTCCGCCTCGCGATAGCGACCGGTCGCCTCCAGTTGCAGCGCGAGATCGTTGGCGGAGATAAGCGTGCGCGGATCGTCCGCACCGAACAACTCATCGGCGAGCGCCAGCCCCCTGCGCGCGGGATCGACGCCGTCAGCCGGATTGCCGGACGCATAGGCCGCCTGGGATGCGGCCACCAGCTTGCGCCACTCCTTTTCCCGCGCCTCGGTAACATCGGGGACATAGGGGGCCTGCGCATGCAGCGGCGGCGCGAGGCAGAGCAGCAAGGCGCCCCGCAATATCCAGCCCCTGTTGCCGCCGGTCATGGCCATCCTCCCCGCGCTAAGCCTTCCCTATATCAGGCTATGCGCGACAGGATTAAGAAAGTGCAAGCGCGACGTGCAGCCCGCCCGCCTAAGGCGCGAGAAGAAATCTACGCCGAAGCCAGTTCGGCATGACGGATGAGCACTTACCCCGTCAGCGCCTCGACCAAAGCCTTGACCTTCTTCTGCCGCCATTGCGGCAAGGGCGCGATCAGCCAGTAGGCGAGCGGGGACGGCGCAGCGTCGCCCACCTGCCGGATGCGTCCTGCGTCAATATCCGCCTGCGCCAGCAGGAACGGCACGCAGGCATGGCCGAAGCCATGGGCCGCCGCTTCGATCGCCAGCCCCGCATCGGCCACGCGGATCGTCGCGGGCGCGTCCCCCTTCGGGCAGCCGGGCCATTCGATGCGATGGTCAGGGCCGCCTTCCGTCGCTTCCACTGTGACGAAGGCCGCTTCGCCCAGCTTGATGCCTTCATTCTCGCCCGGCCCCTCGGCCAGTCGCAAGGCGAGGTCGAGATTGGCTTCGGTGAAGTCCAGCGTCTCGTCCGCCGCGACCAATGCGAATTTGAGGTCCGGCTGGCTTGCGGCATAGCCCGCAAGGCGCGACTGGAGCCATTTGGCGGTGATGTCGCGCGGCGCGGCGATGGTGAGGGAACTGCTGGACTGGCCAGCCTGCATGGCGCGCACTGCTTCTTCGAACTCCAGGAAACCGGCGCGAAGGGCCGCAAGGCCTGCCTCGGTTTCGGGAGTGAGTTCCAGCCCCTTGGGCGTGCGGCGGAACAGGACGACGCCCAGCAGGTCCTCCAGCGCGCGGATCTGTTGGCCCACGGCCGCAGGCGTCACCGCCAGCTCGTCCGCCGCGCGGGTGAAGGACAGATGCCGCGCCGCCGCATCCAGCACGCGCAGGCCGTTGAGCGGCAAATGGGTACGCTTCATTCAGCCACCGCCGGCGCGATCAGCGCGAAATGCGGGATGGCGATGTCGAACGTCTCGCCGCTCGCGCCGATCATATGATAATGCCCCTTCATCGATCCCGTCGGCGTGTTGAGCGGGCAACCCGACACATAGTCGTAGCTCTTGCCCGGCTGCACCACTGGCTGTTCCCCCACGACGCCGTCTCCATCGACCCGATGCTGCGTGCCCCGTCCATCGGTTATGATCCAGTGACGGGTCAGCAGTTGCACAGGCTGGTCCCCGTCATTCTCTATGCGGATATGATAGGCCCAGAACCAGCGGCCCCGGTCCGGCTCCGACTGTTCGGGCAGGAAGGTGACGGCGACGTGCACGTTGATGTCGCGCGTCGTCGCATGGAAGGGGAAAAGTGCGTTCACGGCTTAAGAAATGCGCCTTTCACCCCTCTTCCGTCAACGCCCTATCGACTTCAGGGCGCGATCCAGATCCTCGATCACATCGTCCGGGTCTTCCAGCCCGACGTTGAGGCGCAGCATATCCTCGGTAATGCCGACCTCCAGCCGCGCCGCTTCCGCCATGCCATAATGGGTGGTGGAGGCCGGATGCGTCATCAGCGAGCGCGAGTCCCCGATATTGTTGCTGATGTCGACCAGTTCGAGGCCGTTGAGCAGGCCGTGCGCCTCCGCCCGGCCGCCGCCGACATAGAGCGAGAAGATGGGGCCGGCCATCGCCATCTGCTTCATGGCCAGGGCATGCTGCGGATGGCTTTCGAGGCCCGGATAGAGCACCTTCGCCACCCGGCCTTCGAGGAATTCAGCAACCTTCAGCGCATTCTCGCTCTGGCGGCGGATGCGCAGGTCCAGCGTCTCCAGACCTTTCAGCACGACCCAGGCGTTGAACGCGCTGAGCGTCGGCCCGGTGTTGCGGTGGAAGGGCAGCAGCGTGTTGAGGATGAAATCCTCCGTGCCGCAGATCGCGCCCGCGAGGACGCGGCCCTGCCCGTCCATCATCTTGGTCGCGCTATAGGCCACCACGTCGGCGCCGAACTCCATCGGCCGCTGGAGCGCGGGCGTGGCGAAGGCGTTGTCGACGACGCTGGTGATGCCGTGCGCCTTCGCGATGCCGCAGATCGCGGCAAGGTCCGCCACGTCCATGGTCGGATTGGCCGGGGTTTCGAAGAAGAAGACCTTGGTGTTGGGCCGCACCGCCGCTTCCCACGCCGCATTGTCGGTCGCGTCGACAGTGGTCGTCTCGATCCCGAATTTCGGCAGCAGCGTATCGGTCAGCCAGCGGCAGGAGCCGAACAGCGCCTTGCCCGCGACGACATGGTCGCCCGCCGACAACTGGCACAGCAGCGCCGCCGTCATCGCCGCCATGCCGGTCGCGGTGGCGCGGCAGGCTTCGGCGCCTTCCAGCAGGGCGATGCGCTGTTCCAGCATCTCCACCGTCGGGTTCTGGAGGCGCGAATAGGTCATGCCCTCCTGTTCCCCGGCGAAGCGCGCCGCGGCGTCCTCCGCCCGGTCGTAGCTGTAGCCGCTGGTCAGGAACAGCGCCTCGGACGTCTCGCCATATTCGGTACGGGCGCTGCCGCCACGCACCGCCAGAGTGGCCGGACGCCAGTTCCGGGTGATTTCGGGATTCTGCCCGCTCTTGCGCTTCATTTTCTTACCCTCAGACCAAAGCCGCGAGCACGGCATCGCCCATTTCGACCGTGCTCATCGTGCCGCCCAGATCGAAGCTGCGGGCGCCATCGGCCAGCGCCTTGGCCACGGCGGCCTCGATGCGGGCGGCCTGTTCCGGCAGGTTCAGCGAGTAGCGCAGCATCATGCCCGCCGACAGGACCGTTGCCAGCGGATTGGCCTTGCCCTGCCCGGCGATGTCGGGCGCGGAACCGTGGATCGGCTCGTACAGGCCCTGGTTGCTGTCGTTGAGCGTGGCCGACGCCAGCATGCCGATCGAACCCACGCACATGCTCGCCTGATCGGACAGGATATCCCCGAACATGTTGCCGGTGACGATGACGTCGAACTGGCCGGGATTGCGCACGAGCTGCATCGCGGCATTGTCCACATACATGTGGCTGAGCGCGACATCGGGATAGTCCGCCGACACCTCTATCACCACGTCGCGCCAGAGCTGGCTCGTCTCCAGCACATTGGCCTTGTCCACCGAGCAGAGCTTGCCCCGGCGGGCGCGCGCCGCCTCGAAGCCCTGATGCGCGATCTTGCGCACCTGTTCCTCATTATAGGACATGATGTCATAACCTTCGCGCAGGCCCTCGGGCGTCTTGCGCATGCCCTTTTCACCGAAATAGACGTCGCCATTGGTCTCGCGCACGATCAGCAGGTCGATGGCGCTCGCCACCTCCTGCTTGAGCGCGGAGGCGTCGGCCAGTTCGGGGAAGACCTTGGCCGGGCGCAGGTTGGAGAAGAGGCCCAGTTCCTTGCGCAGGCCGAGGATTGCCTGTTCCGGGCGCAGGTGACGCTCCAGCGAGTCGCAATCGGGATCGCCCACCGCGCCGAACAGGATCGCGTCGGCGCGCTTGGCCAGTTCCAGCGTCTCGGGCGGCAGCGGATGGCCCACCGCCTTGTAAGCCGCGCCGCCGACCAGCCCTTCCTCATAGGTGATGCCGGGGATCGCCAGCGCGTCCAGCACGCGCTTCGCCTGCGCGACGATCTCGGGACCGATACCGTCTCCGGGGAACAGGGCGATCAACATGGGCAACTCCTTCAAACGCGTGGCTGCCCCTTATGAAGCCGCCGCCGCCAGCGCAAGCATTTAGGCGAGGGGAGAAGGAGGCGCGGCGCAGGAACACCGACCGCCAAAATTCAGGCAACCGCTCTTTTAAGCCTGTCCACCAGGCGCTCCCGCGCCGCGAGGACGTCGACGCGCCAGTCGGTAAGGACGGACCGTTCGAGAAAGAAGCCCGTCAGCCGCAGCCCGTCCAATAAGGCGGGCCAGTCCCCTGCTCCGCCCTCCAGCAGGAAAGCGGGCAAGGGCAACAGCCGGTCCTCATAGCCGACGGCCCCCGCCCGGCTGACCGCGGCCGCGCTGCGAGGGCTGACATAGGCCAGATCCTCATTCCCGCCGGTCGCCGCGCAACGGCTAAGGTCCAGCCCAAAGCCCAATTCCGCCAGCAACAGCAACTCATAGCGGATGAGCGCCACCGCCCAGCCCCGCGCAGCCGGCGCCGCCTCCACGGCGCCCAGCACGCCGTCCAGCGCCTGATGGAGCGCGGGATAGGGCGTCCCTTCCGGCAGGGCCACGGCGGTGAGCGCGCAGACCCAATCGATCGCGGCCGCAGGCAACGGCTCCGCCAGAAGGGGAGCGCGGCTGTGCTCCAGTTCGACGGTCAGCCCGGCCAGTTGCTCCTCCGTCCGGGCGCGGAATTCGGCCTTGACGGCATTGCCCGGCAACAGGACGGGGCGCAACTGGCGCGAACGTCCCCCCCGCACATAGCCGGCCAGCAGGCCATGGCCGGGCGTCAGAAGACGCGCGATCGCCCCATGTTCGCCATGGGGCCGCAACGCGCAGACCAGGGCCGGGGTGATCAGCGTCGCCATGCCCCCTCCATATCGGCCAACGGCCCGGGGCGCCATCCATGACCTTTCGCAGCCCAACTGTCCCGAAATCGAGCAAAATCGTCGCACGGGGCCCTTCTGACTTTTGATATATGTTGCTTTTCGATCAGGTCATGCGCACAATTATCGGCGGGGACTTGTCGGGGGACAAATTTCGCCATGTATCATATGCCCTTGGCGTCATCTTCCGTGATGGACCGCCTGGTGCTTTGGCTGGGACGTTCACCGACGCTGGGTTTCGCCATATCCCGCGTCGCCTTTTCCGCTGCGGCGACGTGGCAGATCGAAGCGATGTTCAGCAACGAGCCGGATTTTGCCCGCACGGCCTTGCTGTTGAAGGCAGCCGTGTGGACGTGGACGGCGATCAGCATCGCGCAGAATTCGCTCACGCCGCCTTTGGGCCTGCTGCTGCGGCCCATCTTCCTGATATTCGACCTGATCGCCTTCCTGACGGTCATCGTGCTGTGCGAACCCTTGCAGATCGCGGCGCTGGGCTGCCTGTTCTTCGTCGCCTGGTCCGCATCCGACCGGTTCGGACGCGGCGCGGTCCTCATCCTGGGGATTTGCCTGATCTTCGCCTTCATCGCGCGGGGATATTATGAAAGCTGGGCCTCGGCCCGCCATGTGCCGGCGGTGGACCGGGCGATCGACAGCCTGACCATCGTCATCGGCTGCGTCATCGCCGCCTCCATGTTGAGCATGAACATATTGGAGCGGCGGCTGATAAGCTGGTCGGAACGGCTACAGGGCGTCGGCCTTTCCTTCCAGAAGTCGCTGGCGCAATTTCTGGTGGAGCAGGTCTCCCAATTGATGAACTCCCGCTATTGCGCGTTCGTGTGGGAGATGATGGACGATACCGCCGTCCATTGCGAACTGTACGATGCCGACGGCGTGCGCCACCTCGCCCTGCCGCAGAAGCAGATCGACGGCCTGTCCAACGTGACGCCGCGGGAGGCGCCCTTCCTCTATTCCACCCAGTCGCCGCGGATGCTGCTGCGCAGCCGCCTCGGCATATTGCGGAACGAGCGCGCGCCGGACCTGATCGACAGCATATCGGACGTGTTCGGCCCCGGCCAGGGCGCGAGCATCCATATCCAGGCGGGGGAACTGCGCGGCCGGCTGTTCATCGGGACCAGCCATGGCTGGTCGCCCGCCGTTCTGCTGCGCTGCCTGCGCATACAGGAGGGGATAGACCTTTTCCTCGAACGCCATTTCTTCTTCCTCGCCTGGCGCCAGCGCACCTTTGCAGAGGCGCGTCAGGCGCTGAGCCGCGATCTGCACGACAGCGTGCTGCAGACATTGGCGGCGCTGCGCGTCAGACTCGCGACGACGATCCACGGCCTGTCGGATGCCGCCGTTCCGGACCAGTTGGCGGAACTCAGGTCGATGGAGGAACTGGTGACGGCGGAACAGGCGCATCTGCGCCGGCTGCTCAGCCAGCAAAGTCCGGTGTCGGCCGAAACCGATGTGGACCTTGGCCGCGAAGTCGAACGCTGCTGCCGCTTCATCGCCCTGCAATGGGCGATCGATTGCCGCCTGAACCTGGCCGAACGCTCCATGACCGTGTCGGCCGAAACGGCGGCGGAGGTCGAATATCTGATACGCGAAGCCGCTGCCAATGCGGTCAAGCACGCCCATGCGCGCCACATCACCGTGTCGATCGCGCAGGTCGACGACGAGATATTGATCGCGCTGAAGGACAATCCCGGACCGCAGGCGGTCGCCCGCGAAAACTATACCGGCGACTTCGAACTCCAGTCGCAATCGATCATGAAGCGGCTGGGCAAGATCGGCGGAACGGCATATTTTCATAATCTGAGCATGAATTCACTGATCTCGATCAGATTACCCTCCTCCTTACCAAGGTCTCCGATATGATGACCCAGATTGCGATAGTCGACGATCACCCGATCTTCCTGGACGGCATGGCGCAGTTCCTGAACTCCCACGGCCATGACATATTGTTCTGCGCCCGCTCGGTCGAAGAAGCGCTGGAGCGGATGCAGGCCGGCGAACCGGACCTGCTGATCCTGGATGTCAGCATGAAGAGTGGCGGCGGCCTTGCGATCCTGTCCGCCATCCGCAACAGCGGCAGCACCGTGCCGGTCATCTTCATGACCGTGCATATCCGCCCTGAACAGACGCTGGAAGCGATCAAGCTGGGCGTCGACGGAGTGGTGCTGAAGGACAGCGATCCCAACGACCTGCTAAGCTGCATCCAGCAGGTCATGAACGGCAACAAGAGCATCGCCCCCTTCGTCATGGAACAGGCGCTGGTGCACAGCATTTCCGCGCCCGCCAGCGAAGCCAATGTGCTTGCGGTGCTGACGGAGCGGGAACTGGAGATCGCCGGCCTGATCCGCGCGGGCCTGCGCAACCGCGAAATAGCGAGCCGGTGCGGCCTCACCGAAGGCACGGTGAAGGTGCACCTGCACAGCATCTTCCAGAAGCTCAACATCAAGTCGCGCTCGGAACTGATCATCATGATGATGTCGATGGACAGTGAAATGCCCGCCGTAGGGATGGAGCATTGAGCGGCTGTTTGGCGGCGAAATAGCAGAAAGCGGATCGTCTGCTTTCCCTTGCGGCGTCGCGTGCTCCCGCACTGGCTGGAATTCAATCCCGCCGCCAGCATGTCATCGCACCGGTTGAACTGAGATTGCACGAGCCACTCGATCAATTCGGGTGCCTCCGCGGGCGCATAATGGCGCCAACCAGCCGAAAGACGAGCCGGAAACGCCATCATGCCTGTATCCGGATCACCCGACACCCCTCGGCCTGAGCTTGCCGAATGGCTCAACCCGTACCCGATACGCGATCCGATTCAACCCACGATGCGCTAACTCAGCCCGTGCACGAAATCCGGCAGACGCGCCACGCCGCTGGGATTGGGTCCGGCCATATACAGCGCCATGATCGTACCCAGCGCAATCGCCACCCCATAGGGAATGGGCCCTTTCTTGCCGAACAGCGCAATGGACGAACCTTCCCGCACGCTCTGCGGCACCAGTCGCCGGCCGGCCATCAGCACCAGCGCCAGCACACCGCCCCCGACGGTGACATAAACGATCCAGGGAATCACCCCCGCCCAGTCGAACCACAGCGCACAGGCCGTCATCAGCTTGACGTCTCCACCGCCCATCGCGCGTATGGCGAACAGGCCGCATCCCACCGCGAACATGCCCAGGAAAACGGTGCCGTTCCGCCAAATGTCATTTTCCCACCCCGCCACAGCGACCCAGACCGCATAAAGCCCGACAACCAGCAGGGGGAAGATATTGGATATGCGCAGCCGGGCCATATCCTCCACCGCCGCCGCGATGAGGACGAGCGAAACGGCAAGCAGCACCAGATCCTTCATCACTTCTCCGTGGTCTTCAAGGTGTCGAGCGCGGCCGCGGCTTCGGGCACGAAACTGTCGGCTTCGGTCACGGCACGGCTGAGATAGGCCTGCGCCTTCGGCAGATCGCCCATCCGCATCGCCACCTGCCCGGCATTATTGAGCCGGCGCGCCCACTCATCGGCGGTGTCGGCAGGCCGGCGGCTGATGTCCTGTCCCGCCATCACATAGGCCGTGTCGCCATTCGCGATCACCCGCGCATCGTCCGGTGCGCTTTCGCGCGCCTTGTCGAAGATCACCGCCGCCTTCTCGGCCTTGCCCTGCTTGAGCAGCGACAGTCCGTAATTGTTGAGGACCTGGGAAGGCTTGTCGGTGAGTTGGAACGCCCGCTCATAAGCCGCATTGCTCAACGCCCAGGACTGCGCCTGGTCATAGGCCACGCCCAGCGCATTCCATGAGCGCCAGCGACCGTCGCAATCGGCCACAGCCAGGCGCAACGGCTCGAGCGCCTCCTGCGACCGGCCTAGGCGCAGCAGGGCGATCCCCCTCCCCTCATCGACGCGGCAGTTGTTGAGGCCACTTCGCTCCAGCGCGGTGAAACGCGCCAGCGCCTCCTCATCCCGCCGCTTTTCGAGCGCCATGCGCGCATCCGCAATCTTTATCGCTTGCAAGTCGCCCGATTGCGCACCAGCCCGCCATTGGCTCAACATCGCATCCGCCTGGATGATCCGCCCGCCATCTATCGCCTCGTCCACCAGCCGGGCATAGTCCAGCGGCGGCGGCACCGCCCCGGCGGATGGCGCCGCAACCGCCAGCAGCAGCGCCCCGATCATCCCCGAGCGCCTTTCCGGTCGGGCCGCACCATGCTCTTCCACAAGCGCTCGAACAGACCGTCATAAGCGGGCTTTGCTTCTTCGCGCGCAGCCAGACTGGGCAAAGCCGCCGCATCCGGCCTGCCGACGGCGATGATGGGGGCCGTCAGTTCGGGCCGAGCCTGCGTTTCGGCCACGGTGACGATCCGGGTCGTCAGTTGCGGGTTGGTGCGTGCCGCCGGTGCCGCTGCCTCCATCGTCCGCAACCGCACCTCGCCCAAGGAAAGGCGTTCCAACTCGACGCCCGCGACCGGCGCCGGGCGCGCGGCCGGAGCAGCCGAAGCCAGTTGAGCCAGCGTCGGACGAGCAACGACGGCCGCACCCGCCTGCGCCGCGCCGGCCTGGGCAAGCAGCGCATCGGCCTCGCCTTTCAGGCCTTGCGCCGACAGGCTCCGCGCGAAGTTGCGCGCGATGCGGGCATCTTCCGGCGCCCGCGACAGGGCCAGTTCGAAAAATTCCCGCGCCAGATCATGCCGCCCCATGGCCGCATAGCTGATCGCCACCCCGTTCAGGCCATGCGCATCGGTCGGATCGTTGCGCACTGCGCGGCGGAAGGCATCCAGCGCCAGCGCATATTCCCCCCGCGAAAACAGCAGGTCTCCCCGCGCCAGCGCATCCTGCGCCGGTCCGGCAGGCTGCTGATTGACGGGCCTTATCGAAAGGACGCCTTTTTGGGTCCCGCTGCACGCCGTCGTCGCCATGATAAGAGCGACTGCCATTATCCCTTTGTTCATGGTCCCCCCTCCCCCCTTATCCTAACGAGTCATGACCGGCAGGATGTCGCGCACCACCCGCACCACCGCCGGCAGCATCAGCACGCCGATCATCACCGGCAGCATGCAGGCGACCAGCGGCACCGACAGCAGGACCGGCAGGCGATGCGCCTTCTCCTCGGCGCGCATACGCCGCTTCTCACGCATCTCCGCTGCATAGACGCGCAAGGTCTGACCCACGCTCGAACCCAGTTGATCGGACTGGATCAGCAGCGTCGCGAAGGAGCGAATTTCGTCCACGTCGACATCGTCCGCCATGCGCCGCAAAGCATCCTGCCGGCTACGCCCCGCGCGCAGTTCCAGAACCACCTTGCCCAGCGCCGCCGATACCAGCGGATGGGACAGGGCCAGTTCGCGGCCCACCCGATCCATCGCCGCCTCCAGGCCCAGGCCCGCCTCGACGCAGACCAGCATCAGGTCCAGCGCATCGGGAAAGCCGTGGACGATTTCTTCCTGCCTGCGCGCTGCCTTGGCCGAAATATAGAGGTTGGGCATGTAAAGCCCCGAGACCGCCAGCAGCGATGCGATCATATAGAGGGTGAGCGGAGCGGGCGGTTCCGGATTGCCGAGCGACGTGATCACGAATATCGCAGGCAGGGCAAAGGTCAGCACAAGACGAAAAAGGGTGAATAGCTTCGGCGCTTCGGGCGACATGTAACCCGCCGCGATCAGGCGCCGGCGCAGGTTCACATTGTTCGTATCGACCAGCGAGATCCCCATCTTCTCGATGCGGTCGACCAGCTTCTTCCACTCGCTGCTGTTGCGTTCACCGCGCAGCGTCTGACTGCCATTCTGGGACGCCCCGCCTTCCCCGACCAGGTCGAGCCGGCTGCGCACCCGCGCGTTGCGCATCACCACTTCCGACAGTCCGAAGACCAGCGCAACGATGGCGATGAACAGCAAGCCCAACAGGAAAGGCCGCAACTGGATGAACAGTGCCGAACTCAACATCGCATCACACCTTCAGGTCGACCATGCGGCGTATCGTGACGAAGCCGATCAGGTAGAGGACGATCAAGCCGACAAAGCCGATGATGAACATGCTGTCCTGCGCGACATCGAGATAGAAGGCAGGATTGACCAGGAACAGGCCGACAAAGGCCAGGATCGGCAAGGCGGTCAGCATCACCGCCGTCATGCGCCCTTCGGAACTGAGGGCCCGGACCTTCATGAACAGGCTCGCCCGCTCGCGGATCACGGTCGACAGATTTTCCAGGATCTCCGCAAGATTGCCCCCCGTCTCGCTCTGCACCGACAGGGAGATGACGAACATATGCATCTCGTTCATATCCCA
The DNA here is from genome assembly GCF_024611135.1 of Sphingobium sp. CFD-2. Classification (NCBI taxonomy): domain Bacteria; kingdom Pseudomonadati; phylum Pseudomonadota; class Alphaproteobacteria; order Sphingomonadales; family Sphingobiaceae; genus Sphingobium; species Sphingobium sp. CFD-2. Next base: position 879,706 of record NZ_CP084405.1, on the reverse strand, counting down.
ACGCTCCGCCATGCGCTGCAACGCATCGCGCAGGTCGGCGCCATAGGTGACTTCATCGACGACGATGCCGAATTCGCTGCCGATCGGATCGCGCATCTCCTTGGTCAGCAGGTCCAGCGCAGCGGCAATCGGATGGCCGGCGCGCAGGCCACGGACGAAGGTGTCCAGCGCGACCGGAAACTGCTCCTCCATCTTCTTGCGCCGCCGTTGGGCAAGCCGCGTCAGCACCATCATCGGCAGCGCAATGCCCAGCGCGCCCGCAAAGGCCAGCGCCATCACGAACATGCCCGCCGTCAGGGCGTAACCCGCCGCCATGCCGCCCACCATCACCAGCAGGAACAGCACGCCCGCCGCGATCAGCATCAGCATCAGCACCGTGCGCGCCGGAAAGGTCAGTCCGGCGCCATGCAGCACCCGCATCACCCCCAGCCCCGCCCGTCCGAACAGGGAGGAGCGGTCGAAGCTCACCGCCTCGTCGCTTCGCCGCAGCTTGGAGAGTACCGTGCTGCGCTCGAAACCGGCCGCGATCATCTTCAACCGCCGGTTCACCACGCGATCGGTCGTCGCACGCGCGCGCAGCCAGCCTGCAATGCCCTCGATCGTCAGGATCACCGCCGCGAACAGCAGGACGAGGACGAAGACGCGGATGTAAAGCGGGTTCATCAGTGGATCACCGCATCGGGCCGGAACAATTCGGCCGGCAGGGCGATGCCCCGGTCGGCCAGTTCACCCATGAATTTGGGACGGATGCCGGTCGCCTCGAAATGGCCGCGCACCATGTTGTTCTCGTCGCGGCCCGTCATCTTGAAGCGGAAGATTTCCTGCATGGTGATGACTTCCCCTTCCATGCCTGTGATCTCCGACAGGCTGAGCAGACGGCGGCGGCCATCGGCCAGCCGTCCCACCTGCACGATCACATTCAGCGCCGAAGCGATCTGCGCGCGGGCGGAACGCGGCGAGATGTCGATGCCGCTCATGCCGATCATCTGCTCGACCCGGGACAGCGCATCGCGCGGCGTGTTGGCGTGCACGGTCGTCATCGATCCGTCATGGCCGGTGTTCATGGCCTGAAGCATGTCGAAGGCTTCACCGGCGCGGACCTCGCCCACGATGATGCGGTCGGGCCGCATGCGCAGCGCATTCTTCACCAGGTCGCGCTGCGTGACTTCTCCCTTGCCCTCGATATTGGCGGGACGGGTTTCCAGCCGCGCGACATGGCGCTGCTGCAATTGCAGTTCGGCCGAATCCTCGATGGTGACGATGCGTTCATGTTCATCGATGGCGGCTGACATCGCGTTGAGCAGGGTCGTCTTGCCCGAACCGGTGCCGCCGGAAATCAGCACGTTGCGCCGCGCCTCCACCACAGCGGAGAGGACCTGCGCCATCGGCGCGGGCACGCTGCCCAATTCAGTGAGGCGCGCCATGCTGATCGGCACCTTCGCGAACTTGCGGATGGAAAGCAGCGATCCATCGATGGCCAGCGGCGGAACCACGGCGTTGACGCGGGAGCCATCCGCAAGGCGCGCATCGACAAAGGGGGAGGATTCGTCGATCCGCCGTCCCACCGCCGCCACGATTTTCTGGATGATGCGCAGAAGATGCTTCTCATCCTTGAACCGGGTCGCGGTTTCGACCAGCCGGCCGTTGCGCTCCACGAAGACGATCTTGTGCCCGTTCACCAATATGTCGGTGATGCTATGGTCCTTGAGCAGCGGCTCAAGCGGCCCCAGTCCCAGCAGCTCATCCAATATGTCCGACACCAGCCGGCGGCGCTCTTCCAGATTGAGCGCATGCTTCTGCAGCGCGAGCTGCTCATGGACGATCTCGCCCACTTCGGCTTCCACCTGCGCCCGCGACATGGTTTCCAGCGCGGAAAGATTGATGATGTCGATCAGCTTCTGGTGCAGCGCCACCTTGAGTTCGGTATGCCGGTCCTCCTCCAGATGGGCGGCCTCGGTCTCGATCGGTCCCACCTCGTCCCTAGGGTCGCCGCGTTCGCCTTTTCGGATCTGCCACATCAGCCTTTCTCCGCCTGACCTTCGGCCTCAGCAGCCTGGATGCAGCAATCGACGATGTCCTGCATATCCTTGCAGATTCGGCTGCGCGCCTTCAGTTCCTGGATCAATACGCCCTGGTCCAGCGCCGAGCTGACCAGCGGGAAATCGTTGGCGATGCTGAGCTTCACCGGATGATCCAGCGCCGCCGCCGCATCCTCCAGACCGATGGCGCGGAAGAATTTCTTCTCCACGCGGTTGGCGACGACATGGATGCGCGCGGGATCGATGTCCTGATCGCGGAGCAGCGAAATCTGACGGCGCGCCTGCCGCAGGCTGGCGATGGTGAGTTCGCACACCAGAAACACGACCTGCGAACGCGCCACCAGCGACATCGACCAGTTGGTCCAGTTGCCCGGCAGGTCCAGATAGACCGTATCGAAACTGCGCTGCGCCAGTTCGACGATGCGGAAGACCTGATCGGCGTTTACCGCCTCGATCGGCATGATGTCCGCCGGCGCGGTCACGACCCTGAGGCCGGTCGAAGTTTCCACGGTGACGGTCCGCAACAGCTCATTGTCGACGCGGCTGCCCGCGTTGAGAAGGTCCGCCAGTGTCAGGGGCGAGGAAATCCCCAGGAAGGTGCCGGCATTGCCGAACTGTATGTCGAAGTCGAACAGGCAGACCTCACCGCTGCCCTGCTTTGTCGAGCGTGCGTGCAGACTGGCCGCCTGCGTCGCTATGGTCGTCGCGCCGACGCCGCCAACGCTCTTGATGATGGACACGAGCTGGCCGGTCTTCACATCGTCCTGACGGCTGGCTGCGATGCGGCTCCGCAGATCGTCCAGTATTGCCGCCAGATCATGGGCGCGCAGCGGCAGTTCGATGACGTCGTTGATCCCGCTGCGCAACAGGGCGCGCACGACGGCGATCTGCGCGCCACGCACGGCCGCCACCAGCATCAGCTTCGGATGAGCTGCGCGAAGGCCGGCAAGCCGCACCATGGAGGCTTCATTGTCTGGCTGAACCTCGATGATGATCGCCTTGGCATCGGCCACCAGTTGCGCCGGCACAGCCTCACCCGCGCCCAGCATGGACAGGGTGAGCGACTGGCCCGTCAGGCGATCGCTCAATATGTCGGATGCCTGCACCTCCTGCTCCGACAGGATGAGGTGAAGGCCTTCATCCCCGATATTGAGGGTCCAGCTCTCGACGGGTTCCGTTGCGTTCGTCACGATGCCCACGATCTTGTCCCTCAATTTGATGCCGAGCCCTGGCCGTCTTCCATAGTGAGAGCGGCGCTGAAACTGGGTAATGGAATCGATGCCCTGAAAAGGATGAGCGCTATAGGCCGAAAGGCCATGTTTTTTATTCGTACCGTGACCAGCGGCGCTATATCTGGGCCATTTGGATCACCGGAATAACCGATACCGGAATTATCATATTGAACCTCGACATTGGCCGCACCTAATTCCGGCAGGAATGCCTTCATCCGATTGACAATATTGGTGAAAGCCGCCGAGTTATAGGGTGTTATCAGGGAGTTGCATGCGCTGCCGCTGCATGAACCGCAGGCAGTGGAATTGCATGTCATCGATGAAAAATAAGATGTGCCTATCGATGATCCCTGTGCGATGCTGCTACTCCCGGTCGCGAAGCTGTATGTCGCGATGCCGGTTGCCACCGGATCGGTGGCGACGGCGTAACGGACGCCCATTTGGGTAGCCTTTTCCGCACGGTTCCAGGTCCACATCAACCGCCCGACATCAATGATGCCCAGCAGGAAGATAAGCAGCAGCGGCAAAACTAACGCAAACTCGGCTGCGGAGGAGGCCCGGTTGTCTCTGATCAGGGCGGTGAAGGATTTGCTCATAACCCCATCACCGGCGATTGAGAACTTGCGTTCAGATATAAGGTGCTACTGTCGAATCCCAGCTTATTGAATAACGATTGATATTGAAGCCGGTGAGCATTGTCGGTTGACGTCGCCACCTTCACGACGGGAATGAAATTCATCCCTTCGTAAATACCCGAAGCGCTGACACTTGCCGGATCGACGCAATCATAGGTGACTCTGATCGACTGCGGATCGGTCCATCCGGTGAGACGCGCATTGCCGCCGGTCAGTTGCCCGGTTCGAACCAGATTGCGCGTGTCCGCCTCGACGGTGCCGCCCGGAACATTATCGGTCGACGCCGTGGTGCAACTGAAATTCGAGAAACTCAGCCGGCCGGCATAGCGGGCGCCATCCCTCACCGCCTTGACCACGACATGCTCGCTCAGAAAATAATTGCCGAGTTCGAAAGCGCCGAACATCAGCGCGATGAGCAAGGGCGTCACGAGCGCCATTTCGGCGGCGGACGAACCCGACTGCTCCCTGAAAAGGCGCACAAACATCGCTCCGCCTCACTCTATCAGGCGCGGAGTATCGCGCCGCGTGATCTGCGGGGTGCCGCCACCTTCGCCGGTGCCCGATGAGCCGATGACTTCCACATAAACGTCATTTCTGCTCGTGTAGGAAGCGGAACAGCCAGTCTGGTTGCTCGGAGTGCCCCCACATTTGGTGCGATCCATGCTAGGTTCCACCATGAAGACGTCGATGTAACCCGCCACCGGAATCGTCTTCTTGCCATTCAGTTGCTTGTTCTTATCGGCAAGTTTGCAATTGACCACGGCAGCGGTCAGGCGTCGCCTGTCTATGTTGTTCGTATTGGGCGCCACGCCCGGATAATTGCACTGTCCCGCCTGAGGCGTGCTGTAAGTGGAAAGATTGGGATTACCTGTCGTCGCCCTTGGTGCCAGGCGGGCCGCTGGATCCTCCGCTTCCCAAAGATAGGTTTGATAGCGGGTGACATTGGGCCCCAGACCAGCGGTGTTTTGCCAGTCAACGCTCGGATGATTGGATCGGAAATAGGCGGCCCTGTCCCACACGCCGTTGCCGATGCGCGAGGTATAATTGCTCGCGCCGATGGAATGCATCAGGTCGCGCGGGAAACCCATGATTTCCGGCGTAATGGTAGGACTCAGCACAGCGGCGGTCGTTGGCCGGTAACGTTTGCTCTCATAGTTGGTATTGTCAGCCGGATTTTCCTGCCAGGAACAGGTTGCACCGCGAACCACGTCCTTGCGCACATTAGTTGAAGGTGAGCAGGGAGGATTGGAACATGCGGAACTATTGCCGGGCGGGAAGTCGAACCGCATATTGAGCGAATCCCGCACGGCGTTGAGCAGGTTGCCCGTTTCCATCGTCACATTTTCGGTCGGCGCACAATTGCTATACAAGGCATTAGAAGCAAGAGCCTCTGCTACGCTGCTTGCACCCCTGCCTGCCTGATCGACGAAGCCGAAATTACCGGGCCCCCATTGCGTGCCTCCTTCCGCCATCACGATGCCTGTGCCGGATGGAATTGAAACCGCGTAATGGGAATTGGTGTTGCCATCAGGCTCGTCAGGATTGCAGATGAAGAATGGAACGGCTCCACAGATGGCGGAACCCACACCCGCATAAGCTGTCCCCGAAACAGGGCCGGAAGAAATTGCGGATACTATCGGCGTCAAGGCATAAAAGGCGGATCGCGTGCCAACGGTGACTTCAACGAAATTGGCTGTTGCGTCGTTCGTTGCGGCCTTGGATTTGTCCTTGGTCTCGTAGAAACGGATTGCCCCTGTAGCATCGCAGGCGGGCTCATCCGCAATCGTGATGCGCGGCGTTGAGCCATCATTTGCGAAACGGCTGCTATTGGCAATCAGGTTCCTTGCTGCATTTGCAGCTCTGCTGCACGCGCCAGTCGCACCGTCAAGTTGACTTGCCGCTGCCAGAGCCGCCTGATCCGCCGCGCTCTGCAACTCGCTGTCCATTCCGGCGAGCCGTGCATAATCGAAAGCAATCCCGCCTGCCGCGATCAGCGCGAAAAGCGACAGCGCAACCGTCGGAGCGACCGCACCGCCTGTCGACTGCAGCAAGCTTTTCCGAGCGCGAGACATGGGATCTCTCATCCTCCTCGTTCAGTTGGCTCCACTGCCGGAACCGCCACCACCGCCTCCAGTACCGCTGGTGGTACGGATCGACTGGGGCTTCTTCACCTTGTCGGTGCGATAGCGTTCCACCGCCGCGGCCGAGCGCTGGCCATCACCGCCCTCGACCAACGTACCTTCATAATGCGGGTCGGGATCGATCACCTGCATCGCATAATTGCTGCGCACCGCGCCGCCGAAGGTCGGATCGTTCGCCGTGCAGCCTGCCAGCAGGGGCAGAAGCAGAGCCGGGGCAAGATAAAGTGCACGCATCGTCAACCTCCTGCTCACAGCTCATATCCGCTGGGCGCCTTGCCTGTCGCGGGCGCTTCCTTGGCAGGCGCAGGCGCTTTCTTGGGCGCTTCGGGCGGCATCGCATTGGGATCGAGCGGATTGATCCCCACCGCCTTGTCCGTCCGCCCCATCAGGAACAGGTCGAGTTCGTGCGGGGGCGCGACCCGGTCGGTCGGCAGGCGCACATCCTCTGCCCGCATCGGCTTCACAAGGCGCGGCGTCACGATGATGACAAGCTCGCTCTCGCTCTTCTGGAAACCGCTGGAACGAAACAGTGCGCCGATGATCGGGATGGAACCCAGAATCGGAAACTGCCGCACCGTGTCCTGGAAATCCTTGCGCAGCAGCCCTGCCAGGGCGAAGGACTGCCCATCGCGCAATTCCAGCGTGGTGCTGGCGCGCCGCGTCTGCAGGCCCGGGATGGTGAGACCGTTGATCGTCACCGAAGCGGACGGATCGATGGAACTGACCTCCGGCTCCACCACCAGATTGATGATGCCATCCTCCAGCACTGTCGGCGTGAAACCCAGGCTGACACCGAAGGGCTTGAATTCGATGGTGATGGAATTGCCGCCGTTATTGCCGCTGCCGCCGCTATTGCCGCCCTGCGATACCGGTATCGGGAACTCGCCGCCCGCCAGGAAAGACGCCGTTTCGCCGGACAGCGCGACCAGTGTCGGCTCGGCCAGCGTGGTCACGACGCCCTTGCGCTCCAGCGCGTCCAGTGCAGTGGTGAGGTTGAGGCTGCCCACCGAATAATTCGCCGCCCCGATGCCGAAGCTGTCCAGAATCTTGCTCAGATCCACAATCGGCCGACCATTGGTGTCGGACAGGATGGCGGAAGACTGCGCCGCATTGCCGATGCCGCCCACCACCTTGCCGCTATCGGACAGGAAAGCGGTGTTGATGCCGAACTGCTTCGCCGCGCTGCGGGTCATTTCGGAAAAGCGCACTTCCAGCATCACCTGCTGAGCGGCGCCTACCGACATCATGTTGACGACCTTGTCACCGGCATAGGTCTTGGCGATCTGCACTGCGCGATCGACCGCCGCCGCGCTCGACACGGTGCCGGTCAGCACCACAGCGTCATTGGAAATGCGGGCGCCGATAGGCTGACCGGGCAACAGTTCCGACAATTGCCGCTTCAACGTCCCGACATCGGGGCCTACGGCCACATCGACTACCGCGATCATCATGTTGCGGCTGTCGTAGAGCGTCAGGCTGGTGGTGCCCATCTTCTTGCCCAGCACATAGACCGAACGGTTGGTCATGGGCAGGACGTCAGCGATTTCCGCATTGCCGACCAACGCCTTGGAAAAAGGCCGGTCGACGGTCAGCACTTGGCTCTTGTTGAGGGGCACGTCGAGTTGGCCGGCATGGTTGGCGTTATTGACGTTGAGCGAGGCGACCTGCGCCTGCGCCTGCATGGGCAGCAGCGACGCACCGGCGCCCAGCGCCAGAGACAATGCCAGCATCGGCAAGGACTTAGCGGGAACCATAGCGCTTCACCTCATAGCTGGTGCCGGTCGTGCCGCGCACGATCTCGACCGATGCGGTCGACGGCAGAGCGTTCGTGTTCTTCGGAATCGCGCGGCGTGCGGGACGGAACGCGGAGGCCGGACGCGGCGGCAGATAGGCAAGGTCGGCAACGCGGGCGCGCGGGCCGGCAAAACCGCCCACATAGGCGCCGTCGCGCAAATCCTCTATGCCGACGGTCTGCACGGCGGGATTGGGCTTGTCGGTGATATTGCGCAGGACCAGCGTGAGTTGCCCGACCTGCTGCGCCAGAACCAGCTTCTGCGCGTCGACCTGGTTGACCTCCAGCGTCGCGGTCTTGCCGACGGCCGGGTCCTTGGACGTGTCATTGGCGTTCTGGTCAATGGCGATCACGCGCGTGCCTTGAAGCAGGACGTCGGTGATCTGCTGGCTGCCGCCTGCCGGGTCCTGAAGGGTGCGGGTGACGAAGACATCGACGGTGTCGCCGGGAAGCACGAAGCCGCCCGCGGCGGCTACATCGCTCACGCGTACGGCGACGGCCCTCATTTCTGGAGCCAGGACCGCCGACATCGTGGCCCGCCCGCCTTCACCGGAGAGTTTGGAGGCCAGTATCGGTTCGCCGGGCTCGATTTGCCGAAGGACGACGCGGCCTTTGCCGAGGGAGGTCAATTGGATGGGATCGCGGAAAGCGCCGGGAGGTACGGAATTGGCTGGCCAGTCGACCACGCGGATCTTTTCGGCGGTGACCGCCGATCCGAAAGGCAGCGAGACGGTCGCCACTACGACCTTGGTCATTCCGCCTTCCGGTGGCGGCGCCTTTTCGGCGCGGCTCAGATAGGCGTTGGCGACGAAAACGGCCGCAAGACCCAACAATATTGCGAGGCCTAAGACTATAAGTGATCTGCGCTGCCCCACGACAACTCCCCCCGGAATTGAAGGTATAGGAAGGCCAGTGATGTGACCGGCCTTCCTATTTCATCATTAGCAGTTCGCTGACGGAGAATTACCTGTGCCGACAGTCGAAATGCAATTGGTGGCATAGTTCATCGAGTTCTTGATCGCGCCACCAAGGTTCCAGGCAGCCAACGCAATGCCGGTACCGACAATAGCGAGGATCAAAGCATATTCAGCCGCCGATGCGCCGCTTTGATCAGCATAAAGATTTTTGAAAAAAGTCATGTCCCTCACCCCTATTTACAGTTTAGCAGCTGGGCTGCGTGTTCGTACCGACCGTCTTGACGCAGTTGGTCGCCGCATTCATCGAGTTCTTGATCGCGCCACCAAGATTCCAGGCGGCCAGCGCGATACCCGTCCCCACGATCGCCAGGATCAAAGCATATTCGGCCGCCGACGCACCACTTTGGTCGGCCCACAGGCTCTTCAAAAAGGTCATATCTTTTACCCCTACTCGCTGGGAGCAATTCCCAGTTGCTCTTGCTCAGCTCCACGGTAGGGGCCTGTCCACCTCGCGACCCCGGCGCCGGTATGCTCCGATCACCAGGTAGTTGGCAGTTCCCGTAGAACTTGCTTTCAAATTGGACCAAAGCTGATGCAAGTCAACATGGTAAAAAATATGTATATTTTTCAAAATCTTAAAGCAATTTTTTGTTAACCTTTTCCGTCAACCAGATTCATTACTTTAAGTAAACAATGGTATTTTTCTAATATATCTTTGGATATATGCTTTTAGAAAATTAGAGATTTTCTTTTATATTATTGGGATTTTTATTTTTATCTATTTTAAAATATCATAGTCAAACTGAAATTCAAGGAATATTATCCGAATTTCATTTTGAATAAAATAAAAGTTCTCAGGAACTCAAGCCTGTCTTATTTGAGAGGAATAGTTGGCCGTCCGCCGCTGAATTACCCGGGCGACTAATACCTTCGTTCTAGGCTATTCGGGGCAGACAGGATCGATAACTTGGCCATAGCAGCCGCCGCCACTCGCACCGATCATCGCGAATCAGCCGCGACTCGTCGCACAAAGGCCCGGAAATAAAGCGGTTTGCACCTGTCCCATTCAGGAGCAAATGTTGCCGCTTTCCTTACCTTGCGCTTACCCGATGACGGAAGGTGAGGTTCACCCGATCCGACAGCAGCAGATAGGGCAGCCAGATCGCGGCGCTGATCAGGACCTTCTTCACATTGCCTGTCAGCATGTCCAGCAAAGCGGCGTCGACGCCATGCGGCACATTGTCGATCCCCGCCACCAGATGGGCGATGCCCAACTGCGCCAGCAGGTCGACACCCCAGACCATTACGAGAAAGCGAGGGAAGAGCGGCACGAGGCGCAGGGCCATGGCAAAGGCGAACATGTAAAGGCTGGACAATATCACCACATCCGCCAGCATCACGCCGTAGAGACCGACGAACCAGGGCGGCGAATAGCTGCCCAGCGCGGGAATGGAGCTGAGAAATTCCAGCGTGCGCACCGGCACGTTCACCGCAATTCCCGCCAGCAGAGACGCCATCACGCCATAGAGGCCGAATTGCGACATCTCCCGCGCTCTCAGGCAGTCGACCTTGCGCCAGCGGCCCACCTGCGCCAGTCGAAAGGCGGGCTGGGCATGGATGCGTCCCGCCGGAAACAGCTTCAATCCCAGCAGCAGCGACCCAACAGGCGCGCCAACCACCAGCATATAGGGCAGCAGGCCCGCCCCGCTTCCCCAAGGCGTTCCGCTGTAGGGCGTCGCCGGAAATGCCAGCCGCAGGCCGCAGGCGAAGGCGGCAGCCATGATCCAGATGGCGACGATGCGCTCCAGATTGACCTGCATCGACAGCACGACGGCCACGCTCTTGCGGTAGAGACGGTCCCTGACCATTCGCACCATGGAACCGGACTCCTTTGCACGCCGAACCTTGCCGCGACTATCCGCGATGTTGGTAAACGTCCGGTAAATGCGCAATCGCGGGAAAGGTTCTGCGCGGCCGTCCAGATATGGTGAGCCATTGGAAAAGATAAAGCCCGGCGGCCCGTTACTTGCGCGGAACGGTGATGCGGATCGTCGTCCGCCCGCCGATATTCTGCAGGAACACCTCCCCGCCCAGCATCTGTATCCGCCGCATCAGCGACCGCGAAGGCACCGCCCCGCTCGATCCCAGCCGCGCCATATTGGGCACGCCATCGTCGCTCACCTGAAGGGCGATGCGGTTGCCGTCCGGTTCCAGCGCGAAGTTCACCATGGTCGCGCGCGCATGGCGTACCGCATTGGCGACGATCTCCCGCACGGCGAAGCTCAGTTCCCGGCCGATCATCGCGCTGGTCGCGCAATTGCCGTCCTCCACCTTCAACTCGCAGCCTATGCCCCACTGCTCGCCCAGGGAGCGCACCACCATCGCCAGCGTCTCCGGCAGATAGGCGAAATCCTCCTCATCCACGTCCGGATTGATGATCCAGCGGATCGTGGCGATCTGGTCCTTCGCGATGCGGTCGACATTCTCGATCACGGCGAGCGGCTCGACCTGCCGCCCGGCCAGCAGCGGCGCGATCTGGAAACGGATGCTGGCCAGCGCCTGCAGAACGCTGTCGTGCAATTCCCGCTGCAGCCGCTCCCGCTCCCGCGCACCGGCGATCACATGCGCGAGGTCCAGGCTGTTGCGGACAGTCAGTTCCTCACATGCGCTTTCGAAGACCCGCTGCGCGATGGCGGCCCGATCCTCATGGCAGGGATCGTCCAGACAGGCCGCGCCCACCGCCTCGAAGGTGCCGATGGTCACCCTTACCGTCAGGAGCGTTTCTGCGTCCAGCAGCGCCGTCCATGCCTGACCGCCCGGCGACAACGGTCCCAGCACGGCTATTCCATCCGCCGACAGCGAGATCGACGCATGTCTCGACCGGTCATGCCAACCGGTCTCTACCGTCAGCAAGTTGCCGAAACCCACCGCAGGCATTTCGCGCGCCGCGCTGCTGGCGAAGCGCAGGGGCTCATGGCTGGCAAGGCGGAACAGCACGGCAACCCCATGTCCGCGGGTCGCAAGCCGCAGGGCATGGAGCAGGAACGGGCCATGATCGCTCCCGGCGGGCGGCAGCTCCCCTTCCAGCAACCGCCTGTCCCGCTCGAATTGCAACAGCGTTTCCCGGCGCGGCCCGAGCAGCACGCCGGTAACCAGGATCGCCACCGCCAGATAGCAGGCACGCAGCACGACCCGCTCCGCTTCCGGCTCCGACGGCAGGGAAGCGATCTCGTCAAGCCATGTGACGCCGACCGCAGCCGTGCCCGCCGCCAGGGCAACGAGCAGATGGAACCGCCGCCGCACGATCAGCGCCACTTCCACCGCCACGAAGAAGCTGCCGGAAAAATAAGGGCTGTTGGACGGGTTGGTGACGACCAGCAGGGCCAGGAACAGCAATGTGTCCAGATAGATGACCGGTCGCCTGATCCGCATGTCCGTCACCCAGGAGCGGGACGAGAGCAACACCGCCGAAAACGCCAGCAGCAGCATGAGCAGGATCAGTACATGCTCCGCGCTTTCCGCCCAGTGGCGCGCGCTGGAGAAGCCGAAGCTGACGACGGCATAGATGACGGCCAGCAACAGTCGGGTGAAATCCAGCGTCTGCCACGGACGCAATGCCGACAGCGCCCGCATGTCCCACCAGCTCAAGCGCATAGCGATTTCGCCCGGCCCATTCATCGCGTGACGCATATCCCCCATCCGGCCCGATGCATCATGTCTGTCGAGCCGCTTCTTATGGAAAGGAAATCATGCCCCGGTCAAATGGCGATGGTCAAATGGCGATCCATTCGTCGCAGAGATAATCCGACGGTCCGGGCAATATGGCCGCGGCAATCCGGATCACCCCGCCATCGCTCAGCCGTGGAAATAATCATAGACCTGCTGCGCCACCGCCTTGGATACGCCCGGCGCCTTCAGCAGGTCCTCCAACGCCGCGCTCTTCACGGCCTTGGCGGTTCCGAAATGCATCAGCAGCGCCTTCTTGCGCGAAGGTCCGATGCCCGGCACTTCGTCGAGCGAACTGACGGTGATCGCCTTGCTGCGCTTCTGCCGGTGCGCGCCGATTGCGAAGCGGTGCGCCTCGTCCCGCAGCCGCTGAAGGTAAAAGAGCACGGGATGGTTGAGGGGAAAGGTGATCTCCCGCCCGTCCGGCATGTGGAAGACCTCCCGCCCCTCGCGGCCATGATGCGGCCCCTTGGCGATGCCGATCATGCAGACATCCTCTATGCCCATATCCTCCAATATCGTCCGGGCGGCGGACAATTGTCCCTTGCCGCCGTCGATCAGCACCAGGTCCGGCCATTCGCCGCTGTCGCGATCCGGGTCCTCGCGCGCCGCGCGGCCGAAGCGCCGCTCGAACATCTCCCGCATCATCGCGAAATCGTCGTTCGAGGTTTCCGGGTTCTTCATGTTGAACTTGCGGTAGGCGTTCTTGCGGAAGCCCTCCGGACCCGCGACGACCATCGCCCCCAGGGCATGAGCGCCCTGGATGTGACTGTTGTCGTAGATTTCGATGCGGTCGGGCACCCCGTCCAGCCCGAAAGTCTCGACCATCTCCTCCAGCACCTTCGCCTGCGTCGTGGTTTCCGCCAGCCGCCGGTCGAGCGCCTCCACCGCGTTGCGCTGCGCCTGTTTGATGAGGCGAGTGCGGTCGCCCCGCTGGGGTACCTCGATCCGCACCCTGGAGCCGATGCGCTCGGTCAGCGCCTGCGCCATCAGCTCGCATTCGGCGGGCGCCCGGTCGGCAAGGATCAGCTTGGGCGGCGGCACTTCCTCGTAAAATTGCGCCATGAAGCTGGCCAGCACCTCGTCCTCCGCCACTTCGGCGGTATGGACGGGGAAGAAGCTGCGATGGCCCCAATTCTGCCCGCCGCGGATGAAGAAGGCCTGGATGCACATCGCCCCGCCCTTGGTCGCCAGCGCGAAGATGTCGGCGTCGCCCAGCCCCTCGGCGTTGATCGCCTGGCTGCCCTGGATGAAGGTCAGCGCCTTCAGCCGGTCGCGCAGCACCGCCGCCTGCTCGAAGTCCATGGCGTCGGAAGCCGCCTGCATCGCCTCGCCCAGCTTCTTCTGCACGGCGGTCGATTTGCCGCCGAGGAAATCCTGCGCGTCCTTGACCAGTTCGCCATAGGCGGCATCGTCGATCCGGCCCACGCAAGGGGCGGAACAGCGGCGGATCTGATATAGGAGGCAGGGCCGCGAACGATTGGCAAAGAAGCTGTCGGTGCAGCTTCTCAGCAGGAACAGCTTCTGGAGCGCATTGATTGTTCGCGTCACCGATCCGGCGCTGGCAAAGGGGCCATAATAGCGCCCCTTATATTTGCGCGCGCCGCGATGCTTCTGGACACGGGGAAAGTCATGATCCTCGCGCAGCAGGATGAAGGGGAAGCTTTTATCGTCCCGCAGCAGGACATTATAGGGTGGCCGGAAACGCTTGATCAGCTGCGCCTCCAGCAGCAGGGCTTCCGCCTCGCTGTTGGTGGTGACGATCGTCATCGAGCGGGTCTGGGCGACCATGCGCTGGAGCCGCTTGGGCAGGCGGTCGACCTGGGTATAGTTGGTGACCCGGTTGCGCAGCGCGCGCGCCTTGCCGACATAAAGCACATCGCCCCGCGCATCCTGCATGCGATAGACGCCCGGACGGGTCGGCAGGGTTTTGAGCGTCGTGCGGATCGCCTCCACGCCGGCCTCTATGTCGGGCTGGCTGCCGATGACGGTGAAGGTGGCCTTGTCTTCATGAAAGCGATCGGGGGATTGGGGACGCGACATGAGGGAGAAATAGCGGGATCGTCCCGGATCGCAATGGCATGGGGCTAAATTTCGGCCCGTCCTCGTTGATCCTTGGCTGACCCTTCCTATCTTCCTGCTGCTGCCGGAACTGGTAGCGCTATCCTCCATAATGCGGTCCCTTCAGGGAGGCCGCTCCTCCTTGAAGGAAGAGCCGATCATGATCGTGAAAGCCTATGGCGCCCATGCCGCCGATAAGCCCTTGGAACCCATCGACATCGAACGCCGCCCGGCCGGCGAACATGACGTGCAGATCGCCATCGCCTATTGCGGCGTCTGCCATTCCGATCTTCACCAGGTCCGCTCCGAATGGAGCGGCACGCTTTACCCCTGCGTTCCCGGCCATGAGATCGTCGGCCACGTCACCGCCGTCGGCAACGGCGTCACCCGGTTCAAGGTCGGCGACACGGTCGGCGTCGGCTGCATGGTCGATAGCTGCCAACATTGTTCGGCCTGCGACGAAGGGCTGGAGCAATATTGCGAGAACGGCTTTGTCGGCACCTATAACGGTCCGACGCCGGATGCGCCCGGTCATACGTTCGGCGGCTATTCGCAAAGCATCACCGTCAGCGAGAAGTTCGTCCTGAAGATCAACCACCCGGCGGATCAACTGGCGGCTGTGGCGCCGCTGCTCTGTGCAGGCATCACCACCTATTCGCCGCTGCGCCACTGGAATGCCGGACCCGGCAAGAAGGTCGGTATCGTCGGGATCGGTGGGCTCGGCCATATGGGGGTGAAGCTCGCCCATGCCATGGGCGCCCATGTCGTCGCCTTCACGACTTCGGAAAGCAAGCGGCAGGATGCGCTGGACCTTGGCGCCGATGAAGTCATCATCTCGCGCGATCCGGACCAGATGGCCGCCCATGGTGGAAGTTTCGACTTCATCCTGAACACGGTGGCCGCCAGCCATGATCTCGACGCCTTCACCACCTTGCTGAAGCGCGACGGCACGATGTGCCTGGTGGGCGTACCGGAACATCCGCACCCTTCGCCCAGCGTCGGCGTGCTGATCTTCGGGCGCAAGTCGATTGCCGGTTCACTGATCGGCGGCATTGCCGAAACGCAGGAGATGCTCGATTTCTGCGCGGAAAAGGGCATCACGGCGGACATCGAAATGATCGCGATGCAGGACATCGAAACCGCCTATGACCGGATGCAGAAGAGCGACGTCAAATATCGCTTCGTCATCGATAGCGCGTCGCTGGCGGCAGCCTGATCGACAGATCGGTGGCCGGCCCCGTCGCCGGCCATTGATCGACCGCGCGCCTGCCCTCCCCGAATGCAGATATGCGTTCCTGCGAAGGCGGAAACCCCGTTCCGCCCTCGCCTGCTAAGGATGGTCTGCCCGAAAACTCCAACGCAGAGCGGATTCCGATCCTGTCGTATCCGCTCGGCTTCCCCACCCTTTATTCGCCGCCTTTGACGAGCCAGCAGGTGATCCCACAGGCTTGAACGGCGCTCCAGAGCGCGCTGCGATAAATCGGGCGTGGGTCGCGCGCTCCAGGTTTCTGTAGTCGCATCCTTTTAAGCAGGAACCGGTCCCCATCCTTCGACAGGCTAGGACCGGCTTTTCTGCACGATGATCCAAAACCGCTTCACCGCTCAAAGAAAAAGGCCAGCGCGAAACCGCACTGGCCTTTCAATTCAATCCTCGGCAGTCTGTCAGACGTTCGGGCCAAGCCCCCTGATCGCGTCATCGACCAGGAGCTTATCGGCCTGCGCATCATGGCCCTGAACGATCAGGGCCGCCGCGGCGCCGGTCGCGGCGTTCACCGCCTTGGACCGAATGCCTGCGACCGCCGCGCGCTCAGCCGCGCCGATCTTGTCCTCCGCCATCTTCTGACGACGCGCGACCAGCGCGACGGCATTGGCCCTGGCGTCTTCCAGCAGCGTTGCCGCTTCATGCTCGGCGGACTTGCGCATTGCCTCCGCCTCGGCGGCGGCAGCCGCCAGCCTGGCTTCATATTCGGCCTTGAGCGCTTCGGCTTCGGCGCGAAGCTTGGAGGCTTCCTCCAACTGCGTCTTGATCTGCGCGATCCGGCCATCCAGCGCGCCGCCGATCAGACCGGGCACCTTCTTGATCAACAGGATCAGGATGAACACCGCCATCGCCAGACTGACCCAGGCCGTGGCATCCATGCCGACGGCCTTCGGGTCGGTGTGCGGGGCCACGCCTTCGTGAGCGACGGTGCCGACCGGCTCCATCCCCTCCGAATGGATCGCCTCATTCAGGTGCGGGGCTTCCGTCTCGCTATGCTGTGCTGCTGCCTCAGCCATGGGCCAGTGCCGCCTTTACTGCGTTGCGGGCTGCATCTTCCGACGCGTTCACGCCGGAAATGCGAGCCACCATGTCGCGCGCTGCATCAGCGGCAACGGTTTCAATCTCTGCCATGGCTGCGTCGGTGGCAGCCTTGATACGGGCTTCGGCCGCATTGATCTGGCCTGCAATGTCCGCATCGGCGGCGGCCAGCTTGGCTTCCGAAGCCTTGGCTGCCTCCACCTTCGCCTTGGCCAGGCTGGCCTGGACGGCAGCACGGCTTTCGGCGTCGCGGGCGCGATAGTCGGCCTCCGCCTCATCCGCGCGGGCGAAAGCCGCCTTGGCGGCATCCAGATCGCCGGTGATCTTCGCGTCGCGCGCATCGGCCGTCGCCTGAACCTTTGGCACCATGCCGAGGCCGATGACGAAGAAAACGAAACCGAATGTCAGCAGCAGCCAGAAGATCTGCGATGAATAGGTTTCGGCAATTTGCGCGATTTGAGGCATTTTTTCGGGTCCGTCCGATCAGGGCGCGGTCAATCAGAGGACGGGCATGGCGGCCGACCGGCCATCCCTGCCCGCCCCAAAGCGGCTGTTCAGGCCACGAACACCAGGATCATGGCGATAACGAACGCCAGCAGACCCAGAAGTTCCGCGGCGGCGAAGCCGATGAACAGGCGGCCCTGCTGGCCGTCGGCAGCGCCGGGGTTGCGCAGCGCGCCTTCGAGGAACGAGCTGAAGACGTTGCCCACACCGAGGGCGGCGATGCCCGCACCGATGGCGGCCAGGCCAGCACCGAGCAGCTTTGCGGCTTCTGCGTCCATGTTATAAACTCCTTTTCTAAACTCTATTCGAACGTTGAGGTAATGGCGGAAAATCAGTGCAGGTTCTCGGCATCGTTGATGTAGACCGAGGTCAGCAGCGCGAACACATAGGCCTGGATCACCGCCACCAGCACTTCCAGGGCGCTGATGCCGATCATCAGGATGAAGCTGGCGGCGCCGACGGTCAGGCCAAGCGCAGGGCTGGCATTGGCGCTGTTGATGACGAAACCTGCGAGCACCTTCAAAAGCACGTGCCCGGCGGTCATCGCGACGAACAGTCGCAGGCCAAGGCTGAACGGACGCACCATGAAGGAAACGAGTTCGATGAAGAAGAGCGGCACCACCATCAGCGCCGGGGTGCCGTGCGGCACGAACAGCGAGAAGAAGTGCAGGCCATGCTTGTAGAAGCCCACCGCCAGCACGATCGAGAAGCTCATGATCGCGAGCACGCCGGTCGCGGTGAAATGGCTGGTGAAGGTGAAGGGATGCAGGCCGACCAGACCCAGCGGCAGCAGGCCCAGCAGGTTCGCCAGCAGGATGAACATGAACAGCGAGAAGACGTAAGGAATGTACTTTTTGCCGCCCTCGCCCACATTGGCGATCAGCAGGCTCTTGATGAAACCGGTCATATATTCGACCGCCATCTGCCAGCGGCCGGGAACCAGTTCGCGCTTCATGCCGCCGACGACGAATATCCACAGCACCACGGCGGCCGCCACCATATAGAGCGCGCTGTTGGTGAAAGCGATGTTGAAGCCGCCGATCGACAGATGATCCGTACCGAACAGCGGTTCGATCGCAAACTGGTGCATCGGATCGATTTTGCCGGATTCTGCCACGCTGGACCCCTGTAACGTCTTTGCCTTCGGACTAAGATAAAAGCGTCCCTATCGGTCGGGACGCTTCGTCGTCGTCAATCTGATGATGTTCCTGAACGCCGCCACGATCCCGAGACCGAGGAATGCCAACAGGAGCCATGGGGATGTCCGCAGAAAGTAGTCCAGAGTCCCACCAACCACGGCACCGCCAGCAAGACCGCCGATCAGCTCCGCGAGAACCCTGTTGCCGAGACGCGACCCATCGTCCGCCTGCTGCACCTGTGTCCCCTGTCTGACCTTTTCGGCATGTTCGGCCTGCGCGATCCGCTCCTCCAAAGAAGCGATGCGCGCATCTTCCCCCGCCGGGTCCTGCCCCGGTGCATCCGCCGCCATCCAGCCATCCTTTCCGTAAAGGCTTTAAAAGCCAACGTCAGGCGGCATGGCGCTTGCGGCTGCACCCGTCAAGGCGCGGCCCGTTTAGAAAGGGCTTTCAGGAGTGTCAACCGTCGTTGGGCCAGAGAATTTCCTGTCCGAACGAAGCTGGGTCCAAAGTCCACTAGCCCGGCAAGTCCGGCCTGAGGTAAATCACCCCGCCGTGGCGCAATAGCCCGGCAGCGCGATGGGGCCCGCGCCCTTGGTCTGCCACGCGCCCGCGCCGATCCGATAGACCTGCCCGGGCTTCACCCTGCTGCTGAGCGTCTGGCATCCCGTCGCCGCCGCCACATCCTGCACGGTCACGCCGCGCTTGCCGGCAAGGTCGGTATAGGCGGCCCTGCGCTTGATGTTGATCGATTCGACTTCCTGCCGCACCGCGTCGCTCACCGAACCGGCAATGCCGAGATAGCCGTCGGCCTGCTCGCCCACCGCCCCCGCGCTCATGGCGGCGGCGACCGCGCCCGACTGCGCCCGCGCCGGAGACGTCATGGCCAGGCCGGTCGCCAGCACGACCGCGGCAGAGGCGGCGATCATCAAAAATTTGCGTGTCATTGCGGAAACAACTCCGGGTTATTCTGGATCAAATCTTGCGCATCGCGCTGCAGGCGAACAACGACCTCCTGCTGCACCTTCACGTTGAGGTTGATCTCTATCGGCTTGTCGGGCGCCTTCACCTGGATGCAGCCCCCCAAGGCCAGACCGGCGAAGCCCGCCGCGATGATCGTTCGCTTCTTCATTTCTGCTCCCCATTTCGCATAGTTTCGCTTTCGGCAGGCTGAACTGCAACCCCCTCCTGGCCGATCGTGGCCCGCATCTTCTCCTGCATCTGGTCGCCTATGCTGTTTTGTATGAGCGTTGACGGATCGATGAAGGACTGCGCGGTTCCCAGAAGGCCCCGGAAGGGAGCGGCGATCCGCACGTTGAAGATGAAGGGCAGGCCCGTGAAATTCCGCGCCAGACCCGCCGGCGCCCCACCGATCTGCCCGCGATTGACGCCGTTGAAGACGACGTTCGTCACCATCTCTCCATCCAGCGCGCCGTCCATCAATATGGTGAGGCATTTATACTGGAGATTCTTGAGCGCATCGAAGGCCAGCCGCCCCATCGCGCCCAATTGTTCGTTCGATACCGGCCCCACATAGGAAAGGGTCCCCGACTGGCGCGTCGGATCGCAGGGGATGGTGGGCAGCACGCCTTCGGGCATCATCAGCGGCGGCATGCCTTGCTGCCGCGCGGTCAGCACGCCCCCCGCCACGCGCCCGCCCTGCGCGTTGAAGATCAGAGGCATGATGCCGTCGAACGTACCCGTGGCGGAAATATTCTTGAGGTCCATCGCCTGGATGAAGGCGCCCGCATCCAGACCGATGACGCGGAAGGTCAGATAACGGTCCACATCCGCGCTGAAATCCATCGTCGTCGGCAGCAGGACCAGCTCCCCGCCGGAAAAGGGCCAGCCGCCACCTTCGATCCGCACCTTCTGCCCCGCCTCCAGCCGATAGCGCACAAGGCCGTCGCGAACCTCTACACCCGGATTGACCGACCTGATTCGCACTTCCTGCCCCGGCGCGCTGACGAGACCGAGCAGATCGGTGAAACGCAGTTCGCCGGACAACCCCTCCACCGGGCCGAAAGCCGCCGCCAGGCTGGCATTGTCGGTCCGGAACAGGCCATCGCTGGTCACATGCGTCCCGTTCCAGCGGATATGCCCTTCCCCGCTGACCTGCGCCGTCACATTGGCCACCACGCCAAGGGCGAGGCGGGTCACATCCTCCGGCTGGAGACCAGGACCAAAGGACAGTGCCGGAACCGCCAGATCCGCCTTGCCTCGCCCACTGCTCAGGTCATGCGCGATGACTGCCCGGGCGACCAGCGCATCATTGCGCGGCGTCCGCAACGATCCCGTCGCTGCAATCTTCGAATCCTTCAACGTCAGCGCGAAGTCGGGAACATTCAGCGGTTCGAACCGGCCCGGCGCCTGCGCATCGCGCACCGTCATCCCGGCCGCCAGCTTCAGCGCCCCCCCGGCGAAGCTCCAGTCGCCCGCGCCATTTTCGACGATCAGCGGCACGGACCCGATCCGGCCGCCTGCCCCCGTCAACCTGCCGCCCAAGCCCTGGGCCGTGGCGTTGCCGGTCAGCGTCGCCGCGCTCAACCGAACAGGCGAATCCTGCGGACCGATCGCCAGATCGGGATTGGCAAGTGCAAAACCCTGCTGTCCCAGGGCGAAACGAGCGCTATCGGCGGAAAGGCGCATTGGGCTGTCGCCGCTTTTGCCCGCCAATGCGAGTTTGCGGATTTCAGCGCCGCCACTCACACCGCCCGGCCCGACGGCAAACAGCGCCTGCCCGACGGGGCACAGCGTCTGCCGGGTCCGCCCCAGCGAAAAATTGCCATAGCGCGCCTCGATCAGCGAGATGGACACGCAATGCGGGTTGATCGCCAATAGACCCTTGGCGTTCATTTGCCCTTCAACGGGCGCCACCAGCCCGCGCAGCCTTCCACCGGGAAGCGGCCCGTCGAGCCGCACCTGCGTCGAGAAGCGCGTATCGCCCTTCGGCCCCGCAACGAACCGCACCGGCTCCAGGCTTAACCTGGCATCGCCCGCCGCATAGGGCTCAAGGAACAATTGTCCGCCAAAGCCGCCACCCGGCCTCCGCCCCAGCCGCAGCGCCGCCCTCGGCAATCCGCCGCCCTCCGTCGTGATCGCTCCGTCGAGCGCCCAGTCGATCGCCTGCCCGGCCCTGCCAGGCCAGCCGATGGTCACGCGACCTTCCCCTGCTATGGCGATCCGCGCACCGCTGCGCGCCGAAAAGCGGGTGTCGGTCAAGGCCAGACTGCCCGCCTTCCCTTCCTGAGCGAAGGCCAGGGTGGTTTGCAGGACATTGTCCGCGCCTGCGCGGCGCGCGGCGTCAGCCAGCCGTGCGACCAGCGGCCCAACGGGCGTCCCGGCCGTAGCTTCGCGCGCAGCCGCCAGGGGATCGCGGCCGGCGAACCGCAACTGCCGAACGGACAGCCGCCCCTCAAGACCCATATCGCCCTTGCCGACATGCCAGGCGCCCTGAAAGTCTGCGAGTCCGGCCAATGTGGCGCCGGCCGACAGAGCCACCGCCCCGATTCGCGCTCGCCCGGCGGTCTTGGCAGCCGTTCCGTCGAAATCGATCCGGCCTGAGGGGCGCGCCAGAACCATGCCGCCGGACTTGAGCGCTTCCCCCGTCAGGTCGACGCGGCCGGTCCAGCGATCCAATGCCTTGCCGAGCCAGACATCCACATCCGCAGCCGGTTTTGCCACGGCGATGCCGGCATCGCGACAGGCCAGCGCTGCGCCGCGCAACGGGCCGGAGAGATGTGGGCGTCCGTCCTGCATGGCAACATCCAGCATCGCCCGCAGGTCGGCCAGCCCGCATCCCTCGACGCCTCCATTCGGCATCGCCGCCGCCAGCCTGCCCCGGAAGCCCGATCGCAGATTCCCCTTCCCCTCTATCTGCATGCCGATCGAACCGGCATCGGTGTCCAGCCGCAGTCGCGCATCGCTGAGCGCCAGCAGAATGTCCGGCAGGCTGAAGGGCGCCGTGGATTTCGGGTCGCGGAATTTGTCGACCTCTCCCAGCTTCAGCACGCCATTGTGCAACGACCCCCGCATCCTGACGCCACCGGCCCGCACCGCCGCCACTTGCGGGGTCAGCCCTGTGAAAGCGATGTCGACCTCCACCCAGCGCGCCGTCAAATCGGGACGAGCGGGATCGCCCAGCACGATATTCTCGATCCGCTGGGTGCGAAGGCCTATGTCCGTCAGATCATAGCTGCCCTGCACGCCACGCCGGTTGAGTTCGCGGCTGATGAAATTTTCTGCGATGGGCGCGCGCTGCGTCCATAGCGCGGCAAGGATCAGCGCCAGCGACCCCGTGCCCACTCCAAGCCAGCGGGGCCAGCCCCGGCGAATCTCCTTTTCGCCGTCTTCATCTTCCATGCTTCTGGTCAAACCCGCGTGCTCAAGTCCGTAACGCCTGCATAACGTCCGATCACTCCTAAATATCCTTGCCCGATAAATCCGCAATGAATAGCGTCCCCCTTCGCATGCGGGGGACAAGTAAGACTTTGCCGGATCAGGATTTGAAGGCTACGCACGATGGCGTCGGGCATCGCGCCCGGCTGCGCCGGAAACTGGCGGAGAGCGGCGGCGAAGCGTTGCATGATCATGAACTGATCGAATATCTGCTGGCGCTGGCCATACCCCGTCGCGACACGAAACCACTGGCAAAGGCGCTGCTGCGGGAATTCGATGGCATCGGTGGGCTGATGGCGGCTGACTGGCAGGCGATTGCCCGCGTTCCCGGCATGGGCGACACCAGCATCGCCGCGATCAAGATCGTCCAGGCGACGATGCTGCGGATGCTACGCAACGAGGTGGCGGAGAAGCCGGTGCTGGCCAGCTGGCAGGCACTGCTCGACTATCTGCGCGCCGACATGGCCTTTCTGACGGTGGAGCGGGTGCGGGTGCTGCACCTCAACAGCCGGAACATGCTGATCCGCGACGAGCATATGGGCGACGGTTCGATCGACCAGGCGGCGATTTATACCCGGGAGGTTATTCGACGGGCGATCGACCTTGGCTCGGCAGCGTTGATCCTTGTGCACAATCATCCCAGCGGATCGCCGGAACCCAGCCGTCAGGATATAGAAATCACCCGGCAGATCGCGGAAGCGGGCAAGCGGCTCAACATCGCCGTGCATGACCATATCATCATAGGGACACAGGGGCACAGCAGCCTGCGTGCGAAAGGGCTGATCTAGGGACCGTGCATCGAAGCGGCCGGGAGGGATGTCTCAGGAGGGCCGAAAACAGGCGACGCCTGGCCCGCAACGGCAACTAAGCGCCAAACCCCACCGAAAGAAACTCCGGAACCGGTCCGTTCCAGCCTTCGTCCGGACCATCGTCCACCGGTTCCGGCCGCCGCGGCCGGGCGCCATTGCCTTCCGGCCGCGCCGCACGCGGTTCTTCACGGCGGCGGTCGTCGCGGCGCTTGTCAGACTTGCGGTCGTCCTTCCGATCCCTGCCCGAGCGGCGCGGTTCCTCCTTCGCCTTTTCGGCGGGAGCAGCAGCGACCGGCGCGTCGATGGTCTCGATCTTCTGCTTGAT
Organism: Sphingobium sp. CFD-2; assembly: GCF_024611135.1. Classification (NCBI taxonomy): domain Bacteria; kingdom Pseudomonadati; phylum Pseudomonadota; class Alphaproteobacteria; order Sphingomonadales; family Sphingobiaceae; genus Sphingobium; species Sphingobium sp. CFD-2. The sequence goes on along the minus strand of NZ_CP084405.1, from coordinate 855,692 downwards.
CAGCTTCTGGATATTGTCGATCGCCTCGGCATCGTCCGACGTCACGAAGGTATAGGCTACGCCCTTCGCCCCTGCCCGGCCCGTGCGGCCGATGCGATGGACATAATCGTCGGGATGCCAGGGCGCGTCGAAATTGAACACATGGCTCACGCCCTTGATGTCCAGCCCGCGCGCCGCAACGTCGGACGCCACCAATATGTTCACCGTCCCCGCCCGGAACCGCTCCAGTTCCGCGATGCGCGCCGACTGGTCGATGTCGCCGTGAATCTCGCCCGATTTGAAGCCATGGCGCTGAAGGCTCTTGTTGAGTTCACGCACCGTGGTCTTGCGGTTGCAGAAGATCACCGCGCTCTGCACGTCCTCGGCATCCAGCATCGCGCGCAGGGCCTCCCGCTTCTTGCGCGAATCGACCTTCACCAGACGCTGGGTGATATTGGTCGAGGCCGTGGCGGGCCGCGCCACCTCGATCGACTTGGGATTGCTGAGGAACCGGTCCGCCAGCTTCTTGATCACCGGCGGCATGGTCGCGGAGAACAGCAGCGTCTGCCGCTGGGCGGGCAGCTTGGTGCAAATCTCCTCGATGTCCGGGATGAAGCCCATGTCGAGCATCCGGTCGGCTTCGTCGATCACCAGCATGCTGCAGCCGTTGAGCAATATCTTGCCCCGCTGGAACAGGTCCATCAGCCGCCCCGGCGTCGCGATCAGCACGTCGACGCCTTTTTCCAGGGCTTTGAGCTGGTCGCCCATCTGCACGCCGCCGATCAGCAGCGCCATGTTGAGCTTGTGATACTTCCCGTATTTCTCGAAATTCTCGGCCACCTGGGCAGCGAGTTCACGCGTCGGCTCCAGGATCAGCGATCGCGGCATCAGCGCGCGTGCGCGGCCATGGGCGAGGATGTCGATCATCGGCAGCACGAAGCTGGCGGTCTTGCCCGTTCCCGTCTGCGCGATGCCGATGATGTCCTTCATCATCAGCACGGGCGGGATCGCCTGCGCCTGAATCGGCGTGGGCGTGTCATATCCGGCCTCGGTAACGGCCTTCAATAATTCGTCGGAAAGGCCGAGATCGGCAAAAGTCATTCAGATGTCCGGGACAGGAGGCTCTCCACCGCACGAAAACGCGCGGGGAAATCGGGCGCGCCTTGCGGAAATATCGGCCTCTTGTCAAGAAAATCGCGAAGATGATGCGGTCAATCGTCCGGTTCGGCCTGCTCCAGCCGGCGGAAACCGTCGATCGCGCAACTGGCCCCGCTCCGCGCCTGCAATTCGTCGCGCCCGGAACAGAGCGAGCCGTCCTCATCGGGCTCGACATAGAATCCGGAATAGAAACCCATGCTGTTGCACCCGCGCTCCAGCCTTGCGCGATAGCGGTGATTATCAGCCAGCAGCAGATCTATGGCATTGTCCATCACTATGCTTGCCGACCGAATCGATCGCAGCGCGATGCAGCGCGGCCCCTTCTTCTCCTTCCAGTCATTCCGCGCCTCCGGCGTGGGACGCGCGGGCGCACGCCCCTTCCTTGCCATCGGCACGCGGACGATGACACGCTGCTCGATCGTCAGTTGCGCCCATTGCACGGGCTCGGCGGCTGACGCGGACAACAGCAGCAGGACGGAATGAAACAAGTCGAACCCCTTTTGGGACGCGGACGCTATGGGCCAAAGGTTGAACCGTCGATGAATTCCAAGGCATAGGACAGTCCCATGATAGGACAAGATGTTATCGCCCGATTCACGGCCCTGCTGGGGGAAAAGCGCGTCGTGACCGATGCGGACGACATCGCCCCGTGGGTCAGCGACTGGCGCGGACGCTATCACGGCGCTGCCGCCGCCATTCTTCAGCCGGAATCGACCGGCCAGGTCGCCGCTGCGGTCCGCCTTGCCGCCGATCTTGGCGTGCCGCTGGTGCCGCAGGGTGGCAACACTTCCATGGTGGGCGGCGCCACGCCCCCGGCGGACGGTTCTGCGCTGATCCTGTCGCTCCGCCGGATGAACCATATCCGCAGCCTGTCTCCGCACGACAATCTTGCCGTCTGCGAAGCGGGGGTGATCCTCTCCAACCTCCACGATGCCGCCGCCGCCGTTGGCCGCCGCTTTCCACTGAGCCTTGGGGCCAAGGGTTCGGCCACCATCGGCGGGCTCATCTCCACCAATGCCGGCGGAACCCAGGTGCTGCGCCACGGCACGATGCGCGCGCTGGTCGAGGGGATTGAGGCTGTCCTGCCGGACGGCGGCATCTTCCATGGCCTGGATGCCCTCAAGAAGGACAATCGCGGCTATGACGTCAAGCAATTGCTGATCGGCGCCGAAGGGACTTTGGGAATCGTCACCGCCGCCGCGCTGCGCCTGGTGCCCGCCATTGCGGCTCGCGCCGTCGGCTGGATCGGCGTCTCCTCCCCTGCCGATGCGCTGGCCCTGCTCCGGCTTTGCGAAGCCCATCTGGGCGACAGTGTCGAAGGGTTCGAAGTGATCGCGGACGACGGCCTGGGCCATGTCCTGTCGCATGTTCCCGGCACCCGCTGCCCGATTGCAACGCGCACGCCCTGGCATGTGCTGGTAGAGGTCGACCATGGCGACCCGCGCGATCCGACGCCCGCCGATCGGCTGGAGAGCGCGCTGGCCGATGCGTTGGAACAGGGCCTCGCCGTCGACGCCGCCATCGCCGCCAATGAAGCGCAGGCGGAAGCCTTCTGGCGCATCCGCGAATCGCTCTCCGAATCCGAACGGGCGCAGGGACCGGCGCTGCAATATGACATCAGCGTGCCGGTTGCGCGGATGCCCGCCTTCATGATCGAAGCCGCGGCAGCGGCGGAAAGGGCCTTTCCCGGCACCACCGCCTCCTCCTTCGGTCATCTGGGGGACGGCAACGTCCATTTCCATGTCCGCGCGCCCAGGGGCACGACCGACGGTCCGGCCTGGATCGCGACGGAGGGTCAGGCGATCAACGGCTTCGTCCATGATGCAGTGGTCGCGGCGGGCGGGTCCATCTCCGCCGAACATGGCATCGGCCAGATGAAGCGCGCCGAACTCGGCCGCCTCTCCAGCCCCGCGCGCCTCCACGCCCTGCGCGCGGTCAAGGCTGCATTCGATCCGCAGGGCATCATGAATCCGGACAAGCTGATCCCCCGTCCGGAGGAAGGCTGAAGCCAGCCTCGGCCGCAGCACCGGGCATCGACAAAGCGATTGCCTCCCGCGTCCAAGGGCTTTATCCCCCTCGGCCCAGTATCAGGCTAGCGGCGCAAGGGAAAATGCGCCGCTTTTTGTTGGAAATGGACTAGCACATCATGGCAAGCGCGCCCGCGAACGGCCTTCCCGTCTTCTACAACGATCTCATTCCGCTGAGCAGCGTCGATCACGCCGCCTGGCGGAGCCGCACCGTCGATTCGGCGCCGTTCCTGACGACGCAGCACGCCATTCCGCTGACCGTGGACGAATTCGTCGCCGCCCAGCGCTTCGTGCCGATCATCTTCTCCGCCGGGGACGAGCCCGTTCCCCTGGCGCTGATGGGCCTCAACGAGGGCGTCAACACCTTCCTCGACGATGATGGCAAGCTGCGTGGCCCGGCCTATGTCCCCGCCTATGTCCGCCGCTATCCCTGGATGCTGGCGAAGTTGCGCCCCGACAGCGACGAACTCTCGCTCTGCTTCGATCCGACCAGCGACGCGCTCGGTACGTTCGAAGAGGGCCAGCCGCTGTTCGAAGACGGCAAGCCCAGCGAACTGACGCAGGGCGTGCTCAAATTCTGCGAGGATTTCGAACAGGCAGCGGCGCGTACCGGCCAGTTCATGAAGGATCTGAAGGATCTCGACCTGCTGATGGACGGCGAAGTCGCCATCCAGGTGCCCGGCAATGACCAACCCTTCGTCTATCGCGGCTTCCGCATGGTGAACGAGGAAAAGCTGCGCGACATGCGCGGCGACCAGCTTCGCAAGATCAGCCAGAACGGCATGCTGCCGCTCATTTACGCGCATCTCTTCTCGCTGCAGCTCATGCGGGAACTGTTCGAGGCGCAGGTTTCGCAGGGCAAGGGCCCGATCGCCGTCCCGGCAGCGCCCCAGACAGCGGATGCCCAACCAAATTAAGCATTCATGACAGATATTTAAGGAAAAAGGTTGCGCGGTGCCACTTGAAACTCCGCGCGGCTTTCTCTATTTACTGAACATACGGCGCACCTGCCCCCCTTTCGGGTGTGTCGTATGGGCGCCTCCCCCTTTGGAGGCGTCTCCTCCCTGAACCTTGGCCACCCCATGCGAATCGCATGGGGTGGTTTTTTATTGACTGAAGGAAATGGCGCGGGTTTCCCTTGACGACGCCAACGCGCCCTCCTAAAGGCGGCTCCCTACTTGCCGCCCAGCGCGGCCTGTGGCCCCTTCGTCTAGCGGTCAGGACGCGGCCCTCTCACGGCTGAAACACGGGTTCGATTCCCGTAGGGGTCACCAGCTAAGTAGTTGATATTGTTAGGGGGAATCGCGAAAATGCGGTTTCCGTGGCACTTTCGTGGCACATTTGGCGTTTTTCGAGGCCACCCCAGCCCCCGTTCCAGGCTCTTTTAGATCACCTCAATAGCTGCCCAGTAGACGAGGGATTCGTTCGCGGCAGCCGCCACCGACAGGCAAGCCCTCCCCACAGACCAGCCAGACATCCGCGTCAGGAACCGTAGATCTGATTGAGCTTGGCTGCTTCGCGGCCATAGTCCGCGTGATCGATCCATTTCGAGTAGTGCCGGAACAGCATTGCCGCGCTCTTGTGGCCAAGCTGGCGGGCGATATAGGCCGGGTTCACCCCGCCCATCAGCGCCGTCGTCGCGTAAGTGTGGCGCGTTTGATAGGCATCACGGCTGCGGATGCCGAGCGCACGCAGTGCGGGATGGAAATAGAGCTTCCGCTGATCCTGCACGTCCGGCCACGGCGTGTTTGTGACCGGGTTGATGAAGATCGGCGAATCGAGCCCCCGCATGAAGCTGTGCGCCTTCTGGCGTCTAAGCACGGCCATCATTCGCGGAGTAAGATCGACGTCGCGCACGGTCCTGGTCTTGGTCGATTTCTCCACGGCCCGGACGCGGGCACGCTCGACCCGGATGGACTGGCGCTTCCAGTCGACGTCGCGCCACTGGACGACGATCTGTTCGCTGGGACGCATGCCGGTCCCGAAGGCGAACTCATACCAGTTCCAGACCTGCTCGTCGTAACGCTCGTGCATATAGGTGAGGATGCGTTCGGTCTCTTCCCGGTCGAACGGGTCCGGCTCGCGTTTCTGATGCTTCTGGCTCTTGATCCGTTCCAGCGGCGAGCGGTCGATCAGCTCGTCGTCGAGAGCCATCTCGAAGATGCCGCGCAGCGGAATGACGTTGTTGTTGATCGTCTTGCCGCTGACCTGCTTCGCCCGGTCGGCGATGACCTTCTTGATCTCGCTCGGCTTGATGCTCTTGAGTTGCCGCTCACCGAAAGCCGGCGACCAGACATTATTGATCGCCGACACATAGTCGGACATCGTCGATTTCTCGACTACGAGCGTTGCGAGCCACTCTTTCGCATAAGTCTTGAAGCCCGCGTATTTGTTCCGGTCGGGTTTGGCATCACCCTTGGGAAACGTGCTTTCATAATCGAAGACGCCGAGATCGATTTCCTGATGGACACGGGCCATCAAGCGCTCGGCCGCCTTGATGTTAGCGGATGTGGGTTGGAGCTGGAGCGTTTCGCGATAGAGCCGCCCGTTCCAGCGGAAGCGGACGCGAATGCAGCTTTTCAGCGGCTCGACGCCAGTCCCTGGCCGTTTTCTACCCATTTGTGGAAGCCTTCGAGGTCGATGCAGATGCTGCCATCGGGAGCGCGGCGATATTCGCGGCCCTGAATCCACACGCCGTCGGCGATCTTTCGATAGACCGCTTTCTCGGTGTAGCCGGTCAGCTCGGCGAAGCGCTTGATGCGCACGTAGCGCGCGCCCGTCATGACAGTGCTCCGGTTGAGGAAAGGAAACCACGGACAGCCAACCGTCCGCTGCTTCCTCTCTCCTCCCGCTCCCTTCCCTTCCGGCCGATCTGCGATGACCGCATGGCCGGCCGACCAGGACGGGCAGGCGCTCGCGAACGTGGGTCTGGATAATCCTCGCAGAAATGGCGCATGGATCGCTGGCCTGTTGGGCAGCGCAAGCAGGCCATGACGCGACGTCAGTCTAGCATTTCGATCCTGGTCCTAAAAAGAGGCCAAGATCGCATATTTGGGCAACCCACTGCCTAATCTCGTGCTTTCGCCTGTCAGCCTATTGGCGTTGTCGCGCCTTGGAAGAGACTCGCAGCGTTCCACTCGCCGTTGTTGATGGCCTCGAAGAATGGGACAAATGATCGGGACGCATGGCGGCCTGCCGCGCGCGATCGCGGGCGCGCTGATTGACAGGAGGGGGTGGAGCCTCGATCGTCTCGGCGTCATCGTCAACATGACCGGTCCGCTCGCCGGCATGGCCTCCGCAATGCTCACCGGGTGGCTGGCCAACAGGCTCGGTCGGCGGCGGATACTTCTTGTCGCAGCGGCCGTTCAGCTTCTAGCCGTTTTCGCCGTGGCGGCAGCGGTCATGGCGACGGCAATCCCTGCCGCTGCCGTCGCCGCATGTGCAGTCGGTTATTTTCTCCTCTACACGCCCGCCGCAACCGCCCTCGCCGTCGTCATGATGGACCGCACCGCCGGTGAGGCGCCGGCCACGGACTATTGTCAGGATGTTTGCCGGGCGCGCGCCGCGATACGCTTGCGGGCCATGCCGATATGCTTAACCGGCGGAGCGTCGATGCCGCGTTCTTCGTTGGACCGATGATCGACGCGGACATCATAGCCGAGCGCCGCGAACTTATCGTTCAGCATCATCGCCCAGGCCGCGCGGATTTCGAGCAGCTTCACGCGGCTGTTCCATTCGCGCGGTTTCCGGCCGAACATGCCGTCGACAATCGGACGGGTCGGTATCAGCACATAGCCATGGTGGCGCTTGCCTCTGGGCGTATCGCCCATTTCGATCAGTGTCAGGTCGGCGGCAAAACCCGCGATGCAAAATATCTCGCTGGCGAAACGCTGCAGAACCGCGATCGACGCCGGCAGGTCCAGTTCATCGGGCAGCGCCACGTCGAACTGACGGCCAAGCTGCGCATCCTTGCGGATTTCGGCGGCTTCGAGCGCGTTCCAGAAACACTCGCGATCCTCCCACTGCGCGGGGCCCCCGGACGGCAGTATCAGCGCAGACCAGGCAACCGCCCGCTTGTTCACGAAATTGGAAAACCGGCCGTAGCGCTCATCGTACAGGCGGCAGCTGTTTTGCCATGCCGCGGCCGCGACGATACTGCGTCCGGCGCCGCGGCTGATGATATTCACATGGAAATGAAAGATCGCCATCTTTTCCGCCTGTCCCAGCGTCACGCCCGAACCGGACCGTCAATTTTCATGACTGGTCCTTCCCGCCGTCCCGCTACCATTCGGGTGAGAGGTCCTGTTTCAGCCCGGCGATCACCGCATCCGAGATCGCCTCAATGCATGTGCGTTCGATGCTGGCCAGGTCACCGTGGATCAGTTGCCGCGGGAACCGCATGCGTTGGCCCGCATAGAGGACAGGCAGCGCGATATGCGCGGTCGATGCACCGAGCCGGAGCAGTGCGATCAGATGATCCTCCAGCCTAATCCCCGGATCGCCGGACTCGATCGCGCGATACCAGCGCAGGCTTCCGCCCATTTCGGTGGCGACCTCCAGCTGCGTCAAACCGAGCGCCTTTCGCGCCTGCCTGATCTTCTCGCCGGAGAGCTTCTTGAGTTCCTTGAAGATCGACAGGTCGACGTCGGCGAATTTTCCATCGGATGCCATATGTCCTTCCTCCCCGGTTCGGCCCGTCGGGCTCTGTGGGTAATCCGGCAAAGGTAGGATCGTGGAGTAACCAGCATCAAGAATAGATGCCGATGATTTTAGAGGAATATCTCTGCCCATTTATAGCGGATGCGCGACCATATTTATGTTTCGACGCACAATGAGCAGTTAATTTCCATTTTCCTCCAAATCGGATCATTCAGGAACTTTATTGCCGAACCGGCACCAGATCAGTCCATGTGATCCCGAAAGCGAATTTATAAGGCTAAGTTCGCATATTTACGGCTAATATCGCCATTTCAGGCACCCCACTGCCGGGGCCTGTTGCAATCCTCTTCGTTTCAAATCACTCAGATCGTGTTGCGAGGGTTCAAGTCGAATCGGACCTGATACTTCGGACCATTAAGTATTCATCAACCATGGCGCGGGGCGCCAACATGGAGTCGTGCATGATGCCGATTGCCAAAGCGATGACGGCTGCCCTGGGCACACTGATCGTCACGACGACAGCCTGTGCCGGACCCGGCGGACATGGCCGACAGACAGTTATCGCGCCGGTGGCCGAGCAGCCGCGCATCGTGGTGGCGACGGTCGATGGGTTCGTTCTGCGCGCCGCCGTGACGAACCGGATGGAGTCGATGCCCGCACCCGTCACTGCCGAGCACATCCCGGTGGGGTCGGGCACGCATGTCGATGCGCGCCTGCTCTCCCGCCCTGCCAGCACTCTTCAGGAGAGATCGCATGCACATCCATAAGCCCACCCGCCTGTTTGGTGCGGCAGCCCTCGTCCTCCCCTTGTTGCTCGCTGCTCAAGGCGCAGCGTTCGCGCAAGCCGCCGATCCGCTTACCGCCGCCGCGCGCGATGCCGAAAGCGAGTTGCGGCAGACCTTCGTCAATCTGCAATTCGAGGATTTCGGGCCGGCGCCCGTCAAGGGCCCGATCTATCAGGCGACGGCGGGCGGCCGCATCATCTACTATGCGCCTGACAGCGAACATCTGTTGTTCGCGGAAATCTACGACCGCAACGGCCAGAACCTCACCGCGCTGGCGCAGAACGCCGCTTCAGCGAAGAAACTCGCCGGGATCGACACCGGCATGGCCCTCGCCATCGGTCCGGCGGGCGCGCCCACGGTGATTGAGTTCACCGATCCCGACTGTCCCTACTGCCGGGCGCTCGACCGCTTCTGGGCGGCGAAAGCGGCCGAAGGCAAGCCGGTGCGGCGCCTGATCTTCTTCGTCTCCGGCATCCACGCCGAGGCCGCCGCCAAGGCCGAGCATGTCCTTTGCTCCCCGGACAAGGAAGCGGCGTTCAAGGCGATCTACGCCGGAACCGCGCCCACGCCTTTGCGCACATGCGCGGAAGGCAAGGCCAGGGTCGAGGCGCATGCCGGAATCGTCGGCAAGACCGGCATCACCGGCACGCCGACCCTGATCGCGGACGGACAGATGATTTCCGGTTTCCGGCAGGCCGAGATCGAGGCGTTCCTCGACGGTAAGAAGGCGCTCGCCAATGCCGGCCGCTGATCGCCTTCCGGCTCCTCACATCGCGAACGCGCGGTGCATCGGCTCTGCCGCTGCCGCGCAAATCCCAATGCCGGCGGCGGGACCCGAACCGGGCCGTCCAGCCTCGCCGTCGGCCGACAGCGATCCTCATCGATGCCGGCAAGCAGTCCCCGGAGCGGCCCATCTTCCCTGGAGCAAGTGCATGTTGAAAACACTCGGCAGACAATCCGCCTCAATCGCCAATGTCGGCATTCCCGTAACCCTGCTCGCGCTGCTCGGGGCCGGTGGGGCTCACGCCTTCTCGGCGCCGGCGGCCGGCGACCTCGGCTACGACATCTACGATATCGTGGTCAATCAAGGGGTCAAAGGCCCGCTCGGCTTCGTCGGCGGCGTCGCGGCCTTCCTGTTCGGCGTGAGCAGGCTCTTCTCGAACATCATGATCGGCATCCCGACCATCGTGGCGGCCGTCTGCCTGATCAAGGCGGACTCGATCCTCCAGACATTCGGAATGGTCATCTGACGGATTGGTCCGCCGCCGCGCCTGGGCGCGGTCGGCGGACCTCAACGGGCCAGGGCGCATGAGGCGCACTGGCGGGACAACCCCCGAAGTTCAACCAGCTTCGCAGGGAGGTCACGACGCAAGGAGGAGAAGGCTCGTGGACGAGCGGCTACCCCAATATCTGCACAAACCCGTCCAGATCCTGTGGTTCGGATCGGACGAGTTCGTGCTCGTGATCACGGTGATCTTCGTCGCCGTGATCGTGGGCGGGATGCTCGGTTGGGCGCTCGTCGCGGGTCTTCTCCTTTTCGTTCCCTGGCTCCGCACCAAGCCGCGCGGCTTCATCCCGCACATGGCCTGGCGCTGGGGCCTGGTCCGCTGGTCCAACTATCCGGGTCCGACCCAGACTCGGTTCTACGAATGAGGCGGGCCATGTTCGGACGCAAATCCCCCGGCACACCCCCACGCGATCCGCTGATCGGCAAGCCGGGCAGCTATGGCATCCACCGCTACCTGCAAGGGGCGAGCAACCTGTTCGAGGAGAACCGGCTGTTGAAGCTCGCCGTCATCGGCCTGTTCGGGATCACGGCGGTGCTGGGCACGGTGATCTACACCTCCAACCAGAACACCCGGACGATCATCGTCCCCTACGGCGCGGGCGGCGACCTCTATGTCACGGGCGGCGAGCCGTCCGAGGCCTATCTGCGCTCGATCACGCGCAATGTCGTGTCGCTCTCGGGCACCTACTCCGCCTACTCCGCGGATCGGCAGTTCCAGGAACTGCTGAGCATCACGCACCCCTCGACCTACAACAGCCTGCGCGACAGCCTCAACCGGCTGCTCGACGAACTGGCCAATAATCCGACGCTCTCGATCGCGACCTATATCCGCCCCGACCAGCCCGTCACCTGGACCCGGACCGAGATTCTCGTGCCGGTCGAGAAGGTCCGGGTGATCGGCGGGGTGATCCGCAAGTTCCGGGGCAATCTTCGGATCCGTTACGTGATCGACAATGGCCGCTTCTGGCTGACCGCCCTCAATGAGGAAAATTTCGATGTCCAGCCTCGCTAAGTCCGCGCGGCCGAGCCTGATGCTGCTCGCCCTGTCGCTTGCCGCTCCGGCCGCCGCGCAATCCATCATGGTTCTGCCCGACCAGACCAGCACGATCCGCCTGTCAAACCGCGACATCAACCATGTCATCTGTTCGGGCGGAGAAATCGAGGACGTCAGGTTCAGCGCCGAAAAGGCGATCGCCGTGGAGCGCGCCGGTTCCGACGCCTGGATCAAGTTCCTCGTTCGCGAGATCGACGACGCCGGGATGGTGACGCGCAGCTTCGTCACCGTGCCGTCTGAGTTCTTCATCACCTGCAACGGCGCGGTCTATGCGCTCTATGCCGAGCCGTCGGATATTCCGGCGCAGACGGTGATGCTCCAGCCCGGCGCTCCCCAGCGCGCCCGCGCCAATGAGGAACTGCTAGGACCCCTGGTCGAAGAAGAGCGTGCAGTCTCGATCACGCTCTCGATGCTCCAGGACCGGATCCCGGCGAGCTTCACCAGCGTTGCGCCCCGATCCGGGCCGATCCGGCTCGCGACGCTGCCGGGCGCCACGCTGGAGGAACGACGCCGCATCGAAATCGACGGGTCCGGCCTCTCGGCATCGGAATATCTGGTCTCTGCCGCCGGCGGCGCGCAGCTCGACGAACGCGGTTTTCTCGACGGCGCGCTCGGCGCCAACATCTTCGCGATCACCCTCGACCGGGGCAATATCGAGGCCGGGGAAGCCGCGCGGCTGATCGTCGTTCGCCGGGGAGCCGGGCAATGAGCGGCGGGGACTCTCGCGGCGGTCGCGGGCCCCGCGGGCGCGGTCCTGCCGATCGCGCGGAGGAACTCGACCTCGACGGCTATGAGGCGGACCGCCCTCGTCCTGGCGAGAATACGCGCGGCCCCGCGCTGCTCGATCTCAAGACGCGGTGGCAAACGCTGACCGCACGCCAGCAGCTGCGTTTGAGGCAGCTTGGCGTTGCCGGTGCGATCGGCGTGCTGGGGCTCGGCCTCTACACGGCCAGCGGCGACAAGACCGAGCAGGCCGCGCCATCGCCCAGTTCGAAGCTCGACATGGGCGCGGGGCTTCGCGGCGACAGCCTAGAGGTCAAGCTGCGCGGCGACCTGCAGAAGATTCTTGATGGACAGCAATTGCTCGGCGATCGCGTCTCCGCCATCGAGGAAGGCAAGGTCGCGCCCGGTTCCGGCACGCCGCCCCATGCGCTGGACGGCGATCTTCCTCCGGCGATCCCCGGCTCGGTTCCCGACTTTCCCGAACCGCCCGCGACCGGTGACATCGATCCTTCCGTCGCGAAGCCGCCCGCGCCGCCCGCCGCGCCGCCAGCGCCTCCGGCCCCGCCGGTCGAGAAGACCGTGGGCGCGATCGGCGCCGCGACCAGTCCGGTCGCGGCCGCCGATGGGGCACAGGCCGCTAAAAAAAAGACGCGGACCATCTATTTGCCACCTGGTTTCATGAAGGCGCGGCTGCTGACCGGGATCGATGCGCTGGCGAGCCGGGATGCGACCAACAATCCCGAACCGTTGATCGCGCGGGTGCAAGCCCCCGCCGTCCTGCCCAATGACGTCAAAGCCAACCTCGCCGGCTGCTTCGTCATCGGCAACGCCACCGGCAGCCTCGCGAAGGAACGGGTCGAAGTCCAGTTGGTCAGCCTCTCTTGCGTCGATTTCGACGAACGCTCGGTGGTCGACCAGCCCATCAAGGGCTTCTTCGTCGACGCCGACGGCAAGAAGGGCCTCTCCGGCAAGGTCGTCACCCGCGCCGGCGCGGCCCTTGCCCGCGCGTTCATCGCCGGGACCATCACCGGGGTCGCCGATACGGTCCAGAATACGGTCGGCGACGTCTCGACCTCGGCGCTGGGTTCGGTGCGCACGCTCGATGCGGGCGACGCCGCCAAGGCCGGCATCGCCGGCGGCCTGTCGCGATCGTCCGAGAAGCTCACCGATTTCTATCTCGATCTCGCGCGCCAGGCGGGGCCGATCGTTGAGGTCGGCGCGGCGAAGGACGTCGTGGTCGTGATCCAGGAGGGCGTCACCCTCGATATCAAGCCGACCGCCGGAAGCAAGTTCTGATGCGCCGGCTCCTCATCCAACAGGGAGTATCGCCCATGCGGCCTCTATCGCCCGCGCGCCGATCGCGCGCCCTCTCCCCGCTTCTTCCGGTCTGCGCCGCCTTCATGCTGAGCGGCTGCGCGACGATGGGCTCGATCATGTCGCCCTATAGCGAGAAGTTCAGTTGCAAGAACGACGATCACGGCCAGTGCATCCACCCTGAGAAGGCCTATGCCGATGCCGTTGCGGGCGTCGCGTCGAAGTCCGATCCGGCGGTCACCAGGGACAGGAAGTTGCTCAGGGACGGCAAGGCCGCGCGCGGTTCCACTGGAACAACGTCGGGCGCCTTCGCCGGTTATCGCGATAGCGTCTATCGCGAGCTCCAGGGGCTGATCGAGCAGCCGGTCACGCCGATGCTCAAGCCCCCGCGTTCGGTCCGGACGCTGATCCTGCCCTATGCCGACCGCCAGCGGCCCGACCGGCTCTACATGCCGCGCTATGTCTATTCGCTGGTCGAGCGCCCGCAATGGGTGGTCGGCGACTATCTTGTCGCCCCGGTTTCGCCCGCGTCCCGCGCGAACGTGCTCGAACAGGTCAGGGACCGCCCCGACGATGGCCAGAATGATGCGGGGGCCCGGCCATGACCAGCTATCAATCGGGCATGACGCTGGCGCGGCTGCGCCGCAGCGTCGAGCGCGACAGCTATTCCGATTTTCTTCCGCTCGCCGCCTGGGTCGAGGAAGAACAGGCCTTCCTCACCATCGACGATGGCTGGGGCTATAGCTGGGAGCTGATCCCCTCCCCCTACATGTTCGCCCATGTCCATGAGGCGCTGCTGGGGCTGCTCAACGTCAATTTTCCCGAAGGCACGATCCTCCAGCTCCAGAGTTTCGCCGACCCGCTGATCGACGATGCGCTCGACGCCTTTCTCGACCTCAAGACACGGCCCGATCCGCTCATCCAGGCCTCGGCCCGGCGCACCTTCGACTATCTGCGCGCCGGCACCATGGGCTTGAAGGCCCTGCATGGCATCCCGATCCGCGATTTCCGCGCATTCCTGTCGGTCAAGACGCGCGCGCCGATGGACAGCGACCTGCGCCGCCAGATCGAGGAGCAGCTCGCCAAGCTCGGCATCCGCCCGATGGCGCCGAGCGAGATCATCTCGCTCTACCGGCGCATTTTCCACGGCGATCATGCGCCCGCGCCCGGCGTCTTCACCCAGACCGCCGACGTGCCGCTGCGCCGCCAGATCATCGCTGCCGCGCCGGCGCTCCGCTTCGACGGGCCGGAAGTATATCTGGGCAACCAGGTGGCGCGCTGTCTGACGCCCAAGTCGCCGCCGCGGCGGATCACCGCCGAACGTGCCAATCGTCTCACCGGCGGCATGCGCGGGTCGTCCGAGGACAGCGACCAGATCGGCGGGCCGTTCCTCTATACGCTCAATGTCCTCTTCGATCACTCGGCCTTCGAGATCCACAAGCGCGCGCAGATTCTCTCGGCGCAGAAGGCGGCGGGGTCCTTCGCGGTCGAGGTCGGCAAGCAGATCGAAGAGATCGGGTGGATCCTGGACGAGGCCGGAAACACCCGGTTCGTCTCGGTAATCCCCACCATGTGGGTGTTCGGCCGCGACCGCCATCAGGCCCGCGAGATGGCGGCGCGCGCCAAGCGGCTGTGGGAGAGCGAACCGCTGCCGTGGATGGTCCAGGAGGAATCCTACCTCAACCCGATCCTGCTGGCGGCAAGCCTGCCCTTCGGCCTGTACCCCGAGCGACGCACGATCGGTATGCTGCAGCGCGATTTCCGCGTGCCGGTGCGCGCGGGCGTGCTGATGTCGCCGATCCAAACCGATTTCCGGGGCGGCGGGCGGCCGGCGCTGCTCTACACGGGCCGCAAGGGGCAGCTCATCACGCTCGACCTCTTCGATCCGCGTATCAACAACTACAACTTCATCGTCTCGGCGGAATCGGGCGCGGGCAAGAGCTTCCTGCTCAATAACCTGTGCCAGCAGTATTTCGCGCAGAACGCGCTCATCCGCATCATCGACATCGGCGGCAGCTACAAGAAGCTCTGCACGCTCTGCTCGGGCCGTTACATCGATCTGGGCGAAGAGCATCTCGTCCTCAATCCGTTCGACCTGGGGCTCGCTCTCGACGGCGACGATCGAGAGTCCGCGATCTCGATGGCGGTGTCGATCGTCGCGGAGATGGCCAACGCCGGGACGCGCAAGGGCGTCACCACGTCCGAATGGAACCTGCTCAAGTCCGCCGTGCAATGGGCGATCGAGAGCGGCCGCGCGGAAGCCGGGATCGATGCGGTGCGCGAATGGCTCGGCTCCTATCCGGCCAACACCGTCTCCGATCTCGACCGGGTCGACCACCTCGTGCCCACGGCGCGCGAATTGGCCTTCAACCTGCGTGATTTCGGGTCGGACGGAGCCTACGGCCATTATTTCAACGGTCCCAGCACGTTCGACATCTCGAACGATGAATTCGTGGTGCTCGAACTCGAGCGCCTGAAGGCCATGCCTGACCTGTTCAACGTGGTCGTCATGGTGGTGATCAACGCGGTAACGCAGGAACTCTACCTGTCCGCCCGTGATCGCCCCCGCTTCGTGCTGTGCGATGAAGCCGCGCAGTTCATGACCCGCGAAGAGGGCCAGGACCTGTCGCGCCTCGCCGAGGCGATCAGCCAGGGCTATCGCCGCGCCCGAAAATATCGCGGCAGCTTCGGCATCATTCTCCAGAGCATGAACGATCTGCTGCTGTTCGGCGGCACGGGACAGGTGATCCTGGAAAATGCCGCGACGCGCTTCCTCCTGCAGGGATCGACCTATGACAAGGCGGTCGAAAACAAGATCCTCGACTATTCGGGTTTCGTCCTCGACCTCCTGAAATCGGTCCGCAACAACAAACCGAACTATTCGGAAGTCTTCATCGACAGCCCGCTTGGCCTCGGCATCGCCCGGCTCGTCGTCGATCCGTTCAGCTACTGGATCAACACCTCCGCGCCCGAAGACGTGGCCGCGTTCGAGGCGCTGGTCCGCGCCGGACGCTCGCCGCTCGAAGCGGTGTGCGATCTCGCCGGCGTCGATCCCGCCGGGATAATCGGCACGTCCTTCGATGACGCAGCGCCGCTGAAGCGGAGCGCGCTGTCATGACGCGGCGCTCCCCCTCCCCCGACCAGTTGCCGCTCCGGCTCGTGGAGAGCCCGGATGAGGATATCGAGCGGATCATCGAGGCGCGCGTCGCCGCACGGGCGGAAGCCGACGCATTGCGCTGGCGCTTCCGCCTGGTGGTCATCGAATCCGTGATGATCGCATCGCTCGTGCTCGCGGCCGGGCTGGTGCTCGAACAGCCCGCTGGCATCGTTCTTCGCGGCGCGGCGATCGTTGGCGGCGGCTGTTTCCTGACCGGGCTCATCCTCATCGGCCTGACCGGGGCCGCGGGCCGCTTGCTCGCAAAACTCAGGAGGAAAAGATGATGCTGGACATACTCCCGCCCAGTGGCGGCAATGAGCGCCTGACCCTCGTCGTGCGCAGGCCGGACGAATCCCTTCACGACTACCTGGTCCGCTGCCAGTGGGAACTGGGCGACCGGGTCCGGTTCCTCGCGTCCGTTCGCGATGCGCAATGGACCATCCTAGAAAGCGAGCGCCAGCGCTGGCGGCGGCACGCTCTCCTGCTAACCTTCACCGGGCCGGTCATCACCGCCCTGGCCTATGCCGCTCTTGGCTTGTGCGGGGCCGCGGACAGCGTGCTGCCAGTGCCGCTCATGGCCGGGCTGATCGCCTGTGCCGGAATTGCCGGCGCCGCGCTGGCGATCGGCATCGCCCGCATCATCGACAGCATCCCGAATTGGCTGGTCACGCGGAGGGCACGGAGATGGGCATGAACGGCAGCTTCTCCGGCTCGCCCGACCCGTCGTCGATCCGGCCGCTGATCGGCGACATGATCCGTTGGCTTGCCCGACAGATCGACGGCGGGATCGACGAAATCCCTCCTCGTCCCGGAAAACGGCCGGAGAATCTTTTGATCCGTCCAGGGATGGCCCCGCGCCTGCCGGGCGAGACGCAGGAAGCCTACGTCGAACGCCTGCATCGCTCGAATGAAGCCGTGCTCCTGATCATGACCCGTTCCGCGCTTGCCATGGAATATACGTCCGGTCGGGACGAGAGGATCGCGGCTCTGCGCTTTCGGCAGATCGTGGGCCTCGAAGCGGCGGCGGCCTCGATCATCGTCGGCCTGTTCCTGCTCGTCCCGGAAATGCCCCTGTTCATGCGGGCGGCCATTCTTGTCCTGACGCCGATCGCGCTTGTGCGGGGAGGACTTTGGTTCCTGCACCGCGCGTCGAGGATGGCAAATGCCCTCGCCCGACATGCCGAAAGGTGGGGCCGATGAACGGCATCTTCTCCGGCGCGCCTTGTCCGTCATCCATTCGCCTGCTGGTCGGCACCCATCTGCTGTTGATCCTCCAGTCTTCGCTGGTGCTCTGGTCGGCCCCCGACCTCGGCGGCAGCCAGGCGCTGATCTGGCTCACGCTGTTCCTGGGCGTCACCGCGTTCATCTGCGCGGTCTGCGGCGAGAGTCGTACGCCTGCCGTTCCCTGGAGGGAGCGCCGCCGTGGTCGATAGACGTGTCCCCCAAGGCTGGCATGTCCTCGCCATCCAGTCCGCGCTCATCGCCGGGTGTCTGGCCGGCGCGCTGATCGTCGCGGGGGTGGCCCACGCCGAGACATCGACCATTGGTCGTACATGGCCGATCGCCGAGCCCGACGCGATGGCCGAGATCGAGGCGCGTGCCGCAAAGCAGCCGCCCAATATGGCCGAAAAGTTCGGGCCGCGTTCGGGCTGGAGCGCATTGAAAGGCGCGACGCTCGGTGTCGCGCGCCAGAACCAGGTTCGCAGCGTTGTGCCGTTCTACACGCTCGATCAGGAAATCCGGCTGCCGGACGGCAAGCTGCTCTATCCTGCGGGCTTCACCTTCAACCCGCTGACCTATGTGTCGCTGCCGCAGAAGCTGGTGGTCGTGCATCCCCGCGATCTGGGCTGGGCGCTGAAGACCGCCGCGCTCACCGACTGGATCATCCTCACCGGCGGTGGGGACGCAAAGGACGATGCGCTCTCGCTTGGCGAGAAGCACGGCCGTGCCCTCTTCATTCTCGAGGAGCGCGTGAAGGAGCGGTTGGGCCTCACCGTCGCGCCCGTGATCGTCCGGCAGGTCGGCCAGAAGCTGGAGCTGACAGAGGTGCGCGTCGATCGCGCTCCCGTACGAAAGGCCATCCCATGAGTCGGCTCATCTCGATGCTGCGCACCGGCGCGGCGGCCCTCGCTCTGGCGCTCGTCGCGCCCGCCACGCCTGCGCATGCCTCCAAATGCGAGGCGGGCACCGTGTTCAATCCGATCACCAAGGTGCGCTGGAACTGCATCTTCCCGATCACGATCGGGGGCGTGCGGGTGGGCTCCTACGATAAGCTCGACAAGGAACTGGACGCCCAGTCGGCCTCCAAACCGCTCTGCGCCTGCCGCAAGGGTGCGACCTTCTGGTTAGGGGTCAAGGTTTCGTTCTGGTCACCCAATCGCATGGTTGATGTCGTGACCGAGCCGGGCTGCATGATGGCGCTCGGTGTCGATCTCATGCCGACCGGTGGGAAATTGCAGGGCAGCCAGTCGTCGATCTCGGACGGCACCAACACCCGCAAGATGTTCGCGCAGGCGCATTATTACATCTCGCCGGTCTGGAAGATGCTCGACATGTTCACGGACCTGCCGTGCATCGAGGATGATGGCTTCGACGTCGCGATGATCACCGAGGTGCTGCCGACCTGGCAGTCGGGCACATTGGGCGCTATCATCCAGCCCGAAGGCATCCTGTTCGGCAATCCGGCGGCCGGCCTCGCCTGTATGGCCGACAGCGCCGCCGCAGCTGCTGGCAAGGTCATCGATCCCCTGTTCTGGTGCATGGGCTCCTGGGGCGCGACCTATCCGGTCGCCGGCGACATCCATTTCGGGGACAGCGTCGAGGCCTGGGCGGGTCTCGCCGCGCGCTCGACGTTCATGATGGGCAGGCTGGGCGCTCTCACGATCCACTCGGCGGACGGCTGCTCGTTCAAGCCGCAGCCGATCTGGACCAAGAGCCGCTACAAGATGCAGATCATGGAGCCGGTCAAGGGCGGCAAGTGCGTCAACATCGGCCGTCCCGGCGCGCTCTGGACATCGGGCAAGCACGCGCCGGGCAAGGACAATGCCCAATTCATGTTGTTCGAGAAGGCGATCTGCTGCGCGGGGATTTCCACGCCATGAGCAGATCGCTTCCCCCAAACCGTGCGTCTCGCGCGGGTAGCTGCCCCGCTCGTCACGGAACGCTCCCCACCGTGAGCGGGCGCGCGGAAGGAGCGGCGGTGTGCCTTTCAACCGCCGCTCCCCCCTCGGTCAGCGCGGCCGAAAGCCCCCCGCCGGGGCCGGCAATGCCCCCTCCCGCCGTATCTCCGGTGGCGGCCGCGCTGACCATTTTTGAGGGACAGGCCGTCTTCAGGATACTCTCGCCCGGATCCAGCGCGTTCCGGGCGGGAGACGTGCTGCGCTTCGCCCATGGCTCGCGAACCACCCGCGCGAGGACGCCATGGTGAAGCGCGGCATCCTCCTCCTCGCGGCCAGCGCTCTGGCGCCGGCGCCGCTCTCGGCCCAGACGGTCGAGGACCGCGCCCGCGCCGCCGCCGAAGCATCCCGCGCGAAGACCTCGGACAGCGATGCGATCCAGCAGAATTATCTGACGCCGGGGCTTGCCGGACAACCGATCTCGACAGTCGACAACAGCCGGACGTTCAACCCCAATATAGCGTGCCAGAAGACGGCGACGCTGCTCGAACGGTTCGCGCAGCCGGCGGCGACCGGCGATATCGGCAGGCTGCGGATATCGCGCGACAAGGATCTCGACGGCACGGTCGACCAGACATTGACCCTGCCGGTGCCGGTATCGGGCATTTGCGCCAATGGCGTCGTCTCCTGTCAGCCGGGCACCTGGAACCAGTGCAAGAGCTTCAAATGGGATGTTGCGTCAGGCGGCGATCTCAAGCTCGCGCAAGTCGACCTGACCGATCTCGCCGGTTGCTACTGCATCAACAACAGCTGCGGCAGCAACCTCGTCTGGGGCAATATGGCCTCGGTGCTGAAAGACCTGGGCGGCGGCGTCATCGGCGCGCTCACCACGGCCGATCCGCGCGTCGGCGTCGCGCAGGCGGTGATCGACGGCCCGGCCATCCGTTACACTGGCGCCCAAAGCACGGCCTGCTCGCCCAACCCCGCGCTCCCGCAGACGGCCTATCGCGCCAGTCCCGCCACGATCCAGGGCGATGCCGCGAGCGTCGCCGCATCGAACAGCATCTTCCAGGCGCTCAAGGGCTCGCCCGCCGGCGTCGGCAAGGCCGAGCAGATCCGGTCCTGCACGATCACGCGGGAGGTGTCGTTGAACGCCGTCAAGGCGGACGATGTGATCGCGCATCTCGGCGGCGCCTATGCGATCTATGCGCCCGCACCCGATCAGCTCACATTGCAGATGGGCTCGCCGCGCGACGACAGCCTGCGAGGCGGGAGCTGCCGCATCTTCGAGTTTTCCATGCGGCTGCGGATCGATGATCCCGATCGCCTCGCGCAGTTCCGGCTCTCGCACTATTTCTTCGACGACTGGCTCCAGCTTCGCATCGACGGCGAGCTCGTGCTGTCCAATCCGGCGAACTGGACCGGGACCGGCCTGCCGCCCGGCAAGTGCGAGCGGAAACGGACCTGGCATGCCTATCCCAATCTCGACCTCAAGCCGTGGCTGACCCGCGGCGAGCATGTCATTTCCATGCGCATCGCGGTCGGCGGTGAAGGAGAGGCCTTCGCGCAGTTCGATGCAATGCTCGACCTCAGTTGCAACCCGACCGAGCGGATCGTCGACCTGTGCGCGGGCTATGCCGGCGACGTCAATTGCGCGCTTCATGACGAAAGCGTCGATGGCGTCGAGACGTTCCGCAACGGCGTCGGCACCGGCCTTACACCCCTCCCCCAGGCACGCCTGTTCGAGAGCGGCGCCTGCTCGCTCCGTCTCGCGCGGCCATGGTTCGAGCGTCAGCGCCGTTATCGTTGTACCGTCGATACCGGATCGATGCCGGAACCTGATCTGAGCCGCGGCGCCTATATCATCGACCATTCGACCGAGACCATGCTGGCCGACCGGACGAGGACCTCGGACGGGGGTTATGCCACCGCGTCACGGCCCTTCGCGCTGCCCGATCGCGGCTCGGTTCCGGCCTGCGAGCCGGTCTGCAAGACCCGCGCGCCCGCGCGCAATACGGCGGCTACCCTCGACGGAGTGGTCGGCACGAAACAGAATGCGCCTGTCGGGTGGGACACCTTCTACCATGCCTGCACGGCGGCAGGCGGCGGCGATGTCTGCCCTGTGGGTCCGGGCGAGGAAATCGTCTCGGCCTGCGGCTGCCTCGACGATTTTCCCGAAGCCGTCGTCATGATGCAGACCGTCCGCCTCGGTGGGGCCGACATGGTCTGCACGGGGGAAGTCCGATGATCGGGCGCCTCCTTCCCTGGCGGAAGCGCGCACAGCTGCTTGCGCTCGGCCTGTACGGCTTGCTGCTCGCGGGGCATGTCACGCCAGCGCAAGCGCAAACGCTCCCGGTCTGCGCGGTCGATCTCGATGGCAACGGCGATGCCGGTGATCCTGGCGAGGTCGCGAACTGCACGATCATGGCGGATGAAGAATGGCTCTGCCCGATCCAGCAAGTGATGTGCGTGGCCGATGCCGAGGGCGCGTATAGCTGCCCGCTCGGCAGCCAGCACTCATGCCTGACGCCGGTCGGCGGCGGCACGCCGATGTGCTCGCCCAATGCCTGCACCGGCAGCGACGGCACCGGAATTGAGGACGATCCCATCGTCGACGATCCCGGCGCGCCTGCCGATGGCGAAGTCGATGCCGAAGGGCATTGCCTCGGCAATATCGAGATATTCGCGGGACGCGCGGTGCGCTGCCGCCCAGCGGGTCTCAAGACCACCTTCTCGAACTGCTGCAAGGACAAAGGCAAGATCGTCAAGGACGGGATGGGCTCGTCCATCTCGTCGATCGGCACTAAGATCGCGGTGGCGAAAGGCGTCTTCACCGGCATGAAGGCCGCCTATGGCGCGTTCAAGGCGGGCGCGACCGCCGGCCAGGCCGCGAGCTCCGGCGCGAACGCGATCATCGCCGGGATCGATCCGACCTCGATCGCCATCAGTCTCGCGATCAATTTCATGATGGATTTCCTCCTGTCCGGCTGTGACCAGCAGGACATGGAAGTGGGCATGCTGCGCGGGTCGGGCATGTGCCACGAGGTCGGGACGTATTGCTCCTCGAAGATCCTCGGCATCTGCGTGCAGAAATCCAAGGGCCACTGCTGCTTCAACACCAAGCTTGGCCGCATCATCCAGGAACAGGGTCGCCCGCAGCTCAAGAGCTTCAACGGCCTTGGCTGGGGCACGCCGAAGAACCCCTATTGCCGCGGATTCACCCCCGAGGAATTCCAGGCGCTGGATTTCAGCAAGATGGACCTCTCCGAATATTATTCCGAAATCGAGGCCCGCGCCCAGGCCGACATCCAGATCGACATGAAGGACAAGATCGATGCCTATATGCAGGTCATCGGCCAATAACGCGCGCGTCTCGCTCGCGCTGGCCGGTATCGCTTTCCTCTCCACCTCCGCGCCAGCGCAGGACACCGCTCCGCCGGTAAGCGCGAGGGAGCGCGCGCAAGAGCAAGGCGACACGGCGATGGACCGGCTCGAACGCGCCACCGCCGCGCGCAAGGCCGAAGCGGAAATGCGCGGTCCGACCGCGCTGCCGACGCCATCGGACGAGACCCGCCGCCGCGCTTTCGAGGGGCTGCGCAAGCGCGCTCCGTCGCCGGCGATGGATGCGCGGGCGCGAACCGCGCTCGACAACGGCAAGGAGGCCATGGCCGCCGAGCACGACGCCATGGCCAGACGGCTCGGCCAGGCGCTCGGTCTCGATGCGCCCGACATGCAGGCCGTAGCCGGCATCACCACGCCTCCCGAAACCAAAGGCTGGGTGCCGGTGCTGTTCGTCTCGTCCTCGATGCCGGTGACGACATTGCGCATCTATGCCGGGCAGCTCGAACGGGTCGGCGGCGTGCTGGCCTTTCGCGGGATGCCCGGCGGGCTCACGAAGGTCGCGCCGATGGCGAAACTCTCCGCGGAAATCCTGCGCCATGATCCGGGATGCGAAGGCCCGGCCTGCGCGATGCGCGACGTGCAGTTGATCGTCGATCCGCTCATTTTCCGCCAGCACGGCGTCACCCGCGTCCCCGCACTCGCCATGGTGCCCGGCGATCCGGCGCTGCCCTATTGCGAGCGCGAGGATGATGCCCCGCGCGCCGCGCATGTCATCTACGGCGACGCCGCACTTTCAGGATTGCTCGAAGAATATGCCCGCCTCGGCGGCAAGCAGGAGGTGCGCGATGCTCAGACTCGCCTTCAGGGCCGCTAGATCCGGCTGGGCCGAACTGAAGCTGCTGCCGCTCAAGGCCGCGGTCGCGCTCGGCAGTTCGGGGCTCGGCCAGCCACCCCGACCCGAACAGTTGTGGAAGGCGTTCGGCATCGTCCTGCCGGTGGGCCTGCTGACGTGGTGGGCCATTCCCCAGGCGACGATCGTGATGAGCCCGTCGATCGACGCCTGGCTCGTCCGCAAGGCGCCGGGGCCGATCCATCGCGGCGATTTCGTATCGTTTACCCTGTCGCATCCGCTCGCCGGTCCCAAGCCGGTCGATGTTACCAAGATGGCGCTGTGCCTGCCGGGCGACCGCATCGACTGGATCGAGAAGCCGTCGTCTGCATCTGGCCCCATACATCCCGGCGAATGGGATGGCTGGTACTATTGCAACGGCAAGCTGCTCGGGATCAGCAAGCCTTATGGGCACAATGGGCAGAAGCTCGACCATTGGCGTCCGATGATCGGAACGATCCCGCCGGGCATGATCTATGTCGGCTCGTCGCACGCCAGCGGGTTCGACAGCCGCTACTACGGCCCGGTCGAGATCGAGCGGCTGAAGCGCATGGAGAAGCTGCTGTGATCCGCCTCGCCCTCCTCATCGTGGCGGTGCTCCTGCCGATCCTGCCTGTCCATGCGCAGACCGGCGAGCAACGCACCGGCTACTGGTGGTATCAGGCGCCGCCCAAACCCACGGAAGAGGATGCCGATCCCGACGCTCTCAAAAAGCCGGTGATCCCGCCGATGGTCGAACTGGCCACCTGGACGCCGCCGAAGATCAGGAAGCTGATCGAGGAACAGCGCGACTACGCGGCGACCGTGCTCACCGTCGATGCGGTCGCGGATTTCTGGCGTCTGCAGGACTTCGCCCGGCGCAAGGCCCGAGCCTTCGCCGGTGTCACGCAGATCGCCATGCTGCAAAATCCCGAACTCAACGCCAAGTCCGCCAATCCGATGGTCGGCGAGGCGCGTGACCAACTCTCCGCTCAGAAGGATCAGGTCCGCCGCCAGTATCTGCGTAGCCGCGCCAATGAATTCGCGCTGGTCATGTTCTCGCGTTCGACCTGCGGCTACTGCCGCGTCCAGTGGCCGATCGTCCAGCGCTTCCAGGACGAGATGGGCTGGCAGGTCACACTTCAGGACATCGACCGCAAGCCGGAACTCGCGCAGCGCTTCGGGGTCGAGGTCACGCCCACGACGATGGTGATCCGGCGGGGCAGCCAGCAGCGCATGGTGATCGCCAGCGGGGTCGAGGCCTATCCCAACCTCATCCAGATGGCCTACCAGGCGGTCCGGCTGCTCGCGGGCGATATCCGGCCCGAACAGTTCCTGACCGGCGCGGGCGAGGAAGACGGGTTCTTCGACGCGCTCGCCAACGGCCCGGTCTCCGCCACCGATCCGCGCGTCCTGGGCGGCGATCTGGTGGACGTTCGGATGGGACCCCGGCCATGATCCGCTTTGCCCCCATCCTGCTTACGGCGATGCTCATGGCCAATGGATCCGCGCACGCGCAGGCGCCGACGCACGAACAGGCGATGCGCGCGGCGATCCACCCGGTCGCCACCGACGCGAAGATGCGCCAATGGCTCGCCCGCGTTCCGGTGACGCGCGACTGGCCGCCCGACTTCGCCGAAACCATGAAAGGCCAGGCCCCCGCGTTCATCGTCGAGATGAGCACGGCGCCCGGCTGCATCCCCTGCGCCGATCTCTGGGCGCGGCTCGGCACATTGGGGCAACGCTATGGCTGGAAGGTCCGCACGATCGGCAGCCAGGAAGCGATGCTGCGCTCCGGGCGCCTCGGTCTGCCATGGGTCGGGCATCCGGTCGCCTGGGTCCGCCCTGTCGCCGATTCCAATCGCATCATTCCCGTCGCGATCGGCACCGATCACGCGCCCAACCTCGCGCGCAATCTCTACCTCGCCGCCAAGATGCTGACCGGGGTGAAGCCCGCTGTCGGCGTGCGCGGCATGGCGAAGTTCACCGGAATCGTGGCCGCGCCCACGCCTCCATCCTCCAACCGAGCAAGGAACTGACATGGGGAGCCAGACCCTTGCCCGCGCAAACGAAAGCTGCCCGCCATGGCAAACCCGCGCCGCCGCCTGACCCTGCTCGCCTTGCCCCTGCTGGCTTGCGTTGCCTTCGCCACACCGGCTTGTGCGCAAAGCTGGGCCGAAAGCTGGTTCGACAATGTGACCTATACCAGCCCCGGCTCGTTCGAGGACCAGACCCGCGGCTATATCACCGCGGGCGGCATGTCGGGCCGGATCGATGTCCATAACGACTATCTCATGTCGGTCACGCTGCCCAAGGTCCGCGCGGGCTGCGGGGGAATCGACATGTTTTTGGGCGGCATGTCGTTCCTCGATCCCGACTATCTCGTCCAGAAGCTCGAAAGCATCCTTCAGGCCGCCCCGGCGGTCGCTTTCCAGTACCTGCTGGAAACCCTCGATGAAAAAATGGGCAACATCATCTCGAAGATGGAGGCGGCGACCAACTTCCTCAACTCGATCCAGGTCAACGATTGCCGGCTCGCCAACCGCATGGTCCAGATCGCCCGGGGCGACGACAATATGTCGGGCATCATCGAAGAGATGACCGGCTACAAGAGCGTCCGCGAGGGCTTCTCCAAGAGCTATCAGCAGAGCCGCGAAAAGATTCAGGCGAACCAGGGCAATCCGACCGAGGATCTGCGCGACGCGCTGGAAAACTGCCCGGCCGAGGTCACCGACATCTTCAAGACCGGCTCGCTCCTCGCCCATGCCGCCGCGCGTGTCGGCGCGTCCGACTGGGCCGGCGTCATGCGCGCCCGCGTCGGCGACGTCTATATGCGCTGGGACCCGGCGGACAAGGTACCGCTGTTCACGGCTATCCCCGCCTGCGCGCGGCAGGACACCGAGAGCGTCGATGATTTCCTGACCGGCAAGGTCCAGACCCGCGCGATCGCGGTGCCGCCGACCTCGGCCGACTGCTCGACCGACGGCAGCGGCAAGGGCGCGCTGGTGCTCGCGCGCGGCCGGATGGAGTCGATCGCGATCAAGATCCGCACGCGCGCCGCGCTGACGGCGGAGGAACGCCAGTTCGTCGCCAATGTGCGCACCCTCCCCGTCTATCGTCTTCTGGAATGGGGCGTGCGCCAGGGGCTGGTCGAGAGCGTGATCGGCGATACCGACGAACTGGTCGCGTTGACGCTCGCATACCAGATGCTCAACGACCTCACGCGTAGCATAGATTTTGCCGTGTCCAATGCCGAACGTGGCGTGACCGCCGCCGGCGCGGCCGATGCCGGCAGCGCCCGGATCTGCCAGACCCGCATCCTCGCCAAGGGCATTGAGCAATTGAGCGGGCTACGCGACGAGGTGCTGCGCCAGCGCGCGCAGATGCGCCAGTCCTACATGGCCGCCCTCAACCAGGCGAACCTCTCGGCCAACTATGCCGGGGTCGTGCGCCAGCGCGACCGTGATGCGCGCGACGCCGCCGGCGCCGCCGCCAACCGCAACCGCTGACGGAGGGCCGCGTCATGCACCGCTTAGTTCGCGCGATCTCGGTCCTGATCGCTCTCTTCTCGGCCAGTCCCGCGCTGGCGATCGATGCGAGTTTCCACACCTATGACGGCTTTGCGGAGACGGTGGACGCCTTCCGCCTCGTCTCGATGATCTTCGGGGATTCGCGTTACGAGACATTGGTGCTGATCGTCGCGGTGGTGGGCATCGCGCTCGGCGTCCTGCTCGCCAGCATCCGCGGGCAAGGCATGGGCATCGTCGCCTTCGGGTTCCAGATGCTGATCGGCGTCGGCCTGTTCGTCGGCCTGGTCGCGACGACGGGCACGGTCCATGTCTACGACCGCGTCCGCAACGCCTATCAGCCGGTCGGCGACGTGCCGAACCTCATCGTGCTGGTCGCGGGCATGACCAACATGATGGAGCGCGCGCTCGCGGAAGTGATCGACGACAACACCACCGATCCCCATGCCAAGCTTGAGTTCGGGGCGGGCGGGCACAGTTTCGACCTGTTCCTCAATGCAGCGAGCCCGCGCGGCCCGATGACCGACACGTTCCTTGACGCGACGATCAAGGACTATGTCCGGCAATGCTATCCGGTCGCGCGGGTCTCGCCCGCCTATGGCGTCGACGACGATCAGCTGTTCCGCACGGCGACCGATCTTCCTGCCGCCTTTGCCGCGATGGCGGGGCCGGCGACCTTCAGCACGGTGTTCACGTCCACCGACAAGGGCGGCACGACGGTGAGCTGCAACGAGGCGTGGGAACATATCTCGACACGCCTCTCCGAACCTGCGCTGTTCGACAATTATGTCGCGCAGGTCTGCACCCGCACCGGCTACGACATCGGCAATGCGACCCAGCTTCAGCGCTGCCGCTCCAACATCGGCGAACTTGGCCAGATGATGATGGATACGCCGCTCTCGCTCCAGCAGTTCCTGACCAATGTGATGCTCGGCAGCACGGTGGGCGATGTGCTGTTCGAGGACAGTCCTGCAACGGCGGCGCGTGTCATGGCCAATCGCGCTGTCGTCTCGTCAGGCCTGGCCACCATGTCGACGGCCAACGAGTGGATGCCCACGATCCGGGCGACGGTCTTCGGGATCATGCTCTTCATGATGCCCGTCGCGCTGCTGTTCATCCTCACCCCGATCAATCTGCGCGTGGCTTCCTTCGCCCTCGGCCTGTTCGTCTTCGTGGCGCTCTGGGGCGTGATCGACGCCGGGATCTATCAGCTGACGCTCGGCCGCGCGACCGATGTGCTGGCCGAGATGCGCGCCAACCATGTCGCGGCCAATGCCTGGATGCTGGCGCCGTCGTCCGCGATGAAGGCGCTCGCCATCTTCGGGAGTTTCCGCACCGCGTCCGCGGGTCTTGCGGGGGCGTTCGTCTTCACGGTTTTCCGGTTCTCCGGTAATGTGTTCACCTCGTTCACATCCGGCGCGCTCGGTGTGCAGGGTCAGGGCACGGCAGCCGCCGCACCGCTTGCCACCAGCGAAGGCTATGCCGGCGCGCTCGAGGCGCAGGCGGGAGCAGCGGGCACCATGGCGCGGCGGGGCGCGGCTTCGAACTTCGGGGATTTCGGGGAGCGCTCGGCCTTCGGCGCAACCCGTGCGTTCGGTGCCGCGAGCAGCGTGCTCGGCGAACATGGCGGCGGCGCCAGCGGGACGGCCGCATTCGGCATGGGCAAGCTCGATGCGGCACGCGAACTGGGCGGGCTCTCCCCTGCCCTCACCGGCCGCAGCCTCACCGATCCCGCGACCGTGCGCGCCGTGCGCGACAATGCCGCGACCAGTGCGATCCATAATTTTGCCGAGAAGGATGCGCTCCGCAGCCTTGGCACCGGCTATTTTGGCGAGGGGCAATCCGGGGAACGTTCGTTCGCGGCCTTCACGCAGAAGATGGTCCAGTGGAAGGCGTTCGGGGATACGCGCGCCTATGACATGATGCTGTCCGGAGCCCAGCGGCATTTTGAGAGGAACGGCTACGACCAAAAGGATGCCGCGCTCAAAGCCTCGACGGTGATCGCCCAAGCGTCGGCTGATCCGACCTTCGCCAAACTGATCGCCAATACCTTCGACCAGGAGCAGATGCTGCGCAACGATCTTACCGGCGCGCAGATTCAAGTCGGCGCGATGGAAGGCCGGCGCGATTTTGCTGGCGACAATGTAAGGCGGATCGAGCGCGGCAATGTCGCGACCGAGCAGGCGCATAGGACCGGCAGCAATGAGGGCCAGCGCAACGCCGCCTCCATGCTCGGCCTCTCAGTCCAGGAAACCTCCCGCCGCATCGCCTTTATCAATGCGCTATCCGGAGAGGCTCGGTCGACAGCCATTTCCCAACTCTCCCGCGCAACCGGCCGCAACGAGGCGCAGGTCATGCGGGCGCTCGAAACCTACAATGCCGCCGTGCAGGTCGGCACCGCCGACGGTGCGACCGTCGAGGCCGCGCGCGAGGGCGCCAGCGTCTATGGCCGCACCCGCGAGGCAGCGGGCTTCGATTTTGCGGAGCGGTCGGGCAAGCTCGACGCGCAGCGTGAGGTCGGTCACGACGGTACGCGCTCGGCCGCCCGGATCGGGGAGCAGCGGCGACAGGCCGACAATGCCGGGTTCGCGGAAGGCGCGGCCGCCGCGGGCATGTCGGTGCGCCAGGCCGCACATCTCGACAGCTTCATCCGCACGCTGTCGCAGGGCGCCGGCAATCAGGTCGACATGGCCGAAGGTGGTGCGGCCGGGATCGCTGACCGCGCTCGCAACGAACGGATGACGCGGATCATCGATAATGAGCGCCTGACGCGCATGCAGAAGCTGCTGGCCGATCATGGTGTCGACATGTCGAAGCGGCAGATCGCCATGGCGCAGAATGGCGATCTGAGCCTCAATCTCACCCCGGAGACGGCGGCGCAGATGTGGCGCGGCGGGCTCATCAACGAGAGCCAATTGGGCGCGGTCGCCAATGGCGGGCGGGCAAGGTTCTCGTTCGCCGACAACGATCTTCTCGTCTCCAGCTCGGTCGGGTTCCAGCAATCGGCCCGCAACGATACCTCTACGCGGTTCGAGGCAGGGAAACAGGCCGGGCCCGACACGATCGAGCATTTCCTCAGCAGCGGCGAACAGGGCCAGGCGATGATGCAGAACTGGCTCAAGGGCGGGTTCGAGATGGACCGTCATGGCAACTGGCGTCTGAACCCGCAGGTGGCCGATACGCTTACGCGCGACGTGCAGGCGATCATCGCGCAGACCGGGTGGCAGCGCGGGCTCTCGCGATCCGCGCAGGATAATGTCACGATCGGTACAAGCGTCGGCGCTCAACTCGGAGGCTCGGTTGGGGTCGATGAATCGGAGGCGATAGGCGGTCGCGGGCAGCCTGCAGAGAAAGGCAAGCAAGCGGGCCAAGCGCAGTCGCCACAGAAGACCACGTCGACCTCAGGTCGAGTGGGCGCCAGTCTTGGTTTTGAAAGTCGTGACGTCGGAATCAGCAACGAGACAGCACAGTCGTCGATTGACATCGTCAACTACGACGTGCGCGAAGCGATTGCCGCCGCCGAGCGCGAAGCCGCGCGCTCGAGCGACCCGGCGGCGACCTTCTCGCGTGAACTGTCGGACCGGATTCTTGGCCCGGATGGCATACGCAACCGATATCTCCATGATGCGGATTCCGGCCGGGCAACTTTCGACATTACCGGGCCCCTGACTTCGGTCGAACAGAACTCCGTCCTGAAGAGCGGTAGATTTTCTACGGACGTGGATGGCAGCCCCGGCGATGGCGACAGCAGCTTCAAGAATCGTTAGTGCTTGAAGAACCGACTAGGGTGCTGAAGGCTCAGCGGGTTGCCGATGTAGAGACCTCCCGACCGTGGATCGAATATATCGGTGCCAGCACGAAGGTCTTCCATTCCTCGCTCATGTTCCTCCCACATTCTTTTGGAGGTTCTGGCCACCGCTTCATCGGACACAGGCGTACCCTCGCCCGTCGATGAAAACCCGGCCACCCACTGCTGCACATAGCCGAGTCCAAGCACCATGAGTGCCGTCATCGGAAAGAACAGGAGGTTGAGAAAACCGGCCGCCGCACTGTCGTAGAACGCCTCAAGCGGCGCGATCCTGGTCGATGTAGCCATGCCAATCCACCAGACCGGAATTGCCGACCACCACAGCTTCGCGTACCACGGACGCCAGAGCCAATCGGACGGTTTCAGCCGAGGCGATGCCGGTTCGGGCGCTTGAATATGGGCGGCGTTGTTCATCGCTATATCCTCACTGGAGGACTATAGCAGAATTCTGTCGGTGTTCCATCATTTGTGAATCGGCTCGATCTGGAAACCGATTGGGAACAACGCTTCTAATCTATCGGCATTGACCCATCTTTGCGAACAGGGATCGATGTGGCGGCGTCAATTCCAGAGAGAGGGTATTGGCGCCGCCGCAATAACCGTCACCAATGTCAATGCATGACGGTCGTTCTTGCCAGTTCCGGTAAATGTCGCGGTTGGGACAGCTTTTGCGGTGTCCAACACGGACTGCGTCTCAGCCGCTTCTGCTGGGCATATGACTTACAAGGTCGGCACGAGACCGTGCATTTTCCATATCTCGAGCATCTCCATCCCCGGGCAACCCCATTCTCGGCACCTCCGCTGATGCGAGCGGCGGCGCGACCTGTAAGGCTGGCAGTCATGATGTTTTCAAAATCTGAAGTCCGGCTAACGGCTCGGAAATCATAAAATAGCGCATGGCACCTTCGCGCAAAAAGCCAGCGCACAACAATATCCAAGTTGGGGGTTGTTGTTGATGAAAATCCCGCGATTTCTGTCATGCTCCTCTGCAACTAAGAAGGAGGTGAGAGCATGGGGAGCGGTAACGAGCCGGGCAACGACGAATTGAAAGAACAAGCGCTGGAAATGATGGAGCAGTCCTTGGCGATCCTATACGCCTTGCAGGAACCCGCTGCTGCCGATCTCCACGATGTGATTGAGAGGGTCATGGGGTCGTCGGGCAAGATGGGGGAAGAAGGCGAGGTATGGGATTCTGTTTTTACCGATCTACCGCACCTGACCATGCGGGCCTTGTTCCTTCATCGCAATGACGGCTTTACCGTTGGCCAGATCGCACGCCGCCTCCGCATCAGCGAGGCCGACGCGGCGGAGCGCCTCGACCACGCTGTGCGCTATGTTCGCGCGCCTGCATCACCAAGAATATAGGCAGCGCTAGCGGAAAGACATTGCCCGGCCATTCCGCCAAAATCCATGTCGAACCGTAAGCCTTCAATGTACCTGCTGGTCCCAAACGCGAGCGGCTCCCTCTCCCATCACCTCCACCCTTTCCTCGCTGCTCCCGCACTTCACCTAACCACCACCCTTCCGCGCTGCTCGCCGCAAACAGGCTGACCTGCAGGCGTCGGAGGGGCGCCTGACCTATCCCGGCAGCAATTGCTTCTCCAACGCGGCAACAAGCTCCTGCCTCTTGCCAGGGTCCAACCGGTCCAGGTTACGTTGCTTCCACAAAACCGCGGGCAGTCGCCTCGCCTCATCAATGCCCGCAAGCGCCCAGTCCGGTTCACCACGCTTGAAGCCGACAAGGAATTGCCGATGAGTGTCAGGCATCCCGGCAACCATGCACGCGATGATGTCTTCACGCGCTGATTCCAGTTCCGCCAGAGTGATCGGCTGGTGAGTCATTCCGACGAAACCGCGCTCGAACTCCTCGGCGAGCGGTTTACGGGCGGGAGCGAGAACCTCGGCCATCGGGCGATTATGGCTGGCGAGGTAGACGAGAAATGCACGTCGCAAATCGTCTGTGACGCCTTCGTTCGCCAGCAAGTCGCGGACGTCGAAGAGGTCGCGAGGGTGCTGCCGGTCGAGCGCCGCCACGATTTTTCCCGCATAGAGATCGGCGAAGGACACCACCTGAATCTCAGCAAAACCAAAGGCGTCCTCGACTGCGGGAACGACACCCATAACGACGGGATCATAGACCGTCCCGCGCAACACTGGCGTGACCTCGATCTTGATCTGCACATCATCCGCACGAACGATGAGCTTGGTGACGATTTTTTCGTCAGCGGAACGCGACGCATGAATCCTGGCTCCGACCAGTCCTTCCTCGATGCGTTCCTTGATCCGCAGCATCGCCGCATCGATCGTGGCGAGCGAGGTCGCGCGGTCCTCGATCGGCAGATAGGTGAGGTCGATGTCCACCGAAAGTCGCGGCAGGTCACGCACGAACAGATTGATCGCTGTTCCGCCTTTCAGCGCGAAGATATCCTCCTTCGCGACGTGAGGCATAACACGCAGAAGAAGAGCGACCTGTCTCCGGTAGCCGTCGAGAAACGCCATACAGCTATTCTCCCGCCAGGTCGGAGGGCACGGTGATGTTGTAGCGCCGGTCGAGCTTCCCTCCTTTGACCAGGACGCGTTTGCCCGATCCGAGATCCAGGCGGGAAACATCGAGCTTCGAACGCCAGGCATGGCCATGGCGATCCGCGAAGAAGAGGAAGAGACGCTTCACTTTTACGCTCGCGCACGCCTCAAGAAGTGTCTGAAGGCGACGTGGGCTGAGGTCGCTCATTCCTTCCATCAGCATGTCGACCTGATGGAAGCTCTCATGGGGAAGCTCATCGAGCAGTTCGAGAACGGCGCGTTCCTTGCTCGAACAGCGGATCGGCAAGGTCGTGCCGGCGGTGCTGGACATCCGGGGCGCAGGCTCGGGAGGAATCTCGCCGTCGACTGGAAACAGCCGGAGGCTGTTATGCCAGCGGAACGAGACATCGAGTGGCAGGCTGTCGAGCCATGTCGGCGGCCGGCTTGGCCCATAGAGATGGACTTCGCGCACCGTTATGGAGAGATAATGAGCGTAGCCCTGCTGTTCGAGCGCTGTGCGCCCGCCAACTGTCAAAGGCAGGTCCAACAGGGATTGCAGTGAGATAACGGCCTGTTCCCAGGTGAGCGGTCCACGCGAGCGGCGATAGACGCGCCGGGTCGGGCTATCGAGCCATCCCGCGCGAACATATTGGCTCCGCAGCGATGATGAGTAACCATGGGCTTCCATCCATGCCGCGTCGACCAGCAGGCTCTCTGGGAGATCCCGTTGCAGCCGGTTTAATTTTCCTAATGTTTGCGAAGCCATGCTATGCATTTTGACAGATTGGGAAACTACTGTCGAGTTTATTAATTTCGAAATTGGCTAAGCCTTGCTTGGCATTATCAGAGCTCGGCAAACTGGATCGTGCGACCGTAGGTCAATACACTTATCCGCCCTAGGCATGGCGATTCGCGGGCCAATTGACGGGATGCGCAACACGGCGACACCGACAGGACTGTCAAGGACTGCGCCGTTTCGCCCTGTGGCGCGGGCGGCGGGGTCCAGCCTCAATGATCCCTTGGTCGTTTCGAAGGATCTGCGCGTCGATGAGCGCCCTGGCGACAAGCTCTGAGCGCTTGTAGACGCCGTAACGCTGCTTTGCGTGGGAGACGAAATAGCGCACCGAGGTCTCGCTCAGACCGAGTATCTGGCTGATCTCCCAATCGCTCTTGCCGACGGCGACCAATGCCGTGCATTGAGCTTCGCGGCGCGTGAGCCTGGGTACGTCATGTCCGCGCGAGGCATGATGTAGTCTGAGGCCCGCCTTGAACCCGAAGGCAGCGACGATGTGGAGCGTCGTCAGTAGCGATGGCGAAGCCATGATCGGCTCCGCGCGTGCGAAAGTGCAAGACGCATGGGATTCGCTCGGTATGTGGAGCGGCACGGTGACACCGTGGACGAGACCATGCAGCCGCGCTTCTTCGAACAGGGCTG
Organism: Sphingobium sp. CFD-2; assembly: GCF_024611135.1. Lineage (NCBI taxonomy): Bacteria > Pseudomonadati > Pseudomonadota > Alphaproteobacteria > Sphingomonadales > Sphingobiaceae > Sphingobium > Sphingobium sp. CFD-2. Next base: position 820,929 of record NZ_CP084405.1, on the reverse strand, counting down.
ATTGTGTGCCTGTGAGATCGACATAACCGGGAATCTCGTCCCAGCTGAACGGGCGGTCCAGCAACTGGCTCACCTCATAGACTGGATCGATGACGTACGCGTGGCTCTCGGTGTAGAAACGCACGAACTCCGCCGGATAGTTGGTAATAACCAGCGCCCGTTCGACCAAGCGTGGGAGGCCGCCATGTTGGATCATCGCGACATAGGGGAAGCCCATTTTCGTGGCGGCATCAGCTAAGGCGGCGAGCAGCGCTTCCATTGAAGAAGCGGCATTGAAGCGTGAGAGTGTCTCACGCATTCTGGCATTGACATACATGGCATCCTCCTTGGGTTGTGTTGGCCGTGCACCGGCAAACGTGCCAGAAGAAGCCGTTGTGATACCTATGGGAGATAGGGGGCATTCACAGCCGTCAGCCAGCGCTATGGCTGACGCGTGAGGCTGCTAGGGCAATCGTGGATTCGCTGTTTCGAAAACCTGGCTCAGGATCCGCGACACCGCCGCCGGTATTATTCTCCTGCGAAACCTGCGCGGAACCGTTCGGCAATCGTTAGTCTGAAGCATCGTTACGATGTCCCACGCAATTTGGTGTTCTGACATTCGACTGCCTCCTCACGCCATCGTGCCGATGGTTCGCCGGAACCGCGCCAACGCAATGGCGAAGAAGATCGCGCCGATAGCAATGATAGCCAGGAACTGGGGCCAGACCACGTCAAAGCCCGCGCCCCGGTAAAGGATGGCCTGCGCCATCTTCACGAAATGGGTGGTGGGCGCGGCCAACATGACCGTCTGGACGAACTCCGGCATGCTTTCGCGCGGCGTCGAACCGCCGGACAGCATCTGCAACGGCAGCAGCACCAGCATCAGCAACAAGCCGAACTGCGGCATGGAGCGCGCGATCGTCCCCATGAAGATGCCGATGGAGGTCGTGGCGAACAGGTGCAGCCCCGCTCCGGCGAGGAACAGCGCGATCGACCCTTCGACGGGAACGGACAGTACCCCTTCCACCATCACGAAAAGCGCGAAAGCGCAGGCGACCAGGACAACGAGCCCCATGGCCCAGACCTTGCTGGCCATGATCTCGAACGGCGTCACCGGCATCACTAGCAGGTGTTCGATCGTGCCGTGCTCGCGCTCGCGGATCAGGGCCGCGCCCGTCAGCACGATCGACAGCATGGTGACGCTGTTGATGATTTCCATGACCGCGCCGAACCAGCTTTGCGCCAGCGTAGGATTGAACCGCACGCGCAGCGCCAGCTCGACCGGGACCGGCGTGCTCGCACGCGTGCCTTTCATGAATTCGGCAACTTCGCCCTGCACGATCTGCTGGATGTAGCCGCCGCCCGTGAAAGCCTGGCTCATCCGCGTAGCGTCAACGTTGAGCTGCAAGCCGGGTTGGCGTCCCGCAAGTACGTCTCGCTGAAAATCGGGCGGGATGTCGAGAGCGAACGTATAGCGCCCGGCATCCAGCCCCTTGTCCACTTCGTTCAGTCCCACGATCGAAGGGGGCGTGAAGTGCGGCGGATAAAAGGCGCCGGTTATCCGGCTGGAAAGCTGCGACTGGTCTTCATCGACGATCGCGATAGGCGCCTTGTGCAGCGTTTCCGGCATGGCGGTTGCCGCGACGTAGATCCCCACCGAGAACGAATAGAGGATCAGGAACAGCATCATCGGATCGCGCCACAGGCTGCGCAGTTCCTTGATGCCGAGCCGGTAGATGTTGGCCGCGTGGCGCATATCAGCTCTCCTGCTTACGCAGCAACGCGACACACAGCGCCAGGATGACGGGAAACGTCGCGAACAGCACGAGAAGGTCAGGCCAGAGGTCGGCGAAGCCCAGCCCCTTGGAAAAGACGCCGCGGCAGATGGTGACGAACCAGGTCGCGGGATATATCGATCCGATCACCGCGCCCGCCCCCTCGAGCGAGGACACCGGGTTGATCAGGCCGGAAAACTGCACGGCGGGCAGGATCGTGCCGATGGCGGTGGCGAACATCGCGGCAATCTGGCTGCGCATGAAGATGGAGAACAGCAGGCCGATGGCCGTCGCCGACAGCGTATAGAAGAGAGCGCCCAGCGTCATCGCGAGGAAACTGCCCGTCAACGGCACACCGAACATCGTGACGGCGAGGAACACCAGCAAGACATAGTTCAGCATGGCGAGCGCGACATAGGGAAGCTGCTTGCCCAGCAGGAATTCCACCTTGCTGATCGGCGTCACGTAGAAATTGACGATGGAACCCAGCTCCTTTTCCCGCACCACGCTCAAAGCCGTCAGCATCGCCGGGAACAAGAGCAGCATCATCGGAATCACGGCCGGCGCGATGGCTACAAGGCTTTTCACGTCCGGATTGTAACGATAGCGCAGCTCGATATTGACGAGACCCATCGATGGCCGCGCACCTGTTTCCTGCACGGCCATTTCACTGAGCCAGTGGGCATGCAGGGCCTGGACATAGCCTTGCACGGTCTCGGCCCGCTGCGGCATGGCGCCATCGACCCATACACCGATCTGCACCGGCACGCCCCGGCGCAGGTCGCGCGCGAAATTGGGCGGAATCTCCAGGGCCACGCTCAGTTCGCCCGAGCGCATCCGCCGGTCCAACTGGCTATAGTCGGTGATCGGCGGCCGTTCGATGAAATAGCGCGATCCGGCCAGGTTGAGGACGTAGTTCTCGCTGGTGGTCGTGCCGTCGCGGTCCAGCACGGCGAACGGCAAGTCCTCCACGTCCATGCTGATGCCATAGCCCATGATGAACATCAGGATGACGCTGCCCAGCAGGGCCAGGGTGGCGCGGATGGGATCGCGGCGCAATTCCAGCCCTTCGCGCCGGGCATAGCTCATCATCCGGCGCCGCATGAACCATGGGGAGCGGGCCGGTGCAGCCGAAATGTCCTGATCGGCCGCGGCAGGCGCGCCCGCAGGAACCGGATCGTCCCTCTTTTCTGTCGGCGTCTCGCCGCTCGCATCCTGAAGATAGGCGATGAACGCTTCTTCCAGGTCCGCCGCGCCGCGGTTCTCGACAATGGCGGCGGGGGTGTCGCTGACCAGCACCTTGCCCGCATGCATCAGCGATATGCGGTCGCACCGCTCCGCTTCGTTCATGAAGTGCGTGGAAATGAAGATCGTCACCTTGTCGCGCCGGGACAGGTCGATCATCATCTGCCAGAACTGGTCCCGCGCGATCGGATCGACGCCGGACGTCGGTTCATCCAGGATCAGCATTTCCGGCTTGTGGATCATGGCGACGGCTAGGCTGAGCCGCTGGCGCTGGCCCAGCGGCAAGGCGCCGGGCAACGCATCCATGATGCCATCCAGGCCGAACCGCTGCGCCATTTCCCTCACGCGGGCCGGCACTTCCCCGGCGGGAACATGGAAGAGCTGGGCATGCAGCTCGAGGTTCTGCCGGACCGTCAGTTCCGAGTAGAGCGAGAAGGCCTGGCTCATATAGCCAACGCGCCGGCGCGTCGCCATGTCGTCATTCTCGACCTCGCGGCCGAACAGCCAGGCCTGGCCTTCGCTGGCTTTCAGCAGGCCGGTCAGCATCTTCATGGTGGTCGACTTGCCGCAGCCGTTGGAGCCGAGGAATCCAAAGATCTCGCCGCGCTCGATGCGAAAATCGACATGATCGACTGCCGTGAAATCACCGAAACGCATGGTGAGCCCCTGCGCCTCGATGGCGATCTCGGCCTCGCCGCCGTCGCTGCGCGGCGGAATCTCCACCGGCTTGTGCCCGCGGCGGCGCTCCTCGGGAAGCATCGAGATAAACGCCTGTTCCAGCGACTGTTCGCCGGTGCGTGCATAGAAGTCGGCTGCGGTGCCGGTGGCCAGCACCTTTCCCGCGTCCATCGCGATTAGCCAGTCGAAGCGTTCGGCCTCTTCCATATAGGCCGTGGCGACCAGCACGCTCATGTGCGGGCGGTTCGCGCGGATGCGGTCGATCAGATCCCAGAATTGCGCGCGCGACATGGGATCGACGCCGGTTGTCGGCTCATCCAGCAGCAGGAAATCGGGATCGTGGATGAGCGCGCAGCACAAGCCGAGCTTCTGCTTCATGCCGCCCGAAAGCTTGCCCGCCGGGCGCTTGCGGAACGGCGCGAGGCCCGTGCTTTCGGTGAGGTCGGCAATGCGGCGCTCGCGTTCGGCCGCGTCCTGCCCGAACAACCGCCCGAAGAATTCGAGATTTTCGTCGATGGAGAGCGTAGGATAGAGGTTCTTGCCCAGCCCCTGCGGCATATAGGCGATGCGCGGACACACGGCGTTGCGGTGGCGGGCCTCGGCCATGTCGCCGCCCAGCACCTCGACCCGGCCCTCCTGGATGGCTCGCGCGCCCGCGATCAGGGAAAACAGGCTGGACTTGCCGACGCCGTCCGGGCCGATCATCGCCACCATGCGCCCGGCGGGGATTTCAAGATTCACATCATCGAGCGCCAGCACCTTGCCGTAATGCAGGCTCACGCCCGAAACGCGGGCGACAGCTTCCGTCATTGCGGCACGTTGACGGTCAGTTTCGCGGGCCATTCGGATTTCGGATCGATCCGCACATAGGCCATGCCCGGAAGGCCGGTCTTGACCTGGGTGATATAGCGATCGAGCAACTTGCGATCGATCTGCGCCTTCACGCGGAACATCAGTTTCTGGCGCTCGCTTTGCGTCTCCACCGTCTTGGGCGTGAACTGGGCCACATCGGCAACGAAGCTGACTTTCGCAGGGATCGCACGATCCGGAAGCGCATCGAGCACGATGCGTACATCGCTGCCCAGCGCCACCTTGCCCGCGACCGTTTCCGGCAGGAAGAAGGTCATGTAGACGTCGCCCAGATTGACCAGGTTGAGCACGCGCCCGCCGCCACCCACGACTTCGCCCGGCTGGGCGACGCGATATTGCACGCGGCCGGCCGTCGGCGCCTTGAGGTCGCTGTCGCGGATATCGGCCTCGATCCGCTGGATGGTGGCGCGCACGGCATCGACCTGCGAACGCGCGCCGATCACCTGGTTGCGCGCCGTCGTGATCGCCGCGTCGACGGCCGCGAGTTGGGCGCGAGCGGCCTCCACTGCCGCCGCCGCGCCTTCGACGCGGGCCTGATCGTCATCCCGTTCCTGCACGGCGGTCGCACCTTCTCGCGCCAGCGTTTCCGATCGCGCCAGCCGCTTGCGCGCCGCGTTCAGCTCCGCCTCACGCTGGCGGACGCCGGCGAGAGCCGCCGCCCGGTTGCTCTGCTGCTGCGCGACCTGGCTGGTCGCGATCTGGATGCCGTTCAGCGCCTGCGCCAGTTGCGCTTCGGCTTCGGCCCTCTGGGCACTCAGCACGTCCGTATCCATATGGGCGACGACTTGCCCCGCCTGCACGAACGCGCCTTCGTCGACCAGGATTTCGCGGATGCGGCCGGGCGATTTGGCGGAAACGTCGATTTCAACCGCTTCGATCCGGCCGTTACCGCCGACGATGCCTTCGGGCAAATCGCCGGGCTTGAGCACCTGCCAAAGGAGCAGAGCTACAACGACGAGCGCCGCCGCGATGCCGCCCCTGATGAGCCATGTCTTCCGGGACGCCGTCATCGCCTGTGTTCTCCGCCTTGATCGTTGCTGTCGTGGACGACTTCGGCGGGAAAGCCCCCGCCAAGCGCCGCGTAGAGGGCTATGCCGCTCGCCAGATGAGCGCGGCGCAACTGGATCAGCGCCTGTTCGGTGTCGAAAAGGTCGCGTTGCGCGTCCAGCACTTCCAAATAGGCCGAACGCCCGTTGTCGAACCGCAACCCGGCCAGCCGAGCCCGTTCGCGCAAGGCGTCCAGCGAGCTGCGCGCGGTGTCGATCCGCAACGCCAGTTGCCGGCGCCGGACCAGCGCGTCGGAAACATCACGAAACGCGCCCTGCACGGTCTTTTCATAGCTGGCCACGGCTTCGACCTGCCGCGCTTTCGCCAGATCGAGGTTGCCGGAAAGGCGGCCCGCATTGAACAGCGGCAGGGCGATCGTCGGGGTGAAGCTCCACGCGCGGCTCCCGTCGCCGAACAGCCCGTCGAGATCGGAACTCGCCGTGCCGAAGGCACCCGTCAGGCTGATATTGGGAAAGAACGCCGCCCGCGCCGCGCCGATATCGGCGTTGGCCGCCCGCAATTGATATTCCGCCGCCACGATATCAGGCCGGTTGACCAGAAGGTCGGAGGGCAAGCCCGGCGGAAGGGCGATATCCGGTCCGGTTTCGGCAAGACCGAGGGGCCCAGGCACGATCTCCACGGGCCGCCCGACCAGCAGCGCCAGCGCGTTGCGGTTCACGTCGCGGTCCTGCTCAAGCGCTTGCAGCGCATCCTGCGCCTGCGCCAGCAGCAACTGCGCCTGGGTCATTTCGAGCTTCGAGCCGGACCCGACTTCATAGCGGCGGCGCATGATCCGCAGTGAGTCCTCGCGCGTGACGATCGTCCGCCGGGCAAGCGCGAGGCGTTCCTCATATTCGCGCTCCAGCAGATAGCCATTGGCGACCTGCGCGATCAGGCCGGTGGCAACGGCGCGCTTCGCCTCTTCCGTCGCCAGATAACGATTGCGCGCGGCGTCGTTCAGGTTGCGCAGACGGCCCCAGAAATCGATTTCCCAGCTCGCGCTCACCTGCGCGGTGACCTGCTTGATGTCATAGCTCTGCGTGCCTGCGCCCGGCAGGCTGATGATGGAACGACCCCGCGTGCCGGTGCCGACGGCGTTGAGTTCGGGATAGAGCGCCGATCCCTCGATACGCCAGGCCGCGCGCGCCTGATCGACGCGGGCCGCGGCGATACGGATATCGCGGTTGTTCTCCAGCGCGGCCGCGATCAGCACACGCAGATGCTCTTCCCGGAAGAAATCATGCCAACCGATCCGCGCGATGGACGCGCCCAGCGCGGCTGGCGCGGGATAGTCCTGCGGCACCGGCTGGGCCGGCCGGACATTGGGCGGCGCGAAGGAACAGCCGGACAGGAAAGATGGCACGATCATCGCCGCCATGACGGCCCGGAACCCGCATAAACGGCCAGTAATATGAGCGCTGCGAGCCATCTAGTCCGGTTCCATTCTGGTTCAAACAGGCGGTACGCCTATGGGCAAGCACCTCTCCGGACTATTAGTATCTACACTTAGTGGTTTTGATATTGCCCGGTATCACTTGCCGATCAAGCGCGAAAGCTGGAATGAAGCAGCGATGGGCCGCGAGCGATTCATGAAAGATGACGGCGCCGCATCGGGAACCGGCTCGCGTCTGCCTGCCCGCGATCCCAGGGGAGGAAGGCCGCCACAGGAGGTCGCAGCCCGGCTTGGACATCATATCCTCGAGACGGCGCTTGCCCAATTCATCGCCGGCGGCGTCGAGGGTACGAGTATGGAAGCTATCGCCGCCGCCGCACAGACATCGAAGCGAACGCTCTATTCCCGCTTCGGCTCAAAGCTCGCCCTGCTCGTCGCCGCCATGGAACACAGCCTTGCCCGCTATCTCGATCCGATCGCGGCATCGGTCCCTCGAGGAAGCACCCGCAAAAAAATCGCCTATATCGCTCGCAGGATGCTCGACCTGTCGCTTCAAGGCGATGTCGTGGGCATCGAAGCGCTCATCATCTGGCTGGCAAACCACAATCCGGGCATGATGCGGGCACAGCCCGCGATCGGCACCCAGTTCGGCATCGATCTGATGCAGACGATCCTTGCCGAGGCGAGCGAACCGAACAGCGAGGAAGCAGGCGATCTTCCGTTCCTCGCTGCTTTTCTCTTCGACGCGCTGGTCACCGTGCCGCGCCAGCGCATCCTGCAGCGCCATGATCTGCACAACACCACCCGGACAAAGGCTGCCTATATCGAGCGAGCGCTCGACCTCATGGCAAAGGCCATTCCGTTCCTGAACGAAGGGCGCGGTAACCGCCTCACATCCTGAAGCCCTCGCCAAGATAGCGATGCCGGACTTCGGGGTTGTCGAGTACCGCTTCTGGGCCGCCCTCGAACAGCATCCTGCCCTGATCGATGATATAGGCCCGCTCGACCAGTTCGAGCATCTCATGCACATTGTGGTCGGTCAGAAGGATCGCCACGCCTTCTCGCTTGAGCTTTCGCACCATCGCCTTGACGTCGGCGATCGACATGGGATCGATGCCCGCGAACGGTTCATCGAGCAGGATGACCGAGGGCGCTGCCGCCATGGCCCTGGCGATCTCGCAGCGCCTGCGTTCCCCGCCGGACAACCGCTGTGCGGGAACGTCGCGAATGTGGGCGATATTGAACTCGGCAAGAAGTTCATCGAGCCGCGCGGCAGCTACATCGCGATCGGCGATATGCAGTTCGAGCACGGCCGCGATATTCTCCGCAGCCGTCATGCCGCGGAAGATCGATCCTTCCTGGGGAAGATAGCCGAGGCCCAGCTTCGCTCTTCGATCCATGGGAAGCGCGGTGACATCCTGACCGCCAATCTCGATCCTGCCGGCATCCACGCTCATCAGGCCGGCAATCGCATAGAAGCAGAGCGTCTTGCCGGCCCCGTTTGGCCCCAGAAGCCCCACGATTTCGCCTGCCCGCACTTCGAGCGCGACATCGTCAAGCACCTTCCGCTTGCCAAAGGACTTCTCGATCCCGGCGATCGAAAGAACCGTCGGCGCGCGCTCGACTGCGACCGGTCCGATTGACGCGGGCGCAAGCGGCTCGCTCTCCGAACGCGCGGCCGGCGATACGAGTTGGGCATCATGCCCGAGATTTCCGCCAAGGTCCCTCAAAAGCCGGGTCAGTACGCGTCTCCATCCCGGCCGGCCAGCACCAGCGCAACCGCTGCCATCATGGCGATCTCGCGGATCATCCATTCTCCTTCAATTTCCCGCAAAATTGCCCGGGATGACGACCGCCGTACACTGTATCTCCAGGCAATGCATCGCCATCGTGAACTATACCTAGTGGCTTTACGCTCAATGATTGAGGCTCCTTTTTCTCCAGCAGGCCATGGCCGAATATCCCCGCGCCCGCGGTTGCGACTGGCCGTCAGACAGCCGTCCGGTCGCAACCAAGCTCCGTGCGGCTTGCATTCTATCTTACCTATGCAGTACCGTTCGGCATAAGAAGAACCGGGAGGGGCGGCCCAAACATCTGCTGTGGAATCCTGTCGGAGAGACGAGGCACCTTCCAGCGGAACTCGGAGTATATAGTCATGGCCACGTCCCCTCCGCCTTCCGACGATCCGCTGGACGGAATCAGCGAAACGCTCGACCGCACGGCATCGGCGGCCATCGCGCAGACGACTTTCGGCCTTTCGCCGGCCACGCTCCTGCTTGCCATGGCCGATTGGGGGATTCATCTCGCCACGTCGCCGGGCAAACAAATGCAGCTTGGCGCCAAGGCCATCCGCAAGCATGCCCGGCTTTTCGACTATCTGCAGCGCCGCATGGAAGACAGCGAGGCCGAACCGGCCATCGAACCATTGCCGCAGGACCGGCGCTTCGCCGATCCCGCCTGGAAAGAATTACCTTTCAATCTCGTCGCTCAGGCCTTCCTGCTCAACCAGCAATGGTGGCACGCCGCGACGACAGGCATTGGCGGTGTCTCGAAACATCATGAAGACATGGTGGAATTCGCCGCACGGCAGATGCTGGACATGCTCGCGCCGACCAACTTTCTCGCCACCAATCCCGTTCTCCAACACAAGATCGCGGAAACAGGTGGCCAATGCCTGGTCGACGGCTTCCGGCACCTGGTCGAGGACATGCAGCACATGGCGCGCGGCCTGCCGCCGGTCGGCGCCGAAGCCTTTCGCGTGGGCGAAAACGTCGCCACGGCCAAAGGCAAGGTCGTCTACCGCAACAAGCTGATCGAACTGATCCAGTATGAACCGACCACGGACACCGTGCGGCCCGAGCCAATCCTGATCGTGCCCGCGTGGATCATGAAATACTATATTCTCGACCTGTCGCCCGAGAACTCGCTGGTCCGCTGGCTGACGGCGCAAGGCTTCACCGTGTTCATGATTTCGTGGCACAATCCCGGCAGTGCCGACCGTGACCTCGACATGGACGCCTACCGGCACCTCGGACCGATGGCGGCGCTCGATGCGGTGACGGCGATCACCGGCGCGACGGGCATCCATGCCATGGGCTATTGCCTGGGCGGCACGCTGCTCTCGATCGCGGCCGCGGCCATGGCGCGCGACGGAGATGACAGGCTCGCCAGCGTCACACTGCTGGCCGCACAGACGGAATTCAGCGAGCCGGGGGAATTGGGCCTGTTTATCGACGAAGGCCAGCTCAACCTGCTGGAGAACATGATGTGGAGCCGGGGCTATCTGGACAGCAGCCAGATGGGCGGCGCCTTCCAGATCCTGCGTTCCAACGATCTGGTCTGGTCGCGTGTGCTCGCCACCTACCTGATGGGCGAGCGCGAACCGATGAACGACCTCATGGCCTGGAACGCCGACGGCACACGGATGCCCTATGCCATGCACAGCCAGTATCTGCGCCGCCTGTTCCTCGACGACGACCTGGCCGAAGGAAAATACCGGGTGGATGGGCGAACCATCAACCTTGCCTCCATCCGCAAACCGCTGTTCGTGGTCGGAACCGAGCGCGATCATGTCGCGCCATGGCATTCCGTCCACAAGATCCACCTGCTGACCGGGGCCGAGATCACTTTCGTCCTGACCAGCGGCGGGCACAATGCCGGCATCGTTTCGGAACCGGGCCACAAGGGCCGCCGCTACCGCGTGTTGACCCGCGAGGTCGACGGCACCTCCTACGATCCCGAAGAATGGGCAAGCCGCGCCGAGCAAAAGCAAGGCTCATGGTGGACGGCGTGGGGAGAATGGCTGGCCGCGCGTTCGGGAGAACCTGGTGCGCCGCCGCCCATGGGCGCAGCGGACAAGGGCTATGCGGCGATCGCCGATGCTCCCGGCCATTATGTGCTGGAGCATTGAGCAATGACTGACGGAACCATGATCGAGAACCGCACCTTCGACGAGATAAAAGTGGGCGATACCGCCAGTATCTCGCGCACGCTGACCGAAGAGGACATCCAGCTTTTCGCGCTCGTGTCCGGCGACGTGAACCCGGCGCATATGGACGCCGACTATGCCGCGACCGACATGTTCCGCCGCGTCATCGCGCACGGACTATGGGGCGGCGGTCTCATCTCCGCCGTGCTGGGCACCGAACTGCCCGGCCCTGGCGCGATCTATCTCAGCCAGTCGCTGCAGTTCACGCGGCCGGTAGGCCTTGGCGACACGATCACGGCGTCGGTGACGGTGGCGGAAAAACGCGCGCACCATGATATCCTGTTCGATTGCCGCTGCGTCAACCAGGACGGCGAGGAAGTCATCAGCGGCCAGGCCGAAGTCAAGGCGCCGGCCGAGAAGGTCCGCCGCCCCCGTGCGGCGCTGCCGGAGGTCAGCCTGCGCGACCATGACGGCTACCGCAAGCTGATCGAGATGACCGCCAATGGCGTGCCGGAACCGACGGCGGTGGCTCATCCCTGCAGCGCGGCCGCCATGCTGGCCGCGATTGAAGCCGCCGAAGCCAATCTCATCATGCCGATCCTGGTCGGGCCGGAAGCGAAGATCCGCAAGGCGGCCGAAGACGCCGGCAAGGACATTTCGCCTTTCCGCATCGTATCCGCCGCCCATAGCCACGAAGCGGCGGCAAAGGCCGTGGACCTGGTGCGCGGCGGCGAAGCGAAGCTGTTGATGAAAGGCTCGCTCCATACCGACGAATTGATGGGCGCCATCGTGCGCTCCGCCACGGGCCTGCGAACCGAGCGCCGGATCAGCCATGCCTATGTCATGGACGTCCAGAACCATCCGACACCGCTCATCATCACGGATGCCGCGATCAACATCGCGCCGACACTCGAGGAGAAGGCGGACATCATCCGCAACGCCATCGACCTTGCCCATGTCATCGGCATCGCGGAACCGAAAGTGGCGATCCTTTCCGCCGTGGAGACTGTCAATCCCGCGATGCAATCCACACTCGACGCCGCTGCCCTGTGCAAGATGGCCGATCGCGGTCAGATCACGGGCGGCGTGCTGGACGGACCCCTGGCTTTCGACAATGCGATCAGCGAAGCCGCCGCGAAGGAGAAAGGCATCGTCTCGCCGGTGGCGGGCAAAGCGGAAATTCTCGTCGTGCCAAACCTGGAGGCTGGCAACATGCTGGCCAAGCAACTCACCTTCCTGGGCGGTGCGGACGCGGCAGGCATCGTGCTGGGCGCGCGCGTGCCGATCATCCTCGCCAGCCGGGCCGACAGCCTGCGCACCCGCCTCGCCTCCTGCGCGGTCGCGGTGCTGATGGCGCGCGCCGCCACCAAGGCCGCGCCCGGCCTGCCGGGAGCGGCGAGCGCATGAAAGCCGTCGTCGCCATCAACTCCGGTTCGTCCAGCATCAAGTTCTCGCTGTTCACGCTCGATGGCCGGGACGGGCTGACGCTCTCGGCAGGCGGCAAGATCGAGAAGATCGGCATCGCGCCCAGCCTGCGGGCCCGCTCCGCGACGGGGGAAACGCTCATCGAGCGGGACTGGCCGGACGGCGCCGCGCTCAGCCATGCCGACCTGCTTATGGACCTCTTCGCCTGGGCAGGAGACCATCCGCTGGAAGGGCGGGACGTGATCGCCATCGGCCATCGCGTGGTGCATGGCGGCCTGGACTTCGTCACGCCCCGCCTGGTCGATGCCGACCTGCTGGACAGGCTGGAAACGCTGTGCCCCCTCGCCCCGCTGCATCAGCCGCACAACCTCGCGGCGATCCGCGCGATCGCGAAGCTGAAACCCGACCTGCCGCAGGTCGCCTGCTTCGATACGGCCTTCCACCACGACAAGCCGGACGTCGCCTCGCGCCTGGCCATCCCGCGCAAGTTCCACGATCAGGGCATCCGCCGCTACGGCTTTCACGGCCTGTCCTATGAATATGTCGCAATGCGTCTCGCGGAGATCGACCCGGCGCTGGCCGCGGGCCGCGTGGTCGCGGCGCACCTGGGCAACGGGGCCAGCCTCTGCGCCATGCGGGACTGCAGGAGCGTCGATACGACCATGGGCTTCACTGCGCTCGACGGCCTGGTGATGGGCACGCGCTGCGGCACTATCGATCCCGGCGTGATCCTGCACTTTCAGCTCCGCATGGGCATGAGCGCGGCCGATGTGGAGGACATGCTTTACCGGCAGTCCGGCCTGCTCGGCGTGTCCGGCCTGTCGAGCGACATGCGGGCGCTCGCGGCCAGCGATGCGCCGGAAGCGGAAGAGGCGATGGCGCTGTTCGCCTGGCGCGCCGCGCGCGAGACGGCCGCGCTCGCCTCGTCGATGGGCGGGCTGGACGGCATCGTCTTCACCGCCGGGATCGGAGAGAACGACGCCGCGATGCGCCAGCGTATCTGCGCACGCCTCGCATGGCTGGGCGTGGAACTCGACGAACAGGCGAACGCTGCCGGCGCCCCGCTTGTCAGCACGCCCGGCAGCCATGTCGCGGTGCGCGTCATTCCCACCGACGAGGAACGGATGATCGCGCTCCACACCTTGCACGTGCTGGGGGAGAATCCATCATGAGGCGCGCGATAAGCCTTGCCACCATCGCGCTTGCCGTCCCTGCCGCGGCTCATGCCGCATCGCCCGTCGAAATCCTGATCAGCGATGCCGGGCAGGAGGACGAAACCGGCGCTGTCCTAGTCGATCTGCGCCTGCTCAATGACAGCGGCGATCCGCAGGGCATGGCCCTTCCGGACCGCATCGAAGCGCAGGTGGAGCAGAGCGGCGTCTCTCGCACCGCCTGGCTGGAGCGCATGGCGACGACGCCTCCAAACCCGATCATTCCACCTGGCGGTTTCACGCGCGCGACCTACCGGCTTGCGCGGAGGACCAATCTGTCGCTGGAAGGCGCCGCGATCTCCGTTCCCGCATGGGGCACGCGGCAGATCACGCTGGCATTGCGGCCCGCGGACCGAGGGGCGCAAATAGCCACGAACACCTCCGCGCAATCCGGGCCTCCCAACGCGCCGGGGTTGGAAAACAAGGCTGTGCCGCCTCCCTCGGACCGGTCGGCGGGCAACGCCTTTTTCGCCAACCTGTCGGCCTATGAACCGATCTATGCTGTCTATGGTCCGGGCACCGACAGCGCCGCACGCATCCAGATCAGCTTCAAATATCAGATTTTCGGAACGAGACGCGCCCAGGGCTTGCCACTTTCCTGGCGCGACGGACTGCATTTTGCCTATACCCAGCGCATGTTCTGGGATCTTGGCGCGGATTCCTCGCCGTTTCGTAACATCGACTATCAGCCGGAACTCTTCTACCTGACCCCTTCAGCTACGTTGACACGCGGCATCTCGCTGAGCGCACAGGGCGGCTTTCGCCATGAATCCAACGGTCGCTCCGGTCTCGATTCCCGCAGCCTCAACACGCTCTATGTGGCGCCGATGGCCGCCTTCCCGCTCGGCGGCGGCTATCGCCTGTCGGTAGCTCCGCGCTTCTCCCTCCTTGTCGGCGACAAATCCGACAATCCCGATATCCGCCGCTACAGAGGCAATAGCTCGCTCTTCCTGGAAGTCGGGAAAGATGACGGCCTACGCCTTACGACATCCACGCGGTTCAGCGTCTCCAGCGGCAAAGGCGCACTCGCCGCCGATCTTTCCTATCCGCTCTCGCGGCTATTGGGTGGGGGACCCGACTTCTATCTCTTCGGCCAGAGCTTCATCGGCTATGGCGAGAATCTGCTCGACTATGATCGCCATACGACCCGTTTTCGTCTGGGCGTGGCACTGGTGCGTTGAAACCCGCCTTCATGCACATCACGCACTTGAGCGACGCCTCCTGCGACATCAGCGCTTCCTGCTCGACTTGAGGTTGCACTCTGGCAATAGTCGACACGCTCACAGCAAAAGTTCCGAGTCACCAAGAAGGAGCCCTTCACATGCCGTCACAATCGAGGCGCTATTCCAGCCCCTATGGTATGGCCGACCCGGCATTGGAGACCAGTTGGGGCTGGGTCCTGGCTTATGGGCTGCTCGTGATCCTGATCGGCGTTTTTGCGCTCCTCAACCCAATCGCGACGGGCTTCGCGACAGGTGTTTTCCTTGCCGTGGCGCTCCTCATATACGGAATACTGGCTATCGCGGCCGGGTTGTCCTCGCTCTCCCGGCGCGCACGCTGGATCGAGATCCTCCTCGGCGTGCTGAGCCTCGTCGCGGCCGCCATCACTTTCTTCAATCCCTTCGCCGGGGCCTTGACGCTCGTCGCGCTGATCGGCGCCTGGTTGCTCATCATCGGCGTTTTCGAAATCGTCGGCGCATTCCAGTCTGCGCATGACCGGGGCTGGCGCCTGCTACTCGGCGTTCTCGACACTGTTCTGGGCGGTCTCCTCCTGTTCAGCGATCCCGCGACCGGACTTGCCTTCCTGGCATTGGCGGTCGGCCTGAGCTTCCTGCTGCGAGGAACCTTCCTCATCATCCTCGCCATGGGTCTGCGCCGCATCGGTAAGCTATAGACTTAGTGCGGCAAGGGTGCCCTGCCCCGAACAACAAAGGAAACGCCAGGATGATCGGAGGATACAAACCGCTTTCGGTCTTGCTCATCCTGGCGGCAACGGTCGGAAATGCTCCGGCATCGAGCATTTCCGGGACTATCTGGCGCAACCCTGCAAACAGTGTGCATATCCGCGCGCAACCGTGCGACGACAGGATGTGCGGTGTCGTCGTCTGGGCTAACGACAAGGCGAAAGCCGATGCGCGCAAGGGCAGCCCGGATCCTCTGGTGGGCGCACAGCTGTTTCGTGATTTCGAGCAGGAGCAGCCCGGCGTGTGGCGCGGCCGCGTTTTCGTGCCCGATATCGGCCGGACCTTCACCGGGCGCGTCACGGTACTCGACAGCAACAGGCTCGAGGCGAACGGCTGCCTCGTCGGGCGCATCGGGTGCCGGTCGCAGATCTGGACGCGCGTCGAGAAGTAGACGCATGGATTGACAGGCTGAAAGACATCTCTCCCATCCGGCTCGCTGACCCTGCGCAAATGCGATAACGCCGAAGGCGAAATGACCGCGTGCCTGATTCTCTTCCTGATCGTCCTTGGTATCAACCTGTTGCCCGCGTTCGGTCCCCCGACATGGTCGATCATCGTTCTCTATGGCCTGACGACCGATCTGCCTGTCGCCTTGATCGTGTTCATTGGCGCGCTCGCGGCCGCTCTTGGACGTTTGCTGCTTGCCTGGGGCTTTCGATTTCTCAAGGACTATTTGCCCGCGAAACAAAAGCGCAACCTCGAAGCAGCGAAAAAAGTCGTCGAGGACCGACCGAAAAGCGCGATTTTCGGGCTCGCACTGTTCGCTCTCTCTCCGCTTCCCTCGGCGCAACTGTTCGAAGCGGCCGGCCTTGCGGGTATCAGGCTGGGGAAGTTCACAGCAGCGTTTTTCGTCGGGCGTCTCGTCTCCTATTCGATCTATGCCGCGACAGCAGGCGTGATCCGCAAATCGAGCCTGGGTGACGTCTTTACCGAGCGCCTCACCAGTCCGTGGGGCATCGCGATGCAGATCGGCATGATCATCCTGCTTGCTGCGCTCGCCCAGATCGACTGGAGCAGATTTCTGCGCTCCGACAACGATCCGCGCTCAAGCGCATGATCTCAAGGAAACAGGTCCCCGTCGCAGACGGTCCATTCGTCGGCAACACGCAAAATTGAAGACGGCGCCGAAAGCCTGCTTGGGTCAAAGCTGCGATTCCAGCGGCAGAAGGCCAATGGCCTGTGCGGTTAGTCTGCGCCAGAACGAGGCTTCCGGTTCCCGGTCGTATCGGACGGGCACGCCGTTCCGGCTCCCGGCCCATTCCACGTCGCCATCCGACGTCAGACAGACCTCATAGCTGCGGGAGGGCGCGGTATCGCGCTGCCAGATGGCAGCCATCTTCCGGGCCAGGGCCTCGGACTCGAAGAGGACGCCCATTTCCGTGTTGAGGGAAGCCGAACGAGGATCCAGGTTCATCGAGCCGATGAACCCCATATGCCCGTCGGCAGTGAAAGCCTTGGTGTGCAGGCTTGCCCGGCTCGATCCTCGCAGGGAAAAGTCCCGCTCCTGATGCTCGGGCCGCAATTCCCAGAGCTTGATCCCTGCCTCGAGCAGCGGAACACGGTAGCGCGCATAACCGCCATGGACCGCGGCGACATCGGTTGCCGCAAGAGAATTGGTCAGGACCGAGACCGAAACCCCCTTTGCCGCAATCGCGGCGAGCGCCGCCGTGCCTTCCTCGCCGGGGATGAAATAGGGCGAAGTGATTTCAAGCCTTTCCCGCGCCGCATCGAAGACCGGCAGCAGGTCGTGCATCAGCCAGTTCTTGCCCTCCTTGCCCAGCACTTTGCGCGGCGGATCGGCGATCACGCGGGCGGCGCGAGTCCAGTCGGGCCGCGTGGTCTCGGGATCGAGAAGCGAGAGCCGTTTGGCGATGCGCTCCAGATAGGGGCGCGCGGCAGCCTCATTGGCAGCGTTGCTCAATTCGGCGGCGATCCGCGTCAGCGCCACGCCAGGATCTTTCAAGGGCGAAAGCCTATCGACCGGCAACGCCAGGCCGCTGTTCCAGTAATCGTCGAAGATCTTCTCCGTCTGGGCGACGGCTGGCCCCATCACCAGCACGTCCATGCCGCGGAAATTGGTTTGCGTCGCGGCATCGAAATAGGCGTCGCCGATATTGCGCCCGCCAAGGATGGCGACGCGGCCATCAGCGATCCAGGCCTTGTTGTGCATGCGCCGGGTCACGCTGAAGGCGCGCAGCATCATTTCGATGCCGCGCCGCAAGCCGCCCTGCCGCGCCCGGGTCGGGTTGAAGATACGGATCTCGATATGCGGATGATGCGCCATGGCGATCATCGCATCAGATGTATGGCTGGTGCCGATGTCGTCGATCAGGATCCGCACCCTGACGCCGCGATCGGCCGCGGACAGGGCCTCGGCCAGAAGAAGGCGGCCGGTCAGATCGTCGTGCCAGATGTAATACATCAGATCGAGCGAGCGCTCGACCTTGCGCGCCGACAATCCACGTGCCGCGAAGGCGTCGAGATTCTCGTCCAGCAAAAGCAGGCCGCTCTCACCGGGGTGCGCATCCGTCGTGGCGCCAATACGCTGATCGAGCGGCGTCCGGCCGCGTTCGATCGACAGTGCGTAGGAAGGCTCCCCCTGCGCGCGACTGGCGAACAGGCCGTAGACCCAGGTCGCGAGCATCGACGCCGCGACGAAGCCCAGGCAGGCAAGGATGACGATCCGGATCAGACGGCAGCATCCGCCTGCGGCTGCTGGCGCACGAGCAGGACATCGCAATCGAGACGGCTGAGCAGCGCCCGCGCCGTGCTGCCGAGCACCGCCACCGTCAGGGCCGATCGACCGTGCGTTCCGATCACGGCCAGGTCGGTTTCGCTCAGCTTCACATGATTGCGGACAACCTCGCAAACCTCGCCATAGTCGACATTGATATCCAGCCTGTCGCGTGCGTCGGCGGGCAGATCGGTCCTGTCCAGAAAGGCATCCAGATCATAGGCTATCCTGGCCTGCAGCGCAGCTGCCGGCCCTTCCCGGCCCCGAAGTGCCTCCAGCGGCACGTGATAGGCGTGAACGAGAGTGATCTCGGCAGCGGGGAATGCGGCCATGGCCGTGCGAAGCGCCTGGGCCGAGCAGCCGGAGAAATCGGTTGCGACCAAGACCCGGCGATAGTGGTGCTGAGTCTTTTCCTTCACGATAAGCACCGGCGCATGAGCATGGCGTATCATGCGCTCCACGGTCGTGCCGATCAGGAAATCCCCGATATCGTCATGGCGCGAGATGCCGGTCACGATGAGATCCGCCCCGCATGCGGTTGACGCTTCCAGCACCGCCTGCGAGACGGCGCCGGTGGCGAGGCGTGTCTCGACCGGAATATCCGGGTCCGCCACCTCCGCCCGCAAGCGGGCATGAAGGCGACTCTCGGCAGCCTGCAGTCCGTCGAGCATGTCTGCGGGATCGGGATCCCTCTGAACATGGAGAAGAACCAGATGTGCGCGCCACTCGCTCGCCAGCTGTATCGCGCGGTCGCGGGCTCGGTCGCAGCGACCGCTAAAATCGGTTGGAAACAGAATCGTTCGCGGGGTCATATCGACGCAACATAGCAGCAGTGGTCCGCCAACCAAGGAACGTGTCGCCGTGTATTTGCAGGACGGACAGAAATGTTCTTCGGCAAGGATTCGCTGGCCGTCGCGAAGCAGACCGATATTATGGCCTGATCAGAAGAGGATGGATAAGATCACAACACCAGACATCATATTGCGAACCCCGACGCTCACTGCCGTGGCAACGGCCGGCGCATCCCACGCACCATCGACACGCTTCTCGCGCCGAACGCTTCTTGCCGGCACCATGACTGCCGCGCTCTGCCTGACCGCCGCTCCGATCCGCGCTATGGCGCTTGATCCAGGATCGATCGCGGCGAGCGTGGAAGCGTTACGGCCAGGAGAGTTCCTGTGGGCGCCCGAAACGGCTCCCGATGGTCCGGTGGTCATCATCGTCAGCCTCGCCAGGCAGCGGGCCTATGTCTATCGCAACGGCGTCCTGATCGGCATCTCGACCGTTTCCACCGGCGCAGCCGGCCACGAAACGCCCACCGGGGTTTTCACCATCCTCCAAAAGAAAGTCGCGCACAGATCGAACCTCTACAATGACGCGCCGATGCCCTACATGCAGCGCCTCACCTGGGACGGGATTGCCATGCACGCCGGCAATCTTCCGGGCTATCCCGCCTCGCACGGATGCATCCGGTTTCCCCTGACGTTCGCCGAGCACCTCTATGATGTCACGCAGCTTGGCCTGACGGTCATCATCACGCAGGCAAGCGAGATTCCGCGCTTTGCCCCAGCTCCCCGTATCCTGCAGGATACGGCCCGGCGCTCGTCGTTCGGGAATGCCTTTTTGACGGTCTGGCAGCCAGAGAAAGCACTCACAGGGCCGATCTCCATAATCGTCAGCGCGGCGGACCAGCGCGCCGTGGTGTTGCGAAACGGCATCGAAATCGGTTCGGCGCCTGTCGCCATCCGCGGCAAGATCTCCGGCCTTCAGGCCTTCAACCTCGCCTCCATCGACGAACACGGGACGCATTGGATGTTCCTCCCTGTATTTGGCGGTGCACAGACGGGGGAAGTCTCGCGGCAGGACCGGGAGCGGCTAATCCTTCCCGAGGACTTCAGACGGGGCCTGCTGTCGGTGCTCAAACCGGGAAGCACGCTGATCGTCACGGCCGATACCCTCGAAAGCGGGAGTACAGGCACATCCCTGACCGTGCTCACGGGCGAGGATGCCCAAGCGGATACAAACGAACGATGACGTTGCGCAATCCCGACTTCGCGTCCATCGCAGCGTCTTACCGCCTGATTCCAAACAGCCCCCTGCCATAATTGCGAAGACCGGCCTAATTACGACATACTCACCAGAGGATTTGACTTCGATGTCCCGATCATTGCGCGTTCCAGTTTCCCTTGCCGCCGCCATCCTGCTGGGGCTGTCCTCGGCGGCTCCGTCACTGGCTGAAACCGCGCCCGCTGCGCCACCTTCGGCCGACGCCACGGCAATCGCGGTACCCGACGGATTTGAGTTGGCGCCGGACGGCACAACTCTTGTCCACGTGGCCAGCGGCCTGCGCTTCCCGGAGGAATTCGAGGGCTTTACCCGCCTCAGGGAACGGGCATTCGATCCGGGCGGCGAGTATATCGCCATCGGCTACGACCGGCCACTCGGCACCGGCGACGATCGCATCGTGGTGCGGATGGCGGTGGTCCATATCGACCAGATGCCGCCACGCGACCACTATATGATCATGCGTCAGGCTACGATGTCCCATTTTGCCGCGCCGACCATCGTGTCGGAAGGACCGGCGACGATCCCAACCAATCGCCGCCTCAAGGCCTATCGCGGAACTTTCACCGGCTATCGCGACGGCAAACCATGGCGTTCCAGCCTGACGACAGTCGACTATGGCTATTGGAGCGGACGCATGACGGCCGCCTATCCCGAAAGCGAAGCTGCCGAAGCTGAGAAATATCTTGGCGTGCTGCTGGCGGAAATCCGCGCGCAGCGCCCAAAGGCGCCGAAACGGTAGACTGGGGACGATGCCCGCGCGAAACCGCTCACTTTGACGGAGCAAGCAGCGAGAGGAGGCGCCGCCAATCTTGTTCGATCATCCGCCAGCGAAAAACGGCAAGCATGTGGGTCAGCAATCGGGAAAGATAATTCCTTTCCCGTGATCGGGCTACGATTTCGTGGACCTCCCTTTCGGTCCACGGCTTCCATTGTCCAGCGACGGCGATCATGTTCGAGCGGAAGGCCGTATCACTTCATCTCGCAATATACGCTCGGTTTCCGTTATCCGAATGGGGATTGCCGCAGTTATTGAGCGACGCAGTGCAAGTTATCCTTGCCCAGTTCGGCTCCCGTTCCGCTATTTCCTGGGCTGGAAGCTGATGCGGCTTGTAAGCCCCTCTAACGCGCCTCTCACTCATACGCGACGTTCCGCAGCGATCAAAGCGGCCTGATAGGCCGCATCCTCACCCATAATCGCACGCGCTGTCGCGATTAGTTCAGGACTCGCATTACGTGGACGACCCGTATCGAACGGGGGGCTGGATCATATTCGATCGCGAGTTACGTAATTTTTGCAGTCTCTTCACCCCGAAGTTTCGCAAGAAGACGGATTCCGAAATCGATCCCCGCGGTCATGCGAAGGCCAAAGCTGTGAACATAGCCGTCATGCACGTCGAAACCATATTGGAGGCAGCCGTCGAACCGGATGATCTGGAATTGGCGCTGCCTCTCATGAGCCGCCTGCAGGAGGCCATGATCACATGAACTAGGCCGGGTCTCTCCAATCTCTATGGATTCAAGCGTGACGGCCCCTTCACCGAGTGCCGATTTCAGCGTGGTGCGACAAATGTAGACCGATTCAAGTAGGGATTGCTGAGCTATGCCGGCTACCAATCATCGTCAGGGTTTCGTCAGGAAAGACTGTTGAACTTTTTCACGGCATTTTACGAAGGACACCATGAGCCGACTAAGATCCCATCCCGAACGCCATGCGGTGTCACGCATCGGCTGGCTACGCGCGGCAGTGCTGGGAGCCAATGATGGGATCGTTTCGACCGCGAGCCTCATCGTCGGCGTCGCAGCCTCCGGCGCGGGCAAGGCCAATATCCTGGTCGCAGGGATGGCGGCGCTGGTGGCAGGCGCCATGTCGATGGCCGCCGGCGAATATGTCTCGGTCAGCTCTCAGGCGGACACGGAGAATGCCGACCTCGCCCGGGAAAGAGGTGAACTCGCCGTTCAACCGGTGCTCGAGCATCAGGAACTGGCGGACATCTATGTCAAACGCGGTCTGAATGAGGAACTGGCCCGGCAGGTAGCCGACGAACTAATGGCAAAGGATGCGCTGGCCGCGCATGCCCGCGACGAACTCGGCATTTCCGAAGTCGTGACCGCCCGCCCTATCCAGGCCGCGCTCACATCCGCCGCAACTTTCAGCACAGGCGCCCTCATGCCCCTGATGTTGGTCGCCGTCGTTCCGCATGATAGCCTCGTCGCAATCGAGGTCGCGGCAACCCTGTTGTTTCTCGCACTGCTGGGCGCGCTTGGCGCCTGGGCCGGGGGCGCCCGCCCCATGAAATCAATCCTACGGGTCACATTCTGGGGCGCGCTGGCCCTGGCTGCGACCGCGGGCATCGGGAGGCTGTTCGGAACAGTGGTTTGAACCACGCTGCTCACATCGTCAGGATTCGGTCAGTGAACACCCGTAGCCCTTCCAGCTGGAAAGGCGAACGTGATGACAAATTCTGAATATACAAGGACATTCAAGGTTTGGGACACGCCGCTACGGCTATTCCATTGGCTGCTGGTCCTAGCGATCTCGATCGCGTTTCTCTCTTCCGACGACGATAGTCCGATCGCATCGTGGCATATGGTCGCAGGATGGTCTGCTGCTGCCTTGCTTGCGTTCCGTCTGATCTGGGGCTTCGTCGGAGGCGAGCATGCCCGGTTCGTGAATTTCATTCGGCCAACAGCAATCGCCACCCATGCACGCGACCTTCTAGCTGGCCATCCTCGACGTTCCGTGGGTCATAATCCACTGGGCGCGATCGCAGTCGTGGCGCTGATCGGATTGACCGGAATCGTCATCTGGAGCGGCAGCAGCGTTGCGGCAGGCGGCATGGACAAAGACCTTCATGAAGCCCTCGCCTACAGCCTGCTTGCTTTGATCGGGCTTCATGTCGGCGCCGTGCTGTTGATGTCGCTGCTCACCGGCGAAAACCTTGTTCGCGCGATGATCAGCGGCCGCAAGAAGAACAGCCTCTATCCGAATGTGCGTGAGGCTCGGGGACCAGGCTTGTTTGCGGCTCTACTTGGTGCCGCAGCGATCGTTCTGGCAATCATCGCCATTGTCATGGTGGATCCGACCGCCTTCGCGCCGCAGCAACGCCATTCCCATCACGGTTCGCACGAGGAAAGGGATTGAAAACATCGGTTGATGGTCTGGTAGAAAGCTTCAATCCTTCTTGCCTTTCGTTCCTGGTGGAAAGTCTACATTAAACCCATGCGCCTTCTCATCGTCGAAGATAATGAGCGAATGGCGGCACTGATCGCCGACGGTCTTCAGCGCCGGGGCTTCGTGTGCGATGTTGCCCATGATCTCGCACAAGCCGACGCTGCGATGGGCAGCGCGAGCTATGATGCCATCATACTCGACCTCGGCCTGCCCGACGGCGACGGGATCGACTGGCTCGCGAGCCGCCGAAAATATCAGCAGATGCCGCCTGCCATCATCCAGACCGCGCGTGGGGCGCTGGAGGATCGCGTCACCGGTCTCGATTCCGGCGCAGACGATTATATCGTCAAACCCTTCGAGATCGACGAGCTCGCCGCGCGCATCCGCGCCCTGCTGCGCCGGCCTGGCGTTCGAACCCAGCCCGTCATCGAAGTCGGCATGCTGCGTTTCGACACGGCAAGCCGCTCTGCCAGCATTGGCGATCGCGAGATCGACCTTTCGCGCCGCGAGGCGGACCTTCTGGAACTGCTGATGCGGCGAGCCGGCACGGTGGTCCATCGCGAAGTGATCGAGAACGCGCTCTACAGCTTCAACGATCCGGTGACCCCCAATGCGGTCGAAGCCGCCATTTCGCGTCTGCGCCGCAAGCTCGAAGACACGGGCGTGGCCGGCGCGCTCCATACCGTTCGGGGTGTCGGCTATATGCTGAAGGACGGGAAGGCATGACCGTGCAGCGCTCCATCTCACGGCGCCTCAAACGCGGTTTGGGCCTGATTGGTGTGGCGGGCACCGTTCTGCTGCTGGCGGCGGTCGCCTTCTTCTACAGTGTCACCTTCACACATCTCGATGCACGCGCGGCGATGATCCGCGCGATCAAGGAAATGCTTGAGCATGTCGCTCTGCCGCTTGTCGTCCTGCTCGTTCCCGTCGCGATCATGGTGCTCCGAGTGATCCGCCAGGCCTTCGCACCGCTGGAAGATGCCGCCGCCCGGATCGAGGCTGCACAGGGCCACGAACGAGGGTTCCGCATCGATGCGTCGCAAATGCCCGCCGAGGCGCTACCCTTCGTCTATGCGGTCAACGATCTGTTGGCGCGGCTCGATCAGGCCGCGCGGCGGCAGGAAGCGTTCGCCGCCGACGTCGCGCACGAGTTGCGCACGCCGCTCGCCCTCCTGTCTCTCGAACTCGACCGGCTTGACTATGACGACGCCGCGCGCCTCAAGGAAGACGTGGCGGCCATGCGCCGGCTGATCGACCAACTCATGCTGCTCGCGCAGATCGACGCGGCGGAGGCCGCCCAGACCGCTCCCGAACAGGTGTCACTCGCGGATGTGGCGAGCGAGGTCGTCAGCGCCGTGGCGCCGGGGATCATCGCACAAGGCAAGCTGATCGCGTTCGATACCCGCGGTCAGGCTGCGGTCGTGAACGGCAGGCGCGAAGCGATTGCGGCAGCGCTGCGCAATCTGATCGAGAATGCCGCGCGCGTGACGCCGGCTGGTGGCACGATCCAGGTCTTCGCCGGCCCCCACGCGCTATTGGGCGTGCGGGACGAGGGCCCTGGGCTGGCGCTCGAAAGGTTGCGCGACCTTGTGCAACGCCACCGCCGCGCCGACCATGCGAGCAAGGATGGCGCCGGCCTCGGCCTCGCTATCGTCGACCGGATCATGGCGGCCCATGGCGGCACGCTTGAGACCGATCCGGCCGACCGTGAACTGGTGCTGCGTTTTCCCGCGACCTGATCTTCAATCCTCATATCCCGTCAGGGTTCGGTCAGGAACGCTCCCTAGCCCGAGCGCATGTCCAGACGATACACCCTCATTGCGGGCGCCGCGACGATCGCTTTGATTCTATCAGGCCTGTGGTGGTTCGCCAGTCGACCGGTCGAGACGGGCAACTCCGCGCCGGCAAGCAACGCCCAACCGACAGATGGGATCCTGGCGGTGGATGCGCGCCGCGCCGCGCAGATGGGTATCCGCCTTATGCCCGCGACGGCAGCCGCGGATGCGGCGCTCGCCACCATCCCCGCGATGATCGAGCCTCCCGCCAACGCCCGGGTGGCGGTGGCCGCGACCTTTCCCGGCACCGTGTTGCGGACTCTCGTGGTCGAGGGCGACAGCGTGCGGCGGGGCCAGCCGCTGGCGATCATCGCCAGCCGCGACGTGCTGACGATCGGCGCGGACCTCAGCCGCGCGAACGCGCGGCGTGGCGTAGCCGAGGCCAATGCCGCGCGGCTCTCCCTGCTCAGCCGCGAAGGCATCATCGCAGGCGCGCGCGCTGACGAAGCCAATGCCATCGCAGCCGAGGCTCGCGCCGACGTTTCGGAAAAGTCGCGCATCCTGGCGATGGTGGGCGGTCATGGCGCCAGCGGCTCCTATACGCTGACGGCTCCTATCGCGGGTCGCGTCACCAGCGCCTCCATCCAGACCGGCAATCCGGTGGACGGCACCACCGCGCCCTATGTGATCGACGCGACGGATCGCTATGAAGTGGTCGGCCAATTGCCCGAACGGCTGATCGGGCAAGTGCGCCCCGGCATGAGCGTGCGGCTACTTCCCAACCTCACCGGCCGGATCGTCGCGGTGGGAACGGCCATCGATCCCGCGACCCGTTCGGCCGGCCTCAAGGCGGAGATTCCGGCCGGACCCGGTGTTGTCGCGGGGCGCGCAACCAGCATCGTCATCGTCGGCCCGGCGCCGGCGGGCGCGGTCAGCGTGCCCGATACGGCGGTCACCATGATCGACGGCAAGCCGGTTGTGTTCGTGACCGCGCGCGGCGGCTTTGCCGTGCGCGCCGTGACCGGCGGCGGCGGCAGTGATGGCCGCACGGTGCTGCTCTCCGGGATCAGGCCCGGTGAACAGGTGGTGGTTTCCGGTACGAGCGCGCTCAAGGCGCTCGCCACCGCGCAATAGGCTCTCCCGATGCTGCGTTCGCTTGTCGCCACCGCGCTGTCCTATCGTCTGCTCGTCCTGATCCTTGCCGCCGCCACGGCCGGGCTCGGGGTCTGGGCTTTTGTCAACTTGCCGGTCGATGCCTATCCCAACATCGCGCAGACCCAGGTGAAGCTGATCCTCAAAGCCCCCGGCATGACGCCGGAGGAGGTCGAGAGCCGCGTCATCACGCCGATCGAGACGGAGATGCTCGGCATTCCCAACCAGGCGATCCTGCGCTCGAGCGCCAAATATGCCATCGCCGACATAACCATCGACTTTACCGACGGCACCGACATCTACTGGGCGCGCCAACAGGTCGCCGAACGGCTGGCGGGCGTGACGGGCGATCTGCCTGCTGCCGTGACCGGCGGTCTCGCGCCGATCTCGACGCCCCTGTCCGACGTCTACATGTTCACGATCGAAGGGCCGCTGTCTCTCCAGCAGAAACGCGAACTGCTCGACTGGACGATCCGCCCGGCGCTGCGCACAGTGCCCGGCGTCGCGGACGTGAACGCGCTGGGCGGCTATGTTCGTACCTTCGAGGTCCGGCCTGATCCGGTGGCGCTGGCGAGCGCGAAGCTCTCGATCTCCGATCTGCGCACCGCGATCGAAAGCGGCAATCGCAATGACGGCGCGGGGCGCCTGACCGATGGCGAGGAATCGCTGATCGTCCGAGCCGTGGGCGCGATCCGCAGCGTGGAGGATCTGCAAACGCTGGTCATCGCCAGCCGGGACGGCCGCATCGTCCGCCTGGGCGACGTCGCCACAGTCGGCACCGGCAGCCTCACCCGCTATGGGGCGGTGACGCGCGGCGGCAAGGCCGAGGCGGTGGAGGGCCTGGTGATCGCGCTGCGCGGCGCGGATGCGCGGGCGGTGGTCGATGGCGTGCGGACGCGGCTTGCCGGGCTTCAGCACAGCTTGCCCGCAGGCACGCAGATCCATGTCTTCTACGATCGCTCCGATCTGATCGGGCGCGCGGTCGGCACGGTCGAGGAGGCGCTGCTGGAAGCGACCGTGCTGGTCGTCGTGCTGCTGATCCTGTTCCTCGGCGACTGGCGTGCGGCCACGATCGTCGCGGCGACCCTGCCGATGGCCGCGCTCATCACCTTCCTGTTCATGCGCGGCATGGGGCTGTCCGCGAACCTCATGAGCCTCGGCGGGCTCGCCATCGCGATCGGGATGCTGGTCGACGGCGCGGTGGTGGTGGTCGAGAATGTCGTCGAGCGCCTGAGCCATGCCCAGGGCGAGGACACGCCCCGACTCAACCACGTATTCCGCGCAACCAGCGAGGTGATCGTGCCGGTGTCGGCGGGCATCGTCATCATCGCGCTCGTGTTCCTGCCCCTGCTTTCGCTGCAGGGGCTGGAGGGCAAGCTGTTCGCGCCCGTCGCGCTCACCATCGTCTTCGCGCTCGCGGGCTCCCTGCTGCTCGCCCTGACGCTGGTGCCGGTCCTTGCCTCCTTCAGCCTCAGGAGCGGCCATCATGGTGAGCCATGGATCATGCGGCAGATCGGCCCACGCTACCAGGCGCTGCTCGACGCGGCGTTCGCGCACAAGAAGCTGGTCTATGGTCTCTCCGCCACCGGGCTGGTGCTGGCGGGCCTCGCTTATGGCGCGGCCGGGAAGACCTTCATGCCGACGATGGACGAAGGCTCGGTGATCGTGCAGCTTACCAAGCTGCCCTCGATCAGCCTGGACCAATCGGTGGCCGGCGACATGGCGGTGCAGCGCGCGCTCCGCACCGTGCCGGAGGTGGAGGACGTGATCGCCCGCGTCGGCTCCGACGAGATCGGTCTCGATCCGATGGGACCGAACGAGACCGACAGCTTCGTCCAGTTGAAGCCGCGCTCGCAATGGCGCGGGGACAAGGATTTCGTCGTCGGGGAAATGCGCAAGGCGCTGGACGGCCTGCCCGGTATCCAATCGAGTTTCACCCAGCCGATCGAGATGCGCGTCTCGGAGATGCTCACCGGCGCGCGCGGCGATCTAGCGGTCAAGATTTTCGGGCCTGACACCGCAACGCTCGCCGAGCTCGCGGGTCGGATCCAGGATATCCTGTCCGGCATCCACGGCTCATCGGAGGTCCTGACGGTCGCCAACGACAATGTGGACTATCTCCAACTCGACATCGACCGCGCGGCGGCGGGGCGGTTCGGGATGCCGGTCGACCAGTTCCAGGACGCGCTGCGCGCACAGGTCGAGGGCGTGCGGTCCGGGGTCGTGGCCGAAGGTCAGAAACGCATTCCGATCGTCATTCGCGGTGACGACGGCATCCGGAGCGATCCGGCCCGTTTCGCCGACCTGCAATTGCGCACGCCCGATGGCACGCTGGCGCGTGTCAGCGACATGGCGCGGGTGGAGCGCACGCAGGGACCGGTGAAGCTCGATCACGAGAACGGCTCGCGCTTCGCGCTGGTGCAGGCCTTCGTCTCCGGCCGCGATCTGGTCGGCTATGTCGATGAGGCGAAGGCGCAGGTCACCGCCAAGGTACGGCTACCGGCAGGCTACAGCATCGTCTGGGGCGGTCAGTTCGAGAACCAGCAGCGCGCATCGGCCCGGCTGATGATGGTGGTGCCCGTAGCGCTGGTGTTGATCTTCCTCGTCCTGCTGGCGGCGCTGCGCTCATTGCGCGCCGCGCTGCTGATCCTCTCCAACATCCCCTTCGCGATGGTCGGCGGGCTGATCTCGCTGTGGCTGTCGGGCGAGTATCTCTCGGTCCCGGCGTCGGTGGGGTTCATCGCCCTGCTCGGCATCGCCGTGCTCAATGGGTTGGTGCTGGTGGCCTATTTCCGCCAGTTGCGCGCCGACGGGGTGGGTATGGCCGAGACCGTGCGCCTGGGCGCGCAGCGTCGGCTGCGACCGGTGCTGATGACTGCCGGCATCACGGCCTTCGGCCTCGTCCCCCTGCTGTTCGCCAGCGGGCCGGGGTCCGAGATCCAGCGGCCGCTCGCGATCGTGGTGATCGGCGGCCTCATTACCTCCACTTTGCTGACGCTGGTCCTACTGCCGATCCTGTTCGAGCGCTTCGGGGAAAGCGCCGGGGAGGCCGCTAATGCCTGACCTGCTGTTCACCCTCCATTGCGCCACCCGCGATACCGAGCTTCTCGTGGACGCGATCCGCGCCGTCTCCCCCACGCCAATCCATGTCCGCGGGGAAGCTGTGCGAGGTCGCGATTTTGGCGATGCGGGAACCGCCGAGCGCGTGTCGGGCGAATTGAAGCGTTCGACGCTCGAACTGATCGTGAGCGCAGACGCGGTGCCCGACCTGCTCCGCACCGTAAAAGACGCGCGGCGCGATCTGCCGGTCCGGTGGCGCACGACGCCCCTGCTCGATCATGGAAGGATCGCCTGATGCGGATCGTACTCGCCGCTCTCGGCCTTCTGACGGCCGCGCCTGCCCTGGCCCAGCATACCGATCTGCCGCCTGCCGACAAGGTCAACGAAGCGCTCGACAATCACCCCAGCGTCGCCGCCGCAATTGCGCGCGTCGAAGCCGCACGGGCACGCGGCGATATGCTGCGCAAAGGCCCCCACGAAGTGACGGTGAGCGGCAGCTACATTCGCCGAACCGTCGATCGCGAAGGCGGGTTCGACGAATTCGATACGACAATCAGCCGCCCATTCCGCCTGCCGGGCAAGGCCGCGCTCGACCGCGAAGCCGGTGCGCTCGGCATTGAGGTCGCGGAAAACCAGATGGAGGATGTCCGCCATCAAACCGCGCTGCTGCTGGCCGGCTATTGGCACGACTGGCTCACTGCGGGAAGCCATTATCGCAACGATCTCGACAGCGTCCGCGGGCTGGAGGAGGCAATCGCCGCCATAAAGCGGCGGGTCACGCTGCGAGACGCCGCCCAACTCGACCTCGACCAGGCGCAGGCGGCGCTGGCTCAGGCGCGCGCGCAGGCCGCATCGTCACTCTCGCTGCGCGAACAGGCGCGCGTGACCTTCGCAGCGTCCTTTCCGGAAATCCCGCTCCCCTCCGAACCACCAGAACTGGCCGACCCCATGCTGCCCGCCCAGGGGCTGGAAGCGATGCGCGACCTGGTAATCGAGCGCAGTCACGAGATCCGCGCCGCCGACAAGGAAGCGCAGCGTCTGAACGTGACTTCGCGTCGGGTGCGAGCGGATCGCATCGCAGACCCGAGCTTCGGCGTCCGCCTGTTCAGCGAGCGCGGCGGCGCGGAAGCCGGCGCGGGCGTGGTGGCTTTAATCCCGCTCGGCGGTGGCTATCGCAGAGCCGCAGCCGATCAGGCGTCAGCCGAGGCCAATGCCGCGCGCATGGAACTCGCGGCCGTGCAGCGCAGCATCGAGGCGACCGCCAATGCCGACCTTTCCAACGCGCACACCCGGCTCGATGCCTGGCGCAATGCCGACGCTTCGGCGCGCAGCGCCGGCGACGCCGCCGAAAGGACGGTGCGCGGTTACCAACTCGGGCAGATCGACCTCTCCGATATGCTCTATGCCCGCCGGCAGGCCAATGACGCGCGCCGAATGGAAATCGAGGCGCGCTCCGAAGCCGATCGTGCTCTGCTCAAGATCCAGATCGATTCCCACAGCATCTGGGCACCAGATGAAGCGGGGCACGACTAGCTAACATACGGCAAGCAAACATTCTCGACATGAAACGAGCCTGCACTTAGAGGATGCTGCGTGACCGAAGCTCGCAAATTCCTTGTCCGGCACCATTGGCTGTGCGCGCTCCTGCTAGGCGCTGCGCTGCTCGTGAAGGCGTTGGTGCCGGCGGGTTTCATGCCGGTCGTCTCGAATGGCGTGATCCTGGTCCAGCTGTGCTCGGGGCAAGGGCCTCAGAAGATCGCAATCAAGTTGCCGAGCAAAGGCGGCGAGCAGGACCATGACGAGCACAAGAAGGCGGAAGCGCCTTGCGCCTTTACCGGCCTGTCCTCGCCATCGCTCGCGGCCGTCGATGCGCTGCTCCTAGCCGTCGCCCTCGCCTTCATCCTCGCAACGGTTTTTCGGCGTCCAAACCGCATAGTCCTCCGGCGCGGCACCTATCTGCGCCCGCCGGCGATCGGTCCTCCCACCACCTGATTCCTTCGACATTCCCCGTTGAT
Source organism: Sphingobium sp. CFD-2 (assembly GCF_024611135.1). Taxonomy (NCBI): domain Bacteria; kingdom Pseudomonadati; phylum Pseudomonadota; class Alphaproteobacteria; order Sphingomonadales; family Sphingobiaceae; genus Sphingobium; species Sphingobium sp. CFD-2. Next base: position 789,439 of record NZ_CP084405.1, on the reverse strand, counting down.
GGGCGCCCCTCGCCGGGGCGCCGCATGTGAATCAGGATTCCGACATGACGATTATGCTTGATTCCGCGCATTGCGCGGCAACCACCATGCCTGCCTTCGCTCGCTCCACCAGCAAGCAACCAACTTTCAAGGTTCGCCTCGCCGGGAGCTTCGCTTTTCCCGCACTCGTCGCTGTGCTGGCGGGCGCCCCCATCTCGCGAGCCTTCGCCCAGGACGGGACGCCGCTGCCAGAGGTCGACGTTAGCTCGGCGAGCGAGGCGGGGTCGACGGTTTCGGGTGAGCGGCTTTCCCCCTCGCGCCTGCGCGACCTTCAGGTCGGCTCGAGCGATACCGCAGCGATCCTGCAAAGCGTACCCGGCGTCAGCGGCTATGGGGCCGGGGGCTTCTCGACCTTGCCGGTGATCCGGGGCCTTGAAGCGCAGCGCTTGACCGTGCTGGTCGACGGCGTGGCGATTGCCTCGGCCTGTCCGAACGATATGAATCCGCCCCTGTCCTACACCGATCCGCAAACCGTGAGCGCGATCGACGTCATTACCGGCGTTTCGCCAGTCAGCTATGGCGGCGACAGCATCGGCGGGATCATTCGCGTCGAGAGCGCTCCGCCCCGCTTTGCGAAACAGGGCGAAACGCTGCTGACCGGCGAAGCATCGGCCTTCTATCGAAGCAATGGCGACGGGTTCGGCGGCGCGCTGTCCGTGACGGCCGCAAGCGACAGGCTCAGCCTGACCTATAGCGGCTCCTATACCCAGGCCGGCAATTTCAAGGGCGGCGGCTCGCTGGGGGGCGTGCGGTCCAGCGAATATGCCAAGACCGACCACAGCCTCAATCTCGCAGCGCAAGTCAGCAACGGCCTGATCGAGCTGAAAGGCGGCTATCATTTCACGCCCTATGAGGGTTTCCCGAACCAATATATGGACATGACGTCCAACAAATCATGGTTCCTGAACGGCCATTATGCCGGCGTCTTCGATTGGGGCAATCTCGATGTGCGGGCGAGCTGGCGCGACACCGACCACGTCATGAACTTCCTCGCCGACAAGGGCGGGACCGCGACCGGCGGGATGCCGATGAACACGGAGGTCCACAGCGCGAGCTATACCGTCCAGGCGGATATATTGCTCGGCGGCGGCACGCTGCGCCTGGGCAGCGAATTCCAGCATCAATGGCTCAACGACTATTGGCCGCCCGTTGTGGGCAATATGATGATGGGGCCGAATGCGTTCATCAACGTCAACGGGGCCAAGCGCGATCGGCTCGGCACCTTCCTCGAGTGGGAAACGCGCTGGGATAGCGGTTTCTCCCTCATCGCCGGCATCCGTAACGATCAGGTCTGGATGAACACCGGCAAGGTCGCGCCCTATGGCACCGGCATGATGCAGATGGCCGATGTCATGGCGGCAGCGGCGTTCAACAAGGCCGACCGCAAGCGCCACGACAGCAATTGGAGCGGCAGCCTGCTGGTCCGCTACGCGCTTTCGGACGGGGCGGATATCGAGATCGGCTATGCCCGCAAGGTTCGCTCGCCCAATATCTACGAGCGCTATAGCTGGGGCCGGGGCAGCATGGCGAGCCGCATGATCGGGTGGTTCGGCGACGGGAACGGCTATGTCGGCAACCTCGACCTTCGCCCCGAAAAGGCCGATACGCTGAGCGCCGCCCTGGCCATTTCCGGAGGCGGCAAGGATGGCTGGTCGTTCAAGATCGCGCCCTATTACACCCATGTCGACGAATATATCGACGCCGTTAAGCTGGCGGACTTCACCGACATGATGGGCAGTCCGACCGGGTTCGTTCAATTGCAGTTCGCCAACCAGAAGGCAGAGATCTACGGCATCGACATATCGGGCGCCGTGCCGCTATGGTCATCGTCGTCGGCCGGCACCGCGCGTCTGACCGCGCGCGCGAGCTGGCTGCACGGCCAGAATCTGACCGACCACGCACCGCTCTATCACCAGATGCCGTTCAATGCGGCGCTGAGCCTCGAGCATCGGATCGGCGGCCTCGAAACCCGGATTGACCTCGACATCGTGACGGAAAAGGATCGCGCCGATCCGACCCGCAACGAACCGCGGACGGGCAGCTACGCGCTGCTCAATGTCCAGCTCGCCTATCGCATCGACAAGGTTCGCCTGACGCTCGGCGCCGACAATCTGTTCGACAAGGCCTATTATGCTCCGCTTAGCGGCATGTCGCTCGGCGATCTGAAGGCGACCGGCGTGCGCCGCCCGGTTCCGGGCCGGGGGCGATCGGTCAACGCCGGGATCACGATTGCGTTTTGAGCGCCCATGCTCCCGAACTCGCACGACATGAACGAGGAGCCGAGGGCAGGCTATGGCCAGCCCTCGGCCTGGTCGCAGCGCCTGGGCGCGGGCCTTGCCGCCGCGTCATGCTGCCTGCTGGTGCTAGTGGCGCTCAATGCCAATCTATCGGGACGGCTGCGAATGACGCAGCCTGTGCAGGTGAGCCGCTTCCGGTTGTTTACCCCGTCGCCACCGTCACCACCGCCTTCAACGTTGTCGCGATCGCGGACAGACGAGGCCCGCCTATCGCCGGAGCGGCGCCCTGCGCACCCGCCTGAGCTGGCTACGACGGGAGAAAGAGGCGGACCAGCTTCGTCGCCTATACCCGCTGCTCCAGCAATCGCCTCTCCGTTCGCTGTCGCGCCGGTAAGCAGACCGCCCGCGCCGGAACCCGAGGTCGCGCCGCCGCAAGCCCAGGATGATAAGAAACAGTCCGCGCTTGCGGCCTATCAGCGCCAGCTCTGGGCGCGAATAGCCGCGCGCAAGCCCGCGGGGATCCACCTCGACGGGGTCGCAACGGTCCGCTTCATCGTCGGGGCTGACGGCGCGCTGATTGCCGTCGAGCTGGCCGGCAGCAGCGGGAATGCCGCGCTCGATCGCCTGGCGCTCCGCACGGTGCGCAATGCTGCTCCTTTTCCAACACCGCCTATGGGCGTGGAAAGCGAGCAGTTGGTCTTTACGATACCATTCAGCTTTCATTGAGGCCGCATGGCGGACGAGGATGGCTCGATCGTCAATAGGGCGACGCGCACACGTTCCAGAAACAAAACACGGTGATCGTCGCGAGCCTTGATGGGAGCCTGCGCCTCATCGACAAGAGCCTGTCCGGCACGTTGCCCATGCGTCTCGATCAGTGCGAGCGCCGCCGCTATTTCCTCGGAATTGGCAGCGTCACCATCGGATGAACCTTTCCCCGGAAGCCGAAGCGATAGCTTCTTGCGCGCCATATTATCACCCTTTTCTTGAATGCTCTCAGGCCCGTGCGCTCACCAGCCAGGCCTTCGCCCCCATATGAACGCCATTCTCATCGCAATGGCGCTCGAACAGCTCGACAAGATGCTGGTGAATGGCCTTGCGTACCTCTGCCCCGTTCTGTCGAACAAGATCGCCGATCTGCATCCCCTCAAGCACGAAGCGAGCGGCGCTCTCGGGATCACTGCCGGGGCCGCCCACGCGCTGCTCACCTGTCCAGGCATCGAATCTGACCTCGCAGAAACCCGCGCTTTGGAGAAGGTCGATCACATAGTCCTGCTCGCCGAGCGCGAATGGTCCCGGCGCGCGCGACTGCGGCGTCGGCAGGTCCATATGCTCCTTGATGATGCCCATGACACTAAGCTGCCACGGATTGTCAGCGATGGGCGCCCAGACAGCGATGTCGAGCCGCCCGCCATCGCGCAACATCCGGCGCAGATTGGCGAAAGCGGGATAAGGCTCAGCGAAGAACATCGAACCGAAGCGCGAGAACAGCCGATCGAACGGCGCTTCTTTCGGCATCGCAGTGGCGGCATCGCCCTGCTCAAAGCGGATATTGGCAAGGCCCGCGCGCTGTGCCCGTTCCCTGGCCATCCCCACCAGATCGGGTGAGATGTCGAGGCCGAGCACAAATCCGGTGTTGCCGACGGCCGTGGCGATCTGCCGCGTGGTCCAGCCACCGCCGCATCCGACATCGACCACCGTTTCGCCGAAGTTGTATGCGGCCTGGGCAAGCAACGCCCTGCCGATCGGCTCGATCATGCTTTCGAAGCGGTCGAGCTGGGCGAGCCAACGCATGCCCGCCTGGCCGGCCCAATCGTGCGCGGCCAAACCTTCCCTGTTCTCCCCAGCATCGTTCATCGATGTATTCCCATCGTCGTTACAAGAATCAGCCCAGGATCGCGGCGGTGCTTTGCCACAGCATGTAGGCGGCAACCGCAAAGATCAGCAGTGCGAATATCGTATTGAGCACCCCCTTGTGCGCCGACAGCCGCCGAGAGAGCGCCGCGCCCACAAGGCCGCCGATGACGCCGCCGGCGATGAACGCCGCAGCAAGCCCCCAATCAACCAGGCCGGAAAGGGCATAGTTGAGCGCGGCAGTCAGACCAAAAGCGGTGACGGCGACCAGCGACGATCCGACGGCGTTGCGCATCGGCATCCCGGTCGAAGCCATCAGTCCCGGCACGATCAGGAAGCCCCCGCCGATGCCGAAGAACCCGGAAAAGAGACCAGTGGCGGCCCCATAACCGATCACCTTGGGCGCATTCTCGCGCCGGCATTGGACATCGGGATTGCCGGGATCGCCCCGGCTTTTTAGCATCAGCCCGCCAACCAGGACCATCAGCAGAGCGAACAGGAACAGCAGCTTCTGTCCATCGAACGCTTTACCGAGCGTCGATCCGGCATAGGCGCCGGCGACACCAGCGGCGGCGAACATGCCGGCGCAACGCCATTTGATCGTCCGCTGGCGCGCGTGGGGAACGAGATTGGCCCCGGCATTGGCGGCGACCGCCAGCGCGCTGGTGCCGATCGCGACATGCGGCGAGGCGACGCCGACCAGATAGACCATGAGCGGGACGGCGAGGATTGAGCCCCCACCGCCCACCAGCCCCAGCGTGAATCCGACGAGCGAGCCCGATCCGGCACCAAGCAGATATTGGATGGGTTCGAGTGCCATGGCCTTACAGCGCGTTTATCGGCAGCTTGAGGTAGCGCATGCCATTGTCTTCCGGCTCGGGCAGGTGGCCGCCGCGCATGTTGACCTGGATGGACGGCAGAATGAGGCGCGGCATCCCGAGCGTCGCATCGCGCGCCTCGCGCATGGCGACGAACTGGTCCTCGCTCACCCCGTCGCGAACATGGACATTATGCTCTCGCTCCTCGCCGACCGACGTTTCCCAGGCATAGGTATCGCGCCCGGGGGCCTTGTAGTCGTGGCAAAGATGAAGGCCGGTCTGATCGGGGAGCGACAGCAGGCGGCGGATCGACCGATAAAGCGTGCGCGCATCGCCGCCCGGGAAGTCAGCGCGGGCCGTGCCGTAGTCGGGCATGAACAGCGTGTCGCCGATGAACGCCGCATCGCCGATCACATAGGTCATGTCGGCGGGCGTATGGCCCGGCACATGCAGCGCGATCGCCTCGATCGAGCCGACCCTGAAACGGTCGCCGTCATCGAACAGCCGGTCGAACTGCGAGCCGTCGCGAGCAAAGCGCGTTCCCTCGTTGAAGATCTTGCCGAAGACCTCCTGCACGGTGAGAATATGGCGACCGATCGCCAGCGTGCCGCCCAGCTTCTCCTGAAGATAGGGCGCGGCCGACAGATGGTCGGCATGGGCGTGCGTCTCCAGCAGCCATTCGACCTCGAGCCCTTCGCTCCGGATATAGTCGATCACCTTGTCGGCCGACGCGAAGGAGGTGCGCCCCGAAGCCGGATCGAAATCGAGCACGCTATCGATGATCGCGGCCTTGGCCGTGGCGGGATCTGAGATGACGTGGGTCACGGTAAACGTGTCCTCGTCGAAGAAGCTGCGGATGACCGCGGGCCGCGCATTACTCGCGGCCTCGACGATGCGGGTGGCTTCACGGATTTGCGGGTCGGCCATGGGCCTTGTCCTTTCCTGTCTGGCCCGGCGTACCGGCTTCGCACTTGGGACGCGAAGCCGGCCCAGCTGCCTCAGAGGGTCTTCTTGCTGAAATACCAATCGGTGTAGTCGTAACCTTCGTCCTTGCGGGCCCTGGCGGCTTCAGCCGTCGCGGGCGGCAGCACGATCACCGGCTCGCCGGGCTGCCAGTTTTCAGGCGTCGCCACCTTGTTGGCGTCGGACGTCTGGAGCGCGGTGAGCAGGCGGACGAATTCATCGACCGAGCGGCCGTTCGACATCGGATAATAGACCATCGCGCGGACAATGCCTTCGGGGTCGATGATGAAGGTGGCGCGAACGGCCGAGGTGTCCGAGGCACCGGGATGGATCATGCCGAAGGCCTTGGCGACGTTCATCGACAGATCGTCGATAATCGGGAACGGGATCTCGACGCCGAACTTCTCCTCGATGCTGCGCATCCAGGCGATGTGCGAATGCACCGAGTCGATGGAGAGGCCCAGCAGTTCGCAGTTGAGCGCCTTGAAGCGGTCGGCGGCCTTGGCGAAGCCCATGAATTCGGTCGTGCAGACCGGCGTGAAGTCGGCGGGGTGGGAAAAGAGAACGAGCCACTTGCCCTTGTAATCGTCGAGCGAGCGTTCGCCGTGGGTCGTCTTGGCCTTGAAGGCAGGCGCGGGTTCGTTGATCCGCGGCATGGAGGGAGTGACCTGGTCTGTCATTTTATCGTCTCCTATGACTGAGTGAGTGACAGATATTGAATACACATTTCTATTAATCGTGATAACACGATAAATCTAATTCCTTTGATCGGATTTTTCAATCACTTCTGCAATCGGCCGAATTAGGCCGGATTCGCAGCGCACGGGACCAGAGGCGCGAACACGTCAAAGCATCGTTTATGCTAAGTATGGGGTCATCACACCCCGAATCAGGCGGTGACGAGCGCCTGCCTTGTCCAGGCGACGAGTCGCGCACGGTCCATCGCCCCGGCCTGTCGGGCGACCTCGCGGCCACCCCTGAACAGGATCAGCGTCGGAATCGACTGAATGCGGTAGCGCCCGGCAATACCCTGCTCAGCTTCGGTATCGACCTTCAGGAGCCGGACATGCGGCTCCAGCTCCGCAGCGGCCGCCTTGAACGCCGGCGCCATGGCGCGGCAAGGTCCGCACCAGCTCGCCCAGAAATCGACGAGAACCGGCAGGCTTCCGCGACCTACATGCCGATCGAATGCCGCCTGGTCGACATCGACCGGCTGTCCCTGGAAAAGCGGCATTCCGCATTTCCCGCAAATTGGCGCCGCGCCGATCTTCGCTGCAGGAACGCGGTTGATGCTCGCGCAAACCGGGCAGGCTACCAGCGGGACATCGGACATGCGCTTCTCTCCTGTGGAACGCCAATACCGCTTAATCGTTTACCCGCATGATGTAACCGTGTAAGGGAGAGGGTTCAAGACTTGCCTCTCTGCAGGAGTGAGAAAGTTGAACTCGAACGCAGACGACAATGCCGTGTGCTCCCCTATCCAGATCGGCGATCCCGCGCCTGATTTCCGCGCCCGCACGACGATGGGCGACATGACCCTGTCCGGCCATCGCGGCCGCTGGGTACTGCTGTTCTCTCATCCCGCCGATTTTACGCCGGTTTGCACCAGTGAATTCGTCGCCCTCTCGCGCGCCAGCGATCGGTTCAAGGCGCTCGGCTGCGACCTGGTCGCGGTGTCGGTCGACAGCCTCTATTCCCATCTCGGATGGATCAGGGCGATCCGCGAGCATTTCGGCGTGACCATCGCTTTCCCGATCGTCGAAGATCCCTCGATGGTGATCGGCCGCGCCTATGGAATGCTCGCGGACAACGCCCCCGACGCGGCCACGCTGCGCTCGACCTTCTTCATCGACCCCGAAGGCATTGTCCGCGCCAAGCTCTGCTATCCAGCCACCATCGGGCGATCGGTGGAGGAGCTGCTTCGAGTCCTGACCGCGCTGCAACGGGTCGACAACGACAACATAGTGACCCCCGAAGGCTGGCATCCCGGCGATGACGTGCTTCTTCCGCCCTATCAGGACCAGCACGGTGCGCTCGATGCGGCGGGCGATGGCTGCTGGTTCCACCGCACGCAGCCCGACAAGCATGGGAAGACAGGCAAGTGATGACTTTCACCGATACGCAGCTTGAAGAGGCTGCCAGCGTCCTCAAGGCGATCGCCCATGACGTCCGCCTGAAGCTCCTGCGGACGCTCCTCGAACATGGCGAGAAGTCTGTAGGCGAACTCGAAGCCCTCACCGGCATCGGTCAACCGGGCCTGTCCCAACAACTCGCAATTTTGCGCAAGGCGGAACTGGTTCAGACGCGCCGCGATGCGAAACTCGTTTTCTATAGCATCGTATCGGCCAATATGGAGGGAACAGCGAAATTGCTATGCGCTCTAGCGGGAACTCCGATAAATAGAGGAGACACTGCCGCGAAAACAAAGCGACCTTTTCCCCAGGGATCGGTCGCTACCTTCGCCAAGATTTTGTGACGATATTGTCCTGGACGATGTCTTCCAAGAAAGTTCTGAACATCATCGCTGCAACGTTAGAGAGCATTTCGAGGCTTGTGGAATACCATAACTGCAAGCATTCGCCGTAAGCGCCTCGCCTGATCCGCTCCAGCGCCCGGCTCATGGGAGCAATTTCGCGGTCAAGAAGCGAGGTCTGGCCTTCGAGGGCGGCATCGTCCTCCATTTTCCCTGCTTGAGCTCAACCAGTTCGCGGACGTCGCCCACGTCCTTGCAAGAACTCCATGGAATCAATCTCAGCGCCACTATCGATCCGGGCTTCACCGATCAAATTCGGAACCATACGTAAGGACAGACGAAGATCGGCGAGTTTACAGATGATTGGCCTGCGACCCGCGCATAACCAGCCTATTGGACCGCCGGCGAGAGAATGAGAGGACCGATGAGTAGCGTACCCACCATAACCTTCCACGGCGCTGCCGGCACAGTCACTGGTTCCTGCATGGAACTACGCCATGGCGGAAAGACGATCCTCATAGATTGCGGCTTGTTCCAGGGATCCCGGACGCTGGAAACACTCAATCGCGACCCCTTCGCGTTCGACGTGCGCAAGATCGACGCCGTTGTCCTGACGCACGCGCATATCGACCATAGCGGCCTGCTGCCCAGGCTCACGGCGGAAGGGTATCGCGGGCCGATCTTCGCGACACCGCAAACCCGCGACCTTCTGTATTACATGCTGCCCGACGCCGGACGAATTCAGGAGGGCGATGCGGAGCGCCGCAATCGACGGCAGGATCGCCGGGACGAGGAGCCGATCGAACCGATCTATACCGAAGCGGATTCCAAAGCGGCCTATGAACAGGTCGAGACAGTAGCGCTGCACGACTGGTTCGCACCTGCCGCCGGTTTTCGGGCGCGCTTGTGGAATGCGGGCCATATCCTGGGTTCCACATCCGTGGAGATCGAGGTCGGTGGCGTGCACTTGCTCTTCTCCGGCGACCTGGGTCCAGACCACAAGGCCTTTCATGCCGATCCCGAGGGTCCGGCAGGACTCGATCATGTGTTCTGCGAGAGCACCTATGGCGACCGCGTCCGCGAGGACGTGACGATCGAGCAGCGCCGGACTTTGCTGGAAGCCGAGATCAATGCAGCGCTTACGCGCGGCGGCAACCTCGTCATTCCCGTTTTCGCGCTCGAACGCACCCAGGAATTGCTCCTCGATATCGCGACCCTGATCAACACCGGACGCCTGGCGCATCCGCAGGTGTTCATCGATTCGCCACTTGCGACCCGCGCGACAGAGGTGTTCGCCAAACATGCCGGGGAACTCGAAGACATGGGCTCGGGTGAAATCTTCCGTCACCCCTCGTTCCACTACACTGCCAGCACGATGGAATCGATGCGGCTCAACGACATGTCCGGAGCCATCATCATGGCGGCATCCGGCATGTGCGAAGCGGGACGCATCCGTCACCATCTGCGGTACAATCTCGGCCGCCGTGAATCGACGATCCTGTTCGTCGGTTTCCAGGCCGCAGGCACCCTTGGCCGGACAATCCTCGATGGCGCGAACCGCGTGCGCATCTGGGGGCAGGACGTCGCGGTGCGCGCGCAGATCCGGCGGATCGACACTTATTCGGCGCATGCCGACCAGAAGGATCTGCAGCGCTGGATAAGGGCGCGGAAGCCGATCGATGGCAGCCTGTTCCTGGGACACGGCGAAGAGGGCTCGATCGAGACGTTCCGCCGCCTGATGCAGGCGGACGATGCCGCGGCATCGATTGTCACGCCGAAGATCGGGGAAACCTATTCACTGCCGTCACGCGCCCCGTCCAAGCGCCTGAAGACCGGAAAGCCGGAACTACAGGAGGCTGTCGGCCGCGATTGGCAGAATGACTATGCGGATTTTTCGACCCATCTGAAAAAAGAACTGCAGAATATCGAGAGCGCGTCGGGCCGGCGCGAGGCACTCGCCCGCATGGCCGAGATTCTGCATTCCTATCAGGCCTATCGCGAGCATCGTAAGAGCCGATCGAGCTGATCGGCGAAAACAAAGTGACCAGCCCCAGACATAAACGGGTGCGGCCACCCGCGAATTCGCTATATATCATAGTTTCATCAAAGGAGTAATTATGTCGAATACCCCCCACACCCTGAGCGAGGAATTCCCCGGTCAGATGGACAAGATTCACGCCTTGAAGGCTTCGGACTCTCGCTTCGCGCAGCTTCTTCTCGATTATGATGTCGTGAATGACGAAATCCACGTGGCTGAAACCAATATCGAACCGACCTCGCAAGATCACGAGACCGAACTTCGCAAGCGCCGCCTCGCGATCAAGGATCAGATCGCCGAAGCCCTGTCGCAGGCCGCCTGATCTGCCCAAGGGCCGGATGCCGCGCGTTCGGCCCTTACGACAATAGCCGGCCATGGCTCTGCGTCGCCACAAATTCACGGCCAGCAACGAAAGCGCGCATCCCCGCTCAGGAATGGACCTGAACCAGCTTCGAACCAGTCACGAGCTGCCCGCTCATCGCTCCTAGCGAAACACCATGAGCGCGGCGATACCGGCAGCAGATGCCAGAACTGATGCGAAGAGTGGGCCGGACGCCTTCCAGCCTTGCTTTGATGGCCCTGCCAGTACCAGCGTGAGTACAGCCTTCCACATCGTGTTGGCGAGCACGGGCACCGCAAGCACCAGTCCGGCCGTGTCGGGTTTCAGCATATCCTCAGGCAGCCCCGCGAGCGTGAGTACGGCTGCGTCCACATCCCACATGCCCGTAAGGCCAAGCACAACGACAATGCCCTGATCGCCGAACCGCGCGAGCGCCCAACGTGCCGGGACAGCAATCAACGCAACCGCGCCCGCCAGCAGAAGCGCCGGCCCGAAATCCAGCGGATTGCCCAGCTTCACCTCGCTGGCGCCATCACCATCCACCTTGGAGCGTAGCGCCAGAAGGGTTGTCAGACCGCCGACGACGAAAGCCGGAACCATTGCAAGCGCGAGCGATGTGCTGGCGTAGGGGATGAGGGTAAAAGAGAGTATCTGGACGCGCGCGAACATCACGAGCGAGGCGAGCGCAATACCAGCAATCAAGGGGCCTTGCGGACCATCATTGGCGCGCAAACGCCGGGCATAGGCAACAGTGACCGCCGTGGACGATACCAATGCCCCGAACAAAGCGGTTATCATGACCCCCTTGTCCGCGCCGAGCCGACGACTGGCGACATAGCCGGCGAAGGAGAGTCCGAGCACGACGACGACGACCATCCAGATTTGCCGCGGGTTCCAGGCCTCAAAGGGGCCGTAGCTCGCATCCGGCAGCAGCGGCAGGATGACCAACGCGACGATCGCGAACGTGGCGATCGATTCGACCTCCTTGTGGCTCATCCCTTTGAGCATGGCGTGGGATTGCTGCCTGAGCGTCAGGATCAAGGTGGTTACCGCCGCGACGGCCAGCGTCTCGCTCACCAGGCCCTGCCCGGCCATATATCCCAAGGCGAAGGTGATAATGCCGACCAACGTATTGGTGATGGACAGGCTGGCCGTGCGGGCTTGTTCGCTGCGATATCCAAGAACCAGGCTGGCAGTGACCGCCAGCCCGATTACCGCCGCAAGGCTTTCGGGCATATGGCTGGCAAGGCCGCCGGCAAGACCGAGCAGGCCAAAGGTGCGCAAACCGCTGACCCGGCTGCCATCCGCTGCCTCGCGCTGCCGCCAGCCTCGCTCGATACCGATCAGCACGCCTACCGCGAGCGCCGCAGCAAGCGAACGAAGCAGTTCCATATCAAGCGATATCAAATGATCACTCCACGGCAAGGTAATCGATCGGGAACGGTAGTATGAACGCGGCAGATAGGCTCCTCCTTATGCGCGACGTGGATTGAATGGATTTGATTACGCGCGCCAAATCGATCCGCCCCCAGGCCAGCTACAGATATCCCTATATTAGCGGCGATCCTTCAAGTTGATTGTTCGACCCTTGCCGACGAGACTCAAGAAGGTCGGTCGATGACTCACCACCACGACTCCGGTCCCTGTCTCGCGAAGCCACGCGTCGAGGTGGCCCGCAAGCCGCGCCTCCGTCGCCATGTCCAACCCCTCGCTCGGCTCGTCGAGCAGCAGCCACGGCCTGCCGGCAAGCAAGGCGCGGGCGATCGACAACCGCTTGCGCTGGCCGCCCGACAACCGCGCTCCGCCGTCGCCGACCCATTGGTCAAGCCCATGCGGCATCGCGCGAATATCGACAGCGAGGCAGGCGACTTCCAGCGCCGCCCAAAGCCGTTCGTCGCTGAGGCCGGGGCGCGCCACACGCAAATTGTCGCGGATGGTTCCCGACAGGAGCTGGGCATCCTGGGGCGAGAGCGCGAATGCCGCTCGCACGTCCTCGGACGGCAGGGAAGCAAGAAGCTGGTCATCAAGAGCAATGCCACAATGCTCGCCAGCGGGCCGAATACCAGCGAGCGTTTCCAGAAGGCTGGTCTTGCCGCTGCCGGATTTGCCTGAAATCCCCAAGCGCTCGCCCGCCACGATCCGGACATGCAGGCCGTCCCGATCAAAGGCAATGCTCCGCGCGGGCGCCATGGATGCCGTCGCCTTGCGGACAAGCGCAGAGGGTTGACCCGCCATGCCCTCCAATCGCGAGAGGGCGGCCGCGACCAGCGCGCTTCGCGATACGCCGCGCACATAGCCGGAAAGGGCCTCGATCGCACCCGCCGCCGCCAGCACGGCAAGCACTGTCAACGGCGGAGTAAAAGTCGGCCATTGGGCGGCGCAAAATCAGGCCGGGTGATCCGTGTGCTGGCGAGCGCCGCGAGGGCGTAGCCCGAGTGGGGGTCGCCAACACACGGATGGTCTTTTCTGTCAGGGGTTGGAGCGTGCCTTGCGCGCCTGGCTTTGGGCCAGACGATAGCTCTCTCCGTTCATCTCGAGTATGGAGACGTGGTGGGTAAGCCGGTCGAGGAGCGCGCCTGTCAGGCGCTCGGAGCCGAACGTTTCGGTCCACTCGTCGAACGGCAAGTTGCTGGTGATCAGCGTCGAGCCGCGCTCGTAACGCTGCGAGATCAGCTCGAACAGCAGTTCCGCGCCGGTTTTCGAGAGCGGCACGAACCCCAGTTCATCGATGATGAGGAGCTTGTATCCGGCCATTTGCTTGTGGAGGCGCAGAAGGCGGCGTTCGTCGCGTGCCTCCATCATCGCGCTGACCAGCGCGGACGCGGTGGTGAAGCCGACCGTCAGGCCCTTCTGGCAGGCGGCAAGGCCGAGGCCGATCGCCACATGGGTCTTGCCGGTTCCCGAGGGACCAAGGGCTATGACGTTCTCGCGGCGGTTGATCCAGTCGCAGCGTGCCAGTTCCAGCACCTGCATCTTGTTGAGCTTGGGGATCGCGGCAAAGTCGAAGCTGTCGAGGCTCTTGGCGGCCGGGAACTTCGCAGCCTTGATCCGGCGCTCGACCATCCGGCGTTCCCGGTCGATCAGCTCCAGTTCGACAAGCCGGGCAAGGTAGCGGACGTGATCTGCGCCCTCGGCCGCGCATCGCCGGGCCAGCTTGTCATGCTCGCGCAGGAAGGTTGGTAGCTTGAGCGTCTTGAGGTGGCTGGCCAGTAACAGCTCGGGGGACGGACTGCTCATGCCGCATCCTTCGCATCGCCCGAGAGCAACTGCATGTAGGAGCGCGCCGATGTCGTCTCCACCCTGGCTCTGGGCAGATAGGGATAGATCGCCATGTCCAATCGGGGTGGTCGGCGCTCCACCCGGCACAGCAGGAGATGCTTCACGGCATCAAAGCCGATCGCCCCGATATCGAGAGCCTGCTTTACGGCCGCATGCAGATCGGCAAGCGTGAAGCTCTCCAGCAGACGCAGCACCTGCACATACTCGCGCCGACCATGCTTGCCCATACGAGCTTCCATGAGGCGGCGCAGCGTTGCAAACGCTTCGGGCAGGTGCCAGCCTTGCAGGGGCGCTGCCTGATCGAGCGCATTGATCTTCTGTTCGATCAGGGGAAGGTAATGGATGGGATCGAAGATCACGTCCTCGCGCTCGTAGCTGCGCACATGACGGGCAATGACCTCGCCCCGGCAGCCGATCACCACCTCGCCGACATAGCCCCGGATCCATACCTCCTGATGGCCGAAGCGCACCGGCACCGAGTAATCATTGGTCCGGTAACGCACCAGCGCCTGCGACGAGACCTGGCCGCTGGTCTGGTCACAAGCCTCGAACGGGGCAGCCGGCAGTTCCTGCATCGCCGCCAGATCGCGCTTCAGCCTCTCGCCGATCGTCTCGCTCTCGCCCCGCAGCCGGTCGTTCTGACGCTTGCGGCATTGCTCCTCGAGCCACAGGTTGAACGCCTCCCACGTCGCGAACCGGGGGATCGGCACCATGAAGTTGCGGCGAGCATAACCGACCAGCCCTTCAACACTGCCTTTGTCGTTCCCCCTGCCGGGACGGCCGTAACGATCGCGGATCAGGTAATGCGACAGGAAGCCGCTGAACAGCCGGGCGCGCTGCCTCGTGCCGTCGGGCAGGATCTTCGAGACCAGGCAGCGGTCGTTATCGTAGACGATCGACAGCGGCACCGCGCCGAAAAACGCGAAGGCGTGCACGTGGCCGTCCATCCATGCCTCGGCAACGGCAGCGGGATAGGCGCGCACGTAGCAGGCGTCGCTGTGCGGTAGATCGAGCACGAAGAAATGCGCCTTCTGCACAACACCGCCGATCTCGACCATGGCCTCACCAAAATCTGCCTGGGCATGGCCGGGCGCATGCGCCAGCGGCACGAACATCTCCCGGCTGCGCTGCTCGCGCTGTCGGATGTAATCCTTGATGATCGTGTAGCCGCCGGTGAAACCGTGCTCTTCGCGAAGGCGGTCAAATACCCGCTTCGCCGTATGACGCTGCTTGCGCGGAACCTGACGGTCACCATCAAGCCATGCATCGATGATCGGAACGAACGCTTCCAGCTTGGGCCGCCGCACCGCCGCCGTCCGGCGGTAACCGGGGGGCTCCGAATACGACAGCATCTTGCGGACCGTGTCGCGCGATACGTTGAAATGCTTCGCCGCCTCACGCTGGCTCATGCCGCCCGCGCAAGCAAGACGCACCTTCAGGTAAAGATCCACGGTATATATCTCCACGCCCTCCCTGCTCGCGCAAAGAAGGCAAAGTGGACGACTTTTACGCCGCCCGCAGCAGCACTTCGCCGCCGCCACCGTGGTCTAATTTTGCACCGCCGTTCTCAAGCACCGTCAACGGCAGGGAGGCATGGGAGAGGATCAGCATCGCGCCCATGGCGATGCCTCCACCCAACACGAGGCCCGCGTCGATGATTGCTTCGCCGCGCGCAAAACGACGCCGCGCGCTGTCCAGTTCGGCCGTCTCGACCGCGAGGCTTCGCCCGATCGCCGGAGCGAGATCGTAGGCAAGGATTTCGGGCGAGGCGGCGGCATAATCCACCATGCCCGCCTTGAGCCGCGCAAGCGCCGCTGCCATGTCGGTCGCGGCGCTCGCCAACAGGTGGGGGGTCGCCAAATGCGCCCAGAGGACAAGCCCGACAAGCAACGCCAGCAAGACAAGGCTCGCCCAAGGGCTGGCAAGCCATGCAAGGACAAGACCGATCGCAGCCCCGGCGAGCGCAGCAGGCAACGCGGGCCTACGGATCAGCCTGTCCTCCAATGCGCCGATGTCCTGCACGAGCCGCGTCACGGCATCGCCCGCCGAGACCGCCCGCACGTCGCGCTCGGACAGGATGCGATCGAACAGGCGCGCGCGAACCGCGGCGAGCGCCAACAGCGCGCCGCGATGGCCACATAACCGTTCGCCATAGCGTGCCGTGGTGCGAATGATCGCCAGCAGCCGGATCAACGCGCTCGGCACCAGGTAGTTGAAACCCTGCGCGGCCAGCACGCCGGCCAGTCCGGCAAGCGCAGCACCGGTGATGAACCATCCGGACAGGCCCAGCAGCAGGACCGCAGAGATCGTCGCGGCGGCGGCGAGCAGGCCCGCAATCCGGAAAGCCCGGCGCTCCGGGCCGATCGCCTCGGCCAGCAGCCGGTCCATATCCGCGCGGCTCATGAAAGCACCGCTTCGCTGTCGGCGATCGCGGCCAGTTCGGTGCTGTGCGTCACGATCAGGACCGTCCGTCCCTTTGCGGCGGACGCCAGTATCCTGGCGATATCGGCCGCCGATCCCGCGTCGAGATCCGCGGTCGGCTCATCCAGCAACCAGAGCGGCGCGTCCTTTAACAGCACCCGGGCGATGCCGACACGCCGGCGTTCCCCGCCGGATAGACCCGACCCGCGATGATCGAGCGGCAAGGCCAATCCCTGCCCCCGCGCTTCGATCATCGGCCCAAGGCCCGCCCGATGGGCCACGGCTTCGACCGCCGCGTCCTCGGCATCGGGACGCGCAAGACGGATATTGTCGGCCAGCGTGCCCGGGACGAACGCGACCGATTGCCCCGCCCAGCCAACATGACCGGAAAGCGCAACATCGGCCGCATCCCGGCCGTCGATCAAAACCCGCCCCTTGCCGATGGGAGCCAGCCCCAGCAGCGCGTGGAGCAGGCTCGACTTGCCGATCCCCGTGCTGCCGCGAAGGGCAAGGCTGGTGCCCGCGGCAACGTCGAGCGTAAACGGGCCGATAGCCGTCTCGCCATAGTCGATGACCACGCCGTCGAAGCGGAGCGCGGGCGGTCCTTCGATGGCGACTTTCGGCGCGGGCAGCACTGCAGGCGCAAGAGCTTCAAGGCGCTCGACCGCAGCCTCCCCGACCTGCTTGTCGTGATAGGCAGCGGCAAGGCGGCGCATGGGCAGGTAGAATTCAGGCGCGAGGACGAGGACGAACAGGGCCTGGCCCAGCGACAGCTTTTCAGGAGCCGGGAACGGCAGGATACCCAGCAGGTTGAAGCCGCAATAGAGCGCGACCAGCGCCACCGACAGCGCCGCGAAGAACTCGATCACCGCGCTCGACACGAACGCGACCTTCAGCACGTCGATCGTGCGCGCAGCGACCTCGCGCGTCGCGTCGGCAAGGTGGCGGCTGATGCGCTCCTGCGCGCCAAAGCCCACAATCACGGGAAGCGCGCGCACCCGGTCGACGAACAGGCCCGACAGGCGGCTGAGCGCGTCGAGCTGGCGCGCGGCGGCACGCGCAGCCGCCGTCCCGGCAAGCGCCATACCCAGGGCGAAGGGAACCAGCGTCGCGAGCATAATCGCGCTGGCAATCCAGCTTCCCAATGCGGCGGCAATCGCGATGATGAGCGGAGAGAGGACAGCGGCGCGGCGCAGAGGGAGGAAGCGGGAATGGAAGCCGCCCAGGTCCTCGATCCGGTCGACGGCATCGGCCACCGCCTCGCCCAACATCCGGCGATCGCCCGGCGGCGCAACAAGCACATGCGGGAAAACCCGCCGGCGCCAGTTCGTCCTGGTGCGCACTGCGGCGCCTTCACCGGCATGGACCGCACCGATCTGAAGACCGCCGCGAAGCAGGGCCGCGGCGATCAATCCGCCCACGGCAAGCAGAAGATGGCCATGGCCGCCCTGTTCCGCAGATGCCACGGCGCAGGCGAGCGCGGCCGCCATGAGGATCGCCGCGCCGCTGTCCCCGATCCAGAAAAGGACCGGCACCTGCCTATCTAATGCCTTGCTCATATACTCAATTACGAGTAACGGCTAATCATAATTTTTTCAACCGACTCAGGACACCCATGGAAGCCGGGCCGGAACGCAAGGAGTCTTGCCATGGACATGGCCGTGATCGAACTCTCCCGGCTGCAGTTCGCCCTGACCGCGCTATACCATTTCCTGTTCGTCCCCCTGACGCTCGGCCTCTCCTTCATCCTCGTCATCATGGAGAGCATCTATGTGATGACGGGCCGTGAGATCTGGCGCACCGTCACGCGCTTCTGGGGCAAGCTGTTCGGTATCAACTTCGTGCTGGGCGTTGCCACCGGCATCACCATGGAATTCCAGTTCGGCACCAACTGGTCCTACTATTCCCACTATGTCGGCGACATTTTCGGCGCGCCGCTCGCCATCGAAGGGCTGATGGCCTTTTTCCTCGAAGCGACGTTCGTCGGCCTCATGTTCTTCGGATGGGACAAGCTGTCCAGGGTCGGGCATCTGCTGACCACCTTCATGGTCGCGCTCGGGTCCAACCTCTCGGCGCTGTGGATCCTCGTCGCTAATGGCTGGATGCAGAATCCGGTGGGATCGCGCTTCAATCCCGAGACGATGCGCATGGAAGTCTCCGATTTCATGGCGGTGCTGTTCAATCCGGTGGCGCAGGCGAAGTTCGTCCATACGGTGAGCGCCGGCTATGTCTGCGCCTCGGCCTTCGTGCTCGGCGTCTCGGCCTGGTATCTCCTCAAGGGCAAATGGGTCGCGGTCGCGCGGCGCAGCTTCACCGTCGCCGCCGCCTTCGGCCTCGCATCCTCGCTGTCGGTTGTCGTGCTGGGCGACGAGAGCGGCTATGCGCTGACCGACAACCAGAAGATGAAGCTCGCCGCGCTGGAAGCCATGTGGCACACCGAACCGGCTCCGGCGGGTATCGCCGTTGTCGGCTTTCCCAGCGTCACCGACCGCGAAACCTATTTCGAGGTCAAGATTCCCTATGTGCTCGGCCTCATCTCCACGCGCAGCCTGACGGGCGAAGTCTCCGGCATCTTCGAGCTGGTCGCCAGGGCGCAGGACCGCATCGAGAACGGCATCAAAGCCTATGACGCAGTCGAAAAGCTGAAGGTCGACCAGAAGGACATGGTCGCACGCGAGGCATTCGAGCGGAGCAAGGCCGATCTTGGTTATGCCCTGCTGCTGAAACGCTTCGTCGCCGATCCGCGGCAAGCCACGCCCCAGGACATCGAGAAGGCCGCATGGTCGACCGTGCCCAATGTCCCTGTGATGTTCTGGGTGTTCCGCGCGATGGCGGGCCTCGGCTTCTTCTTCATCGCTTTCTTCGGCGCCGCCTTCTGGATGGCCTCGATCCGCAAGCTGAACTGCGACAGCCGCTTCTGCCGCACCTTCCTGCGCGCTGCGGTGTGGGTCATTCCGTTGCCGTGGATCGCCATCGAATTTGGCTGGATCCTGGCCGAGATCGGCCGCCAGCCCTGGGCGATCGACGGCGTTCTGCCGACCTTCCTTGCCGCATCGAGCCTGACCGTCGCGCAACTCTGGACGACGATCATCGGCTTCACGGTAATCTACGGCGCGCTGGCGGTCATCGAAGTACGGCTGATGCTGGCGGCGATCCGCAAGGGACCGGACCAACATCGACCCCCGGCGCCATCCTCCGAAACCCACAGCGGCTACGCGCCCATCCCTGCCGAATAAGGAGAACAGGTCATGGCACCTCCCATCGACTATGAAACGCTCCGGCTGATCTGGTGGCTGCTGATGGGCGTCCTCCTGATCGGCTTCACCCTGACCGACGGCTTCGACCTTGGCACCGCCGCGCTGCTGCCTTTTGTTGCCAGGACCGACGCCGAACGCCGCCTCGTCATCAACTCCATCGGTGCGACGTGGGAGGGGAACCAAGTCTGGTTCATCCTTGGCGGCGGCGCGATCTTCGCGGCATGGCCGTTCGTCTATGCGGTCAGCTTCTCCGGCTTCTATCTGGCCATGTTCCTCGTCCTCGCGGCGCTCATCCTGCGGCCCGTCGGCTTCAAATACCGCTCGAAGAAGCCGGACGCCGCATGGCGCGCGCGCTGGGACTGGGCGCTGTTCGTCGGCGGTTTCGTTCCGGCGCTGGTGTTCGGCGTCGCGGTCGGCAATGTGCTCACCGGTATCCCCTTCCGGCTCGATAGCGATCTGCGCTCCTTCTACGAGGGCAGCCTGCTCGGCCTGTTCCATCCCTTCTCGCTGGTCGCCGGCCTTCTCTCGGTCGCCATGATCGTGCTGCACGGCGCAAGCTGGCTCGCGATCAAGATCGAACGCGGCGCTGTGCATGACCGCGCCCGCGCCTTCGGCCAGGTCGCCGCCGTCGCCTCGATCCTGCTCTTTGCCATCGGCGGCGTGATGGTCGCGACCATGGGCTATGGTTTCCGCCTGACGCACGGCGCCGATCCGCTCGGCCCCTCTAATCCGCTGCTTTCAGGAACGGTCGCAGCGCCGGGGGCCTGGCTCGACAATTATGGCGCCCATCCCTGGATGCTGATCGCCCCCATTCTCGGTTTCGCGGGGCCGCTGCTGGCGTGGATCGGTATCCGCAAGGGCCGCGAGGTTCTGGCCTTTGGCGGCTCATCTCTCGGCGCGATCGGCATCATCGCGACCGTGGGCCTCTCGATGTTCCCGTTCATCCTGCCCAGCTCGATCGACCCGGCCTCGAGCCTGACGGTCTGGAACGCGTCGTCCAGCCATGTGACCCTGTTCATCATGCTCGCGGTGACGGTGATCTTCCTGCCAATCGTGCTGCTCTACACCGCCTGGGTCTACAAGGTCCTGTTCGGCCGCATCACGCTGCGCGACGTCGACACCAACCCCGACTTTTATTGAAGGAAGACCCGGATGTGGTATTTTAGCTGGATTCTGGGTGTCGGCCTGGCCGTCGGCTTCGGCATCCTCAACGGCATGTGGCATGAGTTTCATGCCGATCCCGATGAGGACATGGCGGCCTGATCGCGACGGATCATGATTGCTATCGGCCCTCTCGCGCTCGCGTTGGAACGGCTGTTCGCGATTCTCGGGATCATTGCCTTCATGGCGGCGGGGAACTGGATAGGCCGCCGTCGCGGCGTGGATTGCGATACGGCCGCGTGGCGGGCATTGCTCGCTGGCCTCGTTGCAGCTCGCGCGGGTTTTGTGGCGCAGAACTGGCATGCCTTCGCCATCGAACCCGCAACCATCCTCTATGTCTGGCAAGGAGGTTTCTCGCCGCTCCCCGGTCTGGTGACTGCCGCAATCGTGCTGGGCGTGTCACTACGGCGATCTCGCGCCCTAGCACCTTTGACGCTCGTCTTCGCGGGCTGCGTCGCGGTCACATCCGGCGCCACGGCAGCGGCCCTTGCCTCGGCGCAGCGACCTCTACCGCAAGGAATCGTTCTCCAGTCGCTGGACAGCGGAAAGAGCCTGCTCGACGATCGCCGGGGCAAGCCGTTCGTCGTCAATCTCTGGGCAACCTGGTGCCCGCCGTGCCAGCGTGAAATGCCGATGATGGTCGCAGAAGCGGCGCACTCGGCCGTACCGATCCTGCTTGTCAATCAGGGCGAGGATGCAGACAACGTACGTGCGTGGCTGGACAGCAAGCGCCTTGAAACGGCGCACGTCCATCTCGACCGCGACCTGCGTATAGCTGCCGCGACCGGCTCGGCCGGGCTTCCCGCGACGCTGTTCATCGACAGCAAAGGCGTGATCCGTGCGCTCCATGTCGGTGAAATCTCGCGGGCCGCCCTGCTCGCGGGACTACGCGATCTGAAGTAGAGTTTCGATCAAGGAGAAGACCATGACCAGACAAGTGAATATTGGAATCGGCGAGGAAGATCGGGTTGCGATTTGCGAAGGCCTGAGCCGCCTCCTGGCGGACACCTACACTCTCTATCTGACCTCGCACAACTTTCACTGGAACGTGACCGGGCCGATGTTCAACAGCCTCCATGCCATGTTCATGACGCAATATACCGAGTTGTGGAACGCGATCGACCCGATCGCCGAACGCATCCGCTCGCTCGGACAGCCCGCACCCGGTTCCTACGCGCAGTTCGCTAAATTGAGCTCGCTTCCCGACGCGCCGGAAGTGCCGCCGAAGGCGCTCGACATGGTCGACATCCTCGCCAAGGGGCATGAAGCGGCCGCCCGCACGGCGCGCACGCTGTTCCCTCTGGTCGAGAAGGCGAGCGACGAGCCGACCGCGGACCTGCTCACCCAACGGATCGGCGTGCATGAGCAGGCCGCATGGATGCTGCGCGCCCTGCTCGAAGAGTAAGACACGCTCAACGACTGGCCCCGGCCGCGCAATCTCTGCGAGGCCGGGGCCGTTAGCGAACTGCCGCCATTGAAAGGACGAGACCTTGGCTACGTCAAAGCTGGCAAACATCCTCCTCGATGCGCTCGAAGACGAGCGGAAGGCGGAGGCGACCTATGCCGCCGTGATCGAAAAGTTCGGCCCTGTCCGGCCCTTTTCCAACATCATCGAAGCCGAACAGCGCCACGCTGCCGCGCTTGAGCGCCAGCTTGCCCGACTGGGCATCGACGTGCCGCCCAACGCATGGACAGGAAAAGTCACAGCGCCAGCCTCACTCGCACAAGCGTGCGAAAGCGCGGTCCAGGGCGAGGTCGAAAACATCGCCCTCTATGACCGGCTGATCCCGATGATCGAAGATCCCGCAGCGCGCCAGGTGATGGAAAACCTGCAGGCCGCCTCGCGCGAGCGCCACCTCCCTGCTTTCAAGCGGTGCCTGGAGCGGGAACGCGATCGCCGTTCGTGACGACCTTCCCTTAATCCTCATCGCTCAGACGCCGGCTGCTTTCGGGATCCGCAATCTACGGTGGATCGGGCAAGGATCGTCTCATACCAACCTGCGCGGAGGCTGACTCACGGGGGATTCCCAAGGCGGTGAAAATCTGAATCTATGGGGCTGCGACTTTGGAGGGCGTGTCCATGGGATCAGCGATCGGCTTGCGGGAAGATTTTGACGGGGCAGCGCTGCGACGGTTGTCGCGCACGACGAAGAGCGCGAACCAGGCGCGGCGGCTGTTGGCTTTGGCCGAGATTTACGACGGCGGGAGCCGGAGTGTCGCGGCTCGGATCGGTGGAGTTGGGCTTCAGATCGTGCGGGACTGGGTGATCCGGTTCAATGCCCGGGGGCCCGATGGACTACTGGATGGCAAGGCGCCTGGCCCCCGTTCGCGGCTGAACGATGTGCAGCGCCAGGCACTGGTCGATGTTGTCGAGAGCGGCCCGATCCCGGCAATCCACGGGGTGGTGCGCTGGCGGCTGATCGATCGGGACTATCGAGAATTTTGTGCCTGAGGTGGTAACTTCTTGCAGAGGAGACCACGCATGAGCATCGACAAAGACCTTCTGGACCGGCTGATGGAAGGCCGTTCGCCTGGCGATCTGTTTGGCAAGAGCGGCATCCTTGCGGAGCTGACCAAAGCGCTGGCGGAACGTGCACTGAGCACGGAGATGGACGTCCATCTCAATGAAGAGCGCGCGGAGAGGGCTCCTGCGGGCGGCAACGAGCCGGCCAATCGGAGAAACGGAAGCAGCCAGAAGACGGTGACCACGGACAACGGCAAAGTTGTCCTGGACATTCCCCGGGACCGCAATGGCACATTCGACCCGATGCTGATCGCCAAGTATCAGCGCCGCTTCCCTGAGTTCGA
Organism: Sphingobium sp. CFD-2; assembly: GCF_024611135.1. Lineage (NCBI taxonomy): Bacteria > Pseudomonadati > Pseudomonadota > Alphaproteobacteria > Sphingomonadales > Sphingobiaceae > Sphingobium > Sphingobium sp. CFD-2. The sequence goes on along the minus strand of NZ_CP084405.1, from coordinate 765,751 downwards.
CCGTAAGATCATCAGCATGTATGCCCGGGGCATGACGACCCGGGAGATCCAGGGGCATCTTGAGGAAATCTATGGGGTCGAAGCGCCCCCAAGCCTCATTTCCGCGATCACCGAGGCGGTGATGGAAGAGGTCGCTTCCTGGCAGAACCGACCGCTGGAGCCCTGCTATCCGATCGTCTTCATGGACGCGATCCGGGTTAACATCCGCAGCGACGGGGCCGTTGCGAACAAGGCGGTCTTCGTGGCCCTTGCCGTACTGCCGGACGGCACGCGCGATGTTCTGGGGCTGTGGTTCCAGGCCAATGAAGGGGCCAAGTTCTGGGCCAAGGTGCTGAGCGATTTGCGCAACCGGGGTGTCCAGGACATCCTGATCGCGGTCGTGGACGGGCTGAAGGGCTTCCCGCAGGCCATCGAGGCAGCGTTCCCCCAGACCCGGATTCAGACCTGTATCGTCCATCTGCTGCGCCATTCCATGAACTTCGCGAGCTATAAGGACCGCAAGGCCGTCGCCGCGGCGCTCAAGGCGATCTACACGGCCGTAGACGCCGCACAGGCCGAGGCCGCCCTGACACAGTTCGAGGAAAGCAGCCTCGCCAGGCGATATCCGGCGATCACGCCAAGCTGGCGCCGGGCCTGGAACGAGGTCATCCCGTTCCTCGATTATCCGCCCGAGGTCCGCAGGCTGATCTACACCACGAATTCCATAGAGGCGCTGAACTCCAAGATCCGCCGCGCCGTCCGCACCCGCGGCCACTTCCCAAGCGATGAGGCAGCGGCGAAATTGATCTACCTGGCACTCAATGCTACATCCACCGAGTGGAAGCGCTCAGTGCGAGAGTGGCACGCTGTCAGTAGCCAATTCGCTATCATGTTCGAAGATCGCTTCCCCATAACCTGACGAAACACCTCAGGCACAAAATTCTGCACAGTCTCGATCGATCTGGCCCAGTGGCTCCATGACGAATTTGCGGTCTCGCTCGATGAGACCACCATCAGCCGCGAGTTGAAGAAGCTGGGCTACGTGAAGCTCACCGCGCGGCCTCGCCATCATGCCCAGAACGAGCATGCCATGGAGGCATTCAAAAGGGGGGCTTCGCTGCCAAGCTGGCAAAAGTCAGAGCAGCGCTCCCGAAGGGCACGCCCATAGAGATATGGTTCCAGGACGAAGCCCGCGTTGGTCAAAAGAACAAGATCACGCGGCGCTGGGCGAGACGCGGAACCCGGCCTTCGGCACCGAAAGACCAACGGACGAAATCGGCCTACATCTTCGGCGCGATCTGCCCGGAACACGGCAAGGGCGCAGGGCTCGTCCTGCCCTTCTGCAACACCGAAACCATGGGACTGCACCTTGCTGAAATATCGCTCGCCATCGCGCCGGGCGCTCACGCTCTCGTGCTGATGGATCAGGCCGGATGGCACACCACTGGCAAGCTCCAAGTCCCCGGCAACATCACAATTGTCCCGCTTCCGGCCAAATGTCCCGAACTCAACCCGGTCGAGAATATCTGGCAGTTCATGCGCGACAACTGGCTCTCAAACCGCGTCTTCACCTCCTACGACAACATCGTCGACCACTGCTGCGAGGCTTGGAACAAACTCGTCGATCAGCCTTGGCGCATCATGACCATCGGCCGCCGCAAATGGGCGCATGGGTCATGATCAATGCAGGTTGGTATCACCCATGACGTGAACGAATATATCGGGTGACTACTACGGCTGCGCAGCAGAAATCGCGAGTAGCGACGGCCGCGGGTAGGCCGCCGCGCTTGCGCGCGCACAACTATCAATAATGCAGCTCTCCGTGTTAGGTCACCACGATGAACCATAATGCCTGGCCCCAGCGTCTTCTCGCGCTTCCATTCCTGATCCTAGGCGGCTGGTGTCTGGCCACACCACAGATGGTCGAGCGGCTGACGATTAATCCCGCCTATCAGCATCTGAGCCCCACAAGTGCCCTCCTGATCGGCTGTTTCGGCGCGCAGGCCGTGCTTGGCGGGCTGTTCATTGCTTTCAGCCGATGGACGCGGCGGACCTTCGCAATCTATGGCGCAGCACTGCTGCCGTTTTTCTGGTTCAATTATTATTTTGTCTTTGTCGTCCCGGCGCTCACCCGCTGGATGGCGCTCGATTTTGGCGCCAATCTCTTCATGCTTGGAATATGCGCCTGGGGCTGGCGCACGGCACCGTCCGAGTGGGAACCGGTGCTACCGCGCCAGTGACAAGATAATGGCCCTTAATTGCTCCGCACGCGACCTTGATAAATGTAGGGTTGTCCGTGCCCCTGATCGTTGGGGTAGAACGTAAATGCGTAAAAGTCGGGCGTGCAGACAAAGCCGACATAGGAGAATCCTCCCTGTCTGTTCACATCTGCAACGATCTTAGCAACATCGTTCGCCGTAACCTTCTTGCCGTTAACGGCCAAGGCAAGGCTCCTGACACCATCGCGGGAAATCTCCGCATCAAATACCGCGCTGGCCGATCTGCACCGAAACTCTTGGGAGATTTTGACGCTATAGCTTTCCTCCCATGCCTCGCTTCCCGTCGACACGGAAATTGCGTCCTCATCCTGTGACCATGAAGGCCCAGAAGCCCCAAATGTCGCCGCCAGCGCGGCCCCGATTGCTGTCGCGATCTTCACAGCCTCTTCCCCTCAAAACTTCGCTGTCGAGACAAAGCGGCCACCAACGCCCGAAAACCACCTTCCCGCTCCCGGTGCCTGAACACTTCTCAAAATCTATGTCGAAGCGGTCTCGGCCAGTATCTCGGAACGGGCCTGCCTATCCTGCGTCATTCTCGTTGGACCGGATGTCTCAGGATTGTCCAGCGCCGGGTCCGAAGCGATCGCAGAGCATGTCGATCAACTGGCGAACGCCATCATCGGCCAGACTGTAATAGATCGTCGTCGCCTCGCGCCGAGTCTTGACCAGCCCGCCTTCACGCAGCTTGCCAAGATGTTGCGATACGCTGGACTGGGATTGCCCGCACAGTTCCACCATCGCGTTCACGGAGAACTCGCCCTGGGTCAGCCGGCACAAGATCAGCAGGCGCTGTTCATTGGCGAGCAGCTTCAGCACACTCGCCGCATGGGCGGCGTGCTGGGCGAGTTGCGCAAGGGGCGTATCAAGGGGCATCATCTGGTCGCGGGTTTCCCATCATCTCGAAGCACGATGTAAATGGCCGGAATAACCAGCACGGTCAGCAGCGTCGAGGACGCAAGGCCGAACAGCAGCGAGATCGCCAATCCCTGAAAGATCGGATCGGTCAGGATCACGGCCGCGCCAATCATCGCCGCGGCGGCCGTGAGGACGATCGGCTTGAACCGGATCGTGCCGGCTTCCAGCAGCACGTCGCGCAGCGATTTGTCCGGCGTGGCCGAATGGCGGATAAAGTCGACCAGCAGGATCGAGTTGCGCACGATGATGCCGGCAAGCGCGATGAACCCGATCATCGAGGTCGCCGTGAACGGCGCGCGGAACAGCATGTGGCCGATGACGATCCCGACCAGGGTGAGCGGCACGGGTGTCAGGATCACGAGCGGCAGACGGAAGCTTTTGAACTGCGCGACGACGATGATGTAGATGGCCAGCAGCGCGACCATGAAGGCGCCGCCCATGTCACGGAACGTAACCCAGGTGATTTCCCATTCGCCGTCCCAGAGCAGGGACGGCACGCTTTCGTCCCCGGGCTGACCATTGAGACGTATCTCCGGCTTCCGCAGGCCCTTCGCCGCCCAGTCATAGGCATCGACCGCGCGGTTCACTTCGATCATGCCGTAGATCGGCGCTTCATAGGCTCCGGCCAGTTCTGCCGTGACCATGTCGGCATAGCGGCCGTCGCGGCGGAAGATCGCGGGACTGCCCGCCGCGGTGCGGGCTTCGACCACGGCGCCGAGGTCGATAAGCTGACCGCCCGGCGTCTGTGCAACCGGCGTACTCGACAGGGCCTGCGTCCAGCTCCGGTCCTTCTGTTCCAGCGCGATGGTGATCGGGAGTGGGCTGCGGCCATCGCCGCGCGGCGCGTAGCCGACAGTCTGACTCCCCATGAGCATACCGATGCTGTCGGCGACCTGCCGCTGTGAAAGGCCGTAATAATCGAGCCGGTCGCGCTGCACGTCGAGGCGGAGCTTCGGGCGCGCCTCGCCGAAGCTGTTGTCCACGTCGACGATGAAGGGGATGGACCGGAAGATCTTTTCCAGCTCGGTCGCTGTCTTCTGGCGCGTGACTTCGTCGGGGCCATAAACCTCGGCCAGCAGGGTCGCGAGGACGGGCGGGCCTGGAGGCGTCTCGACCACCTTGATAGATGCGCCATTGGGCAAGCGCAGCGCCTTCAGCCGCTGGCGCAGGTCGAGCGCAATCTGATGGCTGGACCGGCTGCGATCCCCCTTGGGCAGCAGCGTCACCATCACATCGCCCTGCTCGGGCTGCGAGCGCAGGAAATAATGGCGGACAAGGCCGTTGAAGTTGAACGGCGCGGACGTGCCGACATAGGCCTCCATTGCCGTCGCTTCGGGCAAGCCCCGCACCACGCCGGCGATATCTTCCAGCACGCGGCCCGTACCTTCGAGCGCGGTGCCTTCGGGCATGTCGACCACGACCTGGACCTCCGACTTGTTGTCGAAGGGCAGCAGCTTCACGGTCACGGCCTTGAAGTAGAACATCGAGCAGGCAACCAGCGTCGCCACGCCCACCGCGATCAGAAAATTGCGGGCGGACTTCTTCGTATCGATCACGCGGTGCGCGACGCGGGCATAGAGCTGCCCCAGCCTGCCGCCGCTTTCATCATGGCCATGCCCCTTTTCGAGCGTCTGCCTAGCGAAACGGATCATCAGCCACGGGGCGATCACGACCGCTACGAAGAAGGAAAAGATCATCGCCGCCGAGGCGTTGACCGGAATCGGGGCCATATAGGGCCCCATCAGACCGGAAACGAACAGCATCGGCAGCAGCGCGGCGACCACGGTCAGCGTCGCCACCACAGTGGGGTTGCCGACCTCGGCCACCGCCTCGATCGCTGCCTGGGTGCGGCTGCGATCATCGTCCATCGCCCAATGCCGGGCGATATTCTCGATCATGACGATCGCGTCGTCGACGAGAATGCCTATCGAGAAGATCAGCGCGAACAGGCTGACGCGGTTGATCGTATAGCCCATGAGGTTCGAGGCGAACATGGTCAGCAGGATCGTCGTCGGAATGACCACGGCGGTCACGCCCGCCTCGCGCCAACCGATCGCGAACCCAATCAGCACGACGATGGAGACGGTCGCCAGCGCGAGGTGGAACAGCAGTTCGTTGGCCTTCTCGTTCGCCGTCTCGCCATAGTTGCGGGTGACGGCGACCGTGACGTCATCGGGGATCAGCTTGCCTTTCAGGCTCTCGACACGCTCGAGGATGGCATCGGAGACGACCACGGCATTGGCCCCGGCGCGCTTGGCGAAGGCGATGCTGACAGCGGGGGCGCTATTCCACTTGCCGTTTTCCTCCTTCGCCCAGCGCCACGCCCGCGCCTGATCCTCGCGCGGCCCCTGCGTTACGCTGGCAACGTCGCGCAGATAGACGGGAGAGCCGGAGGCAGAGCGCACGGTCAGAAGTCCGACCTCCTGCGCCGATGACAGGGTGCGGCCCGCCGTGACGCCGACCGCCTTGCCGTCCTCGCGGATATTACCCAGCGGAAAGGACCGATTGGCCTGGCTCGCGGCCTCGATCACGCTCCCCAGCGGCACGCCATACTGGCGCAGCCTGGCCGGATCGGGCGCAATGCGGATTTCCTCGGGGCGGCCACCGACGAGGAAGCTGATCCCGACATTGTCGACCTTGGCGATCTCGGTGCGCAGCTTCGCGGCGAGTTCGTAGAGGCTGGCATCGTTCCACTGCCCTGCCGCGCCGGGCTTGGGGGCAAGGGTCAGAACGACGGCCGGAACATCATTGATGCCGCGCACCGTCACCTTGGGATCGGGAATGCCGACCGGTTTCCTGTCCCAATTGGCGCGCAGCTTTTCCTCGATGCGGATCGCCGCGTCCTCGGGGTTCGATCCCACGAGGAAGCGCGCCGTCACCATCACGCCATCGTCCTGCGCCTGAGTATAGACATGCTCCACGCCATCGACGCTCTTGACGATGGTTTCGAGGGGAATGCCGACCAGCTCGGTCGCGTCGGCGGCGGAAAGGCCCGGCGCCATCACCTGGATGTCGACCATCGGCACGCTGATCTGCGGCTCTTCCTCCCGAGGGATGGAAAGAAGAGCCAGCAGACCAACGGCAATCGCCGCGAGCAGGAACAGCGGGGTCAGGGGTGAAGCGATAGTGGCCCTGGTGAGGCGACCGGAAACGCCGAGATTCATGGCCGCGGAGCCTTGGCGGGCTTACCGGGGGCGAACAGCGCGTCGCCGGCGGCCGCGCCGCTCAATATCTCGACCAGGGCGGGATCTGCCGTCGGCGCGATCTGGACCGGCACCATGCTGAGCCGCTTGCCCTTCGCGACGATCTGCACCTGATCCATACCATAGCGCGTGGTGACGAATGCGCGCGGCACGACCAGCGCCTTGCGCGTGCCGATCTCGACCGACGCGCTCACGCGGCGGCCGATAAATTGGGTGGAAAGGCCGGACAGAGTAGCATCAACGCGAACCTGGCCTCCGGTGATCGCGGGATAGACCTGCGTCACGCTGCCTTCGCGCTGCCCGGACGGCATATCCGCTTCATTGACGATCACGCGCGCACCGGGATGGACCTGTCCGGCAACCGACTCCGGCAGCATCAACCGCAGCACCGGCGGCCCCGCGGTAACCGTCGCGATCGACATGCCCGGCGCCACCGGCGATCCGGCAGGAATATCGGCGCGAAGCACCCGCCCGCTCGCCGGGGCGATCACCGCCCCCTGCCCCGCGACGCTGACGCTTGCGCCCTGCTGCGCCCGAGCGGCAGCAACCTGCGCATCGGCCGCGCGCGCGGCCGCAACGGCCTGATCCAGGCGCGCCTTGGCATAGACGCCTTGTCCATAGAGATCGCGAATGCGCGCGAGATCGGCATTGGCGCGCGCGGCTTCGGCCTGAGCGGCGGCAACCTGCGCACCATAGGCGCTTGTCTCATAACCGAGCCGCGAATCGACGATCATGCCGATCCGCTGCCCCTTGTGCACCGTGTCTCCGGCACGGACGGAAAGCGACGTGAGGATACCGGGGATGCGGGCGAGCACTTCGGCCTGGTCGCGCGTGGCGATCTCCGCGCCGACCATCTTCATGTCCGGGATTTCGGTTGCGGCGAGCCGCAGGGTTTCCCCGGCGGGTAGCGTCGCCGCCGCCTGTTCCTGCTCCGGCTTGCTCCCGCATGCCGACAGCGCCAGCGCGGCGCCCGCCAACCAGAGCCACTTGCCCCTGCCGCTCATCATGCCGCCGATACCCCTCTTTTTTGGTTCTCTTTCAGGCTCTCAATCACCAACGACCGGGAAGCCGGCGTCTTTCCACGCACCGATCCCGCCAGCAAGGTGGGTGTCGATCGCGCTCTGCGCCGCCGCGCATTGATCGAGCGCCTGGCCCGAGCGCTTTCCGCCCGCGCATTGCAGCACGACAGTCCGGCCCTTGGGATCAGGGATGTTACGAGGTGAAAAGCCCGACAGCGGCATGTTTATTGCGCCCAGTATGTGACCGGCGGCGAACTCGCCTGTCTCGCGCACGTCGATCAGGAGCGCCTTGCCGCCCTTCAGCATGGCGTCCAGCTCGGCGGGGCCGATCTCACGGTGGGCATCACGTTTCTTGAATCCGAACATGGCAGCTTCCTCAACTTTGTTATTTGCATATAACGTGTAATGATGATATTCGTCAATGCCATTGAGACATGGAAGGATCGCAGATGGGCAAGCCTTTGATCGTGGTGCTGGGCGCGGGTCTGGGAGGCACGATCGCCTCCTATGAGATCAAGGCCGCCCTCAAGGACCGCGCCGACGTGATGACGGTATCCGATAGCGACACCTACAGCTTCATCCCGTCCAATCCCTGGGTCGCCGTGCGCTGGCGCGAGCCCGAAGCCATTCAGGTCCACCTCCCTCCCGTGTTCGCCAAAAAGAAGATCGGCTTCACCTCGGTCGGCGCGAAACGGCTGCATGCCGGTGAAAAGCGGCTCGAACTCAATGACGGCTCATCCATCAATTACGATTATCTTGTAATTTCCACCGGCCCGGAACTCGCGTTCGACGAGATCGAGGGGCTGGGTCCGCATGGCGGCCATACCGTCTCCATCTGCCAGACGGCCCACGCCTCAGCCGCCGCCGATGCGTTCGATGCCTTTGCACAAAATCCCGGCCCGATCGTCGTCGGCGCGGTGCAGGGCGCGTCCTGCTACGGCCCGGCCTACGAATTCGCGATGATCCTCGACACCGAACTGCGCAAGCGCAAGATCCGCGACAAGGTGCCGATGATCTATGTGACGCCCGAACCCTATATCGGACACCTTGGGCTCGACGGCGTCGGCGATACCAAGTCGCTGCTCGAAAGCGAGCTGCGAGACCGGCATATCAAGTGGATCACCAATGCGCGCGTGACCAGTGTCGAACCCGGCGTCATGCACGTCGAGGAAGTCGGCGAGGACGGCGCGGTGAAGAAGACGCACGACCTGCCCTTCGGCTTCTCGATGATGCTCCCCGCGTTCCGGGGCGTGCCCGCGGTGAGCAATATCGAAGGGCTGACCAATCCGCGCGGCTTCATCATCGTCGACAAGCACCAGCGCAACCCGGCCTTCCCCGAGATCTTCGCGCTCGGTGTCTGTGTCGCCATCCCGCCGACCGGCCCGACGCCGGTTCCGGTGGGCGTGCCCAAGACCGGTTTCATGATCGAATCCATGGTCACGGCGATCGCCGCCAATCTCTCGCTGATTCTCGACGGCCAGGAGCCGACGGCGGAAGCGACGTGGAACGCGGTGTGTCTCGCCGATTTTGGCGACGGAGGCGTCGCCTTCGTCGCCCAGCCGCAGATCCCGCCGCGCAACGTCAACTGGTCGTCCAGCGGCAAATGGGTCCATCTGGCCAAGGTCGGCTTTGAGAAATATTTCCTGCGCAAGGTCCGCAAGGGCGAGAGCGAGCCCTTCTACGAAAAGCTCGCCATGCACGCGATGGGCATCCGCAAGCTGCGTTTCTGATGCCCCGGCTTCAGGTTTCCCAAGCGAAGGAGTGAGACTGATGACTCTCGATCGTGCCGTGATGGCGTTCGCCGGTTGTGTCGTACTGCTCGGCGTCGTCCTGTCGCTGACCGTGCATCCCTGGTGGATCGCGCTCACCGCCTTTGCCGGCCTCAATATGCTTCAGGCAAGCTTCACTGGTTTCTGCCCGGCTGCGATGGTGTTCAAGGCGTTCGGCGTCCGTCCGGGAACCGCCTTCAAATGACGCTCAGGCGGACGATCCCCCTCCCCCTGCTCGCCGGCCTGCTGGCGAGTGTCGCCATGCCCGCGCAGGCAACGACGCTTGAAGAAGCCATTGCGGCCGCCGTGAACCACGCGCCGGAAATCGAGGCGGCGGGGGCCGATGCCGATGCGGCCGACGCCCGGATCAGGGAAGCGCGCGGCCAGGGTCTGCTGAGAACGGCGGTGCAAAATTAGACCACGGTGGCGGCGGCGAAGTGCTGCTGCGGGCGGCGTAAAAGTCGTCCACTTTGCCTTCTTTGCGCGAGCAGGGAGGGCGTGGAGATATATACCGTGGATCTTTACCTGAAGGTGCGTCTTGCTTGCGCGGGCGGCATGAGCCAGCGTGAGGCGGCGAAGCATTTCAACGTATCGCGCGACACGGTCCGCAAGATGCTGTCGTATTCGGAGCCCCCCGGTTACCGCCGGACGGCGGCGGTGCGGCGGCCCAAGCTGGAAGCGTTCGTTCCGATCATCGATGCATGGCTTGATGGTGACCGTCAGGTTCCGCGCAAGCAGCGTCATACGGCGAAGCGGGTATTTGACCGCCTTCGCGAAGAGCACGGTTTCACCGGCGGCTACACGATCATCAAGGATTACATCCGACAGCGCGAGCAGCGCAGCCGGGAGATGTTCGTGCCGCTGGCGCATGCGCCCGGCCATGCCCAGGCAGATTTTGGTGAGGCCATGGTCGAGATCGGCGGTGTTGTGCAGAAGGCGCATTTCTTCGTGCTCGATCTACCGCACAGCGACGCCTGCTACGTGCGCGCCTATCCCGCTGCCGTTGCCGAGGCATGGATGGACGGCCACGTGCACGCCTTCGCGTTTTTCGGCGCGGTGCCGCTGTCGATCGTCTACGATAACGACCGCTGCCTGGTCTCGAAGATCCTGCCCGACGGCACGAGGCAGCGCGCCCGGCTGTTCAGCGGCTTCCTGTCGCATTACCTGATCCGCGATCGTTACGGCCGTCCCGGCAGGGGGAACGACAAAGGCAGTGTTGAAGGGCTGGTCGGTTATGCTCGCCGCAACTTCATGGTGCCGATCCCCCGGTTCGCGACGTGGGAGGCGTTCAACCTGTGGCTCGAGGAGCAATGCCGCAAGCGTCAGAACGACCGGCTGCGGGGCGAGAGCGAGACGATCGGCGAGAGGCTGAAGCGCGATCTGGCGGCGATGCAGGAACTGCCGGCTGCCCCGTTCGAGGCTTGTGACCAGACCAGCGGCCAGGTCTCGTCGCAGGCGCTGGTGCGTTACCGGACCAATGATTACTCGGTGCCGGTGCGCTTCGGCCATCAGGAGGTATGGATCCGGGGCTATGTCGGCGAGGTGGTGATCGGCTGCCGGGGCGAGGTCATTGCCCGTCATGTGCGCAGCTACGAGCGCGAGGACGTGATCTTCGATCCCATCCATTACCTTCCCCTGATCGAACAGAAGATCAATGCGCTCGATCAGGCAGCGCCCCTGCAAGGCTGGCACCTGCCCGAAGCGTTTGCAACGCTGCGCCGCCTCATGGAAGCTCGTATGGGCAAGCATGGTCGGCGCGAGTATGTGCAGGTGCTGCGTCTGCTGGAGAGCTTCACGCTTGCCGATCTGCATGCGGCCGTAAAGCAGGCTCTCGATATCGGGGCGATCGGCTTTGATGCCGTGAAGCATCTCCTGCTGTGCCGGGTGGAGCGCCGACCACCCCGATTGGACATGGCGATCTATCCCTATCTGCCCAGAGCCAGGGTGGAGACGACATCGGCGCGCTCCTACATGCAGTTGCTCTCGGGCGATGCGAAGGATGCGGCATGAGCAGTCCGTCCCCCGAGCTGTTACTGGCCAGCCACCTCAAGACGCTCAAGCTACCAACCTTCCTGCGCGAGCATGACAAGCTGGCCCGGCGATGCGCGGCCGAGGGCGCAGATCACGTCCGCTACCTTGCCCGGCTTGTCGAACTGGAGCTGATCGACCGGGAACGCCGGATGGTCGAGCGCCGGATCAAGGCTGCGAAGTTCCCGGCCGCCAAGAGCCTCGACAGCTTCGACTTTGCCGCGATCCCCAAGCTCAACAAGATGCAGGTGCTGGAACTGGCACGCTGCGACTGGATCAACCGCCGCGAGAACGTCATAGCCCTTGGTCCCTCGGGAACCGGCAAGACCCATGTGGCGATCGGCCTCGGCCTTGCCGCCTGCCAGAAGGGCCTGACGGTCGGCTTCACCACCGCGTCCGCGCTGGTCAGCGCGATGATGGAGGCACGCGACGAACGCCGCCTTCTGCGCCTCCACAAGCAAATGGCCGGATACAAGCTCCTCATCATCGATGAACTGGGGTTCGTGCCGCTCTCGAAAACCGGCGCGGAACTGCTGTTCGAGCTGATCTCGCAGCGTTACGAGCGCGGCTCGACGCTGATCACCAGCAACTTGCCGTTCGACGAGTGGACCGAAACGTTCGGCTCCGAGCGCCTGACAGGCGCGCTCCTCGACCGGCTTACCCACCACGTCTCCATACTCGAGATGAACGGAGAGAGCTATCGTCTGGCCCAAAGCCAGGCGCGCAAGGCACGCTCCAACCCCTGACAGAAAAGACCATCCGTGTGTTGGCGACCCCCACTCGGGCTACGCCCTCGCGGCGCTCGCCAGCACACGGATCACCCGGCCTGATTTTGCGCCGCCCAATGGCCGACTTTTACTCCGCCGTTGACAGCCGTTGCGTCACCATGAACCGGAGGGGAGAAATCAGCACGATTGAACTTTCCGTCGATTTTCTCCCCAGCTTAGGAAGTCCGAGTGATCAAGGGAGACTGGATAGGCCAGAGGTCATCAAAGCAGCTAAGCGGCAGGATGGCTTCGCTCCACACTCCGTTGCGAAAATTTGCGTGATCCCGGCTCCATCACCAAATGGAGACGAAAAATTCTTCTACTTGCCTGCCGTGGGGAGCTTAACGATCGGGCTAACCGATTTCTCTGAGCCAACCCCGAAGCGGCCAAGGCGAAGTCAAACAGCAGCGACTGCTGAACTCGGGCTCGGTCTTACATTTGATCGCGTCAGATATGATAATCCGACCGACGCGGAGGTTCAGGACGCCATCCGCACATTCATCAAAATGGACCGCACCCATGCATCGCGGCAAACAAGTTACTCAGAGTTGAAGTTGAAAAACACACGTTGGGAAACTCCCGATTTTTGCGAATTGGGGCTGCTTCAGTTATTATCGCAAATCCCCGTCGACAAAGGCTATTTTGGACATGGCGTAGGCATCGACTTGCTGGAGCACGCTTTGGTAGGACCTATGAACCGTGCGAAACAGGTGAAGAAGAGCAAGCAGGCGCTGTCCCGAGCTAAAGCACTGAATCTCTGGTGGTGCGATACGGTCGAAAATCCAGGAAAAAGAAACAAACCTCCGCTCGTAATTTTGTAAAGAAATAATGCCCCATGCTACAGTTTAGCGTGAGGCATCAACTTGTCGTAGCAATGCTTTATACAAAGTATGCCTGCTTTATACAAAGTATGCCTCATCAGCACTTATAGGGTAAATAGGTTCCTTTAGGAATCTACCCACGGAGCCCTATGATCTTCATAGCAAAATATTATGCCAATCGAGAAATCTGTACCGCTCGATCATCGTGCGGCCCCGCGCATCGACAGCCATACTGAGAGTCTGACTCGGAATCGGAATGCAAGTAAAATCAAAGCCTTGCGATTTTGCGAGTGATGAACTGAACGGAAGCAAGGAAGATCCACGCGATCGCGCTCTCAATCGTGCGCTCAAAGTCTTTCGCCAGCCTTCGATTACGATTGAGCCACGCCAATGTTCGTTCGACGACCCAACGGCGTGGCAACACGAGAAAGCCACGGGCGGTGTCTGACCGTTTGACGATCTCGATCGTCCAGTTGCCGGTCTTCATGGCTTTCTTGCTGAATTTCGGCCCGGCATAACCGCCATCGGCAAATATGTGGGACAGCCATGGGAAGCGCCGATGTATTCGCTTCAGGAGCAGCGGCCCGCCATCCCGATCCTGAATGTCAGCGGTGTGGACGATCACGTCGAGCAACAGACCGAGAGTGTCTGTGAGGATATGGCGCTTGCGTCCCTTGATGCGCTTGCCCGCGTCGTAGCCGCGAGGCCCTCCGCTTTCCGTCGTTTTGACCGACTGGCTGTCGATAATACATGCGCTCGGGCTCGCCTCGCGGGCCTCCAGTTCACGCGCTACCATCACCAGCCTGTGGTTGATTGCCCGCCACAATCCCATGTCGCGAAACCGATAAAACCACCGCTGAACGGTTGTGGCGGGCGGAAACAACCCAGGCGGCAACATCCGCCACGGAAGCCCGCCTCGCAGAAGATACAGCATAGCATCAACAAGCTGGCGCCAATCCCATTTGCGACGCCGACCAAGCGGCAGATCGCCAGGCATCATCGGCTCCAGCACACGCCATTCGGCATCGGTCGTGTCACTTGGCAAACGCAGCCCTTTGCGCGCATGCTGCGCGCGGGTGGTATCGGTCCACATGGGATACTCCGTCGGTGTCTCGCAACTCCGACTGAATCACATGTCGCTGATATCGCCCACCTTTCTTTCAGATCCTATTCCGGTTCAGGCTCTCAGTAATTCCATTGCACCTGTGTACGGATAAGATTGCCTTCCGCACGACCTGTACGGCGTTCGTCGGCTTCGGCACGTTTCATTCGGGCGAAGGCAAGGGTGAATTCCAGCGCTTTCCACGGCTGCCATTCGACGCCCAGTTCCAATTCATCGGTTTCCAGACGCGGCGCATTCGTGCCCGCCTTCCACCCGCCGCGATAATATTGCCAGCGGCCATAGGGCATCAGCGTACCGATCGAGTCCGTAGGCATGCGGTACATCATCTGGACATAACCGCCGTTCAGCTTCCTGGTCAGGATGGATTGGCTGGCGCGATCATATTCCGGCCCCTTGCCCCAATTCCATTCTGCCTGGATACCGAAGGGCTGCGGGTAGAGCATGGCGTGGATGCCGAGGCGATCGTCATCATAGGCCACGGAACTGACCGAGCCGCTGCGCAGTTCGGGCTGCACGTCATTCATCATTGCAGAGCCGCCGATTTCGAACACCTGCCCGGCCAAGGCTTCGCCCAGGCCATCCAGTTCGAAAGGCCAGGTGGCGAAGGCGACCTTCATCAGACCCCGATTCTGTTCCGTCCTGTTGGTGCCCTGCCCGTTAAAGGCGCCTATGCCGAATGCGCCGTAATTGCCGAACAGCTTCTGGCCGTCATGCGACAGCCGATCCCAGATCTTCTGCACCGAAGATGGAGTATAATAGCCGACAATGCCAAGGTCTCGCTCGCTGGGTACCGCGCTGTTAATTGCATCGCTGCGATCGAGCGTCAGTCGGTTGGACGAGGACTGCATATTCTCCCAGCCAAAAGGCACCTTCGACTGGCCGAAACGCAGCCGGAAACTCTTCCCCTTGTCAAGGAAGACGTCGGCATAGGCGTCCCGCAATTGAGCGAAGCCCTCCCGCCGCTCGCTCCCCGCCTGGTTGTTCACCGCGGTGGCGAAATCGGATTGAAGATAGAGCGACACGCGATCGGAAATGTCGCCCTGAAGCACCAGCCGCGCACGACGCAGCGAAAAGCTGCCCCGGTCCGAGATCGAACTGTCATGGACCGATCGAAGGCGGGAAACGCCGGCAGGCGCGCTATCGTCGCCCGACAGAAAGGCATTGTAGCGCATCTGGGTATAGCCCCGAAGCGAGAGCCGTTCGTACCACGCCTTCGACCTGGATTCCGGGGCCGATGCGGGCGCGGCGGCCGGCGGCTGGACGGGTGCACTGGCCAGCGCGGCCGATGGCGTAGCGGCAGAGACAGGAACGGCCGCAGCGGGCTCCGCGGCGGCGGGCGCGGACCTGCTGGCGGCGAGCGCGGATGTCAGCGCCTGCACCTGCGCCTTCAGTTCATCGATCTGGCGTTGCAGTTCCGCATTGCTCTGGGCGTGCGCCACCTCCGGCATCAGCGCCAGCAGGCTTACCATCATAACCCTGCTTTTGAACATCTTCACCGGCACCGACTGACTCCCCCTGTATCCACTGGGTGCGGCGGCTATGGCATTTCAGCGACAATGGGATGACAGTAATATTTCATTTTGATGACAGGTGGCCGCACCATTGCCGCGCAGGTCCGGGCAGGCTGCTCCCCGCTTCTCGATAGCAGGGCCAGATGACGGGAAAGTGCATGTGCCGCCGTTTTTTGGAGGACCTTTTTCCGACCCTATCTCTCGCGCATGGCTTCCTTGGCCTTGTTGATCGGCTTCATCAGATAATCGAGCACGGTCTTGCGGCCGGTGCGGATTTCGACCGTCGCGACCATGCCGGGCATGATGGCGTGGTCCTTGCCGTCTTTGGTCCGCAGGCTGGAATGCCGGGTGCGGACATAGACGCGGTAGAAGACCTGATCGCGATTGACCTCATCCTGCAAGGTGTCGGGGGAGATGCGGTCGACCGTGCCGTCCAGCGTACCGTAGATGGACGGATCATAGGCGGTGATCTTGACCGTCGCAGGCAACCCCGGACGAATGAAGGCGATGTCGCGCGGGCTGATGCGCGCTTCGATGAGCAGCTTGTCCTCCAGCGGCACGATCTCCATCAGCGAACCGCCGGGCTGGAGCACACCGCCAATGGTCGTCACCTCCAGATTCTTGACGATCCCCCGCACCGGAGAGGTCAAGATAGTGCGGTTCAACTGATCGCGCCGGCCGCTCATCACCTGATCGACCACTTCCAGTTCGGCCTTGGTCTTCGCATAATCGTCATTGGCCTCGATGATGAACTGGTTGCGCAGGGAATCGAGCTTGGCCTGCAGTTCATTTTCCTGCCGCTGGAGCTGGATGACCTCGACCTTGTTGGCCGCGCCCAATTCGACCAGTGGCGTGGTCATCTGAAGCTGACGGCGGACGAGCGCGAGCGATTCCCGCAGGCTGGCCGTGGCGACCTGAAGATTC
Organism: Sphingobium sp. CFD-2; assembly: GCF_024611135.1. Lineage (NCBI taxonomy): Bacteria > Pseudomonadati > Pseudomonadota > Alphaproteobacteria > Sphingomonadales > Sphingobiaceae > Sphingobium > Sphingobium sp. CFD-2. Next base: position 749,413 of record NZ_CP084405.1, on the reverse strand, counting down.
TGGCGCCGGGAACGGAGCAGTTCCATCTCCCGCTCGACCAGTCCCGGAGTCTGGCGGACCTCCGCGCCGAACCGGGGCTCTCCGCCGGTGATCTCCGCCTCCAGCCGGGCTGCCGCGGCCTCCAGCGAGCGCGCCTTGGCGACGGACTCGCCCAAGGTGGAACTGAACCGCGCGCGGTCGAGCGTCGCCAGCTTCTGGCGCGGCTGGACGATGTCCCCTTCATGGACGAAGATGCCGTCGACGATGCCGCCTTCCAGGCTCTGGATGACCTGGGAACGCGACGGAGGCGTGACCTTGCCGGGACCGACCGCGACTTCGTCCAGCGTGCCGAACCACGCCCAGACCAGAAAGGCCGTCACGCCCAGGGAAATGATGGGAATGACCCTCAGCTTCTCCGCGAAGGCTAGCCAGTCGCTCTCCTTCCCTGCCGCATCGCGCAGCAGGGGGGACGCCGTCTTCGTTTGCGTCGTCATGCCTGTGCCCCTCCCGTGACGCGGGCGCCGGCCCTGGGCCCGGCCAGCGTGGCGATCACCTTGTCCCTGGGGCCGTCCATGACCACCGCACCGCGCTCTATCACGATGATGCGATCGACCAGCCCGAGCAGTCCCGACCGGTTGGTCGTGACGATCAGCGTGCGGTCCCCCAGCCATTGGCTGAGTTCGCGCACCAGATGCCGCTCGCTATTCTCGTCCAGCGGCGCGGATGGCTCGTCCAGCAGCAGGATATTGCCCTTGCGCAGCAAGGTGCGGGCAAGCAGCAGCGTCTGGCGCTGGCCGCCCGAAAGGCCTGCGCCGCCCTCCTGCAACAGGAGGTCGAGACCCTGAGACTGGTTCTGGACGAGCGGCAGGCCACCCGTGACGGCCAGCGCCGCCACTATATCCTCGTCGCTGGCATGGGGAGCGCCGACCAGCAGGTTCTCGCGTATGGTGCCCAGGAACAGTTGCGCGCCCTGCCCCAGATAGCCGGTTTCCCTGCGAATGTCGGCCGGGTTGATCAGCGCCATGCTCGTGCCGTCGAGCAACAGCTTGCCGGAGGTCGGCCGCGCCAGCCCCGAAAGCTGGCGAAGCAATGTCGACTTGCCCGCGCCGATCTTGCCCAGCAGGGCGATCCGTTCCCCCTGCCGGATCGAGAGCCGGTCGACCCTCAATACCGCCGGCGATTCCGCGTCATAGGCATAGAGGAGATTTTCGATCTCATAATTGCCGCGCAACAGGGTGCGGCGGAGGAGCCCCGCTTCGGGATCATGATCCACGGGCTTTTCCATGATGTCGTTGAGCGCGCCGATGGCGACCTTCGCGCTCTGCCAGCGGGTGAAGACCTGCCCCAGCGGCACGAACAGCACCAGCGCGCGGCTGGTGAGGATGGAACAGGCGATGAGCGCGCCCATGGTCATGTCGCCGTCCATCACCCGATAGGCCCCCGCGACGACCACCGCCGTATAGGCAAGCTGCTGCAGGGTCTGGGACCAGTTGGAAAACAGGGCGGCGAAGAAGCGCTGCTCCGCCCCGACGCGGGCGCCGGTCACGGTGAACCGTTCCCATAGGGACTGGAAGCGCGGCTCGGCCTGCGCGGTCTTGATCTCGTCGATGCGCTCTATGGATTCCACGAGCATGGCGTTGCGCAGCGCGGCTTCCCGCATGCCCTCCTTCGCCAGCCGCCCAAGGGGAATTTGCAGGAGAAGCCCCGGCACGACGATGAGGATGAGCGCCGCCACCAGCACGAAGGTCAGCGGCCCCGCCAGCATGGTGAACAGCGCCAGGAAGAGGATGATGAAGGGCAGGTCGACCAGCGCGGACACGGTGGTGGAGGTCAGCAGTTCCCGGATCTGCTCTATGTCGCGCAACTGGGCGATGAAGGCGCCGGTCGACTTGGGCCGCGCATCGTTGCGGATGTCGAGCGCGCGGGCGAATATCCTGGAGGAGATCGCAAGGTCGGCCCGCCGTCCGATCCGGTCCACCACCACCACCCGGGAGGTGCGCAGCAGCAGTTCGAGCAGCAGCGCCATCAGCGTCCCCAGCGCAAGCACCCAAAGCGTGGGGATCGACCGGGCGGGAATGACGCGGTCCCATACCTGCATGGCGAAGAGCGACGTGCCGAAGGTCAGCAGATTGCCGAAAAGCGAGGCAAGCACGATCTCCCCATAGCCGCGCCGGTCGCTGAGCACCGTGTCCCAGAACCAGGACCGCCTGCTTTTGCGCAGGAAGGCGTCGATACGCGCATCACGCGCCCTGGTCGAAAGCGCCTCCACCAAACCGGCGCGGCCCGTCGCCTTCTCCGCAAATTCGGCGCGCGGGATTTCGAGCATGGTCTGGCCCGACAATCCGGGTACCGAAAACAGGACGCTGTCGGCGCCGCGCCGGTGGAGGACGGCAACCACCCCTTCGCGCATTTCGAACAGGGCCGGCAGCATCATGTCCGGCACCTCGTCAGGCCGGACATCGATCAGGTCGAGCTGGATTCCGGACAGCCGGGCCGCCTGCCGCAATTCGTCGCGCGGGTCGCCCTCATGGCCGGACCATGCCAGCCGGCCGGTCAGCTCCGCCTCCGTCAACCCTATCCCTTTCAGGCCGGCAAGCGCGACGATGGCCGCGATCCAATTGCGTCCTGCGCCGATTTCCCGATCAGCCATCGCCATCGTCCTGTGTCATGCTGGAGGGCAGGCCAAGCGATTGCCGAAGCTGGCCGAAGACATTCTCATATTGGACCCGCGCACCCAATATGTCGTATTCCGCCGCGATCCTGGCGCTCGCCGCGCGGTAGATTTCCAGTTCGGCATTCAGCAGTTCAGTGAGGCTGCGCTTGCCGAGCTTATATTCCTCCAGGAAGATCGCGCTGGCATCGACGGCCTGCTGTTCCTGGCGGCGATAGGCCCGGATGCGCAGATAACCGCCCCTGATCTGCTCCCGCGCGGCGAGGGCCCGGCCGCGGATGTCGAGGATCGTCGACTCCTTCGTCGCCTGCGCTGCGCGACGGTCTTCCTCGGCCGCCTTCACGGCATAACGGTTGGACCGGCGAACCAGGTCGCCGGTCACCGTCACCATGGCGGAAAAGGCGTCGTCCCTGTTGTTGTAGGTATAATTGTTACGGCTGTAGCCAAGCTGGATGCCAAGGCGCGGGAAGCGCTCGGCCCGCGCCTGCCCTACCCGCGCCGATGCCGCCTGTTCGGCCTGTTCGGCGGCGGCCACGGCAGGCAATGTGGCGAAATCAGGCTCCCCGTCATGGGACGCGAACCGTTCGATCGCCTGCGCCGGATCGTCATAGGCCTCCGGCATGACGCCGATCAGATTGGCCAGCGTCACCTTGGCCGCCGTCAGCGACGATCCGGCCTGGATCTGGTCGCCGCGGGCGCTTTCCACCCGCACATCGGCCAGCAACAGGTCGGAACGATCGGAAAGCCCGGCATCCACCCGCAACTGGATCAGCATCTGGAGATGCTCCAGCGACTGGACATGCTTTGCGGTTTCGAGTTCCAGCAGCTCGAACCGCTTCACGTCGAGATAGGCGAGCGCGCCTGTCTCCGCCAACTGGTCGGCCGCCGATTCCAGTTCGAACCGGCGCTGCTTCTCGGTCGAACGGGCATAGCCGATCTCTCCCTTCGTCCGGCCGAAGTCCCAGGCAAGCTGGTTGAGCGTCAGGCTGGGCCCCGCCATATTGTCGTTGAGGCCGGAGCCGCTTTTGCCCGACAGCATATTGGGCCCTAGGTTCGCCTGATAGGAAAGCTGCGGCGTCCACAGGCTGCGCGCCGCCCCCAGATCGGCCCGCCCCCGGGCCAATGTGGCGCGGGCGCGGGCGAGATCGGGATGGCGGGCAAGCGTCAGCCCTACCGCATCGGCAAGGCCGATCCTGCTGCCATGGGCTGGAGGGGGATCGGCGACGGGATCGGCGGGCGCGGCGGAAGCGGCACCGGCATGGAGCGCTTCCGCCAGGGCAAAGCCAAGGAGCATGAGAATCTTCCCGGCCGAGGGCGGGAAAATCCCTTTCCGCTTCCGCATCAGTGGCCCCTCTCCCGCCCCTGCCCTCTGGCAGGTGACGGCATCAAACCACCACCAGCACGGGATCTTCGATGAGCACGGTCGTGGTTCCCAGACTATATTGCTCATAGGCGTGATTATCGACCAGCGCCTGGCCGACATGGACCGCACCGGTCATGGTCACGCTGTCGTTATTCTCGCCCGTGATGATGAGTTGCCGGTTCGCATCCGTCGCCTGGATGATGCCGGCCTCCGTCAAGGTGAGGCTGTGTCCGGTGTCGCCCACGCCCAGGTCGATCCGTTCCATATTGCGGATATTGGTCGCCGCATCGAGGTTCAGCGACACGCTGCTGTCGCCGCGGACGAGCAGCGCATCAGCGCCCGCCCCGCCGTCGATCAGCGTATCGGCCGCGTCGAACAGCAATATGTCGTTCCCGGTGCCGCCGTCCAATGTGTCGGCGCCGGCGCCGCCACGCAATATGTCGTTGCCGCCGCCGCCCTGGAGAATATCGGCGCCGCCATAGCCGTAGAGATGCTCATTGGCGGCGGTGCCGGTCAATATGTTGACGCCGGCCGTGCCCTCCAAAATGGTCGGATCGCTGCTGCCGCCAAGCAGGGTGTTGAGCAGATTGGCGTCGAGCAGACTGGCCGCATTGTCCGTCCGCGACGCGCCGGCCGTATCGGTCGCCGTGATGCTGATGCCTGACAGCAGGTTCACGTTGAGACCAAGCGGTGAATTGAAATGCACCGCCCTCAGCAATTCGTTGATGGCCATATTGTCGATCGGCCCGCCATCCAGCGCCGTTATAGTCATGGTCGAGGAGATGGTGGAGACGGGCGTCCCCAGCACGGTCACGAACTGGTTGTTGACGTTGACCGCAAGGCCGAGTTCGGTCGCCAGATCCTGCGACACGGTGAAGACCTGCGTGCCGACGGTCAGCAGGGGCGTAAAGTCCAGCACGACGCTTTGCAGGCTGTTCTCCGGATCGATCGCCACGAAGGCCTGGCTGCCGATGTCGAGCAGGCCCAGGGCTTCCGCACTGACAAGCCCCAGCAGGCTGCTGTCCGATGCCAGGACGATGGGCGCGTCGTTGACGTTCGTGATGGTGATCGGCTGGGCGGCCGTGGAGCCCACATTACCGACCGCATCCACGACGCGCACGTTCACCACATGGCCGCCGGCGCCGAGCGTGCCGGGACCGTAGGACCAGCTGGTGCCGCTGGTCGCCGCCTGCGTCCAGGTGGCGCCGCCATCCAGGCTGACCTCGACCCGCTCCCCGCCGGCCAGCGGTGCGCTCAGCGTGCCTGTGATGGTCGGGGACGTATCGTCGGTGGCCCAGTCGCCCACCACCTGCGTGTCGTCGCGCAGGGCCGTGATCGCGACCGTGGCGGTCGGGGCGACGGTATCGATGGCTATGGCATAGGGCGCCGACGCCAGGCCCGCATTGCCCACGGCATCCGTCACGACGGCGGTGAAGCTGTGCGGTCCATTGCCCAAGGGCGTTGTCGGCGTAAAATTCCAGTTGCCCGATCCATCCGCCGTTGCGGTGCCCAGCAGCGTGCCGCCATCATAGACGGAAACGTTGGCGTTCGCCTCCGCGCCTGTTCCCGAAATGGTCGGCGTCGTGTCGTCCGTCGCCCCTCCCAGAGCCACCGCGCCCAGCACCGAGCCCACATTGTCGCTGACGCCGGTAATCGTCGGCGCGGCCGGGACGGTGAGGTCTATCGTCAGCGCATAAGGCGTCGAGGCAATGCTGGCATTGCCTGCTGCGTCGACGCCAACGGCGGTGAAGCTGTGCGGCCCCTCGCCCAGCGGAGCGGTGGGCGTGAAATTCCAGTTGCCCGAAACGTCCGCCGTCGCCGTGCCCAGCAGGGTGCTGCCGTCATAGACCGAAACGGTCCCGTTCGCTTCCGCACCGGTTCCGGAAAGGGTCGGCGTCGTGTCGTCGGTCGACCCTCCCGAAATCACGCCGCCTAGGATCGAACCGGCATTGTCGCTGGCCCCGGTGATCGTCGGCACGGGCGGCACGGTCAGGTCTATCGTGACCGCATAGGCCGCCGAAGCGAGGCTGACATTGCCCGCCGCATCGGTCGCCGTGGCGGTGAAGCTGTGCAAGCCCTCGCCCAGCGGCGTGGTCGGCGTGAAGCTCCAATTGCCCGAAGCATCCGCCGTCGCCGTACCCAGCAGGATATTGCCGTCGTAGATCGAGATGCTTGCGTTCGCCTCTGCGCCGGTTCCGGAGAGAGTGGGCGTGGTGTCGTCAGTCGTTCCGCCCGAGATCACGCCGCCAAGGACCGAACCCGCATTGTCGGTCATGCCGGTGATCGTCGGAATGGAGGCGACGGTATCGACGGTCAAGGCATAGGCCGCTGAAGCCGCGCTCTCATTCCCCGCCGCATCCGTGGCCGTGACGGTGAAGCTGTGCGAACCCGCACCCAGCGGCGTGGTCGGCGTGAAGCTCCAATTGCCCAAAGCGTCCGACGTCGCCGTGCCCAGCAGGGTGCTGCCGTCATAGACCGAAATAATGGCATTCGCCTCGACCCCGAGTCCCGACAGGGTAGGCGTCGCATCGTCCGTGATCCCGCCATTGGCGACAGGGCCGAGGATCGACCCGGCATCGTCGGCCACCGCCGCTATCGACGGCACCGCAGGCGGCGTGGTGTCGAGGCCGGTATTGACGGTCACTGCACCGGCAAGCGAGCTATTGCCCGCAGCATCGGTCGCAATCGCGTTGACGACCGTTCCATTCGCCAGCGGGGAAGCCAGGGTGATGCTCCAATCGCCCGAGGCGTCCGCGGTCGTGGTCTCATCGAACACGCCATCGCCATCGGTGTCGAGGTCGATGATCGCGCCGGCTTCCGCGATACCCGATAGCGTGGTTCCGTCGGACGGAGCCAGAATCGGCGCGGCCGGAGCGCTGGTGTCGACGGTCAGCACATAGGCGGCAGACGCCGCGCTGACATTGCCTGCCGCGTCGGTCGCCGTGACGGTGAAGCTGTGCGTCCCCTCGCCCAGCGGCGCGGTGGGCGCGAAGCTCCAGTTGCCCGAACCGTCCGCGCTCGTCGTGCCCAGCAAGGTGCTGCCGTCGTAGACGGAGACAATGGCATTCGCCTCTACGCCCGTTCCCGAGAGGGTCGGAACCGTGTCATCCGTGCTGCCGCCATTGGCGATGGGGCCCAGGATCGCGCCGACATCATCGGCTACGCCGCCAATTCCGGGAATGGCTGGAGGAGTCGTATCCAGACCTGTATCGGCGGTCACCGTATCGGGGGTGGAGCTGTTGCCTGCCGCATCGATAGCGATGGCGGTCACCACCGTTCCATTTGCGAACGGCGATGCCGGCGTAATGCTCCAATCGCCCGATGCGTCCACCGTCGTCGTCTCGTCGGATATGCCGTCACCGTCGGTATCCAGAGCGATGGTCGCTCCAGCCTCCGCAGTGCCCGATATTGTCGTGCCGTCGGTCGGGGCAAGCACAGGCGTTGCCGGAGCACTGGTATCGACGGTCAGGACATAGGCGGCCGATGCCGCGCTGACATTGCCCGCCGCGTCGGTTGCTGTGACGGTCAGGCTATGCGTTCCCTCACCCAGCGGCGCGGTGGGGGTGAAGTTCCAGTTGCCCGAACCGTCCACCGCGGCCGTGCCCAGCAGCGTGCCGCCGTCGTAAACGGAGACGATGGCATTCGCTTCGACGCCGGTTCCCGACAACGTTGGCGTCATGTCATCCGTGCTGCCGCCATTGGCGACAGCGCCAAGGATCGCGCCGACATCGTCGGCTACGGCGCCGATGGTCGGAATGGCGGGGGGCGTAGTGTCGAGTCCGGTATCGACGGTCACCGTATCGGGCGTGGAGCTGTTGCCAGCCGCATCCGTGGCGATGGCGCTGATCACCGTACCGTTCGCCAGCGGCGAAGCCAAGGTGATGCTCCAGTCACCCGATGCGTCCGCGACCGTCGTCGCATCGGACAGGCCGTCGCCATCCGTGTCGAGATCGATGGTCGCCCCGCCCTCCGCCGAGCCCGAAACCGTCGTCCCGTCGGTAGGCGCGAGCAGCGGCGCAGCCGGGGCGCTGGTGTCGACGGTCAGGACATAGGCGGCGGACGCCGCGCTGACATTGCCCGTCCCATCCGTCGCCGTGACGGTGAAGCTGTGCGTCCCTTCCAACAGTGGCGTGGTGGGCGTGAAGTTCCAGTTGCCGGAGGTGTCTGCAACGACTGTCCCAAGCAAGGCGCCGCCGTCATAGACAGAGACGATGGCGTTCGCCTCTACTCCGCTTCCCGACAGCGTCGGCGTCGTATCATCCGTGCTGCCCCCATTGGCGACAGGGCCGGTCGTCGTGCCGACATCGTCGACTACATTGCCCACCACGGGGATCGCAGGCGCAGTGGCGTCGACCACGACCGTCGCAGGGGACGATGTGTTGCCGGACGGATCGGTCGCAACGACCTCCACCGTCGTGCCGTCGGCAATGGGTGTCGCCGGCACATGGCTCCAATTGCCTTGGTCATCGACAGGAACCGTCGTGTCGATAGTGCCGTCGCCATCGCTATCGATGCCGACAGTCGCGCCGGGCTCCGCCGTTCCGGTCAATTCGGTCCCGTTGCTCGGATCGACGAGCGGAGCGGCGGGGGGCACGGCGTCAATGTCGATGCTGGCGGGCGCGGAGCTGTTTCCCACCGCATCGGTCGCAACGGCCGTCACCGTCGTCCCATCTGGAATCGGCGTCGAAGGCGTATAGTTCCAGTTACCGGACGCATCGGCCGTGGTCGTCGCATCGACGTCGCCGTCGCCATCCAGATCCAGCCCGATCGTGGCCCCTGCCTCAGCCGTACCGCCGAGCGCCGTGCCGTTGCTGGGATTGATCACCGGCGCCGGCGGAGCGGCCGCGTCCACCGTCACGCTGGTCGATGGCGACGCATTGCCCGCCGCATCCACTGCCGTAACCCGCACCGTCACACCATCGCCGATGGGCGTGGCCGGCGTATAGCTCCACCGGCCGGCATTGTCAGCGGTAGCCGTCGCATCGACCGAGCCGTCGCCATTGACGTCGATGCGCACCGTCGAACCCGCTTCCGCAGAGCCCGACAAGCTACGGCCATTTGTCGGCGCCACGGTCGGCGCTGCCGGGGGCGTGCTATCCACAGCCGTCCCGCCATCCGACCCACCCCCACCACCACCGCCGCCGCCAGCAGCAGCCGCGACGCCGATGCCGGCGGCCACCGCCCCCAATCCCGCCAGCAGGCCGCCGCTCAGGCCCCCCGCAGCGCCTGCGGGGGCGAAGGAATAGCTCAGGGCTTCGGTGGTCGTGTCGGTGGGCAGATAGCAGGCTTCGCTGCCCAGATCGGTCAGCCACTGCTGCCCATTGCCTGGTTCGAGGAAAATAAGGTCGGCAATGTCTCCCGGCGGACAATTGAAATAACCCTCCAGCCGGACCGCCGTACCGTCGGCAAAATGCAGGATCAGATCATCCCCTTCACGCCGCATCGCCGTCACCTCGCTGCGCGCAGCCGTCACCTTGATCGCTGAGCCGCCCTGGGCCTGGATCACGGCATTTTGTTGCTGAACGACGTGGGTTTGGGTCGCACCCGTCTGACGAACGGTGATGTCGATGCGCTTGTCCATGGACTACCTCCCTTGCAGAGAAGGTCGAATTCCAAAGATAATAGAAAGTTCCACCACAGTTGAGTAAAAACTTTTATGTTACTTAATATTACTTACTGTTATTTTTTATTTACAAAATTGACCATATGTTTATTTTTCAGCATTATATTCAAGATATTGCCTTATACATATTCATTTTTATTTATATAAATTCGATATTGAAATATTATAACAATTTTTCCAATTTATTTACTATAGTTTTAGTGAGATGGTCAGGTAATCAAGATTTTCTCTTACATTTACGGCAAGTTCGGAATGTAGCCGTCGGCAATGTTGCGCTTGAAAACCCGCACACCCGCCATCGCGAGTACCAAACAAAAATGTGGCGGAGCCAGGATCGCACATCTCGCAACAGCTCTGCCAAGGCGGAATGAGGGGCGGTTTTTCCCGTAGGCGAAAGACAAAACTTGCTGTAAAACAATGCAAAATCACAAATCGGACAGACATGCCGGTTTTCCCGTCATGATGCCCAAAAGGAGTTTGGAGGGAGTTTCGCGTGAACAAGCGCTTCGACCATCGCGCGTTCACTCTAGCCAGGGATGAGGCATGCAGCACTCCATCCAGAGAAACGCTCATGAGCGTGGCCAGCTTCACCCAGGACGCGACTTTGGCCGAACTGCTCGGCGAGGAATTGGAGGCGCATTCGATCGCGCTGTCGCATCACATGACCCGCGACCGCATCTTGCCGCAGATGGCGGCGGCCTCCGTAGACGTGGCGATCGTCGACGATCATGACGGCTGGAGCCGGACGCTCTCGCTCATACAATCTCTCCGCGCCGCGACTCCGGTGGGCATCATCCTTCTTTCCGAGCGGACGGCCAGGGACGATCGTCTTCTCGCCCTGTCACTGGGAGCCGATCACGTCCTGGCCAAACCGCTCGACATGGCCGAACTGCTGGCCATCCTCCGCAACATGTCGCGTTTTGCGGCAGCCGGACGGCATCCGCCCCGTGTGGATGAGGAAAATGACAGTTGGACGCTCGACCATGTGCACTGGCGCCTCATCGCGCCCAGTGACGAAGGCATAAACCTGTCGACGTCCGAATTCGCCGTGCTCAGCCGGCTGATGCACAATCCCGGCATCGAGCAGCCCCGCGAACAGCTCGCGCAACATCTTCATGCCCGCAGAAGCGCCGGAAACATGCGGGCGCTGGACGTCCTGATCTCCAAGCTGCGCGCCAAGGTCGAGCGCGAAACCGGACGGTCCCTGCCGCTGCGTTCGGCCCGCGGCATCGGATATGTCTTCGTCGGCGCCGTGACGGCATCCAGGGCAGCCCAGCTTCAGGCCCCTGCCGACAGGACAGCAAACGGCTATGTTCTCCGGACCGACGACAGGTGATCGCAATCTTGCGATCCATCGCTCTGCGCCGGCATGATCGATGCACGACAGGGACGGCCGTCAGAGCCGCCCCTGTTGCGGCAATGCCTTAGAGCCAATCGACATTCAGCCCTGACGGCCTGCAAATGACGCTTTTCCCTGCTTCCGGTGCTCACCTACTTTGAGTAGGCGGCGCTCCGGGTCACGGAAAACCACCATTTTACCTTCGGTGGCCTTCGGCTCGGCTCGTCATCTTCTGAATGTCCATTGGCTCTAGGGCGCCTTGACTGCTTCGGCCGCGGCGAGCACCCTCAGGACATTGCCGGACCAGATCTTCTGGACGTCCGCCTCGCTATAGCCCGCCTTGAGCAGGGCGGCGGTGATCCGGGGCAGGTCGACCACATCCTCCAGCCCGACGACGCCGCCGCCGCCATCCCAGTCCAACCCGATGCCGACATGGTCCGGCCCCACCACCTTCAACGCATGGAGCATGTGCGCCATGAAATCGTCGAAGGTCGCCCGGTCCGTCTCCGGATAGAGCCGGTCGATCTCCTGCCGCTTCGCCAGCAGTTCGGCGCGCTTTTCGGGCGACAGCTTGGCATCCTCGCGCAACTGGCCGAACAGCGCCTTCAGCGCTTCCTGCCGCTGCGGGTTGGGCTTGGATGCGCGCAGATAGGCGCCATAGGCGTTCATCTGGATCACCCCGCCCTTTGCGGCCAGCGCCTTCAGATGTTCATCGTCGATGTTGCGCGGATGGTCGTAAATCGCCTTGCACCCGGAATGGGTCAGCAGCACCGGCGAGGTGGAAAGCGCCAGCAGATCGTCCAGCACCTGATCGCTGCTGTGCGACGCATCCGGGACGATGCCGAGGCGGTTCATCTCCTTCAGCAGTTCCTTGCCCAGCGGGCTGAGGCCGCCATAGCGCGGCTTCTTCGACGGATCGGTCGAACTGTCCGCGAACTGGTTATGCGCGAAATGAGCGAAGCCCGACACGCGAACGCCCATGTCGTAGAAGGTCTTGAGCAGCGACACGTCCTCGCCCAGCGGATAGGCGTTTTCGATGGACATGAAGACGACCCGCTTGCCGGACGCCGCAATAGGCGCGGCATCCTTGGCCTCCAGCGCCAGCGTGAAATTCGCTGGGTCCGCCGCGACCATCTCGCGGATCGAGACCCCGCGCAGCAGCGCGAAGTCGCGCGATTTGCGGAACCCTTCCTCCGTCAACGGCCCCTGCGGCGTGTAGATCGCCCAGAAACCGCCGTCGAGGCCGCCCTTCTTCATGCGCGGCAGGTCGACCTGGGTATAGTCGCTATGAACCCCATGCTCCTCCTCGATCGACCAGCCCGGCAGGTCGAGCGAGGCAGGCGTATCGAGATGACTGTCGAGCGTCAGCATTTTCTGGTGAAGCTGATAGACCTTCTTCGGCACCTCCTGCGCCTGCACCGCAATGGGGAGCAGCGCCACCAGCGCCGCCCCCGCCATCATCCTTTTCCGCATCAAATCTCGCCCGAAATGGTGAACTGGAAGGTGCGTGGGGACAATGGCCGGAAGAAACCGTCGCCCGTCACGGAAGAGGAGATAAAGGACAATCTGTCTTTATCGAAGATATTATCGACGTTGAGCCGTGCCTTGATGCTCTTGAGCGGGCCGAAGCTCCAGCCGTCGCCGATGTCGACATAGGCGTTGAATACGGTGAAGCCCGGTATGCTAGATCCGGCCGCATTGGTAAATGTCGACCAGCGACGAGAGGTATATTTGCCGGATATGTTGGCGACCAACCAGCTTGCCGGCTCAACCGTCACGCCGCCGCTGACGATCCATTTTGCGCTGTCGGGGATATATTTATCAGCGATCAGGATTGGCGTGGCAGCCGGAATGTCATCCTTGAACTTGGCATTGTTGTAGGTGACGTTGAGATTCCCATAGGCAAGACCATCAAGGAAAGCGGGCTTGTAGGTGCCACTGAACTCCAGGCCATATGCACGAACGCGGCCAACATTCTGGAAGAAGGTTTCTGTGGCCGCACCGCCGCTGCCCGGCAGGATCGTGGTGATCGATTGAATGCGGTTCTTGAACTTCGTGTAGAAGCCCGCAAGCGAGGCGTAAAGCTGGCCCTGATTAGTGCGGATGCCGAATTCCATGTTGGTCGAACGTTCCGGAGCGGGCTGCGGGATCAGGGCCCCAAGCGGGCGGATGACGGAATAAATATCGTCCATTCCCTTGGGCAGGGCCATGTTTTCCGCGTAGGATGCGAAGAGCTGCGTGCGCCCATCCAGCTTATAGAGCACACCGGCCATCGGCAGGAACATATCCTTGTAATGGGCATTGTTGTAGCTGACGCCATAGCCTGGGACGAAACGCCCACTGACGGTGCGATAATAATCGTCGAAATCGCGATAGCCACGGTAGCTATAGTCAAGCATCAGCCCCTTGAAGCCCAAGTCGAGCACCAGCGCCTCATCTGCCAGCTTGAGCGTATCCTTCAGGAAGACCTGTAGCGTATCGCGCTGCGACCGATAGTCACGGCGCAGATAGACCAGTTCGTTCAGCAGAGGCGCACCGTCGGGAGCACCGTTGACCGTATTATAACGGGCTTGGGTGCGATGATATTTATCGGTCTCTGCCCAGACGCCAGCCTCGATCGTGTTGACCCCCATTTCCCAATGCAGCTTGGACGTGATGCCGTAGCGGTCGCCGCCTACGCCTGAACGGCCGAACTCGACGCCCCGCGGAGCTACCACAGGCAGGCCGACGGCGGCCTGACCATTATAGCGGCTAAGCGAATTGGCATAGGTATCGGGCGACACGCCATAGCCGCCCTTGTCTTCCCAATAGAGCGTCGATTCCGCCCAGACGCCTTCTGCAATACCGGCATGGAAAGTAGCGCCATAAAGCTTGTCCTTACGCACATTGATGGCAAGGTTGTAAACTTGGGCATAGTTGGAGTTGGAGTAATAGACACCCGGCACTGTCGGCGCAAAGCCGGGGGTCGTATTGGGCACATTTTCGATATAGGCGAAGTCACGACCGCAGGCGCCGACCACGCTCTTCACAGTGCAATTATATTGGCCCCGCGAAATGGTAGGCGAGTCATAGTCGAAGAAGTCGTTCGACACGAATTTGAACCGCGCCCAGCTATCGCCGCCGAGGTCGGCATGGACCTGCGCCTCCCAATGTTCGCGGTCGACCGATCCGGGGCCGCGCCACAGGTCGCTGTCCAGCTTCGTGCGGCTGACATAGGCCTTGAACGGTCCCACCCGTCCAGTGCTCGCGCGGATGAAGGTGCGCTTCATGTCGAAGTCACCGAAGCTTTGGGAAACGAACAGGCCCATCTCGTCCTGCGGCGCGATGCTGTTATATTGGACGACAGGGCCCAATGTCGAATAGCTGGGCAAGCCGACGTCGCCTGCGCCGATGGCGGCTTCCACAACGCCCAGATTCTCATTGTCGACATAGCGGAAAACCGGGCTGCCGCCGAAGGCGTCGCTGCGTCCCGTGGGAATGCCGTCCACCACGAAACCGATCTGATCGAGGTTGAAGGCACGGGTCTGGACGCTGTTGCCGAACTCGTAGAGGCCGAGAGCGCCGTCGGTCTGCACGTTGAAGCCGGGCAGTTGCTCAAGCATCTTCAGGCCCGAAATACCGGAGGGCGCCGACAGCAAGGCCTCACGTGTGACCGCCACCACATTGCTCACCTTATCCTCACCGATCGCTTCCGATGACTGGGAAATGCGGCGGCCGGTGACGGTGATTGTGCCGGCATCGTCTTCCGCATCGGGCTCCTGCGCCCAGGCATGGGGTGAGACAAGACCGACACAACAGGAAAGCAGCAATGCGGCACGACGGACGGACAAGAACTTTTGCATAAATGGCTCCCTTTCGGCCCTTTTCGGGCAGTTATGGGCCGATCAGGCATGCACCGCGCCACAGGGCGCAGTGCGACATCTCTCCACATGACGGACAGGCCGGACGCATCGCTGCGCCCAGCCGATTTCTCAGTTTTCTTGTGAAACGAAATGATGGTGAAAATCCGCCAGGGACAAATGAGTAATTCTCATTCCGCAACGAATTTTCATGCGCCGCTGTCCGTCGCATCCCGCCTTACGCGGGAAGAATGCGTCCAGCCCCTTCTAGAGCCTCACCCCGTTCAGGCGCAGCGCATTGCCGACGACGCTGACCGACGACAGAGCCATAGCCGCAGCCGCGATCACGGGGGACAGCAGGATGCCGAACAGAGGATAGAGCAGACCTGCGGCAATCGGCACGCCAGCGGCGTTGTAGATGAAAGCGAAGAACAGGTTCTGGCGGATGTTCGACATGGTCGCCTGACTGAGCGCCCGTGCGCGGACTATGCCGGTAAGGTCGCCCCGAAGCAGCGTCACTCCGGCGCTTTCGATCGCCACATCGGTGCCCGACCCCATGGCGATCCCGACATCGGCGGCCGCCAGTGCCGGAGCATCGTTCACGCCGTCCCCCGCCATCGCGACGACATGGCCCTCGCTCCTGAGCCGGGCGACCACGGCGCTTTTCTGGTCCGGCAGAACCTCTGCCTCCACCTGGTCGATCCCCAGCCGCCGGGCGACCGCCTGCGCCGTGGTGCGATTATCGCCGGTCAGCATCACGACGGCGACGCCCTTCCCCCGCAGCGCAGCCAGCGCCTCCTCCGTCGTCCGCTTCACCGCATCGGCAATCGCGAAGATGCCCGCGACGGTCCCGTCGACGCCGATGAAAATGGCGGTCGCGCCGTCATGGCGCAGGGCATCGGCCTGCCCGGCCAATGCTTCCGCCGGAACGCCATATTCTTCGAGGAAGCGGGCATTGCCGAGCAATATCCGCTTGCCCTCGACCATGCCGACCGCCCCCTTGCCCGTGGGGGAATCGAACTGTTCCACCTGCGGCGGCGCCAATCCCCGCGCCTCCGCGGCAATGACGATCGCCTGCGCCAGGGGGTGCTCGGACGCCCGCTCCACCCCGGCGGCGAGCCGAAGCAACGCATCCTCTTCAAAGCCCGGAGCTGCGACGACGCCGGTGAGCGACGGCTTTCCCTCCGTAAGTGTGCCGGTCTTGTCGACGACCAGCATGTCGACCTTTTCCATCCGTTCCAACGCTTCGGCATTCTTGATCAGCACGCCAAGCCCCGCGCCGCGACCGATGCCCACCATGATCGACATGGGCGTGGCCAGTCCAAGGGCGCAGGGGCAGGCGATGATCAGCACGGCCACCGCGACGATCAGGCCATGGGCGAAGCGCGGCTCCGGCCCCCATATCGCCCAGGCGACAAAGGCGACCGCAGCGATCAACAGCACGGCAGGGACGAACCATCCTGCCACCTGGTCCGCCAGGCGCTGGATCGGCGCGCGGGATCGCTGTGCATCCGCGACCATCCGCACGATGCGGGCGAGCATGGTGTCCCGACCGACCTTCTCCGCCCGGACGACAAGCTGGCCGCTGCGGTTGAGCGTGCCGCCGATCACATGATCACCGGCAGTCTTGGTGACGGGCATGGATTCGCCGGTCACCATGGATTCATCGATGGCGGAACTGCCTTCCTCGACCAGGGCGTCGACCGGCACCTTCTCACCAGGGCGGATGCGCAGCCGGTCGCCGGGCGTGACCCGATCCACCGCCATCTCCTCGTCGCTGCCGTCCTTGCGCAGACGCCTGGCTGTCTTCGGCGCCAGGTCGAGCAGCGCCCTGATCGCACCGGAAGTACGCTCCCGCGCCCGCAATTCCAGGCATTGGCCAAGCAGCACCAGCACGGTGATCACCGCTGCCGCTTCGAAATAGACCGGAACGGTCCCCTTTTCCCGGAAGGCTTCGGGAAACAGGCCCGGCGCCAGCGCCCCCACCATGCTATAGACCCATGCCACGCCAGTGCCCATCGCGATCAGCGTGAACATGTTGAGCTTGCGCGTCCGCAGCGACCGCCATCCCTTTTCGAAAAAGGGCCGGCCGCCCCACAGCACCACCGGCGTGGCAAGCAGGAGCTGCAACCAGATGGAAAGGCGGTCGGAAACCAGGTGATGGAGCGGCGGAAAGAGGTGCCCGCCCATTTCAAGCACGAACACCGGAATGGCCAGCAGCAGGCTGATGCGGAAACGGCGGGTCATGTCGGTCAGTTCGGCGCCGTCGCCTGCCTGGGCAACGGGAACCTCAGGCTCCAGCGCCATGCCGCAGAGCGGGCAGGCTCCGGGATGGTCCCGCCGCACTTCCGGATGCATGGGACAGGTCCAGACGATGGCCTGCGCGTCCGTTTGCGGCACGATGTTCTTCCGATCCGGTTCGACAGCAGACATCAGATCCCGTTCCCTCGACCTTGCGCGACGATGCCGCGGCCCACGACTGTAGACGCCATGGCTGGATCGGCAGAAATCTCGACGGGCGGCGTCTGCGCGTCCATCAGGATAACTACGGACTCCTTCGGTCATGATATGATCTATGGGTGACGAAGAAGGCGCAAGGGAGGCTTTCCATGCAACAGATGGTCGCGATGCAGATCGATGCCCCAGGCCGACCGCTGCGTAAAATCACCCGCGCCGTGCCCGAACCGGATATTGGGGAACTGCTGGTCGAAGTCACCGCCTGCGGCGTGTGCCGGACCGACCTGCATGTGCTGGACGGCGAGATCCCGGCCCATTATCCGATCATAGCGGGACATGAGATCGTCGGCCGCGTCGCCGTCGTCGGGCCGCAGGTGGACGGCTTCGCCCCTGGCCAGCGGGTGGGCATTCCCTGGCTGGGGCATACATGCGGCCAATGCGCCTATTGTCGGACGGACCGGGAAAATCTCTGCGACGCGCCCCTGTTCACCGGGGCGACCCGGGATGGCGGCTATGCCACCCATGCGATCGCGGATGCCCGCTACTGCTTCGTCCTGCCGGACCGCTTTTCCGATGTGGAGGCTGCCCCACTGCTCTGCGCCGGCTTGATCGGCTGGCGCGCGTTGCGGCTTGCGGGCGATGCGCCGACCATCGGGCTCTATGGCTTCGGCGCGGCGGCGCATATCCTGGCGCAGGTCGCGCAGGCGCAAGGACGCACCGTCCACGCCTTCACCCGGGATGGCGATGAGGAAGGACAGGCTTTCGCGCGATCGCTTGGCTGCGCCTGGGCAGGCGGCTCGTCGCAGGTTCCGCCGGCGCCCCTTGACGCCGCCCTGATCTTCGCACCCGTGGGCGATCTGGTGCCTCTCGCACTGCGGGCCGTTCGCAAGGGCGGCAGGGTGGTGTGCGCGGGCATCCATATGAGCGACATCCCCGCCTTCCCCTATGCGGATCTGTGGGAAGAGAGGATGCTGCTCTCCGTCGCCAATCTGACGCGGGAGGACGGCATCTCCTTCTTCGAAATGGCAGGCCGGACCGACCTGCGCATCGTGACGGAAAGCTTTCCGCTGGACGATGCGGGCGAAGCGCTCCACCGCCTGCGGACCGGCAGGGTGAAAGGCGCGGCGGTGATCGTTCCACCCCGGATCGCCTGACGCATGCCCGACATCGGCCAGCCCTATCTGGCGATGATCGCCTCCATCGCCATCGGATTGCTGGTGGGGCTTGAGCGCGGCTGGACCCAGCGGGAACTCGGCAAGGGCCGCCGGGTAGCGGGATTTCGGACCTTCGGCCTGATCGGCCTGCTGGGCGGAATGGGAGGATTGGCGCCCGACATCGTCGCGGCCACGCTGGGCATGGGAGTCGCGGCCATATTGACCATCGGCTATTCGCGCAGCGCCGATCAGGAGCATCTGTCTGCCACCACAACGCTCGCCGGGCTGCTGACCTTCGGCGCAAGTTTCTGCGCCACGCGGATCGCGCCTGCGCTGGGTTTGGCCATTGGCGCGGCGACCTTCGCGATATTGAGCGCTAGGCAATCGATGCACGCCATGCTGCGCGGCATGGACGAGAGCGAGATAGAAAGCGTCTCGCGCTTCCTGCTGGTCGCGCTCATCATCCTGCCGCTGCTGCCCGATGCCGCCTATGGCCCCTATGACGCCTGGAACCCCCGGAACATCTGGATGGTCGTCGTGTTCGTGATGGGCCTGTCCTTCGCGGGCTATGCGGTGTCGCGCCGCTTCGGCCAAGACCGGGGCATATTGCTGGTGGCGCTGACGGGGGCCATCATCTCCTCCACGGCGGTGACCGCCGACTATGCTCGCCGGCTGCGCGATGAGCCGGGCGCGCGGTCCCTGTTGTCGGCCGGCATAGCGGTGGCGTCCATCGTCATGTTCGTGCGCGTCCAACTGGTGGCACTCGTCCTCATTCCGCGCGCGCTGCCCACGCTGGCCCTGACCATGGCGCCCGCAACGCTTGTCGCCGTGGCTTTCGCGCTGGTGGCCTGGCGTCGGCATGGCGGGACGGGAAACGGCATGGGGCTTTCCAACCCGCTCGGCTTCGGGCCGGCGCTGATGCTGGCGGCGCTGGTGGCGGGATTGTCGCTCGCAGCCCGGTGGGCGCTGGTGCGTTTCGGACAGCAGGGCATGGCGGTCGTGCTGACGCTGACCGGCATATCGGACGTCGACGCGGCGGTCATGACCATGGCCGGGCTGCCACCCGACCTGCTCGACGATCATGTCGCAGGGCTGATCCTGGGCAGTGCCGTCCTTGCCAACACCCTTGCCAAGGCAATGATGACCATGGTCATCGGCTGGGGCCATGGCGGCGTCAGGGCGGCCCTGCCACTCTTCGCCGCGCTGGTGGCGGCCGCGGTCAGCCTGACCGGGCGGGTAATCCTTTAAAAGATGCAACCAGTCCGCGGGAATGGAGGCAAAGCATGCTTCAGCACATGCCGCCAAAGGCCGGAGCCTAAAAACTTGCGGTCAGGTTGAAGGAGGTATAGCGCGTCCACTTCCCTGCCGTCGCATTGGGCGCGTCCCGCAGGAACCGCCCCTTGGCCAGCAGCAGCCCGTCGAATTCGAACCGCAGCCGCGACGGAACGATCCAGTAGCGGACCCGCCCTTCCACCTGATGGCCCGCGAAGCTGCCCGACCGACCGCTGGCGTCCCGCACCCCCGTGGAGGAAAAGGCATCCGTCCGCGACGCCAGCCACAAGGCGCGATAGGTCGCGAACCAGTCCCACCGCTTGTCGGGTGTCGCCTCCAGCCTGATGCCGGGCGTCACGATATTGGTCCGCGCCAGGGCATTGTACAGTCCCGCCGGGGCAAGGTCCGCCCGGCGCATGCCGAACAGCGTGTCGAAGCGGCCCTGGCGCTCTCCCCGCCCGTCTCCGCTCGCCCGGTCGAATTCCAGCGACAGGCGGGGCTTCCAGGGTCCGCTGAAGCTGTAACCGGCATCGACGTGCAGGAAGCTGGCGGCGACGGACTGGCGGGCCGCGCCGGGCGCGAGAGACGCGCTGACGCTGCCCGTCTGGTAAAAGGCCTCGACCTCATAGTCGAACCGTCCCGTTTCCGGTTCGCTGATGATGCGTCCACCGAATGTGTCGAGCGACCTGTCCCGCGTCGGCCGCCCCGGTTCGTCCCGTTCGCCCAGGTGGAAATAGGTGAGTTCCGCCATGGCCGGGCCGATCGCCTTGGCCTTGCTGACGATGCCGCCCCACAGCACCAGATCGAAGCCCTCATGATCGAACCTCACCCGCTTGTTGCGGACACCCTCCGCATCGTCCGGCCGCCGCTGCTGCGGCAGGGTATAGATGAAGACCGCCTTCACCCCGCGCGGCGCGGTCAGGTCGGCCCGCAGGCCGGTATAGCCATTGGTGGTGTTGCGATAATCGTCCGCAGCGACGAGCCGGCGGGAACCCAGGTTCAACATGAATCGCCCGGCCATCAGGCCAAGCTTGCTGCCCTTGCCCAGCGGTTCATCGATGTCCCCCGCGACATAGGCCTGAACGAGCTCCATCGCATTGATTTCATTGGTGGAGATTGGCGTGCCCGCGTCGGCGCCATAGGCCCTGCTGTCAAACAGCTCCGCCCCGGCCCTGAACGCGCCCGAACGGTATTCGGCCATGAGCTGCGTGCGGATGTTGAACAGGCTGTCCTTGCGGTCGAACCCTGCGCGGGCCTGCCCCTCAATCTCCTCGACCCGCAGGCGCACGCTGCCGCTTAAGGCAAGACCGTCATCCTGCGCATGAGCAGGCCGCGCTCCGACGAAGGCGATTGCCGCCGCGCTTGCCATCGCCAAGGGAGAAATCCGGATCATTGATATTCCTGTTTCTTCGAATCATCTTCATTGATACATATGCATCATGACCATGACCGACGCCACCCCATGGCTCGCATTGCTGCATCAACTTCCCGCCAAGCCGCCTTATCTGCGGGTGAAGATCTGGCGCCGCCTGCAAGCCATGGGCGCGGTGCCGCTCAAAAAAGCAGTCCATGTGCTTCCTTGTTCGGGGGAAAGCGCCGCCGCCTTCAACAGCCTTATGGCGGAGATCGTCGACAATGGCGGCGAAGCGACGCTGATCGAAGCGCGATTACTGGCCGGCCTGTCAGACGGCGACGTCCGAGCCCTGTTCGATGCAGCGCGGCGCACGGATTATGAGGAGATCGCCCAGGCCGCCCGCCGCCTGCTGGAAACAGGGCCCGCCAGCGGAACGGACATCGCCCGGCTGCAGAAGCGGCTGGAGGATGTCGGGCGGCTCGACTTCTTCGGCGCGCCGGGGCGGCAGCAGGCCGAAGCTGCGCTCGCGGAACTGGATCGGCAACGCTACCAGCATCCGGACGTCAGCCGCACCGATCCGGCCGCCGCAACCGAAGCGACCGATCTTACCAACCGGATCTGGGTGACGCGCAGCGGCGTCCATGTCGATCGCATCGCCTGCGCATGGCTGATCCGCCGCTTCATCGACCCGGAGGCTCGCTTCAAATTCGTCGACAGCCGCCGTTACGATCCGGCGGAGGGTGAATTGCGCTTCGACATGGCCGACGCCGAATTCACCCATGAAGGCGACCGGTGCAGCTTCGAAACCTTGCTGCTGCGCGCAGGCCTTCTGGACGACCCGGCCCTGGTCGCAATCGGTGAGATCATCCATGACCTCGACATCGCGGACGGCAGGTTCGCACGCCCCGAAACCCCGGGCCTGGGCGCCATATTGTCCGGCGTCTGCGCCTCCACCGACGACGACCTCCAGCGCATCGCCATGGCGAGCGATGCGCTCAACCAGTTCCATGCCTTTTTCAGCAACAGAAGGACGGATCGATGACGGCAAGCGCATCCTCCACCCCTGCGGTCCCGTCTTACGACGGGCATCACGGCATTTCCTTGGGCGAAGCGACGCGCCTGTGGGCGCGGATCGCGGCGCTCAGCTTTGGCGGACCGGCGGGACAGATCGCCGTGATGCACCGGCTATTGGTCGAGGAAAAGCGCTGGATCGGGGAAGAGCGGTTCCTCCATGCGCTCAACTATTGCATGTTGCTTCCGGGGCCGGAGGCGCAGCAGCTCGCCATCTATATCGGCTGGCTCCTGCATAAGACGAAGGGCGGGATGATCGCGGGCATATTGTTCGTGCTGCCGGGTTTTCTCGCCATATTGGGCCTTAGTTACATCTATGTGTTGCTGGGCCATGTGCCGATCATCGAAGGGCTGTTCTTCGGCCTGAAGGCGGCGGTGCTGGCCATCGTGATGCAGGCGGTGGTCCGGGTCGGATCGCGGGCATTGAAGAATGATGCGATGCGCGGGATCGCCGCCGCGGCGTTCGTGGCGATCTTCTTTCTGGGCGCGCCGTTCCCGCTGATCGTGCTGGCGGCGGGCCTCATCGGCTTCATCGGAGGACGCAGCGGTCTGGCGGTGTTTCAGGGCGGGGGCGGTCATGGGCCGGCGGGCGGCCATGTCATCCATGATCGCGACACGGCGCTGGGCGAGCAATTGCCCGACCACGCCCGCCCCCATCTCGGCTGGTCGCTGCGTATCTCGGCGCTGTTTCTGCTGCTGTGGCTGGGGCCGGTGCTGGCCCTGTTCCTGACGCTGGGGCCGGATAATATATTCACCCATATCGCCAGTTTCTTCAGCCAGATGGCGGTCGTCACCTTCGGCGGCGCCTATGCCGTGCTCGCCTATGTCGCGCAGGAGGCGGTGGGCACCTTCGGCTGGCTCCAACCCGGCGAAATGCTGGACGGGCTGGGCATGGCGGAAACGACGCCGGGGCCGCTGATCATGGTGACGCAGTTCGTGGGTTTCCTGGCAGCGTTTCGGGACTCCGGCATGCTGCACCCGCTGGTTGCCGCGACGCTGGGCGCGATCCTCACCACCTGGGTGACGTTCGTTCCCTGCTTCCTGTGGATCTTCGCCGGCGCGCCCTTCATCGAACGTCTGCGCGGCAACCCGGCGCTGTCGGCGGCGCTGACGGCGATCACGGCGGCCGTAGTGGGCGTAATCCTGAACCTCGCCATCTGGTTCGCCATTCATACGCTCTTCCGGCAGGTCCAGCGGATTGGCGGGATCGACCTGCCCGTGCTGTCCAGCTTCAATATTCCCGCCGTGCTGCTGTCGGCGGGCGCGGTGATTGCGGTGTTCCGGTTCAAGATCGGCGTGCTGCCCGTCCTGGGCGCCTGCGCGGGCATAGGGGCCGCCTATATCCTTCTCGTCTGAGCACCGGCCATGCTGTTGCGGAGATAGCAGCATGGCCTGTTCCGCTGCGCGATTTCAACCATCCATTGAACGAGTAAGAAATAATCTCATTTAAATTCATTGCCTTATGAAAGTGGCATAGGCTTTGCTTCGGTCCCCCCGTCCGATCCGCGCAATGCGGACATGTTTCAACCAATGGGGGAATCTCCTTGTCCACAATCAGTCTTTCACCACGGTTCCGCCATGCCCTTGGCGCAAGTGCCCTGGCCTTGCTTGCAGCGGCATATGTGACCGGCGCCCATGCCGAAGAAACGCCCGCCGTCCCGGCCGAAGTGGCGGATGCGGAGGCCGGAGCAGGCATCGTCGTCACCGCCCAGCGCCGCGAGGAACGGTTGCAGGACGTCCCGGTGGCCGTCACCGCCTTCGACAAGGATCTGTTCAGCGTCGGCGGCCTCGGCCGGTCGGCCAATGAGGTGCTGAACTATGTTCCCAACGCCTCCGCCGGCACGCAGCAGCATGGCCGCCCGCGCTGGTGGATTCGCGGCGTCGGCGCGGGCCAGCAGCAGCTCGATCTCGCCAATCCGGTCGGCTTCTATCTGGACGATGTCTATATCAGCAACAGCAGCGCCACCGGCCTGCCGCTGTTCGACCTGGAGCGGGTGGAAGTGCTGCGCGGCCCGCAGGGCACGCTCTGGGGCAAGAACACCACCGGGGGCGCGGTCAACATCATCTCCAAGCGTCCCTCGCTGAACGGCCAGGACGACAATTATGTGAAGCTGGAATATGGCAGCTTCGACAACAAGATCGCGGAAGGCGGCATCGGCACGACTTTGGTCGACGACAAGCTGGCGGCGCGCGTGTCCTTCCGCTTCGACGATCGCGGCGGGCGGTTCGACAATCTCTATACCGGCAACAAGTCGAACGAGATCAAGGACAATGTGATCCGCGGCCAGTTGTTGGCCAAGCCGACCGACAATCTGCAGGCGCTGCTCAGCGTCCATTATCGCGATTACGACACCAACGGCACCTATTGGACGACGGCCAGCTACCTTCCCAGCGGCGTGGTCCGCAACGGCTATGCGCCGTCGACCGACATCAACGACATCAGCACCAACGCGCCCGAATATAGCCGCAACAAGCAGTTCGGCGGGTCGCTGCATGTCGACTGGGACCTGGGCAACGCGGCGCTGACCTGGATCGCGGGCTATGAGCGGTTCACCACGCGCGGCGCGGGCGACACCGACTATACGCCGCTGGAAATCTCGCGCAGCTATACCCAGGCGCGCTCCAGCCAGTGGACGCAGGAATTGCGGCTGGCTTCCTCCGGCGAGGACCGGCTAAGCTGGATCGTCGGCGCCTTCTATTTCAACGAGAAGATCCGGTCGAACGCCTTCTCCGCCACGCTGCCGCAGGGCGCGGTGCCCGCTCAGGCGATCACGCCCACGGGCCCTGCCCTCGCCTTCAGCAACACGGCCTATCGGCACAAGGCCGAAAGCGGCGCGGTGTTCGGCAGCACGACCTTCCGCTTCACCGACGCGCTCAAGCTGACGCTGGGCGGGCGCTGGACGCGGGAGACGAAGACGCTGGACTTCGACCGCCGGGCATCCCCAGCCGCGACGACGCCGGGCGCGGTCTTCACCTGGAGCAACTATGCCCAATGGTGGAACAGCTATACCGGCAGCATCGGCGGCGCGGGCACCTTCAGCAATGATCTCAAGCGCACATGGGACGCCTTCACCTATGATGTGACACCCTCCTGGAACATCGACCGCGACAATCTGGTCTACGCGAAATTCTCGCATGGGGTGAAGTCGGGCGGCTTCAATACCGCCGCGACCCTGCCCGTGGCATTGACGGCGGTGCGGCCGGAGAAACTGGACGCCTATGAGATCGGTTACAAGTCGAGCTGGTTCGACGGGCTGCTGACCTTCAACGCCACCGCCTTCCATTATGACTATAAGGATGTGCAGGTGAATGTCGTCGGCCCCAATCCGGGCGCGGTCGGCGGCGCGACGGTCTCCTACCTCCAGAATGCGGCGAAGGCGAAGGTCGACGGCGCGGAGTTCGAACTGGCGCTGGCGCCGGTCGAGGGGCTGAAGTTCAACGCGGCGCTGGGCCTGCTCGACACCGAATATACGCGCTTCATCGTTCAGAATAGCACGACCAGCCTGGCGGGTGCGCGCTTCGTCCGTTCGCCCAAGGTGACGCTGAATGTCGGCGGCTCCTATCGCTTCCCGCTGGCGGAGCTGGGCACGCTGGAACTGGCGGCGGATGCCCGTTACCAGTCGCGGCAATATTATTATGTGACGCCGCAGGACACGGTGAACCGCTATTATCTGGCGCAGAAGCCCTACACGCTGACCAATATCCGCGCCACCTACACGACGCCGGACGAGAAGCTGAGCGTGACGGGCTTCGTCAACAATCTGTTCGACGTCCGCTATCTGAACCACTCGCTGCCCGCCGCCAATGCGGCGCAGGGCGTGACCGGCGATACGGTTGCCTGGGCCGATCCGCGCACGGCGGGCGTGGCGGCGCTGTTCCGCTTCTGATGGGAGAGAGGCCGGGTGGTCCCCGGCCTTTCGTCAAAAGAAAAGGGCGCCGGGAGGATTTCCCGGCGCCCTTTTTGCTTCCCGAACTCTTGCGAAGGCAGGAGCACGGTGTCTCTATTCCATCGGCTATTCCGCAGCGGCCAGCAAGGCCGGAACCTGGCGGCCAAGCAGCGGCAGCACTTCCTCGCCCACGCGATAGGCTTCCTCCAGATGCGGCGTGCCCGCCAGGATGAAGGCGTCGGTTCCCCGCGCGATCAGCTCGTCCAGACGGGCCGCGCATTGCTCATAGCTGCCGACGATCCCCAATGCGGGGCCGCCGCGCAGCAGATTGAAGCCGCCCCAGAGATTGGGCGCGACGATCAGCTCGTCATAGCGCCGCGCATCAGTCGGGCGGAGCGCGGCCTGACGGGCGGCGCCCACGGAGTCCGTCGCCTGCCCGCGCCAGCGCTGGCGAGTTTCCTCGCTCACATTGTCGAAGCCCTTGGCGATGTCGGCCCAGGCTTCCTCCTCTGTCGCGCGGGCGACCAGATCGACGCGCACCGCGCATTTCTGCTCTCCGCCCAATGCCGCCGTGCGTTCCTTGACGCGGGCGAACTTGTCGCCAAGCTGGTCGAACGGCTCCAGCCAGGACAGATAATAGTCCGCATGGCGCGCCGCGGTCTGGAGCGCCGCGTCGGACGATCCGGAGAACCAGATCTCCGGAAATTCCTCGCCCTGAAGGACCGGCGCGAGCCCGCCGTCGCGCAACTGGTAGAAACGCCCGTCATAGGAGAAGTGGGAGGACTCCCAGACGCCCTTGAAGATGTCGAGAAATTCGCTGGTGCGGCCATAACGGTCGTCATGGGCGAAGCTGTCGCCCCACCAGAGCTGGGCCGGGCCGCCGCCGCCGGTAATGATGTTGAACAGCAGCCGCCCGCCAGTCGCGCGTTGCAGGCTGGCGGCCATGCGCGCCGTGTGGACCGGATTGCCGAAGCCGGGCTGGAAGGCGATCATGAAGCGGAAGCTTTTCGTCTCCCGCGCCAGCAGCGAGGAGATGACCCACGGGTCGTCGGTATTGGGGAAGGACGGGATCAGCCCGCCCTGAAAGCCGACACTCTCCGCCGCCTGCGCGATGGCGGCCAAATGGTCGATATAGGTGAAATCGTCGGCGCTTCCGTTGCGGTCCAGGCCGGGGGCGATATTGCCAGGCCTGAGGGGCGACCAGTCGCCGCGCTCATAACCGCTGGTATGGATGCTGTTGTGGCAGCCATGGGTCGGCAGGCGCCAGTAAAAGTCGATGGACATGGGGACGGTCTCCTCAGGCGGCCTGTTGCGCGACGCCGGTGAGGGCGCGCAGGCCAGGCAGAAGATGCTGGCCAATGCGATAGGCTTCCTCCAGCGAGGGAACTGCCTCCAGCACCAGTTGCGTGATCCCGGCTGCGGCGAAGCCCGCGAGCCGTTCGGCAGCTTCCTCATAGCTGGCGACCAGCGTGCCGGGAGCGAGCGGCAGGCGTTGCGCGTCGCGCTCTGCACTTTCCCTGTCCTCGCGCACCAGCAGCGGCTGGATCAGCCCGGCCTCGACAGGGCGTCCCTTCGCCAGCGCGTTCAGCCGGGCAATATCATTGGCCAGCGTCTCGGCAAAGGCAGGCTGGAACAGATGGACGTCGGCATGGCGAGCGGAAAGCGCCAGCGCCGCCTCCCCCTCGCCTTGCAAGTAGATGCGCGGAAAGGGCACCCGGTTGAGCGGCGCGTCGAAGCCGCCATTCTCGACCTCGAAATGCGCGCCCTTGTAGCTGAACGGGCGCTGCTCGTGCACGCCGCGCGCCACGGTCAGAAATTCCTCCAGCCTTTGCGAAAGGTCGCCATCGTTAACGGAATCCGCTTCGGCCAGACGATCGGTCGCTTCGGCATCGGGCGCGATCGCCCACGCGAGGCGGCCATGCGTTGCACGCTGGAAGGTCGTCGCCTGCTTGGCGGCATAGACCGCCGATCCGACCGAAGCGGGAAATTCTGGCACGACATTCAGGCGCGGCGCGGCACGGGCGACGATGGCGGCGATGATGCGGCTTTCGTCGGCGGCAATGCGGTGACGCACGAACAGCCCGTCAAAGGCCGTCTGCGCGGCGGCCTGCGCAATCTGGACATAATAGTCGAAGCGGTTCTGCGTGCTCGTCCGGCGGTCCCGCGCCAGCGCAGGCAGGGGTCGCCATGCGCCCGGCTCGGAACGTTGCGGATCGGCGGCGGGATCGAGCCGCCAGTGGATGTTGAGCGTCATGCGACGTCCCTTTCCTTGACAAAGGCCGGCTGTTCGAGCGTTCCGGCAAAGACGGTTTCATCGAGCGGGCGGCGGCCATTGGGGGCTTCGGCGCCATGGAATTCGGCGTCCAGCCCTGCCAGATCGCCCTTGCGGCCGAGCGCGATGACGGCTTCGATGGCGAAATCCTGCGGGATGTTCAGCCCTTGCCGCGCCGCTTCCCGGTCGAAGCCGCCAATGCCATGGGTATGCCATCCCAGCAGCAGCGCCTGATGCGCGAAATTGGCCCAGGCCGCGCCCGCGTCGAAACTGTGCGAGCCATTGGCGACCCATTCGCCGCGTCGTTCCAGTTCCCGCGCCGACAGGATCAGCACCAGCGCCGACGCCTTCGCCGCCCAGAGGCGGTTGCGCGGCATCAGGAAGGCGAGATAGGCCTCCCACCATTGGTCGCCCGGTCGCGCGACGAGGAACCGCCAGGGCTGCGCGTTCATCGCGGAGGGCGCCCAGCGAGCCGCTTCGAAGGCGCTGCGCAGCACGGCATCCGGCACCGCTTCTCCGGTGAAGCTGCGCGGTGACCAGCGATCGGTGAAGAGCGGATCGATGGGATGATCGGCGGCGCGGCTCATCAGCGCGCCTCCCGGCTGGGCAAATGGACGAGATTGTCGGCGCTTTCGGCGGCGTCCGCGCCTGAAGTGAGTTCGGCCAATATCTCGTCCTTCAGCCGATGCAGCAGCGGAGCGCGGCGGTCGCGGGGATGGGGCAGGTCGACCTCCACGATGCGGCGGATGCGGCCGGGATTGGGCGACATCACGATCACCCGGTCGCCCAGATAGAGCGCCTCTTCCACATCATGCGTCACCATCACCATGGTCGAGCGCTGCGCCATCCAGATGCGCTGCAATTCATTCTGCACATGGACGCGGGTCAGCGCATCGAGTGCACCCAGAGGCTCGTCGAGCAGCAGCAGCTTGGGCTCCGTCACCAGGGCGCGGGCGATGGCGGCGCGCTGCGCCATGCCGCCGGAAAGCTGGTGGGGATAGGCTTTTTCGAAACCCTTCAGGTTCACCAGCGCGATATGATCCGTCACGATCTGCGCCCGGCGCGATTTCGGCGTATCGGTGTTGAGCAGCGCCAGTTCGACATTCTGCTCCAGCGTCATCCAGGGGAACAGCCGGTGGTCCTGGAACACGATGCCGCGATCCAGGCTGGTCGTGGCGATGCGGTCGCCGTCCAGCCGCAGTTCGCCGCTATAATCGGTGTCGAGGCCCGCAATCAGGCGCAGCAGCGTCGACTTGCCGCAGCCCGACGCGCCGACGATGCTGACGAACTCGCCGGGGCGGACATTCAGGTTGATGCCGTCCAATATCTTGCGGGGCTTGCCGCCGATGTCGAAGCTCTTGTCGAGACCGCTGACGGTCAGCGCGCCCCGGCTGGCGGCCGCTTGGGCAAGGTCTTCGCGGGCATGGGGATGGGGGTTCATGCCGTTTCTCCGGATCATGATTGAGCGGGTTGCCAGCGCAGCAGGGACTGGCGCAGGCGGCGGAACAACTGGTTGATGAGGAAGCCGAGCGCGGCGGTGACGCCGATCACCACGAGCATGATGTCCAGCCGCTGCTGGACCTGGGCGGTCTGCATCGCGACGCCCAGCCCCGACCCCGCGCCCGTCAGCAATTCGGTGCCGATGGTGGAAATCCAGGCAAAGGCCAGCGCCTGGGTGATGCCGGTCAGCACCAGCGGCATGGCGGCAGGCAGCAGGATGAAGCGGATGCGCTGAAGCGTGGTGAAGCGGTAGATGCCGCCGACCTCCAGATAGCGGCGCTCGACCTGCGCGACCCCGGCATGGCTGTTGAGCATGGAGGGGAAGAAGGCCGACATGCTGACGACGATCAGCTCCGTCCCCTCACCCACCCCGAACCAGAGGCCGATCAGGGGCAGCCAACCGATCATCGGCACCTGCCGCAGCGCGTGAAGCAGCGGCCCCAGCAGTCGGTCGACCGGCTTCCATATGCCCATGGCGATGCCCGCCGCCACGCCCAGCGGCGCGCCGATGGCAAGGCCGGTGAAGGCGCGTTGCAGCGTGGCCAGCGTGTCGCGCAGCAGGTCGCCATTGCGCAGCAGTTCAGCCAGCGCGGAGGCGACGGCAACGGGCGGCGCGAAGGTCACCGAATGGGCGCTCGTCTGCCACTGCCACAGGAAGATGAGGAGCAGCGGCGCGACAAGGCCGATGACGAGCCGGACAGGCCAGCGGGCGAGTTGATCCTTCATGCCGTCCTCCAGCGGGTGGCGCGGCTTTCGACCCAACGGGCGCCACGATCGAGCAGGAAACCGATGAGGCCGCTGACGACCACGCCCGCCAGCACGACGTCGATCTGGAAGAGTTGCCGCCCCATCTCCATCATCTGACCGATGCCGCTGTCCGCCGCGAGCAGCTCTGCCGCCACCAGCACGACCCAGGCGCGGGTCAGGGAAATCCGCAGGCCGGTGAGCACGGCGGGCACGGTGGCGGGCAGCAGGATGCGGCGGATCAACTGGAGCAGGCTCAGGCGATAGACTTTCGCGACGTCGAACCAGTTGCGCGGCACGCCTCTGATGCCGTCGAAGGTCGCGAGCGCCATCGGGAAGAAGGCGGCGATGGCGACGACCGCGATCTTGAAGGGCTCATCGATCCCCAGGAACATGACCATCAGCGGCACGAAGGCGATGACAGGCACCTGCCAGAGCGTCAGGAAAAGCGGCGACAGCACGGCTTCGACCAGCCGCGACAGCGCCAGCGCCGCGCCGAAGACCATGCCCGCGCCCGCGCCGATGGCGAAGCCGACCAGCAGCCGATAGAGGCTGTCCCCGACATGCCGCTGCAACTCGCCGGATGCAGCCATGTCGGCCAGCGCCTGGGCGACGACGCTGGGCGGCACCAGCACTTGCGGCGGGAACAGGCCGCTGAGGCAGGCGACCTGCCAGAGCGCCAGCAGCGCGACCGGCGCGGCCCAGGCCGCGGCGACGGCCTTGCCTTGCGGGAAAGCCATCAGCCCTGCCCCCCGCCATCATGCGCCCAGAACTGCTCCAGCTTCAAATCCTTGAGCGCCTTGTCGACGAAACGTTCATCGATCAGCGCATCGGCATCCACTTTCTTGCGGATCAGGCCGCGTTCCAGCGCATAATCCGCGACCGAACGGTAATGCGCCAGCACCGCCGGATTGAAGACCGGCGAGAAGCGCTCCCGCCAGGGGATGCCGCTATTGGCATAATCCTTCGCCACAATATCTTCCGGCAGGGCGCCGCGCGCGGCCTTGCGGATGACTTCGGCCTTGTTCGCTTCGTCGGAGGACCATGCGGCGGCGCGGACGAAGGCGTCCACCACCAATTGGGTCAGCTCCGGATGCGCGTCGACAAAGTCCGCCCGGCCGAACAGTTCGGCGCGCATCTTCCAGTCGGCGGGCGCATCCCTGGTCGACCAGATCACATGACCAATGCCCTTCTGCTCGACCAGCAACCCGTCGGACAGCAGCACGGCGGCGTCGACGCTGCCGGATTCCAGCGCGGCGGGCGTGGCCGAGGGGTTGATGTTGACGATCTTGAAGTCATCCAGCTTCAGGCCGCTGCTGTCGACCAGCTTGGAAAAGGGCAGTTCCCAGGGCCGTCCGCGATGGAGCGCGATCCGCTTGCCCTTGAGGTCGGCCAGGCTTTTCGCCGCCAGCCCCTTGCGCGCGACGATATAGACGTCCTGCCCCTGCCCCACCGGCGCCACGATCTTCAGCGGCACGCCGCCAGCGACGGCGATCGCGGCGGGGAAATCGCCATAGGAGGCGAAGTCGATCCGCTTGCCGGAAAAGCCTTCATTGATGAGCGGCCCGCCCACGGCGGTAGAGACCGGGGTGAAGACCAGCTCGATCCCCTTCTTCGCCAGTTCCTCCTTCAGCCAGCCCTGCTGGATGACGACGCCGTTCAGGCCGTTGAACACCTGCTTGCCCTGATAGGGATAGGCGATGGACGCGATGGTCAGGGTCTTGACCACCTCGCCGTCTCCGCCGCCGGACCCGCCGCAGCCTGCAAGCAGGGCAGAGCCCAGCAGCGCCATGGCGGCGGTCAGCCATTGACGAAGGCGGGAAAGAAAAGACGCGCTATTCTGATTGGCCACTATGCAGGCTCCGTTGAAGGCTCTGCCCCCATCCGATGCACGTCATGTGCCAACCGGATAATCCGGCGGTCCCGTGCGGGCCGGCCAAGGCAGCAGCGATTGCGTGCTGGTGATTTTGCCGCAGCGGCGACCGCGCGATTGCGCGAAATGAAGCGGCGATGAGCCCCGGAACCGTTCCGCATCCGCATCGCGGCTTTTGGCACGAGCCTTGCGACGGATATATTCCTATGTCGGTGTCGGGAAGGCCGGCCTACAGGTGGAGAAACAGGAATGGCAAATAAGGTCGCGCCTCTGGACAGCGTCTGGGTGACGCGCTGCCCGGTACCGGCAGCGTCCGGCGTGGCCTGCGCCAAAGGCTGGATGGCCGAGGCGTTCGCACAGGACGGCATCAGCGTCAGACGGGTTCAGGAACTCGGCCTCAATCTGGTCGCGAGCGATCCGGAAAACCAGGCGCGCCATCTGTTTCGCGAGGGGGGCAATATCCAGGCGCTGGCGGCGCGGGCGTTGGGTGCGCCGACGCGAGTGATCGGGCTGACCTGGATCGACGAACGGCAGGCGATCATGGTCAGGCCCGATGTCGGCGTCATGGACCCTGCCGATCTTGAAGGGCTTCGCTTCGCCCTGCCCGGCTATGGCCGTACCCATGGCGAGAGCATCGCCCGCGGCATGGCGCTGCACGGCATCAAGAGCGCTCTCGCTTTGGGCGGCCTTGCGCTGGAAGACGTGCAGTTGATCGAAATCCCCGCCCCGCCCGTCGAACAGGCCAGCGTCGAAGGGATGCGCCGCCTCTGGCTGGGCCTGGAGTGGCTGGCGGCGGGCCGGGTCGACGCCGTCTATGTGAAGGGCGCGGCCGGCGCCGAAGCCGCGCAGCGCCTGGGGCTCGAGATAGGCATCGATCTCGACGCCTATCCCAGCCGCCTCGCCCGGGTGAACAACGGGACGCCGCGCCCCATCGTCGTCCACCAACATATGATCGATCATCATCCGGCGCTGGTCGAGCGCTTCCTGGAACAGAGCTTGCGTGCCGCCGATTGGGCGGCTGCCCATCCATCCGACCTCAACGCCATCCTTGCCCAGGAAACCTTATCCGGCATGGAGGGCGTAGAGGCGGCCTATCGCAACAATTTCCATCGCGCCCTGCATCCCGACCTGTCGGATGAACGCGTGGAGATGTTGAAGATTCAGGCGCATTTCCTGTGGCTGCATGGATTTCTGGAAGCGCCTGTGGATGTCGATGGCTGGATCTGCGCGGAACCCTTGCGCAGCGTCATGAAGCGGCGCGCGGAACTGGCCACCCCTCTCCGGCCGTCTCACTGAAAGCTCAGCTAGGCTCCAAACTTTATTTTCTACTAATTCAGAAGACAATTACCTGCTATCCTGATGTCTGCCAGGGATGGAGACGCTATGAGGAACAGTTCGCACAGCCGCGCCGCAGACCGGGCCGAAGTCGGTCTGGTATCGGCCAAGAACGACGATGGCCGTCCGCTGCTGGCCTATGATTGCGCTCGGCATCATGCCGTGGGACCTCGCGCCCGGGCGCTGATCTTCAACGATCCACGATCCCGCACCCTGCTGCCGCTGATCGAGCGGGTCGCCCCGAGTGACGCCAATGTTCTCATCATGGGGGAGACCGGCACCGGCAAGGAGCTGGTCGCGCGCTATGTGCACAGCCTCAGCGACCGGGCGCATACGCCTTTCGTTGCGGTCAATTGCGGCGCCTTTTCCGAATCGCTGATCGAAGGCGAATTGTTCGGTTATGAAAAGGGCGCGTTCACCGGCGCCAATGTCGCGCGGGCGGGATGGTTCGAGGCGGCCAATGGCGGGACGTTGTTCCTGGACGAACTGGGTGACCTTTCCCTGCCCTTGCAGGTGAAGCTCTTGCGGGTATTGCAGGAACGGGAAGTCGTTCGGCTGGGCTCGCGCAAGGCCGTGCCGCTCAATGTCCGCGTCATCGCAGCGACCAATGTCGAATTGCAGCAGGCGGTCAGCGAGGGTCGTTTCCGTTCAGATCTTTTCTATCGCCTGCAGGTCGTATCCATCCCCCTTCTGCCACTGCGGGAGCGCAGAGCCGATATTCTTCCCCTGGCGCGCCATTTCCTTGAAATCTATGGCACAAAGGCAGGCGTGAACCGGCTGGAACTGAGCGCGGCGGCCGAGGAGGCGTTGTTCCGCCATGGTTGGCCCGGCAATATTCGCGAGTTGGAAAATGCGATCCATCGTGCCGCTCTGATCTGCGAGGGCGGGCGCATCCAGCCCGCCGACCTCGGTCTTGGCAACCTCAGCGAATTGACCGATCCGACCGCCGACCCCGCGGCGCTGGAAGAGGCGGCAAGGCCCTTCGTCGCTCGGCTGCTGAATGGCGGGCACGATCATCTGCTCGACCGGCTGGTGGCCTTCACGATAACGGAGGCCTTTCATCAATGCCATGGAAATCAGATCAAGACCGCCGAAGCATTGGGCATCACTCGCAATGTGGTGCGCACATATCTGAAGAATCTGAATTTGATCTAAGGCAAGCGCCAGGCAAATGGGGCCGGACGCCCCCGCTTAAGTGAGGAACCTGACGATCGAAGACAGGAAAAGGCCGGTGGATCGCTCCATCGGCCTTTTCCGTTTTTTTTCGGATTTGGACTCCCAACATCGCGGGCGAGCCAAGGACCCGCCCGCAACGCGGTCTTAGAAGTCCATGCCGCCCATGCCGCCCATGCCGCCGCCGGGCATGCCCATCGGCGCCTTGTCGTCGGAAGGCAGTTCAGCAATGGTCGCCTCGGTCGTGATCAGCAGGCCGGCCACCGAAGCGGCGTCCTGCAGCGCGGCGCGAACGACCTTGGTCGGGTCGATCACGCCAGCGGCGACGAGGTTCTCATAGGTGTCGGTCGCGGCGTTGAAGCCCTTGGTCTCGTCATTTTCGCGCAGCAGGTTGCCGGCGACGACAGCGCCGTCGACGCCCGCATTGCTGGCGATCTGGCGCAGCGGCGCTTCGATGGCCTTGCGGATGATGTCGATGCCGCGGGTCTGGTCGTCATTGGCGCCCTTGAGGTCCTTGAGGGCCTTGGTCGCGTACAGCAGGGCCGTGCCGCCGCCGGGGACGATGCCTTCTTCAACGGCTGCGCGGGTCGCGTGCAGCGCGTCGTCGACGCGGTCCTTGCGCTCCTTCACCTCGACTTCGGTCGCGCCGCCGACCTTGATGACGGCCACGCCGCCAGCCAGCTTCGCCAGACGCTCCTGCAGCTTTTCGCGGTCATAGTCGGACGTGGTGGTCTCGATCTGAGCGCGGATCTGCTCGGTGCGGCCCTTGATCGCTTCGCCGTCGCCGGCGCCATCGACGATGGTGGTGTTGTCCTTGTCGATGGTGACGCGCTTGGCGGTGCCGAGCATGCCGAGGGTCACGTTCTCAAGCTTGATGCCGAGGTCTTCGGAGATGACTTCGCCCTTGGTCAGGACGGCGATGTCCTCCAGCATGGCCTTGCGGCGGTCGCCGAAGCCAGGCGCCTTGACCGCAGCGACCTTCAGGCCGCCGCGCAGCTTGTTGACGACCAGGGTCGCCAGCGCTTCGCCTTCGATGTCTTCCGCGATGATGAGGAGCGGACGGCCCGACTGCACCACGGCTTCGAGGATCGGCAGGATCGACTGCAGGTTCGACAGCTTCTTTTCGTGGATCAGGATGTAGGGGTCGGCGAGTTCGACCTGCATCTTTTCCGGATTGGTGATGAAGTAGGGCGACAGGTAGCCGCGGTCGAACTGCATGCCTTCGACGACGTCCAGTTCGAAATCGAGGCCCTTGGCTTCCTCGACGGTGATCACGCCTTCCTTGCCGACGCGGTCCATGGCTTCGGCGATCTTCTCGCCGACTTCACGGTCGCCATTGGCCGAGATGATGCCGACCTGGGCGACTTCGTTCGAACCAGCAACCGGCTTCGAGCGGGCCTTGATGTCCTCGACGACCTTGGCGACCGCGAGGTCGATGCCGCGCTTCAGGTCCATCGGGTTCATGCCGGCGGCCACCGACTTCATGCCTTCGCGAACGATGGCCTGGGCCAGGACGGTCGCGGTGGTGGTGCCGTCACCGGCGATGTCGTTGGTCTTCGAAGCGACTTCGCGGACCATCTGGGCGCCCATATTCTCGAACTTGTCCTTCAGTTCGATTTCCTTGGCGACCGAAACACCGTCCTTGGTGATGCGGGGCGCGCCGAAGCTCTTGTCGATGACGACGTTGCGGCCCTTGGGGCCCAGGGTCACCTTGACCGCGTCGGCCAGGATGTCGACGCCGCGCAGGATGCGCTCACGAGCGTCACGCGAAAACTTTACGTCCTTCGCTGCCATGATCTTCTACCTCTCTTTGAGAATTGCAAATCTTGCGAAGTTCACACCGTTACAGGCACGAAAATCCGCCAAAAATAGGAATGACCGTCAGCTTCGCCGCTTTACGCGACGACGCCGAGAATGTCCGATTCCTTCATGATCAGCAGGTCTTCACCGTCGACCTTGACCTCGGTGCCCGACCACTTGCCGAACAGGATGCGGTCGCCGGCCTTGACGTCCAGCGGAGTGACCTTGCCGTCTTCCGACTTGCTGCCGGTGCCGACGGCGACGATTTCGCCTTCCTGCGGCTTTTCCTTGGCGGTGTCGGGGATGATGATGCCGCCGGCAGTCTTCTCTTCCGCCTCTACGCGGCGAACGAGAACGCGGTCATGCAACGGACGAAATGCCATGTTGATTGCCTTTCCCTCTTTACGACGTTGAATGGGAGGGGGGTGGAATCGCCACGCGACTCCGGCTCCTTCTCCCCGATGAACCCGTATCTGTTAGCACTCCCTGTCGGGGAGTGCCAGCGCCGTTTCATATGGACGGGAAGGCCGGACGATCAAGAGCCCCGTGCAAATTTTTTTTGTCCCGCCGCCCGCGACCGCAGCGCGAAAGACATGATGACGCGGGCGGCTATAGGCCTTTCCTGCCGGCAGAGACAGCCGGGGCAGCGACGAAATGCCTTCCACGTGCAAAAAATGCGACCAATGCAGCCGGGGCCGCCGCACCGCCTTTTTTTGATCATGCGGGGTTTGCACCGGACAGGGTCGATCCTTACCTAGCCCGGAGCGGCGGGTCCCTGCCCGCCCCATCCCCCGTTCCCGCCTTCGAAGGAGACGCCTGCATGACCGACACAGCCTATATTCCGCCGCGCGTCTGGACCTGGGACAAGGAAAGCGGCGGCGCCTTCGCCAATATCAACCGGCCGGTCGCCGGGCCGACCCATGAGAAGGAATTGCCGGTCGGCAAGCACCCGCTCCAGCTCTATTCGCTCGCCACGCCCAATGGGCAGAAGGTGACGATCATGCTGGAGGAGCTGTTGGCGGCGGGCAAGGACGCCGAATATGACGCCTGGCTGATCCGGATCAACGAGGGCGACCAGTTCGGCAGCGGCTTCGTATCGGTCAATCCCAACAGCAAGATCCCGGCGCTGATGGACCATGGCGTCTCTCCGCCCCGGCGGGTGTTCGAATCCGGATCGATCCTGATCTATCTGGCCGAGAAATTCGGCGCTTTCCTGCCGACCGATCCGGCCAGGCGGACCGAGACGCTCAACTGGCTGTTCTGGCAGATGGGCAGCGCGCCGCTGCTGGGCGGAGGTTTCGGCCATTTCTTCGCCTATGCGCCGGAGAAGTTCGAATATGCGATCAACCGCTATACGATGGAGGCGAAGCGGCAGTTGGACGTGCTGGACCGGCAACTGGCGGAGCATGAATATATTGCCGGGGATGAGTATACGATCGCGGACATGGCGATCTGGCCCTGGTATGGCGGGGTCGCGCTGGGCCGGGCCTATGATGCGGCGGAGTTCCTCGATGTGCAGAGCTATGGGAATGTGCTGCGCTGGGCGAAGCAGATCGACGCGCGGCCTGCGGTGAAGCGCGGGCGGATGGTCAACAAGGCGAACGGGCCGCTGGAGGAGCAGCTTCGGGAGCGGCATGAGGCCAGCGACTTCGATACGCGGACGCAGGACAAGCTGGAGGGGGCGGGTTGAGGATGGGAACCGGTCTTCCGATTGAGACGATGCGGTGACAGAAGCCCGGAGCGCGCGACGTGCTCCCGATCAACGCAGCGCGCTCTGAAGGTTTACGGTCATTGGGCCCCTCCCCTTTCAGGTTCGAACCGCGCCTCGTTTGAAGGATCGGGGTGCGGGAGCGTCCAGCAGGCGAAGTTGCGCGTGGGGCAGCCCTCCACCCCTCGGTCCCCTCCCCTGAAGGGGAGGGAAGCGGTCAATGTCCCTGTTGGCCGGTCATCCGCCTGACCTATCCGGCGGCCTTGACGATTTCGGCCCATGCGGCTTCGTCGATCACATCGATACCCAGCGCCGCGGCCTGTTTGAGCTTCGAGCCCGCGCCGGGACCGGCTACCACCAGGTCGGTCCTGGCGCTGACCGAACCGGCAGCCTTGGCGCCCAGTCGTTCGGCCTGCGCCTTGGCCTCGTCGCGGCTCATGGTTTCGAGCTTGCCGGTGAACACCACCGTCTTGCCCGTGACCGCGCTGGCGGTGGTTTCGACCAGATAGTCGGGCGGGGAGACCTCCCGCAGCAGGTCGTTCCAGACGTCCACATTATGCGGCTCGTGGAAGAAATCGGCCAGGGCGTGGCCGACCGCCGATCCCACATTCTCGACCCCGATATATTCGGCTATCGCCTTGTCGAGGCGGTTGCGGAAGCGGGATTCCTCCTCCCCCTCCGCAGGGGCGGCGGCGTCGCGCAGCGCGATGATGCCGGCAGCGAGCGCACTGATCCCCTCCAGCGTCGTATAGCGCCTGAGCAGGTCGCGGGCGGTCACCGCGCCGATATGACGGATGCCCAGGCCGAAAAGCAGGCGGGCGGCATCCGGCTGGCGCTTGGCCTCTATGGCGGCGAGGAGATTGTCGACGGACTTTTCCTTCCACCCCTCCCGGCCGAGCAGGTCGGCGCGATGCGTTTTCAGGCGGAATATGTCGGCCGGCTCCGCGATCCAGCCCAGGTCGAGAAATTCCTGGATGCTCTTTTCGCCCAGCCCTTCGATGTCGAGCGCGGCGCGGCTGACGAAATGACGCAGCCGTTCGAAACGCTGGGCGGGGCAGATGAGGCCGCCGGTGCAGCGAATGTCGACCTCCCCCTCCTCGCGCACGGCTTCCGAATGGCAGACGGGGCAATGATCGGGGAAAGCGAAGGGGGTGCGCGGTTCGTCGCGGGTGAGGTTGTCGACCACCTGCGGGATGACGTCGCCGGCGCGCTGCACGACGATGCGGTCGCCGGGGCGGACGCCCAGCCGCTCGATCTCATCGGCATTGTGGAGGGTGACGTTGGAGACGACGACGCCGCCGACGGTGACGGGCGTCAGGCGGCCGACCGGGGTCAGCTTGCCGGTGCGGCCGACCTGGATGTCGATGGACTCCAGCGTGGTCTGGGCGCGTTCGGCGGGGAATTTATGGGCGATGGCCCAGCGCGGAGCCTTGGCGACGAAGCCGAGGCGTTGCTGCCAGTCGAGCCGGTCGACCTTGTAGACGACGCCATCGATGTCGAAGGGCAGGTCGGCGCGGGCGGCTTCGATGGCGCGGTAGTGGGCGATGAGGGCTTCGAGCGTGTCGACGCAGGTGAGGCGGTCGGAGACGGGCAGCCCCCAGCCTGCTATCGCCTGCATGACGCCGAGCTGGGTTTCGGCGGGGACGGCGCTGACCTCCCCCCAGCCATGGGCGAGGAAGCGCAGGGGGCGGCTGGCGGTGACGGCGGCGTCCTTCTGGCGCAGCGAACCGGCGGCGGCGTTGCGGGGGTTGGCGAACTGGCGGGCCTTTTCCGGGTCGTCGGCTTCGGCGGCGAGGCGCGCGTTGAGGGCGACGAAATCGGCCTTGGCCATATAGACTTCGCCCCGCACCTCGAACAGGTCGGGGACGGCTTGCCCGGTCAGGCGCTGCGGGATGTCGGGGATGGTGCGGACATTGGCGGTGACGTCTTCCCCGGTCGTGCCGTCGCCGCGCGTGGCGGCGAGGACCAGTTCGCCCTTTTCATAGTGGAGCGAGCAGGACAGGCCGTCGATCTTGGGTTCGGCGGTGAGGGCGACGGGGGCGTCTTCGGGGAGCGCGAGGAAACGGCGGACGCGGGCGATGAATTCGGCGATGTCCTCGTCCGCAAAGCCGTTGTCGAGGCTCATCATGCGGACGGCGTGCTGGACCTTCCTGAGCGCGGAGGTGGGCGCGGCGCCGACCTGGGCGTTGGGGGAATCGCTGCGGATGAGGTGCGGGAAGGCGGCCTCCAGCGCGTTATTCTCGCGGACCAGCGCGTCATAGTCCGCGTCCGCGATCTCCGGCTCGTCCTGATCGTGATAGAGCCGGTTATGGCGCGCAATTTCGCGTGCGAGGCGCATCAGGCGGTTGGCGGCTTCGGCTTCGGTCATTTGCGTGGGGTCGGTCATGCGCCTCTCTTTAGCGCCAGCATCGCGATGCGGGTAGCGGTTATGGGCGGCTCGACAGCCGTCAACTCTCTATCGTCATCCCCGCGCCGGCGGCGATCCATCTCCCCACCGCTGTAGTTGAGGCGAGGTCAGGAGATGGGTTCCCGCCTTCGCGGGAATGACGGAGTTGGGTGGGTAGTGGACATTCCCCCTCCCGCAGGCGGGAGGGGGTTAGGGGGGCGGGCTGGCGCGGCATCTGCGCTGTTAAGCTCGCTACGCTCGCGCCCACCCCTAACCCCTCCCGTTTACGGGAGGGGAATGTCTTGGATTGGTCAAAAGCCAGCTTATAGCTTTTCCAACAATCGTTCGGCCTGGGCCCTTGCCTCCGCCGTGATTTCGGCGCCGGAGAGCATGCGGGCGATTTCTTCGCGGCGTTCGCCGTCGCTCAGCGCATGGACGCCGGTGCGGGTGACGGTGCCGTCGCTGGATTTGGCGATCAGCATATGGCCTGCACCGCGCGCCGCGACCTGCGGGCTATGGGTGACGACCAATATCTGGTTGGTTTGCGACAGGCGGGACAGGCGTTCCCCGATGGCCGAGGCGACGGCGCCCCCTACCCCGCGGTCGATCTCGTCGAAGATCAGCGTGTCCGCGCCGCCCTGCTCCGCCAGCGCGACCTTGAGCGCGAGGATGAAGCGGGAGAGTTCGCCGCCCGATGCGATCTTGACCAGCGGGGCGAAGGGCGCGCCGGGGTTGGTGGAGATTTCGAATTCCACCCGGTCCATGCCGTGCGGTCCCCATTGCCCCTCCTCCTGCGGCGCGACGACGGTGCGGAAGCGGGCGGCGTCCAGCTTGAGCGGGGCGAGTTCGGCGGCGACGGCGGCGTCGAGCTTTCCGGCGGCCATTTGGCGTTCGGCGGAGAGGGCCTGGGCGGCGGTGCGATAGGCGGCGGCCCTGCCCTTCACCTCGGCTTCGAGGGCGGCGAGATGGTCTTCCCCGCCCTCGATCGCGGCCAGTTTCGCGGCCATCTCGTCGCGCAGGGCGGCGAGATCGTCGGGCTGGACCTGATGTTTGCGGGCGAGGCCGCGCAGGTCGAACAGGCGGGTCTCTATGGCGTCGAGACGGGCGGGGTCGAAGCTGAGCGCTTCGGCGGCTTCGTTGAGGCGGTCTTCAGCTTCGCTGGCCTCGATGACGGCGCGGTCGAGGGCGGCGAGGACTTCGGCCAGCGGTTCATATTCGCTGACGATGCGGTCGAGGCGGCGGGCGGCCTGCCGCAACTGGGCGAGGCCGCCGTCGGAGCCGGTGAAGCATTCGGTGACGGCGGAAAGGTCGTCGGAGAGGCGCGCGCCCTTCTGCATGGTGGCGCGCTCTTCGGCCAGCGTGGCTTCCTCGCCAGGTTCGGGGGCGAAGCGGGTGAGTTCGTCGACCGCATGGGTCAGGTAATCGCGGTCGCGGGCGGCGCTTTCGACGCTGGCGCGGCTTTCCGCGAGGCGGTCGGCGGCGGCGCGCCAGGCGTGATAGGCGTGGGCGACCGCGCCCGTGTCGCAGCGGCCATAGGCGTCGAGCAGGGCGCGGTGGCCGCGTGGATTGAGCAGGCCGCGATCGTCATGCTGGCCGTGGATTTCGACCAGAGCGCTGCCAAGATCGCGCAGCAGCGCCGCCGAGCAGGCCTGGTCGTTGACGAAGGCGCGGCTGCCGCCGTCGGCCTTGACCGTGCGGCGGACGATGAGCGGTTCGCCCGGTTCGATGTCGATGCCGTTTTCGGCCAGCAGGTTCGTCGCGCGGTGATCGGTGCGGGGCGCATCGAACGTGGCGGTGACGCTGGCCTGCGCCTCTCCCGTCCGGACGAGGCCGCTGTCGGCGCGGGCGCCCAGCGCGAGGCCCAGCGAATCGAGCAGGATCGACTTGCCCGCGCCGGTCTCGCCGGTCAGCACGCCCAAGCCCGACCCGAAATCCAGGTCCAGCGCCTCTATCAGCACGACGTTGCGGATGGACAGGGCAGTCAGCAAAGGCGAGCGACTCCCCCCTCCCGCAGGCGGGAGGGGCCGGGGGTGGGTGCACCGCGCCAGCGGCGCTTCTTTCAACGCTGGGGCGGAACGCTCGCTTCGCTCGCGGCCCACCCCTAACCCCTCCCGTTTGCGGGAGGGGGACCAGATCATGCTTTATTGGGGTGTTCGCGCATCAGCTTGTAGCTGCGCTCATACCATTTCGAACCCGGATAATTCTTGCCCAGCACGGCGGCGGCCTTCTGCGCTTCGGCGGGGATGCCGAGCGAGAGATAGCTTTCCACCAGACGCTCCAGCGCCTCCGGAGTGTGGGTGGTCGTCTGATATTTGTCGATCACCGTGCGGAAGCGCAGCGTGGCGGCGAGCCATTGGCCACGGCGCTGGTAGAAGCGGCCGATCTCCATCTCCTTGCCGGCGAGGTGGTCGTTGACGAGGTCGATCTTCAGCCGGGCGTCGGCGGCATAGCGGGTGTCGGGATAGCGGCGGATCAGCTCGCCCAGCGCATCCAGCGCCTGTTGCGTGATCTTCTGGTCGCGGGTGACGTCGGCAATCTGTTCATAATAG
Organism: Sphingobium sp. CFD-2; assembly: GCF_024611135.1. Taxonomy (NCBI): domain Bacteria; kingdom Pseudomonadati; phylum Pseudomonadota; class Alphaproteobacteria; order Sphingomonadales; family Sphingobiaceae; genus Sphingobium; species Sphingobium sp. CFD-2. Next base: position 706,064 of record NZ_CP084405.1, on the reverse strand, counting down.
CAGAGCGCGATCAGATAATAAGCGTAGGGCGCGTCCTTGTTGCCGGTGTGGATCGACAGGAAGCGTTGGGCCGCGCCGATCGATTCCGGATAGTCCTGATTCATGTAATAGCTGAACGCGGACATGAGCTGCGCCCGGCGCGCCCAGGGCGAATAGGGATGCTGGCGCTCCACCTCGTCGAACAGGGCGGCGGCGAGCTTGTACTGGCCGCGGTCCAGGCGGTATTTGCCCGCATTGTAGAGCGTCGACACGTCGCGGGCGACATATTGGGTGTCGGCCTTGTTCTTCGACGTCGCGCAGCCCGAGAGCAGGGCGGCAAGCAGAAGCGGTGCGGTAGCCGCGCCGATGCGCGTCATGGTTTTCGTCAGCATGGCCGGGTCATAGCGGAGCGAATGCGCCTCGCCAAGCGGCAGAATGTGCGTGCCGGTCGCTATGCGCGAACAGGCAGGTCGAGCCGTGCGGTCGCGCCGCCCGTCGCCGAGGGCATGAGCGAGAAGCGGCCGTTCAACTGGCCGGCAAGGGCATTGGAAATCCGGAGGCCTAGGCTCTGGCTGAAACCGGGATCGAAATCGGGCGACAATCCCTTTCCGTCATCCGTGACGTTGAGGCTGATCGTGCCGTCGCTGACGTCCAGGCCGACATGGATGCTGCCGCCGCGATGCGGCAGGCCATGTTCGATGGCGTTGTTGATCGCTTCGGTCACGATCAGCGCGATCGACACGGCGATGTCGGGCTCCAGCGTCAGGGCGTCGGGCGCGTCGACGGTCAGGGCGATGTCGTCGCGGCCGCTGGCCTCCAGCACGTCGGCGGTCAATGTCGTCAGGAAGGCGCGGATATTCTGCCCCTCCCCCGACGGATTGTAGAGGGCGCGGCTGATGCGGCCGACCAGCGCCAGCCGGGCGGAGGCATCGTCCAGCGCGCGGCGGGCCAGGTCATGATCGACATGGCGCCGGTGGAGCGAAAGCATGGCGGCGACGACCTGAAGATTGTTGGAGACGCGGTGCTGGAGTTCGTGGAACAGCAATTCGCGGTTTTCCGCCAGCACGCGGCTGCGTTCGCGCTCTATCGCCAGGTTGAAATTCGCCTTCTGCATCAGATGGATCAGCGCGATGTCCACGATCACCACCGCGCTGTAGAAGCCGAGCGCCAGCAGCACGCCCGGATGCAGTGCGAAGCCCATGCGCGGCGGGATGAAGAAATACCAGGACAGCAGCCCGCAAAGCACGCCCGCATAGATGCCCGGCCGCACCCCGAAGAGGAAGGAGGACAGGATGACGGCGGGGAAGAAGGATACGAAGGGGTAGCCGATGGGCATGGCGCTTTCCGCCATGGTGCGAATGGCCAAGGCGGTGAGGCAGAAGATGGTGGCCAGCAAATAGGCATGCCAGGGCCGTCGCAGGACAAGCGGCAGACGCTCCACGAATCTTTCGTTCCTGCGCTGCATAGATCCCCCTGCGCCCTGGTCGTTACCGTAACATAACTTCCACGCCCGCCAATTGATGGAGATCAGGAAACATTCAAATCCTGTCAAAAAAGGGCGCCCGGCAAGCCGGACGCCCCTTCTTTTTCCCGAGTCCGACGAACCGGATCAGTCCTGGGTCAGGAAGTCGGGCAGACCGGCGTTGGAGCCGTCGTCATCGCCGCCCCTGCCTTCGCCGCGCGGACCGCGGTCGCGGCGCGGACCGCGATCGCCGCCGCGGCCGCCACGGTCGCCCCGGTCACCGCCACGATCACGGCGATTGCGGTCGCCACGGCCGCCTTCACGGTCGCCGCCCCGATCCCCCCTGGGTTCGCGGGGCGGACGGGTGTCTTCCAGTTCCTCTCCGGTTTCCTGATCGACGACGCGCATGGACAGGCGAACCTTGCCGCGCGGGTCGATTTCGAGAACCTTAACCTTCACTTCCTGCCCTTCCGACACGACGTCGGTCGGCTTTTCGACGCGCTCATTCTTCATTTCGGAGACGTGGACGAGACCGTCCTTGCCGCCCATGAAGTTCACGAAGGCGCCGAAGTCGACGATGTTGACGACCTTGCCGGTGTAGATCTTGCCGACTTCCGCTTCCTCGACAATGCCGAGAATCCACTTCTTGGCGGCTTCGATCTGGGCGATGTCGGACGAGCTGATCTTGATGATGCCCTCGTCGTCGATGTCGACCTTGGCGCCGGTTTCCGCGACGATCTCACGGATGACCTTGCCGCCGGTGCCGATGACGTCGCGGATCTTCGCCTTGTCGATCTGGATCGTTTCGATGCGCGGAGCATGAGCCGACAGTTCGGTGCGGGTCGAGGACAGGGCCTTGCTCATTTCACCCAGGATATGGGCGCGGCCTTCCTTCGCCTGACGCAGCGCGACTTCGAAGATTTCCTGCGTGATGCCGGCGACCTTGATGTCCATCTGCATGGTGGTGATGCCCGCTTCCGTGCCCGCCACCTTGAAGTCCATGTCGCCAAGGTGATCCTCGTCGCCCAGAATGTCGCTGAGGACAGCGAATTTGGAGCCTTCCAGGATCAGGCCCATGGCGATGCCCGACACCGGACGCTTCAGCGGAACGCCCGCGTCCATCATGGACAGCGAACCACCGCAGACCGTCGCCATCGAGGACGAGCCGTTGGACTCGGTGATGTCGCTCAGCACGCGGATGGTGTAGGGAAACTCTTCCTTGCTGGGCAGGACCGGGTGCAGGGCGCGCCATGCCAGCTTGCCATGGCCGACTTCGCGGCGGCCCGGCGCGCCGAAGCGGCCGACTTCACCGACCGAATAGGGCGGGAAGTTATAGTGCAGCATGAAGCTTTCATAATGAACGCCGGTCAGGCCGTCGATCATCTGCTCCGCATCCTTGGTGCCCAGCGTGGTGGTGCAGATGGACTGCGTTTCCCCACGGGTGAACAGCGCCGAACCATGGGTGCGCGGCAGGAAGCCCACCATCGCCTCGATGGGGCGAATCTGCGTCGTGGTGCGGCCGTCGATACGCTTGCCGTCCTTCAGGATGGCGCCGCGGACGATTTCGGCTTCCAGCTTCTTGGTCAGCTTGATGCCGGCCATGACGGTCTGGGCGTCGAGGCCTTCCTCCGTGAAATAAGCCTTAGCCTTGGCGCGGGCTTCATTGAGCGCGTTGGAGCGGGCCGACTTGTCGGTCAGCTTGTAGGCGGCCGTGATGTCCTTGCCGATCAGCTTCTTGAGCTTCTTCTTGAGGTCATCCAGATCTTCGCCCTTGGCGACGTCCCACGGGTCCTTCGCGGCCTTTTCGGCGAGGTCGATGATCGCGTTGACGACCTTCTTCGACGCTTCATGCGCGAAGAGGACGGCGCCGAGCATGACGTCTTCCGACAGTTCCTTGGCTTCCGATTCGACCATCATCACCGCGTTGCCGGTGGCGGCGACGACCAGGTCGAGTTCGCCGGTCTTCACTTCGTCCAGCGACGGGTTCAGCTGATACTCGCCATCCTTGTAGCCGACGCGGGCGGCGCCGATCGGACCCAGGAAAGGCACGCCCGACAGGGTCAGCGCAGCCGAAGCGGCGATCATCGCCACAATGTCGGGCTCGCTTTCGCCGTCGAAGCTCAGAACCTGAGCGATGACGTTGATTTCATTGTAGAAACCTTCGGGGAAGAGCGGGCGGACCGGGCGGTCGATCAGGCGGGAAACCAGCGTTTCCTTTTCCGTGGCGCCGCGTTCACGCTTGAAGAAGCCGCCCGGGATGCGACCGGCGGCCGAATATTTTTCCTGATAATGGACGGTCAGCGGGAAGAAGTCCTGTCCTTCCTTCACCGACTTGGCGGCGGTCACGGCGCACAGCACCACGGTTTCGCCATAGGTCGCCAGCACGGCGGCGTCGGCCTGACGCGCAATGCGGCCGGTTTCGAGCGTGAGGGTCTTGCCGCCCAGCTCGATTGATACCTTCTTTACATCGAACATTGGTTTTTTCCTTCGCCCGCGCGGCCCTATTGCCGGGCGGGGCCTGTTTCGGACCGGATGGTCCATGGATGGAGAGCCTATCTCTCCTCCGTTCGGGCTGAGCTTGTCGAAGCCCAATCCTTCCCTTCAAAAGAAGGAGTGCCCTTCGACAAGCTCAGGGCGAACGGTGTGGGGGATGTCCCCCGGATCATGACGCCATGCCGGATTGCCCAGCGCCATGTTGTCAGAATCGGAAACGGCCCCGACATGGGGGCCGTTCCTTCTTTAGCAGACTTACTTGCGCAGGCCCAGCTTGGCGATGAGGTCGGTGTACCGGGCCCCATCCTTCTTCTTGAGGTAATCCAGCAGCGAACGGCGCTTGTTGACCAGCATCAGCAGGCCGCGACGGCTGTGGTTATCCTTGTGATGACCCTTGAAATGCTCGGTCAGGTTGGCGATACGCTCCGAGAGGATCGCAACCTGGACTTCCGGCGAACCGGTGTCGCCCTCGGCGCGGGCATGTTCCTTGATCAGCGCTTCCTTGCGCTCTGCAGTGATCGACATCGGCTTCCTTTCTGAGATTAGAGATTAAAGCCGCGCACCACCCGGACCTCCGGGCCACTGGCTTCGACCAGCGCGACGGGCGTTTCGCCCTCCATCGCCAGCATCAGGCCGGTATGCGGTTTCCCCACGAGCACCTTCCCCTGTCGGAGAGCGAGCGCATCGTCGGGAGAGACTGCGAGAGCCGGGATGTCGTCCAGCCCCGCCGTCAACGGCAGCATGAGCTGCGCGATGTCGCCGCCCCTAGCAGCTTCGTCCAATTTGTCCAGCGAAATCGCGGATTGCAGGGTGAAGGGGCCGGCCTTGATGCGGCGCAGCATGGTAACATGACCGACAGTGCCGAGCGCGCGCGCGATGTCGCGGGCGAGGGAACGGATATAGGTGCCCTTCGAAACATGGGCGCGCAGGGTCATTTCGTCGATCTCCGCGCCGCCCTCCCCTTCTCCAGGCTTCGCTGGCCCCTGGGGCGGGGATATGGCGAGGTTGTGGATGGTGATGGCGCGGGTCTTCATCACGACCTCCTCCCCTTTGCGGGCAAGGTCGTAGGCGCGCCGGCCGTCGATCAGGATCGCGCTGTAGGCGGGCGGCGCCTGCTCGATCGGGCCGGTGAAGCGGGGCAGGACCGCCTGCACCTCCGTCAGCGTGGGGCGATGCAGGCTGGTGGCGATTTCCCGGCCCTCAAGGTCCAGCGTGTCGGTCTGGAGGCCGAAACCTATGGTGAAATCGTAGATCTTGTCGCTGTCCAGCATCCGTCCGGCGAGCTTGGTCGCTTCCCCCACCGCTATCGGCAGCACGCCCGTCGCCAGCGGGTCGAGCGTACCGCCATGGCCCACCTTCCACTTGCCCGCGCCACTCTGGCGCAGGGCGCGCTTCACCGCGCTCACCGCCTGGGTGGAGCCTAGCCCCAAGGGCTTGTCGAGGATGATCCAGCCATGCATGGCGGCGCGCTCTAGCCCTCCTCTCGCCTGTTGTCAGCCCTTTCCGGGCCGTTGCGGCATGTGCGGCGGTCAGCAGCCGGAGCGGCGTTCCACGAAATGGCGGCGGCAAAGCGCGACATAGCGGTCATTGCCGCCGATTTCCGTCTGCTCGCCCTCGCGGATGGGGCGCCCCTCAGCATCGACGCGCAGGTTCATGGTCGCCTTCCGCCCGCATTCGCAGATCGTCTTGATCTCCGTCAGCGTGTCGGCCAGGCCGAGCAGCGCGGCGCTGCCCTCGAACAACTTGCCCTGGAAGTCGGTGCGGATGCCGTAGCACAGCACCGGAATGTTCAGCCGGTCGCAGACGGCGGCGACCTGCCAGACCTGTTCCTCGTTCAGAAATTGCGCCTCGTCGATCAGCACGCAGGAGAGCGGCGTCCGTGCCTGTCGGGCGGCGATGGCGGCGAAGAGATCGGTGGCGGGGTCGAACAGATGAGCCTGCGCGTCCAGCCCGATGCGGGAGACGATGCGTCCCTTTCCGTGGCGCCCCTTCCCGTAGCGGTCATCCACCGCGGCAGTCCACAACATGGTTTCCATGCCGCGTTCGCGATAGTTGAAGCTGGATTGGAGCAGGGTCGTCGATTTGCCTGCGTTCATCGAGCTATAGTAGAAATAGAGCTTGGCCATCGGTCAGCGCGCCATGGGGGCGATCTGCTTGAGGAAGCGGACGAGCGCGTCGGCCAGGGCGATGCGCCTGTCGGAAAAGCTGTGGTCGGTCGGCCAGACCGCCAGGCGCGTGTCGGGATTGGCCGATTGCGCGTCTGCCGTCACCTTGCGCGCCATGGCGCCGATGCCGCGTTCCGCGCCGATGATGGTGAGCGGGCGGCGGCCATAGCCCACCAGCTTGCGGCCAAGGTCGAATTTCTCGCTGTTGGTGCGGATTTCGGCGGTGAGGCTGTCATAGGTGGCGCCTTGCAGGGGTGGCAGGTCGCTGGCGACTTCGGCCCTCCAGGCGGCCTCGCCCTGGGGGGTGGAGAGGGTCGGGACGGTTTCGGCCGGGTCCCAGGGGTCGATCAGGAACAGGCCGGCGACATGGGGTTCGGCGGCGGCGACATCGGCAGCCATGAAACCGCCCATGCTGTGGCCCGCGACGACGATGGCGCTGGTGTCGATGCGATATTTGGCGACGGTCGCGGATTGCTGGAGATATTGCAGGGCGTTCCAGGCGTCTTCCGAGGCGTGGGTGAAGGAGAAGCTGCCGGGGCTGCCCCAGGAGCCGCGATAGTGGAGCGTGAGGACATGCCACCCGGCGCGGCGGGCGGCCTGGGCCAGGTCGAGATTTTGCTCATTGCCGGGGAAGCCGTGGAGGAGGAGCAGCGTCGGGTGAAGCCCCGGACCGGCGGCGGTGTAAAGGACGGCGTTGAGCAGGCCGTCCTCCGAGGGGATGGTGAAGGCGCTCATGCCGGCGGGGTAGGCCGCGTCGGGCGCGGGGTCGCTGACGACGGCGGGGTGGACCGGCGCTTCCCTGGCTGCGGCGGGTATGGCCAGGGCCAAAAGCGCGATCGCGACTATGCCGGTTCTTTTCATCTGCCCTGCCCCTTGCCTTGCCTGCGGGAAAGACGCTGTTAGCCGGGCTGCGCCGTCGCGTCGATGGGGGACGATGCCTGGCCGAGTACAGCGTGCTCCTGCGAAGGCCGAAGCATATTGCCTATTCGCCTTCGGGCTGCTCCAGATCGCGGGCGACCTTGGGATCGCGGAGCAGCCTGTCGATATGGGTGCCCTCATCGAAGCTCTCGTCCGCGAGGAATTTGAGCTTCGCCGCATATTTGAGGCGGATACGGGTCGCGACCTCCCGCTGGAGATAGGCGGTGTTGGTGCGCAGCGCCTTCAGCACCGCTTCCTCATCCTGGCCGAGCAGCGACTTGATGAAGACAGTCGCATGGCGCAGGTCAGGGGACATGCGGACTTCGGTGACGCTCACCACATGGCTGGCGAGGACGTCGTCATGCACGTCGCCGCGCTGGAGAATGTCGGACAGGACATGGCGCACCTGTTCGCCCACGCGGAGGAGGCGGACAGAGGAGCCTTCATTGGGAGCGGGCATTATATCCTCCCCTCCCGCAAGCGGGAGGGGCCGGGGGTGGGCTCTCCCCATCGGCCATTGCAGTTCAGGAGAGGGCGAGCCCACCCCCTAGCCCCCTCCCGCCTGCGGGAGGGGGGACATGGATCACAGCGTGCGGGCGCGTTCCTCGACCTCGAACAGTTCCAGCGTGTCGCCGGGCTTGATGTCGTTGGTGTCCTGGAGCACCGCGCCGCATTCCATGCCTGCGCGGACTTCGGAGACGTCGTCCTTGAAGCGGCGGAGCGAGGCGATGTGGGTGCGCGACACGATGACATCGTCGCGGGTGAGGCGCGCGGCCAGACCCTTGCGGATGATGCCGTCGAGGACGAGCAGACCGGCCGCCTTGTCCTTCTTGCCCGCCGGGAAGACCTGAAGCACCTCGGCCCGGCCGACGATGGTTTCGATGCGTTCCGGCGCGAGCTGGCCGGCCATTTCGCCGCGAACTTCCTCCAGCAGGTCGTAGATCACGTCATAATAGCGCAGCGAGATCTTCTCGCGCTCCGCCAACTGGCGCGCCTTGGCATTGGGGCGGACATTGAAGCCGATCAGCGGCGCGCGGCTGGCGGCGGCCAGCGTGACGTCGCTTTCGGTGATCGCGCCGACGCCCGAATGCAGGATGCGGACCTTGATCTCGTCGGTCGAAATGCGGTTCAGCGACGAGACGATCGCTTCCACCGAACCCTGCACGTCGCCCTTCACCACCACCGGATATTCGATGACCTTGGTGTTGAGCGCCGAGAACATATGTTCGAAGCTGGTGGGCGCGGCGGTGGTGCGCTTCTTGGTCGCCTGTTCCTGACGATAGGCGGCGACTTCGCGGGCGCGGGCCTCATTCTCGACGACGGTGAGCTGGTCGCCCGCCATCGGCACGCCGGACAAGCCCAGCACCTCGACCGGGGTCGAGGGGCCGGCGGTCTTCACCTGCTGGCCCTTGTCGTTGATCATCGCGCGGACCTTGCCGCTTTCCGAACCGATGACGAAGGTGTCGCCGATCTTCAGCGTGCCCTTGCGCACCAGCACGGTGGCGACCGCGCCACGGCCCTTGTCGAGCTGCGCCTCGATCACATTGCCTTCGGCGGCGCGATCGGGATTGGCGGTGAGTTCGAGCAGTTCGGCCTGAAGCATGATCTTGTCGAGCAGTTCGTCGAGGCCCGTCTTCTTGAGCGCGGAGACTTCGACATCCTGGGTTTCGCCGCCCATGTCCTCGACGATCACCTCATGCTCCAGCAGGCGCTCTCGCACGCGCTGGGGATTGGCTTCGGGCTTGTCGACCTTGTTGATCGCGACGATCATCGGCACACCAGCGGCCTTGGTGTGGTTGATGGCCTCGATGGTCTGCGGCATCAGGCCGTCGTCCGCCGCCACCACCAGGATGACGATGTCGGTGACATTGGCGCCGCGCGCGCGCATTTCCGAGAAGGCCTCGTGACCCGGCGTGTCAAGGAAGGTGACGAGGTCGCCGCCCTTGGTCCTGATCTGATAGGCGCCGATATGCTGGGTGATGCCGCCGCTTTCGCCCGATACGACATTGGTGCCGCGCAGCGCGTCGAGCAGCGAGGTCTTGCCGTGATCGACATGGCCCATGATGGTCACGACCGGCGGACGGGCCTTGAGCGTTTCGGGCGCGTCGACCTCGCCTTCCATGCCGATCTCGACGTCGGCGTCGGACACGCGCTGGATGCGGTGGCCGAATTCCTCGACCAGCAGTTCGGCCGTATCCTGGTCGATCGCCTGGTTGAGCGTGACGGCGGTGCCCATCTTGAACAGGGCCTTCACCAGGTCCGCGCCCTTTTCGGCCATGCGGTTGGCAAGTTCCTGAACGGTGATGCTTTCGGGCACCACCACGTCGCGCGACTGCTTTTCCCGCTGCTGGGCGCCGCCCGAATAATGGGCGCGCCGTTCCTTCTCGCGGGCGCGCTTGAGCGCGGCGAGGCTGCGGGCGCGGGCGCTGTCGTCATCCGACAAGGCGCGGGTGACGGTAAGCTTGCCGGCCTGGCGGCGATTGTCGTCGCCGCGCTTGGCGCGGTCGGGCTTGGCCGGCTCCGGACGCTTGACGGGCGCGACCGGCGTGAAGCGGCGCGGCGGCGGCACGGTGGCGGAGGTGGCGGGCTTCGGCTCGGCGGCTGCGGGCGCAGCTTCGGCCGGGGCATCGGCGGCGGCCGGCGCAGGCTCCTCGACGGGCGCCCTGGCGGTTTCCTCCGCCGGCCCGGTCTCGACTTCGGTCCGGCGCGCGGCTTCAGCCTCGGCAGCCTCGGCAGCCAGGCGGTTTTCCTCGGCGCGGCGCTTTTCCTCCTCGCTCGCGGCGAGGCGCTGGGCGTCTTCGCGGCGGCGCGCTTCCTCCAGCGCGGTCATGCGGGCTTCCTCCGCCTCGCGCAGCAGCTTCGCCTGCAATTCCTGACGCGACATCAGGCTCTGCGGCGGGGCCGGACGCGCGGGGGCCGGCTGCGGCGCGCGGGCCTGCGGCTGCTGGGGCGCGGGGGCCTGCGGAGCGGCGGCCACGGGCGTGGGATCGGCCTGCGGTTCAGGCGCAGCGTGTCCGGCTTCACCCGGCTTGCCCAGGATGCGGCGCCGCTTCACCTCGACCACGACCGTATTCTTGCGGCCATGGCTGAACTGCTGCTGCACCTGACCGGACTCGACCGTGCGCTTGATCCCCAGCGGCTTGCGGCCCAGAACCGGCTTGTCTTCCTTGCTGTCACTCATACGACTGAACTATACCCTTCACATCAACCCGACCGGCAAGGCCCGTCGGCGCCTTCATTCCAATGCTACCTCAGGCGCCCAGTGCCCCTGCGGAGTCCTGCTCCCCATGCACCGGCGCTCCGTTAGCGCAACCCAGATAGCTTTCCAAGCGGCCTATGGCGCCGCGCAGACGTGACGCCGCACGCGAGTCGGTCACCGCGATATGGACGACATTGTCCCGCCCCATTGCCATAGATAGGGCGTGTCGGTCCACAGGCAAGACGATGCCCGCCAAATCCGTGCCTTCGGCGTCCTGCCCGACGCGGAAGGCCTGGTCGAGCTTGCGGTTGCCGTCGGCCGCCGCGTCGGCGGCGTGGAGCAGCAGCTTCACCTGACCCTTGCGGCAGGCGACATCGATCTTTTCCGAGCCGGTGAGGACCATCGACGCCCTCGCCTCCAGCCCCAGACGGTCGAGCAGGGCCTTGCGCAAGCCCTCCTCGATCAGGGCGGGCAGCGCGTCGGGGATTTGCAGGTCGCCGATCTTGAAGGCGCGGGCAAGCGCGCCCTTGAGCTTGCCCTTTGCCAGCGCCTGTTCGAGTTCGGCGCGTGGCACACCGATCCACGCGCCCCGGCCGGGCGCCTTGGCGCGGATGTCGGGCAGGATTTCGCCATTCGGGCCGCAGGCGAGCCGGACCAGCATGTCCGGGTCGGCGCGGTCGCCCGACAATATGCATTTGCGTTCGGTCATGGGCGCGCCTCCCAATAATGGGCCGCATTCCTGCGCAGGCAGGAATCCAGTTCCACGCTGTCGGGAGCATGCCAGGGCAGAACTGGGCTCCTGCTTTCGCAGGAGCACATCCCTGACGCGGCGATGTTGGGACTCAGCCTCTCATTGGGAAGTGACCGCGGCATGGGCGTCCTCCCCTATGGGCTTGGGCGCGTCGCGGTCGGCGATGAGCTGCCCGCCTGCGCCGTAATTTTCCGTCGGGATTTCGGAAATCACCACCTGCACGGCAGCGGGCGACTTCCCCAGCCGCTCGACGAGCGACCGGGTGACGTCGGCGACGATGGCCGCCTTCTGCTCGCGGGTGGCGTTTCCGGCCAGACGGATGTCGACGAAGGGCATCTGTTCTTACGCTTCCTCGCCTTCGAACCAGTGGGCGCGGGCGGCCATGATGATCTCATTGCCCTGCTCTTCGCTGAGGCCGTATTCGGCGAGAATCCCGCCCTTGTCCTCTTCCTTGTTCTCGCGGCGGCGGCGCTGGTCGACGCGCTTCCGGGCGACCAGTTCGTCGGTGGCGAGGTCGGCCAGATCGTCGAGTGTCTTGATGCCCGCCTTGCCCAAAGTCACCAGCATGGCTTCGGTGAGGTGCGGCATATCGGCCAGCGCATCCTCGACGCCCAGCGCCTGGCGCTCTTCACGCGCGGCGGCTTCGCGGCGATCCAGCGCTTCCTGGGCGCGGCTTTGCAGTTCCTGCGCCAGTTCCTCGTCGAAGCCCTCGATCGCGGCCAGTTCGTCGATGCCGACATAGGCCACTTCCTCCAGTTCGCCGAAGCCTTCGGCCACCAGAAGCTGCGAGAGGGTTTCGTCCACGTCCAGTTCGTTCTGGAACATTTCGGAGCGGGCGACGAATTCCTTCTGGCGCTTCTCCGACGCGTCCGCTTCGGTCATGATGTCGATGGCCTTGCCGGTCAACTGGCTGGCGAGGCGGACATTCTGGCCGCGACGGCCGATGGCGAGCGAAAGCTGATCGTCGGGAACGACGACCTCGATGCGCTCTTCCTCCTCATCGATGACGACGCGGGCGACCTGCGCGGGCTGCAGCGCGTTGACGACGAAGGTCGCGGTATCTTCCGACCAGGGGATGATGTCGATCTTCTCGCCCTGCATTTCCTGCACGACGGCCTGCACGCGGCTGCCCTTCATGCCGACGCAGGCGCCGACCGGGTCGATGCTCGAATCGCGGCTGATGACGCCGATCTTGGCGCGGGAACCCGGATCGCGGGCGGCGGCCTTGATCTCGATCACGCCATCGTAGATTTCGGGCACTTCCTGCGCGAACAGCTTCTTCATGAATTCGGGGTGCGCGCGGCTGAGGAAAATCTGCGGCCCGCGATTTTCGCGGCGCACGTTCAGGATCACCGAGCGGATGCGGTCGCCGACGCGGACGACTTCGCGGGGAATCTGCTGGTCGCGGCGGATGACGCCCTCGGCGCGGCCCAGGTTCACCACGACATGGCCGAATTCGACCGACTTCACCACGCCGGTGATGATTTCGCCCACGCGGTCCTTGAATTCCTCATGCTGGCGCTCCCGCTCGGCATCGCGGACCTTCTGGAAGATCACCTGCTTGGCCGACTGGGCGTCGATGCGGCCGAGGTCGATGGGCGGCAGCGGATCGACGATGAAGTCGCCGATCACAGCGTCCTTCTTGAGCTTGGCCGCCTGCTTCAGGTCCACCTGTTTGAAATAGTCGTCGACCTGCTCGACCACCTCAACGACTCTCCAGAGGCGAAGGTCGCCGGTGTCCGGGTCCAGCTTGGCGCGGATGTCGTTTTCGGCGCCGTAGCGGGCGCGGGCGGCGCGCTGGATCGCGTCTTCCATCGCCTCGATGACGATCGCCTTGTCGATCATCTTTTCGCTGGCGACGCTGTTCGCGATGGCGAGCAGTTCGGCCTTGTTGGCGGAAATGGCGTTGGCCATGGACGTAAACCCTTATTCCTCGGTTTCGAACTCGTCCGCCCCATCGGAGGAGAGCGGCATACTAGCAGCAATCAGCGCGTCGGTCAGTATCAGCTTGGCATCCCCGACCAGCGCGAAAGGGATGACGACATCGCCGGCCTTGGCATCCTGGAACAGGATGTCGTCGTCCTCAATGCCCTTGAGCACGCCCCGGAAGCTCTTGCGCCCGGCCACGGCCTCCGTAGCCTGGATCTTCGCCTCATGCCCGGCCCATTCCAGGAAATCGGCGAGGCGGGTCAGCGGACGGTCGATGCCCGGAGAGCTGACCTCGAGGCGATAGGCCTCCTCTATCGGGTCAGCTTCATCCAGCACGTCCGAGAGGCGGCGCGAGATGGTGGCGCAATCCTCTATGACAAGCTGCTTCGTTTCAGGACGCTCGGCCATGATCTGAAGCGTATGCTCGTCACCCGAGCCGAACAGCCTGATGCGCACGAGGTCGAAGCCCAGGGCCTTCACCTCCGGTTCGATCAGGGCCGTCAGTTCGGCGATGTCCGCCATGGGATCTCCCAAAAAAACAAAATTGCGGCTTCCCGTCGCCGCAGGCGATCCGCCCGCGACCCCGACATGTTTGACGATGTAAGGAAGCAGGGGCGATATAGGCGGGATGCCGCAAAGCTGCAACTCATTTGTCGCGAGGCATTTGATGCGCATTCTGGTAGCGTCATCAATTCCCCGATTCAGCCGAGAGGAGACGATATGCGCCATCTTGCCCTCACCGCCCTGCCGCTGGCCCTGATCGCCTGTTCGGCGGACGATGCCGTGGGGCAGAACAGCGCCGCGTCGGCGGCGAAACCGTTCAGGACTTCCGTGATCGCTGATTTCGATGCGCCCTGGGCCATGACCTTCCTGCCCGATGGCCGGATGCTGGTGACGGAGAAGGCGGGCGAGATGATCCTGTTCGATCCGAAGAACGGGACGAAAATCCCGGTCGCGGGCATTCCGCCGGTCGACAGCGCGGGTCAGGGCGCGCTGATGGACGTGGTGCCGGCACCGGACTTTGCACGGAGCGGGACGGTCTATTTCAGTTTCTCAGAGGCGGGTCAGGGCGGCAAGGGCGTGGCGCTGGCCACGGGGGTTTTCAACCAGGCGAGCGACGGGACGACGAAGCTGGACGGCGTGAAGGTGATCTTCCGCCCCAGCCAATATGTGGATGGCAATGGCCATTATTCGGGACGAATCGCCTTCTCGCCGGACGGGAAATATCTGTTCTTCACCAATGGCGAGCGGCAGAAATTCGATCCGGCGCAGGACCCGAAGTCGACTTTGGGGAAAGTGTTGCGGCTTAATCTGGACGGCACGCCGGCCGCGGGCAATCCGCTGGCGGCGAAGGGGTTCCATCCGGCAGTCTGGTCCTATGGGCATCGCAATCTGCTGGGGATCGCCTTCGACAAGGACGGGCGGCTGTGGGAGCAGGAAATGGGGCCGAAGGGCGGGGACGAGGTGAACCTGATCAAGCCGGGATTGAATTATGGCTATCCCCTCGCCTCCAACGGCAGCCATTATGACGGGCGGGACATTCCCGATCACAGGGCGGGCGACGGGTTTGAGGCGCCTAAAGTCTGGTGGAATCCGGTGATCTCCCCGGCCGGGCTTGTCTATTATTCGGGCGACCTGTTTCCGCAATGGAAGGATTCGCTGTTCATCGGCGGGCTGTCGAGCGAGGCGCTGGCGCGGGTGAAGCTGGAGGGGGAGAAAGCCTCCAAGGCCGACCAGTGGGACATGGGCGCGCGAATCCGGGAGGTGGAGCAAGGGCCGGACGGGGCGCTCTGGCTGCTGGAGGACGGCAAGGACGGGTCGCAGGGGCGGTTGCTGAAGCTGACGCCTGCCGCCTGAACGAAAAACGGGGCCTTTGCGGCCCCGTTCCTCTTACACCAGCCGGCTCTGCTTCACCGCCGCTTCGATGAAGCTGGCGAAGAGCGGGTGCGGGTCGAAGGGTTTGGACTTGAGTTCCGGATGGAACTGCACGCCGACGAACCAGGGGTGGTCGGGACGTTCGACGATTTCCGGCAGCGTGCCGTCCGGCGACATGCCCGAGAAGATCAGGCCGCCCTTTTCCAGCGGCTCGCGATAGCCGGCATTGACCTCATAGCGGTGGCGGTGGCGTTCGCTGATGTCGGTGGCGTTGTAGATGCCCGCGACAACGCTGTTGCCGGTGAGCTTCGCCGGATAGGCGCCCAGCCGCATAGTGCCGCCAAGGTCGGTTTCGGCGGTGCGCTTCTGCAGGCCTTCCTTGCTCATCCATTCGGTTATGAGGCCGACCACCGGCTCGCTGGTTTCGCCGAATTCGGTGGTGGAGGCGTTGGCGATGCCCGCCGTGTTCCGCGCGCCCTCTATGCAGGCCATCTGCATGCCGAGGCAGATGCCGAAAAAGGGCACATTGCGTTCGCGGGCGAATTTGACCGAGGCGATCTTGCCTTCCGACCCGCGCACGCCGAAGCCGCCCGGAACGAGGATGCCGTGCATCGGTTCAAGGCGGGCGGCGATGTCCGCGCCCTCTTCCTCGAACATTTCCGCGTCCAGCCATTTGATGTTGACCTTCACCCGGTTGGCGAAGCCGCCATGGGTCAGCGCTTCATAGAGCGACTTATAGGCATCGGGCAGGCCGACATATTTGCCGACCACGCCGATGGTGACTTCGCCTTCCGGATTCTGCTGCCGGTCCATGATGTCGTGCCAGCGGTCTAGCGTGGGCGCGGGCGCGTTTTCGATGCCGAAGGCGCGCAGCACTTCGTCGTCCAGCCCCTCCGCATGATATTGGGTCGGGACGGCATAGATGCTGCTGGCGTCGAGGGCCGGGATGACCGCTTCGGGGCGGACGTTGCAGAACAGGGCGATCTTGCGCCGCTCGCTTTCCGGCAGCGGATGTTCGCAGCGGCAGAGCAATATGTCGGGCTGGATGCCCAGCGACGTCAGTTCGCGCACGCTGTGCTGGGTCGGCTTGGTCTTCAGCTCGCCCGCCGCCGCGATATAGGGGACCAGCGTCACATGGACGAAGATGGAGCGGTTGCGCCCCAGATCGTTATGGAGCTGGCGGATCGCCTCCATGAAGGGGAGCGATTCGATGTCGCCCACCGTGCCGCCGATCTCGCACAGCACGAAATCGAGGTCGTCGGATTCGGCGAGGGCGAAGGCCTTGATCTCGTCGGTGACGTGCGGGATCACCTGCACCGTCGCGCCCAGATAGTCGCCGCGCCGTTCCCGCTGGATGATGGTCTGATAGACCCGGCCCTGCGTCACATTATCCGACTGCCGCGCCGAAACGCCGGTGAAGCGCTCATAATGACCGAGGTCGAGGTCGGTTTCCGCCCCGTCGTCGGTCACATAGACCTCGCCATGCTGATACGGGCTCATCGTGCCCGGATCGACGTTGAGATAGGGATCGAATTTCCGGATACGCACACAGAAACCTCGCGCCTGCAGCAGTGCTGCGAGCGAAGCGGCCATCAGGCCCTTGCCAAGCGAGGAGACCACGCCGCCGGTGATGAAAATATACCGCGCCATGGGAGGAGAGGCTTAGCCTTTTACAAACGAGTTGGGCAAGCGCGCGAATCATCGCGCGTGCGAAAAAAGCGAAATGGGGAGGTCAGGCCGCCTAGTTGGCGAGCGGGACCGCGCCGTTGGCGGCGTTGCCGCCCGCCGCGCCCGCAGCGCCGGCCAGCGGATCGTTGCCGGTCGCCGGGGCCGGAGCGGATGGGGGAGCCTGGGGGGGCGCCTGCTTCACCAGCGAGGTGTCGATGTCGCTCGGCCGGTGCTGGACCGAGGCGATCACCGCAAGCACGACCGACAGCGTCACGAAGATGCCGGCGAGGACCGTGGTCGACCGGGTCAGGAAATCCGCCGCGCCGCGCGCCGACATGAACCCCGCCGGGCTGCCGCCGACGCCCAGGCCGCCGCCTTCCGACTTCTGCATCAGGATGACGGTGACCAGCAGGGCAGCGACGATGGCCTGCACGACGAGGATGAAGGTGAACATGAGACGAATATCTGTCCGGTAAAGGGTGGGTTGCCGCGCACATAGCGATGATGGGGCGCGGGGGCAACCGCCCCTGTCCTCTCTCCCCCTCCCGCAAGCGGGAGGGGCTTGTTTATTGGCGATCAGGCCGCTGCCGCGATCACCGGGGCGAATTTCGCCGCCGCGAGGCTCGCGCCGCCGATCAGGCCGCCGTCGACATCGGCCAGCGCCAGTAGCTCCGCCGCATTGTCGCCGTTCATCGATCCGCCGTAGAGGATTCGCATCCCCTCCGCCTCGACCCCGATCCGGCTCGCCAGCGCGGCGCGCAGGGCGGCGTGCATCGCGGCGACCGCTTCCATGGTGGGGATCCGGCCCGTGCCGATGGCCCAGATCGGTTCATAGGCGATGGCCAGCCAGTCCGCCGCCGCCCCGTCCGGCAGGGACGCCAGCAACTGGGCCGCCACCACCGCTTCCGCATTGCCGGCATCGCGCACGTCGAGGCTTTCGCCCACGCAGAGGATGACCTTCAGCCCCGCCGCCCGCGCCGCCAGCGCCTTCGCCGCGATGTCCGCGTCGGTTTCGCCCTGGTCCTGCCGCCGCTCGCTATGGCCGACGATGGTCCAGCTCGCCCCGGCTTCCGCCAGCATGGCCGCGGACAGACAGCCGGTATGCGCGCCGCTTTCCTTCATATGGCAGTCCTGCGCGCCGATGAAGGCCGCACCCTTCACGCCGTCCGCCGGCGAAATCAGCGTCGCGGGCAGGCACAGCCCGACTTCCACCGCCGGATAGTCGCGCGCGAGGCCGCCGATCGCCTCCACCTCGCCCAGCTGGGCGCGCAGGCCGTTCATCTTCCAGTTGCCGACAACCAGCTTTCGCCTGCTCATCGATCTTTCCCCTTATGGTTATTGCTGCACGGTCCCCTGCGGCACGGCTCTCCAATCCGCGCCGCCGGGTTGGCCGAGCCGATGAACGGCGTGCGGCCATTTGTCCAGCCTTGGCACCCCAGCGCCCCTTGCCCGCGCGACGATCCGCCCTTAAAGCGGGCCGCCATCAAAGCCGCTTTTACGGACTTTCCTCCATGCTTTCAGTCTTTCGCCGTTTCATCCGCTCCAAATTCGGCGCCTTTGCGGCCCTGATCTTCCTGGGGATCATCGCGGCCGCCTTCATCATGGGGGACATTACGAGCGGCAAGTTCGGATCGTCCCTTGGCGGCGGCGAGACCGCCGCCAAGGCGGGCGGATCGCGCCTCACCATGACCGAATTGCAGGACCGGGTGCAGCGCGTGTTCGAAAATGCGCGCAGGTCCAATCCGGGATTGCAGATCGGCGACTTCCTGGCGCAGGGCGGCGCGGCGCAGGTCTATGACCAGCTTGTCGCGTCGATGACGCTGAAGGAATATGCGAGCGACCAGAAGGTCCACATCTCCAAGCGGCTGGTCGATGCCCAGATCGCGCAGATCCCCGCCTTCCAGGATGCGGCCGGCAATTTCAGCCAGGAGAATTTCCGGCAGTTGCTGCTGCGCGAGCGGATCACCGAACAGGCGCTGCGCGACGACATCAGCCGCGAGATACTGGAGCGGCAGATGCTGGCCCCGCTGGGGCTGGGCGTGAAGCTGACCGACTCCATGGTGCTGCCCTATGCCTCGCTGCTGCTGGAGGCGCGCCAGGGCACCATCGCCCTCGTTCCCGCGACCGCGTTCAAGGACATTGCCGACCCGACCGACGCGCAACTCGGCGATTTCTACAGGAAGAATGCCGCGCGCTATACGATTCCGGAACAGCGCCGCATCCGCTACGCCGTGATCGACGCTGAACGCTTCGCGCAGGCCGCGCAGCCCACCGATGCGGAGATCGCCGGCTATTATAACCAGAACAAGGCCGCCTACGCCGCGAAGGAGAGCCGCAGCTTCGAGCAATTGATCCTGCCGACCGAGGCGGGCGCCAAGGCGATCGCGGATCAGGTGAAGGGCGGCAAGTCGCTCGCCGGCGCAGCGCAATCGGCCGGCCTCTCCGTCTCCGAACTGAAGGACCAGAGCCGGGAGGCGCTGGCCTCCGCCGCGTCCGCCGCCGTCGCCAATGCCGGTTTTGCCGCGAAACAGGGCGAGCTGGTGGGGCCGCTGCGTGGATCGCTGGGCTGGGTGCTGCTGCGGGTCACGGCGGTCAGCACGACCCCGGCCCGCGCGCTGGCGGCGGTGCGGGACGAGATCGTCACCACGCTGCGCGCGCAGAAGGAGAAGCGGCTGCTCAATGACTTCACCGGCAAGATCGAGGATCAGATCGCCAATGGCGGCAGCTTCGAGGAAGTGGTGAAGGACAATGGCCTGAAGCTGGAAACGACGCCGTTCCTCGTCTCCTCCGGCAAGCAGGTGGAGGATGTGGCCTATCAGGTGCCGGCGGATGTGAAGCCGCTGCTCGCCCCTGTCTTCGGCATGAGCCAGGACGACGATGCGCAACTGGTCCCGATCGTTGCCGACAAGCGCTACGCCCTGACCGCGCCCGGCGACATACAGGCCGCCGCGCCGCCGCCGCTCGCCAAGGTGAAGGCGCTGGTCGCGATGCAGTACAAGCTGGCCCAGGGCAATGAGAAGGCCAAGGCATTGGCCGAGCAGATCCGCGCCAAGGTCGCCAAGGGCATGAAGCTGGACGAGGCGGTCGCCGCCGCCGGCGTCGCCCTGCCCAAGCCGCAGGTGGTGGGCGGCCGCCGCGCCGACATCATGCGCGACGGCCAGCGTCCGCCCGCCGAGGTGGCGATGCTGTTCACCATGGCGACCAACAGCGTGAAGACGCTGCCCGCCGGGCAGGATCGCGGCTATTTCGTGGTGCAGTTGAACGGCATCAAGCGCGGCGATGCAGGCAGCGACAAGGCGCTGGTGAATCAGGTCCGCGACCAGCTCAGCGAAGTCGTCGGCCAGGAATATGGCCAGCAGTTCGAGCGCGCCGTCGAGAAGGAGCTGGGCGTCAGGCGGAACGCCAATGCGGTGGCCGGCGTGCAGCGCGCGCTCGCCAACGCCAATAGTGGCGGTCAGTAAGGTGGTTGCGGGGAGACCGGCGGGGATGGACGGCATCGAGAGCGCGCGCAAGGCATTGGCGGCGGGGCAATCCGCGCTGGTGTGGCGGCGCCAGATCGCCGACACGGACACGCCGATTTCCGCCGCGCTGAAATTGTTCGAGCCCGATCGCGGCGATTTCCTGCTGGAATCGGTCGAGGGCGGCGCGGTGCGAGGCCGCCACAGCCTGATCGGGCTCGCCCCCGACCTCGTCTTCCGGGCGCAGGGCCATGCGGCGGAGATCAACCGGCAATGGGCGACCGACCGGGAGGCCTTCGTGCCGGAAGGCGCCGACGCGCTGGACGCGTTGCGGGCGCTGGTGGCGGAGTGCCGGGCTGAGCTCGATCCGGCGCTGCCCGCTGCGCTGGCCTGCCTGGTCGGCTATTTCGGTTATGAGACGGTCGGGCTGGTCGAGAAGCTGCCGCGTCCGCCTGAAAATGCGATTGCGCTGCCCGACATGCTGTTCGTGCGGCCGACGGTGATATTGGTGTTCGACCGGCTGGCCGATGCACTGTTCCTGGTCGCGCCGGTGTGGAAGGGAAGCTTTGCCGATGCCGACCGCGCCGTCGAGCAGGCGCTGGAACGGATCGACGCCGTTGCCGCCCGGCTGGCGGCTCCCCTCCCCGCGCAGGCCGCTCCCGCCGGGATTGCCGAAGTCGCCGTGACGCCGGTGCTGGAGCCGGGCCGCTATGCCGCGATGGTCGAAAAGGCGAAGGACTATATCGTTGCGGGCGACATTTTTCAGGTGGTGCTGGCGCAGCGCTTCACCAGCCCGTTCACGCTGCCGCCGATTGCGCTTTACCGGGCATTGCGGCGGATCAACCCTTCGCCCTTCCTTTATTATCTCGACCTGCCCGGCTTTGCGCTGATCGGGTCGAGTCCGGAAATCCTGGTCCGGGCGCGGGACGGCGAGGTCACGATCAGGCCCATCGCCGGCACCCGGCCGCGCGGCAGGAATGCCGTCGAGGACGCCGCCAACCGCGAAAGCCTGCTGGCCGACCCCAAGGAGCGGGCGGAGCATCTGATGCTTCTGGACCTGGGGCGCAACGATGTGGGGCGGGTCGCGGCGGCCGGCACCGTCACCGTGACGGACAGCTACAGCGTCGAATTCTACAGCCATGTGATGCATATCGTGTCGAACGTGGTGGGACGGCTGGCGCCGGACCGGGACGCGCTGGACGCCTTGTTCGCGGGCTTTCCCGCGGGGACCGTGTCGGGAGCGCCCAAGGTGCGCGCCTGCGAGATCATCGCGGAACTGGAGCCGGAAACGCGCGGGGCCTATGCCGGGGGCGTCGGCTATTTCGGGCCGGACGGCAATATGGATAGCTGCATCGTGCTACGCACCGCCGTGCTCAAGGACGGCGTGATGCATGTGCAGGCGGGCGCGGGCATCGTCGCGGATTCGACGGCGGAATATGAGCAGCGGGAGTGCGAGGCGAAGAGCGGCGCGTTGCTCGCCGCTGCGCGGGAAGCGGTGGCGCTGGCGCGCGAGTCGGGATTTGGGCAGTAGGGTTGTTGCGGTGAGTGGCGGCGGGCTATGGCCATCCCAGGACATTCCCCTCTCGTAAACGGGAGGGGTTAGGGGTGGGCGCGAGCGGAGCGAGCTTCTGACTTGGCCGTTGCAAAACAACGCGGATGTTGCGCCAGCCCACCCCCTAACCCCCTCCGGCTTGCGGGAGGGGGAACATCCGCTCCCCACCCAAGCGCGCCATCGGTCAGCTCACTTCAAAGCTCCCCCCTGGCGCGCCGGATTTCGAACCATTTGCGCACATTGTCATTATGCTCTTGCAGCGTGTCCGCGAAGATATGGCCGCCCTTCCCGTCCGCGACGAAGTAGAGCGCCTTCGTCTCCGCCGGGTGCAGCACCGCGAGGATCGACAGGCGTCCCGGATTGGCGATCGGCCCCTTGGGCAGACCGGTCATCGCATAGGTGTTATAGTCGTTGACCGCGGCGATTTCGGACTTCCTGATCCGCCGGCCCAAGGGCTTGCCCCGGGTGATCGGATAGATGATCGTCGGATCGGCCTGGAGCATCATGCGCGCCTTCAGGCGATTGCCGTAAACCCCGGCGACGGTCGGCCGCTCGGCAGGCACGGCCGTTTCCTTTTCGACGATGCTGGCGAGGATGACGGCTTCCCCGGGCGTTTTTGCGACTGTGTTGGGCGCCCGTTCCGCCCACATCTTCGCCAGCGCCTTGCTCATCGCACCCTGCATGCGCTTCAGCACCGCCGCCCGGCTCTCGCCCTTGTCGAAGGCATAGCTGTCGGGCAGAACGCTGCCTTCCTCCGGCACCGGAATCTCGCCCGTCAGTTCCTCATTCGCCATCAGCCGTTCATGGACCAGGATGGAGGGCATGCCCTCCGGTATGGTGATCAGCCGGGTCAGCGTCCTGCCGCCCTGGAGGATACGGAAAATATCGGAATTGCTGGCGCCCTTGGGAATCAGGAATTCGCCCGCCTTGATCGACTTGCCGCGGCCGAAGACCTTGGCCCGCGTCAGGAAGGCATCGGCGGAGCGCACCGCCCCCTTCTGCTTCAGGAGAATGGCGGTGTCCGCGATGGTCGAGCCTTCGGGCACGACGATGGCGATGTCCTTCGTCGCCGGGCCTGCCTCGGTCCAGCCATAGACGAAGCGGAAAGCGACGAACGCCGCGACGGCCAGGCCGATCAGCACTATGCCCAAGCCAAGCCGTCGCATCGCCGATGTCTCAGACCGCCTTCATGATGAGCGAGGCGTTGGTGCCGCCGAAGCCGAACGAATTGTTCAGCACCGCGCGCACCTTGCGTTCTTTGGCGACATGCGGGACGAGGTCGACGCCCTTGCAGCTTTCGCTCGGCTCGTCGAGGTTCAGCGTCGGCGGCACGATCTGGTCGCGCAGCGCCAGGATGCAGAAGATGCTCTCCACCGCGCCCGCGCCGCCCAGCAGATGGCCGATGGCCGACTTGGTCGAGCTCATCGACATGGTGCCCAGATGTTCCCCGAACAGCCGCTTCACCGCGCCCAGTTCCAGCTCGTCGCCCAAAGGCGTCGAGGTGCCGTGCGCGTTCACATAGTCGATGTCGCCAAGGCCGAGGCCGGATTTCCTGAGCGCCATTTCCATGGAACGATAGGCGCCATTGCCCTCCGGATGGGGGGCGGTGACGTGATAGGCGTCGCCCGACAGGCCATAGCCGACGACTTCGGCGTAGATTTTCGCGCCGCGCGCCTTGGCCCGCTCATATTCCTCCAGCACGACCACGCCCGCGCCTTCGCCCATGACGAAGCCGTCGCGGTTGACGTCATAGGGCCGCGAAGCCTTTTCCGGCGTGTCGTTGAAGGCGGTGGAAAGCGCGCGGGCCTGGGCGAAGCCGGCGATGCCGATCGGGCAGATCGCGCTTTCCGCGCCGCCCGCAAGCATCACGTCGGCATCGTCCAGCGCGATCATGCGGGCAGCGTCGCCGATCGAATGCGCACCGGTCGAGCAGGCTGTCACGACGGCGTGATTGGGGCCCATGAGACCGTATTTGATCGACACCTGGCCGGAGATCAGGTTGATGAGGCGGCCATGGACGAAGTGCGGGCTGACCCGGCCCGGCCCCCGGTTCGCCAGCACCAGCGATTCGCTTTCGATGCCCGGCAGGCCGCCGATGCCCGAACCGATCGAGCAGCCGGCGCGCAGACGATCCTCCTCGCTCATATTGTCGAGACCGGCGTCGCGCAGCGCCTGGCTGGCGGCGGAAATGCCATAGACGATGAACGGGTCGACCTGCCGCTGGATCTTGTGATCCACGTCCAGCCCGGCATCATAGCCATATTCATGATCCGCCGGCTTCACTTCGCAGGCGATGCGGCACTTATATTCGCTGGCGTCGAAGCGCGTGATCGTCGCCGCGCCGGACTTCGACGCGATGATGTTCTTCCAGGTCGTTTCCACATCCCCGCCAAGCGGGCTGACCATGCCAAGGCCGGTGACGACAACACGACGCATATGCTTGCTCCGAAAAATAGTCTTTGGCTCAACGCCGCCCATCTAGCCATTGGAAAGGCGATTGTGAACGGGACCAGATACGAAAAGGCTCCCCAAGACCCGGTTTTGCCGGACAGGAGGAGCCATTCCCTTTTGTAAACGCAGCGGCCACCCGATGCCGGGCAGGCCGCCGAACGCTCTTACTGCTTGCTGTCGATATAATCGATGGCATCCTTGACGGTGGCGATCTTCTCGGCCGCATCGTCGGGGATTTCGACGCCGAATTCTTCCTCGAACGCCATCACCAACTCAACGATGTCCAGGCTGTCAGCGCCCAGATCGTCGATGAAGCTCGCATCCTCGGTCACCTTTTCGGCTTCGACGCCCAGATGCTCGACGACGATTTTCTTTACGCGATCCGCGGTCTCACTCATGAGTGGTCCTTCTTACTGGGTATCGTTGATGGTTCTGAATATTTGTTAAGGCATGCCCTAGAGGCAAGCCCAACGAGAGGCAAGAGGCAAGAAACAATCGGATGGCATCGCCCCACCTGCATTCGACTCCTCAGCCCCGATGGCACAAGGTTGCCCTTTTGCAAATGCCCAAAATTTTCGGCCGCGATGGAATAAAGCCGCAGCGTGGGACTTTGGGACCGACCGATCCTTCCCCCTCAGATCATCGCCATGCCGCCATTGACGTGCAGCGTCTGGCCGGTGACGTAACCCGCTTCCTTGCTGGCGAGATAGACCACGGCCGCGCCGATGTCCTCCCCCGCGCCCAGATCGCCCGCCGGAATCCTGGCGAGGATCGCGCCTTTCTGCGCATCGTTCAGCGCGTCGGTCATGGCGGAGCGGATGAAGCCGGGCGCGACGCAGTTCACGGTGATGCCCCGGCTCGCCAGTTCCTGTCCCAGCGACTTGGACATGCCGATGATGCCGGCCTTGGACGCGGCATAATTGGCCTGTCCCGGATTGCCGGTGACGCCCACGACCGAGGTGATGGACACGATGCGGCCGAAACGCGCCTTCATCATCGGCTTGGCGGCGGCGCGGGCCAGGCGGAAGGCGGCCTCCAGATTGACGGCGATCACGTCCGACCATTCCTCGTCCTTCATGCGCAGGATCAGGTTGTCGCGGGTGATGCCGGCATTGTTGACGAGGATGTCGAGCTTGCCGCCCAGCGCTTCCACCGCTTGGCCCACCAGCGCGTCGACCGCCGCCGGGTCGCCGAGGTTGCAGACGAGCGTCTTGTGATCACCGCCCAGTTCCGCGGCGAAGGCCTTCAGCTTCTCCTCATTGCTGCCCGAAAGGGCGAGCGTGGCGCCCTGCGCGGCGAGGGCCTTCGCAATGGCCGAGCCGATGCCCCCCGAAGCGCCCGTCACCAGCGCGGTCATGCCTGTCAGATCGAACATTCTAATCTCCCTTGAAGTTCGGCGTCCGGCGCTCGAAAAAGGCGTCGATCGCCTCATCATGATCCGCCGTCGCATGGGCCAGCGCCTGCATCGCGCCCGCCATTTCCATGATCTGGTTCAATTCCGCCGTCTGCGCCGCGCGCAGCAGCCGCTTGGTCATCCGCGTGGCATGGGGCGGATTGGCGGCGATCCTGTCGGCCACCCTGCGCGCCGCCGCCAGCAGGTCGGCGTCCGGCACCACCTCGCTCACCAGCCCGATCCGCAGCGCCTCTTCCGCGTCGATGGTCTCACCGGTCAGCGCCAGTTCGGTCGCCTTGGAGAAGCCGACGATGCGCGGCAGCAGCCACGCGCCGCCATCGCCGGAAACGATGCCCAGCTTGACGAAGGATTCCGCGAATTTTGCCGATTGCGCCGCGATCCTGACATCGCACATCAGCGTCAGGTCGCAGCCCGCGCCGATGGCCGGGCCGTTGACTGCCGCGATCACCGGCAGTTCGAGCGCCTGGAACAGCAGCGGCAGCCGCTGGATTCCCGCCCGGTAGTTGCGCCGCGTCTGCGCCGGCAGTCCCGCGCGCAGGCCGCCCGCATCAGGGCGCATCGCATTGAGGTCGCCCCCCGATGAAAAGGCGCTGCCCGCCCCGGTCAGGATCGCCACCCGCACCGACAGGTCGCGATCCGCCTGCTCGAACACCGCGCACAGGGCGTCGACCATCGCCGGATCGGAGATCGGGTTGCGCCGGTCCGGCATGTCGAGCGTGACCGTCAGGACGGCTCCGTCACGGCTGGTCAGGACGGGAGCGCTGCTCATGCCGCCGCTCACAGCGCGCCCAGCGCGGCCTCGATATCGTCCATCGTCACGACGCTGCGCACGGTGGCGTCGGGAGCGATGCGCTTCACCATCGGACCCAGCACCTTGCCGCCCAGTTCGACGAATTCGGTGACGCCCGCGTCCCACATGGCGGCGACGGATTCGCGCCAGCGCACGCGGCCCGTCACCTGCTCGACCAGCCGCAGCCTGATCTCGTCCGGATCGGCGATCGCGCTTGCCAGCACATTGGCATAGACCGGCAGCAGCGGCGTGTTGATCGCCGCCTTGCCCAGGGCATCCTCCATCGCCTCCGCCGCGGGCTGCATCAGCGGGCAGTGGAAGGGCGCGGAAACCGGCAGCAGGACGCCGCGCTTGATGCCATGGTCCTTCACCAGCGCGACGGCGCGCTCGATCGCGCCGCGATGGCCGGAAATCACCACCTGCGTCGGATCATTGTCATTGGCGACGGTGCAGACCTCACCCTCGGCAGCCGCCTCCGCCAATGCCTGCGCCTTTTCGATGTCGGCCCCGAGCAGGGCAGCCATCGCGCCCTCGCCCACCGGCACCGCCGCCTGCATCGCCTGGCCGCGCAGCTTCAGCAGCTTCGCCGTCGTGCCGATGTCGAATGCCTCCGCCGCGCACAGCGCGCTATATTCGCCCAGCGAGTGACCGGCGACATAATCGCCCTTCTCCGCCAGCGAAAAGCCGCCTTCCTTCTGCATCACGCGCAGGGTCGCCAGCGCATTGGCCATGATCGCGGGCTGGGCGTTTTCCGTCAGCGTCAGGTCGCTTTCCGGCCCCTCCACCATGATGCGGAACAAATGCTGCGACAGGGCGTCATCGACCTCCTGAAACAGTTCCCTCGCGGCCGGGCTCGCATCGGCCAGCGCCTTGCCCATGCCGACCGACTGGCTGCCCTGCCCTGGAAAAAGAAATGCCCTCATCATCCACCTTCTGACATGCGCGCCCCTGCAAAAGCGCAATTTTTCAAAGTCGTTACACTTTGAGACACAAATGCCGTTGAGGCGCCCGGCCCATTTCGGCAGTTCTCGTTGGAGGACCGCCTTTAACGATGACGGAGTATAAGGAAAAGGTGCGATATCGCTTTGGATGGATCACGGGAACCGCGCTGGTCCTGTCGGGCTGCGCAGCCGGTCCCGATTATCGCGCCCCTGCCCCCGCAGCGCTCGGCGTGCCGGCGGCCTATAGCCAGGGCGGCGGCGCTCCGCTCGACGAAGCGGAGCTTGGCACCTGGTGGACGCGGCTCGACGATCCGGCGCTGAGCGGCCTGATCGACCGGGCGATCGCCAATAATCTGGACATTGTTCAGGCGCAGGCGCGTCTGCGCCAGGCGCGGGAGTCGCTGCGGCAGGCAAGGGCCGCCTTCCTGCCGCAGGTGAACGGATCGGCCAGCGGCGGGCGCAACTACAGCAGCCGGGATGCGGGCGGCCGGCTGGACCCCAGCGGCAATCCGATCGGCGGCGGCGGCTCCAAGTGGTCGAGCAGCTATTCCGTCGGCGCCAATGCAAGCTGGCAGGTCGACCTGTTCGGTGAACTGTCCCGTTCGGCGGAGGCCGCGCGGGCCGATCTTGCCGCATCCGGCTATGACCTGGCCAATGTGCGGGCGACGATCGTCTCCGAACTCGTCACCAACTATGTGCAGGCGCGTCTGGCGCAGGAGCAGTTGCGCGTCGCGCGGGAGACGCAGGCGATCCAGCAGGACAATTACAACATCGCCAACTGGCGGCTTCAGGCGGGCCTCGTCTCCTCGATCGACGCGGAGCAGGCGCGGGCGCAACTGGCGCAGACCAACGCCACCGTCCCGCAGCTTGAGGCGAGCCTTCGGGGCAGCCTCAACCGTATCGCCGTGCTGACGGGGCAGGCGCCCGGCGAAGCGACCCGGAGCCTTGAAACGCCGGCGCCGATTCCCGCCGCGCCCGCGCAGATCGCCACCGGCATTCCCGCCGACACGCTGCGCCAGCGGCCGGACGTGCGCTCGGCCGAACGGGCGCTGGCCGCCGCGACGGCGCGCATCGGCGTGGCGCAGGCGCAGCTTTATCCTTCCCTTGGCATCAGCGGCAATATCGGCACCACGTCCAACAGTTTCAAAGACCTGTTCAGCCTGGTCACCGGCGGCGTATTCGCCAATGTGGCGCAGGTCATCTTCGACGGCGGACGCCTCGCCTCGCAGGTCCGTTCGCAACGGGCGGCCACCGACGCCGCCTTCGCCGCCTACAAGCAGGCGGTGCTGTCCGCGCTGGAGGATGTGGAGAATGCCATGGCGTCGCTGTCGAGCGCCCGCGCCCGCAAGGCGGAGTTCGCGACCGCCTATGAAGCGTCGAACAATGCCGCGATACTGGCGCGCAGCCAGTACCAGGCGGGCCTGATCGATTTCCAGACGCTTTCCCAGAGCGAGAATTCGCTTTTGAACGCGCGCAACAGCCTTGCCGGCGCGCAATCCGACGAGGTCCTTGGCCTGGCCCAGCTTTACAATGCGCTGGGCGGCGGCTGGCAGAATATGGAAGGCCGTCCCCCCTCATGAGCAAAAAGACGAGCAATGATGTGACCAGCGATCAGGACATCAACGACTTTCTTGGCGCGCGGCCGGAAAAACCGTGGCGCAAATGGGTGGTCCGTGGCGCGGTGGGCGTCGCCCTGCTGATCCTCATCCTGCTGCTTGCGCGCTGCTTTTCGGGCGACGACAAGCCCAATTATGCGACGCGGGAAGTGCGCAAGGGCGACCTTACCGTCTCCGTATCGGCCACCGGCAATCTGAAGCCCATCAATCAGGTCGATGTCGGTTCCGAACAGTCGGGCAAGATCACGGCGGTCTATGTCGATGTGAACGACCGCGTGACCAGGGGGCAGAAGCTGGCCGAACTCGACACCCGGCGGCTGGTGGATACGATCAACCAGAACCGCGCGCAGCTTTCCTCCTCGCAGGCCAGCGTGGCGCAGGCGGAAGCGCAGGCGGCGCTGGCCAGGGCGACGCTCGACCGCCAGCTCAACGTGTTCAAGCTTTCCGGCGGGCGCGTTCCCGCCAGGACGGAACTGGACGCCGCCCGGGCCGACTATAGTTCCGCCCTCGCCAACCTCCGCTCCGCACAGGCGCAGGTTCGCGTTTCCCAGGCGCAGCTTTCCACGGCGCAGACCAATCTTTCCATCGCCCAGATCGTCTCGCCCGTGACCGGCGTCGTCCTGTCCCGCGACATAGAGCCGGGCCAGACCGTCGCCGCCTCGCTCAACGCGCCGGTGCTCTTCACCATTGCGGAAGACCTGACCCAGATGGAGGTGGAGGTTTCCGTCGACGAGGCGGATGTGGGACAGGTGAAGGAGGGCCAGAGCGCCAATTTCTCCGTCGACGCCTTCCCCGGCCGCACCTTTCCGGCGCGGGTGACGCGGGTCAATGTGGGCTCCAACAGCGCCAGCAGCAGCAGCTCCTCCTCCTCGTCGGGCGGCAGCGCGGCCAGCAGCACGACGGGCACCGTCGTCGCCTATACGGCGGTGCTGTCGGTGGACAACAAGGACGAGATATTGCGCCCCGGCATGACCGCGACCGCCGACATCGTGACGCAGGAACTGCATGACGTGCTGCTGGTCCCCAACAGCGCGCTTCGCTTCAAGCCCAGCGCGGGCAACCAGGGCGGCGGCATCACCAGCCAGATCGTCCCCGGCCCCCGCAGGTTCCGGCGCGGCGGCGCGAGCCGGCAGGTCAGTTTCGGCATCGGCAGCAGCCAGACCGTCTATGTCGTGGGCGAGGACGGCAATCCCAAGGCCGTGCAGGTGACCGTCGGCGCCAGCGACGGCGCGCGCACGGTCATCACGGGCGGCGACCTGAAACCGGGCATGCGCGTCATCACCGGGCAGCTTGCGGCCGGCCAGCAGGCGCCGGCGGAGGATCAGGCCGATGGCGGTTCGCAGGGCGGCGGGCCGCGCGACCGCAACCGCCGGACGGAAGGCGGCCGGTCCACCGACGGCAGCCCGGCCACTGTCGGGAAGCTCGGCAATTCGGGCGACGGGAAGGCCGAAACCGCGCCGGTCGCGCCATCGGCGCCGAAGGGCCAGGGCGGCGAGCCGCGCGGCACCGGCCGGCAGAGCGGAACCTGACGCGCATGGCCGCCGATCCGATCATCTCCCTTCGCGGCGTCACCAAGGTCTATGGCTCCGGCCCGACCGCCTTTCAGGCGCTGAAGGGCATCGACCTCGACATTGCGCAAGGCGATTTCGTGGCGGTCATGGGGCCTTCGGGCTCCGGCAAGTCGACGACGATGAACATATTGGGCTGCCTCGACGTGCCCTCCGGCGGGGAGTTCCTGTTCAAGGGCCGTCATGTCGAAACGCTCGACCGCGACCAGCGCGCCCTGCTGCGCCGCCGCTATCTGGGCTTCGTGTTCCAGGGGTTCAACCTGCTGTCCCGCACCACGGCGCTGGAAAATGTCGAACTGCCCCTGCTCTATCGCGGCGAGGACAAGAAGACCCGATATGAGGCGGGCATGGCGGCGCTCGACAAGGTGGGCCTGAAGGACTGGTGGGACCATACGCCCGCCGAACTGTCCGGCGGGCAGCAGCAGCGCGTCGCCATCGCCCGCGCCATCGTGACCCAGCCCGACGTGCTGCTGGCGGACGAGCCGACCGGCAACCTCGATTCCGAAAGATCGGTGGAGATCATGGAACTGCTGACCGACCTCAACCGCAATGGCGGCATCACCGTGCTGATGGTGACGCATGAGCCGGACATGGCGGCCTTCGCGCGGACCATCGTGCATTTCAAGGATGGGTTGGTGGAGCGGGTCGAACAGGGAGTGACGGCGTGATGGCGATATTTTCCCCCGTCATTCCCTCCTTCGCGGGGATGACGGAAATGAACGAAGGCGCGCGCTGAAGATGCTGGGCACCACCGTCATCCTCGCCTTTCGCGCGATCAACCGGCACAAGCTGCGCAGCTTCCTCACCACGCTGGGCATCATCATCGGCGTGGCGGCGGTCGTCACCATGGTCACGCTGGGCAATGGCGCGACCGCCGCCGTGCGCGAACAGATCAGCTCGCTTGGCGCCAATGTGCTGCAACTTCGTCCCGGCCAGGGGTTCGGCCGGGGCGGCGGCGGACCGCGCCCGCCCGACTTCAAGCCCGCCGACCTGACCGCCATCGAGAACCAGCTTACCGGCGTCCGCGCGGTCGCACCGATGGTGCAGTCGAGCGGCACGGCCATCTATGAAGGCAGCAACTGGTCCACCACCGTCTATGGCACCACCGCCGCCTATTTCGAGGTGCAAAGCTGGAAGGCCGACACCGGCCGCCTTTTCATGCCGGAGGAGGAGGAAGCGGGAAAACCCGTCTGCATCATCGGCAATACGGTGCGCACCAACCTGTTCCAGAGCAATGACCCCATCGGCAAGCGCATACGCATCAAGGGCGTATCCTGCCAGGTGATCGGCGCGCTCGCGACACGGGGCCAGGGCGGCTTCGGGGATCAGGACGATGTGGTGGTCATGCCGATCAAGTTCGTCCAGCGCCGCTTCACCGGCGACCGCGACATCAGCCAGATCATGGTCGCGGTGGACGACGCCTATGACACCAGCACGGTCCAGACCAGCCTGGAGGAGCTGATGCGCGAACGCCGCAAGGTGAAGCCGGGCGCGGAAGATAATTTCAACGTCTTCGACACCAAGCAGATCAGCGACACGCTGACCGGCACCACCACTATATTGACGCAGATCGTGGCGGCGGTGGCGGCGATTTCCCTGCTGGTGGGGGGCATCGGCATCATGAACATCATGCTGGTGTCGGTGACGGAGCGCACCCGCGAGATCGGCATCCGCCTCGCCATCGGCGCGGTCGCTCGCGAAGTGCTGATGCAGTTTCTGGTCGAGGCCATCGTGCTGTCCTGCCTGGGCGGGCTGATCGGCCTGTTCCTGGCGCTGATCGCCTCGGTCGCGATCGCTCCGCTGATGCAGGTGCCCTTCATCTTCGATGTGAAGGTGAATCTGATCGCCTTCCTCTTCTCGGCCGCGATCGGTGTCGTCTTCGGCTATTTTCCGGCCCGCCGCGCCGCCGCGCTCAACCCGATAGACGCCCTGCGCCACGAATAGGCGATGGCTTGTTCATGGCGCAGGCAGGGCGCCGGTTCCGGGTCTGGGACCGGGCTCCCGCCTTCGCGGGAAACATTCAATTCCCCCTGCCCGTTACATTTTCTCACAATTTTTTTGGCTGCCGGCACAGTCCTGCGACAAGCGCCGCCTATCGCTCCCCCATGACGCCCGCAGGGCATTGCGAAAGGGAGATCATGATCAAGACCGCCATTCTGGGCCTGTCGGCCTGCGCCCTGCTGTTCGGCCTGGGCGTCGGCCCCTGGGGCGGCGTCCCCGGTCCCCGGCCCGCACCCGTGCTGGAGGGCAAGGACCGTCCGATCCTGCTCCAGCGCATGGTCGTGACGGCAACGCCGCTTTCCGACTGACCTCATCCGCGCCTTCTACCCACCATCGTGCGCCAAAGGGGGCGCCGGCTGGCGATAAAGCAGAGGTGGCGACAGAAACCTGAAGCGTCCGGCCTGCGTCCGATCCACCTGACGCAGCGCGCTCCGGAACGAAGCCCTGAAGCCTTCCATGCCATGGCTCAGGCGGAAAATGGAAATACGCCTTCTTCGAAAAGCTGAACGGACATTCATGCAAATCACTGGAAAAACAGGAATTATGAACCGATATTCAGACTAATTCCGCATCTGTTACAATTTCCGACATTCTTTGCTGACCGATGGCACAAGCCTGCGACAAATGCGTCCTATTTCTGCTTCAACGCCGGACAGCCGGCGGCAAGATCGAAGAAGAAGGAGCAAGTCCATGTTCAGGAAGTTTCTCGCGGCGCTGACCGCCACCACCATGATCGCAAGCCCCATGGTCGTCAGCCAGGCCCAGGCCGCGCCGCAGCGGGAAGTGCATCAGGTGGTGAAGCATGGTCCCCATGGCCGCACCGTCACCAAGACCACGGTGATCCGCAAGGACAATCATCGCCGCTGGGCCAAGGGTCAGCGTTTCGACCGCCGCCATGCGAGCAACTATCGCGTGATCGACAATTATCGCGGCTATCGCCTGCGCACCCCGCCGCGCGGCTATCATTGGGTTCGTTCGGGCAATGACGCGCTGTTGGTCGCCATCGCCAGCGGCATCATCGCATCGGTCGTCACCGGCGCGATCCGTTAAGGCCGAGACGCCCCGGAGCCGCGCTCCGGGGCGTCCTATACCAGCCCCGTCAGATAATAGACCGCGATCACCACGAAGACGGTGAAGGTCTTGATCAACGTCAGAGCGAAAATATCCTTATAGGCCTGCCGGTGCGTCAGGCCCGTCACCGCCAGCAAGGTGATGATCGCGCCATTGTGCGGCAGGCTGTCCATCCCTCCGCTCGCCATGGAGGCCACCCGGTGCAGCACCTCGCGCGGGATGCCCGCCGCATCGCCCGCCGCCGCGAACTGTTCCGCCATGGCGGCAAGCGCGATCGACAGCCCACCCGAAGCCGAGCCGGTGATCCCGGCAAGCGACGTCACGGTAATCGCCTCGTTGACCAGTGGATCGGGCACGGCCTTCAGCGCTTCCTTCACCGCCAGAAAACCCGGCAGCGCGGCGATCACCGCGCCGAAGCCATATTCGACCGCCGTATTCATCCCCGCCAGCAGCGCGCCGCCCACGGCCGCCTTCGACCCATCGGCAAAGCGCCGCGCCACTTGCGGGAAAGCGAAGAGCAGGATCGTCCCTATGCCCAGCAGCAGGGCGCCCTCCACCGCCCAGAGCGCGGCGACCTGAGCCACCTTCACCACGACGGGATCAGTCAGGCCGGCCAGCGACACGGCCACCTCCTCCCCCGCCACAAGGCGCGGGATCAGCATGGTCAGCGCCAGATTGCCCAATCCCACCACCAGCAGCGGCAGCAGGGCGATCAGCGGATGCACGGTCCGATCGCCCCGGTCCGCGGCTTCCGGCTCGTTCACCAGGGTCTCCGGCGCGCCATAGCCCTCCCCCGCCGCCTGCATCGCGCGCCTGCGCCAGCCCAGATAGGTGAGGCCCAGACCCATGATGCAGACCGATCCTGCCAGACCCAGCACCGGCGCCGCCCAGGCGGTCGTGCCGAAGAAGCTGGTCGGGATGATGTTCTGGATCTGCGGCGTTCCCGGCATCGCATCCATGGTGAAGGTGATGGCGCCAAGACCGATGGTCGCGGGTATCAGCCGCTTGGGAATGTCGCCCTGCCGGAACATCTCCGCGGCGAAGGGATAGACGGCGAACACCGCCACGAACACCGAAACGCCGCCATAGGTCAGCAGCGCCGACACCAGCATGATCGCGGGGATCGCCTGGCCTGCCCCCACCAGCCCGATCACGGCGGTCACGATCGCGCGCGAGAAGCCGGAAACCTCTATCAGCTTGCCGAACAGCGCGCCGAGCAGGAATACCGGGAAATAAAGCTTCAGGAAGCTTCCCACCCTTTCCATGAAAACGCCGGAAAAGACCGCTGGCACGGCGGCGGGATCGGTCAGGAACACGGCCAGCATCGCCAGCAGCGGCGCCATCACGATGACGCTCATCCCCCGATAGGCCGCGACCATCAGCAATATCAGCGACAGGGCCGCTATTCCGACCGCCATAAGATACCCCCCTCCGTTCGGGCTGAACCTGTCGAAGCCCGCCCGTCAATCCTTGCAACCGAGATTAAAGAAGAAAAGGGCTTCGACAAGCTCATCCCGAACGGTAAAATTGCGTGCCCCTGCTGCGCCGATCCGCCCTTGCCTTTCCCGCGCATTTCCGTCATAGGCGCCGCTTCGCACGACCCGGGGTGACTCGCGGTCGCGCGAATCAATGCTTGAGACGACAGCCGGAGGGGCGTTCCACATGGGGTGGGCGTCAGCGATCGGCCAACAGATGAGGCAATACCCATGGCTCTTTACGAGCATGTGTTCCTTGCGCGCCAGGATCTGGCACAGGCGCAGGTGGACGCTCTGGCGGAAACCGCCACCAAGATCGTCGAGGATATGCAGGGCAAGGTGACGAAGGTCGAGACCTGGGGCCTGCGCTCGCTGGCCTACAAGATCGCCAAGAACCGCAAGGCGCATTATGTGATGCTGAACATCGACGCCCCGGCCGGCGTCGTCGCGGAACTGGAGCGCCAGACGCAGATCAACGAAGACATCATCCGCTACATGACCATCAAGGTCGATGAGCTGGAGACCGGTCCGTCGGTCATGATGCGCAAGCAGGAACGCGCCGAACGCGGTCCGCGCGGCGATCGTGGCGACCGCAATGATCGTGGGGGCGATCGCGGCCCGCGCCGCGAGCGCGAAGAAGCCGCCGGCGAATAAGGAGATCTGAACCATGGCACGCCCGTTTTTCCGCCGCCGCAAGAGCTGCCCCTTCGCCGCCAAGGATGCGCCGAAGATCGATTACAAGGACGTCCGTCTGCTGCAGGGCTTCGTGTCCGAACGCGGCAAGATCGTCCCCAGCCGCATCACCGCGGTGTCCGCCAAGAAGCAGCGCGAGCTGGCCCAGGCCATCAAGCGCGCCCGTCACCTGGGCCTGCTGCCCTATATCGTGAAGTAAGGGAGAAAGACCCATGGAAATCATTCTCCTTGAACGCATCGAGAAGCTGGGCGCCATCGGCGACGTCGTCACCGTGAAGGACGGTTACGCGCGTAACTACCTGCTGCCCAACAAGAAGGCGCTGCGTTCGAACGCCGCCAACAAGAAGGTCTTCGAAGCGAACCGCGCGAAGATCGAGGCCGACAACGCCGCTCGCCGCTCGGACGCCGAAAAGGCTGCCGAAGGCGTGAACGGCAAGCAGATCGTCCTGATCCGCCAGTCGTCGAACGCCGGCCACCTCTATGGTTCGGTCGCCGTCCGTGACGTCGTCGAAGCGCTGCACGCCGATGGCGTCACCAACGTCACCAAGGCGATGGTGGTTCTGGAGCGCCCGATCAAGACGCTCGGCGTGTTCGACGTCAAGGTCGCGCTGCACCCCGAAGTGGCCGTCACCGTCACGGTGAACGTCGCCCGCTCGCCGGAAGAAGCCGAACTTCAGTCGCAGGGCGTCGATGTGATGGCCGATCTGTTCGAAAAGGACGAAAGCGGCTTCACCGAAGATTACGATCCGAATGCGGAACCCGGCGAAATCGCCGTGGAAGCCGAAGAAGCTCCGGCCGAAGAAGCCTGAGTTTTCCTTTCCGGACGATAACAGGAAAGCCGCCCCTCACCGGGCGGCTTTTTTGTTGTTGCCGGGCATATGCCTCGAATGGGTGAGAGACTTTCCGGTGGGTTGGAAGGTCCGTGGAAACATCGCTTTCCAACCCTATCCGCGACGTGAAGCTCAGCCCCTCGCCTTGCGGTCCGGCGACAGGGCGATGATCGTCACGCCGGCCAGCGCCAGCGTCCCGCCACCGATCATCACGGCGGTGATGGGGGTTCCGAAATAAAGCGAGGCGAACACCGTCGACATCACCGGCGCCGCCAGCATCAATGGCATGATCGTCGAGATCGGATAGCGCTGGAGCAGCCAGGCCAGCGTTCCCTGCCCGATGATCGTCGACCCAAGGCAGCTGAAGGCGAACCAGGCCGCCGGCACCCATCCGACATGCGCCAGGCCCGCGATGGCCGGCCGTTCGAACATCAGCGCGAAGGGAGCGAGGGTCAGGGCGCCCATCAGGCCATTCCAGGCCTGGCCGTTCATCACGCTGACGCCCGCCAGCCTGCGCTGCACCAGCGTGGCGCCGCCCCAGGTCATCGCCGCGCTCGCCATCACCAGCACGGCAGGCACTTCGGTCAGGATGTGCGGATCGAAAACCAGCGCCGCGACTCCGGCAAAGGCCAGCATGACCCCCGCGACCTTGCGCGCGTTGAGCTTTTCCCCCAGCAGCAGCGCGCCCAGCAGCAGGGAGAAAGGCACGCTGAGCTGCCCCGCAATGGCCAGGGCGCCGACATTGGTGGCCATGAACAGCGCGATGTTCAGCAGCAGCAGGAACAAGCCGCCGTTCAGGAACCCGTAGAGCGCCAGCCAGCCCGTCCGCCCGGGCAGCGACCGGATCGCGGGCGCGCACAGCAGGAACACCACCCCCATGCGCAGCGCCACCGACAGCAGCGGCGCGGTGGCGTCCACCACCACCTTCATCGCGATCACGTTGAGCGCGAACATCAGGTTCACCAGCAGGGCCAGGACCATTCCCAGCGGCCCGAAGCGCCGCATGGCCTCTCCACCACCCTCCATCGCATGTCCTTCTTCCGGTCCGATCTTCAATTCCTGTTCAGACTCAGGCTGCTATTTGTTATTTATGCACACTGGTATAGATTCCAGCCGGTCATGAAGGGAAGAGGATAACTGATGATTTCGAAATTCGTCGCGCTTGCCGCTGCCACGCTGATTGCGAGCCCCGCACTCGCCCAGGCGGGCGACGCCGCCAAGGGCAAGGCGGTTTTCGCCCGCTGCATGGCGTGCCACACGGTCGATCCGGGGGTCAACCGGCTGGGCCCTTCGCTGGCCGGCGTGGTGGGCCGGACGTCCGGCACGGTTCCGGGTTTCGCCTATTCGGCGGCGATGAAGAACGCCAAGATCCGTTGGGACGCAAAGTCGCTCGACGCCTTCCTGGCCAAGCCGACGGCGAAGGTGCCGGGCAGCAAGATGATCTTCGCGGGCCTGCCCAACCCCGCGGATCGCGCCAATCTGATCGCCTATCTCGCCACGGCGGGCAAGAAATGATCTGAAAACTATCCTATAGTGCAAAAATCATTGCGCTAGCCGCCCTGTCCCGCTATCTGTTGAGTCAAGCGATGCAGCAGAACTTCAGGGACAGGAGCGGATGCGATTTTCCGACGACAGGATGATGACGGGAGCGCAGGCATGAACGCCCGCGCTCTCGAAGGGGTGAAGGTGCTGGACCTTTCGCGGGTCCTCGCCGGCCCCTGGTCGACGCAGATCCTGGCCGATTTCGGCGCGGATGTGATCAAGATCGAGCTGCCCGGCCATGGCGACGACACCCGCGCCTGGGGGCCGCCCTATCTGACCGGCGCGGATGGCGAGCCGGAGATCGGCACCAGCGCCTATTATCTGTCCTGCAACCGCAACAAGCGTTCCGCCGCGATCAACCTTGCGACGCCGCAGGGCGCGGACCTCATCCGCAAGCTCGCCGCGCAGGCCGACATAGTGGTCGAGAATTTCAAGGTCGGCGGCCTGAAGAAATACGGCCTCGATTATGAGAGCCTTCGTGGCGTGAACCCGCGCCTCGTCTATTGCTCCATCACCGGCTTCGGCCAGACCGGCCCCTATGCCGATCGTGGCGGCTACGACTTCGTGGCGCAGGGCATGGGCGGCTTCATGAGCATCACGGGGGAAGAGGATGGCGGCCCGCTACGCGCCGGCGTCGCCATGGCGGACCTGTCGACCGGCATGTTCGCCACCGTCTCCATCCTGATGGCGCTGCGTCATGCCGAACGAACCGGCGAGGGGCAGCAGATCGACGTGTCGCTGCTCGACACCCAGATCGCGATGCTCGCCAATCAGGGCATGAACTGGCTCGTCGGCAATGTGGTGCCGGGGCGCCTGGGCAACCGCCATCCGACCGTCGTGCCCTACAAGACGTTCGAGGTGGCGGACGGCGTGATGATCATCGCCATTGGCAACGACCGGCAGTTCCGCGCCTTCTGCACGGAAATGGGCCATTCGGAACTCGGCACCGATCCGCGCTTCGCCACCAGCGCCCAGCGGCTGATCAACCGCGAGGAAATCGAGGCGAAGGTGCAGGAGATCGTCCGCCCCTTCCCCCGCGACGCGCTGATGGCGCGCTTCGTCGCGGCGGGCGTGCCCGCCGGGCCGGTCAATACGATCAGGGACGTGTTCGAAGACCCTTTCATCGCGGCGCGGCAGACCGTCCACCGCTTCCG
Source organism: Sphingobium sp. CFD-2 (assembly GCF_024611135.1). Taxonomy (NCBI): domain Bacteria; kingdom Pseudomonadati; phylum Pseudomonadota; class Alphaproteobacteria; order Sphingomonadales; family Sphingobiaceae; genus Sphingobium; species Sphingobium sp. CFD-2. Next base: position 667,069 of record NZ_CP084405.1, on the reverse strand, counting down.
CCGGGAAGAGGATGGGGTGGAGATTCCGACCGTCGCCTATCCGGGCAAGCTGTCCGCCACGCCCGCCGACTACCGATATTGCCCGCCCCGCGTGGGCGAACATAGCCGCGAGATATTGGGCCAGTGGCTCGGCCTCGACGATGCGGCGCTCGATGCGCTGGCCGCCGAAGGTGCGATCGCCCAGCGCCCTGCCCAGGAGGGAACAGAAGCATGAAACTCGACAACAGCGTTGCCGCCATCGTGACGGGCGGCGCATCCGGGCTGGGCGAAGCGACCGCCCGCGCGCTCGCCGCCAGGGGGGTGAAGGTCGCCCTGTTCGACTTCAACGAGGAGACGGGGAACAGGGTCGCAGCCGAAATCGGCGGCACCTTCTGCAAGGTCGACGTCACCGACGAAGCATCGGTCGATGCGGGATTCGAACAGGCCCGCGCCGCCCATGGGCAGGAACGGATCATCGTCAATTGCGCGGGCACCGGCAATGTCGTCAAGACCGCCTCGCGCGACCGCGAAACCGGCGCGATCAGGGCCTTCCCCACCGACCAGTTCGAACGGATCGTCCAGATCAACCTGATCGGCACCTTCCGCTGCTGCGCCAAGTCGGCGGCGGGGATGCTGACGCTGGAGCCGCTGGAGGACAATGCGCGGGGCGTGATCATCAACACATCCAGCGCGGCGGCGGTGGACGGCCAGATCGGCCAGGCGGCCTATAGCGCGTCGAAGGGCGGCATCGTCAGCCTGACGCTCCCCATGGCCCGCGACCTGATGGGCGAGGGCATCCGCGTCAACGCGATCCTGCCCGGCATTTTCGACACGCCGCTGATGGCGCGGGCGAGCGACAAGGTGCGCGACGCGCTGTCGGCCACGGTCCCCTTCCCCAAGCGCTTCGGCAAGCCGGAAGAGTTCGCCGCCATGGCGCTGGCGATGATCGAGAATGACTATTGGAACGGCGAATATGTGCGGCTGGACGGCGGCCTGCGCATGCCGCCGCGCTGAGGAGAGCGACCATGTCCGAGGAAGTGCAGCCTGAATATGTGACCTACAGGGTCGAGGACGGCGTCGCATGGGTGATGCTGAACCGCCCGCAATATAGCAATGCGCAGAATTACCGGCTGCTTGGGCAGCTCGACAATGCGTTCAAGCGCGCGGTCGAGGATGACGAAGTGAAGGTCATCGTGCTGGGCGGCGAAGGCAAGCATTTTTCCGCCGGCCACGACATCGGCACGCCGGAGAAGGACAGCAACATGCCCCGGTTCCGCACGACCCTTTGGTGGGATCACCTCAACAAGGGCGGCGCGGAGCGGCAATATGTGCTGGAGCAAGACGGCTATCTCGGCCTCTGCCGCCGCTGGCAGGAAATTCCCAAGCCGATGATCGCCATGGTGCAGGGCGCCTGCATCGCGGGCGGGCTGATGCTGGCCTGGGTCTGCGACCTGATCGTCGCGTCGGAGGACGCCTTCTTCCAGGACCCGGTGCAGCGCATGGCCCAGCCGGGGGTCGAATATTTCGCCCATGCCTTCGAACTGCCGCCGCGCGTCGCCCGCGAACTGCTGCTACTCGGCCGCCGCATGCCGGCCCAGCGCGCCTATCAGTTCGGCATGGTGAACGAGATTTTCCCGCGCGAGACGCTGCGTGAGGAAGTCGCGAAGATCGCCGCCGAAATCGCCCAGCATGACCGCTTCGGAATGGCGCTTACCAAGCAGGCGTTCAACTTCGTGGAAGACCTGCGCGGCAAGCGGCAGGCGATGGACGGCGTGTTCCACATGCACCACCTGGCCCATGCGCATAACCAGCTGATGACCGGCAATCTCGTCGGCGGGCTGGACGCCACGGCGATGGCGACGGCCAACAAGAAGCAGGCCGGCGAAGGATGAGCGCGGCAGTGGAACTGGAAAAGACGGTGCTGGTCCTTCCCGGCCTTCCCGCGCTGCTTTCGGGCGCGGCGGATGCCGCACAGGCCTTCGTCGCCGCCGTCCAACCGCAGGTGAAGGCGCGCATCGCCAACGACAAGGGACAGGTCGACCGCGTGCTGGCCGATGTGGAGCAGCATGTCGTCCACGGCTTCGGCTGGTTCGCCTCCTATGCGGAGATGATGCGGGAGGTCGCCAACTGGGCCGCCCATCTCGACGCGCAGGGCGCGTTCGGGGAGGTCGAGGCGCTGCTCGCCCAACTCCTGTTCGCGGAATATGGCGCGCAGATGCTGGGCGGCATTTCCATGAACCAGGGCGAGGTGATCCGCGCCACCGACCTGACCGACGACCTGTCGACGCTCGACGCGCCTGCTTTCCGCACCCTTGTCCGTGAGGGCGGCGGGCAGGCGGTGAAATCGGCCATCGCCCGCCACCTCATTGCCCGGCGGGGTCATGCCACGCTGGAAAATTGCGGGCTGGACGAAATGTTCGACATGGTGCGCGAGCAGTTCTTCGCCTTTTCGAACGAGAAGGTCGCGCCCTTCGCCCATGACTGGCATCTGAAGGATGAATTGATCCCCCTGCCCCTGGTCGAGGAACTGGGCGCAATGGGCGTGTTCGGCATGACCATTCCGGAAGCGTTCGGCGGGCTGGGCATGGGCAAGACCGCCATGTGCGTCGTGTCGGAGGAACTGTCGCGCGGATGGATCGGCGTGGGGTCGCTCGCCACCCGATCCGAAATCGCGGCGGAACTGATCCTGACCGGCGGCACCGACGGGCAGAAGGCCCATTGGCTGCCGCAGATCGCCAATGCATCGATCCTGCCGACCGCCGTCTTCACGGAGCCCGACACCGGTTCGGACCTGGGTTCGCTGCGCACTCGCGCGGCGCTGGCCGATGGCGAATATCGGGTGAACGGCAACAAGACGTGGATCACCCACGCCGCCCGCGCGGACGTGATGACGCTGCTGGTCCGCACCGATCCCGGCACGAAGAATTACAGCGGCCTTTCCATGCTGATCGCGCCCAAGCAGCGCGGCACGGTGGCCGATCCCTTCCCCACGCCGGGCATGAGCGGCGGCGAGATCGAGGTGATCGGCTATCGCGGCATGAAGGAATATGAGATCGGCTTCGACGATTTCCGCGTGCCCGCCCAGAACCTGCTGGGGGGCGTTGAGGGGCAGGGCTTCAAGCAGCTCATGGCGACATTCGAATCCGCGCGAATCCAGACGGCCGCCCGCGCCATCGGCGTGGCGCAGGCCGCGCTCGACATCGGCCTTTCCTATGCGCTCGACCGCAAGCAGTTCGGCCGCCCGATCTTCGACTTCCCCCGTGTCGCCAACAAGCTGGCGATGATGGCGGCGGAGATCATGGGCGCGCGCCAGCTCACCTATTTCGCCGCGCGCCGCAAGGATGAGGGGAAGCGCTGCGACCTGGAGGCCGGCATGGCCAAGCTGATCGGCGCCCGCGTCGCCTGGGCGGCGGCCGACAATGCGTTGCAGATTCATGGCGGCAACGGCTTTGCGACCGAATATCAGGTGAGCCGCCTGCTCGCGGATGCGCGCATCCTGAACATCTTCGAGGGCGCGGGGGAAATCCAGGCGCAGGTGATCGCACGGCGGCTGCTGGACGGCGGGAATTGAGAAGGCGGCTCATGGCGAAAGGCGGCGGGGCGCGTAGACTCCCCTGAACCACGGTTCCGGCGGCCCACCCCCCTTTTCGCGAGCGCCTGGGTTTAAAGCCCCAGGCGGCTCCAGAACTCGTCGGGTTTGACCGGCGTCGCGGTTTCGGACCCGCGTTCGGGACGTGTCCAGGAGGAATGGGGGATGTGGATTTGCGGGCTGGAGCCGAAACGGCGTTGCCGGCGGGCACGAGTGGCATTCTGGGTCATCGTCTTCTCCTGTCGAGGAGGAACACGAAACCTTGCGTCGTCGCTTCAGTACCGTGCGCTTTAGCCGTTGGTGACGCGGAGCAAGCTGACATCCTTCAAAAGCCGCGGAGCGTTGCGCTCGGCAATATATCTACTCAATTTGTAGAGAGATGGAAGAAAGCTTTGCTTAAGACGGCGAGACCACAGGTTTCACGATATGGGGGACGCGGAACCGTCCTGCGGGTGGAAGCGAGCCGTCCGGAACGAGGTGGGACGCCCGTCAGAACGCCACATTATAAAGGAACCAGCCCACGATCAGCAGGCTCGTCACAACACAGAGGCGATCACCAAAAATGTCGATCCGCGACATCGCTTACATCCTTCCTCGGTCGAGCGATCTCCGTCGCTTCGTTCATGAAGGATAAACCATCAGCGGGGACAAAGGAATAGGATAAGTGCGGCAGGCGGAGACATAAAAGCGCCGGATGGAAAAAGCAGAGGCTTGAACCGCCGCCGTGCAAAAAGGCCCGGGCGTGGCCGGTCCCGATAAAATTCCAGCAATTCGCCTGAATTCAGACCTTTACCGAAAATCCGCGCCGCGATGGTTCAGGAAGGAACGGGTCGCCTCCTCCGGTCCCTTATAGGCCTCCTGAAACTCAGCGCTCCAATATTTGAGGTCTTCCAGATCGATGCGCGCGCCGGAAACCGCGCAAAGGACGAACTGTCCCGGACGCATGACCTCAAAATGCGGCGTGTCGTAGTGCAGCACCGCCAATCCCTGAATGTCCGCCATCAGTCGCCGGTCAGGATGCGGTCGACAAGTTGCTTCACGGTCGGCACGAACCCGTTCGAATAGAAGGGGTCCTGCTTGAACTTGTAGGCGCCATGGCCCGCGAAGAGCAGATTCTTGTCGAGGTCGCCGCCATGAACGGCCTCCTGCAGCGATTTCTGGATGCAGAAGCTGCGCGGATCGGCCAGGCGGCCGGTCGAATTGGTCTCGCTGTCCATCCAGCTTGAAAAGGCGCACTGGCTGAGGCAGCCCATGCAATCGGTCTGGTCCTTGCGGATTTCGGCCTTTTCCTCCTCCGTCACGAAGACGAGCGTATTGTCCGGCGTCTTGAGCGCGGAGGTGAAGCCCTGCCCCACCCATTCGCGGGCGCGCAGAAGGTCGCCGCGCGTCACCCAGAAATTCTTGCCCTTCACGCCGGCGTCGAGCTGATGCGTATGGTCGCCGGCCTGTTCGGTGCTGAACGGAATCTGCCGTTCCGATCGGGCTTCCAGGGAGCGCAGGAAGGGATTGCGGACGGCCGAACTGTAGAAGCCGGTCGGCGAGAAGCGGTGGAGCAGCACGTCGCCCGGCTCCAGCTGCATCAGCCGTTCCTTCCACGCCTGCGGGATCGGGCTTTCCTGCGTCAGCAGCGGACGGGTGCCGAACTGGAACATGATCGCGCCCAGTTCCGGATTGTCGATCCAGTCGTTCCAGTCCTTGAGCGCCCAGACGCCGCCTGCCATGACGATGGGCACATCGTCGGAAATGCCCCCCTCCCGCATGGTGGCGCGCAGGTCGCGGACGCGGGGATAGGGGTCCTGCGGCACCTTGGGATCTTCGGCGTTGGACAGGCCGTTATGGCCGCCCGCCAGCCACGGGTCCTCATAGACCACCGCCGCCAGCCATTCCGATGCCTTGGAATAGGCGCGCTTCCACAGGGCGCGGAAGGCGCGGCCGGAACTGACGATGGGCAGATAGTTGACGCCGTAGGAGGCGGCGATCTCCGACAGCTTGTAGGGCATGCCCGCGCCGCAGGTCACGCCCGCGACCATTCCCTTCGTCTTTTCCAGGACACCGTGGAGGACGCGCTGCGCACCGCCCATTTCCCAGAGCACGTTGATGTTGATCGCCCCCTTGCCACCGGCGATTTCGAAGGCCCGCTTCACCTGTTCGACCGCGCCGTCTATCGCATAGGCGATCAGTTCCTCATGGCGGTCGCGGCGGGTGCGGCCATGATAGATCTGGGGAATGACGTTGCCGAAGCTGTCATAGCTGTCCGCATTGACCGCCGACACCGTGCCGATGCCGCCGGCCGCCGCCCAGGCGCCGGAACTGGCATGGTTGGAAACGGCTACCCCCTTGCCGCCTTCGACCAATGGCCAGACTTCCCGGCCGCCGTAAACGATGGGCTTCAACCCCTTGAACAACGCAATCTCCCGCGCAAAAATCCCGTGGCCCCCGACCACCTGAACGCCGCCCTATAGCAGCTTTACGGTCGGATGACGAATATTTGGGCGCGCCCTACCGCAAAATATGGGGGCTGGATAGTGCCTGACCGTAAAGGCCGGCATAGGCGTCCACCATGGCGGCTTCGGTGAAATCGCGGCAGGCGCGTTGGCGGTTCGCCTCGCCAAGCCTTTGCCGCAGACCGGGATCGCCGGCGAGCGCGCCCAGCGCCGAGGACAGGGCTGCTTCGTCCGGGACGACGAACGGCCGGTTTTCGGGCGCGACCATGGCAGCGACGTCCCCCACATCGGTCGATGCGACGGGCAGGCCCGCCGCCATCGCTTCCACCAGCGAGATCGGGAACTGCTCGCTGTCGGAAGACAAAGCGAAGATGTCGAACAGGCCCATGAAGCGCCACGGTTCCGGCAGGAATCCGGCCATGCAGATGTCGGCCAGTCCGTGGTCCCTGGCTTCCGCCGCTATGGCGTCGCGTTCCGGCCCCTCCCCCACCACCACCAGTTGCAGCCGGTCGCGATGCGGCGCGACGGCGCGGACGAGGCGGCGGATGTTCTTGACCGGGCGCAGGCCCGCCACCGTCCCCACCAGCAGCTTGCCGGCCGTGCGGTCGAGGGCTGGAATGGCATCCGGCACAGGCGGCAGGGCATAGCGCGCCGTGTCTATGCCGTTGCGGATCAGGTGGACCTTTCGCGGCGGCTGACGCCACACCTCGCGGGCGATGCCGTCGAGCCGGACGGACGGGACGACCAGCGCATGGGCGCGCTGAAGCGCCAGGCGGCGATAGAGGTTGCGCTGCGGCTTGAGGCCGCCCGCCTCATCCGCGTTGAAGCCGTCCTCATGATGGATCAGCGGCGGACCGCCATGGATGCGCCGCGCCATCACCGCATCCATCGCGCCCCAATTATAGCTGAGGATGAGGTCGTAGTCCGACAGGAAGGCCGCAATCGCCCGGAAACGCCCGAGGCCCGGCCTGCCGGCGAGTGGAGGAGGCTGGGGGAAATCGACCGGCGTGGCGGGGTCGATGGCGTCCCGCGCGCTCATCAATTGGGGCGCGGCGCTGACGATGCTGTGACGGGCGCGGTCGCCCCAAAGGTTCATCAGGCGCACGGCCCGCGCCTCCTTCCCGCCAAGCGAGAAGCTGCCGTGGACATGCAGCAGCCGGGGCGGCCCGTCGATCTGCCGAGGCCGGCCCGCGGCGAAACGCTCCATGCCGCTCAAGCCGCTTCAGCCATTCAGGACCCGCGCCAGCAGCCGGTCGATGGCGGCGACGGATTCAGGCTCGTCGAGAACGGGGGCGTGACCGACATTGGAGATGACCGCGCACTCCGCGCCGGGACCGATGTCCTCCACCATGCGGGCGGCGGTGGCCGCGGAGAGCAGGTCGGAGCGCTCGCCGCGCAGCACCAGCGTCGGAATTCCGCGAAAGGCCTGCATGACCGGCCACATGTCGACGCTCGCCTCGCTGCCCGCGACCCGCAGCGGCTCCGCTATGCGCATGTCATAGTCGAGCACGACGCGCCCCGCGCTGTTGAGGCGGTAGAGGCGCTTGGCCATGGCCAGCCATTGGTCGAGGCCATAGCCGGGATAGACGTCGCCGTTGGATTCCTCCAGCGCGCGGGCGGCGTGCACCCAGCTTGGATGCGACTGGCCGATGCCGACATAGGTGCGGATGCGCGCCAGCCCCGCCTCCTCCAGCGTCGGTCCGACATCGTTGAGCAGCGCTCCGGCCAGCCATTCGCGATGGGTCGCCGCGATCAGCATGGTGATGATGCCGCCCAGCGACGTGCCGATGGCGACGAAGCGGGTGATGGCCAGATCCGCCAGCAGGCGGCTGATGTCCTGCAGATAGGTGAGCGGGACATAGGTCATCGGGTCCTTCGCCTGCGCGCTTTCGGCGCGGCCGCGCAAGTCGGGACAGATGAGGCGCCATGGCCCGGCGAGGCGCGCCGCCAGCGGTTCGAAATCGCGGGCGTTGCGGGTCAGGCCCGGCAGGCAGAGCAAGGGAGGGCGGCCATCTTCGCCGCCAGCATAATCGCGACAATGGAGCCTCAGCCCATCGGGGGACCACCAGTATCCGTCGCTATAGCTGCTCAAGCTGCTTGATCCTTCCACCCTGCATCCCCCATATCGCCGCATGCGCCCTGCCCTGCAACCCGCCAAATTCAGCCCCGCGAACGAAATCGCCGTGCTGCAGCCCGATTTTGCCGATCCCGTCGCGGCGGCCGACTTTCCCCGGACCATCCTGCGTTTCCGCAATGACCGCTGGGCGAAAGCCGTGGGCCTGAGCGACCTGAGCGATGAGGAATGGCTGGCGCATTTCGGCCGGTTCCAGCCGCTGGAGGGATCGCTGCCCCAGCCACTGGCGCTGCGCTATCATGGGCATCAGTTCCGCGTGTACAATCCCGACATCGGGGACGGCCGCGGTTTCCTGTTCGCGCAGCTTCGGGACGGGGCCGGCCGGTTGCTCGACCTGGGCACCAAGGGTTCCGGCCGGACGCCCTACAGCCGCTTCGGGGACGGCAGGCTGACGCTGAAGGGCGGCGTGCGGGAGATATTGGCGACGGAGATGCTCGAGGCGCTGGGCGTCAACACCTCCAGGACCTTTTCCATCATCGAGACGGGCGAGGCGCTGGAGCGCAACGACGAACCTTCCCCCACCCGCGCGGCGGTGATGGTGCGGCTCAGCCACTCGCATATCCGCATCGGGTCTTTCCAGCGGGCGGCCTATTTCGACGACAAGGCGCTGCTGGAGCGGCTCGTCGACTATGCGCTGACGAAGCTCTACGGCGAGGCGCCGGGCGACAATCCTCCCGCGCAACTGCTGGGCCGGGTCGTGGAGCGCACGGCCGATCTGGCCGCGAGCTACATGGTGGCGGGCTTCGTCCATGGCGTGCTCAACAGCGACAACATCAATGTGACGGGCGAGAGCTTCGACTATGGGCCCTGGCGGTTCACGCCGCTTTGGGAAGCGGGGTTCACCGCCGCCTATTTCGACCATGCCGGGCTCTATGCCTTCGGACGGCAGGCGGAAGCGATCCACTGGGACGTGGCGCAGCTCGCCGTGTCGCTGCGTCCCCTGGTGGAGGCCGAACCGCTGATCGAGCAGCTGGAGCGCTTTCCGGCGCTCTATGCCGAGGCGATGGCGCGGCGCTTCTGCTGGCGGTTGGGGGTGGCGCCGACGGACGACGCCTCCACCATGATCGAAGCGGCGGTGCGCGGCATGATCGCGACGCAAAGGCCGATCGATCGCTTCTTCCAGGACTGGCGCGGCGGCGATCCTCGCGACGGCGCGCCTTATGCCGGGGAGGAATGGGCGGGATTTCGCGAGGCCATTGCCGGGTTCGAGGCGAGCGGGCCCCAGGATCATGCCTATTGGGCCGATACGGCGCCCTGCTCCATGCATATCGATGAGGTGGAGGCGATCTGGAGCGGGATTGCCGAGCGGGACGACTGGACGCCGCTGCATGCGAAGGTGGCGGCGATCCGGCGCATGGGCGACGCATTGGGCGGTGCCCCTGATGTGCCCTGAATTCTCCTCCGCTGGCGGGGCGGACGGGCTTTCCGTTACGTCGGCTTGCCCTTCCGCTCGCCACGCCCGCTTCCCCCTCCCCGAGGGAGGAGGGAGCGGTTTGCCGCCCCTTCCCTAACGCCCCATTATCCTCCATATCGGTGCCATGTCCGCCACGCTGACTTCGTTCGAACCCGCCACTGGTGCTCTTTTGTGGCAGGGGACTGCCAGCGACGTGGAGGCGGAGGTCGCCCGCGCCTGTGCCGCCTGGCCGAAATGGGCCGCCCAGCCCATCGCCTATCGCATCGAAACGCTGCGCCGCTTCGTCAATGTCGTGCGCGCCAATGAGGAGGCGCTGGCCGACCTGATCGCCCGCGAAACCGGCAAGCCCCTGTGGGATGCGCGGACCGAAGTGACGGCGGTGATGAACAAGGTCGACATTTCCGTCGCCGCCTTTTCCGAACGCACCGGGCAGAGACGGCTTGAAGCGGCGATGGGCGCGCGTCAGTCCGTGCGGCACAAGCCGCATGGCGTCATGGCGGTGCTGGGGCCGTATAATTTCCCGGCGCATCTGCCCAATGGGCATATCGTTCCCGCGCTGCTGGCCGGCAATGCCGTCGTCTTCAAGCCGTCGGAAAAGACGCCGGCCGTGGGCGAGATGCTGGTGCGTTTCTACCATGAGGCGGGCGTGCCGGAGGATGCCGTCCGGCTGGTGCTGGGCGGACCCGACGAGGGCAAGGCGCTGGCCGCCCATCCCGATGTGGGGGGCATTCTCTTCACCGGGTCGGCGCAGACGGGCATCGCGATCAACCGGCAGTTCGCGGCCAATCCCGGCAAGATACTGGCGCTGGAAATGGGCGGGAACAACCCGATCGTCGCCTGGGATACGGCCGACATCGCCAGCGCCGCGACGCTGATCGTCCAGTCGGCCTTCCTGTCGAGCGGGCAGCGCTGCACGGCCGCGAGCCGGCTGATCGTCAGGGAGGAGCTGGCCGACACGCTGGTCGGAGAGGTCAAGAGGCTGGCGGACCGGCTGATCGTCGACCATCCCCATGCGGACCCCGCGCCTTTCATGGGGCCGGTGATCGACAATCAGGCGGCGGATCATCTGACGGAAAGCTTCCTCTATCTGATGAGCAACGGCGGCAAGCCCATCAAGCACATGGTCCGCACGACCAAGGGGCTGCCCTTCGTGACGCCGGCGATCATCGACGTGACCGCCATGGCGGAGCGGCCCGACGTCGAGCTGTTCGGCCCCCTGTTGCAGGTTGTCCGGGTGCCGGATTTCGAATCCGCGATCCGGGAAGCGAACAATACGCGCTATGGCCTTTCCGCCGCGCTGATCGGGGGATCGCCGGAACAATATAACCAGTTCTGGGCCAATATCCGGGCGGGCATCGTCAACTGGAACCGGCCGACCAATGGGGCATCCTCCTCCGCGCCCTTTGGCGGGGTGGGCATTTCCGGCAATCATAGGCCCAGCGCCTATTATGCGGCCGATTATTGCGCCTATCCGGTCGTGTCGGTGGAGATCGAGCAGCCGCGCGCATCCATCGGCATTGGTCTGAAGGACGTCGATACCAGCCTGATGGGCGATTGAGCGGCCGGGTGGTCTGGCAGCAGAGCGACGGGGCGACAGGATCAAATCGATCCTCCCCAAATTTTCCTTCGCCCTGGCCAACGCATTCTGAATTGAAACCGCGGGCTGTTTTCGCCATCTGCCCAACATGGCTGAAACTCCCATTGCCACTGTCACCCTTGTCGGCGCCGGTCCGGGCGACCCGGAACTCCTGACGCTGCGCGCCGCGCGGCTGATCGGCGAGGCCGAGGTGATCGTGCATGATGGGCTGGTTTCCGGCGAGATCCTGGCGCTCGCCTCCCCACGGGCCGAACTGATCTCTGTCGCCAAGCAGCGCAGCCGTCATTCGGTGCCGCAGGACGGGATCAATGCCCTGCTGGTCGAACTGGCGCTCGCCGGGCGCAGGGTCGTGCGGCTGAAGGGCGGCGATCCCTTCATCTTCGGCCGTGGCGGCGAAGAAATGGAAGCCTGCCGCGCCGCCGGGGTGCCGGTGGAGGTCGTGCCGGGGATCAGCGCCGCCATCGGCTGCGCCGCGCAGGCGCAACTTCCCCTCACCCATCGCGATGCGGCAAGCGCGGTCAGCTTCGTGGCCGGGCAATGCAAGGGGCTGACCGATCAGGACTGGTCCGGGCTGGCGGGCGCGGGACGCACGCTCGTCATCTATATGGGCGTGGCGACGGCGACGGACATTGCCGACAAGCTGATGGCCGACGGCGTGTCGCCGGCCATTCCCGTGGCCGTGCTGGAAAACGGCACGCGCGCCGACATGCGGACGCTGCGCACCCTGCTTGCCGATCTGGGCGAGATGGTCGCGCGGGAGAAGGTGAAAAGCCCTGCCCTGATTGTGGTCGGGGAGGTTGCGGCCTATGCGCTGGCGCAGGATGTGCTGGCCGGCTGGGCCGCGCAGGAGACATTTGGGGCGGAGACTGACAAGTGAAGATTTTGACCGGCAATGACCTCGGCACCGGGGACGTGATCTGGTGGGCGGGCGACGGCTGGTCGCGGCAGGTCGGCGATTCCGTCGACGTGGGCGACAAGGGCGAGGATCTGGCCCGGGCGGAGGAAGCCGCGTTGCGGGTCGTGGGCGCCTATGTGATCGATGCGACCGTGACCGAAGAAGGCGTGCGCCCCGCGCATATCAAGGACCGCATCCGCGCCCTGGGGCCGACGGTGCGCCCCGACCTGACGCTGAAACCGAATGACGCCGATGCCGGCAACTGGGTGATCTGAACCATGTATCGTTACGACAGCTACGACCAGTCCATCGTCGACGCCCGCGTCGAGGAGTTTCGCGACCAGACCCAGCGCCGTCTGGCCGGGCAACTGACGGAGGACCAGTTCAAGCCGCTGCGGCTGATGAACGGCCTCTATCTCCAGTTGCACGCCTATATGCTGCGCGTCGCCATTCCCTATGGCACGCTGAGCGGCCGGCAGATGCGCAAGCTGGGCGAGATCGCGGCGAAATACGACAGGGGCTATGGCCACTTCACGACGCGCCAGAACCTGCAATATAACTGGATCAAGCTGGCCGATGCGCCGGACATCCTTGCCGAACTGGCGACGGTCGAGATGCATGCCATCCAGACCAGCGGCAATTGCATCCGCAATATCTCGTCCGACCAATATGCCGGGGTTTCGGCGGACGAAGTGGCCGACCCGCGTCCCTGGGCGGAACTGTTGCGCCAATGGTCGACCTTCCATCCCGAATTCACCTATCTGCCGCGCAAGTTCAAGATCGCGGTGATCGCGAGCGAGGATGACCGTTCCGCCATGCGCCTGCACGACATCGGCCTGAAGCTGGTGTCGCGCGACGGCCGGACAGGCGCGGAAGTCTATGCCGGCGGCGGCATGGGTCGCACGCCCATGGTTGCGCCGCTTATCAGGGACTTCGTGCCCGAAGATGAGATCGTCTCTTATCTGGAGGCGTGCCTGCGCGTCTATAATCGCTATGGCCGGCGCGACAATAAGTACAAGGCGCGGATCAAGATCCTGGTCCATGAACTGGGCGTCGAGGAATATAAGCGGCAGGTCGAGGAGGAGTTCGCCCATATGCGGACGCTGGGCCTCAACCCGCCGACCGAGGAACTGGACCGCATCCGCGCCTATTTCGCCGGCCCCGCCTATGAAACGGGCCTGGAGGACAGCATCGACCGCAGCGATCCGGCCTTCGCCCTTTGGGTGGACCGTCAGGTCGCGGCGCACAAGCAGCCGGGCTATGCCATCGTCAACATCAGCCTGAAGCCGCGCGGCGGCATTCCGGGCGATGCCTCGGCGGAGCAGATCGCGCTGGTTGCGGACCTGGCCGAACAATATTCGCTCGACGAGTTGCGCGTCACCCATGCGCAGAACCTGGTCCTGCCGCATGTGAAGAAGGCGGACCTCCACGCCATCTGGCAGAAGCTGGACGAGGCTGGCCTTGCCGAGGCCAATCTGGACCTGATCACCGACATCATCGCCTGTCCGGGCCTGGATTATTGCAGCCTCGCCAATGCCCGCTCCATCCCGCTGGCGCAGAAGCTGTCGGAACGGTTCGCCGCGGCGGACCGGCAGAAGGAACTGGGCGAGCTGAAGGTCAAGATTTCCGGCTGCATCAATGCCTGCGGCCATCATCATGCCGGCCATATCGGCGTGCTGGGCGTGGACCGGAAGGGCGTGGAGAATTTCCAGCTTTCGCTCGGCGGGTCGGGCGCGGAGGATGCGAGCGTCGGACAGATCACCGGCCCCGGCTTTTCGGAGGACGGCGTGGTCGACGCGATCGAGAAGGTCACCAACCTCTATCTCGAACAGCGGGAGGAGGGCGAACGCTTCCTCGACACCTATCGCCGTCTTGGCATGAAGCCCTTCAAGGAGGCGATCTATGGTTGAGTTCCTGTCCTTCCGCGAAGGCGAAACCGGCCAGGAACCGGCGGTCACGGTCGAATCCTTCACCGGCCAGTCCAATTCGACCGCCGTCCGGATCGAAGCGGGCGAGGATGCTCGCGAGTTGCTGCCCCATCTGGACAGGCTGTCGCTGGTGGAGGTGAACTTCCCGGCTTTCGGCGACGGACGCGGCTATTCGGCGGCGCGGATATTGCGCGAGGCCGGCTATCAGGGCGAACTGCGCGCCGTGGGCGATGTGCTGGTGGACCAGATCGTCGCGATGCGCCGCTGCGGCTTCGACAGCTTCCGGCCCGACAAGGCGCTGGACGATGCCGCCGTGGAGCGCGCGCTCCATCGTTGTGACGACGTCTATCAGAAGACGATCGATGGCCGCCGCCCCATCTGGGCGAAACGGCACCCGGAGACTGTAAATGGCTGAACCTGCCCGCCAGCTCGACGTAATCGACGCCCGCCCCGCCTTTACCCAGGCGGATGCGGATGCGCTCAACGCGCGCTTCGAGGGCGTCGACACGCTGTCGATGCTCAAGACCGTCTTTGCCGAGGGGCTGGCGGGCAATGTCGCCGTCGTCTCCTCCTTCGGTACGGAAAGCGCGGTGCTGCTGTCGCTGGTGGCCAAGGCGGACAGGACCGTGCCGGTGATCTTCGTCGACACGCTCAAGATGTTCCGCGAGACGCTGGATTATCGCGAAACGCTGATCAGCACGCTGGGCTTTACCGACAGCCGGGCGGTCGTGCCCGATGCGGAGGTGCTGGCGAAGAAGGACGAGACTGGGCTGCGCTGGTCCTACGATCCCGACGGCTGCTGCGAAATCCGCAAGGTCGAGCCGATGAACCGCGCCAAGGATGGACTGGATGCGTGGATTTCCGGACGCAAGGCGTTCCAGTCGGTGACGCGCCAGAACCTGCCCCGTTTCGAGGTCGAGGACGGCCGGCTGAAGATCAACCCGCTGGGCGACTGGACGAAGGACGATCTGGAGGCCTGGTTCGAGGCGGAGAAGCTGCCGCGCCATCCGCTGGAGGCGCAGGGCTATCTGTCCATCGGTTGCGAACCGTGCACGTCCAAGGTGCTGCCGGGCGAAGATCCCCGCGCCGGGCGCTGGCGCGGGTGGGACAAGGTCGAGTGCGGCATTCACTCGCCGGTGACGCCGATCCCCTCCCCCGCGGCCGATCCGGACGATCCGGCCAACCAGCCGGTGTTCTGACCGAAAAGGCGGTTGCGTCGAGAATATCCCGACTCGTGGGAATATTGCGCTCTTCCGAATCCTCCCGTTGCGAAAAGAGGGCCTATGGCCCCGATGATGGGCGCCAGCAGCCAATCCGCCGCCTGCGGCAATCGAGACTTATGGCGCGGACCATGCGGGCGCGATATGGTCGGCGGTCATGACAGACTGAGCGGAGGACGAGATATGGCCGTCGAGCTGAAGATATTGGCGTGGAGTTGCGTGCTGCTGCTGGTCCACATCTTCGCGGCGGCGCATATCAAGACGCGGCAATATGGCACCAAATGGAACATGGGCGCGCGGGATGAGGAATTGCCGCCGCTCGATCCCGTCGGCGGGCGGCTGGTGCGGGCGCAGGCGAATTTCCTCGAAACCTATCCGATCGCGATCATCGTGCTTCTGGGCGTGGTGATCGCGGGGAAAACCAGCGGAACGACAGCCCTTGGCGGGTGGCTCTGGCTGGGGGCGCGGGCGGTTTACCTGCCGCTGTACGGCATGGGCATTCCCATGGTGCGGACCATTGCCTATCTCGTCAGCCTGGTGGGGCTGGCGCTGGTGTTCCAGGCTTTTGTTTCGGGCTAGGATGTGTGGGGATGCAGCCAATGGCAGGCTGCAAATGGCGGTTTTCCGAACTTCCGGCGCTCACATATTTTTAGCACGCTGCGGCTTGTGAAAGGCCCCTGGTTCTATTCGTAATCCTCCAGATAGCTGCCCTCCGCCAGGTCGGAGAAGCGGGTGATCTTCGCGTCGAACTTCATGCGGATGCGCCCGGTCGAACCATGGCGCTGCTTGGCCACGATCACCTCGGCCAGGCCGTAGATGCGCTCCATTTCCTGCGCCCATTCCAGATGTTCGGGGCTTTCCTTGTTCCCCGGCTCCTTCGCGGCGACATAATAATCCTCGCGGAAGACGAACCAGACCATGTCCGCGTCCTGTTCGATGGAGCCCGATTCACGAAGGTCCGATAGCTGGGGCCGCTTGTCCTCGCGCTGTTCGACGGCGCGGCTGAGCTGGGACAAGGCCAGAACCGGGCAGTTAAGTTCCTTCGCCAGGGTCTTCAGACCACGGGAAATTTCCGAAATCTCGTTGACGCGATTGTCGCCCTTTCCGGTGCCCTGGAGCAGTTGGAGATAGTCGACCACGACGAAACCAATGTCATGCCGCCGCTTCAACCGGCGGGCGCGGGTGCGCAGCGCGGCGATGGTCAGGCCCGGCGTGTCGTCGATGAACAGCGGCAGTTCCTGCAATTCCCGCGCCGCACGGGAGAGGTTCTGGAAATCGGCGCGGCTGATCTTGCCCATGCGCAGCGCTTCGCCGCTGATGCCCGACTGTTCGGCCAGAACGCGGGTGGCGAGCTGGTCGGCGGACATTTCCAGGCTGAAGAAAGCGGTCTTCGCGCCCATATTCTTTTCCGGCGGAATGCCGTCGGCATTGTCGCGCAGCCAGCGCGAGGCGGCATTATAGGCGATGTTGGTCGCCAGCGACGTCTTGCCCATGCCCGGACGACCCGCGAGGATCATGAGGTCCGAATTGTGCATGCCGCCGATCTTTTCGTTCAGGCTGTTGATGCCCGTGGTGATGCCCGAAACATGCCCGCCGCTGTTGAGCGCGCGCTCCGCGATCTGGACCGCCATGGTGGTGGCCGTGGCGAAGCTCTTGACCGACCCGGTCTCCCCCTCCCCCTCCGACACCTTGTAAAGCGCGACCTCGGCCTGCTCGATCTGTTCGCGGGGGTTTACGTCCTCGCTGGTATCCAGAGCGTTTTCAACGAGTTCGCGGCCGACATGGACAAGCTGTCGCAGCAAGGCAAGGTCGTAGATCTGCGTGGCGAAGTCGCGGGCGCCCAGCAGCGCCGCGCCATTGCCTGTCAGTTGCGCCAGATAGCCGACGCCGCCCAGTTCCTTGAGCGCCGGGTCCTGCTCCAGCATCGGCTTCAGCGTCACCGGGTTGGCGACCATGTCGCGCTCGACCAGCTTCATCACGGATTCGTAGATGCGGCCGTGCAGGGGCTCGAAGAAATGCTCCGGCTTGAGCTTGAGCTGCACATCCTCGGCAATGCGGTTGTCGATCATCAGCGCGCCCAGCAGGGCGGCCTCCGCCTCCACATTGCGGGGGAGTTCGGTGATGCCGGCTTCTGCGGCGGGGGTGATTTGCACGAGTTCGACCATTGTCCCCTCATCGCGCCGAGCAACCGCCCTTGCAAGGCGGAACGTTGAAAGCATTCGGAAAAGCTGTGGACAAGAGTCCCCCTTGCTTTTCGGCGCGTGTCGCCGCACTGACCATAGCGTCCATGGCCGATCCGCGCATCATCGATATCACGCTCGACGAGCGGACGATCCTCTGGCGCAATGCCGATGTGGAGCAGGAACGGCGCATCGCCATCTTCGACCTGCTGGAGGACAATTATTTCGAGCCGCAGCGCAGCCATGAGGACGGCTATGCCGGCCCCTACAAGGTGCACCTGCGTGTCGAGGAAGGTCGGCTGGTCATAGAAATACGTCGGGAAAATGGCGATCCGCTGGAGGCGATCATCCTGAGCCTGGGCCGGTTCCGCCGCCCGATCCGGGACTATTTCGCGATCTGCGACAGCTATTACCAGGCGATCAGCAACGCATCGCCACAGCAGATCGAAACGGTGGACATGGCACGCCGGGGCATCCACAATGCCGCCGCCGAGACGCTGATCGAGCGGCTGGACGGCAAGATCAAGGTCGATTTCGATACGGCCCGTCGCCTGTTCACGCTGATCTGCGTCCTGCACATCAAGGGGTAAGGGGCATCCGTATCATCAGTGCCGGCCATTTCATGGCCCGTTTTTGCTTGTTTCTTGCCGTCTTGGGTCTGATGGCCCTGGGCGGATGGCTCTATGCGCGCGAATGGGCGCCGGATCGGGAGGCGTTTCCGACCCAGGGCGTGTCGGTATCGTCGGACAATGGCTCCATCGACTGGGGCACGCTGGCGGCGCAGGGGGCGGATTTCGCCTATATCCGCGCCTCGCGCGGCGGGCGCTTGCGCGATCCGGCCTTCGAGGCGAATTGGGCAGGCGCGCGGGCGGCGGGGCTGCGCTATGGCGCGGCGCTGGATTTCAGCCTGTGCGCCAGGGCTTCGGAACAGGCGACAGGCTTCATGACCATGGTTCCGCGGGACAATGCCGCGCTGCCGCCGGTGATCAGGCTGGCGTTCGAGCCGGGCTGCCGGGCGCGGCCGGGGCAGGACGCGGTGCTGTCGGAACTGAATACGCTGATCAACCTGATCGAGAGTCATGCGGGCACGCCGGTCCTGCTCAACGTCAGCGACGATTTCGATGCGCAATATGCCATTGCATCGGGGATCAACCGGACCTTATGGCTGGACCGCAATTTCTTCGCGCCCGATCGCGAGAAGCGCAAATGGGTGATGTGGACAGCCAATGATATGCGGCATATCGACGGCATCGACGGACCGGTGCGATGGGATGTGATGGCGCGATGAATGCGACGGAAAAGCTGATCGGGGCGGCGCGGACGGCGATGCGCCATGCGCACGCGCCCTATAGCCGCTTCGCCGTGGGCGCGGCGGTGCGGCTGACCGACGGGCAGATCGTGACCGGCTGCAATTTCGAGAATGCGAGCTACGGCCTGTCGCTCTGCGCCGAAACGGTGGCGCTGGCGGCGGCCAACGCGCAGGGCCGCCTTGCCGATGTGGAAGCGATCGCGGTCGTGGGCGGCGCCATCGGGCCGGACGGCTCCGTATCGGGAGACGCCATCGTCACCCCCTGCGGCCGGTGCCGCCAGATCATGAACGAAGCCGAGCAGATGGCCGGGCGCACGCTTGCCATTTACTGCGCGGCGCCGGAAGGAGACGCGCTGGCCGAACATCGCGTCGCTGAACTCCTGCCCCATGCCTTCGGCCCTGCCGATTTGGGCATCACCCCCAGAAAGAGCTGAACAGCCATGTCGATATTGTCGGATAAGTGGATTCGCGAACAGGCCCAGACCAGCGGCATGATCGAGCCGTTCGTGGAAAGCCAGCGGCGCGACGGCTGCATCAGCTATGGCCTCTCCTCCTACGGCTATGACGCGCGGGTGGCGGACGAGTTCAAGATCTTCACCAATGTCGACAGCGCCGTGGTCGACCCCAAGGATTTCGCCGCCAACAGCTTCGTCGACCGCAAGACCGACGTCTGCATCATCCCGCCCAACAGCTTCGCGCTGGCGCGGACGGTCGAATATTTCCGGGTGCCCCGCGACGTGCTGGTGATCTGCCTTGGCAAGTCCACCTATGCGCGTTGCGGCATCATCGTGAACGTGACGCCGCTGGAGCCGGGCTGGGAAGGGCATGTGACGCTGGAATTTTCCAACACCACGCCGCTGCCCGCCAAGATCTACGCCAATGAGGGCGCGTGCCAGTTCCTGTTCCTTAAAGGCAACGAGCCGTGCGAGACCAGCTATGCCGACCGCGCGGGCAAATATATGGGGCAGCAGGGCGTCACATTGCCGCGCCTGTAACGCTGTGCGACAGTGGCGGCATGATGTGTGAGGCAAGCCCGCCATGCTGATGCCGTTCCGCAGGCGGAAGGCGCGGGACGATGCGCCTTCCCCCAGCGTGGGGGGTGACAGGCGCGTCTATGCCATAGGCGACATTCACGGC
Organism: Sphingobium sp. CFD-2; assembly: GCF_024611135.1. Classification (NCBI taxonomy): domain Bacteria; kingdom Pseudomonadati; phylum Pseudomonadota; class Alphaproteobacteria; order Sphingomonadales; family Sphingobiaceae; genus Sphingobium; species Sphingobium sp. CFD-2. The sequence goes on along the minus strand of NZ_CP084405.1, from coordinate 647,243 downwards.
CGCGACGACCTTTTCGCCCAATTGCTGGACCGGATCGCTCTGGACGAGGCGGAGCGCGATCCCCTGCCCCGGCTGCTGATCCTGCTGGGCGATCTGGTCGACCGGGGCCCGCAGTCGCGGCAGGTGGTGGAACGGGCGATGGGCCTGGCGCGCTCGACCGGCGACATCCGCTTCCTCAAGGGCAATCATGAGGAGATGTTCATTGCAGCCGCCCGCGGAAAGGCGCAGGCGGCGCGCCTCTTCCGCCGATATGGGGGGGTGGAGACGCTGGCCAGCTACGGCCTGGGGGCGGAGGACAGCGCGCTCATGAGCGACGAGGCGATGGCGCAGTGGATGCTGGCCCATGTCCCCCGCGATCATGTCGATTTCCTGGACGACTTTGCCGATATGCTGCCGCTTGGCGACTATCTCTTCGTCCATGCGGGGGTGCGGCCTCGCGTCGCGCTTGATGCCCAGATTCCTGCCGATCTGCGGTGGATCAGGGGCGATTTCCTGAACCATGGGCGACATTTCGGCAAGATGATCGTCCACGGGCACAGCATCAGCGAGGATGTGGATGTGCAGCCCAACAGGATCGGCATCGACACCGGCGCTTTCCGCAGCGGCCGATTGACCGCGATCGGGTTGGAAAAGGACCGGCGCTGGTTTCTGCAGACCAGCGCCTGATCCGGGCTGAGCGCCATTTGTAATATTATGATAAGATAATCTCATTTCCCGCTGATTTCCCGATCCTTTATCGGTCGCATCCGATCGTTCCTGTCCGCCGCTCCGGAATGGATGGCGGGTCGGGACCTTTTCTTCGTTGGAAGATGTCGGAACGGCAAAAGCCGTCTGCAACAGGGGAACAATCGATGCGCATTCGCCATGCACTGGCGGGGTTCGCCCTCGCCACATGCCTTGTTTTGCCCACGGAGCTGATGGCATCCTCGAAAATGGACGCCACCCTGTCGCAGCGGCACAAGTTCGACATCGCCCCGCAGCCGCTGAGCAGCGCCCTGCGCCAGCTTTCGACCCAGTCGGGCGTGCGCATCCTCTTCCCCTATGACGAGGTCGCATCGATCCGCAGCCGGCGCGTGCAGGGCTGGCTGTCGACCGAAGACGCGCTGGAACGGCTGCTGGCCGGAACCGCGCTCAAGCATAGCGAAGCGGGCGTCGGCGTCATCGCCCTCGCCGTGCCGGCCAACCGCACCGTCGCCCATCGCAGTCCGCTGGCGGTCCAGCTTGCGCAGGTCGGCGTGGCGGGGGCGTCGGCGGCCCCGGTCGCCATGGCGCCCGCCGATGGGGACGATGCCTCGGCCCCGATCATCGTCACGGGAACCCGCCAGACCACGCGCACCGTCGCGGAAAGCCTGGCGCCCATCGACGTGCTGAGCGCCAGGGACCTGGAGGCGAGCGGCAAGCAATCGGTGCGCGACCTGCTGGGCACGCTGGTGCCGTCGATCAACGTGTCGAACAGCGGCGCGGGCGCCAGCTTCGCCGTCAAGACGCTGTCGCTGCGCGGCCTTGCGGGCGACCAGTTGCTGGTGCTGGTGAACGGCAAGCGGCGCCACAATACGGCGACCCTGTTCATCAACGGCACGACCCAGAACGGCCAGTCGCCGCCCGACCTGGACCTTATCCCCTCCTCCGCCATCGAGCGGATCGAGGTGCTGCGCGACGGGGCGTCGGCGCAATATGGGTCCGACGCGATCGCAGGCGTGGTCAACATCCTGCTGAAGAACGATGCCAGCGGCAGCGCGTCCTTCCTGGGCGGGGCCACGGCGGACGGCAGCGGCGAACAGGGCCGGTTCCAGATCAGCAAGGGCTTCGGCATCGGGGACGGTGGCCATGTCCATTTCACGCTGGACGTCTTCCTTCAGGGCCGCACCTATCGCAGCGCGCCCAATCCGGGCCAGTTCTATGCGCGGGTGGGCCAGCTCTATTCATCGGCCACGGGTGCGCTCGACCCGCGTGAGGCGACCGTCGATCGCGACGTAAACCGGGGCGGGCAGCCGCAGGTGTCGGGCATCAACTTCGCCTATGACCTGTCGCTGCCGGTGAGCGATCAGGTCGAACTTTACCTGTTCGGCACGGCGTCGCGCCGGCATAGCGACGCCTGGCTGACCTATCGCTTCCCCGACGCGCCGAACAACATCCCCGAACTGTTCCCCAATGGCTACAGCCCGCATCTCCACATCTATGACGAGGACTTCCAGACCGCGGCGGGGCTGCGCGGCGACCTGTCCGACACATTCCATTACGATCTGTCCAGCAGCTTTTCCCGCAACTGGGTGAAATATCGGGAAAGCTCGGTCATCAACGCCTCGCTCGGTCCGGCCAGCCCGACCGACATGTATATCGGCGCCGTCACGTCGAAGGAGTGGACCACCAATCTCGACCTTCAGAAGACGGTCGATGTAGGGCTGGCCGAACCGTTGCTGGTGGCGCTGGGCGCGGAATATCGCTGGAACGGCTATGCCATCGGTGCGGGCGACCCCGTTTCCTATATCGACGGCGGATACCGGTCGACCACCGGCCCCAATGCCGGTGTGCTGCGGACATCCGGGTCGCAGGGGGTGACGGGTTTTCCCCTCTCCTCCGCCGGGAAATGGAGCCGCGACAATTGGAGCGCCTATCTGAACCTGGAACAGCAGGTCGTGGAGGGGTTCGAGGTCGCGCTGGCCGGGCGGCATGAGGATTATTCCGACTTCGGCACCACCGACACCGGCAAGGCGTCGGTGCGGATCGAGCCGGTGCGCGGCCTGGCGCTGCGCGGCACGGCCAGCACCGGCTTCCGCGCGCCGACCCTGCAACAGCAGCATTATTCCTCCGCCAGCACGATCAATGTCGGCGGCGTGTTGCTGCCCGTATCCGCACTGCCGGTCGATTCCGCCGCGGCCGTCGCGCTTGGCGCTACGGCGCTGAAGCCGGAAAAGTCCAGAAACCTTTCGGCCGGCATCGTCCTCACGCCGACACCGCGCCTCAACATCACGGTCGACGCCTATCAGATCAAGATCAGGGACCGCATCCTGCTGTCCGAAACCCTGCAAGGCCCGCTCGTGCGCAGCGTGCTGGCGGCGGCGGGCATCACATCCTCGGCGGGCGGCTTCTACTTCTCCAACGCCGCCGACACCCGGACGCGGGGGCTGGACGTGGTCAGCACCTGGCGGGCGGGCCTGGGCGACTGGGGCAATGCGCTGTTCAGCCTGTCGGCCAATTTCAACAAGACCGTCTTCACCCATGTCGATGCCGTACCGCCGGTACTGGCCGATTCCCAGCTGGTGCTGATCGGCCGGTCGAAACAGGGCGACTTCACCAAGGGCACGCCGCGCGACAAGTTCATCGCCAACATCCTCTGGACCAAGGGGCCTGCCAGCCTGAACCTGCGCGCAACGCGCTACGGCAAGGTGACGATGGTCCATCCGACCACGCCTTCCCTGGATGCGGAAATCGATCCCAAGGTCATCTTCGACCTGGAACTGGGGATGGAACTGCGCAAGGGCATCAAACTGACGGCCGGGGCGAACAATCTGTTCAACAGCTATCCCGACAAGCTGCCCACTTTGCTACAGGGCAACGGCTTTTCCCTTTACAACCAATATTCGCCCTATGGGACCAGCGGCGGATTTTATTATGGGCGGTTGAATTTCGAGTTTTGAGCGAAGCGGCCATGGGGATGCGTTAGCCTGTTCTTGCGGTGCTATTGGGGCCGGCTTTGGCCCTTTTAAGACCTTCCTCCTCCCTTGAGGAAGAAGGACAGGAAACCTTGGCGAAGAAGGGGGCTGGGTTGATTGGTAAGGGGGAAAGCGGGCCTGCTGCCCGCGCGATCCCCTGGATCGCGACCCCCTCACCCAGCTACGACTAGGCAGCAAGCTGCCAAGTCTGCGCAGCCCTCTCCCTTAAGGGAGAGGGATAAAGCGGGTGTCCGATACCGCCCTTCCTTCAGCCGCTATCCTATTGCCACCGCCTGTCCTTCGCCGCCTTCTCCTGCGCGGCATCGAGGGGGGAGCCGTCCATCAAGGCATCGACAGTCGCCATAAGACGCGCATCGCCCGAGGATGCCTGCCGATAGGCCCCTTCCCGTCCCGCGCCCGGCACGAGCTGCTGCACCTGCCAGCCTTGCCCCTCGCGGCAGGCGACGCCCGACAGGGCCTGCCCTTCGAAGCTGCGGCACCATCCGCCGCCCTTGCGCCGGAAGCTGAGGCCGATGCGGATCGGCGCTTCCTCCTGCGCGGAAGCGAGCTGGGTTTCGAGCGCCGACGCCAACTCGCCCTGTGCGACCATCGTGCCCCGCTCTATTGAAATCGGACCGTCGCTCCCGCCGGAAAAATGCCCGACGCCAAGCCCCAGCAGCAGGCTCGCGGCGATGGCGCCGCCCATGGCCCAGACGCGCCGACGCGCCTGGACCGGACGGGCGAACGGGACGACCTTCGCATCCTCCTGCAACAAGGTCCGCATCGCGGCCGGCACAGGCTCGGCTTCGATGGGCGCATAATGGCCGGCCAACCGCTCCCGCAGGCGAACATGCATGTCGAGCCGCGCGGCCAGCGCCGGGTCTTCCGCCACGGCACGTTCGACGCGCCGCCGGTTCACCTCGTCCAATTCGCCGTCGACAAAGGCGATCAGCATGGCTTCGTCCATGTCCGTCATGCCGCTTCCCCCAGCAGTTCGATCAAAGCGCCGCGCCCGCGCACCAGCCGCGAGGTCAGCGTGCCCATTGGAATGTCCAGCACCTCCGCCGCCTCCCGGTAGGACAGCCCCTCCACCAGCACGAGCGCGATAGCCTCCCGCTGCTCGTCGGGCAGGCTTTGCATCGCGCGGTCGACATCGGACAGCATGACATGCGCCTCCACATCGCGGTCGCCCGCATGGCCGACATGCTCGCCCGCCTCCTCCGGCGCGAAGGTGCGGGCGGCGCGCTGCCGGGAGCGGCCCTCGTCGATCCACAGATTGCGCATGATCCGATACATCCAGCTATCCAGTCTCGTCCCCGGCTGCCATTGATCGCGTGCCCGGAGCGCCTTTTCCAACGCCGCCTGGCAGAGATCGTCCGCATCGGCGCGATCCCGCGACAGGCTGGCGGCGAAGCGCCGCAGCCGGGGCAGGATCGCCAACAGATCGCTTTCGAACGACATCCGGTCTCCATTCAGCTTCCTGAAGGATGAAACGGCTGCCGCCGCACGTTTCATCCCTGAGCATGAATCTTGTATCGGAAATTTTTTCGCAATGAATCATTTTGAGAGCGAAAGGACCGGAAGGCAGTCTGATGGTGGAAGTGCCGGCGGTGGAGAGGTCGAGATGAAATTCGCGCGTCGATGGATCGTTGCCGGCCTGCTTCTGACCGCACCGGGCGCGCAGGCGCAGTTGCTGCCTTCGCCGGGCAGCGCCCTGGGTCAGGTGAGCGGCCAGGCAGGCGGCATCGTGCCGCATGTGATGGATCGGGTGGAAGGAACGCTGGATCAGGCCGGGCTTGACCGGCTGTCGCCTGCCCGGCTGGCCGACCGGCTGTTGGCGGCGCGGGCAGCGCGGATCGACGATCTGGTGTGGCGGCATGCCGATTCGGTGGAACTGGACGACCGGCGCGAACCGGCGCGGCGCGGCGTCATATTGCTGGCCGGGGCGCGGCCGGAAAGCGTCGCCGCGCTGCGTTCCGCCGGCTATGGCGTGGAAGATGCCGCCATAGAGGGGCTGGACCTTGCCGTGACCCGCCTGACCGTGCCGCAGGGCCGCAGCCTGTCGCGTGCGTTGAAGCAGGTGCGATCCCTCGCCCCGGAAGCGCAGGCCAGTGCCGACAATCTCTATTTCCCCAGCGGCGCTTCCATGGGTCTTGCCGCCGCCGCGCTTGCGGAAAACGCGTCGGTGCGGGGCAAGGCGGCGGGGCTGATCGACGGCGGGGTGGCCCGGCACCCCAGCCTGACCGGCCCGGTCGAACAGCGGGGTTTCGCCCGAGGGGCTCCCCGCGCCAGCGCGCACGGGACGGCGGTCGCCTCCCTCATCAGCGGGACGGGCAGCATAAGGGGCGCAGCGCCCGGCGCGCCCTTGCTGGTGGCCGATGTCTATGGCGACGACCCGGCGGGCGGCAGCGCCTTCGCAATGGCGCGGGCGCTTGGCTGGATGGCGGCGCGCGGGGCCGATGTCGTGACGGTGAGCCTGGTGGGCCCGGACAATCCCCTGCTGGCCGGCGCCATCCGTCTGGCGCGGGAACGTGGCGTGTCCGTGGTCGCGGCGGTCGGCAATGACGGGCCGGCCGCGCCGCCCGCCTATCCGGCCTCCTATGCCGGGGTGATCGCCGTCACCGGCATTGACGGGCGGGGCCGCGTCCTGCCCGAGGCGGGGCGAGCCCGTCATGTGGATTTCGCCGCACCGGGGGCGGACATGAATGCGGCCCGGGCCGACGGCGGCAAGGGTAAGGTCCGCGGTACATCCTTCGCTGCGCCGCTGGTGGCGGGACGGCTGTTCGCCAAGGGCAGCGTGGCGGCCCTGCGGGCGGAGGCGAAGCGAGGCTCCGGCCTCAGCATCATTTGCGGCAATTGCAGAAATAATGATTGATTTTCAATGGCTTGAAATTTTTTCCGGCACTTTGGGATTAAACCGGATCGCCGTCCCGTTGTCCTGTCATCGGATCGACAACGAACAAGGAGACGATCGATGAAAGTCAAGTTCCTGATTGCAACCGCCGCTCTTGCCGCCCTGACGGCCGCGCCCGCCTCTGCCCAGTTGCTGGGCGGCGGTGGCGGCGGCATGCTGGGCGGTGGCCTGGGCGGCGCGCTGGGTGGCGCGGGCGGATCGTTGGGCGGCACGCTCGGCGGATCGGGCGGCGTCGGCCTCGACCGCAGCATCGACCTGGAGAATGGCCGTGTCGGCGCCAGCGGTTCGGGCCATGGCAGCGGCAGCGGTTCCGCCTCCGGATCGGTCAGCCGCCATGGCAAGAGCCGCAGCGGCAGCGCTTCGGGCTCCGCCAGCGGATCGGCAGGCGGCAGCCTGACGGCCGACACGCTGGGGACGGGCGATGTGCGCAATGCCGTGGGCGGCCTGCGCGACCAGGCCGGCAACACGGCCGGCGCGGCGCGGGACCGGGCCGCTGGAACCGTCGCCGAAACCAAGGACCGCGCCAGCGCCACCGCAGGAGCAGCGCGGGACCGCGCCGCCAACGCCGTGAACCGGACTCGTTCGGCAGCAGGCAATGCCGCCGGCAGCGCCGCGGGCGCGGCCAACGGTGCGGCGAACGGCGCGAGCGGCCTGGGGTCCGTGGATGCTTCCGGACAGCTTTCGGGCAGCGGACAGGCTTCGGGTTCGGCCAGCTCGGCCGCTTCGGATCAGGCGGCCAACTGACCTCGCCCGGAGGCGACATATCCCCGACCGGCTTTCAGCCGCATTGCCGCCTCACCGCCTGATCGAAGGCCGGCGACCCTCATCGGGCCGCCGGCCTTCCCTCTTTCTGAAGGAAACGCTAAAAGCCTTTGATATAAATGGTTTAAGATGATGGCGCTTTTCATGGCGCGCCTGAATGTCTACACCGTCATTTCATATGGGTCCGGCCGGCAGTGCCGAATGGAGCCAAGGGTCGCCATAGGTGCGTCGCGGCACCAGATATTGAAGAGATACGGGACTGAATGTCCGTTTCGGATTCCGATTTCGCCTCCAAGCGGCTGCATGACCGCCAGCGTCGGCTGCTGAAGGCGCGCATGCGTCATCCGGATTATGGCGAGATCGACATCCTCGTTCGCGACGTGTCGGAAATGGGTCTTGGCGGGCGGTGCGAGTTCGACCTTGCCGTGGGGGAAAGCGTCGTCATCCTCCTGCCCGACTGCCGACCGGCGCAGGGAAAGATCGCATGGCGGAAGGGACAGAGCTTCGGCGTGCATCTGGAGGCGCAGATCAATCCGGAGGTGGTGAAAAGTCGCGCCCCCGCCGATCGCCCGGCTGAGGGGTATCAGGTGCCCGAGGCGTTCCGGCCATCGGCGGAGACGAAGCGGCCCGGATTCCGGACGCGGTTACAGGGGCCGGACACCAACAATAAATGGCGGTGATTTCGCTTCTGCCCTGAGCAGACGATCGGCATTCGGCCGTTTGGATTGCGCGACGTTCATTTGCCCGAAAGCATTGAGCGGCGTTTCTAGGCAGTAGTGACGATTTAATCATTTGAGCCATAGCATGATGCTGGCGAGTTTGACGAAGCCGAGGAAGTTTGCGGCGAGTTTGTCATAGCGTGTTGCGATACGGCGCCACTGCTTGAGCTTGGCGAAGAAGCCCTCGATGCCCCAACGCTGTTTGTAGGCGATGCGATCATAGTGGTGCTGATATTTGCGATGGCGGCGAGGTGGGATGACCGGCTCGCCGCCTTGCTCGTAGATGAGATCGTGCAAACTGTCGGCGTCATAGGCCCGATCAGCCAGAACCTTGCCAGCCGGGATGCCGCGGATCAGATCGCAGGCGGGCGCCATGTCGTTTTGCTGTCCGGGGCCGAGGATGAAGCGGATCGGCAAGCCCAAGGCATCGACTACGGCATGGATCTTGGTGCCGAACCCGCCTCGCGAGCGCCCGAGAGCCTGGGCTTGAGCGCCCCCCTTTTTACCCGAGCCCCAGCCGCCTGGGCCTGGGCGCGGATCACGGTCGCATCGATCGCCAGCCATTCGATGTCGGGATCATCCGACACAGCCTCGAAGATCCGGTCGATCACGCCTTGCTCAACCCAGCGATAATAACGCCGTTTAGCGGTCTGATAGGGACCGAACTTCTCGGGTAGATCGCGCCAGCGTCCTCCTGAACGCGCCAGCCAGAGCAAGGCGTCAAGAAACAACCGTCCGTCACTGCGAGGACCACGCTTGCCCTTGCGCCCGCCCGGAACGAACTCCCGCAGCCGCTCCCACTGATCATCCCGCAGCACTTCGCCTTCCACGCCAGCCTCCAAAAGCCAGCCTTGAATCACAAATCCAAACCGTCGTGAATCCCTAAAATGTCACTACGGCCTAGAGCGGATTCCGATCCGATTGCATCGGCTCGACTGCTCTAAGTTTTTGTTTTGTCGCGTTTTCCGAGTCAGCAGATGATTCCATCTGCCTGGGAAACGCTCCAGGAGCCCGTCCCGTAGAGGCGCAACAATGAAAAAGGCCGCCGATCCTGTCGGGATCGCCAGCCTTTTCTTCCTGTCGCAATGGCTCGGATCAGGCGACTTTGGTCGCGAATTCCTCCGCCTCGTCCGGATCGCGCAGCACATAGCCGCGGCCCCAGACGGTTTCGATGTAATTCTCCCCGCCGCAGGCCAGCGCCAGCTTCTTGCGCAGCTTGCAGATGAAGACATCGATGATCTTGAGTTCGGGCTCGTCCATGCCGCCATAAAGGTGGTTCAGGAACATTTCCTTGGTCAGCGTCGTGCCCTTGCGGAGCGAAAGCAGCTCCAGCATCGCATATTCCTTGCCGGTCAGGTGGACGCGGTTGCCGTCCACCTCCACGGTCTTGGCGTCCAGGTTGACCGCCAGCTTTCCAGTGCGGATGACCGACTGCGAATGGCCCTTGGACCGGCGCACGACCGCATGGATGCGGGCGATCAGTTCCTCTCGGTGGAACGGCTTGGTCACATAATCGTCGGCGCCGAAGCCGAAGGAGCGGACCTTGCTGTCCATTTCCGCCACGCCGGACAGGATCAGCACCGGCGTCTGCACCTTCGCCGCGCGGAGCTTCTTGAGCACGTCATAGCCATGCATGTCCGGCAGGTTCAGGTCCAGGCAGATGATGTCGTAGTCGTAGAGCTTGCCGAGGTCGAGACCCTCTTCGCCAAGGTCGGTCGTATAGACGTTGAACCCCTCCGTCGTGAGCATCAGCTCGATAGCCTTCGCGGTTGTCGGTTCGTCTTCGATTAGCAGCACGCGCATGTGAAGCCCCTTTGCGTAGCAGTCCCGTTCACCCCCAGAGAACGACGGCCGCTCCAATTCATTAACCAAAAAACTTCTGAAGGACAAAGGTTAATTTTTCGCTAACCGGCAGGAATCCGCGAGTCGTGGGATTTTGAATCTGTTTTCGACATTTTGCAGGCGAAATGATTCAGATGGAGTCAAGATGGATTCACCTGTGGAACGAGTCCTCAACAGCCATGATGGCGGGTAAGGAAATCGAGCACGGCGTCCACCCGGGCCGGCCGCAGACGCGATGGCGGCGTGACCAGGTGGATGCCGAATGGCGGCGGCCGCCAGTCGACCAGAATCTCCTCCAGTTCGCCCGATGCAAGCGCGTCCCCGACAATGAAATCGGGCAGCCGGGCAATGCCGACGCCGGTACGCAGCGCGGGCAGCATCGCCTCTCCGCTGTTGACCGTCAGCCGGGCGCGCACCTGCACCACGACATTCTGCTGGCCGGGGCCGGAAAAGCGCCAGACGTCGGGCGTCGGCGTATTGGAATAGCAGAGGCAATCATGGCTGCCGAGGTCGGACGGATGGGTGGGGCGTCCCCTTTCCGCCAGATAGGCGGGCGACGCCACGACATGCAGCTTGACGTCGGCCAGGCGACGGGCGCGGAGCGAGCTGTCCGGCATGTCGGCAATGCGGATGGTCGCATCCAGGCCCATTTCCACCAGATCGATGCGCGCATCGGACAGGTGGAGGTCGATGTCCACCTGCGGGTTCTGCTTCGTGAATTCGGCGACCAGCGGCGCGACGCGAAGCAGGCCGAAGGTCATCGGCGCGCCCAGCCGGACCGTGCCGGAAAGTTCGGCCGTTTCGTCCCTCGCCGCTTCCTCCGCCGCCTGCCCTTCCGACAGGATGCGCGCCGCATGCTCGGCCAGCCGCTTGCCGCTTTCGGTAAGGGCCAGACGGCGGCTGGTGCGGCTGAACAGGCTGGTATCCAGATGCTGCTCCAGCCGCGTCACCGCCTTGGACACGGTGGCCTTGGAAACGCTCAGCGCCTTGGCCGCGTCGGTGAAGCTGCGATGCTCGACCACGGCGGCGAACATCGCCCATGCCTCGAAATCGGGAAGACGCATAAGGAAACAATCCGTTTCAATGCTGCTTATTCAAGAAACGATCCTGATCGCTAGATTGACGGAAAGCAAGCCGGAACCTTCCGGCATCGCAATCGAAAGGCCTGAATATGAGCACGACAGTCGGGAGCCGCATCGAACGCCGCCCCTTCGCGTCCCTCGGTCATGCCGACCATGGCTGGCTGAACGCGCGGCACCATTTTTCCTTTGCGGACTATCATGATCCCGCCCGCATGAACTGGGGCGCGATCCGGGTCTGGAACGATGATGAAATCGGCCCCCGCTCCGGCTTTCCGCCGCATCCGCATGCGGACATGGAGATCATCACCTATGTCCGCAAGGGCGCGATCACCCATCAGGACAGCCTGGGGAACAGGGGCCGGACCGAGGCCGGCGACGTTCAGGTGATGAGCGCGGGCACCGGCATCCGCCATGCCGAATATAATCTGGAAGAAGAGACGACGACGCTCTTTCAGATCTGGGTCACGCCCCGCTGTCGCGGCGGCCAGCCGAGCTGGGGCGCCAAGCCCTTTCCGAAGGGCGACCGGTCCGGCAAGCTGGTGGTCCTGGCAAGCGGCCATGCCGAGGATGTGGAAGCGCTGCGCATCCGCGCCGACGCCCGTCTGCTGGGCGGCACCGTCAGGGCGGGCGAAAGCGTGACCTACGACAGTGCCGAAGGACGTCATCTCTATCTGGTTCCGGCGACCGGGCGGATCGAGATCGACGGCCAGATCTTCGAGGCGCGTGACGGCGCTGCGATCATCGGCGGCGCGCCCATCACCATCAAGGCGATCGAGGACGCCGAAATCGTCCTGGTGGACAGCGAATAAGGTCCGTCCCCTTCCCCCGGACGGGCCGAAAGGCCGCCCGCGCTTCTCCCCCTCCCTCTGCGCGGGCGGCCGATTTTTTCGAAACCTTTTTACGATCAATGCATTAGACGAAATGGAGATACTCATGGCAAAGGTTCTGGTTCTCTACTACTCCTCCTACGGCCACATCGAGACGATGGCGAAGGCCGTGGCGGAAGGCGCGGCAGCTGCCGGCGCGCAGGTCGACATCAAGCGCGTGCCGGAGACGGCGCCGCTGGAAGTGGCGCAAGCCGCTCATTTCAAGCTCGATCAGGAAGCGCCGGTCGCCACTGTCGCGGAGTTGGCGGATTATGATGCGATCATCATCGGCACCGGCACCCGTTTCGGCCGCATGTCGAGCCAGATGGCGGCCTTCCTCGACCAGGCAGGCGGCCTCTGGGCGCGCGGCGCGCTGAACGGCAAGGTGGGCGGTGCTTTCACCTCGACGGCCAGCCAGCATGGCGGGCAGGAGACCACCCTGTTCTCGATCATCACCAACCTGTTGCATTTCGGTCTGGTGATCGTCGGCCTGGACTATGGCTTTGCCGGGCAGATGGGCGTCGACAAGGTCCGCGGCGGATCACCCTATGGCGCCACCACGCTGGCGGATAGCGACGGCAGCCGCCAGCCCGGCGAGGAAGAACTGGCGGGCGCACGCTATCAGGGCCGGCGCGTTGCGGAAACGGCACTGAAACTGCACGGATAACGCATCGCTGCGCCGTCTGTACGGTGCAGTCGTTGAGAGCCTTGGGTCGCAAGGCATCAACGCAAATGGGGGGCCGGCGCATGGGACTGCGCGCCGGCTCCCTTTATTGTCGGGTTTTGCGGGAAGTGGCCAGTGCAAGACCTTCCTTCTCCCTTGAGAAGGACGGGAAGCCCTGGCGGCGAAGGAGTTCAGGCTGATCTGGACGAGGGGGAGCGGGCCTGCGGGCCGTGCGATCCGTTGGATCGCACCTCCCTCACCCAACTACGACTAAGGCAGCAGGCTGCCAAGTCTGCGCAGCCCTCTCCCTCAAGGGAGAGGGATAAAACGGGTGTCCGCTTTCCACCCTTCTGCTCGTTCAGTCTTCTAATCAGGCTAGGCGACCTCGATCGGCGCGACCTCATAGCCCACTGCCCGCAGGGCGGCGATCAGGCGTTCCAGATGGGCGCCGTCCCGCGTCTCGCATTCCACGTCGAGGCTGAGGCCCTTGGCAGGCAGATTGGTGAAGATCCGCTGGTGCGACAGTTCGAGGATGTTGACCGCTTCCTGGTCGAAGATCCGCGCCACATGGAACAGCGCGCCCGGCCGGTCCTGCAGGATGATGCGCAGCCGCGCCAGCCGGCCCGAGCGCGCCAGGTCGCGCAGCAGCACATTGGCCAGCAGCCGCGTATCGATATTGCCGCCGGTCAGGATCAGCCCGACGCTGCGCCCGGCGAACAGTTCCTTGTGCGTCAGCAGCGCCGCGAGGCCGGCGGCGCCCGCACCCTCCACCACCGTCTTCTCGATCTGGAGCAGCAGGCTCACCGCTTCCTCCAGATGGCGCTCGCTGACCAGCAGCACATCGTCCGCCAGCCGCTCGACGAAGCGGCGGGTGAGTTCGCCCGGTTCCCTGACGGCAATGCCCTCCGCCAGCGTATCGCCGTCACAGGGCAGGTTGGCGCCCTTGATATAGTCGTACATCGACGGATAAAGCTCCGCCTGCACACCATAGACCTGGATGTCGGGCTTCATCGCCTTGGCTGCCGTCGCCACCCCCGAAAACAGGCCGCCGCCGCCGATGGGCACGATCAGCGTGTCGATCTCCGGCGCGTCCTCCAGCATTTCCAGCGCCACCGTGCCCTGCCCCGCCATGATGTCGGGTTCGTCGAAGGGATGGACGAAGGTCAGGCCCTGCTCGACCTCCAGCAGCCGCGCATGGGCGTAGGCATCGTCGAACTTCTCGCCGAACTGGACGACCGTGGCGCCATGACCCTGTGTCTGCGTGACCTTTACCGTGGGCGTGGTGTTGGGCATGACGATGGTGACCGGCACGCCCAGCCGCTTGCCGTGATAGGCCAGGCCCTGCGCGTGATTGCCCGCGGAAGCCCCGATCACGCCCTTCCGCTTCGCCTCCTCATCCAGCTGGAGCAGGCGATTGAGCGCGCCGCGTTCCTTATAGGCGGCGGTGAACTGGAGATTTTCGAACTTCAGATACACTTTGCAGCCGAACATGGCCGACAGCGTCTGGCTGACCAGCGTCGGCGTATGCACGACGGAGCCGGAAATTCGCACCCGCGCCGCGAGGATGTCGTCGACGGAAATGGGCAGCGGCACGGCGCTCTCTATCTTGCTCAGCGTGTTCATGGCGCGCCACCTAGCTTAAAATTGCTTCGGAAGGAACTGGCACTGACCGAAAACTCTGCCTATGGCTTGCGGGCGCGCATCCAACTGATCGAGGCATATGGCTAAAATCGCGTTTATCGGCCTGGGCGTCATGGGCGGCCCGATTGCGGGGCATCTGGCGAAGGCGGGGCATGAGCTGACCGTCTACAACCGTTCCATCGGCAAGGCGAAGCGTTGGGCGGAGGCCTATGGCGGCGCGGTCGCGATCAACCCGGCCAAGGCCGCGGAGGATGCGGAGATCGTCATCAGTTGCGTCGGCACCGACGACGATCTGAGCCAGATCACCCTGGGCCGCGACGGCGCCTTTCGCTCGATGAAGCCGGGCGGCCTGTTCATCGACCATACGACGGTGTCGGCGCGGATCGCGCGGCAATTGTTCGTGGAGGGCGAGAGCCGGGGGCTGCATTGCGTCGACGCGCCGGTGACCGGCGGTCAGGCCGGGGCGGAAAAGGGCAGCCTTGCAGTCATGTGCGGGGGCAGCGAGCCCGCGGTGGCAGCCGCCCGGATCGTGATGCAGGCCTATGCGCCGCGCATCGTCCATGTCGGGAAGGCAGGCGCGGGGCAGACCGCCAAGATGGTGAACCAGATCTGCATCGCGGGCGTTGTGCAGGGCCTGGCCGAAGCGCTGCGTTTCGCGCAGGCGGCTGAACTGGACCTCGACACATTGTTCGAGGCGATTTCCGGCGGCGCGGCGCAAAGCTGGCAGATGGACAAGCATTGGAAGACGATGGCGGCGGACAGTTTCGATTTCGGCTTTGCGGTGGATTGGATGCGCAAGGATCTGGGGCTGGCGCTGGAGGAAGCGCGGGCCAATGGCGCCACGCTGCCGGTGACGGCGTTGATCGATCAATTCTATGCCGATGTGCAGGCCATGGGGGGCCACCGGCAGGACACCAGCGCGCTCGTTCGGCGGATCACGCGGGCATGAACAAGGCCGGCATGACCAGCAGCGCCGTCCGCCCCGGGCTTGACCCAAGGACAATGCGCCGCGGCGGCAAGCTCCGCGCGAACGGACGCAGGATTGCCGTCGCCCTTGCCCTGACGCTGCCCGTCCCTGCGCTGGCTTCGGGCATCATCGACAATGTGAACGGCATCGCGCTGGATGCCAATGGCCGCGTGGTGCGTTTCCGGGCGCTCACCATCGACGATGAGGGCAAGGTGGATAAGCTGCTGCCCGACCGCTATCGGGAGCCGGAGCAGCCGCGCCCCCGGAAGCGGAAGAAGAACGAGCCGGAGCAGGCACAGCCCAGCCGCCCCGACTTCAAGCTGGACGCCGGCGGCAAGACGCTGATCCCCGGGCTGATCGACGCCCATGGGCATGTGATGGGCTATGGCCTGTCGCTGATCACGCTGGACCTTTCGGAAACCAAATCGCTGGCGGAGGCGCAGGCGAAGATCAGGGCCTATGCCGCCGCCAATACGGGCCGGAAATGGATCATCGGCAAGGGCTGGAATCAGGAGCTTTGGGGCCTGGGCCGTTTTCCGACGGCGGCTGAGCTGGATGCTGCGGTCAGCGACGTTCCGGTCTGGCTGGAACGGGTCGACGGCCATGCGGGCTGGGCCAATTCGCTGGCGATCAAGGCGGCGGCCGTCACCGCGGCGACCAAGGCGCCACCCGGCGGCCGGATCGAAATGGCGGCGGGAAAGCCTGCGGGCGTGTTCGTCGACAAGGCGATGGATCTGATCACGCGCGTCGTGCCCCCGCCGGCGCCCAAGGATCGCGACATCGCGCTGGAGAAGGCGCAGCAGGCGCTGCTGCGGCAAGGCATTACCGGCATTGCCGACATGGGCACCAGCATCGACGACTGGCAGGCCTTTCGCCGTTCGGCGGACCGCGGCGCGCTGCGGGTGCGGATCATGTCCTATGCCTATGGCCTTGAGAATATGGTGGTGATCGCCGGGCCTGAGCCGACGCCCTGGCTCTATGACGATCATCTGCGCATGGGCGGGGTCAAGCTGATCCTGGATGGCGCGCTTGGATCGCGGGGGGCCTGGCTGAAGGCGGACTATGCCGACGCGCCGGGGCAGCGCGGTCTGGCGATGATCCCGTCCACCCAGCTTCGCAACATCATGAGCCGGGCGGCGATGGACAATTTCCAGATCGCGGTCCACGCCATCGGCGACGCGGCGAACAGCGAAGTGCTGGATGCGGTGCAGGAACTCAGCGAAACCTACAAGGGCGACCGGCGCTGGCGCATCGAGCATGCGCAGATCGTCGATCCGGCGGAACTGCCGCGCTTCGGGCAATATGGCATCGTCGCGTCGATGCAACCGGTGCATCAGACCTCCGACTGGCGCATGGCCACGGCGCGGCTGGGCGAGGCGCGGCTGAAGGGCGCCTATGCGTGGAAGGCGATGCTGGACAATCGCGTGCCGCTGGCCTTCGGGTCGGACGTGCCGGTGGAAAGCCCCAATCCCTTCCCCGGCATCGCCGCCGCCATGACGCGGGAAGATGCATCGGGGCAGCCGGCGGGCGGATGGATGCCAGAACAGCGGGTAAGCTTCGAGGCGGCGCTGGACGGTTTCACCAGGACGGCAGCCTATGCGGGCTTCGCGGAAAAGCGCTTCGGCAGTCTGGCGCCGGGGCAGCGGGCGGATTTCCTGCTGATCGACCGGGATATTTCCACGTCAAGCCCGGTCGAGATTCGCGGGACGCAAGTGCTGGAGACATGGATCGGCGGCAAGCGGGTCTATGTGAAGGGGCAATAGCGGCGACCAACATGGCGTCATCCCGTTCAATGCCGGCCGTTCAATGCCGGCCGCTCGATGCTGGCCGTTCAATGCTGGGACGACGACAGGATCAAAGCACAGCCCCCGCCGCGTTGAACGCTTCTTCCTCCGTCTCCGGCAGCGGCGGCTGGACCGGCTTGTCGCAGCCCTCTTCCTTCATATGCGCCCGCAGCGCGTCCATGCGCCCCAGATTCCATCGCGCCAGCGGTACGCCAAGGGGCCGGAACTCCGCGCGGTCGAACAGCTCCACCACATAATTCCTGCAGAGATTGTCCACCTGCTCGAGCGTCAGCATGCCGAGGTTCATCACCATCGGCTTGCCCGGCACGCCGTTGCGTCCCCGCACCAGGTCCGTCACGTAAAGCCCGCCGCGCGGGTCGACCAGCACGACATCGGCCCTGGAAGCGTCGATCATCCTGTGGCTTGCGGCATAAGGCGCGACGAAGCCATGCGTCCGCCACACGAGAAAGGCGCTGCTGAGCAATGTTATGGCCGCGCCCAGGAACATGGGGCGCATGGCGCCGGTCCGGAAGCGCGCCCAGCCAAGGCCCGCCAGCAGGCAGAAAGGCCCGATGAAGCCATGGGCGTAGCGATAGCCCCAGCCATAGCCCTGCGCCAGGGCGAGGGCGCATCCGGCGAAGCAGCCCAGCGCCAGCGGCAGCGCGATCTCCTGCCCCCGGATCGCCTTGCGCCAGCGCATCGCGAAGACGCCCAGCGTCGCCAGCGGCACCATCAATATATTGTTCCAGGCGGCAAAGCGGCTGAGATTCACCAGCGGCTGCCAGCGGTCACCCAACCGCTCGAACAGGCTGCCCACCTTGTCCGCCACGCCTGCGGAAGGACGCACGTCGGTCGGCTGCCCCAGCACATGCGTCAGGAAGGCCGGCCATAGCTTCGCCCAGACTATGACGATGGCAGCCAGCACGAGGATGTGGAAGATCGCGACCTTCCACCGTTTCCCAAGCAGCATCCAGAGAATGAAGGGCGCGATGAAGATCGGCGGGAAATGCCACTGGTGCAGCCCCGCCGCCGCCAGCGCGACCACCCCGGCGCTCAGATGCCCGATCAGCCCGCCGCGCAGCACCAGCGCCAGCCAGATCATGTTGAGCGCGAAATGCCCGGTCATGGCGTAGGGCGTCATCGCCGTGACCCAGAGCTGTGCCGAAGACAGGCCAAGCAGCATCGTCACCCAGACCGCGTCGGGCCTGTCGGGGAAAAGGTGCAGCGCCACCCGCCACAGCGCGAACAGCCCCGCCATCAGCAGCACCGGCCCGGCCAGATTCGGGTCGCCCAATTGCCAGAACAGCGCCTGGATCGCGCTGTTCACCGGCAGATAGGCCGCGGTCCAATAATCCGCCGCGCCGAAGGGGGAGAAAAATTCGGGCAAGATCGCCCGGCGATAGGCCTCCCACTCCATCGGGATCGGGCGGGCCAGGAAACCCTCCCGCATATAGGCGGCGGCGAAGCGGGCGACCTCCTCGTCGCGGGAGATGGAATAGTCCTGGAACAGCCAGTAATGGCCCGCCCAGGCGATCAGGCCGAACAGCAGCACCAGCGGCACCATTATGCGCGCGCGCGGCGTAGGCAGGCGCCAGCCCAGACCCTCCGCAAAGGGGGCGGCCAGCGTCAGCAGCAGCAATGCGCCCAGAAGCGCCGGAAAATCCTGATCGAGGAACAGGATGACCGCCAGGCTGATGCCCTGCCTGTAGGTCACATGCCAGAGGAAGGTCGCGCCCAGCCAGAGCGTCAGCCCGATCGCGCCCGCAAGGAGCAGACGGGTGGCACTGATGGGGCGCAACCGATTGAACATCAGCCTTCCTGCGGCAGCAGAGCCCGATTGACGAAAATGCCGTCCATCTCGACCAGCAGGGGGAAATGCCCCTTGTTGTTGGCGAAGAAGGCGGAGGGGACGAAGCCATGCTCCGCCAGCCAGTCGATCATCGCGCGATAGCCGGTCCCGCCTTCATAGATCGGCCGGACACCGAGTTCGGTCTGCACCCCCGCCATGTCGTGGAGCGCATCGCCTGCGCCTTCGCAGACGGACAGGTCATGCCCCTGCGTATCCATCTTGAGAAAGGGTCGGGTGAAGCCATGGGCGCGCTTCAGTTCGGGCAGCAGGCTTTCCAACCGGCGGCATTGCATGTCGACCGAGCGCGTCACCCTGTTGCGTTCGGCGAAGATCGCGTCCTGTTCTCCGGACGGCGTCTTCAGCGAACTGAACTGGTCGGCCGCCATGATGTTGAAGCTCGCCATGCCGTCGAAATCCGACAGGGCCATGTTGAACACATGCCATTGACGGTCGGACAAGGCATTCCGTTCCAGTTCGGAGAAGATGTCCGGATTGGGCTCGAAGGACAATATCGTGCCGTCGAAGCCCGCATCCTTGCGCAGCATCGTCGCATATTGGCCCCGGTTGGCGCCGACATCGAACACGCAATCGACCGCGAAGGCGCTCAGGAAACGGCGCAGCGCCTGGATTTCCGGATATTGATGCACCCGCCCCGCCAGCGCCAGCCGCACCGCCAGCGCCCGGTCGCGCAGTTCCCGGACATGGCGGCTCATTTCCCGGTCACGCTGCGGTAGATGGCGATGGTGGCCAGCGCCATGTCCTTCCAATTGCCCATTGAATCTCCATAGGTGCGCGCGCGCGCTCCCAAAGCCTGCCTGATGGCCGCGCTTTCTACGAGGGGCAAGAGGGCTTGCGCAAGCGCGGGTGCATTTCCCGCCGGGGTCCTGACGGCGACTTCCTCCGGCAGGCCGGCGAACATGCCCGCGTCCGACGTGACCATCGCCTTGCCATGGTGCAGGGCCGACAGGAAAGCGCCGCTGCTGTCGATATGCCGATAGGGGAAGACCAATATGTCCGCCTTCGCCATATGGGCGTCGAGCCGTTGTTCGGTCAGGAAAGCGAGATCGGCGATCAGCCGCTCGCCAAAGCCGGCGGCATGGACGCTGTCGAGCAGCGGGGCGATGTCCATGAACGGCTTGCCCGCCAGCACCAGTTCGAAACGATGCCCGGCGCGCCAGAGCGACAGGCAGGCCTGCAGCAGCAGGTCGACGCCCTTATAGGGGCGGATCGTGCCGAAGAAGAGCAGGCGCGGCAGGACAGCGTCGGGCACCTGCGCCAGATCCTCCGTCCCGGCCGTCGCAAGTCGCATCGGCGGATGCGGCGTCACATGGATGCGTTTCGGATCGATGCCCTGCCGCTCCAGCGCGGTCCGCGTCGTCCCGCCATGGACGATCAGCGCGTCGAACATGTCGAGCAGGCCGCGATAGCCCCTGCCCTGCACCCCGGCGTCGGCATGATAGGCATCGGCATTGTGCACGGTATGGACCAGCGCGGTACTGCCCTTCAACCGCCGCAACATGATCCGGTCGGCGGGCGCAAGCGGCAGCCATTGCATGTGCGCCACATCGGCCCTGGCCAGTGGGGCGAGGTCGCCCAGCGCGCAGCTGAAACCATATTCCGCGGCCTTGAGCAGGCGGAAGGCCCGACCTTCGCCGATGCGCTGGCGCAGGGTCTCGCTCCGGCGGAAGAAGCGCGGCTCATAGCGATAGCCCTGCGGCACGATGGCATCCGTCTCCCGCATCGGTCGACCGAGCAGGGTGACGTCCACGCCCTCTGCCGCCATCGCCGCGCAGAGGCTGTCGTCATAGCGGCCGGTGAAGAGCGACGGATCGCACATCGCGACCTTCATGCGCGCTTCCCCATCAACTGGCGCAGGGAAAGGCCGTGGATGAATGCGGCGGCGAACAGGGTCAGCGTGTAGAGGATCAGGAACAGCAGGTCGAACCGCTCCGGCGCGAATATCCGGGCCAGCGGCACGCTGAGCAGCGAACCGGCGAGGAAGGGCAAGGACCGGCCGAGCAGCAGCGTGAACCGTCCCAGCGCGCCCTGCACATAGACGGACACGCAGATCAGGGCGAGCGCCAACAGCGCCCCGCCGATCAGCAGCAGGTCGATCCGGTCGATCGCCGCGCGGCCGTCGAACAGCTTTGCGAACAGCCATTCGCCCAGCAGCAGCAAGGCCGCCGAAGCGGCGAGCGCGAAGAAAAGCGCCGCGCCAAGCGCCCGCACCATCAACTGACGCAGCCTTGCCCCGTCGCCCGCATGAAAAGCGCGGGTGATCCGGGGCAAGGCCGCCTCCACAGTCGCCCTGACGAGCATGGAAAGCGAGCGGGACATCTTGAAGAAAAAGTCGAAGATCAACATCGGCCGCGCGTCATGGGTCGCGGCGGCGATGGTGAAATAGGGCACGTTATAGGCGAGGATTTCGGAAATGGTGAAGGCAGCCGATGCGCCGATGTCCCGCAGATAATGGCGCCTGACATGGCCGCCACCGACCCTGAAGGACAGCCAGTGCCGCGCCTCCATGCCGAGGCGCCGATGCACCAGGGCGATAGCATAGCCGATCACCGCCGCACTCACGCAAAGTTGCAGGGCGACGGAGACGCGCGGGTCCAGCCCTTGCAGGATGAACAGCAGCAGCGCGATGGTCATCACCCGGCGCAGGCAATCCAGCGCTTCCCAGAGGAAATTGCCGTCCACCGCCGCAAGCGCCCTTTTGGCGAGCAGCGCGGGCAGGTTGAGACAGGCGGAGAGGAAGAAGAGCAGGAACAGCAGCGGCATGCCCGTGCGCAATCCGCCCGCCGCCAGTGAAACCGACAGGATCGCCAGGCCGCCGACGATCAGCAGGCCAAGGAACAGGAACAGGACGCCCATTTCCTCCAGCCGGAATCCGCCCGCCCCGTCCTGGCCCGGTCTTGAATTCCCCGGCCCCAAATTCCCCGACCCCACATTCCCCAACCAATGCCGCCGCAGCCGCGCATAGACGATACTCGTCAGGCCGAACTCGGCGGAGATAGTGAAATTGCCGAACGCCACCAGCAGCAGGAAGGACTGGAACTCGCGCAGCGGCAGGGCGCGCACGAACACATAGGTGACGGCAAAGCCCCAGATCAGGGTCAGCCCGACATTGGCGAGCTTGATCAGGGCAAGGATGCGCGCCGACCCCTCCATCCGGGCAAGCGCGCTGCCGGGCGGCATGCTCACCGGGCGCCGGTCGCGAGCGGCTTGCGCGCGCGGAACAGCCTGTCGTCCAGTGCAAAATAATGCCGGGTATCGGCATCGATGGCGCTGGCGTCGATCTCCTCCAGATCGAAGCCGGCGGCCCGGATGCGGTCGGCAAAGTCCGGGCCATATTGGCGCACATGGTCCCATTGGCCGAAACGCCGTTCGCGTTCGCGCGGAGGCATGTCGAAGCTGCCATCCTCGGTCGGCCTGTCCCATAATGGGACGATCAGCCAGGCTTCGCCGCCGGGCTTCAGCGCGCGATGGATGTTGCGCAGCACGGCATGATCGTCCGGCACATGCTCCATCACATGGCTGGCATAGAAAAGGTCGTAGCGGTCGCTGGCATCGAGCGCCATCAGGTCGACGCGCCGCATGTTCGGCACATGGTAGCGGCCGGGATCGAGATCGGCGGGGGTATAGTCGGCGACAGTGGAGAAGCGGCGCACCAGGCTGCCTTCATTGGGCGCCATGTGCAGCACCGCGCCCTGTTCCGGCACGGTCAGCACATGGCCAGCGATCAGATGGTTCATCAACCGTTCGCGCGGGGAAGCGCCGCAGTTCGGACAGCCCCATTCGGCATTGTCGCCATAGCGGAAAAACCCCACCACCGCCTGCCCACAGGCCGGGCAGGCCCGGTTCGCCCGCGCGCCCATGGCCTTGCGCACGGCCAGCATTGTCCGGGTCAGATGCTTGCCGGCGGCTTTCGCCACCCGCTGAAAAGTGATCACGCCTTGGCTCCAAAAAGCAGTTGGCACCGGCCTATACAATATGCCGCCGCTTTGGCGAGCGATTCCGTTGTGCGTGGCCCATCAGGCCCGACATCCCGCAAAGGCGGGAATCAGCGCGACTTGGCGGGGTTCCAGATAGTCACGGTTCGCCCCGTCATCGCCTTGGCCACGCCCTGCAAGGTCGCGAAATAGGCGAGCACGATGTCCACCGCCGCCGCGAAGGGTCCGCCCCTGGACCGCAGCCCGCGCCACAGGATGAATACTCCGGTCAGCCCGCCAACCATGTAGAGCATCGGGGAAATCCGCATCGCCAGCGTCCCCGCCGCGACGATCCCCGTCAGTATGAAGAGACCGCCGAACCATCGCACGATCTTGCGCGAGGCATATTTGAACCTGTCGACCCCGCGCATCCGTCGCAATTGCGGCCGCAAATGGCTGTGCGTATGCCAGGCGCGGGCGGCGATGCGGACCTTGCGCCGATATTCGTCGCCACGCGCCGTCACCAGCCGCTCCCGGGCGATCACGTCCTTCGCCTTCACCAGCCGCTTGCCGGCGAAGACCACCGCCATCGACACCGTCAGATCGTCCAGCACGCTGTCGGGAAAGTCGGGATAGAGCGCCCGCCGGATGGAGAAGATCGACCCGTCGGCCCCCAGCACATTGCCGGTGCGCGATTCCTCGTCCTTCAACCGTTCCTCGATCCGCCAGTAGAGCGACCCGACCGAGGCTGTGGCGCTTTCCCCGTCGCCCATATAATGCAAGGACCCCAGCACGCCCCCGATGTCCGGATCGGCATAGCGCGCCAGCAGATTGTCGATGGCGTCGGGGTCCAGCATCACATTGGCGTCGGTGAAGATCAGCACATCGCCCTGCGCCCGCGCCGCCAGCAGCTTCATGCCATGCGCCTTGCCGCTGCGCCCCGGCCCGCGCAGCAGCGTCACCAGATCGCCCCGCGCTTCGATCAGCGCCGCCGTCTCGTCCGACGAGCCGTCGTCGAAGGCCAGTATTTCCAGCGCCGGATGGCGCGCCTTCAACATCGCCAGATTGGCCAGTTTTTCCGGCATCGCCGCTGCCTCATTATAAGCGCAGAAGAGCAGCGATGCGGATGGCGGCGGCCCAGCGGCCGGCTGCTCCGCCTTTGTCGGCAGCAGGCGCAGGATCAGGGGGTAGAAGAGAAACGGCCAAGCCACCGCCACCAGCGAGAGCAGCAGCGCCAGGGCCGCGATCAGGTCGATGCTGTCCGTCAACAGGCCCATCCCTCAATAGGCCTTGTGGTGCACCAGCACGCCGATGGTCGCGACGATGATGCGCAGGTCGCGCCAGATCGACCATTTGGTGACATATTCCAGGTCCGACTGGAGCCGGTCGATCAGGTCCTGATGATGGTCGGTCGATCCGCGATGGCCGCGCACCTGCGCCAGTCCGGTCATGCCCGGCTTGATGCAATGCCGCTCCCAATAGCGCTCGTCCACTTCCCAATAGAGGCGGTCGCCGGCCTTTGCGGCGGCCGCATGGGGGCGCGGGCCGACGATGCTCATGTCGCCGCGCAGCACGTTGAACAGTTGCGGCAGCTCGTCGATGCTGGTCTTGCGCAGGAAACGGCCCACAGCCGTCACCCGATCGTCATCGCGCGCCGTCAGCTTGTCGGCCTTCCGGTCGCTCGCCTCCGTCCGCATGGAACGGAATTTATAGATGTTGAACGGCCGGGCGTCGCGGCCGATGCGCGGCTGGCGGAAGATGATCGGGCCGGGACTGGTCAGCTTCACCGCCAGCGCCGCCGCGATCAGCGCCGGGGAAAGCGCGATGGTGGCCGCCGTCGCGACGACGATGTCGAAGAATCGCTTGATCAGGCGGTCGCGGAACTGGAACGGCCCGCCCGCGACGATGATCGTCGGCTGACCGTCGAACTCGTCCACCCGCGCCGGGGCGAAGCGCAGCAGTTCCGGCACGACGATCTCGCCCCGCGCCGACAGGGACTTGAGCGCCACCGACCAGTCGTCCATCCGCTCCATCGGGCAGGCGACGATCACCCGTTCCGCCATGCCCACGGCGGCGGCGAGCCGCGCCGCCATGTCCGCGTCATGCCCCTTGGGCTGCAGGCCGGCTGCCCCAGCCTCGATCACATGCATGTGCGGGCCGGTGTCGATGGTCACGCCGTCCATGATGACCACGGTCAGATGCGGCACCTCGCCCAGCAGATGCGCGCCGAGCCGCCCGATGGCGAGTCGGACGGCAGCCACGCCAACTGCCGAAATGCCCAGGCCGACGATGAAGGTCAGACGCGAAAGCTGTTCCGCGATCTTCCCCAGATAGACGATCAGCAGCATCAGCATCGCCGCCTGCGCCAGCGCCATCAACCCCCGGAAAATGCCGCGCCGCAGATCCTCCAGCATATGGATGCCATAGGCGCCCCCCTGCACGCCGAGCAGCACGTAAAGCGGCGCGATCATCGCGAACATGACGATGCCGTGCGGCTTGCCCGGTTCGCCCAGCCATGCGCCCAGCACCAGATAATTGGCGAGCAGAAAGGACAGGAAAAGCCCCGCCATGTCCCCCAGCAGACACAGCAGGTACAGGCGCACCCGCAATATTTCCTTGGAGACTGTCACTTATGGACCCTGATCAGCTTGGCGTGTCCGCTCCGTTGGCACTGGTCGGAGCAGCTTTCAAGAGTTTGAATGGAGGTCAGAGCCGGGTTCCTGCCTTCGCAGGAGCGTGCATCGTCCGGATCAAAGCGCAAACAACCTTCCCAAAGCCTTGTCGAGCATCAGCAACTGCCACAGCAGCCGCCCATGATCGGCCAGCCCGGCCTTGTGGTCCGCCGCGATCTTGCCCAGCATCTTCGCGTCGAACCAGCCGGTCTTCGCCAATGCAGATCCTCCGGCGATCGCCGTAGCCTCGCCCGCCAGCGGTCCACGGAACCAGGCGCTGATCGGGGTCACGAAGCCCATTTTCGGGCGGTAGAGTATGTCCTGCGGCAGGAAAGGCTCCATCGCCTTCTTCATCAGATATTTGCCGCTGTTCCCGCGAATCCGTTGCGCCACGGGGAGCCGCGCGGCGAACTCGACCAGCCGGTGGTCGAGCAGGGGCTCCCGCGCCTCCAGGCTGACCGCCATGCTCATCCGGTCGGTCTTGGTCAGGATGTCGCCCGGCAGCCATATGCGAATGTCGGCATATTGCGCCCGGTCCAGCGGATCGCGCGCGGGCGCCTCCGCCATGGTCCTGATATAGCGATCTTCCGCCCGATAGGCGCCGAGCCGGGTCTTCATGTCCTGGCTGAACATCCGCTGCCGCAGCGCATGGGGCGTCACGCCGACCGATGCGGCATAGGCTTCCCCGCCCTCCCCCGCCAGTTCGAGCAGGGTCGATTTCGCGCGCAGGGGCCGGGGCGCCCAGTCGGCCTTGGGATACCAGCGGCCCAAAGTCCCGAACAGCGGTTGCCGCACCGAAGCCGGGATCAGCGAGCGCAGCCTTTCGCCCTGCATCTGGAACCGATGCCGCCGATAGCCGGCAAAGGCCTCGTCCGCGCCGTCTCCGGAGAGCGCGACCGTCACCTGCTCCCGCGCCAGTTCGCACACCCGATAGGTCGGCAGCGCGGAAGCATCGGCAAAGGGTTCGTCGAAATGGAGCGCCAGCGTATCGATCAGCCCATAATCATCGGGCGATACGATGCGGGTGCGATGGTCGGTGGCGAAGCGCCGCGCCACCCTGTCGGCATAGGCGGTCTCGTCCAGTTCCCTGACGTCGAAGCCGATGGTGCAGGTCTTGACCGCCTGTTTCGACGCCTCCGCCATCAGCGCGACGACGCTGCTGCTGTCCACTCCACCCGACAGGAAGGCGCCCAGCG
Organism: Sphingobium sp. CFD-2; assembly: GCF_024611135.1. Lineage (NCBI taxonomy): Bacteria > Pseudomonadati > Pseudomonadota > Alphaproteobacteria > Sphingomonadales > Sphingobiaceae > Sphingobium > Sphingobium sp. CFD-2. The sequence continues at coordinate 620,700 of NZ_CP084405.1, read as the reverse complement.
GCACGTCCGCCACCATCCGGGATCGGACCGCCTGTCGCATCAGCGCGACCAGTTCCTCCTCCAGCGCCTCCGGCCTCGCCCTGCTGCGGTCGGCGAAGCTGACGTCCCAATAGCGCTGCGGCTGCGGCAGGGGCCGCCCGCGCACGATGCGCAGCGTCTCGCCCGCGCCGAGCTTGCGCACGCCCGCGACCAGGCAGGCGTCGTCGGGCACATAGCCGTAAGCGAGATAATCCTCGACCGCCGACAGGTCCGGCGCACGCCGCAAAAGGGGATGGGCGAGCAGGCTCTTCAGTTCCGAGCCGAAGATCAGGCTGCCGTCGGACAGCAGCGCATAATGGAGCGGCTTCACCCCCAGCCGGTCGCGCACCAGCCAGAGCGCCTGCGCCCGCGCGTCGAACAGGGCAAAGGCGAACATGCCGTTGAACTTGTCTACGCAGGCCTCGCCCCATTGGCGATAGCCGTGCAGGATGACCTCCGTATCGCTATGCGTGCGGAAGACGTGGCCCTTGGCCTCCAGTTCCGTGCGGACTTCCCGGAAATTATAGATTTCGCCGTTGAAGACGACGGCCAGGCTGTCATCCTCCGTCAGCATGGGCTGCGCGCCGCTGCCCAGATCGATGATCGAGAGGCGCAGATGGCCCAGCCCGACGCCGGGCGCGGTCCAGATGCCGCTGTCGTCCGGCCCGCGCCACGGCATGGCGTCCAGCATCAGCCCGACCCGCGCCGGATCGACCGGCTTGGCCGTTTCAAGGTGGAAAATGCCCGCAATTCCGCACATTCGAAGGGTCTTAGCGGGTTCGGAGGCTGCGGTCAGCCAAATCCTTCACATCGCCCAGATCATGGAGGAAGGCGGCGATGGCGGCGTCCGAAGGGCGGCCTGCCCGTTCCTCTGCCGAAACCATGATGGCGGCGGCGCGCTGGTCAGTGCCCAACAGGCGCGCCTTCATCGTCTCCAGCTTGACGAGATGGGCGCTGCCGGTGGGCTGGCCCTTGCCGACGGCATAGAAGCTGACGACATGGCGCACCAGCCGGCCGGGGCCGGTGATCTGCTCGCCGCGCGCATTTTCGGGCGCGGCGGCGGGCTGCGACCAGGTCCATCCGCTGTCGGTGCCCGCCGCGCCCTGACCGAAGCCGACCAGTTCGCGCCCCTCATCCTGCCGGTCGAAGGTCGCAATGGCGAGATCGACCACCTGTCCCTCCGCATTGCGGTATCTCGCCATGGCCAGATAATCGGCGCCGTCGAAGCGCGGCCGCCAGAGCGGGAGCGGCGGTTCGTCGCTTCGGACCCAGCCCTTCACCTCCGGCATGGCGGGTGCGCCGGGCAGAGGCTGGCCCACCTCGGCGCTCGCCGCCAGCCAGAGGGGCGCGGCCACGATCATCGCCAGCGCGCCGCCCGCGACGGCGCCCGGCGAAGAATGGCCTTCATGGCGCAGATGTTCGGGATCGAACCAGGGATCGCCGGGCTGCCGGTCGAAAAAGGGCCAGGCCATCGCCATCACCACGATCATGATGACGGCGAAGAACAGCCAGCCATAGACCACATGATCGAAGCCCGCCGCCGCATCGATGGTGGTCACTTCCGCGACGAAGATGGTGGCGAAGGCGCGCACGCCGTTCGCCAATATCGACAGGGAAAGCGCGCCGATCATGAAGGCGACCCGCCGTTTCCAGCTGGTGAAGCAGACATTGCAGACGAGCAGGCCATAGGCCGTCATGGCGATCACGAACTTCGCGCCGGAACAGGCCTCCGCCACCTCGAAATAGCCATTGGGCGTGGTGATGAAGATGCCCTGCATCTGCGCGGGAATGCCGGTCAGGCCGAGCAGGATCATGCTGATATGCGCCGTCACCAACTGGAGGGGGGCGACGATCTCCTCGCCGAAGGGCACCATGAAGAAGGCGTAGAACAGCGGAAAGAGCAGCGCCCGCGCCACGGCCGGTCCCAGCAGCGCGATGACAGAACCCTGCAACATCAGGATCAGCGCGCCATGCCGCAGCACGGCCACGCCCGCCGCCGCGCCCAGCATCCAGGCGAAAGCGCCCAGCCCCAGCCAGACAAGCCCCGGCGCCCAGGCGGATGGCTCCAGCCGGCGCAGGCCGGGCAAACGCTGCTGCACCAGCCAGGCGACAAGAAACGGCACGAACAGACAATGGCCATAGGTCGAGGCGTTCCACCAGATCGCTATCATGCCCAGCAGGTCGCGGTGGAACAGCGCCAGGATCGTGCCGGCGATGATGGCGAACGCCGTCAGATGGCCGCGCCAGCCGGACAGCTTCACCTCCGGCCGCATGGGGAGCGCGCCTTCCATCACGCGGCCCTCATGTCGGCGGCGCCCGGCGATCCGAACAGCATGTCCGGCAGCTTCGCCAGCGTCGCGGACCAGCGGTAGCGCTCCTCCATCCGGGATCGCGCCGCATGGCCAAGGCGCGCGGCGCGGGTTGGATCGGCGAGCAGCGCAAGAAGCGTCTCCGCCTCCTGCCCCGGGTCGGCGGCGATCAGCAGGTGCTCGCCATCGCGGGCGTCGATCCCTTCGGCGGCCTGGGGGGAGGCGACGACGGGCCGCGCCATGGCCATCGCCTCCAGCACCTTGTTCTGGATACCCCGCGCGATCCGCAGCGGCGCCACCACCACGTCCGCCGCCGCCAGCCAGCCGCGGACATCGGGCACGCCGCCGGTCACGATCACGCCGGGCAAAGCCGCCAGCGCCTGCACCGATTTCGTGGGATTGCGGCCGACAATGGCGAAAAGCGCCTGCGGACAGCGGGCACGGATCGCGGGCAGGGTTTCGCGGGCAAAGCTCTCCACCGCCTCGACATTGGGCCGATAGTCCATCTGGCCGGTGAAGACGAGCAGTCGCCCGTCCGGCCGATCCACGGCGGGGAAATCCGCCGAGGGATCGAAAAAGTCCAGCGCGACGCCATTGTCGATGCCAACGATTCTATCGGGGCCCAGCCCGCTTTCGCGCCGGAACAGCGCGGCCTCCGCCTCGCTCACAAAGGCGCAGAGGTCGGCCCGTTCAGCCACCTTCCGCTCGAAGTCCAGCAGCATGCGCCCTTCGCGCCGGTTGATCCAGGCCATGGGGCCGGAGCCCTGCGCGCCATAAGCGGCATATTTGGCCGAATCGAAATCCACGAAATCCATGACGAAGCGCACCCCGTCCGGCAGCATGGGCACGAAATGCGCCATCTGCGCCGAATAGGTGACGACCGCCGCGATGGGCCGTTCCGCCAGCGTCTTCGCGACCCAGCGATGCAGATCGGGATGATCGAACAGCGACACCAGCAGGGGCTGCCCCTTCGCCAGCCCTTTGAGGCCCGCCATGATGCGCGAGCGGTCGCGCATCAGCACGCACTGGCTGACGGTCAGCTTCGCCATGTCTGGGGCAAAGCCCATGTCCCGCGCGTCGTCGGCAAAGCAGCCGACATGGACGGGCGCGACCTCCGCGATCCGCTCCAGCAGATGATAGGACCGGATCTTGTCGCCCCGATCCGGCGGAAAGGGGATGCGATGGCAGAGGAAGAGGATGTCCCCCCTCACCCCAGCCCCCGCGCGATGAGCGGTCCGATGAGGTTCGCAACCGGCAGGGGCAGCTTCTTCCAGAGGTCGATCCGCCGTTGATAGTGCGGGCTGTTGGGATCGATGTCCCGCCGCTCGCCCGTGGCCGACCAGCTATGATAGGAAAGGGGCACGGGGTCGAAGCCGAAGCTCTTCTTCCACGCCGCCTGTCCGCTGCCTGTCTTGGAACGGCCGAAGTCGAAGACGCGCATGCCCCGCGCCCGGCCATGACCCATCAGCCGGAAATACATGAGTTCGTTCGACCGCAGCCGCCGCGCATCCGCAATGCCGCCGCCCCAGAAGGGCATGACCCGCCCCTGATGATAGAGGGTCAGCACCGCCGAAACCGGCCGTTCCCCCTCATAGACCGCCAATATGTCCGCTTCCTCGGCAAAGGCCGCCAGCACTTCGCGGAACAGCCGTGCCGGGAAGACCGGCGTGCCGAGATTGCGCACGCTTTCCGAATAGACGCGGTAATGCGCCTGTCGATGCCGCGCCTCCCGCCCGATCTCGACGCGCAGCGCATCATTGGCCAGCGCCTTGCGCAACTCCGCCCGGTGCTTGCGCGGCACGGCGAGCAGTTCCGCCTCATCATCCGCCGCGATAGGGCGCGCGAAGCCCAGATGGCTGCCCTCATGCAGCGCCCAGCCCCTGCCCGGCGCCGGACCGCCACGGATTTCGACCGAGGCGATGCCGCCGTCCCGCGCCATGCCCTCGCAGGCTGCGGCCAGAGCAGGCACCGCCGCCGGATCGCTGGCGAGAATGCCGCCGTCGACGCCGAAGCCCGACGACACCAGAGCCTGCCCGAACAAGGCGCTTTTCACATGATGCAGCGGCAGCAGCCCGGCCATCTCCCCCGAAGGCGCCACGGCGGCCAGCATGTGCGCCCGATTGCCGGTCCCACGCTCCACGCCCGTCAACCAGGCCGGCCGGTGGAAGGGCGTCCCCGCCGGATGCGCCATCACGAATTTATCCGCCGCGCTCCGCTGCGCCGGATCGTCGAGGTTCAGCGTGGTGACGAGCATTTCCCCCGCCATCATGCCGCCCGCTCCGCTTCCTGCGCCGCCAGCGCATCCACGCGGGTCCATGAAAAGTCCCGCGTCAGACGGCGCAGCTTGGCCGCCATGACCGACAGATTGCTGTAATGCCGCACCCGTGAGCGCAACGGCGCGCCCTCGACGCGCGGCTGGCCGGGGTCGATCTCCCACGGATGGAAATAGATGATCGCCGGCCGCCCATCCCGCTGGTTCACCTGCCGGATCGCCCAGCGCGAAAAACCATAGGGCAGCAGCCGGAAGAAGCCGCCGCCGCCTGCCGCCAGCGTCCGCCCCGCGAACCTCGCGGTGGTCACGGGCAGTTCGACCAGCGGCGATCCCTTGACCGGCCGCCAGGCGAAGCGCGGCGTTTCAGGCCATCCGTAATGATCGTGCCGGATCGGCGCGACGCTGCTGGAATAGGCATAGCCTTCCTCCGCCAGCACCTCATGCGCCCAGGGGTTGCGCCGGTCGATGGAAAAGCTGGGCGCGCGATAGCCCGTCACCGCCTGGCCGGTCGCATCCTCCAGGATCGCCCGCGACCGGCGCAGGTCGGCGCGGAACTGCGCCCCGTCGAAGGTGAAGACCCGCTTATGGTCATAGCCATGGCTGGCGACCTCATGCCCCGCCGCGCTGATGCGCCGCATCAGCGCCGGATAGCGCTCCGCCACCCAGCCAAGCGTGAAGAAGGTCGCGCTGACCCCCGCCTCCTCGAACAGCGCCAGCACCGCATCGGTGTTGCGCTCGACGCGATGGGTCAGGCCCGCCCAATCCTCGCGCCGGATCGTGCGCTCGAAAGCGCCGACCTGGAACCAGTCCTCGACATCGACGGATAGGGCGTTCAGCATGGGTCCGTCAGGCGGCGGCGCTTTGCTGCGTTTCGCCCAGCCTTTCCTCGCGCTCGACCCATTCGACCAGCAGCGTCAGCACCCGGCGCAGCGCCGTGTCCTGCTCCGTCACGCGGAACTCCAGCGTGGAAAGCCGTTCCTCGACAAGGGCGAAGCAGTCCTTCAGCGCTTCGGGATCGACGCTCGGCGCGCTGCGGGCAAAGTCGTTCTCGGCCCGAAGCGTGTCGATCTCCGCCCGCAGGGAAGCGATCTCGTCGAGCAGGTCCGTGGCCGGCCCGGGGCTGGCGGCCCGCAGCGCCTCCACCTCGGCGCGCAAGGACGCAACCTCGTCGGAAACCGCGGGGTCGGCCGCGAACGGCACGGCAGCAGGCATGTCCGCCAGTTCCCCGGCATCGTCCAGCACGCTGCGCGCCATCGGTTCCGGCGTTACGTCCGCGTCCGCGCCCATGTCGTTCACCACCGCATAGACCACTTCGGCATCGATCACCGAAAGCTGGTCGAGCGCGCCCAGCAGCAGCACGCGGCTGACCAGCACGTTGATCCGGCGCGGCACGCCGCCGGTCGCGGCATAGATGGCGGCGAAAGCCTCCGGCGTGAATTGCGGATCGCCCTGCCATCCGGCCAGCGACAGGCGGTGCAGTATATAGGGCTCGACCTCCCGCCGCATCATCGGTTCCAGATGATGGGTGGCGATCACCCGCTGGCGAAGCTGCTCCAGTTCCGGCGATTTCAGCAGGTCGCGAAATTCCGGCTGGCCCAGCAGGAATATCTGCAACAGCGACTGCCCGCCCAACTGGAAGTTGGACAGCATCCGCAATTCCTCGATCGCGGAAATGGGCAGGTTCTGCGCCTCGTCCACGATCAGCAGCGACCGCTTGCCCGCTCGCGCCTGCGCATGGAGCCAGCCCTCGATCTGCTTCAGTATCTGCGCCTTGGGCATGCCGTCGACGCCCAGGCTGAAGCTCTGCGCGGCAAGGCGCAGCATGTCGTCGCCCTCCACCTGCGTCGAGACGATCTTCACGGCCGTCAGGCGCGACGGGTCGATGGTGTTCATGAGGTGCCCGACCAGCGTCGTCTTGCCCGCGCCGATGTCGCCGGTGATGACGATGAAGCCTTCTCCCTGCGCAAGGCCATAGCCCAGATAGGACAGCGCCTTGCGATGGGTCGCGCTCTCGAAATAGAAATGCGGGTCCGGCGTCAGCTGGAACGGGCGTCCCTGCAATCCGTAGAACTGGTCGTACATGACTATCTCTCCACCCGACGGGGCATTGGCTTAAAATGTGTAGCGAAGGCCAAGCTGGCCCATGGCGTTGATGACGGCGTCCAGATTGTCCGCCTTGGCACTGTCGACGCCGACCGAGGCGGACGCCTGCAGATTGCGCGTGACGAGCCGGTAATAGCTGGCGAAGGCGCCCAGGTTCAGCACGTCCAGCCGGTTGCCGCTGGCGTCGAAATAATTGGCATAGACGGCCGTATCGATGCTCGACTGGCTGTCGACGCGATAGGTGAGCGAGGCGTTGCCGTACCAGTTCTGGTCCCGCGTGCCGCGCACCAGCACCGTCTCACCCGAAGGCGTCACGAATTTGCGCTGCGAATAGCCAAGGCCGACACCCATGCCCCAGGGCCCGCGCTCCGCCGCGAACTGGGCCGCCACGCCGCGATAGCGGAAATTGGCCCCTGTGACCCCGGCCAGCGCATCGTTGAAGCACTGCCCGCCCCCGCTGGTGGAAAAGGCGCAGCCGGTGAAATCGCCGGTGAAGGGATTGCGCACGATATTGAGGTCGCTGCCCGAAAGCGCCGCCACATCGGAAGTGATGACGCGCCCGAAGCTGTCGATGCCGTCGAACACGACCAGGGCGAACGACTTGTCCCGGCCCTGCCAGATGAAGCTGCCCGAATAGGTCATGCCGCCATAGCGCTCGCCCACCCGCGCGGTCAGCGAGGTGCGGTGGCTCGGCCGCCAGAGCACGCCGACATCCCAGATGATGTCGTCGAAATCATAGATGAGCTGGCGAGGCGAACTGTCGTCGGTGACGTAGCGGCCGCTGGAGGAGATTACCGGCACGCCATTGCCGTCGAGCAAGGGCGAACGCTGGCTGATCTCGATCTTCTCATAACCGATGCCGCCGATCAGGGCGAGCGTGGGGGATACCGGCAGGGTGGCGTCGAGCCGCGCCCATTTGTCCTCGAACCGCTGGTCGAGCTGGCTTGCATCCTCCCGGCTGTAGCCTGCGCTGGCGACGAGGCCCAGCGGCATCCACACCCCCGGCCCGACGCCGACGGAACCCATCAGGTCATGGGTGGTCGATTCCGCGAAGCCATTGCCCAGAGGCGCACCGGGGAAATCGACATTCACGTCATCCTCGACCCGCGCATAGCCGAGCCGGTAGGAGGCGCTGATGTCCAGATCGCCCAGCCGCGTGACATAGGACGGGCCGACATAGCCTGCATAGACCTGGCTGCTATAGCCGTCATTGCGCACCGACGCGCCCGAGAACCCGTCCGTGCGGACCCGCGTCGCCAGGCCGCCTGCATTCAGCGACAGCCCGCGCGCGAGGCCATATTGGCCACTGACGATCCCGCTGATGATGTCCTGATCGCTGAGGTCATCGCCCCAGCCGAAGCTATGTGCATATTGCAGGTCCGCAGCGGCTTCCAGCCGCCGCGTCTGCACGCTGGCGGTCACGCCCGCGGTGACGTTGGTATAGGTCAGAACGTCGCCGCCGCCCTGGATCGGCGCGACGACGACCTGGTCGATGCCGAGATAGGGCGTGACGTCGACCTTGCGCTGCTCGTCCCGCGCAAGGGCGGGCGAGGCCAGGGCGATCCCCGCGAGAAGAAGGGCTAGGCGAGAGATCATCAGCCCGCATGCTCCCCTTCATGGCCATGCGCATAATAGCTGCCGAAACGCCGTCCGCCGCTGGCGAAGTTCACACCGTTCAGGAGCAGCTTCACCTTGGACGCGCCCTTGAGCAGTCCGGCCGCATCGCGCAGCGCGCCTTCCGTCGTCCTGTCCGCCCGCACCACCAGCAGCGCGACGGCGGCGTGGCCGGCCAGCACAGCCGCAGGAGAAGCGGCCAGCAGGGGCGGCGAATCGAACAGGACGATGCGGTCGGGCCGTCCCTCGGTCAGGCGGCCCAGCAGCATTTCCGTCCGCGCGGAGGCCAGATATTCGGTGTCGTTGTTGCTCCGCTGTCCGGCCGGGAGCACGGAGAGAGAGGGAATGTCGGTGCGCAGCACGCAATCCTCGATGGCAATCGCCGGATCGGCCAGCGCGTCCATCAGGCCCGGCCCTGCGGTCAGCCCCAGCGCCTGCGGGATGCCGGGCTTGCCGAAATCGGCGTCGACCAGCAGGATTTCGCGATCCTTCTCCGCCGCCAGGCTGAGCGCCAGGTTGATCGCGCAGAAGCTCTTGCCCTCCCCGCTATGGGCGGAGCAGACCAGCACCCGGTTGCCCCGCGCATTGCCCGCCAGTTCGGCCAGCAGGTCGCGCTTGAGCAGCCGGAACTCCTCGCTCATCGCGGTGACGGGACCGTCGGGCAGCAGATAGCCCGCCTCGACCAGCGCGATGCGGTCGATCGGCTGTACCGGCCCGGTCCAGTCCGGCGCGCGATAGCCGGGGACCGGCGTTTCGGGGACCGGCGTTTCGACGGCGGCGGGCGCGGGTTGCGCGGTCTCCACCACGGGTTCGCCCACCGGAACTTCGACCGCGGGCGCGGCGCGCCCGCGCAGGGCCGCGCTGAAATCGTAGATTTCGGTCGCCCGCTCGATCAGCGATCCGCCGGAAAGGGACTTGTGCCTGTTCATATCCGGTCCCTCCTCAAGCCAGCCCGCGCTGGACGAATTCGATGACGATCAGCAGCAGGCACAGCGCCGCAAGGCCGCCGCTGGCGCCTGCAAACCACTTCATCCGCTGCCTCTCCATCGCCTGCTGCGCCGCGCTGACGGTCTGGCTGATCGATCCGATCACGGAGACGCCCAGCGCCTTTTCCAGCCGCGCCGCATTGGGAAAGCCGCCCTTGAGCTGCGCCACGGCAAAGGCCGTGCCGATGCCCGCGCCCAGCCCCAGGATCAGCACGCCCAGCAGCAGCAGCGGCCGGTTCGGCGCGGCCGGAGCGGTCGGCAGGCTGGGCGGATTGATGACGCGGAACTGGACCGATCCGGTTTCCGACTTCACATCGCCGCGCAGACGGATTTCCTCGCGGTCCGCCAGCATCTTGTCATATTGGGTCTTGAGTACCTGATAGTCGCGGTCGAGCCGTTCCTGCTCGGCGGCGAGGCCGGGTTCATCCGTCTGGCGCGATGCCATGGCGTTCAGGTCCGCCTGCAACTGCGCCTTGCGGGCGGAAAGCCCCTGCACCGTGGCGGCGCGTTCCGCCTGCATCGACCTGATCGAAAGATAGGCGGGATTGGGCGTGCTGCCGGCGCTGCCGCCGCCCTGCCCGCGCAGCAGGTCCACCTGCCGCTGCGCCGCGATCACGTCGGGATGGCTGCTGGTGAAGCCCCGCGCCCGCATCGACGCAAGGTCCGCCTGCGCCTGGGTCAGCGCCGAAGGCCCGCCCGAAGCGCCGACGCCCGGCAAGGTCTGCGGCGTGCCCGCCAACTGGCCGTTCATCGCCGCCAGCGCGCTTTGCGCCTGCACGAGTTGCGAATCGATGCTGTTGATCTCCGACCGGGCGGCGTCCATGCGCTGGCCGATCGATCCGGCGCCCGGCAGCATGCCCGCATAGCGCTGCTCGAACTCGACGCGGCGCTGTTCGGCGGCGGCAAGCTGCTTGCCCCGCGCCGCCAGTTGCTGGTCGAGGAAGGCAAGGCTCTGCCGCGTCTCCACCTTGTCGGAGGACAGGTTGGTTTCCTGGAAGATGTCGACCAGCTTCTGCACGATCTGTTGCGAAATGCGCGCATTGGCGCCGTCCGACAGGCCGGAATCGGCCCATGTGGCGCTGATGTCGATCATGCTGGGGTCAAGCTGCGCCATCACGGTGATGGTCTCGCGCAATCCGGTGATCTTCGCCGCCAGGTCGCGCGGCCCGTCGACCGTCCGGTTGAGATCGGTCTCCTTCACCACCCGTTCCAGATTGGCCGTGCTGGCCAGGGTCTGGCGCACCCTGTCGAGGTCCTGCTGCGCCTGGACCTGGGTGATGCCCACCTTGTCCTCCAGCAGCGACTGGGTGTTCACATAGACCCGCGCCTTGGATTCATAGCTGTTGGGGATGAGCGCCACGCCCAGCCAGCCAGCCAGGCACACGCCCCAGGCCACGCCCAGCGCCAGCCAGCGGCGGAGCCAGAGGCCATGCAGGATGACCAGCAGTTCGTCGACGAGAGCCGCCATGTCAGAACATGCTTTCGGGAATGATGATGACGTCGCCGGGCGCCAGCATGACGTTCGCCTTGCTGTCGCCGCGCTTCAGCAGGTCGCCGATGCGGACCTGATATTCCTGCTGCTTGCCGGTTTCCTTGTTGAAGCGGACCAGCTTCGCCCTATTGCCCGCCGCATATTCGGAAAGGCCGCCGACCGAGATCATCGCGTCGAGCAGCGTCATATTGGCGCGATAGGGGATGGAGGCGGGCTTTTCGGTCGCGCCGACGATCCGCACCTGCTGGCTGAAGGTGCCGGAGAAATTGTTGACGATCACCGACACCAGCGGATTTTCGATATATTTGCCCAGCGCCACCTTCAGGTCGTCGGCCAGTTGCCGGGGCGTCTTGCCGACCGCCGGCATGTCGGAAATGAGCGGCGTGGTGATGCGCCCATCGGGCCGCACCTGCACCTTCGCGCCGAGATCGGGATTGCGCCAGACGAAGATGGTGAGATCGTCGAGCGGCCCGATCACATATTCCTCGCCCGGCCCCTCCTGCGTCGAAACGAAGGACGCCGGTGGCAGATTGGGCGCGCCCCCGCCCGAAGCGCAGCCCGAAAGAGCCAGAGCCGGCAGGGACATGCCGATCAACGCACGGGAAAGTGACAGGAAACGCATAGATTCACCCCTTTTCGCGGCCGCGCCGACAGCCGCCAAAGGGAGGCGCCGGCAACCGTCAAGCACTCAGCTTCGACGGCCTTCTTGCCCCGAAAGGGTAAAAATAGCGTTAGGAGTTAAGTTATTGGCAAATCAGTTGATTAAAATCAGCCGATCAGCAGTTCCCGAGGCGCCGGATGACCGAGAAAAGCCGCCGGGCTGGCCGAGGCGCCATAGGCCCCCGCCAGGAAGATCGCGATCAGGTCGCCCTCCTCCACCGGCGGCAGCGCGACCTTGTCCCCAAGCCTGTCGATGGGCGTGCAGAGGCAACCCGCGACCGTTACGGCCTCCGCCGCGGGCGCTTCCCCGAAGCGATTGGCGACGGCGATGGGATAGTTGCGGCGCACCACCGTGCCGAAATTGCCGCTCGCCGCGAGCTGGTGATGCAGCCCGCCATCGACGATGACGAAGGTTTCGCCCTGGCTCTTCTTCACATCGACGATGCGGGTGAGGTAAACGCCCGCCTCCCCCACCAGCCAGCGGCCCAGTTCCATGGCGAAGGCGCTGTCCTGCAATATGTCCGCCCGCCCGTCGAGCAGCCGGCCCAGCGCGTCCCCGATGGGCCGGATGTCCAGCCGTTCGTCGCCGGGAAAATAGGGAATGCCAAAGCCGCCGCCCAGATTGACCAGCGGGGGCACCGCGCCGATGCTGTCGGACAGGCGGGTGGCGAGATCGATGGTTGCCGCCTGCGTCTCGATCAGCGCCTGCGTCCCCAGCGCCTGGCTGCCGGCGAAGATATGCCAGCCGCGCCATTGGGCCCCCGCATCGATTACCCAGCGCGCCAGCGCCGCCGCGCGCTCCGCGTCCACGCCGAAGGGCTTGGCGCCGCCGCCCATGCGCATGCCGGACCCCTTCAGGTCGAAATCCGGGTTCACCCGCACCGCCAGCTTCGGCGTCCTGCCCCGCCGCTCCGCAAGGGCGATGGCCCGTCGCGCCTCCCCCTCCGACTCAAGGTTGATCGTCGCGCCGCTGTCTATGGCGACGATCAATTCATCGTCGCGCTTTCCCGGCCCGGCGAAGCTGATATGGGCAGCGTCCATCCCCGCCTCCAGCGCCCGGGCCAGTTCCCCGCCCGACGCCACGTCGAAGCCGTCCACCAGCTTCGCCATGCGCTCCAGCAGGGGCGCATGGGGATTGGCCTTCACCGCATAATGGAGCGACAGCGTCGCTGGCATGGCGTCGCGAAAGGCCCGCGCCTGCTCCTCTACGATGCCCATGTCATAGACGAACAGCGGCGTGTCCCCGGCCTCCTCCACCAGGCTCGCCGCGCCGCAGCCGCCGATCAGCAACATGCCCTCCTCCCCGATGAAGACGGGCGGGATCGGTCCCATCGGCTTCATGCCGCAAATTCCTTCGCCAGCGCCACGCGGTCGATCTTGCCATTGGGATTGCGGGGAAATTCGGAAAGCATGACGATCTCGCGCGGTTGCATGAAATTGGGAAGCTCCTGCCGAAGCCGTGCCTCCACCTGCGCCTTTAGCTCCGGCGAAGCGCCGCGCAACAGCAACAGCACCGCCTGCCCCAGACGATCGTCCCGGACGCCCAGCGCAACCGCTTCGGCAATGCCCTCCACCGCGACGGCCGCTTCCTCGACCTCCGTGGGGCTGATGCGGTTGCCGGCGGACTTGATCATGGCGTCATCGCGTCCGACAAAATAAAGCAGTCCCCGCGCATCCCGGCGCACGGTATCGCCCGACCACACCGCCATGCCGCCATAGCGGGAGGCGACGGGCGCCGGTTTGAACCGTTCCGCCGTGCGCGCCGGATCGCGCCAATAGCCCTGCGCCACCAGCGGCCCGCAATGCACCAGTTCACCCGGCTCATCGTCGCCCGCAATCGAACCGTCCGGGCGAACGACCAGTATCTCCGCATGGGGAATGGCCGATCCCATGCTGTCGGGGCGGCTTTCCACCAGCGCGGGCGGCAAATAGGTCGAGCGGAACGCCTCGGTCAGTCCATACATGGGGTAGAGGTCCGCGCGCGGAAACAGCGCCCGCAACTTCGCCACCAGGGGCCGCGTCAGCGCGCCGCCGCTATTGGTGAGCCGCCTGAGCTTCGCCGCCACATCGGCGGGCCAGTCCAGTTCGGTCAACTGCACCCAGAGCGGGGGCACCCCCGCCAAGGTGGTGATGTCCCACCGATCCACCGCCTTCACCACGTCGCGCGGCGTCAGATAATCGAGCGGACAGGCGCATCCGCCGGCGAACCATGTGGAAAACAACTGATTCTGCCCATAATCGAAGCTGAAGGGGAGCACGCAAAGCGTCCGGTCCTCCGCCGTCAGCTTCAGATATTCCGCCACCGATACAGCGCCCAGCCAGAGATTGGCGTGGCTCAGCATCACGCCCTTGGGCCGCCCGGTCGATCCGCTGGTGTAGAGGATTGCGGCCAGTTCGTCGGGCGCGGCATGGGACGGGGCCAGCGCCTCCCCGCCGCTCATCGCGCAGGCCGCATCATCCTCCCGGTGGAGGTCGCATCGCCCCGGCACGTCGCCCGGCGACAGGGTCGCCAGACGGCTGGCCGTCCCGATCAGCAGCGACGCGCCGCTGTCCGCCAATATGTGCGCGACCTGGGCATGTTTGAGCAGCGGATTGACCGGCACATGAACCAGCCCGGCGCGGGGCGCGGCGAGCGGCATCAGGGCCGCGACCGGGCCCTTTGCGACCCAGCTTGCGACTCGCGCGCCCTTGTCCAGCCCGAATCGGGCAAGCCATGCCGCCAGCCGCCCCAATGTCGCTTCCAGATCCGCATAGCTTTGCGTGCCCGACCGCCCGTCCAGCGCGGGCCGTTCCGCGTCGCCGCGCAGCAGCAGATGGTCGATCGGCCGCACCTGCGCGCCGTCGATCATGGGGTCCGCCATGGGCGCGGGGGAATCGCTTAACTCCATCTCCAGACTTTTTTCCTAAAGGCGATGCTGTCGACGGGGAGATAATGGTTTGCTGGTCGCAAGGGAATATCGCAGCGTCGCCCAAGCGCGTCAGGTGCTGGGTTCAGCGCTCGACCGCGCCGGCACGCCGTCGCTGTTCGACCGCATCGACTGGTTCGAATCGCTCCATGCGCATTGCTTTTCCACGACGGACGTCCGCATCTTCCAGGCGTTGGAGGGGGAGTGTCAGGCATGGCTTTTCCTGCTTTCGTCCGGAGCGGGACGGCTGGGCGCGCTCGCCAACTGGTACAGCTTCGATTGGGGGCCGGTCTTCCTTGGCCCTTTGGACGAGACCGTCCGTCGTCGCCTGATCGAAGTCATCGCCCAGTCTCTGTTGGCGGACAGCGCCCAGATCGACCTCTATCCGGTCACGGCCGCGTCGGACATGCTGCTCGACGCCTTTCGCCGTGCAGGCTGGTTCAGCGTCCGGCGGCCGATGGGGGGGCGGCATATGCTGCACCTGAATGGGCGGACTTTCGAGCAATATTGGGCGCAACGGCCCGGCCGCCTGCGTACGCTGATCGCGCGCAAGAACCGTGCGAGCCGCTTCACCCTCAGCATCGCGGACCAGCTGACCGAGGCGCTGTGGCGCGACTATGCCGCCGTGCAGGAACGAAGCTGGAAGAAGCCGGAGGCCGATCTTGGCTTTCTCCATGCGCTGGCCCAGCGGGAAAGCGCCGCCGGGACGCTCCGGCTGGGCTTTGCGCGGCTGGAGGAGCAGCCGGTGGCGACCCAGCTATGGACGGTGGAGAACGGCACCGCCCTCATTCACAAGCTGGCCCATGATCAGGCGTTCGACGGCGCCTCCCCCGGCAGCCTGCTCAGCCATGCGATGTTCGCGCACGCCATCGATCGCGATCATGTCGCGACGATCGATTATGGAACGGGCGACAATGGCTACAAGACCGACTGGATGGAGGAACGGGAAACGCTCTACCGGCTGGATTTCTTCAACCCCCGACGCGCTTCGGTCTGGCTGCCCGCCGCGCGTGCGGCCATTTCGGCGCTTGTAGGTTAGCGGCGGAACGACTAGGTAGGCGCCCATCATGCGGGCGGACAATGCACAACCGGTCGACCGGGCAATGGATATTGAAACGATGATGCGCGCCTTGCTGCGCGATGTGCTGGCCCTGTCGCAGGACCGGGTCGACGCCTTCGATGCGGATACGCCGCTGTTCGGCGCGCTGCCGGAACTGGACTCCATGGCCGTTGCGGGCCTGCTCACTGAGATGGAGGACCGCTTCGGCATCCTGATCGAGGACGAGGATATAGACGGCGATACGTTCGAGACGTTCGGCTCGCTCGTCGCCTTTGCGCGGGCGAAGATCGGGGGCTGAATTTCGGTTTGCGGCGTGTGGAAACAGGTTTCTCCGCGCTGGCGGATTTTGAAGGGGTGAGGACGGTCGGATGGCGGGGATGCCCGATCCGTCGTTGGGGAAGGCAGGATTGCAAGGTCGGTCCTGACGCATGCCAAGCCCCTGTCTGGTCGAGTGACGCCCTTTCCGTCTCAAGGCCGCCGCAACTCGCCACCACCATGGCCGGGAACGTCGTTCGGACTCCATGAACCGGTCCGGTCAACTTCCTCCCTTTCCTCCGTCCCCCACCTTGCTCTATGGCGGGGGCCGAATTTCCCAAGGGGAACGCCAACTTGATCCTTGACCTTGCCGCCGCCGCTTCGGGGGCCATCCGCTTCGACCAGCTCGGCCTCAGCCCTGTCGCGCTCGACCTCGGCTTCTTCACGCTGAAATGGTACAGCCTCGCCTATCTGGCGGGCATATTGATCGGCTACTGGTATCTGCTGAAGCTGATCGCCCAGCCCGGTTCGCCCATGGCGCGCCGCCATGCCGACGACATGATCTTCTACGCGACGCTGGGCATCATCATCGGCGGGCGGCTGGCCTATGTCTTCTTCTACCAGCCCGAAATCCTCCGCCATCCGCTGGACATCTTCAAGCTGTGGAACGGCGGCATGTCCTTCCATGGCGGGGCCATCGGCGTGTCGCTCGGCATCCTCTACATGGCGCGCAAGGAGAAGCTCTCCTGGCTGCGCATCCATGATTTCGTGGCCTGCTGCGTGCCCTTCGGCCTGTTTTTCGGCCGCCTCGCCAATTTCGTGAACGGGGAGCTGTGGGGCAAGGAAACCGATGTGCCGTGGGCGATTATCTTCCCGACCGGCGGCGCCTTCCCCCGCCATCCGAGCCAGCTTTACGAGGCTTTCCTGGAAGGCATAGTGCTGTTCCTGATCCTCGCCTTCGCCTTCTGGAAGACCCGCGCCCGCTACAAGCCCGGCATGCTGGTGGGCATCTTCCTGCTTGGCTATGGCATCTTCCGCTTCGGCGTCGAATATTTCCGCGAGGCCGACGCGCAGCTCATGGAATTCGCCGCGCGCACCGGCCTGCACATGGGCCAGTGGCTGTGCGTGCCGATGATCCTGGGCGGCCTGTACCTGATCTTCACCGCCAGGAGCCGCCGCGTGCGCGTGGAACCGGTCGCGGGCAGCGCGAGTGTCAGCTGAACCCAGCCTGTCGGAACGCCTGGCGCGCCAGATCGCGTCGGGCGGGCCGATCTCCATCGCCCATTATATGGCGGAGGCGAACCAGCATTATTACGGCACTCGCGACCCGCTGGGCGCCGCCGGCGACTTCACCACCGCGCCGGAGAT
Organism: Sphingobium sp. CFD-2; assembly: GCF_024611135.1. Classification (NCBI taxonomy): domain Bacteria; kingdom Pseudomonadati; phylum Pseudomonadota; class Alphaproteobacteria; order Sphingomonadales; family Sphingobiaceae; genus Sphingobium; species Sphingobium sp. CFD-2. The sequence goes on along the minus strand of NZ_CP084405.1, from coordinate 603,657 downwards.
CAGCCAGATGTTCGGGGAACTGGTCGGACTATGCCTGGCGGACGTCTGGATGCGGTCGGGCAGCCGGCCGGAGATCGGCTATGTCGAACTAGGCCCCGGCCGCGGCACGCTCGCTTCCGATGCCCTCCGGGCCATGGCCGGCCTGTCGCTCGTCCCACGGGTGCATTTCGTGGAGACCAGCCCCAGCCTGCGGGAGCGGCAAAGGACGATCATCCCCAACATCTTCCATCACGACACTGTCTCCAGCCTGCCCGAACAGGGGCCGCTGCTGGTCGTCGCCAACGAATTTTTCGACGCGCTGCCCGTGCGCCAGATCGTGCGCAGCGGAAAGGAATGGCGCGAACGGGTGGTGATCTGCCCCGATCCGGGCGAACCCGATCGTTTCGCGCCCATGGCTGGCTATCGCCGCGTCGAGTCGGGCATCCCCGCCCTCGCCGCCGAAGCGCCGGAAGGCGCGATATTGGAAACGCCGCTGGCCGGGGCCGCGGTCGCGCTGGAACTCGCGCACAGGATCGCCCGGCAGGGCGGCGCCGCGATCATCGTCGACTACGGCTATGAGGGGCCGGCCTTGGGGGACACGTTGCAGGCGGTGCGAGCGCACCGCTTCGCCGACCCCTTTCTGGAGCCGGGCGAAAGCGACCTCACCACCCATGTCGACTTCACCATGATCGGCAATATGGCGCGGCAGGCGGGGCTTCGGGTGATGGGGCCGGTCGGTCAGGGCGCCTTCCTGCGCCGGCTGGGCATCGACGCCCGCGCCGATCAGCTCGCCCGCACGACGCCGGCCCGCGCCGAGGAGGTGGAGGCAGCCCGCCTGCGGCTGACCGCCGGGGATGCCATGGGGACGCTGTTCAAGGCGATGGCCTGGGTGCACCCGGATTGGGCGGAACCGGCGGGGTTTGAGGGTTAGAGTATCCGTGATGATCAAGCTGGAGATTGCGTCCAGCATCGATCGGCTTTGAGCATGGCGTTCGCGGTGACGACGAGCTTTCGCATGACGGCGGTGATGGCGATCTTGGCGGGCTTCCCGGCAGTAACGAGCTGCTGATATTTTGCCTTGAGATCGGGATTGTACCGGGCGGCGACGAGGGCCGGCATATAGAGAGCCTGCCGCACGTTGGCGCGTCCGCCGCGGATGAAGGTCTTGCCTTTCCATTGTCCGGACTGTCGAGCGACGGGGGCGAGACCGGCGAGGGATGCGGCCTGCTTGTTCTCGAGGCTGCCGAGTTCGGGCATGGTGGCGATGAGCTGGTTGGCGGTCAGCGTTCCGACGCCGGCGATGCTGGTGAGGATCTCATGCCGGCGGGCGAGCGCGGCATCGGCGGCGATCAGGTTGGCGATCTCGGTATCGAGCGCCTCGATATGCCGTTCGATCTGCTCGAGCCGCTGCCGGCACTGGCGCTTGAGGAAGGCGATGGTGAGGTTCTTCTCGCGATTCTTGAGCGCGGTGCGATCGCGCACGAGGCCGTCTCGGGCATTGATGAGCTCCGCTATCTGCGCCTGCTGTGCGCTTCGAGCGGGTCTGACCGGCGGCTGCAAGGTGGCCGCCATACGGGCCAGCAACATGGCATCGATGCGATCGGTCTTGGCCAGAATGCCAGTCGCCTGGGCGAAGCGCCGGGCGCGCTCCGGGTTGAGCTTCACGCAGGGCCAGTCGGCCAGAGCCGCCTCCAGCGCCCGATGATAGGTGCCCGTTGCCTCATAGGCGATCCGCTCGACCGGCCATTGTCGCAGCCAGGCGATCAGTGCCTTGTGGCCCTTGGCCGTGTTGGTGAACTGGCGCTCGACGCCGATGGGGTGAGCATAGCAATCGAGGCTCGCTTTGGAGATGTCGATGCCGATCGTCTGTGGTAGATTGTCGCTCATCTTTTCCGCTGTCCCATGCTTGTCATCCGGGTCCAAAACCCCGGTATCCGTTCGGGCCGACACGAAAAGAAAGGGGCGATCCTACTCTAACCCGGTCCCACAACGACCGGCGCTTTCACGATCCGTCCCCTTCCGCCCGGGCCGGGGTGGCCACCCCGGCCCGGGCAATCCAGCATGACCCAAACGGACCGCAATGTCATAAGACAAGCGTTTTCCAAGCAGATGGAATCATCTGCTGACTCGGAAAACGCGACAAAACAAAAACTTAGAGCAGTCGAGCCGATGCAATCGGATCGGAATCTGCTCTAGGGGTTGTGGGGATTTAGGATTCCCATTTGTTGGGAGATGTGATTGACGCTCTGGATGGACCGTTTCGTACTGACCGACGCCCAATGGGCAAAGATGGAGCCACATTGTCTGGGTAAGCCGACTGACCCTGGGCGGAGCGGAAGGGACAACCGGCTATTCATGGAGGCGGTGCTGTGGATTGTTCGCACGGGCAGTCCATGGCGTGATCTGCCCGCCATGTTCGGCAACTGGAGTACGGCGTTCAGGCGGTTTCGCGATTGGCGGGAAGCCGATATTTTCAAGCGTATTTTCGATGTGCTGTCGGAGGAACCCGACATGGAATACGCCATGGTCGATGCGACCATCGTCAAGGTTCACCGGCATGGCCAGGGCGCAAAAGGGGGACTCAGGGCCAGGCCATTGGTCGCTCAAAAGGCGGCATGACGACCAAGATTCTGGCGCTGACCGATGCCTTGGGCAATCTGGTGCGCTTCGAGTTGCTGCCGGGCAACCGCTACGACACCATAGGCGTCGCACCGTTGATCGACGGTATTGAGTTCGGTGCCCTGCTGGGCGACAAGGCCTTCGATTCCAACTGGATTGTACAGGATCTTGATCAGCGTGGGGCGAAGGTTGTCATTTCACAACATCCCGGCCGCGCCCAAAAGCTCAAGATCGACGTCGAGATGTACAAATGGCGTCACCTGATCGAAAACTTCTTCTCCAAACTTAAGGAATTCAAACGCATCGCTATGCGTGCCTGCAAAACCGACCAGAGCTTCTCTGCAATGATCTATCTCGCCGCAGCCATCATCAACTCACGATGAATCCCCACAAACCCTAGAGCGCGTTGCGTTAAATCGGACGCAGGCCGCGCGCTCCAAGCTTTTGTCGTCGCATCCTTTTAAACGCAAAACCGGTTCCCACTTTTGCGCACGATGCTCTGGCGATCATCCCTGGGCATGACCCCGCTGGATTGAAACCTGCCATGTTCCTGCCTTCGCAGGCGCATGGTACGCCCAAATCCCTCAATCTTCCTGATGATAGCGGCTGAGCCTGCGGATGAAGCCGATCAGACCCGTCTGGCGGCTGCGCTTCATGCGTTCGGCGTGCAGGATCGTCTGGACGCGCTGGAAGCAATCCTCCGCATCGACATTGCACAGGACATAATCATAGCCGTCCCAGTGCGCGATCTCTCCCGCCGCGCGGGCCATGCGGCCTTCGATCACCTCATTGCTGTCCGTCGCCCGACCGCGCAGGCGACGCTCCAGTTCCTCCATCGACGGCGGCAGGATGAACACCCGCACCACGTCACCGCCCGCAATCTGGTGGAGTTGCTGCGCGCCCTGCCAATCGATGTCGAACAGAACGTCGCGGCCGGACTTCAGCATCGCCTCCACCGGAGCGCGGGGCGTGCCGTAGCGCTGCCCGAAGACATGCGCCCATTCCAGGAATTCGTGATCGGCGGTCATCCGCCGGAATTCCTCCAGATCGACGAAATGATAATCCTTGCCGTCGACCTCCCCCGGCCGCATCGGCCGCGTGGTCGCGGAAACCGACATGGCAAGATCCGGCTCCGCAGCCAGCAGCTTGCGCGCGATGGTGGATTTACCGGCGCCAGAGGGCGAGGAAAGAACGAACAGGACGCCGCGGCGCTTGAAATCGGGCGTCTCTATGGAGATGCTGTCGGCCATGGCCGCTCTTGGCGTCATGGACGGGATTTGGCAAGGGGGACTGTCGCTCCGTCAGCCCTTGCGGGCCTTGCGCGCTTCCTCGATCAGGATCGGCGGCGGACTGCCGTCCGGCAGGGCCTTGACCTTGCGCTTGCGATCCGCCTCACGCTTCGCCTCATAGACCTTTCCGGCCATATAGGCGCCCGTCACGAACAGCGTGCCCATGGGATGACGCATGATGAGCCGCTTGGCCCCCATGCCGGCCAGCAGGCCGATCACGCCCTTCTTGCCGGTATCGGCGGCCACCCGCGCCGCGACGACGGTCGCACCGACGCGGGCCGCCTTTCTGAGCAGCCCGTCCTTGCGGGGCGGGCGGACGGTGATCAGCGGCTGGTCGGGCGATTTTTTCCTCATGGGACATCAATGTACCGCAGCGCGACCGGTTCCACCATGCCGATGTCGATCAGACCATATTTTCGGGCCGGACAAGCCGGTCGAAGCTTTCCCCATCGACCAACCCCAATTGCAGGCCCGCCTCCTTCAGCGTCAGCCCTTCGGCATGGGCGTGTTTCGCGATCCTGGCGGCATTGTCATAGCCGATTTCGGGCGCGAGCGCGGTGACCAGCATCAGCGACCGGTCGACCAGCTCGGCAATCCGCCTCTCATTCGCCTCCAGCCCGTCGACGCAGCGTTCTGCGAAACTGTCCATGCCGACGCTGAGCAGATGGATAGACCGCAGCACCGCCGCGCCGATCATCGGCTTGAAGACATTGAGTTCCAGATGCCCCTGCAGGCCGCCGACCGTCGCCGCCTGATGATTGCCGATGACCTGCGCGGCGACCATGGTCAGCATCTCGCACTGGGTGGGATTGACCTTGCCGGGCATGATCGAACTGCCCGGTTCATTGGCCGGCAGGTCGAGTTCGCCAAGGCCCGAGCGCGGGCCGCTGCCCAGCAGGCGGATGTCGTTGGCGATCTTGGTCAGCGCCACTGCCAGCGTCGCCAGGGTGGAGGACAGGTGCACCAGCGGATCGTTGGAGGCGAGCGCCTCGAACTTGTTGTCGGCGGTCCGGAACGGCAGGCCGGTCAGCGCCGCGATTTCCTTCGCCACCGCCACGTCGAAGCCCGCCGGCGCGTTGAGGCCGGTGCCGACCGCCGTGCCGCCCTGCGCCAGCGCCATCATGCCGTGCATGACCGCCGGCTCGATCCGCTTGCGGCTGCGGTAGAGTTGATGGGCGTAGCCGGAAAATTCCTGGCCCAGCGTCAGCGGCGTCGCGTCCTGCAGATGGGTGCGGCCGATCTTCACGATGCCCTCCCACGCCTTCGCCCTGGCGTCTAGGGCGGCGTGGAGCCGGTCGAGCGCCGGGAACAGAGCCGCGGTGGCGGCCCGCGCCGCCGCAATGTGCAGGGCGGTCGGGAAGCTGTCATTGGACGACTGGCCCATATTCACATGGTCGTTGGGGTGGACCGGGCTCTTGCCGCCGCGCTTGCCGGTCAGGGCCTCATTGGCGATGCCCGCGATCACCTCATTGACGTTCATGTTGGATTGGGTGCCGCTGCCGGTCTGCCAGATGACGAGCGGGAACTGGTCGTCATGGTTGCCCGCGACGACCTGCGCCGCCGCCGCCTCGATTGCATCCGCCAGGCCCGAATCGAGTCCGTGTGCTCGATTGACCCGCGCCGCCGCCTGTTTCACGATGGCTAGCGCGTGGACGATGCCGATCGGCATGCGTTCTCCGGGGCCGAAGGGGAAATTCTCGATGCTCCGCTGGGTCTGCGCGCCCCAATAGGCGCTGGCGGGCACTTCGATGGCGCCGATGCTGTCGGTTTCGGTGCGGCTGTCGTTCAAGTCGGGCACTCCCATGATGTCGCCGGAGTGCCGTCAATCTGGGGAGCGCCCGCTCCTGTTTCCAGCCTTATTTCTTCTTGCCGAAGTCCACGGTCACGACATTGGAGCCGTCCTCCGTCGTCACCTGCGGCGCGTCATTTTCCGCCTCTTCATGCGGTTCGGGCGCAATGTCGGCCTGCGCCTGGAACTGGAGCGCGAAATTCACCGCCGGATCGACGAAGGCCGTGATCGCCGCGAAGGGAATATGCAGATGCGCCGCCACCTGGTTGAAGGTCAGGCTGACCCCGAAGGCGTCGTCGCTGACCTTCAGGTCCCAGAATTTGTTCTGGAGGACGATGGTCATCTCGTCAGGGAAGCGTTCGACCAGATGGCGCGGAATATCGACTCCAGCCGCCTGCGTCTTGAACGTGATGTAGAAATGATGCGCGCCGGGAAGGCCGCCCGTCCGTTCGATTTCCCCCAGCACGCGGCCGACGACGGCGCGCAGGGCCTCCTGCACGATTTCGTCATAGGGAATCAGGCTGTCGGGCAGGTCGTCGCTCATGCGCCAATGTCCTAACGGCGCGGCGGCGCGGGTCAAGTGCGCGCTATAGGTGCAACGCCACATTGCAACGGCCGTCCACTTCGTTATAGGGCGCTGCCATGCGCACGGCCGACATTCACCGCAACACTGCGGAAACGCAGATCGACGTGACCGTCAACCTGGACGGCACCGGCATCTACACCGTTTCGACGGGCATCGGTTTCCTGGATCACATGATCGAGCAACTGTCGCGTCACTCGCTGATCGACATGGACGTGAAGACCGTCGGCGACCTGCATGTGGACCAGCATCACACGACCGAGGACACGGCCATCGCCATTGGCGAGGCGGTGGCGAAGGCGCTGGGCGACAAGCGCGGCATTTCCCGCTACGGCAGCGTCTATTCCCCGATGGACGAGACGCTGACCCGCGTGTCGCTGGACATTTCGGGACGCCCCTGGCTGGTGTTCAAGGTGGACTTCACCGTGCAGCGCATCGGGGAATGGGACAGCGAGATGGTGGAGCATTTCTTCCACAGCTTCGCCCAGGCCGCCGGGATCACGCTGCACATCGAAAATCTCTACGGCAGCAACAACCATCATATCGTCGAAAGCTGCTTCAAGGGCCTTGCCCGCGCGTTGCGGCAGGCGGTGGAGATCGACCCGCGCAAGGCCGACGCCATTCCTTCGACCAAGGGAATGCTGTGACCGCGCTTGCCCTGATCGACTATGGCGCGGGCAACCTTCATTCGGTGCACAACGCCCTGCGCAAGGCGGGGGCGGACGACGCCGTCATCACCGCCGATCCGGATGTCGTGGCAGGGGCGGACCGCATCGTCCTGCCGGGCGTCGGCGCCTTCCGCGCCTGCCGCGATGCGCTGGTCGCGATTCCCGGCATGGTGGAGGCGATGAACGAGGCCGTCCGCCAGCGCGGCGTCCCCTTTCTGGGCGTGTGCGTGGGCATGCAGTTGCTGGCCGATGCTGGGGAAGAGTTCGGCCGGCACGAGGGGCTGGGCTGGATAGGCGGCACCGTCCGGCTGATCGAGCCGCGCGATCCGGCGATCAAGGTGCCGCACATGGGCTGGAACGACGTGGCCCTGCGCGGCACGCCTCCGCTGCTGGAAGCGGGCGAGGCCTATTTCCTGCACAGCTATCATTTCGAAGCCGCCGACCCGGCGCATGTCGCCGCCGTCACCGATCATGGCGGGCCGCTGGTCGCGGCGGTGGCGCGCGACACCATCATCGGCTGTCAGTTTCACCCGGAAAAGAGCCAGAGCTACGGCCTTTCCTTCCTCTCCCGTTTTCTGGATTGGCGTCCATGAGCCTGATCGTTTTCCCCGCCATCGACCTCAAGGGCGGCCAGGTCGTGCGCCTGGCCGAAGGCGACATGAACCGCGCCACCGTCTATGGCGACAATCCCGCCGCCCAGGCGATATTGTTCGCGGAAGCGGGCGCGCAGCATCTGCATGTGGTCGATCTGGACGGCAGCTTCGCGGGCCATGCGGTCAATGCCGAAGCGGTCGAGGCCATCGTGGCGGCCTTTCCCGGCCATGTGCAGCTGGGCGGGGGCATCCGCAACCGGGAGGCGGTGGAGCGCTGGTTCGACCTGGGCGTGTCGCGCATCGTCATCGGCACGGCGGCCCTGAAGGACCCGGGCTTCGTCAAGGCGGCGGCACAGGACTTCCCCGGCGGGATCGTGGTGGCGGTGGATGCGCGGGACGGCTTCGTCGCGACGGACGGCTGGGCGGAGAAGTCCGACATGCCGGTGGTCGACCTTGCCCGCCGGTTCGAGGATGCGGGCGTCGCCAGCCTGCTGTTCACCGATGTCGGCCGCGACGGCCTGCTCAAGGGCTGCAACATCGATGCGACCGTCGATCTGGCCCGCGCCACGGACATTCCGGTGATCGCCAGCGGCGGCGTCGCGGGGATCGCGGACATCCGGGTGCTGAGCCTGCATGCCGACGAGGGCATTGAAGGCGTGATCACGGGCCGCGCGCTCTATGACGGGCGGCTGGACCTGAAGGCGGCGCTGGCGGTGGCGCAGGCGGCCGCATGACCGTCCGCACCCGCGTCATCCCCTGCCTGGACGTCGCCAATGGCCGCGTGGTCAAGGGCGTGAACTTCATCGATCTGCGCGACGCGGGCGATCCGGTCGAGCAGGCGAAGATTTACGACGCAGCGGGCGCGGATGAACTCTGCTTCCTGGACATCACCGCCACGCATGAGGCGCGCGGCACGATCATCGACGTGGTCCGGCGCACGGCGGAGGTCTGCTTCATGCCGGTGACGGTGGGCGGGGGCGTGCGCAGTCCGGAGGATGCCCGCGCCCTGCTGCTCGCGGGCGCGGACAAGGTCGCGGTGAACAGTGCGGCCGTCACCCGGCCCGAGGTGGTGGCGGACATCGCCGACCGCTTCGGCAGCCAGTGCGTCGTCGGCTCGGTCGATGCGCGGCGGGTGGGCGATGGCCGCTGGGAAATCTTCACCCATGGCGGCCGCAAGCCGACCGGCATCGATGCGCTGGAGCATGCGGTGCGGCTTGCCCAACTGGGCGCGGGCGAACTGCTGGTCACGTCCATGGACGGGGACGGGACCAAGGCGGGCTATGACCTTGCCCTTACCCGCGCCATTGCCGATGCGGTTTCGGTTCCGGTCATCGCCAGCGGCGGCGTCGGGACGCTCGATCATCTGGTCGAAGGCGTGGTGGAGGGGCATGCCAGCGCGGTGCTCGCGGCGTCCATATTTCATTTCGGTCAACATAGCATTGCTGAAGCGCATCAGGCGCTGGCGGCCGCCGGCATTGCGGTCCGGACCGCCTGACCGACCCGATTTCGCCGAAAAGCGTCGGTTGCCTTTACATTAACCGATATCGGCAGACCCATGTTAACCATGATGGCGCCGTTCCGCCTCCATTTAGTGGAACTGGCACGGTGCCTGCACCTCTTCCCGCACCTGACTCAATCAACAGCGGGGTGAAGATGATGAATGTGAACAAGCTGTTTCTGGCCGCTGGCGTGGCCGCTCTGATGGGCGCGGCGGCTCCGGCGGAAGCGACCTGGTGCTGGGGCAAGAAGTGCGGCGGCTCCAGCAGCTCGGGCGGTTCCTCGTCCGGCGGCACGCCGACGCCGGTGCCCGAACCGGAACAGATGGCGCTGTTCGGCCTTGGCGCCGCGGTGCTGGGCGCGCGGGTTTTCGTCGCCCGCCGCAAGCGCAAGTAAGTTTTCGTTTGACGGTTTGCGTGCGTGGCGCTTGATGGCGCCATGCGCGCGACCCTATTTAATCTTGAACGGACCATCCGCCAGCGGCGGCAGGCCGATCCCGATCAGTCCTATGTGGCCAAGCTGACCGCCAGGGGGCGCGGCAAGATCGCCCAGAAGCTGGGCGAAGAAGCCGTGGAGACGGTGATCGCCGCCATGGCGGCGGACCGCGAGGGCGCGATCGGCGAAAGCGCAGACCTGCTGTTCCATCTGCTGGTGCTGCTGGCCGACCTCGACATCGCGCTGGACGATGTGCTGGACGAACTCGACCGGCGCGAGGGCGTGTCGGGGATCGCGGAAAAGGCGTCGCGCAAGGGCGATTGAGCGCCCTTCCCGGAAAGATATTGCCGTTCCGGCGTTTGTCCGTCAGCCTCTCGATCGTTGAGAGGACAGGAGGGCATATGTTCAAGACCCTGTTGGGCGGCCTGATCGGCGGCGTCGCCATGTATCTGATCGGCTTCCTCTTCTGGGGGACGCCGCTGAGCGCGCTCGCCTTTCATCGCGCGGAGTCCGCCGCCGGCAGCAATTTGCAGGCGGCCCTGGCGCAGGCGCTGACGCCGTCGGGCACGGGCGTCTATGTGATTCCCGACCCGGCGACCGCGCAGGGCACCATCCTCTATGGCAAGGGGCCGGTCGCCACGGTCTTCTACAACAATAGCGGATTTCCGGTCACCGATGCCGGGGCGCTGATCGGCGGCCTGATCCTGGCGCTGGTCGTCGGCATCGTCATTGCGCTGATGCTGCGGATCGTGAGCGGCGATCTGGCTGGACGGGCGAGAGCGACGGTCCTGTTCGCGCTGGCGGCCGTGCTGTGGCTGCATATCGGGCAAGCGGTGTTCAACCATGCGCCCTGGGGCTATATCCTTTATCTGGCCTTCAGCGATTTCGCGGCGCTGGTCGCGGCAGGACTGGTCGCGGCTAAAATCATGGAGAGCAGGCAGGCCGCCGGTTCCGACGCCACGGGGAAGGCAACCCTGCATTAAGCGCGGAAGGGGGCTTGCCGACTTTCCGCTTTCCTTGCTGAACAGAGTGCTCCTGCGAAGGCACTCGAATGAGACAAATGGCTCGTGAGAGCCTTCGCAGGAACGCGGCGCGCTCAGCGGCAGCTATCGGCCATCACCCACCTCTTCCGCCAGGCGGATCATGCAATCGGCGTGGCGCCGGGCGATGGCCATTCGGTCTTCGCCATAGCCGCCGCCCATGGTGCTGGCGAGCGGAATGCCCCGGCGGCGCGCGGCGCGCATCACGGCGCGGTCGCGGCGGTCCAGCCCGGCATCGCTCAGCGCCAGACGGCCGAGGCGATCGTCTTCATGCGGGTCGACCCCGGCCTGGTAGAGGATCAGATCAGGCCGGAAATCGTCGAGCACGGGCGGGAGGGCCCTCATCAGCGCCTCCATATAAGCCTCGTCGCCCGTGCCGTCCGGCAGGCCGATGTCGAGCGTCGAGCGGGCCTTGCGCACGGGGAAGTTGCGGTCCGCATGGATGGACAGGGTGAATATGTCCCCTCGCCCGCCGGTCAGCACGGCCGTGCCGTCGCCCTGATGCACGTCGAGGTCGAGGATCAATATCCGGTGCGCATCCCCCTCCGCGATCAGCCGGTTGGCAGCGATGGCAAGGTCGTTGAACACGCAATATCCCGCGCCGCTGCCGGGCAGTGCATGATGGCTGCCGCCCGCCGCATTCGCCGCATAGCCATGGCGCATGGCGAGCCGCGCCGCCAGCCATGTGCCGCCGGGCGACAGCATGGAACGGCGCGCCACCCGCTCCGTCACCGGAAATCCGATCCGTCTTTCCTTTTCCCGCGGCACGGTCTGCGTCGCGACCTGCTCGACATAATCGGGGTCGTGGACCGCCTCTATCCAGACGCGCGGCATGGGGGCGGGTTCATGCACGGTAAAGGGTGCGGCCGCCATGGTCAGCGCCTCCATCACCAGCCCATATTTGTCGAAGCGAAAGGAACTGCCCGCTGTTGCCGGAGAGACATAGGCCGGATGGTGAACGACGTGCAGCATCATCTTTTCCGCTATCTTCGAGTTTGAACGATGCGGGCTTTGCGCTATCTGGTCCAGCATGAACCGTCCTGAAATGATCCGTTTTTCCGTAATTTCCCTGCTGGGCGCCGTCGCGGTGCCGGCGGTGGCGCAACCGCCGGCCGTCGCACCGACCATGCCCGCCCCGTCGGCGCAGCCCCCCGCCCCGCAGGTCATCCTGCCTCCGGCCATGGTGACGCCGCCGCCCGTGCCGCTGCCGCAACCCTCGGCAGCGCAGGAAAAATGGCTGAACGAGTGGCTGAAGGGCGGCGCGGTCCAAGGGTTGATGGCGCGCGCCAGAGCGACCGGAGAACTGAAGGGAGAGGCGCTTCTGTCCGCCGTGCTGGACCGGGCGAAGGCGCTCAGCACCGGGCGCGTGGATACCGCCGACTTCCTGGAGATCTGGGCGTTGCGCCCGGCGCGGTTCGATCCCCGGCCCGGCCTTGCCAAGGCGATCAGCGAGGACAGGCTGCCCCAATGGGCGCTCAGCCTGACGCCGCCCTATGCCGGCTATGACGGGCTGCGCAAGGGGCTCGCCAATTACGAACGCATTCGCGATGCGGGCGGCTGGCCCACCCTCACCGCGCAATCCTCCCCCGATGCCGTGCGGGCGCGCATCGCCATAGAGGACAAGAGCGTCACGCCCGGCGAAAAGCTGGTCGATGTGCTGCAACGGGCGCAGCGGCGCTATGGCCTCAACCCCACCGGCCTGCTGGACGCCCGGACGCTCAGGGAGCTGAACGTGCCGGTGGACGATCGCATCGCCGCGATCATGGCGAATATGGAGCGCTGGCGCTGGATGCCGCGCGAATTGCCTGTCAACCGGGTGCAGGTGAATATCGCCGCCGCCGTGCTGACGGTGTTCGAGGGCGACCAGCCGGTGACGTCGATGCGCGCGGTGACGGGCTCGCCCGACAATGCGACACCGATGCTGTCGTCCAGCATCCATTCGATCGTGGTCAACCCGCCATGGAATGTCCCCTCCTCCATCGCGAAGCGCGAATTGTGGCCAAAGGGGCGCGCGACACTGATCCGGCAAGGGTACAAGATCGTCGGCACGCCGGAAACCGGAGAGCGGATCGTGCAGCCCGCCGGCCCGAACAGCGCGCTTGGCCGGTTGAAGTTCGACTTCAACAATCCCTTCGCCGTCTACCTGCACGACACGCCGTCCCGGGCAAAGTTTTCAAGCTATGACCGGCTGGCTAGCCATGGCTGCATCCGTCTGGAAAAGCCCGTCCCGCTGGCGGAGCTGATGGTGGCGGGCAATCCCGACCTTGCCGGCAAGATCCAGTCGCTGATCGACGCGGGCAAGACCCAGCGGGTGTCGCTGCCCAAGGAAGTGGCGGTGTACCTGCTTTACTGGACCGCCTTCGCCAGCAATAACGGGACGATGAGCTTCCGTTCCGACCCCTATGGCTGGGACAAGCTGCTGGCGGCGAAGATCGAGGCGTCCAGCCGCCGCGTCGATCCGACCGCCGCGCCCGCCACCTCCATCGCATCCAAGGACTGATCTTCATGCGCAAATTCGCCCTTATCGCCCTTGCCGGGACGCTTGCCCTCGCCGCCTGCGGCAAGAAGGAGGAAGAGGCGCCCGCGACCAACAATCTGGTCGAGCCGCCGGTCGAAAATGTGATCGAGGAGGAACCGGTGGCCCCCGCTCCCGAGCCGGGCAACAATGCGGCCGCGCCGGAACCTGCGCCGCCGCCGAGCATTTCCGAACAGCAGCAGATCGAGGACGACGCCGCCGCGACAGGCATGACGGCGCGCCTTGGCCAGGACGGCGCAGACGAAGGCGCGAACGCCACCGAATAGGGGCCCGCGCCATCGGCCGGAGTCTTCCCGCCCCGGAAAGGAGGCGGGACGGCGGCGGCGATCCTGCGCCGCCCTTGGACTGGCGCTGCTCCTTTGCTATATTGCGATTCATGGATCGTCGTAGTTTTACCAAGCTCGCTTTGAGCGGGCTGGCATTTTCGTTTCTTGCCGACAGTGCCGGGCGGGCCGCTCCGCTGGGCGAAACGCAGCCACAGCCGGCAGTTCCTCCCGCACCGCGTCCGGCTTCGCCGGGGCCGCTCGCGACCCAGCCCTATGCGAAACTGCTGGAGCGGGCAAAGGCCGCGCTGGACCAGCATGGGCATATGTTCACCCTGCGGGACCGGGTGGCGCTGGCCGATTTCAATGCGCCGTCGCGCGAATTGCGCTTCCATGTGGTCGACCTGATCGGCGGGCAGGCAAGTTCCTATCTGGTTGCCCATGGCCGCGGTTCCGACCCCGAGCATTCGGGATGGCTCCACAGCTTTTCCAATGAGCCCAATTCACTGGCGAGCAGTTCGGGCGCCTTCAAGACCGGCGAAATCTATGAGGGCCAGCATGGCCGGGCGATGCGCCTGGCCGGGCTCGATCCGCAGAACAACAATGCGGAGATGCGCGCCATCGTCGTGCATGGCGCGGACTATGTCAGCGAGAACCATATCGCGACCTGGGGCAAGATCGGCCGCAGCGAGGGCTGTTTCGCGCTTGCCCGCCATATGCTGCCGCAATTCATCGGCCTGATGGGGCCGGGGCGGCTGCTCTATGCCGACAAGATCATGGGCCAGACGGCTTAGGCACAGAGCGTTACCCTGTCCCGTTCGCACAGGGTCGGGCAGGTTGAAACATGGCGTGCTCCCGCCTTCGCGGGGGCAGGTTCACCGTTGGACAAATAGGGCGTCGTGCGCAAAAGTGGGAACGGGTTTTGCGTTTTAAACGATGCGACAACAAAAGCTTGGAGCGCGCGGCCTGCGTTCGATTTAACGCAGCGCGCTCTAAATAGCGGCGTCAGCCGGCCTTGGCGCCCGTCATCGCCTCGATAGAGGGTTTGTTCATCGCATCGATGGTGCCGTCGCTCAGCATCGCCTTGCCCATTTTCAACGCTTCGGCGGACAGGGCCGGGTCGTTGCCGGTCTGGCTGACCCCGATCAGTGCGGATAGCAGGGTGTTCCGGGAGACCGCATCCCCGGCCTTTTCCGCGACGGACCTGCGCGCGAGGGTCAGCGCCTCCTGATAGAGGGGATCGGCCCCGGTCCTGTCATTGCCGGCGAGCTTCTGATTGCCCATCTGGATCAAGATGCCGGCGAAGATATTGCGGCTGGCGGCATCGGCGGGCTTTGCCTCCACCAGCTTGCGCCAATGGGGCGCGGATTCGGTATAGAGCGCGATCACCCTGTCCATCCTGCCCAGCGCGCCCTGCGCCGCCGCATCGGCGTAAAGCGCGTTGGCGAGGAAATTCACATTTTCGATCCTGGCGGGGTCGAGCTCCACGGCCGTGCGGATAGCGGGCAGTGCGGCTTCATATTTCGCGGCGGCGGCGGCATTGTCGCCGGCCTGCTGCGCGGTCTGTCCCGCGGTGAAATCAGTGACCGCCCGGTTGAAGGCCGCGATCTGTTCCGAACTCATCCGACCGGCGGCGGGAGCCGCCTGCCCCGCCTGCTGGGCAAGCACCGGGGCCGCCAGCGCCAGCGGCGCGGACAGGGCGATCAGGACGAAAAGAGAAAAACGGGGCGGCAAAATGGAGCACTCCTCGGTCTTGCGAAAAAAGCAGGCTTCAGGGCAGCCCGCCTGTCGATATTGAACGAAGACGCTGCGTCATTCCCACCCGGTCAGGCGCGGGCCATCTCGCAAAAGGCTCGGGCCATGGCAAATTCGTTCCTGCGCTGCGCCGACCGGGCGGCGGCTTCCTTGTCCTCGCCCCATTGTTCGACTTCCCAGGCTTCGTCGATTTCGGACGCCGTCCAGATCAGGTCGGCGTCATGGCCCCCCTCCACCACCGCCAGACCGCAGACGAGCGAGCCGGACAGCGTCACCAGCGTGGATAGCCCCGCCAGGGTGAAAGGGTCGAGAACCGCCACGGCAGCCGCCAGCCGCTCCAGCGTTTCGGTCGGCTGGGCCACCGGAACGATGCCCTGCGTCACCCGGAACGCGACGTCGTAGCGGGTCGTCGCCCATTCCAGCAGCGGGTCCCAGGCCGCGGCCTCTCGAGCAATCAGTTCGGCCGGCCCCTCCGCACGATAGCAGAGCAGATCGCTTTCGGCATAGCGGGCGATGCCTGCGGCAAAACTCCCGCTATTGGGTGCGATCTGGTCTATGGCGCCGTTGGCGAGCCCGGTGAACGGCATGGATCGGGGGTCGACCGTGTCGCCCTGCGCGCGCCATTCTTCGGCGATCGCCTCTGCAAGCCCCTGGGTGGGCAGCGCCAGCGGCGCGCGGGCGGGGGTGCGGACCGGGCGGCCGTCGAGGCGGATTTCGAAACCGGATTCAACCGCGACGACGGCGGCATCCTGGTAGAAGCGTTTCATGATTGCGGCGGTTTCCTGAACAGCGCGAGCAGCAGGCGCGGGACGATGACGAACTGGAACAGGCCGACGATGACGAAGATCGCGCCCATCGCCTTCGCCTTGTTCCCCTGCACCCAATGGAAGCGCTGCATCAGCACCAGGAAGCCGAACATCACCAGCAGCGCGCCCGACAGGCGGAACAGGCCGAGCGCGAAGAAACGCTGGCGGGCGACCTTTTCCGGGTCGGTGGGAGGAACGGGCGGCATGTCGGTCATCGGGAGCGGCTGTCGGACGAAGGGACATGGGGGGCGTGGATATGGCCGCGCAGCTCCGCGCTGTCCATGGCGACGCTGTGTGCGCCGGCGTCCATCAGATCCTGCGGCGTGTGATAGCCCCAGCCCACGCCCAGCGCCCGCGTGCCGGCAGACAGCGCCATGTCGATGTCGAAGCTGGTGTCGCCGATCATCACCGTGCTTTCCGGTGTCGCTCCTGCTTCGGCCATGGCCGTCAGCAGCATGGAGGGATGCGGCTTCGACGGATGGCGGTCGGCGGTCTGCAACGTCACGAAATGGGCGTGGATGCCATGATGGGTGAGGCAAAGTTGCAGGCCGCGGTCCGATTTGCCGGTGGCGACGCCCAGCAGCCAGCCATCGGCATCCAGTTCGCGGATCAGTTCGGCAATGCCGGGATAGAGCGGTTCCGACACCGCATTTTCGCGGCGAAGCTGCTGGAAGGCCAGCTTGTAGCTTTCCGACAGATGATCGTGATAATCGGCCTCCGCATCCGGCAGGAGCCGCGCCATGGCGAGCGGGAGCGACAGGCCGACGACCGACAGGATCGTCGCGCGGTCCGGCGCCACCAGCTTCTCGCCCTCGAACGCGCGGACCATGGCCGTGCAGATGCTGTGCTGGCTGTCGACCAGCGTGCCGTCGCAATCGAATACGGCAAGGCGATTGCTCATGGCCGCGTCGCCCGCATGAGGGCGGACATGGCGGCATCGCCTCTGGCCGCGAGAGCGTCCGCCACGGCGATGCGCGCGGATTCCGGCTTGTCCTGTCCCAGCTTCATCGTGCCTTCCATCGCATGCACGGCCATCTCAAAGCCTATCAGGCCCGTCATCACACGCTCGAACAGCCCCTCGCTCATCTTCTCGCGGGTCCAGACCGGTTTGGGCAGGAGGCGGCTTTCCTGATCGTTCGACAGCGCGTCGAGATGGGCGACGGTCTGCTCATGGTCCAGCCTACGCATGACGCCGCGCAATTCCGCCGACTGGTAGTTCCAGGTCGGCACCTTGTCGGGCATGCCGTACCAGTCGGGGCTGATATAATGATGGGCGCCGGTCACGACGATCAGCGCTTCCTGACCGTCCAGGTGGCGGACGATGGGATTGGCGCGGTGGAGGTGAAGGCCGACATGCCGCTCGTCCCTCCAGACGAGCGGCAGATGGACGACATGCTGGCGGTCCGGTGCGGTCACGCAGAGCAGGCCGAAGCCCACCTCCGCCACGAATGCGCGGATCGCGGCTTCGTCCCGCCAGCGATAAGGCGCGCCGGGCGTCATTTCCTGCGCGGCCCTCCACCCGAACCGCGGGCGCGCCGTTCGCCCTTGCGGCCCTTGCGGATCTGCTTGGCATGAGCGCGGGCGGCCTTCTTCTCATCCTCCCGCGTGGGCGCGCGGGCGACCTCCTCGTCGAGCGGCAGGTCGCCGGCGGAGAGGTCGAAGCCCAGCGAGGCAAGGCTGGCGGCGAAATGCTCGGGCAGTTCGGCCCGCACGTCGACCCGGCCGCCATCGGGATGATCGACCCGGATGCGGCGGGCGTGAAGATGCATCTTGCGGCTGATCGTGCCGCTCAGAAAGGCGTCCTTGCCGCCATATTTGCCGTCCCCGACGATGGGATGGCCGATTGCCGCCATATGGACGCGCAACTGGTGGGTCCGGCCGGTATAGGGTTGCAGTTCGACCCAGGCGGCGCGATTGCCCGCGCGTTCGATTACGCGATAGCGCGAGCGGGAAGGAAGCCCTTCCTCCTCATCGACATGCATTTTCTCGCCGCCGGTGCCGGGCTGCTTGGCGATGGGCAGTTCGATCATGCCATCCTCGATGGAGGGCACGCCCATCACGATGGCCCAATAGACCTTGCGCGCCGTGCGGCTGGAGAAGGCCTTGGCGAAGAAGGCGGCCGACCGCGCGGTGCGCGCGACGAGCAGCGCGCCGGACGTGTCCTTGTCCAGCCGGTGGACGAGCTTGGGCCGCTGGTCGAGGTCGAACTCCAGCGCATCGAGCAGGCCGTCGACATGATCGTCCGTCTTGGTGCCGCCCTGCGTGGCGAGGCCGGGCGGTTTGTTGATGACGATGGCTTGCGCGTCGCGATGGATGACGAGCCCCTGGGCGAAGGCCGCCTGATCGTCCGTCAGTTGCGGACGGATGCGTTTGGGCTTCGCGGTTTCAGGGGCCTTGGGCTCGGCGGGGGGCACGCGGATGGTCTGGCCCTCCGCGATGCGGTCGCCCGGCGCGGCGCGGGCGCCATCCACGCGCAACTGGCCGGTGCGCGCCCAGCGCGAGACGGTGTTGAAGCCGATGTCGGGCAGATGCCGCTGGAACCAGCGGTCGAGCCGGATGCCGTCGTCATCCACCGCCACGCGGAATTGCCGCACGTCGAGCGACACGCCCTTCGCCGGAGAGGAGGAGGCGGACCGGGCAGCAGTCTTTGCCGCAGGCGTTTTGGCGGCGGGCGTTTTGACAGGAGGCCGGGCAGCGGGCTTAGGCGCATCCGGCTTGCGGGCGCGAGCCGCCTTGGCCGCGCCGCGCGCCCGCCCCTGGGGCGCTGCGCCGGGCTTGCGGGGGCCGGTGGGTTTGCCGGGAGGACGGCCCTTCATGCGACGCTCCTCATGACGGCCAGACCGCCGGCCAGCGCGCCTACGGCGCCGATGACGGAAAGGACCGCATAGCCCAGCGCCATGCCCGGCTGCCCCCGCTCCATCATCAGCACGGTTTCCAGGCTGAAGGAGGAGAAGGTCGTGAAGCCGCCCAGCAGACCGACGGCAAGCAGCAGCCGGATCGGTTCGCCCCCCGCCATATTGAAGCGGGCCAGCCATCCGGCGAACAGGCCCATGGCGAAACCGCCGATGATATTCGCGCCGAATGTTCCCCAGGGCCACAGGGCGCCAGGGAATATCTGGGCAGCGAGACGCCCGAGCAGGTAGCGCAAGGCCGATCCGACGGCGCCTCCTGCCATGACGAGAAGAATATTGGTCATGCCGCCCGCCCTAGAGCATTTTTGCAAGGCTTGGGAAGCGGTCATTGGCCGGGGGGATGAAGGTGGCGCTGTTCCCCCTTCCAATCGCCGATATGGCATTTTTTTCACGACCCATGTCACGCCAGCCGATCCTGTCTCGTCATGTCGGCATAACTCAGGAAGAAAGGTGCTGACATGACTGCCAAGCTCGACCCCTTTGCCGCCGCGCCCCAGCTTATGAAAAGCTGGTTCGCCACCTCCGCCGCCATCAATGCCAGCCTTGAGCCGAGCCTTATCGAGCTGGTGAAGATCCGCGCGTCGCAGATCAACCAGTGCGCCAACTGCATCAACATGCACACGGTCGAGGCCCGCGCGCAGGGCGAAAGCGAACAGCGCATCTACCTGCTTTCCGCCTGGCGGGAGGCGCCCTGCTATACGGCCCGCGAGCGGGCCGCGCTGGAATGGACGGAGGCCTTGACGCGCCTTTCCGAAGGGCACAGCCATGAAGCGGCCCACAAGGCGCTGGCAGCCGAGTTTTCGGAGGAAGAGCAGGTGAAGCTGACCCTGATGATCAACGTCATCAACGGCTGGAACCGCATCGCGGTGGGCTTCGGCCTCTGGTACGACACGCCGGCCAGGGCGGCTGCGTGATGGCGCAGGGGGCGCATGGGGGCGCGGCGGAGAGCTTCGATCCGCTGCGTCCCAGGCTCATCCGCGTCGCCTATCGCATGCTGGGTTCGGTCGCGGACGCCGAGGATGTGGTGCAGGAAGCCTTTATCCGATGGATGGGCGCCGACCGCGGCGCGGTGCGCGAGCCGGAAGCGTTCCTGCGCCGCACCGTGACGCGGCTGTGCCTCGACCAGCTCAAGTCGGCGCGGCGCAACCGCGAAACCTATATCGGCCCCTGGCTGCCCGATCCGGTGGTGGACGACGCCGGGGAAGAAGAGGATGTGACGCTGCCGCTGATGCTGGCGCTGGAACGGCTGTCGCCGCTGGAGCGGGCGGCTTTCCTGCTGCATGACGTCTTCGGCGTCGGCTTCGAGGAAATCGCCGCCACGGTCGAACGCGATCCGGCGGCCTGCCGTCAACTGGCGGCGCGGGCGCGGGCCCATGTGCGGGAGGCGAGACCCCGCTACCGGGTGGAAAGACAGCACGGGCTGGAGATTGCCGGCGCCTTCTTCGCCGCCTCGCGGAGCGGCGACATGGCGGCGCTGGGCGCGATGCTGGCACGGGATGTCAGCCTGCACAGCGATGGCGGCGGCAAGCGCCCTGCCGCGATCGTTCCGGTGCTGGGCTTCGGCCCGGTCATGCAGATGCACAAGGCGCTGGCCGTGCTGTTCGGCAAATATGGGTCGACGCTGGTGCGCGTGGGATTGATCAACGGCCTTCCCGGCTTCGTCACCCGCGAGGCGGACGGCGAACTCCAGACCACGGCGCTCGACATCGAGGATGGGCGCGTCACCGGCATCTATGTGATGCGCAACCCGGACAAGCTGCGGCATCTGCATTGACGGGGCCGGAAAGCCTGCGCTGGGCCTGTCGAAGGTCGGGAACCGGTCTTCCGATCAAACGACGCCCCAACAAAAGCCTGGAGCGCGCGTCCCGTGTAACGCAGCGCGCCTTTTAGAGGAAAATCCTTTGCGCGCCGGGGACGGCCCGGATCAGATAATAAGCGGCGAGCGGTATCAGAAGCGCCTGCACCAGCAGCCACGGCTTGGCCATATAGGGCGAAAGATAGTGAATGACCGCGACATGGAGATACATGACGACCAGCGATGCGCGCCCGATGGCGGCGATCCATCCGCCAAAGGGCGCGATCCGCACCGAAAGGCGGAACAGCAGGAAGCTGGTGGCCATGGCCGAGGCGATGGACAATAAGGGCCAGCCATAGTCGGCCGCCTTCATGTTGAGCGTCGGCAGCAGCGCCGTCAGCCCCGCCAGCGACAGCGGGACCAGCGGCGCCAGCATCCAGCTTCGCCAGTCCACGCGCTGCCATGCCGCCCCCACCCAGAGCAGGACCAGGGCCATGGGTAGGGTGAGCAGCCCCAGCGGCGACAGGCTGGTGCATTGTGCCGCGCCATAGGCGATCAGCAGCACCGGCAGCATCAGCAACGCCCAGCGCCGGTCGAGCGGGTCGGGCCAGCGGGCCAGCGCCATGTTGAACAGGATGCGCGCCATCATCAGGCAGGGCACGAACCAGAATATGGTGAACGGCCCGCGCAACCAGGAGCCGCCGAGCGCTATCGGCGCCAGATCCCCCGGCCAGTCATGGAAGATCGGCCTGCCGCCCTTCATCGTCTCGACGACCTGATCCGTCAGGATCAGCAGGATCAGGAAAGCCGCATAGGGCCGCATCTGGGACGCGAGCTGGCGGCGGGTGAAGCGTCCCGCCGGCTGCGGACGGGACAGGAGGCCCGACAGCAGGAAGAACAGCGGCATGTGGAAACTGTACATCGCGTCGCGCAGTCCCCCGCGCGTCCACACATGGCCGGCGACCACGGCGACGATCCCGATGCCGCGCGCGACATCGATCCATTCCAGCCGCCCTCCGCCCGGCGGATGCGCCTCATGCCCCCTGTTCTCCATGCCCTCCACGCCCTATAGGAAGCGGCACGCGCGTCAATCGCTGCCCTGCATTTACGGAAGAACGCCTCTTGTCCCTGCTTCATGACCGAGTTCTGTTCATCGATGGCGAGGCCATCATCCTCGACAAGCCGGCGGGCCTGCCCGTCGACGCGCCGCGTGACGGGTCGCTTTCGCTGGAAAACCACCTGTCCTCGCTGACCTTCGGCTTCCAGCGCTGGCCGCTGCCGGTGCACCGGCTGGACCGCGACACCAGCGGCTGCCTGCTGCTCGCCCGCAATCCCAAGGCGCACAAGCGCTTCGCCGCGGCCTTTGAGGCCGGAACGGTCGCGAAGCGCTATGTCGCGGTGGTGGACGGCGTTCCGGCGGAGGACAGCGGCACCATCGGCCTGTCGCTCAAGAAGATCAGCACGCCCACCCAAGGGTGGCGGATGATCCCGGCGAAGGCGGGGAAGGCCGCGTTCACCGACTGGCGCAAGATCGCGGAGAAGGACGGACGCTCGCTGATCGTCTTCACCCCCCGCACCGGACGCACCCACCAGATCCGGACCCATGCGCTGCATGGCCTGGGCTTCGGCATTGCGGGCGATCCGGTCTATGGATCAGGCGAAGGGCCGATGCTGCTGCACAGCCGCTTCCTCAGCATCCCGCGCGGGGAGAAGTCGCCGGCGGAAGCGACCGCCCCCCTGCCCGCGACCTTCGCGGCAGCGGGCTTCGGGCAGGAACTGCTCGAACAGGCCGGGCTTTAGCGCCCTTGCCACGCATCCCCGTCACCCGGTCGATCTCCATCGACAGCGACGAGCTGTCGGAAAGCTTCGTCCGCTCGACCGGGGCTGGCGGCCAGCATGTGAACACCACGGACAGCGCGGTGCAGTTGCGCTTCGACGTGGCGAACAGCCCGTCGCTGCCCGAGGCGGTCAAGCACCGGCTGGTGGCGATCGCCGGACGGCGGATGACGGCGGAGGGCGTGCTGATCCTCCGTTCCGAAGGATCGCGATCGCAGCTCTTGAACCGGCAGGAGGTGCTGGCCCGGCTTGTGGAATTGATCCGGGACGCCACGGTCGTGCCGAAGGCGCGCAAGGCGACCAAGCCGGGCAAGGCCGCCAAGGCGCGGCGCGTCGACGCGAAGAAGGCGCGCAGTTCGGTCAAGGCGGGACGTGGCAAGGTAAGGCTGGATTAACCGGTCTGGCCTGCACCCGCGCCACATCCTATATGCCGGCTATGTTCGATTTCTCTCCCCCGGCCGGTGCCGACAAAGCCACGCTCCATGACGACCTGCTCTCCGCCGCCGATGCGCTGACGGCGGGCGAGCCCGATGCCATCGCCAACATGGCCAATGTCTCCGCGCTGATCTGGCAGTTCCTGCCCGACCTCAATTGGGCGGGCTTTTACCGGATGGTCGGCGGCGAACTGGTCCTTGGCCCCTTTCAGGGCAAGGCCGCCTGCATCCGCATCCCGCTGGGCAAGGGCGTCTCCGGCGCCGCGGCGGCCAGCGGCCACACGCAACTGGTGGAGGACGTCCACGCCTTTCCCGGCCATATCGCCTGCGACGCCGCCAGCGCTTCGGAGATCGTCGTGCCGGTGATCGTCGAAGGCCGGGTCGTCGCCGTGCTGGACCTCGACAGCCCGATCCCGGCGCGCTTCGACAGCGTGGACCGGACCGGACTGGAGGCGCTGGTCGGGCGGATCGCGTCGCGCCTGGCTTAGGTCGTAAACCCATGAATGGCACCTTCAGGGAACCAAAATAGCGAACATATCGGGCCGCAATGCGCGCCGCTGCCTCTTTTCGGGACAGGCATGGAAATGCCGGCGCTTGGATGGCGGCGGCCGATCATGCTAAACAAGCCGTTAACATATCAGCCGAAAACGGGGATTTGAGCATGCATATCCGGAGCTTCATCCTGGCCGGCGTAGGTCTGGCGATCGGGTTGACGGCACCGGTTTCCGCAAATGGGCCGGTCGGGGGTGGAGGAATGGCCGCCCGGCCGGCGATCCATGCGGGAACCACGGTGCACCGCTGGGGTCCGCGCCATCAGGGCCGTTGGCATGCGGGCTGGTACGCGCCGGGCGGCTGGGCGGCTTATCGCAGGCCCGTGGTCGGCTATGTCCTGCCACGCTATTGGGTCAACCCCGCCTATCATATCCGCAACTATGGCGCTTACGGGCTGCCGGCGCCCGTCAGCGGCTATGGCTGGTCGCGCTATTATGACGATGCGATGATGACCGACCGGGATGGCCGCGTGCGCGATTATCGCAGCGGCGTCGCATGGGAGGAAGCAGGCGACACGCCACCGCCGCCGGGCATAGGCTATGATGACGAAGTCACCGCGCGGGATGGCCCGCCGCCGCCGCCGCTGGGCTATGAAGGGCGCTGGAGCGGTACATGGCGCGACAAGGACGGCAAGACCTTCAGCGGCGATTATGAAGGTCGTTTCGAGGGGCAGGTCCGGGGTGGACCGGGCGTCGATTTCGACCCGCCGCCCTATGCCGCCGGGCCGAACCGGACGGAGCGGCGCGCCGGTCCGGGAGAACCCGTCGTCACGACGACGCAAGCGCCGGGCTTCATATCGGACGGCTATTATTATCCCGGCGCCACCACCACGACGGTCGTGGTCCAGCCCGCCGTCACCACCACCCGGACCTATGTGACGGAAGTTCCGGTCCGCAGGCGCAGGGTGCGGTAGCATCGACAGAGTTGTTCCGGTGCGCGCGGGAAGGATTGGAGCGGGAAAACCGGCGTTCGCTCCGATGAATCAGATCGCCGCTCCAGCTTCCTTGTCTTCCGCGATTTCTTGACCAGCGACGGTTACGATCGCTTGGAAATCGCTCTGGAGCAGATTCCGATCCGATTGCATCGACTGGACTGCTCTAAGTTTTTGTTTTATCGCGTTTTCCGAGTCAGCAGACTATTCCATCTGCCTGGAAATCGCTCTAGGCGGCGCGGGATCGTACCGCCGCCCAAGGCCGGGGGCGCCCCATCAGATAACCCTGGCCGATGGTGCAGCCGCGAGCGATCAGCATCTCGACCTGTCCCACCGTTTCGACGCCTTCGGCCACCACCTCCATGCCAAGGCTGCTGCCCAGCTTGACGATGGCGTCGACAATGACGGCGTCGCCCGCATCCTGTTCGATATTGCTGATGAAACTGCGGTCGATCTTCAGCACGTCGACCGGATATTGCTTCAAATGGCTGAGCGATGCGTAGCCGGTGCCGAAATCGTCCAGCGCGATCCGTACGCCCGCCGACGACAGGCGGTGCAACGCCCGCTCCACCTGTTCGGCGCCCCGGCCCAGGAAAACGGTCTCCGTCACCTCGATCTCGAACTGCTGCGGCGGGATGGTGCAGCGCGCGAGATGGGCGAGGACATAGTCGGCAAAATCATGCTGCATGAAATCGGCGGCGGAGGCGTTGATGGCGACCCGGCCCGGATCATGGCCGGCGCGCAGCCATCGGTCGACGTCGCGGACGACCTTCGCCAGCATCTTTTCGGTAAGTTCGACAGCCAGTTCCGCATTGTCGAAAGCCGCCGCGATCGTGTCGGGCGCGTGGACGCCGGTGCGGGGATGCTGCCAGCGCAGCAGCGCCTCATAGCCCAATATCCGTCCGGTCCTCATGTCCGCCTTGGGCTGGTAATAGGGGACGACCAGATCGTCCACGATCGCCTGCCGCGCCATGTGGATCATCGAACTGCGCTGTTGCGCGTCGGCGCGCAATTGCGACTGGAACAGCGTCAGCCGGCCCCGTCCGGTGGACTTGGACGCATAAAGCGCCAGGTCCGCCGCCTTCAGCAATTCCGCCGCATCCTCGCCATGTTCGCCAAAGACCGCGCCGCCCATGCTGATCCCATAATCGAGCGACCGGCCATTATGGACATAGGGCGCGCGCACACCGCCCAGCAATTCGGCGCTCCAGGCCGAAAGCGCCGCGCTGCTGGCGAGCGAGGGCGCGATCATGCCGAACTCGTCGCCGCCCAATCGCCCGATCATGGCATCGGCCGGCGCGCAGGAGGCGAAACGCTGCGCAAAACCGCAGAGCAGCGCATCGCCCGCATCATGGCCCAGCGTGTCGTTGGTCCGCTTCAGGTCGTCGATGTCGACCAGGATCAGGCCGAAACTTTCCCCCGTCCGGCGCGCCTGCTCGGTCATTTCCTCCAATGTCGTCTGCCACAGCGCGCGATTGGGCATATGCGTCATGGGATCGTGCGTGGCGGCCCAGCGTATCCGTTCCTCGCTGTTCCTTTCTTCCGTCACATCCTGGAAGGTCACGATGACGCGCAATGGCTTGCCGGAATCGGAGAAGCTGCTCCAGCCGACGCTCTTGATCCAGCGCAGGGCGCCGGTGTCGGCCCTGTGCACCCTCAGCGTGGCTTCGAAATGCGGCGGCATGCGCCCGTTCGCGACGGCGTCCAACATTCCGGCGAGACGCGACCGATCATCCGGGTGCACCAGCCGCAATGCCAGTTCGCTCGTCGCCGGTTCGGTATCAGACAGGCCCAGCATCGTCCGGAATTCCCGCGACCATGTCCGTGTGCCGGCGACCGCGTCGAAATCCCATATGCCCAGCCGCGCCGACTGCACCGCCAGGCGGAAGCGTTCCTCGCTGTCGGCCAGTTCGCGCTGCGCCAGTTTCTGCGCGTGAACATCCTCCAGCGTTCCGTACCAGCGCACGATCCGGCCCTTCGCGTCGCGGCGCGCCGAGGCGCGCGACCGCATCCAGCGATAGCCGCCGTCGGAGAGGCGCAGCCGGTAGTCGACGTCGACAGGATCGCCTGAATGGAGCTTTTCCGTCCAGATGGCCAGCGTGCGATCGACATCGTCGGGATGCAGCGAATCGATCCACCCCCTGCCCCGCGCACGCGCCGGGGCCATGCCGGTCAGTTCCTGCCAGCGGGGTCCCACCTCCTCGATTTCGCCGCTGACCGATGCCGTCCAGGGGACCTGCGGACTGAGTTCGACCGACCAGCGATAATGCTGCCGGCTTTCCGCCAGGGCATCGGCCAGTGCGCGGCGGTCGCAGTCGTACCGCTCATCGATGTCCTCGATCGTTCCGTACCAGAGCGGCGCCTCATCGGGCTCCACGACCAGCGACATGCGCACGATCCCCGACCTCGTTTCACCGGCAAGGGTGCGCATGCGGACGGGAACGGGATCGGGCCGGGGGGAACGTTTGGCGGCGTCGGCCAGCGCTTTCCAGTCATGCCTGTCCAGCATCGACCGCCAGCCATTTCCGATGATGTCGCAGGAAAAATGACGGGCAAAAAGGTCCGACATGATCTCCCGCGACAATATGCGGCCGCGATAATCAGCGATCCAGCGAATCAGCGGCGGCGAAACGCGCTGGAAGACGGGAGAGAATAATAGTTCGTTGCGATAGTGAAACGCATCCCATTCCAGCCCGTCCCGAGCCAGTTCGGAGGCAAATTCCCCAAATCTGCGATCAGCAAAACGGTCCATCTGCCGGTCCTGATCCAACGCCATTTCTGCAATCCATGGGAAAGCAGTAACGGAAAAAGTTAAATAAGATTTCCAATGCCGTAGTACGTAATCAATCCATAACGGCGTTAAGCCGTTCCATGCCGATCGCTCGAAAGCGCCATCGGCCGTCCTTTGTACGGGCTGGATTTTTCGCCGGCTTTATTTGCGGAAGATCGCCGCCAGTTCGCGCGGCAGCGCCGGCTCGTCACGGCTTTCCGCCTGCTGCACGGCCTGCGCCTGCTCCTGCGGGTCGAAGCGGGTCCAGCCGTTGCGGCTCAGTCGTTCAAGCGGCCGGTAGCGTATCTTGTACTGCATCCGCTGCGATCCCTCGACCCAATAGCCGAGATAGACATAGGGCAACCCCGCCTTCGCCGCGCGCAGGATATGGTCCATGATGATGAAATTGCCCAACCCCTTGCGATGCTCCAGCTCCGTATCGAAGAAGCTGTAGATCATCGACAGGCCATCGCCCTGCCGGTCGGTAAGGCAGGCGCCGATCAGCCTGCCGGGACGGCCATCTTCGCCTGGTTCGCGATATTCGACGACATGGCTTTCCACCGGGGTCTGTTCGACCATGTCGGCAAAGTCCATCTCATCCATTTCGGTCATGCCGCCGCCGGGATGCCGGGCGCGCAGATAGCGCTGGAGCAGTTCGAACTGTTCCTCCGTCGACCAGGGCTTGCAGGCGGTGATGACCAGGTCTTCGTTCCGGCGCAGCAATTTGCGCTGGGTGGCGTTCGGCTCGAACTCCCCCGCGACGACGCGCACGGACACGCAGGCGGAGCAATCCGCGCAACTGGGGCGATAGGCGACATTCTGGCTGCGGCGGAAGCCGATGCGACCGAGCGCGTCGTTCAGTTCCGACGCATTGTCCCCGCTCAGTTCGGTGAACACCTTCCGCTCGCTTTTGCCGGGCAGATAGGGACAGGGACTGGGGTTGGTGACGAAAAAGCGCGGAAAGCGGAACGGTGCACTCACAACCGCATCTCCCCCACAGCGCTGCCCGACCCCTGATTCATGAGTCGACTATGCCGTTCGCGGGCCGCTGTGAAAAGTTTATTTACCACGAAAATTGGTTAAGCGGCAGAGAAGAGGCAGGGACGTTATGAGATAGGCCGGGGATGGCCAGTTGCGGACATTGACGCTACGCAATCCGACCGCTTGACCATTTCATTCGGCGGCGACAGCCTCGAAATCGGCTTCGGCCAGGAACTTCTCCACATCCAGAGCGGCCATGCAGCCCATGCCGGCGGCGGTAACGGCCTGACGATAGACCTTGTCGCTGACGTCGCCCGCCGCGAAAACGCCAGGGATGGCGGTCCGGGTCGTGCCCTTTTCCACCAGCAGATAGCCCTCGTCCATCGGCAGCTTGTCGACGAACAGCTCCGTAGCGGGCTGGTGGCCGATGGCGACGAACGCGCCGTCCGTCTCTATATGCGATTTGTGGCCGGTCACCGTGTCGATCAGGTCGACGCCGACCAGCCCCTCGGGATCGCCGCCGCCCACGAAGCGATCGACCGCCTGGTTCCACAGCACCTTGATGTGCGGATGCGCGAACAGGCGCTGCTGGAGGATCTTCTCCGCCCGGAGCGAGTCGCGGCGGTGGATCAGGGTGACGTCATGGCTGTGGTTGGTGAGGTACAGCGCCTCCTCCACCGCGGTATTGCCGCCGCCGATCACCACCACCTTCTTGCCGCGATAGAAGAAGCCGTCGCAGGTCGCGCAGGCGGAGACGCCCTTGCCCTGCAAAAGCTGTTCGCCCTCCGCGCCCAGCCATTTGGCCTGGGCGCCGGTCGCAATCACCAGGCTGTCGGCATAATAGAGCGTGCCGCTGTCGCCCTTCAGGCGGAAGGGCCGTTCCGACAGGTCGACGTCGATGATCTGGTCGTACATCATCTGCGCGCCGACATGCTCCGCCTGCGCCTGCATCTGTTCCATCAGCCAGGGCCCCTGGATCACGTCGCGGAAACCCGGATAATTTTCGACGTCGGTCGTGATCGTCAACTGGCCGCCCGGCTGCATGCCCTGCACCACGATCGGCGCCAGGCCCGCGCGCGCGCCATAAATGGCGGCGGACAGGCCGGCCGGGCCGGAACCGAGGATCAGCATGCGGGTCGAATGGGTGGCGGTCATGAAAGTCTTTCCGGCTGCGATTCGTCTGTCGGGATGAGATAGGCGAAGCAGGCGGACGCGCAAGCGATGGATTTGCTTGAAGGGTGAGAAGCTGAGCCTTGGGCGGCCGCCTTCGTCCCGTCAATCGAGGACGTTGGGCAAATCCTCGAAGCCCTTGCGCAGCGCGGCGGACCAGCTGTGCGAGAGAAGCTGGAACTCCTCATTGTCCGCCTCGATCCGGGTGCGCACGCGGAAGTCGAAGGCATCCCGTTCTATCACGGTCAGGTCCAGCGGCATCCCCACCGACAGGTTGGACCGCAGCGTCGAATCCATCGACACCAACACTGCCTTGGTCGCATCTTCCAGACTGGTTTCGCGCTTGATGATGCGATCCAGGATCGGCTTGCCATATTTATGCTCGCCGATCTGGAAGAAGGGCGTGTCCTCCGTCGCCTCGATGAAATTGCCGGCCGAATAGATGAGGTAGAGCCGCGGCTTGCCGCCCCTGCGCTGCCCGGCGATCAGGATGGAGGCGTCCGCCGCCGCGCCCTGCATCTCGATCGTGCTGCGATAGCGGCCCTGCATGGTGCACATCGCCTCCCCCACGATCTGTGCGACGCGGTGCATGGTGGGGCAGTTGAGGATCGTCTCCACATCCGGATCGAGCGCCGAATCCTTGATCGCGCGGCCCAGCATCGCCTTCACCCCCTGGGTGATAGACAGATTGCCGGAGCACATCAGGGTGATCGCGCGTTCGCCCGGCACGCTGTAGGTGAAGCTTTTCCGGAAGCGCGCGATATTGTCCATTCCCGCATTGGTGCGGGTGTCGGACAGCATGACCAGCCCCTGGTCGACGCGCACCGCCACACAATAAGTCATGGCCCCAAGGGCTCCTATCGTCGTTCAACCCTGCGTGGTGGTCTGCGCGCCCTGTTGTTGCTGCCGCTGGAGCTGCCGCTCCTCCACCCCATCCTCCGCCTGCGCGATCCGGACGTCCGCGTCAATCCAGATATCGCCCGCCACGGTCACGGAGCCGCGTATCGGCGCCGCCTCATCCGCATCCAGCCCGCAGGCGAGGCGCAGATAGCGCTCCGTCACGCAGACCCGGTTGGAGGGGTCGAATCCCACCCAGCCCAGTTCGGGCACCAGCGCCTCCGCCCAGCCATGAGTCTCATGCAGCACGTCGCCCTCATCGGCCAGCAGATAGCCGGACACATAGCGCGCGGGGATGCCCATGGACCGCGCGCCGGCGATGAACACCTGCGCATGATCCTGACAGACCCCGGCGCCCAGCGCGAAAGCCTCCGCCGCCGTGGTGTTCGTGGTCGTCACGCCTGCGCGATAGGCCACGGCATCGCTGACGGCGGCCGACAGCGCATGCAGCCGGGCCAGCGGCCCGTCTTCGTCGGGGAGGGACAGCGCCATCGCCCGGATTTCCGGCGATGCCCCGGTCAGCCGCGTTTCCCGCAGAAAATAGCGCGGATTCACCGGGCAGCCGAGCCAGCCCACCACGCCATGGCCTTCGCATGTTTCGACCAGTCCTTCCGCGACGATGACGGCATTGTCCAACCGGTCGTGCCGGACCCAGATCGCCTCCATCTCGCCATAGCTGTTGCGGCGAAAGCCGGTCAGCGGATCGCCATTGACGCTGACCTGCCAGTCCAGCACCTTCTGCGTCGGCGTGTCGACGGGCATCAGCTTCAGCCGCATCGCCACCCGCCCGGCCGCAGCCTCATAGCGATAGATGGTCTGGTGGCGAACGAGCAGTTTCATGCGCGTCCTCCCATCAGCCGAAATGATAGGCCTGGGCGATCTCGACGCCCAGGCGGTTGGTGCTCATCAGGCCGTTCTGCACCGTTTCATGCAGGCCGGCCCGGAAGATTTCGCCGCTGTCCAGCTTCTCCAGATCGGTCACCATCTGCCGCACGGTGTCATGGCAGGCCGAACGCGCATCATGCCATCCGGCTAGACGGTTCAGCCGATAGGCAAGCTGGTCGTAGCAATAGGCGACGCTGCGCGGGAACAGGCGGTTCAGCATCAGGAAATCGGTGATCTGCCAGGGCGTGTAGGTGCCGCCATAGACATGGTGGAACGCCCGTGCGCCAGACAGCGCATACAGCACCGACGTCCATTGATAATGGTCGCGATTGCCGCCGACCACTTCCGTTTCCGGCAGCAGCACATAATATTTGACGTCCAGCAGGCGCAGCGTCATCTGCGCCCGCTCCAGCGCGGAGCCGGTGCGCAGGAAATCATGCCCCTCATTGCGGAGCTGCCCCGAATGGGCCGCGCCGCGGAAGGTCATCACCCGCGTCTTCACCCAGTCGATCAGCGCGGGAAGCTGCTGCCGCGCCTCCGCCACGTCATAGCTGTCGAGCTTGCGCCAGCCTTCGTTCAGCGCCTCCCACATGTCCTGCGTCAACATGGTGCGGGCCGATTTGGCGTTTGCGCGGGCTTTCAGCAGGCAGGAACGGATGGAGGAGGGATTGTCGAGGTCCAGCATCAGGAAGGCGATGGCGTCGCTTTCCGTCACCTGCGCGCCTTCGGGGAAATGGTTGAGCGCGCCTGTGGCCCGCACCACCGATCGCCACTCGTCGCGATGATGCGCGCCGGGCAGGATCGCCATGCGCTGGCCCATGGTCAGCAGGCGGGCGGTGGCCTCGGCGCGCTCCATGTAGCGGGCCATCCAGAAGAGATTTTCGGCCGTCCGGCTCAGCATGGGGCCCGCTCCCACTCTTCCGTCATTCCCGCGAAGACGGGAAACGCCAGTACGGCGAAACCAATCCATCTCCCAAGCGTGCCGCCAGGGGTGAGATCAGGAGATGTATTCCCGCCTTCGCGGGAATGACGAAGAAGGGTGATGAAGGTTCTAAACATCATCAATCCTGCAATACCCAGGTGTCCTTCACCCCGCCCCCCTGGCTGGAGTTCACCACCAGCGATCCTTCGGTCAGCGCCACACGCGTCAGCCCGCCGGGCACCAGCCTGATCTGCTTGCCTACCAGACAATAGGGCCGGAAATCCGCATGGCGCCCCACCACCGCCGCCGGTCCCAGCGTGGGCACGGTCGACAGATCCAGCGTCGGCTGGGCGATGAACTCGCCCGGATTGGCGCGGATGCGGTCGGCATAAGCCGCGATCTCGTCCTTGGTCGATTTCGGCCCGATCAGCATGCCGTAGCCGCCCGATCCATGGACTTCCTTCGCGACCAGTTCGTGCAGATTTTCCAGCACATAGGCGCATTCGTCCGGCTTCCCGCATTGCCAGGTCTGGATATTGTCCAGGATCGGCTGCTCGCCCAGATAGAAGCGGATCATTTCCGGCACATAGATGTACACGGCCTTGTCGTCCGCGATCCCCGATCCCGGTGCGGACGCCAGCGTCACACCGCCATTGCGATAGACGTTGAAGATGCCGGGCACGCCCAGCAGGCTGTCCGGCCGAAAGACCAGCGGGTCGATATATTCATCGTCGATGCGCCGGTAGATGACGTCGACCGCCTTCGGCCCCAGCGTGGTCTTCATCCACACCCGGTCATCGTCGACGAACAGGTCCGCCGGCTCCACCAGTTCCACGCCCATCAGGTCGGCAAGGAAGCTGTGCTCATAATAGGCGCTGTTGAGCGAACCGGGCGTCAGCACCACCACCACCGGATCGCCCTTGCAGGCGGGCGGCGCCACTTCCTTCAGGCTTTTCAGCAATTCCGCGGGATAATCGTCGACCGGCGCGACCACGCCCTGCGCGAACAGTTCCGGGAACATGCGGGTCATGATCTCACGATTTTCCAGCATGTAGGACACGCCGGAAGGGGTGCGGCAATTATCCTCCAGCACCTCGAACCGGGTTGGCCCGGTGCGGACGATGTCGATGCCGACGATATGGCTGTACACTTTCCCCGGCGGGGTGAAGTCGGCCATTTCCGCCAGATAGGCGCTGTTCTGATAGATGATGTCCGCGGGCATGACCCCCGCCTTCACAATTTCTCCGCGATGATAGACGTCGTGGAGGAAGGCGTTGAGCGCCCGCGCCCGTTGCCGGATGCCCTTGTCCAGCACGCGCCATTCCTGGGCCATGAAGATGCGGGGCAGCAGGTCGAAGGGGATCAGTCGTTCCGGATCGCCACCCTCCCCATAGACGGCGAAGGTGATGCCGATGCGCCGGAAGATCGCCTCCGCCTCATCCATTCGACGATTGAGCCCGGCAATGCCGGTCCGATCCACCCAATTCTGCACTTCCGCGTAGCAGGGGCGTATCGAACCATCCGGCTCAAACATTTCGTGGAAGGGCAAAGTATCGATCCTCCCTCAGCCGGCCATCGGCTGGTTGTGCATTGCAACATTAGTGCAACAGGAAAGGACGAATGCAAGCGGAAAATCCGCCTGGGCCTGACTGTCTGTAAAGGTGGTAGCGGAGGAGGGACTTGAACCCCCGACACGCGGATTATGATTCCGCTGCTCTAACCAGCTGAGCTACTCCGCCCCATGGGCCGTCCGCCGGGCCATGCCCTGCGGTGAGGCGGCGCTATAAGCAGAGCGGGCTGATGGGTCAACGGGGTTTCACAGCATCGTGAAATTTCTCTGGCCGGGTCATCCACCTGCACTGGCAAGGACGGTTGCAAGCCACCATCCCGGCACCGCGGCCAGGGCGAGGAAAGTCCCCAGCGGCACGCGCGTCGTGCCGTCCACCCTCCCGCCTGTCGCCATGGCCGCGAGGACCGCCAGCAGCCCCACGCTCGCCGCCAGCAGCAGGATGAAGGGCAAGGCCTGCCAGCCGAACCAGGCGCCGAGCGCACCCAGCAGCTTGGCATCGCCCAGCCCCAGCCCGTCGCGCCTCCGGAAGCGCCGATAGCCGAGCGCGACCAGCAGCAGCGTCAGATAGCCGGCCAGCGCGCCGATCGCCCGATCCGCCAGCGTCGCGTCGGTCGTCCAGGGACCAAGGGTGAAGCCCAGGAACGCCAATGGCAGGGTCAACGCGTCGGGCAGCCAGAAATGCCGCCGGTCGAGCACCGCCAGCGTCAGGAGCAGCCAGCCCAGCAGAGCCCATCCCGCCCCGCCCGGATCGGGCGAAAAGCCCAGGGCGAGCGCGCCGATGATCGCGCATCCCGCCTCCACCCGCCCATGCAGCGGATCGATGGGCGCGCCGCAGGTCCGGCACCGCCCTCGGTGCGCCAGCGCGCTTGCCATCGGCACGAGATCGAAGACGCTGAGAATCCGCCCGCAGCCGTCACAGGCCGACCGGCCGCGCAGCACGCTGCGCCCCTGCGGCCAGCGCAGGACGATCGTGGCAAGGAAACTCCCGGCTATGGCTCCGGCTGTCGCGCCCAGCAGGGCGGGGAAGACCTCAATCACAGCGTCCCTTCGATCTTCAGCACCCGCGCGCCCCCGGCATCGGCAAAGCCCGCCTTGGCCAACGCCTCGCCCAGCGTCGCGTCGGCGGTTTCCACCCGCATTTCCGCCTGATAGCGGCCCGATCGCCAGATGCGCAGATTGACCTTTTCCAGCCCCGACTGGCTGACCAGCGGCAACAGCAGCGCTTCGCCGTCGCAACTGGCCACGCCCGAAAGGCCCTGCGACAGGTTCAGTCCCGGAAACTGCCCCGCCATCTGCGCACGGACCCGTCCCTCGGCATGGCCGCAGCGGTCGCCGGAGAACCAGGCCGACACATCGTCCATGACGAAGCTGCTTACCGGCAGCGGCGCGAAGGTCCGGCCCAGCGGCACCGCGCCCGTCACATCGTCGATCCCCATGCGTCCAAAGCCGACCGTCAGCGCGCCGCTCAGATCGTCCGCTGCGCCATTGCGCCGCCAGACGTCGAACCGCGCCCGTCCGACCAGCAGCGACACGGGCGACAGGCCCGCATGGACCGACCCCAGCGACACCGTGCCCAGCATCAGCCGGTCGATCCCGCCGCTCCACACCGTGCCGCGCACCTCCCGCGCCGCCACGCCCAGCCGCTCCAGACCCGCCATGCCGAGCGCGACGCGCATCGGCAGGAAGATGAGGAATCCCAATGCGAACACAGCGATGAGCGCGATGCGCACCCGCCGCGAAAGGCTGAGCCCCATCATTGCCCGCCCCGCACCAGCACCGCCTGCACCGCGACGCTGCCCGCCGTCGCCGCCGGCCGCGCGCTCATCGTTTCGATCCGGATGCCCTCTGCCTCCAGGACGGAGAGCCATGATAACAGCGCAACCGGCCGCACCGAGGCAATGGCCATGTCGACCCGGTCGGCGCCCTGCGCCTGCGCGCGTTCCAGCGTCAGCCCCGCCTCGCCGGCGCTCTGGCCGATGAACTGGTCCAACGGCACGCCCGAGTCGACTGTCGCCGCCGTGCGCGGCAGCGACTTCAGCAGCTTCACCTTGGCGCGGATGGCGGCATTGCGATCGGTCGCCTCCCGCAACCCGTCGCGGGCCGAACGCTGTGCAGCGTCGAGCGGCCGCACCACGCCCAGCCACAGGATCACCACCGCCAGCAGCGCGAACATCACGCCCAGCATCCACTGT
The DNA here is from genome assembly GCF_024611135.1 of Sphingobium sp. CFD-2. Lineage (NCBI taxonomy): Bacteria > Pseudomonadati > Pseudomonadota > Alphaproteobacteria > Sphingomonadales > Sphingobiaceae > Sphingobium > Sphingobium sp. CFD-2. The sequence continues at coordinate 567,958 of NZ_CP084405.1, read as the reverse complement.
TCGCGGGGACTCCGTTCGCCCCATAATGCCTGCAACCGTTCCATCATGACCGCACCGTTATGTCCGCGAGCATCCGCCCGCCGGGGTCCTGCGAAGGCGTCGCCGTGATGGCGAAGCCCGCCGCCTGCAAGGCCAGCAGCACGCTGTTGATGTCATCCCCCTTCGCCGCCGCCAGCGTGGCGCGGATCATCCCGTCCGGATCGCGCGACAAAGCCGTCAGCGACACGCCGGGCACATCCTGCATCGCGCTCAACAGGCCCGAAACCGGCGCGGTGAAGGCATAGCCGCCCGCCCCGCGCGCAGCGAGTTGACGGTCCATCTCCGCCTCCGCCTGGAGGACGTCGGTCGCCCCCGGCACCACCTGCCGCGCCAGGGCCAGGCTTTCCGCGTCCAGCGCGCTCGCCGCGAAATGCTGCTTGGCAAGGCCGACCAGCGCGATGGACAGGCTGACCAGCAGGATCAGCCCGCTCCAGACCGCGATGCGCGCCATCGTCGGTTTATCGAAGGACCGCCGCACCCGCTTGGCGAAGTCGCCCTGCCGCAAGTCGAGCGGCGGCCGGTCCAGCGCGGCAATCGCCCGCGCTTCGATCTGGTCCGCGGGAACGTCGCGCACGGCGGCATCGCCGATCAGTTCCGGCAGGGCCAGGTCGCCCGCCAGCGCCAGGTCGCTCCCGCGCAGCACCGCTTCGCCGCCGACCACAGCGCGCTCGAACCCCTCCTGCGGTTCGGGCAGCAGCAGCGGGGCAGGCACGATGATGTCCGGATCAAGCCCATGATGCTGCGCCCAGAGCAGCCAGTGCTGCATGTCGGCCCTCGCAGCCACGGCGACGCAATGCGGCCGCGCCGGATCGTCATTGTCGTCGGCTGCGGCGAAAAGCTGGTCCGCGGGCACGATCCCGCCCGCCATGGCCGCCAGCCGTGCCGCCGCCCTCCCCTGCCGGGCAGGCAGATCGGGATAGGCGCCCCGGTGCAGCGTCACCAGCGCCGCCGGCGGCACCAGCATCACCGTCATATCCCCGGGCAGCGCCGTGAGGCCGCAAGCCACGAGCCAGTTCGTCCCCGCCCCTTTCTGCACCACGGCACCGTTCGCCACCCGCATCCACAGCGGCTCCGCGCCCGGCCGTTCCGGCAGGGCGACGATCAATCCCTCGCTCACGCGCCGGTCCCCCAATTGCGGCGTATCAGCTTGGCCGGGCTTTGCCGCGCATCGATCAGCGCCCGTTCGACCACCTGCGTTCCCCCGACATCCACCGACACTTCCACTCCGAAAAATCCCGTCGTCAACCTGACCTGCTGTGCCGCCTCTTCCAGCGGGCTGAGCCCCGCCAGCGACGGGGCGCGCCAGAATTCCACCGTACTGCCGTAGCCATCCACCGGCCGCTGCGCCAGCAATTGCCGCGCCTGCGCGACACTCAGCTGCCCCTGCATCAGCATGGCGAAAAGCGGCGCCTGATCGGGCAGCAGCGTATTGATGTTGATGGGCGACAGATCGGCGGTCGGCAGGGCGCAGACCCATGGCCGCACCAGCCCGTAAATGGCCGGCGTTACCCCGTTGACCGCCCGCAATTCGCTGGGATCGACCATGAAACGGTTGGCCGTGCGATAAGGCCGCGGCGCCCGCGCATAGGTCTCGTCCTCCGCGCCGCCGGGCTGCGGCACGCCGTCCGTGTCGATCCAGTCCGCCAGCGACGCCGCCGCCACCTGCGCCTGCCGCGCATCGACGCCCAGCGCCTGCAACAGCGCCTGGAACTGCGATACGCCCACCGGGCGCACCTTCAGATCAGCCTCGGTCTCGCCCGCGACCACGCTGTTGAGGTTGAAGCAATTGCCCCCGTCCGTCACCCGCGCCGTGGCGACCCCGCCCGGCACGGATATGGCCTGCGGCGTTCCCATCCAGTTGCCGGCCAGCGTCGTCTTGCCCGGATTGGCCGCAACCAGATCGCCTATGCGCATCCGGGCGATCTCCGTGCCGGCATCGGCAAAGGCGCGCGCCTGATCGACCGCGCCGCCATTGCCGGTCATCCGCGTGGCCAGCGCCAGCCGCTCCAACGCGGTGGAGGCGACCACCGCCATCACCGCCACCAGCAGCAGCACGGTCAACAGCGCCGCGCCGCGCTCTCCCGGCTTGCGGGGGTCAACCATTGGCTGGCACCCCTTCCTGCTTTTCCGCCGGACCCGGCCCCACCAGGAAACGCAGCGTCACCGGCGGCTCGCCGGTTCGCGTCACCGTCATCTCCACGGCACGGGGCATCAGGTCGGGCTGGGTGGGCACCCATTCGTCGCGCCAGTCGCCGCTGGAGTCGCGGAAGCGCAACGCGACGTCGCCGACCCTGGTGAGCAACGCGGCCGGCTCGTCGCCCGCCGCGCCGTCGACCTGCGCATAGGTGCGCCGTTCCAGCCGCCCCTGCCGCACCCAATATTCGACCTTCTGCAGCGACGGCCGCGGCAGATCGCCCAGATTGTCCCAGCCGCCGCGCACGAACTGGAGGATGGGCTGGCTCTCCCCCTCGCGATGCGACCAGAAGGCGGGCGCCAGCGTGCCTGCCTCCGTGCGGCTGATGCGCGGCACCGCCTGCCCCAGATCGGCCGCCAGCGCCCCGCTCGCCCGCTGCACCGCCGCCATGTCGTCCAGCCGCAGCTTGATCTGCGCCTCTGCCGATACGCTATTGCCCAGCAGCAGCACCCCCGCCGCCGCCAGCATGGCGAAGATCATCAGGGCGACGAGCAGTTCGATCAGCGTGAAGCCGTGTTCGGCGGAACGTCTAGAAGACCTGAAGCCGTGTTCGGCGGAACGTCTCAGAGACCCGAAGCCGTGTTCGGCGGAACGTCTCAGAGACCCGAAGCCGTGTCCGGTGGAACCTGCCTGCCTCATTGCACCACCCGCACGAAGCTCAGCACCACGGGGGAGGAGCCCGCCTGACCGTCGACGGCAAGATCGACTTGCAGCAGACGCTTGTCATCGGTCGCCTTGACCTGCCGTGTCCAGTGCCAGCGCCGCCCGCCATTGTCGACATCGCCTTCTTCACTGCCGAGCGAAGGCGGCGCGGGATCGGTCTGCACCTCCACCATCAGGTTGCGCGCGACGATCTGACCCATCGCCTTGCTGTCGAGGTCGGCGGCGGTGTGCAGAGTCACCCCTTGCAGGCGGACGAGCGCCAGGGCGGCCAGGCTGAAGACCGCGAGCGCGACGAGCATTTCGAGCAGGGTGAAGCCTTGCTCCTCCCCACGCGCCTTGCGGCAGCGTGACCGCATGCGGCGCGTCCTACCCACCGACAACGACCTTTCCGGCCATATCGACCGAAATCGAGACCCGCTCTCCCTCGCGGGCAAGGATTACCGTCATGGGATCGGTCGGAAGTCCCGTGCCGTCGAAGCCGATCTGCTGCCGTCCGTCCTTCCCGACCAGCGCCCGCGTCCCGGCCTTCCAGTTGGCGGTGGCGAAGGGCTTGTCCTCCAGCCCCACCCATTGCCCGCCATCGCGGCGTTGGAAGCCATAGCCCGAGGCCGATACCCATACCCCCATGGGCCGCGCGGTAACGACCGCTTCGTCGCGCGCCGCGGCAAGGCGAGCGGCGAAGCGGTCGGCATCCTCGATCACCCGGCCGCGAGGGTCGGGGATCGCCAACACCACTGCGGCCGAAATGAAGCCGATGATCGTCAGCACGACCATCAGCTCGATCAACGTGAAGCCGTGTTCGGCGGAACGTATCATAGACTCGAAGCCGTGTTCGGCGGAACGTCTAAAAGACCTGAAGCCGTGTTCGGCAGAACGCCTCAAAGATCCGGAGCCTTGCCGCCGGCGATCAAAGCTCGCTGGAATAGATGTCGGCATTTTCATTGTCGCCACCCGGCTGCCCGTCCGCTCCCAGCGAACTGATGTCGAACGCGCCCTTCCGCCCCGGCACCGCATAGTGGTACGGCCGGCCCCAGGGATCGTTCGGCAGCTTCTTGATATACCCCCCGCGCCGGTAACGCTGCGGCTGGGCGAGCGCGGCCGGCGGGTTGATCAGCGCCTGCAACCCATCGGTCGCGGACGGATAGGCCAGATTGTCGAGCCGATATTGTTCCAGCGCCTGTTCGATGGTGGCGATGTCGGCCTTCGCCTTCTCCACCCGCGCGGTATCCGTCGCCGGGATGACGTTGATCGCCACGATGGTGGCAAGCAGGCCGATGATGACGATCACGACCATCAGTTCGACCAGCGTGAAGCCGTGTTCGGCGGAACGCCTCACGGGCGTGAAGCCGTGTTCGGCGGAACGTCTCAAAGACCTGAAGCCGTGTTCGGCGGAGCGGCTCGGAGACCCGAAGCCGTTCTCTCCTTCCCCTCTCCTGACGTCATTCCCGCAAAGGCGGGAAACGCCAGTTCGGCGCAGCCAATCCATCTCCCACAAGAAACGCCAGGGGGAACGTTCAGGCGATGGATTCCCGCCTTCACGGGAATGACGGAAAGAAAGGATCTTGCGCATAAACACTCCTCAGGCCCCGGTAAGGCTCTGCAATTGCAGGATGGGCAGCAGGATGGACAGGATGATGACGGCGACGATGCCGCCCATGGCGATGATGATGACCGGCTCCAGCATGGCGAGCGCGGCAGAGGTGAAGCTGTCGAATTCCCGCTCCAGATAGTCCGCCGCCCTCTCCAGCATGGTGTCCAGCCGCCCCGCGCTCTCCCCGCTGGCCGCCAGATAGACGAGCAAAGGCGGAAACACGCCCGCCCGCCGCAGCGCTGCCGACAGGCTGCCGCCGCCGCGAATGGCCTCCACGATCTCCTCCGAAGCCTGCCGCAGCACCCGGTTGTGCACCGTCTGGGCGGTAAGCGACAAGCCCTCCATCAGCGGCAGGCGGCTCGCCACCATGGTCGACAGGGTGCGCGCCATCCGCGCCGCATGCAGGTCGCGGATCAGCCGCCCCAGCAATGGCAGGCGCAGCAGCATCGCATCGAAGCGATAGCGGAAGCTTTCGACCTTCAGCGCCCGCCAGAAGCCGAAGCCAGCCACCCCCAGCAGGATCGCCAGAAGCCACCAATAGCCCGCCAGAAAGGCGGAAATACCCATCACCATGCGGGTGAGCAGCGGCAGTTGCTGGCCCACCGTATCGAACTGCTCCACCACCTTGGGCACGACGAAGATCATCAGCGCCGCGACCACGCACACCGCAAAGGCGGCAAGCACGGAAGGATAGGCGATGGCGGTCAGCACTTTCGACCGGATCACCGCCTGCCGCTCCATGAGGTCGGACAGGCGCTCCATGATCGTGGGCAGGCTGCCGGAACTCTCGCCCGCTGAAATCATCGCGCGGTAGAGCGGCGGAAAGCTCCTCGGCTCGGCGCCCAGGGCGTCGGCCAGCCGCCGCCCCTCCAGCACGCCCGAATGCACCTTGCCGACAATCGCCTGCACATGCGCCTGCTCGCTCTGCCGCCCGATGGTGCGGAGCGATTCCTCCAGCGGACTGACCTGGATCAGCGTCGACAACTGCCGGGTGAACAGCGTCAGTTCCTTGGCCGAAAGGCGCGGCGCGCCGAACGACAACCCTGCCCGCCTGCGCGCCTTTTCCACCGCGCCCGGCTCGATCCGCACGATGAACAGCTTGCGCGAGTCCAGCTTCGCCCGCGCATCCTCGACCGTTTCAGCCTTGATCGCGCCCTTGCGCTCACGCCCGGCGGGGTCGATGGCGATATAGTCGAACTCAGCCATCGGTGATGGTTTCCACCTCGCCCGCGTCGCGCCGCGACACGCGGATCGCTTCTTCCGCCGTCGTCTGGCCGTCGCGCACCAGCGCACGCGCCGCCGAACCCAGATTGGGCGCGTTCAGGAAAGCATGGCGCGCGATCAGCGATTCATCGCCGCCGTCATTGATCAGCCGCCGGATCGTATCGTCCACCCGGATCGCCTCGAACACGCCGATGCGGCCCTTGTAGCCGGTGCCGTTGCATGACTCGCATCCCCGCGCCCGATAGATGATCGTGCCCGGATCGAAGCCCAGCAGGGCGCTGGCCGACTTGTCCGCCTGCACCGGCTCCCGGCAATGCTGGCAGAGCCGCCGCACCAGCCGCTGCGCGATCACGGCGCGCAGGGTGGAGGCGAGCAGGAACGGTTCCACCCGCATGTCGCGCATCCGCGTGATCGCACCCACCGCGTCATTGGTGTGGACGGTGGACAGCACCAGATGCCCCGTCAGGGACGCCTGCACGGCGATTTCGGCAGTCTCCCGGTCACGGATTTCGCCCACCATCACCACATCGGGGTCCTGACGCAGGATGGCGCGCAGGCCGGCCGCGAAGGTCAGGCCCACCTTCGCATTCACCTGCGTCTGGCCGACGCCCTCGATCGCATATTCGACCGGGTCCTCGACCGTCAGGATGTTGCGCGTGCCGTCGTTGAGCTGCCTGAGGCCCGCATAGAGCGTCGTCGTCTTGCCCGACCCCGTCGGCCCGGTGACGAGGATGATGCCATTGGGTTCCTGCAACCCCTCCCGGAAAATCCGGTCCGCCGCCCCGGCCATGCCCAGCAGGTCGAGGTTCATGCCCGCATTCTCCTTGTCGAGAATGCGCAGCACCACCCGCTCTCCCGCCCGGCTCGGCAGGGTGGAAACGCGCACGTCGAGCAGTTTCCCGCCCAGCGTCAGCCCGATCCGCCCGTCCTGCGGCACGCGCCGCTCGGCTATGTCGAGGCGGGCCATCACCTTGATGCGGCTGACGACGACCGGCGCGACATGGGGCGGCATGCGCAGCGTCTCCCGCAGCACGCCGTCGACGCGCATCCGCACGATCAGCCCGGTCTCATAGGGTTCGATATGGATGTCCGACACGCCCTGCCGCGCCGCTTCGGCAATGATGCCGTTGATGAGGCGGATGGCGGGTGCGTCATCGGCGCTGTCGAGCAGATCGTCGGCGGTCGGAATGTCGGCGGCGAGGATGTCCAGCTCGTCCGCCCCGACATCGAGCGATCCCGCCATGGCGGCGGCGCTGCCCTCCATCGCATAATGATCCGACAGATGCCGGTCGAACTGCGCGGCATCGACGAAACGCACGTCGAAGCTGCGCGCCAGATGCCGCCGCACCTCCAGCAGGACGCGCGGATCGCTGCCTTCGCGAACGGCGATGGTCAGCCGCTCTCCATCCGGCGGCAGCATGACCACGCCGTGCTTTCGCGCGAAGACATAGGGTATGTCGACGGCGCGCGGCGCGATATGCGGGGGGATATCGCCAGAAGCAGAAGCGGCTTCCTGCACCCTAACCTCCGTTCGGACTGAGCTTGTCGAAGCCCAGTCCTTTCCTGAAAGGAAGAAAAGCGAAGGGTTTCAACAAGCTCAGCCCGAACGGAGAGGAAGCCCGCTTCCCGATCATTTCGGTTGCTCGCTTTCCGGGATGTCCACGGGCCGCACCACCCCGCTCGACTGGCGGGCGGTCGGTTCGATGATCTCGGCGGGCGGCTGCACCACGGCGTCGCCCGGCTGCGGCGCGGCGGAGGGCGGGGTCGCGCCCATATAGTCGCGCACCAGCTCGTCAATGCCCGGTTCCTGTTCCGGGTTGCGCTGCAACTGCATGCCGCGGATATAGCCGTAGCGCTGCTGCGTCAGCTTCTGCGCATCTTCCTTCGAACGCAATATGGTGGGGCGGATGAAGACCATGAGGTTGGTCTTGGTCCGGCTCTTGCTGCGCGACTTGAACAATTCGCCAATGCCGGGAATGTCGGACAGCAGCGGAATGCGCTCGATCGTCTTGCGCTCATTGTCGTCCAGCAGGCCGCCCAGCGCCAATATCTCGCCATCGTCGACCGTCACGGTCGTCTCGATCTCGCGCTTGTTGATGATGAGGTCGCTGTTGTTGTTCGACACCGGCCCGGCGACGCTGGACACCTCCTGCTTCAGGAACAGCTTGATCGCGCCGCCAGTGTTGATCTGGGGCTTCACCTCCAGCTTGATGCCGACATCCTGCCGCTGGACGGTGCGGAACTGGTTGTCGAAATTCTGGCTCAGCGCCTCGCCCGTGGTCACCGGCACCTGCTGGCCGACCAGTATCGACGCCTTCTGATTGTCCAGCGTCATCACAGAAGGCGTGGACAGGATGTTGCTGTCGGTATCGGATTTGACAGCATTGATGATCGCGCCGAAAATCCCGTTCCGCCCGAGCGACGTCGCCACCCCGCCGAAGCCGCCGGTCGCGTTCATCAGGCTGTCGACCGCCGCCTGTTGCAGCGTATTGGCAAGGTCGCCATTTTCCCGCGTCCTCGTCTCCGTTCGGGTGCCGTCCGGCGCCACGACGGTCGTCGTCGTCTCGCCCAGCCGATCGGCGGCGATCGCGCCTGCCAACGTCAAGATATTGGGTGAAGCATTGGAATAATTGGTCGCGGCAAAACCCGTCTTGGTGCTGCCGATCAGGAATTGCACGCCCAGCTTCTTGGCGGCGGCGTCGCTGATCTCGACGATGATCGCCTCCACCAGCACCTGTTCGCGCCTTGTGTCGATCTGGCGGATCGTCTCGCCCAGCATCCGCTGCACGTCGCTGTTGGCCGCGACGATGATCGCATTGGCGCCCTCATAGCGGGTCACGATGGCGGGCCCGCGCGACGAAATCCCGTTGCCGCCCGAACCGCCCGGCCCCGCCACCGCGGTTGAAGCGGCGGCTGGCGCCGCGGAGGGCGCGGTTCCCGCCGCAGGGGTGGAGGCGGTCACGGACGAAGCGGTCGCCTGCCCCACCAGTTGCTGCAACACCGGCAGCAGCTTTTCGGCATCGGCATGTTCCAGCCAGTAGACGCGGATCTCGGTCCCGCTCGCGGCCTGCCGGTCGAGGTCGCGCGCCATCTGCGCCAGCCGCGCCACCGTCCCGGCATCGCCCCGGATCGCGACGGCATTGCTGCTGTCGATGGGCACGATGGTTGCGGGCTTCGCCGCCCCTTCCCCGCCCGTCGTCACCAGCGCCTGCAGGGACGTCGCGATCTCCCGCGCCCCGGCATTTTTCAGCACGACCGTGGTGGTCGAGGCCGTATCCCGGTCGATCCGCGCGATCACCTGCCGGATGCGCCCGATATTGTCGGCATAGTCCGCCACGACCACGCTGTTCCCGGCCCGGTTCGCCGTCACGGAGCCATCCTTGCTGACCAGCGGCCGCAGCGTTTCCAGCGCGCTCGCCGCGTCGATGGAGCGCAGGCGGAACACCTCCGTCACGAACTGGTTGCGATTGGCCGCGCGGCCCACGGCGCTGGGCTGGCCCGCCGCACCGTCCGCCGGCTGGATGCGATAGGCGCCGCCCGGCGCCGGCACCGCCACCAGCCCGTTCGCCCGCAGCGTCGACAGGAAAATCTCGAAATATTCGGATCGCGACAGCGGCCGGTCGGTCACGACCGACACTTTCCCCGCCACGCGGTTGTCGATGATGAAGGTCCGCCCGGTCACCCGCGCCGCATCCTGGATGAAGGCGCGGATGTCGGCGTCGCGCACGTTCAGCGTCTGCTGCGCCATGACCGGCGATGCGATGGGAGCCGCCAGCGCGAGGGCCATGGCGGCGGAAAGAAGCAGTTTTCTGGTCATTGGCCTTGCAGTGTCAGGTTGACGGAGGACATGGCCGCGCCGCGCTCCACCGACAGGGAAATGCGCGCGCCGGGCATGATCCTGCCCTGCAGCGCCTGAAGATCGCTCACCGATCCGATGGGCTGGCCGTCGACCTGGGTGACGATGTCGCCGGGCTGGAAGCCGGCCTGTTGGAAGCCGGGGCCCTTGGCCGTCAGGATGAGGCCGGTCACGCGCCCATTCTGCATCCGGGGGGTGTAGCCGACGTCGCGTTTCAGCATGTCGGCGGTCGGATTGTCCGTTCCCGCCACCGGCGAAGGCGGCGAACCGGCGGGCGTTCCGCCATCCGGCATGGCCGTCGGCGCGGGCTGCGACTGGTCGAGAAACACCTGCTCCTCCGCCCCGCCGCGGTCGATGGTGATATGGTCGAAGGCGACCGCCTTCAACACCACGCCGGGCATGATCTCCTCACCCACGGCAAAGCTGTTCTGCACCCCATCCGGCCCCGCCACGATCGCGGAGCCCAGTCCGGACCCTTCGTTCAGGCGGATGCCGTAAACGGTCAGCGCCAGGGAGGTCACGACGCCGCCGCCCGCCTGTTGCGGACCGCCGCGATAAAAGGGATCGAAGCTGGAAAACAGCGCCTGCCGTTCCGCGACGGAAAGGAAGCGGGCCTGCCTCCCTTCCCAGGGGCCGAAACTGCCGACGGGCGTCAGCACCGTCCAGACGAGCGCCGCGCATTGCAGCGCCAGCAGGCCCAGCAACAGCTTCTCGACCGCCGACAACCAGTCGATCGGCCGCAACCGTCCGCCCATGTTCCGGATATTCTCGCTGAAAGCCACACGCATGCGCGTCGTTCATCCCCCTTGATATCGGCGCCTGCTAGAAAATTGGTTTTACTACCGGATGACACTATTGTGACGCTTTGATGACAATCGCAACGGCCGAAGCGACAGCGCTTGCATTTCGCGCGGCCAGCGATAGCAAAAGGCCGGATTTCCGCTTCCTGGACCCTGCCGATGGCCGATAGCCTCCCTCCCGCCGCGCCCGACGCCGATCCTGCCTGGATCGCATCCCACCCCCGCATCCAGCGCGTGCCCAGCCGCGACCTGGTTCTGTTCATCCAGCGCCATTTCCTGTCGGCGGAGGAATGTGCCGGCCTGATCGAACGGATCGACGCCCACCGCCGCCCCTCCACCATCGCGGACGCGAATGGCGACGGATATTTCCGCACCAGCGAGACATGCGACCTGGACGCTTCCGACCCGCTTGTGGCGAGGATCGACGCGAAGCTTGCCGCCTTCGCCGGCATCGATCCCGCCCATGGCGAACCCATTCAGGGACAGCGCTATTCCGTCGGTCAGGAATTCAAGGCGCATACCGACTATTTCGAACCCAAGGGCCCCGATTTCGAACGCTTCTGTGCGGTTTCCGGGAACCGCACATGGACGCTGATGGTCTATCTGAACGAACCGGCGGCGGGCGGAGCGACCCGCTTCGTCAAGATCGGCAAGACGGTACAGCCCGAAACCGGCAAGCTGCTGGCGTGGAACAACCGGCTGGGTCCGGGGGCCTATAATCCCGCCAGCATCCACCACGGCATGAAAGTACGCAGCGGCGTCAAGCATGTGATCACCAAATGGTATCGCGAACGGCCCTGGGGGTGATCGGGGGTGGGTCGCGAATGACCATTGGCAGCCCATCAAGCGCGACATGCTTCATGGAGAGGGCGGCGCTCAGACCATCCGCTCTCCATCCATCGCCGCAAATACCCTCACCGCCAGAAGCGAGGGGCCTCCAGCAAATCCTCATGGGCGCGGGCCGCGGCGCCCAATAATTTCCGTTTCCGCTTCGGGCGCAGCCTGGCTTCCTCTCCCCCCAGCCCATAATGCGCCAGCAACCCCGGCGCGGCGACCAGATCATTCAATGCGCCCAGTTCCGACTGCACCTGTTCCAGCGCGGCGATGAATTTGCCCCGCCGCCGCCGCGCCTTCCCGCCCTCGAACAGCCCGGCGAAGAATTCGGAGGCGTAGCGCAGTTTCTTGGCATCCTTGCGCACCTCGTGGCGCGCTTCGTCGCTCAATCCGGCAAGCCCCCTGCCCTCCTTCGCGATCCGCCTGCGCAGCCGCCGCAAGCGCCGCGCGGCAAAGTCCGCCGCCGGCTCGTCCCGCATCGCCTGCACCTTGCCCCCGCCATGCCCCGCGCCCAGGGTCAGCCATTCGACAAGATCGATCAGCAGCATGCGAACCCGGGCCGAGCGCAGCCATTCCTGCACGCGGCCATGCACCTCGCCCCGAACCGCATCCCATCGCTCGCGCAGTTCCTCCGTCTCGACCCGTTCGGCCAGCACATCCAGATTGCGCGCCTCGCCCAGCATAGCCGCCAGCCATTTGAGCTCGCCCTGGAAGCGCTCCACATCCGCAGGAGCCAGCATGGGCCTGAACAGCGAAAGGGCCGAGCGTAACCGGCGGATCGCCACCCGTGCCTGGTGCAGCGCCCTTGAATCATAATGATCCAGCAGCAGCGCCTCGTTCAGCCGATAGTGCCGCAGGCAGCTTCCCGCGATCCGCGACAATGCCTCCTCCGCCCGCATCGACGGGTCGAGCGCCACCGGTTCCGCCTTGACGAAGGCGGCAAGCCGGTCGCGCAGCCGGTATCCTCGCTCCGCCTTCGTCAGCACGCCGGGACGGACCGGCATTTCGGCGTCGATCCGCCGCGCGAGGAGGAACAGGGCGCCCGGTGAGCCGGATTTCAGTTCCAGTTCGACTTCGCAGATCGCGGCCTGCCGGTCCCCGGCGCTCACATGCCCCCGGTCCAGCACCAGTTCGATCAGGGCATTATCCTGCCGCACGATCCATCTGCGCCGCTCGACTTCGGCATGGAAGACAGGCTGGATGCCATGCACCCCCTGCCCCAGCAGCTCGGCTATCGGCGTCCGGGCATCCAGCACCGGCGCATCGTCCGCAACCGGCATTTCCCATTCCGCCCGCGCGAACAGGCCCGCGCCGCCCTCTCCATCGGCCTTGACCGTCTGCACCCGCTGGCCGTTCGACCGGCGAATACGCAGGCTGATCCCCCGGCCCGCCAGATCCCGCTGCGCCGTGTCGAAATAGATGGACCGCAATGTCGCCACATCGCTGTCCGCCGGGAGCCAGTCCAGTCGCCCGAAAGCATCCGCCGCATCGGGCGCCAGTTCCAGCTTCAGTTCGACTTCCCGCTTCATGCGCCGCCTCCGCGCATCTGCCTGGAGTTCGAACTATCACGAACAGCCCCGTCGCGCCAATCAGCCCGTTAGCAAACGCAATCCTCCCCATGCGGAGACATGAGGAGGATCAGGCAAAGACCGGCGGAGGGTCGAGAGGCGGCATCCCCATCCCCTCGACAACGGGCTTTCAGAAGGTCGTCGAGAGCGAAAAATTGAACGTCCGCCCGATGCGATACGCGTTATAGACGACCATATTGGTCCCGTTCGATTGCGTTTCCCTATAATCCTTATCCAGGATGTTACGGGCCTCGAACTTCACGTCAAACTGGCGACCCGCCACATGCACGCCCTGCCGTGCGACGAAGTCCAGATTGATCGGTGGCCGTTCATAGACATCCGGCTGGTTCTGGTTAGCCAGACCACGGCTGGTCACGCGCTTGCTGGCATAGGACAGGATCAGCGTCTGCTGCGACAGGCTTTCCTGATCTTCGATCCCAAGCTGCAGGTTTACCAGATGATCTGACTGGCCCGTCAGCGGCGCTCCATCGCGGAAGAAGTCGGTCGCGTTGCCCGACGAGGAACCGAACACCGCAACCGGATCATCGGCGCCGACCTTCAGCTTTGACTTGGTATAGGTATAATTGGCGATCGCCACCAAACGCCGCGTTGCGAAAAACGCATCGCTGCCGACGCCCGACAGATCGACATATTTCTGCAATTCGACTTCGCCGCCATACAGGTTCGCCTTGGGCGCATTGGCAAAGCTGGTGATGAACTCGCCTCCCGAGATGAAGGTTTCGATCGGATTCTTGATCCGCTTGTAAAAACCCGACAGCGAGAAGCGCTGGTCTCGGGCAAAATACCATTCGAAACGCGCCTCTCCATTATAAAGCTGGCTGTCCTGAAGGTAGGGATTGCCCTGATAACGGCGGTTCGTATCCGGATCGAAGTAGAATTGATAGATCAACTCGCGGAACTGCGGCCGGGCGATGGTCTTCGACGCATTGACGCGGAACTGCATATCAGGGCGGACCTGCCAGGTCACTGTAGCCGACGGCAGCCAATAATCGTTCTTCAGACTGGTCGCGGCTAGGCTGGCACCGGGCGTGCTGAAAACCTGGATCGGCGACACCGTCTCCTTCGCTTTTTCATAGCGGACGCCGGCATCGATCGACAGTTGCGGAGTGATCTGCCAATTGAACTTGCCATAGCCCGCATGATTGCGCAGCCGCGCTCGGAAAGCCGGATTGCCCTCATTGGTTTCGATGAGGACGATGTCGAAGGTGTCGATTACGCTCGGCCGAAGCAACAGGTCCGGTCGCAGCAGCGCCACCCCTTCAGGGAAAGTGCTGGGCGCCGTGAACTGGAAGTCGCGGCGGGAGCTTGTGCGGCTGGTGTTCAGGAAGGCATAGCCCGCGGTCAGCGACAGTTCGGGTGTCGGCCGATAGCTGAGGTCGATGCCGCTCGACCACAGATCCTCGTTAAGGTCGGAATAGCTGATCGTCGCGTCGCCACCATTGCCATTGTTCAGGCGGTTCACGAAATATTGACCCAAGGGATCGGACGCCGAATTGGTGCGGACATATTCCAGGGTCAGTTCGGCCGGAGCCTCGCGTTGTGAGTTGGCGAAGCCGCCCCGCACGTCCAGGCTCAGTTCCGGCGTCAACTTGAACTCACCGACGACCTGCGTGTCGATCAACTGCCTTTCATACCAGGCGGTATCCTGCTGCATGAAGTCGACGGCCGTTTCCTGCCGATGGCCGACGCCCAGCCGCGTATGCTTCAGCGTGTCGCGTATATAGAGGTTGGTCCAGCGGATCTTGTTGTCCCCGAATTCCAGACCGACACCCAGCAGCCCGTTGACGATGATGCGATTGTCGGTCGTCACCCGCCGGAAATCATTTTCCAGCGTTCCAAGATCAGGCGTCAGCGAGTTTTGTTGCGTCTGGTCACGCGTCACCCAACGGTTGCTGTAGCCCGCCGTCGCGATCAGGCCCAACACCGCCCCGCCCAGATCGAAGGAGGTCCCGCCGGAGATGGTCGCGCTATAGTTGGGCGCCACGTCCTGCACCCGCTGGACCAGTGCATTGTCGAAACTGACGAGCTGGCCGGCGATCGCGCCGGTGTCGACATTGCCCGAGCTGATCCGCTCGCCGCTCCGGAAGAAGGCCTTGAGCGCCGGCGGAATGTCGCGCGAACCGTTGTCGAAGCCGGTCCAGTCGCTGCCGCTGCCATAATAGGTGTAACCCATTTGCGCGGTCGTCTCATCATTGGCGCCGATGCCACCGCTCACCGTGACGAAGCTTTCTGCCGGGATGACGCTGGTCGTGAGATTGATGACCCCGCCGCCGAACTCGCCTGGGTAATTGGCCGAATAGCTCTTCTGCACCAGTGAGGACGAGACGATATTGGTCGGGAACAGGTCGAGCGGCACGACCCGCTTCAGCGGTTCGGGGCTCGGCAGGGGGGAGCCGTTCAGGAGCGCCAGCGAATAGCGGTCGCCAAGGCCGCGCACATAGACATAGCCGCTACCCACCACGCTAAGGCCGGTGACGCGGCCCAGGGCGCCGGCGATGTTGCCGTCGCCTGTCCGGGCAATATCGGCGGACGACAGGATCGACACGACGGCGGGCGCGCTCTTCTGGATATTCGCGCCGCGGCGGCCCGTGACGATGATGTCGCTGCCGGGAATGGAAATGTCGGGCACGGAACCCTGATCCGCTTCCTTTGCGGGCTGGCCCGGCACCGGGGCGGGATCGGTCGGCTGAGAACCGGCGGCCGGTGCGCTGGCGGTTTGCGCGATTGCAGCCGGTGCGACCAGCGCGGATGAAATGAGCAGCAGGCCCGCAAGCTTGAGCGGCGTCGCCATCGAATGTCCCCTAAATATTGGAATTGCGAGATCGGGGCGGGAAACGGCTCGTTTGAAAGCCGCGCCCGCCCCGTTCATGGCTGCGTCGGGCGCTTAGGTGACCGGCAGCGAAGTGCAGGCGCGGTTGGCGTTGCTGGTGGTGTCGAACGCCGCCGTGGCGGAGTTGCAGGTCCAACCCTTGTACCAATTGTCATTCGCGTCCTTGACCGCCCCGACATAGCTGGTCGTGTCGAAATAGGCGTCCAGCGTCTTGGCATCGAACGGAGTCACAGCCGTTTCGCCGGCACCATTGATGAACAGGCTGCTCAGCGAGATGGTGAAAGCGTCGTTATTGCCGTTCGAACCCGAACCGAAGGCTGTCGCGACCTGCGCCGCGGTGATGCTGCCCGTGCCGAGATATTTGGTGGCGTTGCACGCCATCACGACCGAACGGGCTGTCAGCGTCGCCGGAGTGGTGCCGCTGCCGTTCATGCGAAGGCACTCGTTGTTCGGGGAGTTGACGATGCCGTTAACGAGAGTCAGGTCCGCATTGCCGCGCAACAGGATCGAGGCCTGGTCATTGGCGTCGTTATTGGCGCTCGACTGCGCCTGGATCGCGGTGAAGTTGGCAACGATGGTCTTCTGGCGCGGCGTATCGCCTTCAAAGCCGTTGCTGTCGACCTCCATCAGCGCGTCGCCCTGACCAGGGCGCTGCACGATCAGCACATATTGGAAGAAGCCCTGCAAGCCGGTGTCGATGTCGAGGCTGTCGTCATCCGCGCCGGTGGCGATGTAGTGCTTCATCTTGACGGTGCCGCCAAAGAATTCGGCGCCGTCGTCCGAACTGTTGTGGCTCTGGATATATTCCAGCGTGGTGCCGCTGCCGATGCCTTCTGTGGTCAGCGCCTGCAATTCGGTGTTGGCGCCCAGCACATAGCCCGAATAGCGGATCTGCACATATTTCATCGTGCCGCTATTGTCGGTGTCGAGGGTACCGCCATAGATCGCCGGGTCCGCCGCGCCTTCGGTCTGGCGCTCGCAGGTGCCCGCGCCGACCGAGCCGGTGGTGCAGTCGGTGATGCGGGCACGGCCCATCAGCACGACGCCGCCCCACTGACCGATGGAATTGTCGTTCACTGCGCCGTCGATATTGCTCTTGCTGGTGAAGATGATCGGCTTGTCGGCCGTGCCGACGGCATTGATCTTGTTGCCGCGATTGACCGCGAGCCAGGACGTGCCGGTGGCACCATAGACGATAACGCCGGGTTCGATGGTGAGCGTGACGGACGGCAGCGTGCAGCTGGCGGGAATCTGGCTGTCGCTGGGTCCGCGGTCGCAACCGACATCGACGCGGCCGGGGAGCGAATAGAGCAGGCCGGCGAGCTTCGGCAGGGTGATCGACTGGTTGATGCGCGACGGCAGTTCGCAGATGCGCCATACACCGGTCGGTGTCGTGGCGGTGGTGCCCCTATCGACCAGCGGATTGGCGCCAGCCGGAAGGGTCGGACAACCGCCTGCCGGGGTTACCGTCGCCGACGGGGTCGGCGTGGGTGTCGGAGTCGGCGTGGGGGTGGGATAGTTGATGGTGATGTCACCGCCGCTGCCGGGCGAGGCGACGTCATTGGCACCGCATGCGCTGAGCGCGGCACAGGCACAGCCCGCCATCAGGATGGTGTTGAAACGGTTATTCTTGACCATGGAGTCTCCGCCCCGGCGCTCGCCGGCTTCATAAAGGTTGCGGAGCGCAGGGGAGAAACTCGAATCGGACAACGCCCCCTGTCGCCCTGCTGGCGGCAGTTAGGCGCGACAGATGACAGGGTTGTGCCGCTTCTATGACATATCGAGGTCTTTCAAATGACAGTTTGAAGACGCATGTTTCACTTTTGCGACATCGCCCCGATCTTTGCTTTGCTTGCCATGGGATCGGGCCATCCGCAGCGCGCGGCCTGCGTAAGATTGAACGCAGCGCGATCTAGACACCTGATGAAGGCGGAACAGCTTCCAAGCCGCAAGGACAAAGGGGCGCCGTCCCAAAAGGACGACGCCCCCGCTCCCTGCACCCAGGGTGTCCGCCTTTGCGCCTGTTCAGCGCATGGCGTAACTTGTCTGCAGACGGCCGATCGCCTTGCGAGCGATCTCCCGCGATGATCCTTCCTGCCCATCAGCCGTCACCAGCACGGCGTCAGGAGCGAAGCGCGCCGCCTGATATGCATTGCGTGCCGCCTTTGCCTTCCCCATTCCGGCATAGGCATTTCCCAAATTAATGAGTCGAGCCGGATCGTCGGGGAAATCGGACCGTAGCGCCTCCAGCCGGCGAGCAGCGACCTGATAGTCCCCCGCTGCCAGCGCCTTGGAGGCCAGCCCCTTGTCGGACACGCCCACTATGATGGTATCATCGGCAGCGGATGCCACAGCCGGGGCCATCGCCGCCAGAACCAACCCACAAATTGCTGCGGCCTTCCTCATCCAAAACCTCCAAAAAAACCTTCTATAATAGCTGTAAGTATTTCACTTTGATGACATGGGAGCAAGGGCAGGAGCATCCGCTGAAAAGGATTTTTATCGACTTATATTCAACATCTTATATCTTTTTCTTTTAACTGTCATAAAAGTGTAATCGAATGAAGTCGTTCCGGACTTCATCGATTCGCGAGCAGCCGCGCGGGAGCCAGCGATCCCGCGACCAGCCGACTGGAAAAAGTGGAATTGTGAGGGAAGGTCCGGAGGGTTCTGTTGCCCGGCCCCTCCGGCGGCCGCTGAATTCCCTTCTGTTGCCCGGTGGGTTCAACCGCGTTCTTTTTGAGTAATGTCCGGCCGTGAGGCCATCAATTACGCAGCAAGAGCAAGAGCCTCGTTATCGTTGGCACTTGTGAGTTTTGAACCTTTTTACGGCGTACTCAGGCCGGGTGAAGGCATCGCTTTTCAACACACGTCGATCCTAGTTCGGCCCCGTCACGCGCCCCGGAACGACGGGGAATGTGGTGGAGCCGCCGGGTACCGCCCCCGGGTCCGCTGCGCCTATTGCACGATACGATTTATCACCATAGCCGGGCGAACCCGGCACCGGCCTATATGGAGAGGCGCGGACCGTTTATCAAGCCGCTCCCGATCTGGAGGAAAACACGCATGTGCATCATGGCAATGGCTTGGGACGCGCACCCCCGCTGGCGGCTGATCCTCATCGGCAATCGTGACGAACTGCACGCGCGCCCCGCAGCGCCGCTCGCCCGCTGGGAACAGCCGGACCATCTGATCGCAGGCCGGGACCTGCTTTCCGGCGGAACCTGGCTGGGCGTTTCCGAACAGGGGCGCGCCGCAATCGTCACCAACCTGCGCGGCTATGGCGGGCCCGATCCCGATCGCGCGTCCCGCGGCGCGTTGGTGACAGACCTTCTGAGCGGCGACGAGACGGCTCCGCTGGGGGATTTCAATCCGTTCAATCTCATCCTGATCGACCGGGACCGAGCGCTGTTCCTGACCAACCGCCCTCACCTCCTGCGCACGGAACTCACGCCTGGCCTCTATGGCCTTTCCAACGGCACGCTCGATGCGCCTTGGCCGAAGACGCTCGCCCTCAAATCCGCCTTGCTCGACTGGCTGGTCGCCGGAGCCGACGATCCTCTGACGCTGTTCGGTGCCCTCCGCGCGGAAAGCCTGCCCCACGCCGGCATTGCCCCCGATGCGCCCTCCGACATTCCGGCGGAGGCGATGATCTCGCCCATCTTCATCCGCAATCCCGTCTATGGCACGCGATGCAGCACGATCGTCGCAGTCGACGCGCGGGGACAAGGCGTCATTTCGGAGCGCCGCTTCGACCCGGACGGCGTGCAGACCGGTGAAACCCGCTTGGCTTTCAAATGGGACGAGAGGGGCGAATGAAGGGAAATCCATTCGCTACCGCCAGTCGATGCGTGCCACTCCCTTCGCGGAAGCACATACGCTTGGGGTCGACACTCCCTGTCCGGCTTCCCACCCAAATCGCCGCCGCTGCGGAAATGCGGCCCTTCCCCAAGCTTCGATCCCGCGCTAAAGCCGCTGCATGATCCTCGTCATCGACAATTATGACAGCTTCACCTGGAACCTCGTCCATTATCTCATGGAATTGGGAGCGCAGGTGGAGGTTGTCCGCAACGACGCCATTTCCGCCGGCCAGGCCCTTTCCACCGGCGCGCAGGCATTTCTGCTGTCGCCCGGTCCGTGCACGCCCAATGAAGCGGGCGTCAGCCTCGATCTCGTGGCCGCCTGCGCCGATGCGGGTGCGCCGCTGCTGGGTGTGTGCCTGGGCCATCAGTCGATCGGCCAGCATTTCGGCGGCAAGGTGGTGCGCGGCGGCCTGATGCACGGCAAGACCTCTCCCGTCACCCATGACGGCACGGGCCTGTTTCAGGGGCTGCCTTCGCCCTTCACGGCCACCCGCTACCATTCGCTGATCGTCGAGGAGATTCCCGAAACGCTGATCGTCAACGCCACCAGCGAGGACGGCTCGGTCATGGGTTTCCGGCATCGCGACCTGCCGATCCATTCGGTCCAGTTCCACCCGGAAAGCATCGCCACCGAACATGGTCATGACATGCTGGCGAACTTCATGCGGATCGCCGGCATTCCGGTTCGCGAACGCGCGGCGGCCTGAAGCGGCCTCACCTTAGACCAAATTCGGAATTTGGGGGGGAATGGCCAATCCAAGACATTCCCCTCCCGCAGGCGGGAGGGGTTAGGGGTGGGTGCGAGCGCAGCGAGCTTCCAGCTTAGCCGTTGCAAATTCCCGCTGATGTCGCGCTAACCCACCCCCTAGCCCCCTCCCGCCTGCGGGAGGGGGAATGTCCGCAATCCACCCAAATCAGCCAGTCCGGCAAATCACGCGAAGGCGGGACCGCGGCGGCAAACCCGCAAATCTCGCCGCCTGCGACCGCATCGCCTAGCGCACCATATTGCGCTGCCATAACGACTTTCGCGCTTCCCCATCTCGACTCCGGCGCCTTCCCATGATTAAGGCAGCGTCGATGACCCGCCTGCCCGATCCTGCCACCCCACTCGACGCGCAACAGGCCGCAAAGGCTTTCGACCTGCTGTTCGACGGCAACCTGCCGGAAGAGGAGATCGCGGGCTTTCTCATCGCCATGGCCCGGCGTGGCGAGACGGCAACGGAAATTGCCGCCGCCGCCCGCGCCATGCGTAACCGGATGATCCCAGTCACGGCGCCGGCGGGCACGATCGATGTCTGCGGCACGGGCGGCGATGGCCATCATACCCTCAACGTTTCGACCGCCGTGTCGCTGGTGGTCGCGGCGGCGGGCGTGCCCGTGGCCAAGCATGGCAACCGCGCCGCTTCCTCCAAGGCGGGCGCAGCCGATACGCTGGAAGCGCTCGGCCTGGACCTGGACCGCGCCGCCACGACAGCCGAAGCGACGCTGGCCGATCTTGGCATCTGTTTCCTTTTTGCGCAGAATTATCATCCCGCGCTCAAACGGCTTGGCCCCATCCGCAGGGCGATCGGGGAACGCACCATCTTCAACCTGATGGGGCCGCTCGCCAATCCGGCCGGGGTGCGCCGTCAACTGGTCGGCATAGCGCGTCCGGACTATGTCCCCGTCTATGCGGAGGCGCTTGCGGAACTGGGCGTCGATCATGCGATGATCGTTTCCGGCGACGAAGGACTGGACGAACTGTCGCTGGCCGGCGGCAATGCTCTGGCGGAGGTGAAAGGCAGCAGGCTGGTTGCGACGCGCCGCCTGACCGCTGCCGAACTCGGCCTGTCCACCCATCCGGTCGAGGCGATCAGGGGGGGCGACCCCGCCTATAACGCCGCCGCCCTGCGCGCCCTGTTGCAAGGCGAAGCGGGGCCTTATCGTGACGCGGTGTTGCTGAACGCCGCCGCCGCCCTTGTCGTAGCCGACGCCGTGTCCGATTTCCGCGAAGGCGTGGAGGAAGCCGCCGAAACCATCGACCGCGGCCTTGCCAACGCGCTGCTCAATTGCTGGATAGCCTATAAATGACGAACAAGCTGATCGAAATCTGCGATGTAAAGCGGGAGGAAGTCGCCCGGCGCAAGGCCGCCACGCCCATCTCCTCGCTTCACGCCCGCGCCGCCGAACAGACGCCTCCGCGCGGCTTCCGCAAGGCGCTGGACGGTGCCGCCGGCTCCGGATTCGGCCTGATCGCGGAGATCAAGAAGGCCAGCCCGTCCAAGGGCCTGATCCGCCCCGATTTCGATCCGCCCGCCCATGCCCGCGCCTATGCGGCGGGTGGCGCGGCCTGCCTGTCGGTGCTGACCGACGAACCTTATTTCCAGGGGCATGACGATTATCTGGTCGCGGCCCGATCGGCCTGCGCCCTGCCGGTGCTGCGCAAGGATTTCATGGTCGATCCCTGGCAGGTGCTGGAAAGCCGGTCGCTCGGCGCCGACGCGATCCTGATCATCGTCGCCGCGCTGGACGACAATCAGATGGCGGAAATAGAGGACGCCGCCCTTGGCCTGGGCATGGATGCGCTGGTTGAAGTGCATGATGCGCAGGAACTGGAGCGCGCGATGAAGCTCCGCTCGCGCCTGATCGGCGTCAATAATCGCGACCTGCGCGACTTCACGGTCGATTTCGCCCGCACCTACGAACTGGTCGGACAGGCTCCGGAAGGATGCACCTTCGTTGCGGAAAGCGGCATCGGCAGCCATGACGACCTGCTCGCCATGTCGGACCATGGCGTGCGCTGCTTTCTGGTGGGGGAAACCCTGATGAGGCAGGAGGATGTCGAAACCGCCACGCGCAGGCTGCTGACGGGGCGATGAGCAAGCTCACCCATCTGGACGAGGAGGGGTCGGCCCATATGGTCGATGTTTCCGCCAAGGCGACGACCGCGCGCAAGGCTGTCGCGAGCGGCCGCATCAGCATGAGTCCCGATGCAGCAGCAGCGATCGAGCAGGGATTGGTGAAGAAGGGCGATGTGCTGGCCGTGGCCCGCGTGGCGGGCATCATGGCGGCCAAGCGGACCGCCGACCTCATCCCGCTCTGCCACCCGATTCCGCTCAGTTCGGTCAGCATCGACCTCGATCTCGACGGCAGCGGCGTGACCGTGACGGCGACCGCGAAGACCGCCGGTCAGACCGGCGTGGAAATGGAGGCGCTGACCGCCGCGTCGGTCGCGTTGCTGACGGTCTATGACATGGCCAAGGCGCTGGACAAGGGCATGATCATCAGCGACGTGCGCCTGCTGGCCAAGAGCGGCGGCAAGTCCGGCGACTGGACGGCTGGGGACGGGCCGGCGTCATGAGCCTGCTTCCGGTCGCGGAGGCGCAGAGCCGCCTGATGGCGCTGGCAAGGCCGCTGCCGACGGAGCATATGCCCATTCCCGCCTGCGCCGGACGCTGGCTGAAGGAAGATGTCGTTGCGCTGCGTGATCAGCCCTGGGCCGATCTTTCCGCCATGGACGGCTATGCCCTGCGCGCCGCTGAATGGCCCGGGCCATGGCAGGTCGCCGCCGAAAGCGCGGCGGGGGGCCCGCCGCCTCCGCCCCTCGAACCCCGCCAGGCCTGCCGCATCTTCACCGGCGCGCCCTTGCCGCAGGGCGCCGACAGCATCCTGATTCAGGAAAACGCCGCGCGCGAGGGGGACATGCTGCGCGGACTGGAGGAGGCGCTGACGAAGGGCCGCCATGTGCGTCCGGCCGGTTCCGACTTCCGCAAGGACGGCCTTTTGCTGAAGGCCGGCAGCGCATTGGGGGCGGCGCAGATCGCGCTCGCCGTGTTGGGCGGGCATGGGACGCTGCCCGTATCGCGGCGGGCCCGGGTCGCCCTGCTCTCGACAGGCAACGAACTCGTGCCCCCCGGTGCGCCGACGCAGCCCGGCCAGCTTCCCTCCTCCAACGCGCCCATGCTGGCCGCCCTGCTCGCCGGCCTTTCCTGCGATGTCATCGATATGGGGATCGTGCCGGACGATCTCCCCGGCATGATCCAGGCCTTTGCCCACGCCAGCCAGGCGGACATCATCGTTTCGACCGGCGGCGCATCGGTGGGCGATCACGACATCGTCCGCCCGGCTTTCGTCCAGGCCGGGGGCTCGCTCGATTTCTGGAAAATCCGCATGCGTCCGGGCAAGCCGTTGATGGCGGGGACATTGGGTTCCGTCGTCTTCCTGGGCCTGCCGGGCAATCCGGTATCAGCCTTCGTGACGGCGACGCTGTTCCTGTTGCCGCTGGTCCGCAACATGATGGGCGCGGCATCGCCCCTGCCCCGCACCGCGCCGGCGACGCTCGCCGCGCCGCTGCCCGCCACGGGGGAACGCGACGATTACCTTCGCGCCTTCCGCACGGAAGCGGGCATCGTTTCCGTGACATCGCAGGACAGCGCCGCCACCGCGGCCATGGCGATGGCCGACTGCCTCATCCTGCGACCTGCCGGCTCTGCTCCGGCCGCCGCCGGCGATCCCGTCACGGTTCTTCCCCTCGCATAAGGAAAGGGGCCGCCGCGCGACCCCTTCCAATGCAGTCCTGACGGATGGCGGCGATGTCAGCCATGCTGGACCGCCGCCGTTCCTTCAGCGCTGCTGCTTGCCGGGCGACTTGTCCTGACGGCGTTCATCGCCCATCTGGCCCTGCCGGTCTTCCTGCTGCTGCTGGCGTCCACCCTGGCTGGAGCGGTCGCCGCCCTGCTGGTCGCGACGTTGACCGCCGCCCTGGTTGTTCTGGTTGGCCATCTTTCTCTCCTATTCACCTTCTTCGTGGAAGGCAGGCGTTAAACGGCCTGCGGCCTTCCGCGTTCCAGCAAAAGCGCCCAACGGTTAGGCGCTTGACTTGCCCCGTTCCGTTTCCTATGCGTTCTCCATCCGTTCCAAGGAGGGCAAGGCGAGATGTTGACACCCAAGCAACAGGAATTGCTGAGCTTCATTCAGACCCGGCTGGAGGAGGGAGGCGTATCCCCCTCTTTCGAGGAGATGAAGGAAGCGCTGGACCTGCGGTCCAAATCCGGCATCCACCGCCTGATCAATGCGTTGGAGGAACGCGGCTTCATCCGCCGCCTGCCCAATCGCGCCCGCGCACTGGAAGTGCTCAAACTGCCCGATGCCATGCATCGCGCTCCCAAGGTCGTCGTGCCTGCCAAGCCGCCGCTGACGCCCGGTCCAGCGGCCAGCAGGCCCCCGGTCGCCGCCAACGACATATTGGAGATTCCGCTGCACGGCCGGATCGCGGCGGGCGTGCCGATCGAGGCGCTGGAGGGGCAGAACATGCTTTCCGTTCCCGCCGCGCTGCTGGGCACCGGGGATCATTATGCGCTGGAAGTGGCGGGGGATTCAATGGTCGAAGCGGGCATTCTGGACGGCGATTTCGCGCTTATCCAGCGCACCGACGTCGCGCGCGAGGGGCAGATCGTGGTCGCCCTGATCGACGAAAATGAAGCGACGCTGAAATATTTCCGGCGTGAGGGTCCGAAGGTCCGGCTCGATCCCGCCAACAGCGCCTATGAACCGCAGATCTACGACCCTCGGCAGGTCCGCATCCAGGGCAAGCTGGCAGGGTTGCTGCGCCGCTATAACTGATGCTTCCTGTATTCGCGCGGCCGGCTGGAAGGCCGCGCGACCCAGGGGTGCTCATCATGCCACGCCTTCGCGCTGCGCATGGTGCCATGGTCCAGATCGATGGTCAGGCCACCCGTCCTGGCGAGGAAGCGTCGATCCACCTTCAGCCAGCGTGGGCGACAGGCGCCCTGCAGGCGGCGGTCGCTGACGACGATGTCTGAATAGGCGCAATCCCGCGCCAGTATCGCATTATCGATCCTCACGCTGCTTCGCGTCAGCAACAGGTTCCAGTTCCGGCCCCCTCCCTTCAGGCGAACGGCGCATAGATCGGGAGAACAGCGAGCCTGGGGCAGCGCCGTCAATGCCTGCAAGGTACCGTCATAACCCGCGCTTTCCGCCATGACGTCGCGCGCATAGCCGCCGGCGCGAGCCCGCAGCATCGCCATGCCGCCATCGGCAGTGCGCACCGCGACATGCCGGCCGTCCCCGCTTATCAATATGGCGGGCATCGGGCTGGTCAGCACCATCATGACGCCGGTGGTCACGGGCATCAGACCCGCCCAGCGCCACCGGCTTCGCCATAGCAGGCACCACAGCATGCCCAGCAGCATCAGGCCGAACACTACGCCCGACTGGGCGGGCGCCAGAACCACCGCCCAAGGGCTGGATGCCACGCCATGGGCAATCAGCAACAGCAGGTCGATCGATCGCGCGGCAAGCCACCAGAAGGGCGCACCCCACCCGCCTAGGTCCAACAGCAAGGCCGTCGCCTCCAGCGGCATGACCACCAGCGTCGTAAGCGGTATGGCCACCAGATTGGCGATCGATCCCAACATGCCCGCCTTGTGGAAATGGAACAGCGCGATCGGCGCCAGCACCAGCTCCACGACCAGGCCGGTCGCCAGCATGCCCGCAAGATTGCGCCCGATCCGGCGCCATACCCCTTCGTCACGCGGCGCGAGAAAGGCGCGGAAGGCCGGATGCTCGCCTAGCGACACCAGGGCTATCACAGCCGCGAAGCTCATCTGGAAGCTCGGCCCCACCAGTGCTTCTGGCCAGAGGATCAGCACCACCAGCGCCCCCGCCGCCACGAGCCTGAGCGTGATCGCGTCCCGCCCCATCGCCAGTCCGCCCAGCACAAGCAGGGCAGCGACGCAGGATCGCACGGTCGGCACCTCTGCGCCGGTCAGAAGCGTATAGCCGATGCCCGCCAGAGCGCCGCCGCCCGCGGCCAGCAGCATCAGCGGCCAGTCGAGAGCCGCCCGGCGGCTGAGCGCCATCAGCCGCATCAACAGGAAGATCACCGCAGCGATCAGGGCCGTGACATGCAGACCGCTGATCGACAGCAGATGCGCAAGGCCGCTCCGCCGCATCGCCTCCGCATCTGCCTGCGCGATCGCGCCCTGATCGCCGGTGGCCAGGGCAGCGGCGATGCCGGCGCCCTGTCCCGGAACGCGCTCCAGGATATGCTCGAACAGACGCGCCCTCAACCGGGGGCCGGCCGTGGCCGGCCGCAGGACCGTGACCGGCGGCAGCACACGCCCGGTCGCGCCGACGCCCTCGAAATAGGCGCGCCGCGCAAAATCATAGCCGCCCGGCAGGCTGGGCGGCGCAGGCGGCATCAGCCTTGTGCGGAAGGCTATGATGGCTCCCTCCCCGACGCCCGGCGGCATCGACGCATCGTCAAGATTGACGCGCACCAGGGGCGGCAGGGCAGGCACGCCGACAGGCCGGACCAGCACGCGACTCATGTGCTGCGCGGGCAGCCTTTCGACCGACCGGACCTCCCCCTTCAGCGAGATGAAGGCCGGGCGGTCGAGGGGCGGCGATCCGACGATCGTCGCTTTCCCCCAGACCAGCAGGCACCCGGCACAGGCAAGAATGCCACCGACGACGATCGCCTGACGCACCCGGCCACCGGGCGGCAAAAGCAGCGCGGCGCAGGCAACCGCAAGCGTCACGCAGCAAAAGGCCAGCCATTCCAGCCGATTAGGCAGAAGGAACCAGGCCGCGATTCCCGCAGCCAGGGCGACCGGAACCCATAGCGGCAACCGTTCGCGCTCCTCCTCCAGCCACAGCTCCACGCCGCGCCAAATCCGCGCTGCTTTCCCCCGGGCCGAACTGACAACGGAGGTTTGTCGTGGCTCGAAAGCCATGCTAGGGGGCGTCGCGATCATGGATGGGTCGGGTGGTATCCGGGCGAATGGCAGGGAATGAAACGGTGAGTGCTACAGGTTCGAACAAGCAGGTAGTAACCCGTTTTGCGCCGTCGCCTACCGGTTTTCTTCACATCGGCGGCGCGCGCACCGCGCTATTCAACTGGCTGTTCGCGCGTCATCACGGCGGCAAGTTCCTGCTGCGGATCGAGGACACCGACCGGGCCCGCTCCACCGAGGAAGCGGTCGCCGCGATCTTCGACGGGCTGGAATGGCTGGGGCTGGGCGGCGACGAACCGGCGGTTTTCCAGTTCGAGCGCACGCCGCGCCATGCCGAAGTGGCGAACCAGATGCTCGCCTCCGGCCATGCCTATCGCTGCTATGCGACACCCGAGGAACTGGCGGAACTGCGCGAGCGGCAGCGCGCCGCCAAGCAGCCGATGCGCTATGACGGGCGGTGGCGGGACCGCGATCCCTCCGAAGCCCCGGAAGGCGCGCCCTTCGTCATCCGCCTGAAAGCGCCGCGCGAAGGCGAGACGGTGATCGAGGACGCCGTGCAGGGCCGCGTCGTCGTCCAGAATGCGGAGCTGGACGACATGATCCTGCTGCGTTCGGACGGCACGCCCACCTATATGCTGGCGGTGGTGGTCGACGACCATGACATGGGCGTCACCCATGTCATTCGCGGCGACGACCATCTCAACAATGCGTTCCGCCAGCTAGGCATCATAAAGGCGATGAATTGGGAAGAGCCCATCTACGCCCATATCCCGCTGATCCATGGGGCCGACGGCGCGAAGCTGTCCAAGCGGCACGGCGCGCTTGGCGTCGATGCCTATCGCGACGAGTTGGGCATGCTGCCCGAAGCGGTGTTCAACTATCTGCTGCGACTCGGCTGGGGCCATGGCGACGAGGAGATCATCTCCCGCGAGCGTGCGGTGGAACTCTTTGATATTTCAGGTGTCGGCCGCTCACCCTCTCGCTTCGACATCAAGAAGCTGGAGAATCTGAACGGCCATTATCTGCGCGAGGCGGATGACGCACGCCTTGCCGCGCTGGTCGCGCCAAGGGTTGCGGCGAGGTTGAACATCGACCTGCCGGAGGATGGCGAGAAACGGCTTGCAGAGGCCATGCCGTCGCTCAAGCCGCGCGCCAGGACACTTAACGAAATTGCGGAGGGCGCCGAATTCTTGTTCAAAAATTGCCCGCTCGATTTTGACGAGAAGGCGCTTGCTCTGCTAGACGATTCCGCACGCGCGCTGCTGGGACAGACAGCCGACGCTCTTGCACCCGTCCAGTCCTGGACGGTCGAAGCGATCGAAGAAGCCATTCGCCGCGTGGCAGAGGATGCCGGCCTCGGGCTTGGAAAGGTCGCGCAGCCTTTGCGCGCGGCGCTGACCGGTCGCACGGTTTCGCCGGGAATTTTCGACGTCCTTTTCCTTCTGGGGAAGACGGAGAGCTTGGAACGATTGGCCGCTGTGAGGCACGCATCGGCCAATTGAAGTATCAGGAGAATACCATGTCGGATAACAATGCCACTTTGAGCGTCGACGGCAACGCGAAAGACTATGCCATTCTGAACGGCACGGTCGGACCGCAGGTCATCGACGTTCGCAAGCTCTACGCCAACACCGGCATGTTTACCTACGACCCCGGCTTCACTTCGACCGCGAGCTGCGATTCGGGCCTGACCTATATCGACGGCGACGCCGGTGTGCTGCTGCATCGCGGCTATCCGATCGACCAGCTTGCCGAACAGTCGAGCTTCATGGAAGTGTCCTACCTCCTCCTCAACGGCGAACTGCCCTCGAAGAAGGAACTGGAGGATTTCACGCGCACCATCACGCGCCACACCATGGTGCATGAGCAGCTCACCACCTTCTACCGCGGTTTCCGCCGCGATGCCCACCCGATGGCGATCATGTGCGGCGTGGTCGGCGCGCTCTCGGCCTTCTATCACGACTCCACCGACATCAACGATCCGGAACAGCGCAAGATCGCCAGCCACCGCCTGATCGCCAAGATGCCGACGATCGCGGCGATGGCGTATAAATATTCGGTGGGCCAGCCCTTCGTCTATCCGCGCAACGACCTCAGCTACACCGCCAACTTCTTGAACATGACCTTCTCGGTCCCGGCGGAGGAATATGTCATCGATCCGGTCGTCGTCGACGCGATGGACAAGATCTTCACGCTGCACGCCGACCATGAACAGAACGCGTCGACATCGACCGTGCGTCTGGCCGGCTCGTCCGGCGCCAACCCCTTCGCGTGCATCGCGGCGGGCATCGCCTGCCTCTGGGGTCCGGCGCATGGCGGCGCCAACGAAGCCGCGCTCAACATGCTGCGCGAAATCGGCACCGTCGACCGCATTCCGGAATATATCGCCCGCGCCAAGAACAAGGACGATCCGTTCCGCCTGATGGGCTTCGGCCATCGCGTCTACAAGAATTACGATCCGCGCGCGACCGTGATGCAGAAGACCGCGAAGGATGTCCTGGCGAAGCTGGGCGTCGACGATCCGATCTTCGACGTGGCGAAGGAACTGGAGCAGATCGCGCTTCACGATCCTTATTTCATCGAAAAGAAGCTCTATCCGAATGTCGACTTCTATTCGGGCGTGATCCTCTCGGCCATCGGTTTCCCGACCGAGATGTTCACCGTGCTCTTCGCCCTTGCCCGCACCGTCGGCTGGGTCGCGCAGTGGAACGAAATGATCTCCGACCCTGCGCAGAAGATCGGCCGTCCGCGCCAGCTCTACACCGGCCCGGCCCAGCGCGATTATGTCCCCGTCGACAAGCGCTAGTCTGCACTGGCAATAAGGCAGGGAAGCGGCGTCCGTTTGGGCGCCGCTTTTATTTGGCGGGGAGTTGGCCGGTTGCTGACAGGGAGTACCCCATGCTCCCGCACAGGCGGGAACCCGGTCCTCGCTTCAAGGGATCATTGCCCCGTCTGATCCGTGCTCCTCCTTGGCAGGAGCACGGTTTACCCAGACCGAATATCGATGTCCGCTATACGCCCAAAGCCGGAAGCAGCAGCGTGAACCGCGCCCCGCCTTCGGGCGCGTCGTCGATACGGATGTCGCCGCCCATGGCGTGCGCCAGACGCCGCGAAATGTAGAGGCCAAGGCCGCTGCCGCCCGCGTCGCTGCGGCCCAGTCGCTCGAACTTGTCGAAGATGCGCTCCCTGCTGTCGGCGGCTATGCCATCGCCCTGGTCCAGCACCGCGATCCAGGCCTCGCCGTCGGACCGCCCTGTCTCTATCCGAACGGCAGACCCTTCGGGCGCATAGCGCACGGCGTTGCCTACAAGGTTCATCAGGATCTGCAAGGCGCGGCGAAATTCACCGATGGCCGGCTCCGCGACCGTAAGCGCAGGGGCGAGGATGCTGATCCCCCGATCCTGCGCCTTTACGAGGAACAGCCCGGCGGCCCGCCGCCCGACATCGGCCAGATCGATCTCTTCCGCGGTCACGCTGAAATCCGGCCGGTCGATCGCCTGCAGGTCCGCCAGATCGTCGATCAGCGCCATCAGATGACGCCCCGCCGCCGAAATGTCGCTGGCATAGCCCAGATAGTCCGGCCGCAACGGCCCCTCCAGTTGCGCGCCGATCGAATCCGCATTGGCGATGATCCGTCCCAAAGGCCGTCGCAAAGATCGGTCCAGCCTCTTCCCGAACTCGGCGGGATAGAATGGCAGCGGTTCCGGCGTGGCGAGCGGCGCCGTCACCGCGCGGTCGACGGGCAAAGCCTTGCCGCGATAACCCACCAACTGACCCGCGAGATCGAACATCGGAAAGCCCGACAGCATGAAGCGCTGCGCCGGATCGCTCGTCAATCCCGCCACCTGATCGCGAAAGGCGCGCCGCTGCGCGAAGCCGCGCAGGA
This sequence comes from Sphingobium sp. CFD-2, assembly GCF_024611135.1. NCBI lineage: Bacteria > Pseudomonadati > Pseudomonadota > Alphaproteobacteria > Sphingomonadales > Sphingobiaceae > Sphingobium > Sphingobium sp. CFD-2. The sequence continues at coordinate 536,853 of NZ_CP084405.1, read as the reverse complement.
TCGCCAGGTCGCCTTCGGCATCCGGGCGCAATTCGAAATAGCTCGTGAAGCGGCTGCCCGGCAAAGGCGGGGCGGATGGCAATGCGCCCTCGCCGCCCAACCCCTCATGCACCATCTGGAAGCGCAACTGGGTGTCGATCTGCCACGTCCAGCCGTCGGACAGGGCAGCGATGTCGGTCTCTCGCCGCGCCAGATCCAGCGGCGCCGCAACCGCCTGCCGCTCATGCCAGTCGATGATGGAAAGCTGCACCCGTTCGGCCTCGGGCTTGGCACGCACCCACATGTCGATGTCACCACGCTCCGCCGCGGCCACGACCGGGCGGGACAGGGCAATGCCCAGATGCGCCGCCAGCCGCGCCATCGCCGCCAATTGCGGGACCGCCAGCGCGCTGCCGAGATCGCCGCCCGCCTCCTGCTGAAGGGCCAGCACGGGTGCATCCGCACTCAGCAGCCGGCCATCCGCAGCAACCGTCGCCCGGATGATGGCGGGATGCGCGGGCATGTTCATCAACCGGCGATCCGCCGCAGATGATCCAGCTTGACCCGCAGCGCGGCAGGCGCGCGCAGGGCGCCCACCGTCGCGTCAGCCTGCGTTACGCTCAATTCCTGATAGCGCATGGCTTCCCTGACGATGGTCGCATCGGACAAGGAAGGCCGCACCGGCCGCAATGCCAGCAACAATTGCCGGTAGTCGCTGTCCGATCCCCCGAGCGCCCGGCATAGAGCGGCAACCTGCCCCACCGGACCTATGACCAGGATGTCCGCGACCTGCGCGCTCTCCATCCGCAACCGGCGCCCGGCAAGCGCGGCGAACAGCAGGAAATGCCTGTGCTGCAACGCGGCGGCCATCAGTTCGGGCGCATCGGCGCGCTCGCCCAATTGATGGACCAGCCTGTCCGCCGCCGCGATAGGCCCTTGCGCCTCGTCATGCCGGATCAGTTGGCGTTGCGCCGCGGCTTCGACCAGCGGCACCACCGCTTCCGCTTCGATCAGGCCGCTCCGCTGGACGATCGCGGCCAGGCAGGCGGCCGCCGTCCACAGCAGTTCCGCAAAGAAGCCGGCTGGCAGATCGGGCTGCATCGGCTGATCCTCCGCCGCGGTCATCAGCCAGCGCCCTTCCGCCAGCATCAGCGCGGCAAGCGCTTCGCCCAAGGCGGGATCGTCGGCGGGAAAGAGCGACTCCGCCTCCGATTCGCTGCCCGAACCGCCATCGGGCCCGCCGAACTGGCGCAGCATCAGGCTGATCCCGCCCCGCATCTGCATATGGGCGAGCAGCGCCGGCCCCAACAGGGTCGGCTGCGCGCGCAGCGTCGGCCAGCAAACGGGTTGCGGCCATTGCGCCAACGCCGCCGCGATTTCCGGCCTATCCTCCAGCGCCAGACGCAATCCGATCTCCATTGCGGTCAGGCATCCGCCAAGATGCCGCCGGGTCTCCGCCACCAGAGCGTCGTGCCGCTCCCGCCCGTCGTCAGGAAAGAAAAACGCCAGATCAATGGCATGGCCGACAGGCACGGCGGACATGCCCGCCATGACTTGCGCCATCGGCCAGCAGTCCGCCCGGGTCGGTCCGATCAGGGACGAAAAGGCGCTCATGCCGGCCAGCATAATGGCACGTCGTTAAAATGCACTAAACCGTAACGAGCAAAATCGCTCAATTCCGGCGGAGCAGGATCATCGTTCCAAGCGACCCGATGGCGCACAGCGTCGTCAGGTCGAACATCGGCCCCAGCGCCCCGGCCAGCGACGCCAGCAGCAGGGGAATGAGCGCGCCGGCGGGCGTAAAGATCATCCACGGCCGCAACGGCCCGGTTTTCTGCCAGCGATCCGCCATCTGGATGATCGCCAGCATCAGCGCCAGATAGGCCGCCGTCGTTCCTCCGCCCGCGAGCGCGATCCCGCCAAGCGCGAAGGCCGGCGCGATAAAGGCCATCCAGCCCATGGGCAATGGCCGCAGCGCCATCTCGTCCAGCCGATCCGCGGTTTCCGCCAGCAACAGCGACAGCAGCAACAGGCAGAAGCCCGTCCCTGTCCACAGCAGTTCGATCGGCACCAGCGCAATCGCACCCAGCGCCATGGCGGCGATCCGCACCTGCAGCGCCGGAACCTGCATGCGCATCAGCGCCGGGCTGATCAACCGGGCGGCCGGGCCCAGCAGATATTGTTCGGCCGCACCCCTGACGCGCCGAAGCCGCGGCCCGCCGGAAAGCACCGCCTGAGCGGCCAGGTCCGCCTGCTCCTGCGTCTCCACCAGCGCGACGCGCCCTTCCATCAGGTCGTCCTGCGGCACGGTGATCCGGCGTGCGCCGGCCTGCACCGCGCCCCGCACCAGGGTCAGCGCCAGATCCCAGTCCCCGATCATGTCGAGCGTGTTGAACAGCAGGTCCGGACTGACCCGGACCAGGCCGGCCCAGCGCTGTCCGGCATCGATCCGTTCAAACGGCGCGCTAGCCCTGCTGTCGTCCGCCACCAGCAGCGCATCGCCCTGCTGAGCGGCCATCGCCTCGAAATAACCCTGTCCGATGATCGCCCCATCCGCGACGAGCAGCGTGTCCGCGTCGCGGGGCGCATCGCGCACCATCGACACCATGTCGCGGACCAGCGCGACGGCGATGCCGTCCGCCGACAGCCGGTCGACGGCCTGCGACAAGGCGGGCGTGATGACGCTGACCAGGATCATCACCCGGTCGGCGCCCGCGCGCACCGCCTGCCGCGCCTGATATTCGACCAGCGTCTGCCCGGCGAAATGCAGGCTGGCGCGCAGCGACCCGGCCGAATCGCCGCCGGCCCGGCTCGCGCTGAGAATAGCCGCAAAAGTCATGCGTGTTGAAACCGACCCGATCGTTGTTCAGCCCACCTTGTTACAAGGCGGAGGCAATCACGCAAGCAGCCTCACGCCTCAACGCTGCGCAAGATCGTCAAGCGCGGCACGCAAGCGCCGCAATATGCGTGGGTCGCCCGGCGCCGCGTCGGCCGCTTCATCGGCCATCGCCATCAGGCCGGTGAGGCCGAAACTGGCCGCCAGCCCCTTCAGCCGCCAGGCGGCAAGCTGCCAGTTCGCATCGCATCGCGACCGCCCCAGCAGATCGACCTGCCGCTCCGCGCTTTCCATGAAGGCGACGCGCAGATCCTCGATCAACGGTCTGTCGTCACCGACAGCGGCGGCAAGAGCGGCATTCAGGGCGCCTGGATCATAGGACATGGGGTCAACGCTATCTGGCTTGCGTTAAGTTTTGGTAACAGGGCATTTTCGTGCGCGCAAAAGCTGCTAGGATAGGACGCATGAATGGGGGCAGCACAATCGTCGAATTCTGGCGGGACAAGGACGCAGCGACCGATGATACGGCGCAGGCAGACGACGCCTTGCTTTTGAAACAGGCCGTTCTTGACCTGGAGGATGAGGGCGTGCCTGCGGAAAGCGGCGAGCATGGGATGCGCGCCGCGACATGGGCATTTCCCGCCGCCGGCTTTGGCTGGATCGGCTTTGCCGGTTGGGCGACGCTGTCCTCCGGACAATGGCGCGCCGGGCCCGCGGCGTGGCCGGGGCTGGTCGCGACCATCCTGGTCCCGCTCATCCTGCTCGGCGTCTGTTATCTGCTGCTGCTGCGGAACAGCCGCAGCGAAGCCCGCCGCTATCTCGACACCGCCCGCGCGCTCAGGACCGAGGCGGAACTGCTGGAGCTGCGCGTCGCCCGAATCGCCGGCCAGTTGGAAACCGCACGCCAGAGCATGCAGGATCAGGCGGAACTGCTCGACAGCTATGGCGCCGCCGCCAGCAGCAATATGGAGGCGTCGGCCGAACTGATCGCAAGCCGCGCCAACAGCACCGCCGAACGCGCCGAGTCCGCCGAGCGCGCCGGGCTGGCGCTCGTCCAGCGGATGGAAGCGCTGGTCGCCTCCATCCCGGAGCTGGAGGATCGCGCGACGCGCATGTCCGCGCAGATCATCGACAATGGCCACGCCCTGTCGGAACGCATCGACATGTTGGAGGCTCGGCTGCATGCATTGGGCGAATTGTCGGACGATGCCCGCAGCCGCACGCTTTCGGCAACCAAGAGCCTTTCGAGCCAGCTTATCGAGCTTCAGGAAACCACGCGTTCGGCCACGCAGGAAGTGACCGGCATGGCCGATGTCGCTTCGGGCCGGATCGAGGCGACGACCCTGAGCGCGCGCAAGGCGATGGAGGAGAGCTGGCTCGACATCGAGCAGAAGTCGATCGTGCTGACCGGCCTTACCGATCGCACCAAGTCGGAAATAGCGGAGACCACCCAGTCGGTCATCGCCCTGCTGACGCAGGAATTGAACCGCGTCGAGATCGACGTGCTGCACCGTCTGGAAACCACCCATGGGCGCGCGCAGGAAACCATGGCGGCGGTCGACGCCAATCTGACCGCGCAGGCCGCGTCGCTGAAGGCGCTGATCGAGGGTGCGCAGGCCGGCATTGCTGCCACCAGCCAATCCGCCCTCTCCACCCTGGCGCGCGACACCGAAACCGTGGAGGCCGAACTGCGCCGGCGGGTGGAAGCGGCTATTGCGCAGACCCATGAAGGCATCAGGCTGACCGACGACGGCATCGCCCGCCATGGCGCGGCGCTGGAGGCGCTCATCGCCCGGTCGCGCGACAGCATCGCCGCCATCGGGGATGAGACCGTCACCAGTATAGCGGATCATGTGGGCGAGATCGAAAACCGCCTGCACCAGATCAACGATCTGGTCGAAGGCCAGCGCACGCTTGTATCGGGCCTGCAAAGCAGCCTGGACGATGCGGTCGATTCCGCGCAGTCGCGCTTTGCGGCGATGGAACAGTCCGCGCTCGCCCGCAATGAGCGGTTGACCGAAGCGTTGTCGCGCCTGACCGCCGAAACGCAGCGCATCGATGCCGCCCTGGGGGCTGGCGGCCTGACCGCCGAAAAGCTGATCGGCAGTGCGGAGACGCTGATGGTCGCGCTTGATTCCAGCGTGCGCGAACTCGACGAAACCTTTCCTGCCGCGCTCCAGCGCTTCAACGGCCGGATCGAGACCAGCCGCACCCTGCTCGACAGCGCCGCGCCGGAGATCGAACGGCTGGAGGCCATTTCGGAGGCGTTGCTCGGGCGCACGCAGGAGGCCGAGGAATTGCTGCGCGGCCAGGGACGCCGCCTGACCGAATGGCTGGAAAGCACGCAAAGCGGCGTGGATGCCAATCGCGAACTGGTGGAGAAGCTGCGCAGCGCGCTCGACAACGCGCATCAGGACGCGACGCGCATCACCGAAGGCGCGGGACCGCTGCTCGTCACCGCCCTGCTCCGCGTCAAGGATACCGCCGATCAGGCGGCCGAACGCGCCCGCCAGGCGCTCAGCCGCGCCATCCCCGAAGCGGCGGAGGCGCTTGCCGACGCCAGCGAGCAGGCGATGCAGCGCGCCATCGACGAAAAGGTCACGGCCCAGATCGAAATGGTCGCCAGGGTGGCGGAGGAAGCGGTGAAGGCCGCGCATCAGGCATCCGACCGCCTGACCCGCCAGCTCCTGACCATCGCGGACACCAGCGCCAGCGTGGAAGCGCGGATTGAGGAAGCGGAGCGCGCCGCCGAGGACCGCGACCGCGACCATTTCGCCCGACGGTCGGCGCTGATCATCGAATCGCTCAACAGCACGGCGATCGACGTATCGAAGATACTCTCCAACGATGTCACGGATTCTGCCTGGTCAGCCTATCTGAAGGGCGATCGCGGCGTCTTCACCCGCCGCGCGGTCAAGCTGCTGGACGCGGGCGAATCCCGCGAAATCGCCCTGCATTACGACAATGATCCTGAATTTCAGGAGCATGTGAACCGCTACATCCACGATTTCGAATCGATGCTGCGGATCATCCTGTCGGCCCGCGACGGCAATGCGCTGGGCGTTGCGATCCTTTCATCGGACATGGGCAAGCTCTATGTCGCGCTGGCGCAGGCGATCGAAAGACTGCGGCAATAGGTCGTCGAAGCCTGGCGATAATTCTGCCATCGCCCGCTGCCGTCAAAAAGCATGCGCGCCTCGCAGCGGACCCCGTCGCCCCGGACAAATTCAGTCCGCTGTCGTCGGATCGATCGTCGCGCGTATCTGGGCGATGCTGTTGGCCGGGAATCCCGCCATGTCCGCATGCCGGCGGATCAATTCCTCGCTGGGCGCACGATAGACGCAATAGATCTTGTCATCGGTGACATAGCTGTGAACCCATTGAATATCCGGGCCCAGCTGGCGCAGCACATTGCAGGAGCCCTGCGACGCGCCCTTGAGCTGCTCGCCCGATAATTGGCCGACGCCGGGCATGTCCCGTTCGATCACGAATTGCGGCATGATGTCCTCCCCTGTCTGACAGGCGCGTGGATCATAGACCCTTCATGCTCCCTGTTCGAGGGCGATATTGGGCTAGAGCGCGCTGCGTTAAGTCGTGCGCAGGCCACGCGCTCTAAGCTTTTGTTGTCGCATCGTTTTAAACGCAAAACCGGTTCCCACTTTTGCGCACGATGCTCTAGGCCCTCATCGGCAAGCCCGCCCGCCCCAGGCGCCGCGTTCCACCTGATCGAGATGCAGATGATCGCGATGTGCGGCATTATAGTCGGGCGAAAGGACGGTCGAAAACAACCCGCAGGCGCCGTCACGAACCTCATGCAGAAAATCCGCGTCCTTTCCCCCTCCCTTCCAGTCTGCCGCAATGCCGATCCGGTGTCCGTCCGTCAGGATGAAACCGGCCACATCAATGGCGTCGGCCGTGGCATGCTCGCTGAAATCCCCTGCGCTGCGTCCATAGAGGCGGCGGCAGCTATAAGCGCCGAAATGCGTGACCTTCCGAACCGCGCGGCCGAAATGGCGCCGTGCGGCGGGCTGGACCACCTGCCATTCCCAGAGCTTGAGCGCCGCCGCAACCGGACAGGATGGCGCGACCGCCGCCGGTTCCCATGCGATGGCGTCCTTGACCGGAGTCAGCCGCACGGCGTCGGCATGGGCGCACTGGCCCTCGCCCCCCGGCTTCATGCGGGAATAGGCAATGCCCGCCCGATCCAGCAGGGCGCGGCATTGGGCAGGACGGCCGGTCAGCGAGGCAAGCTTGCGGCCGGTGAAGAGGCCGACCGGCTGGGATAGATCAAGCCGAGTCCAGGGGATATTCTGGGGCCGGCGGCTGACATGGGCATAGCCGATCAGGCAAAGGCTCAGAACCGCCGCGACATGGACAAGGCGGCGCAGGAAGAGGTGGATTCGGCGCATGCCTCAAGCACGCCGGACCGTCCCCATTGGTTCCGACGTCACCGGATAACCGAGATGATCGGGAATGCAGAGATGCGGTTCCCCATTTCTCTCCTCGAACCAGGGCGTCACCTTCTCGACCGGGGTCGACAGGGCATGCGCCGCCAGATCATCGAAGCGACCGAATTGGGCGAGCCGCTCCAGATTGCGCCGCGTCGGAAAGATGATCTGCCCCTCGCCCCGGTCGCATCGGGCCAGCGTTTCCGCTGCGCTGCTCCAGAACAGTTGCACATTTTCGGTGGCATCGACGCTCGCGGCCTGTCCTTCCGGCGCCTCAGCGATGTAGAAGCGGGTATCGAACACCCGCTGCGCCTGCTCCAGGCGCGCGGGGTGCCAGCGGGCAAAGGGCAGCAGCCGATCCAGCGCGATTTCCAGCCCATGATCGCTGAGGATGTCGCCAAGCCCGGCCCCTGCCCCCAGCGCCTGCCGCATGGCCGCGATCCGATCGGCCGCCAGCGGCGATGTGAAGGCAATGGCGAGACCGCTTTCCTCCAGCGTCTCCCGAATGGCGGCGATCCGCGCCGCCGCCTCGTCCAGAGGCAGGCCACCAGCGATCTTCGCTGCAAGAGCATGATCGCCCGCATCCACCGCGCCACCGGGAAAGACCAGCGCGCCCGCGGCGAAGACCATGCTGGACGCCCGTTCCATCATCAGGATTTCCGCGGCGGCATCCGGGCGGTCGCGCAGGATGACCACCGTCGCAGCGGCGCGGCCTTCGGAAAGCATATCTGTCATGAAACCGCCATAGGCATCGAAATCGCCGGCGGTAAAGTCCCTTCCGGTCAATCCCGGAAGGGATTGGTGGAGCCGAGGGGGATCGTACCCTGACTTTTCCAGATCAAGGAAATCCGGTTTTCACTTCCAATAAATCCATGTTTTTGCTATGTTTTTCTCATATCCGTTGTTCAGGATTGTTCACTGCCGTCCACATTCATTCACCGATGTTCATGCAGAAATTAGGTGGAAAATTAGGTGGAAATTAGGTGGGTCAGAATGCTCCTCCGACAACGCACCTGACATGAGGAAACGATGGGAAGAGCAATTCATAAACTGAGCCCGAGGCGCCTTGGGGGCCTGAAGAAGCCAGGCTGGTATGGCGACGGAGGAGGCCTCTGGCTGCGGATCGAAGCGGATCTCGCAAAGCGATGGATATTCGTCTGGGTTCGCAACAAGAAGCGCCGCGAGATTGGCCTGGGACCTTTTCGTGATTTCACGCTGGATGATGCCCGAGAAATGGCGTCCGCCGCCAGAAAGATCATCAAAGAGGGTGGCGACCCTCTTAAAATGAGGATGGAAGTCGCCGAGGAGGCGAGAAGGGAAGCCGCGGTCGATCAAGCATCCGAAGCCACTGCCCTAGCCCCTACATTTCTCGCCTGCGCCAAGGACTATATTGCCGCGCATGAGGATGGCTGGAGCAACGCAAAACACCGCTGGCAATGGCTCAATTCGCTCACCAAGCATGTCAAACCCATCCTGGAGAAACCTGTCGACGCGATCACCGAAGACGACCTCGTGGAGGTACTCAAGCCGATATGGAATGTGATTCCTGATACGGCGGGACGTGTGCGCGGCCGGATCGAGACCATCCTTGATGCCGCCAAGGCGAGCAAGCATATCGCCAGCCCATGGGAAAATCCCGCTCGCTGGAAGGGCAATCTGATCCATCGCCTTCCCAAGCGGAGGCGCATGTCGAAGGGACACTACGCCGCCATACCTTATGAAGACATGCCGGCTTTTTTCGCCGCGTTGAATCAGAGACCGGCGCCGGCGGCTCGCGCACTGGAGCTCACCATCCTTTGCGCCACCCGCACGAATGAGACGCTCGGCATGCAATGGAAAGAGGTTGATCTGAAGAACGGAATCTGGACAGTACCGGCGGACCGCATGAAGATGCGCGTTGTGCATCGCATTCCACTCAGCCACGCGGCTTTCGACATCCTCAAGGCAATGGCCCTTGGGAAAACCATCAATCCGGACGATTTCGTCTTCCCGGGCCAAAAGGCGGAAAAGCCGCTATCGCAAATGGCGATGACAATGGTCATGCGACGGATGGATCTGGGTCATTTCACGGTCCACGGCATGCGCAGTTCGTTCCGCGACTATATGGGAGACATGACCGAACACGCCGAAACCGTCATCGAGCATGCCCTTGCCCATCAGGTAGGCGACTCGACGGTTCGGGCCTATCGTCGAAAGGACGCCTTCGACAAACGTAAGGCAGTAATGGCGGATTGGGCCAATTACCTGCTCTCCGCTCAGGTCAAATCCGAAGTACGGGACGAGGATGTGCGGGCAGCCGCGTGAGACACCAAGCATGAACGTTCTCGTCGAATCGGCGATTTTTGGCCGATTGCGGAACGACAGCTTCAAGAGCTGTGACGCAAATTGCTGCCGCTAGGTAACGCGGTTGAGGGGCATGTCGCTGTTCGAACGCTATCTCTCGCTATGGGTGGCGCTATGCATCGTGATCGGGATCGGTCTCGGCCATCTTCCCCGGTGCTTTGGAGCCCATCGCAGTGCTGGAGGTCTCCAACTTCGATCTCGTAGTCGCGGCGATGATAGACGCGGTCGCGTCGGGACAAATCTGGACACCGCTTAACCCATGCGACTGCGCCAGCCCCGAGAAACTCGAGCATTTCGGAGAGAGCACACCGATGGGTCACCCTGCGCATGGGCCCGCGCCAAGCTAGCATCGAACCCCTCTTGCGATTGTACGGATGCAAGCTATCCATGCAGGTGATGGTCACGCCGGCGAACCCGAAAATCTACCATATTGCTCATGTCGATCGACTGGCATCGATCGCGCAACACGGCCTGTTTAGCGACGCGGCATTGCGCGAGGCGCAAGGGCTAGGCACCGTTATTGGCATGGGAACAATCAAGGACCGCCGGCTCCAACTCCCGGTCGCCTGTCATCCCGGGACAGCAGTCGGCGACTATGTGCCGTTCTATTTTTGTTCTAGATCGATCATGCTCTACGTGATACACTGCGCCAGTCATCCTGAGCTGTCCTACCGGGGTGGACAGGGTCCGATCGTCCATCTTGAATCGGACATGCATGAGGTGATCGCATGGGCGAACGGGGCCGGCATCCGGTGGGCGTTCACGTCCGCGAATGCGGGCGCATACTACACGCCCTTTTTCAGTCAGGTCGGCGATCTCGACCGGCTCAATTGGGAGGGGATCGCAGACTCGGACTTTCGGTCGCCGGACGTCAAGGAAGCCAAGCAATCGGAGTTTCTCGTGCACCATAGCTTCCCATGGCAGCTTGTTCGCCGGATCGGGGTGCGGGATCTCGCTGTCGCCAATCAGGTGCATGGCGTGACGGCGGCGCTTCAGCACCGCCCCCCTATCGAAATCCAGCCCGGCTGGTATTACTGACATGGGGGGCAACATGATCCATTTTTGCCAGGGCGACATTCTGAACGCAGACGCAGACGCGCTCGTGAACACGGTCAACTGCGTCGGCGTGATGGGGCGTGGCATAGCGCTGCAATTCAAGAACATGTTCCCTGGGAACTACAAGGACTATGCCAAGGCCTGCGACCGGGGAGAGGTACAGCCTGGTCGCATGTTCATCCATGAGACCGGCGAACTCACAAGCCCGCGCTTCATCGTCAATTTCCCGACCAAGCGCCACTGGCGGGGCAAAAGCAGGATCGAGGATATCGAGAGCGGCCTTGTGGCCCTTCGCGCCGACATCGTCCGGCTTGGTATCCGCTCGATCGCGATCCCCCCGCTCGGATCGGGGCTCGGCGGTTTGAACTGGTCAGACGTTCGTCCCCGCATCTTGGAGGCGCTCGAAGGGTTGAACGACGTTCGGATCGATATCTATGAACCCGCCGGCGCGCCGGCGGCTAATGTGATGGCGCGCTCGCGCGAGGTACCGAAGATGACCCCGGGCCGTGCGGCCCTGATCGTACTGATGCAGCGCTATATCGGCGGCCTGATGGATCCATTCGTGAGCTTGTTGGAGGTCCACAAGCTCCTCTATTTCTTGCAGGAGGCCGGCGAAGGCCTGCGGCTGCGCTATGCAAGGGCGCATTACGGTCCCTATGCCGAGAACCTGACCCACCTACTGCGCGTGGTCGAAGGGCATTTCGTCTCGGGCTATGCCGACGGCGGAGACGCGCCGGACAAACAGCTCGAGATCGTACCGGGTGCACTCGCCGATGCCAGAGCCGCACTCGCTTCGGCCGAGGATACGCGCCGTCGTTTCGATGCGGTGGCAGATCTCGTCGAGGGCTTCGAGACACCCTTCGGGCTCGAACTGCTTTCGACGGTCCATTGGATCGCACGTCATGAGGCGGTCAGCTCGATCGAGGATATCATCGATGCGACCTATGCGTGGAACGAGCGGAAAAAGCGCTTCTCGCACGAGCAACTGCGGCTTGCCCATGATGTTCTGCAACGCAAGGGATGGCTTGCCGCAGCATGACCGAAAGCAGGATCTGACCTGTGGGGTGGCGCGCAAGTCTTTCGGGCCAGGTTCGGCAGACGCATCTGCCGAAATGGAAATCCCTGTTACCCCTCTTCGAGGCAATCATGAACGCCTATCAGGCGATCCAAGAGGCATCGCCCGCGGATCCCAAGATCATCGTCAACATCCACCGCGATGCTGGCCTCGATCTGGGCCTCGCGGACAAGCCGAAGATCGGCGGCTTCACGATCACCGACAATGGCGTTGGATTCCACGATCTCAACATGGATTCGTTCAACACCGCCTATTCTGAATATAAGCTTCACCGCGGCGGCAAGGGCCTCGGACGCCTGACCTGGCTGAAGGCTTTTGCCGAGGCCAATATCGAGAGCACCTTCGAGGATGACCTGTCGGGCAGGTATGTCCACCGCTCGATTGTCAACGGCGGAGTAAAAGTCGGCCATTGGGCGGCGCAAAATCAGGCCGGGTGATCCGTGTGCTGGCGAGCGCCGCGAGGGCGTAGCCCGAGTGGGGGTCGCCAACACACGGATGGTCTTTTCTGTCAGGGGTTGGAGCGTGCCTTGCGCGCCTGGCTTTGGGCCAGACGATAGCTCTCTCCGTTCATCTCGAGTATGGAGACGTGGTGGGTAAGCCGGTCGAGGAGCGCGCCTGTCAGGCGCTCGGAGCCGAACGTTTCGGTCCACTCGTCGAACGGCAAGTTGCTGGTGATCAGCGTCGAGCCGCGCTCGTAACGCTGCGAGATCAGCTCGAACAGCAGTTCCGCGCCGGTTTTCGAGAGCGGCACGAACCCCAGTTCATCGATGATGAGGAGCTTGTATCCGGCCATTTGCTTGTGGAGGCGCAGAAGGCGGCGTTCGTCGCGTGCCTCCATCATCGCGCTGACCAGCGCGGACGCGGTGGTGAAGCCGACCGTCAGGCCCTTCTGGCAGGCGGCAAGGCCGAGGCCGATCGCCACATGGGTCTTGCCGGTTCCCGAGGGACCAAGGGCTATGACGTTCTCGCGGCGGTTGATCCAGTCGCAGCGTGCCAGTTCCAGCACCTGCATCTTGTTGAGCTTGGGGATCGCGGCAAAGTCGAAGCTGTCGAGGCTCTTGGCGGCCGGGAACTTCGCAGCCTTGATCCGGCGCTCGACCATCCGGCGTTCCCGGTCGATCAGCTCCAGTTCGACAAGCCGGGCAAGGTAGCGGACGTGATCTGCGCCCTCGGCCGCGCATCGCCGGGCCAGCTTGTCATGCTCGCGCAGGAAGGTTGGTAGCTTGAGCGTCTTGAGGTGGCTGGCCAGTAACAGCTCGGGGGACGGACTGCTCATGCCGCATCCTTCGCATCGCCCGAGAGCAACTGCATGTAGGAGCGCGCCGATGTCGTCTCCACCCTGGCTCTGGGCAGATAGGGATAGATCGCCATGTCCAATCGGGGTGGTCGGCGCTCCACCCGGCACAGCAGGAGATGCTTCACGGCATCAAAGCCGATCGCCCCGATATCGAGAGCCTGCTTTACGGCCGCATGCAGATCGGCAAGCGTGAAGCTCTCCAGCAGACGCAGCACCTGCACATACTCGCGCCGACCATGCTTGCCCATACGAGCTTCCATGAGGCGGCGCAGCGTTGCAAACGCTTCGGGCAGGTGCCAGCCTTGCAGGGGCGCTGCCTGATCGAGCGCATTGATCTTCTGTTCGATCAGGGGAAGGTAATGGATGGGATCGAAGATCACGTCCTCGCGCTCGTAGCTGCGCACATGACGGGCAATGACCTCGCCCCGGCAGCCGATCACCACCTCGCCGACATAGCCCCGGATCCATACCTCCTGATGGCCGAAGCGCACCGGCACCGAGTAATCATTGGTCCGGTAACGCACCAGCGCCTGCGACGAGACCTGGCCGCTGGTCTGGTCACAAGCCTCGAACGGGGCAGCCGGCAGTTCCTGCATCGCCGCCAGATCGCGCTTCAGCCTCTCGCCGATCGTCTCGCTCTCGCCCCGCAGCCGGTCGTTCTGACGCTTGCGGCATTGCTCCTCGAGCCACAGGTTGAACGCCTCCCACGTCGCGAACCGGGGGATCGGCACCATGAAGTTGCGGCGAGCATAACCGACCAGCCCTTCAACACTGCCTTTGTCGTTCCCCCTGCCGGGACGGCCGGATCGATCGCGGATCAGGTATGGCGACAGGTAGCCGCTGAACAGCCGGGCGCGCTGCCTCGTGCCGTCGGGCAGGATCTTCGAGACCAGGCAGCGGTCGTTATCGTAGACGATCGACAGCGGCACCGCGCCGAAAAACGCGAAGGCGTGCACGTGGCCGTCCATCCATGCCTCGGCAACGGCAGCGGGATAGGCGCGCACGTAGCAGGCGTCGCTGTGCGGTAGATCGAGCACGAAGAAATGCGCCTTCTGCACAACACCGCCGATCTCGACCATGGCCTCACCAAAATCTGCCTGGGCATGGCCGGGCGCATGCGCCAGCGGCACGAACATCTCCCGGCTGCGCTGCTCGCGCTGTCGGATGTAATCCTTGATGATCGTGTAGCCGCCGGTGAAACCGTGCTCTTCGCGAAGGCGGTCAAATACCCGCTTCGCCGTATGACGCTGCTTGCGCGGAACCTGACGGTCACCATCAAGCCATGCATCGATGATCGGAACGAACGCTTCCAGCTTGGGCCGCCGCACCGCCGCCGTCCGGCGGTAACCGGGGGGCTCCGAATACGACAGCATCTTGCGGACCGTGTCGCGCGATACGTTGAAATGCTTCGCCGCCTCACGCTGGCTCATGCCGCCCGCGCAAGCAAGACGCACCTTCAGGTAAAGATCCACGGTATATATCTCCACGCCCTCCCTGCTCGCGCAAAGAAGGCAAAGTGGACGACTTTTACGCCGCCCGCAGCAGCACTTCGCCGCCGCCACCGTGGTCTAATTTTGCACCGCCGTTCTCAGGCCGAATTATATCGGTGGAATCTCGGCCAATGGGAGCCAATAAGATCAACGGTTTCGGCTTGTCCGTGGGTGCGTTCCATATCCGGGTCAGTTGCGCCCTGAGATCATTTTTCAAGGCAACGTCAGACATCTCAAACCTGGTTATGGAAAGCCCGAGCGCCTTGCCCGCCGCTGGCCATGTCGTCAAGCGCGCGGAAAGATCCAACTCGGCTTAACTCGCCGCTCAACCCAACGGGTGTCCGTGGAGGAACCGGTCCAACTGGCATTGGCGCTGGAGTGGATGGAAGGCGGCATGGATTTCGCCGATGCCCTTCATCTGGCGCGATCGGGCCATTACGCCGATTTTTTCTCACCTTCGATCGCGAATTAGCGAAGCACGCCAAGGCTTTAAGCGCAATGCCGGTCGTCATTCCCTATTTCTACATGTGGCGATCGGCATTTTCCCAAGGTTCCGAATGGGACAGGTCCTGCGGGGCAAACCCCATTCTTTAGTCAGCACAGACACCGCATCCTATTGCTCGCCATCCGGAAGTGATCAACGTCCATTTCGACGCCAAGGAAGGAACGCCCGCAGAACTGTACCGCTTCCAGCGTCGATCCCGATCCGCAAAGCAACGTATCACATATCTGCCGTTCCCGCATTGCAGATTGCGGCCCTCGCCCCCTACAGGTCGGCATCATGTCCGACTCGCAGGCCCATAGAGCTTCACGCACCATTCTCGCGCCGCCGCGTGCCATCTACCGCGCATTCCTTGACGCGGAAGCTGTTGTATCCTGGCGCCCGCCCAACGGCATGACGGCTCGCATCGAGCGCTTCGTCCCGAAAATTGGCGGAGGCTATCGCATGGCCTTCATCTATCCACAGGGGAGTGGTGAGCCGGGAAAGAGCGGAGGTGGAGAGGACATTTTCGAGGGCCGCTTCGTCGACCTCATCCCTGACCAGAGGATCGTCGAGGCGGTGACGTTTCAAAGCGATGACCCAGCCTTTGCAGGAACCATGACGATCACCACCACGATCGAGCGGGAAAAAGGAAACAGCAGCAAGGTCACCTTCCTTGCTGAGAATGTGCCTCCGGGCATAACCGAAGCCGATCACCGGGAGGGGATGACGTCCACCTTGCGCAATCTCGCCAACCTCGTCGAGTGATGTCGCAAGGCGAATTCGCCGGGTCGGAACAGACATGGTCTTCCGGCCCCGTGTAGATAAGAGCAATTGGCAAGGAACTCTGGCGCGGCGAAGTGAAATTTACCGCCCGGATCGCTTCCAAATTCGTTTCAATCTCGCTTGCGCCGAGAAGCGCTGCGGTCAGCCTTAGCCAATAAGGCGAGATCATACTCCGGCCTATTCCACCGCGCAGCAGGCCCCAGCGTCAACAAGTCATCAGCACGCATGAGGAAGGTGAAGACCTTGTTCGTCACCTCGATCATCAAGACCTTCATTTCCTCATCGGAAATCCGCGAGAGGTTTGCCCAGGGAATTTCCCCATAGGGCGTTACCACCTTCACATCGCTGTAATCGCCGGTCCCGCTATCGGGCGTGATCCCTGAATGGAGGTCCTCCAACCCAGTATTGCGCGCGCACTGTTCCACCAGGGCGAGCGTGAAGAAGGCCATTGCATCATCAGTCCAAATGTCGTCAGCCATGATCACCTCCGCCCAGCAACTGGTCAGCGTTGCTGCGTGGCCCTTATTCTCTATGCCTCATCCGCGCGCCACCGATCCAGCGCATCGTCATATTTCGCTCGTGCCTTGTCGATCGCCTGAGAGCCAGCTCGCGCGAACCCTATATGACGCGCGGCGCAGCCGCCTTCAGAAATCATCTGCCAATGCACTCTTCGATAGATGCGTTGGGGCGCTTCCCCGGACAAATCGAAATCCGATGGCCGCAACCAAAATGCCAGTCAGGGCCCCTACCAGCAGTGCAAGTCGGGGGCCGGCCGCATTGGCGATCCATCCGACTAGCGGCGCCCCCACCGGCTGCCCACCAAGCGCAACGGTGACAACGATTGCCATCACCCTGCCGCGCATGGGGCGGTCGGTCGACAACTGGATCAACCCCATGATCGATGTGGTCACCGTCTGCGACGCCGCGCCGACGACCATCAACGCGATCCCGAATAGGATGGCATTGGGCATGGCAGCAGACAGGGCATAGCCTGCTCCAAATATGGCCGCGCCGACCGCAATGACGAAGATCGTCGGCTTCTCCCGCCGCGCGGTCAGGAACGCTCCGATCAATGAGCCGACCGCCATGACCGAACTCAGCAGCCCATACCCGCCCGCATCAAGCCGGAATACGCTGGCCGCCATAGTGGAAATGAAAATCGGAAAATTCATTCCGAAGGTACCGAAGACCATCAGCATGAGCAACAGCACCTTCAAGTCGGGTCTCTGCGCTACATAACGGATCCCTTCAGCAAGGCCATTGCCAGTCTTGGCCGGCGGATCGTGACGGTGCAGTTCATTCTTCCGCATGCAGATGAGCGACAGCATAACAGCAATGAACGAGGTCGCATTGATGAGGAAAGCCCAACCGGGTCCCACGGCAGCGATCACCAGCCCAGCGACAGCCGGACCGATCAACCGGGACACATTGACCAGCGTTGCATTGAGCCCGACTGCATTCGACAGGTCCGCATCATCGACGATATCGGAAACGAAAATCTGCCGGACAGGCGCGTCAAATGCCATTACGCATCCCAGCAGGAGTGCGAAAATATAGACGTGCCATGGCCGAGCCACGCCGCCGATGGTCAAAAGTCCAAGGCCGAGCGCCAACAGGCAAGTCGCCACCTGCGTGAGCAATAGCACCTTTCGTCGATCAAAATGGTCGGCGACATGCCCTGTCCAAGGCACAAGCACCAGCTGCGGCCCGAACTGAAGCGCCGTAACGATGCCAACAGCCGCCGCATTATGGTTGGTCAACACTGTAAGGATCAACCAATCCTGCGCGATACGCTGCATCCACGCGCCAACATTGGAAATCGTCGTGCCGGCAGCCCAGATGCGAAAGTTTCGGTTGTGAAGCGAACGGAAGGCTCCGGTCGAGGGCATCACAGACGCGGCCATTTCTTCCGCCGAAGCCTGAGCAAACCCACTCAACGGCTGATCGTCATCGCTATCATCAGGCATTCGCAACGCGTCCCAGCAGCACAAGCGCTTGCGCCAGTAATTTACGATCCGATGCATCCAGTTCGCATTCGATGACGCCAGCGAGCCAATCGAGACGTGCCACCCGGCTCTTCAGAAGCCAATTCCGGCACTCAATATGCAGAGAGAGCAGAAATTGGCGCCGGTCATTCGGGTCGGGCAGCGAAACAACATGTCCCATCGCCTGCAATGCGGCTACCGTCGCCGCCATAGATTGCGGTCGCACCCCTTCCGCGCGACTCAGCGCCGAGAGCGTTGTCGGCCCCTCCCGCTCCAGCCGCGCCAGCGCGCAGACCTGTGCGTAAGTCAAGTCGGCGACATCAGCCTGCTCTCGCATCCTGCGCTTGAGGTGGCCAATGAGCGCTCGAACGTCCGCCGCCAGCTCCACTGCGGATATTTCACTCATGATTGTCATACGACCACGACTACATTATGCACAGGCAAACTGAAAGAAATTTTGATCGCCGTTCCTAATTTTGCCTCGTCAAACTCGTCGAGACCAGGGGCATAAGGCACGATATATTCAGCATAAATCATGAATAATCCGAAGAAATCTCAACACACCCCTATCACGAAATGCATTCCAAGCTTGCGCAAACCCGTATGAAAATGCCATGATCTATCTCTGAATTATCGTCAGACAATGATCTGGGATAAAATTGAGGAGGATGCTCCATGCTGGAGGCAGCAATTCGCAGTTCACCGGCCGAAGAAGTCTTCATTTCTCAAGTCAGCCGGGCGCGCTTTTCCGCCATTGTCGCGGTGACCATGCTGGTCCTGATTCTTGCGGCCGCGGATCGGCATATCTTCGCGGTCGTATTACCTCATATCAAGACGGATCTTGGCCTGTCAGACAGCGCGCTGGGCCTTTTGAGCAGCCTCCCCTTCGCTCTGTGCTTCGGGCTTTTCAGCATCCCGACGGCGTGGCTCGGCGATGCCCGGTTCGGTCGCACCAGGGTCGTCGCCGCATCGCTCGCCATCTGGAGCCTCATGACGGCCTTGTGCGGCGCTGCAGTTGGGCTGTGGAGCCTGTTTGCCCTCCGCATGGGCGTCGGTGCCGGCGAGGCAGGTGGACAACCTAGCTCGCTTTCCATCGTAACCGAGCTAGCGCCCGCCAGTTGGCGCCGGCGCATCATGGCCATCTGCACGCTTGGAATTGCCGCCGGTGGCGCCTTCGGCATCGCGTTCAGCGGTTGGGCGGCGCAAAATTTCGGCTGGCGCATGACCTTTGCGATAATGGGTGCGCCAGGCATCGCTGTAGCCATGCTATATCTCTTCATCGTCCAGGAGCCACGTAAGACGGGTTCGGCACATCCGCCCGCCGGAAATTTCCTCTCCGAGATCAAGGCACTGTTCGCATCCAGGTCTTTTGTGATGTTGTTCATCGGATCGGGTTTCGTCACATGGCTATCAGGCAGTGTTCACGCTTGGCTGCCGACCTATCTGGTGCGCGGCTATGGAGTCAGCCTGACGGAAATTGGCGGAGTTCTCGCGACAATCACCTTGATTTCCGGGCTAGCCGGGCTTCTGACATTCAGTTGGATCGCCGATCGACTTGCGTTACGCGACTCCCGATGGCCCTTCTGGATCTGCGCCATATTATCGACTGGGGCAGTGGCTCTTTTCGTCGGGGTCCTGTTCGCGAGCGACAAATTAACCGTTTACATCCTGACAACCGCAATGCTGTTTCTGAGCAGTGGCAACGCTCCATTGATGGGCGTGGCCGCGCAGGATGCCCTGCCTAGACTTAAGGCAACCGGCCTCGCCGCCATGGCGGTAGGAGCGTCGTTGATCGGCGCGCTTGCCCCATGGGCCATCGGCGCCATCAGCGATCTGTTCAAGGGCTTGGGCGATTACCAGTCCCTGCGCATGGGCCTTCTGACAATCGGACCGATCGCCATTCTGGCGACATTCGCCTTTCTTGATGCCGCTAGGAGTCTCGACCAGCCTGCGGCGACGGCACATTGAACAGAGGCTGGAAAGCAGCCCCGTCGTAGCTGATGCGGTCAACTTTAGGCTTCTACCACTAGGCGTTATCAATGAAGGTTTTACAGGCGATTTCGCTACCAGTTCTTGGCCCCAACGAAACTCAGCGTCCCAGGACACTGGGACGCTGTTGCACAAATACCAAGGCGAGCGGCACGCACAAAATACTGTAAATTGGAGAAATACAGGATGAGTAACAATATGTCCGCACTGGGCGACAATGAAAAATATGAGGCGCTGAGCATCGAATGGGTGGACGCAATGCGCCGCCACGTTACTGAAAAGGCGATCGGCAAACCGCTCGACTTCGAGGTTGTTTTCTCCATCGAATATACTGATCCGCCTCAGCATCTTTTACGCGGGAAGGGAGACGCTTCTGTTGGCTACACGATTCGGGTCAAGAATGGCGTGCTGGAAGTGCTGGACGGCGCCCATCCAGAGGAAGCGGATGTCGGCACCTGTGCCGCCTATGACCCGTTTGCCCTCAGCTATCGTCTACCACTAGATCAATATATGCGTTTTCTCCAGGATGAGCGCCCCAAGTTGGAGGCCGAGGGCAAAGTCAAGCGCTACGGTAACCCCGAACTGATCAAGCCGCTGGTGCCGGTGATCGAGATGCTCGGCTTCTACTCGAAATATACGGCCTGATTCTGCCTGGCGGTTGCGCCACCAGAATTGTCAGCGCGTGGAGTTCGGAGTTTGGATTTCACGCCGTCCAACGCCGATCTGCGCGGCACATCATGGGAGGATATTATTTTGGCCGGAAATCAGAAGTTTGAGCCAGCAAGCACCCCTTGGGTGGACATGTTGCGGCAGTTCCTCACACGCGAATTCACGGCAGAAGATCTGGACGGCGTCTCCGATTCCCTATCGTGGGAAGTCACAAGCCCCCCTCCTCATCTGCTACGGGACGAAGAAGAAACGATCGGCTTTTCCATCCGCCTTATTGATGGACAGGTAGAGGTAAGGGACGCGCTTCTACCTGGAGCGAATATATCGATTGTGATCCCCTATGACGTGCTGATCGAGTCCTTCCACAACAGCAACGAAGAGGAAGTTATTTTCATGAAGCAAGCGGCACCGAAACTGGTGGAGGAAGGCAAGCTCGTGATTGCCGGTTCACCCGGACCGCTTCAGAAGCTCTTCATCAAGCATAATGTGCGCGAGCGTTTCTACAACATTTACACGATTTGAACAGCACTGGGCATGGGCCCGCAGCCCATGCCCAGCCAATTGCAATGGGGAGAGCGAGAATGGATTTCGCCCTGAATCGGACATCAGCCGACGAAAATCTTGTGATGTTTCGCGACACCGTACGGCGCATCGTTGATGAGCAGTTGGTCGCACGCCGCGCAGAAATCGAGCGCAACAATATCGTCCATCGCGAATTCTGGACCGTGGCTGGCGCGGCCGGAATGCTGTGCCCTGGCGTACCCGAAGCCTATGGTGGCTTGGGCCTCGATTTCCGTTTCAACGCGGTCGTCCTGGAGGAACGCGGCTATGTCGGATCCTGGGTCGGCACCGCGATCCATTCGGACATCGTAGCGGACTACATCATTCACTATGGCTCCGAAGTACAAAAGCAGCGCTTCCTGCCTAAAATGATCTCGGGCGAATGGGTCGGAGCCATCGCGATGACCGAGCCGGACACCGGCTCCGACCTCAAGGCTGTACGCACGACTGCTGAGCGTGTAGACAATGGCTATCGCCTTAACGGCGCCAAGACCTTCATAACCAACGGCATCCATGCCGACTTCGTCCTCGTCGTGGCGAAGACCGATCCGGCGATGGGCGCCAAGGGGATTTCCCTGCTGATCGTCGAGCGCGATTTCGCAGGCTTCGAACGTGGGCGCCATCTCGACAAGGTCGGCCTGCACTCCAGCGATACGGCGGAGCTTTTCTTCCGCGATGTTTTTGTGCCGGCCGAAAATCTGATCGGCGAAGAGGGTCAGGGCTTCGCCTACCTGATGAAGCAGTTGCCGCAGGAGCGCCTCTCAATAGCGGTCGAGGGTCAAGCCGCAGCACAGCGCGCCTTTGACGAGGCTGTAGCCTACAGCAAGGAACGCAAGGCTTTCGGCAAGACAGTGTTCGACTTCCAAAATACACGCTTCCAACTCGCGCGCATGGCTACCAAGTTGCAAGTCGGATGGGCCCATCTTGACTGGACAGTCAATCGTCACGTCGCTGGCAAACTGACCGCCGAAGAGGCATCCGCCGCCAAATTGTGGCACAGCGAATTGCAAGGCGAGATCACCGACCAGGCTCTCCAATTCTTCGGTGGAGCGGGTTTCATGAACGAGTATCTCATCGCCCAACTTTACCGAGACGCGCGCGTGACGCGCATCTATGGCGGCACATCGGAAATCATGTGCGAGGTCATAGGTCGATCACTCTGATGTGAAGCTATCGGATAGCAGCGGGCAGGAGCTTCGTGGTCCAGATCCTCATAGCCTGTGCGCCACACAGCGGGGCAGATCATTCCCCAATAGTTTCGAAACTCATTTTCATGAGCATGTCTCAAGATGGCAATGTCGAAGCCTGTCGGTGGCCGAATGGCTCTCTCAACGGCTTGCGGGAGTTCGGAAGTTTAAAATCACTTTAAATTTCCCTCGCCCGGTATAAAAAGGCGATATTCGCAAGGAGCCACTAATGATCGTTCCACAGGAAATCGCTGAAACCGTCGTCGACCCCAAGGCTTATGCCGACGGGCGAATTCATGAGGCATATCGCTGGCTTCGGCGCAATGCCCCCTTCGCCAAGATCGCGCCGGCTGGCTACGATCCGTTCTGGATCGTGACACGCCAGGCGGACATCATGGCAGTCGAGGTTCAGAGCGATCTTTTCTGTAATAGCCAGGGCCTTCCGGCGATCACCTCGAATGAAATGCGCGCGCAGCTTGGCGATCGGCCCGGCGGGTTCCGCACCATCGTATCGATGGACGGCGTTGAACATCAGGCTTATCGGCGCCTGACCCAAGGCGCCCTCATGCCCAAGACCCTACGTATATTGGAAGGTCGAATTCGCGAGATTGCCCGGGTGTTCATAGAAAAGATGGCGCAAACCGGAGGGCGCTGCGACTTCGCCCAGGACGTCGCCTTCCTTTATCCGCTGCGCGTGGTCATGGAAGTGCTTGGCGTGTCGGAAAAGGACGAAGCCTTCTGGCTGACACTTACTCAGGCTGGCAACACGCAAAATTCCAAGGGCACCCATGCGCAAATGGACGACACCGCCCGGGCCGAGGCCATGAAGCAATATCTGACCGGGTTGAACAATTATTTTGTAGACATCATTACAGATCGTCGCGCTAACCCACGCGAAGACATGGCAACCCGGATCGCGAATGGCGAAATCAAGGGTGAATTGATCGGAAACATGGAAGCGATGGGTTATTATATCATTTTCGCCAGCGCCGGTCACGACACGACATCGGCCAGCACGGCGGGAGGGATGGCGGCACTCGCCGGAGACCCCGAACAGTTCAGGAAGCTGAAGGACAACCCTGTCTTGATTCCTGGTTACGTCGAAGAGTCCATCCGCTGGGTGGCGCCCGTGAAACATTTTGCGCGCACAGTAACGGCCGATACCGAATTCAACGGTCAGCAGCTTGCCAAGGGCGAGAGGCTTATGCTCTGCTTTGCGTCCGGCACGCGCGACGAGGATGCGTTCACGGATCCAGATCGCTTCGACATTGAACGCAGCCCCAACCGCCATGTCGGTTTCGGCTATGGACCGCATCTCTGCCTCGGACAGCATCTCGCCAAATTGGAGATGCGGATTTTCTGGGAAGAATTGCTGCCGCGGCTTCAAAATGTCGAACTTGACGGCCCGGTGATCCATCCAGAGACCACCAGCATAGCCGGCCCGCAGTCAGTGCCAATCAAATTCGTGATGAGCTGAAACATTCACGCCTACCACAAGGCCAGGGCACGGCGCGCTCGATTCAAGGCAACATGTGGTTTCGCAGCCCCTGCCCACGGCCGACCACAGCACGCCTAGATCGGCCACAGGTCTGCTCAGCACTCCGCTGATGATATTATATATCAATATATGAACGCTGGAATTCTACACCGATTATGCACTCTCGCAGTTCACCACAGCAAACGTCGAGGCCCATCGTGGAAACATGAACCTATATTGACATTTATGTTTGATTCGGTGATTATCGTCTGGCAGCCGACAGTCAGGAAAGCCCCTGCTGCCGGACCGACCCATCCCCCTCAAGGGGTGAGACGGTCACGCTTTGAAACGCAGTTTCTGAGAGGATTAGATCATGGCACTCACTCTCGAGAGTCTCCATGGCCGCATCGGCGACACCGATGCCCATGAACAGATTCCCGTCCTGCAATATGGCAGAGTTTTTGGCGAACGCGGCCAACGCTTCTACGAAGCCAATCCGGATCTGTGGAAGCGCCTCGCGCGCGCCTTCCCGCTGGAAGAAGAAAGCATGATGGTCGATCGGGAGGATGACCTTGAAATCACGCCCGAGACCGTCTGGACGAAGAAGGGCAGCCTCGCTCCGTCCGCGGCCGACCTTGATCGGCGTCCTGCCACGATGGAAATGATGGGCATCGATCGCCAGCTCATCTTTCCGACAATGGGTCTGATGGCCCTGACATCCGCCCATGGCGGCGGCTATAACGGCGTGCCGAAGGCCACCGAAGAACAGATGGCGATCGGGCAAGATGCGCTCAACGCCTATAATGAATGGGCCGGTCATTATACGAGCAAATATCCCGACAAGCTGCGTGTTGTGGGCGTTCTCGAAACCACCGACGCCGGTCTGACCGTTGAAGCACTGATCAAACGCACCGAAGCCCTGATCGACAGCGGCGTCAAGGCACTCATGCTCCCCACGGGCGAGCCGCCGGCCGGCCTTTCGCCCGCTCATCCTGCGCTGGATGACTTCTATTCACTGCTTGTCGAGCGGGACGTGGCGCTGGTCTTCCATCCGCCTTCGGGCACCGGCTATCGCAAGACGGACGTATGGGGCATCTATCCGGGCTGCCGTGGCGACGTGTCATTCGCCGTGGCGCTGCACCAGGCCGAAGAGAATTTCCTCTGTGTGATGCTGCTGGGCGGGGTTTTCGAGCGCCATCCGCTGCTGCGTGTCGGCGTTATCGAAAATGGCGCATCCTGGCTCGGCCCGCTTGCCGAGAAGCTGGACTTCACCGTCATTGAACGACCGGGCTTGCGCAACCCTGCCGATGCCAAGCTTTCGATGAAGCCATCAGAATATATGGCTCGCCAGTTGCGCGTGTCGGTTCTGGAGCCGGAGCCGGTCGAAGACTGGATCACGCGCTACCCGCACCTGCAGGATTGCTACTGCTATTCGAGCGACTTCCCGCACCTCGAAGGGCAACATTATTCGGCCAAATCCTTCTTCGATCGCCTGAAGCCTCTGGGTGACGACATCGTCGAAAAGTTCTTCGTCAGCAATCCACGCCTGCTGCTGGCCTGATCAGGGGATGGGGCTGCTCCAAGCCTGAGCGGCCCCATTTGCTCCCGCCTCAAAAGCCGCAGAATGAGGTTGCGGGCGCGGTAGAGGGCGAGAGTTGCCTGGCAACCGCCAAGGCTGTAGCGTGAATTCTCAACTGGAAGGGAGCACCGGAACAACATGAACTATGCCATCCGTGAACCCGTACAGCAACGCAGCCGCGAGGTCGTCGCACGCATCCTGCAGGTAACGCGAGATCTGCTGCGACAAATGCCGATCAGCCAGTTGACGATGAATCGCGTCGCGGACGGCGCCGAGATATCCGTTGCTTCCATCTACCGCTATTATGCTAACAAGAGCGATCTGATCCGCGCGGTACAAAATCAATTCCTGACCGATATTGCAGATACGGTCATTGCCGCGATCGACCAGTCCGAGCCCAAGGTGGAGGCGTTGGTCAGCGCTGTGGTTGGTGCCTATGATGAAGCGATTGCCGGGCGAGCCATGGAGTTCGTGGATTTCTTGCTCGATTCAGGTCCTGACCCGGAATTGTGGCGTCGTGGCGGAGAGGTCATGCGCGAGCAATTTGAAGCGTTCGTATCCGGACTGGAAAAGGACCGCGACAGAATAGCGCATCAGGACATTCGCCTGGCGACCGGCATAGCTTTGGAAATCATTCTCGGCCTGTTCCGGAATTATGCGCGACACCATAGTCATCTGTCAGCCGAAGTAGGCTTGCCCCAACGGAGCCGGGCAGATGTCGTGAAGCACGCTCGCTGCGCTGCCTTGAGCTATCTTCTCTATCCGTGTGACGTCTCTTCGACCTCGTGAGCGACGCCTTTATTGGACGCGCCTTCTTCGAAACAGACTTGAATCGAAGAAATTGCGTCCAATCCGCCACAGGCAAAACGGAACAAATGATCGACAATCGCTGCCGGAGCGATCCGACGCAGTTCCCTCCCCAATGTCGGCGAGCCCCTACCCGCGATCAGAAGTGTCGCGCAAGGCGCAGCCACACTCACCAGACAGCATAACAGTCTCGGGTCCTCAACCGGAATGCGGGTGATATCTGCGAGAATCTGAAGCACTATCCCTAGCTTGGGGGGCAACTCCTGCTCGTCGAGTACCGCAAGATGGGGAGACGGTGAAAGCAGCTCTCGCGCGAGCACCTCCGAACTCCAATGCGCTGCACCCGAAAAGCGCCGCGCAATCATTCCGATGAGCATATGCAGCTTTTCACGTGCCGGGATGTTGGATCGATAGATATCGACCAGATCCTCCAAGCCGATGAAGCGTCGGTGCGCTTCCACCACGACGGCCCGGTAGAGGCCATCGCGGCTTCCAAAATAATAGTTGATCGACGCCAGATCCACGCCGGCATGTTCGGCAATCGCCTTATTTTTGGTTTCGGCATAACCCTGCGCACCGTAGAGTTGTCCAGCGCTTTCGAGAATGCGCGCCCGTGTGGCATTGCCGTCCGCCCGAGGGCTGCGGCCGGTCTGACCAGTCTGCATGCTCCCTCCCCTAGATTAAATGGCGCCGAGTTGAAATATAAATTGAAATCAGCCTAGCCAAGGTCGAGAGTCCCCCCTCCCCTTGAGAGCTGTTCGCGCAATTCGCGCTTCAATACCTTTCCACTCGCATTTTTCGGCAATGCATCCAGGAAAAAGAAGCGCTTCGGCCGCTTATACGCCGCTAACCGCTCTCGGCAATAAGCGTCAAGCATCGCATCGTCCACTTCCGCACCACGCTTTCGCACGACGACCGCTACGACCGCCTCGACCCAATAGGGGTCAGGCAATCCGAGAACAGCAACCTCGGCGACCGCCGGATGATGGAAAAGCTCCTCTTCGACCTCGCGACTCGCGACATTCTCACCGCCCGATTTGATCATGTCCTTCTTACGATCGACGATATAGAGGAAACCATCCCCATCCAGCCGGCCAAGGTCGCCGCTATGGAACCAGCCATCACGGAACACCTCCGCAGTCTTTTCCTCGTCATTGAGATAGCCGAGCATCGCATGGGGGCTGCGATGGACAATTTCCCCCACCTCACCGGGCGCCACGTCGGATCCATCATCGTCGACCACACGCGTCTCGACATTGAGACACGGCTTGCCTGCCGAACCGACGCGCGTCATCTGATGTTCGGGTTTCAGCACTGTGGCGAGCGGTGACATTTCGGTCTGTCCGTAAAAGTTCCAGAGCCTCAGGCTGGGGAGCCGCTCCGTCAGTTCCTCAATTATCGCTGTCGGCATGATCGACGCGCCATAATAGCCCTTGGCCAACGTGCTCAGGTCACGCCGGTCGAAATCGGGATGCCGCAACAGCGAAATCCAGACCGTCGGCGGCGCGAAAAATTTGTTGATCCGTTCCGCCTCGATCGTGGCGAGGATGATGGCCGGTTCGGGCGCGCGGAGCAACACACTGGTCGCTCCAAGATAGAGGTCCACGCTCAAAAAACAGTCAAGCTGCGCGCAATGATATAATGGCAAGCAGTGCAGTTCGACATCGCCGGCGCTCATCTCCCCGTCAATGATGCAACTCGCATAATGGGACATCAGCGCACGCGAATTGAGCAGTGCGCCTTTGGGTCGGGACTCAGTCCCGCTGGTATACATAATCTGGACAGGATCACCCTCATCGCGGTCTGGCCGCGGCTCCTCCGCATCAGGGAAGTCGAACAGCTTGTCACCATCGATCCAGCCGGGGGGAGGCGCAACACCGAGATGCCGGAGACATGCCCGTGCGATCCCTTGTCCGCCAATCTGCACCAGCGCTTCCTCCGCGGTCGCGCACAGCGCGTCTTCGGCTAGGATGAAGCGGCTGTCCGAATGGCGGAGTATGTAGCCGACCTCCGATGGGCCGAGCATGAAGTTGACCGGTACGAACACCGCCCCGGCCCGGATGATCGCGAACCGCAGCAGCACATAGGCGCGATTGTTGTGCGAGAAGATCGCTACCTTGTCGCCCGGCCGAATTCCGGCTGCGCGCAAACCGTTCGCCGCTCGGTTGACGAGCACGTTCAGTTCCGCAAATGTGTCGCGTCGGCCTTCGTAGACTAGGGCTAGGCGGTCGGGGTTACGCAGCGCTTGAAGGCGTAGGATGTCGCTCAAAATCCTGCGCCGCGCCGCATCTCCGTGCGAGGATGATCGAACCGCAGGATCGGGCATGAAGGAACCTCCTTGATCTGACCAATCGCGCACGGCTTGTTTTATTCATCCTGCCGATTGGGAACGCCCCTTCGCCTTCAAATCGGCGCAAAGACTTCCGCCAGCAACATCGCCATTTCCTGCCACGACCGGCGATCCGCCTTGGCATCATAGCGCGCAAGTTCCGGCTTGCCGAGTTTAGCGGCATCTTTCTGCGTATAGCTATGTACCACGCCGCCATAGAGCATCATTTGCCAGTCGATCCCCGCCTGAGTTAGCTGTCGTTCGAGCGCAAGCCGTTGTTCAGGTGGCGCTGCGGGGTCGTCCGCGCCGATCAGCGCCATCAACTGAGCATCGTTGGGAAGAGTCTCGGGCGCAATCGTGAATTGCAAGCCGCAATGGAACCCGACCGCCGCCTTCAGCCCCACTCCGTCGAGTGCGAGTTGCAGCGCCATCGTGCCGCCTATGCAAAAGCCTACTGCCGCGACGCGGGCCGGGTCCACATCGGCTTCGTTGACCAGAGCGCGCAGCGGCTCATGAGTCCGTGCGCGAAATCCCCCGGGCGCGCGCAGTGGGGCGAGCACATCGCGACTTTCATCAGACGACAGAATCTTCCGATTGCCATGTAGATCACAAGCAAGAGCCACATAGCCCAGTTCGGACGCAATCCGTTCTGCAAAGTCCATCGCGTGGTCGCCAAGGCCAAAAGCTTCTGGAAATACAAGTACAGCAGGACATTTTTCTTCAGCGGGAGGCCGATAGATACTCCCTCGCATCTCCAACCCGTCTGCTGTGTATCGAAGCTCTTCTGTCCGCATCGA
Source organism: Sphingobium sp. CFD-2 (assembly GCF_024611135.1). NCBI lineage: Bacteria > Pseudomonadati > Pseudomonadota > Alphaproteobacteria > Sphingomonadales > Sphingobiaceae > Sphingobium > Sphingobium sp. CFD-2. Next base: position 507,682 of record NZ_CP084405.1, on the reverse strand, counting down.
GATCATCCCTGTCAACCTGCCGGTAAGTTCACCGGCAATCTTAACGCCTAACTGCACTTTTCCACGAAATATTACAAGGGATTGGCGAAGATGGATTCCCGCTTGGGGAGCTCGCCCGCCAGATATTGCCGCTCGAACTCCTTGTTCTCGCCGACATAGCTGGAGATCATCTTCTTCACCTGCCGCGTCCGCAGCAATTTCCCCAGCCCCTCGCCGTCGATCCCAGCATTCTTGGAAGCGATCGTCAGATCCTTGACGCCGCTGTCGCGGATCGCGTCGATCAGCCGCTCGGGAATGCCGCATAGGCCGAAGCCGCCCGCGCACAAATGCATCCCGTCAAAAAGCAGCCCTTCGAGCGCGGACGATGCGTCGGAATATAGCTTCTTCATGCGAGAGGTTCCGCCCGTTCCAAAATCTTGCGTGCCTGAAGCAGATGCGGCGCGTCGATCATCCTGCCCTCCAGCGTCAGCACTCCGGCATCCGGTGCTGCCGCGAAAGCTGTGACTATTGCCGTCGCTTCGGCGATTTGCGCGGCGCTGGGAGTGAAAGCCGCGTTGATGATTGGCACCTGCGCCGGATGCAGTGCCATCATTCCTGTAAAGCCATCGCGCGCGCCGCGCTCCGCATAGGCCGAAAGGCCAGCTTCGTCTTTTATCGCAGGATAGACCGTCTCGATAGCTGAAACACGCGCCGCATGAGCTGCAAAAAGAGTCAGCGCCCGCGCGATCTCGTAAGGTTGCGTATACGCGCCATCGGCGAGACGACTAGAAGCCGCTCCAATGGCGGCGGGCAAATCCTCGGCACCCCAGGTTACGCCCGCCAGCCGATCAGCGACCGTACGATAGCTGCCTAACTCGAATAGCGCAGCCGGCGTTTCGGTTGCGATGGGCAGTATAGGCACGACAGGGTCAGCCAGCAGATCAACCAGCGCCGCTATGCTCGCTGCGCCTTCCGCCTTAGGCAGCACAATTCCTTCCGGCATTTCACCGGCGATTGCCGCGAGGTCAGCGACGACATGTTTGCTATCGAGCGGATTGATCCGCACAAAGGTCGTAACCGGCCGCTCGCTCGCAAGCCAATCGGCGACAGCGGTACGCGCGGCATCCTTGCGGTCAAGCGCCACCGAATCTTCCAGATCGAGAATGATTGCGTCCGCGCCGCTGCCTGCAGCTTTGGCGAAACGTTCCGGCCGGTCGCCCGGCACGAACAGCAAGGACCGCAGCCTCACGCGCCGCTGCCCTTAATCAGCGCCATGCGTAGACACTGGCAGACGATCTCGCCTCGTTGATTGAGCAAACGGTGTGCGAAGGTGACGATGCCGGCTCCAGGACGCGATTTGCTAGGTTTAAGCTCTATAATCTCGCTTTCGGCGCGCAGAGTGTCGCCTAGAAAGACGGGTTTGGGCATGACCAGCTTGTCGTAGCCAAGGTTGGCGACCAGCGTGCCAAGCGTTGTATCGCCGACGCTGAGACCGATCATCAGCGCAAAGGTGAAGGTGCCATTGACGAGGATCTGCCCGAACTCGCTGGCTTTGGCCGCCTCGGCGTCGATGTGCAGCGGTTGCGGATTATGGGTCATGGTCGAAAAGAGGAGATTGTCGGTCTCCGTCACGGTACGGCGAATCTCGTGGACCAGAGTCTCGCCGATCTGCCACTGATCAAAGAACTTGCCAGCCATCAACCTCCCTCCACCAGATTTATCTTCGCCAGTAATGCGCCTTCGCTGACCTGCCCGCCCTCGCTGGCATTGAGTTCAGCGATCACACCATCGAATGGCGCGACCAGGCTGTGCTCCATTTTCATCGCTTCAAGCGTCAGCAGCTTCTGGCCTTTGGTCACGCTCTCGCCTGCGCTGACCGATACCGCGATGATGCGACCCGGCATGGGAGAAAGGATGGCGCCGTCCGACGCAGCGCCACCGGTGCCGCCCACCGCGCGAAAGGGCGCGAGCCGCCAAACCTGTCCGCTTTCGGCGACAAGTATGTCGGCCTGGGGGGCATCGCCGCTCTCGCGAGGATCATAGACAATCGAGACCGCTTCGCTGTCCAGCAAGAAGGCGGCCGAAGACTTGACCGGGGCATTGAGGCGGAAGCCGGCCAGACCGCCGCCTCGACTTAGCGCTATGGCCGCGTCCGCCAACGCCGCGTCGCTTGGACGCGTTGGCGGCATCAGCGCATCGCCCTCGCGCGCGATCAGACCGGTGTCGAGCCGGGCGGCGGCGAAGTCGGGATGGGTCAGCGCCTTGACCAGAAAGCCCGCATTGGTCTTCAGTGGCCACACCGCGCTGTCGTTCAGCGCCTCGGCCAGACGTCCGCGTGCAGCATCACGAGTCGGGCCGTGGGCGATGACCTTCGCGATCATCGGGTCGTAGAACGGCGAGATTTCCGCACCTTGCTCGACGCCGGTGTCGATGCGCAGACCCGGCAGGTCGCCGCCCAGTTCAAAGGTGTCAAGCATTCCGATCGAGGGCAGGAAACCTTTGGCGGGATCCTCGGCATAGAGGCGCGTTTCCATCGCCCAGCCGTTGATGCTGAGATCTTCCTGCTTCAATGGGATGGGCTCTCCGCTCGCCACGCGAAGCTGCCATTCGACCAAATCCTGCCCGGTGATCTCTTCCGTCACCGGATGCTCGACCTGGAGGCGCGTGTTCATTTCCATAAACCAGATACGGTCGGCGCGCAGGCCCTCCGATCCGTCGGCGATGAACTCGATCGTGCCGGCGCCGACATAGTCGACCGCTTTCGCCGCGTTGACCGCCGCCTGACAGACGGCGGCGCGGGTCGCTTCGTCCATGCCGGGCGCGGGCGCTTCCTCGATCACCTTCTGGTGGCGGCGCTGGAGCGAGCAGTCGCGTTCGAACAGATGGACGACATTGCCGTGGCTGTCGCCGAACACCTGCACTTCGATATGGCGCGGGTTGGTTACCCATTTTTCTAGCAGCACGACATCGTTGCCGAAGCTTGAGATCGCCTCGCGCTGGCAGGAGAGGAGCGCGTCAGCGAAGTCCGCCGCATCGTCCACCTTGCGCATGCCCTTGCCGCCGCCGCCCGCGACCGCCTTGATGAGAACGGGATAGCCGATCCGGTCGGCCTCAGCCTTGAGGCGCTCAGGCGACTGGTCGTCGCCCAGATAGCCGGGTGTGGTGGGGACGCCGGCGTCGTTCATCAGCTTCTTGGCCGCGTCCTTCAGGCCCATGGCGGTGATGCTGGCGGGGTTGGGGCCGACCCAGATGAGGCCCGCATCCTGCACCGCCTGCGCGAACTCGGCATTTTCAGAGAGGAAGCCATAGCCGGGGTGGATCGCCTCTGCGTCCGTCGTTTTCGCGGCGGCGATGATTTTTTCGCCGACGAGATAGGATTCGCGCACCGGAGACGGCCCGATATGGACGGCTTCGTCGGCGGAGCGGACATGGAGGGCATTCGCGTCTGCATCCGAATAGACGGCGACTGTGCGGATGCCGAGCCGGCGTGCGGTGCGGATGACTCGGCAGGCGATCTCGCCGCGGTTGGCAATGAGGAGAGACTGGATCATCGTCATCACATCCTGAAAATGCCGAACTGCGCCCGATCGGCGATTGGCGCGTTCAACGTCGCGGCGAAGGCGAGACCCAGCACATCCCGCGTCTGCGCCGGATCGATGATGCCGTCGTCCCACAACCGGGCGGTGGCGTAATAGGGATTGCCTTCGTCTTCATATTTCTGGCGGATCGGGGCCTTGAAGCCTTCAGCTTCCTCCGGAGTCCACTTCGCCGCATCGCGGTGCACAGTCGCCAGCACGCTGGCCGCCTGTTCTCCGCCCATCACGGAAATCCGGGCGTTGGGCCATGTGAAGAGGAAACGAGGCTGATAGGCACGGCCGCACATGCCATAATTGCCTGCGCCGAAACTGCCGCCGATCAGGACCGTGATCTTGGGCACCTGTGCCGTGGCGACCGCCGTCACGAGCTTGGCGCCATGCTTGGCGATCCCTTCCGCCTCATATTTCCCGCCGACCATAAAGCCGGAGATATTCTGCAGAAAGAGCAAGGGCACGCGGCGCTGACAGGCGAGTTCGATAAAGTGGGCACCCTTCTGCGCGCTTTCACTGAACAGCACGCCGTTATTCGCCAGGATCGCGACTGGCATGCCCCAGATATGCGCGAAGCCGCAAACGAGCGTGGTGCCATACAGAGCTTTGAACTCATGAAATTCGCTGCCGTCAACGATGCGGGCGATGACCTCGCGCACATCGTAGGGTGCGCGGACATCTTGGGGAATGATGCCGTAGAGGTCTTCTGGGTCGAACTTCGGCGGAAGCGGATCGCGCAAGTTGACGTCAGGTTCAAGGTCAGGCTGCAGAGTCGAAACGATGTCGCGCACGATGGTCAGCGCATGACCGTCACTCTCCGCGACATGATCGACGACGCCCGACTTGCGGCCATGCAGATCGCCACCGCCCAGATCTTCAGCACTGATGACCTCGCCAGTCGCCGCCTGTACCAGCGGCGGGCCGGCGAGGAAAATGGTCCCTTGGTTGCGCACGATGATCGTCTCGTCCGACATTGCTGGAACATAGGCTCCACCCGCTGTGCAGCTGCCCATCACGCAAGCAATTTGCGGGATGCCGCGAGCACTCATGTTTGCCTGGTTATAGAAAATCCGGCCGAAATGTTCGCGGTCCGGGAAGACCTCTGCCTGGTTAGGCAGGTTCGCGCCACCGCTGTCGACAAGATAGATGCAAGGCAGACGGTTCTCCATCGCGATCTCCTGCGCGCGCAGATGCTTCTTGACCGTCATCGGGAAGTAGGTGCCGCCCTTCACCGTGGCGTCGTTGCAGGCGATCATCACCTGCCGGCCCGACACGCGGCCGATACCGGCGATGATACCGGCGCCAGGCACTTCGTCGCCGTAGAGGCTGTTTGCGACAAGCTGGCCGACTTCGAGGAAAGGGGAACCTGGATCGAGCAACCGCTCCACACGGTCACGAGGTAGCAGCTTGCCGCGAGCGACATGCTTGTCGCGCGCACTGGCGGAACCGCCTTGCCCGGCGGCTGCAACTTTCTCCCTCAGTTCTTCAGCGAGAGCACGGTTATGCGCCGTGTTGGCGCGGAAGGTCTCACTGTCCTGCGAGAGTTTCGTGTCGAGAATGGGCGCGCTCATGCTCCAATCAACTCCCGACCAATCAGCATCCTGCGGATCTCATTAGTGCCTGCCCCAATATCGAGCAGCTTTGCGTCTCGCATATAGCGCTCGACTGGCCAGTCTTTGGTATAGCCCGCACCACCCAGCGCCTGCACCGCCTCCAAGGCGACTTTCATCGCATTCTCGCTCGCCAGCAAGATCGCGCCCGCCGCGTCAAAGCGCGTCGTCTTGCCCGCGTCGCACGCACGCGCGACGGCATAAACGTAAGCGCGTGCCGAATTCAGCGCGACGTACATGTCTGCGATTTTCGCCTGCATCAATTGAAATGCGCCAATCGGCTTACCGAACTGCTTTCTCTCGCGGACATAAGGTAGAACCGTGTCGAGACAGGCCTGCATGATGCCAAGCTGGATGCCGGAGAGCACCGTGCGCTCATAATCGAGGCCCGACATCAGTACGGCAACGCCGCCGTTGAGCGGGCCCATGACATTCTCCTCGGGAACCTCGCAATCATCGAAGACCAGCTCGGCCGTAGGGCTGCCACGCATTCCTACCTTGTCGATTTTCTGACCGATGGAAAAACCCTTGAAATCCTTCTCGATCAGGAATGTCGTTATGCCCTTAGACCCCTCGCCGGTCTTGGCGTAGACAACCAGAGTATCCGCATAAGGCGCGTTGGTGATCCAGAATTTCGTGCCGTTGAGGATGTAGCGGTCGCCCTTTTTTTCCGCCTTCAGTTTCATCGAAACGACGTCTGATCCAGCCCCTGCCTCAGACATGGCGAGCGAGCCGACATGCTCGCCTGAAACCAACTTGGGAAGATACTTCGACTTCTGTTCCGGCGTGGCCCATCGGTGGATCTGGTTGACGCAGAGGTTCGAATGCGCACCGTAGGAAAGGCCGATCGAAGCCGATGCCCGCGCAACTTCTTCCTGAGCAACGACATGTTCCAGATAGCCGAGACCCAAGCCGCCAAACTCATCATCGACGGTAATGCCATGCAATCCCAGAGCCCCCATCTCCGGCCACAATTCGCGAGGAAACCAGTCCTTTTCGTCGATCTCAGCAGCCAGCGGGGCGATCCGGTCAGAAGCAAAGCGTGCTGTGCTCTCGCGGATCATGTCGGAGTTTTCGCCGAGCGCGAAATCGAAATCGGGCGTCATTCGCCTCTCCTTGATGCTTTACTGCCGCCGCTCTATCACGCTCATTGCCGTTTGAAAAATTGACTACACCGCAATCATATAATAGATCCTATCTATGATAGAGCGCTATCTGATCCACTATTTTCTCGCCGTCATGGACCAAGGCAATTTCTCGCGCGCGGCCCAACAATGTCGCGTGTCCCAACCTACCCTCTCGGTAGGGATCGCTAAGCTCGAGGGGCTTGTAGGCCACAGCTTGTTTCATCGAACCAACAGGAGAGTTGAGCTCACGAGATTCGGCGTGACGTTCGCCACCCATGCCCGGCGCATCGAAGCAGAATTCGCCATGGCGGCGCAAGCGATGGCGGCTGACAAGAGAAATAGGCTCATCCGAATAGGAGTCATCTCCTCGCTTCCGTCAACCTGGCTGGAGGCTGCCACTCGCGAGGCGTCGCTCGTCGAGGGCGAACGGGTTGAGATCCTGGAAGGTCGCATGCGCGAGTTGGTGCCTCGGCTCGAACGAGGTCGCATCGACGTGATAGTCGGACTGTTGGGAAATGAGGTTCAGGCGCGCGATATTCTGTTCGAAGAAGGTTATGCTCTGGCACTACCGGCTTTCCATCCGCTCGCACATCGCAAGATGCTCGAGCCTGAAGAGGTCGCCGACGCAGAGATGATCGTCCGCAGAAATTGCGAATCCTTGTCCGATGTCAGCCGCTTTTTCACGCAACGGGGTGTGCGCCCCTTTTTTTCCGCTCGCACAACCAATGACGATCGCGCAATCAGCTTCGTGAGGGCCGGGCTTGGCATCACAGTAATGCCACGCTGCTTCGCGCAACCAGGCATCGTCATGCCTGCTCTATCCGGCTTCGATCAAAGGCGTCGGGTCGGTATTGTTATCGACCCCCGAGCGAAGGGCCGCATTGACAGTAGTCAAAGCTTTCAGCGCCTCACCACCACCATACGTAGCACAGCCCTTGCTATAAGTTAAAGCCGGAGCGTTGTAACGCTGAAGAAGCGCAGATTTCCACTCGCGCGGAGAGGCGTTTGTCCAGAACAATTGGACACCTCGAAGAACCGTCTGATTTCGGGATGATGGGGTCGTGAAGGCTCACGAGCGGAGTATGAGCCTTGGCTTCGGTGCTTGATCCGCTGATTTTTGTAGGGGGGGCGCCTGCGCAGGCCGTCTTTGGCGTCACGCGGGCGCAATTCGCCCCTCGAGCCAGGCCAGGCGCTGGAAATTATAGACGAGGTTGGCCATGCCGATCTTGATCCTGGCGCGAGCAATGCCGATGGTGCGGACGACGAGGCCCATGCGGTGCTTTTGCCCGGCAAAGACATGCTCGACCGCAGCACGGACCTTTGACCGCTTGGCATTGGCCCTGGCTATCCGTTCGGGCAGGGGCCGCCTCGGCAGGCGCTTCTGGTGGATATTGCTGGTGAACATGCCCCTGGCGAGGAATGCCTCATTCTTCTTCGATCGATAGGCGGTATCGGCCCAAACGCCCGAGGCGGTGTTCTCCTTGCTGATCAGATCGGGCAGTCGCGCGCCATCATGGGCATTGGCGGCGCTCGCATCCCAGGTGCGGATCAACCCATGGGCCCGATCGATGCCAATATGGTTTTTATACCCAAACATCGGAATGGCCAGATCGACCGGCTTTGCCGCCTTGGGATCGGCGCCTTCCTCGACCTTGGCCTTGGTATATTTGATCGACCAGCGTGCATCGCGGTCTTTCTGCCGGGCCTTGGCTGGCTTCCAGCCCTTGGGGATACGGCCTTCCTTGATCGCCGTCTTCTCCTCCTGGGTGTTGCGCTGCTTGGGGGCGGGCACGACCGTGGCGTCGATGATCTGCCCGCCCATGGCCAGATATCCCCGATCCTTGAGCGCGGCATCGAAGTGGGCAAAGAGCCTGTCGATCGCCCCGGCCTTCACCAGACGCTCCCGGAACAGCCATACGGTCGTCGCATCGGGCACGGTGCCATCCAGGCCAAGCCCCAGAAAGCGCTGGAACGAGAGGCGATCTTTGATCTGGAACTCGGTCGCTTCGTCCGAAAGCGAGTAGAGCGCCTGCAGCACGAGGATCTTGAACATGAGGACCGGGTCAAACGGCGGGCGGCCACCCTTGCCGCGAGGACTACGGCGCAGCGCCGCTACCAGCCGTCCCCGGAAAACCTCGAAGTCCACGACTGCCGCCAGACGCTCCAGCGGGTCACCCGCCGCGCTCAACGCCTCATATCGGTCCGAAAGATCCAAGAAACCCGGCTGCCCTGCCATCATCGCCTCCGCTATCGCGCAAAGGCAGGGAATCACTTCACCCCGTCAAACGCCACGAGTTTTTCGAGGTGTCCAATTTAGAGAGGCATCACCCTTCCATAAGATCCACGATGGAAAAGCAATGGCGTTCCTGGATGATGAACGCCCAGTGCATGCACGTCACCCAACACAATATGATGATCTCCAGCATCATGGACGGCATGAATGCTGCAGTCGATCCAAACTAGAGCCCCATCCACTATTGGAGAACCCAGCGCTGAAAGATGATGCGGAACGCCGTCGAATTTATTCGGGTCCTTAGATGCTAGTATTCTGCATAGCCCCTCTTGTGCGTCGCCCAAAACATTCACGCAAAAGCGACCAACTGCTTTGATCTTAGGCCAGCTTGAGGAGCCTTTATCAGGGAAGAAAGCAACCAGTGGAGGATCGAGCGATACAGAGGTGAAGGATCCCACAATCATCGCTGCAGGCATTCCATTCGACTGCATGGCGGTTATAGCACAGACGCCAGTCGGATAATGACCGAGAATTTTTCGAAAATGTGAAGCATCGATGTCGATTGTCATTTTTGATTATTCTTTCACAATAAGATTTTTATAGTTTCCACAAGCCAAATATCCCAGCCTTCTTGCGAAAATTCTCGCCAGATTTCAGATGATGAAAGCCCCCGCGTTTCAGGGATGAGGGTTCCGGCGCAACTATCCTGACCGCGCGCAACGATAGCGTCCATACCCAACCTTCGTAAGCAATCCCTCATCGCATGTCAACGGCGGAGTAAAAGTCGGCCATTGGGCGGCGCAAAATCAGGCCGGGTGATCCGTGTGCTGGCGAGCGCCGCGAGGGCGTAGCCCGAGTGGGGGTCGCCAACACACGGATGGTCTTTTCTGTCAGGGGTTGGAGCGTGCCTTGCGCGCCTGGCTTTGGGCCAGACGATAGCTCTCTCCGTTCATCTCGAGTATGGAGACGTGGTGGGTAAGCCGGTCGAGGAGCGCGCCTGTCAGGCGCTCGGAGCCGAACGTTTCGGTCCACTCGTCGAACGGCAAGTTGCTGGTGATCAGCGTCGAGCCGCGCTCGTAACGCTGCGAGATCAGCTCGAACAGCAGTTCCGCGCCGGTTTTCGAGAGCGGCACGAACCCCAGTTCATCGATGATGAGGAGCTTGTATCCGGCCATTTGCTTGTGGAGGCGCAGAAGGCGGCGTTCGTCGCGTGCCTCCATCATCGCGCTGACCAGCGCGGACGCGGTGGTGAAGCCGACCGTCAGGCCCTTCTGGCAGGCGGCAAGGCCGAGGCCGATCGCCACATGGGTCTTGCCGGTTCCCGAGGGACCAAGGGCTATGACGTTCTCGCGGCGGTTGATCCAGTCGCAGCGTGCCAGTTCCAGCACCTGCATCTTGTTGAGCTTGGGGATCGCGGCAAAGTCGAAGCTGTCGAGGCTCTTGGCGGCCGGGAACTTCGCAGCCTTGATCCGGCGCTCGACCATCCGGCGTTCCCGGTCGATCAGCTCCAGTTCGACAAGCCGGGCAAGGTAGCGGACGTGATCTGCGCCCTCGGCCGCGCATCGCCGGGCCAGCTTGTCATGCTCGCGCAGGAAGGTTGGTAGCTTGAGCGTCTTGAGGTGGCTGGCCAGTAACAGCTCGGGGGACGGACTGCTCATGCCGCATCCTTCGCATCGCCCGAGAGCAACTGCATGTAGGAGCGCGCCGATGTCGTCTCCACCCTGGCTCTGGGCAGATAGGGATAGATCGCCATGTCCAATCGGGGTGGTCGGCGCTCCACCCGGCACAGCAGGAGATGCTTCACGGCATCAAAGCCGATCGCCCCGATATCGAGAGCCTGCTTTACGGCCGCATGCAGATCGGCAAGCGTGAAGCTCTCCAGCAGACGCAGCACCTGCACATACTCGCGCCGACCATGCTTGCCCATACGAGCTTCCATGAGGCGGCGCAGCGTTGCAAACGCTTCGGGCAGGTGCCAGCCTTGCAGGGGCGCTGCCTGATCGAGCGCATTGATCTTCTGTTCGATCAGGGGAAGGTAATGGATGGGATCGAAGATCACGTCCTCGCGCTCGTAGCTGCGCACATGACGGGCAATGACCTCGCCCCGGCAGCCGATCACCACCTCGCCGACATAGCCCCGGATCCATACCTCCTGATGGCCGAAGCGCACCGGCACCGAGTAATCATTGGTCCGGTAACGCACCAGCGCCTGCGACGAGACCTGGCCGCTGGTCTGGTCACAAGCCTCGAACGGGGCAGCCGGCAGTTCCTGCATCGCCGCCAGATCGCGCTTCAGCCTCTCGCCGATCGTCTCGCTCTCGCCCCGCAGCCGGTCGTTCTGACGCTTGCGGCATTGCTCCTCGAGCCACAGGTTGAACGCCTCCCACGTCGCGAACCGGGGGATCGGCACCATGAAGTTGCGGCGAGCATAACCGACCAGCCCTTCAACACTGCCTTTGTCGTTCCCCCTGCCGGGACGGCCGTAACGATCGCGGATCAGGTAATGCGACAGGAAGCCGCTGAACAGCCGGGCGCGCTGCCTCGTGCCGTCGGGCAGGATCTTCGAGACCAGGCAGCGGTCGTTATCGTAGACGATCGACAGCGGCACCGCGCCGAAAAACGCGAAGGCGTGCACGTGGCCGTCCATCCATGCCTCGGCAACGGCAGCGGGATAGGCGCGCACGTAGCAGGCGTCGCTGTGCGGTAGATCGAGCACGAAGAAATGCGCCTTCTGCACAACACCGCCGATCTCGACCATGGCCTCACCAAAATCTGCCTGGGCATGGCCGGGCGCATGCGCCAGCGGCACGAACATCTCCCGGCTGCGCTGCTCGCGCTGTCGGATGTAATCCTTGATGATCGTGTAGCCGCCGGTGAAACCGTGCTCTTCGCGAAGGCGGTCAAATACCCGCTTCGCCGTATGACGCTGCTTGCGCGGAACCTGACGGTCACCATCAAGCCATGCATCGATGATCGGAACGAACGCTTCCAGCTTGGGCCGCCGCACCGCCGCCGTCCGGCGGTAACCGGGGGGCTCCGAATACGACAGCATCTTGCGGACCGTGTCGCGCGATACGTTGAAATGCTTCGCCGCCTCACGCTGGCTCATGCCGCCCGCGCAAGCAAGACGCACCTTCAGGTAAAGATCCACGGTATATATCTCCACGCCCTCCCTGCTCGCGCAAAGAAGGCAAAGTGGACGACTTTTACGCCGCCCGCAGCAGCACTTCGCCGCCGCCACCGTGGTCTAATTTTGCACCGCCGTTCTCACATTAACCTGTCGGAAGGTCATATCCGACATGGGATCGCGCCCAATATTGCTGTATCGGCACCCTAACCTATTTCGCTATTCTGAGACCACCCTGTGCTGCTCAATGCAGCGGCCCAAAAGGCTTCCCCAATGGGATTGTGCGCACCTCGGCGGCGCAAGAGGGAGAATGGCACATCTCTCGACGCCTTTATTGGAATCCGCATCGCTGAAGGAAGCTCGACGGGACCGCAATCAAAATCGAAGAAGGCAGCAAGTGCATCATCATCATTCATCTCGTTTGGCGGGCCTTCCGCCATCTCCGGCACTTCGACAAGTATAATGCCCTCACATTTCAGCGGCTTGTAGAGGGCATCCCAAAGAGCGGGATTCAGGCTTCTCGTGAACACCTGGATTCGTTTTCCTACCAGATCGGCCGGAACGATAAGATCATGCTTTGCCAGAGCATGTGACCGAGCCACCGTAATGGCGATGCCAAATCGCCTCAACTCGAGCCCTTCAAATTCGCTTTTGTCGAAGTCTCCCATCATGAAGCTCAGGTCGATGATGCCTTGACGCAATTTCTCCAGTAGCACGAGGCTCCAACCGGTTTCCAATTCAATCCGGGCATTCGGCGTTGTTGCAGCAAACTGCTCCAGCGTCGCCCGCCTCTCATCGATCATCTTCGTGTAAGGAGCGGCCCCAACCCGCAGGAGACGCGCCGTTTCCCCCTTCAGACGCAACGCGAGCGCATTGGCCGCCTCCATCGCCGCACCCACCAATTTGGCCGTCCCGAAAAATTCGGAGCCTTTATCCGTCAAGTCGATCCGGCGCGTGGTTCTCACGAAGAGCGGGAAGCCCAGATGCGCCTCGAGCTTGCGAATTCGGGTAGAGAGCCAGGGTTGAGCCATCCGCAGTCGGTTCGCCGCCTTCGCAAAGGATCGTTCTTCGGCGACCGTCGCGAACTCAATGATCAATCGCGGGTCGATCCGCATCAGGCTCCTCCAGACATCACCATGTGGGTTTCACCGGATGTATATATGATTTTCGTCATAATGGCAGTGTGATTTCGGCTTGGATTTTGGCTCGGACAACTGCGATTGTCACCGAGAAGATTTGAGATGACCGCATGCGCTGCGAGAGATACGAATAGAAAATATAAAAACTAATGATTATAAGTAATTTACTCCAATGATCTGAAATGTACAAATTATACTATAATAATTATAAAAATTATCGATGATTATTTTAGATGTCTAGCAAGGACATTTACTACATCCGCGAACTCTGAGTTTATGAAGGTAACTCAATGCCCCTTAATGAAACCCAGTCCTCAATAAGGGACGCCGTAAGACTGTTCGCGCAGGAGATGATCCGCCCCCATAGCGCGCGATTCGAATCGGATCACGGCTTTCCGCCCGCTCTGTTCGAACAGATGGGCGGTCTCGGCCTGTGGGGCATGACCGCGCCGGAGGTCTTTGGCGGTGCAGAGGCGGACTCGCTATCCTATGCTCTGGCCCTCATAGAACTGGCGGCGGCGGACGGCGCTCTCTCGACCATCGTGTCGATCCAGAACAGCATCATCGTTGGCGGCCTGCTGAAAGACGGCAATGATGCGCAGAAGCAACGTTTCCTGCCCGATCTGATCGCCGGCCGCACCATCGGCGCCTTCGCGTTGACAGAAGCCGATGCCGGGTCGGACGCGTCTGCGGTGCGGACGCGGGCGGTGAAGGTCAATTGCGGCTGGCGGTTGAATGGCGCGAAGCAGTTCATCACCTCGGGCAAGATCGCCGGCCTTGCGATGGTGATCGCCGTGACCGATCCCGAAGCCGGGAAGAAGGGGCTGTCGGCCTTCCTCGTTCCCACGGACCGGCCCGGCTATATCGTCGACAAGGTCGAACATAAAATGGGGCAGGGGGCGTCGGATACCTGCGCACTGCGCTTCGACGATCTGTTCGTGGAAGATGATCTGCTGCTCGGCCAGCCGGGTCAGGGCTACCGCATTGCGCTCGCCAATCTGGAAACGGGACGGATCGGCATCGCCGCGCAATGTGTCGGCATGGCGCAGGCGGCGCTGGAGATTGCGGTCGGCTATGCCAAGGATCGCCGCTCCATGGGCAAGGCGATCATCGATCATCAGGCGGTGGGGTTCCGGCTCGCCGATCTTGCCACCCGGCTGGAGGCCGCGCGCCAACTGGTCCTTTCCGCCGCCGCGCTGCGTGATGCGGGTCAGCCCGCGCTGACGCAGGCGTCCATGGCCAAACTCTTCGCCTCCGAAACCGCCGAGGCGGTGGTATCCGGCGCCATGCAGACGCTGGGCGGCTATGGCTATCTGGAAGAATTCGGTATCGCCAAAATCTACCGCGATGTGCGCGTCTGCCAGATTTACGAAGGCACATCAGACATCCAGCGCATGGTCATCGCGCGCAGTCTTTGAAGGAAACAGCATCATGCAGGACCCGATCGTCATTGCGGGCTATGCCCGGACCCCCATGGGTGGTTTTCAGGGCGCCTTGTCGGCGCTGAAGGCGACAGACCTCGGCGCGGCGGCCGTGAAAGCTGCGGTCGAGCGCGCGAAACTTTCTCCCGACGTCATCGACCGCATCTATATGGGGTGCGTCCTGCCGGCCGGGCTGGGGCAGGCGCCCGCGCGGCAGGCGGCGCTTGGCGCGGGCCTTGGCCGCAATACGGAGGCAACGACCGTCAACAAGATGTGCGGGTCGGGCATGCAGGCCGCCATCATGGCCTATGAGGCGCTGGCCGCCGGCACCGCTGATGTGATCGTGGCGGGCGGCATGGAAAGCATGACCAACGCGCCCTATGTCTTGCCCAAGCATCGGTCAGGTGCGCGCATCGGCCATGACCGGATCATCGACACGATGATGATGGACGGGCTGGAGGATGCCTATGAACCCGGCAAGGCGATGGGCGTCTTTGCCGAGGAGGCGGTGCGCGACTATCAATTCTCCCGCGCCGATCAGGACGATTACGCCATCCGGTCCCTGACCCGCGCCAATGAAGCGATCGCGAGCGGCGCCTTCGCCCGCGAGATCGCGCCCGTCACCGTATCGGGCCGGGGCGGCGATACGATCATCGACACCGACGAACAGCCCGGCAAGGCACGCCCGGACAAGATTCCGTCGCTGAAACCCGCCTTCGTCAAGGACGGCACGATCACAGCTGCGAATGCCTCCTCCATTTCGGATGGCGCGGCCGCTTTGGTGATGACCCGTCAGAGCGTTGCGGAAAAGCTGGGTCTGCCGGTCGTGGCCAAGGTGGTCGCCACCGCTGGCCATGCCCATGAGCCGGCCAAATTCGCCACCGCGCCCGTCCCCGCCATGCGCAAGGCGCTAGAGAGGGCCGGCTGGTCCGTGGACGATGTCGACCTGTTCGAAGTCAATGAAGCCTTTGCCGTGGTGGCAATGATCGCGGCGAAGGAACTGGGCATCCCCGCAGAAAAGCTGAACGTCAATGGCGGGGCGACCGCGCTGGGCCACCCCATCGGCGCGTCGGGCGCGCGAATATTGGCCACGCTGATTGCGGCGCTGGAAAATCGCAGCCTCAGCCGCGGCGTCGCGAGCCTTTGCATCGGCGGCGGCGAAGCAACGGCCATGGCGGTCGAACTGGTCTGACAGGGAGAGGGAAGACACCGGTAACAAAGGGGTAGCCGCCATTGTTACGGGCGGTGCATCGGGTCTGGGCAAGGCCACGACGAAGATGCTGGCGGCGGCGGGCGCGAAGATCACGATCTTCGACCTGAACGAAGAAACGGGCAAGGCAGCGGCGGTCGAAATCGGTGGCGCCTTCGTCAGCGTCAATGTGTCGGACGATGCCAGCGTCACCGCCGGTCTGGACGCGGCGGGAAAGGCGCATGGCGTTGCCCGTCGCATGCGATCTTGACCAATGCAGGATGCGCGTGATGATGATCGCGCCGGGCATCCTCCTGCCCCCCATGCTGGAGCCTTTTCCGCAAAGTGTTAAGGATGCACTGGCCACGAAGGTCCCGCCCCCCAGCCGCCTCGGCAAGCCCGCCGAATCTGCGCAGCCGGTCGAGACCATCGTTCGCACCCCGTTGCTGAACGGAGAGCTCATCCGTCAGGGCGCTGCCATTGCATAACGCACAGATGATCTGGGTTGTTTTGTAGCAGCTCTGACCTGGTGAGCCTAGACTATGACGGATTCTACAGCAGCATTACCATCTTCGCTCGAAAACCCAATAGCAAGGCGCGCAAAAGCCCTTCCCGCCTCCGCGCGCGCCTATGTCATGCTGCAGGCAGCAAGAGCTCACCATTCTTCATGAAGAATTTCTTCAGGACCTCGTCGCCCAACGGCGCGACGCGATCATAGAATTTCTGCATCGAGTGGGCCTGCCCCTCGCCGTGCGGATAATCACTGGAATAGCAATACACATCCTGCAGGTGGGGATAACGGACGATCCATTCCTCCACCGGTTCATTCAGCAGCACGCCAACCCGCACGTTACGTGCGATATATTCGGAGGGCTTGAGCGAAAGATCCGTCTTGAAATCGGGGATCGGACGAGGATTGAGCGCCTGCATGCTGTCGAGTGCGGCATCAAGCCGGTCGGCTAGCGGTCCGATCCAGAAGCCACCGGATTCAATCGCTCCAAAGCGCAGGTTGGGATGACGTTCGAACACGCCACCCATGATCATCACGCCGAGCAGATTTTCTTCAGCCCGCTGCAAACCTAGATGAACCGGGAAGTTGCCCGGCAGCCGCGCGCGACCCCACACTTCGCCGGGGCGGAATCCCGCCGCCGATGGCGGATGAACAACAAGCGAAACATTGGAGTCAGCCAAAAGCTGATAAAATGGGTCGAGCAGCGGGTCTGCCGGCGATAGGCCGGCGGGAGGCAGACCGCTCGACATCAGCACCGAGCGAACACCCTTCCGGATAAGCTTTTCGGTGCGCGCTACCAGCCCCTCAGGCGTCAGCCCCGGAACGCCGCTTGCCAGGATGCCCACGATCCGAAGTCGATCAGGATAGCGCGACGTATGATGGCCGGCCCATTCATTGTAGTCGTCGACGGCATCCTGCGCCATTTGCATCTGCTCAGGCGTCGCCTTGGGCATTGCGGCATAGCCACCACCATGTGCCTCGCAAAAGGCGAAGAGGCCGAAACCAGGGAAGATGAGCTGCCGCCTGATGCCCATGACGTCCATCACGTCAGGCCGGCGATCCATGTCGATCGCGCCAGGTGCCGATGGTCCCTTGGTCTCCCACACGACGCCTTGCGTGACCGCCATCACATCCTCGACCTCGACCGCAAGATTGTTGGGGTCATCCTTGTAGCGTTCGGCCGCATCATCCCAAAATGCCTTGAATTCCTTCAGAAGTTTCCCGGCACGTGCTCCAAAAACCTGTTCATAGCGGGTAGTGGGCACCATTTCATGGGAATCAAGATCGAGCACATTACCGCGAATTTCATCCAATGTGATCGTCATGCTCTGCTCCTCCTCTTCTGCATCGGTTCGAGTTTCAGAATTACCAAGGCCGCACGGGCGGCTAGATGAACCAAGAGCTTGTTCCAGCGGCAATCGCCGGCCCGCCACGACCCGAACGGGCCGCGACGGGCCGACTTCCCCCTAAAATTTGAAATCCACGGACAAGCCATACTGACGGAAGGAGTCCGGACTGAACTGCTGAACATAGGACGTGCCGCGACCGAAGGCCGCATCGCCGAGGAGCACAGAGGTGCCGACGAAATAGCGGTAGAGTGGCACATGTTTGTTCGCGAGGTTCCTCACGAACACCGTGACTCCCCAGCGACCACCTTCCGAGCGCGCGCCGGCGCTGAGATTGATGAGCCAGAAGCCGTGCACTGCCGTGTTGGGATCGGCTGCCGTTACGAAATTATACTCGCTGCGATAGGAGGCGTCGGCCTGCCCGAACAGGTTCAAGCGATCCGACACCGGAAATTCATAGCGAGAATTTAGGTTGAACGACCATTTCGGCGAAAAGGCGAGCGGTGCGCCATCCACGTTGGTCACGCCACCGTTGAAGAAGGCTCCCCCTGGCGGGTTGGTCGCGCTGACAGGCAGACCCGGCTTGAAATTGGGATTGAAGCAGATGCCCGGGCCAGGCGTGGTTGAAAAGGCTGTAATCTGCATCGGTTCGCCGGGGTAGCAGCCAACCAGAAGATTCTTATATTTGCTGTCGACATAACTGACCGCGCCGTTGAAGGTCAGCCCCTTAGCCGGCGCCAGCGTCAAGTCGATGTCAAAGCCCTGCGTGGTCAGCTTACCCGCATTTGTCTGCTTGATGGTCTGGTTACCGCTTTTCGGGTCAAGCGCCGGCGCCTGGGTTTGGAAATCGCTATAGTTCGAATGGAAGATCGCCGCGTTCAGGCGCAGGACACGGTCGAAAAGGACGGATTTCAGACCAAGCTCAAAGGTCTTGGATATCTCGGGTTTGATTTCGGCGGCTGTCTGTGTGTCAAACGCCGGTCCCTTATAGCCACGACCGTAACTGCCGTAGATCAATATGTCGTGCGACGCTTGGAAATTCAGACTGCCGCGGTACGAAAAGTCGTTGGCACTGGCCTTGTTGCGAACCTGAAATCCACCTGGGTAAAAGCCGGCGATGGCGTCGGGATAGTTGGTGACGCTGTAGGCGTAACCCATCCGGTCGCGCGTATAGCGCCCGCCCGCCGAAATACTGAACTTTTCCGAGAACCTGTATTGTCCCTCGAAAAAGGCCGCGTAGCTTTTCGAATCGTTAGAAATGTCTGTCTGGGTGTGGGACGGCGCGCCTCCGGGAAAGCCGCCCAGCAAAGCGACTGAGCAAGGCGTACTGGCGCCCGGCACGTTGAACGCACCGAGCAAACAGCCCGCTTGGGTCAAAGTCAGAACTGGCGGCGGTCCCGAAGTCGGCCCTGTCCCGGGCACCTGCATGCCGATATATGAGTGCGCCTCAGCCGCGCTCCTATATTCGAACGACTGGAAGAAAAGACCACCCTGGAAAGTCAGCGCTCGTTGCGCCGGCGAGCTGATCCGCAATTCTTCCGAAAATTGTTCCTGCGTCGAAATCGTACCCTTGCTGTTGGCATTATCGAGAACCGAGATCGGCAGGCCATCTGCGTCACCATAGGTCGTGATTTCAGCCCGGCGATAGCCGAGCACATTAGTCAACGTATAACCGCTCCCAAAGTCCAGTTCTGTCTTTACGGAAACTCCGCCAATATTCGATGTAATACCCATGCGATTGTTGGGTGCAGTGTAAAGATTTCCTTCTCCGGGTGTGATGCCTAGCGCCGTAAGTTGCGCCCGCACAAGACTGCCCACCGGCGCAATGAGGTAGGAAAACACCGCTTCCCCGGTGCCACGGCCGTGCGTGTAGTCGCCCGCAATGGTCACGCGGAAGCCGTCTGTCGGCTCGACCAGTAGTTTAGCGCGGATACCCGCCTGATCTTTGCCCAGATCCTGCTTTGGATTGAACGCGTTCTTCATCAAGGCGTCGTCGTGCGAGAAATAACCCGACACGCGGAGAGCCGCCTCGTTTGACAGCGGAATATTGGCGGCCAGATTGATCTTCTCACGGAAGCCGTTCCCCAGAACGTCCATCTGGCGCAGGTCGATGCGGCCGATGACCTCGCTTTCGCCAAGCCTTGGCGTTCCGGTCACGATATTGATGAGGCCCGCAGTCGCATTCTTGCCGAACAGCATGCCTTGCGGACCACGCAGGGTCTCCACCCGATCCAGATCGAACAATTCGAGAGGATAGAAAGCGGAGCGTGCCATGGGTATGTCATCAACGACCAGACCGACGCTCGATTCGACCTGCGGCCCGGTGATCGCCGTCCCGACGCCACGGATCGCGAAGTTGCTGGCGGCGTATCCCGGGCCGGTCGATGCGACAACCAGACTCGGCGTAGCGGCCTGCAGCGAAATGATATCGGTGACTTGCCGCTGCTGTAAATTTTCACCCGACTGCACGGCCACGGACACAGGCACGCGCTGGATGCTCTCCTCGCGCTTACGGGCTGTGACGATGATATCCTGAATACCAGAGCTGATCGAAGGCTGCTCCTCCCCGGCGACGGCTGCGGAAGCCGCCCGGCCGTGGAGTCCGGTCGACGCGAGAATCGCAGCGATAAAGACTTTCCGACCAAAAGGCTGTACATATCTTGTCATACATTCATCCCCGCCTTGTTCGCCCGATTTCGCGAAAACGACTCGCACCGGGTCTGAAAAACTGATCACAATAATCTCGCATTTTTCACATCACGCAAGCCATTCGGTGGGTTTCTATTGAATAGAATTGTAATACAATGCATATCAGTCAACGGAGCGAAGCCGACAACGGCTCAAAACCGCGGAGAGGATATGGACCTGGTTGGAATCACAAAGGTCGCGCTCGCCATTCCTATAGCCCTGGCCTTGACATGAGCGCTGCCGGCCAAGCCAGTCGCGCCTTCAGAGGCCTATGTGGCCAGGCTGCCATAATTGCGCGGAAACATGCGCGCAGGGCATATTTGCATGGTTCCGACTGAGCCCATCTTCAAACAAACACGACAACCGGAGAGGAGCAGAGCGGCATGAACGCCAAGATCGAAAAGGACGACGAGCTAAGCTGGGCACCCGCCTGGCAGATCGCCGAACTGGTGCAATCCCGGCAGATATCCCCTGTGGAGGTCATCGACCGGACATTGACGAAAATCGAGGCGCTCAATCCCACGTTAAAGGCCTTCGTTCATATCGATGCCGATCATGCGCGCGCCGCGGCGAAGGCCGCGGAAGCAGCCGTCCTGTCAGGCAACCCACTGGGGCCGCTGCATGGCGTGCCGATGGCGGTGAAGAGCCATCTCGATGTCGCAGGGTGGCCCCGGCCGATACGACCGATCGGTATCGGCGGGACGGCACGCCACGACGAAATCTGTGTCGAACGCCTGAGACGGGCGGGCGCGATCATCGTCGGCCTCAATTCCATGCCTACTTTCACGTTGGAAGGCGCACCCGAATTCGACAAGCTGTCGCGCAACCCGTGGGATCTCAGTCGCATCGCTGGCGCGTCGAGTTCGGGCGCGGGCGCTTCGGTCGCCGCAGGGATGATTCCAGCTGCAATCGGCACCGATGGTGGCGGCTCGACCCGGCTTCCATCGGCATTTTGCGGCCTCGTGGGCATGCATCCCACCGAACGATCCGTGCCCAAACGCGTCGATCCTGAGCATTTCGAACTGCATATTGGCTGGACGGCAGGTCCGATAACGCGTGACTCGCGCGACGCGGCGACGATCCTGTCGGTGATCGCTGGTCCGGACGGACGCGATCCGCTGGGTCCCGGCGTGCCCCTCGACAGTCCGCTCGACGGCCTGGATCGTGGAGTCTCGGATATGCGCTTTGCCTGGACTGACGATCTGAGAACGGCGGTGCAAAATTAGACCACGGTGGCGGCGGCGAAGTGCTGCTGCGGGCGGCGTAAAAGTCGTCCACTTTGCCTTCTTTGCGCGAGCAGGGAGGGCGTGGAGATATATACCGTGGATCTTTACCTGAAGGTGCGTCTTGCTTGCGCGGGCGGCATGAGCCAGCGTGAGGCGGCGAAGCATTTCAACGTATCGCGCGACACGGTCCGCAAGATGCTGTCGTATTCGGAGCCCCCCGGTTACCGCCGGACGGCGGCGGTGCGGCGGCCCAAGCTGGAAGCGTTCGTTCCGATCATCGATGCATGGCTTGATGGTGACCGTCAGGTTCCGCGCAAGCAGCGTCATACGGCGAAGCGGGTATTTGACCGCCTTCGCGAAGAGCACGGTTTCACCGGCGGCTACACGATCATCAAGGATTACATCCGACAGCGCGAGCAGCGCAGCCGGGAGATGTTCGTGCCGCTGGCGCATGCGCCCGGCCATGCCCAGGCAGATTTTGGTGAGGCCATGGTCGAGATCGGCGGTGTTGTGCAGAAGGCGCATTTCTTCGTGCTCGATCTACCGCACAGCGACGCCTGCTACGTGCGCGCCTATCCCGCTGCCGTTGCCGAGGCATGGATGGACGGCCACGTGCACGCCTTCGCGTTTTTCGGCGCGGTGCCGCTGTCGATCGTCTACGATAACGACCGCTGCCTGGTCTCGAAGATCCTGCCCGACGGCACGAGGCAGCGCGCCCGGCTGTTCAGCGGCTTCCTGTCGCATTACCTGATCCGCGATCGTTACGGCCGTCCCGGCAGGGGGAACGACAAAGGCAGTGTTGAAGGGCTGGTCGGTTATGCTCGCCGCAACTTCATGGTGCCGATCCCCCGGTTCGCGACGTGGGAGGCGTTCAACCTGTGGCTCGAGGAGCAATGCCGCAAGCGTCAGAACGACCGGCTGCGGGGCGAGAGCGAGACGATCGGCGAGAGGCTGAAGCGCGATCTGGCGGCGATGCAGGAACTGCCGGCTGCCCCGTTCGAGGCTTGTGACCAGACCAGCGGCCAGGTCTCGTCGCAGGCGCTGGTGCGTTACCGGACCAATGATTACTCGGTGCCGGTGCGCTTCGGCCATCAGGAGGTATGGATCCGGGGCTATGTCGGCGAGGTGGTGATCGGCTGCCGGGGCGAGGTCATTGCCCGTCATGTGCGCAGCTACGAGCGCGAGGACGTGATCTTCGATCCCATCCATTACCTTCCCCTGATCGAACAGAAGATCAATGCGCTCGATCAGGCAGCGCCCCTGCAAGGCTGGCACCTGCCCGAAGCGTTTGCAACGCTGCGCCGCCTCATGGAAGCTCGTATGGGCAAGCATGGTCGGCGCGAGTATGTGCAGGTGCTGCGTCTGCTGGAGAGCTTCACGCTTGCCGATCTGCATGCGGCCGTAAAGCAGGCTCTCGATATCGGGGCGATCGGCTTTGATGCCGTGAAGCATCTCCTGCTGTGCCGGGTGGAGCGCCGACCACCCCGATTGGACATGGCGATCTATCCCTATCTGCCCAGAGCCAGGGTGGAGACGACATCGGCGCGCTCCTACATGCAGTTGCTCTCGGGCGATGCGAAGGATGCGGCATGAGCAGTCCGTCCCCCGAGCTGTTACTGGCCAGCCACCTCAAGACGCTCAAGCTACCAACCTTCCTGCGCGAGCATGAAAAGCTGGCCCGGCGATGCGCGGCCGAGGGCGCAGATCACGTCCGCTACCTTGCCCGGCTTGTCGAACTGGAGCTGATCGACCGCGAACGCCGGATGGTCGAGCGCCGGATCAAGGCTGCGAAGTTCCCGGCCGCCAAGAGCCTCGACAGCTTCGACTTTGCCGCGATCCCCAAGCTCAACAAGATGCAGGTGCTGGAACTGGCACGCTGCGACTGGATCAACCGCCGCGAGAACGTCATAGCCCTTGGTCCCTCGGGAACCGGCAAGACCCATGTGGCGATCGGCCTCGGCCTTGCCGCCTGCCAGAAGGGCCTGACGGTCGGCTTCACCACCGCGTCCGCGCTGGTCAGCGCGATGATGGAGGCACGCGACGAACGCCGCCTTCTGCGCCTCCACAAGCAAATGGCCGGATACAAGCTCCTCATCATCGATGAACTGGGGTTCGTGCCGCTCTCGAAAACCGGCGCGGAACTGCTGTTCGAGCTGATCTCGCAGCGTTACGAGCGCGGCTCGACGCTGATCACCAGCAACTTGCCGTTCGACGAGTGGACCGAAACGTTCGGCTCCGAGCGCCTGACAGGCGCGCTCCTCGACCGGCTTACCCACCACGTCTCCATACTCGAGATGAACGGAGAGAGCTATCGTCTGGCCCAAAGCCAGGCGCGCAAGGCACGCTCCAACCCCTGACAGAAAAGACCATCCGTGTGTTGGCGACCCCCACTCGGGCTACGCCCTCGCGGCGCTCGCCAGCACACGGATCACCCGGCCTGATTTTGCGCCGCCCAATGGCCGACTTTTACTCCGCCGTTGACACCAATCTCGTCCTTGATGAGCATCCACTTGTCCGCATAGCCCAGCCCTGCCCCGGCCGAGACGAGGAAGCTAGCAGCATCGAGAACATCGAGCGGCCCCTTGATAACCTTCCCGATAGGATCGCCCGCCTTTACGTCCTCCCAATAGCGCGGCTCGGCGCCACGCCGCAGCTTGCCAGCGATCTCATCGTCATAATGAGCGTAGATCTCTGCCAGCTCGGTTTCGCTGTAACGGTGCCGTTCACGAGCCGGCGCTTCCTGTGGTGCAGGAGCACCGATCCCTTTTCTAGGGGTGGTAGCGAAGACGTTGAGCTTTACCCGACCGACATGCTTGCCATCCTGATCGCGGAAGCGCCGTTCGCCATGGAGCAGGAATGTGCGGTGGGGACGATCAGCCTTGCTATGCTCGGTGATTCCGAGCCACACATCTTCAGCGTCCAGTTCGTCGCCATGCACGAGCGGGCGTTCCATCTCGTAGATTGCGCCTGCTTGCATCAGATACCATTCTGGAACGTCTGGTGGCTGGGGAAGCGATGTGGCAGAGGAGACCGAAACGACCTGCATCGGCGGTGCGATGATGCGACCCCATGGCGACGTCTCGGCATAGGCAGGGTCGCGCCAAAGCGGATTGGTGTCGCCGTTGGAAATCGCAAACTGCCGTATCATGTCGTCGGTGACATGGCGGCTCGATATCGCATAGTCACGATGCGACTTGCGCAGCAGCGGGACCGCCTTCGTTTCACCAATACGCCCGTTCCAATGCGCCACATAATCGTCGATCACCTTGTCCGTATCGATCCCGCAGGTCTCCGCCGTCATTTCCACCGTCTCCAATGCGTTCGCCGTCGGCCTTCCCGGCCGGCCCTGTTTACTTCACCGCCGTCGTGTCCAGTCACACACGGCTCAGCGTTTTTTTTGCGCTACCTATTTTGGTTGCGGACGCCGCACCTTTTCCTGTGGACCCAAGGCCCAGCCCGGATATTCGAAGGGCAGTTCGCTCACCGCGTCGAGCTTTGCCAGATCCTCGGCCGAAAGCTGAACGTCGATCGCAGCGAGATTGTCCTCAAGCTGGTCGATCCGCTTCGCCCCGATGATGATCGAAGTGACAAAGGGTTTGGCCAGGACATAGGCTAGCGCAACGCGCGCCACGCTCACGTCATGGGATTGGGCAACCTCCCGCATCGCATCGATACAGTCCCAGGCGCGATCCTTATGCACCAGGGGGAAGTCCATCGCCGACCGACGCGCGCCCTCCGGTCCGTGCTTGTCTCGCTCGAACTTGCCCGAAAGGAGGCCGCCAGCGAGAGGGCTATACACCATCAGGCCCATTTTTTGGTCGACGAGAGCCGGTACGATTTCCCGCTCGATGTCGCGACTGGCGATGGAATAATAAGCCTGAAGGGTCTGGAATCGGACGAAATTCTTGCGCTCAGCAATGCCTTGCGCCTTCATGAGTTGCCACGCCTGATAATTGGAGGCGCCCACATAGCGCACCAGTCCCCGTGAGACGAGATCGTCGAGCGCGCGCAGCGTTTCCTCGATCGGTGTCATCGAGTCCTGCGCATGCATTTGGTAGAGATCGATATGATCAAGGCCGAGCCGTTCAAGGCTTCGCTCCACACAGTCCATGATATGACCGCGCGACGACCCCATATCGTTCGGACCCTGGCCAATCCGGGCAAAGCATTTGGTCGCTATGAGTACGTCCGAGCGCTTGATACCAATATCCTTGAGGGCCTGACCAACCATCTTCTCCGACAGGCCACCCGAATAGTTGTTCGCCGTGTCGATGATGTTGACCCCGGCTTCCAGCGCACGCGAAACGATCGCAGTCGCTTCACTCTGATCCGAATTACCAAGCGAGTTCCATGTGGACTGACCGCCAAACGTCATCGTGCCAAGACAAAGCTCCGATACGAACAGTCCCGTGGACCCGAGCGGATTGTAACGCATGAATTCACCTCAATAGTCAGGCTACTTTCAAGCGACCGGTTGCCTTTGCGCATCCGACCGCCTCATTCCGCTCAAAGGCTGTTTGCTGTCACTTTTGGCGGGAACCGCGTGAAGGCGCTGAGCGCGTTGTGGGTATTGGGATTTTCCATCGCCGCCGGCAGCTTTGGCGGATCGCCGAAGAATTTGAGCTTGCCCGCCTCAACGATCGTCGAGCGAAAGGCCGGATAGGCTGGATCGCTGCCATCCCACTGACGCAATTGCAGGCTCGCGTCATAATCAGTCAATACGACAGATTGGGCTTCACCGAGAGGAAGCGGCTCGCCGATCACTTCCATTCGCCCATCTTTCAGGCTCAGAGCGTAACCAATTGTTTCACGTCCAGGTTTACGCAAATGCTGAGGAGGATTAGTAAATTCGTAGGTGCGGATAAACTCAAAGCCAAGGAGATCCTTGCTTTCAAAAGCGGTCCGATAATATTCGCGCATCGCGTCCAGCCATTGCGGACTACACAGTTCGTAGCGCTCACCGCCATCCTCATTGCTATGTGCCAAATCAGCCTCCTCTATCCTTCTTTGTTAC
Source organism: Sphingobium sp. CFD-2 (assembly GCF_024611135.1). Classification (NCBI taxonomy): domain Bacteria; kingdom Pseudomonadati; phylum Pseudomonadota; class Alphaproteobacteria; order Sphingomonadales; family Sphingobiaceae; genus Sphingobium; species Sphingobium sp. CFD-2. The sequence continues at coordinate 481,485 of NZ_CP084405.1, read as the reverse complement.
CGATATGATGATCACCGCATTCCAGCGATAATCGCTTCATCAACGAGGCTCTGCCCATTTCGTGACGCGTACTGCTGATGATCTCCATAAACCAATCCTTTCACCAGCCCAAGGCGCGACCAATGCGACCCCGAAAGTCCCATTCAGGCCAGCATCATCGACTGCCGATCATGAGGCATTCCGAGCGACCGATAGACAGACACTTGTTGCCCTACTCACTTGTGGAAACGACACCTCGCGCCAACCCCTCAACCGACTTTATCGGAAGTTTCAATTCTGCCAGACAAGAGTAGCCTCATCGACAAACCAATGAGCACGGAAATTCCGGTCGCCCCTTTGCCCATCGAAATAATGGCTGATGCTGATCTCTCCATAGGTCGGCCGTTCAACGCCTTCGGGGCGCTCATTCCCGACCCGGAAAATTTCACGCCCGCAGCTCGCCTCCAAGAGCAGATCGTCGAGACAAGCCTTGGCCTCTTCGCTCCAGTAGATCAGGCAGGCGGAGTGGAAAATGCAGAGTGGACCACGACTCTCGGTTAGCAGGCCAGGTAGCAGCTCCAGCGCATCGCCCCGGAAGAAATCAATCGGGATGTTCTGAACGATGTCCATGGCTGCCGTGACTTCGGCCTGCCACTCACGCAGCTCTGGATAGCATTGTGCCTGGATCCACCGCCGCTCGTCGGCCGACTTGAGATCAACCGGCTGCAGGTCAAGGCCGATACGCCGTCCGACCTGCGGAATGTGCGGTTCAGGGCCGCCTTGCAGGTTGAGCGTGACCGTCATCGACGCGTCTGACGCACCCAGGTGACCACGATCCTTGAAATCATAGGCATAGTGATCGAAGGATAACAGCACCCCGGCGCTACAACCGATTTCAATGAGGTCGATCGGCTCGCCCACCAGCTTTGCGACGCGGGAAATGCCAGCCAATATCGGCCCGCAGCGATCAATGGCAGTCATTTGGACGGTTCGGTTGCGCATGAGGTGCAACAGCTCGGCACGGTGCTTTTTGCAGAAGCGCGCAAAATCTGGAAAGGCCTCCTCTGGCGGGGCAGGATCGGCGGTGAGACTCGCGTAGAATCGAGCGAGCGGATCACCTGATTCACGCATCAGCACATAATGGACACAGGTGAAGAACTGGATGGCGGTCGCCCCTGCAAGGCCTTGCGCAACGATCTGGACAAGTTCCGGATCTTCAGGAATATGCTTGCAAAGCTCGCCGTATAACAGTGCCTTGCGCGCCGTCATCGAAGCGGAGGCATTCACCATCGCTGCGGCGACGTGATCGGCCTTTATGCGCGGCAGGCGTTCAATGGCATTCACCTCTGATCCTCCCAAGCCTGAATATCTTATCAACGCCACCGCGTGCGAGGTCGCAACCGGTGGCGTTGATTTGGCTTATCAGGGCAGGACCAGTGCCCCGTTAGTGCAAAAAAATTTCTCGACGATCTTATCGCCTAAAGGCGAGATGTTTTCATAGAATTTTTGGAGTGAATATTGCTGTCCTTCGACATGGGGAAAGTCGCTGGAGTAACAATAACAATCCTGGAGATGGGGGTAGCGATCGAAATAAATCTCCACCGGTTCGAAATTCCAGGGGGTTACCCGAACATTGCGAGCGATATATTCCGATGGCTTTAGCGAATAGGCATAATTGAACTGGGACCCCGCCGTCCGCGGTGCACGGGATTCGTCCGCCCAGAAATCCAGGAATTCGGCGAGTGGACCCAACCAGGACGAACCGCATTCGATTGCCGCGAAGCGGAGCGTCGGATGCCGTTCGAACACGCCGCCCGATACCAGCGAAGCAACGAAATTCTCTTCCGCCATATGCTTGCGCAGACCACTGATCATCCGGGGCTTTTCCCAGGGCTTCGAATAGAAGCCGACACCGCCGGGCGGATGCGTGACGAGCGAGACATTTGCTTCCGCCATCAGCGCATAGAAGGGGTCGAGCGCCGGGTCGCTAGGCGAAAGGCCAGCAGGCGGCAAACCGCTGGGGATGAACATCGCCTTAGCCCCCAGCTTGATGAGGCGGCCGGTTTCTGCGATCAAATCCTCGACAGTGATACCCGGCTTGGCGCTCTTGAGCAGTGTCGCGATCCACAGACGGTCGGGATATTTCGCGGTCAGGCCTGCGGCCCATTCATTGTAGGCGTCAACAGCCTCCCAGGCGACAACCCTCTCTTCTTCCGACGAAATATTGTGCAGTCCGCCAAGCGCCTGCGAGAGAGCAAACAAACCCATGGTCGGAAACACGAGTTGGCGCTGAATGCCCATCATGTCCATTACCGCAGGGCGCCGATCCATGTCGGCATGTGAAGGGGCCGTAACGCCCTTATTCTCCCACACCGTCTTCTCGGTGATCTCGACCGTATCCGGCACGAAATTGTCGTTGCCTTCGTCGGTTCCCTTGCGCTTTTCGGTGGCAAGGCGGAACAGATCGGCACTGGCCTTCAGAAACCGTTCGCCACGGTCACCGAAAACCTCGCCATATTTGACGTGCGAAATCTGCTCATGAGAATCAAGGTCCGAAACCCGTCCCTTGATCGCCTCTAATGTCAGAGCCATGCTGATGCTTCCTCCTCTCACGCGCCTTCCGGTACACTGTCCGCTTCTGGAGCAGGCGATCGACACGCCCTTATTCCCCACGGATCGTTTCCGGCCTCAGCGCCAGCGAGACACACTCAACGGATGAGTCATGTCCCCTTCTTTTGAAAGAACGAGACCTCCGAAGAAGCCCTCAGCAAGTTCCTTCGAAAAATCGGTCGATGGCGGGATCAGCTGACCAATGCTCGCCCCTTCCCGAAGCCGGACTGTGCGGCGCCGATCCAATATGGCCCCAACTTTCACATCCATTCCGGCACGAGGTGTGCCGCTAGGCGGATTTTCGGGTATCTCGTGGATAATCGTCCTGATGGCTTGAAGCGTGGCGGGCACCCAAATGCGCATTGGCCTTGATGATGTGCTTTTCTACCGCGCTGACGGAAATACCGTAGAGTGCCGCAATATCCTGATAGCGCATCTTATCCAGACGTGAGAGGGCAAAGATATATCGCGTTTTCTCGCTCAGTTCGAACATCGCCGACCGGACCTGAGCCAACGTTTCCTTGCCTACCAAAAGGCGTTCGGGTGTAAGCCCGTCAACCAGCTCCCGAGGCCGTGCAAAGCCTGCGTCCACCTTGTCCAAACTGTCTATTTGCCTCGCCCAGGCAGAACTGGCAGATTTTGCCTTATCCCTGAGCAGGTTAGCAGCAATCGTAAAAACATAGGATCGCAACTTGGTCCCATCATGGCGATCGGGATGGGTAGCAAGCCGAATGAATACTTCTTGCGTCAAATCCTCGGCTTCGGCCTGATCGCCTAACCGACGCCTGAAATAGGTAAGCAGTGGAGATCGAAAACGCCGATCCAGAGCCGCAGCCGCGTCTTTCCTCGCGGCGGTTCTGCAACGCCTCTCAGTCATGACAAAGGAGCCATGCGATCGGTGCAATCATGATCCACATTCGCTTCCTGCCTCCCATAATGCACGCAGCGGCACCACGATTAACTGCCCTGTTCGCAAATGGGCAAATTCCGGCGCCGGTGGATGGTCCGTGGCGGTGATCGCAATCCACTCCTGTTCCTCGGCATTGAAGATCACGCAGCTTGTCGCATGAGCCTTGCCCGTCCGCAGGAGAAGGTCCGCCTTTCCATCCTCACCTCGGTGGACGACTGCACCAAGGTGCATGTCTGCATACCAAATTCCACCATCAGCCGCCAGCCCGAAGCCATCGGGTTCGGGCGAAGGGTCATTGACCAAGGGAAGCACGGTGTCGCTTAGAACCTCCCCGTAAGGAGACAGACTGAGCCGGCGAATCTGCTGGGCAAAGGTCTCCATCACCAGCAGAATCGCCCCACCATCGACAAGCATCATGCCGTTGGCGAACATCAGTTCAGGGCCAGTCTCGCGGACATCTCCGTCCGGCGTCACCAAAAGTAGGCGCGCCGCGCGAGGGGCCTCGCCCAGGATGGGATTGAAACCCATGCGTCCCACCAGCATCGAACCACCGGGGAGGCGGACGAACTCGTTTGTGGGCGAGGCGGAGTGCGACGATAAATCCTGTTCGAGCGACACAGTATCACCGGCAATTCGATAAATTCGCCGTTCAAGGGCTCCGCCGACAAGGATGTCATCGCCGGTGATCTGCAAGCCCAGACAGAGTTGCGCCGGGAGGGCTGCAACGATACGCGTCACGCCTGCAAGGCTCGTCGCACGGACCAGCGGACCATCGACATAGATTATTTCCGTCCCCTTGAAGCGCGGACATTCGGGGAAAAATAGCCCCTCTGCAAGAATGCGTGCGCCGCGTGTCGCCGCGAGTTCTAACAGACGCATATCATCTCCCACATTGTCACCGGAATTCTCATCGCAGGCGCCGAGACCATTGCCCTCAGATCGCAAATTCATTGATGGCATTGTGCACATCAGGCAGATTTAACACCGCTGGCATCACAGTCTCCGGACATGATCTTGGCCCAGACTCCGACAAATTGGAGATTGGGCGCATCATATTTGCGCAGCCAGTGTCCGGCTCACAGTCGCCGATAATCTGTACATCGCATGCGGCCTGGAGCAAGGCGCGTCCAGCCACCTCTACGCGTCCGTCAGCGATCCGGTTTAAATCTCCGATGGAGTTCTGCCCCTCATCCAAAAAATATGCCGGTGGATCGGTAAATTCATAGGAAATGACGAAGGTGGCGTCGGCAAGATCATCGCCGGCCAAGGCCTCCTCATAATAGTCCCGCATATATGCGGCCCATTGGGCACCGACTTGTTCGCAATGTGCCGTCGACCGCCTCCGCATCCAATCCTCCTCGGATTATGCTGGACCGCACATCTGACCAAACCAGCGCCGGCCTAGCACGTCCGCGATACCGAGTACGAATAAGCTTGGTAGATACCTTGCCCCCCGCCTCAGTGGTTATGCGCGAACACACCTGCATTGCTTTTGCCAGGTTTTACAGAAATTGCAATCCATTCTTTATCCTCGATTCTATAATTACGTCCTACGAAAATGCGCAAAATTTTTCGTCTTTGCCGCACGACGAAAATTATAAATTTCGAGGCAATTCTTAATTTATATGTTTGTATTATCATAATTTTCTTGAATTTTAGCGCCGTCGATCACCGCCGCATAGCTTAAAGCCATATTGCAAATCATGATAACGGATTGTAGGACCATATAGACAAGTAGGGCATTGCAGGAGATGAGATGCTGAACCCAACGGAGCGGACCGAGCAACTTGCCGAGCGTCTGCGGGCATTCATGTCCGATCATATTTATCCCAGCGAACGCCAATATCTGCTCGAGGCGGAGCGGTTGGGGCCGTGGACGGTGTATCCCACGGTAGAAAGGCTCAAGGTGCTGGCGCGGGACGCCGGCCTTTGGAATCTGTTCCTCCCCGAACACCATTGGGTCGGAGGCCTCACCAACCTCGAATACGCGCCGCTTTGCGAAATCATGGGACGCAGCTTCCTCGCGCCAGAGGTTTTCAACTGCTCGGCGCCCGACACGGGGAATATGGAAACCATCCTGCGCTATGGCTCCGAGGAACAGAAGGAGCGCTGGCTGAAGCCCTTGATGGCGGGCGATATCAGGTCTGCCTTCGGCATGACCGAGCCGGCGCGCGCGTCGTCCGACGCTACGCAAATCGCCAGCGAGATCGTCGCGGACGGGGACGACTATGTCATCAACGGCCGTAAATGGTACACGACCAATGCCACGCACCCAAAATGCGAGGTCATCATCTTCATGGGCCGCGTCTCACCCGAGGTCGAGGACCCCTATCTCCGCCAGTCGATGATCCTTGTGCCCCGCAACACGCCGGGCGTGCGGGTTGTGCGTGCATTGCCTGTTTTCGGCTTCTACGGCGTACCAGACCGGGCGGCCGAGGTCATGTTCGACAATGTCCGCGTCCCCAAATCCAACATCCTGCTCGGTGAAGGGCGTGGTTTCGAAATTGCGCAAGGCCGACTTGGTCCCGGCCGCATCCACCACTGCATGCGGTTGATCGGCCTTTGCGAACGGGTGCTTGAGCGCATGTGCCGGCGCGCGCAGATCCGTGAACCGTTCGGCGCGGCCCTCGCTCAGCAGAGCGTGACCATGGAACGCATCGCCCAGTCGCGCATCATGATCGAGCAGGCCCGGCTGCTGACGCTGAAGGCAGCACATATGATGGACACGGTGGGGAACAAGGCCGCGCGCCAGGAAATTGCAATGATCAAGGTCGTGGCGCCGACCATGGCGCAGCAGATTATCGACTGGGCAATCCAGATGTTCGGCGGCGGCGGCACCAATAACGATCATCTTCTGACACTCGCAGCGGCAAATGCCCGCCTGTTGCGCCTGGCCGACGGGCCGGACGAGGTCCATCGCAACCAGATCGCAAAGCTCGAGATGAAACGCCACAAGGATATCTCGCCGGACAGCACTGGCGGCTGGGCACATGTGCTCACCCCTCAGGAAGCGGACCGAATGGCGAGCGAAGGCCTATGGCCCAAGCCCGCCGATTTCCCGGCATGAAGGGAAGGGTTCAGGGGAAGAAGGCGCTCATCACCGGCGCCGCGCAGGGCATTGGCGCAGCTACCGCACGCCTGCTGGCGATGGAGGGCGCACAAGTCCTCCTCACCGACATCGACGCAGACGCGGTACGTGCCCAGGCCGATGCCATCAATGCCGAAACTGGCGCAACCTGCGCTTTCGCCGCCCGCCTCGACGTCACCAGCGAGGCGGACTGGCTACCCGCGATGACTGCCGCCAACGAGACGATGGGCGGGCTTTCCATCCTTGTGAACAATGCGGGGATCGTGCTGCCAGGCTCGATCGAGGACTTTGATCTCGACCGCTGGCGCCGCGGTATGACGGTCAATGTCGACAGCGTATTCCTGGGATGCAAATATGCCCTCCCATTGCTGCGGGAAAAGCAGCCCGCGTCGATCGTCAACCTCTCTTCCATTGCCGGGCTGATCGCCTCGGGCAACTTTGCCAATTATAATGCTTCAAAGGCTGCGGTTTGGTTGCTCAGCAAATCCATCGCGCTGGATTGCGCGCGCAAAGGGTGGGACATTCGCTGCAATTCGGTGCATCCAACATTCATCAACACGCCGATCCTGAACGACCTGGTAGGTGAAGGCAGAGACCCGGACAGCGTCAAGGTCAAGCTCCTAAGCCAAATTCCCGTCGGCCGTTTCGGCGAGCCGGAAGAGGTTGCGCAGGCGATCCTCTATCTCGCCTCCGACGAAAGTCGTTTCGTGACCGGATCGGAGCTGAAGATCGACGGCGGCATATCTGCGATGTGAGAAGGGCCAAGGAAGCCATGTTCAGCCTGGAAGGCAAAACAGCCCTCATCACTGGCGCTTCACGCGGCATCGGCCGTTGCATTGCGGAAAGCTTCGCTCACTTGGGGGCCACCGTCATCATCTCCTCGCGCAAGCAAATGGCCTGCGACGAAGTTGCCGACACCATCAACGCACGCGGCAGCGGGCGTGCGCTGGCGCTTGCTGCCAATGTGGGCAAAAAGGATGAAGTCAAGGCGCTGCTGCTCACAGCCAAGGAACGGCTTGGGCCGATCGATATTCTCGTCTGTAACGCGGCCGCCAATCCTTTCTATGGCCCGATGTCGGAAATCAACGACGAACAGTTTGAGAAGATTCTGCGAACCAATGTGCTTTCCAGTCACTGGATGGCGCACCTTGTGGCGCCGGGCATGGCGGCACGCGGGGGTGGCAGCATAATCCTAATTTCGTCCATGGGCGGACTGCGTGGATCGGCGACGATCGGCGCGTATAATATTTCGAAGGCGGCCGACTTCCAGCTCGCTCGCAATCTTGCGGTCGAGTATGGACCTCAGAATATCCGCGTGAATTGCATCGCGCCCGGCCTTATCCGGACCGATTTCTCCCGTGCATTGTGGGAGGATCCGGTAACTCTGAGCGAAGCACTGAAATCGACGCCATTGGGCCGCATCGGCGAGCCGGATGATATTGCCGGCGCGACCAGCTTTCTGGCGTCCGACGCAGCGCGTTACGTCACTGGCCAGACGATCGTTGTGGATGGCGGCCTGACCGTGACGATCCCGGGAATTTGACAGTATATATATTTCGGAAAGGATATGAAGGATGGCGAGAAAGGTTGGCGTGATTGGAGCCGGTCTGATGGGAGGCGAAATTGCCCTCGTCTTCGCACTAGCCGGGCATGAAGTGCTTCTGAACGACCGTGACAAGGAGTCGCTGGACCGCGCCCTTGCACGGCTGCGCGCACTGATGGAAAAAGGCGTTTCGCGCGGCTTCTTCAAGGTAGAAGAGATCGATCCGACCCTGTCACGCATCAAGCCCGCACTCGACCTCGCCGCCTTCGCCGACAGGGAATTCGTCACGGAGGCGGTGTTCGAGCAGGAGCAGATCAAGACCGACCTGCTCGGTCGCCTGGCCGCTGTGGTTAGCCAGGATTGCATCATCGCGTCCAACACCTCGACCATCCCGATTTCCACGTTGGCCGGTGCATTGCCCGCCGAACGCCGCAGCCGTTTCATCGGCACCCATTATTTCTCGCCAGTGTCGCGCATGAAGCTGGTTGAGGTCATTCCCGGCTTCGACACTTCCGAGGAAACGATGGATGCCGCGATGGCGATCATGACCGAGATCGGCAAGACGCCGATAAGGGTGAAGGACGTCGCGGGCTTCGCGGTCAACCGGATGCTGCACGCCTTCATGATCGAGGCGGTGAAGCTGGTCGAGGAAGGCGTCGCCTCCCCCGAAGATCTCGACACCGCTTGCCGTCTTGGCCTTGGTCATCCCATCGGCCCGTTCGCGCTCATGGATGCGGTGACGTCCAGCCTGTGCGTGCAGGCGCAGGAGATTATGCAGGAAGCCTATGGCGAGCGTTTCCGCCCGCCGGCTCTGCTTAAACAGCGCGTTCGCGCCGGCTATGGTGGCGGCAAGGGCAAGCCGGGGTGGTTCGCCGCGTGAGGAAGCGAGGCGGCCAGGATGGTCGCCTGCTCCCATGGGTCACAGTCCAAGAGGTCGAACGAAGGCATGCAGACATTCCACCCTCACTGGCACGCTAAAGCCCATCCGGCGAAGCTGGCCTACAAGTTCATTCCCAGCGGCAAATGCGCCACCTATGCAGAGCTTGAGGCGCGGTCCAATCAGGCATCGCAACTCATGCGCGCCTATGGGCTCCAGCGTGGCGACGTCATCGGCATATTCATGGAGAATCTCCCGGAATATTTCGAACTCACCTGGGCGGCGGATCGGGCGGGTATCTATTTCACCGGAATTTCCACGCGCCTGACGGCGGACGAACTGGCTTATATTGTCAAGGATTCCGGGGCTAAGATGCTGTTCAGCTGCGACGCCTTGGCCGATGTGGCGATCGAAGCACTGCGCGGCTGCCAGGACTGTGTCGGCTTCACCGTTGACACCCCTGTTCCCGGACTGCGCAGCTATGTGGCCGAACGGGATACGCGCCGTGCAGTGCCGGTGGATGACCCGAGCCGCGGCATGCCGATGCTCTATTCTTCCGGGACGACCGGCCGTCCCAAGGGCGTCCAATTCCCCTTGCCCGACCTTGCTATGGGCGATCTCGATCCACTCGGCTTGCTGCTGCAGAATGCCTTCGGCTTCGGTGCGGACAGTATCTACCTTTCGCCAGCACCGCTCTACCATGCCGCTCCGCTGCGGTTTAATCTGGGCGTCCATAGGCTAGGCGGAACCTCCATCATCATGGAGAAATATGACGCTGAACTGGCACTTCAGGTGATCGAGGAAGAGGCAGTGACCCATTCCCAATGGGTGCCGACGCATTTCGTGCGGATGCTGAAGTTGCCCGAGGAAGTGCGGACCCGTTATGACCTCACTTCCCATAAGTTTGCGGTCCATGCCGCCGCGCCCTGCCCGGTCGATGTCAAGCGGGACATGCTCGACTGGTGGGGTCCGATAATCTTTGAATATTATTCAGCGACCGAATTCAATGGCATGACGCTCGTCGCCCCCGCCGACTGGAGAAACCATCCCGGCACGGTCGGGCGCGCTGTGCTTGGCAAGCCGCATATCCTGTCCGACGATGGCACCGAGCTGCCGCCGCGCAGCGAGGGACTGGTCTATTTCGAGGATGGCACGTTGTTTGAATATCATAATGATCCAGTCAAGACCGCCGAGGCCTATAATGACAAGGGATGGAGTACGCTGGGTGACATTGGCTGGCTTGATGAGGATGGCTATCTCTACCTCACCGACCGCAAGAGTTACATGATCATTTCCGGCGGCGTGAACATCTATCCGCAGGAAATTGAGGATCGGATCATAACTCATCCCAAGGTCGTGGATGCCGCCGTTATCGGAGCGCCTGACGAGGATTTCGGCGAACGGGTAATTGCGGTGGTGCAGCCGCTTGACTGGAGCGATGCTGGTCCCGCCCTTGTCGAGGATCTCCAACAGCATCTTGCCGCCACACTTAGCAAAATCAAGATCCCGCGTCAGATCGACTTCATGCAGGAATTGCCGCGCCAGCCCAACGGCAAGCTCTACAAGCGCCTCCTCAAGGATAGTTATATTGAAAAGGCAAGAGCCGTGAACTGAGTGGCGCTTACCGTCAGCTAATTCGTATTATCGGAAATAATCGAATTTATCGTATAAATTTGAAATATTGCATAACGACACTGGCGAGATATTATGGGAATTTGCACATGGAAGATGTCAAAACAAAGTATCGAGCGGGAAGCGTTGAATGGGTTGACGCTTTACGGAAATATTTTGTTTCCGTCGTGGAGAAGCAGAAGCCCGATTTCGACCTTGTATTCTCGATTGAGGTGACCAACCCTCCCGAGGAACTGCTGCGCGGCGACGGACGTGACACGATCGGCTATGTCGTGTCCGTTCAGAACGGCTCGATCCATGTGCTCGACGGTCCGCATCACGTCAGTGACGCTGTGATGACCACGATCGACTACGATATCTGGGAACCCTCGTTGCGACAGAAGTCCACCGAGTATCGACGCTGGCTGGCCGAGGCCAAGCCTGGTCATGTGAAGGAAGGGAAATGGAAGTCGGTCGGTGATATCGCCCGCGTCTTGCCGCTCGCACACATGTGTAACATCATCGACGACTTCTATTCCGAGGTCACGCTTTAGCATCTGGCGGGAACTTCCACGGCGATTGGAGCCGGATACGCATCAGAAAGATCCATCGGATGAGAAAGGCGAAGATGTGAAAGGAGCGGTGGTCCTGAGCGGAGGCGCCATGGTGGGGATGGCGTGGCAAACCGGGGTCGTGGCAGGACTTGCGCAGAGCGGCGTCAACCTGCACGATGCGGACATGATCCTGGGGACCGCCGCCGGCGCGTCGCTCGCCTGGCGGCTGGCGGCTGGACAGTCAGCTGCTGATCTGGCCGCGGCGATCGATCATGAGGCGTATCTGCCGCCCGCATCCAATCCCACGTCGCGCACCACGCCGCCGTCTGGAATACCCGATCTGCTGTGGCGACAATTCAAAGCTGAAATGGCGGGGGAAGACACCATTGCGCTGCGACGGCAGATCGGCGCGCTTGCCATGCCCGGGACCGCCGAAGACGAAGCCTCCTTCCTTGAGAAAACCGATCAGTTCATACCGATCGGTCGGGACCAGCCATGGCCCGCCGCGTTCAGTTGCAGCGCCATCGATGCAGAAACTGGCGAGTTGGTCGTCTGGCAAGCGGCTTCTACGATCGCTCTTTCCCAAGGTGTTGCGTCAAGTTGCAGTGTGCCGATATCCAACCCGCCGGTGACGATCGGCGGGCGGAGATTTATTTCGGGAGCCATGCGATCAGTCAGCAATGTCGATCTGGCGACCGGCTACGACAATGTATTGGTGATCGCCATGCGTTCACCCCCTGGCGACGCCCGCATGGCCGAGCGAATGCAGCAGTCGCTCGATTTCGAAGTGAGCCGATTGCGCAAGGACGGAACCACGGTCGATGTCATCCAGCCGGACGAGGCGAGCATGGCGGCCATCGGTCATGAACTCGCTGACGTTCTAGACCTACGCCGACGTCCGGCAGCATGCAAAGCAGGCATAGATCAGGGTAAGTCGCTCGCTGGCTCGATCAAGCCCGGCTGGGGCCAAAGCGACTTTCTGCGTTAGCGCCACGATTCACTGAGGCGGTCGGAGCGCATGAATCTGACCTTTCGCCCCAATGCTCAGTGTAAGCGTGGCCTGAAGGCCGCAGATCAGGCGGCTTCAGCGATCGGTTGCTGATCTGGCCGCCAGTTCCACGGCATGAGTTCATCCCAGCGGGCAGCAGGCCAGTCGCCAGCGATCTTGGCGATGACATCGGCGATATAGGCCTGCGGTTCGAGGCCATTGAGCTTTGCGGTTTCGATGACGGAGTAGATGGCGGCGGCGCGATCGCCGCCCGCCTTTGAGCCGGCGAACAGCCAGTTTTTACGGCCTAGGGCCACGCAGCGCATGGCGCGCTCCGCAATGTTGTTATCGATCTCCAGACGGCCATCGTCGAGGAAGCGCGTCAGCGCGACCCAGCGCTTGCGGCCATAGGCGATCGCCTTGGCCATCTCGGACTTGGGCGAGAGCCGGCGCAGGGCATCGTCGAGTGCCTGGCGCAACTCGTCGATCAATGGCTGGGTGCGGTCCTGCCGACTTCGTCGCCGGATCTCGGGTTGCTGGCCTCGAACCTCTGCTTCAATCTCATAGAGCTCGCCGATGCGTTGCAGCAGGTCGGTGGTGAGCGCCGTCGGCTTGGTGGCGTGGATGTCGAATATCTTCCGCCGGAAATGCGCCCAGCAAGCAACCTCGGTGACCCGGTTCGTGTCGTAGAGCTTGTCATAACCAGCGTAACCATCAGCCTGGAGATAGCCGGCGAAATTGGCCAGCTGCCGCTGGGGATGCGCGCCGGTCCGATCGGTGGTGAACTCATACCAGACCAGCGAGGGGGTCGTAGCGCCGGAGCCGCGATCGTCGACGGCGTAGGCCCAGAGCCTGCCGGTTGCCGTCTTGCCCCGGCCCGGATCAAGCATGGGAACCGGCGTATCGTCGGTATGGATCTTCGAGGCGGCCAGTCCGGCCTCGCGGATACGACTGATGATCGGGTCGAGCAGCACGGATGCCTGGCCGACCCAGCCTGCCAGCGTCGAGCGGTCGATCTCGATCCCCTGCGCCGCCATGATCTCAGCTTGGCGGTACAGCGGCAGATGATGATCGAACTTGGAGACGACGACGTGGGCCAGCGTGCCAAAGGTCGCCTTGCCCCGGGCAATGGCTTTAACCGGCGCGGGCGCCTGCACGATCTTCTCGCAGGACCGGCAGCTATACTTGGGCCGGATGGTCCGCATGACACGCCACTGCACCGGCACGGCATCGAGCATCTCGTCGCTATCCTGTCCCAGCGGCCGCAGCGCTCCGCCGCAGTCGGGACAGGCGCAGCTGCCCTGCTCAGGCTCGATCCGCTGCTCCTCGCGCGGCAGATGGGCGGGCAGCGCCCGAACCGGCGATGGCCGATCGACGGCTACTGGATCGTCCCGCCGCGCGGCAGCGACGATGGCCTCGCCTTCGAGTTCTTCGAGGGCCAGCTCAAGCTGTGCGATCTGGGTATCGAGCTTCTCGGACGACTTGCCGAACTGCATCTGCTTGAGGCGCGCGATCTGCACGCGCAGCGTGTCGATCAGGATGTCGCGGGCAGAAATATCGGCGCGGGCGGCCGCCAATGCTGCTTCGAGCTCGGCGATCCGAGCGTCTTTATCAGCGGTGGAAAGGCCTGCGTCCGACACCGCGATCCTATAGCGAAACAGCCGCCACAATGCCAGCAAAAGCACCGGAAAATGGGAGTTTTAGCCCGCTAATGACGGGGTGAACGTGCGTTCGGGCCGCCGCCAATCTATGCCTTCCAACAGCATGGAAAGCTGAGCCGCCGTCATCACCACCGATCCAGTCTTCGTCGATGGCCACACGAACCGGCCCCGGTCCATCCGCTTGGAGAAAAGGCACATGCCCTGACCGTCATACCAGAGCAGCTTCACTAGATCGCCGCGCTTGCCGCGAAAGGCAAACAGCGCGCCGGAATGGGGACTTTGCTCCAGAACCTGCTGCGTCATCACGGCAAGGCCGTCGAAACCCTTGCGCATGTCCGTCGCCCCGCAGGCCAGGAATATCCGCGTGGAGGGCGGCAGCGGGATCATCGCGTCAGGATACCGATAACACGCGACAGAGCATCGGCGTCGACCGTGGCGTCCACGCTCACCCTGATGCCCGACGGCAGCTCGATGCCGATCACGCCATCGCTGCGCGCCGCGGCCGCCGGCGCGGGCAAGGCTAGCTGCTCGCTGATCTGCACCTCCGCAAATGCAGGCTCTGCCAGCTTGCGCAACCCGGCAAGCTCACCGGACATCGCCTGCCGCCGCCATGTGTAGATCGAACCGCTGCCAACCTCATGGCGCTCACAGGCCGAGCGCACGCACCCCTCAGGGCCGAATGCATCCCGCAGGACGGCCAGCTTCTGCTCCACCGTCCAACGCCGCCGGCCCGATACCCGGCTAACGACCTCTATCCGACTACTCATACGACCGCTCGTATGAGTAGTCGCTGCACAGCTAGCTGAAACCTCGATCTCGTCCGACACCCGCCACTCCGCTCAAAGAGCGACAATCATCCCGGCGACCGGGAGCGGCGCAAGGCGGCCGTCAGACCCCGCTTACTGCTCAGTATGTACGTGCTTCCTGGGCCGTCAGGACGCACGGACGCAAATTTCGGGGTCGCGCAACTGACCATTTGACGATTTTGGTCATATCGTTTATCGAAGGCACATGAGCAAGAATATCGCATCGGCACCTCGTGCCCTCGTCGTCGGTGGCGGTATCGCCGGACCGACCGTAGCCAACGCGCTCTCGAAAGCCGGATGGGCGCCAACCATTGTCGAAAAAGCGCCCGAACGTCGCAAGGGCGGCTATTTCGTCGGAGTGTTCGCATCCGGCCGTCGGACAGCCGAGCGACTGGGCATCCTCAAATATATGACAAATCGGACGCCTACCCCTTCGATCAACTACGAAGGTGACAGGCTAGGCAACCGGAAGCTGGGCATCAGCTTCTCTTCGGTGCCGGGCGGACCCTGGATGACCGTGCGCGGCGATGTCGAGGAAGCGGCCTTCGCTGCGCTCGATCCTGCCATTCCCGTCCACTTTTCTACCACTCCGACAAAGATCGAGCAGATCGGTAAAAAGGTGAGGGTCGAACTACACAACACGGCAACCAACAGCAGGACCGAGGAAGAATATGATCTGGTGATCGGCGCCGACGGCCTGCGTTCGACGGTACGTCAGATGGTCTTCGGGCCGCATTCGAAATACCTGCGTCGCCTCAACGCGATGCTGGTGGCCTACGAACTTCGCAGCGAGATTCCCGGCATTCCGCAGGGAGAAGGTTATATCATCGGCGAGGTTGGGCACACTTTCGCGGTTTACCCCTTCAAGGATCGGCCGCCCACGGTGTTGTGGTCCTACAAGACCAACGATGTCGATGCTGAGTTCACGCAGCCCCTCCCCGACCGGTTGCGTCAAGTCTATGGTCCTGAGCCGCTCGGTCCCATCATGGAGCGCGCACTTGAGGAGCTTCAGAACGCACCGCAATTCGTGTTCGACTCGGTTGAACAGCCCGTCCTCGACACATGGTACAAAGGACGGGTGGTGCTGGTGGGCGACTCCGCCTGGTGCCCTACACTCTATTCCGGTTTGGGCATTTCAGCTGCCTTTGCCGGCGGAGAACTGCTCGCACATGAATTAAAGCGCAGTCCCGGCAACGTCGAACAGGCGCTGCAGACCTGGGAGGCAAAGTTCCGACCCTATGCCGAGTTTTATCAGGAAATGGGGCGCAAGAACCAGTTCGTCCACGCGCCCGCGTCGGAGAAGGAGCTAAAGAAGCGGAACTTCCTCACAAAACTGCGGGCGTCTCCGCTGACCGGCCGCGTGCTGGGCTTCTTGCTCTCTCGCAGCAAGCAGCTCAAAAGGCGTAACCACGACTTCATTACTGGCGATACCTGAAAAGACGACGTCAGTCGGCGAGACTTGTCATCAGGGGGAAAATCCTCTGTAGCCACTCGTGACGATGAGGGCAGGAGGAGCGTCAGTGGGAATTGTCGATCAACGCAAAGGGCAAGGCGCCAAGGTGGAGAGCGAGAGGTCACAACCCGCAACCGCCGCGCGTATCCTGGCCGCTGCCCAGGAATTGGCACTCAAGCGCGGTTTTCGCGGTGTGACCATTTCGGCGATCGCTGAAAAGGCAATGGTAGGCAAGGGAACGGTCTATCTTTACTGGGACACCAAGGAGGATCTCTTCATCAGCCTCCTTGGGCGCAGTTTTCTCGTGATCGTCGACCAACTCATCGAGGGAATCGCTTCGGACAGTGCCTTGGTTCTGCCGCCTCAGCTCTGCCTGTGGCTATTGAAAACGTCCGCCCAGCATCCGTTGGTGCATGCCTTGCAAATGCGGGACGTCGACATATTGGGCGCGCTCGCCGGCGATGAGCGAACCCATTCCCTCGTGCGCAAACATGGAGCAGCGGCGCTTCTCGAGGTGCTGCTGCCGATTTGGCGGAGCCATGGACTTGTTACAACCGCTGAAGATCCGTCTAGGCAAGCCTATGCCCTCCAATTGCTCACTGTGGGATTCGTTGAGACGACGGTGCGTCACTCAGGGCCTGCGGCAACAGACGAGGAATGGCGCGAAGGAGTGATGGCGGATTCGATCACGATTTTGCTGGGCATGGGAAATATATCCTGCTCCGTAGCGCAGGCTACAGCCAAAGTCGTGCTTGAGGCTTTGCTCGCCTTTCGAGCGTCCCTGTCCGCGCGCATCAAGAATTCTTAGCTGCGGGCGCTCCTTCAGATTTCGGCTAGATACAGCCTACCTCACTGAGTAGTGCGGAGCAAATGCCGCAGCGGTCACGACATTTAGCTGCAGCGTCATTCGCATCATCCCAACTGCACCTCACGGAGGACGCCATTCTGCCCTAGCTTGGCAAGCAGTGCCGCAAGATCGTTTTTAACACCGACTCCAGCTCTTCCCGGCGCTGGCCGACCATAAAGCCAGCCACAAGGCACCAAAAATCGTCGGACAATATCATTTACTATACCAGCCATTTCTTCGATCAAGCATCCCAGGTTGATCAACATTTATGCTTATTATATTGGGAAATTCCACATAACGCTGTTAATTCGATCAAATTAATGTAGGACGAAATATTGAAATTATGCCATAAAATCCGTTGAAATTTTCGCCCTGAAGGTTATCAATGTGAGCCGTCGCACTGTGGTCGACAAGGAGCAGGATGGACTATCGGTATGCCGAAACTCATTGACAATGGATCGCCATCAACGGGTTTTCTCGAAGCGCGGAACCAACTTCTGAACCTGCGATTGGACTATCCGAGTGCAGCCGCTCACTTCCGCTGGCCCGAGGTCACGAAGTTCAACTGGGCGCTGGATTGGTTTGACGGGCGATTGGCCGCCGGAGGCTCCGCGAACGAGGTCGCGCTGAGGATCGTGGGCGACAATGCAGCGACGTGCACTTTCGGCGCGTTGTCGCGTCGATCAAACCAAGTGGCGAACGGCTTGCGCGCACTGGGAATCGGGCGCGGTGACCGAATCCTTCTGATGCTAGGCAATTGCGTCCCGCTATGGGAGACGATGCTGGCCGCGATGAAATTGGGCGCCGTCACCATCCCGGCCACAACCCTCCTGACAAGCGAAGACCTGCGCCAGCGCATTGAGCAGGCGGATGTGACAACCGTTGTGACGGATGCGGAATTCGCAAGCCGTTTTGCCGGATGCTCGACAGGCGTGCGACTGATCGCGGTTGGCGAGGCCCCAGACGACTGGATTCCTTTTGCCTCTCTTGACGGCGCCATCGACTTCGAACCGGATGGCGAAACCAATGCCGACGATCCGGTTAGCGTCCGCGCTCGTGGTGTAATTTCTGGTGTAGATTGAGATGATCGCATGGGGTGGGGCATGCCCCACCCCATGCGATTTCGATCTCGGTGGCCACCGGGCTCATCGGTAAGGTGGAGTTACCACACTTCACACGCCCACCGAGGAGTTGATCCCGATGACCGACGACAGACTACCGCTTGCCGAGCTGATGGCGAAGACTGGAGATGGAGATTTCCTGCGCACGATCGCCGAGAGCGTATTACAGATCATCATGGAGGCCGACGTCGATGGCCTGGTCGGCGCTAGCCGACACGAGCGCTCCGGCGACCGGACGACCTGGCGGAACGGCTACCGCGACCGCAGCCTCGATACCCGGCTCGGCACGCTCAACCTGAGGATTCCCAAGCTACGGACCGGCGCCTACTTCCCTGGCTTCCTGGAACCCAGGAAGACCGTCGAGAAGGCGCTGGTCGCGGTGATCCAGGAGGCGTGGATCGCCGGCGTCAGCACCCGGCGTGTCGACGAGCTGGTGCAGGCCATGGGCATGACCGGCATCTCCAAATCCTCGGTGTCCAAGCTGTGCAAGGATATCGACGAACGTGTCCATGCCTTCCTTAAGCGGCCGCTCACCGGCGACTGGCCCTACCTCTGGCTCGATGCTACCTACCTCAAGGTGCGCGAGGGCGGGCGGATCGTCAGTGTCGCCGCGATAATAGCCGTTGCCGTCAACACCGAGGGCAAGCGCGAAATCGTTGGCCTTCACATTGGACCCTCCGAAGCCGAGCCATTCTGGTCGAGCTTCCTCAAGGACCTCGCACGCCGCGGACTGACCGGCGTGAAGCTGGTCATCTCCGATGCCCACGAGGGCCTCAAGGCAGCGATCACTCGCGTGCTCAGCGCCACCTGGCAGCGGTGCCGCGTCCACTTCATGCGCAATGCCCTGGCCTACGTGCCCAAGGGCCAGAACACCGTCGTCGCCGCTGCCATCCGCCAGGTCTTCCTCCAGCCCGACCATGCCGCCGCGACACAGGTCTGGCGCCAGGTCGCCGACCAGTTGCGTACCCGCTGGCCAAAGCTCGGCGCCTGCATGGACGATGCCGAGCACGACGTGCTGGCCTACATGACCTTCCCCGAGCAGCACCGCGTCAAATTACATTCCACCAATCCACTGGAACGCCTGAACAAGGAAGTGAAGCGCCGCGCCGATGTCGTCGGCATCTTCCCGAACGAGGATAGCATCATCCGCCTCGTCGGCGCCGTCCTGCTGGAGCAGAATGACGAATACCAGCTCCAGCACCGCTACATGCAGATCGAGGGCATGGCCGCCCTTGCTACACCAATGATCGAGGAGGCACAGCCGCTACAGATTACACCCAAGGCCGCCTGAAAATGCAGCCCGCTGGCCACACCCAATTCTACACCACATTGACGGACGCGACCACGATCCGATCCTAATCTATTTCACGTCCGGAACGACCGCGCGACCAAAACTCGTCGTCCACAGCCATCGCAGCTACGGCATCGGTGCGCTGTCAACGATGTACTGGCTGGGGCTTCAGCCAGGCGATCTGCATCTCAACATATCTTCGCCCGGCTGGGCAAAGCACGCCTGGAGCTGCTTCTTTACACCGTGGAACGCGGGTGCAGGAGTGTTTATCCTCAACCAAGGACGCTTCAATGCCGCCGGTCTTCTTGCCGCCCTGGTAGAGAATAAGGTTACATCGATCTGCGCGCCGCCGACCGTTTGGCGGATGCTGATCCAAGAGGATCTGAGCCGTTTCCCCGTTTCACTGACATCGGCCTGCAGCGCCGGCGAACCCCTCAACCCTGAAGTGATCGATGAGGTCCAACAGGGCTGGGGCCTTACAATCCGCGACGGCTTTGGTCAGACTGAGACCACAGCGCAGTTGGCAAACAGCCCGGGGCAGCCGATCAAGCCCGGCTCTGTGGGCCGCCCCCTACCCGGCTATGATCTGGTGCTGATTGATCCAGACGGAAACGAGACGAATGAGGGCGAAATCGCTTTGCGACTTTCACCGCGGCCAGCCGGACTCATGGCGGGCTATCTTCAGGAAGATGGAACGCTGAATGCGCCGTCGGGGGATTTCTATCGAACCGGCGACCTTGCAAGTCGCGACGAAAATGGGTTGTTCACCTATGTCGGGCGGGCCGATGATGTGTTCAAGGCTTCCGATTATCGGATCAGCCCTTTCGAACTGGAGAGTGCGCTCATAGAGCATGAGGCCGTGCTGGAAGCAGCTGTGGTGCCTTGCCCCGATCCCATCCGCCTCGCCATTCCAAAGGCTTTTATTACGCTTTCACCCAACTTCGCGCCCACACCGGAGACTGCGCGCGCTATCTTCGTCCATATCCGCACGGCACTGGCACCCTACAAGAGAGTTCGGCGGCTGGAATTTGGCGAGCTCCCGAAAACCATATCAGGCAAGATCCGACGTGTAGAACTGCGACGCCTCGAAATAGAGCGCGCACGCACAGGCGCAGTCGTGGAAAATGAATTCCGTGAAGAACAGTTCAACGACTAGAGAATGGCCAGTAAATCTCCGAGGAGCCGACCCGCTGGCGAGGGGGAAATCCATTGAAGAAGAATGCCAGCTTACGCGCGGAGACCCAATTGACTCCCCCCTCCTCCAAGGAACGGCCGCTCGCGGCGCTGAATGGAGCTCTCCCAACAGCTCCGCCATGGCATGTCAAGGCGATGGGTGTGCCTCGCGTGGAAAGCCGTGTGGAGGTGGAGGGCGCCTCAATTGAAGTGCTGCGCTGGGGCGATTCCTCTCGGCCAGGCGTGCTGCTAATTCATGGCATGAATGCACATGCGCAATGGTGGGGACCAGTAGCTCCCCTCCTTTCTGACAATTATCATATTGTCTCTTTTTCCTATTCCGGCATGGGGCAATCGGACTGGCGGGCATCCTACACCATGGATCAGCTTGCGCGCGAAGCGATCTCGGTCGCAGAGGCAACAGGCATCCTCACGATCGACCACAAGCCATTCGTGATCGCCCACAGCTTTGGAGGCCGCATCGCATCACTGATAGCCCGGGATCATGGTCATCGGCTCGCTGGCATGGTGATCGTAGATTCACTGCTCAGCGCCTATTCCGAACCGCTCGATGCCAATGCCGCCCGCGCGCGCCACTATCCCACGGATACCGAAGCGCTTGCCCGCTTCCGCTTTCTCCCACCGCAAACATCAAAATATTTATCGGTCATCGATGAAATTGCACGCGCGAGCATATGCAGGGAGGGATCAGGCTGGCGCTGGTGTTTCGATCCCAATTTCCGCAACAGGCTCACTCAATCCGACCCGTGGCACAGCATCGCGCTGGCGACCTGCCCTCTTGCATTCCTTCGTGGCGAACTATCCGACCATATCACGGCGGAAGACTTTGCTGCGCACTGCACACAGGCCCCCGTGGGCTCGCTCTTTATGGAAATTCCTGCGGCAGCCCACCATATTATGGCCGATCAGCCGCTTGCATTGGTGACGGCATTGCGTGCCATCATCGGCCACTGGCTATCGGGAAAAGCGGTGTAAGCCCGCTTAACCGGAAAAAATGAACGACAAACCTTGTTCATTTGCGCGCTAACTGGCAACAATCCTTGCGATGATCAGATAGGCGAACAATAAGTGACGATCCGCAACAAGGCCGCCAAAGCGATGGAGGTCCCCTCCCCGCCGCTCCCGACGAATCTGAACCCTAGGGACCGCGTGGTAAATCATGTCATCCGGGGCCTTTACGACGGCCGCTTTGAACCCGGGCAGAGACTGGTAGAATCGCAGTTGGCCGAAGATTGCGGCGTGAGCAGAGGGCCCATTCGCGAGGCATTGAACCGCCTGGCGGTCATGGGGATCATCGATCTGATCCCGCAACGCGGCGCCCAGATTCACATTCTTACCATACAACAAGCGATCGACAATCTGACCGTAGCCCAAACTCTCGTGGGCATCGCGGCGCGGCTGGCGGCCGAGCGGTGCCATGCTTCAAAGCAAGGGGCACAGCGCTTGAAAGATGCTTTGGCCGGGATTGTGCGATTCGACGAAACGTCAAAGACCGCCGGCTATGCTGTTGCTCGCGACAGCTTCTATGCCGCGTTGGTCAGTCTCGCTCATAATGCACCGCTTAGCCGCGTCTTGACGCAGGTCGACATTCATCTGGTGCGGGTTCAGTTCCGGTCGATCCTGCGGAGCTTCGATCGCCGGCGGCATCGCGACTATATCGACATCGCAGAATCCGTGCTCGCCGGAAACGCGAGCCACGCGGAAAAAGCCGCCCGAGCGCATCTCGGCCGGTCCATCACAGCCTTGCAGACCATGCTGGACAAGGAAGCTCAATAATCCGGCGCCAGACAGACCCGCACGCTGCCTGGCAACGGCACTGAGCGAAATTTCGTACATCTCGTTTCTCTTATCAGAGGCTGCTGAACAGCGGACCAGATAGGAGAGATGCATTGAATGCAATTGATCGGCTGCCAAAGATCTGTCAACGGCGGAGTAAAAGTCGGCCATTGGGCGGCGCAAAATCAGGCCGGGTGATCCGTGTGCTGGCGAGCGCCGCGAGGGCGTAGCCCGAGTGGGGGTCGCCAACACACGGATGGTCTTTTCTGTCAGGGGTTGGAGCGTGCCTTGCGCGCCTGGCTTTGGGCCAGACGATAGCTCTCTCCGTTCATCTCGAGTATGGAGACGTGGTGGGTAAGCCGGTCGAGGAGCGCGCCTGTCAGGCGCTCGGAGCCGAACGTTTCGGTCCACTCGTCGAACGGCAAGTTGCTGGTGATCAGCGTCGAGCCGCGCTCGTAACGCTGCGAGATCAGCTCGAACAGCAGTTCCGCGCCGGTTTTCGAGAGCGGCACGAACCCCAGTTCATCGATGATGAGGAGCTTGTATCCGGCCATTTGCTTGTGGAGGCGCAGAAGGCGGCGTTCGTCGCGTGCCTCCATCATCGCGCTGACCAGCGCGGACGCGGTGGTGAAGCCGACCGTCAGGCCCTTCTGGCAGGCGGCAAGGCCGAGGCCGATCGCCACATGGGTCTTGCCGGTTCCCGAGGGACCAAGGGCTATGACGTTCTCGCGGCGGTTGATCCAGTCGCAGCGTGCCAGTTCCAGCACCTGCATCTTGTTGAGCTTGGGGATCGCGGCAAAGTCGAAGCTGTCGAGGCTCTTGGCGGCCGGGAACTTCGCAGCCTTGATCCGGCGCTCGACCATCCGGCGTTCCCGGTCGATCAGCTCCAGTTCGACAAGCCGGGCAAGGTAGCGGACGTGATCTGCGCCCTCGGCCGCGCATCGCCGGGCCAGCTTGTCATGCTCGCGCAGGAAGGTTGGTAGCTTGAGCGTCTTGAGGTGGCTGGCCAGTAACAGCTCGGGGGACGGACTGCTCATGCCGCATCCTTCGCATCGCCCGAGAGCAACTGCATGTAGGAGCGCGCCGATGTCGTCTCCACCCTGGCTCTGGGCAGATAGGGATAGATCGCCATGTCCAATCGGGGTGGTCGGCGCTCCACCCGGCACAGCAGGAGATGCTTCACGGCATCAAAGCCGATCGCCCCGATATCGAGAGCCTGCTTTACGGCCGCATGCAGATCGGCAAGCGTGAAGCTCTCCAGCAGACGCAGCACCTGCACATACTCGCGCCGACCATGCTTGCCCATACGAGCTTCCATGAGGCGGCGCAGCGTTGCAAACGCTTCGGGCAGGTGCCAGCCTTGCAGGGGCGCTGCCTGATCGAGCGCATTGATCTTCTGTTCGATCAGGGGAAGGTAATGGATGGGATCGAAGATCACGTCCTCGCGCTCGTAGCTGCGCACATGACGGGCAATGACCTCGCCCCGGCAGCCGATCACCACCTCGCCGACATAGCCCCGGATCCATACCTCCTGATGGCCGAAGCGCACCGGCACCGAGTAATCATTGGTCCGGTAACGCACCAGCGCCTGCGACGAGACCTGGCCGCTGGTCTGGTCACAAGCCTCGAACGGGGCAGCCGGCAGTTCCTGCATCGCCGCCAGATCGCGCTTCAGCCTCTCGCCGATCGTCTCGCTCTCGCCCCGCAGCCGGTCGTTCTGACGCTTGCGGCATTGCTCCTCGAGCCACAGGTTGAACGCCTCCCACGTCGCGAACCGGGGGATCGGCACCATGAAGTTGCGGCGAGCATAACCGACCAGCCCTTCAACACTGCCTTTGTCGTTCCCCCTGCCGGGACGGCCGTAACGATCGCGGATCAGGTAATGCGACAGGAAGCCGCTGAACAGCCGGGCGCGCTGCCTCGTGCCGTCGGGCAGGATCTTCGAGACCAGGCAGCGGTCGTTATCGTAGACGATCGACAGCGGCACCGCGCCGAAAAACGCGAAGGCGTGCACGTGGCCGTCCATCCATGCCTCGGCAACGGCAGCGGGATAGGCGCGCACGTAGCAGGCGTCGCTGTGCGGTAGATCGAGCACGAAGAAATGCGCCTTCTGCACAACACCGCCGATCTCGACCATGGCCTCACCAAAATCTGCCTGGGCATGGCCGGGCGCATGCGCCAGCGGCACGAACATCTCCCGGCTGCGCTGCTCGCGCTGTCGGATGTAATCCTTGATGATCGTGTAGCCGCCGGTGAAACCGTGCTCTTCGCGAAGGCGGTCAAATACCCGCTTCGCCGTATGACGCTGCTTGCGCGGAACCTGACGGTCACCATCAAGCCATGCATCGATGATCGGAACGAACGCTTCCAGCTTGGGCCGCCGCACCGCCGCCGTCCGGCGGTAACCGGGGGGCTCCGAATACGACAGCATCTTGCGGACCGTGTCGCGCGATACGTTGAAATGCTTCGCCGCCTCACGCTGGCTCATGCCGCCCGCGCAAGCAAGACGCACCTTCAGGTAAAGATCCACGGTATATATCTCCACGCCCTCCCTGCTCGCGCAAAGAAGGCAAAGTGGACGACTTTTACGCCGCCCGCAGCAGCACTTCGCCGCCGCCACCGTGGTCTAATTTTGCACCGCCGTTCTCAACTCATTCGGTGAGTCATTCCAGGGCGACCGCGCCGGTTCAAATTCTTTGCCCGTGCTTTCAGCCAGCATGCGCGCGCGGTCAGCCGCCGGGAGGCCGGTGGCGCGGCGGTTGAATATGCCCTGCGCCCAACTCTCAAGGCGATGAGCCCACCAGCGCGGCCACGCATCACCAAAAACGCCCTCATAAGCGATCCCTGCATCGCGCATGACCTGCGTAACGGTTTGTCCGTCACCAGGCTCTATGCCCAGATAGGCACACGCATATTCCGTGGTTAGCAGTGGACCAGGACGATCGATGAGGCTGAAGAGGATGCGGGCCGCGACATGAGGTGCGGCCGCCTCCGCCAATTTAGTCCGAATTTCCTGGGCATCGACGTGTGGTCGATCATCATCATTTCCGGCCATCAGATCGATGATATCGTACTTGTTGCCGACGGCACGAAGCTTCTCATAGCCTTTGCACAGGCTGACGAGTTCCTGACGGATAGCCGCACGCTGATTATTGATCTCTTCCTTGATATAAACCCGGTCGAAAAGGTCATGCGCGGTCTTATCCGGCCGATAAAGCGTCTTGATCTTGCTCTCAGCGGACACCAGCACCAGCGCAAAATCCTGATCCGGATGTTCTATCGAAGCATCGCGCAGATGCTGCGCCAGGGCACTACCCTTATACGTCTGGTCCGCTTGGAGACCGGCTGGCGCTTCATCAAGGCGATAATCGATGGCAATGATGATCGGGTTTTCGCCTACGATCTTACGCGCCAGTAAGGCGACCTCCTCGACATCCTGCGGCTGAAACTGAAGATGCTCAGGTGTAGATAGCGTCTCCGCGTAAACGAGTTCCTGATCGTCTACGAACATCCCTTTGTACGTCACGCTTCCTCCCCTAAGGACAAAATCCGAAACTCGAAGCGACAACCATATCCCGGCGAAGCTTCTACGACCGACACGCTGCCGCCATAGCTTGAGGCAATATCGCTCACGATCTTAAGTCCAAGACCCGTGCCCGGTCCCGCAACACCATCATCGTCCGCCGCCATGGTGGTGGTGAAAAACGCGTCGAACACCCGATTTCGGTCACTCGCTGCTATACCGGGACCACTATCCTCGAACCCGATAACGACGAAGCGCCCGTCCAGCCTCGCGTCCATTCGAACCTTGCGGTCTTTCACGCGCGCGTTACGCATGGACTTGATCGAATTGGTAAGGAAGTTGAGGAGAACAGAATCCAGTTCACTGCCATGCATCGGCGTGGTTCGCAGCGTCGGCGGGTCAACGTCCACCTCGAATTTGATGTTCTGGCGACCCATATATTCAGTGAACTGCTTTGCAAAGCGCTGCAACGCCCCGCTCACCGATAGGGTACGGAGCTGCCGGCTCTCCGTTGTCGACATCAGGCCTGCAATGTATCCGCCGATATCGAACATGCGGTCGGAGCCAAGTCTCAGTCCGGTAAATTGGCGTTCCAAAGCCGCCTTTTGCCGGTCATCGGGAACAGTTGCGATTGCATCCCCAAGCAGATCGAGCCGCGCGCGCAATGCGTCGCGGGCACCCTTCACTTCATGCCCGAAAACACTGATCGAGAGACCAAGAGACGCAAGCAGCCGGAGCATCTCTTCATATTCGAGTGAGGCCGCGCGCTGTTCTTCGACCCGCTGCTCAAACTCGGAGGCGATGGCTTCTGCCTTCGCTAGGACTCGATCGGTTTGTACGGCATCCGGGCTCGAAGATGGAGAAATCCCCATATTCTCCCGAACTGTTCGAATATATTCAGAAGGGCGGCGGGGCTCAGGTATGAAGTCGCGCTGTCCCGCATCCTGTTTACGGTTACGCGCGGCGGCAACCCGCTTGGCGGCCCATTCGACGGCATCGCGAACAAATTTTTTCAGCTCGGCGTAGGCTTGATTTTCAAGCAGGCCTTCCCGGCTGCTGGTTTCTTCGAAAAGCGGATTGACGTCTGTGGTTAGTTCAACATGTCCGAAAAAGTTTCGATTGTTGAATGGCACGATAACATCACGACGTGACACGTCGATATCGAGTTCGAGCCAGTCATCCGCCGCTTCGCCATAGGGCAGAACGCGAAAGCCATTGCGATAGATTCGGATGCCGCCGAACAACCGGCCCAGTTCCGCTGCCGCAGTCATGTTCATGCCAGACAGTGTCGACGGGCTATAAATGAAGTATGATGCATTCAGCGATACCGGGCCAGTCACGAGGAATTTTTCTTGGAATTCTTGACTGTCATCCAGATTGCTCTTTGGTGAGACGACACGAACCGTGGCGTGGCCATCCTCGTCGATCGACGCCGAAATCGTCGCGAAAGCCTGCGACAGAAAGCTGGTCTCGATGGAATATTCTGAGCGTTTCGCGTCACGACTTACGCCATTGATGTTCACGGCAAAGCCCGGGTCAGCCGACGAAGGCTGCCCCTCAGCCGGTTCAGTGCGAGCGATGGGAAAAGGAGGTTGAAGCAGCAACACCGATCGCCAGACCTTGGCGAGAGCCGTTTCGCTCCACCCATCCCGCAAATCGACGATCCTGAGTGTCGTCCCGCATTCATCGGCCGGCTTCTCGAAACGCTCGATCTGGCTGAAGACCTCATTGAGATCCCGGCCGGGTCGAAATTCTTCATCCCAGCTAAATCTGACGCGGAAACCAGTGGTAGACGCCCTCGGGCGCGTTTCCAGATAGAGCCATTTCCCAAGCCTCTGCACCGAGAAGCGGCCGATGCCTTTCCTTCCGGCTCTGACACGGCGATAAATCGGGGACAGAGGCTGATCGACCTTTGAAGCCGTCGAGATGCGCATCCAGGACGAACGAATAATGTCGTCCTGCATACCCGACCCATCGTCCTCGATCACCAATGTGCCTCCTGGCTGCTGGTAATCGGTAAAGGTCAGCGTCACTTTCGTGGCGTCGGCATCGTACGCATTTTTGATAAGTTCGGACAAAGCAGTGTCCTGCTTGCCCACCAGTTCCGCACCCAGGCGCTGAATATGGCCGGCATCGACAGTGAAGCGAACATTGTCCGGATCGGACTCCACGCGAGCCCGGCTCCATTGTTCTATGCGATGCCAGTCCGGTAAGGCCTTCTTGAGTTCCTCTTCGATCGCAGTCTTGATCTGCTCTGGGTCCAATGTCTCGCCCACCCCGCTCATATGCTCGTCATTCTCTTCGCCTGACGCAAGGCTCAGGCCCCGCGCCGGGGGCGACGGTTCTGCCGAATATGTTCGAGCGCCCCGCTCAATGCCATCGAAACTGCCTCTCGATCGTCAAGCTTGATCGCAGCAAAAACCAGCTTGTCAGCGCGTTTCATCGCGCTCTCTCGATTGCCCGCCCTGAGGTCCCGATCAACGGCGTTGAATGCCTTCTTGATCGCCGCCGGGCCGAGCTTTGGCAACAGGATACGGATTTTTTCGGCTTCGCGTGGCTCATGTTTGAGGACCCCAGAGCCATATCGCCGCCCAACCAGTTCGGCGGACAATTGCGAGAAGCTGGTCAGCAGGGAAATGGCGATCAGTTTGCGCGAAACTTCGTCCAACGCCTCTGGGAAATAGACCCGATGGATCGTGTTCGTGTTCGTGAACCCATAGGGGTTCAGAACAAGCCTCGGCCCCCAGTGGTGCATGACAGGGAAAAAGGCATCTGGCACTCGTCCGTCGTCCGGCTTCGACCAGATTTTTCTTTTCTTGAAGGTGCTGGTCTCCGTGCGCCGTTCGAGCGGGAAAGTTTCAAGATACGCCTGAACGCGGGCATTACCGCATTGCCCGTCACTATCGACAAGATAGCCCCGGCCGCCGCCTGCAAGGAACGACAGGTGGTCGGTCAGCGAAAATGACACACCCGGCGCAGCAATGAATTTCGCGAGGACCGGCGTGCAATCCTCTTCCAGAAGACCAGCCTCCGCCAGCCCTTCGTTACCGAGAACGAAAAACTCATTGGCCCCTGTGACCAGCCCAATCTGAACAGAGGCGACATCGCCGAGCGACTTACAATCGGGCAGGCACTCCATCCGGGCCAGGATATCGCTCTCGCCTTCCGACAGATTCAGCGCAGCGGGGCGCAGGTTGGACTTCTTTCCAGCCCATTTCCCATCGTCCCAGTCCGCCATGAGCTGCCGCAGAGCGTCCAGCGTTTCGACCTGACCCAGTTCGATGTGCCCTGATGGCGAGGCTTGATAGCCATCGGCGAGTAAGATGACCGTTTCTTCATCCGCGCCAACATCGAGGAAAATGCGCTCGCGAATGACGATAGCGGCCACACGGCTGAAGGCGCCGGCCAAGAATGTGCGGATCGGTTTACCATAGTCGGCTTGGAGAAATGCGCCCGGCAATACCCAGGCCATACGCCCGTCCTTCGCAAGGAAGGACAAGGAGTGGGTCAGGAAATAAGCCCAGAGGCTCGCGCGCCCGGCCACGCCATCGATTGGCCATTTGGTTGAACTAAGGGTCTGCCTCCGCTCAGTGCCAAGTTCCTGATACGGGATGTAGGGGGGATTCGCGAGGACCACTGAGAATGACTCCGGCCATTGTCCACCCGGAGAAATTTCGAGAAAGTCGGTTTGCGAGAAGCGACTCAGATCAACCGGGGCCTGGAAGACGTCCGCGAGATAATCGAAGGCGACAGGATCGATATCGCAACCATAGATTTGTTTTCGCGGCTGTCCGCACCCAAGCGCAACAAGGCGAGCCTGTGCGCATTGTAAAAAGCCACATCCGCCGAAACTCGGTTCGAGAACAAAATCGAGAGACGAACGAATAGCCCAGTCAGAGAGTATCTGACTTAATGGCTCAGGAGTATAAAACGCACCGATTTTACGGCGCTCTTCGAGCAGCCGGTCTCGGACCGCATCACCGCCAGTTGCAAGAACCCCGCTCAAGCCATGCCTTTCAAACCCATCCGGAACACCCTTTGCCCTCCAAATCACTTTTCATGCCTTAACCGCAAAACACACTCTTGGGGAGCCTTGAGGTTGAGGGGGGACGTCGTATCAACTCAAAACCGCCGCATTTCCAACCTTCCAGCATGCATCAACCTGCCACCGATAAAAACCGTCAGGTGTGGGCACAGCGGGCGAGGGGCAGATATTGGGACAAGGGGATAGTGGTGACCAACTGGCGCAGATAAGCGGTCTAGGCATCAAGCGCCCTCCGGTTCTGAGGGCATACCGGAAACGATCATAGACCCTTGCGAGCTCCGCCCAAGCGTCTGCCATGGTCTGTTCCGAGAAGTGAACGCGGCATCATGGGCGACCGGATTGGGGCGCTTCGCAGCTCTCTGTTTGTAGACTGTCTATGAGCTTTGAATGGCGGCTTCTCTGGATCGATCTCTCTGAAGCGGATCGTGTCCCAACGCATGGTGTAGGTTCGCCGGCGTAGCCATGGCGATCTCCGGCTAGAGCCGGGTTGATCACGCGGCCATGGGCGGCAGCGTGAAGTACGGATCATCGCCGATTTGGGCGACGCTTTCCAGTGTCATGTAGCGGGCGCGCTGGACCGCCCATTCGTCATTCTGTTCCAGCAGGATAGCCCCCACGAGGCGGGTGATGGCGTCCTCGTTGGGGAAGATGCCGACCACCTCTGTGCGCCGCTTGATTTCGCCATTAAGGCGCTCGAGCGGGTTGGTCGAATGCAACTTCGTGCGATGCTGCGGCGGGAAGGACATGTAAGCCAGCACGTCCTGTTCAGCGTCGTCCATCAGTTTGGCCAGCTTGGGCACCGCCGGTCGAAGCTGATCGGCCACCTTGCGCCACTGGATAGTGGCGGCCTCGGCGGTTTCCTGAGCGTACGCGGTGGCGATCAGCGCGGAGACGACACGGTTCCGGCTCCGCCCGGCATGAGCGATGGCATTGCGGGCAAAATGCACGCGGCAGCGCTGCCAGGTGGCATTGAAGACGCGGGACACCGCCGCCTTGATACCCTCATGGGCGTCGGAGATGACGAGCTTCACACCGCGCAGGCCCCGTCGCGCCAGATTGCGCAGGAAGTCGGTCCAGAAAGTCTCGGCTTCCGATGCACCGATCGCCATGCCCAGCACCTCACGGCGGCCATCGCTGTTGACGCCGACCGCGATGGTGACCGCCACCGAGACGATCCGCCCCGCCTGCCGGACCTTAAGGTAGGTGGCGTCGACCCAGAGATAGGGCCAGTCGCCTTCAATGGGCCGATCGAGGAACGCCTTCACACGCTGGTCGATCTCTTGGCACAGCCGGCTCACTTGGCTCTTGGAGATGCCGCTCATGCCGAGGGCCTTGACCAGATCATCCACCGATCGGGTCGAGATGCCCTGAATATACGCCTCCTGGATCACCGCCGTCAGCGCCTTTTCCGCCAGCCGACGAGGTTCTAGGAAACCGGGGAAATAGCTGCCAGTGCGCAGCTTGGGGATGCGCAGCTCGACCGTACCTGCGCGCGTCTCCCAATCCCGATCGCGGTAGCCGTTGCGCTGGGCCTGCCGCTCCGCGCTCTTCTCGCCATAAGCGGCACCCGTCAGCCCACCGACCTCGAGTTCCATCAGGCGCTGCGCGGCAAAGCCGATCATCTCACGCAGAAAATCGCTGTCGGCGCTCTTCCCCAGCAGCGCCTGAACGTCCATCATCTCCTTGGTCATCGGGATCTCCATGGCTTGAGTCTCGCAACCCAAATCTATCCGAGACCTCCGATGGCCACCCGCGAAACTGACCGGCCGCTACTGCGCTTATTCGATGAGCGCGCGTCCGGTCAGCTTCGCTAACCGCCGAGCTACACCATCACCGGGGGCACGACCCTGAAGCGGACTGACGGGAAGGTCCCAACCCTAGCCG
Source organism: Sphingobium sp. CFD-2 (assembly GCF_024611135.1). NCBI lineage: Bacteria > Pseudomonadati > Pseudomonadota > Alphaproteobacteria > Sphingomonadales > Sphingobiaceae > Sphingobium > Sphingobium sp. CFD-2. The sequence goes on along the minus strand of NZ_CP084405.1, from coordinate 449,724 downwards.
GAAAATGAATCACACCTGCCACGCGGCGCAGTTTTTCAGTATCAGCGATCGGAAGACCCGCAGGGCGACAGGCCCAACCGCCCCTGCTCGGCTACCATCTCTATAGCCAACCTGAAATGTCGACAGACACGCTCTTCGCTCATACCGAAGCGCCGAGAGACCTGCGCCACGCTCATCTTCCGCGCTACGACAAGGATGAGAATGGCTCGTGTCAGCGGCTCCATACCGGCGACGGCTCTGCCAATCAGCAGGTTTTCTTCACAGCACGCCACGGCAGGTCGCCCGTCATCGTCTTGCGCGCTTCGCTCAAGATAACGCTCAATGCGCGCGACACAAATATCGTCCGCCACTTTGTCACGCATCCGCGTAACAAACCTTGCCAAGCGCCTGCTCACATCATGATGATACGCCATTTACGGAAACTCCCGTTTGAGATGCAACAAGCCCATTCGGGGCCCCGCTCTCCATCCCCCTCCCCTCTTTCCGCCTGAATGCCGGTGATCTCGGCAGCGAACCGGATGGGCCGTTTAAGAACCTCCTCAGCGCCCGCGCCGCCGTCAGGGATTTTGTTTAGAAAGCCACGATCACCGCAGCGATCGCCGCCCGACGGGGCCGGGACAGGCGTAGCCGAACCCCGCCCTGTCGGCGGCACGCCGTGCCGGCAAGGGCGCGATGCTCCCGCAGCGGCAGCCGCCCATCGCCTTCTTGGCCTCTCGCCCACTTACCAAAAAACGTCACAAATCCATTCTTTAGGGTTGCGCTCCCCCGTCATTCCGGCAATCTGGTCCAGCTTCCGTTGAAAGCGCGGAAGAGGGGCTTAGTAACCCCGACTAACGGTAGCTCGGTCACGGTTTCACTGGGGCCGGGTGGCATGCGCGCATGTCCAGCCGGCAACGGTAAAGGCGCATGCGCCTGTTCCGTTGGTCAGGTTACTAACATCCGGCTTTGGCCGTCGCCCCGAGAGGACATAGGTGCGACATATGGGCCAGGGCAGACAGGAGGATCGCTTCAGGGATCCTCGTGCAATCAGAGATTCCGGCGACGACGGATTCGCGTTTCCGGAATTTTATCGGGAGGAAAAGCCCCGACTTATGCGGTTTTTCGCGCGAAAACTCGGCAACCAGGCCGATGCGGACGAACTGAGCCAGGAGACGTTCAGCCGCTTCGCGCGTGGTGCCTCAACCCTAACCCTCGCCAGCCCGCGCGCCTATCTCACCCGAATTGCCACAAACCTGTTGCGGGATTTTGTCGAGCGTGGATCAACACTCTTGTCCCAAAGATCCGCAAGCCTGGACGACGGCATGGTCGCTGTCGCACCTGACGATATTCACCGCGACGTTCAATCCCGGCAGGAACTCGCCCGCTGGATGCTGATCCTGCAGCGGTTACAGCCCGACACGCTCGACATCTTCCTCCGCAACCGGGTCGAGGGCCAAAGCTATCGCGAAATCGCCGACGAGCTCGAACTTCCGCTCTGGGTTGTACAGAAGCAGATGCTCAAGGGCATCCGACACGTCGCGGCCCATCGCGAGGCGAATGATGACTGAAGAGCGCGCGGATATCGTGAACCAAGACGAGCAGGAGGCCATGGATTGGGCCGGCCTGATCATGTCCGATCCAAAGGCGATCCCCGATCCCAAGGCACTGGACAGGCTGGGAGAACACCAGGAGGCGTTCTCCGCTTGGGCGGCGGGAAAGCCGGAGCGGAAGATCTACTATCTCCGCATCGTGGAGAGTATGGAGAACGCGAGCAATGCCGCAATGCGAGCCGGGATGCGGGCGCGCAAGCGACAGTCCGCCTCGAAGAGCAGGAAATCTCGCGTCCCAATGCCGCTTGCCGCATCGCTTGCTATCGGCGTCATTGCCGGAACTGGTCTTCTCTGGCGAGCGACAAGCAACCCGCCTGCCCTCATTGCGCAAAGCGAGGCACGCACGCCGCTGGAAACGAAAGTCGGAGAAGTTCGCACCGAACATCTGGCGGATGGTTCCTCCATCCTTCTTGACACCGATACCCTGCTCCTTGTCCATCTCACTACCGATCGTCGCAGCGTCGAACTGAAACGAGGCCGGGCACGGTTCCTCGTCGCCCCTGACAAGAAGCGTCCTTTTGACGTACGGGCGGCGGGCATCACAGTCACCACTCATGGCGGGAGCTTCGACATAGCCAATCGCACTGGCGTGCGCATCAACCCGGTCGAAGGCGAGGCCCAGGTCACAGTCACCCATGCGCCGGCAAACGATAGCGACCAGTTGCTCCGGCTTCGGCCGGGGCAGCTTTTGTCATGGAAACCTAGACAAGACACGGAAATTGCTATCATTCCTGCAAAAAGGTCCGATCAGCAATGGGTGGATGGCGTGAAGAGTTTTGACAATGTGCCGATCAGGGAGGTTATCGCCGAGGCGAACACCTACAGCGCGACCAAGATCGAACTCGCCTCGCCTGCCCTGGGCAACCGTGAGATTTTCGCGGACATAGATATTCGGGACATAGAACGGGTCGCAGAAGCCCTGAGCGGCTTCCTCGACCTGACGATCGATCGTTCGCAGAAGAACAGGCTTCTCCTGACCACGAAAAAATAATTACGAAATCCTGGCTTCAAAATAGTCGAGACCCGTCATTCGGATTGAACCTCGAAAAGAGGCAATGCGGATTAAGGGGCCAGACCTATGGGTTTCGGGAAGATTGCACTATTGAGTGGCGCTGCATTTTGCATGGGCGCCCTCTCCTCTCACGCAGCCGCCCAGGAAGCGCGCAAGTCGTATAACTTACCTTCACAGGATCTTGGTGCGGGATTGCGCGCTGTTGCGCGCGGCAGCGACTATCAGCTTGTTGCAGACCCCAAGACCCTCAAGGGCCGCCGTTCACCATCGCTGTCGGGCGACTACACGGTCGAGGAGGCTGTTGCAGCCCTCCTCGACCAATCTGGACTCACCGCTGAAATCAGGGGGCGAACGATCTACCTGCGGGGGCGAGAGGCGCCGTCGCGCGATGAGGTAGCCGGCGCGGCGGACAATCAGCTTTTCGTCACGGGATCGAGAATTCGCGGTGCACGCCCGACTTCGCCCGTCATTTCCGCTTCCCGAGAAATGATCACCGAACAAGGCTATACCGACCTTGGCACATTCGTTCGCAGCATCCCGCAGAATTTCGCGGGCGGCCAAAACCCTGGCGTCATTTCCAGCGTGCAGACCGGGTCGGAGAACACCACCTCTTCCTCCACCCTCAACCTGCGGGGCCTTGGCCCTGACGCCACGCTCACGCTCCTGAACGGGCATCGCGTGGCCTATGATGCCGTGAGCCAGGGGGTGGATATATCGGCGATTCCGCTGGCCGCCGTCGAACGAATCGAGGTCGTCGCTGACGGGTCATCGGCACTATACGGTTCCGATGCCGTTGGCGGCGTCGCCAATATCCTGCTCCGGCGTGACTATGATGGGCTGCTGACCAGCGCACGCTTTGGCGTCGCGACCGATGGGGGCGATGTCCAGCAGCAATATAGTGCGGTTACCGGCCATCGCTGGGGCAGCGGCGGTTTCATGATCGCAGGCGATTTCAACAAATCGACCGACATCACGGCCTCGCAGCGCTCCTATATGCGATCGCGCCAGCCCAGCATGACCATCCTTCCTTCTCAAAGGCAGGTCAGCGCGGTCATGGCCGGCCATCAGGCGCTCGCGGATGCCGTCGAACTCGAGATTGATGCCCATTATAACAGGCACAAGTCAGTTGCCGCGCTCCCCTTCACCGCCACGGCCGATGTCAGGCAAAGTGGGACTATCAGCCGCCCGGATATCGAGGGCTATTCCATCAGCCCTTCGGTCAAATTTAGGCTTCCTGGCGGTTGGGAAATGGTTGCGCGGGCGACGCGCGCCATCAGTGACAGCAAGATCATTGCGGAGATCTACTCAGGTGGCAGAGCTTCAGCGGAAAACCACATCCGCTACAAAAATGATCTCTGGTCGGCCGAGTTCAGCGGCGAGGGTCCGCTGTTCGCCCTGCCCGGCGGCGATGCGCGACTTGCGGTCGGCGCTGGTCTGCGGTCGAATGGACTGGAGGCATCGATCAAGCGCGTGACCGCCACGGCGACGACCTCGCTCCTCAATTATACCGATGCCCAGACAGCGACCTTCGCCTATGGAGAAATCTTCCTGCCGCTCGTCGCCGATCGCAATGGTGTGCCGTTCATCAAGGCGCTCCAGCTTTCCGGCGCCCTGCGTTATGAGCGCTATGACCGGATCGGCGGGTTGGCCACGCCAAAGGTCGGAATCACCTATCAACCAACCCGCGATCTGACCCTGAAGGGCGCATGGGGCAAATCATTCAAGGCACCGACGCTGAGCCAGCAAAATACCGTCCGACAGGGCGTGCTCCTCTTCCCAGCCTTCTATCTGCCCACACCGCCGACCAATCGAAACGTCCTCCAGATCAGCGGTGGCAGCAAGGAACTTGAACCAGAAAAGGCAACCACTCTTACGCTGACAGCGGAACTCAAGCCCCAGAGCGTTCCGGGCCTTCGGCTCGAAGCGAGCTATTTCAACGTCCGCTACAAGAACCGGGTGGTCAGGCCGATCGCCGACAGCTCGCAGGCATTCAAGACCGAATATGCCGATCTGATCCTCCTTAACCCGACCCTCGAGCAGGTGCTGGCAGCAACCGCCGCTCTCCCTTTAGGCATCCAGAACCAAACTACCGGCGCCTACGATCCTGCCAATCTGGCGGCTATCATCTTCAACCAGCTTCAAAACGCGGCACGCCAGCATATCGAAGGGGTCGATGTTTCCGCCTCCTATGAATTCTCAGGCGGCGGCAACCAGTTCAATCTCGAAGCGAGCGCCAGTTACCTCAAGAGCGATCAGCGCCTGAGCGATGGCCAACCCGCCATCGTCCGGGCGGGCACCATCTTCAACCCGCCCCACTGGCGGGGCCGCGCCAGCGCCGGATGGCGACGCGGAAGCATCGGCGCGACCCTGGCCTATAACTATATCGGTGGGACCGACGACAACCGCTCGACAATGACCTACAAGGTCGCGGGCTTCCACTCCGCCGAAGCCACTGTCAGTTGGCAGCCCGAGGGCAGTGGCCTCTGGGCAGGCTGGTCGTTCCTGCTCTCGGGGCAGAATATTTTGAACGAGAAGCCCTCCACCATCCGCTCCAGCGCGACCAATCCAACCTATGACGCCACCAACTATTCCAGTGTCGGGCGGCTCGTCAGCTTTACCGTCTCCAAGGCCTGGTGATGCTCATTTCCCTTGTCCTGGGCATTGCCGGGGCAGGTGCGGCCGCAGTCCCGGCCGCACCTGCATCGCAAGATTGCGCAAGCACGCTCGAGGTGCATCCTCCTCTCGCGAAACCGCGCGCCATCGTCGACCGAGACCTCATTGAAACGCTCGACCTTGGCCCCAATGCGCCGCTCGAAAATGGCCCCTACTTTACGGTTTCACCGGACAACTCTCGTGTTGCGGTAGGGGTCAGGCGGGCGAGCATCGCGGGCGACAGCTATTGCACCGGCATCTATGTCATTGACCGTGATCGAAACGCCAGGCTCATCGATTCTGGGCCAGGCGTCTCCTTCTTTCGCTTTGACAATTTCTACGGCACCAACGGGTTTCCGAGCGGCGTCACGAAGCTGATCACACCCAGATGGTCCGCAGACGGGACCTTGCTTGCCTTCCTGAAGCTCGTCGACGGCAAGCTCGAACTCCGATTGTGGGATGGGACCAAGACGGTCAAGCCTGTCACCGTGGGCGCCCACGACATCGTTGATTTCCGCTTTGGGGATCATGACCGCAGCATCATCTACAAGGTTCGCGATGAAAGCAGCGGGCGCATGGCCCTGCGAGCAGAATCCCGTTCGGGATACCGATTTGACGATCGATATTTCCCCTTCGCCTCCAACCTTCCCTGGCCGAGCGGCATCCCGACCTACAGATATGAAGCCGTCAGTCTTGGCGATGGCAGCGTCCGGGCGGCAAGCGAAGCCGAAGAGCAGCTGATGACCGCAAAGGAGGTGGAGGCCCATGGCGCGCGCGACGTCCATGCCAGGACGGTCCCGGACGCCAATGGCGTGGGCCACCTTGTCGCAGGGTCAATCGGAAATGAGCGCCCTTGCCCGAGCACCGCTTGCGCCGACGTCGAGGGCGAGCCGTGGATCGCCGCGCCCAATGTGGTGGGTTACGTCCGCCGGGAAGGTTGGGCCCGGAGCGTAATGGCCATTTACGCATGGACGATCGGCAGCGCTGAACCTCGACGGCTCTATTCGACCTCCGACCTTCTGAGCAACTGCACCCCGTTCGGGATTGACCTTCTGTGCGGTCGCGAGGGGTCAACGCGCCCACGCTATCTCGACCGCATCAGTCTGCAGACCGGGAAATCAAAACCTCTCTTCGAACCGAACCCGGACTTTGGAAAGCTGGCGCTCGGCCGGGTCGATCGCCTGCACTGGACAAATAACCGCGGCATCGAATGTTTTGGCGACCTCACCTATCCTCCCGATTATCAGCCCGGGGGCCGCTATCCGCTGATCGTCGTCCAATATGAAAGTCGCGGCTTCCTGCGGGGCGGCACCGGCGATGAATTTCCGGTTCAGCTCTTCGCCCGCGACGGTTATCTCGTCCTGACGGTTCAACGTCCGCGTTCGCCTTTCTTTGGTCAGGGCCTGTCCGCTATCGAGAGGCAGCGGCGCCAGAATGAGGGTTTCACAGAGCGGCGCAGCATCCTGTCCGCGATCGAGACGAAGGTGACGCAGCTCGTAGAGGCTGGCCTGGCCGACCCAGAGCGAATCGGCATCACGGGGCTCAGTGACGGGTCCACAACGGTCCAGTTCGCCGCGCTGCACAGCAAGCTCTTCAAGGCTGCGTCGGTGAGTGGCTGCTGCTGGGAGCCATCCCAGACCTGGCTATCGGGGCCATCCCTCCAGAACTATTATCATGAACTGGGATGGCCCGCCTCACCCGAGGACGATCCGCGCATGTGGTCGGACATCTCGCTGGCTCGCAACGCCTCGCGGGTCGCGTTCCCGATCCTGATCCAGGCGGCCGACGGCGAATATCTCGTTGCACTCGAAGCGATCAGAGCCTTGCGCGCAGCGAACAGCCCGGTCGACCTTTTCGTCTTTCCAGATGAGGTCCACATCAAGCGGCATCCCGCCGCCCGCACCAGCATCTATCGGCGGAACCTTCGATGGTTCGACTTCTGGCTATCGGGCAAGCGCCCAACCAGCGACAGCGGCGATGCGGAGGAAGCGGCAAGATGGGCCGACATGCAGCAGAAATGGCGGGCTGATCACATAGCCTCCGTGTCGCAGAGGCCATTGGAGGCTGGGCGCGCAATCCCTCAGCCTCCCAATGCCCGCCAGTGAGAGATCCATGCTTCCATATCGAGCAGGATCAAAAACCTGACATACATATGTCCGCTGCTTGGTGCTTGCGGAATGACGGCCGCAACCTTTTCGGCATCGACCAGGTGCCGCCGGGCCAGCTCGCCGTCCATGAGGCGCTCGCGGACCTCGGGCGCGTTGCGAAGAAGGACATCCATTGCAAATCCACTGGGGCTTCCCTTACGTCGGCGATCGCGCACGATGGGCGGGATGGCTTGTGCATAGGCCTTGCGAACCACCGCACGGTCCCTTCCCCCTTCGATCATTCGCCATGTCGGGATGCCCAGAGCCAGCTCGACTACGGGCTGCGACATCAACGGATTGATCATGGGCATATCATAGGGGCGCAGATAGCCTTCGAGATGGTTCTGGACCTTGAGCAAATGCGACACATGCCCAACCTTCCCCGGGCGCCCGAGCGGCTGGACGTCGAGCCAGGGATGGCTGGGGGGACGCGACGACATCTGCGTCACCAGATCATCGGTGAGCAACCCGAAATTCTGGCGCCAGACATAGGGGCGTCGCATGGCAGGGATCGACCGGACCACCTCGCGCAGCGCCGCCGTTCGTCCGCTGCGCGTAACCTCGCATATATTGTGGAAGACCGTGATCGCTTGAAAAGCCGGCCCCCTGGATCGCAGATAATCAAATAGCGGGCGGACGGAACTGCTATTGTAGAAGATGCTATCGCCACCATTGCCGGTGAATACCGCCGCTGCCCCCAATGCGCGTGTTCGTCTCATGATCGCGGCATGGAAGGCTGTCTCGTGCAGCGTGCCGATCGGTTTGGGGAAATGCCGCGCGACGGATAGGGCCAGATCGACGTCATCATGATCATAATGGGCTTCGTGAAGTTCTGCGCCCGCATGAGCCGCCATGGCTCGAGCATATTCTCTCTCGTCGCCGAGGCGGTCACCGGCAACCAGCGTCGCGCATTGAAAATCGTGTTTGGCCCGGGCGAGGCCCGCAACCACGACCGAGGAATCGAGGCCCCCGGAGAGGGTTGCCAGGGTCCGATCGCCAGTCGATGCCCATGATGCGACGCAATGATCAACCGTCCGGCGCAATCGCTCGGCCATCGCATCGCCGTCCCACCCATCACATTCGGCCACATGATCCCATGGCGACCAATATTGTCTTGGGGCACTCATCGTCGAACCAAGGGTGACGCAGCTGCCAGCGAGCAGCTCCATCAACCCTTCAATCCCTGTCCGACCGGAAGGCAGATCCTTGGAGGTCAGATAGCGCGGCATCTCCGCCCAATCGATCCTCGGCGAAAGCAGACCCGCCTCGACCAGCATTTCCGCGTCGGAAGAAATGGCCCAGCCGGTCGGAAGCGCCATATAATAGCAGGGCATGGCGCCGCCAGGATCCCGAAACAGGCGCAGTGCGCCAGCATGCCAGTCCAACCCTATATAGCCGCCCCAGAAGCGATCGCGCAGGAGGGTGAGCGGATCGGACGCGTCGAGCTCCTCAAGCCACAGCCTGTCACTGCCCTCGATAGCCTTTGCCGGTCCATGCCTGGGAAAGACGGTGCCTATGATCATTCCGCGCTCGCCCGGCATGGCGAGCAGCTGGCCGGGGTCGTTCGCCAATATGATGCAATCATGATTCGCGAGCCTGGCCTGGCATTGCAGACGGTCCTGCATCCTGGCGGCCACGCGCTCGATTGAAGCCTTGCTCCAATCGATCAGGAGGAGATAGCGGCCCAGCGTCATATCGTCAGAATCGGTTCGAAGTTTCTGATATTTTCCAGCCGGTCATTAAGAACATGACCGTCTGCCTGAACCCAGCAATGCGCCGAGAAGGGAGCAGCACAGACACCCAGCACAAGCTCCGCCTTGAAGCCCAGGGATTGGGCCACGCGCATGAAAGCGATGGAGTTTGTGAGGCAATGACCGCTTCTGGGTCGCAGGGCAGATGAGGAAAAGAAGGCGGATACGAAGGGCTTCCATTCAGGGTCGAGCCCTGCTGTGCGGCCCGGTCCCACGATGCTGGCATGATCTGCGATCGGACGCAGGACATTGGAGAAAGTCCTGGTCCGCAAGGCGATCACGACCTCGATCTGAGCGATGATGAACCTCAGACCCAGGCCAGAAATGGGCCAGACCCGTTCGACGGACATTTCTTTTGTCGCCGGCAAAATCGCGGGGGGACGCGTGATCCCGCCTACCGCGTCATCTTCAACGAGGATGCCCGCATCGATCAGGGACGACAATTCAGGTCCAGCGATGTCATCGGCAACGAGCGCCTGAAAGGCTTGATCCCATCCCGGCTTGATCCCGAAATAGCGATCGGCTTCGACATCGAGGAAGATCGATCTGCCTCCTGTCACGCAGAAGAATAACCCTCTCCTCATCCGGTAGCCCATGATCAAAGCCTTCGATCGGAATGCGCAGCAATTGTAGCGAAGGCGCGCGTCGCATGGACGCGCGCCCCGGAGGATCAGTCGTCGGCAATGCCGTTGTTGCCCAGCTGAAGGCCGATGCTGTCGATGTCGCCCATCACGGTTCCCTGTGTATCGACCGAAGCAACGCCCAGGTCGATCACGCCATCATCATGTTCGTGGATGTTCTGCATGTTCATCTCCATCGAAAATCCGCAACCATTTGCGGTATCTCCGATGCTAAATAACCAAGGCCATATATCCGAACTTATAAGTGGCCATATTGGCACCTTATAAGCTTGGAGAGACAATTGACTCGTCTATTGGGGATACCACCGATCAAAAACTAAAGGCCCTCCGGCATTTCATTGTCGGGCATCCAACGCGCAGCGGCCGCAGAAATCTTGTCCGCCCGCAACAAACGCCGCCGATGATATTGCCCCATGGCGGTGCGCGTTGCATTTTTATTGCCCGAATGGGTGACGTTCCAGAGCGCCAATAGTTCTTCGCTCCGCCTCGTGACCTCGCCTTCATGCAGGCGAAGCACGGCGAGTCGCTCACCGGTGCCGACGATGGTGTCGAGATGTTCGGGGTTTGGCGAACAGCTTGCCAGCGACGAGAAAAGCTCAGCCGTTGCCGCCACAATCGAATGGGGATCAGGGCTGTTGTCCAGCAGGCTTGCGGGAGGCAGGCCAATATTGGCCGGCTCCTCCACGGCCTTTATGACCATGCGCACCTGGTCCGCGTGCAAGGCGTACAGATAATAGGCCCGCCTGTATGTGATCGCGGGCATCACAAAGCCGCCGCCGCCCTGCGTCTCGATCATGCGCTCGCCAACAAGGCGATTGAGCGCGTCCCTTACGGGCGAAATGCTGGTGCCGAACGCATCGGCCATAGCCTGGAGGGCAACCGGCATGCCGGGCGCGAACCGCCCCCGCATGATCAGTGTCTTGATCTCGCGATGCAGGCGGTCAGCGGTCAATGCTTCTGGCGCCATGACACTTCCTTAACCAGAAGCCCCGGAACCGGAAGGTCCAGATCCTCCCCCGGAGGGTTTGAGAAAAGCTCTCAAATTGAGGTTCGAAATGAACTCGATGAAGAGCCGCTCGATTTCGTGCAAGTCTTCGAGAAGGAATTGGCGAGGAAAGTGCATTTTGTGCTCCAGAAACATCATGGGAATACGGAAATGCGCCGAGGAGAGCCCCAGGGCATCAGCGCAAGCGAGATGGTGATCGAAACGAGAACTCGGGTTCCCCGCCTCGATTTCCCTGAGCCACCGCACACTGATCCCGACATCAGCGGCAAGTTGCTCTTGCGTAATGCGATGGCGCCTGCGCCGTTCTTCAATGCGGCGACCTGAGATCGACTTGATCTCGGCCAGTATCGACGCCTTATCGTCGAAGGCGCCGCCTTGAGATGAGATCATCAGATCCTCGCTGATCGCGTCTCAAAGCACCAATGCACATTCCGTCACGCCCAAGGTCATGTGAATCATGCATCAGGTCAAATATTATCGGTACCATTTTGACAGTGGACGCCTCAGCGATCGCCGCAAGGCTTCCCTATTTTTCAATCTGTTGAAGCGCAATGCTTGAGCCCAGACGCCCCCAACCCGCCCCGTTGCAAGCAGCACTGACGCTATTTTCGAGGGAGCGCGGGCGCTGTGCGGCGCGGTGTCAGTTCCGCTGGAAAGCCGTGGGAAGCTGACGGTAGGCCCTGGCCAGGGCGCGGTCCTCGCTGGCCGACATCACAGCGATGGCTGCGACATGGAGTCTCCCGATTGTCGGTCGCGCATCGATTTGGCCAGAATGCTCGATCCGTCCGAGAAGTGCGACAGCAAGGGGGGTGAGCTGCGTCGAGGCGCCCACATAATGCTCATCATTGCCCGCGAGCTGCTTGAGCCATGGCATGGAAAGCTCCGCAACCAGTTCATCGGTATCCATGGTCGAGATGAGCAGCAAGGCGACCGACAGCGTCGCCCCATAGGGGATAAACCTCTTTGCAATGCGCGCCAACCGGTAATGGCACGTCAGGAACAGGTCCGTTCCCTCGCTCGAAAGGTTCAATCTGTAGGTTCTCGATCGATTACCGGCCATGCCTCAACTTCCTTGTGATTCGCGCGACCACCCCAAGCTTCTGACGGAAGAAACTGAATTTGAAGGCGTTTATTGATCAAAACCGGCACTGAAATGCCGATATCGGCACTGTAGTGCCGGTTTCGGCACTACAGTGCCCTCCCACTTGCGCCGCATCGCCGGCTGGGCGCACTCCTTGCCTCGTCCCGACAAGGGGTGACATGGTCCTCTCTCCTGTCCACGAGGCAGGGCGAAAAAGACCGGCACCTTCCGTCGAACCGCCGAGGCAAACGCCCCGCGCACATCAGGGAGAATTTCATGATGTCGGCCATTCGACCGGCGATCGTGGCAGGCTTTGTCACGTCCGCCCTCTTTTTACCCCATGAGGCGTTCGCCCGCCAAAGTGCGGCGCCTGCCTCACCGCCCGACACAGGCCAGTTCACCATCGATGAGGTGAATGGCGAATTTCTCATCCACCCTGCCCGTCCCCCGGCAGCCTCCCCTGCCCCCGCGCTTCGTCTTGGAGCCACGATCCGGATGGACGCGGCGCTGCTGAAAGCCCCCCATTACTACCCTGCGGAGAATGGCCAATGACAAATCGCCCCTGGATGACGGTGCCGCTTTTGAGCTGGGCAGCATTTCTGGCAGCAAGCGGCGCCGCCGCGGCCCAGAATGATCCGTCAGACCCGGAGCTTGCCGCAACGGCCCGCGTAGCCGAGGCGCGGTTGCGGCAGAGTTTCACCAATCTCCAGTTCGAGGATTTCGGTCCCGCGCCAGTGAAGGGCCCCTTGTTCCAGGCGAGCGCCGGCGGCCATATCCTCTATTATGCGCCGGAGAGCGATCATCTCCTCTTCGCCACCATTTACGACAGGAATGGCGTCAATCTGACCGCGCTTGCCCAGGATTCAGGCGCCCGCAAGAAGGTGAAGAATCTCGATCCGGATCAGGCTCTTATCATTGGTCCGCCGGGCGCTCCCACCGTCATCGAGTTCACCGATCCCGACTGCCCCTATTGCCGTGCGCTCGACCGGTTCTGGGCTGCCAAGGCTGCGGAAGGAAAGCCCGTGCGGCGGCAGATCTATTTCGTGAGCGGCATTCATCCCGAGGCCGCATCGAAGGCCGAGCATATCCTTTGCTCGAAAGACCAGGCCCGGGCCTTTCGACAGGCCTATGCAGGGGAGGCGCTGAGGCCCCTTGCCCAGTGCAAGGAAGGTGCAGCACGCGTCACCCACAATGCGATCGCCGTCAAGGCCATGGGCATTTCAGGAACGCCCACGCTGGTCCTTGACGGCAAGATCATATCCGGTTTCCAGCAGGCCGAGATCGAGGAATGGCTGAACGCAAAAGAACGCCCCAAGCCTCCCTCCTGATCCATTCTGCTAAGGCTTGCAAACGACCGTAGGGCCGAAGCCTCCGGTCCGCGCCCAGGCCAAATGAAATGCCCGCGGTGGCGCTCCTCAAGGGGCCGTCCAGTCCCATCGCTGGCCGTCAACGAACGTGCAAGTCGGTGCCGGCAGGCAGACTCGCGGGACGGCTCCCCTTTGCCTGGAGACTATCATGATGAGACCTATCACGCTCAGACCTCTGCCCTCTCTCAACCGGGTCGCCCGCGCCTCTTTTCGATCGGCCGATGCCGTGGGCACCCTCCTTCTTGCCTTCACCCTGGCATCGGCCGCCCATGCCTTCCAGGCGCCGGCCGCCGGCGACCTTGGCTACGACATTTACGACATCGTGGTGAACCAGGGCGTGAAGGGCCCGCTTGGGTTTGTCGGCGGCGTCGCCGCCTTCCTCTTCGGCGTCTCGCGGCTTTTCTCGAACATCATGATCGGCATCCCGACGATCGTGGCCGCGGTCTGCCTTATCCGGGCGGACTCCATCCTCCAGACCTTCGGCCTCATCGTCTGAGGTTCGAGGCAAGAGACTGACGAGGGGTTTTGTACCTTTCCCCCGCGTCGGTTCTGGGAGCGATGGTCGCTCCTAGAAGTCACGTTTGATCGCGTGATGAAGCAAGGGAGAAGGACGTGGACGAAAGACTTCCCCAATTCCTGCACAAGCCGGTCCAGATCCTCTGGTTCGACGCCCAGGAATTCATTGTCGTGGTATCGACCATCTTCGTCGCAGTCATCGTCGGCGGCCTGGTCGGCTGGTCCCTGGTCGGCGTTCTTCTCCTCTTCATTCCCTGGAAGCGCACCAAGCCACGCGGTTTCATCCCGCATCTGGCCTGGCGCTGGGGCCTGCTTCGCCTGCCCCATTATCCAGGGCCCACCCAGACCCGCTTTTGCGAGTGAGATTCCCCATGTTCCGCAGATCATCCGACGGGCAAACGAGCGATCCGCTCCTTGGCAAACCGGCGAGCTTTGGCATCCATCGCTACCTCCAGGGCTCATCCAACCTCTTCGAGGAGAACAGGCTGCTCAAATTCTCGGTTCTCGGACTCTTCGGGATCACGTCCGTCCTGGCGATCGCCCTTTACACGACGAGCCAGAACCAGCGTACGGTGGTTGTCCCCTTCGGCGCCGGCGGCGATCTCTATGTGACCGGCGGCAAGCCATCAGGCGCCTATCTGCGCACCATGACCCGCAACATCGTGGCGCTCTCGGGCACTTATTCCGCCTATTCGGCAGATCGCCAGTTCCAGGAGCTTTTGAGCATCGTCCATCCCACGGCCTATAATGGCCTGCGCGACAGCCTGAACGCCATCCTCGACGAACTCGCCAATAATCCGACGCTCTCGATCGCGACCTATATCCGGCCCGATCAGCCGGTCACATGGACTGATCGCCAGATCCTCGTACCGGTCGAGAAAGTGCGCGTGATCGGCGGGGTCATCCGCAAATTCAGGGGCAATCTGCGCATCCGCTACACGATCGATGCCGGCCGCTTCTGGCTCCTGTCCCTAGCCGAGGAAAATTTCGATGCCGAGCTCCGCTAAGCCTTTCTGCGCAGCCGTCGCCCTGTTGGTGGCCGCGCCCTCCGTCGCGGCGCAAGCCCAGAGCATATCAGCCCTGCCTGACCAGACGAGCACGATCCGCCTCTCCAACCGGGACGTCAATCATCTGGTCTGCCAGGGCGGCGAGATCGAGGATGTCAAATTCTCGGCCGAGAAGGGTCTCGCCGTCGAGAAAGGTGGCGCCGACGCCTGGATCAAATTCCTGGTCAGGGAAAGCGACGACAATGGCCAGGTCACCCGTAGCTATGTGACTACGCCATCGGAATTTTTCGTCACCTGCAATGGCGCGATCTATCCTCTCTACGCCGAGCCCTCGGACATCCCGGCGCAGACCATCACATTGGCGCCGGGCTCCAGGCAGCGCGCACAGGCCAATGACGAACTGCTCGCTCCCCTGGTGGAAGAAGAACGTGCCGTCTCGATCACATTGTCGCTTTTCCAGGACCGAGTGCCGGCGAGCTTCTCGGAGGTCGCCGCCGATGCCCGACCCATCTCGCTCGGAGCCGCCCCAACGCTGCGCATAACCGAGCGCAGGCGCGTGCTCATCGAGGGCGCGGATCTCAATGCGTCTGAATATTGGGTCGAGGCCACCGCCGACGGCGACGTCGATGAGCGGCTGTTCCTCGACGCCAAATTGGGCTCGCGGATTTTCGGCGTCACGCTCGACCGCCTCACGCTCAAGGCGGGTGAGACAGCGCGCCTCATCATCCTGCGCCGGGGAGACACGCTATGACCGGCGCCGACGAGAAGGAAAGCTTCGGGCAAGGCGGCGAGTCCGATCGCGGACAAAGTGGCCGTGGCCGCGCCGGTGCGGCGGGACGCCACTCGCCGCGAACACTGACCCAGAGGGATGACGAGACCCACATCGACGCTGGCAGACCGGATCTTAGCCAACGCGGACCGGCGTTGCTCGACCTCAAGGCGAGATGGGCGATGCTGAGCCCTCGGCAGCAGCTGCGCGCCCGGCAGGCCGGGATCGGACTTGTGATCGCCATGTTCGGCTATGGCCTCTATACCGCGTCCAGCGGCTCGAAGGAGGAAACGCAAACCGCTCCTGCCGCATCACGCCTCGACATGGGAGCGGGCCTTCGCGGTGACAGCCTCGAAACCAAGGTTCGCGGCGACCTCAAGAAGATCCTTGATGGCCAGGCGCTGCTCGGCGATCGCGTCACGGCGATCGAGGAAGGGAAGGTCTTGCCCGGCACGGGTACGCCCGCCGCCGCAGATGGCGATCTTCCAAGCGCCCTTCCCGGCGACATTCCGGCCTTTCCGCCAAGCCCCGCGCGAGGCGAGTTGGAGAGCGCCGACGGCAGCCTCCCCGCGCCACCCCCAATGCCCGCTGCCCCGGCCGCCCCGCCCGCTCCGCCGGTCGAGCGGCAGGTGGGATCGATCGGCGCAGCCACGACCGCGCTTGTTGCAGAAGGCGCAAGCGCGTCACCAAATGGCTCTAAAAAAAAGACCCGGACGATCTATTTGCCGCCTGGTTTCATGAAGGCGCGGCTCCTGACCGGGATCGACGCGCTGGCGAGCCGGGACGCGACCAGCAATCCCGAACCGCTGATCGCCCGCGTCCAGGCGCCGGCCGTGCTTCCCAATGACGTCAAAGCCAATCTCGCCGGCTGCTTCGTCATCGGCAATGCGACAGGCAGCCTCGCCAAGGAAAGGGTCGAGGTCCAGCTCGTCTCGCTCTCCTGTGTCGATTTTGACGAACGGTCAGTGGTCGATCAGCCCATCAAAGGCTTCTTCGTCGATACCGACGGCAAGAAGGGACTCTCAGGCAAGGTCGTCACCCGAGCGGGGGCGGCGCTGGCCCGCAGCTTTATCGCCGGGACCATCAGCGGGGTCAGCCAGACGGTAGAGAATACCTTCGGCGATACCTCGACTTCCGCGCTCGGCACGGTGCGCACCCTCGATGCCGGCGACGCCGCCAAATCCGGCATAGCCGGCGGCCTTTCCAAATCCTCCGACAAGCTCACGGATTTCTATCTCGATCTGGCCCGGCAGGCCGGCCCCATCGTCGAGGTCGGCGCCGCCAAGGATGTGGTGGTCGTGATCCAGGAAGGTGTCGCGCTCGAGATCAAGCCGACCGCTGGAGCCAAATTCTGATGCCCGGTCAAAAGGGAGACAATGTCATGCTCAGCCTCCATGCTTCTGCCACAGGAAGGCCCCCTCGAACGGCCATACTCCTCCTTTCTCTCACGCTCCTCCCAGCCTGCACGGCGATCGGCTCGGCCATGTCGCCCTATTCGGAAAAGTTCAGTTGCAAGAATAGCGACCATGGCCAATGCATTCATCCCGAACGCGCCTATGCCGATGCCGTTTCCGGCCGAACCTCGAAGTCTGATCCCAAGGTCACAAATGGCCGCAAGATAGCGGCGTCGAACACGGCAATCGCTTCCCCCAGGGCCAAGGGCACGAACGCCACGCCTTATCTCGGCTACCGCGCCAGCATCTATCAGGAACTCAAGGGGCTGGTCGAAGCCCCCGTTACCCCGATGCTGAGGCCCGGCCGCACGATCCGCACCCTGATCCTTCCCTATGCGGACCGCGAGCGGCCCGACCGGCTCTATATGCCGCGCTACATCTACTCGATCCTCGACAAGCCCCAATGGGTCGTCGGCGATTATCTCATCACCGCGCAGCCGCCGGCCCAGCGAGTCCCCGTGCTTGAACAGAGCCGGGAAAAACCCAGCCTCGTGCCGGAGAGCGACATCCCTGCTCCGCCGCAGGAGCAGGGACAATGAGGGCGCCGGGCACCCGCCATGGCGGCGGCATGACCTTCGCGCGCCTCCGGCAAAGCGTCGCGCGCGACGCCTATTCCGATTTCCTGCCGATGGTCACCTGGGTCGAGGAGGAGGAAGCATTTCTCTGCATCGACGACGGCTGGGGGCAAGCCTGGGAGCTGATGCCGTCCGCCTATCTCTTTGCCCATGTCCACCAGGCCTTATTGGGACTCCTCAATATCCATTTCGCGACCGGTACCGTGGTCCAGATCCATTGCTTTGCCGATCCGCTGATCCACGAGGCGCTCGATGCCTTTCTCGATCTTAAATCCCGGCCCGATCCTCTGATCCAGGCTTCCGCACGGCGAACCAGCGATTATCTGCGCGCCGGAACCCAGGGACTGGCGGCGCTCCACGGCATCCCGATCCGCAACTTCCGCGTTCTCCTCTCGATCAAGACCAGGCAACCGCTGGGCCCGGACCTGCGCCGCCAGATAGAGGAGCAACTCTCCAAGCTTGGGATCATGCGTCTCGCGCCCGAGGAGCTTGTCAGCTTCTACCGCCGGATCTTCAACGGCGTCTTCGCGCCCGCCCCTGGCGTCTTTGCGCGCGGTGACCAAACCCATCCCGCCCGGCCGGTCCGCAAGCAGATCATCGACGCGGGGCCGGACCTGCTCTTTTCAGGCCCGGAACTGCATATGGGCAACCAGGTCGCCCGCTGCCTGACACCCAAGTCGCCGCCGCGGCGCGTGACCGCGGAGCGGTGCAACCGGCTCTTGGGAGGCATGCGGGGCGCTGCCGAAGACAGCGATCAGATTGGCGGCCCCTTCCTCTTCACGCTCAACATCCTCTTCGACCACTCGACCTTCGAGATCCACAAGCGCGCGCAGATCCTGTCAGCGCAGAAGGCCGCGGGTAGTTTTGCCGTCGAGGTCGGCAAGCAGATCGAGGAAATCGGCTGGGTGCTGGACGAGGCGGGAAACAGCCGCTTCGTCTCGGTGATCCCGACTGTCTGGGTCTTTGGCCGCGACAGCGCCGAGGCACGCGAGATGGCCGCCCGTGCCAAGCGCCTCTGGGAGAGCGAACCCCTTCCCTGGATGATGCAGGAGGAAAGTTATCTCAATCCGATCCTGCTGCCGATGAGCCTTCCCTTCGGCCTCTATCCCGACCGCCGCACCACGCGGATGCTGGAGCGTGACCTTCCGATGCCAGCCAAGGCAGCGGCGCTGCTCGCCCCGGTCCAGACCGATTTTCGTGGCGGTGGGCGCCCTGCCCTTCTTTATGCCGGGCGCAAGGGACAGCTCATCACGCTCGACCTCTTCGATCCGCGCATCAACAATTATAATTTCATCGTCTCGGCCGAGAGCGGCGCGGGAAAAAGCTTCCTCCTCAACAATCTTTGCCAACAATATTATGCGCAAGGCGCGCTCATCCGCATCATCGATATCGGCGGGAGCTACCGAAAGCTCTGCACGCTATGCTCGGGCCGCTATATCGATATCGGGGAGGAGGCACTTGTCCTCAATCCCTTCGACATGGGCTTCGCTCTCGACGGCGACGATCGGCAGTCGGCGATCAGCATGGCGGTCGCCATCGTCGCCGAGATGGCCAATGCCGCAACCCGCAAGGGCGTCTCGACCTCGGAATGGAACCTCATCAAGTCCGCCGTCCAATGGGCCATCGACAGCGGCCGCGCCGAAGCCGGGATCGACGCGGTCCGCGACTGGCTCGGCGCCTATCCCGCGCATGTGGGCGATGATCTCGACAGGGTCGAGCATCTCGTACCCATGGCGCGCGAACTCGCCTTCAACCTGCGCGATTTTGGCAGTTCTGGCGCCTATGGCCATTATTTCAACGGCCCTTCCACCTTCGACATTTCGACCGACGAGTTCGTGGTGTTGGAGCTTGAGCGCCTCAAAGCCATGCCTGACCTCTTCAACGTCATCGTCATGGTGGTGGTGAACGCGGTCAGCCAGGAACTCTACCTTTCCGCCCGCGACCGCCCGCGCTTTGTCCTGTGTGACGAGGCCGCCCAGTTCATGACCCGGACGGATGGCCAGGATCTCTCCCGGCTCGCTGAAGTCTTTGGACAAGGCTATCGCCGTGCCCGCAAATATCAGGGGAGTTTCGGTGTCGTTCTCCAGTCGTTGAACGACCTTCTTCTCTTTGGCGGCACTGGCCAGGTGATCCTTGAAAATGCAGCGACCCGCTTCCTGCTCCAGGGTTCGACCTACTCCCAAGCCGTCGAGAACAAGATCCTAGACTATTCGGGTTTCGTCCTCGATCTCCTGAAGTCGGTACGAAACAACAAGCCGCACTATAGCGAAGTCTTCATCGACTCGCCCCTGGGTCTCGGCATCGCCCGGCTTGTCGTCGACCCCTTCTCCTACTGGATCAACACCAGCGCGCCGCAGGAGGTCGCCGCCTTTGAAGCGCGCCTGCGGGCCGGGCGCTCGCCCCTCGAAGCCGTCTGCGACCTTGCCGGCATTGATGCCGCCGAAATCCTGGGCACCTCGCTGCCCACCCTTTGCCCAGAGGAGATCCGGTGATGGCTCGGCAATCCGCTTCCGGCAGCCAACCGCAGTTCGAATTCGAACCTGATCCTGCGCTGGAAGCCTTTATCGAGGCGCGGGCAGCGCGCATCGCAAAGGCCCAGGCCTTCGCGTGGCGTTTCCGTCTCGTCACGATCGAAACGCTGATGATGGCGACACTGGTCCTCGCAGCCGGACTTGCCCTGCGCCAGCCGACCCTTCTCGTCCTGCGCGCTTCCATCATGGTGGGAGGCGGCTGCTTTGCGAGCGGCATCCTCCTCATCGGCCTGACAGGCGCTGTCGATCGGGCGGTCGCGCACATGCGTGGCTGGTGGCGCGGCAAATGAACGGAATATTGTCCTCCCGTCCCGCGGCAGGGCCGGTGCGCCTCCTGGTCGGAACGCAGTTGATGCTGCTCGTCCAGACGGTTTTGATATTCGAAGCCTCTGCGTCCTTGCCCACGCCGCTCCAAGCCCTGTTGGTCATGAACTGGGTGGTCGGCGTTTCCGCGCTCATCGCTGCTGTGCGTGGCCCCCGGGCCGAGCAATCACCTCCATGGTGGAAGCGCCGTGATGACCATTGACCTGCCGAACCCCCATTTTACCCGGCATGCCCTCATCGGCGCACTGATGCTCGGCCTGTCGACTGCCCAGGCTGATGCAGCCACATCGACGATCGGCAGGACATGGCCTATCGCAGAGCCCGATGCCATGGCCGAGATCGAGGCCCGTGTCGCCAGGGCGCCCGATATGGCAGCGCAGTTCGGACCGCGCTCGACCTGGTCCGCGATGCGCGCCGCCACCCTGGCGCCGGCAAGGGCCACTCGGGTCCGGACCCTCGTGCCTTTCTACACGGTGGAGGAGGAAATCCGCCTTCCCGATGGACGGCTGCTCTACCCCAAGGGCTTCACCTTCAATCCGCTGGACTATGTGTCGCTCCCCCAGCGCCTCGTCATCGTCCATCCGCGCGACCTTGGCTGGGCTCTTGCCAAGGCCCGTTTCACCGACTTCATCCTGCTGACCGCGGGCGACGCAATCGCGCTTTCCGAGAAGACGGGGCGGCCGCTTTTCATTCTCGAGGAGCGCGTGAAGGAACGCCTCGGGCTTACCCTCGCGCCGGTGATCGTTGCCCAGGAGGGAATGAAACTCGTCCTCACCGAATATGCCCCGCCCCTCTCGATGGGCAGGAGCGCCAGGCCGTGAAGCGGCGCCTTCTTCTTCGGGCTGCTGCCCTTTCGCTGGCGCTGGGCATAGGCGGCGCAGCAGCGCCGGCAAAGGCTTCGAAATGCGAGGCCGGGACCATCTTCAATCCCATCACCAAGGTCCGCTGGAATTGTATCTTCCCGATCACCATCGGGGGCGTCCGGGTGGGTTCCTTTGACAAGCTCGACAAGGAACTCGACGCGCAATCCGCATCAAAGCCGCTTTGCGCCTGCCGCAAGGGCGCGACATTCTGGTTCGGCGTCAAGGTCAGTTTCTGGTCGCCCAATCGCATGGTCGATGTCGTGACCGAGCCGGGATGCATGATGGCGCTGGGCGCCGACCTCATGGCGACCGGCGGCAGACTGCAAGGCAGCCAGTCCTCCATCGCTGACGGGACAAACAGTCAGAAAATGTTCGCGCAGATGCACTATTATATCGCGCCGGTCTGGAAGATGCTCGACATGTTCACCGACCTCCCGTGCATCGAGGACAATGGCTTCGACGTCGCGATGATCACGGAAGTCCTGCCGACATGGCAGTCCGGGACGCTGGGCGCGATCATCCAGCCTGAAGCCATTCTCTTCGGCAACCCCGCAGCCGGCCTTGCCTGCATGGCCGACAGTGCCGCCGCCGCTGCGGGCAAGGTCATAGACCCGCTTTTCTGGTGTATGGGAAGCTGGGGCGCCACCTATCCCGTGGCGGGCGACATCCATTTTAGCGACAGCGTCGAAGCCTGGGCAGGCTTGGCAGCCCGCGGGACTTATCTGATGGGGCGCCTTGGCGCACTCACCATCTCCTCAGCCGATGGCTGTTCTTTCAAGGCCCAGCCGATCTGGACCAAGAGCCGCTACAAGCTCCAGATCATGGAGCCGGTCAAGGGCGGCAAATGCGTCAATATCGGCCGCCCGGGCGCCCTCTGGTCAAGCGGCAAACATGCACCAGGCAAGGACAATGCCCAGTTCATGGCTTTTGAGAAGGTGATCTGCTGCGCAGGGGTTTCGACCCCATGAGCCGGTCCCTCCTCTTGTCTCCCGTAGCGGTCGGCGGCTTTACCTCACGGTCTGCCCGCATAGGCCATGAAGGCCCCGCCGATCGCTGCGAGACCGGAGCGGCGCTGTTACCTCCCGGCGCCGCTCCATTCCCCGTTTCCTCCGACGCGGCGCATCTGTGGCACGCAGCGCGCGGGGGGAAGGTCAGCACGGTCGAGCCAACCCCCGGCCGGGACAGGCGGCCCCCACTCCCATCGCCTGTTCCGACATCGGCCGTGCTGACCATAATCAATGGCCGGGCGGCCTTCCAATATCTGGGGCAAAGGGAAACCTCCACTGGCACAGCTTCCTGTTTCCGCCTGCGCAGGCTCCCAGCAGCAGACAAAGGGGAACCTCGATCATGAGGGCTCACCCCCGGCCTCTTCTTTGCGCGTTGGCGGTCACCCTGGCTCTGACCTCGCCCGTAGGCGCACAGGACATGGACGCCCGCGCGCGCGCGGCGGCCGCAGCCTCACGCGCCAAATCCAGCGACAGCGAAGCGATTTCCAAAAATTATCTGACGCCCGGCCTCTCCAACCAGCCGATCAGCACCGTCGATGGAAGTCAGAGCTTTGCGACCAGCCTTGCCTGCCAGCAAAGTGCGACGATGCTGGAGCTTCTCGCCCAGCCAGGCACCAGCGGCGACATCACCCATCTCACCATCACGCGCGACAAGGACCTTGATGGCAGCTTCGACAGCAGCCTTAACCTGCCGGTGATCGTGTCGGGCATTTGTGCCAACGGGATCATCTCCTGCGACGCCGGCACCTGGAACCAGTGCAAATCCTTCAAATGGGATGTCAGCGCATCAGGCGATCTGAAGCTTTCGCAAGTCGACCTGCCCGAGCTCTCCGGCTGCTATTGCGTCAATGCCAGCTGCGGCGCCAATCTGGTCTCGAGCAATCTCTCCTCGCTGCTGACGGACCTGGGCGGCGGGGTCATCGGCGCACTGACCACGGCCGATTCCAGGATCGGCGTCGTGCAGGCGAGCGTCGATGGCCCGGTCATCCGCTATGTCGGCGCGCAGACGACGGCCTGTACCAGCAATCCCAGCGTCTCGGCGACCGCCTATCGCGCGAACCCCACCGCGATCAGCAGCGACGCCTATGCCGCCTCGCAATCCAGTTCGGTGTTCACGGCCCTTGTCGGCTCGTCTGCTGCAAGCGGCAAGGCGGAGGTGACGAGCAGTTGCACGATCGAGCGGGAGATCAACGTCAGGAGCTGGGACTATGACGACATTCTCGCCGTCGGCGGTTCGATCGCATCGGTCACGAGTTGCGGCACCAATTGCCGGCGCTATCAAATCCGGGGGGCCGGGAGTTGCGGCAGCACGCCCCCCATCTACACCGCGACCTTCGATCCCATAGCACCCGATCGGATCGTCTCGGCGCGCATCGTCGAGATGGGCGCGGACGACTGGGTCCAGGCCCGGGTCAATGGCGAGATTGTCGGTTATGCCGGAAAGCGGCAATGGCTGGGTGAAGGCTTGCCGACGGGCGATTGCCGGATCAGCGATGATCCTTGGTACAACCGCAATGCGATCGACATCACGTCCCGGCTCAAGGCTGGCGCTACGATCGTGGGCGCGCGGGTTCGGGGCGGCGGCGGCGGCAATTGGGGCTATGTCACGGTCGAGGTCATCGTCGACACCGCCTGCGAGGTCAGCGAACGGCTGGTCGATCTTTGCGCGGGCTATGCAGGAAACGGCGCCTGCCGCCTCATCGCTGAAGATGTGGACGGGGTTGAAACCGTCCGGAACGGCGTCAATACGGGCTTGAGGCCTCTCGCCCAGACCCGTCTCTTGGGCTCGGGAAGCTGCACCTATCAATATAGCCGCGACTTCTTCCTGCGGACACGGCGCTACAGCTGCGTCACCGACAGCTCTGCCACAAGCGAACCGGATCTCTCGCGCGCCGCCTATATCATCGACCATTCGACCGAGACGATGCTCGCTGACCGCACCAAGGCTGCGGATGGCAGCGTGAGCGAAACGACAAAGTCCTTCTCCATGCCCGATCGCCCGACCGTCTCCTCCTGCGAGTCGATCTGCAAGACCCGGGCGCCCAAGGCGAACAGCGGAGTGGCGCCTTCGGGCACAGTCGCGGAAAAGCAGAATGACCCGACCGGCTGGGACAGCTTCTATCATGTCTGCTCGGCGGATTCGGTCTGTCCGCTCGGCGCGGGCGAAGAAATCGTCACGGACTGCGGCTGCATCGACGATTTCCCCGAGGCGGTCGTCATGATGCAAACCGTCCGGCTGGCCGGCTCCGACCTCGCCTGCACGGCTGCTTCCCAATGAGCCGGCGCATCCGCTTGCTGCTTGGCCTCGCGGCCTTCCTCCTCGCGCCTGAAGGGATTGCCCAGGCAGCAGAGATCTGTGCCGTCGACTTGAACGGCAATGGCGATGCCGCCGATGAGGGCGAAATGGCAGGCTGCGTCGCCATGGCGGCGGGCGCCGTCCAATGCCCGATCCAGCAGACCGCCTGCGTCGCAGATTCCGCTGGCCAATATAGCTGTCCCCTGGGCACGGCTTATCAATGCCTGACGCCCGCCGCCGGAGGTACGCCTAGCTGCTCCCCCAATAGCTGTACCGACACGGACGCCAACCCGATCGAGGAAGAGGCGCCCATCGACGATCCGGGGCCTGCGAACGACGGGGCGGTCGATGCCGACGGCAATTGTCTTGGCACGATCGAAATCTTCGGTGGCCGGGCGCTGCGCTGCCGGCCGCCCGGCGCCAGCGTCACCTTTCAGAATTGCTGCAAGGACAAGGGCAAGATCGTGAAGGACGGGATGGGTGGGTCCTTGTCCTCGATCACCACCAAGATCGCCGTCGCCAAGGGCGTCTTCACGGGCATGAAAGCCGCCTATACCGCCTTCAAGGCGGGAGCGACGGCTTCACAGGCCGCCAGTGCCGGCGCCAACGCCATCATCGTCGGCCTTGATCCCACCTCGATCGCGATCAGCCTTGCCATCAATTTCATGATGGAGGTTCTGCTCCAGGGCTGCGACCAGCAGGATATGGAGACCGGCATGCTGCGCGGCTCTGGCATGTGCCATGAGATCGGCACCTACTGCTCCTCATCGATACTTGGCGTCTGCATCCAGAAGGCCAAGGGCCATTGCTGCTTCAACACCAAGCTCGGGCGGATCATCCAGGAACAAGGTCGGCCGCAGCTCAAATCATTCAACGACTTGGGCTGGGGAACGGCGAAACATCCTTATTGCCGAGGATTTACGGCTGAAGAGTTCCAGTCCCTCGATTTCAGCCGAATGGATCTCTCCGAATATTATGCGGACATTGAAGCCCGCGCCCAATCCGACATCGAGATCGATATGGAGGATAAGGTCGATGCCTATCTCAGCGTCATCAAACCCTGATCATCTGGCTGTCCTAGCCGGGGCCCTGCTGCTGATATCCCATGGCCAGGCAGTGTCAGCCCAGCGCTCCGGTGAACCCGCTGCGCTTGAACGCCTGCGCGCCGCAACCGCGAAAGCCAAAAACAATGACAGCGTCAGTCCGACGTCGCTTCCATCGCCTTCGCCAGAGATGAAGAAGCGCGCCTTCGAAGCCATGCGTCACCGCGATCAAGGGCGAGATATGGAGGAGCGCACAAGGTCAGCTCAGGCCGCCGCCACCCAGGATATAGCCGCCCAGCATGAGGCAATGACTGCCCGGATCTACCAGGCGATCGGTCTTGCTCCGCCTGGCGAACCACAAGCACCACCCGCCCCTGTGTCTCACCCGGCCAGGGCATTTGTCCCCTTGCTGTTTGCCTCCTCTTCCATGCCGGTGGAAACGCTGCGCACCTATGCCTCGAGCCTCGAGAAGAGGTTGTGTGCGTCAAGTTCTGCAAATAGCGGCGGGCATGCTGGCTAGGCGGCTTGACGTAGATCGGCTTTCTTCATCTCCTTAAGGTCGTTCATGTTGAGATAGCGGTTGGCTTCGAGCCAGTTTTCGTGGGTCTCGACAGCAAGCGAGCGTATGAGGCGCAAACAGCTGTCTTCATTGGGGAAGATACGCAGGACGATCGTCCTGCGTTTGATTTCTTCGTTAAAGCGCTCGAGCATATTGGTGCTCTTCATATGTTTATGATGCTGCCGCGGAAGCCGGTAGAAGGTGAACGTCTCCTCGATGGTTTCTTCCGCCCAGCTGGTGAGCTTGGGGTATCGTGGCGACCATTTTCTCAGCCAGGCAGCCAGATCGCTTTTGGCCTCTGATAGTTCGCGACGATCGTAGATCCAACGCAGCTCCTGCAGGCAGTCGTCATCAGCTTTACGCGGCAGATGGTCGAGAGCATTTCTTAAAAAGTGCACGTAACAGCGCTGGAACCAGGCATCTGGCAACACTTCACGAACAGCGGCTCGTAAACCCGCATGGTCATCGGCAACGATATATTCGACACCGTGGAGGCCGCGCTCCTTGAGGCCGACGAGAAAGTCCTTCCACGAAGAGCGGCTCTCGCGGTTGGCGAGCTCTACAGCCAGAATCTGGCGCCGGCCTTCCCAGTCCACACCCAGTGCGACGAGTACGGCGCAGGAGCGCACCACGCCTGCCTGGCGGACTTTCTCATATTTGGCATCGATGATGAGGTAGGCGAACGGCTCGTCCAGCCGACGTCGGGCAAAGGCTGTCAGGCTCTCGTCCAGTCGCTTGTTGATCGCTGAGATGGTCGAGGCGGAGAAGCTGTGGCCGCAAAGCTCTTCGGTGATAGCCTTCACCTTCCGGGTCGACACACCCTGGACGTACATCTCGGCTAACGATGCCACGAGCGCCTGCTCCGAGCGCTGATAGCGCTCAAACAGCTCGGTCGAGAAACGGCCGTCGCGATCCTGCGGCACCCGCAGCTCCAGCTTGCCCACCCGCGTGATCAGCGTCCGATTGTAATGTCCGGATCGATAGCCAACACGGCCGTCAATGCGTTCGCTCTTCGAGGCGCCAAGGACATCGGTCATCTCACCTTCCAGCATCTCCTGCAGCAAATCCTGCACGATCTCCCGCAAGGCGTCGCGGTTCGCGCCCATCAAATCTTTGACGGCCGCTATCGATGGTCTATTCTCATTCCTGGTCATGGTGGGGCTCCATTGGGGTTGGCGACTTTGAACATCACCAGCCTGCCATGGCCGCTCAAATCCTCAATGGATTTTGCAGAACATCCCGCACACTACCCGAGAAGATCGGCGGCGTGATTGCATTTCGCGGAATGCCCGGTGGTCTCACCAAAATAGGGCCGATGGCGGAGCTGACGGCACGGATGCTGCGGATTGATCCGGGCTGCGAAGGACCAGCCTGCGCCATGCGCGCTGTCCAGGTCGTGGTCGATCCGATCCTGTTTCGACAGCATGGCGTTTCCCGGGTTCCCGCCTTCGCCATGGTGCCAGGCGACCCCACCCAGCCCTATTGCGAGCGACAGGATGAGACAGGGCCACGCGCTTCCCACCTCGTCTATGGCGACGCGGCGCTTTCCGGCCTCATCGAGGAATATGGGCGCCTTGGCGGCAAAGAGGAGGTCAGCGATGCTGCGGCTCATCTATCTCGGCGCTAGGAGCCTCTGGCCTCGCCTCAAGGCCTTGCCTCGCGACGCCGCGCTGGCGCTCGGTGGCGCAGTGGGCGAACAGCCGGCCAACCCCCGGCGCCTTGCCCTCAGCATCGCGATCATCGTGCCGATCGCCTGCCTCACCTGGGCGGCCATTCCGGCCGTCACGATCGTCATGAGCCCGTCGATCAATGCCTGGGCGGTCCGCAAGGCCCCCGGCCCAATCCACAAGGGAGATCTTGTGATGTTCAAGCTCTCGCACCCAATCGCTGGCCCTCGCCCTGTCAGCGTGACAAAGCGCGCGCTCTGCATGCCGGGCGAGCGCCTGTACGAGGTCGAGCGTCGATCGGTGCATGACGGGACGGTAACGGGGAGCCTCTATTATTGCGGCGCGCATTATCTGGGTGCGAGCCGTCCCTTCGGGCGGAATGGACAGCGTCTCGATCATTTGCGCTGGGGCGATCATCCTCTTCCCCCAGGCTTTATCTACCTTGGCTCTGATCATCCGGACGGGTTCGACAGCCGCTATTTCGGCCCCGTGCAGGTCAGCCGGCTGACGCGCATGGAGCGCGTGCTGTGAGCGGATCGATCGCATCATATATGCCCTTGGCCATGCCTCTGGCAGCGTTCCTTCTGGCGGGTCCGGCGATGGCGCAGGCCGACTCGGTGAAGCGCGGATTCTGGTGGTATGCCGCGCCGCCTGCACCTCAAGGTGACGTGGAGGATATGGTCCCCAAGGCGCCGGTCATCCCGCCCATGACAGAGCTTGCACGCTGGAGTCCCCCGCGCATCGCCAAGCTCATCACCGAGCAGCGCGACTATGCGGCGACAGTGCTGACGGTGGACGCGGTCGCCGATTTCTGGCGTCTCCAGGACTTTGCCCGGCGCAAGGCGCGCGCCTTCGCCGGCGTGACCCAGCTGGCGCTCCTCACCCATCCCGAACTTAGTGCCCGAAGCGCCTATCCAGTGGTGGGCGATGCGCGCGACGCACAGGGTGCCGAGAAAGATGGTATCGCTCCGGTGAGGGCCACCTTGCGATGATGGGCTGATATTTTGACATGGCACCGGTGCAAGCGCCGGTGTTTGCACCGATACTAAGGACGGTGCGATGAGCCAGATCACAGTAATTTCGGGGCCGGAGCGGCGCCGGGTGTGGAGCGACGAACAGAAGCGGCAGCTGGTTGCGGCAGTTTCGGCGCCCGGCGCGAACGTGGCGGAGATTGCCCGCCGAGCGGACCTTCGGCCGAACCAGATCTACAGGTGGCGGCGGCAGATGGAGCAGACGGCGCAGGGCTTTGCCGAGGTCCAGATGCAGCCAGATCCGGCACCGGCCATGGGTTCGGCGATCACCGTCGAGTTTGAGCGCGCGATCGTGCGCATTCCCGCTGGAACTGCGCCAAGTCTCGTCTCTGCGGTATTGCGGTCGGTCAAGCCGTGATCCCCGTTCCCTCGGGCGTTCGGATATGGATCGCAACGGGGCACACGGACATGCGGCGCGGCATGCGCAGCCTGGCCTTGCAGGTGCAGCAGAGTTTCGGGCGTGACCCCTTCGCCGGCGATCTCTACATTTTCAGGGGTCGCCGTGGCGACCTCTGCAAGGTGATCTGGCACGACGGCGTCGGCATGTCGCTTTATGCCAAGCGACTGGAGCGTGGGAAGTACATCTGGCCCTCAGCCGTGGACGGCGTGATTGCCATTTCCCCCTCGCAGATGGCCTGCATGCTGGAGGCGATCGACTGGCGTAATCCGCAGGCGACATGGCGTCCCACATTGGCCGGATAAAAGGTCAGAGACAGCCTAAAAAGCTAGGGATTCCGGCGCTTTTCTGCTATGCGTTTGGGCATGGGGGACGAGGTGCAAGCAGAGATCGACAGCCTTCGCGAGCGGCTTGCCGCTGCCGAGGCTGTCGCCGCTGAAGTCGCCCGCATCAAGGCGATCAACGCCGACCTGGAAGCCCGCAACGCCCTTCTCCAACTGCAGAACGAGAAGATGCGCCGCACCCTTTTCGGCCAGCGCTCCGAGCGCACGCGCCATCTGCTCGATCAGATGGAACTGACCTTCGAAGAGTGCGAGACCGCTGCCACTGAAGACGAGCTCCTGGCTGTCCTGGCAGCGGCAAAGACCAATGTCGCGCCGTTCGAGCGCAAGCGCCCTGCGCGCAAGCCCTTGCCCGAGCATCTGCCGCGCGAGCGCGTCGTCATCGCCGCGCCCGATGCCTGCCCCTGTTGCGGCTCGGACCGGCTGTGCAAGCTGGGCGAGGATATCACCGAGACGCTTGAGGTCGTGCCGCGCCAGTGGAAGGTGGTCCAGACCGTGCGGGAGAAGTTCTCCTGCCGGGACTGCGAGAAGATCACTCAACCGCCGGCGCCTTTCCATGTCACGCCCCGCGGGCTCTTTGGCCCCAGCTTCCTCGCCATGCTGCTGTTCGAGAAGTTCGGCGCGCATCAACCGCTCAACCGCCAGCGTGACCGTTATGCCCGGGAAGGCGTGGACCTGAGCCTTTCCACCCTGGCCGATCAGGTCGGCGCCTGCACCGCCGCGCTGATGCCGCTTTACCTGCTGATCGAGGCACATGTCCTGGCCGCGGAGCGGCTGCACGGCGACGATACGACGGTGCCGGTGCTGGCCAAGACCAAGACCGACACGGGCCGGATCTGGACCTATGTCCGGGACGACCGACCTTTTGGTGGGCCGGCGCCGCCAGCAGCGATCTTCCATTATTCCCGCGACCGGCGGGGCGAACATCCCGTGGACCATTTACGCAACTGGAGGGGTATCCTCCAGGCCGATGCTTATGCCGGCTACAATGCGTTGTTCCATGCTGACCGCCTGCCGGCGCCGCTGACCCGTGCTCTATGCTGGAGCCACGCGCGCCGTTACTTCTTCGAACTGGCCGATGTCGCCGCGCAGCTCAAGAAGCGCCGCAAAAAGGCGGTCGTCATCTCACCGCTGGCGGTGGAGGCGGTCCGTCGTATCGACGCGATCTTCGACATCGAGCGCGCCATCAACGGCAGACCGGCACAGGAGCGTCTCGCCCTTCGGCAGGAACTCAGCGCAACGCTGGTGACCGATCTGGAAGAATGGATGCGGGACAACCGGTCGAAGCTCTCGAAGAACAGCGATGTGGCCGAGGTCATGGATTATATGCTCAAGGCATGGCCAGCCTTCACCGCCTTCCTCGACGACGGGCGCATCTGCCTCTCGAACAACGCAGCGGAACGGGCGCTCAGGGGCATAGCTTTGGGCAGAAAATCCTGGCTCTTCGCTGGTTCAGACCGCGGCGGTCGGCGCACCGCCTTCATGCTGAGCCTCATCACCACGGCAAAGCTAAACGACATTGATCCGCAGGCCTGGCTCGCTGACGTCCTCACCCGCATCGCCGACTTGCCCCAGAACCAGCTATACAGCCTGCTTCCCTGGAATTGGAAAACCGATCATCGGATTGCTCCGGTAGAGGAACTGGCGGCCTGATGCAGCGGAACAAGGTCTACGCAGTGACAACCCTCGCGAAAGTCGCCCAAGAATGGGAGGAAAGCGAGGACCTGCTCCACGAGCTCACCGAGCAGATGGACACCGAAGACGGCGTTATCTGGGTTTATGGCACCGAAGAGGATGCGGTGCTGGCTCTATCGGGAGATGGCATTGAATGCCTTCGTGACCTTCTCGCAGAGCATCGCCGAAATCATCAGTAAGCCGCGGCCTTCACCGAATGCCTACGAAAGATGCCACGCGGCGCTCCTATCTTCGTTCGAAGGGCAATGAATTCGCACTTGTCATGTTCTCACGGGCCAGCTGCGGCTACTGCCGCGTCCAGTGGCCGCTCATCCAGCGCTTCCAGGACGAGATGGGCTGGCAGGTGAGCCAGATGGATCTCGACCGCCGCCCTGATCTCAAGAACCGGTTCGGTGTTGAGGTAACGCCGACCACCATGATCATCCGCCGGGGGTCGAGCCAGCGCATGGTGATCGCCAATGGCGTCGAGGCTTATCCCAACCTCATCCAGACTGCCTATCAGGCCGTCAAGCTGCTCTCGGGCGATATCCGACCCGAGCAATTCCTGACCGGCGCCGGTGAGGAAGACGGCTTTTTCGATGCACTCGCCAACGGCCCGGTCGCGGCAAGCGATCCAGCGACGCAGCCCAGCGGTCGGCAACCGTGAGAGGCTGGACACTCCTGAGCAGCGTCGCCCTGGCGGTCGGGTCCTCCCCAATTGCCGCAGCCGCCCCTGATCGCATGGATGCAGCGCGCGCGGCGATCCACCCTGTCGGAAATGAGGCCGCGATGCGCCAATGGCTCGGCCGGGTTCCAAAGACGGCGGACTATCCGCCCGATTTCGATGCGACGCTGCGCGGTCAGGGATCGGCCTTTATCATCGAAATGAGCAGCGTGCCCGGCTGCCTCCCTTGCGGCGACCTGTGGGGCAAGCTCGGGAGGATGAGGACCCGCTTCGGATTTTCGGTCCGCACCATCGGCGAGGAAGAAGCGATGGTTCGGTCCGGACGACTCGGCCTCCCCTGGATTGGTCACCCGGTCGCCTGGCTCCGGCCCGCCGGCGATCCCGATCGGCTCATTCCCATCGCGATCGGCACGGACCTTGAAGCCAATCTCGCGCGCAATCTCTATCTTGGCGTCAAGATGCAGACCGGCGTCAGGCCAGCCGTCGGCGTGCGCGCCATGGCGAAATTCACAGGCATCGTCAGCGCGGCCGCATCCCGACCCTCCCATGATCGACGGGGAGGCTGAGCGATGGCGGGCCGTTCCGCGAAATCGCATCCACGACGTCCAAGCCCTCCCCTGGAGTCCTCCATGGTCCCGAACTTCATCATCACCCGCCTGAAGGCTGATGGCCTCAGCATGCGACTGATCGCCGCCCTCATCGCCACGAGTTGCGCCATGATGCCGTTCTCGGCCTGTGCGCAAAGCTGGGCCGAGCATTGGTTCGACAATGTCACCTATACGAGTCCCGGCAGCTTCGAGGACCAGACGCGCGGCTATGTGACGGCGGGCGGCATGTCGGGGCGAGTTGACGTCCATAATGACTATCTGATGAGCCTCACCCTCCCCAAGGTGAAGGCGGGCTGTGGCGGCATCGACATGTTCCTTGGCGGCATGTCCTTCCTCGATCCCGATTATCTCGTCGAAAAGCTCGAAAGCATTCTTCAGGCCGCGCCGGCGGTCGCTTTCCAATATCTCCTCGAGACGCTGGACGAGAAGATGGGAAATATCATTTCAAAGATGGAGGCGGCCACCAATTATCTCAACAGCATCCAGGTGAACGACTGTCGGCTCGCCAATCGCATGGTGCAGATCGCCAAGGGCGATGACAATATGTCGGGCATCATCGAGGAGATGACCGGCTACAAGTCGGTGAAAGCGGGCCTCTCCAAAAGCTATCAGCAGAGCCGTGAGAAGATCCAGTCGAACGGCAATAATCCGACCGAGGATCTGAAGGACGCGCTCGCCAATTGCCCGGCCGACGTCACCGACATCTTCAAGACAGGTTCCCTCCTCGCTCATGCCGCGGCCCGAGTCGGCGCGTCGGACTGGGCGGGCGTGATGCGCGCGCGCGTAGGCGACGTCTACATGCGCTGGGACAACAACGACAAGGTGCCGCTCTTTTCGGCGATCCCCGCCTGCGCCGCTCAGGACAGCGAGTCCTCCGACGATTTCCTGAGCGGCCGGGTGATGCGCCGCGCGCTCAATGTGCCCGCAACCAGCGCCGATTGCACCCAGGATGGCGGAAAGGGTGCGCTCACCCTGACACGCGAGCGGATGACCGGGATCGCGGAGAAGATCAGAACCCGGGCCGCGCTGACGGCCGAGGAACGGCAGTTCGTCGCCAATGTCCGAACCTTGCCCGTCTATCGCATGCTCGAATGGGGCGTGCGACAGGATGTCGTGGACTCGGTGATCGGCGACACCGACGAGCTGGTGGCCCTCACCCTTGCCTATCAGATGCTGAATGATTTGACGCGCAGCATCGATTTCGCGCTCTCCAATGCCGAGCGCGGCACAACAGCTGCCGGCGCGGCCGATAGCAGCAACAACAATATCTGTCAGACGCGGATTCTCACCAAGGGGATGGAGCAACTCCGCGACCTGCGCGAAGAGGTGCTGCGCCAGCGTGCCCAGATGCGTCAGTCCTATCTGGCGGCCCTGTCCCAGACGAACCTCTCGACCAGCTATGCCGGTCTCATCCGCCAGCGCGACAAGGATGCGCGCGATGCCGCGGGCGCTGCCGCCAACCGCAACCGCTGACGCAAGGTCCCCATGCGCAAAGCCCTCCGCCCAGCCTCCCTCCTCGCCGCCATCCTCCCGGCGCTGCTCTCCACCTCACCCGCGCTGGCGATGGAGGCGAGCTTTCACACCTATGACGGCTTTGCAGAGACGGTGGACGCTTTCCGTCTTGTCTCGATGATCTTCGCCGATCCGCGCTACGAGACGTTGGTGGTGATTATAGCCGTCGTCGGCCTCGCGCTGGGGTCAGTGCTCGCCATGATCCGTGGCACTGGGATGGGTCTTGTCGCCTTCGGCCTTCAGATGCTGGTGGCGATCGGCCTCTTTGTCGGCCTCGTAGCGACGACCGGGACGGTCCATGTCTATGACCGTGTCCGCAACGCCTATCAGCCGGTCGGCGACGTTCCCAATCTCATCGTGCTTGTGGCCGGCGTCACCAATATGATGGAGCGTGCGCTTGCCGAGACGATCGACGACAATACGCTCGATCCCCATGCCAAGCTTGAGTTCGGAGCCGGGGGGCATGCCTTCGACCTCTTCCTCAATGCCGTCTCCCCGCGTGGTCCGATGACGGACGCCTTTCTCGATGCGACGATCAAGGATTACGTCCGCCAATGCTATCCGGTTGCCCGCGTATCGCCCGCTTATGGGATCGATGACGATCAGCTCTTCCGGACCAGCACTGATCTTCCCGCCGCTTTCGCCGCGATGGCCGGTCCTGCGACCTTCAGCACCGTCTTCACCGCATCCGACAAGGGCGGCACCACGGTCAGCTGCGACGAAGCCTGGCAGCATATCTCCGAACGCCTGTCCGATGCCTCCCTGTTCGAAAGCTATTCCACCCAGGTCTGCCAGCGGACGGGCTACGACATCGACAAGACGGACCAGCTTGCCCGCTGCCGGTCGAACCTTGCCGAGATGGGCGACATGATGCTGGGAACGCCGCTCACCGCCCAGGCATTCCTCACCAATGTCCTCCTCGGCAACAGCGTGGGCGACGTGCTGTTCGAGGACAGCCCGGCAACCGCCTCCAGGGTCATGGCCAATCGGGCGATGATCTCGAGCGGCCTCGCCACCATGTCCACGGCGAATGAATGGTTCCCCACCATAAGAGCGACCGTCTTCGGGATCATGCTCTTCATGATGCCGATCGCGCTTCTGTTCATCCTGACGCCCATCAACCTCAGGGTCGCGAGCTTTGCGCTGGGCTTGTTCGTGTTCGTGGCGCTTTGGGGCGTGATCGACGCGGGCATCTATCAGCTGACCCTTGGCCGGGCGATGGCGGCGCTTGCGGAGATGCGGTCAAACCATCTGGCGGCGAACGCATGGATGCTTGCCCCTTCCTCGGCGATGAAGGCCCTCGCCATTTTCGGCAGCTTCCGCACCGCCGCCGCCGGGCTCGCGGGCGCCTTCGTCTTCACCGTATTCCGCTTCTCGGGTAATGTCTTCTCGGCCTTCACCAGCGGTTCGCTGGGCGCGCAGGCGCAAGGATCGGCGGCGGCAGCCAATGTATCAACCTCCGAAGGCTATGCCTCAGCCCTGGAAGCGCAGGCCTCCGCCATGGGCACTGGAGCTCGTCGCGCAGCAGCCTCTGGGTTCGGCGACTTTGGTGAACGCTCGACCTTCGGCGCCAATCGCGCCTTTGGCGCGGCTGGCGCCATCGGAGCCGCGCATGGCGACGGCAGCCCGGGCGGTGCCGCCATGGCCCTTGGCGGCATTGACGCGGCACGCGAACTGGGCGGCCTCGCACCCGCGCTTACAGGCCGGGATCTCAGCGATCCTGCCACGGCGAGCGCCGTGCGAGCCGCAGCGGCGACCGGCGCAATCCACAATTTCGCCGAGAAGGATGCCTTGAGAAAGCTTGGCACCGGCTATTTCGGTGCCGGGGAAGCGGGCGAAAAGGCATTTGCCGGCTTCACCCAAAATCTCGTCCAGTGGCGGGCCTTCGGCGACACCCGCGCCTACGGCATGATGATGCAGGGGGCGACTCGCCATTTCGAACGGGCCGGCTATTCGGCTCAGGACGCTGAACTCAAGGCCAGCGGCGTAATCGCAGAGGCCAGCGCCGATCCGACCTTCGCGAAGCTCATCGCCAACAGCTTTGAGCAGGAACAAATGCTGCGCAATGACCTGACGTCGGCGCAGGTCCAGGTCGGCGCGATGGAGGGCCGCCGCGACTATGCGGGCAACCGGGTGGCATCGATTGAGCGAGGCAATGTCGCGACCGAGCAGGCCCATCGTACCGGCGGGAATGAGGGGCAGCGCCAGGCGGCTGCCATGCTCGGACTTCCTGTCGATGAAATGAGCCGCCGCATCTCCTTCATCAACGCCCTCTCCGGCGAAGCGCGGTCCTCCGCCATCACTCAACTCTCCCGCGCAACGGGTCGCAATGAGGCCCAGGTTGCTCGGGCGCTGGAAACGTACAGGGCGTCCACTGATGTTGGAACTGCCGACGGCGCCACCGCCGAGGCGGCACGCGAAGGCACCAGCGTTTATGGCCGCACAAGAGAGGCGGCCGGCTATGATTTTGCGGAACGGTCCGGCAGGCTCGATGCCCAGCGTGAGGTCGGTCATGACGGAACGCGCAGCGCTGCTCGGATCGGTGAGCAACGGCGCCAGTCGGAGAATTTCGGATTCGCGGAGGGCGCAACGGCTGCCGGCGTGTCGACGCGCGAGGCCGCGCGCCTCGACAGTTTCATTCGGACACTGAGCGACACGTCGGGGAATCAGGTCGATATGGCCGAGGGAGGTGCAGAAGGGATCGCCGATCGCGCGCGCAACGCCCGCCTGACTAGCATCGTGGACAAGGAGCGCCTCACCCGGATGCAGTCCCTCCTCCGTGCGAACGGAATCGAAATGAGCAAGCGCCAGATCGCCATGGACCAGAATGGTGACTTCAGCCTCAATCTGACCCCGGCGACCGCCGCCCAGATGTGGCAGGTGGGCCTCCTGAACGAGAGCCAGCTTGGCGCCGTTGCCAATGGCGGGCATGCCCGCTTCAGCCTTGCCCAAAACGATCTCCTCGTCTCCAGCAGCGCGGGCTTCGAGAAATCCGCACGGAACGACACCAGCACGCGGTTTGAGGCCGGCAAACAAGCAGGCCCCGACACGATCGAGCATTTCATGGGCGGCGGAGCGGAAGGCCGTGCGGCCATGGCGAACTGGCTGCGGGGCGGGTTCGAAATGGATCGCAAGGGCAACTGGCGATTGAAACCGCAGGTCGCAGATACCCTGCAACGGGACGTCCAGGCGGTCATGGCCCAGACTGGCTGGGAGCGAAACATCTCGCGATCCGCCCAGGACCAAACGGCCTTCGGTATTGCGGTAAAAGGCGAGATCGGTGGCGGAGCTATGAGCGGCTCAAGCGATGGGACAACTGCTAAACTGGGGCGCGCAATCTCTGGCCGAAGTGGAGGCTCGATAGGTGCTTCATCGCAGGAGAGCAGTATCACGAGCGAGACGGCGAACTCTCAACTTAACGTGGTGAACTACGATGTGCGCCAAGCAATAGCGAATGCCGAGAGGGCAGCGTCGAGATCAATGAATCCAGCAGAGGGGTTTGCTGATCATCTTTCGACCGAGATTCTCGGCGAACAAGGTCTCCGCAATCGCTATCTCGGAGACGCAGATAGCAGGCGTGGAACTGCCGACGTAACTGCTCCCCTGAATTCAATCGAGCAGGCTTCGATCCTCAAAAGCGGCGGCTTTACCAACGACCTCGACAAAGGTCCGACGGATGGCGATCCTTCGTTCAAGACGCGCGATTGATATAACCTGCGTTCAACGGATTGAGGGTATTACCGACCCATAGCGCACCAGAACGCGCATCGAGCGGATCGAATTCGCATGGCATGCCCGAAGGACCAAAACGGTCTGACATGAAACATGAGTCGTCGAAGGCCTGCGATTGCTCACCGCTCTGAGGAATGGCCTCAAGCCATTTCCGTAAAAAGCCGAAGCCAAGGATCAGCGACACGAGCGGCGGGAAGAAAAAGACCGTCAGGAATCCGGCAAGCGCTGAATCGTAGAATTGGGCCAAAAATGAAAAGCGCAAGCTCCCCGCCATTCCCAACCAATAGATCGGGACGGCCGCCCACCAGAGCTTGGCATAGCGCGGGCGCCAGACGAAGTCGCCGATGTTGGGAGCATCGCCGCCGCCCTGCGCCTCATACATATGATCCACATCAGGCATGATCTTCTTTCCTGATCAACAGCTTATCAACTCAGCTGCATCAAGGAAATGCGATTCTCCACCAAATCCACTTCTCAATCAGCCGCGCCGATGACAAACCCCTTCCCTTCTCACGCCAGGTTTCGGGATCGGGATAAGACATCAAATGGCCCTCGTGGCCACGGCCGACACGTTCAGGGAGTTGAGCGCCGGGACAAGCCCTGCAATCCGTACCAGATCCAAAACTGAACAAGCCGGCTCGAGTTTGGCAACCGCACGATCATAGATGGCGACGCATTCGGCGTTGGTGATGCGGGACATATAGACGATTCCGTCAAAATCGGTCGTGTCGTAGAGTTGCTGGCTGAACTTGCGCCCGGCCTGCTGCGCCCGTCCGCGTACTGCGTCGGTTGGCACACCGAGGCGGCTCGCGCCGGCGGTGCGAAAATCGAGCAGCTTGAGCGGTTTGATCGCGACCAAGCTGGCTATCACCAACGCATCAATATCCGCCTCGAGTAACACGCGCTTCGTCTTCCCTTGAAATCGATCGCGGATGACCTTTTCAGCAAGCGCGGTGGGGAGGTCCTGCGCGGTAGAGGACGGTGAAGCTGTCGGTCGGGCTGGAGAAGCGGGACTTCCCATGGCCCATGCCGATCGGCGTGGCGCGATGACGCGCCTCGATGATGCGCAGATAGCCGGTTACGTCGATGCCGACGGCCAGCTCCCGCAATATTGCGGCATCGAAGCTCACGGATATTCGAAGACCGTCCGCGCCGCTTCCACGACCTCATCGCGGCGATCCTGCTTAAGCAGGTCGACCGGCCGCTTGTTACCGAGCAGAGGGCTTTGCTGGACCAGCCACAGCCAGGCGCGGCGCGGATTGCCAACCACCTTGAGTATATCGGCAATGCCCTCGGCGGGTCGGCCATCAACGAACTGCTCAAGCGGGAAGGCGTGCTTGCGCGCGCCTGTGAGGAGCGCCACGACCTGTCCGCGCTTCCGCCATTCATGGAGCGTCGAGCGGGCAATGCCACGATCCTGGAGCGCGCTCGATCCGGCAACTGGCCCGGCCCATTCCTCAAGGGGAATTTGCGTCGCATAGGCGGACAGCCGGCGGCGTCCTTCCTCGATATCGATCAATTCACCAAAGCCGGCACCCTTGCGTGGTTCGATCTCAGCGGGCTCGGCAATCTCGATTTTCGCTGCGGGGGCAGCGTCGCGCGCGAAAGCCGCGATCATGTCGGCGACATCGTTGCTCTTAGCTTTCAACCGCTTCTGCTGTGCGGGCGGCAATGCGACGATCGCGGCCGCCACGGCGGCAACGATCTGCGCGGTATTGGCGGCAGCAGTCTTGGCAAGGCCGGGCTGGCGGGAAAGCACTTCGCTGACCTCGCTCGCCACCAGCCGGCGAACACCGGCGCGGGCATCGGCACTGTGCAGCTGGATCGCCATGTTCATCGCTCCTTCCAAACCGGATATAGCGACGATCATCCGATTTGTCCAGAATGTCCGATTTGTCCAACCGGCGCTCCGTGGGTTACATATCGGATGTCGGTGTTCCATCATTCGTGAACTGGTTCCATCAATACATACTGGCGTTGGCAGATCTCAGGTATCGGATTGGGCATCGTGGTTATGGTCGGTTGCCCCCTGCCCATGACGCACCGTCAATGCCAGACAATGTCGTGACAACGCATCGGCGCTATGCTATGGCGGTTACCATTGGAGGTATGAATCATGGCAGCGACAACCATTCGATCTGAAAAGCTGGACCTGCGCCTGACCGCAGAAGCCAAGCGCACGCTCCATGCCGCCGCCAAGGCCACGCATCGCTCGGTGAGCGAGTTCGTCCTTGAGAGCGCACTGTCCCGTGCGCAGGAAGCCTTGCCTGACAGGCAGCATTTCGGACTAGGCGCGGAGCGCTGGCAAGCCTTTCTTGATGCGCTCGACACTCCATCCCGTCCGTTGCCGCGACTGAAGCGCCTGTTCGAAACACAAAGCGTGTTCGAGCAAGGGCCGTCTTCATAACATCATGACGCTTCACATTGACAAGTTGGGCCGCGATCATCGGGTCGATTCCTTTGATTGCGGCAAGGAACCCCTCAATCGATTTCTCGTGCGTTTCGCCTGGCAGGCGCAGCTCTCGGGCAGTTCACAAACCTATCTCGCCCTCGCGAATGAGGTGGTCGTTGGATAC
Organism: Sphingobium sp. CFD-2; assembly: GCF_024611135.1. Lineage (NCBI taxonomy): Bacteria > Pseudomonadati > Pseudomonadota > Alphaproteobacteria > Sphingomonadales > Sphingobiaceae > Sphingobium > Sphingobium sp. CFD-2. The sequence continues at coordinate 409,311 of NZ_CP084405.1, read as the reverse complement.
TACACGTTGGTGTTTGGCGACGTCACCTTTGACGACGCACCGGAACGGCTTCGCAAGGGAATGGCGCGCCACCCGGTCCCCTTGATGATCCTGGCAAGGTTGGCGGTATCGTCGGATTGGATCGGAAAAGGCATCGGCTCTGGCCTTCTCAAGGATGCCATGATCCGCACGCTTGCGGCCGCTGATATTGCTGGCCTTCGCGCCTTCGCTGTCCACGCCAAGGATGATGACGCACGTTCCTTCTACCAGCATTTCGATTTCATCGAATCGCCGAGCGATCCGATGCACCTCTTCCTACTCTTGAAGGATGTGCGTCTGCTGTTGAACGCCGGACCATGATCGCATTCGATCCCGAAGCATATATCAACTCCGTTCATGTTGATGGCACATTCGCGGAGCAATCCACAGAGATGGAACAAACACGACGGATTTAATCTATTGTTCTGAAATGATCCCCTCGTCGCACCAATTCACGAAAGAGGGAACACTGACATCGGAAGGAATACCTGAAGCCGGCTGGTTCATTACCACACTGAGCAAGAATCACCGACGGGTGACCCACGGTCTTCACCACGAAAGCACATGGATATGAGTTTCGCGTGTTACAGGAATGTCACAGAAATCCCTGAACGTCAGAAATTTCAACTGACGGAAATTAGGTGGAAAATTAGGTGGAAGCTGAATTCCACCAAAATTTCCCAATGAAATCAAAGGGAAATGGTGGAGCCGAGGGGGATCGAACCCCTGACCTCGTCATTGCGAACGACGCGCTCTCCCAGCTGAGCTACGGCCCCGTAAAGGAGCGCTGCCTATAAGCGAGCGATTGCGCCCATGCAACGGTCTTTTTGCGCAAAATGCGACGGCCGCGAACAGGCCCGGAACCGCGCAGCGCAGCCGCTCTGTCGGGGCCAAGGCGGAACATTACTCCTGCGTAACGCCCGGAACGATGCGGCCGCATGCTCATTGGTGCGGTGACGACGCTTCCGAAAGGACGTCGTGCAAAAAGCAGACAAGGAGACGGACAATGGGTTACCAAGGCGGACGTCGCTATGGTGACGGCGATCGTAACTGGACGGACTGGGACCGCGATTCCGACCGTTACCGTGCGCGGCGCGACTGGCGGGACGACCGCAGCTATCGATATGGCACGCGCGGCCAGTTCGGCGGATCGGGATCGGGATATGGCGGATCGGGCAACCGGCGCCCGCCCGAAGATTATGATCCGGAAGAACGGGGCTTCTTCGACCGCGCGGGCGACGAAATCCGGAGCTGGTTCGGTGACGAAGAGGCGGAGCGTCGCCGCGAATATGACGATTATTACAACCGGCCCTATGGCGATCCGCGGGACCAGAGCAGCCGGATCGGCTATGCCTCTGCCTCCAATTCGGCGCGTTACCTGCCCAATCGCGGCTATGCGCCCTTTGCCGGCGAACGCAGCGGCTTCGGCAGCGAGGATCATGGCTATCGGGTGCGCGCCTATGGCCCCAACCATGATTATGGCGAGCATCACGACGCCAATTACTATGCCTGGCGTCAGCAACGGATCGACGAGCTGGACCGCGACTATGCCGAATATCAGCGGGAGAATCGCGAACGCTTCAACAATGAGTTCGGCAGTTGGCGGAACCGCCGCGGCGAGCAGCGCCAGGCGGTCCAGCAGGTCCGCGAGCATATGGAAGTCGTCGGCAGCGACGGCGAGCATGTCGGCACGGTCGACAAGCTGCGCGGCGACCGCATCATCCTGACCAAGAGCGATCAGGAATCCGGCGGCGTGCATCATTCGATCCCGTCATCCTGGATCAGGTCGGTGGACGCGCAGAAGGTGACGCTGGAAAAGACGGCGGAACAGGCGCAGACCGCATGGCGCACCGAGCGGGAGCAGCAGGCCCTGTTCGGATCGCAGGACGACGATGCGAGCGACAGGTTCAGCGGCGCAAGCGGCTCGACCTCCGAAAAGGGCCGTTACCGGTAAAAAATGGGAGGGCCCGGCCGCGGGCCGGGCCCCTTCTTCATTCGGCGGCGGCCAGCACCCGCTGCGCCTGGACCAGATGCGGACGGTCGATCATCTTGCCGTCCAGTTTCAGCACCCCTGCACCCGGATTAGCGGCGAAGGCCTCGATCACCGCCCTCGCCCGGGCGATTTCGGTCTCGCTGGGGGTAAAGCCATCATTGATGGCGGCGACCTGTACCGGATGGATCGCCATCATGCCGGTGAAGCCATCGCGACGCGCCCTTCCTACATAGGCCTTGAGATCGTCCATCGCCTCAATCCGGGGGAAGACCGTGTCGATGGCTGGCACGCCTGCTGCATGGGCGGCGAACAGCGTGAGGCTGCGCGCCAGTTCGAAGGGCGCGGTGTAGCGGCCGTCCTCCTCGCGGGAGGTCGACGCGCCCACCGAGGCGGGCAGATCCTCCGCCCCCCAGGTCAGGCCAGCGAGCTTTTCGCGAACCTGCCGGAACGTGCCCAGTTCGAAGATGGCAGTGGGCGTTTCGGTCGCGATGGGCAGGATCGGCGGCACATTCGCGCCGTCCGCCAGGGCGATCAGCGCCTGAATGCTGGGGGCGCCTTCCGCCTTGGGCAGCATGATCCCGTCCGGCGCAGCGGGCAGCACGGCGGCCAGATCGGCGCGGGTGTGATCGCCGTCCAGCGGGTTCACCCGGACGAAGGCCACGCAGTCGCGGGGCGAGGCCAGCCATTCCGCAATCGCTTCCCGCCCAAGGGCCTTGCGTTCCGGGGCGACCGAATCCTCCAGGTCCAGGATGATGGCGTCGGCGCCGCTGGCCGCCGCCTTGGCGAAGCGTTCGGGGCGGTCGGCGGGTACGAAAAGCAGCGAACGGAGCTTCATGCGGGCCTCTTCTTCAGCAGCGCCATGCGCAGGCATTGGCAGACGATTTCGTCCCGCTGGTTATAGAGCCGATGGGTGAATGTCACGATCCCCGCTTCGGGGCGGGAACGGCTTTCCTTGAGGTCCGTCACTTCGCTGTCCGCCCGCATCGTGTCACCGATGAAGACGGGCTTGGGCATGACGAGCTTGTCATAGCCCAGATTGGCGACCAGCGTGCCCAGCGTCGTGTCGCCCACCGACAGCCCCACCATCAGCGCGAAGGTGAAGGTGCCGTTGACGAGGATATGGCCGAACTCCGAGGCTTTCGCGGCCTCAGCGTCCAGATGCAGCGGCTGGGGGTTGTGGGTCATGGTCGAGAAGAGGAGATTGTCGGTTTCCGTCACCGTGCGGCGGATGTCATGGGTCATCCGGTCGCCAATCCGCCATTCGTCATAATAGCGGCCCGCCATCAGCCCTCCTCCCGCTCAACCAGCACCAGCAGCGCGCCTTCGCTGACCTGGCCGCCTTCGGACGCGTCCAGTTCCGCCACTACGCCGTCGAAGGGCGCCGTCAGGCTATGCTCCATCTTCATCGCCTCCAGCGTGACCAGCTTCTGGCCCTTGGCGACCTTGTCGCCCTGCGCCACGGCGACGGCGATGATGCGGCCCGGCATGGGGGAGAGGATCGCGCCGTCGGATGCGGCGGCGCCGCCTGCCTTGACGGGCGGGGTCTGGCTGAAGAACCAGCTTTGCCCGGCTTCGGTGACGATGATCGTGCCGTCGCGCTCCATGTCGGAGCAGAGACCGGTGCGCAGGTCGTCCGATTGCGCTTCCACTACGACATGGCGGCTGTCCACGAACAGGTCGACCTTCGTCTTCGACTGTCCGTTGAGGCGGAAACCGAACAAGCCGTCGCGAAAGGACCGATCGTCCCAATCGCTCCGGGCGAGCCAGTCGCTGCGGAATCGCTCACCCGCCGCCGCAAGGACTCGGTCCGAGGGGCCATCGATCCTTGTCAGCGCCTCTCCCTGCCGCTCGATCAGGCCGGTGTCGAGGCGACCCTCGGCAAAATCGGCCATGGAAAGGCAAGCGTGCAAAAACGGCTTGTTGGTGTGCAGCGGCCCGACAAAACTGCTGTCGAGCCAGCGGATCAGGCCGCCCCGCGCTTCCTCCCGATCCTCGCCATGGCAGATGACCTTGGCGATCATCGGGTCGTAGAAGGAACTGACGGTATCGCCTTCCTCCACGCCCGTTTCCACGCGGGCGCGGTTGTCGAACAGCAGCCGGTCGATCTTGCCGGGGCTGGGCAGGAAGCCTTTGGCAGGATCTTCGGCATAGAGCCGCGCCTCGATGGCGTGGCCGTTGATCGACAGCTCCTCCTGCTTTTTCGGCAGCGGTTCGCCGCTCGCCACGCGGAGTTGCCATTCGACCAGATCGACGCCGGTGATCTCTTCCGTCACGGGATGCTCGACCTGGAGGCGCGTGTTCATCTCCATGAACCAGATGCGGTCGGCGCGCAGGCCTTCGCTGGCGTCGGCGATGAACTCGATCGTGCCCGCGCCGACATAGTCCACCGCCTGCGCTGCCCGCACCGCCGCGCCGCAAATGGCTTCGCGGGTGGCCGCGTCCATGCCGGGTGCGGGGGCTTCCTCGATCACCTTCTGGTGGCGGCGCTGGAGCGAGCAGTCGCGTTCGAACAGGTGCACGACCTGGCCGTGGCTGTCCCCGAACACCTGCACTTCGATATGGCGGGGCGAGAGGATATATTTCTCGATCAGCACCTGGTCGTTGCCGAAGGAGGACGCCGCCTCCCGCTGGCAGGAAAGCAGCGCGTCGGCAAAATCCGCCGCGGCTTCGACGCGCCGCATGCCCTTGCCGCCGCCGCCCGCGACCGCCTTGATAAGCACGGGATAGCCGATGGCGTCGGCTTCGGCTTGCAGGCGCTCTGCGCTCTGGTCCTCGCCCAGATGGCCGGGGGTGACGGGCACGCCCGCGTCGGCCATCAGCGTCTTGGCGGCGTCCTTCAGGCCCATGGCGGTGATGCTGGAGGGATTGGGACCGACCCAGATGAGGCCTGCGTCGATGACGGCCTGCGCGAAGGCGGCGTTTTCCGAGAGGAAGCCGTAGCCGGGGTGGATCGCTTCGGCCCCAGTCGCCTGGGCGGCGGCAATGATGCGGTCACCGATCAGATAGGATTCGCGCGCCGGGGATGGACCGATATGCACGGCTTCATCGGCTTCGCGGACGTGGAGCGCTTTCGCATCGGCGTCGGAATAAACCGCAACGGTGCGGATGCCGAGACGCCGGGCGGTGCGGATGATGCGGCAGGCGATCTCGCCGCGATTGGCTATGAGCAGGGATTGGATCATGAGAGACTCCCAAATACCTCCCCAATATGGGGAGGGGGACCGGCCGCAGGCTGGTGGAGGGGCTGGCGCGCAACACAGGCGGCTGTGATCGCCTTGACGACATTGTCCGGATTCTGGAGGACATCGCGGGCGGGAATGCGGAGGGTGTGAAAGCCCAGCCGTTCCAGATGAGCGTCTCTATTCTGATCCAGCCCCGGCTGATCTCCGCGTGAATGGATTTCCCCATCCACCTCGATGACTAATCGCGCCGACAGACAGGCGAAATCCAAGCTGTAACGATTGATAGGATACTGGCGGCGGAATTTGAAACCGCCCGGCCGCATCTTCAATGCACGCCATAAAATGACTTCCGGCAGATTGCCGCTGCGGCGTTCCTTGCGTGCCGTGCGGATGGCTTCAGTCGTTGCCGAGAACACCCCTCCACCAGCCTTTGGCTGGTCCCCCTCCCCGTTCCGGGGAGGTACTTCGTCCCCTCCCCTCACATGCGGAACACCCCGAAGCGGGGCGCCTCCTCGACCGGGGCGTTGAGCGTGGCGGCGAAGGCCAGGCCCAGCACGTCGCGGGTCTGGGCGGGGTCGATCACGCCATCGTCCCACAGACGCGCCGTGGCGTGATAGGGGTTGCCCTCATCCTCATATTTCTGGCGGATCGGGGCCTTGAAGGCTTCGGCTTCTTCCGGCGTCCATCTGGCGGCGTCGCGGTGGACGGTCGCCAGCACGCTCGCCGCCTGCTCGCCGCCCATCACGGAGATGCGGCTGTTGGGCCAGGTGAAGAGGAAGCGAGGACTGTAGGCCCGGCCGCACATGCCGTAATTGCCCGCGCCGAAGCTGCCGCCGATCAGCACGGTGATCTTGGGCACGCTGGCGGTCGCGACCGCGGTCACCAGCTTCGCGCCATGCTTGGCGATCCCCTCCGCCTCATATTTGCCGCCGACCATGAAGCCGGAGATATTCTGAAGGAACAGCAGCGGAATGCGCCGCTGACAGGCCAGTTCGATGAAATGCGCGCCCTTCTGCGCGCTCTCGCTGAACAGCACGCCATTGTTCGCGAGGATCGCGACCGGCATGCCCCAGATATGGGCGAAACCGCAGACGAGCGTGGTGCCGTAGAGCGATTTGAACTCGTGAAATTCGCTGCCGTCGACGATGCGGGCGATCACTTCGCGCACGTCATAGGGGGCGCGGACGTCCTGGGGGATGATGCCGTACAGTTCCGCCGGGTCATATTTCGGCGCTTTCGGCTCGCGCAGGTTGAGGTCGATTTCCGGCGCCGGTTGCAGCGTCGAAACGATGTCCCGCACGATGGTCAGCGCATGCTCGTCATTCTCCGCGACATGATCGACCACGCCGGAGCGGCGGCCATGCACTTCCGCGCCGCCCAGGTCTTCGGCGGAAATGACCTCGCCCGTCGCGGCCTGCACCAGCGGCGGCCCGGCGAGGAAGATCGTGCCCTGGTTGCGCACGATCACCGTCTCGTCCGACATGGCGGGCACATAGGCGCCGCCCGCCGTGCAGCTTCCCATGACGCAGGCGATCTGCGGGATGCCCCGCGCCGACATCTGCGCCTGATTGTAGAAGATGCGCCCGAAATGCTCGCGGTCGGGAAAGACCTCAGCCTGATTGGGCAGGTTCGCGCCGCCGCTGTCGACCAGATAGACGCAGGGGAGCCGATTCTCCATTGCGATCTCCTGCGCGCGGAGATGCTTCTTCACGGTCAGCGGATAATAGGTGCCGCCCTTAACCGTGGCGTCGTTGCAGGCGATCATCACCTGCCGTCCCGACACCCGGCCGATCCCTGCGATAATGCCCGCACCGGGCACCTCGCCATGATACATGTCATTGGCGGTGAGCTGGCCGATCTCCAGAAACGGACTGCCCGGATCGAGCAGCCGCTCCACTCGGTCGCGGGGCAGCAGCTTGCCGCGCGCCACATGCTTGGCCCGCGCCGCTTCGCTGCCGCCGAGCGCGGCCTGCGCGACCTTCGCGTGCAATTCGTCGCGCAGCGCCCGGTTATGCGCCGCGTTGGCGCGGAAAGCATCACTCTCCGCCGAGAGCTTCGTGTCGAGAACAGGCGCACTCATGCTCTTGCGCTCCGCTGCCCTGCGGTTGCATATCCGGGGTCATCCATGCCTACCATCCTGCTCCTCACCATATCCAACCTGTTCATGACCACCGCCTGGTATTGGCACCTGAAAGGCGGGATGAATAAGCCCCTTTTCGCGGTCATCCTGATCAGTTGGGGCATCGCCTTCGTCGAATATTGCTTCGCCGTGCCCGCCAACCGCATCGGCTTTGCCCATGGGTGGAGCGCGGGCCAGCTCAAGATCGCGCAGGAGGCCATTGCGCTGCTGATCTTCGGCGGATTCATGGTGACGGTGCTGGGCGAGCCGCTGCACTGGCGCCATCTGGCCGCTTTCCTCTGCATCATGGCGGCGGTGGGCTTCCTGTTCGTGGGGCGGTCATGAGAGAGTTGCCCGCTCTTGCGGAGGCAGGAGCCCAGTTCGGACGGCAGGGGCACATTCACACGCCGATCAGTTCGCGGCCGATCAGCATGCGGCGGATTTCGTTCGTTCCCGCGCCGATGTCCAGCAGCTTGGCGTCGCGCATGTAGCGCTCGACCGGCCAATCCTTCGTATAGCCCGCGCCGCCCAGCGCCTGCACCGCCTCCAGCGACACCTTCATCGCATTCTCGCTGGCCAGCAGGATCGCGCCCGCCGCGTCGAAGCGGGTTGTCCTGCCCCGGTCGCAGGCCTGCGCCACGGCATAGACATAGGCCCGCGCCGAATTGAGCGCGACATACATGTCCGCGACCTTGGCCTGCATGAGCTGGAACGCGCCGATGGGCTGGCCGAACTGCTTGCGCTCCCGCACATAGGGCAGCACCACGTCGAGACAGGCCTGCATGATGCCGAGCTGGATGCCCGACAGCACCGCCCGCTCATAGTCGAGGCCCGACATCAGCACGCCGACGCCGCCGTTGAGCGGGCCCATGATGTTTTCCTCCGGCACTTCGCAATCGTCGAAGACCAGTTCAGCGGTGGGCGATCCGCGCATGCCCACCTTGTCGATCTTCTGCCCGATGGAGAAGCCCTTGAAATCCTTCTCGATCAGGAAGGCGGTGATGCCGCGCGACCCTTCGCCGGTCTTGGCATAGACGACAAGCGTGTCGGCATAAGTGGCGTTGGTGATCCAGAATTTGGTGCCGTTGAGGACATAGCGGTCGCCGCGCTTCTCCGCGCGCAGCTTCATCGAGACGACGTCCGACCCTGCTCCCGCCTCCGACATGGCGAGCGATCCGACATGCTCGCCGGAGATCAGCTTGGGCAGATAGCGCGCCTTCTGCTCCGGCGTGGCCCAGCGGCGGATCTGGTTGACGCAGAGATTGGAGTGCGCGCCATAGCTGAGGCCTATGGAGGCGGAAGCCCGCGCCACTTCCTCCTGTGCAACCACATGCTCCAGATAGCCGAGGCCAAGGCCGCCATCGGCTTCCTCCACGGTGACGCCGTGCAGGCCCAGCGCGCCCATTTCCGGCCACAGGTCGCGCGGGAACCAATCCCTGGCGTCGATTTCCGCGGCCAGAGGCGCGATGCGGTCGGCGGCGAAACGGGCGGTCGTCTCGCGGATCATCTCCGCATTTTCACCCAGCGCGAAGTCGAAATCAGTCATGGCAAGCTCTCCTTGCCGCGCATCCTATCGTTCAACAACCGCCAAGAAAAATTGAAACGGCGCAGGATAGTGTATAGTTTCTGTCTATGATCGAACGCTATTTGCTCCGCTATTTCCTGGCTGTTGTGGACCATGGCAATTTCTCCCGCGCGGCCGCGCACTGCCTGGTGTCGCAGCCGACTTTGTCCGTGGGCATCTCCAAGCTGGAACAGACGGTGGGCGCTCCGCTTTTCCTGCGCAGCAACCAGCGGGTCGAACTGACCGAAGCCGGAGCCCGCCTGCTGACCCATGCCCGGCGGATCGAGCGCGAATTCAACCTGGCGGAACTGGCGGGGGCAAAGGCGGAGCAGGCCCCGGTGCTGCGCATCGGCGTGCTGCTGAGCATAGCAGGCGAGCTGGTCGCCCGCGCCGTTGCGGACCGCGCCATGGCCAAGGAAGGCAGGATCGAGATCATCCCCGGCAGCGAGCGGGAATTGCTGGGGCGCCTGGACGCGGAGCGGATCGACGTGGCGCTCACCCTGATCAGGCCGGGCGCGGACCGCTTCCTGACGCAATCGGTTATAGAGGAAGGCTATGGCATCGCCATGGCCGCCGGCCATCCGCTGGCCGGGAGAGCCGTGGTGGCTGCCGAAGAACTCGCCTCCGAAACGATGATCGTGCGCCGCCATTGCGAGGCGCTCTCCGCCACCAGCCGCTATTTCGTCGATCGCGGCGTCCGCCCGCATTTCGCCTTGCGCTCGACCAATGACGAGCGCGTGATGCAGATGGTCGCGGCGGGGCTGGGCATAACGGTCATGCCCGAAAGCTACCGCTGGCCGGGCATGGCGCGGGTCGCGCTCAAGGATTTCGGTGAGCGGAGGAATGTCGGACTTCTCTATGGCGCGCGAGCGGCGGGGCTGCGGGAAGCGCCGATGCTCAGGGCGCTGGAGGCGTCCTTGGGGGCGGAAGGCCTCCGTATCTAGGGCAGCAGATGATTCCATCTGCTTGGAAAAACGCTTGTCTTATGACATTGCGGTCCGTTTGGGTCATGCTGGATTGCCCGGGCCGGGGTGGCCACCCCGGCCCGGGCGGAAGGGGACGGATCGTGAAAGCGCCGGTCGTTGTGGGACCGGGTTAGAGTAGGATCGCCCCTTTCTTTTCGTGTCGGCCCGAACGGATACCGGGGTTTTGGACCCGGATGACAAGCATGGGACAGCGGAAAAGATGAGCGACAATCTACCACAGACGATCGGCATCGACATCTCCAAAGCGAGCCTCGATTGCTATGCTCACCCCATCGGCGTCGAGCGCCAGTTCACCAACACGGCCAAGGGCCACAAGGCACTGATCGCCTGGCTGCGACAATGGCCGGTCGAGCGGATCGCCTATGAGGCAACGGGCACCTATCATCGGGCGCTGGAGGCGGCTCTGGCCGACTGGCCCTGCGTGAAGCTCAACCCGGAGCGCGCCCGGCGCTTCGCCCAGGCGACTGGCATTCTGGCCAAGACCGATCGCATCGATGCCATGTTGCTGGCCCGTATGGCGGCCACCTTGCAGCCGCCGGTCAGACCCGCTCGAAGCGCACAGCAGGCGCAGATAGCGGAGCTCATCAATGCCCGAGACGGCCTCGTGCGCGATCGCACCGCGCTCAAGAATCGCGAGAAGAACCTCACCATCGCCTTCCTCAAGCGCCAGTGCCGGCAGCGGCTCGAGCAGATCGAACGGCATATCGAGGCGCTCGATACCGAGATCACCAACCTGATCGCCGCCGATGCCGCGCTCGCCCGCCGGCATGAGATCCTCACCAGCATCGCCGGCGTCGGAACGCTGACCGCCAACCAGCTCATCGCCACCATGCCCGAACTCGGCAGCCTCGAGAACAAGCAGGCCGCATCCCTCGCCGGTCTCGCCCCCGTCGCTCGACAGTCCGGACAATGGAAAGGCAAGAGCTTCATCCGCGGCGGACGCGCCAACGTGCGGCAGGCTCTCTATATGCCGGCCCTCGTCGCCGCCCGGTACAATCCCGATCTCAAGGCAAAATATCAGCAGCTCGTTACTGCCGGCAAGCCCGCCAAGATCGCCATCACCGCCGTCATGCGAAAGCTCGTCGTCACCGCGAACGCCATGCTCAAAGCCGATCGATGCTGGACGCAATCTCCAGCTTGATCATCACGGATACTCTAACCGGCGCGCGTCACCCGGCCGAACAATATCTGATAGACGTCATCGCCGCCGTCCTCTTCGAAGGCCGCCATGACGCGGCGCAGGTCGCGGGGAGGAAGCGGCTTTCTCCCCTCGCTCGGCACCACGGCGCCGATGCCCTTGAGATGGGCGATCAAACCCTTTGCGCCGCCGCATGGCAGGGCATATTCCTCATCGAAGGCGAAGGCGTCCTCATAGGGCGCCAGCATGGACCGCAATGCGGGCAGCGAAGGATAGTCGGGAATGCCCGGCCTCAATCCGGCGGCCTGATGCGCCGAACGCCAGCGGGCGAAGCTGCCCTGCCCCATGGTCGAGAAAAGCAGGCTGCCCCCCGGGCGCAGCAATCCCGCCAACCGTGCGATCGCGCTTTCCAGATCGTCGAACCATTGAAAGGCCAGGCTGGAAAGAATGAGGTCGAACCATTCGCCCTCGAAGATCGGCGCTTCCCCATCCATCGCCAGGAAAGTGCCCGCAACCAGTCCGCCCGTGGCGGCGCGGGCCAGCATGTCCGGCGACAGATCCGTCACCACCAGTTCGGCGCCCGGCCAGCGCGCCTGGATGTCGCGTGTCAGAAAGCCCGTGCCGCAGCCGATCTCCAATATCCGGCCGACCCCGCCGGGCCTCTGCCGCTGCGCAAGATCGGCCACCAGCGCGGCGGCCAGCCGCTGCGGCCCGGCATGATCGTCATAATGCCCCGCAGCCGCGCCGAAAGCGTCGCTTATTCGTTGCTTGCGGTGGCCGTTCATGGCTAGTCGCATTGACAGAGCCGCACTCTCTTTTCCAGTCTTTCAAGGACCGCGCCGACCGATGACCGCCCTTTCCGCCCGGATTCCCGCCATGGACGTTCTGCGCGGCTGCGCGGTCATGGGAATCCTCTGGATGAACATCGCGGCCTTCGCCCTGCCCGAACAGGCCTATTTCAACCCCGCGGCGGCGGGGCCGCTGTCGACAGGAGACATCGCCTTCTGGACCGTCAGCTTCCTGTTGGTGGACGGCAAGATGCGGGCGCTGTTCTCCATGCTGTTCGGCGCGTCGATGCTGCTGCTGATCGACCGGGAGGAAATGGCCGGACGCGACGGACGGCGGGCGCAGATGATCCGGGCCGGCTGGCTGTTCGTCTTCGGCCTTGCCCATTACCTGCTGCTGTGGTGGGGCGACATATTGATGATCTATGCGCTGGTCGGGCTGGCGGCGCTGCCATTCGCGCGCAGGGAGCCGCTGGCGCTCGTCAAATGGGCCTTTTTCTTCTTCCTGGCGCATTTCCTGATCTGTGCAGGCTTCATCGGCACGCTCTATGCCTGGGGCCATGCCGCCGCCGCACCCGATGCTCCCGGCCATGTCAGTGCGGGTTTCGCCGATTTCGTCGCTTCGCTTTCCGATCCGGACCACGCGGCCATCAGCAGCGAATATAGGGTCTATCGCGGCGGCTATGGCGGCGTCCTCCTCCATCATGTCGCCCTGTTCGGCGGACAGTGGCTCACGACCCTGCCATTCGTCGCATTCGATACGCTGGGGTTCATGCTGCTGGGCATGGCGATGTTGAAGGGCGGTTTCCTCACCGGCCGTTGGGAGGCGGAGCAATATTGGCGGACGGCGCGGCACTGCTTCCTGATCGGGCTGATTCCGATGGCGGCGCTGGCGGCGTGGATCGTTTCCAGCCGGTTCGCTCCGCTCACGGCATTGGGATCGGTATTGGCCTGGTCCTTCCCCTTCCGCATCCCGCTTGCTGTCGGGTGGGCGGCCCTGGTCCTGTGGCTGTTCACACGCCACCCTGCCGCATCGTTGACCGGGCGCATCGCGGCCGTCGGCCGACTGGCGCTCAGCAACTATCTGGGCAGCAGCCTCATCATGTGCGGGATCTTCTATGGCTGGGGACTGGGACTGTTCGGCCAGGTTCCGCACCATAGGCTGCCGCTGTTCGTGATCGCGGCATGGGCGACGATGCTGATCTGGTCACCCCTCTGGCAACGCCGATTCGCCCTTGGCCCGGCGGAGTGGCTGTGGCGCAGCCTTGCCCGCGGCCAAACGCAAAAGATTCGCAACAGCGCCTGAATTCCTATTGCGACCTATTATCATCTGCGCTATCTCCCCCTCAGGAGATTTGCATGGTTGTCTGTGTCTGCAATGCCATCCGTGAAAAGGACCTGAAAGAGGTCGCCCGTGAAGGTTGCGCAACCACTTGCAGCGCCTATGCGCGCCTTGGCCGGCGGCCGAAATGCGGCCAGTGCGTGCCCTTCGCCCGCACGATCATCGCGGCGGAGCGCGCCTCCATTTGAAGCCATTGCGAAGCAAGCGCATCGGATTGACGCGAACCTGACGCAATAGCGTAGCAGAAAATGGCGGATTTCCGCGGCTTTGCGGATTAACAAACGCAAGCCGAACGCTTATGATCCCGGCACTTTCCCCTACAGCCGGAGAAGAACGCCATGAAGGGCGACGCCAAGGTTATCGAATATCTGAACGAGGTGCTCAAGAACGAGTTGACCGCGATCAATCAATATTTCCTCCACTATCGCATGCTGAATCATTGGGGCATCGAGAAGCTGGCCAAGTTCGAATATGAAGAATCCATCGATGAGATGAAGCATGCGGACAAGCTGGCGGAGCGCATTCTGTTCCTTGACGGCCTGCCCAACTTCCAGTTGCTCGGCCGGCTGAAGATTGGGGAAACGGTGGAAGAAATCCTGAAAGCCGACCTCGAGTTGGAATATGAAGCCCTGCCGGTGCTGAAGGACGCCATCGCCTATTGCGAATCGATCCGTGACTATGTGAGCCGGGACCTGTTCCAGCATATCCTCGAAAGCGAGGAAGAGCATGTCGACACGCTGGAAACCCAGTTCGAGATGATCGAGCGCATGGGCATCCAGAACTATATCCAGCTGCAGAGCAAGGCTGCGGAAGAATAAGGGATCACGGGCGGGCGGGCCTATCCGGCATGCCTGCCCCGCCACTGACGCTTCGGATCAGCGGTGGGAATGACATTGTGCTCATGCGAAGACGGGAGCAGGCGTCATTCAGCCCATTTAAATCAGCGAATCGAGCAAACCGATCAGCGGCAGGTCGGCCGGCGGCATCTCCAGCGCATACATTTGCGCCGGCCTGACCCATTGCAGCGCGGTCGCATGACGCGCTTCCGCTATTCCTTGCCACTTGCGGCAGACATAGAGCAGCAGCAGCAGATGGCGGTCGCCCAGCGGCTCGCTCGCGAAGGTCGCGGGCGCCAGGCAGCTCGCATGGGTGCGAATGCCCAATTCCTCCTCCAGTTCCCGGATCAGCGCGGTTTCAGGCGCTTCCCCCGGCTCGACCTTGCCACCGGGAAACTCCCAGAGATGCGCCATCGGCTTGCCTGGCGGCCGCTGCTGCAACAGCACGCGGCCATCCGCGTCGACCAGGGCGGCGGCGACCACCAGCAGAGGAGAAATTATCGTCATAATGGTTCCGCTTGAGGGGTTTGTTAACTCTGCCCCTTTTACAAGGGCATCCGGGGCTGTGTGTAAATGGGGTGCGGCATGCGGGCATTATTCAAAAATTTCAGCTTCTGGAAGCTGATCTACTGCCAGCGCGGAGCGACGGCGGTGGAATATGGGTTGATCCTCGCCCTCATCTGCCTGGCCATAGTCAGTGCCCTGTCCAACGTCGCCAACAAGACCATCGGCATGTGGAACAATGTCGCGACGGAAGTCCTAGCGCATTAACCATTTATGTCTGACACCTGCTGCGCTCCATTAAATCTTTATCAACCCGCACTCTCTACACCGTCCCAAGCTGACCTTCATTCCAAGCGGGGGGCGGCCGGGTAGTTAAACGTGAAATTTGACGCAAGGAGACTTCCAATGCAGTTCATCCGCAAGATGATGAAGAATGAAAAGGGTGCGACCGCCATTGAATATGGCCTGATCGCCGCGCTCATCGCCGTCGCCGCCATCGGCGCCATGACCAGCCTGGGCGGCAAGCTCGGCAACACCTTCAACAATGTTTCGGGCAACCTGAAGTAAGCTCGAACCACATTGACGAAAAAAGGGCGACGGAAGCAATTCCGTCGCCCTTTTCATTGCACCCAGCTTCACCAGGTCACGATCTTGACCCGCTGCCCGGGACGCAGCACGCTATTCGCCGTCAGGGCGTTGATCGTCAGGAACCGGTCCAGCGGATAATCCGTATAGGCCATGCGCCTGGCCAGGGACTGGACGGTGTCGCCAGCCTTTACAGTCACGACATCGACCCGGCGAGGCTTGATCGCCGCCGCGTCCTGGGCCGAAAGACGTTGTACCGACTGCACCATGGTGGAAAAGGGACCGATCCCCTGCCCCGCCGCCGTCAGCAGCAGGAAATGATAGGCTTTCCCGCCGCCGAAATCATAAGCGAAAACCGTCGCATCCACCTGGCTGGACTGGGTGCTGGCGCGAACGGTGCGCCAGGCTGCGGGCAGGCCGTTGACGGTGGTGCGCCGCACCTCTCCGGCCCGAACGCCGCCATTGCCGCCGCCCAGCTTCGCGAACACTGAGTCGATATAGGCGGACAGATCGCCCGAATAGGGAGCGGCGCTGAACTGCGCCTGGCCGCCCGACCCCACGACGCTGACGGCGCTCGCGCCATTTTCCATGCCGAAGCCCGATGGCGCGGTGAAGCTGACCCGCAAATCGGGATGGCGGAAGCGGCTGCCCTCGATCACGCCCTGTTTCGGATCGTCGCCATAGAGAACGCCGTTGAGGGCGTTCAGGAACGCGTCCCGGTTGCGGACCGTGCTGGTCGAGCCGCTGCCGGCTGCATTGCGTGACGCGCGGCCAACGCGCGAGGCGGGGTCGGGATGGGTGCTTGCCCATTCCGGCACCGAACGGGAGCTGCCGGCGACCCGGGCATCCAGGCTGCTCTGCGCCGCGAGCGAGGCCAGCATGGATGACAGGGCCTTGGGATCGTAACCGCCCGACGCAAGATAGCGGATACCCAGATCGTCCGCCTCATATTCCTGGCTGCGCGAGAATTTGAGCGTCAGCAACTGGCTGCCTTGTCCGATCCCCTTCTGCAACATGCCGGTGAGCGCCGAATCGCCCAGCAGAGCGCCCGTCAGCACCTGCAACAGGGTGCCGCCAATGGCGTTGCGCTGCGCCGCCTGCTGCCGCCTCTGGCCATGCTGCGCCGCGACATGGCCGATCTCATGACCGAGTACGCCGGCCAGCTCCGCCTCGTCGTTCATCAGCGCCATGAGCTGGCGCGTCACATAGACATAGCCGCCGGGAATGGCGAAGGCGTTGTTTACCGGCGAATTGAGCAGGGTGACGGTGAAATCCCCCTGGGCATTGGACAGGCCGGACTGGACCGCGATGCGTCGACCCACGCCCTCCACATATTTCGCCTGCGGCCCGGCATAGGCGCCGCCAAATTCGTTGAGAAGCTGGGGATGCTGCTTGGCGCCCGCTTCCTTTTCCTGCGGACTGATCGACGAAACCGTACGAATCGCCCGCTGCTGGCCGTCTGCGGACGGCGCGGCTGCCAGGACGATCAGGCCCAGCCCGGCGAGAGCCAGAGATGATGTTCGTTTCACGGCGCCTCCTGCTACCCCTGTTACCTTCGCGTAACGAGCAATAGCAGGCGGATGTTCCCCGAAACAGAGGATCGCGCGGTCAGACGCCTATCGCCAGAAACTTGTCGGCGCGATCGGTACGCAGCGCATCGCCGCCAAGACCCGAGAGCGAATCCAGTTCCTCCCCGATCGCCGCGCCCAGATTGGCGATGGCCTGCACCGGCTCGCGATGGGCGCCGCCGACCGGCTCCGGCACGATCCGGTCGATGACGCCAAGCGCCTTCAGATGCTGCGCCGTCACTTGCATGGCGGTCGCGGCGTCGCTCGCCTTTTCCGCCGTGCGCCAGAGGATGGAGGCGCAACCTTCGGGAGAGATCACCGAATAGACGGCATGTTCGAACATCAGCACGCGATTGGCCGCCGCCAGCGCCACCGCACCGCCGGAGCCGCCCTCACCCACCACGGCGGCCACCATCGGCACGCCCAGCGCCAGGCATTGTTCCGTCGAACGGGCGATCGCCTCCGCCTGACCGCGCTCCTCCGCCTGCACGCCGGGGAAAGCGCCCGACGTATCGACCAGCGTCACCACCGGCAGGCCGAAACGGTCGGCCAGCTGCATCAGGCGGATCGCCTTGCGGTAGCCCTCCGGCTTGGCCATGCCGAAATTATGGCGGACGCGGCTTGCGGTATCGTCCCCCTTCTCATGGCCGATCACCACCACGCGCCGCTCGCCCAGCGTGGCGAAACCGCCGATGATCGCCTGATCGTCGGCAAAGGCGCGGTCGCCGGCCAGGGGCATGAAATTGTCGAACATGCCCGCGACATAATCCTTGAAATGCGGACGGTCGGGATGGCGGGCGACCTGCGTCTTCTGCCAGGGCGACAGCTTCGCATAGGTGTCGACCAGCATTTTGGAGGCGCGCTGCTCCAGCTTGTCGATCTCGCCGCTGATGTCGATGTCGCCCGCATTGGCGGTCGCGCGCAATTCGATGATGCGCGCTTCCAGTTCGGCAATCGGCTTTTCGAATTCGAGAAAACTAACCATGGCGCATGGCGTTAGGGCGCAGACGCTTCGCCGTCAACGCGCCGATGCGTCATGGAAGCCAGCGGATGGCGGCTGTTGACCAGTTCGACCAGCCTGCGGCTGTCGACATGGGTATAGATTTGCGTGGTGCCGATGTCGGCATGACCCAGCATGGATTGCAGCGCGCGCAGGTCCGCCCCGCCTTCCAGCAAATGCGTGGCGAAGGCATGGCGCAGCACATGGGGGCTGACCCGATCTGGCGCGATGCCGGCAGCGGCGGCCAGCGCCTTCACCATCTGATAGAGGCGAATCCGGCTGACATGGCTCTTGCCCGACGGAAAGAGCCAGGGGCTGTCGGCCGGAACATGCGGCAGCCAGGCCGCCACGGCGGCGCGGGCGCGGTCTGAAATCGGCACCAGCCGCTCGCGCCCGCCCTTCCCCCTCAGGATCAGGAAGGGCCGATCGGATGCCAGGGCGCGGCGCGGCAGCGACACCAGTTCCGTCGCCCGCAGCCCCGATCCGTAAAGCAGCTCGATCAGCGCGGACAGCCGCAGGTCCAGCGGCGCGGGATGCTCGACAGCCAGCTTCGCCGCGATCAGGGCGAACAGGGATTCGACCTCGCCCGTCGAAAGGATCTTTGGCAGCGGCCGGCGGGTGACGGGACGCGGCAGGGCAGCGGAAGGATTATCGGCGCGCAGCCCCTCCTCCTCCAGAAAGGCGTAGAAGGCGCGCAGGGCGGAAGACTTGCGGGCGACGGAAGAGGCCGCCAGTTCCGCCCAGGCCGTCGCCAGTTCCGCCAGGCCATCCTTGGTGGCGACCGCCAGGCCGCCGACAAGGTCCGCCGCCCCCTGCAGGTCCGCGCGATAGGCCAGCAGCGTGTTGCGCGAGGCACCCCGTTCGGCCGCCATCATTTCCAGAAAGCGGTCGATAAGCGCGGCATCCTCTCCCATCAGAGCCGCGTCATCGCCTCCGCGGCGATCATCCGGGCTTCGGGGTCCAGCCCGACCCGATGCAGTGCCGCGACGATGTGGTAGAGGTGGAAGGCCGGGAGCCGGTTCCAGTCGGCGGTCTGCATGCCGACCGCCGCCAGCAGCGCGACGCTGCCCTTCTCGCCCCGGCCGGCCGCCGCATCGATGGCGCGCGACCAGCGGCTGGCGGCAGCCAGATCGAAACCATGATCCTGCGCCAGGGCCGCACCGTCCTGCGCATTGAGCCGCGACAGTCCCGCCAGCGCGGCGATCAGCATCTGCGCCTTGTGGGGATCGGCATCCTTGGCGAAGGAGGAAACCCGTCCCGACCCGATCTCCACCACCGCGCTCGGCGCACCGACCGCCAGCAAGGCCCAAAGGTCGGCCGCGCCGTCACCGTCCGCCTGCGCCGCAAGCCGCGACCACTGCGCCGCGCTGCGGTCATAGCCGGCGGTGAACATGGCCGCGACCAGATTGGCGGCATCGCGCGCGCTCATCTCCGAAACCGGCAGCGCCGCGGCTGCCCGCGCCGTCGCGATCAAGCCGACGAAATCCGGCCGCGCCTCATTCTGCCAAACTGTCCGCATCGCCTGGAGCCGCTCGTCCGTCCCCGATCCGGCATAGGCGGTGCGCAGCGCGTCCACCCGGTCGGCCGCATTGGCGGGCACCTCGCCGTCGGATTGCAACTGGCTGTAGAAGCCAACCAGCGCCTGCGAGGAAAAGACGCCGAGCCGAGCCGCCACCTCTGCGCCCGGCAGGCGACGAACGGCGGACAAGGCAGGGGCACGCGCTTCCCAGGCGCGGACATGGGGCCCGGCCGTGGCATAGAGATCATCGGGTATCTCGACATTGAGCGCCGTCGCGAGGCCGAAACGCCAGGCCGTCAGCCGGTCCACCGCGTCCCATTCGATCTTCACCGACCTGCGGGCGTTGAATCCGGTGCCCACGACCTTTTCCGCCAGCCGATAGTCGATGCCGCGCACCACGCCCCGCCGTTGCGCCTGGTTGAGCGCCCCGCTGGCCGAACCCTGATCCCCTGAAAGCGCCGGGCATATGGCGCGCGTCATGTCCCAGCCCGGCTCCTTGCTGAACCGCAGCGCGCCCGCCGACAGCGGACACAGTCCCGCCGGATCGGCCGTCGCCAGATAGGTCTGCATGGCGATGGCATAGAGGCGGGGGGTGAACCGGTCGGAATCGACGCTCTGCACCAGCAGGCGGGCGCTGTCCGCCTCCCCCATGCGCAGCAGCAGCCAGGCGCGTTCGGCGACCCAATCGGCGCCGTCGATGTCGCGGGGCGTATCGGTCGCGGACAAGAGCGCCCGGCGCAGCAGGATCGACGCCCAGCGGGAGGTGATCGGCGCCCGCGTTTCCTTCATCAATGCAGCAAGGAACTGGCCCGACTGCGCGCCAAAGGCATTGGGAGCCAGCCCCCGCTGCTCCGGCGTCAGCGGCCCAACGCGATCGAGTGAGCGATGGGCGTTTTCCGGCAGGTCGTATTTCTGCTTTTCGGCGGCCAGCTCCTCCTCGCTCATCGGTTCCGCCGCATTGTCCCCGGCCTCGTCCGTGATGGCGAAGCTGGGCGGCACGATGGGCGTGGCGGGCGTGGAGCCGACAGGCGGCGCGGGCGTGCCCGGGGCGGGGCGCGGCGGCTGCGTGCCGGGTTGCGGCGTTTCGGGCGCATCGCCGAAGCCGGGCGGCAGGAGCGATTCGGGCGTCTCCTGCGCCACCACCGGCAGCGCCAGAGCGAGCGCAAGCGTGCCCAGCGCCCATTTCGCATTCACCCGCCGTTGCGCCATGCCGTTTACTGGCCCAGCTTTTCGGC
Organism: Sphingobium sp. CFD-2; assembly: GCF_024611135.1. Lineage (NCBI taxonomy): Bacteria > Pseudomonadati > Pseudomonadota > Alphaproteobacteria > Sphingomonadales > Sphingobiaceae > Sphingobium > Sphingobium sp. CFD-2. The sequence goes on along the minus strand of NZ_CP084405.1, from coordinate 388,937 downwards.
GGGAATGACCTTTTCCACGCGGGCCTGCGGCTTTTCGCCGCCGCGCGACCAGAGCAGGGCGATAATCCCCGCCAGCACAAGGACCGCAATGATGGGGATGATCGGCAGGGACGCCTTGCGGCGCCGGGAGCTGCCCTCAAAACTGCTGTAGGAACGGTTGCGCTTCATGAGTCCTGTTCTGGCTGGCTATTCTGGCTGGGTCAAAGCTGAAGGAAAGTTGCGATTTGCCTTGTCGACGCGGGGATGTATAGCCCCGCTCGCCATGCAGCGAAACAGCAAATCCGCCAATGCGCAAGCGAAGCGCGGCCCCATCGTCCTGGTGGGCATGATGGGCGTGGGCAAATCGACCGTCGGGCGTCGGCTGGCGGCGCGGCTCGGCGTGGGCTTCGTCGATGCGGACGAGGAGATCGAAAAGGCCGCGGGCATGACGATCACCGAAATGTTCGAACGCTATGGCGAAGCCTATTTCCGCGATGGCGAACGGCGGGTGATCGCCCGGCTGATGGATGGGGAGCCCAAGGTCATCGCGACCGGCGGGGGCGCCTTCATGCAGGAAGAGACGCGGGCGCTTATCCTGGAGCATGCGCTGGCGATCTGGCTGAACGCCGACATCGACACGCTGGTCGACCGGGTGTCGCGGCGCGAGGGACGGCCGCTGCTGAAGGGCAAGGACCCGCGCGTCGTGCTGACCGAGCTGGCCGCGATCCGCAATCCGGTTTACGCACTCTGCCCCATTCATGTGAAAAGCGCCGCCGCGCCGCATGACGTGGCGGTCGACAGCATCATGGAGCAGCTTTCCCAATGGCCATAGTCCGCGTCGCGCTGGATTCGCGCAGCTACGACATTCTGATCGAACAGGGCGTGCTGGACCGGGCGGCAACGCATCTGGCAGGCTATGCGCGCAAGGGACGGCTGGTGGTCGTGACCGATCGGCATGTCGCCGCCGCGCAACTGCCCCGCCTGGAGACCAGCCTGCGGGCCGCCAATGTGGCGGTCGAAGCGGTGGTACTGCCACCGGGAGAGCAGACCAAGAGCTGGCGCCACCTTGAAGAGCTGCTCGATGCGCTGCTGGCGCTGGAGATAGAGCGCGGCGACCATGTGGTGGCGCTCGGCGGCGGGGTGATCGGCGATCTGGTGGGCTTTGCCGCCTCGATCCTGAAACGCGGCTGCCATTTCATCCAGGTGCCCACGACATTGCTGGCGCAGGTGGACAGTTCCGTCGGCGGAAAGACCGCGATCAATGCGAAGGCCGGCAAGAATCTGGTCGGCAGCTTCTACCAGCCCTCGCTGGTGCTGATCGATCCCTCGACGCTCGACACGCTGCCGGCGCGGGAGACGCGGGCCGGTTATGCCGAAGTGGTGAAATATGGCCTGATCGACGATCCCGCCTTTTTCGCCTGGTGCGAGGCGGAAGGGCACAGGCTGCTGTCCGGCGACGTCCAGGCCCGCGAATATGCCATCGAACGCAGCGTGGCGGCCAAGGCGGCCATTGTTGCCGATGACGAGCGGGAGACATCCGGACGGCGGGCCTTGCTGAACCTTGGCCATACCTTCGGCCATGCGCTGGAGGCGGATACCGGCTTTTCGGATCTTCTGCTCCATGGCGAGGGCGTCGCGGCGGGGATGGCTCTTGCCTTCCGCTATTCGGCGCGGCGCGGCCTGTGCCCGGCGGAGGATGCGGAGCGGGTGACGGCGCATCTGAAGGCCGTCGGCCTGCCGCACGATCTCGCCAGCGCGCATGTGAAGGCGGACGGCGCGGCGCTGGTCGCGCATATGCTGCACGACAAGAAGATGGCGGCAGGCACCCTGCCCTTCCTGCTGGCGCGGGGAATCGGGCAGACCTTCCTGTCGAAGGATGTCGTGCTGGATGATGTCGCCGCGTTCCTGGACGAGGATCGCATGGCGGCGGGATGATGCCCGGATGGCTGATAGGGATGGTCAGCCACCATTAAGCCCCTTCCCTTCAGGTTCAAACGAGGCATGTAACTCGTTTGAAGGATGGGATGGGGGGAGTGCCCATAGGCTGAGACTGCGCGTGAGGCACGCCCCTCTCCCCTGAAGAGGAGGGCAAGCGTCAATGTCCGCTTCTGGCGAAAACCCGCCTCTACCAGCCAAATAAAAGGGCGCCCCAGGAGGCGCCCTTCCCTATCCTTCGCTTGAAGGCCGATTACTTCTTCAGCGTCAGGCCGCCGAAACGCTTGTTGAAGCGTGCCACCTGGCCGCCCTGCTCAAGCTGGCGGGTGCCGCCGGTCCAGGCCGGGTGCGACTTGGGATCGATGTCGAGCGCCAGCGTGTCGCCTTCCTTGCCCCAGGTCGAGCGGGTGCGGAACGTCGTGCCGTCGGTCATCTGGACGGTGATGAAGTGGTAATCGGGATGCGTATCGGCCTTCATGGGTCTGCTCCGTTCAGGGGCCGGTTTCCGACCGGCCATGGATGCGAAAATCTGCGAAGGCGCGCGGTTACATGGGAATGCGCGCAAAAGCAAGGGGAAGAACGGGCGGTTCCCTGTATCAGTCGACCCGTCATTCCGGCTTGGGAGGAAGTGGCGGGAAAGTCGGGATCACCGCCGCGTTTCAGTCCACCGGCGGGTCGGCAATCATCGCGACGAAACTGGCCTCGGCGCAGAGCTTGCCCTCGACCATCGCCTTGCCCGTGAACTTGCAGACGCGGCCGCGAATCTGGACCAGATCGACATGCAGGTCTAGCAGGCAGCCCGGTTCTACCGGATTGCGGAACTTCGCCCCGTCGATGCTCATGAAATAGACGAGCTTGCCCGAACCGCGAAGGTCCATGGTTTCGACCGTCAGCACGCCAGCGGCCTGCGCCATGGCTTCGACGATCAATACGCCGGGCATGATCGGCCGGCCGGGGAAATGCCCCTGGAAGAAATCCTCGTTGATCGACACCGCCTTGACCGCGTGGATCGTGCTGTTCGGCACGAGCGAAATCACGCGGTCGACGAGCAGCATCGGATAACGGTGCGGCAACGCCGCCATCACCCCACGAATATCGATGGGGCCGATGGCGGCGGCAGCATTGTCAGACTGAACCGTCATCAAGCGATCAGCGCGAGGTCGGCTGCTGCGACGGATTGGCGGGAGCAGCGGCCGGAGCGGCAGCGGCCTGGCCCTGACGGCCCGGCTGCCAGCCGGCCGGCGGGGTGATGCCGACGCTGGGCACCAGCGCGTTGAGTTCGGTCACCACCGACTGGGTGATGTCGACGGTCGGCTGATAGGACACGGTCGCGTCGGGCGACAGGATCAGGTCGACCTTCGCCTTGGTCATGGCGGACTTCAGCGCATCCGACAGCTTGGCCGAAATCTGCTCCTCGACATAGGCGTTGGCGAGAGCGATCGGCTGACCCAGGCGCTGCAGTTCGGCCTGGCCGTCCTGACCGGCCTTCTGATAGGCCTCATATTGGGTCTGGATCGCCGGGGTCGGCTTGCCACCGGCTGCCTTCATCGCGGCTTCCAGGGCCGTGCCCTTGGCCTTGAGATCGGCGTCGATCGCATTCTTGCGTGCGGTAAAGCCGTCGATCTGCGCCTTGTAGGTGGTCTGGATCTGCGTGCGCGCGGTCGAATAGGCCGAGCTGGTGGCGACGGCGCGTTGCAGGTCGACGACGGCGATGCCGGTCTTCGACTGGGCAGCGGCCGGGACGCTGGTCAGCGCCATGGCGGTCATCGGCGCGAGAACCAGCGCCGCAGCCTTGAAAATCGTCTTCATCAGAATTGAGTCCCTACGTTGAAGCTAATGAGCTGAGTGTCGTCCCCTGGTTCCTTGAGCAGGGCCTTGGCGATGTCGATGCGGAACGGCCCGAAGGGCGAGTTCCAGTTGACGCCGAAGCCCACGGCGACACGCGGTTTCAGCGTATCGCCCAGATATTCCTCCTCGAACGGTCCGATGATGAGGGTCTGGTTGGTCCCGCACGTGCCGGGAGTCCCCGCCTCGCTGCGCGAACCGGTCGTGTTGTCGGCGCAGATGCCGTTCGAATTCGTCGTGCGGGGATTGCGCAATCCGGCGACCGCGCCGACGTCCGCGAAAATCGAGGGACGCAGGCCCATTTCACGCGCACCCGAGCCCAGCGGAATTTCCATCTCCGCCCGCGCCAGATAATAGACCTTGCCGCCCAGGGCGTCGTCGGAAACATTATTGTTCCCTTCCCCCCGCACATAGGTGGTATTGCCGCTCGAATCGGTCTGCGACTGCAGGTAATAGCGCTTCACGCGCGGGCCGATGCCGCGAATATCGAAGCCGCGAATCTGCGGATTGCCCAGGAAGAAGCGATCCGTCAGGCGAACCTTGTCGACCAGCTCGTTCGAAGCGTCCCGGCGGTCGCCTTCAAGGCTGTGGATATAGCCGCCCTCCGCAGAGACGGAGAAGATGAACCCACCGCCGACAGGCCAATATTTGGAGCCGTTCAACCGCGTGCGCACATATTTGACGCTGCCGCCCAGACCCGCGAAATCCTGGCTGAGAACGACATTATGGCCCCGTGTCGGACGAATGCGGTTGTCGCGGGTATCGTAGATCAGAGAATAGCCCAGCGACGACGTCGTCCGCTTGCCGATGGCGTCGCAAAGATAGCGTCCGGCCAGCAGCGGATCGCACTGAAGTCCCAGCGGACCTGCGCCATCGGGATCGGAGTAGTAGGTATCCTTGTCGAGCGTCACGTCGTCCAGATTCAACGTGTAACGCAGCGCCAGCGACATATATTCCGTGATCGGCACGCCCGCGCGAAGCTGGAAGCCGGTCGTCGTCTGTTCATAGGTCGTGTCGCGGTCGTTATTGTTCAGATAACGGAAGCTGTTGAGGTCGCGGCGATAGATGTCGCCGCCCAGTGCGATATTCTTGTCCATGAAATAGGGCTCGGTGAAGCCCACTTCCACCGACTTGGAATAAGCCGAATAGTTGACGCTGGTGCGCAGTTCCTGGCCCTTGCCGCGGAAGTTGCGCTGGGTGATCGACGCCGCGACGATGAAACGCTCCAGCGAGGAGAAGCCGGCCGAAAGCGACAATTCGCCGGTCGATTTTTCCTGCACATTGGTTTCCAGGACGATGCGGTCCGGCGCGGAACCCGGCTTCTGCTCAATGTCCAGCTTTTCCTGAAAGAAGCCCAGCGAATTGATGCGGTCCTTCGACCGCTTGACCAGGAAGCTGTTGAACGCATCGCCCTCCGCCAGGCGGAATTCGCGGCGCACGACCTTGTCCTGGGTCAGCGTGTTGCCGTTGATGTCGACCCGCTCGACATAGACGCGCGGCGCATTGGCGATGCGGAAGTCGATCCCCATCGTCAGCGTATCCTTGTCGCGCTGGAAGTCCGGCTGGACGTCCGCGAAGGCATAGCCGAACAGGCCCGCCGTTTCGCTCAGCGTGTCGACGGTGTCCTCGACCTGCTTGGCGTTGTACCAGTCGCCCTTCTTCATCGGCAGCATCTTGGTCAGCGAATCGCCGGACAGGTCGCGAATGTCGCTGTTGACCTTCACATCGCCGAATTTGTAGCGCTGCCCTTCCTCGACCACATAGGTGATGATGAAGTCCTGCTTGTCCGGCGTCAGTTCCGCCACGGCGGAGATCACGCGGAAATCGGCATAGCCTTCGGTCAGGTAGAACTGGCGCAGCTTCTGCTGATCATAGGCCAGACGATCCGGATCGTAGCTGGTGCCCGACGAGAAGATGCGGAACCAGCGCGATTGCTTGGTCACCATCTGGCTGCGCAGTTCGCCGTCCTTGAACTTCTCATTGCCGATGATGTTGATCTGGCGGACCTTGGATTTCGGCCCCTCGGAAATTTCGAAGACGATGTCGACGCGGTTCTGGTCAAGCTGCACCATCTTCGGTTCGACCGTGGCGGCGAAGCGGCCCTGCCGGCGATACAGCTCGATGATGCGGGCGACGTCGGCGCGCACTTTCGAGCGGGTGTAGATCTGGCGCGGAGCCAGTTTTATTTCGGGACGTATCTTGTCTTCCTTGAGGCGCTTATTACCTTCAAGGACGATGCGGTTGATGACCGGGTTTTCCTTAACCTCTACGGTCAGCGCGCCATTGTCGTTGCGGATCTGGACGTCGGCGAACAGCTCCGTCTCGTAAAGGTCGCGCAGCGCCTGGTCGAGCGATTCCTGGGTGAAGGGCTGGCCGATCCGCAGCTTGGTGTAGGACAGCACCGTATCCGGCTCCAGGCGCTGCTGGCCAGTGACGGAGATGGTGCGGATGGTTCCGGCCGCTGGCGCGGCTGCCGGAACGGGCGCAGGCGCGGCAGCCGGCGGGGCATTTTGAGCCATCGCCGGGATCGCAGACATGCCCGCGATCATCGTCGTCGCCAACAGGGCCACGACGACCGGGCGCTGCCTGTTGCTGCTCATCATCGCTGTCACCCGCTCCACCTTCTACAAAAAAGCAACATGTCGTTCACGCCGGACCCATTCCGTTCACATCCGGAAAGACGGCGCCAAATCGCGTCCTCCTGCCCGATACGGCTCAGCCGATCAAGCCGGACAGACGATCCCAGAGGCCGAAAGAGGATAAATCGTTGAATGTTACCAGCACCATCATCGCCAGCAGAACCGCCAGGCCCGAGCGATAGGCCCATTCCTGCACCTGCGGACTGACCGGTCGCCGCTGTATCGCCTCCACCCCATAGAACAGCAGATGCCCGCCATCCAGCATCGGGATTGGCAAGAGGTTGATGAACCCCAAGTTAATCGAGATGAGCGCCATGAAGAAGACGAAGCTCTCCACCCCCAGCGTCGCCGCCTGACCGGAAACCTCAGCGATCTTGAGCGGGCCGCCCAGTTCCTTGACCGATCGGCCGCCCCCCACGATCTGGCCCAGCGTCTCCACCATGGTGCGGATGATCTGACCCGTCCGCTCCACGGCGACGACCGGGGCTCGGGCCAGGCTGACGGGCTCGATCACCGGCTCACCCGGCGCGATGCCCAGCCGTCCGATGCGGAACTTGTTGCCGAAGCCGTCATCTTCCTCGACCGCGCCGACCTTGCCCTGCTTCTCGAACAGCTTGCCCCGGCGGTCGATCACGATGGTGACGGGTTCGCCGGGGCGGATCTGCGCGAACAGGCGAATATCGTCGAAGGTCGTCATTTCCCGCCCGTTGAGCGAGACGATGCGGTCGCCCGCGACGATGCCAGCCGCCGCTGCCGCGCTGCCGGGCTGCACCTGCCCGGCGACCGCAGGGGTACGGCTCTCGCCATGGACGAAGGCGAAGGTTGCAAGGATCGCCATGGCGAAGAGGAAGTTGATCGCCGGCCCGGCCGCGACGATGGCCGCCCGCTGCCATAGCGGCTTGGCAGGGAAGCTCTCGGCCCGTTCGGCGGCGGGCATTTCCAGCCAGCGGGGATCGGTCTGGCTCGCCGCGTTCATGTCGCCCTTGAAACGCACATAGCCGCCCAGCGGCAGCGCCCCCAGGCGCCAGCGGGTGCCGCGCCTGTCCACCCAGGCCGCGATTTCCGGGCCGAATCCGATGGAAAAGGCCTCCGCCTTCACCCCGCACCAGCGGCCCACCAGATAATGGCCCAGCTCATGCACGAAGACGAGCGGTCCGATGACCGCCACAAATGCGACTACGGTCAACAGGAAACCGGGATTCTGGATCAAGCGGTCAATCTTTCCATCACTTGTGCAGCCATATTACGCGCCTGCGCATCCGCTTCCAGCACATCGTCGATCTGGCGGGGCACAGGCGCGCTATAGCGGTTCAGGACATCCTCCACAATCATGGCGATATCAAGGAAGCCTATGGCGCCTTTGAGGAAGGCGGCGACGGCGACCTCATTGGCGGCGTTCAATATGGCGGGCGCGGCGCCGCCCGCCTCCGCCGCCTGCCGGGTCAGCCGCAGCGCGGGGAAGCGATGCTCATCCGGCGCCTCGAAATCCAGGCGGCCGATCCGGGCGAGGTCCAGCGGCTGGCAAGGGGTAGCGATCCGATCGGGCCAGGCCAGCGCATGGGCGATGGGGATGCGCATGTCGGGCGAGCCAAGCTGCGCCAGGGTTGAGCGGTCGCGATATTCGACCATGGAGTGGATGACCGATTGCGGATGGACGAGGATCTCGATCCGGTCGAGCCCGACTGGGAAGAGATGCGCCGCCTCTATCAGTTCCAGCCCCTTGTTCATCATCGTCGCGCTGTCGACGCTGATCTTCGCGCCCATGGACCAGTTGGGATGGGCGACGGCCTGCGCGGGGGTGATGCCGCGCATCTCCTCCCGGCTGCGGGTGCGGAAGGGGCCGCCGCTCGCGGTCAGGGTGATCCTTGCGACATCTTCCATGCGACTGCCCGCAAGGCACTGGAATATGGCATTATGTTCGCTGTCGACCGGCAGCAGCGTCGCGCCCGACGCACCGACCGCGTCCATCATCAGCGCACCCGCCGACACCAGCGATTCCTTGTTGGCGAGCGCGACCGTGCCACCCGCCTTCAACGCCGCCATGGTCGGGCGCAGCCCCGCACAACCGACGATGGCGGCCATGCTCCAGTCCGCGCCTGCACCGGCCACATCGACCAACGCGCCTTGGCCGGCCGCCGCCTCCGTCCCGGAACCGCGCAGCGCATCCTTCAGCGCGTCATAGCGGGTCTCGTCCCCGATCACCGCGATCGCGGCATTGCTCTGCCGCGCGGCGGCGGCCAGACCCGCCACATCGCCATGCGCGGTCAGCGCAACGACGCTATAGCTGTCCGGATCGCGCTGGATCAGGTCCAGCGTGGACATGCCGACCGATCCGGTCGCGCCGAAGATCGACACCTTCTTCATGGCAATTGCACCAGGATCATATAGCAGATCGCGGCCAGCGGCGCGGCGGCGACCACCCCGTCCAACCGATCCATCACCCCACCATGGCCGGGCAGCAGCGTACCGCTATCCTTCACCCCTGCACGGCGCTTCATCCAGCTTTCCAACAGGTCGCCCAGCTGCGCGGCGACCGCCAGCAGGCCGCTTGCCGCGGCAAGCTGAACCGGCAGGTCCGCGAACCGGTAGAGCAGGAAACCCACGGTCAGCGCAGCCAGCACCCCACCGCCAAGGCCGGCCCAGGTCTTAGACGGGCTGACGCGCGGAGCCAGCTTCGGCCCGCCAATGGACCGGCCGGCGAAATAAGCGCCGATGTCGGTCGCCCAAACGAGGCCCAGCGCCCAGAGGGTCAGCAGCAACCCCTGAAGATTGGGCGCCTGTTCGCGCAGGAAAAGCAGCGCCATCACCGGCACGACGATATAGGGCACGCCCAGCGCCAGCTTGACCGACCGGCCCACCAGCGCGACGAAGAAGAAGGCGGCCGCCATCAATGTGAAGGCGAGCCAGGACACGCCGGCCGCCGCCGGGCAAAGGATCGCCAGCGGCACCGAGACGGCGAACATCGCCAGCTTGCGGTTCTCCGGCGTGGCTCCGGTCAGGTCGCCCCACTCCCCCTGCATCAGCACGCCCGCCACGGACAGCAGCATCCAGAAAAGGAAGCCGCCCGAAAACAGGGCCGCCAACGCTACGAGGATGAGCACGACGCCGACGATGGCGCGGGTGCGAAGCTCGCTCGACATGCCTGTCACAGCCCGCCGAAACGGCGGTCCCTCAGGCGGAAGGCGTCCAGTGCGGCAGCCAGCGCCCGCCCGTCGAAATCCGGCCACAGCATGTCCGTGAAGTAAAGCTCCGCATAGGCGGCCTGCCACAGCATGAAGTTGCTGAGCCGCTGTTCCCCCGACGTCCGGATCATCAGGTCCAGCGGCGGCAGGTCTGCGGTGTAGAGCGCCGCATCGACATCGGCGAGGCCGATCTCCTCCGCCGCGATCTCGCCGGCGGCCACGCGGCGCGCCAGCGTCTGGGCCATGCGCACCAGTTCGTCCTGCGCGCCATAGTTGAGCGCTATGGCAATGATCGGCCCGCTGTTCCCCGCGGTCCGCGCCACCGCATTGTCGATCAGCGCCACCAGCGCGGGATCGAGCGCCCGATAATTGCCGATGATGCGCAGCCGCACGCCATTGGCATGGAATTCGTCAAGGTCGGACTGGATGAAATGACGCAGCAGGCCCATCAGGTCCGCCACCTCGCCGGCCGGACGCTTCCAGTTTTCCGAGGAAAAGGCGTAGAGCGTCAGGCATTCCAGACCCAGTTCCCGCGCGGCGCGGGCGACGCGGCGCACCGCCTCCACCCCCGCCCGATGGCCAGCGATGCGGGGCAGGAAGCGCTTCTTCGCCCAGCGTCCATTGCCGTCCATGATGATGGCGACGTGACGAGGCATGGCCGTTCCTGGCGGAACATCCTTGGGGCGCGCGCCATGGGCTGGCGCGCCGCTGGTCAGATCGGTTTTGGCTTGGGTGGCCATCAGACAGGAATGCGTGCTTTGGCCGCGAAAGGAAAGCCCCGGATCACTGACCGAGAATTTCCTTTTCCTTCGCCGCAGCCGCCGCGTCGATGTCCGCGATGGTGCTGTCGGTCAGCTTCTGGACTTCGGTTTCCTTGCGCTTGCGCTCGTCCTCGCTGATCTCGCCCTTCTTCTCGTCGGTCTTCAGGCTGTCCATGCCGTCGCGGCGGACATTGCGGACGGCGATCCGGGCGCCCTCGGCATATTTGCTGGCGAGCTTGGCGAGTTCCTTGCGGCGCTCCTCGGTCAGGTCGGGGATCGGCAGGCGCAGCGTCTGGCCGTCGACGATGGGGTTAAGGCCCAGCCCCGCCGAACGGATAGCCTTGTCGACCGGGCCGACATTGCTCTTGTCCCACACCTGCACGGAAAGCATGCGCGGTTCGGGCGCGGAAACGGTCGCGACCTGATTAAGCGGCATATGCGCGCCATAGACCTCGACCGTCACCGGATCGAGAAGCTGGATATTGGCGCGGCCCGTGCGCAGGCCCGACAGATCGCCTTTCAGCGATTCCAGGGCACCCGCCATGCGGCGTTCGAGGTCGGCCTTGTCATATTGAGCCATTTTGTTTCAGCGCTCCTGATTTTGCACGATCGTCGCCACACCGTCACCGGCCAGCACCTTGGCCAGATTGCCGGTTTCGCGGATGTTGAACACGACGATGGGGATATTGTTTTCGCGGCAAAGGGCAATGGCGCTCGCGTCCATGACCTTCAGATTGTCGTTCAGCACCTGGTCGAAGCTGATCGCTTCATAGCGGGCCGCATCCGGCACCTTCTTGGGATCGGCATTGTAGATGCCGTCGACGCTGGTCCCCTTGAACAGGGCGTCGCAATCCATTTCGGCCGCCCGCAGCGCCGCCGTGGTGTCCGTGGTGAAGAAGGGGCTGCCGGTGCCCGCCGCGAAGATGACGATCCGTCCCTTCTCCATATGCCGCACCGCCTTGCGCCGGATATAGGGTTCGCAGACCGACGCCATCGGAATGGCGGACTGGACGCGCGTGTCGTAGCCCAGCTTCTCCAGCGCATTCTGCACGGCGAGCGCGTTCATGACGGTGGCCAGCATGCCCATATAGTCGGCGCTCGCCCGGTCGAAACCCTTGGCGGCGCCCGCCAGGCCTCGGAAGATATTGCCGCCGCCAACGACGACGCACAGTTCGAACCCCGCATCCTTCGCCGCCGCGATCTCGCCCGCGACGCGGTTCACCGTCTCCGGCTCGATGCCGAACTGCCCCTGCCCCATCAGCACTTCGCCCGAAAGTTTCAGCAGGATGCGCTTGAAGGCTGGGCGAGACATGCGGGGCAATATTCCTTTTATGATCGGGCAAGGAAATGGCGCGCACCTTAAGCAGCGCGCGCCATGTTGTGAAGCAGGGTTTTGGAAACCCCGAACTTCCTTAGCGCCCGCTTCCGGCTTGTCGAGAAGCCTGAGCCTCCCGACACCGCCGAAGCGAACGAACTATCGGATCAGACGCCTGCGGCCGCGGCCACTTCGGCGGCGAAGTCGCTCGTTTCCTTCTCGATGCCTTCACCGAGCTGGAAGCGGACATAGTTCTTCAGCGTGATCGACGCGCCGGCATCCTTCGCCGCCTTCGCGACGACATCGGCAACCGGGGTCTTGTTGTCCATCACGAAGAGCTGGCTGAGCAGGGCCTGCTCCTTGGCGAACTTGGCGACGGCGCCGTCGACCATCTTGGCGACGATCTCGGCAGGCTTGCCCGATTCGGCGGCCTTTTCAGCGGCGATGGCGCGCTCGCGCTCCAGCAGGGCCGGATCGATGTCGGCGGCCGACAGCGCCAGCGGGAAGGCAGCGGCGATGTGCATCGCGATCTGCTTGCCCAGCGGCTCCAGGACGTCGGCGGGCGCATCGCCTTCCAGCGCGACCAGCACGCCGATCTTGCCCAGGCCCGGAGCGGCGGCGTTGTGGACATAGGGAACGACCACGCCCTGGTTCACCTCGACCTGGCCGACGCGGCGCAGGGTCTGGTTCTCGCCGATGGTGGCGATGTTGGCGACCAGCTTCTCGGCGACCGTGCCGCCCGAGGGATAGGCCGCGTTCGACAGCGCCTCGGCATCGGCCACGCCGTTCTCCAGCGCGATGACCGACACGGTGCGGACGAAATCCTGGAACTGGTCGTTCTTGGCGACGAAGTCGGTTTCGCTGTTCACTTCGACGGCCACGCCCTTGGTGCCGGCGACGGCGACGCCGACCAGACCTTCGGCGGCGGTGCGGCTCGACTTCTTCTGCGCGGCGGCCAGACCCTTGGCGCGCAGCCAGTCGGTCGCCGCTTCGATGTCGCCATTGGCTTCGGTGAGCGCCTTCTTGCAATCCATCATGCCCGCGCCCGAACGGTCGCGCAGTTCCTTGACGGCAGCAGCGGTAATCTCGGCCATGTTTCGGCTCCTAAAGTTCAATGTTTCAGAAAAACGGCAGGGCGCGTTCCAGTGGAGCGCGCCCTAGCCTGTCAATTTTGCAGTTCGAAGACCGCGTCTCAGGCCTGAGCGACGACCTCTTCGGCCTCGGGCTCGTCCAGAGCGCCCAGGTCGACGCCCGAAGCCTGCTGCGCACCGCGGTTGCCCTTGGTGGCGGCGGCGGCGACGGCGTCGCAGTAAAGGCGGATCGCGCGGCTGGCGTCATCGTTCGCCGGAACCGGGAACGCGATGCCGTCGGGCGAGACGTTCGAATCGAGGATCGCAACGACCGGGATGCCCAGCGTGTTGGCTTCCTTGATCGCCAGTTCTTCCTTGTTGGCGTCGATCACGAACATGACGTCGGGGATGCCGTTCATGTCGCGGATGCCGCCCAGCGACAGTTCCAGCTTCTCGCGCTCGCGGGTCATCTGGAGGACTTCCTTCTTGGTGAAGCCGTGGGTGTCGCCCGACAGCTTCTCTTCCAGGGTCTTCAGACGCTTGATCGAACCCGAAATGGTCTTCCAGTTGGTGAGCATGCCGCCCAGCCAGCGATGGTTGACGAAATGCTGGCCCGACTTGCGGGCGGCTTCGGCGATCGGGTCCTGCGCCTGGCGCTTGGTGCCGACGAACAGCACCTTGCCGCCGGCGGCGACGGTCGCCGACACGAAGTCCAGCGCGCGGCCGAACAGCGGCACGGTCTGCGACAGGTCGAGAATGTGGATGCCGTTGCGCTCACCGAAGATGTACGGCTTCATGCGCGGGTTCCAGCGGTGGGTCTGGTGGCCGAAATGCGCGCCGGCCTCGATCAATTGATGCATGGTGACGACAGGAGCCGCCATAATATTTCTCCTTCCGGTTACACCTCTGGGAATCAGGAACTGGGCGTCACGCACAGCACCGGATATGTCGATTCCCATGTGGAATGGGCGCGCCTTTAACGGCGTCGGAATATCAATGCAAGGGGCTTGACTCTCCATTCCGGATGGAACATAAGGAGAACATCGGGAACAAATGGCGGATTCACGCCGTTTGCCTGCCTATAGTGAACCAAGCCGTGCAAATGGCAAGACAGAAAGTGAGCTGCATATGTTCGCACTGGTCGCAGCACTTGTTTTCATCGGATCCTTCCTGCTGGCCGCAGGCACCATTATCGGCATGTTCCTGGCCTATCATGACAAGATGGTCGCGGCGCTGACGTTCGAACCCATTCCGCAGGAAACGCCGGTCTATCGCCTGCGCATCAGCCGGCGGCGCGCGTCACCCTCTGCACGGCAGACCACGCCTGCTTTTGCGGCGGCGGTCCTGGCCGCCTGAGGATTACGCTTCCTCGCCCGCCCGCTGGCGGCGCACCTTGGCATAGGACATCATGCCGAAGGGGATGAGCGCAAGGTAGAAGGCGCACAACACCAGCAGCGTCAGCCAAGGATCGGTGATCAGCAGCGCCGCCAGCAGGCCCGCCAGCGCGATCGCCTCCAGCCGGATGCGTTTGCGCAGGCGCAGCGCCGACCAGCTATAAGTCGCGATGTTGGAGATCATCAGGAAAGCCGTGAAGGCGGTCCAGGGCGCCACGACATACCATTCCCGAAAAAGCGGCTCGCCCGTCACCAGCCAGAGATAGAGCGGCACGAAGGCCAGCCCCGCACCTGCCGGAGCCGGCACGCCGGTCAGGAAACCGGCGGATTTGTGCGGCTGAACATCGGCGTCGATATTCGCATTGAACCGCGCCAGCCGCAGTGCGCAGGACAGCGCGTGGGCGAGCGCGAAGATCCAGCCGAATTTCGGCATGGCGTTCAGCGACCAGAGATAGAGCACCAGCGCCGGCGCCACGCCAAAGGCGATGGAGTCCGACAAGGAGTCGAGTTCGGCCCCGAAGCGGCTCTCCCCCCGCAACAACCGCGCAATGCGCCCGTCCAGCCCATCCAGCACCCCGGCAATGAGGATGGAGAGCACCGCCCTCTCCCACTCGCCCGATATGCCGTAGCGAACGCCGGTCAGGCCGAAGCACAGGGCCATTGCGGTCACGGCGTTGGGCGCCACCATCCGCAGGGTGATCCCCCGGCGCAATCCGCGCGGGATGGCGCGCCGCTGCCGCATTATTGCTGAATCCCCGAAATCACGCGCATGTCACCGATCTGGCCCAGGATCGTCTCACCCGCGACGGTGCGCTGCCCCAGCACCACGCGCGGCGCGGTGCCGGCGGGCAGATAGACGTCGACCCGGCTGCCGAAACGGATGAGGCCGATGCGCTGTCCAGCCGCGACCATGTCGCCCGGCTTCACGAACGGCACGATCCGCCGCGCCACCAATCCGGCGATCTGGGTGAAGCCGATGCGCACGCCGTCATGCCGCTCCACCAATATATGCTGGCGCTCATTATCCTCGCTCGCCTTGTCGAGATCGGCGTTCAGGAACTTGCCCGAAATATAGACCACCGACTTCACCGTCCCGCCGATCGGCGTGCGGTTGATGTGGACGTCGAACACGCTCATGAAGATCGACACGCGGATCATAGGCTGGTCGCCCAGCCCATCCGCCCCCGCCATCTCGCGGGGGGGCGGCACCCGCTGGATCAGCGTCACCAGCCCATCGGCGGGGGCGACGATGGCCCGCTCATCCTGCGGCACCGCGCGCACCGGATCGCGGAAGAACGCCAGCACCCAGATGGTCACCATCACCATCAGCCAGCCGAGGATTTCCCAGCCGACCAGGAACAGCAGCGCGGTGATGGCCGCCGCGATCAGGCCGAATTTCACGCCCTCCGGATGCACGGAGGGGAAGCGCCATTTCACATTGCCGCCCAGTGCGACCGTCAGTTCGTCATTTTCCATGGGCACCGTCTTTAAGGACAGACACTTGCAGTGACAACGTCCGATACCGTCGCAGGAGCCATGAAATGTTCCAATCCTGCAAAGGGCATTGGACGGTTGAACATTGCCGTCGCTTTGCCTAGGGCGGTCGCAAATTCCACCCGAACGAGAAGGCGAACAGGCGCTATGGCTAAGATCAAGGTGAAAAACCCCGTCGTGGAGATCGATGGCGATGAAATGACGCGGATCATATGGCAGTGGATCCGTGAGCGCCTGATTCTCCCCTATCTCGACATCGATCTTAAATATTATGATCTGGGCGTCGAGAAGCGCGACGAGACCAACGACCAGATCACCATCGATTCCGCCAACGCGATCAAGGAACATGGCGTCGGCGTGAAGTGCGCCACCATCACCCCGGACGAAGCCCGCGTCGAGGAATTCGGCCTGAAGGAAATGTGGAAGTCGCCCAACGGCACCATCCGCAACATCCTGGGCGGCGTGGTGTTCCGTGAACCCATCGTCATCCGCAACGTGCCGCGCCTGGTCCCCGGCTGGACCGACCCCATCGTCATCGGCCGCCACGCCTTCGGCGACCAGTATCGCGCCACCGACTTCCTCGTCCCCGGCCCCGGCAAGCTGCGCATGGTGTGGGACGGCGCCAATGGCGAGAAGATCGAGAAGGACGTCTTCAACTTCCCCAGCTCCGGCGTCGCCATGGGCATGTACAATCTGGACGACTCGATCCGCGATTTCGCCCGCGCCAGCATGAACTACGCGCTGGGCCGCGGCTGGCCGCTGTACCTCTCGACCAAGAACACCATTCTCAAGGCCTATGACGGCCGCTTCAAGGACCTGTTCCAGGAAGTGTTCGACAATGAATTCGCCGACGAGTTCAAGAAGGTGGGCGCCGTCTACGAACATCGCCTGATCGACGACATGGTCGCCTCCGCCCTCAAGTGGAGCGGCAAGTTCGTCTGGGCCTGCAAGAATTACGATGGCGACGTCCAGTCGGACACCGTGGCGCAGGGGTTCGGCTCGCTGGGTCTCATGACCTCCGTGCTGCTGTCGCCCGACGGCAAGACCGTCGAGGCCGAAGCCGCGCACGGCACCGTCACCCGCCACTATCGCCAGCATCAACAGGGCAAGGCGACCTCGACCAATCCGATCGCCTCGATCTTCGCCTGGACCCAGGGCCTTTCCTATCGCGGCAAGTTCGACGAAACGCCGGAAGTCACCAAGTTCGCGGAAACGCTGGAAAAGGTCTGCATCGAAACGGTCGAGGGCGGCGCGATGACCAAGGATCTCGCCCTGCTGATCGGTCCGGAACAGGCGTGGATGACCACCGAGCAGTTCTTCGAGGCGATCCGCGTGAACCTGGAAGAAGCCATGGGCAAGTGGCAATAATCGGACGGAACTGATCCGCCCTTCCGCGGTTCAATACGGAAACGGAACGAGGCGGCGCCGTGTATCGGCGCCGCCTTTTCCATGGCAGGAGATCAGCGATGACGACGACAGCCAAGAAACGCCTGGAGGTCCGGGCCGCCGTTCCTTCCGATGTACGCGGCATCCAGCGACTGATCGCCCGGGTCTATCCCGGCATGCCCAATTATTCGCTCGCCACCCTGCGCGGGCAGATCAACAATTTCCCCAATGGCTGCTTCGTCGCGCTCTACGACAATAAGGTCGTCGGCTATTGCGCGACCATGCGGGTCAGCAAGGCGATGGCCTTTTCCCATCATGACTGGGAGGAGATCACCGCAAACGGCTTCGGCACGCGGCACAGCGCGGCGGGCGAGTGGCTGTACGGCTATGAAATGGCCGTCGACCCGAAGCTGCGCGGCCTGCGCATCGGCCAGCGCCTCTATGACGAGCGCAAGGAACTAGCCGAGGAACTGGACCTGCACGGCATCGTCATCGCCGGACGCATGCCGGGCTATGCGCGTGCGAAGCGGCGCGTCGATGGCCCGGCGGATTATCTGGACAAGGTCGTGCACGGCAAGCTGCGCGATCAGGTGATCAGCTTCCAGCTCAAGAACCAGTTCGAGCCGCTCGGCGTGCTGGAAAATTACCTGCCCGAAGACAGGCAGTCCGACGGACACGCCGCCCATCTGGTATGGCGCAACCCCTATGTCGACCCCGACGAAGCGCCCGAAATGCGGGTGCCGCGCGGCGTGGAAAGCGTCCGCCTAGCCACCTGTCAGTTGCAGGCCCGCGCCGTACAGGATTTTGACGAGTTCATTCGCAATATCGAATATTTCGTCGACGTGGCGGCAGATTATCGCTCCGATTTCATCGTCTTCCCCGAACTGTTCACCCTGCCGCTGCTCTCCTACGAAACCAAGAAGCTCTCCCCCATCGAGGCCATCGACAGGCTGACCGGCTACACCCCGCGCCTGACCCGCGAACTGGAGCGGATGGCGCTGGAATATAATATCAACATCATCGGCGGGTCCCACCCGACGCGGGCAGAGGATGGCGACATTCAGAACATCGCCTATGTCGCCCTGCGCGACGGTTCGCTGCACACGCAGGAGAAGATTCACCCCACGCCCAACGAAGCCTTCTGGTGGAACATCAAGGGCGGGGACTCGCTGGACGTGATCCAGACCGACTGCGGGCCGATCGGCGTGCTGATCTGCTATGACAGCGAATTTCCGGAACTGGCGCGGCGGCTGGTGGACCAGGGCGCGCGGATCATCTTCGTCCCCTTCTGCACCGACTCGCGGCTGGGTTACATGCGCGTGCGCTATTGCGCGCAGGCCCGCGCCATCGAGAACCAATGCTATGTCGTCATGTCGGGCAATGTCGGCAACCTGCCGAACGTCGACAATATGGACATTCAATATGCGCAGAGCGCGATCCTGACGCCCTGCGACCTGCCCTTTGCGCGCGACGGCATCGCAGCGGAATCGACGGAGAATGTCGAGACGCTGACCATGGCCGACGTGAACCTGGCGGACCTGAGCTGGGCGCGCGCGGAGGGTACGGTCCGCAACCTGCGCGACCGGCGGTTCGACCTCTATCATATCGACTGGGACAGCAATCCCGACCACAGCCATGCGCCGAGCGGCGGACCGGTGCCGGCGGGCGGGCACAATGCGCCGGGTGGCGGCTGAGCTTCTCCGCCGGGTCGCCTCTATGCGGACGATTTTTCGAGCATGACCGCCGTCCGCCCCTTGTAGACCGCCTCCCTGAACGGCGCATAGCCAAGCCTGGCCGCAAGCCTGAGCGATGGTTCGTTGGCGGGATCGATGAGGCAGACGGTTCGGCCGGCGTCCTTACGCCGCGCATACCAGTCGTGCGCGGCGCGGGCGGCCTCGAACGCGTAGCCGCGGCCATGTACCTCGGATGAGAAAATCCAGGCCGCTTCCCCCGCCTTGTCGAAATCATCGCCAAGGCCCCGATGGAAATCCGCCAGCCCGGTCTCTCCGACATAGCGGCCGCTGGCCTTTTCGATCACCGCGAAAATGCCGTAGCCCAGAAGGGACCAGTGCCCCTCATAACGCAGGATGCGGTTCCAGGCGTCTTCCGGCGAAGGAGCTACGCCGCCGATATGCCGCATCAGGTCCATGTCCGACCACATGGCGCAATAAGGCGCGAAGTCAGCGAGCGTGTAGGGGCGAAGGCGCAGTCTTTCCGTCTCGATCATTCCCCAGAGGATAGAGCGGCCCGGTTCGGCGGGCAACGGCTGGCGCCCTCCGACACGCAACCTCCCCCGTCGCGGATCATTGTCATCCGCATGCCGTCGACCGCCATCGCCCGTTTCGACTATGACGCCACCCAGCGCCGGCTGGACGTGCAGTTCGTCAGCGGGCGGCGCTACAGCTATCATGATGTCCCGGTGGACGTCGCGGAAGGCATGCGCGCCGCCACGTCCAAGGGCGGCTATTTCAACCGCCGCATCCGGGACCGCTACCGCTTCACTCGCCAGTGAATCACTCGCCAGCCATCTATCACTCGACAGTGACGGACTTGGCGAGGTTCCTTGGCTGGTCGACGTCCGTGCCCTTGGCGACGGCGACATGATAGGCCAGTAACTGCACCGGCACGGCATAGACCATCGGCGCGATCAGCGGATGCACCTTGGGCATGGTGATGGTCGCTATGCAGCCTTCGCCCGCCGCCTGCACCCCGTCATAGTCGGAGATCAGCACCACCTTGCCGCCGCGCGCCTGCACCTCCTGCATGTTGCTGACGGTCTTTTCGAACAGCGGCCCGCTGGGCGCGAGGACGATCACCGGCACCTTGTCGTCGATCAAGGCGATGGGACCATGCTTCATCTCGCCCGCGGCATAGCCCTCGGCATGGATATAGCTGATTTCCTTGAGCTTCAGCGCCCCTTCCAGCGCCAGCGGATAATCCGGCCCGCGCCCCAGATAGAGCACGTCGCGCGCGCCCGCGATCAGATGGGCCATCGCCTCGATCGATTCATCATAGGCCAGCGCCCCGTTCAGCGCGGCGGGCGCTTCGGACAGGTGACGGACCAGTTCCTTCTCCGCCTTCGCGTCCAGCCGCCCCTTGGCGCGGGCGAGATTGGCCGCGAACGCCGCCAGCACCGCCAACTGGCAGGTAAAGGCCTTGGTCGAGGCGACGCCGATCTCCGGCCCGGCATTGGTGGGCAGCAGCAGGTCCGCCTCCCGCGCCATGGTGCTGGTCGGCACGTTGACGACGGCGGCGATCTTCTGCCCTTCGGCCCGCGCATGGCGGAGCGCGGCGAGCGTATCGGCGGTCTCGCCCGACTGGCTGATGACGATCATCAGGCCGCCCTCCTCCATCACCGGGGCGCGGTAGCGGAACTCGCTCGCCACATCGATGTCGACAGGCACGCGGGCGAATTGCTCGAACCAATATTTGGCGACCATGCCCGCATAATAGCTGGTGCCGCAGGCGACGATGGTGACGCGGCGGATGGTCCCCAGGTCGAAATCGGGGATCGGCAGCGATACCTGATCCTCCATCCGGCGCAGATAGGAACGCAGGGTCTGGGCCACGACCACCGGCTGCTCGTAAATCTCCTTGAGCATATAGTGGCGGTGATTGCCCTTGGAGATCAGCTCCCCGGTCACGCCGGAAATGGTGACGGGACGTTCGACCGGATTGTTGTCCTTGTCGAAAATCTCCGCACCGTCGCGAGTGATGACGACCCAGTCGCCCTCCTCCAGATAGGCGATGCGCTGGGTCAGCGGCGCCAGCGCCAGCGCGTCGGAACCGAGATAGGTCTCACCCTCGCCATAGCCCACCACCAGCGGCGAACCCAGGCGCGCGCCGATGAGAATCTCGGGATGGCTGCGGAACAGGATCGCCAGCGCGAAGGCGCCGTGCAGGCGAGGCAGCACCTGCGCCACCGCGTCCTTCGGGGATGCGCCCTGCTCCACCAGCTCGCTCACCAGATGGGCGACGACTTCCGTGTCGGTCTGGCTGTCGAAGGTCCGGCCCCGCGCCATCAGTTCCTCGCGCAGCGGCTTGAAATTCTCGATGATGCCGTTGTGGACGAGCGCCACTTCCTTCGTGGCGTGGGGATGGGCGTTGCTGGTCGTCGGCGCGCCATGGGTGGCCCAGCGGGTGTGGGCGATGCCGGTGGTGCCCGGCAGGGGCGCGGCGTCCAGTTCCTTCACCAGATTGGCGAGCTTGCCCTCGGCCCGGCGGCGGTCGATCCGCCCGTCATGGACGGTGGCGACGCCCGCGCTGTCATAGCCGCGATATTCCAGGCGCCTGAGGCCCTCCACCAGCCGTCCCGCCACGTCGTCCTTGCCGATGATTCCGATGATACCGCACATGGATAGTCAGTCCCAAAGCCGTGAAAACTCTATGCTTACGCCGCCTATGCCACGATCATGCGGCGGGCGACAGGGGTACCGCATCATCGTGGATGAATTGTAATCAGCCAGACATCGGGGGGCGCCAGCATCCGGATCGGCAGGCCGCTGGTGCCGAGCCCCGCGGACACCACCATGGTCCGCCGCCCTTCCCGATACACCCCGCAGGCATAGCGGGTGCCATAGCGCGAGGGCACATAGACGATGCCCGCAAAGGGCAAGGCCACCTGCCCGCAATGGGTATGCCCGACCAGCGTCAGCATCGCCCGGTCGGGCAGCAGCGGAAAGGCGTCCGGCCCGTGCGACAGCATCAGCGGCGCGCCGCCCAGCGCCTGCATGGCCGCCAGCGTCCCGGGAATATCGGGCCGCCCGGTATAGATGTCGCGCAGTCCGCCAATGGCCAGCGGTCCCCGCCGCACCGCCTGATTGTCGAGCAGGCGGATGCCGATCCGGCCGAACAGATCGCCCCATTGCCGGCGGCTGATCCCCGTATGCTTGCGCGCATCGTGATTGCCCAGCACCGCCACCACCCCCAGCGGGGCGCGCAAGGCGGCGAAGGGGGCGATGCTCTGCGCCGGATCATAGGTCGCACCGCCCTTGTCGTCCCCGATATAGTCGCCGCCCAGCACGATCAGCTCGGGCCTGAGGCCGTTCACCAGAGCGACGATCCGCGCCATCCGCTCCGGACTGTTATCGGGACCGGACAAATGGCTGTCGGTCAGCAGCGCCACCGTCACCGGGCGGCGCGGCGCATCCGCCGGAAAGGGCAGCGCGACGTCCAGCCGCCGCACGACCGGCATGGCGCGCGCATTGGCGTAGAGCCAGACCGCCCCGCCCGGCACGGCCAGAAGGATGAGCAGCAGCGCCGCAAGCCAGCGCCGCCTTCGCAGGCGACCCGTCACTTGGCGGCTTTGCGCGCCTGCATCCGCGCCCGGAAGCGGGCCGCCCAGCCGGGCTTCGCCTCCTGCTTCGGCCGGACGAGGCATAGCGCGTCGGCCTCTACCGGCTGGGTCACGACGCTGCCGGCCGCCACGATCGCGCCGTCGCCTATCTTCACCGGCGCGACCAACGCGCTGTTGGAGCCAATGAAGGCGCCCGCACCGATTTCCGTCCGATATTTGAAGAAGCCGTCATAATTGCAGGTGATGGTGCCCGCGCCGATATTCGCGCCCGCGCCCACGCTGGCGTCCCCGATATAGGACAGGTGATTGGCCTTGGCGCCCTCGCCCAGTTCGGCCTTCTTCACCTCGACGAAATTGCCGACCTTGGCCTTGACGCCGATCTTCGCGCCGGGACGCAGCCGGGCATAGGGGCCGATTTCCGCGCCCTTGCCGACGGCCGCGCCCTCCAGATGGGAAAAGGCGTGGATCGTCGCATCGTCCGCCACGCTGACGCCCGGACCGAAGACGACATGCGGCTCGATCACCACATCGCGGCCCAGCAGCGTGTCATGCGCGAAGAACACCGTTTCCGGCGCGATCAGCGTCGCGCCCTCCCGCATCGCCTCTGCCCGGCGGCGGTCCTGCCAGACGGCCTCCACCCCCGCCAGTTCGGCGCGGCTGTTGACGCCCGCCACTTCCCAGGCCTCCGCCTCGATCACCGCGCTCTGGGCTCCGGGCAGCATGACGATGTCGGGCAGATAATATTCGCCCGCCGCATTGTCGTTGCCGATCTTGTCGAGCAGCACGAAAAGATCGGTCGAGCGCACCGCCATCAGTCCGGAATTGCAGAGCGTCACCGCCCGCTCCTCCGCATCGGCGTCCTTATATTCGACCATCTTCTCGATCACGCCCTGGTCCCGGGCGATGATCCGGCCATAGGCGGCGGCATCTTCCGGCCGGAAGCCCAGGACCACGGCGCGCGGCTCGTCGCCCCAGTTCAGGCGATCCAGCATGCTCCGCAGCGTTTCGGCGCGCACCAGCGGCACGTCGCCATAGAGGATCAATATGTCGCCCGCGAAACCGGCCAGCGCGTCATGCGCCTGCGCCACGGCATGGCCGGTGCCCAGCTGCTGTTCCTGCACGGCGATGACGGCGCCGCTGCCCTCCACCGCCTTCTCCACCTGGTCCCGCCCAGCGCCGACCACCACGACCTGCCGCTCGGGCTGCAACTCCGCCACGCTGGCGAGCAGATGGAGCAGCATCGGCCGCCCCGCAATCGGGTGCAGAACCTTGTGTCTGGCCGACTTCATGCGCGTGCCCTGCCCGGCGGCAAGGATGATCACGGCCAAGGGGCGAGCGGGGGAGCGGCTGGAGGTCACGGGGGCATCCTTCACGAAAGGGCCAAGAATCTGAGCGCTCTCTGCCATGTTTGACTTGCCTTTGCCACCACCCAGGCGGCATGAGCCGGGCATGGTTTCCATTCCCTTCGACATTGTCGGCTTCGACCTTGACGGCACCCTGCTGGATACCAGCGGCGACCTGGCGGCTGCGGTCAACTACGCCATCGCCACCGACGGGCGGCCGCCCTTTCCGGTCGAGGCGATCCATCCCTTTGTCGGCAAGGGGGCGAAGGTGATGCTTCAGCGCGCGCTCGACGCCTCGGGCGGCTATGACGACGCCATCCTGGAAAGGATGCTGCCGATCCTGCTGGACTATTATGAGCAGAATCTGGCGATCCATTCGCTGCCCTATCCCGGCCTGATCGCGGCGATGGATGCGCTGGAGGAGGCGGGCGTGAAGCTCGCCATCTGCACCAACAAGGCGGAGCGCTTCACCATTCCCCTGCTGCACCAGATCGGCCTGTCGGACCGTTTCGCCAGCGTCGTCGGCGGCGACACGGTCGGCATCGCAAAGCCCGACCCGGCGCCGATCCACGCCATGATCGAGCGCGCGGGCGGCGGGCGGACGATCTTCCTGGGCGACACGATCAACGACATCGCCGGGGCGCGCAATGCGGGCATCCCCAGCATCGCCGTCAGCTTCGGCTTTCTCGACGGGCCGGTCGAGGCGCTGGAGGCCGACGCCGTCATCCACCATTTCGACGAGCTGGTGCCGCTGCTCGAAGGCTGGCCGGCATGACCCTCCGCCTGGAACGCGACGGCGCGGTCGCCACGCTGCTGATCGACCGCCCCCGGCAGCACAACGCCATGAACCAGGAGATGTGGGAGCGATTGCCCCAACTGGTGCAGGAAGCGATGGCGGACGAGGCGATCCGCGTGCTGATCCTGACATCGGCTGCATCGGGCCTGTTCTGCGCGGGTGCGGACATCCACGAATTCGCGCGTCATTCGGGCGAGGAGGATTGGCGCGTCGCCAATCAGGCGGCGATCCGCGCCACCCAATATGCCCTGGCCCATGCCGAAAAACCAGTCATCGCGGCCATAGACGGGGACGCGATCGGCGGCGGATGCGGCATGGCCATCGCCTGCGACCTGCGGATCGCCTCCCCCTCCGCCCGGCTGGGCATCACGCCGGCCAAGCTCGGGATCGTCTATTCGCTGTTCGACACCAGGCTGCTGGTGGATCTGGTGGGGCCGGCGCGGGCGAAGCGCATCCTGTTCACCGCCGCCCTCCATGATGCGGAGGATGCGCTCGCCATCGGCCTGATCGACCAGATCGCCCCCGCTCCGCTGGAGGCAGCAGTGGAACTGGCTCGGCGCATGGCCGCCAATGCCCAGCATTCGATCCGTTCTTCCAAGGCGATCGTCCGCCGCATCCTGGATGGACAGGCGGACGACGACGCGGAAACGCTGGCCATGTTCCGGGACGCCTTCACCCTGCCCGACTTTCAGGAGGGCGTGCAGGCCTTCCGCGACAAGCGTCGTCCCCGCTTCTGACCCACTCATCGCATGTTCATCCAAATTGGATGAACATCTCATCCGATCCGGAAGTATTTGTTAAGGATCGGCTTTTACCGGTCTCCCGACACGGACGACGCGCCGGCTCGCGCATGACTTTCGACCGATAGAAGGAACAGGCACGCAGCGTGGGAGAGAATTTCGCCTTCTTCCTGCCCGTCATGATGGCGAGCTTCGGCGTGGTTTTCGCCTTTGTCTGGACCCTGCGGGTGCGCGCCGCAGGATATTGGAGCGCCGCCTTCTTCTGCGTCGCGGGCGGCTTTGCCGTGCCGGCGGGATTCGCTCTTGTGCCGACGCCCCTCTGGGGTTTCCTGGCGGACCTGCTGTTCGCCAGCGGCTTCCTGCTGTTCAGCCAGGCTTTGCTGGAACGGTGGCGGCCCAACTGGCTGCTGCGGGTGCGGATCGCGATCTGGGCGCTGTCCGTGATGCTGTGCGCCGTTTCCCTCATGCTGGACAATCTGCCCTTCGAACTGGCTGCGTCCGATTTCGGCTGCTTCCTGCTGATCGGCCTGCCGCTGATCGCCGGCAGGGATCGCCTCGACAACTGGTCGGACCGCACATTGTTCGGCGCGGCGACGCTGGTCGCGCTGGACAATCTGATACGCGGCAGCACCGTGCCCCTTACCCTGTCGGGCGGCAGTTTCCTGAGCAGCGACTATGCCTTCCTGATGCAGGCGCTTGCCTGCGTCCTTGGCCTGTTCCTGGCTCTGGCCGCGCTTGCGGCGAATATGCTCGACCTTCTCGCCCGCTATCAGCGCGACGCGCTGCATGACCCCCTCTCCGGCCTGCTCAACCGACGGGGATTCGACGATGCCATCGGCCAGAGGGCACGGAAACTGCCGACGCAGGGCAGCCTGATCGTCTGCGACATCGACCATTTCAAGTCGATCAACGATGCCCATGGCCATGCGCTGGGCGATCGCGTGATCGTCACACTGGCGCGGATATTGGTGCAATTCGCGCCTGCCGAGGCCATCACGGCGCGCTTCGGCGGGGAGGAATTCATATTGTTCCTCCCCGATGCCGACGCGGCCCGGGCAGCCACGGTCGCCAATGACATTCGGGAGAGCATCGCGCAGGAGGTCGCTCGCCAGCTTGGCCTTTCGCGCCCCCTTACCGCCAGTTTCGGATTGTCGGCCGTCCAACCCGGAGATGCCGCGATCCACGATGCCATCGCGCGGGCGGATGCGGCGCTCTATGAAGCGAAGACCCATGGCCGCAACCGGGTTTGCGTGCGGCGGGCGCTTGCCGTGTCTGACAAGCGCGCCGACGGTCCAAGGCCCCGGGCCCAGAGCAGATAGAATTTGCTCCGCTCCATGCACGACCTGGGAACGGCATTCCAGCCTTCGCGAGAATGGGCGTGCCTCAACGCAATCGGGCAAGCTTCACGCAATGCTCCAATCGTCAATAGGTCATGAAAAAGGCCGCCCCGAAGGACGGCCTTCTCATTCTTTCCCAAGGGCGGGACGCGATCAGATGTGGATCGGCTTGCCCGTCACGGCCATGGCCGCTTCCTTGATCGCCTCGCTATGCGTCGGATGCGCGTGGCAGGTATAGGCGATGTCCTCGCTCGAAGCGCCGAACTCCATCGCCTGCGCCGCCTGCGCGATCATCGTGCCCGCAACCGTCGCGATGATCCAGACGCCCAGCACCTTGTCGGTTTCTGCATCGGCAATGATCTTCACGAAGCCATCGGGCTCATGGTTGGTCTTGGCGCGGCTGTTCGCCAGCATCGGGAATTTGCCGACCTTGATCGCGCCCTTTTCCTTGGCGGCCTCTTCCGTCAGGCCCACGCCAGCGATCTCCGGCTTGGTATAGACCACCGACGGGATCACGTCATGGTTCACGATCCCGGTCAGGCCCGCGATATTCTCGGCCACGGCAATGCCTTCATCCTCGGCCTTGTGCGCGAGCATCGGGCCGGGGATGACGTCGCCAATGGCCCAGACGCCGGGAACCTTGGTCGCGAAGTCATGATCGGTCTCGATCTGGCCACGGGCATTGAGTTCCAGACCGATCTTGTCGAGACCCAGCCCCTCCGTGTTCGGACGACGGCCGATCGACACCAGCACCACATCGGCCTCGATCTTCTCCGCCTCGCCGCCGGCGGCCGGCTCGACGGTCAGGGTCACGCCCTTCTTGCCGACTTCCGCGCCCGTGACCTTGGTGCCGAGCTTATATTCGAAGCCCTGCTTCTTGAAGATCTTGTTCGCTTCCTTGCGGACTTCGCCGTCCATGCCGGGCAGGATCTGGTCGAGGAACTCGACCACCGTGACCTTCGCACCAACGCGGCGCCACACCGAACCCAGTTCAAGCCCGATGACGCCGCCGCCGACGACGACCAGATGGCCGGGAACCTTGTCCAGTTCCAGCGCGCCGGTCGAATCGACGATTCTGCCCCCCGCATTGTCTACCGCAACGCCCGGAAGCGGCGTGACCGACGAGCCGGTGGCGATGACGATGTTCTTCGCCGTCACCGTCTTGCCCGCGACTTCAACTGTGTTGGCGCCGGTGAAGCTCGCCAGGCCCTTCAGCCAATCGACCTTGTTCTTCTTGAACAGATATTCGATGCCGCCGGTCAGGCCCTTGACCGCTTCCTTGCGCTGGCCCTGCATGGTGTCGAGGTCCAGGCTCATCTTGTCGATCTTCACGCCCAGCTTGGCGAGCGCGCCATTGGCGGCTTCCTCATACAGTTCCGAAGCGTGCAGCAGCGCCTTGGACGGAATGCAACCGACATTGAGGCAGGTGCCGCCCAGCGTCTCCCGGCTTTCGGCGCAGGCGGTCTTGAGGCCGAGCTGAGCCGCGCGGATCGCCGCGACATAACCACCGGGACCGGCGCCAATCACCAGAACATCATAATCGAAGTCTGCCATTTCTCACTCCATTGCCGTGCTCCCGCGAAAGCGGGAGCCCAGGGCGTCGTCAGAACAGCGTTTCGAACAAATCCGCCATTGTGGATTATCGCGTTCGATCAGCTCGATCTTCCAGGCGCGTTTCCATTTCTTCATCCGCAGTTCGCAATGTCGCGCTTCCTGCAGATCGTCATATGCCTCAAACCAGACCAAAAGCTTACAATCGTGGTCCTTGGTGAAACCGTCAATCAAGCCTTTGCGATGTTGATATGCCCTGGCCGCCAGATCGCTGGTGACACCCAGATATAGGGTGCCGTTGCGCCTGTTGGCCAGAAGATAGACATAGCCGGCTCGCGTAGCGCGTCTCCACCCTGGACTCCTGCTTCCGCAGGAGCACGGGTCGCATCTTTACAGGTCGATCAGCAGGCGGGTCGGGTCCTCGA
Organism: Sphingobium sp. CFD-2; assembly: GCF_024611135.1. Lineage (NCBI taxonomy): Bacteria > Pseudomonadati > Pseudomonadota > Alphaproteobacteria > Sphingomonadales > Sphingobiaceae > Sphingobium > Sphingobium sp. CFD-2. The sequence continues at coordinate 360,449 of NZ_CP084405.1, read as the reverse complement.
TCGCGTTCTTCACCGCGACGAGGAAGGTCACTGCCTCGCGACCGTCGATCAGGCGATGGTCATAGCTGAGCGCCAGATACATCATCGGGCGGATGACGATCTGGCCGTCGCGGACGACCGGACGATCCTCGATGCGGTGGAGGCCCAGCACCGCTGACTGCGGCGGGTTGATGATCGGGCTCGACAGCAGCGAACCGAACACGCCGCCATTGGAGATGGTGAAGGTGCCGCCCTTCATGTCCTCCATGGTCAGCGTGCCTTCCTTGGCCTTCTTGCCGAAGCTGCCGATCGTCTTCTCGATCTCGGCCACGCTCAGGCTCTCGGCATTGCGGATCACCGGCACGACCAGACCGTTCGGGGCCGACACGGCGACCGAGATGTCGGCGAAGTCGTTATAGACGATCTCGTCGCCTTCGATCTGCGCATTGACGCCCGGAATATCGCGCAGCGCCATGCAGACAGCCTTGGTGAAGAAGCCCATGAAGCCCAGGCGGACGCCATGCTTCTTCTCGAACAGGTCCTTGTATTTGGCGCGCGCCTCGATGACGTTGGTCATGTCGACGTCGTTATAGGTGGTCAGCAGCGCGGCGTTGTTCTGCGCTTCCTTGAGCCGCTTGGCGACGGTCTGGCGCAGGCGGGTCATCTTGACGCGTTCCTGCGCGCGGCTGGGGCCAGCGGCGGGCGCAGCAGTGGCGGGTGCGGCGGCAGGCGCAGCAGCGGCGGCCTTGGCGGTACCGGCGGCGGCGGCGGCCACGACGTCGTCCTTGGTCAGGCGACCGTCCTTGCCCGTGCCCTTGATCTTGCTCGGATCAAGGCCATGTTCCAGCACCAGACGGCGCACGGCGGGCGACAGGGTCAGGTTGCCGCCCTCATCCTCATCGGCGGGGGCCGAAGCGGCCGGGGCCGGCGTGGCGGCTTCCGCCTTGGCGGCGGGGGCCGGAGCAGCGGCAGGCGCTGCCGCAGCGGCCGCGCCCTCGTTGACATAGGCCAGCAGCGCGCCGACCTCGACCGTATCGCCTTCCTTGGCGACGATGTCGCCCAGCGTGCCGGCGGCCGGCGCGGGCACGTCGACCGCGACCTTGTCGGTTTCAAGACTGACGATAGGCTCGTCGGCCTTCACGGCGTCGCCGGGCTTCTTGAGCCACTGGCCGACGGTTGCTTCGGTAACGGATTCACCCAAGGTGGGGACTTTGACTTCGGTAGCCATGAGCTTGTTCAGCCTTTCTTCTGGCGACGGATTTCTTCACGGACGCTGTGACCCAGCGCATCGGCGACGAGGGCGCCCTGCTCAGCGACATGGCGCTTGGCGAGGCCCGTGGCGGGCGACGCCGACGCCTTGCGGCCGGCATAGCGGGCGCGCATCGGCGCCTTGCCGGCGGCTGCCAGCGCTTCCTCGACATAGGGCTCCACGAAGAACCATGCGCCGTTGTTGCGCGGTTCTTCCTGACACCAGACGACTTCTTCCAGGTTCGTCATGCGCTCGATGCGCTTGGCGAGGGCTTCGGCCGCGAACGGGTAGATCTGCTCGATGCGAACGATCTGCACGTCCGTGTCGCCCGCGGCGTCGCGGGCTTCCATCAGGTCGTAGAAGACCTTGCCGGAGCAGAGCACCAGGCGGCGGGTGTCCTTGTCGGCGGCCCCATTGGGGTCCGACAGGATGCGCTTGAAGTGCGTTTCGCCCAGGAAGTCCTCCGCCTTGCTGACCGCCAGCTTGTGGCGCAGCAGCGACTTGGGCGCCATGATGATCAGCGGCTTGCGGAACGGCCGCAGCATCTGACGACGCAGGACATGGAAGTAATTGGCCGGGGTCGTGATGTTCGCGACCTGGATATTCCCTTCCGCGCAAAGCTGGAGATAGCGCTCCAGCCGGGCCGAGCTATGCTCGGGACCCTGACCTTCATAGCCGTGCGGCAGCAGGCAGACGAGGCCGTTGGACCGCAGCCACTTGGTCTCCGATGAAGCGATATACTGGTCGAAGATGATCTGCGCGCCATTGGCGAAGTCGCCGAACTGCGCTTCCCACAGCACCAGGCTCTTCGGATCGGCCAGCGCGAAGCCATATTCGAAGCCCAGCACGCCATATTCGGAGAGCGGCGAATCCAGCACCTCGAACCGGCCGTGCGGCACGGTCGAGAGCGGGATATATTTGTTCTCCCTATCCTGGTCGGTCCAGACCGCGTGCCGCTGGCTGAAGGTGCCGCGCCCGGAATCCTGGCCCGACAAGCGGACGCCATAGCCTTCCGACAGCAGCGATCCGAAGGCCAGCGCCTCGCCGGTAGCCCAGTCGAAATTCTCGCCGGACTTGAACATCTCGGCCTTGGCGTCGATCACGCGCTTCAGCGTCTTGTGGACGTTGAGGCCCTCCGGAATCGCCGTCAGCGTCTTGCCCAGGCTGTCGAACAGCTTCTGGCTGATGGCGGACTCGACGCTCTGGCGGCTGGTTTCGGCATCGGCCGGCTTGTGCAGGCCGGACCACCGACCGGCGAACCAGTCGGCCTTGTTGGGCTTGTAGCTCTTGCCGGCCTCGAACTCTTCCTCCAGATGGTTGACGAAGTCGCCCGTCACCTGGGCGACGAAATCATCGTCGACCACGCCCTCCGCCTTCAGCCGCGCCGAATAGACGTCGCTGACCGGCGGATGCTGACGGATCTTCGCATACATTTGCGGCTGGGTGAAGGACGGCTCGTCGCCTTCATTGTGACCGAAGCGGCGATAGCACCACATGTCGATCACGATGTCGCGGTGGAAGGTCTGGCGATATTCCATCGCCAGCTTGCACGCGAAGGTCACGGCCTCCGGATCATCGCCATTGACGTGCAGGATCGGGGCCTGGACACCCTTCGCCACATCACTGGGATAAGGCGAACCGCGCGAAAATTGCGGGCTGGTCGTGAAGCCGATCTGGTTGTTGACGATGAAGTGGATGCAGCCGCCGGTATTATAGCCCGACACGCCGGAGAAGCCGAAGCATTCCCAGACGATGCCCTGTCCCGCAAAGGCCGCGTCGCCGTGGATCAGCACGGGCAGCACCTGCTCATGCTTGGCGAGGTCGTCGCGGAAGGTCTGCTGCGCGCGCACCTTGCCCAGCACCACCGGATCGACGGTTTCGAGGTGCGACGGATTGGGGACCAGCGACATATGGACCTTGACGCCGTCGAACTCACGGTCGGTCGAGGTGCCGAGGTGATATTTGACGTCGCCCGATCCGCCGACATCCTCGGGATTGGCGGTGCCGCCCGAAAATTCGTGGAAGATGACGCGGAAGCCCTTGGCCATCACATTGGCGAGCACGTTCAGCCGGCCGCGATGCGCCATGCCATAGACGATCTCGCGCACGCCCTGCGCGCCGCCATATTTGATGATGGCTTCCAGCGCCGGGATCATCGATTCGCCGCCGTCCAGGCCGAAGCGCTTGGTGCCGACATATTTGCGGCCCAGGAACTTCTCATATTGCTCGGCGTGGATCACCTTGGCCAGGATCGCCTTCTTGCCTTCCGGCGTGAAATGGATTTCCTTGTCCTTGCCCTCCAGACGCTCCTGCAGGAAACGGCGTTCCTCCACGTCCGCGATGTGCATATATTCCAGGCCGACATTGCCGCAATAATTGGCGCGCAGGATCGCCACGATCTCACGCACGGTCGCATATTGCAGGCCCAGCGTGCCGCCCAGATAGACCTTCTTGTCCGGATCGTTCAGGCCGTGATATTCCGGCGTCAGGTCGGCCGGCAGATCGCGTTGGGTCAACCCCAGCGGGTCGAGATTGGCAGCCAGATGACCACGTACGCGATATGTGCGGATCAACATCTGCGCGCGTATTGCATCGTCGGCCGCACTTACGGCATCAGCATCCGAAACCGCCTTGCCACTGGCCTTGGCGGCGGCCTTCACGGCCACTTGCATCTGCGTGGGGTCAAGCGCCCCGGTCAGGTCGTCGGTGTCGATCGGCGGCCAGTTGGTGCGCGCCCAGCTCGGTCCGCGCTCAATCTCGAAGTCCTGGTTTTCGTAACCCATTTCTCTCGTCCCATGCCAACCGCGTGCAGTCGCGGGTGCGGGGTAACAGATGGCCGGGGTGCAGCCCGGCCATCTCCATGGCTGGATCAGCCCTTCAGCACTTCCAGCAGGGTCGTGCCGAGTTCGGAGGGGCTCGCCGCAACCTTGATGCCGGCTGCTTCCATCGCCGCGATCTTGCTCTCAGCGTCGCCCTTGCCGCCAGACACGATCGCGCCGGCATGACCCATGCGGCGTCCCGGAGGCGCGGTGCGGCCTGCGATGAAGCCGGCCATCGGCTTCTTGCGGCCCTTCTTCGCTTCGTCGATCAGGAACTGGGCGGCCTGTTCCTCCGCGTCGCCACCGATTTCACCGATCATGATGATCGATTCGGTGGCGTCGTCGGCCAGGAACAGTTCCAGCACGTCGATGAAGTTGGTGCCGTTCACCGGATCGCCGCCGATGCCGACGGCCGTGGTCTGGCCCAGGCCCGCATTGGTGGTCTGGAACACGGCTTCATAGGTCAGCGTGCCGGAGCGCGAGACGACGCCGACGCTGCCCTTGGAGAAGATGTTGCCCGGCATGATGCCGATCTTGCATTCGCCCGGCGTCAGCAGGCCGGGGCAGTTCGGGCCGATCAGGCGCGACTTCGAACCCGAAAGGGCGCGCTTCACCTTCACCATGTCCAGCACCGGAATGCCTTCGGTGATGCAGACGATCAGCGGGATTTCGGCGTCGATCGCTTCCAGGATCGAGTCGGCCGCGAACGGCGGCGGAACATAGATGACCGACGCATCGGCGCCGGTCTTAGACTTGGCTTCGGCCACGGTGTCGAACATGGGCAGGCCGATATGGGTCGTGCCGCCCTTGCCCGGCGTGACGCCGCCGACCATCTGCGTGCCATAGGCCAGGGCGGTTTCGGTGTGGAAGGTACCGGTGGCACCGGTCATACCCTGGGTGATCACCTTGGTGTTCTTGTTCACCAGAATGGACATGGGCGTCCCTTCATTTTCTGTGGACGTGGCACTTTGGGTCTAAAGGCGGACCGCCCCAGGCTGCGCACTTACCTGGGACGGTCCGGTGCAAGCTCGTTTGCGGATCAGGCCAGCGAAGGATCGATGCCCTTGCAGGCTTCCAGCAGTTCCTTGACGGCGTCGATCGACACCTGAAGGTTCGCCTTGGCTTCGTCGTCCAGCTCGATCTCGACGACCTGCTCGACACCGCCGGCGCCGATGATCACGGGCACGCCGACATAGAGATTGTCGACGCCATACTGGCCGGTCAGGTTGGCGGCGCAGGGCAGCAGGCGCTTCTTGTCGCCCAGATAGGCTTCAGCCATGGCGATGGCGCTGGTGGCCGGCGCATAGAAGGCCGAGCCGGTCTTCAGCAGCGCGACGATCTCGCCGCCGCCCGAACGGGTGCGCTGCACGATGGCGTCGATGCGCTCCTTGGTCGAGCGGCCCTGCTTGATCAGGTCGGGAACCGGGATGCCCGCGACGGTCGAATATTCGATCACCGGGACCATCGTGTCGCCATGGCCGCCGAGCACGAAGCTGGTGACGTCCTTGGCCGACACGTTGAATTCTTCCGCGAGGAAATGGTTGAAGCGCGACGAGTCGAGCACGCCCGCCATGCCGACCACCTTGTTGTGCGGCAAGCCGGAAAATTCGCGCAGCGCCCACACCATCGCGTCGAGCGGGTTGGTGATGCAGATGACGAAGGCGTCGGGCGCGTTGGCGGCGATGCCCTCGCCCACGGCCTTCATGACCTTGAGGTTGATGCCCAGCAGGTCGTCGCGGCTCATGCCCGGCTTGCGGGCGACGCCGGCGGTGACGATGATGACGTCCGCGCCCGCAATGTCGGCATAATCGTTGGAGCCGGTGATCTTCGCATCGAAGCCTTCGACCGAAGCGCATTGCGACAGGTCGAGCGCCTTGCCCTGCGGCACGCCTTCGACGACGTCGAAGAGGACGATGTCGCCAAGCCCCTTGAGAGCCGCCAGATGCGCGAGCGTGCCACCGATATTACCAGCGCCGATAAGCGCGATCTTCTTACGGGCCATATGCAATCATCCTCCAAGCCGTAAACTGGAATTGCCAAGAAACCGGAACTGAAAGTGCGCTTAGGCCTATCCGCCCTAGGTTTCAACCGCGCAAAGGCCCGCATGCCAATTTATCTTTGCAATTCATTCGCAATTTCATTAATAGCCGTTTCGCCTCTGTCGCCCACGCGCTCCTACCCTGGCGCATGGCCCTTCCCCACAGCGGCCACCTGCCGCACGCCTCCCTTCAATGGGAGCGTGCGGACCCTTTTTTCCAGAGCGGACAATGGCGAATTCGACGGAGCGAGATTATTTCTCGCCGTGGCCCAGCGCCAGATAGTCGTCGGACTGCATTTCCATCAGGCGGGATACGGTGCGCTCGAACTCGAACGCGCCGTCGCCCTCCGGGTAGAGACGCGCCGGTTCCGCATCGGCGGAGGCGAGCAATTTCACCTTATATTCGTAGAGCGCGTCGATCAGCGTCACGAAACGCGCGGCCTCATTGCGTTTCTCCGGCCCCAACACCGGGATTCCGACGATGATGACGGTGTGATATTTGCGGGCGATCGCCAGATAGTCCGGCGCGCCCCGCGCCTCGACGCAGAGGCGCTTGAAGGAAAAGACGGCGACGCCCTTCAGGCTCTTGGGCACATGCAGCGTCCGGCCGCCCTGCACCTTGATGTCCTCGGCCGGAACCTTCGCCCGGTCTTCGACCGGATAGTCGGTCAGGCGGAAAAAGGCTTCCGACAGCGCCCTCGTCGCTTCCGGACCGTTGGGCGCGTGCCACAGGGTCGCATCGCCCAGGCGATCGCGGCGATAGTCCGTCGGACCGTTCAGGGTCATGACGTCCAGCTTCGCCTTGATGAGGTCGATGAAGGGCAGGAAAAGCTGGCGGTTGAGACCGTTCTTGTAGAGTTCGTCCGGCTCGCGGTTGGAGGTGGTGACGATCGTGACCCGCTTTTCCAGCAAGCCGGTAAAGAGCCGCGACATGATCGCGGCATCGGCCATATTGTTGACGACCATCTCGTCGAAACAGAGCAGCCGCGCCTCCTCCGCCAGCGACTCGACCACCGGGGGGATCGGGTCGCCCGTCTCCGACTTGCGCGCCTCGGCCAGCCGGGCATGGACATCGAGCATGAATTCGTGGAAATGGGCGCGCTTCTTGCGCTGGACATGCACCGTGTCGAAGAACAGGTCCATCAGCATCGACTTGCCGCGCCCGACGCCGCCCCACATGTAGAGGCCGCGCGGCGGTTCCGGCGCCTTTCGCAGCAGCCTCCACAAGGTCGAACCGCGCGGCGGCGACGCCTCCAGTTCCTGCTGGAGCAGGTCCAGGCGCATCGCCGCCGCCCGCTGGTCGGGGTCGGGCCGCAATTCGCCCGCGGTCACGAGCGCGTCGTAACGGGCGATGACGCTGCTCACCCTGGCAGCGGCTTCTTGGGTTCGGGCGCCTTGCGCACCGTCGCGGTCGATGCCGCGATCAGGTCGTCATCCTGGGAAATGGTCAGGCGCAGGAACATCAGCCGCCCCGTCTCCCGCAGCAATTCGACCTCCGCGCGCAGGACGGGACCGATCTTTCCGGAGCCACAATATTGCATGCTGAGGTCAACGGTCACCGCCGCCGCCTGTTCCGGACGCCCCATCGCCGCCAGGGCCGCGAAATAGGCGTGATCGGCAAATCCGGCGAGAAAGCCGCCATGCAGCGCCCCCAGCCGGTTGGCGTGCGACGGCAGGCTTTCCAGCATGACCGTCGCCCTGCCCGCCGCATCGCTGCGCGAATAGCTGGTGCCGATGGCCGAGTCGAGGAACGTGCCCGGCGCCGTGTCGGTCCAGCACGACCAGCCCGCCCAGGGCCCTTCGGCCACCGGGCTCAGATGACCCGCTCCGTCGCTCACCGTGTCAGAGTTGCCGCTCGACCATCATCTTCTTGGTTTCCGCGATCGCCTTGGCCGGGCTCAGGCCCTTGGGGCAGACATTCGCGCAGTTCATGATGGTGTGGCAGCGATAGAGGCGGAAGGGATCCTCCAGCTCGTCCAGACGCTCGCCGGTATATTCGTCGCGGCTGTCGGCCAGCCAGCGATAGGCCTGGAGCAGGATCGCCGGGCCCAGGAACTTGTCGCTGTTCCACCAGTAGCTGGGGCAGGAGGTCGAGCAGCAGGCGCACAGGATGCACTCATAGAGACCGTCCAGCTTCTCGCGGTCGGCGGGCGACTGGAGCCGTTCCTTGCCGCTGGGCGCCGGGCTGACGGTTTGCAGCCAGGGCTTGATGCTGTTGTACTGGGCGTAGAAATGGGTGAAATCGGGGACCAGATCCTTGATGACGTCCATGTGCGGCAGCGGCGTGACGCGCACTTCCTTGCCCGCGCATTCCTCGATCGAGGTGGTGCAGGCCAGGCCGTTGCGGCCGTTCATGTTCATCGAGCAGGAACCGCAAATGCCCTCGCGGCAGGAACGGCGGAAGGTCAGCGTCGGATCATATTCATTCTTGATCTTCAGCAGGGCGTCCAGAACCATCGGCCCGCAATTGTCGAGATCGATCTCGAACGTGTCGTAGCGCGGATTCTGCCCGGAGTCGGGATCGTAGCGATAGACCTTGAAGCTCTTGACGTTCGTCGCGCCGTCCGGCGCCTTGTGGGTTACGCCCTTGGCGCTGATCTTGCTGTTCTTGGGCAGCGAAAATTCGGCCATTGCTCGTCAAGCCTCTTCGGATAATCCTTCAGTCGGCGTTGCGCATAACAAAAAATCTGCAAAGGTCCAGCACTGACGCAATGCAAAAAACGGGTTGCTTGATTTGTGGCGGTCCTGATCGCTACGGCGCGGCACACCCTGGAGAGCCAGCCCGTTGCCGACCGACATCGCCTTCCTCGCCATTGCCGAAGCCCATCAGGTCTATCACTGGCTGCCGGCCGCGCTTGCCCTGTCGCGCCGGACGGGGGTGAAGGTGCATGTGCTTTCCCCCTCCCGCCTGATCCTGGATCTGGTCGCCAGCTATGATCCGGAAGGCGCGCTGGACCTCATCCGCCTGCGCAGGCCGCCCGCCCAACCCGACTCGCTGTTCCGCCAGCCGTCGCGTTTCCTGACGCTGATGCTGAACTATGCGACGGTCCGCCGCTTTCCCCTGTTGGTGACGACCGAGATTTCCAGCGGCTGGCTGCGCACCATGCCCGGCTTTTCCGCCCGCATGATCCAGATCAAGCATGGCGCGGGCGACCGGGAGGGCGGGTACAAGGCGCGCCATTCCGCCTTCGACCTGACGCTGGTCGCGGGCGAGAAGGACCGGCGGCGGCTGATCGACCGCGGGCTCTGCACGGCACAGGATTGCGCGGTCGGCGGCTATGCGAAGTTCGAGCTGAAGGCCGCGCGGCAACGCTTTTTCGGCAATGACCGGCCGGTGCTGCTCTACAATCCGCATTTCGATGCCGAATTGTCGTCCTGGCCCCGCCATGGGCCGGAGGTGCTGGCGGCGCTGGAAGCGCTGGAGGGGTGGAACGTCATCATCGCCCCCCATACCAAGCTTGCCTGCCGCACCGCGCCGATCCGCACGACGGCTCCCCATATCCGCGTCGACATGGGCAGCCGTCATTCCATCGACATGAGCTATACGATGAGCGCGGACGTCTATCTGGGCGACGTGTCGAGTCAGGTCTATGAATATCTGCTCCATCCCCGCCCCTGCATCTTCCTCAATCTCGACCGGCGCGACTGGCGCGGCGATGAGGCCTTTGCCCATTGGCGGCTGGGTCAGGTGATCGAGGATATGGGAGTCCTGCCACAGGCGCTTGATCGCGCGGCGGACTTGCAAGCCGGGTTCGTTGATGCTCAGGAAGCGGCCATGTCCGATTCCATCGACCGATCGCCCACGCCCGCTTCCGAAAGGCAGGCCGACCTCATCCTCGATTTCGCCCGGAAATCCGAAAGGACCGCCGCCGCATGACGCAGACGATCATGACCGCGCTGGGGCCGGTGCGGCTGCTGGGCGACAATGCGACCCGCATATGGGGCATGTCCAATGCCGAGCGCTGCCGCCGCATGGCCGAAAGCGCCGCGAAGAACGGCAGCGCATTGGCGGTGGGGCATGAACTGCTGTTCAACCTGAGCTACGCCTTCGATCCGATGCTGCTGCGGCTGGTGCTGGAGGAGCCGGGGACGGTCTTCGCCTGGGGCGCGGTACCGATCGTCGGGCAGGTGCCGGCAGGCAGCGATCCGCTGAGCGCGCCGCATGTCGTCGATCTGTCGGATGGGCGGAAGCTCTATAACCGGCAACTCCGCAAGCTGGAGCAGCCCTTCGTCCGGGAACTGACGCCCGCGACCCGGCGCGGCATCGAACGGCAAAGCTATTTCGGCGCCTATAAGGGCGTCACCGACCTGCTCACCAAATATCTCTGGCCCGAATTGGCGCTGTGGCTGACGCGGCTGGCCGCCTCCATCGGCATGACGCCCAATTTGGTGACGGCCATCGGCGCGACGCTCTGCATATTGGCGACCTGGTTCTTCGCGCAGGGGCTGTATTGGACCGGCATGCTTGCCGGCTTCGTCTTCATGGTGCTGGACACGGTGGACGGGAAGCTGGCCCGCTGCACCATCACCTCGTCCAAATGGGGCAATGTGGCGGACCATGGCGTCGACCTGATCCATCCGCCCTTCTGGTGGTATTTCTGGGGCGTGGGGCTGTCGGCCTGGGGGCTGGCGCTGTCGACGCAGAGCTTCGCGCTGGTGATGGCGGCGGTGATCGCGGGCTATGTGCTCCAGCGGCTGATCGAGGGGATGTTCATCAAGGATTTCGGCATGGACATCCATGTCTGGGGCCGGTTCGACAGCTGGTTCCGGCTGATCACCGCGCGGCGCAACCCGAATATGGTGATCCTGTTCGTCGCGCTGCTGGCCGGGCGGCCGGACATCGGGCTGATCGCGCTCGCCTGGTGGACGATCATCTCGCTGGGCGTCCATGCGGTGCGGCTGATGCAGGCCTATGCCGTGAAGCGCTCCGGGCGGCCCATCGTCAGTTGGATGGAGGCAAGGGCATGAACGCGACCATCGAGAAATTCGGCTATCCCGCGACCCTGATCGCGGAGTTCGCGCATTGGCTGGTGTTGCTGCGCCCCGCCCAGCCGACGCTGGGGTCGCTGGTGCTGGCGGCGAAGTCCGACGCCACGGCCTTTGGCGACCTGCCGGCGGAAGCCCATGCCGAACTGGCCCTCGCGACCAAGGCGATCGAAAGCGCGCTGACTGAGGCAGTCGGCTATGAGAAGATCAATTATCTGATGCTGATGATGGTGGACCCGCATGTCCATTTCCATGTGCTGCCCCGCCATGGGGGCAGCCGCGAGCATGAGGGCCTGCGGATAACGGACGCCGGATGGCCGGGACAGCCCGACCTCGGCAGCGCGGTGAAGCTCGACCCCGATCAGATCGCCGCGCTGACGGGCTGGCTCAGGCCCTATTTCGCGTAACGCCCCTCGGCCAGCCAGCGGGCGGTGAGCGTCTTCGCCGCCTCCACATCCTGCGGGAAGTCGACTTCCTGCCAGTCCAGCCCCTCGATGGAGACGGTGCCGACGCGGTTGCCCTTGGCGATGATGTCGATGGCGCGCAGATACCAGCGCTCCACCCCTTCGGGGGTGCGCATCATCTGGTCGATCTGGTTGCGGAAGATCGCCGGCCCCTCGCCCTTGAAGGCCAGCATGCCGATGGATTCGGCATTGGTGTCATGGGGCAGCAGCCGCTTGCCGATGGCAAGCAGGCGGCCGGTCTCGTCCCGGTTCACCTTCATGTCGTCATCGTCATAATCGCCGGGCTTGACGTCCACGGTGACGGTGACGGCATCCTCCGCCCCCGCGATCAGCTTCGCCACGATCTCATCCGAAACGATGGTGTCGCCGTTCAGGATGATGAAGTCCCGATCCATCTCCTCCCGCACGATCCAGCAGGTGCCGAGATTGTCCGCCACCTGAAAGAAGGGGTTGAAGACCGTGCGGATGCGCGCGCCGGTGTCGCGGTAGAGTTGCAGCGCATGATCCTCCACCCGTTCCGTGCGGAAGCCGGTGACGACGACGATGTCGGTCACGCCATTGGCCACCAGCGCGGCGACCTGCCAGCTGATGAGGGTGCGGCCGTTGAAGTCGATCATGCATTTGGGCACGTCGCGGGTCAGCGGAAGCAGGCGCGATCCCTGGCCTGCGGAAAGGATGATGGCTTTCGAGATAGTCATGCGTCGGGCCATTAAAGCAAAGACAGGCCGATGGACAGGCCATGTTGCATCACAGCCGGCCCAATCCTAGATAGACCCGCGCCGGTCGGTCGGCGATCAGGAAAGGCCGGAACCCAAGTGACGAGCAAGCGCGGATCGGGTGGCGCTCAGGAAGGCTTCGCCCGCATCCTGGCGAATACCGGCTGGCTGCTGGGCGGCAAGGGCGTGGGCGCGGTGCTGAGCCTTGCCTATCTGGCCATCGTCACGCGAACGCTGGGCGTCGCGGATTTCGGCCGGTTCGCGCTGGTGCTGAGCGCCGCCAACGTCATCAAGACGCTGGTCAGCTTCGACAGCTGGCAGATCGTCGTGCGCTACGGCCAGCCCCATCTGGCCGCGGGCGACGGCGATGCGCTGAACCGGGTGCTGCGCTTCTGCATCCTGATCGACCTTGGCTCCGCCGTGGCGGGCGGGCTGATCGCGGCCTTCATCATCCTCGCCTTCGGACCGCTGATGGAATTGTCGGCGGGCATGGGGTGGCAGGCCTGGATCTTCTGCATGGTGATGATGATCACCATCCGCTCCAGCCCGACCGGCGTGCTGCGGCTGTTCGACCGGTTCGATTCGGGCGCGTTTGCCGAAACCATGATCCCGGTGGGGCGGATGATCGGCGCCGGGCTGGCCTGGGTGCTGATGCCCGATGTCACCGGCTTCCTGATCGCCTGGGGCGCGGCGGAATTGTTGTGCGCGATCAGCTATTGGTGGCTGGCGCTGCGCGTCGGGGGCGAAAGGCTGGGGCGCTGGCGGTCCGGCCGGGCGCTGGACGCGCGCAGGGAAAATCCCGGCATCGTCGGCTTTCTCACCGCCACCAATTTGCAGACGACCCTGTCCTCCGTGGGCCAGCAGGTGGCCGTGCTGGTGGTCGGCCTGTTCGTGGGACCGGCGGGGGCTGGCCTCTACCGGCTTGCCAACCAGCTCGCCAATTCCCTGACCAAGATTTCCAGCCTGCTCTCCCGCAGCATCTTCGTGGAACTGAGCCGCACCCATTCCAGCCATGGCCATGAGGCGCTGGGTACGCTGTTCCGGCGGACCAACCGGCTGGCGCTGATCGCAGGGGCCGTGATCATCGCCCTCATCCTGACCATCGGCCATCCGCTGCTGGGGCTGATCGCCGGCAAGGCATTTCTGCCGGCCTATCCGCTGCTGCTGCTGCTGGGGATCGCGGCCTGCATCGACCTGGTCGGGGTGAGCTATCGTCCGCTGCTGATGGCGACCGACCGGGCCAGCCTGTCGCTGCGCATCACGCTGGTTTCGACCGCCTTGCTGCTGGGGATGCAGGCGGCCTTGTTGCCGATCTATGGCACGGTCGGGGCGGCAAGCGCGAATATCGTCGCCGCGATCGCGGGCTTTGCCATGATGGGGCTGGCGAGCCGACGGGTTTTGACACGGCCCGGCATGAAGGAAGCAGGCTGAACTAACGGAACCGCGCCGGAGAATAAGGCGCCGGATCGATCCCCATGATCTGCGGCGGCAAAGCCTCTCCCCTGAGAAGGGCAGCGCCCAGCAAGGCCGCAGCGGGCGAGGTCTGGATGCCGAACCCGCCCTGCCCCGCAAACCAGAAAAAGCCCCGCGCCGCCGGATCGAAGCCATAGACCGGCGCCCGGTCGCGGGAGAAGCTGCGCAGCCCGGCCCATTTGCGTTCCACCGCCTCGACCGGCCAGTCGACCACCGCCTCGAAGCGGGCAATCGCTTCCGCCACCGCCATTTCCTCCGGCGCGGCGTCGCAGGGCGGCGAAGGCTCCTCGTCATGGGGCGTGAGCCAGACCCGGCCCTCCCCCTCCGGCTTGAAATAGAATTGCGAGGCAAGGTCCATGACCAGCGGCAGATCGGCCGCAGGCATGGCAGGCACGCGCAACTGCACCACTGTCCGCCGCAGCGGCGCAATGCCAATCGGCACGACCCCGCAGGCCCGGGCCACATCGTCCGCCCAAGCCCCCGCCGCGTTGACGATCATGGTGCAATCGATCGCGCCCCTGTCCGTTTCGACCCGCCAGCCGCCGTCCCGCGCCTCGGCACGCCGCAACGCCGTCGCCAGCCGCACCTCGCCGCCCAGGCGACGGAACAGCCGCAACCAGGCCTGATGCAACGCCGCCACGTCGATGTCGCGCACACCCGGCTCCAGCACGCCCAGCGTCCATTCCGGCCGCAGTCCGGGGACAAGCCCGGCAGGCTCGACCGGAACCAGGTCCACCTTGCCGCCGAACTGCTCCAGCAGGCGGTCCCGCGCCGCCGCATCGCCTGCCCGCCCGATATGCAACGTCCGGCGCGGCGTCAGGAAAGGGGTGTCGGAAAAGTCCGGATCGGGCGCGGCCAGCATCGGTCCCGACGCCGTGGTCAGGGGCTGAACCGCCAGCCCGCCATAGGTCTCCTCCCAGAAGGAAACCGCCCGCCCCGTCGCGTGATAGCCGGCGCTCGGCTCCATCTCCAGCATCAGCACGCTGGCACGGTCCGCCAGCACCGCGCCAAGGCTCGCTCCGGCGATCCCGCCGCCGACAATCACGATGTCGGGCCGGTTCATTCCAGTCCGGCCCGGTCGGGGGCGACTTCATCCAGAAAGCAATCGATCCGCGCCAGGGCATCCAGCCGCACCGGGTCCAGCTCCCGCAATATCTCGTGCGCGGCCTCCCGCCCATAGACATGCAGCCGCGCGCCGGCAATCCGCGCCGCGATCCGCGCGATGGCAGGCGTGGAGACGAGCCGGTCGGTCCGCGCCGCCAGGATGAGCAAGGGCATGGCAATCCGCTCGATTGCGCCCCCCTGCTCCAGCGCGCGGGTCGAATGCAGCGCCTGCGCCACCCACTTCCAGCTCGGCGGGCCCAGCGCCACCTCCCTGCTATGGTCGCGCCACCACAGCTCATCGGCATAGCGTTCGGGATCGTGGGTCAGCCGCTTCTGCCGCATGCGCCGCTGGCGTTCCGACTCCTCCTTCTGCGTCCACGCCTGCTTTTCGGCAAAGCCCAGGGCGCACATCGCTTCGGCAATGGCCACCGCCAGCCAGCGCGGCAGGGGCGCGGTGTGCAGTCCCATCATCGGCGCGACCGTCACGGCGGCATCGGGCGGAGCCATCCCCTCCGCCAGCGCGCGCAGCAACAGATGGCCGCCCATGCTGTGACCGACGATCACGCTCGGCCCCACCCCCTGCCCGCGCCAATCGGTGGCGAAGGCTTCAAGGTCGGCGATCCACTGTCCGAAATCGTCGATATGGCCGCATAGCGGATCGCCGGTCGTGCGGCCCGATCCGCCCTGACCGCGCCAGTCGAAGCCGGTGACCGCCCAGCCCCGGTCGGCCCAGTGGCGGATGACCTCAAGATATTTCTCGATCATGTCGCCGCGTCCGCCCAGCACCAGCATCCGGCCGCGACGACCTTCGCCCAGCCGGTAGCGGCGAAGGCGCCAGCCATCGGGCGCGGTCCAGTAATCGAGCCGCCCGTCCATCGGCCAGGCGCGCCGGTCGAAGGCAACGGGAACGAAACGGGGCGAATCCATGCGCCGCATGGTTACGCTTTGGTAAGCCATGCGGTCTATAGTTTCGAACCCATGACGGGGGATATTTTCCAAATGGCGCTGATCGGCGCCCTGACAGTGCTGCTGATCGTGGCGTCCGTCACCGATCTGCGGTCGCGCATCATCTCCAACCGGCTCAACCTGACGGTGGCCGCGCTGGCGCCGCTCTGGTGGCTGGCCTGCGGCCTGCCCTTCTGGCCGGGCATGGCGGTGCAGCTGCTGGTGGCGCTGATCGTGTTCATGGCGTTCGCCGCCCTGTTCGCGCTCGGCTGCATGGGCGGCGGCGACGTGAAGCTGCTGGGCGCGCTGGCGCTTTGGTTTCCCTGGCAGGCGACCCTGTCGATGCTGATGCTGATGGCGGTGCTGGGGGGCATCGTCACCATCGTGACCGTCGTGCACCATCGCATGACCCGGCGGCTGGGCCAGCCGCAAATCCCCTATGGCATCGCCATCTCGTTCGCGGCGCTTTGGCTGCTTGGCGAACGATATATTAACCAATTTGCGTGAATAAACGGGGGCTCGGGCGCAACTCGTCCGATTGAGGGAGGCGAATTTCATCATGGATGCCAAGAAGATCGTGCTGCTGGTGGGGGCGCTGATCATAGCGGTCACTACAGCCCTGCTTGCACGCAACATGCTGAGTTCGTCGAGCGCACCGCAAGCGGGCGCATCGTCCATGCCGGTCGAGGCTGACCAGCCCCATGTGCTGGTCGCGACCAAGGCCCTGCCGGTGGGCACCATCCTGGATGCGGAGAGCTTCCGCTTCCAGCCCTGGCCCAAGGATCTGGTCGAGCAGGCCTATTATATCAAAGGCCAGGCCGATCCGCAGAAGCTGGTGGGCAGCGTCATCCGCACCGCCATTTCCGCCGGTCAGCCGATGACCCTGGGGTCGGTGATCAAGCCGGGCGATCGCGGTTTCCTGGCCGCGGCCCTCGGGCCGGGCATGCGCGCCGTGACCGTGCCAGTGTCGGCGCAGAATTCAGTGGCAGGCTTCGTCTTTCCAGGCGACCGCGTCGACCTGATGCTGACGCAGAGCGTCAGCGGCGGCGGCGAAGGCGAACCGCTCAAGGTCTCTGAAACCATTCTGCGCAATCTGCGCGTGCTCGCCACCGACCAGCGCATGGACGCGCTGGGCGCCGACGGCAAGCCGGTGGTTCAGACCTATTCCAACGTCACCATCGAAGTGACGCCGAAGATTGCGGAGAAGATCGCGGTGGCCCAGACCATCGGCTCGCTCTCGCTCTCGCTGCGCTCGCTCGCGGACAACAGTTCCGAACTGGACGCGGCCATTGCCGGCAGCGACGTCGACCTGCCGGACGGCAGCAATCCCAATGCGGAAAAGAAGCTGCTGGCCAGCATCGCCGCTCGCCCCGTCGACAAGGGCAGCACCTATTCCACGGGCGCCGACGTCTCGCGCTATCAGCGCAGCAGCGTCCCCGCCAAGCCTTTGCAGGCCATGGCTGCTGGCGGCGCTCCCGTCATCGGCGCGCCGGTCGGCGGAGGCATTGTCGGCCAGGGGCCGGTGATCCGCGTCGCCCGCGGAACCAGCGTGACCGTCGTTCCGGTCGGGGGGAAGTAAGATGAAGGGGTTCACTGTTCACACCCGTGCGGCCAGGCCGCACACCCTCTCGGCTCTTGCGGCCAAGCCGCTGCTCGGCCCCGCCATCGCGCTCGGCCTGGCGGTTGCAGCCGCTGCCGCGCCGACCACCGCGCTCAACGCCGCGCCCGCCTCCATGCAGGACAATGCGATCCTGCTCTCCGTGGGCGGCAGCAAGGTCATCAACCTGCCGGCCAAGATGTCGGACGTGGTGATCGGCGATCCGGATGTGGTCGACGTTCATGTCCGTTCGCAGAACCAGCTTTACCTGATCGCGAAGAAGGCGGGCGAAACCACCGTCTTCGCGACGGCGACGAACGGCAAGGTGCTGTTTTCCGGGACGGTGCGGGTCGGCAACAACCTGACCAGCATCGACGACATGCTGAAGCTGGCGATGCCGAACGCGGACATCGCCGTCAACAAGATGAACGGCATGGTCCTGCTGACCGGCACCATCGCCGCGCCGGAAGACGCGGCGGAGGCCGAAAGGCTGACCCAGGCCTTCGTCGGCAAGGAAGTGACCGTGGTCAGCCGCCTGCGCACCGCGACGCCGCTTCAAGTCAACCTGCAGGTCAAGATTGCCGAAGTCAGCAAGGATGTTGGCCATAAGATCGGCATCAGCCTTGCCTCCCGCGATCCTGGACTGGGCAAGGTCGTCGGCAATATTGGCGGCGGCATCCGTAATCCGCTGACCTTCAATGCCGATGGCGGCGGGACGTTCAACAACCTCTACGATGGCAGCTACACGCTCGGCGGCGTCGCCCGTATCCTGGGCATGGACATCGGTGCCGCTCTGGACCTTGCGGAATCGAGTGGTCTTGCCACCACCTTGGCCCAACCCAACCTGACCTCGCTCTCGGGTGAAACCGCCAGCTTCCTGGCAGGCGGCGAATATCCCTACACAATCAGCAATGGCACGCAGGGTAACAGCATCGAGTTCAAGCAATATGGCGTGCAGTTGGCCTTTACACCAACCGTACTTGCTGATGGCCGCATTTCGCTGCGTGTCCGCCCAACCGTGTCGAGCTTGGACTTCTCCGTTGATTCCAGCGTTCCGGCCCTCAAGAGCCGCACCGCCGAAACGACGGTGGAACTGGGTTCAGGTCAGGCCTTCATGATCGCGGGGCTTTTGAGCAGCGAAACGGCGAACAATATCAACAAGGTTCCCGGCCTGGGCAATCTGCCGATCTTGGGGAGCCTCTTCAAGTCGCGCAGCTTCCAGCGCAACGAGACGGAACTCGTTATTCTCGTCACCCCCTATCTGGTGAAGCCGATGAATGCTTCGGACGTGCGCCTGCCGACGGACGGGTTCCGCAACGCCAATGAAGGTCAGGGACTCTTCCTGCAGCAGATGCACGACGGCGTCAGCGGGGCCCGCTCCCCCATGCCGAGCCGCGCGCCGGGCGCTCCGGCACCTGCGCCGGGTCCGCAAAGCTCGGCCGCTCTGCCGCCGGTCGCCTCTCGTGACACCGGCAAGCGTTCGAAGGACGCCGCGCCCGGCTTCAGCTTCTGATCCGAAGGACGAAAGACATGACTTTCCAGTCTCGCAAGACCCCCGTCCTCCGCGGCCTTATCCGCCTTGGCGCGCTCGCGCTGATGGCCCTGCCGCTCGCGGCCTGCCAGACCGACCAGGCCGCCAATCGCGGCGTGCAGTCGGTCCATCAGCCGGTCGTCAGCCACACCGCCTTCACCTATGATGTGCAGGCGGGCCCCGATGGCGGCCTCACTGCATCGGAGGCGCGCCGGCTGGACGACTGGTTCGTTTCCATCGGCCTTGGCTATGGCGATCAGGTCGCCGTGGCGACGGATGCGGGCTATTACAGCCCTGCCCTGCGCGAAGGCATAGCCGATGTGGTGGCGCGCCACGGCATGCTGGTGGGCGAAGACGGCACCGCCGTCGCCGGCACCGCGCCACAGGGCGCCGTGCGCCTGATCGTGCGCCGCGCCACCGCCAGCGTGCCCGGCTGCCCCGACTGGTCGGACAAGCCGGAAACCGACCAGCAACTGGGCGCATCGACCAATTTCGGCTGCGGCGTGAACGGCAATCTGGCCGCGATGATCGCCAATCCGGAGGATCTGGTGCGCGGCCAGACCACCGACAGCGACCTGCGCACCGCCACGTCCAACCGCGCGATTTCGACCTATCGCGAAAAGGCGCCGACCGGTTCCGGCGACCTCAAGACCCTGTCGGGAGGCAATTGACATGAACGCACCCTGGAAACCCGGCGCATCCGGCCAGCGTGACCCCTTCCATGCCTTCGTCTGCGACGATCACAGTTTCGACCTGCTGCGCGTCGTCGCGGCGGAAATGGGCTGGGCGCCGGAAAAGGTGAACAAGGGCGGCATGCGGAACGCCGTGCAGTCCCTGTCGATCACCGCTTCGCCGCAGATCCTGTTCATCGACATGTCGGAAAGCGGCGATCCGCTGAATGACATCAACAGCCTGGCCGAAGTGTGCGAGCCCGGCACGGTCGTCATCGCGGCAGGCCAGGTCAATGACGTGCGCCTCTATCGCGACCTGCTGGCCAGCGGCATCCAGGACTATCTGCTGAAGCCCTTCGGCGCGGACCAGTTGCGCGACGCGCTGGCGCAGGCGCAGGCCGTATTCTTCGCGCCACGCGATGCGGGGCCGGAACGGCCGCACATGACCATGGCGGTCATCGGCACGCGCGGCGGCGTGGGCGCGTCCAGCTTGGCAACCTCGCTCGCCTGGCTGCTCAGCGACAAGAAGCAGCGCCCGACCGCCCTTCTCGACCTGGACGTCCATTTCGGCACCAACGCGCTGGCGATGGACCTGGAGCCAGGGCGCGGCCTGACCGACGCCATCGAAAATCCCAGCCGCATCGACGGTCTGTTCATCGAACGCGCCATGGTGCGCGCGAGCGACACGCTGGCGATCCTGTCGGCCGAAGCGCCGATCAGCCAGCCCCTGCTGACCGATGGCGGCGCCTTCTACCAGTTGCTGGAGGAGTTCCGCGCGGCTTTCGAATGCAGCGTCATCGACCTGCCGCGCGCCATGCTGATCCAGCATCCGCATCTGATGAGCGACGTGAACGTCACCGTCGTGGTCACGGAACTGACGCTGGCGGCGGCGCGGGATTCGATCCGCATCCTGTCCTGGCTCAAGACCAACGCCCCGCAGTCGCGCGTGCTGGTGGTCGCCAACCGCGTCCACCCCGGCGCGCCGGAAATCAGCCGCAAGGATTTCGAACAGTCGATCGAGCGCAAGGTGGACGTGCTGATCCCCTTCGACCTCAAGGTCGCCTCGCAGGCCGCCAAGCTGGGCAAGACGCTGGCGGAGACGGCCAAGGGCAGCAAGGTCGGGGCCGCCTGCAACACCCTGCTGGATGCGGTATTGGGCGCGGCGGAGGAGGCGGAAGCCGATGAAGGCCGCGCGACCTCGTCGAAGAAGGGCGATTCCCTGCTGGGCAAGATCAGCGATCTCAAGAGCATGATCCCTTCGCGCCGCAAGGGCAAGGCTTCGGCCTGAACAGGATGGGCCGTGCCGCCTGGGGGCGGCATGGCCGCTTTGATGGAACCGGATAAGAAACGGGCAGGCACATGAACGGCAATATCATCCTGATGGCGGTGCTGCTCGCAACCATGCTGGGCCTGATCGTCATGGCCTTTGGCGGCCCATCGCCCGAAAAGGCGCAGAAGCGCCGCATGGAACTGATCCGCGGCCGGCACAGCGATTCCACCGACGTCATATTGGAAGCGCGCATGCGCAAGGCGATCTCGAACCGCCCGGCCGGCAATGAATCGTCGATGCTGGTGTCCCTGGTGCCCAATCCGGAAAACCTCGCCAAGCGTATCCGCATGACCGGCAAGAAATGGACTGTCAGCCAGTATATGACCGCCTGCGCCGTCATCTTCCTGCTGCTGTCCGCCGTGCTGATGCTGCGCGGATTCCCGCCGCTGTTCGCCGTGATGCTGGGCCTCGCGGCGGGGCTTGGCCTGCCGCATATGTGGATCAGCCGGCTCATCAAGGGCCGCGTGCTGAAATTCAACGCCAAGTTTCCAGACGCATTGGAACTGCTGACCCGGGGCCTGCGCTCGGGCCTCCCCATTGCCGAGACGCTGAACGTCGTGTCGAGCGAAGTGCCGGGACCGGTGGGCGAGGAATTCAAGCTGATCACCGAACGCATCAAGATCGGCAAGACCATGGATCAGGCGTTGCAGGAGACCGCCGACCGGCTGGGCACGCCCGAGTTCCAATTCTTCGTCATCAGCCTGGCGATCCAGCGCGAAACCGGCGGCAATCTGGCGGAAACCCTGTCCAACCTCGCCAACGTGCTGCGCCAGCGCGCGCAGATGAAGCTCAAGATCCGGGCGATGTCCTCGGAATCCAAGGCGTCGGCCTATATTATCGGCGTGCTGCCGTTCCTGGTCTTCGGCCTGATCTGCTACATCAACTACAACTATATGTCGCCCTTCTTCACGCCCGACCCAGCCGGGATATTCGGCCTTTCGACCATGCAGGTGGTCGGCATCGGCGGCATGTGCTGGATGGCGATCGGCGCCTTCATCATGGCGCAGATGATCAACTTCGAAATCTGAGGAAGCCGACAAGATGGAAAGCACACCCGTCCCCGCCGGCACCCTCTTCGGCCTGACCGCCACCGATTTCGGCACGCTGC
This sequence comes from Sphingobium sp. CFD-2, assembly GCF_024611135.1. Taxonomy (NCBI): domain Bacteria; kingdom Pseudomonadati; phylum Pseudomonadota; class Alphaproteobacteria; order Sphingomonadales; family Sphingobiaceae; genus Sphingobium; species Sphingobium sp. CFD-2. The sequence goes on along the minus strand of NZ_CP084405.1, from coordinate 338,439 downwards.
TCGCCGCCCTGGCGACACTGGCGACGCTGTTCGCGCTTTATGCGGTCATGACCGTGCGCGATCCGATGGCAAAGCGCGTCAAGGCGCTCAACGAACGGCGCGAACAGCTGAAGGCCGGCATCACCGCCTCCACCGCGCGCCGCCGCGCCAAGCTGGTGAAGAAGAACCAGACGACCGACCAGATGCGGTCGCTCCTCTCCAGCCTGAAGGTGCTGCAGGACGATCAGCTCAAGGAAGCGCAGATCAAGCTGGCCCAGGCCGGCATCCGGTCGAAGGACTGGGCGGTCGCGGTGATCTTCGGCCGCATGATCCTGCCGATCGTCATCGGCGGCATGGCGGCGCTGCTGCTCTATGCGGTGGGCATCTTCCCCGAATGGGGCGGCGCGAAGCGCTTCATGGCGTTCGCCGGCGCGTTGCTGCTGTCCTACAAGGCGCCCGACATCTTCATCGACAACAAGATCCAGAAGCGTTCCGCCGCGATCCGCAAGGGGCTGCCCGACGCGCTGGACCTGCTGGTGATCTGCGCCGAGGCTGGATTGACCGTCGACGCCGCCTTCAGCCGCGTCGCCCGTGAACTGGGCAAGGCCTATCCGGAACTGGGCGATGAATTCCACCTGACCGCCATCGAACTCAGCTTCCTTACGGAGCGGCGCATGGCCTTCGAGAACCTGGCCACCCGCGTCAAGCTGGACGCGATCAAGGGCGTGGTCACGACCATGATCCAGACGGAAAAATACGGCACGCCGCTGGCTTCGGCTCTGCGCGTGCTGTCCGCCGAATTCCGCCACGAACGCATGATGCGTGCCGAGGAAAAGGCCGCGCGCCTGCCCGCGATCATGACCGTGCCGCTGATTCTCTTCATCCTGCCGACCCTGTTCGTCGTCATCCTGGGTCCGGCCGCCTGCTCGATCAGCCAGGCCTTCTAAAATTTTGAAGGGGCGCAGGCGCGTTGCCGTAGCGTCCCTTCGAACGCCCGCGAAAGCCGCTGATTTTCCGCCTTGGCGAAGCGGCCGATCCTGCCCTATCCCCTTTTGCAAAGACGCAAATCCGGAGAGGTCCATGGTCGCCATCACCCGCATCGCCGCCCGCGCCGCGCTGCCCATCCTGCCCCTGTTCGCCGCCCTGCCCGCGCAGGCCGCCCAGCCCATCACCGGCCGCTGGGCCACGGTCGACGGCAAGGCCATCGTCCAGATCGCCCCCTGCGGCAAGACGCTCTGCGGGCGGATAGAAAAGATCGTGAAACCCACCCCCGGCCGCCCCCAGACCGACATCAAGAACCCCGATCCGGCCCAGCGCGGCAAGCCGCTGACCGGCCTGGCGCTGCTCACCGGCTTTGCCGACGCGGGCGATCTGTGGAAAGGGTCGATCTACGATCCGGAAAGCGGCAAGACCTATAACAGCAAGGTCAGCCGAAACGGCGACGGCACGTTGAAGGTGCAGGGTTGCATCATGATGTTCTGCAAGACCCAGACATGGACGCCCGTGCGCTGATCGGCTGACCTCTTTTTGGATGAATCCAGCCCTTCCACCCCGCAGGCGGGAGGGGGTGAGCCAGCGCGACATCTGCGGAGATTCCCAACCGCCAGGCCGGAAACTCGCTACGCTCACCCTCCGCCTCCCGCCCAAAAACGAAATGCCCCGGCCAAGGCCGGGGCATTTCGTTTTAGAGCAGATTCCGATCCGATTGCATCGGCTCGACTGCTCTCAGTTTTTGTTTTGTCGCGTTTTCCGAGTCAGCAGATGATTCCATCTGCTTGGAAAACGCTCTAGCTCTGCCGCTGGGATCAGGCCGCCTTGCGCGCCTTGGTCAGCTTCTTCATCAGCATGTCCCGCTTCAACCGCGACAGATGGTCGATGAACAGCACGCCCTGCAGATGATCCATCTCATGCTGGAGGCAGGTGGCCAGCAACCCTTCCAGCCGCTCCTCATGGATGCGTCCGTCCCTGTCCATCCAGCTCGCGCGGATGCTCGCCGGCCGCTCCACTTCCGCAAACTGGTCGGGGACGGACAGGCAGCCCTCATTATAGACCGACAGGTCCTCCGATCCTTCCAGGATTTCCGGATTGATGAACACCATCGGCTTCCTGACCGGCGGCGCGCCCTCCTCATCGGATTCGGGTTCCTGCAGGTCGATCACCAGCACCCGCTTGGGCACGCCCACCTGGATCGCGGCCAGGCCGATGCCCGGCGCGTCGTACATGGTTTCGAACATGTCGTCGATCAGACGCTGCAAATCTTCATCGATCGCCTCCACCGGAGACGAGATGGTACGCAGGCGCGGATCGGGCGCCTCCAGGATGGGAAGAATGGCCATGGAACCAAAATAATCGGACGGCCGGAAAATTTCAAGCGACCGCCACATTCACCCGACGGGGCGTCGCGCCCTCAGCGCCTGGGCCAATGTCCCCTCGTCCAGATAGTCCAGTTCCCCGCCCACCGGCACGCCATGCGCCAGTTGCGTCAGGCGCACGGGAAAACGCTCCAGCCGTACGGCCAGATAATGGGCGGTGGTCTGTCCCTCCAGCGTCGCGTTCATCGCCAACACCACCTCGTCTATGCCGCCGGCCTCCACCCGCGCGACCAGCGCATCGATGGACAGGTCCTCCGGACGCACGCCTTCCAGCGCAGACAGCCGACCGCCCAGCACATGGAATCGCCCCGGGAACAGTCGCGACTTGTCGAGCGCCCACAGGTCCGCAACATCCTCCACGACGCAAAGCGCCCGCGCATCCCGGCGCGGATCGGCGCAGATGCCGCAGGGATCGAGGGTATCGACATTGCCGCACAGGCTGCATGTCTCCAGCCGTTCGTTCACCGCATCCAGGGCGCGCAGCAGCGGCTCCAGCGCGGATTCCCGCTTCTTGAGCAGGTGCAGCACGGCACGCCGCGCCGAACGCGGGCCAAGGCCGGGCAGGCGGGACAGCGCCTGCGTCAGCGCTTCGATCTCGGGAGAAGCCATGGAACCGGAATAAGGGCTTGCAAGTCGCGGACACAAGGGGTTTGAGAGGCGTCTTCGGAAATACGCCTCCCAGCGCATTTCAGAGGCGGCGCCGGCCGGCGCCGAAACCCAACAAAAGGCCCGCCATGCGCATCGTTTATATGGGAACCCCGGATTTCGCCGTGCCGGCCCTGGCGGCATTGGCAAAGGCCGGGCATGACATCGTCGCCGCCTACAGCCAGCCGCCCCGCCCGGCCGGACGCGGCAAGGCGCTCCGTCCGTCCCCCGTCCATGCGAGGGCGCTGGAAATGGGCTTAGAGGCGCGCACGCCGGTTTCGCTGAAGGATGCCGGGGTGCAGGCCGCCTTCGCCGCGCTGAACGCCGATGTGGCGGTGGTCGCCGCCTATGGCCTGATCCTGCCGCGCCCGATCCTGGAGGCGCCGCGCCTGGGCTGCATGAACATCCACGCTTCCCTCCTGCCTCGCTGGCGCGGCGCTGCGCCGATCCAGCGCGCCATCCTCGCTGGCGACAATGTCACGGGTGTCACCATCATGGACATGGAGGCAGGGCTGGACACCGGCCCGATGCGCGCCAAGCATGTGACGCCCATAGAGGACAAGACCGCCGGCGCGCTGACGCAGGAACTGGCCGAAGCCGGCGCGGAACTGATGGTGGAGGTGCTGGACGACCTCTCTCTCCACCCGCCTGTCGCCCAGCCGGAGGAAGGCGTCACCTACGCCTCCAAGATCGAAAAGGCGGAATCGCGGATCGATTTCAGCCGCGACGCGCATCAGGTCGAACGGCAGGTGCGCGCCTTCAACCCCATGCCGGGCGCCTTCTTCGAATATCGCGGCGAACGGTTCCGCATCCTCGCCGCCCATGTCGAGGAGAATGACGGCCCGGCGGGCGAGTTGCTCGACAACAGCCTGCTGATCGGCTGCGGCCATGGCAGCATCCGCCCGACGCTGATCCAGCGCGCTGGCAAGGGCGCGATGTCGGCGGGCGAATTGCTGCGCGGCTATGACATGCCTGCCGGCAGCCGGATCGACGCCTGACCCCATGACCCGTTTCGCCTTCACCGTCGAATTCGATGGCCGACCCTTCATGGGCTGGCAGCGGCAGGCCCATGGGCCGAGCGTGCAGCAGGCGATGGAGGACGCCATCTTCGCCGTCACGGGCGAACAGGTCGCCGTCCATGCGGCGGGGCGGACCGATGCCGGCGTCCACGGCCTTGGCATGCGCGCCCATGCCGACATTGCGAAGGACATCGCGTCCTTCCGCCTGATGGAGGCGCTGAACGCGCTTCTCCGGCCGGCGCCGGTCGCGATCCTTGCCTGCGAGGCCGTGGCGGACGACTGGCATGCGCGCTTCTCCTGCACCGGCCGCTCCTATGTCTATCGCATCGCCAACCGCCGCGCGCCGCTGACCTGGGAAAATGGGCTGGTCTGGCGGGTGATCCAGCCGCTGGATGCGGACGCGATGCAGCAGGCCGCGCAACTGCTGGTCGGTCGGCACGACTTCACGACCTTCCGCTCGGTCCACTGCCAGGCGGAAAGTCCGGTGAAGACGCTGGACCGGCTGGATGTGGAGCGTGCGGGCGACCGCCTCGCCATCCATGCGGAGGCGCGGTCCTTCCTGCACCATCAGGTGCGGTCGATGGTGGGATGCCTTGCCATGGTGGGCATGGGGCGCTGGTCGATAGGCGATCTGGAGGCGGCGCGGGACGCGAAGGACCGGGCGGCCCTGGGATTGAACGCGCCGCCCGACGGACTCTACTTCGTGAGGGCGCGTTACCCGGGCGAGTAATCATGCTCCTGCGCAGGCAGGAACACTACATCCTAGAGGCTTGCCCGGAACGGCGTGAAATTCGTGCCCTCGTCGAAAACGTCCAACCCCTCCGCGCGCTTGAGGCGATTGACCACCACATAGGTCACGGGCGTCAGCACCGCTTCCCACGTCACCTTCATCAGCCAGTTGGTGACCATCACCGTCGCCACCTGCGCGTTGGTCCAGTCTCCATAAAAGGCGAGCGGATAGAAAAGCAGGCTGTCCACCCCCTGCCCCACTACCGTCGATCCGATGGTCCGCATCCACAAGTGCCTGCCCTGCGTCAGCAGCTTCATCTTGGCGAGGACGAAGCTGTTGGCGAACTCACCCGCCCAGAAGGCGGTGACGGAGGCAAAGACGATGCGCCACGTGCTGCCGAACACGGCCTCATAGGCCTTCTGGTCCGGCCATCCCTCCGCCGGAGGCAGCTTCACCACTACCCAGCTCATCAGCGCCATGAACAGCATCGCGCCAAAGCCCGCCCAGACGCATCGCCGCGCCCGCGCATAGCCATAGACTTCCGTCAGCACGTCGCCCAGCACATAGCCCAAAGGAAAGAAGAGGATGCCCGCGCCAAAGGTGAAGCCGCCCAGCGTCGACAGCTTCGCCGCGCCGATCAGGTTGGACAGCAGCAGGATCGCGACGAAACCGGCCATGCAGAAATCGAAATAGCGCAATGGGCGCGCACCCAGCGCATAGGCGTCGATTTTCCTTACCCCCGCATCGCTCATGCGCCCTTGCATATCGGGCCGGCGCGCAAATGCAATGCCGCCCATGATTGCAAGCCGGTCAAAGCCCCGCTATCGAACGCGCCGACGGCCCCGTAGCTCAGCTGGATAGAGCATTCGCCTTCTAAGCGAATGGTCACAGGTTCGAATCCTGTCGGGGTCGCCATTTTCCGCCAGTTCAGCGCTTTTCGGGGCGGCCGGCCCGTTCCCGGATCGGCCGCATCGCTTCATGGACCATGCCGCTCAGCAGCAGGCTGCCCTGCCGCGACAGATGGTCGTCGTCGGAATAAAGCGGCACGCCATGCATCATCGTCGCGCAATGGCCGGTGCCGCAGAGCAGGCGGTGCGGATAGACGACGCCGGCCGCGAAGCGCCGCCGCATCTCGTCAAAGGCGCCGAACACGTCGCGCTGCCGCCGCAGATAATCCGCCAGCGGCAGGTCCAGTTGCGCCGGTTCGCTGTAGAGTTCCGCCCGCGCAAGGCTTTCCGGCACGTTGCGGCGGAATTCCGGAATGGGCGCGACCAATATGACCCGCTTGCCCATGCCGGTCAGTGTCCGCACCGTTTCCTTCAGCCCCGCGCGAAACAGCAAAGCGTCGCGCTTGAGGCTCCGGTCGTCATTCCCGTCCCGGCCGAGATAGCAGGGCGTGCCGCCTTCGGGGCGGCGTCCGTTGGCGCACAGACCCCAGCGGGACACCAGGAAGACCGTGTGGATCGTCGGACTGTCGCGCAGCATCGCCAGCACCTGCGCGTTGAAGGCGCTGCAATCATGGCTGGCGGGCTGGTCCAGCCGATCCAGCCCCAGCAGGGTGGGGCAGGCAGGATAGGATGCGATCCGTCCGGACAGACCCAGCGCATCGCCTGCCTGATCGAATGCGGGTTTCAGCGCATGGGCGTGGGAATCGCCCCAGAGCAGGAAACTGGGCGCCGTGCCGTTATGCGCGCCCACCGCGCACAGCGCCCGGTGCCGCACCGCCGCCATGCCCGAACAGCGCTCCGGCAGATAGGCCATGCTCCGGCTCGCCGCATCGAGCGCGGCGACGGAGGGCGCCACTCGCGCAGGCAGGCCGCCGGACAGGTAGAGCAGCGCGCCCGCTCCGCACCCCGCCGCCATCATCGCGCCGGCGAGCGCGAAGGCGCGGCCTGCCGTGAAGCGACGGGCCCGGCGGAACGGCTCCTCGATGAAGCGCCAGGAGAAAGCGGCGAGGAGGAGTGAGAGCAGGATGATGAGCAACTGCTCCCGCAACCGCCAGTCGCCGTCCGTGCGATAGGTCCAGAAGACGACAAGCGGCCAGTGCCACAGATAGAGCGAATAGGAGATGCGGCCGACCGCCACGGGCATCGCGCCGCCCAGCAGATGGCTGACCGCCGACCCGCTCTGCCCCGCATGCAGGATCAGTAGCGCCCCCAGCACCGGGTAAAGCGCGTTCAGCCCCGGAAAGGCCGTCGCGCTGGAAAAGCCGAACAGCGCCCAGCCGATCGACGCCACCCCCGCCAGCGCGCAGAGCTGCGCCGCCCAACGGTTCCGCAGCGGCGGCAGCATATCCGTCGCCAGCAACGCGCCCGCCAGCAACTCCCAGGCGCGGGGAAAGGGAAGGTAGAAGGCCAGCACCGGCGCACGGTCGATCAGCAGCAGCGCCGTGGCGAAGGACAGAAGCGCCGCCACCCCCAGCAGGAGCCGCGTCCGCCCGCCCGCCCGAAAGGCACACAGCATCAGCAGCGGGAAGAGGATGTAGAATTGCTCCTCCACCGCCAGCGACCATGTGTGCAGCAGCGGCGCTTCTTCCGCGGCGCTGCCGAAATAGCCGCTATGCCGCGCGAAATGGAGGTTGCTGGCGAACAGCACCGTCGCCGCGGCGCTCAGGCCAAGCGCGCGATAGTCCAGCGGCAGCAGGATCTGGCTGCCGGCGATGATGGTGACGGCGATGGTCGCGAACAGGGCGGGGAATATCCGGCGGATGCGCCGCACATAGAAATCGGTGAGGCTGAACCGGCCTTCCGCCAGCTCCCGCGCAATGATCGAGGCGATCAGATAGCCGGAGATGACGAAGAAGATGTCGACGCCAATGAAACCTCCGGAAAAGGGCCAGAGGCGGACATGATAGAACAGCACCGGCAGCACCGCCAATGCGCGCAGCCCATCGATGTCGCGCCGATAGGCAACGGACGGGCTGGCCTCCAGCGCGGTCGGCGCGGGCAAGGCCGGACAGGATGCGCTGGCGGCGATGCTTTCCCTCCTCTTTTCCGGGATCTGGCAGGCGCTGATGGTGATAGAGCCTGTCTCGACCGGCGCATCGGCGCATCGGGACAGCCGCCAGGGTCAAAGGTGTTAGGGGGCTGGCTGGAAGACGCAAGGAAGGGACGCGCAAGGGAGGCGCGCCTAGTCCGATCGGTCAGTCGCCGCCGCCACGCCCCTCCGCTGAACGCAACAGCAGGTCGTCGGTCACCGTCATGGTGAAGATGGGATCGGCGTCCGGCGGCACCTCCGCTATGGCGTCGACGAAGGCGGCGCGCGTCTCGGGATCGTCATAGACCATCTTCTGATCGAAAGCCGCGCGCCAGCTCGCTTCGTCCGGCCATTCGGCATAGCCGACGAAGCGCCCGTCGGCATCGCGATGCAGGCGTGAACCGTAGCTGCCATATTTTTCGCGGATCAGGTCGGTTCCCCGGCGCCAGGCCTTGCGGAACTGATCCTCCTTGCCGGGGTGAACGCGCCACCAATAGACCGCGACGAACATCGTGCCTCTCCTTTGCGCAGGAGAATGACGCTCCCCGGCGAAGGTTGCGACAAAAAAGGCGCGCAGGACCGGCCTGCGCGCCCTTCCTCAAACCCCCAACTCGGATCAGAGGACCGACTGGCCGGTCTTTTCCCAGTCCGCCAGGAAGCCGGCAATGCCCTTCTCGGTCAGCACATGGTTGAACAGCGCCTTGATGACGGACGGCGGCGCGGTCATCACGTCGGCGCCGATCTTCGCGCTTTCCAGCACATGGATCGGGTGACGCACGCTTGCGACCAGGATTTCCGTGGCGAAGGAATAATTGTCGTAGATCAGGCGAATGTCCTCGATCAGCTTCATGCCGTCGAAGCCATTGTCGTCATGTCGCCCGACGAAGGGCGAGATGAAGGTCGCGCCCGCCTTGGCCGCCAGCAGCGCCTGATTGGCCGAGAAGCAGAGGGTGACGTTCACCATCACGCCATCCCCAGTCAGCGCCTTGCAGGTCTTGAGGCCATCGATCGTCAGCGGCACCTTGATGCAGACATTGCCGGCGATCTTCCGCAAGACCGCGGCTTCCTTCATCATCGTCTCATGGTCGAGCGCGACGACCTCCGCCGACACGGGGCCTTCCACGATGCCGCAGATTTCCTCCACCACCTCCAGGAACTTGCGGCCCGACTTGTGGATCAGCGAGGGGTTGGTGGTGACGCCGTCCAGCAGGCCGGTGGCGGCGAGTTCGCGGATTTCATTGGTGTCGGCGGTGTCGACGAAGAACTTCATGGATCTGCTCCGGCAGAGGAAGGGACGAATCGCGTTTCCTTTAGCGGCTCCATGACGGATTAGCCATTATTGCCGGAGGCTGCCCCTTTACCTTCCGCCCGGCGCAACATTATGACGGCGGCACCTTTCCAAAGGACCGATCCATGCCCCGCCGCCAGCGTCCCCGCCACATATCGGACGCGCTGATCTCCGTCGGCCTCCTGGCCGCCTCGCCCGCCTTCGCCGCCAGCCAGGAAAATCAACTGTGGACGACCGAATCGCTGGTCGTGCAGGCAAGCGATTCGGACCTTGTGTCGCTCGACCTCAGCCAGCGCTTCCGCCAGGCATCCTCCAATGGCGGGCAGCAGACGGTGCGCGTCCTGATCGACCATCGCGTCGCCGGGGCGGTGCAGATCGGCGGCGGCGTCGCCTTTTTCCGCTCCGAACCGGAACAGGAAATGCGGCTGTTCCAGCAGGTGACGCTGACGAAAGGCATCTGGATGAGCCGCACCCGCATCGAACAGCGCTTTTTCGATACCACCGACAGGGCAAGCTGGCGGCTGCGACAACGGATGCAGGCTTCGGTGCCGCTGGATGCGGCGAAACGGTGGACGCTGATCGCGGCGGCCGAGCTGATGTTCCACCTGAACCGCGCCCGCCCCGGCGACAGGCCGGGCCTTGCCGTGATGCGCAACCAGATCGGCCTGCGCCATCCGATCGCCAGGGCGCTGGACGCGCAATTGCTCTATATGCGGCAGCAGACGTTCCGCGACGGCCGCCCGGATGCGGTGGCGCACATCCCCTGGCTGACATTGAGCTGGAAAATCTGACGCGCTCCAGGGCTTGCCTCAACCGCCCCTGCCATTAGGGAGAGGGCAATGAGTTCGCGCGCCCGTGTCATCCTGCTGAACGCCGCCCTGGGGCCGCTGGACTATCGCGTGCCGCATGGGATGAACGTCAAGCCCGGCAGCATCGTCGTCGCGCCGCTGGGTCCGCGCCAGATCGTCGGCGTGGTGTGGGACGAGGACAGCTTTCCCGAAATCGAGACGGTGGGCGACAACCGCCTGCGCAACATCGTCGGCCCGGTCGACGCGCCCCCGGTGCCGGAGACGCTGCGCCGCCTGATCGAGTGGACGGCGGATTATTATCTCGCCCCCATCGCCGCCGTGCTGCGCATGACGCTGGCATCCATGGCGGCGCTGGAGGGCGCGCGCACCGTCATCGAATATCGCGCCACGGGCGACCTTCCTGACCGCATGACCGAACAGCGCACCCAGGCGATGGAGCGCATCGGCGAGCGGCAGGGGCTGATCCGCGAGCTGGCGATGATCGGGGGAGTCAGCGACGCGGTGATCCGCGGCCTCATCAAGGCGGGCGCCTTCGAAGCGGTGGAGGTCAGCGTCGACACCCCCTTCCCCATGCCGAATCCCGATCATGCCCCGCCGCTGCTGTCCGATGGGCAAGGCGCGGCCGCCGACCAGTTCATCGAAGCGGTCAGGGAACGGGCCTTCGCCCCCTTCCTGCTCGACGGCGTGACCGGATCGGGCAAGACGGAAGTCTATTTCGAAGCTATCGCCGCCGCTATCCGCGAGGGACGGCAGGTGCTGGTGCTGCTCCCCGAAATCGCGCTGACCGAGCCCTTTCTGGAACGTTTCGAAAAGCGCTTCGGCACGGTCCCCGTCAACTGGCACAGCGGCCTGCGCCAGAGCGAGCGGCGGCGCGCCTGGCGGGCGATCGCGGCGGGCGAGGCGTCGGTGGTGGTCGGCGCCCGCTCCGCCCTGTTCCTGCCCTATCCCAATCTGGGCCTGATCGTGGTGGACGAAGCGCATGAGGCGAGCTTCAAGCAGGAGGATGGCGTCCACTATCATGCCCGCGACGTGGCGGTGATGCGCGGCCTCATCGAGAAATTCCCGGTCATCCTCGCCTCCGCCACCCCCGCCATAGAGACGCGGCATCAGGTCGAGCTTGGCCGCTACAGGGAAATCAAGCTGCCTTCCCGCTTCGGCGGCGCGGCCATGCCGGACATAGAGGGCATCAACCTGCTCACCGACCCGCCGGAGCGTGGCCGCTGGATCGCGCCGCCGCTGGTCCGCGCCATCGACGAGACGATGGAAAAGGGCGAGCAGAGCCTGCTTTTCCTCAACCGCCGGGGCTATGCGCCGCTGACGCTCTGCCGTCATTGCGGCTATCGCTTCCAATGCCCCAATTGCACCGCCTGGATGGTCGAGCACCGGCTGACCCACCGCCTTGCCTGCCACCATTGCGGCCATGTCATCCCCGCCCCGCGCTTCTGCCCGGAATGCAAGGAGGAGGATTCGCTGGTCGCCTGCGGTCCCGGCGTGGAGCGCATCGCCGACGAGGTGAAGGCGCTCTGGCCCAATGCGCGCACCGCCATCGTCACCTCCGACACGCTCTGGTCGCCCGCCAAGGTCGCGGAATTCGTGAAGTCGGTGGAGGCGGGCGCCGTCGACATCATCATCGGCACGCAACTCGTCACCAAGGGCTATCACTTCCCCAACCTGACGCTGGTGGGCGTGATCGATGCCGATCTGGGCCTCGAAGGCGGCGACCTGCGCGCGTCGGAACGCACCTTCCAGCAGATCGTGCAGGTCGCCGGACGCGCCGGGCGCGGGCAGAAACCGGGCCGCGTCTTCATCCAGACCCGCATGCCGGAGGCAGAGGTCATCAAGGCCCTGATCGCAGGCGATGCAGAGCGCTTCTACGAGGTGGAGACGGAGAATCGCCGCCACGCCAACGCCCCGCCCTTCGGCCGCTTCGCCGCGATCATCGTGTCCAGCGAGGATGCGGACGAAGCCGCCGAGGTCGCGCGGCTGATCGGCAAGTCCGCGCCCTCGATCGAGGGGATGCGCGTCTACGGACCCGCCCCGGCCCCGCTTTCCGTGCTGCGCGGGCGGCACCGCCACCGCCTGCTGATCCACGCGACGCGGCAGGTCGACGTGCAGGACGCGATCCGGGAATGGCTGGGCAACCTCAGCTGGAAATCAGGCACAAGGGTGGCGGTCGACGTCGACCCGTACAGCTTCATGTGATGGCCCGAACACCCATGGAAAGCCCCTGCGTCAACATCTGCAAGCTCGACAAGCCCGGGCGGATCTGCACCGGTTGCGGACGGACGACGGACGAAATCCGACGCTGGGCAGGGATGAGCAAGGCCCAGCGCCGCGCGATCATGGAGCGGTTGAAGGGCTTTTCTTCCTAGCGGCCTCGGCATCGAAGCGCTTCTTGAGGGCCAGCGCGGCGTCGCGCGTGCCGGAGGGGTGCGGCGAATAGGCCAGCGGGTCGAGCAGTTGGGATGCCTTGGCATAGTCCCCCCGGAATGCGAGGGCCTGCACATAGGTCATCCGATATTCCGGGCTTTGCGGCAGCAGCAGAAAGGCCTTGGCCAGGCCGTCATAGCCGATGTCCGGCATCAGCCCGCCCTTCATCGCATGATAGCGGTAGAACAGCGCCAGCGGCACCGGGTCTTCCGTATCCGCGCGATTCGCCTTGACGATGGCCTTCAGCGCAGCCTTCCAATCCTCCTCCTTGTCATCGTCCTGCGCCCGCTCCAGCAATGCCCGCGCCCGCGCGCTATAGGCCCGCGACAGTCCGGGATCGAGCGCGATCGCGCGATCGGCGTCGGCCAGCGCCGCGGCCTTCTCCTCCGCCTCCCACTCCGCCTCCGCCAGCAGCGCCAGCGCATAGGCGCTGGACGGGAATTTGGCGGCGGTGGCGCGGATCGCACGGACGATGTCGGGCAAATCTTCGGTGCGGGGATGGTTCATCAGCCGCAATTCATCCTCGATCAGCGCACCCTGCGCCGGATCGACCGGGCCGATCGCGATGGCTCCCACCGTCACTGCGCTGGGATCGAGCCGCGATGCCGACAAGGGACGGCGCATATAGGCCTTCAGGTCCTTTTCCAGCCCCTCGACGCCCCCGGCAAAATAGCCATCCAGCTTCATATCCGGCACGCCGGCCGCCAGATCCTTCAGATAATGGCTGATTTCCGCCCGCCGGTCGGCCTTATACTGGAAATAATGGGTGAGCAGCCAGGCCGTGCCATAATAGCGATCTCCGTCCCGCAGCCCCAGCCCGTCCGTATCGCGGGCGAACAGGTCCTTCAGCGGATAGGGCGAATCCTGCACCAGCGTGGGCGCCCGCGCCATCGGGATGCGGCCGAACTGGATCGACCCGTCCTTGGGGAATTTCACGGCGGAGAAAAATTCCGCGAAACCCTCCACATACCACGCCGGATAAGCCGCCGGGAAATGATGCAGCATGAAATGATGGGTATATTCGTGGAACAATATGTCCTCGGCACCCACATCATAATCGCTCGTCTTCGCGCCCCGCGCCAGGACGGCATAAGCGAAGCGATCCGACGTCGTGTAGAAACCGCCGATATTGGGATTGCGCGCCAGCGCCTTCACCTTGGCGTCGTTGGACAGAAGATAGACATGGACCGGGCTGCCCGCCTCCGGATCGTCGACGCCGGTCACGCGGCGCAACAGGCCGTCGAATTTTTCCAGCTTCTCGGCAAATTCATGCAGCCTGGCTTCGCTGCCGTCGCTCATGATGGTGAAATGCCGGCTGTTCGCCTGCAACCACGCCGCCTGCGCCGTACCCGGCATGATCGCCAACGCGCCCGCCAGGAGCAGCAGCCCCTTCAACACCCGAATCGTCACGCCACCCCCTGCAACGGCGTTGAACCCCGGCGGCACTCATGGCCGACAGTCTGCTGAAAGAAAAGCGAAAAGCGTGGTTTCAGCCCCGGCTTTCGCGCTCCAGCAGGGCCTGCTTGCGCGGCGTGCCATAGGCGTATCCGCCCAGGCTCCCATCGCTCCGCAACACTCGATGGCAAGGGATCAGCACGGCCAGATTGTTGTCGCCGCAAGCCGTCCCGGCGGCCCGCACGGCGCCTGGCCTGCCGATGGCCGCCGCAATTTCGCCATAGGTGCGCGTCTCCCCCGGCGGGATCGCGCGCAAGGCCGCCCATATCGCCTGCTGAAACGCCGTCCCACACACATCCATCGGCAAGTCCGGCGGCTCCGACGGATCGTCGATCAACCGCACGACCTGCGCCGCCAGGGCCGAAAGCCCCTCGTCGGCGGGCAGGATCTCCGCCTTGGGGAAGCGCCGGCGCAAATCCGCCTCATCCTCGTCGAAGCTGATCCGGCAAAGCCCCCGCTCGGTCCCCGCGACCAGCGCTGGCCCCAGGCCGGTCTGCACCACCGCATGGCGAATCGCCACGCCCCGCCCGCCATCCTTCCAGGCGCTGGGCGTCATGCCCAGATGCCGTTCCGCATCGGCATAGGCGCGGCTGGGCGCATTATAGCCCGCCTCATAGATCGCGCCGGTGACGCTGCTCCCCTCCTCCAGCGCGCTTTTCAGCCGTTCGGTGCGCAGCGATCGGGCATAGGCGGCCGGCGTCATCCCCGTTTCGCGCTTGAACAGCCGGTGGAAATGATGCGGCGCATAGCCCGCATGCGCCGCCACCTCCTCCAGCGAGGGCGGGGTCTCGGCGGCAGCGATGAAGGCGATGGCCGCCTCCACCGCCAGCCGGTCGCGCCCGACCTCGTCGGGGCGGCAGCGCAGGCAGGCGCGGAAACCCGCCGCCCGCGCTGCCTCCGGGTCGGCAAGGAAGATCATATTCTCCCGCCGGGGATGCCGCGCCGCGCAGCTCGGCTTGCAATAGATGCCGGTGGTCAGCACAGCGCCCACGAACCGCCCGTCGAAGCTCCGGTCGCGCCCCAGAAAGGCGTCCCAGCAGGCATCTGCGTCCGGCATGGCGTGGATCGGGGCTTCGGGCTGTCTCATCTCGGTCATGAATAAGGGATAGCCGCGCCCGACGCATCAGCCTTCCCGCCGCTTGCGCTCAAAAAGCGGCTCCACGCTTTTTTGCGCATTGCCTCAATCCCACCATCGCATATGAATGCCGCCAACCATGGTCGCACTATTCCGTCGCCTCGCCCCTGTTCTGGCCGCGCTCCTGGCTCTTGCCGGGCCCTCCGGCGCGCATGCCGAACAGCAGGACATCGCAGCCGCCGCCCGCGGCGTTGTCCGCGTCGTGCTGGTCGCGACCAACGGCTCCGACGCCTATTTCGTGGGCCATGGCAGCGGCTTCGCGGTCGCGCCGGACAAGATCATCACCAACGCCCATGTGGTCGAACTGACGCGGGAGGAGAAGGACCTTGTCATCGGCGTCATCCCTTCGGAGGGGACAAAGACCTATGGCGGCCGGATCATCGCCTTCTCGCCCGGCAACGACCTGGCGCTGATCCAGTTGGAGGAAGGCAGCCTGCCGGTCAGCACCTTCTACGCCGGGGCGGTGAGCGACGGGCAGCATGTCACCGCCATCGGCTATCCCGGCACGGTGGACCGCGCGCAGGGCCTTGGCCTCAAGCAACTGGTGGAACCGCTCGGCACGGTGAAGACCAGCGGCACTGTGTCCTCAGGCAGGGCCAGCCAGAATTTCGATACGGTGCTGCACACCGCGCCGCTGGCCGCAGGCAATAGCGGCGGGCCGTTGGTCGACGATTGCGGCCGGGTGCTGGGGGTCAACAGTTTCGGATCGGTCTCCGACGGCAATGATGCGGAGTTCGGCTTCGCCGTGTCCTGGCGGGAAGTCGCCTCCTTCCTGCGGCAGGCCGGCATATCGTCGCTGCACACCGTCGTTCCCTGCCGCTCGATGGCGGAGGCGGACGCCGCCGAAGCCGCCCTCGCCCAGCGGGAGGAAGCGCGGAGCGAGCAATCCGAACGCGCCCGCGCGGACGCTCGCGAAGCCGCGCTGGACAAGGCCCGCGACACGGCCGAACGCGACGTCATTTCCGCCCGGGAAAATGCGATGGCGGGCGCCGCCGTGCTGCTGGCGCTGGCGGTGCTCGGCCTCGGCGCAGGCGGCCTGTTCTACAGCCAGGGCCGGGAACGGCGCGCCACCTGGTGGCTGGCGGGCGGCGGCGTCCTGCTGTTCGCGGCGATCGGACTGTTCTTCCTGAAGCCCAGCTTCTCCAGTATCGAAGAACGCATCGAACTGCCGCAGGACGCGAACGTCATGGGCAACAACGCCTATGCCTGGGCCGGCGACAATGTCTGCCGGGTGGACGTGAATCGCAGCCGGCTCACCATATCCCAACCCAATGACATCGGATTCCACTGGGCGGAGGGAGGCTGCGTCGACGGCGACACCCAATATGTCTCCTCCGGCACCGGCTGGCAGCGCGCGGCCGTTCCCGACGACCATAATTTCGTGACCGTCAGCCGCTTCGATCCGGCAACGGGCACGCTTCGGGTCCAGCGCTGGCTGCCCGACATCGACACCATGGCAAAGGCCCGCGCGCTGGGCGGCGGCGCGATCAAGGGCTGCGGGAGCGATTCTGCCCTGCTGGGGAAAATCGCCACGCTGCAGAACGATCTCGCCGCTCTGCTTCCGGCCCAACCCAATGAACGGATCGTCTACCATTGCCAAAAGGGTCGGCTCACCCCCGAGGGGAAATAAAAGCGGGGCGGCGACCAACGATTCGTCCCATATAAAAACTCAGTCAAATCGCGATGATTTCATACTGACGGTCGAATCGCGTTCCATGGCTTGCATAGTCACAATCCCACTGCTAACCGGCCCCCCAACAGGGGACCGGGACGGACAGAACCGCGCCCCCTTTTTGCATGACCGGCAATTCAAAATGCCAGAATCAAGTGGAGGACGGTAAGCGCGTGGAGACGACCGGCGGTATTCAGGCCAGCCTCAGCGGCCGCTATGCGGTGGCGCTGTTCGATCTGGCCCGCGACGGCAAGACGCTCGACACCGTCGCGGCGAGCTTGGCTGCGCTCAAGGCGGCACTAGCCGAATCGGCCGATTTCAAGGGCCTGGTGAACAGCCCCGTCCTCAGCCGCGACGCAGCGGGTAAGACGATCGCCGCCGTCGCATCCTCCATGGGCCTCGACCCGCTGACGACGAATTTCCTGGGCGTGCTGGCGCAGAACCGCCGCCTTTCCCAGCTGCCCGCGATCATCCGCGCCTATGAGACGCTGCTGTCGAATCACAAGGGCGAGGTTCGCGCCGAAGTGACGAGCGCCCATCCGCTCGACGCCGGACAGGTCAACGCCCTGCAACAGGGCCTGCGCGCCCGCGTCGGCCGCGACGTCGCGCTCGATGCCAAGGTCGATCCCGCGATCCTGGGCGGGCTGGTCGTCAAGATCGGCAGCCAGATGATCGATTCCTCCATCCGCACCCGTTTGAATAGTCTCGCCCACGCGATGAAAGGCTGAAAGGCTGAACATGGATATCAACGCCGCAGAAATTTCGAAGGTCATCAAGGACCAGATAGCCAATTTCGGCACCGAAGCGCAGGTGAGCGAAGTCGGTTCCGTGCTGACCGTGGGTGACGGCATCGCCCGTGTCCATGGCCTCGACAACGTCCAGGCGGGCGAAATGGTCGAGTTCGCCAATGGCGTGCAGGGCATGGCGCTCAACCTGGAAGCCGACAATGTCGGCGTCGTGATCTTCGGCTCGGATGCCGAGATCAAGGAAGGCGACACCGTCAAGCGCACCGGCACCATCGTGGACGTGCCCGTCGGCAAGGGCCTGCTTGGCCGCGTGGTCGACGGCCTCGGCAACCCGATCGACGGCAAGGGCCCGATCCAGTACACCGAACGCAAGCGCGTCGAAGTCAAGGCGCCGGGCATCATTCCCCGCAAGTCGGTGCACGAACCCGTGCAGACCGGCCTCAAGGCGATCGACGCCCTCGTCCCCGTCGGCCGTGGCCAGCGCGAGCTGATCATCGGCGACCGCCAGACCGGCAAGACCGCCGTCGCGATCGACACCTTCATCAACCAGAAGGGCATCAACGCGGGCGACGATGAGAGCAAGAAGCTCTACTGCATCTACGTCGCCGTCGGCCAGAAGCGCTCGACCGTCGCGCAGATCGTCAAGCAGCTCGAAGAAAATGGCGCGATGGAATATTCGATCGTCGTCGCCGCGACCGCCTCGGAACCCGCTCCGCTCCAGTATCTCGCCCCTTACACCGGCGTCACCATGGGCGAATTCTTCCGCGACAACGGCATGCATGCCGTGATCGTCTATGACGACCTTTCCAAGCAGGCCGTCGCCTATCGCCAGATGTCGCTGCTGCTGCGCCGTCCTCCGGGCCGCGAAGCCTATCCGGGCGACGTCTTCTACCTGCACAGCCGCCTGCTGGAGCGCGCCGCGAAGATGAACGACGCCAACGGCGCCGGCTCGCTGACCGCGCTGCCCATCATCGAAACGCAGGCGGGCGACGTGTCGGCCTATATTCCGACCAACGTGATCTCGATCACCGACGGCCAGATCTTCCTCGAAACAAACCTCTTCTATCAGGGCATCCGTCCGGCCATCAACGTCGGCCTGTCGGTGTCGCGCGTCGGCTCCGCCGCGCAGACCAAGGCGATGAAGAAGGTTTCCGGCTCGATCAAGCTGGAGCTGGCCCAGTATCGCGAAATGGCGGCCTTCGCCCAGTTCGGCTCGGACCTCGACGCTTCGACCCAGAAGCTGCTGAACCGCGGTGCGCGCCTGACCGAACTGCTCAAGCAGGCCCAGTTCTCGCCCCTGCCCTTCGAAGAGCAGACGGCGTCGATCTTCGCGGGCACCAATGGCTATCTGGACAGCATCCCGGTCAAGGACGTGACGCGCTATGAAGAGCTGATGCTCGCCTATCTGCGCCACGACCATCCCGAGGTGCTGGCCGCCATCCGCGACAGCAAGGATCTGGGCGACGAGCCCAAGGCGAAGCTGAAGGCCGCGCTGGACTCGTTCGGCAAGACCTTCGCATAACGCACCACCCCGTCATTCCCGCGAAAGCGGGAACCCATCTCCCGACCGAGCGCCCAGACGCAACGCAAGGGAGATGGCCCCCCCACGGGGATGACGGGTGAAAAAGGAAGAGAACCGCTAGTTCGCAATGCTCACCGCCCATTCCCTCCTCGCCTGGACCGTGATGTCAATCGGTCTGGTGCTGCTGCCGGGACCGGACACCATGCTGGTGGCTGGTCACGCGGCGCGGCGCGGGCTGAGGGCGGGAATGGCGGCGATCGGCGGCATCCAGCTTGGCGGGCTGTTCTACATGGCGCTCTGCGGCTTCGGCTTCCTCAGCGTGTTGAACGCCGTGCCGGGCCTCTTCATGGCGGTGAAGATCGCGGGCGCGATCTATCTCGCATGGCTCGGCCTTTCGATGCTGCGCGGCGCGGTGAAGCCGTCGCCCGCATCGGAAGCGCCCAGGCTGCGGATCGGCGGATCGCCCTTCGCGCAGGGATTCATCAGCACCGTGCTGAACCCGAAGGTCGCGATCTTCTTCCTGGCCGCGCTGCCGCAGTTCGTCGGCACCGGTCCGGACGCACCATGGCAGGGCATGCTGCTGATCGCGATCGTCTATGGACTGGGTTTCTTCTGGTGCGCCCTTCTCGCGATCCTCGCCACCAAGGCGGGGCGCAAGGTCGGGCAGAGCAGCGCGATGCGCTGGTTCGAAGGCGCCATGGGCGTCGGTTTCTTTGGTCTCGCGGGCCGTCTGGCCCTTGCTCGGAATGTTTGAACTATGGCTAGCCTCAAGGAACTGAAGCTGCGCATCGGGTCGGTCAAATCGACCCAGAAGATCACCAAGGCCAAGCAGATGGTCGCCGCCGCGAAGCTGCGCAAGGCGCAGGCCGCCGCCGAAGCCGCCCGCCCCTATTCCAGCCGCCTGGAAGCGGTCGTCGCCAGCCTCGCCTCGAAGATCGCAGGGGGTTCGGGCGAAGGCGCCTCCCCGCTGCTGGCCGGCACCGGTAAGGACGATGTCCATCTGCTGGTCGTCGCCAATTCGGACCGTGGCCTTGCCGGCGCGTTCAACGCCAACATCGTCAAGGCCGCCCGCTCCAAGGCGGACGAACTGATCCAGCAAGGCAAGACCGTCCGCTTTTACCTGATCGGCCGCAAGGGCCGTCCGGTCATCAACCGCACCTTCCCCGGCATGATCGTCGCCCAGTTCGACACCACCGGCGTCAAGGAACCGGGCTATGCGCAGGCAGAGGAGATCGCCCGCGAACTGACCGACATGTATCTGAACGGCAAGTTCGACGTCGCGCATCTCTTTTTCTCGCGCTTCAAGTCGGCGCTCGCCCAGATCCCGACCGAGCAGCAGATCATTCCGGTGAAGATCCCGGCCGACGCCGACCGCAACGCCATCGGCGCGACGGTGGAATATGAACCGAGCGAGGAAGCGATCCTCGACGACCTGCTGCCGCGCAACGTCACGGTGCAGATATTCAAGGCGCTGCTGGAAAACAATGCGTCCGAACAGGGCGCGTCGATGACCGCCATGGACAATGCGACCCGCAACGCCGGCGACCTCATCAACAAGCTGACCATTCAGTACAACCGCAGCCGTCAGGCCGCGATCACCACCGAACTCGTCGAAATCATCTCGGGCGCCGAAGCCCTTTAAGTGCAGGCAAGGACAGTAGTCATGGCAACCACCAACAATGTAGGCCGCATCAGCCAGGTCATCGGCGCCGTCGTCGACGTCACCTTCCCCGATGCACTTCCGGCCATTCTCTCGGCGCTGGAAACCAGCAACAACGGCCAGCGCCTCGTGCTGGAAGTCGCCCAGCATCTGGGCGAGAACACCGTCCGCACCATCGCGATGGACTCGACCGACGGCCTGACCCGCGGTCAGGAAGTGACCGACACCGGCGCGCAGATCAGCGTTCCCGTCGGCCCGGCCACGCTCGGCCGCATCCTGAACGTCGTCGGTGAACCGATCGACGAGCGCGGCCCGGTCGGCACCACCCTCTCCGCCCCGATCCATGCCAAGGCGCCGGAATTCGTCGACCAGTCGACCGACGCCTCGATCCTCGTCACCGGCATCAAGGTCATCGACCTTCTCGCTCCCTATGCGAAGGGCGGCAAGATCGGCCTGTTCGGCGGCGCGGGCGTCGGCAAGACCGTGCTCATTCAGGAACTGATCAACAACATCGCGAAGGGCCATGGCGGCACTTCCGTCTTCGCGGGCGTCGGTGAGCGTACCCGCGAGGGCAACGACCTTTATCACGAATTCCTCGACGCAGGCGTCATCGCCAAGGACGCCGACGGCAACGCAATCAGCGAAGGTTCGAAGGTGGCGCTGGTCTACGGCCAGATGAACGAACCGCCGGGCGCCCGCGCGCGCGTCGCCCTGTCGGGCCTCACCATCGCGGAATATTTCCGCGACCAGGAAGGTCAGGACGTGCTGTTCTTCGTCGACAACATCTTCCGCTTCACCCAGGCGGGCGCGGAAGTGTCGGCTCTGCTCGGCCGCATTCCTTCGGCCGTGGGCTATCAGCCGACCCTCGCCACCGACATGGGCGCCCTTCAGGAGCGCATCACCTCGACCAACAAGGGTTCGATCACCTCGGTGCAGGCCGTGTACGTCCCCGCGGACGACTTGACCGACCCGGCGCCGGCCACCAGCTTCGCGCACCTCGACGCCACCACCGTTCTCAACCGCGCCATTTCGGAACTGGGCATCTATCCGGCGGTCGACCCGCTGGACTCGACCAGCCGCGTTCTGGAACCCCGCGTCGTCGGTCAGGAACATTATGAAACCGCCCGCGCGGTTCAGGCGATCCTCCAGAAGTACAAGTCGCTTCAGGACATCATCGCGATCCTGGGCATGGACGAGCTGTCGGAAGAGGACAAGCTGACCGTCGCCCGCGCCCGCAAGATCCAGAAGTTCCTGTCGCAACCCTTCCACGTCGCGGAGGTCTTCACCGGCATTTCGGGCAAGTTCGTCCAGATCGAGGATACGGTGAAGTCGTTCAAGGCCGTGGTCGAAGGCGAATATGACCATCTGCCCGAAAACGCCTTCTACATGGTCGGCGGCATCGACGAAGCCATCGAAAAGGCGAAGAAGCTGGCTGCGGAAGCGGCGTAAGGCAAATGATGGGAGGCGTCGTCCTTGCACTAGCTTTGCTGCAATCGGCAACACCGGCCAAGACGACGGCCTCCCAGTTGACCAGCGCGCTGGAAACAGCATTTCGAGCCTGCGCGCAACAGCTTACCGAGCGGGACCATTTGACCGCGAAGAACGAAAAGCTGTTGAAGAACGTCGGTATCACCTTGGCCATTCCTCCGGCCGATGTGGAGACCATGGCTAGCCGCTTATTTGGCAAGGAAGGCATCTACGCTTCCGTCGCCGTGCCCGAAGGCAAGATGTGGCTGGCTACTTCCGCCTCGGTGCCGGCTTGTAAGGTGACGCTGGCCGACACCATGCTCTCGCTGACGGCAAGATATGATTGGACGACCAAATTGCGGTCGACCATAGGCTGGACGATCGATAAAAGCCGATCTGGGATGCAAGGCAATTTCATGCGGGATTTGCTGGTCCTCAATGCGGAACGTCCCGGCGGGCATATGATCGTCATTCTTGATGGTCCCAACATCGTTTACAATGAAGGCAAGGGCATTCAGATGATCATGACCGTCGCCCTTGATGCAGCAAAGGCTCAGTAAGACAATGGCACTGCATTTCGAACTCGTGACCCCGGAAAAGCTCGTCCGCTCGGAAGAGGTCTATCAGGTGGTCGTCCCCGGCACCGATGGCGACTTCGGCGTGCTGGAGGGCCATGCGCCCTTCATGTCGACCGTCCGTGACGGCACGATCCAGATCTTCGCCAACGCCGGCGCCGCCCCGGAAATCATCCCGGTTCGCGGCGGCTTTGCCGAGGTGAACGAAAAGGGCCTCACCGTCCTTGCGGAGCATGCCGGCTGATAAGCCAAACTGACCGCTGCTAAAAGTCAAAGGGCCCCGTTCCAAGTCGGAACGGGGCCCTTTGGCATTCCAGACTGGCCGAACATGGCTCTCATCAGGATCATCAACGACCGAAATGCCCTATCGTTGAAGACTGGATGTCAGCCACCACGCCAACAGTTCGCATCTTGTGGGCAAGCATCATCCTCCCGCCAGCCGAATGCAGACGCCATTCGAATGTCCAAGCAGGCCCCGCCCCGCTGCGGCGCCCGGCCACCCGACGCATTAGCCATTTATCAAAGTTTCCACGCTATTCACCTTTAACAACCATGGCTGTCAACGGCGGAGTAAAAGTCGGCCATTGGGCGGCGCAAAATCAGGCCGGGTGATCCGTGTGCTGGCGAGCGCCGCGAGGGCGTAGCCCGAGTGGGGGTCGCCAACACACGGATGGTCTTTTCTGTCAGGGGTTGGAGCGTGCCTTGCGCGCCTGGCTTTGGGCCAGACGATAGCTCTCTCCGTTCATCTCGAGTATGGAGACGTGGTGGGTAAGCCGGTCGAGGAGCGCGCCTGTCAGGCGCTCGGAGCCGAACGTTTCGGTCCACTCGTCGAACGGCAAGTTGCTGGTGATCAGCGTCGAGCCGCGCTCGTAACGCTGCGAGATCAGCTCGAACAGCAGTTCCGCGCCGGTTTTCGAGAGCGGCACGAACCCCAGTTCATCGATGATGAGGAGCTTGTATCCGGCCATTTGCTTGTGGAGGCGCAGAAGGCGGCGTTCGTCGCGTGCCTCCATCATCGCGCTGACCAGCGCGGACGCGGTGGTGAAGCCGACCGTCAGGCCCTTCTGGCAGGCGGCAAGGCCGAGGCCGATCGCCACATGGGTCTTGCCGGTTCCCGAGGGACCAAGGGCTATGACGTTCTCGCGGCGGTTGATCCAGTCGCAGCGTGCCAGTTCCAGCACCTGCATCTTGTTGAGCTTGGGGATCGCGGCAAAGTCGAAGCTGTCGAGGCTCTTGGCGGCCGGGAACTTCGCAGCCTTGATCCGGCGCTCGACCATCCGGCGTTCCCGGTCGATCAGCTCCAGTTCGACAAGCCGGGCAAGGTAGCGGACGTGATCTGCGCCCTCGGCCGCGCATCGCCGGGCCAGCTTGTCATGCTCGCGCAGGAAGGTTGGTAGCTTGAGCGTCTTGAGGTGGCTGGCCAGTAACAGCTCGGGGGACGGACTGCTCATGCCGCATCCTTCGCATCGCCCGAGAGCAACTGCATGTAGGAGCGCGCCGATGTCGTCTCCACCCTGGCTCTGGGCAGATAGGGATAGATCGCCATGTCCAATCGGGGTGGTCGGCGCTCCACCCGGCACAGCAGGAGATGCTTCACGGCATCAAAGCCGATCGCCCCGATATCGAGAGCCTGCTTTACGGCCGCATGCAGATCGGCAAGCGTGAAGCTCTCCAGCAGACGCAGCACCTGCACATACTCGCGCCGACCATGCTTGCCCATACGAGCTTCCATGAGGCGGCGCAGCGTTGCAAACGCTTCGGGCAGGTGCCAGCCTTGCAGGGGCGCTGCCTGATCGAGCGCATTGATCTTCTGTTCGATCAGGGGAAGGTAATGGATGGGATCGAAGATCACGTCCTCGCGCTCGTAGCTGCGCACATGACGGGCAATGACCTCGCCCCGGCAGCCGATCACCACCTCGCCGACATAGCCCCGGATCCATACCTCCTGATGGCCGAAGCGCACCGGCACCGAGTAATCATTGGTCCGGTAACGCACCAGCGCCTGCGACGAGACCTGGCCGCTGGTCTGGTCACAAGCCTCGAACGGGGCAGCCGGCAGTTCCTGCATCGCCGCCAGATCGCGCTTCAGCCTCTCGCCGATCGTCTCGCTCTCGCCCCGCAGCCGGTCGTTCTGACGCTTGCGGCATTGCTCCTCGAGCCACAGGTTGAACGCCTCCCACGTCGCGAACCGGGGGATCGGCACCATGAAGTTGCGGCGAGCATAACCGACCAGCCCTTCAACACTGCCTTTGTCGTTCCCCCTGCCGGGACGGCCGTAACGATCGCGGATCAGGTAATGCGACAGGAAGCCGCTGAACAGCCGGGCGCGCTGCCTCGTGCCGTCGGGCAGGATCTTCGAGACCAGGCAGCGGTCGTTATCGTAGACGATCGACAGCGGCACCGCGCCGAAAAACGCGAAGGCGTGCACGTGGCCGTCCATCCATGCCTCGGCAACGGCAGCGGGATAGGCGCGCACGTAGCAGGCGTCGCTGTGCGGTAGATCGAGCACGAAGAAATGCGCCTTCTGCACAACACCGCCGATCTCGACCATGGCCTCACCAAAATCTGCCTGGGCATGGCCGGGCGCATGCGCCAGCGGCACGAACATCTCCCGGCTGCGCTGCTCGCGCTGTCGGATGTAATCCTTGATGATCGTGTAGCCGCCGGTGAAACCGTGCTCTTCGCGAAGGCGGTCAAATACCCGCTTCGCCGTATGACGCTGCTTGCGCGGAACCTGACGGTCACCATCAAGCCATGCATCGATGATCGGAACGAACGCTTCCAGCTTGGGCCGCCGCACCGCCGCCGTCCGGCGGTAACCGGGGGGCTCCGAATACGACAGCATCTTGCGGACCGTGTCGCGCGATACGTTGAAATGCTTCGCCGCCTCACGCTGGCTCATGCCGCCCGCGCAAGCAAGACGCACCTTCAGGTAAAGATCCACGGTATATATCTCCACGCCCTCCCTGCTCGCGCAAAGAAGGCAAAGTGGACGACTTTTACGCCGCCCGCAGCAGCACTTCGCCGCCGCCACCGTGGTCTAATTTTGCACCGCCGTTCTCAATGGCTGATGCACATCATTTCGGCGGAGAATTATGAGCGCGTTTGGACGGAAAAATGGACCTGCGGGCATCAAGCCGGGTTTCGGCCTTGCCCGACCGATGCAGGGAGGCGCGCCCAAGGAAGAGATCAAGGGCGGCGAGCAGTTCCCGCCCCTGGACATGACGGCCCTGCCCCCGGAAGCCCCGCTCGATCCGCTCTCCGCGCCCACAAGCCAGATGCAGCGCAATGCCGACGCGATGCAGCGCCTGTCGGATCGCGCCAATGCCGAACATGCCGCCGATGCCGGACCGCAGGGGTTCGAAGCCTCGGTCCACAAGATCAAGGAGCAGGTGCTCCCCCGCCTGCTGGAGCGCGTCGATCCCGAAGCCGCCGCCACGCTGACCAAGGATGAGCTGGCCGAGGAATTCCGCCCGATCATCATGGAGGTGCTGGCGGAACTGAAGCTGACCCTCAACCGCCGCGAGCAGTTCGCGCTGGAAAAGGTGCTGGTGGACGAACTGCTCGGCCTGGGCCCGCTGGAGGAATTGCTGGCCGATCCGGACGTCAGCGACATCATGGTCAACGGCCCGGAGCAGACCTATATCGAAAAGAAGGGCAAGCTCCAGATCGCGCCCATCAAGTTCCGCGACGAAGAGCATCTGTTCCAGATCGCCCAGCGCATCGTCAACAAGGTAGGCCGCCGCGTCGACCAGACCACGCCGCTGGCCGACGCCCGCCTGCCCGACGGCAGCCGCGTCAACGTGATCGTGCCGCCGCTATCCCTGCGCGGCACCGCCATCTCCATCCGTAAATTCTCCGCCAAGCCGATCACGCTCGACATGCTCGCCCAATGGGGCGCGATGAGCCAGAAGATGTGCACCGCGCTGAAGATCGCCGGCGCCTGCCGCTTCAACATCGTGATTTCGGGGGGTACGGGTTCGGGCAAGACGACCATGCTCAATGCCCTCTCCAAGATGATCGACCCCGGCGAGCGCGTGCTGACCATCGAGGACGCGGCCGAACTTCGCCTGCAACAGCCGCACTGGCTGCCGCTTGAAACCCGCCCGCCGAACCTGGAGGGCCAGGGCGCGATCACCATCGGCGACCTCGTCAAGAACGCCCTGCGCATGCGCCCCGACCGCATCATCCTGGGCGAAATCCGCGGCGCGGAGTGCTTCGACCTGCTCGCCGCGATGAACACCGGCCATGATGGCTCCATGTGCACGCTCCACTCCAACTCCCCGCGCGAATGCCTCGGCCGTATGGAGAACATGATCCTGATGGGCGACATCAAGATCCCCAAGGAAGCGATTTCCAAGCAGATTGCCGACTCCGTCGACCTGATCGTGCAGGTGAAGCGACTGCGCGACGGCTCCCGCCGCGTCACCAACGTGACCGAGGTGATCGGCATGGAAGGCGACGTCATCGTCACCCAGGAACTGTTCAAGTTCGAATATCATGACGAGGACGACAGCGGGAAGATCATCGGGGAATATCGTTCCATGGGCCTGCGTCCCTACACGCTGGACAAGGCGCGGCAGTTCGGCTTCGACCAGCCTTTCCTGGAAGCCTGCCTGTAACGACCTGCCCATAAGCGCATATTACGACAATCTGCTGCCGGCGGGCATATTTCCCGCCGGCCTGCTTGCGCGGAGCCTGCATCACCGGCACATCGGACATTCCCCAGAAAGAGAGGAATGCCGATGAACCGTCTAGCCCGCGCCGCCCTGCTGCTGACCGGCCTGTCCCTGCCGCTGCTTCCCCTCGCCGCGCAGCATGCGCACCATCATCAGGCGGCCGATCCGATCGCGGCTGCGGTCGCCGCCCCCAGCCGCACCCCGGCCAATGCCGCTCGCGACGCCTACCGCCATCCGGCCCAAACCCTTGCCTTCTTCGGGGTGAAGCCGGACCAGACAGTGGTCGAATATGCGCCCAGCGGCGGCTGGTACACGGAAATCCTGGCGCCGCTGCTGCGCGAAAAGGGCACCTTCTACGCGCTGCAGCCGACCGGCCGCTCTCTGGACGGCTACAAGGCGTTCCTCGCGGCGAAGCCGGACGTCTATGACAAGGTGAAGGTCGTGCCCTTCCCCGACCAGACCGGTCTCATTCCGGCGGGCAGCGTCGACACGCTGCTGACCTTCCGCAACGTGCACAATATGGTGATGGGCGGGACCGAAACGGCCACGTTCAAGACCTTTTACGACCTGCTGAAGCCGGGCGGGACGCTGGGCATCGTCGACCATCGCCTGCCCGAAGGGCGCGATACGGCGCTGGAGAAGACCAGCGGCTACCTCAAGGTATCGACCATCCGCCGCCTCGCTGAAGCGGCCGGCTTCGAATATGCCGGATCGTCGGAGGTCAACGCCAATCCCAAGGACACGGCCGACTGGGAAAAGGGCGTCTGGACGCTCCCGCCGACCCTGCGCAATGGAGAGGTCGACAAGGCGAAATATCTCGCCATCGGGGAAAGCGACCGGATGACGCTGCGTTTTCGCAAACCGGTGAAGTGAAACGGCGCAGACAAAATGGGGGGCATCGTGCAGAAAAACCTGTCCTGAGCCCGTCGAAGGACGGGAACCGGTTCTGCTTGAAAGGATGCGACACGGAAAGCTGAAGCGCGGCCTGCGTCCGATTTAACGCCGCACGCTCCTTAACGCGCCGAGCGGCTGATTGGGGTGGATTGCGGACATTCCCCCTCCCGCAGGCGGGAGGGGGCTAAGGGATGGGCTGGCGCGACATCAGCGTGAATTTTCAACGGCTAAGTCAGAAGCTCGCTGCGCTCGCACCCACCCCTAACCTCTCCCGCCTGCGGGAGGGGAATGTCTTGGATTTGGCCAATTTCCCGCATTCCGGACCCGTCCATCCCTCCTTGGGCGGTTGCGTCCTCCCGCAGCGGGGCTAAGGCGTTCGCATGCCGCCCCCACCCCCATCCAATCGCCCACATCGTCCGTTCACCGCCATTGGCCTGCGCCTGGTCGCGGTGATCTGCCTTTCGATCATGTTCGTGACGGTCAGGCTGGCCGACGCGCGCGGCGTCCATGTGGTGGAATCGCTGTTCTACCGCCAGGCCCTGGCGCTGCCGGTGGTATTCGCCTGGATCGCCATGACAAGCGGCATGGGATCGATCCGCACGCGACGCATCGGCGTCCATGCCACCCGCATGATCATCGGCCTGACCGGCATGGTGCTCAACTTCCTGTCCTATATCCTGCTGCTGCCGGCAGAAGCGGTGACCATCGGCTTCACCATGCCGATCTTCGGCACGATCCTGTCCGCCCTCATCCTGCGCGAGGCTACCGGCATCCACCGGTGGAGCGCGGTGCTCATCGGCTTTCTCGGCGTGATCGTGATGGTCCGGCCGGATGCCGGGCACTTCCCCGCTATCGGCGTCGCGGTCGCGCTCGCCGCCGCTTTCGTCACCGCCTGCGTCAGCCTGGTCCTGCGCGAACTGGGCCGCACGGAAAGCGCCGGGGTGATCGTCTTCTGGTTCACCCTCCTCTCCCTGCCGCCGCTGGGCGTGGCGATGCTGTTCCACGGGCAGGCCCATGACGCCATGACATGGGGCCTGCTGCTGCTGATCGGCGTGACCGGCGGCATCGCGCAGATCTGCATGACCGCGGCGCTGCGCTGGGCCCCCGTTTCCGTGGTGCTGCCGATGGACTACAGTTCCATCGTCTGGACGACGCTGCTCGGCTGGGCGATCTGGGGCAACTGGCCGATCGCGACGACGTGGATCGGCGCGGCGCTGATCGTGGGGAGCGGCCTGTACATCGCCTGGCGCGAACATGTCCGCGCCAGGCGCACGCCTTTAGCCTAGCAGTTCCGCGTCCAGGCTGATCTCCGCATTCAAGAGCTTGGACACGGGGCAATTGGCCTTCGCCTTGGCGGCCAGTTCCTGGAACCGCGCATCGTCCGCGCCGGGGATGGTCGCCTTCAGGCTCAGCTTGCTCGCCGTGATGGCAAAGCCGCCTTCCTGCTGTTCCAGCGTCACGACGGCGTTGGTCTCCATCTTCTCGGCCGTCAGCCCCGCTTCGCCCAATATCAGCGACAGCGCCATGGTGAAGCAGGAGGCGTGGGCCGCCGCGACCAACTCCTCGGGATTGGTGCCCGGCACCCCTTCGAAGCGCATCGCAAAGCCATAGGGATGCGCATCCAGCGCGCCGCTCTGGGTCGAAATCGCGCCCTTGCCGTCCTTCAGGCCGCCGCTCCATACCGCCGATCCGCTGCGATTGATCTTCATGACCGTCCTCCTGTTCGCATATCATCTCGTCTGCCCCGGGGAACCCGCCCGGTCCCCCTTGGTTCGGTCAGCATAACGCGATTTCTTCGCAGGAGAGTGACGATGTCTGACATGGCGAGGGAAAATCATGGCGACCTGATCGCATCCGACCGGATCGAAGGCACCACTGTCTACAACCGCCAGGGGGAGCGGCTGGGCCACATTTCCAACTTCATGGTCGACAAGCGCAGCGGGCAGGTCCGCTATGCCGTGCTGTCCTTCGGCGGCTTCCTGGGCATCGGCAACGATCATTATCCGCTGCCCTGGTCGATGCTGAGCTACGACACGGACAAGGGCGGCTATGTGGTGGACCTGGCCAGGGACATATTGGACCAAGCGCCCCGCCATCTGCCGGACGAACGACCCGATTATGACGACGCTTACGGCCGCAGCGTCTTTCACTATTATGGGCTGATCTACCCCTGGTAAGGGGCGTTCCGGCGGTTTCGGGCGGCGCAAAGGTGGTAGTCCCCGACCCTTTCCACTATATGAACCTCAGATGAATCGGGTTGCCCAAATTCCGACACATTTTGCCGCTTGACCATTGTCTACCGGATAAATAGAATTATCTCTCCCTCGACAATAGGACGAGGATTTGACCATGGAGCGATTCGGACATTCGGGAGACGCGCGCCAGCCGGTCGTGCTGACCATACCGGGTCTCAACAATAGCGGGCCGGGTCATTGGCAGACGCTGTGGGAAAAGACGCGCGGTGATTGCGAGCGGGTCGACCTGGGAAGCTGGGCCAGCCCCAGCCGCAATAGCTGGGTCACGCGGCTGGACGCTGCGATCCGGGCGGCGGAGGGGCCGATCATCCTGGCCGCGCACAGCCTGGGTTGCCTTGCGGTCGCCTGGTGGGGCGCCTTGCAGAGCCAGGCCTATGGCTGGCCCGTGACCGGCGCGCTGCTGGTGGCGCCGCCCGATTGCGACCGGATGGAAACGCCCGAGACGATCGGCGGCTTCGGCCCCACGCCCCGCGCGCAACTGCCCTTTCCCTCGATCGTCGTGGCGAGCCGCAACGATCCCTATATCTTCTTCGAACGCGCCCACAGCATCGGCAAGAATTGGGGCAGCAGCTTTGTCGATGCGGGCTTTTGCGGCCATATCAATGCGGATTCGGGCCTGGGCGAATGGCGCTTCGGCCAGGCTTTGCTCGAAAAACTGATCGACAATGCGCATGAGCAGGCTTCTGCAATGCGCCAGTTACGGCCCGCCATCCCGCTGGCGCATCAGGAGCGGCGATTGGCGGCGCTGCGGGTCAACGGTTAAATCTATAGTTTTTTGTTATCGCATCGTTTCCACGGAAAACCGGACCCATTTTCCAAACGATGCTTTTGGGGCGCGACAAGAGAAACTTGAGCGCCCCTTATATTTGCTTTTTTGTCTATCAATACAGTTGAGATAAAGAGCGGCTAAGAGGTGTTTATGAGTGAAAACCGATCGATTGAATTCGCCCGCAACGGCCGCAGTGACGGGCAGCGCCACGACATTGCGGTCAGCATCGAAAAGGTGCGCAGCGTGCTGGAGGCGCTTCGTTTCGGATCTGTCACGCTGACCGTGCATGACGCACGCGTCGTGCAGATCGACGTGACGGAAAAGACGCGCCTCACCGCCTGAAACAACAGCGGGGGGAGCAAGAAGATTCAGGGTTGCTGAACAAGGCCCGCAAAGGGCCGGATAACAGGTGGCAAGGGGTGGGCCACATTTTCCATTCCCAGACCAACGGCTTTGAGCGGATCACCGCAGGGGCCGCGATCAACATTCACCGGACATCCGGAAGGGGAATATACAATGATTGCGCGTTTTCTGTTGCTCGCCGGCGTGGCGAGCGCATCCTTTATTGCGTCCACCGCATCTGCGCAGGACGCGGCTCAACCCGTTGCGGACAGCGCCGAACAAGCCACTGCCCGCGGGGAAGTGATCATCGTCACCGCCCGCCGCCGTGCGGAAACCGCGCAGGAGGTGCCGCTGGCGATCTCCGTGATCCGCGGCGACAGCATAGAGGCGACCGGCAATTTCAACGTCGTGAAGCTCCAGCAACTGGCGCCGACGCTTCAGGTCTACACCACCAACCCGCGCAACACCTCGGTCAACATCCGCGGCCTCGGCGTGCCGTTCGGCCTGACCAGCGACGGTTTCGAGCAGGGCGTCGGCATCTATGTCGATGACGTTTACAACAGCCGCGTCGCCGCCGCGACCTTCGACTTTCTGGACGTCGCCCAGGTCGAAGTGCTGCGCGGTCCGCAGGGCACGCTCTACGGCAAGAACACCACGGCCGGCGCGATCAACATCACGACCAACCAGCCGACCTTCGATTTTGAGGGCCGCGCCGAACTGACCGTCGGCAATCTCAATTACAAGCAGGCGAAGGCCGCCATTTCCGGCCCGCTGTCCGACACGATCGCCGCCCGCATCGCCGTCGCCGCGACCAGCCGCCGGGGGACGATCTACAACGTCACGTCCCAGCGCTGGATCAACGAGCAGGACAATCTGGGCATTCGCGGACAACTGCTGTTCAAGCCGACCGACAATTTCAGCCTGACCCTGTCGGGCGACTACAGCAAACAGGACCCGGAATGCTGCGGCACCGTGTTCGTGCGGGTGGGCACGACGCAGCGCCCGATCACGCGCCAATATGATGAGCTGGTCAAGGCGATCAACGCCAACCCGAACCCCGCCTATCCCGGCCGCAACTATGCCGTGCCCAGCCGCAATCCTTATGACCGGTTGACCGATCTCGACAGCAACCTGAACGCTGGCAACAAGATCGGCGGCGTCTCCGCCAGGATAAAGTGGGATGTCGGCCCCGGCACGCTGACCTCCGTCACCGCGTGGCGCTTCTGGGACTGGAAGCCGGAGAATGACCGCGACTTCACCGGCCTGTCGGTCGTTTCGAAATCGCAGAACCCCTCGCAGCAGGACCAGTACAGCCAGGAATTCCGCTATAATTACGAAAGCCAGAAGATCGACTTCGTGGTCGGCCTGTTCGGCTTCAAGCAGCGGATCGACACGCAGGGCACGGAGCAGCAGGGCGCGGACGCCAGCCGCTGGAGCCTGACCGGCGCGAATGCAGGGAATCCAAGCATCCTTCAGGGGCTGACCGCCACCAACACGCAGTGGCTCAAGAGCACCAGCGCGGCGCTGTTCGGCCAGCTGAGCTGGAAGGTGACCGACGCCCTGACCATCCAGCCGGGCGCGCGTCTGAACTACGACAAGAAGTCGGGCTTCTACCAGCGCGTGGTCACCACTGGCTCCGGAGCGGTCATCAACAGTTGCGCACCCACCGCCACGCAGGGCAATGCCGTGCTGACGGCGCAGTGCGGCGTCTACCAACCGCAACTCAGCGCGCCGTCCGACAGCGCCTGGAACTTCACCTACGACTTCAACGTCAACTACAAGATCGCGCAGGACATCCTTGCCTATGCGACCTATGCCAAGAGCTTCAAGACGCTGGGCATCAACCAGAATGGCTTGCCGCTCAATTCGGACAATACGGTGAACTATGCCGTGGGCACGGTGAAGCCGGAACGGGTCAACCATTTCGAAGTCGGCCTCAAGACCCAGTTCTGGGACCGTCGGGCGACCTTCAACCTCACCGCCTTCCGCACGGAGATCGAGAATTTCCAGGCGACGGTGAACGGCGGCCAGTTCGGCACGACGCGCGGCTATCTCGCCAACGCCGACAAGGTACGGTCCCAGGGTATCGAGGCAGATTTCAAGGTCGTCGCCAGCGACCGCTTCACCGCCTATGCCAACGGCGCCTACACCGATGCCAAATATGTGAAGTTCTGCAACGCGCCGCCGCCGCCGGAACTGAGCGGCGGGTCGAGCACCGGGATTGCGGTGACCGGCAGGTGCACCTACACCGGCACACCCGGATCGGCAGCAACGGCCAATCAGGTCAGCCCCCCATTTGTCGACATTTCCGGCGAGCGTCTCCCCGGCGTGTCGAAATGGGCCTTCTCCTACGGCGCGGAATATAACATTCCGGTCACGCTGCTGGACAAGGACGGCCAGCTCTATCTGGGCGTCGACGGCAATTACCGGTCGCACTGGAATTCCAACGCCTCGCCGTCCATCTATACGGAGGTGAAGGGCTATGCCCTGACCAACTTCCGCGCCGGCTTCCGGGGTGAAGGGTTCGACATCTTCGGCTGGGTCCGCAACGCCTTCGACGTGAACTATATCGAAAATCTCCAGGTCGCGCCGGGCAATACCGGCCTGATCGCCGGTCAGCCCGGCGACCCGCAGACCTGGGGCGGTACGATCAAATTCTCGTTCTGACGATGCCCAAGGCCTCTCGATAGGGGCTGGCATCCAACGATGTTCACCCCCTGCGGGGAGCGACACGGCCCTGTCGCTCCCCGCATTTTTCAATGCCGCCCTGGACGGATTGGATACGGCCCCGATTTGCGCCCCGCGCCCCGCTGCGGTAGAGCGCATCCCATGTCCACGACCTTCACGCTCGACACGTCGACCAGCCGCGCCAACCCCACCCCCGCGCCGATGAAGCGCCTGACGGTGCCCGCCATCCAGCGCCGCAAGTTCGAGGGGAAGACGGAACAGCCGCTGGTGATGCTGACCGCCTATACCGCGCGGCAGGCGCAACTGCTCGATCCGCATTGCGACATGCTGCTGGTCGGCGATTCGCTGGGCCAGGTGATCTACGGCCTCCCCTCCACCCTGCCGGTCACGCTCGACATGATGATCGCCCATGGCGCCGCCGTGGTGCGCGGCAGCTATCACAGCGTCGTCCTCGTCGACATGCCCTTCGGCAGTTACGAAGCCTCTCCCCAACAGGCCTTCGCCAGCGCCAGCCGCGTCATGGCCGAAACCGGCTGCGCGGGCGTGAAGCTGGAGGGCGGCGTCGCCATGGCCGAAACCATCGGCTTCTTGAGCCAGCGCGGCATTCCGGTGATGGCCCATATCGGCCTGACGCCGCAGGCGGTGAACGCGCTGGGCGGCTATGGCGCGCGCGGCAAGAGCCAGGAGGAACATGCGAAGATCATCTCCGACGCCCGCGCCGTCGCGCAGGCGGGCGCCTTCGGCATGGTGTTGGAGGGGGTGATGGAGGACATCGCCGTCACCGTCACCGACAGCGTCGACGTGCCGGTGATCGGCATCGGCGCTTCGGCCCATTGCGACGGGCAGGTGCTGGTGGCGGAGGACATGCTGGGCATGTTCGAGCGCGTGCCCCGTTTCGTGAAGCGTTATGAAAATATCGCGGAAACCATCGGCAATGCCGCCGCCCGCTATGCGCAAGATGTCCGGAACCGGCACTTTCCGACCGAAGATCAGGTCTATCGGCCCAAAAAGTGATTTGCGTGAGCCAAGAGCCCCGCTAATGATCGCGCCTTCCGCGTGCCGTAACTGACGAATTTCTGGAGACCCAAGTGGCCCTGACGCCGCAAAACAGCGAAGCCTTCATGCGTGAGGTCGACGAAGCCGTCCGGCAGGACCAGTTGCTGACCTTCTGGCAGCGCTTCGGCCGCTGGATCGTGGCGGCGGTGGTCATCGGCCTCGCGGCCTTCGCCGGCTGGCTCTATTGGCAGCATTATACGAAGACGCAGTCGCAGGCCGTGTCGGAAGAAATGGACAAGGTGATCGCCACGGCGGTCGGCGGCGGCACCCCCGATGCGAAGGAACTGGACAAGCTGACCCAGGCGAGCCAGCCCGGCTTCCGCGCCTCCGCCCTGCTGGTGAAGGCCGGCACCGCCGCGCGCAAGGGCGACAGCAAGGCCGCCATCGCCGCCTATAAGGCGATGGCGGATGACGGTTCGCTCGACCGCCCCTATCGCGACCTGGCGCTGATCCGCCAGACCACGCTGGAATATGAAAGCCTCGCTCCGCAGCAGGTGGTCGACCGGCTGAAACCCCTGGCCGTCGAGGGCGCGCCCTGGTTCGGCAGCGCCGGGGAACTGGTCGCCATCGCCTATATGAAGATGCGCAAGCCCGATCTTGCGGGGCCGCTGTTCGCCGCCATGGCGAAGGACAGGAACGTGCCCCAGTCGATCCGTTCACGCGCGCGACAGATGGCAGGCTTATTGGGTGTGGATGCAGTCGAAACGCCGGTCGCGGCGGGACAGGAATGATTGGGCGCATGGGAATGCACAGCATGACGAAATTTTCGGGCGCCGGCCGCGCCCTGACCGTGGCCATGATGATCGCCCTGCTGGCGGGTTGCGGCATCGTGGGCGGCAAGAAGGGCGGCCCCAAGACCCCGGTGGTCGGCAAGCGCACCTCGATCCTCAGCAATGAACAGGGGGTGGAGGTCGACCC
Source organism: Sphingobium sp. CFD-2 (assembly GCF_024611135.1). NCBI lineage: Bacteria > Pseudomonadati > Pseudomonadota > Alphaproteobacteria > Sphingomonadales > Sphingobiaceae > Sphingobium > Sphingobium sp. CFD-2. The sequence goes on along the minus strand of NZ_CP084405.1, from coordinate 302,358 downwards.
GACGCTCGCCGACGTGCCCGTGACCCTGCCCGAACCCTATGTGAACGACCAATGGTCGCAGCCGGGCGGCAGCCCCGCCAAGACGATGGGCAATCTGGCGCTGGGCGCGTCCCCCTCTCAGGCGTGGACCGCCTCCATTTCGGGCAGCACGCCGCAGGCCCGCCTCGCCTCCGCTCCGGTGGTGGTCGGCGGCAAGCTTTATGTCATCGACGCCGATGCGCGGGTCATCGCCTTCGACGCCAACAGCGGTGCGAAGCTGTGGCAGACGCCCCTGCCCGCCGAAGGCAGCGGCCGGGCCCTGTTCGGCGGCGGCGTGAGCGTGATCGACGGCAAGCTCTATGCCAGCACCGGCGTGGGCGATGTCGCCGCGATGGATGCGAACAGCGGCGCGATCCTGTGGAAGAAGCGCCCCGGCGGCCCGCTGCGCGGCGCGCCGACGCTCGCCAATGGCCATGTCTATGTGATGGGGCAGGACAATCAGATTTTCGCCCTCAACCAGAGCGACGGCGAAGTGCAGTGGACCGACAGCGGCACGCTGCAAGTCACCGGCATTTTCGGCGTGGCCGCCCCCGCCGCCGCGCAGGGCACGGTGATCGCGGGCTACAGTTCGGGCGAGCTGACCGCCTATCGCTATGAAAATGGCCGGACGCTGTGGGGCGACGCGCTCTCGCGCACCAGCATCTCGACCGCCGTGGCGTCGCTGACCGACATCGACGCCGATCCGGTCATCGATCGCGGCCGGGTGTTCGCGATTGGCCAGGGCGGCCGCATGGCGAGCTATGAACTGGTGAGCGGCCAGCGTCTGTGGGAAATCAACATCGCCGGCATTTCCACCCCTTCGGTCGTGGGCGAATGGGTGTTCGCCGTCACCAGCGACGCCAAGCTGCTGTGCGTCGCCCGCGCCACGGGCAAGATCCGCTGGATCAGCCAGCTCCGCCGCTGGCAGAAGGAAAAGAAGAAGGACAAGGCGATCCGCTGGACCGGCCCGGTGCTGGCTGGCGGGCGGCTGGTGCTGGTGTCGACCCATGGCGACCTCAACTATGTCGATCCGACGACCGGCAAGATCCAGGCGGAAATCGATCTCGACCGGTCGATGTCGCTGTCGCCGATCGTCGCGAACAACACGCTTTATATCCTGGCCGATGACGGAAAGCTGACGGCATTCCGCTGACGCCACCGGCGATTTCAGGTAAACGTGCTCCTGCGAAGGCAGGAGCCCAGTCCAAGCGGTGGAACTGGGCTCCTGCCTTCGCAGGAGCACCCATTTTTTAAAGGATACGGGCCTCTCATGCTGCCCACCGTTGCGATTGTCGGACGCCCCAATGTGGGCAAGTCCACCCTTTTCAACCGGCTCGTCGGCAAGAAGCTGGCGCTGGTCGACGACCAGCCCGGCGTGACCCGCGACCGGCGGGAGGGGCAGGCGAACCTGCTGGGCGTCGATTTCACCATCATCGACACCGCCGGTTATGAGGATGAAGACCCGCAGACCCTGCCCGGCCGCATGCGCATGCAGACGCAGGCGGCGGTGGAAAATGCCGATGTCGCGCTGTTCGTCGTGGACGCTCGCGCGGGCATCACCCCGCTGGACGAGGAAATCGCCCGCTGGCTGCGCGAAGGCGACGCCCCCGTCGTGCTGATGGCCAACAAGGCCGAGGGCAGGGCAGGCGACGACGGCGTGATGGAGGCGTTCAGCCTGGGCCTGGGCGACCCGGTTCCCTTCTCCGCCGAACATGGCCAGGGGCTGGCCGACCTATTCCAGGCGCTGCTCCCCTATATCGACCGTGAGGAGGAGGAAGAGGAGGCCGAACCCGAAGAGGCCGACCTCGAATCCGCGCCGCTGAAGCTCGCCATCGTCGGCCGCCCCAATGCGGGCAAGTCGACCCTCATCAACCGGCTGCTGGGCGAAAACCGCCTGCTGACCGGCCCCGAAGCGGGCATCACCCGCGACTCCATCGCCGTCGACTGGAGCTGGACCAGCCCTGACGGCGAAGAACGCCCCGTCCGCCTGATCGACACGGCAGGCATGCGCAAGCGCGCGAAGGTGCAGGACAAGCTGGAAAAGCTGGCGGTTTCGGACGGCCTGAACGCTGTGAACTTTGCCGAAGTCGTCGTGCTGCTGCTAGATTCCACCCGCGGGCTGGAGGCGCAGGACCTGCGCATCGCGGACAAGGTGATCGAGGAAGGCCGCGCCCTCGTCGTCGCGCTCAACAAATGGGACACGGTGGAAAACGGCTCGGCGCTCTATCAGGGCATCAAGCAGGCGCTGTCCGACGGTCTCGCGCAGATACGCGGCGTGCCGATCATGACCGTCTCGGCCGCCACCGGCAAGGGGCTGGACGACCTGATCCGCGTCGCCTTCGAAACCCGCACCGCCTGGTCGCAGCGCGTGTCGACCGGCATCCTCAACCGCTGGTTCGAACGCGCGCTGGAGGCCAATCCGCCTCCCGCCCCCGGCGGCAAGCGGATCAAGCTGCGCTACATCACCCAGAACAAGACCCGCCCGCCGACCTTCGTGCTGTTCGGCACGCGGCTGGACGAGCTGCCGGAAAGCTATCGCCGCTATCTGGTGAACGGCATCCGCAAGGAATTGGGCTTCGGCGCGGTGCCGGTGCGGTTGACGCTGCGCAGCGCCAAAAACCCCTATGCCAGCAAGTGAAGCGGTTCACATCGACGCCAGGGGCATGAAATGCCCCTGGCCCGCGCTGCGCGTGGCGCGGGCGATGCGGTCCGCCGATGCAGTGACGATCGAGGCGGATGATCCGATTGCGCCAGTGGAACTGGAAGCCTTGGCCCGGCAGCAGGGTTGGACCTTCATTGCCGAGAGGCCGCATCTCTTTGCTCTCGCTCGATCGCTCTAACGATCCTCCTCCCACCGTCATGCTGAACTTGGTTCAGCATCCATCGTGCCTCTTGAACTGGACCTGGAGGAGAAATGGATGCTGAACCAAGTTCAGCATGACGATGGGGTGACATGGCGCCTTCTCCCCTCGCGCCGCAACTTAACCCCCTATTTACGCTCCTCTTCTATATTCCCCCGGCAGAACAGGGAGTGTCAGGGTGTCATATCAAGAGGCCGAACTGGTCAACTGGACCGATTTTGCCAAGTCCCGTTCGGAGCTGGGCACTGCCTTCCTCCGGATTCTGGGCTATTTCCGCGAGGACGGCGCAAAGGCGATCAGCGCGATCGAGGAAGCCTTCCGCGCCCGCAACGCCGCTGCGCTGGTCACCCCGGCCCACACGCTGAAGGGCGAGTCGGCCCAGTTCGGCGCCTATCGGCTGAGCGGCATGGCCGAGAAGATCGAGATGGTCGCCCGCCGCTGCGTCGAAAGCCGCGAAGGCCCGGACGAACTGATCGAGGACGTGGTCGCGCTGCGCCCCTGCTTCACCGAGACGATGGCCCTGCTCGACCGCGACGCCAATCCGCTGGTCGCCCGCAGGCCGCAGGGCTTCGGCCGCCGCGTCGACAATCCGGTCCAGGGATTCGGCCGCGCCGCCAGTTAAATGCGCGCCAGGGATTTGTGGGCATAAAGCGTGCCGCGCTCCCGCGCAGGCAGGAGCACGCAAATCTCTCCGAAGACGTCCGCTTCCCATCCCTCCGAATTAGTATTGAAATAAAACCGGTCATCCCCCCATATGCGGGTCATGACCCGTTTCTCCGTTCTGGACCTTGTCCCCGTCAACGAAGGCAGTAGCGCCAGTGAGGCGCTTGGCCGCGCCGCCGCCTTTGCCGCCCATGCCGAAAGCCTTGGCTTCCACCGCTATTGGGTGGCGGAACATCATGGCATGCCGGGGATCGCCTCGGCGGCGACCGCCGTGGTCCTGGCGCATATCGGGCAGGCCACCAGCCGCATCCGCATCGGCGCGGGCGGCATCATGTTGCCCAATCATGCGCCGCTGCTGATCGCGGAGCAGTTCGGCACGCTCGCGGCGCTCTTTCCCGGCCGCGTCGACCTGGGTCTCGGCCGCGCTCCCGGCTCCGACCAGCGCGTGGCGCAGGCGATGCGGCGGACACTGACGGGCGGCCCGGACGAATTCCCTCGCGACGTGATGGAGTTGCAGGCCTATTTCGCGGGCGACAGCCGCCTCGGCTTTCAGGCGACCCCCGGCGCGGGCGAGGACGTGCCGCTCTGGATTCTCGGCTCCAGCCTCTATGGCGCGCAACTGGCCGCCGCACTGGGCCTTCCCTATGCCTTCGCCTCCCATTTCGCGCCGGGCGCGCTGGATGAGGCCATCGCCATCTACCGCCGTGATTTCCGTCCGTCGGCGCAGCTCGAATATCCCTATGTGATGGCGGGCTACAATGTCTTCGCCGCCGACACGGCGGAGGAGGCGCGGCTCATCGCCACCTCCATGCAGCAGGCCTTCGTCCGGCTGCGCACCGGGCAACCGGGCAAGCTGCAACCGCCTGTGCCGGGCTATTATGAAAGCCTGCCGCCGCAGGCGCAGGCGATGCTGGCCGATGTGCTGAGCGCGTCGAGCATCGGCACCCGGGCCGATGTCGAGCGCGACCTGGCCGCCTTCATCCGCCGCACGCAGGTGGACGAGATCATCATCGGCGGCCAGATCCACGATTTCGAGGCGCGCAAGCGCAGTCTGGAAATCGCCATGGCGGCAGGCCAGGCGGTGGCCGGCCGAATATCGTCAGACAGCCATCAGGCGGCCCCCGCTCAATAGCTTCGCAAGCCCCGGCGCGGCGCGGCTGAGCAGCGATCCCAGCAGCACCACGGCGACCAGCACCAGCAGCGGCTGCACCAGCAGATAGGCGGGATAGAAGGGTGAGCCCAGCTTGCCGAACACGACCCCCAGCACCGGGCCGCCCAGCCAGATCAGGATGAGGTGGGAGCAGAAGAGGAAGAAGGCGAAAGGCTCGATCCGCAACAACATGCCCCGCGCCGCGCTGGCCGCCAACGACCAGGCCAGCCGCCAGAAGAACAACGCCGCCGCGACCCGCACCGCCATGTCAAGCACCGCCGTGCCGATGCCCGGCGGCAAGGCGCCCGGATGCAGGGAAATATAGAGCTGCGCGGTCATCAACAGCGCAAAGGGCGGCGCCGCGACCATCCAGGGCAGCGCCGCCACCCGATCGGCCAACCCCTCGCGCCGGGCGACGATGCCCATGATGAAGAAGAACAGGATCGACGCGCGCATCAGCACCGGCGGCCCCCAGCCCATGATCTGGCACAGAGCCGCCATCGCGGCGACCGCCCCCAGCGCCCAGCCCGGCAGGCGGACGAACAGGGGCGCGGCGAGCATGCACAGGAATAGGTCGCGCAGGAACGGCATCTGCACGTTGATGTCCGGATTGCGGCTGACGATGAATAGCTCCTCGAACATCCAGCCGGTGGACGAGGGCACGGGCGCGGACAGGCCCAGCATCCAGGCCGCACCCGAAACGAACAGGATCGCCAGCGCATTCCACAGGATCATCGGCAACAGGATCGTCCGCGCCTTCCGCCCGACATGGTGCAACCAGTCGTGGGTCCGCGACGACCCCTCGACCAGCCAGCCGGAAATCAGGCCCAGCAACGGCACGGCGCTGCGCCCGAAAACCTCCATCAGGCCCCAGCGCAAACTGTCCTGCGACGTGCCCCTCAGGCTTTCCAGATCATGGCCGTTCAGGCCCGTCCACGCATGGACATAGACCACGCCCAGAATGCAGATCACCCGCGCGATGGAGATCGCGTCGGAGCGCCGCGCCGCATCCGTCGTCAGCACCCGCGACACAGGATTTTCCCGATTTTCGGCCAATGTTTCAACAGCCAAGCCTGACACGCATTTCCTCTGACCATCGCGGCGCCGGGCGTGGCCGCACCATTAACATGGGTGAGCGATAAGCAGATTCTTTACCAGTCGCCGGTTAAATCGATCCGACGTGCCGGAATCCCGTCCGGTCGAAGGAAAACAGGTTCATGACCCAGATGCACGGTGCAGACCATTTCGCCGGCGCGCAGCCGCATGTCTTTCAGGCTCCGGTCGATGCCATGGGAATGGTTTTCCAGATTTCCGGGTCCAGTTCGCAATTGATCATCGACGCCTCGCGCATTGCCGCGCTGTCGCATGATCCCGATCCTTCGCTTGCCATGGCGGGGCAGGTCGGCAGCCAGGTGAAGATGCGCGTCGGCCAAGTCTGGCTGATCGCCAGCGTCCGCGCCATGACCATGGACCGGCAGGACAGCAACAGCATCGTCGTCGACATCGACTTTCTGGGCGAAGGCGATGAGGAAAAGCTGACGGGGCGCATCTACCGCTTCCGCCGGGGCGTGACCCGTTACCCGACACCGGGGACGGAGGTCTATCCGGTATCGAGCGCGGACATGCAGCAGATCTATTCGGCCGACGACCGCCCCCATGTGCAGATCGGCACCGTCTATCCCACGTCCGACACCCGCGCCGCGCTTTATGTCGATTCGATGCTGGGCAAGCATTTCGCGCTGCTGGGTTCGACCGGCACCGGCAAGTCGACCAGCGCCGCTCTCATCCTGCACCGCATCTGCGACCTGTCGCCGCAGGGGCATATCGTGATGATCGATCCCCATGGCGAATATGGCGCCGCCTTCCAGCAGAATGGCGCCGTCTATGACGTCAACAACCTCGCCCTCCCCTATTGGCTGATGAATTTCGAGGAGCATTGCGAGGTGTTCGTCACCTCCGAAGGGTCGGAGCGGACGGTGGACTGCGACATCCTCGCCAAATGCCTGCTGGCCGCGCGGTCCAAGAACCGGTTGGCGGAGAGCATCGGCCGGCTGACCGTCGATTCGCCCGTCCCCTATCTGCTGTCCGACCTCACCAACATCCTCCAGAACGAGATGGGGAAGCTGGACAAGGGCACCGGATCGCTGCCCTATATGCGGCTCAAGACCAAGATCGACGAGATCAAGAGCGATCCCCGCTACAGCTTCATGTTCTCCGGCATGCTGGTCGCGGATTCGATGCAGGAATTCCTCGCCAAGATTTTCCGCCTGCCTTCCGGCGGCAAGCCGATCTCGATCATCGACGTGTCGTCCATGCCGTCCGACATCACGTCCGTCGTGGTGTCGGTGCTGTCGCGGCTGGTGTTCGACTATGCCCTCTGGGCGCGGGACGAGCCGCAGCGCCCGATCCTGCTCGTCTGCGAGGAAGCGCATCGCTACATCCCCAGCAGCACGACCGGCGGCGGTCAGGCCGTCCGCCGCATCCTGGAACGGATCGCCAAGGAAGGCCGCAAATATGGCGTGTCGTTGGGCCTCATCACCCAACGCCCGTCCGATCTGGCCGAAGGCGTGCTGTCGCAATGCGGCACGATCATCTCGATGCGCCTCAACAACGACCGCGACCAGGCCTTCGTGAAGGCCGCCATGCCCGAAGGCGCACGCGGCTTCCTCGATTCCATCCCCGCCCTGCGCAACCGGGAGGCGATCATCTGCGGCGAAGGCGTGGCCGTGCCGATCCGCGTCGCGCTCGACAATCTGGAGGAGGAGCGGCGTCCCGCCTCGGGCGATCCGAGCTTCACGGAACTCTGGCGCCAGTCCGGCGGCGAAGCGGACATCCTCGACCGCACCATCACGCGCTGGCGCAGCCAGGGCCGGTAAGCGATTATCCCGCCGGGACGATCCGTCCGGCGGGCTCGCTCTCCGCATTGATGCTTTCGCGGCACTCCTCCTCGTCCACGGGGACGAGCAGCTTCGCCTTGCGCCAGCCGCCCTGCAGGTAAACCAGCCCCGCCAGCAGGAAGGACGACGCCGAACCGACGGGAAAGCTCAGCCACAGCGCGTCCGCCCCCAGATGCGGATAGCCCAGATGGTAGAAGCCCAGCCGCACCGCGAAGAGGGTGAAGATCAGGATCAGCAGCGGCCGCACCACCACGCCATTGGCCCGCATCACGCCGAACAGGATCATCGTGCCGCCGAACAGCACGAAGCTCCAGCTCGCCAGAAGCTGCATGTGCCAGGCGGCGGCGATGGCGGCCTCGTTCCGTCCCAGGAACAAGGCCAGCAGCGGCGCGTGGAACAGCAGGATCACCGCCACCATCGTGCCGGTGATCAGCAGCAGATAACCCATGCCATAGCCGGTGATCCGGCTGATCCGGTCCCATCGCCCGGCGCCGATATTCTGCGCCGCCATGGCGCTGACCGCCGCGCCCATCGCCATGGCCGGCATCTGGAGATAGGTCCAGATCTGCTGCGCCGCGCCATAAGCCGCGGTGACCAGAAAACCCTCCCGGTTGACGAGGCCGATCATCACCAGCCCGGACGCGGACATGACGATCATCTGCAATCCCATCGGCAGCCCCTTGCCGAACAGGACGCGCATCTGGTCCGGCGCGGGGCGGAGATAAGCCAGTTCCCGCCCGCGCAGGCGCAACGGCAGATCCTTCGCATAGGTGTAGAGGACAAGGCCGATCAGGCTGACCACGCCCGCCGCCGCCGTTGCCGCGGCCGACCCGCCTATGCCCATGGCCGGGATCGGCCCCAGTCCCAGGATCAGCACCGGATTGAGCACCAGGTCGACGCCCACGCTCACGAACATGAAGATCAGCGGCGTTCGCGCATCCCCCGTGCCGCGCAGGCCCATCATCATCATGACGCTCAGCAGGGAGGCGGGCATGGCAACGAAGATCACCCGCAAATAGACGAGCGCCAGGTCGAACGCCTCCGCCGGGGTCGCCAGCAGCCGCAGCAAAGCGGGCGCGCCGATCCATCCGGCGGTCGCGACGACCAGGCCCAGCAGGGTGCAGAAGCCGACGGCAGAACCGAAGGCGCGGCGCGCCGCGTCCAGATCGCCCCGTCCCACCGCCTGCGCGATCATCACCGTCGACGCCATGCCGAAGCCGAAGACGATGGAGAACATCAGGAACATGGTGATGTTGGCGTTGGCGGTCGCCGCCAGCGCCTGCGCGCCCAGGAAACGGCCGACCCAGATGGCGTTGATCGATCCATTCAGCGACTGGAGGATGTTGGACGCCAATGTCGGGACGGCGAACAGCAGCAGCGCCGATGCGATAGGTCCCTGCGTCAGGTCCATGGCCCGATGTTCCCCTGCAACCATGATCCCTCCTGCCCCCTTGCGGATGGGGACCGTAGGGACGCCGTATCCTTTCGGCGCGCCCCTTCCGGTCCTTTTGCCGGCGCACCCTGCCCGATGCGCCGGCCGGTCAGGCGAGCCGTTCCAGCGCCGCCTTCAATCTTTCCGCTTCGGCCGCCTTTTCGCCATGGTCCTCCCGCGCCTTGGCGACGGCCTCGGGCTTGGCCTTCTCGACGAAGCTGGGATTGGAAAGACGCCCGGACAGCGAATCCCGTTCCTTCTCCGCCGCCGCCAGCGCCTTGGCGAGCCGCGCCTTTTCGGCGGCGATGTCGATCACGCCCTCCAGCGGCAGGATGAATGTCGCCTCGTCCACCACGATCTGCGCCGCGCCGCCCGTAACGCTGTCGCCGAAGGACAGGCTTTCCACCCGGCCCAGGCGCGCCAATGCGGCCCCCTGGCGGTCGATGCGGCGGCGGTTTTCCTCCGACGCATCATGCACGACGACGCCCAGCTTCGCGCCCGGCGGCACGTTGAGTTCGGTGCGCGCCGTCCGCATCGCGCCGATCAGGCGGATCAGCCAGTCGATCTCCGCCTGCGCCTCGCCGTCGACGGCATAGAGCGCCTGCGGCCAGCGCGCGACGATCAGTTCGCCTTCCCGCGTTCCGGTCAGATTCCATAACTCTTCGGTAATGAAGGGCATGAAGGGATGCAGCATCACCAATATCTGGTCGAACGCCCAGCCGGCCACCGCCCTTGTTTCTTCATCCATGGAGCCTTTGGTCAGCTCGATATACCAGTCGCAAAACTGGTCCCATATGAAGTGGTAGATGGCGTTGGCCGCAGCATCGAAGCGCAGTTCGGCCATGGCGGTGTCGATCGCCTGCACGGTCGCCACCGTTTCCGCGACGATCCAGCGATTGACCGGCGCCTCCGCATGGGGCGCCTCATGGCTGGTCGAGGCCGTGACGCCGTTCGATTGCAGGAAACGGGCCGCGTTCCACAGCTTGGTCGCGAAGTTGCGATAGCCCTCGACGCGCTTCTCATCCATCTTCACGTCGCGGCCCTGGCTTTCCATCGCCGCCATGAAGAAGCGCAGCGCATCCGCGCCGAACCGGTCGATCAAACCCAGCGGGTCGACCACATTGCCCTTGGACTTGGACATTTTCTGCCCGTCCGCGGCGCGCACCAGTCCGTGGAGGTAGAGCTTGCGCCACGGCACCTTCTCTCGCGGATCGCTCCGCTCCGGACCCATGAACTCCATCCCCATCATCGCCATGCGCGCATCCCAGAAGAACAGGATGTCGAAGCCGGAGATCAGCAGGTCGTTGGGATAGTGGCGCTTGAGCGTCTCTGTCTCTTCCGGCCAGCCCAGCGTGCCGAAGGGCCAAAGCGCGGAGGAGAACCAGGTGTCCAGCACATCGGGGTCGCGGGTCAGCCTTTTATTGCCGGCAAGAGCCTGCGCTTCCTCTTCGCTTTCCGCGACATAGGGATTGCCGTCCTCGTCATACCAGGCGGGAATCCGATGCCCCCACCAGAGCTGGCGCGACACGCACCAGGGCTGGATATTCTCCATCCAGTTGAAGAAGGTCTTTTCCCAGGTCTTCGGCACGATCTCGATCCGCCCGTCGCGCACCGCCTGCATCGGCGCGACGGCGAGCTTCTGCGCATCGACATACCATTGGTCGGTCAGCCAGGGCTCGATCACGACGCCGGACCGGTCGCCAAAGGGCGTCTGGATGGTGCGTGGCTCGGCGTCGGTGACGACCTCCTCACCCTCCTTGTTCCTGGTGACATGCGGAACCAGCAGGCCAAGCGCCTTCATCTCCGCCACCACCAGTTCCCGCGCCCCGTCCACGCCGTCGTTGCGGAAGCGGTGCAGGCCCAGGAACCGTTCCGGGATCAGCCCGTCGGCGGTCTGGACGACATTGGCGTCGGCATCGAACATGTTGAGCATTTCGGCCGGCCTGAAACCCGCCCGCTTGCCCACTTCGAAATCGTTGAAATCATGTCCGGGCGTGATCTTGACCGCACCCGATCCCAGTTCCGGATCGGCATGCTCGTCAGCGACGATCTTGAAGCGGCGGCCAGTGATCGGCTGGAGGATGTCCTTGCCGATCACATCCCTGTAGCGCGGGTCTTCGGGATGAACGGCGACCGCCATGTCGGCCAGCATCGTTTCCGGCCGCGTGGTCGCCACGACGATATGGTCCGCGCCATTGGCAAGGCGAACGCCATCGGCCAGCGGATAGCGGAAATGCCAGAAGCCGCCCTTCACCTCCTGCGTCTCGACCTCCAGATCGGAAATGGCCGAGCGGAAGCGCGGGTCCCAGTTCACCAGCCTCTTGTCGCGATAGAGCAGCCCACGGCGGTGCAGTTCCACGAACACCTTGATGACGGCCTTGGAAAAACCCTCATCCATGGTGAAGCGCTCATTCGCCCAGTCCATGGAGCATCCCAGGCGGCGAAGCTGGCGCGTGATCGCGCCGCCGCTCTCCGCCTTCCACTCCCACACCTTCTCGATGAACTGCTCGCGCGTGTAGTTGGTGCGCTTGTCCTGCCGCGCCTCCATCTGCCGCTCGACCACCATCTGCGTCGCGATGCCGGCATGGTCGGTGCCCACCACCCACAGCGCATCCTTGCCGCGCAACCGTTCGTAGCGGATCGCGATGTCCTGCAACGTGTTGTCGAGCGCATGGCCGATATGCAGGCTGCCCGTCACGTTCGGCGGCGGGTTGACGATGGTGAAAGGCTCTGCGTCGGGCCGTTCCGGGCGGAAAAGCCCCTTCTCCTCCCAATGGGCGTACCAGCGGGATTCGATTTCGGCGGGGTCGAAGGTCTTGGGCAGTTCGGTCATAGGCTGGCCTTTACGCAAGGCGGCGGCGGCGTCAACTTTCCGCCGCCTCGGGGGGGACCTTATTTCTTCGTCCACCGGTCCAGCCAGCCCAGCGCCTCATCATACCATTGCAGCGAGTTGCGCGGCTTCAGCACCCAGTGATTCTCGTCCGGAAACACCAGCAGCTTCGATGGCACGCCGCGCCGCTGCAACGCGGTGAAGGCCGCCAGTCCCTGCGTATAGGGAATGCGGAAGTCCTTCTCCCCCGTCACCACCAGCATCGGCGTCTTCCACCGGGTCACATGGTTGACGGGGTTCCATTTCTCGAACTCCTGCGGATTTTCATAATAGGGTCCGCCATGTTCCCATTCGTCGAACCACAGCTCCTCCGTCTCATAGGCCATGGCGCGGGCGTCGAACACGCCGTCATGCTGAACCAGGCATTTGAACCCGTCGGGCCAGTTGCCTGCGATCCAGTTCATCATATAGCCGCCATAGCTGGCGCCGAGCGCGCAGCCATTGCCCGCATCGACCTGCGCATCCTTGGCCGCGGCGGCGGCCAGACCCAGCTTCAGGTCCTCCAGCGGCTTCCCGCCCCAATCCCTGTTGATGCTGTCGGTAAAGGCCTGCCCATAGCCGGTCGAGCCGTGGAAATCGACGATCACCGCCGCATAGCCATGGGCGGCGAACGCCTTGGGATTCCAGCGATAGGACCAGCTATCGTTGAAACTGCCCTGCGGCCCGCCATGGACCAGCAGAGCCACCGGCAGCTTGCCCGCCCCCTCCTTCGGCTTCACGATCTGGCCCCAGACGGTGTCGCCATCGGCGCCCCTGAAGCTGAAGCGCTGCACCGACACGTCGTCGATCCCGGCCAGATTGTCCGCATTCACGCTGGTCAGCCGCACGGCCCTGCCCTTGCCGGGCATCTTCCAGAAATCGGCGGGCGCCTGGATGCTGTCGAGCGAATAGACGAAGCCGCCTTTGGGCAAGGGCAGGACGCTGCCCACATGCCCGGTCCGGGTCAGCCGCGCGACCCTGCCCGACGCAGCGTCCACCCGGAACACCGGATGATCCAGCACATCGTCCGCCGTGACCAGAAGGCCCTTCCCGTCCGCCGTCCAGACGATCGACGCGACCGACCGGTCCCACGCCTCGGTCAGCGCCCTCGTCTCCCCGGTCGCGATGTTGCGCAGCATCAGCACCTGCCGGTCGCTCTCATAACCGGGCCGCTTCATCGCTGCATAGGCCAGCCATTTCCCGTCCGGAGAGACGGCGGGCATGCTGTCCATCGCATCATTGCCATCCGTCAGGTTGACCGGCGCCGCGCTGCCGTCGGCGGGAACCGCGAAAATGTCGAGATTGGTCGAAAGGGATTCGATCCGCCCGGCCTCACGCAGCGCGAAGAACAGGGTCTTGCCGTCCGCGCTCCACGCAATCTCCTCTGCGCCGCCAAAGGGCTTGGACGGGCTGTCCCCGACCAGCGCCCCCATGACCGACACCGCCCTGCCGCCGCCAAGCGGCATCACGAATATCCGGGAACGCTGGCCGTCCGCCCATATGTCCCAATGGCGTACGAACAGTTGGTCATAGACCCGGCCCGTGCCCGCGCCGGGCGGCGGGGCCGCCTTCACATCGTCCAATGTCTTCGCGCCTACGGGCCGGTCCGCCCACAGCGCGACCCGATCGCCCGCCGGACTCAGCAGGAAACCGGAAATCCCGCCGGGCGCCTGCGTCACCTGCTCGCTTTTGCCGCCGGTCAGGGCAACTCGCCAAAGCTGGTCGTCGCCGCTCTGGTTGGAGAGATAATAGAGCGATTTCCCGTCCGCCGAAAAGGCAGGCGCGCTTTCATTCTTATCCGCGACGGAGGCGATCATGCGGGGCGCCGCGCCCGCCTGACTCAGGTCCAGCAGGTACAGGTCGGTCCGCCCCCTGTTCCCCGCAAGATCGGTCACGCGCAACTGATAGGCCAGCCATTGCCCGTCCGGCGAAACCGCCGGCGCCGACACGCGGCGGAGGCCGACCATGTCGCTGGGCGTGAATGGCCGGGCAGAGGCCGGCGCGACGGCCAACGCCGATTGGGCCAGGGCCAGAGCGCCAAGTCCCGCCTGCAGAAGATATTTCATGGATGAACACCCTTGGATCGGATCGCGCCGCTCTCGTGCGGGCGGCGTCGACAGCTATGGACAAGGGTGTAGGCAGCGTCCCGCCATGGCGCAAGGATCAACCACCGGAGCGTAACAAAAGAACAAAGATCGCCGGATCATGATGCGTAAGGCACGCAACGCGCCCAGGACCGGCAACCGTTCGCCGCAAATAGGCGAATCAGCGCACGCTGCCAGCTCAACGGCCGGTGATGCGGGCGATTTCCTTGGCCACCATATCCTCGACCATCTGCGGCAACCGCGCGTCCAGCCATTCCTTCAGCATCGGCTTCAGCATCGAACGCACCAGCCCGTCCAGCGTATTGTCCTCGCCTTCCCTGGGCGTCACGAGCATGGAGGACAAGGCGGACAGCGAATGCCGCGCCGCCACTTCGCTCTCGACGGACAGGATGGACGCATCCTCCTGTTCGGCAACGGGCCGGGGCGTGCGGGACGTTCGGTGGGCGGGCATGGGTTCCTCCACAGCAACCTCGTCGGTCAGTTCCAGCACTTCGTCGCTGGCAGGGTCGGACATCGCCTCCACGACCGGCACGGGCCTGACCTTCTGCGCGGCCTCGCCGCGCACGCGGCGCGGCAGGGTCTGCACCGCTTCCTCGCCCTCTTCAGCGATGATCCGCTTGATGGACGACAGGATGTCCTCCATCGAGGGTTCCTTGCTCATGTCGCCCATGGTCAATCCCTGTTCCAGTCCCCGTTAACGCCATAGCACCAAAGGAACGCCTTCGGGGTTAAAATTGCGTTAAGGCTGCGCCAAACCGGGGTCCACATTGGCGTTTTGCGCCGGGGAGTCAACGGTCCGCGTCGATTGGACCTTCGGTGCGGGGTCGAAATCCCAATCGAACCACTTGCCCTTCACCCGCTCATAATTGACCATCGGATCATAGAGGGCGCCGGTTTCAAGGTTCAGGTCGTCGGCCTCTGCATGGCCCATGGCCGCCAGCAGGCTGAAGCCGGCGACATAGGCATTGCGCCGCGCCGTCACCAGTTGGACCTTGGCGTTCACCGCCTCCTGCTCGGCATTCAAGATGTCCAGGATGGTGCGGCTGCCCACGGAATTCTCCGCCCTCACCCCTTCCAGCGACAGGTTCGCCGCGTCCACCGCCTTCTGGTTCGACTGGATGCTCTCCAGCGAGGCCTGCCAGCTCGCATAGGCGGATCGCGTCTGCGCGATGACGCCGCGCTCGACCTCGATCTCCTGCTCCATGGCCTGCGATTCGAGCGCCTGCCGCTGCCGCACCTGCGCGGCCGGACGCCCGCCCTGGTAGAGCGGAACGCTGATCTGCACGCCCGCGGACGCCTGCTTGTTGATCTGCGATCCGTTGGCGCTGTTCACGGCGTTGAGCGAGTCGAGATAATTGGTGTAGCCCGCCTGGGTGAAGGCGGAGAGCGTGGGCGACACCGCCGCCTTCGCCGCCCTCACATCATAGGCCGTCGCTTCCCGGCTCTTGGCCGCGGCCAGGATGTCCGGATTGTCCTTCAGCGCGACCTGCACCGCGGCGTCGGGCGTCGCGGGCAGTCCGGGCAGTTCGGGCGGCGGCTGAAGATCGCCCGGCGCCTCACCCACCAGCGCGATGTAATTTTCCCGGCTGGCGATCAGATTCGCTTCCGCCGTCTGGAGATTGGAGCGGGCGAGCGCCAGCCGCGACTCGGACTGCGCGACATCCGTCCGGGTCACGTCACCCACTTCGAAGCGGTCGCTGGTCGCCTGGAGATTGACCTCCAGCGCCTTCACATTGGCCTGGTTGAGCGCGACCACCGCACTGTCGCGGATCACGTCCATATAGGCGGCCACCACCTGCGAGAAGACGCTCGCCTCGGTCCCGCGCAGATCGGCCTGGCCCGCGGCAACGCGGGTCTTCGCCGCCTTCACGCCGTTGCGCACGGCGCCGCCGGAATAGACCGGCACGGTCAATTGCGCGTTCGCATCCACCGTCCGCTGCGGCGAGGTGAAGCTGATCGTCGGCTTGAGAATGCTCTCCGTATAGGTTCCGGTCGCTCCCAAAGAGGGCCGACCCGCCGCCTTCTGCAGCGGCACATTCTCGTCGGTCGCCCGCTGCCCGGCACGCGCGCCCGTCAACGTCGGGTTGGACCGGTAGGCCTTGGCCAACGCCCCCTGCAACGTCTCCGCATGGGCCGCGCCCGCCAGCGTGGAGGACATCGACAGCAACAGGATGAGGGCGGCGCGCCCCGGAAGCTGAACTTTTGCCGTCATGTCCCCCCCAACAGGCCCTTTCAGAACACAAATCTTTCCGGCGCGGCGAAGCCCGGAAGCACAACCATTTCGATGTCGGCGAGGCGGGAAAGACCCAGCACGCCCGACACCACCCGGCCGCTGCACAGACGGGTGACGCCGCGCTCGACGATACCCGTCACCACCCGCGCGCCATCGGCAAGCTGCTGAACGAGCGCGGCGGGCACTTCCTCCACCGCGCCGTCGACAAACAGCACGTCATAAGGCGCGCCGGCCGCGGAACCGGCATTCAGGGGGCCGCGGACAAGGGTGATGCCGTCGACCGCGATCTGCGGCCCGCCCTCTTCCTCGACGGCGGTGACCTGCGCGCCCAGCGCCGCGAGCAGCGCCGCGCTGTACCCGGTCGCCGCGCCGATCAGCAGCACCTTGTCGCCCTTGAGGATCTGCGCTTCCTTGAGCAGGCGGCCCGTCACCAGCGGCGGATTGAGCGCACGCCCGTTCGCCAGCGGGACCGGCCGGTCGACATAGGCCATCGCCCGCCGCTCGGCCGGCACGAATTCCTCGCGCGCCACATGCGCCATCGCCGCGATCACGCGCTGATCATCCACATCGCTGGTGCGAAGCTGGCTTTCGACCATGGCGGTCCGCATCGATGAAAAATTCTGCTCGGTCACGACAATTCCTCGACTGGGATAGCTTTTAGAAAAGCTGTATTAGGAAAGCAATACAGCAAAGATATAATCGGACCTCTAAATCAGCGGACAAGCCACGCCAAGCGGCTTTGCGCGCCCTGGCGCCAGAATCTTGCGCCCCAATATAACAGCGCTGCTTGACTTTGCATCAAAAGCCGCACATTTGCGGCCACCCATGCCGAGGCCCGATGGCGGAGTGGTGACGCAGCGGACTGCAAATCCGTATACGCCGGTTCGATTCCGGCTCGGGCCTCCATCAAGCTATTGATTTAAAATGGTTTTTTCTAAGCCGCATTAGCTTGCCCGTGACCCCTGATATTTGTGTGTAATTTTGGTGTAACGCCGACAGGAACTGGGCGGTCGATGGCGGTAATAGCCTCATCGATATGTTGGCTGTAGATATGGGTATAGCGCAGCACCATTGCTAAGGTCTTGTGTCCGCTGATCCTTTGTATCGTCGGTAGATCGACGCCAGCCTGAACCAACCGCGTTATTGCCGTATGCCTCATTGTATGCGGCGTGATTTTCGAGGTATCCAGCTTAGCCCTTGCCACAGCGCGAGCAAACTGACGCCCCATATTGGTCCGATAGCCTACCTTTGATGCGTCACCGTTAGCGGCAGGAAAAATCCAACCAGACGAATCACCATCGGCCTTGCGCTGACGACGAAGTGCCGCTGCCAGACTTGGCGTAACGGGTTGCTCCCTCTGCCCCGCTTTAGCTTGAGGAATGAATATGCGGCGATGTTCAAAATCTATCTGGTCATAACGAACTTTCAGAATCTCACGATGACGCATGGCTGCGCCTAGCCCAAAAGCCACAAACAACCAGAGCCGGTCATCTTCATCCATCATAGCCGCCGCCATCAATGCATCTGATTCCGCCTCTGAAAGAATCGTGATCGGCTTTAGGTCTTCGGTGGCCTTCTTCATTTCAGGTACACGGTCCGCGCTGATCCACTTCCAAGAAACAGCCGATTTGAGCATATGAGAAAGGGTAGCGAATTCGCGGTTGATCGTGGCCTCCGAAGCCCCCGCCTCTCCGCGCTCCTTCCTGTATCGATCAACGTCAAATGTTGTGATTTTATCCAGCCGGTCCCGACCGAAATAGGGCTTGAGGTGCATTGCCAGATGTTGCCGCTTCGCCCGGATGTTTTTGCCACCCGATTCTTCCAGTCGAACAAGATAGTCGTCTGCCGCTGCGGCGAAGGACATTGCAATCTTCCTACCCTTGGGAAGGTCCAGCCTTTCCTCTCTCGCCTTGGTCCTCAGCGTCTCGATGGCACGTTCGGCTTGTTCGCGCGTGACGCCATCACTCTCTCGCCCGATGACCCGGTGAATTCGCTGGCCGTCTACCATTATGTTGATTTTGTAACGTGCATCGCCGTTAGCCAGCCGTTCCACATGAATCCCATGCTCATGGAGTTTGCCTCCTGGCTGCAACGAGCGAATTGCAGGTCGAGTAAGTTTAGAGAATTTGAGCGACATTAACACCTCCAGATTGCAACATTGCATTATCTTTTTTAAGTCTCTGGAGTCAAATTCGCTATTTGAAACGAAATCTAATTTGGAACTACTAAATTATACGAATAAAAAAGACAGTAATTCGTATTAACCTCGTTTGACGCCCTCGGTCGTTTCAATTTAAGCGACATCCCTCTTTTTAACTTTATGGGATTGTACGCCGTGAATCAAAGTAACATGAGAATATCTCTGTCCCAAGCACTTGCAGGCATACAGGGAAGGCTTACCCGCGAAGACGCTGCTGCGTTTTTGGGTTTTAGCTCGAAAACCTTGGCTGATTGGAAGAGCAAGGGGCTTGGCCCCAAAAGCCATAAGCTAGGCGGACGACGCTTCTACTATGTATCCGATTTGGAAAGCTTCCTGCATCAGGAGGCCAGCCGATGAGCCGCCGTACAAAAATGATCGATAGCCCCTACACCGCCTGCTTCATTCCTCTTTCCGAACATGAATATCTGCGGAAGCTGGTTGAAGCCAAAGCGTTGAAAGCCGAGGGTGGCATCGCCAAACGTAAAGCTATTACCATTGAAACCAAGACGTCAGAGACGGCTCTAATCAAGGCTGCCAAGGCATGTGGGTTTGGTGTCGTGCGCGCTGGCACGCATTATCTAATCTATAATGGCAAGATAGCCTTTGAGACGCTTCAAGCTAGCCTAGCAATGTCACCAAAGGACTAAATGCTTACAGGATCACATTATGATGTGTATTTTGAAAAATTCCCATTGATTCTTGATCAGCCTGTCCTTCTCCTCACCAATATCTTTCATTTTCGATTATTTTACCCGGTTTTTAATCCAAAAATCATTGCCGAAGCTTAGAAGAGTTTAAAAACTGAATCTCTATTTGTTTTCCTGATTCAACAAAGATAAATATACATAAATCTATATATATAGATTCTAAATTGGAATCAATTCTCATGTTTCCTTCCATTCTTTACCATTACTAATAACATTTAATGAATTATAGAATATAAAGACATGCGTACTGCAAAATCATACTAAGAAGCGTTGCTGCTAATTCTGTTCAATTTTATCCCGGAAAAACGTAAGCGATGTTCTCAGAGCACGGCTGTCCAGGGCATGAGCTCGGATAGGCGGTTAGCCGGGTGACCCTTAGCTAGAGCGACGAGAGTTCGGGTCAGCCATTCGTGCGGGTTGATGCCGGACAGCTTGCAGTTTTCGATGAGCGTGGCGATTACCGCCCAGTTGTCGCCGCCTTCGTCTGAACCGGCGAAGAGGGCGTTCTTGCGATTTAGGGCAAGAGGCCTAATCGACCGCTCGACGATGTTCGTGTCGAGATCGACGCGGCCGTCGTCGAGGAAGCGAGAGAGCCCGTCCCAGCGGCTTAGTGCATAGCGGATCGCATCGGCCAGTTTGCTCTTGGCGCTCACCTGCCGGAGCCGCGCT
Organism: Sphingobium sp. CFD-2; assembly: GCF_024611135.1. Taxonomy (NCBI): domain Bacteria; kingdom Pseudomonadati; phylum Pseudomonadota; class Alphaproteobacteria; order Sphingomonadales; family Sphingobiaceae; genus Sphingobium; species Sphingobium sp. CFD-2. Next base: position 282,554 of record NZ_CP084405.1, on the reverse strand, counting down.
TCCAGATAGAGCTTCAGATCATCCACCGCCACACGGCTATGTTCAGCACGCATGGCGCGGCGCTGCTCGGCCGACGTGCCCCGGACCTCATCCTCGACGGCATAGAGCATGGCGATGCGACGCAGAACTTCGGTCGCAACCGGCGATTTAGCCGCGAGCTCAAAGAATTTACGCCGGACGTGCGACCAACAGAAAGCGAGGCGGACCTGCTGGCGGCGCTTGGCAAGCGCCGTATACCCGCCATAGCCATCCACCTGCAGGATGCCTGCGAAGTCTCCGAGATGGGCGTCGGGCCGTTCGGCCTTGCGGTCAGGGGCGTAGACGTAGGCGACCATCGGCGGATCGCTGCCACCCCATGGTCGATCATCGCGGGCATAGGCCCAGATCTGGCCGGTCTTGGTGCGCCCACGTCCGGGTTCTAGCACCGGCGCCGTCGTCTCGTCGGCAAAGAGGCGCTGCGATCTTCGTAGTTCTTCGAGCGTGCAATCCCGCAGGGGTCTCAGGTACCAGGCTGCTCGGCCGACCCAGTCCGCCAAGGTGGAACGGTCGAGCTTGATGTCTTGGCGGGCGTAGATCTGCGCCTGCCGGTACAGAGGAACATGGTCGGCGTACTTCGATACCAGAACCTGAGCTATCAGCGCCTCAGTCGGAATGCCGCCCTCGACTATCCTGGCCGGTGCCGGCGCCTGGACGACCGCCCCTTCGCAAGAACGGCAGCCGTAGCGTGGACGACGCGTCACAAGGACGCGGAATGTGGTTGGCACGACGTCGAGGCGTTCGGAGACGTCCTCGCCGATCACATGCAGCGCGCCGCCACAGCAGGGGCAGGCCTTGTCCTCTACATCGACCACCTGCTCGATCCGCTCGAGGTGGACGGGAAGCGAGCCGCGGTTGGTCTTGCGCGACTCATGGCTTTGAGCGAGCTGCGAGACCGCATCGCGGATCGCGCGTGCTTGACCTAGCGCCGTCTCGACATCCTCCAGGCCAAGCTGGAGCTGGTCAGGATCGAGCTGCTCGGAACGGGGGCCGAACCGGTGGCGCATGAAGGCGTCGATAATCGCCTGTAGCCGCTCGATCTCGGCATCGGCCTCACCTTTGGCAAGGGTCAGCTCAGCGACCTGGGCCTCCTTGGCGACCTGCACCTCGGCAAGCATCCGGGACTGCTCGAGGACCAACGCACGTAGCGTGGCAACGTCCTCGGGTAGGTCCGCTTCGGTGAGCATGAAGGCAGTGAATCAGTACGCGAGAGCCCCGTCAACCGGCAATCTGCGGCGCCTGTGGCCGGCGCCCACCATGTACGCGGCGCCAGTCCAAACCTTCCAGCAAAGCGCCGAGTTGGGCCGCCGTCACACGCATCGCGCCGTCCTGTATCCCAGGCCAACGAAAGCCGCCCTGCTCGAGCTTCTTCGCCATCAGGCACAGACCAGTGCCGTCCCACCAGATCAGCTTGATCCGGTCGCTTCGCTTCGCCCGGAAGACGTAGATGACCCCGGAAAAGGGATCGCCGCCGTACTCGGCTCCGACGAGTGCAGCCAGAGCATCCGGCCCTTTGCGAAAATCCACTGGCCGCGTTGCGATCATGACGCGCGCGCCAACACCAGGTCCGATCATCGCGTAGCCTTGAGCGCTTCGATCACTGCGGCGATCAGCCCTTTATCGGTACCGCGGGCAATCCTCACCGCTACACCATCTATCTCCAGCTCCACCGCGCTCGAAGGCGATCGGCGCTGACGCCGCGGACGCTTGGCAACGGCAGGCACCTCGCTTGGCGGCGACGGTTCTATCACAGCGGGAACGAAGAGAGATGCGGGCGCCGGGGCAACAGGAAGCGCGAAACCTTGGGCTTCCATCTGCTTGCGCAGTTCGCGGCGCCAGGTGAAAAGCTGCGAGGGGATCATGCCGTGCCGCCGAGCAACGGCGCTGACGGACTCTTGGCCGGAATAGCTCTCCGCGACGATCGAGACCTTGACCTCGGGTGGCCAGTCCCGACGCTTCCCCGCGCCGGTGAAGACCTCGAACCGCTGAACCTCGCTAGTGCCAGCATCGTCACATGACATCGTCATAGCACTAACGACCTCCGCCTGATCAAAGGCGGTGAAACTCGGCCATGCGCCTCACGCCCGCAAGGTGGGGCTCAGGCTTCGCTTACGGAAAAACCAAAGTGGCTTTTTCACAACGGAGATTAAATTGAACACCGAACATACCGACACTTTTCGCCTTCCGCCTATAGCGGGCCGACCGATTGCGGAAGTCGAAGCCATGGCAGCAGCCCACTATCTCACCCTCACCAGCGCACCTCAATCGCCTGCAACTGCACGGCTTGTCGATGATCTGACTGACAAGATTCAGCGGACGGCTGGCAGGAGGAAATCGAATGAATTGACCGCCGCTGTTGGAGCGTTGGTAGCCGATTTGCTGCGGCATCCGGAGGATTTTCATTATCGCTCGCTAAGTTCGAATGCCTTCACCGGCGCTTCCATAGGATATCGCCCTTGCAAATCGGCTATTGAGGGGATGAAGACCCTCGGCTTTCTCGACATATTCCCCGGTTTCATACGTCGCTACAGCGTCTCCCAGAAAGCGATGGCGACACGTATGCGTTTGAGGCCTGCTTTCTTGGAATATGCGGCTTCTTTTAAGATCAGCCCTTCCCAATGGCGGGATCATTTTGCTTCCTGTACCGGGCCGTTGCGCAACGAGAACCCCGTGCAGTTGCGGGCAAAAACTGAAAAAGACTGGAACAGGCGCGTTAGGGGCAAGCTTCTACCGATATGCCCTAGTGACGCCATTGCCGTCATGCTTGGCGAGCGCGTAAATGAAATTAACAGGCTTCGCCGTTCCTTCACCCTCAGCGCGGAAGATGTTGAGCAGGGCAGGATCTATGCGGACGATGAAGTTCACACCCTATTTTTCCGAGGCTTCAATCGCGGCAATGATGATGGAAACGAATATGGCTGGGATAGGGGCGGCAGACTTTATCCGTTGGGCGGTGCCTATCAGCTATTTTCCAAAATCCTTCGCTCCACCATCACATTTAACGGGGAGCCGTCCGTTGAGATCGACCTGAGGGCAAGCCATTTCACCATCTATCACGGACTAAATGGGATAACCTTGAATTTGACCGATGATCCTTACAGCGTGGAAGGGTTTCCCCGCCCCGTGGTGAAGGCATGGGTGACTATGACTTTAGGGCACCATCGGTTTCATACCCGCTGGCATAAGGATGCCGTGAAAAACACATTGAAGAAGGCGCAAATCGATTTGAGGGCTTATTCCATCAAAGCCGTTCAAGCGGCAGTTTTGGAAAAACATCCGCTGTTGAAAGAGTGGGAAGCCTGTCCGCTGGATTGGGGGGGCCTGCAATATGAGGAAAGCAATGTTATCGTGGATACTGTTCATGCTTTGACCGTTGGGCAAGGCATCCCAACCCTACCGGTTCATGATTCCATCATCGTTCCGATTTCGAAGGTGGAGATCGCAAAGAAAGTGCTGACCGAAATGTTCGAAAAGCATATCGGGTCAACACCAGCGCTTAAAATAGGATAGGTCATATGTCAAATATACCATCAGAGCCGTTTTAAGGCACTGTAGAGCAACGAAACATAAATTCCGCTACTCAAGTAGCCAAAATAAATAGAATGTCCTTAGAAAGCCGGTGAGGGATTTTATTTTACATTTAATTTATTGAGATAGCTTTGATCTTAGCTTTTCCATTCTAATGTAGCTGGCTGCCTCATGATCTGTTGGGAATGATTTACCCATCGCAAGATATGATCTTCCGTCTGTTGTGATGCCCAATTCAGCCAATTCTGCCGCCGTATAGGTCTTTTGAGGAATGGGGGCATCAGATGATGGAGCAACCTCATTTGTTGCTTCGGGCTTATTGAGAACGGCGGTGCAAAATTAGACCACGGTGGCGGCGGCGAAGTGCTGCTGCGGGCGGCGTAAAAGTCGTCCACTTTGCCTTCTTTGCGCGAGCAGGGAGGGCGTGGAGATATATACCGTGGATCTTTACCTGAAGGTGCGTCTTGCTTGCGCGGGCGGCATGAGCCAGCGTGAGGCGGCGAAGCATTTCAACGTATCGCGCGACACGGTCCGCAAGATGCTGTCGTATTCGGAGCCCCCCGGTTACCGCCGGACGGCGGCGGTGCGGCGGCCCAAGCTGGAAGCGTTCGTTCCGATCATCGATGCATGGCTTGATGGTGACCGTCAGGTTCCGCGCAAGCAGCGTCATACGGCGAAGCGGGTATTTGACCGCCTTCGCGAAGAGCACGGTTTCACCGGCGGCTACACGATCATCAAGGATTACATCCGACAGCGCGAGCAGCGCAGCCGGGAGATGTTCGTGCCGCTGGCGCATGCGCCCGGCCATGCCCAGGCAGATTTTGGTGAGGCCATGGTCGAGATCGGCGGTGTTGTGCAGAAGGCGCATTTCTTCGTGCTCGATCTACCGCACAGCGACGCCTGCTACGTGCGCGCCTATCCCGCTGCCGTTGCCGAGGCATGGATGGACGGCCACGTGCACGCCTTCGCGTTTTTCGGCGCGGTGCCGCTGTCGATCGTCTACGATAACGACCGCTGTGTCAACGGCGGAGTAAAAGTCGGCCATTGGGCGGCGCAAAATCAGGCCGGGTGATCCGTGTGCTGGCGAGCGCCGCGAGGGCGTAGCCCGAGTGGGGGTCGCCAACACACGGATGGTCTTTTCTGTCAGGGGTTGGAGCGTGCCTTGCGCGCCTGGCTTTGGGCCAGACGATAGCTCTCTCCGTTCATCTCGAGTATGGAGACGTGGTGGGTAAGCCGGTCGAGGAGCGCGCCTGTCAGGCGCTCGGAGCCGAACGTTTCGGTCCACTCGTCGAACGGCAAGTTGCTGGTGATCAGCGTCGAGCCGCGCTCGTAACGCTGCGAGATCAGCTCGAACAGCAGTTCCGCGCCGGTTTTCGAGAGCGGCACGAACCCCAGTTCATCGATGATGAGGAGCTTGTATCCGGCCATTTGCTTGTGGAGGCGCAGAAGGCGGCGTTCGTCGCGTGCCTCCATCATCGCGCTGACCAGCGCGGACGCGGTGGTGAAGCCGACCGTCAGGCCCTTCTGGCAGGCGGCAAGGCCGAGGCCGATCGCCACATGGGTCTTGCCGGTTCCCGAGGGACCAAGGGCTATGACGTTCTCGCGGCGGTTGATCCAGTCGCAGCGTGCCAGTTCCAGCACCTGCATCTTGTTGAGCTTGGGGATCGCGGCAAAGTCGAAGCTGTCGAGGCTCTTGGCGGCCGGGAACTTCGCAGCCTTGATCCGGCGCTCGACCATCCGGCGTTCCCGGTCGATCAGCTCCAGTTCGACAAGCCGGGCAAGGTAGCGGACGTGATCTGCGCCCTCGGCCGCGCATCGCCGGGCCAGCTTGTCATGCTCGCGCAGGAAGGTTGGTAGCTTGAGCGTCTTGAGGTGGCTGGCCAGTAACAGCTCGGGGGACGGACTGCTCATGCCGCATCCTTCGCATCGCCCGAGAGCAACTGCATGTAGGAGCGCGCCGATGTCGTCTCCACCCTGGCTCTGGGCAGATAGGGATAGATCGCCATGTCCAATCGGGGTGGTCGGCGCTCCACCCGGCACAGCAGGAGATGCTTCACGGCATCAAAGCCGATCGCCCCGATATCGAGAGCCTGCTTTACGGCCGCATGCAGATCGGCAAGCGTGAAGCTCTCCAGCAGACGCAGCACCTGCACATACTCGCGCCGACCATGCTTGCCCATACGAGCTTCCATGAGGCGGCGCAGCGTTGCAAACGCTTCGGGCAGGTGCCAGCCTTGCAGGGGCGCTGCCTGATCGAGCGCATTGATCTTCTGTTCGATCAGGGGAAGGTAATGGATGGGATCGAAGATCACGTCCTCGCGCTCGTAGCTGCGCACATGACGGGCAATGACCTCGCCCCGGCAGCCGATCACCACCTCGCCGACATAGCCCCGGATCCATACCTCCTGATGGCCGAAGCGCACCGGCACCGAGTAATCATTGGTCCGGTAACGCACCAGCGCCTGCGACGAGACCTGGCCGCTGGTCTGGTCACAAGCCTCGAACGGGGCAGCCGGCAGTTCCTGCATCGCCGCCAGATCGCGCTTCAGCCTCTCGCCGATCGTCTCGCTCTCGCCCCGCAGCCGGTCGTTCTGACGCTTGCGGCATTGCTCCTCGAGCCACAGGTTGAACGCCTCCCACGTCGCGAACCGGGGGATCGGCACCATGAAGTTGCGGCGAGCATAACCGACCAGCCCTTCAACACTGCCTTTGTCGTTCCCCCTGCCGGGACGGCCGTAACGATCGCGGATCAGGTAATGCGACAGGAAGCCGCTGAACAGCCGGGCGCGCTGCCTCGTGCCGTCGGGCAGGATCTTCGAGACCAGGCAGCGGTCGTTATCGTAGACGATCGACAGCGGCACCGCGCCGAAAAACGCGAAGGCGTGCACGTGGCCGTCCATCCATGCCTCGGCAACGGCAGCGGGATAGGCGCGCACGTAGCAGGCGTCGCTGTGCGGTAGATCGAGCACGAAGAAATGCGCCTTCTGCACAACACCGCCGATCTCGACCATGGCCTCACCAAAATCTGCCTGGGCATGGCCGGGCGCATGCGCCAGCGGCACGAACATCTCCCGGCTGCGCTGCTCGCGCTGTCGGATGTAATCCTTGATGATCGTGTAGCCGCCGGTGAAACCGTGCTCTTCGCGAAGGCGGTCAAATACCCGCTTCGCCGTATGACGCTGCTTGCGCGGAACCTGACGGTCACCATCAAGCCATGCATCGATGATCGGAACGAACGCTTCCAGCTTGGGCCGCCGCACCGCCGCCGTCCGGCGGTAACCGGGGGGCTCCGAATACGACAGCATCTTGCGGACCGTGTCGCGCGATACGTTGAAATGCTTCGCCGCCTCACGCTGGCTCATGCCGCCCGCGCAAGCAAGACGCACCTTCAGGTAAAGATCCACGGTATATATCTCCACGCCCTCCCTGCTCGCGCAAAGAAGGCAAAGTGGACGACTTTTACGCCGCCCGCAGCAGCACTTCGCCGCCGCCACCGTGGTCTAATTTTGCACCGCCGTTCTCACCGGCATCTGATTCCCAAAGCCCCGCCGGGGTCAATCCTTCCCTAGTTCATCGCCATCCATGCCGTGTCTTATGGCTAAGATGGGTGGGATTGCGGAAAGGCAGCTTTCAGATCTTGGACCCGCCTAACCAGACGCTCAATCGAGCAGCGCTAAAGCTGCGAGAGTTTCTTCGCGTGTCGGCCGCCAGTCATCATCTGTCGTGACAAAGCGCCCGCTATCATCTTCCAAGAAAAATATGGCATCTCGCGTAGCCTCGTCGGCAAACTCGAAATCATCGTTCATGACTATGCAATCAGCGATGTAGTTCGCCGTGTCGAACGGAAGCCGTTCGTTAGCTACCGCCTGCAACAACCTCCGCGCGCCATCCTTGGTCACCAAAAATAATGGTCCGCCAGAAACGACAATATCGCCGTTCCCGGTAGCCTTGAGCGATGCTCTGAAGGCGGTCACCTCAGCAGCTATCTCGGCGGCTAACGCCTCAGGTGAAATGTTGCCCGATAAAAATTCGACGAGTGAGGAATGTTGCATCCGACCAAACTGCATCGTTGATGGAGCGTCAGCAATGCGGAATTGTGTAGATCGCTGCGAATGACAAAAAATGGTCGCCCGCAGCCGGGCGGCTATCCAATCCTGAACCAGACCAGCAGGTTATCGGCCGCTTGGAGTGATTCTCGGGTCGGGAGCGACAATCGGGGGTGGTTTGCAGACAGTCCGATTTCGGGGGCCAAAGACCTTAGTCTATATGGTCCACGATAGAATGAACGGCATCCTCGCAGGTTTTCCACTGTCCTGCCCGGTCCCGATAGCGCCGGATTCTCAGGATGACTGCAATGCTATCGAGCCGTCTTTGCATATCGAAGATCGCAATTTGACATACGCCGGATTTCGCAAGTTGGCTAACTGCGAGGTGGAGCGTCTCTAATCCCCCGTCATCGGGAAGGCGCATGGGGAAGAAAGAGCCCATGCTGTCCAGCAGAAGGCTCTGTCGATCTGGATATATTAGGTTTCGTGGACAAAGGTTGACAGCAGGATCGGGCGTTGATTCAAGGCTGCCTTTTGGAGGTGGCGTTGGGCGAGCGTATTGGGCTGACGGAGGACGAGTGGGGGATCATCGGCACATTACTGCCATCTGAGCGTGGTCGTGGCTGTCGTCCAGCACAGGACAACCGGCTGTATTTCGAAGGCATGATGTGGATCGCCCGCACAGGTTCGCAATGGCGCCACTTGCCGGATGAATATGGCAAGTGGAACAGCGTTTTCCGCCGCTACCGGCGCTGGGTTACGACCGGGGTGTTCGAGGCGATGCTCGAGACACTGGGCGAAATGGTGGCTCGTGATGCCACTGCGGACATGATCGACAGCACCGTGGTCCGAGCACATCATTGTGCCGTCGGCATAAAAAAGGGACTCAGGAAACCGAGGCGCTTGGCCGATCGCGAGGCGGATTCAGCACAAAGCTCCACGCCCGCTGCGATGCCAAAGGCCGACCGCTCGGCTTTGTCCTGACGCCGGGCCAGAGCCACGATATCCAAGGCTTTGGCCCGCTGTTCCGTTTGATTGCTCATAAGATCGAGGCATTGTTGGCGGACAAGGGCTACGATGCAGATGCCATCCGCGAGGAATTGGCCAATGCTGACGTTGAGGCTGTCATTCCCGCCAAAAGCAATCGGCGCGATCCAATCCCACACGATCGCGAAAAATACCGTTGGCGCAATCTTGTCGAACGCCTCTTCAACAAACTCAAGAACTGGCGGCGTATCGCAACTCGATACGACAAAACCAAAGAGTCCTACCTCGGCTTCGTCAATCTCGTCTCAGCCCTGCAATGGATACCCTTTGTCCACGAAACCTAGGTGTTGGCGAAAGTCTTTGATTTCTTGATCGCCGATCATCCAGCGTCTTTGCGCTCTATCAAATACAGGCAACTGTTGCGTTGCAATGGTCGATGATGCTTGCCGGACTCCTATGATGATCTCGGCTTCCACAGTCACTAAAGGAGGCCGCACCCAATATGCCACTAACAGGGCATCGACCAGCACTGCCAATCCGAGAATCCCGACTAACACCCACCTCCTCGGCATCCATTTCAACAATGGCATAAATGAGGGAGCCTTACCGTGGATCTTCATATCTCTTGTTCGGGTAGGATCGTGTCCGCTATCAGAGGGTAACGCAAGACCAAAAAGCGGCCTTAATGGTCGCCTTCCACTGGGCTGCCTTTCCAATCCCGAAACCGGCCAGCAGGTTAAGGGCAGCATGGAATGATATGCTGTTCGCCTGCGACCGTGGCTGGATTGGGGATTGTCGGCTTTCGAAGATTTAGCGACGCATTGCAGACTTTTGCGATCGGTGCGATCAACCCCATATGATGGCTCTTGATAGCTTTACCTTGCCAATGATCGGCCAACCAGCGTGGGGAGCCAAACAAGGCTATGGCCTCAGCCATCCCCTCATTTTTGAGATGACGTGGGTTGGGAAAGATGATTCTGCATTTCCGTGTCGAAGGGAGATCAGAATATCATGAACGGGAAGGCGGCGTTTTCTTCTGAAGCGGTCCATTCGTTTGTCGACGAACTGTTTGGCGAAGGCCTGCACGCGAAGCGGGTAAGATCGCTGGCGAATGCGACGGTGGGCGCGTTGCGGGCGTCATCGCTGGCGGTGAGCGCGATTGGCCACGGTCTCGCACTGGCTCAGGAAGGGCGCCTCTCGCGTCACGCGATCAAGCAGGTCGACCGGCTGCTGTCGAACGACGGGATTGATGTCGACGCGCTGATGGCCGACTGGGCCGGCTATTGCCTCGGTAGCCGCACCGAGATCGTCGTCGCCATGGACTGGACCGATTTCGATGCCGACGGGCACTCGACCCTGATGCTGTCGCTGCTTACCGAGCATGGCCGGGCGACGCCGCTACTGTGGTTGACGGTACGCAAGACGGAGCTGAAAGAGCGGCGCAATCATTATGAATATTGGATCATTACCCGGCTTGCCGAGCTATTGCCGACAGAAGTGAAGGTGCTGCTCGTCGCCGATCGCGGCTTTGGCGACACCAAGCTCTACGGCGTCCTCAAGGACGAGCTGCACTTCGACTATGTCATCCGCTTTCGCGGCAACATCAAGGTGACGGCCGCCGGGGAGAGCCGCCCGGCGAAGGAGTGGATCGGCCCATCGGGACGGGCCAGGCTGCTGCGCGAGGCGACAGTCACGGCGCAGGGTTGCCCGGTCGGCGCGGTCATGTGCGTCCACGCCAGGGACATGAAAGAGCCGTGGTGTCTCGCGACCAGCCTGACCACAGTGACGGCCAAGACCCTGATTGACCTCTACTCGCGGCGCTGGGGCATCGAATGCTCGTTCCGCGATGCCAAGGACTGGCGGTTCGGGATGGGCATGTCGGCAACCCGCGTCTCCACGCCCGCCCGGCGCGACAGGTTGTGGCTGATCGCCGCTCTCGCCATTGTGCTTCTGACCGTGCTCGGCGCCGCCGGGGAGGCCATCGGCTACGACCGGCATCTGCGCACCAGCACGACCAAAAGACGCGTGCATTCGCTGTTCCGCCAAGGGGTAATGTACTATCAACTGATCCCCAACATGACCGAAGATAGACTACGGCCTCTCATCCTGCAGTTCGAAAAGCTTATCCGCGAGCACCAGCTCCTCAAACGCACTTTCGGGATCATTTGAATGAGGGGATTCGTGAGGGCTATGGCAGCTTTTTGACATTCGAGTTCGGTGACCCGGAATTAAAGATACATGAATGGCGCTCGGAGCAGGGAGGATTTCGACGGCAGGCCTACGTTCAAGGTCGGTGGCACATATGGATTTATTGCTGTGAGTGGCGTGTGTCGGTTGACAGTCAGCCAATCGCTTGGAGCGAGGATAGCAGAGATGACATTCTCCGCGCCACCGCCAATCTCGATGGGCAGAAACTGACCAAGATTTCGGTATCCCCTTCCGCTGGCCGATCCGAATTTGAATTTGACCTTGGCGGTCTTCTCGAAACTTGGCCCGTCGGCGATGATCCAACTACCAAACAATGGCTTATCTATGGACCAGACGCCGTCTTTGCCTATCGCGCAGATGGTCAATACAGCCTTCAGCCAGCGGATACCCCGCCTGAGATGACGCGCTGGCAGCCGCTCACTTAACCGTCTGCTCTCAGGCTCTAATCCGTTTGTTGCCTATAACCGCCATTGGTCGCTAACGGCGATGAGCCGATGGCGCGAACCTAAGCAGGATCAATCCAATTAATATCAACAGGCTCACGACCTGCTTTTCGTAGCCTGCGAACAGGCCCCATCCGGCGTACCAACTGCCAAGGGTGACAAGAAGCGTCGCTAGGAAGACGCCAGCGATGATCCGCTCACGCAAATTTGGGGGACGGGGTTTCCATTCATATTCGGCGTCACTCATGATTATGAATTTGAAGCGATGTGCTGGCCGACGCAACGTGGAATCCTATTGTCCGCTCTCAAAGCTGCCGTCACTGACCGCTAAACCAAAACTCCTCGATCAAGTAACTTGACTCATCGAAATCAATAATTAGGATCCGCGTAAGATGTTGGTTGCACACAAAAAATCCGTCAGGATAAGTTTTGCGCCAGAAAGTCTCGGACTGATTGAGCGCACGACGGGTGAGTAACACGCCCGAATCTACCTCTATGCTCCAACCCATCACGGCTACCACATCGCTGCCAGCCGCTACTTCAGCGAGAGCCTGCGAGAGCGGGACGCTTTTACGTTCCCTATGGGTAGCTACAGTCTGTAGCTTTTCAATCAATTCTTCGTGACGATCATGAGCCAGTGGAGAAGCTACAAATCCTGCGAGCTTCCAAGCTTTGACCTTCTCCCGCGCATCAACGGAGCGTCCATGGCGCTTCAAAAGCTTCGAAAGCCGCTCCTTGTTTGGTGTCGTCATACGGGATCAATAGCAGGCACATCTAATGGCAACAAATGGTCGCCTGCCGCTGGGCGGCTTCCGAACCGCGAACCAGACCAGCGGGTTATCGGTGGCGCGGGGTGATTCGCAGGCCGGGAGCGACGATGCTGGGTGGTTTGCGGAAAGTCGGCTTCTCTCAGGAAGGCAGATTGCCGGCTTTCGAATGTGCGTGGTTCTGCGGAGTTGACCAATTTAACGCCAAGTACCATTTCTTTGGCGTGCCCGCACGGGCCACGCTCACCCGCGAGCGTGCCCATCGGCCCGGCAGTCCCTTCCCCCCGACGGTCCCCTGCCGGGCCGAACCACCATAATTTTTTCGGAACCAAATCTCCGCTCAAGAGTTTGTGCCGCCTGAATCATAAGAATGGTCGCGTCTCTTCAGAAAGTGCTTTTCTCGGGTGGGGCGTAATCTATGTCGAAGAATGCTTTATTGCGGTCGGTACTGAAACGTGCCGCTGCTCAAAATCTGGAGATCTCTTTCACATCGCCGCCTTTTTGGTCGCCTGTGTCTTACCGGAATGCTGAGGCGATCCTCCATTCCATCGATCAGCATGACCCCACCCATTGTATAATGCGTCATAGAAATGGCGACAAAATAGGCGTGGTTCTCCTTAAGTAATCGCATATGGCCCGACCGCCTGCGGTTAGCTGGGATAAAGCAAAAAAGCCCCGCTCGATTGCGAAGGCGAGCGGGGTTAAGTGGTCGCAACACAGGCGAAGCCTGCCGATCCTTAACTCGCAACTTCACTGATCGTTCCCAACCCGTAATAATAATTTGTTGGCTGCTCCCAAGTGAGCGTTAGATCATGAATGTCTGCAACTGGTCGGTTCTCACAAACCGTTTTTTCTACCCCCTCGCAGCAACGATGCGATTAGCGAGGCGCAAAACGACGAACAATCGCGCGCAATATGACGCCAAATACCATCATCGCTACCATAGCTGGAAATGCGCCGATCACGTCCGCCAGCACCATCTGGATCGCCCAAAATACCGCCAAGAGTGCTGCTGCCGCGATGATTGTCAAGATGGTCCACTGTCGCAAATTCTACATATCCATCTACGGTTGGTTCATACGGCACGCTAAGATTATGTCCGCTTGGAGGAGGGCCGATAAGAGGGGCGACAGGCCAAAAATGGTCGCTTTCAAGCTGTCCGGCTTCTGCTCGGCCCACCGTGAATTTCGAGAGCATCGCACATTTCGAGCCTCAGGAAATCCCGAAAGCTATCGGCAACGAACGTATCTGGTGCGCCGCCAATGAGGGCGATCTTTCCCCGATTAGGCCCTTCGGAGCAACAGATGGCCCACGCATAACACCACATGAGATAATCTGCGAAGGCAAGGTATTGGGCGCTCTCCCGCTCAATATCGGCGTTCAGTTTTCCGGGGGAACCGTCCGGGCATTCATCGGGAATAGATTTGATTTCCTTTACTGCCCACCACTGGGTTCCTATGTCGTCCATCCATATCGTGGCGGGCGCAGCGTAGAGGAGATAGGATCGAAAATCTTCCGGCAACCGGAGCGAGTAACGGTCTTCTAGCGCCTGCACGTCAGGCATCACATTTTGAGGAGTGATGAAGGCCGGATCAGACGCCAATCGATATGCCGCGACCGCATGAGAACGGCGGTGCAAAATTAGACCACGGTGGCGGCGGCGAAGTGCTGCTGCGGGCGGCGTAAAAGTCGTCCACTTTGCCTTCTTTGCGCGAGCAGGGAGGGCGTGGAGATATATACCGTGGATCTTTACCTGAAGGTGCGTCTTGCTTGCGCGGGCGGCATGAGCCAGCGTGAGGCGGCGAAGCATTTCAACGTATCGCGCGACACGGTCCGCAAGATGCTGTCGTATTCGGAGCCCCCCGGTTACCGCCGGACGGCGGCGGTGCGGCGGCCCAAGCTGGAAGCGTTCGTTCCGATCATCGATGCATGGCTTGATGGTGACCGTCAGGTTCCGCGCAAGCAGCGTCATACGGCGAAGCGGGTATTTGACCGCCTTCGCGAAGAGCACGGTTTCACCGGCGGCTACACGATCATCAAGGATTACATCCGACAGCGCGAGCAGCGCAGCCGGGAGATGTTCGTGCCGCTGGCGCATGCGCCCGGCCATGCCCAGGCAGATTTTGGTGAGGCCATGGTCGAGATCGGCGGTGTTGTGCAGAAGGCGCATTTCTTCGTGCTCGATCTACCGCACAGCGACGCCTGCTACGTGCGCGCCTATCCCGCTGCCGTTGCCGAGGCATGGATGGACGGCCACGTGCACGCCTTCGCGTTTTTCGGCGCGGTGCCGCTGTCGATCGTCTACGATAACGACCGCTGCCTGGTCTCGAAGATCCTGCCCGACGGCACGAGGCAGCGCGCCCGGCTGTTCAGCGGCTTCCTGTCGCATTACCTGATCCGCGATCGTTACGGCCGTCCCGGCAGGGGGAACGACAAAGGCAGTGTTGAAGGGCTGGTCGGTTATGCTCGCCGCAACTTCATGGTGCCGATCCCCCGGTTCGCGACGTGGGAGGCGTTCAACCTGTGGCTCGAGGAGCAATGCCGCAAGCGTCAGAACGACCGGCTGCGGGGCGAGAGCGAGACGATCGGCGAGAGGCTGAAGCGCGATCTGGCGGCGATGCAGGAACTGCCGGCTGCCCCGTTCGAGGCTTGTGACCAGACCAGCGGCCAGGTCTCGTCGCAGGCGCTGGTGCGTTACCGGACCAATGATTACTCGGTGCCGGTGCGCTTCGGCCATCAGGAGGTATGGATCCGGGGCTATGTCGGCGAGGTGGTGATCGGCTGCCGGGGCGAGGTCATTGCCCGTCATGTGCGCAGCTACGAGCGCGAGGACGTGATCTTCGATCCCATCCATTACCTTCCCCTGATCGAACAGAAGATCAATGCGCTCGATCAGGCAGCGCCCCTGCAAGGCTGGCACCTGCCCGAAGCGTTTGCAACGCTGCGCCGCCTCATGGAAGCTCGTATGGGCAAGCATGGTCGGCGCGAGTATGTGCAGGTGCTGCGTCTGCTGGAGAGCTTCACGCTTGCCGATCTGCATGCGGCCGTAAAGCAGGCTCTCGATATCGGGGCGATCGGCTTTGATGCCGTGAAGCATCTCCTGCTGTGCCGGGTGGAGCGCCGACCACCCCGATTGGACATGGCGATCTATCCCTATCTGCCCAGAGCCAGGGTGGAGACGACATCGGCGCGCTCCTACATGCAGTTGCTCTCGGGCGATGCGAAGGATGCGGCATGAGCAGTCCGTCCCCCGAGCTGTTACTGGCCAGCCACCTCAAGACGCTCAAGCTACCAACCTTCCTGCGCGAGCATGACAAGCTGGCCCGGCGATGCGCGGCCGAGGGCGCAGATCACGTCCGCTACCTTGCCCGGCTTGTCGAACTGGAGCTGATCGACCGGGAACGCCGGATGGTCGAGCGCCGGATCAAGGCTGCGAAGTTCCCGGCCGCCAAGAGCCTCGACAGCTTCGACTTTGCCGCGATCCCCAAGCTCAACAAGATGCAGGTGCTGGAACTGGCACGCTGCGACTGGATCAACCGCCGCGAGAACGTCATAGCCCTTGGTCCCTCGGGAACCGGCAAGACCCATGTGGCGATCGGCCTCGGCCTTGCCGCCTGCCAGAAGGGCCTGACGGTCGGCTTCACCACCGCGTCCGCGCTGGTCAGCGCGATGATGGAGGCACGCGACGAACGCCGCCTTCTGCGCCTCCACAAGCAAATGGCCGGATACAAGCTCCTCATCATCGATGAACTGGGGTTCGTGCCGCTCTCGAAAACCGGCGCGGAACTGCTGTTCGAGCTGATCTCGCAGCGTTACGAGCGCGGCTCGACGCTGATCACCAGCAACTTGCCGTTCGACGAGTGGACCGAAACGTTCGGCTCCGAGCGCCTGACAGGCGCGCTCCTCGACCGGCTTACCCACCACGTCTCCATACTCGAGATGAACGGAGAGAGCTATCGTCTGGCCCAAAGCCAGGCGCGCAAGGCACGCTCCAACCCCTGACAGAAAAGACCATCCGTGTGTTGGCGACCCCCACTCGGGCTACGCCCTCGCGGCGCTCGCCAGCACACGGATCACCCGGCCTGATTTTGCGCCGCCGGTCGCGTCCGTCAATGTGGTGTAGAATTGGGTGTGGCCAGCGGGCTGCATTTTCAGGCGGCCTTGGGTGTAATCTGTAGCGGCTGTGCCTCCTCGATCATTGGTGTAGCAAGGGCGGCCATGCCCTCGATCTGCATGTAGCGGTGCTGGAGCTGGTATTCGTCATTCTGCTCCAGCAGGACGGCGCCGACGAGGCGGATGATGCTATCCTCGTTCGGGAAGATGCCGACGACATCGGCGCGGCGCTTCACTTCCTTGTTCAGGCGTTCCAGTGGATTGGTGGAATGTAATTTGACGCGGTGCTGCTCGGGGAAGGTCATGTAGGCCAGCACGTCGTGCTCGGCATCGTCCATGCAGGCGCCGAGCTTTGGCCAGCGGGTACGCAACTGGTCGGCGACCTGGCGCCAGACCTGTGTCGCGGCGGCATGGTCGGGCTGGAGGAAGACCTGGCGGATGGCAGCGGCGACGACGGTGTTCTGGCCCTTGGGCACGTAGGCCAGGGCATTGCGCATGAAGTGGACGCGGCACCGCTGCCAGGTGGCGCTGAGCACGCGAGTGATCGCTGCCTTGAGGCCCTCGTGGGCATCGGAGATGACCAGCTTCACGCCGGTCAGTCCGCGGCGTGCGAGGTCCTTGAGGAAGCTCGACCAGAATGGCTCGGCTTCGGAGGGTCCAATGTGAAGGCCAACGATTTCGCGCTTGCCCTCGGTGTTGACGGCAACGGCTATTATCGCGGCGACACTGACGATCCGCCCGCCCTCGCGCACCTTGAGGTAGGTAGCATCGAGCCAGAGGTAGGGCCAGTCGCCGGTGAGCGGCCGCTTAAGGAAGGCATGGACACGTTCGTCGATATCCTTGCACAGCTTGGACACCGAGGATTTGGAGATGCCGGTCATGCCCATGGCCTGCACCAGCTCGTCGACACGCCGGGTGCTGACGCCGGCGATCCACGCCTCCTGGATCACCGCGACCAGCGCCTTCTCGACGGTCTTCCTGGGTTCCAGGAAGCCAGGGAAGTAGGCGCCGGTCCGTAGCTTGGGAATCCTCAGGTTGAGCGTGCCGAGCCGGGTATCGAGGCTGCGGTCGCGGTAGCCGTTCCGCCAGGTCGTCCGGTCGCCGGAGCGCTCGTGTCGGCTAGCGCCGACCAGGCCATCGACGTCGGCCTCCATGATGATCTGTAATACGCTCTCGGCGATCGTGCGCAGGAAATCTCCATCTCCAGTCTTCGCCATCAGCTCGGCAAGCGGTAGTCTGTCGTCGGTCATCGGGATCAACTCCTCGGTGGGCGTGTGAAGTGTGGTAACTCCACCTTACCGATGAGCCCGGTGGCCACCGAGATCGAAATCGCATGGGGTGGGGCATGCCCCACCCCATGCGATCATCTCAATCTACACCAGAAATTACACCACGAGCGCGGACGCTAACGCGCCGCCCAATGGCCGACTTTTACTCCGCCGTTGACACCGGTATCTACCTGTGATCTCTCACAGGTCAAAAGTTCTAACCTGTTGGCCGTACCCACAAGCCTGCTCTTCCCAAGCTTTTAAGATACCGTATTGCTATACGCGCTATAGCTCATATTATGAATGTATCTTATGAGCGAGTCGAAAGGGGGCTTATGAGCAAGCTCGCATATTATCGGGTATCCACCGGCGATCAGTCGATTGAAGGCCAGCGTGCTTCCCTTGCCGGTCCCTTCGATAAAGAGTTTATGGACGAAGGTGTATCGGGCGCGGTCCTTGCTGCTGATCGCCCCGGCTTTGCTGCCCTGCTCAATTATATCCGGGAAGGCGATGTGCTGCATGTGGCGGCTATAGATCGTCTGGGCCGTGACGCGCTTGATGTGCAGGCCACGGTTAGGAAACTGATCGATAAGGGCGTGACAGTTGAAGTGCTTGGCCTTGGCCCCATCGCAAAAGGTGTAGGCGAGCTAATTGTCGCGGTTTTAGCACAGATCGCAGACATGGAACGTAATCGTATCAAGGAACGCTGCGATGCCGGAAGGGAGGCGGCAAGGACTGCTCTGGCTGCTACAGGGCGCACCCATAGGGGGAAGGTTAGCCTAGGCCGTCCGTTCGCTGCTGATGCCGCCCATGTGGTTCAATGGCGCAAGGAGAATGGAGCCAGTATCAAAGGCACAGCGCGCCAGTTCGGTTTGTCGGAGGCCACGGTTAAGCGGTATTGCGCTGCGTCTTGACCCATCCAAAATGGATCATTTAGGAAACTTAAAGTCCCGCTTTAAATTCAAGATGTAATAATTATGTTGGTCATTGCAGCTGAGGGGGCTTGCTTTGACTTCTTTAAGCAATGACGATTGCCACATCTGTCATTTGCCTTTGCCGCGAGCGGGGAGGCCAAAATACTGGTGTTTGGCGCACGGCGCATCAGCGACGGCTCGATATGGCGGAAAGCTTGAAAGGTGCGAAGGCGCTTATAACTCAATCGTAGATTTACGCCGGTTTCTGCTACGACCGGCTGAATATGCTGGGGGTGTGGCGTTGTGGGGTGCTGTCGAGCCCGTTTACAATTCTACGCCCAAGCGTCCCGAAATGGGCATCCATGTCCATGCCAGAAAAATAGCTGGCGGATCAAAGAGTATCGATAGAAATTTCGATGCGGTTCAGGTCACTGTTGATAAGGATCTGTTAGAACAAGAATCGGTTATAATAACTAAAGAAACGGCTGTAGCCTATTACATAAGCAGATTTCTCGAAAGAAAGATTGAATCTTTATTCTGTCCAAAATGCGGAACTCCGCATCTTGATTCAGATTGGTTTGCCGTTAAGCCTCATAGAACGCATCTTTGTCATGGGTGTAATGAGCTTTTCAGGCTTCCCGACAAGAGTATTTCTAATCCGCTTTCTGTGGTTCAGTTGAAGCTTGGGTATAAGAAATCAAGCAAGCCTCCTAGGAGAGCCACAAAACGGCTTAATATCGCACAGGCGGAATATCCTGGAGGATTGCAAATTTGGGCATCGAACCCAGCCCTGCTTTGGACCTCTCGTTTGTCAGAGGAAGAGGGCATACATATTCACGGCTGGACCGGTGCCGAACGAAAACCGACATTGGATGACACCTTCGACACCGTAGTGATCGATGGAGTGGAATTGAATGAAGAGCAGTTGCGCTATTACATGGCGCAGAGTGCGTTGGCGTATTTGCGCGGCAAGGTGCATTCAATCAAATGTCCAAATTGTCAGGCGGCCCAGTTTGATGCGGGTGAAGCTGCCTTTCGTCCAAAAAAAGAACGCATTTGCCACTGCTGTCGCTTTGAATTTGAGCCGATGGGAAGGCGAAAGCTGCTGGTCAGCAATCCGTTTGTTGACACTATTGCGGCATTGAAACAAGCTAGGCGGCATGGAGGTCATGCATAAATGAAGGGCTATATCTATATTACAAGCACTGGCGCAGACCCAGCGTTCAAGAATAATCTGAACGATCCGATCTTTGGTGACGATCCTAGCCTAGGCGCGTGCATGCCTAACATTCGTCGCTTCGTTGAAAAGGGTGACTATATCTTTGTCGTTTCAGGAAGCACGGTTGGGGTTCAGCAGTATATAATCGGCGGGATGCAAGTGGCTGAAAAAATCCCAATGATAGAAGCGTATAAGCGTTTCCCAAAAAACCGTCTTAGGTTAGGCAATGATGGCCTCGTTAAAGGCAATATAATAATAGACGAGTTTGGAAAACAGCATAATTTGGATACCCATGCGCCCGAAACTTTTGAGAATAGAGTGAAAAACTTTATTGTTGGAAGTAATGCTGTATCTCTTGAAAGTAAGCGGGAGGTCGAGATTGGGCGTAGTCAATCATTGAACAAACTTGGTGATGTCTTTGGAAAACGTGGAAATCGGCCTATTGATATATTTGGGAGATGGTCAAAGTTGAATGATGGACAGGTAAAGGATGTGGTCGGTTGGCTTGAAGGCGTCAAGCGGGCGGCGGCTGCATAAAGAATGTGACTGATATATCGACGCTACTTGTCTCCCTAGGGTTGACGGCAGAGCAGATCGCTAGCCGTTCTAAGCTGGCGATTGAGCGCGTTGTTAGCTTGTTGGCGGGCGATGAGGCAAAGTTAACTGAAATTCGGGCGCTGAGCCGTGGGCTCCGGTTGCCTATGCGCTTGTTTTCATCTGGCAAGAGTCCGCGTGCTGTCAATCCGTTGCAGATGCAGTTTCGCTCGATGCAGGGAGCAACCGCTGATTACAGCCCAACCGTCGAAAAAGTTGCTACTTTCGTAGAGGCGGCTTCGAAAGTTCTCCCTGCGCGTGATGTGAAGCCGTGGTTGATACGGCCAGCACCGTTGGAGCCTAGCCTTAGTAATGTGAAAACCATCGCGGCTAATTTCCGCGAAATTATTGGTCTGGACGATAATTCTCCGGCTACTGATTTATCGCACAGGCTAGAATATCAAGAGGGATTAATAGTTTCTGTCCTGAGAGATTCCAGATTTGAAGGTGTTTCTCTATCTTCTGGAAACTATCTATATATTTTTGTTTCTCCGCGTTTCAAGGCTAGAATGCTTTTTACTTTAGCTCATGAAATTGGTCATGTTCTAGCCGGTCACGTTCAGGATGACGCTCCTTTGTTCGAAGGAGCTTCGGATATTGGAAACTTTCGAAAATCTACTAAAAATGAGAGATTTGTAGATGCGATAGCTGGTAGTATTTTATTGCCGGATAATGGAATTTTTGATTTTATATCATCTATAAGAGTTCATCTTAATATTTCTTCGTCATCTCCTTTGGGTGACGTAGAGATATTACTGCTTGCACGGTTCTTTGGCGTCAGTTTCGAGGTTGCTGGCAAACGTTGCGAAGATGTGGGTTTGCTGCCCTCAGGTGGTGCTTTCGCTATGGCTGCTGAGCTACGAAAAAACCACGGTTCGCCAGAGCGTCGCGCGGATGAACTGGGGTTGCCTGCTCGCTCCGATATTTTCTTTCCTTCAACTAGTAAAGTCCTAAGGGATGCGGTTAATAGCGCAATAGAGGTCGGTGCTGAATCGGTAGGATGGGCGGCAGATAGTTTTGGTTTTTCGATATCCGAAATCCTGTCTGGTCATCGTTCAGGTCGTTCCTTATGATGGTGTTGATGGATGCATGCTCCATCATCAATTTATCTAACGCTCATTCCTTGGAACGAGTGGTGCTTCTACCCGATTACCGGCTGGCGGTGTCCCCTACTGTGGTAGGTGAGTGCAACACAGGAGCCGCGACCGAAATTGTCGATCTACATGCAGCCGGATTGCTGGATTTTGTGGATATCGATGCTGTCCCAACAGACAGATATTTTGATCTTCTATCCGAATTGGCATTAGGCGAAGGGGAAACCGAATGTATAGCAATCGCAGAAATGCGAGATTGCTTGCTTTGTTGTGATGATCGCAAAGCAAGGCGCTGCGCATCCGACATTATTGGTGAAGAAAGGCTGATGGGTAGTCTAAGGCTTCTCCGATTCTCAGTGCATCAGCATTTAATGAGCGGAGATGAAGCTATGGAATTTTACCACACGATGATTGATTGCGGTGGTTTCTTACCTAATGTAAACTTAGAATATTTTACGGATCACTAATTATTATAATCCGTGCATTCGTTTAAAACTCTGCTTTTTATAAATCTTCACCCGCGTGTCATCCGTATCAATACGATGGAACTCTGTGATCGCAGCAGCTTCAAGGTTAATTTGCGTTTTTTCGCAAAGGGCGGCGAGCGTAATCATTACGCCTCCAACTTCTTGAGCCGGTTGTCCAACGGGGCGATTATAAACATAGTCTGTAACAACGCCCACGTCGCTTTCGGTTAAGCCGACCGCCTGTGCAAGTTCAATGGCTTCCTCCAGAAAGCGCAGCGTTCTTTCTCGCTGATCGTCGTGGCTGGCATCTCCGAAAACTCCACGCATCCAGCTTTCAATACGGGTCTGAAAATGCCCCATGGTCCAGCCATCTTCGTCGCGAACGGTTACAGGGGCGGGGTCAAAGACTCGCATTTCACACTCAATTTGAAAAGCGGGGCGCGCAGCGGCCATGCCATCGCGGGCCTATAATCGGGCCCTGTTGAGGCTGCAACCGGTTCTTACTCCTAATTGATTCGGCCTTCTAACGCGAATTCGTTCGGACGGCCCAAGCGATAAACTCCGGTATTTAGGTTTAATATGATGTGATACAATGTGTGAGACAATCGCCCCTAGAAATCACCTAAACCATTGAATTTATTGGTTTGGTGAGCCCTGCTGGATTCGAATCAGCTGAATCCCGCGTATGAAGCGGGCGGGCTCCAGATCACGCAAGTCGATAATGCATCAGCAGTAGAACGGCGTGTGTAATTCCAGTGTAATTGCGCTGGGAAACAGCCGGAAAAAGCAGGCATCTTACGGCAACTCGGAATGATCGAATTTGCCGTAAGATACTGATAGAGCGAAGGAAAGAGCATCATCCGGCATCAGCCGGAATTTGCCAATCGAGGACTGCAAATCCGTATACGCCGGTTCGATTCCGGCTCGGCAGACAATTTCCCCGTCAGGCGATCAAACGCCATCCCACCACCACCAGCACCGCCGCCAGCAAGGGCTGAAGCACGCGGTCCGACGTGCGCGTCGCCAGCAGAGACCCGATCACGATGCCCGGCAGCGATCCTGCCAGCAGGTTGACCAGCAGCACCGGGTTGACGTTGCCGATCCACAAATGGCCAAGCCCGGCCACCAGGGTCAGCGGCACGGCATGGACGATGTCGGTCGCCACCAGCCGCTGCATCCGCATGCGCAGCGGGTAGAGCGCCAGCAGCAGCGTCGCCCCGATCGCTCCTGCCCCGACCGAAGTCAGCGTCACCATCGCGCCCAGCAACGCCCCCGCCAGCACGGTCAATGCCGGCTGCCAGCGGGTAAAGCGGTCGGCCGTGCCGACCCGGCGGGCCAGCGCCCATTGATGGAACCGCCCGCGCAGCAGGGTCGCGACCGCCGTGCCGATCAGCACCACGCCCAGCGCACCCGTGATCACGCCGGTCTTGATCTGCCCGAGATGCATCTGCGACAGGATCGCCAGGACGATCAGCGATGCGGGAATGCTGCCGATCATCAGGCGCTTTACCACATCATAGTCCGGGCCGCCGTCCGCGCCGCCCTGATGGTGGTGCACCGCGCCCCCGACTGCCTTGGTGATCGATGCGAACCACAGGTCGGTGCCGACCGCCGTGGTGGGCGCGACGCCGAACAGCAGGATCAGGATCGGCGCCATCAGCGATCCGCCCCCCACGCCGGTCATGCCAACCATCAGGCCGACAAAAAGGCCCGCGATCGCGTGCAACCAATCCATATTCCGCCCCAAACTCATTACGTCGTGAAATCGACCGACGTGTAAGGCCGAAAAACCATGCCAGCCAGCCCCCTTTTGGATTGGAAATTTATCGTCGCCAAAACAAATGCTGTTGAATGCATGAATGGCGCGATCCCCTCGACTTTCCGCGCCCGCCTCGTCTAAAGACCATTGGACAATGCGCCTTCATGGTGCATGGCGTCGTCGGCCCTTTTCGCCTCCCGGCCACCCAGCGGCATCCTGATATGAGCGGGTGGGAGGGGCAG
Organism: Sphingobium sp. CFD-2; assembly: GCF_024611135.1. Taxonomy (NCBI): domain Bacteria; kingdom Pseudomonadati; phylum Pseudomonadota; class Alphaproteobacteria; order Sphingomonadales; family Sphingobiaceae; genus Sphingobium; species Sphingobium sp. CFD-2. Next base: position 258,869 of record NZ_CP084405.1, on the reverse strand, counting down.
AGAGCCGGCGCCGCATCGAAATTGGCTCTTTCGCGCATTTCCAAACAGGCTCTAAAGACAGGGGCATGATGAAGCTGTTCATTGGCAACAAGGCCTATTCGAGCTGGTCGCTGCGCGGCTGGCTGGCGTGCAAGCTGTCCGGCCTTCCCTTCGAGGAAGTGGTCGTGCCGCTTTATGACGAGGCATGGGAGAAGCGGCGCGAAGGCGACGAATTCGCGCCCTCTTCCGGCAAGGTGCCCATATTGTGGGACGGCGATGACATCGTCGTGTGGGACAGCCTGGCGATCGTCGAATATCTGAATGAAAAGTCGGGCGGCGACAGATTCTGGCCGGCCGATACCGCCGCGCGGGCCATGGCCCGTTCGATGGCGGCGGAAATGCATTCAAGCTTCGCCGCGTTGCGCCGCGAGCACAGCATGAACATCCGCCAGATCTATGCCCCCGTCCCGCCGTCCGAAGCGGTGACTCAGGACATAGCGCGCATCATGCAGCTCTGGGCGCAGGCCCGCGCCCGCCATGGCGGCGAGGGGGAATTCCTGTTCGGAGACTTCAGTGCGGTCGATGTGATGTTCGCGCCGGTCGTGACGCGCTTCATCACCTATCAACTGCCCGTGCCGCGCTTTGCGGAGGCTTATATGCGCGCGGTCATCAACCATCCCTGGATGCAGGAATGGATCGGCGGCGCCCAGGCGGAAGAATGGGTGATCGACAAGTTCGAAACACCGCCGCAATTGGGGTGAGGCCGGTTTTGGCCAATCCAAGACATTCCCCTCCCGCAGGCGGGAGGGGTTAGGGGTGGGTGCGAGCGCAGCGAGCTTCCAGCTTAGCCGTTGAAAACTCACGCTGATGTCGCGCCAGCCCACCCCCTAGCCCCCTCCCGCCTGCGGGAGGGGAATGTCCTGATTCCACCTAAGCCGGGCTTTTAGGGCTAAAGGCGTCCCAGAACGCGCGCTGTTTCCACGAATTCCTCGACGCTGACGGTTTCCGCGCGGCGTTGCGGGTCTATGCCGACCGCCTCCAGCGCTTCGAGGGCGCCGGGCAGGCCCTTGAGGCTCTGGCGCAGCATCTTGCGGCGCTGGCCGAAGGCGGCGGCGGTGAGGCGTTCGAGATGCTTCAACTGCACGCCTTCGGGGGCGGGTCTGGGCGTGATGTGGACGACCGCCGACATGACCTTGGGCGGGGGCGTGAAGGCGCTGCGGTGGACCTTCATCGCGATGCGGGCGTCGCTGCGCCATTGGGACAGCACGGCGAGGCGGCCATAATGATCGCCATTGGGTTTCGCCACGATCCGCTCGGCAACCTCCATCTGGAACATGAGCGTCAGGCTCGACCACCAGGGGAGTGGAGACCAGTCCGCGGAAAGCCAGCCGATGAGGAGGGCGGTGCCCACATTATAGGGCAGGTTGGCGATGATATGCGCGCCTTCGCCTGCCTCGGCGCGGGCGTCGACCGCCATCGCGTCGCCGGAAATCACCCGGAACTGGCCGGGAAAGGCCTCTGACAGTTCGGAAAGCGCGGGCAGGCAGCGCCGGTCGCGCTCGACCGCCACCAGCCTTGCCCCGGCGCGCAGGATCGCGCGGGTCAGGCCGCCGGGACCGGGGCCGACCTCGAAGGCGGGCTGATCCTCCAGCGGGCCGGGGATGGCCGCGATCCGGTCCAGCAACTGTTCGTCCAGCAGGAAATTCTGGCCGAGCGCCTTGCTGGCCTGCAATCCGTGGGCGGCGATGACGTCGCGCAGCGGCGGGAGCTTGGGCGGCGGGAGCTTGGGGCGGGTATCGGCGGCCATGAGCCTCAGCAGCCGGGGGTCAGCCGGGCGCGTGTCGCTTCGGCGGCCATCCTGATCGCGGCCATCATCGCGCTGGGATTGGCGCTGTCCTTGCCCGCAATGCCGAAGGCGGTGCCATGGTCGGGCGAGGTGCGCACGATGGGAAGGCCCAGGGTGATGTTCACCCCCTCGTCGAAATTCAGCGTCTTGATCGGGATCAGCGCCTGATCGTGATACATGCAGAGCGCCGCGTCATAGGTTTCGCGGGCGCGGCTGTGGAACAGGGCGTCGGCGGCGAGCGGCCCCTGAATGTCGTAGCCTTCCGCCTGGAGCGACTCCACGGCGGGACGGATGACGTCGATCTCCTCCCGCCCCAGCGCCCCGCCTTCGCCCGCATGGGGATTGAGGCCCGCGACGACCAGACGGGGACGGCCGATGCCGAAATTGCGCTGGAGCCCCTTTGCCGTGGTGATGGCGCGGGCGCGGATCAGGTCGACCGTGAGCACGGACGACACCTCTGCCAGGGGGATGTGGATGGTGATCGGCACGACCTTCAGCGACGGCCCCGCCAGCATCATCACGGCATTGTGGGGCGCGACGCCGCAGCGTTCCGCGATGAATTCGGTCTGTCCCGGATGGGTGAAGCCGACGCCGTAGAGCTGTTCCTTGCCCACCGGGGCGGTGACGATCCCGGCCGCCGAACCGCTGCGGGCGAGGCCGACCGCGACCTCCAGCGCCTGAAAGGCCGTGCGCGCGCCATCCATGCTGGGCGTGCCGGGCGTGATCTCGCCCGCCTCCGCCACCTGCAGGCATGGCAGGGCCTTGTCGAAGACCTCCACCGCTTCCTCCGGCGTGCTGACCGGCTCGACCGGGCCGAGCCAGACGGCGCGCAGGGACGCGGCGTCGCCCACGGCGAAAAAGGGCGACAGGCCCCGCGCCTCCCGCATGACCCAGCTTTTGGCGACGATTTCCGGCCCGATTCCCGCCGGATCACCGAGCGACACGGCGAATGGCGGCATATCCGCCGGATCAGTTATAGTCGATAACGGCATCGCGGCGGAGATCGCGCAGATAGATGCGGGCGCGCTTGTTGACCCGTTCTTCTTCCAACTGCGCCATGATCTGTTCGGCATTGGGCGCGGCGGCGGAGGAGGCTTCGTCACGGCCGCAGACGACCAGCACGCGCACGCCGTCGTTGATCGAGCCGAAGGGCGGCGTCGCCTCACCGACCTGGAGGTTCAGGAGGATGTCCTGCAATTGCGGGGGCAGGTCGCGCAGCTTCACATTGTCGTTGTCGACCACGTCGGCGCCGATCTTGCCGCCCAGTTCATTGGCCTGGCCGCAGCCCTTGATCGTCTTGACCTGCGCGGCGAAGGCGGCCGCCCTGGTGCTCGCCTGTTCCTTGGTCGTGCCGGCGGGGAAGCTGACGGAGAGCTGCTTGAGGCTGAGCAGCGCATCGCGCGGATCGGCGGTCAGCACCTTGCGCTTGTCCATGACATAGATGATCGAGACGCCGCCCGGCACGCCGATGGGGCCGGCGATCTGGCCGACCTGCATTTCGGCCGCCGCCTGCGCCAGTTCGTCGGGCAGCTGGACAGGGCGGACCCAGCCCAGATCGCCGCCGACCGCCGCCGTGGAGGCTTCGGAAAATTGCCGCGCATAAGCGGCGAAGCTGCCGCCCTGCTTGATCTGTTCGATGATGTTGCGGGCGTTCGCGATGATCTGCTGCTGGTTTTCCGGCGTGGCCGACAGGTAGATCTCGCCGATGCGGAACTCGTCGCTGCCCTTGGCCGCGTTCATGCGGTCGACCACCGATTTCACCTCATCCTCCGACACGTTGACGAAGGGCTGGATGTTGCGGCGGAGCAGGCGGCTCCAGGCCAGCTCGCCCTCGATCTGGCGCCTGATGCTGGCGGCGGAGCTGCCCTGCTGGCGCAGATATTGATCGAACTGGGCGGGAGACTGGCGGAAATTGGCCGCGACCCGCTCATAGCTCTGGTCGATCTCGGCCTTGTCCACCTTGATGTCGTTGGCGGCGGCTTCCTGGATCTGGAGCGTCTCGTCGATCAGGTTGCGCAGCACCTGGACGCGCAGCCTTTCCTTTTCCTCGTCCGACACCTTGCCGCCATTGGCCGTGATGATGAGGGCCAGGCGCTGGTCGACGTCCGTGCCGGTGATGATCCGGCCGTTGACGATGGCCGTCGCCTTGCGGACATTGGGGTCGCTCTTGCCGAAGACGGTCACATCCCTGGGCAGGTTGAGCTGTTGCGTGGCGACATTGTCATCGTCGGCGACCGTCTGGGCCAGGCTTCCGCTGACGCCGGTAGCCAGCAGCGCCGAGGACAGAAGCACGGTCCGCAGGCCCCTGTAGGCCGTGCTGCCAATGCGGGAAAACGGGGAAACGACAGGCTGCATCGTCGACAAAACTCTCCAATCGGTTCGGCACGAGATGCGCCGATCCGCCTTAACCGACCCTGAGCAGGAAGCGGGAAGGCTGATCCTTATATGCCAATATTGCGAAAAGCCAGCCGAAGCTGGAAGCTGTTGCCCTTTCGTGCGTCGCCCAGCACCTGATAGTCGCGCCGCCAGGTGAGGCCGAGCGTCAGGCAATCGTCTTCATAGGCTATCCCCAGACGATGGCGCACGGGTTCATAGCCATCCGCGACGGACAGCGGATCTTCCTTCGTGTCGGTCAGGTCGATGACGGTCGAGCCGAAGACCGACCAGAAGCGCGCGAACTGGACGCGGCCGCCCAGGCGCAGTTCCTCGCGGTCCTGCAAATCCTCCAGATTGAGGTTCGCATCGCGGTTGAGGCGCAGATAGCCGACCGTCGCATAGGTCTTGCGGCTGCCGATGGTGGCGTCGATCTCGTTGCGGCGGACCGACAGATTGTCCTTGTCCAGCCGGAAGCGGTGGGTGAAGCTGATGAAATCCTTGTAGCGGACGGTGGTGCGCCCGACGACGTCGGACAGGCGGTCCGACAGGCCGGTTCCTTCCGGCAGGATGCTCTCTCGCTTGTCGAGGCGGTAGCTTTGCCCCACCACGCTTTCCAGCGAGAAGTCCGGAAGCGACAGGCTATATTCCATGCCATAGGTGACGCGGGTCGAATCCTCGAACCGGTCATATCCGGAAAAGCGGTTGAGCGCGAAGAGGTTGCTGTCCTCCAGGTCGATGGCGCGCGCATCCTCATTGGGGACGGAGAGATTGGCGATCTTGGGCGCGGCGACGATCTGGACGCGGGGGGCGATGCGCTGCACGCCGCCGAACGCCTCGCCCATGAAGGGCCAGCGCATGTCGATGGCCGCCGCCGCGATGCCGCGCGCCTTCCAGCCCGGATCGCCGGCATAGCTGACGATGCTGTTCATCAGATTGTCGCTGCTGTGATAGACGTCGCCGCGCAAATAGGTGGTGAAGGTCAGTTCCTGACCCATCGGCGTCAGCTTGCGCAGGTTCCATTCGAAGGCGGCAAAGGCGCGCTGCGTGTCCTGGCCATGGGTGCGGGTGATGGCCAGGCTGTTCGCCTGGAACTGCGCCACGCCGCCCAGCAGCGGGTCCTTCATCCGCAGGCGATAGTCGATGACGGGCAGCGCAATCGGCATCTGCCCCTGCGAATCGCCGGTGCGCAGCGTCTGCACCGCCCAGCCGGCGATGGAGAAATAGCTGTTCTCCCCGATTCGCTGGGCGTTGAGCGTAGAACGCAGCCGGTCGTCCCGGCTGATGTCGTAGCGGCGCAGGAAGGTGCGGTCGGTCGCGGCGCGGATCGACCCGCCGATGCTCCATTCCGGCGTCAGTTGCAGCGCGCCGCTGGCGTCGAGATAGCCGCGGAAATCCCTTTCCGATCCCGCCGGGGTGGTGGAAGAGGCATTGCCGGTGGCGACGCGGCTGCCATAGGTCGCATAGCCGGTGATCTGGTAGGCGCCCCGGTCCCATAAGTGGCGGTAGTTGGTCTCCAGCATCGGCAGCGTGTCGGTATAGACATGCGGCGTGACGGTGAGATCGCGATTGGGCGCCAGCTTCAGATAATAAGGCAGCGCGACCTCGAACCCGTTGGTGCGGTCGTAGCGAAGATTGGGCACCAGCAGGCCGCTGCCGCCATTGTCGCCCACCGGATGGGAGAAGCCGGGCAGCGGGATCAGCGGCAGGCCGAACAGTTCCACGCTGGCATTGGTATATTTGACGCGGGCCTTGACCGGGTCATAGACGACCCTGACCGCCTTGATCTGCCAGGTGGGCTCCTTGGGGCAGCCCTCATGATCCTCCACCACGCAGCCGGTATAGGCGGCCTTGCGCAGCGTATAGACCCCGTTCACCCGCTGGCCGCTGGCGGCGGCCAGCCGCCCGCCCGATTGCAGCACCAGCAGCATGTTCTGGACCATGCCGTCCTGCAGGGAATCGGTGACGTCGAACCGGTCGCCATAGGCGATATTGCCTTCCGGATCGGTGACGGAGACATTGCCGTTCGCCTCCACCTTCCCCGTGGTGCGGTTCCAGACGACCTTGTCGGCGCGCAGCCGGTTGCCCTCCCGCAGCAACTGCACATTGCCGCTGGCGGTCACGACCTCGCTGTTGCTGTCATATTCCAGCGCGTCGGCGGCGAAGCCGATCTGTTCGTCGCTTTCGGGCACGGGGGCGTCGGGCGCGCTGATCGTCGCCTGCGGTTCCTGGAGTTGCTGGGCCGTGGCATGCGGGACGGCGACCAGGCACGGAAAGGCGGCGCCGGCGGCCAGGAGAGGTTTCAAACGCAAGGGGAAAGGGCTGTTCTGCAAAAGGATGGGGCCTCTTTGACGGGGCGCTTTGTTTCCCGCCTATCGCACTGCTTTGTCTGCGCTGCAATCGTCTCCGCCAAGAGTTTTGCGGGAAAATCAGTCGAACGGCTTTGCCAGACAGGGTAAGCCGCACTATCTGGCCATAGAGATACAAGCCTTGCAGGAAATAAAGGACCCTAGATGGAAATCGCGTTCAGCCCCGTCCGTCCCGAAGCCGATACGCTGGTCTTCGCCGTGCCGAAGGGCGGTTTCGACGCCTTGCCCCTGAGCGCCGCGCCCGTGCTGGCGGCGGGCGCCGCCGCGGCGCGCTTCACGGGCGAAGCGGGGTCGAGCTTCGAGAGCTTCGTGGAAGAGGGCGGCAGGGTGCTGCGCGTGGTGCTGGTCGGCACCGGCGCGGGCAGCGATGCGGATTATGAGCGCGCGGGCAGTGCGCTGACGGCGCGCCTGTCGACCAGCGGCGCGACCCATGCGGCGGTCGAATTCTTCGGCGGCGCGAGTGGGGACAAGGCGGCGGCGCTGGCCTTCGGCGCGTCGCTGCGCGGCTGGCGGATCGACACCTATCGCACGCGGCAGGCGGAAAAGGCCAAGCCGACGCTCAAGCAGATCACGCTGGTTTCGAGCGACGCCGGGGCGGCCTGGGAAAGCCGGTCGGCGGTCGCGGCGGGCGTGGCCTTCACCCGCGAGCTGGTGTCGGAACCGGCGAACATCCTCTACCCCGAAAGCTTCGTCGAGCGCTGCAAGCCTCTGGAGGAGCTGGGCGTCAAGATCACCGTGCTGGACAAGGCGGCGATGGCGGATCTGGGCATGGGCGCGCTGCTGGGCGTGGCGCAGGGTTCGGTGCGCGAGCCGCGCCTGCTGGCCATGGAATGGGACGGAACGGGTGGCGCGACCGAAAAGCCGCTGGTCTTCGTCGGCAAGGGCGTGACCTTCGACACGGGCGGCATTTCCTTGAAGCCCGGGCCGGGCATGGAAGACATGAAATGGGACATGGGCGGCGCGGGCGCTGTCGCGGGCGCTATCAAGGCGCTGGCCGGGCGCAAGGCGAAGGTGCGCGTCGTCGGCATTTGCGGGCTGGTCGAGAATATGCCGGACGGCAATGCGCAGCGGCCGGGCGACATCGTGACCTCCATGTCCGGGCAGACGATCGAGGTGCTGAACACCGATGCCGAAGGGCGTCTGGTGCTGTGCGACGTCATCACCTGGGCGCAGAAGACCTATGCGCCGGAGGTGATCATCGACCTTGCTACGCTGACCGGGGCGATGATCATCTCGCTCGGCAATGAATATGCGGGCATCTTCTCCAATGACGACGGGCTGGCCGACGATCTGATCGCGGCGGGCAAGGCGGCGGGCGACCAGTTGTGGCGCTTCCCGCTGGGCGACGCCTACAACAAGCTGATCGACAGCCCGATTGCCGACATGAAGAATATCGGGCCGCGCTATGGCGGGTCGATCACGGCGGCGCAGTTCATCAAGCGCTTCGTCGATGAGGGCGTGAAATGGGCGCATCTCGACATTGCGGGCATGGTCTGGGCCGACAAGCCCGGCGCGACATGGGACAAGGGCGCGACCGGCTATGGCGTGCGGCTGCTCGACCGCTATGTCGCGGACAAGTTCGAGAGCTGATCTTTCTTCCCGTTCGGTTTGATTTGGTCCGGACCGAGGGCAAGCATTGTCTGGCTAAAACCCCGCCCCGTTCGGGCTGAGCCTGTCGAAGCCGTTGGCCTCGCCGACCTTCGGTTCGACAAGCCCGGGGCGAACGGTTAGAGCGTGAAGAATGCAAGTCGATTTCTACCAGCTCAGCCGCGATCCGGTGGAACAGGTGCTGCCCGCCATAGCGGGCCGTATCCTGGGCATGGGCGAGCGGCTGCTGGTGGTGGCGCGCGAGCCTGAACGGCTGGAGCGAATCTCCGCCGGGCTGTGGGCGGGGCCGCCGGAAAGCTTCCTGGCGCATGGCCGGGCGGGCGAGGGCGGCGAATCGGTGCAGCCGGTGCTGCTGGCGCAGGATTGCCCAAGCGTCGATCTGACCGCCAATGGGGCACGGCATGTCGCATTGGCCGATGGCCTCTGGCGCGAAGAGGCGCTGGGTTTCGAGCGGGCCTTTTACTTCTTCGACGCGGAAACCGTCGAAGGCGCGCGGGCAAGCTGGCGCGATCTCGCCAAACGCGATGGCGTCACGCCACGATTCTGGCGGCAGGAAGGCCGCAAATGGGTGCAAGGTCCATAAGCATGGGCCAAAAATCAGCCCTCTTGCGATAGGCTGCGGCCCGGTCTAAAGGGCGCGCCAACTTATCCCAACAATTCGGAGCTTTTGAGCCTTATGGCCGTGACCCGCACCTTTTCGATCATCAAGCCCGACGCGACCCGTCGCAACCTGACGGGCGCCGTGACCAAGAAGCTGGAGGAAGCGGGCCTGCGCGTCGTCGCTTCCAAACGCATCCGCATGAGCCGCGAGCAGGCCGAGGGCTTCTACGCCGTGCACAAGGAACGCCCCTTCTTCGCCGATCTGGTCGCGTTCATGATCTCCGGCCCGGTGGTCGTGCAGGTCCTTGAAGGCGAGGACGCCGTGAAGCGCAACCGCGACATCATGGGCGCCACCAACCCCGCCAATGCCGATGAGGGCACCATCCGCAAGGAATATGCCGAATCGATCGAAGCCAATTCGGTCCATGGTTCCGACAGCGAGGAAAATGCCGCGATCGAGATCGCCTATTTCTTCAAGCCGGACGAAATCGTCGGCTGATCCGGCATAGTCGGATTGGAAACGGGCCGGGGGCGACAAGCCTGCCGGCCCTTTTCTTTTGGAATCTTGGGTGGGAACCGGATTTTAAGCCAGACCCCCTTCAAATGATCCAACCCGCCAAACCCGGAACCGGAATGACTTCACCCAGGATCACCCGTAACCCGATCGCCACAGGCCGACCAAAAAGCATCCTATTTTCGACCGAAACATGATTTCGGCCTGTCCTATTCCGCATCCACGGGCCTATCCCGCTTCCTTCCGTGAAACATCCGGTAAACCACACGCACCCGCCCACGCGCGCGTAGGCACGCGCGCGCATATGGTGTGAACTTCGGTGTAAAAGATTTGGGAGCAGTCCCGCGGAAACGGGTCAGGGCGTCTCGGTTTCCGCCGCCTTGGGCGCGGGCACCTTGTCCTTCGCGCTCAGCACCGTCGCGGGCGGCCCCTTCTCTATCGCCGCCGCCAGTTGTCCGACCGCCGCGCAGTTCACCTTGCACAGCCCCTGCGCCTGGGCGAGATTTTCCTTCGCCTTGGCAATGGCGCCCTTCTCGACCATCGCCTCGCCCTGACCGACCAGGGCCGCGACGTCATTGGGCTCCAGCAACAGCGCCTCGCGATACAGCCGGATCGCCTTGCCCTGCAATCCCTGGGCCCGCGCGACTTCGGCCAGCTCGATATAGGCCATGCGGTTGCGGGGATCGACCGCCAGCGCGCTCTCCAGCGCATCGGTGGCGCCCTGATAATTGCCCGCCTTGCGCGCTGCTTCGCCCGCCTTCTGCCACTCGATGGACAGCGGCGAAATCTGCGAATCCGGGCGCTGCGTCAGCCCGACGCTGGAAACGGTGGTCAACAGGACGGCCAGGGCGATCGAAGCGGGGGTAAAACGCATGCACAACTCCAGCCATGTTTCAGGCGCTGATTCCGTCCAAGTCTCGCGATTTTGCGGGCGCTTGTCCATCGACTCTTTCACGCCGTCCGTCGCAGCCGCGCGAAATAGAAACCGTCCGTCCCGTCATGCGCCGGCGTCAGCAGCAGCCCGTCGCCATGGGCACGGCCCGTCGGCACATCGACCGGTTCGGCCATCCATCCCTCATGCCGTGCCAGAAATGCCCGCACCTGATCCCGCCCCTCCCGGTCCGTCAGCGCGCAGGTAGCATAGACCAGCAGGCCGCCCGGCGCCAGCAAAGGCGCGGCGAAATCCAGGATTCGCGCCTGCTCCGCCACCAACCGGTCGAGCCGCGCGGGGGTCAGCCGCCAGCGCGCCTCCGGATTGCGGCGCCAGGTGCCGGTGCCCGAACAGGGCGCGTCGACCAGCACCACATCGGCGCGGCCATGCAGGCTTTGCAGCGCGCCCGCCTCATGCCCCTGATCCAGCAGCAGCGTCTCGATGAAGGTCGCCCCGGCCCGCTCCGCCCGCGGGTCGAGCCGCGACAGCCGCGACCGGATGGTGTCGGCGGCGATCAGCGTGCCCTTGCCCGCCATGGCGCTCGCCAGCGCCAGCGTCTTGCCCCCCGCCCCGGCGCAGAGATCGATCACGGTCATGCCCGGCTGCGCCCCGCAGGCGGCGGAGATCCATTGGCTGCCGGCATCCTGCACCTCGACCTGCCCCCATTTCCAGGGATCGCTCTGCTCGACCGGCGCGCCTTCGGGCAGGCGCAAGGCCTCGGGCAGGCCGGACAGACGCACCGCATCGGGATAGAAGGACGCCACCCTGTCCGGGTCGGCCTTCAGCCGGTTGATGCGCAGGTCGACCGGCGCCCGGCCCAACAGGGCCTCGCGCTCCACGGGCGCGGCCAGCAGAGGGTCGATCCAGCCGGGCACGACGCCTGCCGCCGTTCCCGCCTCGTCCGCGGAAATCGGCGCCGGCCCATGGGCCGATCCATTGAACAGTTCCGCCAGTTCCGGCCGCTCGCGGGCCAGCCCCACCATCGCGGCGCGCCCGCTTTCGGGCCGCTCGGCCGCGCGGCGCACGGCGTCATAGACATGATCGCGCACCGCCCGCCGGTCCCGCGATCCGGCATAGCGCCGATCCTTGAAATAGCGGGCAATCAGCGTATCCGCCGCCGGCCCGCCGTCACGCGCCGACGATATGATGGCGTCGAGCAACTCAATCGCGGCCTGGACGCGTGCGGACGGGGTCATGCGCTACTCCCCCATCACGGGAAAGGAAGAGAATGGAAAAAGGGCCTTACCGCGTCGGATAATTGGGTGCTTCCCGCGTGATCGTCACGTCGTGGACATGGCTTTCCGACAGGCCGGCATTGGTGATCTGGACGAAGCGCGCCCGTTCCTGAAGGTCCTTGATCGTGGCGCTGCCGGTATAGCCCATGGCCGCCTTCACGCCACCGACAAGCTGGTGGATGACGTCCTTCGCCGGCCCCTTGAACGGCACCTGGCCTTCGATCCCCTCGGGCACCAGCTTCATCTGGTCCTTGATGTCCGCCTGGAAATAGCGGTCGGCGGAACCCCGCGCCATGGCGCCGACGCTGCCCATGCCGCGATAGCTCTTATAGGCGCGGCCCTGATAGAGGAAGGTCTCGCCCGGAGCTTCCGTCGTACCGGCGAGCAGGGAGCCCACCATGACGCAGCCCGCGCCCGCCGCCAGCGCCTTCGCCACGTCGCCGGAGGTGCGCAGGCCGCCATCCGCGATCACCGGCACGCCCTGCTTCGCGGCTTCCTCGGCCGAATCCATGACGGCGGTCAGCTGCGGCACGCCCACGCCCGCGACGACGCGGGTGGTGCAGATGGAACCCGGCCCGATCCCGACCTTCACGCAGTCCGCGCCCGCGCCGATCAGCGCCTTGGTCGCTTCGGCGGTGGCGACATTGCCGGCGACCACCTGGACATGGTTGGACAGCTTCTTCACCGCCTCGACCGCGACGGCGACCTGGCGGCTGTGGCCATGGGCCGTGTCGATGACGATCAGGTCGCATTCCGCGTCGATCAGCGCCTTGCTGCGTTCCAGCCCCTTGTCGCCGACGGTCGACGCCGCCGCCACGCGCAGGCGGCCCGAAGCGTCCTTGGTCGCCTGCGGATAGGTGACGGCCTTTTCGATGTCCTTGACGGTGATCAGGCCGACGCAATGATAATTGTCGTCCACCACCAGCAGCTTTTCGATGCGGCGCTGATGCAGCAGGCGCATCGCTTCGTCCTGGCCCACCCCGGTCTTCACCGTGGCCAGATTGTCGCGGGTCATGAGTTCGCTGACCGGCTGGGCGGGGTTCTCCGCAAAGCGCACGTCGCGATTGGTGAGGATGCCGACCAGCTTGCCCGACGCCTCGACCACCGGAATGCCGCTGATCTTGTGGCGGGTCATCAGCATCTGCGCATCGGCCAGCGTCGCATTGGGCGTGATGGTGATCGGATTGACCACCATGCCGCTTTCGAAGCGCTTGACCGCGCGTACCGCGTCGGCCTGTTCCTCGACCGACAGGTTGCGGTGCAACACGCCAAGGCCGCCCAGCTGGGCCATGACGATCGCCATGTCCGCCTCCGTCACCGTGTCCATGGCGGAGGAAAGGATCGGGATGTTGAGCTTGATTGCGCGGGTCACATGGGTGCTGGTGTCCGCCTGGCTGGGCAGCACATCGGATTCGGCGGGCTGCAAAAGCACGTCGTCAAAGGTGAGGCCAAGGCGGATGTCCATGTGAAGCCACTTTCTGCTGCGCGTTTCATGCGGGGGCCTGGCATGATCGCTGGGGGATTCGTGGCGGCCCATGTAACCATTAACCGGCAAAACAGCCAGACCCCCGAAAGCATTTTATTGCGGAGGCGAGAAAATCCCTGCGCGGCGCGCAACGGGGTTGAAGGTGAAGGTTCGAGAGAAGCAGGCGATTCCCGTCGCTGCCCCGGATTGGCGGGCGTCCGGCGTCTCGACGCCGGCGCGTTTCGCTCCCTCGTCCGCTGCGCGGAGGGAGGATTGGGGTCTGGCCCGCTAAAGGTCCAGAAGCTTCAATCCCCCAGGATCACGTCCACGCCCGCACGTGCATGGATGCTGGTGCCGTCATAGATCGGCAGGACGTTCGCCTTCACATCGACGATCATCTCCAATTCGGTGCACGCAAGGATCGCCGCCTGCACATTCTCCTTGGCGATGTCGGTGAGTTCGGACTTCATATAGCGTTCCGACTCGCGGCTGACCTTGCCGATGGTCAGTTCGTCATAGACGATCCGGTCGATCCGCTCGGCCAGTTCCATGTCCGGGGGCAGCAGCGATATGCCGTGCGCCACCAGCCGCTGGCGATAGAATTTCTCCGTCATCACATTGCGGGTGCCGATCAGCGCGGCCTTTTCGATGCCGTCGGCCTGCATCTTGCGCCCTACGGCTTCGGCGATGTTGACGATCGGAATGTCGACGCCCGCCTGCACATCGTCATAGACGCGGTGCATGGAATTGGCGCAGATCAGCAAGGCCGCCGCCCCGCCCTGCTCCAGCCGCCTGGCGGACGCGGTCAGCACATCGGCCGCATGGGCCCATTCCTCTTCGGTGATGGAACGGCCTATGTCCGCGAAATCGAGGCTTTCGATCAGCAGCGGAGCGCTATGCTGGCCGCCCCGGGCGCGATACACCGCCTGGTTGATGATCTGATAATAGCGCGCCGTCGACGTCCAGCTGAGACCGCCTATCAGGCCGAGCTTCTTCATGAATCCGCTTATCCCCATGCGCCGACAAAGCCGGACAGGCTTGTCCCTCGCCCAAATCGTTAGGGACGGCGTCCCGCATCGGCAAGCCCCTTCCTGCCCGCACCGCCGCAAAGGCGCGCGCCGAACAGGCTGCCCGCCGCGCCCGCCAGCCCTCCCGCGACGGCCATCGGCATATTTTCCATCAGGAAAGCGGACGCCGCCAGCGACCAGCCGGCAAAGCCGCCCACCAGCGCCAGCGCAGGTCCGGTTCCCCACGACAAGGCCCATTTCACAACCGTCCAGCCCGCAAGCCATGCGGCTCCGACGCAGGCAAGAAGCCTGCCCAGGTCCGGAGTCGCGATGAAGACCGCGACCAGTCCGCCGGTCGCCGGCAGCATGGCAGCCGCCGCAAGCGGATGCCACCGCCTCGCCGCCCCGCGCCACAGGACCGCCGCCGCCCCCGCGCAGGCCATGGCCCCGCAGGCGACGGCGGCGCCGGTCGCAGCGGCGCCCTCGATGCGCAGCCGGTCCGTCGCATCGTCCAGCAGGCCGAAGGCATGCGGATCGCGCAAGGCCGCTCCGCCGATGAAGACGGCCGCCAGACCGGCCTGTCCGATGAGACCGCACATCAGCGATGGAAGCGCGGATCGCGGCATGCCGCGCCCCAATGCCAGCCCGATCGCGCTTCCGGCGATCAGCGCCGCGCAGATTTGCGGCAGGGCCATGACATCATGGCTGTAGAGGGTCACGGCGCCCGCAACCATCATCGCGGCGCCCGCCAGATGCGCGCCCCGCCGCAACCCGCCGCCAAGCGGGGCCAGCAGAGCCGCCGCGAACAATAAGGCGGCCAGCGACCAGCCGGCGAGGATCGTCGCGTTCACGCCTTCCATCATGGCCGCGGCGGCATGCCGATCCGCCGCGCCGCCACCAAACCGCCGCAAAACCCGGCGCTGCCCGCCACTATCGCCAGCAGGCCCAATGTCCGGGCGATACTGCTGCCCGCCTCCGCCGCCACGATCAGCGCGCCGACCAGAATGGCGGATGACAGCATCTGAAGAACGGAAACGAGCGCCCAGCCCTCGTCCGGCCGCGCCCGCCATGCAACGAGCGCCCCGACGATGCAGGCCGTCAAAAAGCAGGGGAGAAGGAACGGCGTCATCTGCTCCCCCTTCAGCGATCAAGCCTGGCTCAGCTGGCGATCAGCAGCACGACCAGAGCGGCGACGACGGCGCTGGCGATGGTTCCCCATTTGATGAGGGCCACGAACCCTTCATAGGTCTGGGTTGCGCTGTTCATATTCCCGTCCGAAGCCATGCACTGTCCCTTTCTGTCCGTTTCGCGCCATCCTCTTATCGCCAAGCCCTCTCCCCCTCAAGCCGTCAGCGGACAAGAAAATTTTTCCGGTTAAGCCGGTCTTTACCCCTCTTCCCTACCTTCGGCACCAGTTCGCTTATGAGGGGTAAGGATGGCGCGCGACGGCGTTCCGATGCTGATGTTGATCGACGACGAGCCGGCGCAGCGCAGGCTGGTGTCGGCTCTCGCCGCCCGTGCGGGATGGCGCACCATCTTCGCCAATGACGGCGACACCGCGATTGCGATGCTGGGCACGCAGGACGGCATGCGGCTCGACGCCGTGCTGCTCGACCAGTGGAGCCCGAGCTATGAGCCGACCGGCCTGATCCGCGAACTGCGTGCCCGCCGGCCGGCCCTGCCCATATTGATCCTCACCGCGCATAACAATGTCGCCGTCGCGGTGGAGGCGATGCGGGCCGGCGCCACCGACTATCTCGCCAAGCCGATCGCGCCTGAGCGGCTGCTCGCCGCGCTCAACGCCACGCTGAACGGCGAACATGGCAAGGGCGAGTTGCGCCCGCTGACCGAAAAGATCCCTGCCGCCCTGTCCTTCGAGGATGTGGTCGGCGCCGCGCCGCAGTTCCGCGCCGCGCTCGCCATCGCGGCCAAGGCGGCCCGCGCCCGCGTCCCCGTGCTGATCGAGGGCGAAAGCGGCGTCGGCAAGGATGTGATCGCCCGCGCGATCCACGCCGCTTCCCCCCGCCACAAGCAGGCGATGATCACCGTCAATTGCGGCGCGATCCCGGCCAATCTGGTGGAATCCGACCTGTTCGGCCATGAACGCGGCGCCTTCACCGGCGCCTTCGACCGGCAGGTCGGCAAATTCGTCGCCGCCGACATGGGCACGATCTTCCTCGACGAAGTGAGCGAAATGCCGCTGGACGCGCAGGTGAAGCTGCTGCGCGTGCTTCAGGACGGCGAAGTCCAGCCCATAGGCGCGCGCCGCCCGATCCATGTCGATGTCCGCGTCATCGCCGCCACCAACAAGCGGCTGCATGACGAAATCGAGGCGGGGCGCTTCCGCGAAGACCTATATTACCGCCTCAACGTCGTGCAGCTCACCATTCCGCCGCTGCGCGAACGTCTGGGCGATGTGCCGGCGCTGTGCCGCCATCTGCTCGCCCGCATCGCGACCCAGCCGGGATTGCGCGGCCTTGGCCTTACCGACGACGCGCTGGCGCTGCTGATGCAGCATGACTGGCCGGGCAATGTGCGTCAGCTTCAGAACGCCCTGTTCCGCGCCGCGGTGCTGTGCGAGGGCGATGCTCTTACGCCCCAGGATTTTCCACAGATCGCCGCCCATATTCGCGGGCGCGGTCATGGCGAGTCCCGTGGCCGGCTTCATGCCGTGCCGCAGCCGCATCGGGAGGCCGCCGGCATCACCCTGTTCGAAGGCGACGGCCATGTCCGCCAACTGGCGGAGATCGAAGCGGACGTCATCCGCCTGGCCATCGGCCATTATCGCGGGCGCATGACCGAAGTGGCCCGGCGGCTGGGCATCGGCCGCTCGACCCTCTACCGCAAGCTCGCCGAACTGGGCATCGACAGCGCTGCCTGATCGGACCGGCTGACGGGGGCGGACGCCCCGCACTGCCGTCGTCCCATCGCGCCACACGCGGTTGCGGCGTTGAAATGTCGCGGCGGCTATGCTTTGGGGGAGCGATGAAAAGCGCCATCCTCGCCGCCGCCATGCCCCTCCTCCTGCTGGTCGCCTGCGGCCGCGCGGAACCGGTGGAGGACCTCCCAAGCCAGGACGAACTCGCCGCCGCCGCCAATGCCGCCGCGGCCAGGGCGATGGCCGAAGCAAAGGCCGACACGCCCGCATCCCGCAACTATGTCAATGTCGAGCGCGGCTTTTCCATCACCTTCCCCGAAGGCTGGCAGAAGGACGCGGCCTCCAGCAATGCGGACGGCGTGGTCTATCAGGACCCCGGCGCGGGCGCGGACGTCCGCATCTTCTGGCAGAAGAAGGAGGGCGACCAGACGCTGCAACAGATCGTCGAGACGGTGAGCGAAGGCTCCGAAGGGGTGAGCGGCGACTATATCGGCGATAACGAATATCGCGGCACCGCCAATGACGGCGAGGGCAACAATGTCGCGCTGCGGCTGATGAAACAGCCGGACGGCTCCATCGTAACGGCCAGCTTCGTCTATCCTGAAATGCTGAGCGAGCAATATCAGGCGATGGCGGAAAAGACGCTCGACAGCCTCCGCATCTTCGCGCCCAAGGCGCAGACGCCGGAGGGCGGCGCGGTTCCCGTGGCGGCGGAGAATGCCGGCACGCGCTGAAGCGGCCGGTCATGAAGGGATCATGGGCGAGAGGGGAAACGTCCTCTGATCGACCAGGAACACCCCCAGCGCAAACTCACTCGCCAATCGGGACGAAGGCGCCCTTTTCCCGATCCTTCACCACCCTGTCGGCCCGGAAGACCGACCCGCTCATCGTGATGTAAACGCCCGGCGCGGCAAGCTGCACCGTCGCAAAGGCCATGCCGAGGTTGAAGCTGGCGTCGCTTTCCCCGAAACGTGCCGGTGCGAGCGCGCCCACCAGCACGACCGTCTTGCCGGCGATGGCGGAAAGCAGCTTCGCCGTCTCCGTCATCGTGTCGGTGCCGTGGGTGATGACGATATGGCTTTCAGACGCGGCGGCCACACGGTCGCGGATCAGGGCGCGGTCGGCATCGTCCAGTTCCAGGCTGTCCTTGCGCACCACTTCCTCGATGCGGAAGGGCCGCTTGACGCGGGCGATGTCCAGCAGCTTCGCCACCACCGTTTCGCCCACCTGATAGTCCGACAGCGCATCGAAATAGATCTTGTCGATCGTCCCCCCGGTGGTGAGGACAAGGATGGACGTTTCGGGGGACAGCATCGCAGGACTCCAAGGGAGGGAAATGTCGTTTCTCTAAGGGATTTGCAGGAAGAGGTGAACCGCCCCGGCCCTATTCGCCCCGGGCCATCGCCTCGCCCCGGTCGCGCGCGGCGACCAGCGTATCGGTGAGCAGCTTCAGCAACCGGTCGTCGGCATCGAGCACGTTCAGACCCTGCCGGGTCATGCCGCCGGGGCTGGCCACGCGATCCGCCAGCACGGCCGGGCTTTCGCTCGCCATGGCAGCCATGCTGGCAGAGCCGCGCACGGTGGCGAGCGCCATGCGCCCGGCCTGCTCGGCGGAGAGGCCGATCGCCTCGCCCGCCCGCGCAAGGGCATCGACGAAGCGGAACAGAAAGGCGGGTCCGCAGCCGGACAGCGCGGTGACTTCGTTGAACTGGCCTTCATCCGCAATCCATTCGGCAAGGCCTAGCGGGGCGATGAACGCATCCACCGCCTTGCGCGACGCCGCCGGGAATGCGGCATCCGCATGGAGCGCGGTGACACCCTCCCCTATGCCCACCGGCAGGTTGGGCATGGCGCGGACGATTTCCGCCGCCGCGGGGAAAGCGGCGCGCAGATCCGCCAGCCGCGTTCCCGCAAGGATCGAAACGATCCGCATATCGGCGCTGCAAAGCGGCGCAAGCTGGCCCGCGACATCGCCAAGCTGATAGGGCTTCATGCCCAGCAGGATGGTGGTGCCGGCGGGCAGGGAGGCGGGATAGTCGGTGACGACCCTCACCCCTTCCGCCACCGCCTTGCCGCTGGGACGCAACACGACCACCCGCGCCGGATCGAGGCCGCAGGCGAGCCAGCGCCGCAGCATCTGCCCCGCCATATTGCCGCAGCCGACAAGGAAAAGATGGTCGGGCCAGATGTCGGTCATGGGAAAGGGTCTCAGGCTTCGCCGCGCGTTTCGATGAGGCTGGCGGAAATCGCCTCCGTCGGGGTCTTGCCGCCCCAGAGGACGAACTGGAACACCGGATAGAAGCGCTCGCATTCGTCTATGGCGGTTTCCACCAATATCTGCGCCTGGTCGAGCGTCAGCGTGCCGCCCGCCCCCAGCAGCGCGCCGTGGCGGAACAGCACGATGCCGCTGGAAGACCAGAGTTCGAAATGGCCGAGCCAAAGCTGTTCGTTGATCAGGCCCAGCGTTTCGTAGATGGCGCTGCGCTTGTCCTCATTCACCCTGATGTCGGGCAGGGCGAGCATCTGCAGCACCTGGTCCTCGTCGCGCCAGATGCCGCGCAGCTCATATTGCGCCCAGGACCCCTGGGTGCTGGCGACGATCTCATCCTCACCGACCTGATCGTAGCTCCAGCCATGCGCCTCGAAATAGGCGGCCAGCATGTCGATCGGCGCGGCCTCCTGACCGCCATTTTCATATTCGTCGCTGTCCATCATCTGCGCGCCTTAAAGCATTTTTTGCGCCGGTGGAAACCGGGGCGGCATGGAAAATGCGTGGACAACTCCGCTTCCGCCGGAAATCAGCCGGTTATTCACCGTCCCTGGGCTTGGCCCGGACCGTCTGCTTGACCGGTTCGGACGCCTTGCCCTCCAGCGCGTCGAGCCGGGCCTTCAGCAATTCCACCTCCTCCCGGGCGGCGGCGGCCAACGCCTTGACCGCGTCGAATTCGTCGCGGCTGACGAAATCCATGCCGCCGATCCACTGCTTGGCTTTTTCGCGGGCATTGGTCTCGAATTCCCGGCTCATGCCCGCGACGGTTCCGGCCGCGCCGTTCACCAGCTTGGCAAGGTCGTCGAAAAAGCGGTTTTCGCTCTGCATGATGCTTATCCTTCCGTGCGGCGCCGCGATGGGCGGCGCCAAAAATCATATCTGAGTCTGGAGCGCGGGTTTGCCAAGGCTTTCCGCGTCCGGATTGAGGCGGCCGATCTCATAGTTGAGGTAGGAGGCGAAGGCCAGCCAGCACAGATAGGGCAGCAGCAGCAGGCCCGCGACGCGGCGGACGCGCCAGAACAGCGCGGTCGTGACGGCGACGAGCAGGAACAGCAGGACGATCAGCAGCAGCGCCTGGTCCACCAGATGCGCGCGGAAGAAAAGCGGGGACCAGAGGAGGTTGAGGCCCAGTTGCACGATGAAGGCCGCAATCGCGATGCCCCGCCCTCGTGCGCCCCGCGCGTGCAGGACGATGGCGAACGCGAGCGCCATCAATATGTAGAGCACGGTCCAGGCAAGGCCGAAGACCCAGCCGGGCGGGATCAGCTCCGGCTTGGCGAGGGCGGCGAACCAGCGATTGCCATAGCCACTATTGGCGAGCTTGCCCGAAAGAAAGCCAAGGAAAACAATCGCAGGCACAGTAACCAGCGCCCAGCGCGCATAGGCAAGACGTAATTGACCCGGAGACGCAATCTCGTTCATCGGCAACGAAGCTCCACCTTTTATTCGGCGGCTTCCGGCGAATCCTTCAAGGCCGAGTCAAGCCGCCGACTGACGGTTTGCGGTGAAACGGTTCGTCCTGCAACCCGCGAATAGAGGATCGGGATCAGGAACAGCGTGATCAGCGTCGCCAGGCTGACGCCCGAAACCACCACCACGCCGATGGAATGGCGCGCCGCCGCGCCCGCGCCGCCGCGAATGACCAGCGGCATTGCGCCGATGACCGTCGCGATGGAGGTCATCAGGATCGGGCGCAGGCGCCGGGCGGCGGCCTGACGGATGGCCGCGCCGATCTCCAGCCCCTCGTCGCGCAGCTGGTTGGCGAATTCGACGATCAATATGCCGTTCTTCGCCGCCAGCCCCACCAGCATGACGATGCCGATCTGGCTGTAGAGATTGACCGATCCGCCCGTCAGCGCCAGCCCCAGCACGCCGCCCGCCACCGCCAGCGGCACGGTGGCGATGATGACGCCGGGATGGACGAAGCTTTCGAACTGCGCGGCTAGCAGCAGATAGACGATCAATATGGTGAGCCCGAAGACGAGCCAGATCGACCCGCCGGTCTCGCGCAGCGACTGGCTCTCGCCCCGATAGCCGAGCGCCAGCACCTCAGGCGACTGGCGCGCCTGTTCCTCCAGGAAACCCAGCGCCTCGCCCAGCGAATAGCCCGGCGCGAGCGCGGCCGTCAGCGTGATGGCACGCAGCTTGTTGTAGCGGTTGAGCTGGCGCGGACCGGCGACCTCGCGGACGGTGACTACGGCGGACAGCGGCACGAGGACGCCGGTGCGGCTGCGCACATTGATGCGTTCGAGGTCCGCCTGGGTCTGCCGCCCCTCCCGCTCTGCCTGCACCAGCACGCGATATTCCTCGCCCCGGTCGACATAGGTGGTGACGCGGCGGGAACCGAGCAGCGTCTGCAAGGCCTGGCTGATGTCGTTGGCAGACACGCCCAGGTCGCCCGCCCGCTGCTGATCCACCTCGATCCGCATCTGCGGCTTGGTCTCCTTATAGTCGGAATCGAGGTTGATGAGGCCCGGATTGGTCGCGGCGGCGGCCATGATGCGGTCGCGCGCGGCCACCAGCCCCTCATAGGTCGCACCGGCCAGCACCAGATTGACCGGCAGGCCACGGCCACGGCCAAGCCCGGAACGCGGCGCGACATTGCCGCGCACCCCCGGCTGGTTGGCGATCACCTTGTTGATGGTGTCGGCCACCTGCGCCGTGGTGATCGTGCGGTCCTCCCAGGGCCGCAGGAAGGCGATGATGTTGCCGCCGTTGAAATCGTCGCTGGTGCCGAAGCCGGCGGGTGCACGGATGTTCAGCACCTGCAGCGTGCCTTCATCGCGCAACGGCTGAAGATCGGTCTCGATCCTCTGCATATAGGCGTTCATGCGGTCGAACCCGGTGCCTTCGGGCGCAGTCACCTGCCCATCGACGACGCCGGTATCCTCCGCCGGGGCCAGTTCGGTCGGCAGCGTGGTGAACAGCACGCCCGTCCCCGCCAGGAACAGCAGCACGGGCACGAGAGCGAGGACGGGCCGTTTCAGCACACGGTCCAGCAGCCGCGCATAGCCCGCCTCCAGCCGCTGGAACCGGTCGTCGACCCAGCGCGACAGGCGTGACCGTTCGGAATGGCGCAACAGCTTCGAACAGAGCATCGGCGCGAGGCTCAGGGAAATGAAGCCCGAAAAGGCGATGGCGGCGATCATCGCGATGGCGAGTTCGCGGAAGAGCAGGCCCGTCTGCCCGGCGAGGAACATCACCGGCACGAACACCGCGCAGACCACCAGCGTGGTCGAAATGATGGCGAAGCCCACCTGCCGCGTGCCGAGATAGGAGGCGACCAGCGGGTCCTCCCCCTGTTCGATGCGGTGATAGACATTCTCCAGCACGACGATGGCGTCGTCCACCACCAGGCCGATGGCCAGCACGAAGGCGAGCAAGGTCAGCAGATTGATCGACAGCCCCAGCAGCCACATGACCGCGCAGGTCGCCAGCAGGCAGATCGGCACTGTGACCGACGGAATGATCGTCGCGCGCAGGGAGCCGAGGAAGAGGAAGATGACCAGCACGACCAGCAGCGCCGCTTCGGCCAGCGTGTCGTAGACATTGTCGATGGCGCGGCTGATGAACAGCGATTCGTCCGATCCGATGGTGACTTTCATGCCCGCGGGAAGCGTGGGCCGCAGTTCAGCGATCAGCGCCTTCGCCTTTTCCGCGACCTCCAGCGTGTTCGCGCCCGACTGGCGGATGATGCCCACGCCGACGCCTGTCGCGGCGTTGGAGCGGAAGGAGGTATAGGGGTTTTCCGCGCCCTGCTCGATCCGCGCGACATCGCCCAGCTTCACCTGATAACCGTCCGCACCGCGCCCGACGACAAGCTGGGCGAATTGTTCGGGCGTGGAAAAGGCGCGCTCGACGCGCAGCGTCTGGTTCTGGTCCTTCGATTCGAAGCGCCCGGCGGGCAGTTCGACATTCTGCGCGCGCAGGGCGGCCTCTATGTCGCCCGGCGTGATGCCGAAGGCGGTCAGCTTCTCCGCATTCAGCCAGATGCGGGTGGAGGGCCGTTCGTCGCCGCCGCCGGTGACGCGGGCGACGCCGTCAATGGCCGAGAAACGGTCCAGCACATTGCGGTCGAGATAGTCGGCAATCTGCGTCGGGGTCCAGCCGTCCCTGGTGAACACGATGAACAATATCGACCGAGCATCCGCATCGACCTTGCGGATTTCGGGCGCGAGCGCATCCTCCGGCAAATCCTCCACCACGCCGCCCACGCGGTCGCGCACGTCGTTCGCGGCGGAATCGATGTCGCGCGACGGATCGAATTCGATGCTGATCGAGGAGACGCCGTCGCGCGAGGTCGAGGTGATGTTCTGTATGCCCTGTACGCCCGCGACGCCATCCTCGATGATCTGGGTGATGCGGGTTTCCACCACCGACGCCGCCGCACCGGTATAGGTCGTCTCCACCGACACGATGGGCGGATCGGTATCGGGATATTCGCGAATGGAAAGGCTGAGATAGCCGACCATCCCGACGATGCAAAGCAGCACCGCGACGACCGCCGCGAAGACCGGGCGACGGACGGACAGGTCCGAAAGCTGCATGGCCGCGCCTCCCTAACCGGCCGCCCGGCCGGCGCTGGCGCTTTTCGCTTCCGGCTTGTCGCCGGGCAGGCGGACGGGCACGCCGTCGGTCAGCTTGACGACGCCGTCGGTGACGACCGTCTGGCCCGGCTTCACCCCGCCCAATATCTCGACCAGCCCGTTCTGGCGGATGCCGGTATCGACCCTGGTCCGCCTGGCCTTGCCATCCTCCACCAGGAAGACGAAGCGATCCTCACCATCGCCCACGACCGCCAGCTCGGGCACGGCCAGCGACTGGCGCTGCTTCGCAAGCACATTCACCGTCAGCAGCATGCCGGGCTTCAGCGCGCGGTCGGGATTGGGCAGGATGGCGCGTATCCGGACGGCGCGGGTGGCGGGGTCGATCACCGGATCGATGGTGGCGATGGTGCCGGTGAAGGGCCGGTCGGGCCAGGCGGCGGAGACCGCCCTGATCGGCTGCCCCTCCCGCACCAGCGCCAGGCGGGTTTCGGGGATGGTGAAGTCCAGCTTGATCCGCGAAATGTCGCTGACCGTGGCGATCGGCGTGCCGGCGGTGACGATGGCGCCGGGCGACACCATGCGCA
Source organism: Sphingobium sp. CFD-2 (assembly GCF_024611135.1). Taxonomy (NCBI): domain Bacteria; kingdom Pseudomonadati; phylum Pseudomonadota; class Alphaproteobacteria; order Sphingomonadales; family Sphingobiaceae; genus Sphingobium; species Sphingobium sp. CFD-2. Next base: position 234,664 of record NZ_CP084405.1, on the reverse strand, counting down.
GGCTGACCCAGCCGGAGAAGGGTGCGCGCACCACGCGGTCCCCGATGGAGGCGCGGGCCTGCTGCGCGCTGGCGCGGGCGGCATTGGCCAGCGCGACCTGGCTGTCGAGGCTGGCGGCGGTTGCGAAGCCCCGCTCCTTCAACGCCTTGATGCGCTCCAGTTGCTGCTGCGCCTGAAGCGCCTGCGCCTGGGCGGCGGCGAGTTCCGCCTTCTCCTGACCCACGGCCAGGGACGCGATCACCTGCCCCTTGCCGACATAGCCGCCGTCGCTGAAATTGAGAGAGATGATCCGCTCCGTCACCGGGGCAGACAACACCACCTGCTCATTGGCGAAGGCGGTGCCGACCGCGTCCAGATTGTCGGTGAAGGTTTCGCGCAATATGGGCGCGGCTTCGACCAGTGCGGAAGGACGCGGCTTCTTTTCCTTTTGACCGCCACAGGCGGAAAGGGTCAGCGCGATCAGGAAGACAGGCAGGATGGTGCGCATGGGATCGGGCTAATCGGCCTTTGCAAGCGACTCAAATGGGCATTTGTCGCAGATGATGACTATAGCGGCGAAACGAACAGGATGGGATTATCCGCCAAATATTGCGAAGAGGAGAAATTCGACATTGCCCTGTGGGCCGGTAATCGGGCTGGCGGTTATGCCTTCGACCTGCCACCCGCGTGACAACACCCATTCCCGGACGTCGTTGCACACCCGTTCATGGATCGCGGGATCGCGCACGACACCGCCCTTGCCGACTTCCTCCCGCCCCGCCTCGAACTGCGGCTTGATGAGGGCGACCAGGCGCGCGCCGGGACGGGCGAAGCTCAAGGGCCGGTCCAACACCTTGGCGAGCGCTATGAAGCTGGCGTCGCAGACGATGATGTCCACCGGCTCCGGGATGTGATCGGCGGTCAGGATGCGGGCGCTGGTCTGTTCATGGACGATGACGCGGGGGTCGGAACGCAGCTTCCAGGCAAGCTGGTTGGTGCCGCTGTCCACCGCATAGACCCGCGCCGCGCCATGGGTCAGCAGGACGTCGGTGAAGCCTCCGGTCGAACTGCCGACGTCGATGGCGACGGCGCCGGTCACGTCGATATGGAAATGCTCCAGCGCATGGGCCAGCTTGATGCCGCCCCGCGACACCCAGGGATGGTCGCGGCCCTTCACCTCCAGCCCGGCGTCGGCGGCGACCTGCTGCCCGGCCTTGTCGATCTTCCGGTCGCCCAGGAAGACGAGGCCGGCCAGGATCAGCGCCTGCGCGCGCGCCCGGCTTTCGGCAAGGCCGCTGTCGACGAGCAGCTGATCGGCGCGGACCTTGGCCATCAGGGCACCAGCGCCGTCAGCGTGGCGGGCGTCAGAAGCTGCGGCAATGTCTGCGCCTCCCGGCCAGGCGCATACCAGAGGTAGAGCGGGACGCCGGAACGCCCCTGCCCTTCCAGGAAGCGGGTGATGGCGGGGTCGGCATTGGTCCAGTCGCCCACCATCACCGTGACGCCCGCCCTTTTGAAGGCCGCGCGGGTCTCTTCGCGATCGATGGCGGCGGCTTCATTGGCCTTGCAGGTCAGGCACCAGTCGGCGGTAAAATAAAGGAAAACCGGCTTTTTCGCGGCGCGAAGGCTGGCGAGGCGGGCTTCGTCGAAGGGGACGCCATGGGCCGATGCTGCGGCGGCCGGCGCATGCGCCGGCAACAAAATGGCGGCTCCTGCGAAGAGGATGAGCGCAGCGCAGATCATGGCAAGCCCGCCGCGCCGGCCGTGACGCTGCCTGCGCCCAAGCCACCACAGGCCGGCGCCGAGGATCAGCGCCGCGCCAACGCCCAGCACGATGGCCGTAACGCCGCGCTGCTGGCCGAGCAGCCACAGCAGGCCCAGCGCGGTCAACGCCATCGGGATGGCGAGGATCTTCTGAAGCCGCCCCATCCACGCGCCTGGCCTGGGCAAACGCGTGCGGAGCGGCGGGATATAGGCCAGCGCCAGAAAGGGCAGCGCCAGGCCAAGGCCAAGCCCCGCGAAGATCGCCAGCGCCGCGCCGAGCGGCAGGACCAGCGCCGCGCCCATGGCGGCGCCCATGAACGGCCCGGTGCAGGGCGTGGCGACGAAGGCGACCAGCGCGCCGGTCCAGAAGGCGCCGGATGCGCCCCCCTTGTCCGCCAGCCTGTCGCCGCCGCCGAAGGCGCTGAGTTCGAACAGCCCGGCGAGGTTGAGCGTGATCGCCGTCACCAGCAGCAACAGCAGCAGGATGATGCGCGGGTCCTGCAACTGGAACGCCCAGCCCACGGCCGCGCCCGCCGCGCGCAGGCCCAGCAGCACGCCGCCCAGCGCGAGGCAGGTGAGGATGATGCCAAGGCTGTAGGCCAGCGCCTCCCGCCGGACGACATGCTCATCGCCCCCCGCGCGGGCGAGCTTCATCGCCTTCAGCCCCAGGATCGGAAAGACGCAGGGCATGATGTTGAGCAGCAGGCCGCCGACCAGCGCGCCGCCCAGCGCGAGGAGGACCGTCTGGAAGGTGGCGGGCCGCGCGGCGGCAACCGCGCCGGGCCGGGCCGTCAGCAGGAAACCGACATGGTCGCCGGTGCGCAGGACGGCCTGGACCGGCCCGGATCTCATGCCTTGTCCGGCTTCGGTTTCGATCAGCAGCCGATCGCCCTGCCGCATGACGCTTTGCGGGGCGGCATAGCGGATGAGGCCGTCGGCCAGCGCGAAAAGATGGACGTCGCGGACGCTCGCCGCCGCGGGGAAAGGAATGGACAGGCGCAGGCGACCGTCAGCCATGGCATAGGCCGCCTCGCTGCCCAGCGGACGCGGGAGGTGGCTGCGCCAGCCGTCGAACTGCGCCCTGCTGCCCGGCAGGATGGAGCCGTCACCCGCCATCAGGTCCAGCGCCAGTTCCGCCCCCTCGGGCACGCAGACCTTGTCTGTGCAGGCCAGCCAGTCGGCGCGGACGCGGATCGGCAGCTTCGTGCCCTTGGGCACGTCCGGCGCGACGGTCAGCTTCGCCAGCACGCCATAGGGGCCCTCATAGACATGGTTCATGAGGCCGGAGATCAACAATGTCTCCGGCACCGGATAGCGCAGCGGGCCGATGGCGACCCCCTTGGGCAGCGTCCATTTGACGGTCATGCCCAGCCCCGCATCGCCCGGATTTTCCCAATAGCCGTGCCAGCCCGGCTCCGGCGTCATGGAAAAGGCGATCGTCGTGCCCGACGCCTGCCCCTCGCCCGGCCTCGGCACGGCGCTTTCGGCGGCCAGTTCCGCCGCGATATGCGGCGCGCCCCCGCCGAACGCGCCCTGCGCCCGCGCCATGGCTGGCGCGAACAGCAAAAGCACTGTCATCAGAAGGACATGAAAAATCCGCATCGGGCCTCTGTTCCGGTGGACGCAAGGGGGCTAGGTCCGCTTGCATGCGCCGTCAAGGCATCAGAAGGTCTCCTCCCCCATGTTCAAAAAAGTCGCCGCCGCCCTGCTCATCGCCAGTTCGCTGCCCGCGCTGGCCCAACCAGCGGCCACCCCCACGCCTTCCGCCCCGCCCAGGCTGATCGTCGCCATCGCCATCGACCAGTTTTCCGCCGATCTGTTCAGCGAATATCGCCAATATTATAGCGGCGGCCTCAAGCGGCTGACGGAACAGGGCATCGTCTTCCCGCGCGGTTATCAAAGCCATGCCGCGACCGAAACCTGCCCCGGCCACAGCACCATCCTGACCGGCAGCCGCCCGTCGCGCACCGGCATCATCGCCAATAGCTGGTTCGACCTGCGCACCGCCCGCGCCGACAAGCTGGTCTATTGCGCGGAGGATGAGACGCAGCCGGGCACCGACAGCGAAAATTACCAGGCTTCGCCCACGCATCTCAGGGTGCCGACGCTGGGCGGGCGGATGAAGGCGGCCAATCCGGCGACGCGCGTCGTATCGGTCGCGGGCAAGGACCGCGCGGCGATCATGATGGGCGGACCGACGGCCGATCAGGTCTGGTGGCTGGGCGGGCCGAAGGGCTATGTCAGCTACAAGGGCGTGGCGACGCCGCCGCTGGTCGCCAGGGTCAATGAGGTGATGGCCCAGCGTCTGGCAGAGGGCAATCCCGGCTTCGAACTGCCGCCGCAATGCGCGGCCAAGGATTTTCCGGTGAAGGCGGGCGACCGGATCGTCGGCACCGGCCGTTTCGCGCGGGAGGCGGGCGATTACAAGGCCTTCCGCATCTCGCCGGAGCAGGATGCAATGACCCTCGCCTTCGCCGCCGCCGCCATCGAGAACATGGCCCTGGGCCGGCAGGCGCAGACCGACATCATCTCCATCGGCCTGTCCGCGACGGACTATATCGGCCACACCTACGGCACGGAGGGTACGGAAAGCTGCATCCAGGTCGACCGGCTGGACCGCGAACTGGGCGCCTTCTTCGACCGGCTGGACAAGGATGGCATCGACTATGCCGTGGTGCTGACCGCCGACCATGGCGGCCATGACCTGCCCGAGCGGCACCGGATGAACGCCATGCCGATGGAGCAGCGCGTAGACAGGGCGCTCACGCCCAAGGCATTGTCGGCGGCGGTCGCGGAAAGGACCGGCATCATGGGCAAGACGCTGATCTGGGGCGATGGCCCAGCGGGCGACCTCTATTTCGACCGCAGCCTGACCGCCGCCCAGCGCGACAGGGTGGAAGCGGCCGCCCTGGCCCTTCTCCGCGCTCACCCCCAGGTGCAGACCGTCTTCACCAGGGCGGAAATCGCCGCCACCCCCTCCCCCTCCGGGCCCCCGGAAAGCTGGTCGCTGATCCAGGAAGCCCGCGCCAGCTTCGACCCGCAGCGTTCGGGCGACCTGCTGCTGCTGCTGAAACCGCGCGTCATGTCGATCCCCGAAGCGGCGGTGATGGGATCGGTCGCGACCCATGGCTCACCCTGGGATACCGACCGCCGCGTGCCGATCCTGTTCTGGCGCAAGGGGCTGGCCCATTTCGAACAGCCGCTCGGCGTGGAAACGGTGGACATCATGCCGACGCTGGCCGCGCTGATCGAATTGCCGGTGCCGAAGGACCAGATCGACGGACGCTGCCTCGACCTGATCGCCGGGGACGGGGATAGCTGCGCGGCGGAGTAAATGAATAAACCTGTCATTCCCGCGAAGGCAGGAATGACGAAGTTTTTGAAGGCTCGCTGCCGCCTCAGATATTCTCCGCTATCCCGTCGCGCCCTTCCTCCAGCAGCGCGTGGACGCGATGGGGCGCGGACACTTCCACGCGGCTGGTGACTTCATAATGCGCCTTGGCCTGGCGGACGTTGCTGTCCGCGGGCACGCTGTCGGTCAGCCAGACATTGCCGCCGATCACCGACCGGCTGCCGATGATGATGCGCCCCAATATCGTCGCGCCGGCATAGATCACCACATCGTCCTCGATGATCGGATGGCGCGGCAGGGCCTTTTCCAGTGCGCCCTTCTCATCGGCCGGAAAGCTGCGCGCGCCCAGCGTCACGCCCTGATAGACGCGCACCCGGTCCCCGACGATCGCCGTTTCCCCGATGACCACGCCGGTGCCATGATCGATGAAGAAGCTGTGCCCGATCCTCGCACCTGGATGAATGTCTATCCCGGTGCTGCCATGCGCGATTTCGGAGATGATCCGCGCCACCAGCGGCGCGCCCAGCTGATAAAGCCGGTGCGCCAGACGATGGTGCGTGATCGCCATCATCGAGGGATAGCAGATCAGCACCTCATCCACGCTGCGCGCGGCGGGATCGCCCAGAAAGGCCGCCTCCACATCGCTGTCGAGCAGTTCGCGCAGGGCCGGCAGGCTTTCCGCGAAAGCGCCGATGATGCGCGACGCTTCCCGGTCCACATGCGCGATCGGCTCGTCCTTCATCGCATAGATCAGTTCCAGCCTGATCTGTCCGTAAAGCCGGCTGAGCACCGTCTGCAGCGTCTGGGCGACATAGGCGTCCTCATTATGCAGGCGCACGAAGCTGGGGCCAAGGCGCAGCGGAAACAGCGCACCGCACAGCGCCTCCATGATCTTGGTCAGCGTGGCGCGCGACGGAAATCCCTCCGCGCCATATTCGGCGTGGTGGTCCTGCCCCTGCCGCCAGCGCCGCCGCACCGCGCCCAGCTCGGTCGCCAGCCTGTCTATATCCCAATAACCCTGGGCGATTTCCTTTTCGCCTTCTGCCGTCATAAGCGCCTCTTTTCATACAGACGCCCGGCATAGCGCGGCATCCCGCCCGCCAGTAAATGAGTTTTGCTTGAGGGCAGGCAGATTCTCTTTTGTCAGCGCTTCTGGGCATCGGCCGGAAGATGCAGGCAGATTTCCGCCCGCAATCCCCCTTCGGGCCGGTTGGCGAGGGTCAGTTCGCCCCCCTCCAGTTCCACGGCCCGCGCGACGATGGCCAGACCCAGGCCAAGCCCGCGCGTGTTGCGCTGCCGCGCCTCGTCCAGACGCGCAAAGGGCTTCAACACCTCGTCCAGCTTGTCGCGCGGGATGCCGGGTCCGTCATCGTCGACCCGGATCAGCACTTCCCGGTCCCGGCGCTCCAGCGTGACGCGGGCGCGGCTGCCATAGTGCAGCGCATTTTCGATCAGGTTGACGATCGCCCGGCGCAGGGTGAGCGACCGCACGGCCATTTCCAGATGGTCGGGCCCCGCATAATCGACCTGCCTGCCCTGATCCTGGAAGGCGTCGACCACCGTCGCCACCAGCACGGCCAGGTCGGTGCGCACCGGCGGTTCGCCATTCTTCTCGCCGCCCAGGAAGGCAAGCAGCGAATCGATCATCTCGCCCATTTCCGCGAGGTCGCCCTCGATCGCCTCCCGCGCTTCGTTGTCGGGCAGGTTCTCCAGCCGCAGCCGCAACCGGGCGAGCGGGGTCCGCATGTCGTGGCCGACCGCCGCCAAAGTCTCCGTCCGTTCGGTGATCAGGCGATGGATGCGCTTCTGCATGGCGTTGAAGGCGCGGATGAGGTTGCGGACGTCATTGGACCCGCCCTCCTCCACGATCACTTCGTCGCTCAGGCCAATGCGCTCGGTCGCGCGGGTCAGGTCGCGCAGCGGCGCCAGCGTCCGCCGGATCATGATGCCGCCGACGATCAGCAGCGCCAGCACCGGGATCAGCGCCAGCCCCATGCGGCCGATGGCGAAGGTCCATTTGCCGCCGCTATGGCGCATGCCGAAATAAAGCCAGCTTCCGTCTGCCAGGCGCAGGCCGCCATTGATCTCCGAAACCCGGCCGGGCGAGGCGAGGCGCAGCCACAGGCCCGACTGTTCCAGCGTCGGTTCCCAGTTTACGATCTGCCGGCGCATCCGCTCCAGCCCCGGCGCCAGGGCCGGCGGCGGCGGCGAGGACGGGGTCCAGTGCACGTCGTAGCGATCGGTGGTGAGTTGCAGCGACAGCGCATGCCGCTCGTCCGGCGGATGTTCGGTCAGCAGCTTGCGCGCGATGACCAGATGTTCGGCCAGGCGCCGGGCCTCGTCATCCTGTAGCGAGAGGTGGTTGGACCGTTCGTTCAGGAAGATGCCGACGGCGAATTCCAGCGTCAGGGTCAGCAGCAGGATCGCGAAAATCTGGCCGACCAGGCTGACATGCCGTCTCAAGCGCGGCTGACCTCCGCGTTGAACATATAGCCGACGCCGCGAACGGTGGTGATCGGCGCCGTGCGATCCTGCGTCGACAGCTTGCGGCGCAGGCGGCTGACCAGCACGTCGATGCTGCGGTCGCTGCTGTCGCCCATGCGGGTGCGCGAAAGCTCGATCAGCCGCTCACGGGCGATGACGCGCTGCGGATGGCTGAGGAAGCTGCCCAGCAGGTCGAACTCCGCGCCGGTCAGGTCGACGATGGCGCCGGTCGGCGAACGCAGTTCCCGCCGGGGGAAGTTGACGATCCAGCCGTCGAAGCGCGCCTCATTCTCGCGATGCTCGTCCGGCCCGCGCTCCACGCCGACGCGGCGCAATATGGCGCGGATGCGGGCGATCAGCTCGCGCGTGCCGAAGGGCTTGGGCAGATAGTCGTCCGCGCCCAGCTCCAGCCCGACGATGCGGTCGGTCTCGCTGCCCTTGGCGCTGATGAAGATGATGGGTACGTCGCTCTTGCGGCGGATCTGGCGGCAGAGATCGATGCCGTTGGTGCCCGGCAGCATGACGTCCAGCACGACAAGGTCGACCGGCCCGGCGTCGAACGCCACCCACATCTCCGGCCCGGAGGACGCCGGGCGGACCTGATAGCCATGCTCCTGCAACGCCCGCGCCGTCAGGGTGCGCAGCGGCGGGTCGTCTTCGACAAGGATGATGGTCGGCGCGGTCATGAAAATGTCGGCACGGCTATGGGCATGACAGCGGGATAAGGACGGCCGGACCCCGGGTCAACCGCAGGGCCGGCGGGAAGCGCCCGGATGCGACAGCAGAAACAATTTGTCACGACCGGGAAAGAAGCATGCGCCGGGCCCGGCGAACCGGGCCCGGCGCATGGGATCAGAAAGCGGCGCTCAGCGAGAAGAGGATCGTGCTGCGCGCGATCGACTTGCCGAAGTCCTTGCTGTCATTGACCATGAAGTTCGGGCGCAGATATTCTTCCTCGACCCTGGCGATATCGGTGTCGACATAGGCGACGCCCACGGTCAGCGGCGTGCCGGGAATGGCCAGGTCGGCGCCGACCAGCCAGTCGAGATATTTGCCGGTCGGCGCGATCGAGGTGCCGTTGGGCCCCAGGCCCGAATTGCCGTTCGACCAGCCCATATGGGCCTTCAGCGTGACGGGGGTGTTGGGAACCGCGGCGCTCAGATCCCCCCAGACGTAGAAATTGTCTTCCTTGTCGCCCGGATCGTCGATGCCGCTGGTGGCGCTGCTCTGCCACTTGCCAAGCGCTTCCTGCTTGGGAGCATAGGCGACGCCGACCAGGCCCTTGACCGGGCCGAACTGGTGGGACAGCTTCACATAGGGTTCGGCGAAGTCCGTCTTGTCGGCGCCCGACGGATACATGTACCAGGTCAGGCCGACGTCGACCGTGGTGCCCTCGCCCAGCGCGGCGGAATAGCCGGCGACCAGGTCGAGTTCCATGTTCGCCCCGCCGAAACGGCCCCAGCCGCCAAGGCTCGAACCCCAGGTGCCGACATAGAAGCCGCTTTCATGCGTGGCAGTGATGCCGCCCTGAATGGCCATGCCACGGTCGCTCTGCGACACGCCGCGGAAACGATAGTCGGAAACCAGGCCGACGCTGCCAGTGACGGTGACGGGGCCTGCGGGCTCTTCCTGAGCGAAAGCCGGAGCGCTGGAAAGCAGCGCAAGCGCGGCACAGGCAATCTGATACTTCATGAACATTCCCCTTTTACGTAAGAATGTTCCGTCCTGCGTCCGCTCCGTCCGAAGATCTCTTGTCTTATCGTCTTCGATACCGGCGGATCGAGAGCAGGTTATGGGGATAAGGCGAATTGGGGAAATGGCTTTTTCGCAAATGCGAAAGGACATGAAGGCACTGTGATGTCCGCAACACGATTATTGTCTTGCAGTCTTCTGAATATTTCTATTGTGTTTCCAGTTTGCATCTTAACGAAAAATCGCCGCATCGCCCAAGGGTGATGCGGCGGTTCGTTCAACGCCTGACGAGGGGGTGAAGGATCAGGCGGCGAGGTGGCGCATGCGGCCGGTGGCGCCGAACAGTTCGACCTGCGCACCGGTCCCGCGGCGGCGGTCGACCCATTCGCGGACCATTTCCGCGCAAGTATGGTCGATATGGCTGAGCCGCTCGACATTCAGGATGACGAGCCGCCCGGCGGGAAGCGCCTCCAGCCTGGCCGACAGCTTCGGCAGGTTGAGGAAGGTGGCGGTGCCGTGCAGCGCGACTTCATGCGCGTCGTCGCGTGCTTCCTCGTCCACGCCCAGGCGGAGACGTCGGGCATGGGGCAGAAGCTCGATCAGCGAGAGGCCGATGCCGACCAGAACGCCGGTCAGCAGGTCGGTCGCCACGACGCAGATCAGCGTCGCTGCCCAGACCACGGCCGGCAGCGGCCCATAGCGGTGGAGGAGATGCTTCACATGGTCCACGCTGACCAGACGCACGCCGGTCACCACCAGGATGCCCGCCAGCGCCGCCATCGGGATTTCCCGCAACAGCCACGGAAGCAGGGCGACGAAACCCAGAATCCAGATGCCGTGCAGGATCGTCGACAGCCGCGTCCTGGCGCCGGCCTGGACGTTGGCCGAACTGCGGACGATGACGCCCGTCATGGGCAGCGCGCCGGCCACGCCGCAAAGCAGGTTGCCCACGCCCTGCGCGCTGAGTTCGCGGTTGTAATTGGTGCGCACGCCGTCATGCATGCGGTCGACCGCCGCCGCCGACAGCAACGTTTCCGCGCTGGCGATGAAGGCGATGGCGATGGCCGTGGTGATGATCGTCGGGTTCAGGAGCTGCTGGACCAGATTGTCGCCCGGCAGCGAAATGGCCGAGACGATCGATTCCGGCACCACGACGCGCGCGACGGGAAGGCCGAGGAAGAAGGCGACCAGCGTCGCCAGCACCACGCCCACCAGAGCGCCGGGAAGCAGCTTCATGGAGGCCGGACGCAGCTTTTCCCACCCCAGCATGCCGCCGATGGTGACAAGGCCGACCGCGAAGGCGGTGGCCGCGTCCTGGTTGCTGAGGCCGAAAATCTGCCCCGGCATGGCGATCAGATTGGCAAGGCCGCTGGAAAGCGGCTTGTCGTCGAACAGCACGTGGAACTGACCGACGACGATCAGCACGCCGATGCCCGCCAGCATGCCGTGCACCACCGCGGGCGAGATCGCGCGGAACCAGCCCCCGACCCGCAGCAGCCCGGCGATCACCTGAATGGCGCCGGCCAGGATCAGGATCGGCCCAAGGGCGGACAGTCCCTGTTTCTGCACGATTTCGAAGACGATGACCGCCAACCCCGCCGCCGGGCCGCTGACCTGAAGGGGCGAACCCGCCAGCAGGCCGACGATCAGGCCGCCGATCATGCCGGTGATCAGGCCCTTTTCCGGCGGCACCCCGGAAGCAATGGCAATACCCATGCAGAGCGGCATCGCCACCAGGAAGACGACGATGGACGCCGTGAAGTCGCGGCTGAAGGTGCCGCCGGAAAATGCCTTGAGCATGAGCTTACTCCGCGGCCTCGGCATAGGCGATGTCGACCGCCAGACGCCTGGCATGGGGCAGCGCCACGGGCAGCGGCTGGCCTTCGCGGAGCGGCAGGAAACGGCCGGTCTCGCCGTCAAGACCCAGAACCTGGCCGGCATGGATGTCGACATACCAGCCGTGCAGCGCGATCTCGCCGCGGGCGATGCCCGACGCCACCGAGGGATGGGTGCGCAGATGGGCGAGCTGCGCCACCACATTCTCCAGCGCCATGTTGCGCAGCTTTTCCGCATCGCTGAGGTCGGCGGGGTAGCTTTCGCGACACACCTTCTGCGCGGCATGGCTGTGGCGCAGCCAGGCGGCGACATTGGGCATGGCGCTCAGGTCGGCATTGGTGGACAGCGCCTTCATCGCGCCGCAATCGCTGTGGCCGCATACTATGATGTCGCGCACGCCCAGCACCATGACGGCATATTCGACCGTGGAGGTCACGCCGCCATTCTGCGTCGCATGGGGCGGCACGATGTTGCCGGCATTGCGGCAGACGAACAGGTCGCCCGGATCGGCCTGCATGATATGTTCCGGCACGATGCGCGAATCCGCGCAGGAGATCATCAGCGCCTTGGGGCTCTGCCCGTCGCTGGCGAGGCGGTTGTAAAGCGCGCTCTGGTTCGGAAAGACATGGCTTTCGAAGCTGAAGACGCGACCGATCAGATCGTTCATGTCGTTGCATCCTTCTTATCTGATGGCCGGTCAGGGGGCAGACCGGCCTTGAGGATGCACAATAGGGAAGCGTTTTTGCTGCGTCGCAGCGGCTTTGTTAAATAATATGTCTGAGCGATGGAAAGCGCGATCGACAGGACGGCTCGTCCGATTTTCCAACGGAATCAATGCAATGGATGGGAAACATTCGACCGCGCCGAATCGGCTCAGCGCCGGTCGACCACGGCGCTGAACATATATCCGCCGCCCCGCACCGTAACGATGGGCGCGGGCCGGCCGCCATGGCTGAGCTTGCGCCGCAACCGGCTGACCAGCACGTCGACGCTGCGGTCTGACGAGGGCGCGTCCCGCACGCCGGCCAGTTCCATCAGGCGCGGACGGGCGATCACCACCTGCGGATGGTCGAGCAACACGAGCAGCAACGAAAATTCGGCGGCGGTCAGATCGACCTGCGCGCCGTCGGGATCGAGAACTTCGCGCCGGGAGGAATCCACCACCCATCCTTCGAACCGCGCCTCGGCCGGGCGGCGCACGCCAAGGGCGCGCTCGTTGCGCCCACGGCGCAGCACCGCGCGCAGCCGGGCGGCCAGTTCGCGGGTCGAATAGGGCTTCGCCATATAATCGTCGGCGCCCAGTTCCAGCCCGACCACCCGGTCGACCTCGCTGCTGTTGGCGCCCACCAGGATGATCGGCACGTCGCTGCGGTCCCGGACGTCGCGGCACAGGTCCATGCCGTCCGGGCCACGCAGCGCGGCGTCCAGCACGACCGCTCCCACGGGCATGCTGTCCATGGCATTCCAGATTTCGTTCGCAGAGGCGGCGGCCAGGGCCCGAAACCCGCTTTCCTCCAGCGACTGGCGCACTTCATGGCGCACATCCTGCTGGGCCTCCGCGATCAATATCAGCGGTGGACTCATCCGCCGGTTACGGCGTCCTTCGCGGACAGCGCATGAATGCCGTCAAGCTCGCCCAGCAATACCGAACGGTCCCGCTGCGCCACGGCGACCGCTTCGGCGGCGCGAGCGCTGGCGTGGCGGGCGACTTCCGCCTCGATCTCATCGCGCGCGGCAGTGCAGCCGCCGGCATGGCTGCCCGACAGCGGGGCGAAGCGATGGATCGGCTTGGCGACGGCGGCCAGCGTGCGGCCCTGCGTCGCAACGTCCCGGTTCACGACCAGTTCGGCCTGCCAGCGGCACACCGGCATAGACGGCCGGTTGGCGAAGCGGGATTCGACCTCGCGGAAGCGGACCGTCGATTCGGTCTCGTAACTCGCCCGATAGGCGTTCGAAGCATGGGTGATTTCAGCGCTGTGGATGGGCGTGGCGACGGCAAGGGCCGCCGCGCCGGATGCGAGAATGAGCAACATGGGGCCTTCTCCCTGACGACCGGACATGGTCGGTCAGGGTTTAGGCGCACTGAATGTCTCCGAAATTTGCCGAGCGTTACAAATTGTTGCTCAAGCATTTTCCGGTTGCGGCAGGCGCATGGAACTCCTCCCGGTCTTCCGATGGGAGGACGGGTCAGGCCATGCGCATCAGGGCGGGGGCATGGATCGTCCGGCCGGCGATATGATCCAGCAGCGACGCCAGCCACAGCGCATCGCTCGCCGCGCGGTGGCGATGCGGCTGGACCGAGTCGGCAAGGGCGACCGCTTCCATGATCTGCCGCTCGCCCGCGCGATGCTCGTCGAGCAGCAGCGAGACATGATCGATGAGGAAGGGCGTCGCCTGCCCCGCCGCGTCGGCCAGCGTGTCCAGCCAATATTGGTCGATCATGCTGTCGGCCACCATCCGCTGCCCCGCGCAGGCGTCGGCCAGTTCGGCCAGCACGGTTTCGACGGGCAGGCCTTCGCGCTCCACCCGGTCGCGGCTCAGGCCGTGCAGCGCCTCCGCCTCGGCCGACCAATGCCATCCGGCCCAATCGTCATGCGGCCGGATCAGCCAGCTTCGCGCCTGGCCCTTGCGGGCGATACCGACTTCGATGGGATAGGACAGGCCGTGCCGGGGCAGGCACGACGCCTCGAAATCGATCGTGATGACCGTCAAATTGCTCTCCATATTTCAAGGCCATGTCCGCCCCACTTCAGACCGGCCGGCCAGATTTTCGCTGTCGCTCACCTAAGCGGCGACTATGTCAGTCCGAAGTCAGCGGCGCGAAAAATGATGCGGACGGGCGCTTTCCGTCGACCGGCCGAAAAACGCCCGCCCACCGGAAAATCCCGACATGGAAGCGCAATCGCCATGCAACCTGCGGGCCTTTCACGCTTTTAACGGGGGCGCCCACCGCAGGTCGGGGGATCGGTGGCGGCGCGATCTTCGAAGGGATGCCCGACCATGAAAATTGCACAGATTGCTCCGCTTGCCGAAAGCGTGCCGCCGCGCCTCTATGGCGGTACCGAACGCATCGTGTCCTACCTGACGGAGGAACTGGTGCGTCAGGGTCATGAGGTGACGCTGTTCGCCAGTGGCGACTCCGTGACCGCGGCGGAACTGGTGCCGGTGACAGACATGGCGCTGCGGCTCAATCCCGACGTGCGCGACCCCATTCCCTATCACATGATCCTGCTGGACGCCGTGCGCCGCCGGGCCGACGAATTCGACGCGCTGCATTTCCATATCGACCTGCTGCACATGCCGCTGGTCCAGGATTTCATCGGCCGCACGGTGACGACGCTGCACGGCCGGCTGGACCTGCCCGATCTTCCCGCCTTCTACCGCGCCTTTCCCGATCACAGCCTGGTGTCGATTTCCGACCATCAGCGGCTGCCGATGCCGCCGGTGAACTGGGCAAGGACGATCCACCACGGGCTGCCGGCCGACCTGCTGCCGCCCCGCACCGGCCCCAGCGACGGCTACCTTGCCTTTCTGGGACGGATTTCGCCCGAAAAACGCCCCGACCGGGCGATCCGCATTGCCGCCCGCGCCGGACTGCCGCTGCGGATCGCGGCGAAGATCGATGCGGTGGACCGCGCCTATTGGGAGGAGGAGATCGCGCCGCTGGTCGAACGCTATCCCAATATCCACTATATCGGGGAGATCAACGAGGCGCAGAAGGCCGAATTCCTGGGCCGGGCAAGCGCCCTGCTGTTCCCCATCGACTGGCCCGAACCCTTCGGCCTGGTGATGATAGAGGCCATGGCCTGCGCCACGCCGGTCGTCGCCTTCCGCTGCGGCTCCGTCCCCGAGGTGATCGACCATGGCCAGTCGGGCTATATCGTCGAGAGCGAGGATGAAGCGGTCGCGGCGGTCCGCCGACTCCACGAACTCGACCGCGCACAGGTGCGCGCCGCCTTTGACGCACGCTTCACGGCAGAGCGGATGGCGGCCGATTATGTTCAGCTTTATCATGATCTTCCCGGCGCGCGGACGCAGGCCGCGATGCTGCGCCGGCTACGCGGAGAAGGTTCGGAACTTCAGGTCGTGGGATAGGGCATTTTCAACTGGACCGTTTACGGTCGACAGCCCGGAAAATGCGGCATCAAAGGACAAGAGCGTTTTCACCCGTCGTGAAAACGCTCCGGCATCAGGAGAGAGGCATGACGGCAAGCCAGTTGCAGCCGGAAAACCCCAGCCCTTCGGTCCCGAACGCCGGTCACGGCGTCGATCCGGGACAGGCGCTGTCGCAGGCGCAGACGCAATTCTTCATCCCGGCGACGGCGTCGCTGCATGAGCGGCGGCCGCGAACGCTGAAACATGGGGACAGCTTCGCCGTCTTCGACCATAGCGGCGACGCGATTGCCGGTCCGGGTAGTCCGGAAGGACTCTATCATCGCGACACCCGGCATCTGTCGCATCTCTACCTCACCATCAACGACACCCGGCCGATCCTGCTGAGTTCTGGCCTTCGCGACGACAATGCGATGCTGACCTGCGACCTCACCAATCCCGATTTTCCGGGCGGGGACGGCCGGGTGGCGGTCGAACACGATCTCATCCACCTGCGCCGCACCCGTTTCCTGTGGGAAGGCGCGGTGCATGAACGGATCACGATCCGCAATTTCGACACGGAGGTCCGCACCGTGGCGGTGAATATCGGTTTCGCCGCCGATTTCGCGGACCTGTTCGAGATACGCGGCATGACCCGTCTGCGGCGCGGCGCCGTGCGGGAACCTGTGATCGGCCCAAAGTCCGTGCTGCTGGGCTATGACGGGCGCGACGACAAGCGGCGCGAAACGCTGCTGCGCTTCGATCCCGCTCCCCAGATCCTGACGGAAAGCCGCGCACGCTTCGAGGTGGCCGTGCCGCCCGGCGAGCGCCGCACGCTATATCTGCAAATCTGCTGCCAGCCGCAGGATGACGAGCCGGTGGGCGACCTGTCCAAGCATTTCCTGAAGACGCTGCGCGAATCCATGCAGGCGCTGAAGCAGGCGCGCACGCGCGGGGCGACCGTGCGCTCCTCCAACCAGCTTTTCAACGAGGTGGCCCGACGATCCGTGGCCGACATCACGATGTTGTCGACCGACACCGAATATGGGCCCTATCCCTATGCCGGCATTCCCTGGTTCAGCACCGTCTTCGGTCGCGACGCGATCATCACCGCGCTGGAGACGCTGTGGCTGGACCCGGCGATCAGCCGCGGCGTGCTCGGCTATCTGGCCGCGCATCAGGCAACCGAATATGACGCCGCCGCCGATGCCGAACCGGGCAAGATCCTGCATGAAGTGCGCCATGGCGAAATGGCGGAACTGGGCGAAGTCCCCTTCCGCCATTATTATGGCAGCATCGATTCGACGCCTCTGTTCGTGATGCTGGCCGGGGCCTATCTGGAAAGAACGGGCGACAGCGGCTTCATCGCCTCCATCCTGCCCCATGTCGAGGCTGCGCTGAGGTGGATAGACGAGCATGGCGACCGCGACGGCGACGGGTTCGTCGAATATGGGCGGCTGACCGACCAGGGGCTTGTCAATCAGGGATGGAAGGACAGCCATGATTCGGTCTTCCATGCCGATGGCAGCATTGCGCGCGGCCCGATCGCGCTGGCGGAGGTGCAGGCCTATGTCTATGGCGCGTGGCGAGCGGCGGAGGCGATCTTCACCGCCCTGGGCGATCCGGACAGGGCGGTGAACCACCGCGCGCGGGCGGACGATCTGCGCGATCGTTTCGACGCCGCCTTCTTCGACGCCGGGATCGGCACCTATGTGCTGGCGCTGGATGGGGATAAGAGGCCGTGCCGCGTCCGCTCCTCCAATGCCGGGCACGTGCTGTTCACCGGCCTCGCGAAGGAGGCGCGCGCCGACATGGTGGTGCACACGCTGATGGCGCCGGCCTCCTTTTCCGGCTGGGGCGTGCGGACCATCGCCTCGACCGAGGCGCGCTACAATCCGATGAGCTATCATAACGGATCGATCTGGCCGCATGACAATGCGCTGATCGCGGCGGGCTTTTCCCGCTATGGCTACCGGACGCAGGCGGCCCAGATCTTCGAGGGGCTGTTCGCGGCCGCGACCTATGTCGACCTGATGCGGCTGCCCGAACTGTTCTGCGGCTTTCCCCGGCGGCGGGCGCAGGGGCCGACATTCTATCCCGTGGCGTGCAGCCCGCAAGCCTGGTCCGCGGCGGCGCCCCTGTCGCTGATCCAGTCGAGCCTGGGCCTGACCTTCGATGTCGCGGGGGCGGAGATTGCCCTGCGCGATCCCACCCTGCCCCGCTTCATCGACGAGCTGACGCTCTACGGCCTGCGCCTCGGGGACGCGGCGGTGGACATCGCCTTCGACCGGATGGGCGACAAGGTGGTGGTGAAGCCGCTCGACCGGAAGGGGCATGCGCGCGTCGTGACCATTGCCTGACAAATGGCGCTTGGCATTGCCGCAAATGGGCTTACATCCCCGGCCTGAGAACGGCGGTGCAAAATTAGACCACGGTGGCGGCGGCGAAGTGCTGCTGCGGGCGGCGTAAAAGTCGTCCACTTTGCCTTCTTTGCGCGAGCAGGGAGGGCGTGGAGATATATACCGTGGATCTTTACCTGAAGGTGCGTCTTGCTTGCGCGGGCGGCATGAGCCAGCGTGAGGCGGCGAAGCATTTCAACGTATCGCGCGACACGGTCCGCAAGATGCTGTCGTATTCGGAGCCCCCCGGTTACCGCCGGACGGCGGCGGTGCGGCGGCCCAAGCTGGAAGCGTTCGTTCCGATCATCGATGCATGGCTTGATGGTGACCGTCAGGTTCCGCGCAAGCAGCGTCATACGGCGAAGCGGGTATTTGACCGCCTTCGCGAAGAGCACGGTTTCACCGGCGGCTACACGATCATCAAGGATTACATCCGACAGCGCGAGCAGCGCAGCCGGGAGATGTTCGTGCCGCTGGCGCATGCGCCCGGCCATGCCCAGGCAGATTTTGGTGAGGCCATGGTCGAGATCGGCGGTGTTGTGCAGAAGGCGCATTTCTTCGTGCTCGATCTACCGCACAGCGACGCCTGCTACGTGCGCGCCTATCCCGCTGCCGTTGCCGAGGCATGGATGGACGGCCACGTGCACGCCTTCGCGTTTTTCGGCGCGGTGCCGCTGTCGATCGTCTACGATAACGACCGCTGCCTGGTCTCGAAGATCCTGCCCGACGGCACGAGGCAGCGCGCCCGGCTGTTCAGCGGCTTCCTGTCGCATTACCTGATCCGCGATCGTTACGGCCGTCCCGGCAGGGGGAACGACAAAGGCAGTGTTGAAGGGCTGGTCGGTTATGCTCGCCGCAACTTCATGGTGCCGATCCCCCGGTTCGCGACGTGGGAGGCGTTCAACCTGTGGCTCGAGGAGCAATGCCGCAAGCGTCAGAACGACCGGCTGCGGGGCGAGAGCGAGACGATCGGCGAGAGGCTGAAGCGCGATCTGGCGGCGATGCAGGAACTGCCGGCTGCCCCGTTCGAGGCTTGTGACCAGACCAGCGGCCAGGTCTCGTCGCAGGCGCTGGTGCGTTACCGGACCAATGATTACTCGGTGCCGGTGCGCTTCGGCCATCAGGAGGTATGGATCCGGGGCTATGTCGGCGAGGTGGTGATCGGCTGCCGGGGCGAGGTCATTGCCCGTCATGTGCGCAGCTACGAGCGCGAGGACGTGATCTTCGATCCCATCCATTACCTTCCCCTGATCGAACAGAAGATCAATGCGCTCGATCAGGCAGCGCCCCTGCAAGGCTGGCACCTGCCCGAAGCGTTTGCAACGCTGCGCCGCCTCATGGAAGCTCGTATGGGCAAGCATGGTCGGCGCGAGTATGTGCAGGTGCTGCGTCTGCTGGAGAGCTTCACGCTTGCCGATCTGCATGCGGCCGTAAAGCAGGCTCTCGATATCGGGGCGATCGGCTTTGATGCCGTGAAGCATCTCCTGCTGTGCCGGGTGGAGCGCCGACCACCCCGATTGGACATGGCGATCTATCCCTATCTGCCCAGAGCCAGGGTGGAGACGACATCGGCGCGCTCCTACATGCAGTTGCTCTCGGGCGATGCGAAGGATGCGGCATGAGCAGTCCGTCCCCCGAGCTGTTACTGGCCAGCCACCTCAAGACGCTCAAGCTACCAACCTTCCTGCGCGAGCATGACAAGCTGGCCCGGCGATGCGCGGCCGAGGGCGCAGATCACGTCCGCTACCTTGCCCGGCTTGTCGAACTGGAGCTGATCGACCGGGAACGCCGGATGGTCGAGCGCCGGATCAAGGCTGCGAAGTTCCCGGCCGCCAAGAGCCTCGACAGCTTCGACTTTGCCGCGATCCCCAAGCTCAACAAGATGCAGGTGCTGGAACTGGCACGCTGCGACTGGATCAACCGCCGCGAGAACGTCATAGCCCTTGGTCCCTCGGGAACCGGCAAGACCCATGTGGCGATCGGCCTCGGCCTTGCCGCCTGCCAGAAGGGCCTGACGGTCGGCTTCACCACCGCGTCCGCGCTGGTCAGCGCGATGATGGAGGCACGCGACGAACGCCGCCTTCTGCGCCTCCACAAGCAAATGGCCGGATACAAGCTCCTCATCATCGATGAACTGGGGTTCGTGCCGCTCTCGAAAACCGGCGCGGAACTGCTGTTCGAGCTGATCTCGCAGCGTTACGAGCGCGGCTCGACGCTGATCACCAGCAACTTGCCGTTCGACGAGTGGACCGAAACGTTCGGCTCCGAGCGCCTGACAGGCGCGCTCCTCGACCGGCTTACCCACCACGTCTCCATACTCGAGATGAACGGAGAGAGCTATCGTCTGGCCCAAAGCCAGGCGCGCAAGGCACGCTCCAACCCCTGACAGAAAAGACCATCCGTGTGTTGGCGACCCCCACTCGGGCTACGCCCTCGCGGCGCTCGCCAGCACACGGATCACCCGGCCTGATTTTGCGCCGCCCAATGGCCGACTTTTACTCCGCCGTTGACATCGTCATAAAGGCGGTGGAACGGCAATGGCACGCGCGAGCACTGATGACATGAATTTCACCGCAGTTCGAACCAGCTCGATCGTCAGCGAGGTATATGCCCAGATCAGGGAAAAGCTGCTGTCGGGGGAATTCCTCGCCGGGCAACCGTTGCGGGAGTCCGTGCTCGCGACGGGGATGGCCGTCAGCCGCGCCCCCGTGCGCGAAGCGCTTCGGTTGCTCGAACAATCCGGACTGATCGTGAAGGCGCATAATCGATCCTATGTCGTTGCTCCGTCCGCGCCGGGCGACATGCCCGAACTGGCCGCGCTTCGGGCGGCTGACGAGATATTGGCCATTCGCATCCTCGTGCAGCGCAAGACCGATCTCGGTCCGCTAGCCGCCGTGGTGGATGGAATGCGGGCGGCGCAGGCCAATTCCGATGTGGAAACCATCTCGGCGCTGGACATCGAATTCCATATGACGCTGGTCCGGCTCACCGGACTTCCGCGATTGATCTCACGCTACGACCAACTGAGAGATCAAATTCGGTTCGCCATGCTCTCGGTCGAGGATTTGCACGGCCGTGTCTTGCAGGACCAGGCGGTCATGCATGAGGAATTGCTGACGGAATTGCTGAACGCCCAGCAAAGCGGCCGCGCCGCCGACCTTCTGCGCCTGTGGGAAGAGCATGTCTTCTTTTCCATGAACCCGGCAGATCACATCATTCCCTTGCACGATGACGACCCGGCCTGAGCGCCGGATCGAACAAAGGGCATCGAACGCCATGGGAAACCTATCTCCTCCGCCGCGTTCCTTCATCACGAAGGAGACCTGTCATGTTGAGGACTTTGGCATTGCTCGGCGTCGCGGCCTTGGCCGGGCGGCAACTCTTGAAAGGCGGACGCCCAACCTGGTCCACGCCCATTACAGGAAACCGGGATTCAGCAGCGGAGCACGATGAACAGACCGCAGCGCATCGGCAACGGGCCGACGCTCCCGGCGAAGTGGGACATCGTCCGGTCGATCTGGAAGGTCCCGAACATCCCGATGGATCGCAACGCGCGGACGAACATTACCGCCCCGACATTCATGCAACGGTCGCTCCGGAGGACAAGGAAAGCCTGCGTCCCGTCACCCTGAAATCGGCGCGAGGCCCAACTGACGCCTAGAGCCAATCGACATTCAGATGATGATGAGCCGAAAATGGCGGTTTTCCGTGACCCGGAGCGCAGCCTACTCAAAGTAGGTGAGCACCGGAAGCACGGAAAAGCGTCATTTGCAGGCCGTCAGGGCTGAATGTCGATGGCTCTAGCCTTTCGGCGGGACGCAGCGACCATCGCTCCCGCGCGCCGGCTTTGCCGGACATGCCAGCGATCCGGCTGCGAAGCGCAGGGATATATCATCATTCGTCATTCGACATCATGCGGACCAGCACCCGCCGGTTGAGAGGATCGGCAGCGCCTCCCTCGGACCGGTGCGCGGGCGTGCGCTCCCCCGCTCCGGAGACCTGGAGGTTCGACAGGGGCACCCCCATCGCCACCAGATCCCTGGCCACGGCATCCGCCCGCATCAGGCTCAGCCGGTCATTATAGGCATCCGGTCCCGCGCTGTCGGTAAAACCCGTCACCGACAGCTTTTGGATGCTTCGCTCATTCCCCTGTAGGAATGCGGTCAGTTCGCGATGCGCGTCTTCGCGCACATCGGCCTTGTCGAAATCGAAATAGACCGTGAGCGTCGGCAGCTTCCGCACCGTAACCGGGCGTTGCGGATCGCCGGCCAGCGGTTGCGGCGGCGCGTAGACCATGTCCCGGCACACCTTGTCGCTCCAGGCCATTTTTTCGAGGCGCATCCTGCGGTCCCAATGCAATTGCAGGCGGCAAATCCGATATTCCGTTCCAGAACCGGTATAGAAATCAAGGATATAGTTCCAGCGCCGCTCACCGATCAAACCCTCATGGAAATGGGGCACGCCCAGCAAGGCATAGACCTGCCGCTTGGTCATGCCGGGCGTTAACAGGCGCGGCGTCTGGGGCAACAGAAACACACCCTCGCGGCGGGTGGCGCGACCGGGATCGGGGAAATCCGACAGGGGCGCGATGTCCGGCAGAAAGTCCGGCTCGGCCGCCGCCGCGGGCGACGGACAAAGGACCAGTGCCAGCAGGGCCAGATACCGGCGTCTTTCAGAACGCGATGCCCATGCCGGCATTGGCGCCTCCCTGATTGCGGCTGTTATAGGTTGCGGACGCCCGCATGATGAAACGGCCATTATCCGACACCTTCGATATTCCCATGGCGACCGCATGTTCCCCCTGCCACGTGCTGACGCCCAGGCCCAGGGTGCCGCCGCCGGCTTCGGAAAATTGCGGTATGCCAGCCATCGCCATGGACGCGGCGATGCCGCCCTCCGCATCGCGGCGCAAATTGCGCAGGCCGCTGTCGAACAGATTGAAGCGCACATCCGTATAGGCGTTGGCGGCATCGACCGCTTGCCCCATTCCGCCTTGCAGCTGGCGCAGATTGACCGCGTCGGTCGGCGCCATGCCGTCGGCGACATGGGTGATCTGCCGCTCCGCCCCAGCGCTGCCGACCGACACCGTATTGGCCCGGTCGGCGACAGAAGCATAGCCAAGCGCGACGCTGCCCGGCGCAATCGCCTGCGCCTGCGTGCCCAGGGCCAGGCTGCCGCTGCCGGACGCCACGGCGCCTGCCCCCGCGGCCAGCGTGTCCGCGCCGCTCGCGACGGGCTTGGCATGGCCGGAGCTGTTGTTGACCTGGAGATACCCTGCCCTTGCTTCCTGAAGGTCGGCGATGGCGGTCACATTATAGGCCAGTTGCACATTGGTCGCGTAGAGTTGCGCGCCATTGACCGCCTCAGCCGATGCCGCGCTCAGTTCGCCCGCGGCAACGCCGCCGATCTTCTGGTCGACGCCGCCGCGCGCGGCATTATAGGCCTGGATCGCCGGATCATAGGGCAGCGCGTCCTGCGCCGCACCGCCACCGCCGCCGCCTCCGCCGCTCCCCGAACTGCTCAACTGCGACAGGTTGACCGCGTCGCTGCTCGTGGTGCCGGCGGCCAGATTGGTGATGGCCGTGCCGCCTGCGCCGCCGAGGATGATGGAGGATTTCGTCCCATCCTGATATTTGACGGCCAGATCGTTCAATATCGCAAGATCATAGCCTAGCTGGACGATGGCCGCGCTGTTCTGGGCGACAAGGTCGTTCGTCGCCTGCAATTGCGAGCCGTTGACCGCATCGGTGCTGGTGGCGTTCACCGCTCCCGCGCTAAGGTTGGTGATGCCGGTGCCGGTCGCGCCCTGCAGCGTGACCATCGACCGCGCGCTGCCGTCATATTGCACCGCGTTGCCGGCCAGGGTGCCCAGCGCGTCGTTGACGGCCTGCAATTGCGCGACATTGACCCCATCGGTCGGATTCGCCCCGGCCGCGAGCCCGGTCAGGCGGCGGCCGCCGATATTCACCTCCGCGCTGGCAGTGCCGCCGACCAGATAGGCGGGCAGGTTCAGGCTGAGGCCGTTGGCGACCGATCCCGCACCCAATGCCACGCTGCGCATGTGGGTGGCAGATGCCCCCGCGCCGATCGCCACCGCCTCATAGGCGCCCGTGGCCGTGCTGGCGAGGTTGCCGATGGCGATGGCGTCCAGCTCGCCCGCGCTGGCTTCAAGACCCGGCGTACCCAGACCGGTGATCTTATTGCCGCCAAAGGAAATGCCCCTGGGCGTAAGAAGGCTGAAACTGTCGGAGGTCGTTTCGCAACTCGGGTCGGAGAGCAGGTCGACGGCATTGCCGTTGATGTCGAGCACATTGAGATTGATCGGCGCGCCCGACGCCGCATTGGACAATGCGGCGTTGATGCCGAGGTCGACCGATCCGAAGGTCAGGATGCTCAGCGTCGATTCCACCGGCGCCAGAACGGGCGTGATGACATCGCCGATGGTCTGCGTCAGCACCGATTTGGGCAGGCTGACGCCGGAGCAGGCGCTGACCACATTGGCTCGGGCGGTCACGCCCGACCCCGCGCCCGCCAGCAGCAAAGCGCCCGTCAGCCATCGCATGGCCTTCCTGCCTCGCCCCTCCGCCGGGTTCGCTATTCCGGCAATCCCGGATGAATATCGCGATGCGTCGCGCCTCATGGATCCGTCCCCTGAACGGGGTAGTGTGCGGGATGTTCTGCAAAATCCATTGAGGATTTGAGCGGCCATGGCAGGCTGGTGATGTTCAAAGTCGCCAACCCCAATGGAGCCCCACCATGACCAGGAATGAGAATAGACCATCGATAGCGGCCGTCAAAGATTTGATGGGCGCGAACCGCGACGCCTTGCGGGAGATCGTGCAGGATTTGCTGCAGGAGATGCTGGAAGGTGAGATGACCGATGTCCTTGGCGCCTCGAAGAGCGAACGCATTGACGGCCGTGTTGGCTATCGATCCGGACATTACAATCGGACGCTGATCACGCGGGTGGGCAAGCTGGAGCTGCGGGTGCCGCAGGATCGCGACGGCCGTTTCTCGACCGAGCTGTTTGAGCGCTATCAGCGCTCGGAGCAGGCGCTCGTGGCATCGTTAGCCGAGATGTACGTCCAGGGTGTGTCGACCCGGAAGGTGAAGGCTATCACCGAAGAGCTTTGCGGCCACAGCTTCTCCGCCTCGACCATCTCAGCGATCAACAAGCGACTGGACGAGAGCCTGACAGCCTTTGCCCGACGTCGGCTGGACGAGCCGTTCGCCTACCTCATCATCGATGCCAAATATGAGAAAGTCCGCCAGGCAGGCGTGGTGCGCTCCTGCGCCGTACTCGTCGCACTGGGTGTGGACTGGGAAGGCCGGCGCCAGATTCTGGCTGTAGAGCTCGCCAACCGCGAGAGCCGCTCTTCGTGGAAGGACTTTCTCGTCGGCCTCAAGGAGCGCGGCCTCCACGGTGTCGAATATATCGTTGCCGATGACCATGCGGGTTTACGAGCCGCTGTTCGTGAAGTGTTGCCAGATGCCTGGTTCCAGCGCTGTTACGTGCACTTTTTAAGAAATGCTCTCGACCATCTGCCGCGTAAAGCTGATGACGACTGCCTGCAGGAGCTGCGTTGGATCTACGATCGTCGCGAACTATCAGAGGCCAAAAGCGATCTGGCTGCCTGGCTGAGAAAATGGTCGCCACGATACCCCAAGCTCACCAGCTGGGCGGAAGAAACCATCGAGGAGACGTTCACCTTCTACCGGCTTCCGCGGCAGCATCATAAACATATGAAGAGCACCAATATGCTCGAGCGCTTTAACGAAGAAATCAAACGCAGGACGATCGTCCTGCGTATCTTCCCCAATGAAGACAGCTGTTTGCGCCTCATACGCTCGCTTGCTGTCGAGACCCACGAAAACTGGCTCGAAGCCAACCGCTATCTCAACATGAACGACCTTAAGGAGATGAAGAAAGCCGATCTACGTCAAGCCGCCTAGCCAGCATGCCCGCCGCTATTTGCAGAACTTGACGCACACAACCCTGAACGGGTGCCCCCCACGCGCCCGTCCAGCGGTAGCGCAAGCCCGGCATCCCACGTCCCCGGACGGAAGATGGAAGCGCCACGGCTAAGGGCGCGCGAAGGCGAAGACAGGGAATTTTACGCAATATATGTATCGGCACGGCCCGCAGGATTTTTCCCTTCCCCGACCCCGCCCATATTCGTCCGGCAACACAATGGGTTGAGGAAGCATTTGATCGGCGGCAGCGCACTCGTTACGATTCCGTTTTAATGACAGGCCCGATATTGTACGCATTATGCGGACACCGACGGGATGATGGGAAAAGGGGAGCAAGCCGGTGGATGATTTACCGCCCGGTCAGGTCGTCACGGCCACGGCGCTGATTCGGCATTTCGCCGTGCATTCGCGACAGGCAATGGGCGAACCCATCCATATCATGAACCATGGCCATGTCGGCCTGACGCTCCTTGCGACGGACCTGTTCCAGCGTCTGGCCAGTGGCCGGAAATGCTCCAGCGGACCGGATCATCCGGAAACGCAACTGGACATCCTGCTGGACATGATCCCCACGCAGGTGATCCTGACGGATCGGGATCTGAAACTCTCCCGGATCAATCTGGCCGCACGCCGCCGCTTTGGCGTCAGCGAGAAGCAGGTGCTGGGAGTCCCCCTGGCGCAGATGCTGGCGGGCTCCGACTCCCATTCCCTGTTGCGGGCGCTTGAACGCGTACGCGACACGGGCATTCCGGAAGCGTTCGAGCAGAACGCCGCCGGGCCGCCGCCGCTCGTCCATCGCGTCCAGGCTGCGGCCTTTCCGGGCGGTTTTGCCGTGCTTGCCGATGAAATCGCGGATCGCGTGACCCTGCGCGCCCAGGATGCGCGGATCGCCGCCTATGAGGATCTGATCGACCGGCTGCCCGGACTGGCCCGCGGAACCTTCAATGTCCGGGCCATCGTCACCGATATTTCGCCCGCGCTCGCGGAGCTGGTCGGGACGGAGAAGAGCCGGATCGTCGGCACCCGATTTGCGACCCTGTTCGGGGCTTCCAACCGCGGCACGATCAGCGATGCCGTGGAAGAGTTGCTGACCGTGGGGAAACCGTTCGGCATGGCGGCGGCATTGGTGGGCGGCCGTCCCGACGGCCAGACCGTCTGGGTCAATGCCGCGCCGCTCTTGTCCGCCGACGGGCAGGCGGGCGGCGTCTTCATGATGGGAACGAAGCCGGTCGGCATCAGTAGCTGATGGTGACGATCAGGCTGTCGGCATAGGCCCCCGCCTGCGGCCATTGTCCCGCCGCGATGCGGCCATAGACGGACACGGTCTGGCTGAAGGACAGCAGCCCGTTCAACGAGGCGGTGACCGTGCCGGTCCCCGACGATCCGGTTCCCCAGACGGTCGTGCGGCTGGCATTTGTATAGAGGTTGTAGTTGAGCCGTGCGCCACCCTGCGTCATCTGGCGCGCCAGCGCATCGCCCGACGAGCCCGGGCTGATCGCGATGTCGATGGTCCCCGCCAGCGAGACCAGGCCCGTGCAACTGAGCGTCACGCTGCCCGCGGCGTCCTTGGGCGCGGGCGAAGTGGGATCGTAGCCGCCAAAGCCGATCCCCGTTGTCGACGCCGAACAACTGCACAGGGTGCAGCCCCATGCCGGCGTCGCCAGCCCCATGCCGGCCAGCGCGGCCAGAACGAATCCCGCAGCTTTCATCGCTTCCCCTCCCGATCCGGCACACAGCGTACCGGCCCCATCCGTGCCGCACCGGCGTTGCCCGGCAGGGCCGGGACGATCGCGCGGCAGGCGACCGCCGGGCCGGACAGCAGGATTTCCTGCCCTTCATGCGCATCGGCCAGATACACTTCGCCGCCATGTCCGGAAATGCCGGGTGCCGCTCCCTCCATGGTGACGGTCAGTCCTTCCGCAATGGCCGCGCCGCCGCCGTCGACCAGCCGCAAGGTGACGGGGTGAGCGGCCGCACCCCCAAAACCGATCCTCACCGCCTGCCGGTATCCCGGAACCGCGACCTGCTCCGCCGATGTCACGACAGTGTCGATCGGCAGGGCATCCAGGTCGATCGCGATCCGGTTGGCCGCATAGGGCTGCAACCCCGTGACGATCGCGGGCCTGCCCGGTTCCGCCTTGCGCGCGACCGGCCGGTTTTCGAAGAAGACCGTCACGTCCTGATCGGCGGCCACATCCACCACGGCAAAGGCGTAATCGAGCTGCGGTGTCGCGATGATCCGTCCCCCTACCCGCAGCAACGCCCCGCGGGCCTGGAACCGCATCCCTTCCATTTCCCCCATGCGCGACGCCGACAGATCGACATCGCCGGCCGCCGTGCGCCATGTCACGCCGCCTTCCATCTGTACCGGCGCATCCGCCTGACGCGACGCCAGGAAGCGATAGCCCCACCCCGCGTCCGGCGGCGGGTTCTGGCTGAAGCTGGCGGCGGTGCGGCCACCCTCCACGAACAGGCCCGCGCTCGACCGCACGCCGAGGGGAAGGGTCAGCGATCCGAAAAGGCCGTTGGTCCGGCTGTCCGAAAGGCGCGTCCGCCGCGCGCCCAGCGTGACCCAGGCCGCCCCCAGGCTGGCCGCATAGGAAAGGGAGCCGGTGGAGAAGCGGTCGCCTTGGCCGCCCTCACTGTCGAGATAATGGGCATTGACGGTGCCGCGCCCGCCAAGGGCCAGGCTTCCCGCCACGACCCATTCCCGGCGACCGGCGGGCACGGGATCATCCTCCCCGACCTGCGCGAAATGCGCATCTTCCTGCATGTAGCTGGCGGTCACGGAATAGCGGGCCGTGATCCGCTGCACCTGCGCGCGCCACAGGAAACCATCACCCGAACGGCCATGCGACCCCGCCGCCGCCAACGATATTTCGCCCCAGGAAGACAGAAGCGCGCCAAATCCCAGCCCGGCCATCTGCCCATCCTCGCTTGCCTCCATGCGGCCGGAAAGCGTCAGGCCGTCGCCCAGCCCATGCCGCCAGAAACCGGCGGCGAAGGGAGCCCCATAGGAAAAGCTGCGCGCACCGAAGTCCCTGCGCAAAAACCCTGCCTCCAGCGAAAAATCGTCCAGCCCTTCCCGCAACAGCCGCGGACTGGTGTAGAAGCTTTGTGTGACGGTGCGGGCGGCGCCATTGGCGTCCCTGATCGTCATCGTCACTTCGCCCGCGCCGGTAAAGACGGGCTGATAATCGATTTTGAAATCGCCGGGCTGAACCGCCATGCTCTGGCGGCTGCTGGCCGCCGCAAGGTCCACGACCGAGGGCAAGGCGGCGGAGCCGGAAAGCCGGGGCACCGGATAGGTGACGGCTTCCGGCGTCAACGAGAAATCGGTCCCCAGCCTCACCCCGGCGAACCGGACCGGCCGGTTCCAGTCGGCGCCGCGCGTCAATGTGTCGCCCAGGACCAGCCGCAAACGCCGATCCTGAAAATCGCGGATGACATTGCTGTCGAGACGAACCGCCCCCGGCCCGCCGCCGCCCTGCTGCATCAGGGCGGTGATGCCGGCGACGCCCCAGCCGCCCGACATCCCGGCATCCAGCAGGGCGGAAGCGGCCCAGCCGCCGCCCCAGCGCGCGACCGACAGATCATAGCCGGCAAATTGCACCGGCACCGCTTCCATCACCGGCCGTCCGCGCTGTTCCGGGCCGATATGGGCGGTCGGGAAGAAGGACGGCCCGGCGTCGATCAGCAGCGTCCCGCCCGAACCGTCGAGTTTCACCGAAAGGCCGGGCAGCCCGTCCAGCAAGGCATAGTTGCAGCCGCCCACCTCCATTTGCCGAAGCGGCGCGGGCAACCGCAAACCCCATTGGCTCAGCATGTCCTGCCGGACGAACAGGCGGCCCGCGCTCAGCACGACAAGGCCCGTCTCTTCAAGCGGCTGGCCATTGATGACGACTCCCACGGGCATGGGGCGCGGACTGCCGTCCGGCTCGACCGCCACCGGAACGGCGAGGGCCAACGGAAGATCGGACGCCGCCGCCGGTTGCGCCAGCGACAGCCATAGCAGGACCGATGCCCTGCCCGGCCGCCAGCCGGCCCGCCCTGCGCCGGACAATGCAGCAGCGAGCGGCATCGATCATCCACCCTCACCGCTCGGCGACGGCGGTTGACGCGGCGAGTGGGCCAGTGGCCGTCTCCACCTGCACTCCGCTGATCGCATCGCCATCCGGGGATTCAAGCGGCAGGTCGATGCGCCCGCCCGCCAGCAGGTAGAAACCACGGTCGAGCCGCGTGACTTTCCCGCCAGCCCCGGCAGGCGTCATGTCGATCGCCGTGACCTGGACATGCCGGTCGCCCTGGTTGAACAGAATGAGCGTCCGCCGTCCATCCGCACCCTTTCCGACCGACCAGCGAAGCAGGGGCGCCGCGCCCGACGGCGCGCGGAATATCGGCATGCTGATGCGAAGCAACGTCCGCACGGTACCGGGAGCAACCGTCGCCATCGGCAATTCATCGATGATCAGGCGGTAGCTCTCTTCACGCGACCCGCTGCGCGTCGGCAGGCTGCACCGGACCAGCCGGCTCGACCCGCCGGGAATGCTGAGAATGGAGGGATTGACGACGGGCCCCCCGTCCGGGTCCAGCAGGTCGATGCCGTTCGCATCCTTGCGCCAGCCAAAACCCCTGACCTGGACAGTCGCGGGCGCCTTGTCATCATTGGCGATGGTCAGGCTGCAAAACTGTTTCTCGGCCGCCATTTCGATCCGCACCGGCAGGATGCGCAGCGCGCCCGCATTCGCAGACGGTGCGATCCCCCAGAACAGGACGCCGACCATCACCGCCAGAACCCGTCCGGGTCCTGCGCCATGCCGCCTGATTGTCATGACCGGACCTGCCTTCAGTAGCTGACGGTGATCGTCACCGTGTCGGTGTAGCTGCCGGCGGCCACGCTCTGCTGGGCGGGGATGCGGCCATAAACGGTGAACGCCGCCGGCAGGATCGTCGACGCGGTCTGGGCGACCGTGTCCGACCCCACCGAGTTGCCCCAGTTCGTGCTGCGTCCCGAATTGCTGTAGAGCGCGTAGCCGAGCGGATTGGCGCCGCTCAGCATCTTCCGGGTCGATACCGTCGCTCCGACGGCGCTTCCCGCGTTCAATCCTATGTTGAACAATGTGCCCGGCGTGCAGGTGACATTGATCGTGCTGGTCGCATCGGTCGGAGACGCCGATGTCGGATCATAGCTGCCAAACGCCATGTTCGTCGCCGACACCAGGCAGACGTTCAATACCGTGGCCGACACGCCCATCGTCGTTGTGGCATCCGTTGCCATCGCCGCATTCGGCAAGAGACCCAAAAGGAACAACGCACAATATTTGCGCATGACGTTTCCCCCTCCGGTGATTTCGACACCTATTGATCTGAACCAATATTGGAGCAGGAAAGGTTAGAGAAACGTTAGCAGTGTTTACTGTTTCCCATGCAAAGAGGATTATATTCACTTCCGATCACAATTTGCGGGATCGATATATAACTTTCGAAATATCGAAGAAGACCGATTATCTTTATTTGAATGCCAGGAATTGGCTTCCGCGCGACCTGACGCCGCGGTCAGGGTTGTCCCGGCCCCTTCCCATGTTGCCGATCGGCACGCAACAACCACCAAAGAATGGCGGCCACGAACGACCAGCACTCGCAAGTCGACCGATGGCGCAGGCCGCAGGGATGGACTTCCACCGCATCCTGCGGCGATTTCCGAAAGGCCGGAAAGGGAATGTGCGGGCGCAGGGGGCGGGTAATGCGTCGGTCAAGCAACATGGCGTCGTGCCCCTGCAATATCGTCATAGGCCGCAAACAGCCGGTCGAAATGGTCGTCCATAGTCATGACGGCCGGCGCAGACTCCAGCGCCGCCCGGCGCCGCGCCACCGCATCGGCGCGCGCGAATTTCGCGATCACACCGGCCAGACTGTCCGCCTGTCCCGCGCGATAGAGCAGTCCGCCGCCGCTGCGCGCCTGATCGGACGCGCCGCCTTCGTCGGGCACGATGACCGGCAGGCCGCTGGCGCGCGCTTCGGCCGCGACCATGCAGAAGGTCTCCGCCTCGCAGCCATGGACGAGCGCGTCGGCGCTGGCGAGCAGTTCGGCCAGCGCCGGGCGGGAATGCATCGGCGCCAGCAGCTGGATGTGCGGATTATGGGCCGACGCCCGGCGCACCCGCCCTCTCTCCCGCCCGTCACCGACCAGCACCAGACCGACCGGCGTCGAAAAGCCCGCCGACGTCACCGCATCGATCACCATCGGCCAGCGCTTTTCCGGGGCGTGACGGCCAACACCCAGCAGCAGCGTCGCCTCCGGCCCCAGCCCGCAGCGCTCCAGCAGGCGGGCGCGCAGCCCCTCATGCCGATGCGCGGGGCTGAAATGCCCCGGCTCGACGCCCATGGGCAGCGTCATCACCCGCCGGAGCCGTCCCGCCTCCAGCCGGCGCGACAGGCTGTCGCTGGCGCTGACCACCAGATCGAACCGCTCGTCCAGCCGGCGCAGGTGGCGCCAGAACCAGTCGAACCCCCGGTCGATCGCCTCGCGGCTCAGCACCGATCCGAACCAGCGATAGGCATAGGCCGACAGCGGATCGGCGTGCATGATGAGCGCGCGCGGCGCGCCGCCCCGCCACCGCGCCACCATCGCCGCGCTGGCCCAGGGCGAGGATGCCTCGACCAGATCGGGCTGCAACCGGTCGAGCATGGCATGGAGCGACGCTTCGTCGTCGAAATAGGAATAGCGCCGGTCCAGCGGAAAGCGGCGCGCGGGCAGCATGACGATCCTGCCGCCGCCCGCCTCCACCACCCGGTCGCTGTCGGACGGCGCGAGGATGATGACCTCATGCCCGGCCAGCGCCCCGGCGCGCAGCTTGCGCTCGACATAGGTTTTCACCCCGCCGCCGCTGGGCGCGTAGAAGGCGCAGACGTCGACGATGCGCATGGCCTATTTCTCCACCGGGCCGAAGGACAGCAGCCCCCGGCGATAATTGACGATGATGCCGATATGGGTGGGACCGCTGCCGACGACCGCCCTGGCGGCGACGGCGGACGGTCTGGACCAGCCCAGCTTCGGATTGCCGGGAAAGCCGATCCCGTCGACCGAAAGCGAGAAGCGGCGGTTGGCGTCGCGGTCGTGCAGCAGGCTGAGCGCATAGGTGCCGGGACCGGGCGCGCGGATGCAGAGCTGCACGGGCCCGGTGGCCGGGACCGCCACCTCCACCCGGCGGAAGGGCTTGCCGGCCGCGACCAGCAGATTGTCGTCGGCCAGGAAGTCCGCGTCGTCCGCGGGGTACAGTTCCAGCTTCAGCCGTCCCTTGCGGTCCTTGAGGCCGTTGACGTCGACCAGAAAGGACGGGCCCTTTTCATCCACCCGGCACTGGCCCTCCGCCTTGCCAAGGTCGGGGGTGGAGGGGATGGCGGCGGCGAGCAGCAGCGTCGCGATCATTGCACCTCGCTCTCCTTCATGAGGCCCGTCGCGCCCAGCGCCATGCCGACCAGCAGATGCGCCACCAGGATGAGCGAGGCCATCAACGCCATCGCCGACACGATCTCGCTGTCGCGCCCGATCAGGAAGGCGGCCATGCCTGCGAACACCACATCCTTGTTCGGCAGGAAGGGCAGGCGGGATACCAGTTGGCGCAGCGTGCCGAGCAGGATCCACCAGCTGAGTTCGATGTCGGGCAGCAGCATGTGCCACATCATCGCCGCCAGCACCGTGGTCGCGACGATGCGGGCCAGATGGATGCCCGCAACGACCCGCAATTCCGCGCGCGGCAGGGTGAACAGCCGCCTGCGCAGCAGCATCGCCACCAGCGATGTCGCCAGCACGAACAGGATCGACCCGCCCACTTCCCAACTGTTGAGCCGCGCGTCCACCGCCCCCAGCAGCGGCACGGCGAAGGCGACCATGACCAATGTGACGCCGTTGCCGACCAGCGCGGAAAGGATCGTCACATCCTTGATCGCGCCGAACGGCGCGGTCGTGATCTTCCCGCTGCGCCGCGCCCAGGCGTAGAAATAGACTTCGCCGAGATAGCCGAGCAGTATCTCGTTGCTGACCAGCTTGCGCAGCAGCGCTGCGAAGCCGTCTGCCGGGATCGCCCAGAGACGACGGAAGATCACCCATTCGGAAAGCGGCCCGGCCAGATAGTAAAGCGCGAACGCCGCCCAGAAGGCGATGCTGCCGGGCAGCATCGCCCACAGGCTGGACGGGTCGATTCCATGGAACTGGTGCAGCGCGACGACCAGGATCAGCACCGACACCAGCGGCCCGGCCCAGCGGGTCCAGTTGCGGCCCGACTGGATCAGCGGCTTGGGGTCGAGCACCGGCGGGTCGAGCGGCACGACGGGAGGAGGAAGCAGGCCGGTGGAGCTGTTGCCGGTCATAAGGAACTCGTCATTGTGGACGGGATGGGTTGACGACACGCAATGAGGAACGCCTCAGTCGGTCGCGCGGCAATTCGGGCGAAGCTGTCCAGATAGGCGGGGGCGGCCGCCTCCAGCGTGAAGTGCCGCGCCTGGGCCAGACTGGCGGCGGCATGCTGGGGCCCCGGCGCGTCGGCCAGAACCCTTGCGAAGGCGGCAAGATCACCTGCCGGCACCAGCCTCCCCAACGCGCCGTCGCCCAACAAGGACCGCATCGCGGCGCTGCACTCCGTCGCGATGACCGGCAGGCCGACCGCCAGCGCTTCCAGCACCACGGCGGGAACTCCTTCATAATCGGACGAGAGGAGGAAGGCGTCGGCCTGCCCGATCCTGAGGGCGGGATCGGGAACATGGCCCATGAAGCAAAGGCGTCCGGCAATGCCAAGCCGGCGGGACCGCGCGGCGAGCCTGCC
Source organism: Sphingobium sp. CFD-2 (assembly GCF_024611135.1). Lineage (NCBI taxonomy): Bacteria > Pseudomonadati > Pseudomonadota > Alphaproteobacteria > Sphingomonadales > Sphingobiaceae > Sphingobium > Sphingobium sp. CFD-2. The sequence continues at coordinate 200,270 of NZ_CP084405.1, read as the reverse complement.
GCGTTCCGGGCCCTCGCCGAAGATCAGCAGACGATCGTCGGGGCCCGCGGCCCGCGCGAAGGCGTCCAGCATCAACCCGAAATTCTTCTGTCGCGCCAGCCGGCCGATGGCGACGAACCAGCGCCCCTTGCCCGCCCTCTTCCGCCGGACGGCGCGCAGCCGGTCGATCTGGTCCAGCGACAGCGCCGGATCGGGGATGATGCTGATCGCCCCGGCTCCCGGCCGGACGAGCGCGGCAATCTCGCGCTCCAGCCCCGGCGCCATGGCGACGAAATGATCGATGAACCGCCCCTGGATGCGCAGCCACAACCGGTAGGCGGTACGCACCGGCCAGACCATGTCCCGCCGCTCCAGGTCATTGCTGATCTTCGCCAGGACGGGCGGGCAATGGCGTCCCAGCAGCAGCTTCATCGCCACGGCGACCACCGCATAGCTGTTGCCCGCGCAGAACATCGCGTCCGGCCGCGTCCGGCGGATGAAGCCCGGCAATGTCATGATCATCCACAGGGTCTCGAACCCGGCAACGGAAAAGCCCGGCCCGCGCGGCACATGAGGGTCAAGGTCATGGCCCAGTTCAGCGCCCATCGCGCCATCGCCGCGCCCCAGGAACAGTGGCGCGTCGATGCCCTGGTCCCGCCAGCGGCGCACCAGCCGCAGCGCGACCCGCTCGACGCCGCCCGGCTCGAAACTGTGGAGGAAGGTCAGGATACGCATTTCAGCCAGCCAGCAGATCGCCATAGCGCGCCGGGCGGTGGGTCCGCCCCAGACGCCGCACCACCCGGTCGATGCTGTCGAGCAGGGCGGGCACATGCGCGTCGCCCGGATGCACCGCGACCCGCGCGACCGGCGCATGGCGCAGGACAGGCGGCAACAGCCGCGCCGCCAGCAGGGAGGAGGCGATGCGCGCCCGGCTGCGGCTGGCCCAGGTGATGACCGGTCCACGGGCCAATATCCTGCCCGATGGCGGATGCCACACCTTCATATGATCCTCCGCCAAGGCGAATCCGCACCGGCCAAGCGCGGCGCGCGCAGGGCTGCCGTAAAGCCAGGCGGGCGCGACGAAGCCCGCCACCGGCAGGCCCGTAACCTGTTCGATCAGATCGCGGCCGTCGGTCATCCGCCGTGCAGCGGTCGCCCCGTCCAGACCCAGAAACTCGCCCTCCCCGGCGGTCATGCGCCGCGCCTTGAACCGATCCAGGGCATTGTCATGGGTCGCCATGTCCCTGTGGAACCATCCATGGGCGAACATGCTGACGCCGGCCTCCGCCCAGCCACGCAGCCGCGTCGCGAAGGGCGATCCGGGCAGCAGCGGGTGCACGCCCCAATGATTGGGCACCACCAGCATCGCAAGCGTGCCGGGCGCGGCGTGCATCGAAAGCCGATCCAGCAGGCGATCGACTTCACCCTCGAAACATGGACCAACATCATGAAGGGAAAGAAGAAGTCGTTTCATGACAGGTCCACACCCCCAGCACGCCTGCGCCTATCGAGCGCCGCTATGATGCCGGGTGATGACCTGCCTGTGACAATTTGCGCCATATCCGCCTTTCGCCCTCATCGGGAAGACGCCATCGCCGCAAAGGACCGCAGTTGCTGCATGAATATTTTTATCGCCCGGCGACAACTGCGGTGTTGCTCTGCCGGCATCGTCGTTGCGCCACAGGAGAAGAAGCTGTGCGCATTCCGACATGGACTTTCCGCATGATCGCCGTCGCCGCACTGATCGCGGCGGCGCCTCCGGCTGACACGCGCGCCCTCCCGCCGCCGCCCGTCCCCATCGGCTTCGATGGCGCCCTGTCGGTCATGACCTATAATGTCCATGGCCTGCCCTGGCCGCTGGCCTGGGGGCGCGAAGCCGATTTCGACCGCATCGCAACGACGCTGCGCGACATGCGCGCGGAGGGGCGCAATCCCCATGTCGTGCTGTTGCAGGAAGCCTTTACCGACGATGCGAGGGCGATCGGACGGGCGGCCGGCTATGCCTATGTCGCGGACGGCCCGGACGACCGGACGACGAACGATGCGCGACCGGCGGTCACGGAGCAGCGCTTCGTCGCCGGCGAGAGCCCGCTCCACGGCGAGGGCATCGGCAAATATGTCGGCAGCGGCCTGCAGATCCTGTCCGACTTTCCCATCGTCGCGGTCCACCGCATGGCCTTTCCGCGCTTCGCCTGTGCCGGGTTCGATTGCCTGGCGAACAAGGGCGCCATGCTGGTGCGGATCAGCCTTCCCGGCCAGCCCGGGCCGATCGATATAGTCACTACGCATCTCAACAGCCGTCGCGCCTCCGACGTGTCGGATGCCCGCTCCAACCATGCCCACAGCCTTCAGATCGCCAGCCTCACCGCCTTCATCCGCCAATGGCACGACCCTCACGACCCGCTGATCGTCGGCGGCGATTTCAATGCAGGCCAGGCGGTCGAGCGGCGCGTCGACCTTATGGACCATGCGGCGCGGGACTGGAGTTTCGGCACGCCCATGGACAATGCCTATGCCGCTGCCGAGGGGCTGCACCTGCCCTTCTCCGCCGATGCCCGCCTGTCGGAACGGCGCGCCCGCGACTGGGAGTTTTTCGCGTCGGGCCGGCAGATGACTCTGACGCTGCGCCGGATCGACATTCCCTTCGGCCATGGGGCGGACGGCACCATGCTTTCAGACCATGTCGGCTACACCGCCACCTATGCGCTAGAGCCAATCGACATTCAGCCCTGACGGCCTGCAAATGACGCTTCCGTGCTTCCGGTGCTCACCTACCTTGAGCAGGCTGCGCTCCGGGTCACGGAAAACCCCTATTTTCGGCTCGTCATCTTCTGAATGCCGATTGGCTCCAGGGCGAAGGCCGGTCACCAGTTTTTCGTGAACCCGATCGCCCATTGCCGCGGCCGCAGCGGCGTATATTGCGTGCCCCTGGCGAGCGCGAAGGGATTGCCGAAGGCGAAGCTGTCCGCCTTGCAGTCCAGCAGATTGCTGCCCGACAGCCGGATGCTCCAATCCTTCCGGCGCAGCGCCAGATCGGCATTCGCCAGTGCATAGTCGCCCATCCGCCGGTCGATGCCCGGATCGAAACTGAGACGGGAAGGACCGAGATAGGCAAGGTTCACGCCCATGCTGCCGCTCCAGCCGGACAGATCGAAATGGCGGTTCACCCCCAGCCGCGCCTTCCAGTCGGGAACGACAGGCAAATGCCGGTCCTCCAGCCGCAAGCCCTCGTTCGTGCGGGTCAACAGCGCGCTCTGCCCGACCAGCCCGGCGCTGATCGCCCATCCGGCGGCCGGTTTCCAGTCCACCGACGCCTCGACCCCCCGGATGCGGGCATCGCCTACATTGCGCGTACCGATCAACCCGTCGGCCAGCAGATAATCCGACTGCATATGCGACCATGTCGTCAGGAAGGCGTCGAGATTGACCGTCAGCCAGGCGGAGGCCGAATGCCGCCAGCCCATCTCGACCGTCTGCAGCTCGTCGGATTCGAACCGCTCGGCCGAAGCGGCGCCGGTCCGGCTAAGGCCTCCGGGCCGCAGCGCCCCGGCATAACGCGCATAGAGGAAATCATGCGCGCCCGCCTGCCAGGACAGGGCCAGCGAAGGCGTAAAGCCGCTGCGCGCAACCGACGCCTCGATCCGTGCGTGGCGCGCGCCCTGCTCCTCCTCTATGCGGGAATGGAACAGGCGGCCGCCGACGCTGAGCGACAGCGCCCCGGTCAGCGGCATGCGCATGTCGCCGAAAGCCGAAAATTCGACCACGCCCTGTATGCCGGTCCCGACCGTCTCATCCCGCACGCCCCGGACCGCGCCGGAGAGATGGTTGCGCACATCCACGAAGGAGAGACCCGCCAGCCAGGACAGACCGTCATCCCGCGTCTGCGACAGACGCACTTCCTGGTCGAACAGGCGATTGCGACGCTGCTCCAGATAAAGCGCCGGGGGAGCAATGCCGAAGGCGGAGGCGGAAAGATCGCTCGCGTCCAGCGTGCTCGATACGTCATGATCGACCCAGTTGCCGGCATAGACCAGGTCCGCAGCGCCCAGCTTTCCCGCGACGCGCAGCGCCATCAGGGCAAAATCATTGTCGTGCGGCTCGGCAGGCTGGGCGGGCCGCTCCAACGCATGGCGGGCATAGACATATTGGCTGTCGGCCACGTCCCGCATCTGGGCCATGCCGTTGAGATCGACGGCCCAGTCCCCCGCCAGCGCGCGCAACGCCACGCGCCCGCCGCGCAACTCGCCCCGGTTCGCATCCCCCCGGCCCGCCGTGTCGATCCATCCCGGCTCGCGGACCGCATAGGCCACGGCGCGCAACGCCAGCCGGTCCGCCACGACCGGCAGGTTGACCATCGCCTCCGCGCTGCCGCCCATTTCGCCGTGGGTGGCCAGTGATGCGCCCATGCCCGCCATTGCCGCGAACGACCCCGCATCGGGCGGGCGCGTGACGATATGATAGACGCCCCCCAGCGTGCCGGTGCCGTAAAGCGACCCCTGCGGTCCCTTCAAAAGTTCCACGCGCTCGACATCGACCAGCTTCAGGTCGGGATCGGGCGCATTATAGGTGGCGCGCGCATCGTTGATCAGGATGGCGACGGTCGACTGGCTGTTTCCGTTGAAGGGACTGTCCGCCACGCCGCGGATGAACTGGCGATTGCGCCCTGGTCCCAGATTGGTGAGCGTCAGGCCGTCCAGCCGCTGCGCAACCTCCTCTGTGCCCGGAAGCAGCGCGCCGCCCTGTTCGCCGGGCGCCTGCACGATCGCAACCGAAATCGGCAGCCGGGCAAGAGGCTCCTCCCGCTTGGTGCCGGTGACGATGATATCCACCGACCCCTCCGGCGGAAGCGGAGGCGCTGGCCGGACGGGGTCGCGGCGCGATGCCGGCGGCGCGGCTTGCACCAGGCGATAGGCGGTGGGGGAGAGACGCCGCGCCTCCAGCCCCGTTCCCTCCAGCATCCGCGCCAGCGCCTGCTCCACCGTCATCCGCCCGTCGACGTGGCGCGACCGAAGGCCGGGCAGGCGGCCTTCGAAGCCGATCGCTATCCCGGTCTGCCGCGACAGCGCCGTCAGCGCCTCGGCCAGCGGCGCGGGTTCGACATGGATCGGCCGCTCCTGCGCTCCGACGCTAGCGGGCGCCAGCGCGCAGCAGCACAGCGCCGCCCTGATGTACGGTGCGAAGGTCCATGAACTGCGCGACTTCCCCGACAAGGCCCGATCCGTCCCCCACGATCAACACACCGGAAAATGGCCGGTCGGCGACATCGGCCCCGACCCTGACAGGCACCCCTGCATAGCGGCTGAGATCGGACGCCACCAGAGAGAGCGGCACGGCCTCATAGACCAGCCGTCCCTGCCGCCAGCTGCCGACGGTGCCGGGCGATACCGCGCTGGTCGCGCCGCGATGCGTCACCCGATCGACCAGCAGTTGCCGCCCGGCCGGCAATGGGATCGCATCCCCGCCATCGCGCGGCGCGATGCTGATCCTGCCCTCCGCCACGGCCACCCGCATCGTCCGGGCGTCGGCCAATATGTCGAAACGCGTGCCGATGTCGCTGATCCGCTGCCCGCCCGCCTCGATCGTCATCGTCCGCCCGGGCCGATGAGGAATGTCGAACAGGGCGCTGCCCTCCAGCGCCAGCCGGTCCTGCGCCGCGCCCTCCACGCGCAAATGGCTGGAGGCGGCAAGCGCGATCCGGGAGCCGTCCTTGAGCAGGATGGTGCGCCCCTGCCCCGGCCCGGTGCGATAGTCCGCCGGTTGCGGCGCGGGCGATCGCAAGGCGGGAATGGCGACGGCAAGCGCGAGCGCCGCCGCGACTCCACCGCCCACCCACCGCCGTCGCCGGCGCGGCGCCTCCGCCGCGATGGCCGGACCCGGCATATCCACCGGCGGCACCAGCGCCGCCAGCGTCGCACGATGCTCGACGATCCGGGCATCGACCAGCGCAATGGAATCGAACGCGGTTCGATGCGCGGGATCGGCCTCCAGCCACAGCGTAAAGCCGTCCCAGTCGAAATCCGCATCATCCTGCGCGCGGTGCCAGGCGATCGCCTGGTCGAGGATCGTCTCCGTCATGGCCCTATCCCACCAAAGCCGGTCCCATCGAAGCCCGCCCATTCGGGGCACCGCCTCCCGCTCATGCTCCTGTGTCCCGCTGTGACGCCATCATGCCCGCTCCGCCTCAGTCCTCGCACAGGGCCCGGCGCAGATATTTCATCGCAACCGCCATATGTTTCTCGACCCCGCTCCTGCTGATCCCCAGCCGCTGCGCCACCTCGTCATGCGACAGCCCCTCCAGCTTGTGCAACTGGAAGGCGCGTCGCGCCCCGGCAGGCAGGTTGGCGATCGCGGAAGCAAGCCGCGCCACCTCCTCCCGCTCGGTCATCTGCGCCAGCGCATCGGCGTTCGGATCGGCGGGATCGGCATGCCGCAGGTCCACGCCGGCGGCCATCTCCATCCAACCCTGCTCCCGCACCGCGCGCCGCCGCGCCTCCCGCAGGCGGTCCAGCACCAGATTCTGCGCGACCCGATAGAGATAGGCGCGCCCATTGGCGACAGGACCGCTTCGGCCCTGACCGACCCGCAGCCATATGTCCTGCAGAATATCCTCGGCCTCCGCCGCACTGCCGGTGCGCGCCAGCAGAAAGCGCAGCAGTTCGGCGCGGCAGCTATGATAGACAGTCTCCAGCCCGCCTTCCATCCTTGGGCGCCTTTCCGATCCGATGCCCCTCCTTCGCCCCTCCAGCGGGATTGCGCAATTTAATTGGCTGTAATCTTCTGCCCCACCTGCCCGGCAAGGGTAGCAGACCGTTGGGCCGATCATCATTGATCGAGCACAATCCATTGCATGCGGAAGAGGCGACAGCGTCGATTCGGTTGCCGCGCCCGGTTCAGGGATCAGGAAAGCGCCCCATGCTCCCTCCTCATCCTCCGCGACCCGCTGCCTGACTTCGGATACGGTTGTGCGCCGCGAGCGCATTTGCCATAGCGGCGACGGGTGTTCGCTTCGGCTGTCGGGCGGGCAGGTTGATAGCCGTTGGTCGGGCCGCCAGCGGGCTGATGACTTGCCGGGAGTTTTCTCGATGGCCCTCTTGCGTGTGAAGCCGCTCAGCGCCCTGCGCCAGTTTCTCAAAGGACAGGCCTCCGGCGGAATCATTCTCATGGTCGCGGCCGCGCTGGCGATGCTGATCGCCAATTCACCCCTCGGTCGGGCTTATGAACATCTGCTGCACAGCCGGATTGGCCCATTGTCCCTGCATCACTGGGTCAATGACGGGCTGATGGCGGTCTTCTTCCTGCTCGTCGGGCTGGAGATCAAGCGGGAGGTGATGGACGGGCAACTCTCCACCTGGCCCCGTCGAATATTGCCCGGCATTGCGGCGGCGGGCGGCATGGCGGTGCCCGCGCTCGTCTATCTGGCGTTCAACGGCGGTGCGACCGCGCGGGGATGGGCGATCCCGGCGGCGACGGACATCGCCTTCGCACTGGGCGTGATCGCGCTGTTGGGCAACCGCGTTCCCATTTCCTTGCGCGTCTTCCTGACGGCGCTCGCCATCATCGACGATCTCGGCGCGGTCGTCATCATCGCCTTCTTCTACACGGCAAAGCTCTCGCTGATCGACCTCGGCGGCGCGGCGGCTGTCACCATCCTGTTGTTCGCGCTCAATCGTTCCGGCGTGCGCCGGCTCATTCCCTATCTGCTCATCGGCACGCTATTGTGGCTCTTCGTCCTGCGCTCGGGCATCCATGCGACATTGGCGGGCGTGATCCTCGCCTTCGCCATTCCGCTGCAAGGGACGCCCGGCAAACCGGATCTGGAGGAACATAGCCCGCTCCACCGACTCGAACATCTGCTGCACTGGCCGGTGGGGTTCCTGATCGTGCCGCTCTTCGGGCTGGTGAATGCGGGCGTTCCCCTTCTCGGCCTTCGGGCGGAGGCCCTTGTCGCGCCGGTCACGCTGGGCGTCGGGCTAGGCCTGCTGGTCGGCAAGGTGGTGGGTGTGTTCGGCGCATCGATGCTCGCCGTCCGGCTCGGCATGGCCGACATGCCTGCTCATGCGGGCCGCCTCCAGATGCTGGGCACGGCGCTGCTGTGCGGGATCGGGTTCACGATGAGCCTGTTCATCACGCTTCTCGCCTTTTCGAACGACGCGATGCTCCAGGCCGAAGCCAAGATCGGCATCCTCGCCGGCTCCCTGCTTTCCGGCTTGCTGGGCTATCTGCTGCTGCGGGTCACCAAGGGAGACACGCCGGACCGCATGGAGGCTTGAAGCGTTGCCGGGGACGCGGTCCAGAGCGAACCCGTCTCCGGTTAGTTTTCCCTGCCGGAGGGCGTTTAGCAGGGAATTTCGCGCCATCGATGGGAACGCCTGCAGGCGGCGGTCGCGCTGGATCAAAGCGGTTCGCTGGTGGTCGAGGCGGAGAATGCAGCGCGTTTCGTGCAGCGCGCGGCACCTAAGACGGGCTTCTCGGTGGTCCGGCAATATATCCTGCCGGTCGAGCAGGCGCAAATCCTTGCGACGTTGGAGAGCCATGCCGCTGCCGCGACGGCCGATGCGCCGTTCTTCTGGCTCCGGATGGAACTGAACGAGACCGCGCGGCAGTTCGAACTGCGGCTATGGTCGGGGCCGGGGCACGACCGGCTGCTGGCTGTCGTCCATCCCCATGGTGAATATGCCGTCTGGCAGTAATCAGCCATCGAAACAGACGAAAACAACGCGCTATCGCCAATTTTCGGTCCTCAGGTCCGGACGGTCAGCTATCTCATGCCACGCCCCTCAAGATGACCTTTGACCGATGCGGCCGGAGATCGGCGTCGATCAGGCGCCGAGGTGCCGATGTTCGATCATGTCGGTGATCTTGTTCGCGAGTTCGGTCATCACAAATGGTTTGGTGATAACCTCCATGCCCCTCTCAAGATGACCATTGCCGACAGCGGCATTCTCCGCGAACCCGGTTACGAAAAGGACCTTCAGGTCCGGGCGACCGACGCGGGCCGCGTCGGCGATCTGTCGGCCATTCATGCCTCCGGGTAATCCGACATCGGTGATGAGCAGGTCGACCCGGACGTCGGACTGCAGGATTTTCAACCCTGAGGGGCCATCTTCGGCTTCGAGTGCGACATATCCAGCCTCTTCGAGCACCTCTACTATGAGCATGCGAACGGTCGGTTCGTCGTCGATCACGAGCACGGTTTCCCCGGCGCCCGTTTCCGGGATCGGCGACTCCGCCGCCGCGGCATCGTCCGCGACATCGCCGGAGTAGCGGGGCAGATAGAGGCACATCGTCGTTCCCTGCCCCGCTTCGCTGTAGACGCGAACCTGGCCGCCCGACTGCCGCACGAAACCATGGATCATCGAAAGACCCAGACCCGTGCCCTGACCGATCGGCTTGGTCGTGAAGAACGGATCGAAGATCCGGTCGGCGATGTCTTTCGGTATGCCCGTCCCCGTGTCGGTGACGCACACCGAGATATACTGTCCCGGCGGCAGGTCGCGTTCCCGCCCGGCGCGATTGTCCAGCCACTTGTTCGCGGTCTCGATCGTCAGTTTGCCGCCGTCGGGCATGGCGTCGCGAGCGTTGATGGCGAGATTGAGGAGCGCGCTTTCAAGCTGGACGGTGTCGATCCTGGTTGGCCAGAGGCCCGCGGCGCCGACGACCTCGACCTTGATGGCCGGGCCGACGGTGCGGGCGATGAGGTCCTCCATGCCGAAGACCAGCCGGTTCACGTCGGTCGGTTTGGGATCGAGGGTCTGGCGACGAGAGAAGGCGAGGAGCCGCTGGGTCAGCGCCGCGGCGCGTCGGGCGGAGGTCTGCGCACCGTTGATGAAGCGCTCTATACCCTCGGTCCGGCCTTCGGAAATGCGCCTTTCGATGATTTCCAGGCTGCCGATGATGCCTGCCAACAGGTTATTGAAGTCGTGGGCGATCCCGCCGGTGAGTTGTCCTATCGCCTCCATCTTCTGCGACTGGCGCAGCGCCTCTTCCGCTTCCGCGCGTTTGCGGATTTCGGCCTCGACCTGTTCTTCCAGCCGCTCGTTAAGCTGGTGCAACCTGTCCTCGGTCGCCTTCCGCTCGGTAATGTCGATCACGGTCCCGACAAACCGCGTTCCCTGGTCGGTATCGAAGAGCGCGCGGCCGTTCGCGGAAATCCACCGCTGCCGTCCATCCTCGATACCGATGGTGCGATATTCTATGTCGTAGCGGCCCATGCCCTCGGGATCGATCGCTCTTCGGACGGCCTCATCCGCGCGCTCCCGGTCGTCCGGATGAATTCCCGCGATGAAGGAGCCCGCATAGGTGACTGCCGCCTCCGGGGATAAACCGAAGAGTTGCTTGCACCGAACGTCCCACCGAAGTTCGTTCGAGGCGGGGTGGTAGTCCCAGGTGCCGATTTCAGCCGCTTCAGTGGCCAGCCGCAAGCGCGCTTCGCTGTCGGCCAGCTCGCTCTCCGCCTTCCGCCGTTGTGCAAGTTCGCGTTCGAGCGCCTGAAACAGCCTGGCATTATCGATTGCGACGGCCGCCTCGGCCGCCAGGCCTTCCAGGCCCCGTTCCGACCGATCGTCGAAGACGCCGATATCGGCATGGCCGAAGAACAGGCCCCCGATCACCTCTCCGCTACGCGAAATGACCGGCACGGCCAGATAGCTGCGCACGGGCAGATGTCCCTCAGGCATGCCCTTGCGTGGCGCATTCCGCCCGTAACGCGGGTCCCTGGTGATATCGTCGGAGCGAACGATCCCTTCGCCTGAGAAGGTCGGCGCGAACACCGATGTGTTGCGCGGCATCGGAAATTTGGAGAAGGCCTCGGCCGGCGCCCCGGACAGGGTGTAGAGCATGTAGCTCTCCCCGGCCTCATTCTCGACATTGTAGAAGAAGGCGCCGAATTCGGCGCCGGTCAGTTCGACCCCCGCATCGGTGACGATCTGGACGAGTTCCTGAAGATCGGTCTTGGCCGCCAGCGCGGAGCCGGCCCGATTGAGTATCTCCAGCGCGCGCCGCTCTTCGGAGATCGCCTCCTGCGCTTCCCTGCTTTTCGTGCGATCGTGCAAAATCTTCGTGAATCCGACCACGGAACCGGCCTGATCGCGGATCGGGGACATTTCGCCTACGGCCCATATCTGCGATCCGTCGCGGCAAATGCGCCAACCTTCCGTTCCGCCGCCACGGCCGACGGTCAGCGCGTCGGTCATCTCTTGTCGGAGCGCCGAGGCGCCCTCTCCGGGGGGGAACAGGCGCTCCAGCGTCTCGCCCAGAACCTCAGAGGCGGTCCAGCCCAGCATCCGGGACGCGCCCTCGTTCCAACTCGTCACCCGGCCTTCGAGATCGGTGGTGACGATCGCCGTGCCAACCGCGCCATCGACGATCTGGCGCCATTCGTCAGCGCTGATCGCGCGCGACGGTTCTGGCTTTTTCATCGATCCCCCGGGAAAAAATTCTTCTGATGCTGGACGCAAACGCAAAACGCCTGAACTGGTTGCAGACGGGACGGTGGGACCGGGCCGATAATCTCGATCGAAGACTCATGGCAACCAGATCGCCGGTGAAGATTTATTGCGATGTTGAAACTGATTTGAGGTAGCCCGTGGCCGACAAGGATGGCGCAGAAGCGCCCGTCAATCCCAACGAAGCGACCGGCGAGCCAGCCGGCGATCTGGAAGACACCAGCTCCTATAGTCCGACAGGCGCCCGACCGACGCATCACTGGAAGCGATCGACCGTGGCGGAACCTGGGCTCGACCAGCGCGGTACGGTGTTCTTCGCTGCCTTGCAGATGACGCGGATGCCGATGATCCTTACCGATCCGCGCCAGGACGACAATCCCATCGTCTTCGCCAACAAAGCGTTTCTCGATCTGACAGGCTATGAGGAAAGCGAAGTCTTCGGCCGCAATTGCCGTTTCCTGCAGGGGGCCGACACCGACAGGGAAACCGTCCGCGCCCTTCGCGAAGCCGTAAGGGCGCAGGAAGCGATTTCCACCGAAATCCTGAACTATCGCCGCGACGGCAGTCCCTTCTGGAACGCGGTGTTCGTGGCGCCCGTCTATGATGACGACGGCACGCTCCTCTATTTCTTCGCCAGCCAGCTTGACGTCACGCGTCGGCGCTCCTCTGAACAGGCTTTTCGTCAGGCGCAAAAGATGGAGGCGATCGGACAACTGACTGCCGGCCTGGCGCATGATTTCAACAACCTGCTGCAGGTGGTGACAGGCAATCTCGACATCGTGCTCGGAGACGATCTGAACGATGCCCAGCGACGGATGCTGGGCAATGCTGCCCGCGCTGCCGAGCGCGGCGCGAGGCTGACGCGCCAGTTGCTTGCCTTCGCGCGCAAGACCCGGCTCGAGCCGCGCCGGATCAACATGAACGAGCTGATCCACGAATTCGGCGATCTGATCGACAATACCGTGGGGCCGCAGATCAGGCTGGTCACCGCGCTGGAGCGTCGGCTCCCGGCGGTGCAGATCGACCCCACGCATCTTGAGATGGCGGTGCTCAACATCCTGATCAACGCTCGCGACGCGATGCCGGGCGGCGGCACCGTGACGATCGCGACCGAGCTTTGGAAGCTGAACGGCAACGCGGCGGCGCATGGCCTTCCCGAAGGGGATTATGTCGTATTGAGCATCCGCGACGAAGGCCATGGCATGAGCGCCGAGGTTCGCCAGCGCGCCACCGAGCCGTTCTTCAGCACCAAGGGCAAGGAGCGCGGCACCGGCCTTGGCCTGGCAATGGTCCACGGCTTTGTGCAGCAGTCGCTCGGCCGTCTGGAAATCGACTCCGAGCCGGGGCAGGGAACGACGATGCGGCTGCTCTTTCCCGTCGCGCCGCCCGAAGAGGCCGTGTCCGGCCCCGTGCGGCCCATGCCAGCGCCGGCGATTTCAGGCGATGCCGGAGGACAGACGATCCTGCTGGTCGAAGACAGTGACGATGTCCGCGCGCTGGCGAGCGAGCAACTGGCTGCGATCGGGTACCGGGTCATTCCTGTCGCAAGCGGCGAGGAAGCGCTCCTGAAGCTTGAGAATATCAAGGTCGACCTGCTCTTCACCGATATGGTCATGCCGGGTGGCATGAGCGGCCTGGAACTGGTCGAGAAGTTCAACGAACTATATCCGGAAACGCCAGTGCTTATGACCACGGGCTATAATGAGGATCTGGTCGCCGACATCCCGCGCGGCACGCGGCTCGACGTGATCGGCAAGCCCTATCGCCGCGAGGAGCTGGCGGATCGCGTAAGGACGGCTCTGTCACGCCGCACCGTCGTCAGGCGGGAGGAAAGTCCGTTTGGCGCCAAGGAGGGGTGATGGGCTGAATCCCCACACGCCCTAGAATGCTGATTAAGCTTGTGGCAATCCTATTGGATAGGACGGTATCCTCAGCTAGACAGCGACCATGCGGGGGCTGGACATTGCGATCGCGGGCTGCGGGCCGTGCGGACTGGCGGCGGCGCTGCTGCTTCATCGTGCCGGACATCATGTAACGCTGTTCGAACGCTTCGATACGCCTCGACCCATCGGGTCCGGCTTGATGCTCCAGCCCACGGGCATGGCGGTCTTGTTTCAATTGGGATTGCTGGAGGAGGCTCTGGCGCGGGGCGCGCGGGTCGATCGCCTTTTCGGCAAGGCGGGCAGGCGGATCGTCCTCGACGTCCATTATGCAGCCCTTCGCCACCGGGAAATGTTCGGCATTGGCATCCATCGTGCCAGCCTGTTCGCGATCCTGCACGAAGCCGTCCTGCAGGCGGGAATAGCCGTCCATACCGGCCGCACGCTGACGGGGAGCGCCCCGGTCGGGCTGAAGCGCGCGCTACATTTTGCCGATGGAGAGACGAGTGGCCCCTATGATCTCGTCGTCGATGCGCTGGGCACGCGCACAGCGCTGGCGCCGCCCACGGGCCGGGAACTGGCCTATGGCGCGCTGTGGGCAAGCCTCGACTGGCCGCAGACCGCCGCATTCGATCCCCACGCACTCGCGCAGCGTTACGAGCGCGCCAGCATCATGGCGGGAGTCCTGCCCATCGGAACGCCGCCCGGCGCGACGATGCCCAAGGCTGCTTTCTTCTGGTCGCTCCGCGCGGACCGGCTGGACGACTGGCGCGAGGCCGGGCTGGCGCCATGGAAGGCGCAGGTTGCCAAGCTATGGCCCGACTGCATGCCGCTGCTCGATCAGATTCATGATGCTGACCAACTGACCTTCGCCCGCTACGCCCATCGGACCCTTGCGGCTCCAGTGGGACCGGCGCTGGTCCATATCGGCGATGCCTGGCACTCCGCCAGCCCTCAGCTGGGACAGGGCGCCAACATGGCGTTGCTCGACGCCTGGGCGCTGGCCCAGGGTTTAGCAAAGAAGAATGGTGTCGATGAAGGGATTCGGCACGCCATTGAACTGCGCCGTCGCCATGTGCTGACCTATCAATGGCTCACCGCACTGTTCACCCCGGTCTATCAATCGGACAGCCGTCTGCTGCCGTTGATCCGCGACCGCGTGGTCGGCCCCTTGTCCAAGCTCTGGCCGGCCACCGCCATACAGGCGGCGATGGTCAGCGGGCTGGTCGGCAATCCCCTGCCGCCACTGGGGCTGGATGGCGATTGGACGGTTGGGATGCCCATGGCGGAGGCTGCATGAACGATGCGTCGAGCGATAGCGACGGCCCCATCATCGTCTTCGACGCCATGTGCGTGCTCTGCTCGGCCAATGCCGCTTTCGTGCTGCGCCATGACCGCGCCGGTCGCTTTCGGCTCGCGTCCATGCAAGGTGACATTGGGGCCGCGCTCAACCGCCGGTTCGGGATCGACCCGGCCAATCCGGAAAGCTTGATCGTGGTGGAAGATGGCCGCGCCTTGCGGGACAGCGATGCGGTGCTGGCCATTTGGGCGGGTCTGGACCGCCCCTGGGATGGGCTGGCGGCATTCCGTATCGTTCCGCGCTGGCTGCGCGATCCCGTCTATCGCTGGATTGCGCGCCATCGTTATCGGCTGTTCGGGAAGCGATCGACCTGCTGGGTCCCGACGACGGAACAGGCACGCCGCATTCTGTGAGCCGGATCTTGCTCCTTGGCGGCTATGGCGGCTTTGGCGGGCGCATCGCGCGGCGTCTCGCCGCCGCAGGGCATGAGGTGCTGGTCGCTGGACGGTCCATCGACAAGGCCCGCGCCTTTTGCGGGGATGCGCCCAGCCTGATGCCGCTGGGACTGGATCGCAGTCGGATCGCCACCGCATTGGAGGAGCATAGGCCGGACATGGTGGTGGATGCCTCAGGCCCCTTTCAGGCGATGGATCATGCCATCGCCAAAGCCTGCATTGCTGCCGGGGTTCACTATGTCGACATCGCCGACAGCCGCGATTTCGTGTGCGGCATCGGGGCGTTGGACGATGCCGCCAGAGCCGCAGGCGTCATCCTCCTCTCCGGCGCTTCGAGCGTGCCGGCGCTGTCGGGCGCGGCGGTGCGTCATCTGGCGCAAGGCATGGACAGGGTGCGCGCGGTCGAGATGGCGATCAGCGCATCCAACAAGGCGACGGCAGGTCCGGCGGTTTCCGCCGCCATAGCAGGACAGGTCGGCCAGCCCCTGCGCATCTGGCGCGGTCAGCACTGGGCGAAAGCCTTCGGATGGCAGGAGATGCGTTCCGTCCAGTTCCGATGCGCGGGAACGGAGGCGATCACAGGTCGCAAGGTCGCGCTTGTCGATGTGCCCGACCTCGCCCTTCTGCCCGAAAGGTTGGCGGGACGCCCAGCCGTCACCTTCCGGGCGGGTACGGAACTCCGGTTCCAGAATTGGGCGCTCTGGCTAGCCAGCTGGCTGGTGCGTTGGCGGCTCGTCGCGACTCTCGCGCCGCTCGCGCGCTTCCTTCACCCTCTCCAATCCCTGACCCGGTCGCTGGGGAGCGATCGCTCCGCCATGATCGTGCACCTGTTCGGTGACGTGGCTGGCCAAAAGGTCGAGCGCCGATGGACGCTGATCGCCGACCGGGGCGATGGCCCGGAAATACCGACATTGTCCGTGGTGCCCATCGTAGCGCGCATCCTGTCGGGACAGGAAGCCGCAGGCGCCCGCGATGCCGCAGAGGCGCTGACGCTGAGCGATTATGCCGATGCCTTCGGAAATCTGGCCATCCATCATGATAGGGCGGAACTGCCTGCTCCGCCGCCCCTATATGACCGCATCATGGGTGATCGCTTCGGACAGCTCCCACCGGAGGTGCGCGCCATTCATGATGTGTTTCGCGATGGCGGCGCAGCGGGCGAAGCCACGGTGACCGGCGCGTCGAACCCGGCCGCGGCATTGATCGCGCGGATCGTGGGCTTTCCCAAAGCCGGTACTCATCGCCTACATGTTCATTTCCATGAAGCCGACGCCCGCGAAAGCTGGACCCGCAATTTTGGAGGGCGACGCTTTCAGAGCCACCTCAGCCAACGGGGCCGCTGGCTTGTCGAACGCTTCGGCCCGTTCCGCTTCGCCTTCGATCTTCCCGGCGACGCTCAGGGATTGACCATGGTCATGCGGCGTTGGTGGATCGGTCCCCTGCCCCTGCCAACATGGCTTGCCCCGCGTTCGCCCGCCCGCGAATGGGCCGAAGGCGGGCGCTTCCATTTCGATGTGCCCATCGCATTGCCCCTGATCGGGCGGCTGGTCCATTATCGCGGATGGCTGGAACCGGCGACAATCCGATAGCAGACCACGCTTTCGACCACTGGCTGCAATTTGGAACATCGATCCTTATCGGACGCTCAGTCTTCGATTTTCATTCCCCAGGTGCCGACCCTTTGCTTTCGCAAAAGTCTACCTCCTTAACTGGTTAAATGCGGACCTTTTGTCGATCAGTTACGGTGCAAGCTACCGAACCTCTAGAACGCTCGGGTGATCCCGATTTCAGTGGCGGCGCGGCGATATTCATAGAGGGCTGTCGTGGAGATATTGCGTTCATAGGCGAGCCGGACGTACGGCGCGAAACCACGATAGGCCAGGCCACGGAACGTCGCGCCGGTACGGGCGCTCATCAGCCATTCTTGCCGACGTGCCCCAAACAGGAATAGCGCGGCATCGGCCTCAGTTCGCCTGATGCCAGTCGAAACAAACAGAGTAGTATGTCCAGCCTCCCGCCAGCCGGTCAACGTCAACCCGCCCGCCGCAGTGGCATAGCCCGGATCACGCGCAGTTTGGCGCGTTCCAGAGAATGTTACGCTGGCTCCCGCACGTGCCGACAGGGCTCGCTCGAACGACAGGCCCAGATCGTAGATGGTTCCGTCCTGCAAATTATTGCGTGCATAGGTGACGTCACTCACGCTCGCCGTGGCGACAAGCTGCGAGGTCCGGCCCAGTCCATGCAGCCAGTCGATGGTCACGGCGTCAGTATCTGCATAGCGCTGTCCCCCATACCAGCGCCGGGTCGGACCTGCCTAAACACTCAACCGATCGCGCCCATGCAACCATTCGATCCCGATCAGAGCCGACCCGGACACATCGTTGAATTCATGATTGCGGTACAAATTCACAAGTCCGGCGAGCCTTGGCACGAGCGCGAGATCCTTGGCGAGGCCGATACGTGGCTTGGCCAGCAAGACGCACGCCATGCCCGGATTGCGCGCGCGCATCCTCGGAAAGTGTGAGGGGCGCGATGATCGTATCGAGTACACGCGCCTGAGTTGCTCGATTGATATTGGAATCGGGAGCCAACGCGAGTTCAAATGTGCCGCCCCATGGCTTGCGCGAACGCAGCGCGCGATCGAATCGGCCGACAGTTACGGCCACTTCAGGCGGCAGCCCCGCGGCCTGGGCCTGGCGTATCTGTCTCCGGGCGCCCCCATCATCGCCGATTGCCGCCAGAGCGCGTGCAAGCTCCAACCGGACGCGGGGCGCGTTGGGTTGCTCGTCGAGCAGAGCGCGGAATGCAATGGCCGCGTCCTGCCAACGCTCGGCGTCAGCGAACATCATCCCCTTGCGAAACCGCGCCTCCCGCGCGAACCTGCATATCCGGGTCTCTGGCGAGCGCGTCGTAAAAGGTTGCCGCGTCGTCGATCTGGCCTGCGGCTCGCGCACGATCAGCCAAGCCGAATAGATCGACGGCGGAAAGATGGTCGATATGCGTCTGCGCCCGCGCGGACACCGCCGGAGCAGCGACCGCCAGCGCGAGCGCCAGCCCAAAATGTCGGATCACTGCCGCTTCGCAGCCGCAACACCCTGGATCGTGATCCCGGCGCCTGCCGCGCCGGTGGGCGCCGTCACCGAGAAGGGCGCAACGATTTCCTCGCCATCGGGGCCATAAAAGCGAGGGGCGAACTGGCCCGTCTCGACACCCGCGCGTGTCAACACGCCCGTGACGCCTGTGTTGGTCAGCCGTCCTGCCACGTCATAGCTGCCGAAGTCGATCACCCCGCTCCCGTCCGAGGGGGTGCCCTTCATCGCGAGCGCGCCGGTGTAGCTCTGTGCGCCAAAGTCGACGGCAAATTGGGAAGTCCCCTTCACGTCGTAGAAGATGTTGGACGGATATTGTCGACCGGTCCCATAGAGGATGCCGCGATAGCTGCCCGTGCCGGTCTTGCCCGCGAGCAATCCCGACGGCGTCCCCAGCCCATAGGCGCCATATTGATCAACGCGCTGCCGTCCTGTGCCAAACGGCACAGTGGTCGAATAATGAACGAAGCTCGCATAGGTGAGTGCCAGTTCGCTGTTGCCGCCGCCTGGCTTGTAGAGCTTCAGGGTCACGTCCTGCGTATCATAGCTGCTGCTGAACGTCTTGCGATATTCCATGAAATTGAGATCGCTGCCCGCCACCTTGTCATTGATGGTGAACTGCCCGCCATACAGATCGGAGGTGGGCGGTCCAAAGCTGAGAGTCTCGGCATTCTGCTGGTTTAGCCCGCCAACAAGGTTGTTGAGATACTGGACATAGAAATGTTGCGAACTGGTAAGATTGATCAGCGTCAAATTCTGAGCCTGGACGGTTGCGTCGCGCTGGCCGGTGAAGCCCCCCGCGACGGTCATACCGTTCCCGTTCGCCCCCGAAAAGGCGCCACCCAGTTCCTCTCCATTGGGGCCATAGAAGCGCCCGGCGAGAGGACCGGCGGCCGATCCAAACCAGCCCTCATTAGCGCATTGCCCGAAAAGGTTCCGCTGCTCGACGAGAGATGTCCCGCCCCGGTGAACTCGATTCCACCGCCGGACACACCCTGGTCCGTTACGAGAGTCGTCTCGTTGAGATAGCTGTGGGTTGCGAACACGCCCGCAGCAAAATCGACGCTGAAGTCGCCTTGGCCCTGAAAAGAGCGTGGCTCCTGTCCGGGCGTCGAAACCGCGCCGAATGTATCGGTCCTGAAACCCGCCACGCCGCTTCGCGGCACGGTCGCGGCAGAAGTGGGCAAACCATAGGTGAAGATATAGAAATCCATGTCCTGGCGCGTCCCGGACACGGCATTTTCCTGCCAGAATGCCAAGCCGACATATTGGTTCGACTTGCTGTTGGTATAAGGCGTCGTGGCTATCGTCAGATAGCTGCGATCCGTACCGCCGGTCTTCTGATAGATAGTCTCACCGTTGGCATTGGACTGGATGTTTTCGGGTGCGAAGCGTTGGCTCCACCCATCAGCACTCACGCTATAGCTTTTGGTACCAGCGTCATAATTCACTGTGAGACTGTTTGGACGGATTTGCCGGCTGATTTCCGTACTGGTGGCGAGGTCGAGTCCAAGCTTCATACCCGCAGCATCATTCTGGAAAGCTTGGCTGACTTTCAGGTCCGTGATCATATTGTTGGTAGACGGAGGGGGCGCAGGCATATTGCCAACCCCGCCGCCTCCACACCCGCCGAGCAGCAAAAATAGCGTTACGGCCGTGATTTTGTTTCGCATGATACCCCCTATTCCGGGCATGCGTTAAACAATCATATAACAACGTCAATAGTTTAACGCCTACTCGCGGAGGAAAAGGCCCCAAATGGCGATTACTGGATTTCTGCGCATAGTCGGGTGATGCTTGAGGGACGCGGAGCTCACAGTTGTGCATCTCGGGACTAGCCAAATCATGCTCCAGCTATCCGACCGGTCAATAGTTTACAGACAACCCCGGTGCAAACAGCAGTTTATGGGATAAGAATGGACGATGCCGTAGGGCCGTCGAAAAGATGGCCGTTCATGGTAGTGTGCGGGATGTTCTGCAAAATCCATTGAGGATTTGAGCGGCCATGGCAGGCTGGTGATGTTCAAAGTCGCCAACCCCAATGGAGCCCCACCATGACCAGGAATGAGAATAGACCATCGATAGCGGCCGTCAAAGATTTGATGGGCGCGAACCGCGACGCCTTGCGGGAGATCGTGCAGGATTTGCTGCAGGAGATGCTGGAAGGTGAGATGACCGATGTCCTTGGCGCCTCGAAGAGCGAACGCATTGACGGCCGTGTTGGCTATCGATCCGGACATTACAATCGGACGCTGATCACGCGGGTGGGCAAGCTGGAGCTGCGGGTGCCGCAGGATCGCGACGGCCGTTTCTCGACCGAGCTGTTTGAGCGCTATCAGCGCTCGGAGCAGGCGCTCGTGGCATCGTTAGCCGAGATGTACGTCCAGGGTGTGTCGACCCGGAAGGTGAAGGCTATCACCGAAGAGCTTTGCGGCCACAGCTTCTCCGCCTCGACCATCTCAGCGATCAACAAGCGACTGGACGAGAGCCTGACAGCCTTTGCCCGACGTCGGCTGGACGAGCCGTTCGCCTACCTCATCATCGATGCCAAATATGAGAAAGTCCGCCAGGCAGGCGTGGTGCGCTCCTGCGCCGTACTCGTCGCACTGGGTGTGGACTGGGAAGGCCGGCGCCAGATTCTGGCTGTAGAGCTCGCCAACCGCGAGAGCCGCTCTTCGTGGAAGGACTTTCTCGTCGGCCTCAAGGAGCGCGGCCTCCACGGTGTCGAATATATCGTTGCCGATGACCATGCGGGTTTACGAGCCGCTGTTCGTGAAGTGTTGCCAGATGCCTGGTTCCAGCGCTGTTACGTGCACTTTTTAAGAAATGCTCTCGACCATCTGCCGCGTAAAGCTGATGACGACTGCCTGCAGGAGCTGCGTTGGATCTACGATCGTCGCGAACTATCAGAGGCCAAAAGCGATCTGGCTGCCTGGCTGAGAAAATGGTCGCCACGATACCCCAAGCTCACCAGCTGGGCGGAAGAAACCATCGAGGAGACGTTCACCTTCTACCGGCTTCCGCGGCAGCATCATAAACATATGAAGAGCACCAATATGCTCGAGCGCTTTAACGAAGAAATCAAACGCAGGACGATCGTCCTGCGTATCTTCCCCAATGAAGACAGCTGTTTGCGCCTCATACGCTCGCTTGCTGTCGAGACCCACGAAAACTGGCTCGAAGCCAACCGCTATCTCAACATGAACGACCTTAAGGAGATGAAGAAAGCCGATCTACGTCAAGCCGCCTAGCCAGCATGCCCGCCGCTATTTGCAGAACTTGACGCACACAACCCCGTTCATGTTCGTTTTCGCGGATTCGCAAAGCAGGAACATTATGTCGAACATTATCTGAGACCAATGCGTCTTTCCCCGGTTTTACGCCAGAAAACGACAAACCCCTCTGGCGCCCACCAGATGACTGGACAATCATCCAGAAGATGAGCGAGGAAGGCGGGGGCACCGAAATAACGATGGATGATTTTGCGCGGCGCTTTTCCATGCGGCCGGCAAGTTATGTGGTTTCTCGGCGCCGGCATTCAGCTGCCGCTGATAGCCCTTTGTCCGGGGACCGCTCTACCATGTCCTCTCCAACCCCATCTATATCGGCAGATCTATGAGATGCGGTGCAGGCGAAGCGGCAGGCTGGCATCGGAACGAAGCGTGATCTTGGCAATAGTCCGCATAGCAGCCTCCTAACCAGCATGATTCAGGATCATGCTGACCGGCCGATATCGCCCAGCCACGCGGTCAAGCAGCAGCGGCGCTGCCGCTATCATGTGTCTAGCATGACACTGCCCGCAGAGGATGCAGTGGCCAAAATTCCTGCGCTTCGGCTCCCGGCGCCAGAGCTCGAACAAGCCGTCCTAGATGCAAGCTCCGGCCTTCTTACTGATCAGCGCACCATCTTGGCGCTACCGCAATCCGAGATCCGGGCGCTGATCCATCGTAGCAGGCGGGGGTTGCCACCTTCACCTGCCGGGCGCGCACGGCCCCTACTGACCCATCCTTATCACGCGAAACATCGCTCATATCCGCGACAGCTCGTCGGCAAATCTTTCCCTCAGCCGTTTCTTGTCGATCTTTCCCGTTGCCGTCAGGGGGACGGGAGCGAATATGACCTTGTCGGGCATCCACCATTTGGCGATTTGCGACGCCAGATGATCCAGGATGACCTGCTGCTGAAGTTGCGCGCCGTCATGTCCCTCTATGATGAGGATCGGACGCTCCTCCCATTGGGGATGACGGACGCCGATGACCGCGGCGACCTTCACCCCGGCACAGGCGGCCGCGACATTCTCTATGTCGATCGAACTGATCCACTCGCCGCCCGATTTGATCACATCCTTGCTGCGGTCGGTGATCCGCAGGAAGCCATGCTCATCGATCGTGGCGATGTCCCCGGTGTCGAACCAGCGGTCGTCGGATGTGGCGTCCTTCTCGCTTCGGAAATAGCGCTGCACGGTCCACGGCCCTCTCGCCTGCAACCCACCAGGCGTGGCGCCGTCATGCGGCAGCGCCGCCCCATCCTCTCCGACGATGCGCAGTTCGACGCCGAACTGCACGCGGCCCTGGCGGGTCCAGAGTATCTCTTCTTCCGCTTCCTGACCCAGATGCGTGATCTGCGGAGTCGGAGTCGATATGACGCCCAGCGGGCTCAGTTCGGTCATGCCCCATACCTGGCGGACCTTGACGCCATGGCGACGCTCGAACGTCTCCGCCATGGCGCGCGGAACCGCGGAGCCGCCGATCATGATGCGGTCCAGGGTGCCGCTATCCTCGCCGGTGCGCGCCAGATGGTCCAGATACATGGTCCAGACCGTCGGCACCCCGCCGGAGAAGGTCACGCCTTCGTCCCTGATGAGGGAATGGAGGCTCTCCCCATCCATGCGGTCGCAGGGCAAGGCAAGCTTGCAGCCGTTGATCGCCGCCATATAGGGCATGCCCCATGCCGTCGCATGGTACATCGGCACGCATGGCATGATGCAGTCGAAGGCCGAAAGGCCAAGCGCGCCCGGAAGGCCGTTGGCGAGCGCATGGAGCACGATTGACCGATGGCTGTAGAGAACGCCCTTCGGATCCCCGGTGGTCCCTGACGTATAGCATAGGACGGCGGCGCTGTTCTCGTCGAAGCTCGGCCAATCATAGCCGTCCGCTTCGCCCGCGATCAGTTCCTCATAGCTCTCAAACCCCTCATCCGGGGCGCTGGCGAGCAATATGACCGCCTCCACCGCCGGAATCCGGTCGCGCAGCCTGTGGATCAGCGGCAGGAAGCTCCTGTCGACGAAAAGAAGGCGGCTGCCCGCATGGTTGATCGTGTAGACGATCTGATCGTCGGAGAAGCGCGGGTTTACCGTGTGCAGAACGGCGCCCATGCCGGGAACCGCGTAGAACAGCTCAAGATGCCGATGGGTGTTCCAAGCCAGCGAGGCGACCCGGTCGCCGGGCTGGATGCCGCGCCGCGCCAGCGCCAGCACAGCCTGGCCCGCGCGGCGGCGCAGTCCGCGATTGTCATAGCGCCAGGCCGGTTCCCCGACGAGACGCGAGACGATCTCCCGGTCGCCGTGCGCGGTGGCGCAATGGCGTAATATGTCCCCGATCATCAGGGGAGTCCGCTGCATGAGGCCTTCGATCATGCCTTCCCCTCCCCTGGCTTGTTTTTGGACCGGCGATGCTGCTCCTGCCGGCGTTCACGCAATGGCGGCACGTTATTCTCCATGGTTGGCGCGCGCTTTTGCCGCGGGCGTAAGGTCGCCTGCGGTCCTCCGCCTATCTTGCCGGCGCGAGCAGCGCCAAAGGCGCCTCTTCCGGATTTTCATAGGCGCCCGCCGGGTTCAGGCCGAAGATGCAGACATGGTCCGCGCCAGCGTCCCAATGTTCCTGAATCCGGGCGCGGATGGTCCGTTCATCGCCCCAGGCGACGATCGCGTCGATCAGCCGGTCCGATCCGCCGTCCGTGAAATCATCATCGTCAAAGCCCAGCCGCTTCCAATTGTTGCGATAATTGGGAAAGGTTAGGTTCCAGGCCAAAGCCCGGCGCCCGGTGGCGCGCGCTTCATCGGGATCGCTTTCCAGCGAAACCAGAAGGTTGACGCACAGCAGCTTGTCCGGTCCCAATATGGCGCGGGCCATGGCGGTATGGGCGGGCGGCGAATTATTGGTGTAGGCGCCGTCGGCATGGGACGCCGAAAGCTCGATCATCTTGGGGCCAAGCGCCGCCAGGACGGTCAGCGGCCGTTCGCTGGGCAAGACGGTCGAATCCATTCTGAAGCGTTCCATGGCTTCCAGATAGGCCTTCATCGTGGCGACCGGCTTCCTGCTGTAGGTCTCGCCGCGCAATTCCTCCACCAGTTCGGGATGCGAGACGCCAAGGCCAAGGAGGAAGCGGTTGCCGGATTGTTCGGCCAGGGCGATCTGGGCGCCCCTCATCGAGACATGATCGCGGCCGTAGATGTTGACGATGCCGGTCACCATGTTCAGTTCCCGCGTGTTCGCCAGCATCCAGGAGGAATGGACCAGGCTGTCGCGCCCGGCGGACACGTCCGGCACCCAGAGTGTTCGATAGCCCCAATTTTCAACGCGCTGCGCGAATTTCGCCGCTTCGGCGGCGGGCATCAAATCCGTGAAGGCAAAGACACCGAGCGGCCCCATGCGGGAGGCAAAGGTGGATTCCGCCATAATCAGTTCTCCTTGCTAAAGCTGTATCTCATCGCGCCGGGAAAGCGCTTCCCCCCCAGCCGTCGGCCCGGCAAAGCCCCGCGCGACAGGGCGCGGGCCGCCTCCCGAAATCCGGCTTGTTCGTCCCTGTGCGGCCCCGCAACGGGCCAGCCTGCCTCACAGAAAGACGAAACCGCCGTCGACCATCAGGCATTGCCCGGTCATATAGTCGGAGCCGGAAGAGGCGAGGAACCGCGCCACTCCGGCCAGATCTTCGGGAACCGACGCGCGGCCCAGCGTGATCTGGGGAATGAGATTGTCCATCGCCTCGTCACGCTCCCGGGTTAGCCCCTCGGCGCGGAAATCCCCCTCTATGCTATCCCAAAGGTCCGTCTTCACGACACCGGGGCCGATGGCGTTGACGGTGATCCCATGCTGTCCGAACGCGCGCGCCCCGCCCTGGGTCAAGGCGGCCACGGCGAATTTGCTGGCGCCATAATGGAC
Source organism: Sphingobium sp. CFD-2 (assembly GCF_024611135.1). Taxonomy (NCBI): domain Bacteria; kingdom Pseudomonadati; phylum Pseudomonadota; class Alphaproteobacteria; order Sphingomonadales; family Sphingobiaceae; genus Sphingobium; species Sphingobium sp. CFD-2. Next base: position 174,963 of record NZ_CP084405.1, on the reverse strand, counting down.
CAGAGGTTCGTGACATTGTTTCGAGGCGATCGACCCCGTGTTGACGATCTTTCCGCCCTGTCCCTGCTCGATCATCCGGGCCGCGACCTCCTGCATGCATATCAGCACGCTCAGGCCGTTCACCGTCATCATCCTGTGCCAATCCTCCTCGGTGATCGAGAGGAAGGGCTTTCCCTGAGCGGTGCCGGCATTGTTGAACATGACGTCGAGCCTGCCGAATTGGGCAATGGCCTGCGCAATCATGGCGCGCACGCTCGCCCGGTCGGTCACGTCCACCTTCACGGCGATCGCCCGGCCGCCAGCTTCCTCAATCTCGGCGGCGACGGCGGACGCGGCGGCATGATCGATGTCCGCAATCGTCAATTGCGCGCCGTCGGCGGCCAGCGCCCGCGCCATCGCCCGGCCGATGCCGCGCCCGGAACCGGTGACGATGATGGATTTGGTCGAAAGATCAGAGCTCATATTTCCATCCCATTTGGACGTTGATCGTCTTCATGCGTCCTCGGCTTCGCGCATGCGCAACAGCATCGGAATCACCTCCCGCCGCAAAACCTTGCCCGACATGTTATGCGGCAGCGCCTCGACTATCCGGATCATGCCGGGCACCTTGACCGCCGCCAGCCGGGCCGCGCAATGCTCCTGGATCGCCGCTTCGCTGGGCGCGGCGCCCGGCATCGGCACGATGGCCGCCGCCACCATCTGGCCGTGATCCGCGTCGGGAAGGCCGACCACGGCCGCCTGCGCCACATAATCCAGTTCACTCAAGACCTGCTCGACCTCGGCCGCGTAGATCGGCCTTCCGTCCCGATTGATGAGGTCGCTGGCGCGGCCCAGGACATAGACATAGCCATGCTCGTCGATGCGGGCATAATCGCCCGTGCGATACCAGCCGTCCGGCGTGATCGCCTTTCCGGTGAGGTCGGGCTCCTTCCAATAGCCCATCATCATCGCCGGCCCGCGCCCCTGCGCCTCGCCCACTTCGCCCGGCGCGACTTCCCGCCCGTCCGGCCCGAGGAAGCGCATCCGCGCGCCCGGCGCGATCTTCCCGGCCGATCCGGTCGGCGGGGGAACGCCCGCCGGGTCGTTCATGACAAGGGGCCAGCATTCGAACGCCGCATAGGCATCCAGCACGGGCGTTCCGGTGATGCGGCGCCAATCCTCGAAAACGGCTTCGTTGCGCGCCTCTCCGCCGGAAATGCAGCAGCGCAGATGGAAGTCCGGCACCGCGTCGCGCCGATGCCAGGCATTGGCGATCTTCACATACATGCTGGTCGACCCCGCGAAGAAGGTGATGCCATGTCCCAGCATCGCGTCCAGCACGCCATCCGGGGAAAATTCGCGCATCAGATGGATTCTGGCGGCGCGGGTGGTGGCGGTCAGCGAGAGGATGACAAGCCCCATCATCCAGGAAAGCGGCACGGCGACCAGGATCGTGTCGGCAGCGTCGATCCGCCAGATGTCCGCCACACCATCCGTTCCCTCCGCGATCGAGCGGTGCGAATGCGCAACCGGCTTGGGCACGCCCGTCGTCCCGGAGGTATAGCCGATGACGCCGACCGCGTCGCAATCGACCTGCGGCAAATCCCCGGCGAACGGCGCGATGTGGGGGATGAGTTCCGCGTTGCAGACAAGATCGAAGATTTCCGTGCGCGAGCCTGTCCTGCTGACGGCGGCCGCCGCAGCGGTCTGGCTCTCCCCTTCCGCAAACAGGAAATGCGGCTCGGCATTGGTCAGCGCATAGTCGAGCTCATTGGGCCCCGTAGAAGCGTGGACGACCGCCATCACGCCGCCCGCGCGCCACACGGCGAAGCTGAGTATCAGGAACTCCGCGCAATTGCCGCTCATGATGAGCACGCTCTGCCCCGGCGCGAGTCCGGCGGTGGTGAGCCGCCGCGCCAGACGCTCCACGGCCCGATCGAAATCCGACCAGAGGATTTCGCGATCGCCGTCGACGATCGCCACCCCCTGCGGAAAGGATTGGGCCGCCCTGCGAAGATGGTCGCTTGCCAGATTGATCACGATAGCTGCCTTTCGAATTGCCGATGCTCTGCATGGGCGGGGACGCCGACGGGCTCCTGCTCGACCGCTTCGCCCGCTGCCCGCGCCCGCTCGACCTTCGTCGCCTCCGCCGACTGGACGTGCCGGGCCGCCATCCACAGGGCGGCCACCGCGATCGGCACCGCCAGCAGGCCCGCCATCAGCCCGGTGGCCAGACTGCCCTGCGCGGCGGAAACCTTGCCGACCAGATAGGGGCCCAAGGCCGAACCCACGAGCGTGCTGACAAGGATATAGGTGACCGACGCCGTTCCGCGCATGCGCGGCATGACGATTTCCTGAATGGTGGCGGCGCCGGCCGCCATCCACATGATGCCGACGAATATGACGGGAAGGTTCAGAAGGAAGAAGATCCAGGGATTGTGCGTCAGGCACATGCCGATCACGAAGGGAACCGGGATCACCGTGGACGCGATGCCGACATGGATTCGCCCCGCCGCGTGCCGACGCAACATGATGTCCGACAGGCGGCCGCCGACGAAGACGCCCGCCATGCCGCAAATGGCCGCCGAAGCGCCCAGAACCATGCCCACCGTCGCCTTGTCGACCGGCAGCGAACGCAAAGCCAGAGGAGCCGTCCAGAAGCCCATGTTCAGCACCAGCATGGAGGAGAAGCCGAAGCCGATCGTCGTGTAGAGAAAGGCCGGCGCCTTCCACGTCAGCGCAAAGGTCGCGGGATCGCGCGCCCGCAGCATCTGGGCGGCGGTGAAGGCGGCATACCATCCGATGGCGATCGCGATCCATTGCATCCTGTCGCCCGAAGCGGCGATCAGCCCCCATGCCGCCGACGCCACGATCAGGGCCGCCGCGATGTTGACCGCAAGGACTTTCGGACCGGTGCGGGCAGCCTGGTAAAAGGTGAAAGGAGGAATGACGCTGGCAATATCGTCGAACAGGCGCAGCCAGATGTCCTTTTCCGCCGGAGGATAAGTGCCGTCGGACAACCCCCTCCTCGGTTCGCGCAGGGTCGAGACGAGGATCGCGATCAGCAGGCCCGGGAGACCGACGACCATGAAGGCCGCCTGCCATCCCCGCAGGCCGAAGGGTCCGGCCTCCCCGAAGGACGAGAGCCACGAAGCCACGACCAGCCCCCCGATCGCGAACGCCAGGCCCTGACCGAGATAGAAGCCGGTGCTGAAGATGCCCAGCGCCGTCCCGCGCCGCCCGCGAGAGAACCAGTCGGATAAAAGCGAATAGGCGGAAGGAACGGCGGACGCCTCTCCAATGCCGACGCCGATGCGGGCGGCGACCAACTGGCCGACGCTGCCGGCCAATCCGCAAAACACCGTCATCATCGACCAGATCGAGATGCAGATGGACAATAAGCGCACCCGCTTCCACCGGTCCGCCAGACGGCCGAACGGAAAACCGAACAGGGCATAGAAGACGCCGAAAGCGGTTCCGTGCAGGAAACCAAGCTCCGCGTCGCTGAGCCCGAAATGCGCCTTGATGTCTTCGGCCAGGATCGAGAGGATGGTGCGGTCCATCCAGGTCAGGGTATAGACTCCGACAAGCACCATCAGAACATAACGGGCATAGGGACCGTCGACCGCATTCCGTTCCGCCGCGGCTCCGCCCATGACCCTGTTGTCCGGTGCAAGCGATGCGCTGCTGGCTTCCAAACCCGTTCCTCCTTCACCCGCCCGCTCATAACGTCGCTGAAGGGCGACCGGCTGCACGACGGCAAGCCGGCTACCCTTGAACGTCACTGGATATTATATCGCAGCTTCAGGCCGATCTGCCGGCCGCGCGAATAGGAGCCGAACGTCGATGTCGAAGACCCCACGCCCGTATAGTCGACTTCCAGCAGCCGCTTGTCAGTCAGATTCCGGCCGAACAGCGACATCGCCCAGCGGCCATCCTCCGGCCCGAAATCGATATGCGCGTCCAGTTGGGCATAACCGTTCTGCACCATGCGCGGATCGTTGAACGATCCCGCATTATATTTGGTGCGCGCAAAGACGGACGCGCCGGCCGCGATCTGATTGCCGTTCCCGACCGGCTGCACATATTCGACATTGAAGGAGCCCGTCCATTTGGACGAATAGGGCGTCGGCGTCCCGGAAAGATCCTGCGCGCCGCCGACACAGCCGGGCGCCAGCCGCGCATTTTGCAGCGTGTTGCAGGCTGCCCCCACGAAGGAAATATATTTGGCGTCCAGATAGGCGCCGTTGAAGCCCAGCCGCAAATTGTCGGTAACCTGATAATTGAGGTCCAGCTCGACGCCCTGCGACCGCGCCTTGCCGATGTTCGACACGACCAGGTTGAAGCCCTGCCGCACCGATTGCTGCAGGCCGTTAAATTCCTCGCGGAACACCGCGATCGAATAATCGAGGCGGTTGTCGAGCAGAAGTCCCTTTATCCCGGCCTCGACCATCCATGCCTTTTCGGACCCGAACCCGTCATTGGCCGGGCTGGTGGTATAGGTATAGTCGAAACCGCCGACCTTGGCCCCCTTCACATATTTCACATAGGCCATGTTATTGGGGGAGAATTTATACTGCACGATCGCCTGCGGCTGCCACTGGCGGTCGACCAGATGGAAGGTGCCCATGGGGAAGGCGTGCTGGATTCCGCCGAGCACCGCCGCAAGGACTCCGTCCAGCGAGGGGTCGCGCGCGGCCAGCAGCGCGGCGCGCGAGGTGTCAAGATCGATGTTCGGAATGATGCGCGCCGCGAACATGCTCTGCCCGGCCTTTTTCCGCGTGTCGGAATAGCGGACGCCGCCGGACAGGCTCAACTGATCGGTCAGATGGTAGGTGAGATCCACGAAAGCCGAAAAGACCCGGTTCTTCTGATCGAAGGTGAAGTTCCGCGAGAAAGGCGTCGCCGCGGTTCCGGTAAGCCCCAGGGCGCCCAGATTCAGTTCCTGGTTCGCGTCGATCGCCAGGGTGTCGCGCTGATAATAGCCGCCGACGGTGGCGTCCAGCTTGCCGAAAGTGCCGCCAAAGCGCAGTTCCTGGCTGAACTGCTTATAGTGGGTCCATTGCCCGTTCACGAATGCGGGACTGTGGTTGATGCCGTCGGTGCCGTATATCACGACGCCGTCGCTCTTCCGCCATGCCGTGGTCGAGGTCAGCGTCCCGCCCGCAATGTCGTAATTGATGTCGGCCTGATAAAGTTGCGCTTCCAGCTCCGCCAATTCGTCGGTGAAGAACGGCGCGACATTGGTGTTGACGTAGCGCGTGTCCTTGTCGCCCACCACGGGATAGAGCGAGGTATTGCCCACCAGCGGCTGGTTGGTCGGCACCAGCGTGTTGCCGCGGTCCTTGATCCGGTCAAGCTCGGCGCGCAGCACGATGTCCAGCCCGTCGACCGGCTGCAGCCGCAGCGACGGACGTATCGCATAGTTGCGCGTTTCGGGTTCGCGTTCGCCCTTGACCGGATTGTCATATCGTCCCCGGTCCAGATTCTGGAAAAGCCCCGCCACGCGCAGACTCATGCCCTCGCTGAGCGGAACGGTGACGCCGGTCTGCGCCTGAAATTCGCGGCCATAAAATTCGTAGCCGATCGAACCGTCAGCCTCGAATTCGTCGCCGGGCTTCTTGGTCGAGATATTGAGCGCGCCGGCCGTGGCGCTGTTGCCGAACGTCAGCACCTGCGGCCCCTTCAGCACTTCCACCCGCTCGACATCGAAGATCGGAATGCGGGCTTCCTGGTCGCGGCCGTAGGAGACGTTGTCGACGAATTTACCGACGGCTTGTTCGAAACCCGCATTGCCGCCCGACCCGAACCCGCGGATGACCGCCACGCTGTTCGCGGCGCCATAGGTGTAGTTGAAGCTGGGCGTGATCTTGCCGATGTCGATCATCTGCGTGATATTCTGCCGCTGCAAAGTCTCGCCGCTCAAGGCGGTGATCGCCACGGGAACGTCGCGAAGGCTTTCGGAACGCTTGCGCGCCGTCACGACAATGTCGCCAACCGATGAGCCGCCGCCCGCGGCCTGGTCCGCGCCCGCCGCCTGGGGAGCTTCCTGCGCCTGCACCGCCCCGGCCGCCAACGCCACGGCGGAAACCCCCGCCAGTGCCTTGGCCGCCGCGATATGCCATTTTCCCATTGCGATCATCCTCTTTCCCCTCCTTATGATGCGCCGGTCTCGTCGCCGTCGCGCGCTTTTCGATGCTGTGGCTCGGGTCCGTTTCGAAACGGATCGCCATTCAGGCCGATCCGGACAAACGTCCTCCCGGCCACGGGCAGAACAAATTTAATATAGGTACAGAACACGCCCCTTCCGTCATCGCGCACCGCGATTTCAGGATATTTTGAGGTCGCGCTATTCAACGATCTTCGACGAAGAGAGATTTCTCTGCTTCACGAATATCCATGGCATGGATTTTCCACAGCTATCGTCCATCTCTCCCGTCCTGGTCCTGGAGGCCGATCTGAACTTCCCGACATCTTTCGGGCTTTATGCGCAATCGACCTCTTCATTATCGATTCGTATCTTAGGACACAGGCCGGCGCGTGTCAATGAAACGTTTCATTTATGAAAAGTGACATGATCCTGAATGGCCGTCTTGCCGATCCAGTAGCGGCTGGCCGCCGAATCTAGGTCGGGATAGCCGAAGGATATGCCGAAAAGCATCTTGAGCGACGGATCGATGCCCAGCACCTCGCGGGCCGTTTCCGCGAAAAAGCCGAGCAAGGTCTGGGGCACGCCCCCCAGGCCGTGGGCCGCAAGCGAAAGCAGGAACGTCTGAGCATACATGCCCACATCGCCGGCGATCCGGACGCTGTCGTAGAATGACGGCATGAACAGCAGGCAGGCATGCGGCGCACCAAAGAATTCGAGATTCCGCAGCATCGTCATGCGACGCTCGTCGAACGCCTCGCGCGCGACGCCCAGCGCTTCGTAATAAGCGGCGGCCTGGGCCTTCTGGCGGTCGCTGTAGACGCCGTAAAGTTCATCATATCCAAACGGAAAATCAGGCGTCAGCCGTCCCGCCGCCTCCGCCTCCAGCATCGCCTTGCTCAGCTCGTCGCGCTTCGCGCCGGAGACGATATGCACCGACCAGGGCTGGATATTGGCGTTCGATGGGGCATGGCGCGCATCATCGACCACCGCCTGCATCAACGCGTCCGGCACGGGCGTCGGAAGAAAGGCCCGAACGGACCGCCGTTCGCGAACGACATCGTGAAACAATTTGCTCTCATCCATCGCAAGTTCACCTTATTGAGACAGAAGCGGATACCGCCAGACGCCGTTCGTCAAGCGTCTACCAGTCGTTTTCCGAACAAGGCGACGTCCAGTTGAAGCGGGTCCAGAAATTCGACAAGCTCGGCAAAACCCTCGCCCTCGACACGCAGGTAGAAACCGTAGAAGGGCTGGGCATAGGGACCATATTTGCCCGCGCCGCCGGTGCTGGACGCCCGCAAAAAGGCGCGATAGCCGTCGATCATGATTTCCGAGAACGTCATCTGCGGACGCACCGTGAAATGCACGAGCAGGGGCGCCAGCCGCTCCATCGTGTCGTCCGGGCCATAATAGGTGCCCGATACCGGGGATTCGCCTATAAGCGTATACACCGCATCCGCATTGAGCATGCGGTAGCAAGCTTCGAAATCCCCGGCCACATCACGCTCTATGAAGCGATCGACCAGTGCGCGGGTCTTCTTCTCCGCGACCGCCCGCTCTTCGAGGCTCAGACTATAATCAAGCATGTCATCTCTCCCAAACGGCCCATGGCGGGGATACCGCGCCTCACCAAATTATGAAACGTTTCATATCTCACTTTCCAGCCATACATCAAGACGCGACGCGCATCGTCTTGGGCAGGCCCGCGCGGGCGAGCTGGCCGCCAAGCGCGCCGGGCGGCAACATCGCGGCGACGGCCGATCGCGCAGCCAGCAGCCGGGCGAGATCGATCCCGGTATCCACCCCCATCAGCTCGAACATGAATATGAGGTCCTCGATCGCGACATTGCCCGTCGCCCCCGGCGCATGCGGACAGCCGCCCAGTCCGCCGAGCGACCCATCGAAGATACGGATGCCCGCCCGATAGGCTGAAAAGGCGTTGGCAAGCGCCAGCCCACGCGTATCGTGCAGGTGGATGGCGATGGGCAAATCGGCAAAGCGTTCCAGCATCGCCGCGCTCAACCCGGCGACCGCGATCGGATCGGCATAGCCCACCGTGTCGGCTATGGTGATGCCGTCGACGCCGGCGGCGGCGACCTCTTCAGCCAGCCGGAGGGTCGCCTCGGGATCGACCCTGCCTTCGATCGAACAGCCGAACGCGGTCGACAATCCGACATCGATCCCGGGGCGACCATCCGGCGGAAGGCTTGCCAGCATCGCCACGATCTCGCGCAATTGGCCAATCGATTCATGGGGCGTGCGGCGGACATTGGCCAGATTATGGCTTTCGCTCACCGAGATGACGAAGTTGATCTTGTCGACGCCCGCTTCGGCGGCGAGCTGCGCGCCCCTGAGATTGGGCGCGAGCGCTGTCACCGTCAATCCCTCAACCCCCCGGGCGTAGCGGACGATGTCGGCCGCGTCGGCAAATTGCGGCATGAGCGTCGCGGGTACGAAGGAGCAGACCTCCATCTCCCGCAGTCCAGCCGCGCGTTCGGCGTCGATCCAGGCTTGCTTCTGCCCGGTCGTCGGACCGGCGGCCAGCATCTGAAGACCGTCCCTAAGCCCGACTTCCCGAATGACGACAGGCCGAATGACGACAGGGTCCATCGCGCTCACCGCCCCTGAAACACCGGCGGGCGCTTCTCGTTGAAGGCCGCTATCCCCTCGCGCCGGTCTTCCGTCCCGATCAGGCGGCTATAGGCCTCGACCTCAAAGAACAGCCCCGTCCGCAAATCCATCTGCAGGCCAAAGCCAATCGACTTCTTCGCTTGCGCGATCGCGATCGGCGCGTTGGCGCAAATCGTCGCCGCGGTCTCCAGCGCGGCCGCCATGATGGCCGCGCCGGGCATGATCTTGTTCACCAGCCCCCATTCCAGCGCTTCGGCCGCCCCGAAAATGGCGCCGCTCAGGATGAGTTCCTTGGCGCGGGGGGCGCCGACGATCCGGGCCAGATGCTGCGTGCCGCCGCCGCCAGGCATGATGCCCCGCATCACTTCGGGAAAGCCGAAGCGGGCATGATCCGCGGCATAGGCGAAATCGCATCCGAGCATCAGTTCCAGCCCGCCCGCAAGCGCCGCCCCATTGACGACCGCGATCGTCGGGATCGGGCAGTCGCTGATCGCGCGCACCATCCGCTCGAACAGATAATGCTGTTCCTGAAACGCCGCATCGTCCATGCCGTTGCGTTCCTTGAGGTCGGCGCCGGCGCAGAAGATGCGATCGCCTTCAGCCGTCAGGATTATGCACCGATAGAGGGACGGTTTCGCCTCCAGAGCGCCGAAGATCCGGACAAGCTCCTCGCCCATCCTGGTGTTCAGCGAATTGCCGCGGCCCGCCCTTGCAAGCGTGATGCGCAGCATATGATCGCCGGGATGATCGAGGCGGACGGTTTCCAGACCGTCGAAGCTGAGTTCATGCGCCATGATGACTCCGCGTTTCCAGGGGATCGTGCGCGCCCAGCCGGGGGCCGGGCCGGCCGAGCGGCGGGCGGCAACTGTCAAAGGCGAGCGGAAGGCCGACCGTCTTTAACTCATTGCCGGAGGTGGCGCCGATGATGCCCAACGCGCCGACCTGCGCGCTGCCCATCACCTGATCGATGCTGTTCACCCGGCCGCAGGGGACGCCGGCGCCCTCCAGCTCCTTCTCCAGATTCGGTCGGTTGCGTTCGCAGATCATGGCCTGCAGCATGGGAAGAAGCGCGCTTCGGTTGCGGACGCGCATGTCGTTGGTGGCGAAACGCGGGTCGCCGCCCAGCTCGGGCGCGCCAAGCACGGAACAAAGCGAACGGAACAATTTGTCGTTGCCCGCCGAAATCATCAGCTCTTCGCCATTGCGGCAGAAGAAGGTCTGATAGGGCACGATGTTGGCATTGCCCGAACCATGCCTTTCGGGCGCTTCGCCGGAATTCAGATAGTCCGAAATCTGGACCGTCTGCCAGGCGAGCGCGGTTTCATAGAGGGACGTGTCGATCGTCGCGCCGACGCCCGTCTTCGACCGCTCGATATAGGCGGACAATATGCCCATGCACGCCCACATTCCCGTGCCCATGTCATTCACCGAGATCGGAATGCGGATGCTGGGATCGCCGGCGCGGCCCAGCAGGCTCATCATGCCGCTCACCGCCTGGATCAGCGGATCATAGCCGGGATGATCGCGCAACGGCCCGGTCGAGCCGAAAGCGGTGATGTTGCAATAGATGAGCGCGGGCTTGGCCGCGCGCAGCGTCGCCGCGTCCAGGCCGACGCGCTCGACGATGCCCCGCTTGAGATTCTGAACGACGATGTCGGCTTCGCCCAGGATCAGATCCGCGATCTGCCCGACCGACCGGCTGTCGCGAAGATCGGCGGTGACGCTCTCCTTGCCCAGATTGACGGCGTGGAACATGATCGCCGCGTCGCCATGGCGCACCGAACCCCATGCGCGGGCGTGATCGCCCATCCCCGCATTCTCGATCTTGGTGACGGTCGCGCCAAGCTGGCCCAGAATATGGCCGGCATAGGGCGCCGACAGGCTGTGGCCGATCTCGACCACCTTCACGCCCGCCAGCGGAAGGGGACGCGTCATGTGCTGGTCCCCCATCAAACGGCTGCCTTCCCGGTCGCGGAACCGCTATCCGGCGCCGCCTGGCGATAGTCCCGGCGCGCAGCGGCCGCCGTCACGTAACCGTCGGCCAGATCGGCGGCGATCGCCGCCTGATCGCGGTCCTCCGGCTTCCCGAAACCGCCGCTGCCGGCCGGTTGCACCAGAACCCGGTCGCCCTTCCGCACGATGACATGGCTGCCGCGCGCGGGAACCGTCTCGACCGTGCCGTCGGACCGTTCGATCTCGCATTTGAAGCAACTGCCCGGCAGGCCGCCCTCCAGACCGTCGGGCACCTGACGCTCGCGCTCTCCGGCGACGGTGAAGGTCGCTTCGTCATAATCGACGCGATAGACCCGCCGCGCGGCCAGGCCGCCGCGATGGCGGCCCGCGCCGCCGCTGTCCGCCACCAGGCTCCATTCGTCTATGCGCAACGGATAGGCCTGCTCTATGGCCTCCACCGATTGCGCGCCCGCATTGCCGACATAGACGCGGATCGCGCTCACGCCGTCCTTGTCACTGCGCGCGCCCATGCCGCCCGCATGCACGTCGAACAGGCTGGCGAAGCGCCGGCCGGTCCGCGCCACCCGATCCTCATCCGGATCGGAACCGGCGAAGATTCCCGCGCACGCCGCGCAGTTGCTCTGCGCCGTGACGCGCTGGGGCACCGCAGGCGCGAGGGCTTTCAGCAGCATGTCGATCACCCGCGGCGACGTTTCCGTCACGCCGGACACGACGGAGGCGGGAAAGCTGCAGTTGAGGACGCTGCCTTCCGGCGCGATCACCTTCACCGGCCGATAGCAGCCCTGGTTGATGGGGATCATGTTGTCGGTGATCGCCTTCACCGTGAACCAGGTGCTGTTGTAGGTGACCGACAAGGGGCAGTTGATGCCGCCGCGCACCTGCGCTCCGCTGCCGCTATAGTCGAATTCGATCGTGTCGCCCTGCTTGGTGATCTTGACCCGAATAGGGATCAAGGGCCGCTCGCCGTCGACCTCGTAGACGGCGTCGATCTCATCCTCGCCCAGATACACGCCATCGGGCATCGCTTCGAGCGCCTGGCGCATCAGCGCCTCGGAATGGTCCAGCGATCGCGACATGGCGGACTTCAGGGCGTCGGCGCCATAGCGCTCGACCAGAGTCAATATGCGCTGGCCGCCGACGAAGCAGCCGGCATATTGCGCCTGCATGTCCAGCAGCCGCGTCTCGGGATCGCGCGTATTTTGCAGGATCAGGGTCTTCACATCCTCGACCACCCGGTCGTCGCGATAGAGCCGGACGGGAGGAATGCGAACACCCTCGCCAAAAATGTCCCAGGTCTCCGCCGCGAAGCTGCCGGGGGACTGGCCGCCTATGTCGCTCCAATGCCCCTTGGTCATCACATAGGCGACGATCCTGTCGCCCGCGAAGACGGGTCTGGTGAACTGCACGTCCGGGTGATGATTGCCGCCCCCCAGATAGACGTCGTTGCTGATGATGACGTCGCCGGGCCGCAGATTGTCCGCGCCGATCGCCTGGACGGTGGCCTTGGTCGAGATGACCGCCGCGCCGAGCATCGTGGGTATGTCATTGCCCTGCGCGACCAGTTGCATCTCATCGTCGAAGATCGCGGCCGATGCGTCCCCGCCGGAATGGATGATGGGGCTTCCCGCCGTGCGGGTCATGGCGATCTTCATCTCGCGCGCGATCGCATACAGGCTGCTGCGGATGATTTCGTAGGTTATGGTATCCATCGCTGTCAGAGCTCTACAATGAGGTTGCTGAAGGCATCGAGGTAAGCCACGTGCCCGGTGTCGACGACGAGGCAACTGCTCGCTTCCTCGATCACGGCCGGGCCGTGCACCCGGTCGCCGTCGCGAAGCCTGCCGCGCTTGAAGACGGGAACGTCGATCATCTCCCCGCCCAGATAGAGGCGGCGCACGCGCGAAGTCTGCAGCGGTTCGAGATCGGATGTCCCGTCGCTCGACCTTATGGTTCCGCGCCAACCCGTCTCCGCTTCGGCGCGCGCCCGGATGTTGACGCAGATGATCGGCTGATCCGGCTTGATGAAATTCCACTGCCGCATATGCGCGGCCTCGAAAGCGGCGCGGATGCCCGCCACGTCCACCGCGCCTTCCCCGATGTCGACCGTCATCGCCTCCGGCTGACCGGCATATCGGCAATCGACCCGCCGCGTCACCCGGATGTCGGCGCCGCCGCTGACATAGGATGACAGGTCGGCCCGCACCTCATCCTCGAGCGAGGCGAACATCGCCGCCAGTGCTTCGGGATCAAGCGCGGCCAGTTCGCTCTCGATCGAGGTCTGCCTGTCGATCGACTGATCCGCGACGGTCATGCCGAAGGCGCTGAACAGACCCGGCAACGCAGGCACGACGACCTTCCTGATCTCCAGCTCGCTGGCGAGGTCGATGGCGTGGACAGGGCCGGCGCCGCCATAGCAGACATAGACGAAGTCCCGCGGATCATAGCCCCGCTCGACCGTCATCAGCCGCATCGCCTGCGCCATCAAGGCGTTGGCCACCGCCCGGACGGTCCGCGCTGCCTCCAGGACGGAGGTGCCGAGAGGTTCGGCAAGATGCTTTTCGATCGCCCGCCGCGCCGCCTCGACATCCAGCGGGAAAGTGCCGTTCAGGAAGCTGTCCGGATCGATATAGCCAAGCACGAGGTTGCAGTCGGTCACGGTCGGCCGCGTGCCGCCGCGCCCATAGCAGGCCGGGCCTGGGTCCGCCGCCGCGCTTTCGGGGCCGATGCGCACGCCGCCGCCCACATCGATCCAGGCGATGGACCCGCCGCCGGCGCCGACCGAGTCGATATCGATCGTCGGAGACCGAACGGTATAGGAATGAAGCAGGCCCGAAGTGCGAAGCTCCGGCTTGCTGTCGCGGATCAGCGACACGTCGAAGGTCGTGCCCCCCATGTCGCCCAGGATCGAGTTCGAAAGGCCAAGCCGCTCCGTCACGCGGGTGGTCGCGCTCACGCCGCCCGCAGGCCCGGATTCGAGCAGCACGACCGGCCGCGCCTCCACGAAGTCGGGATGGGCCAGGCCGCCGTTCGACTGCATGAACAGCAGCTCGCCGCCGAAGCCGAGTTCGCGTAGCGCGCCCTTGAAGGTGCGGATATAGCGGCTGCACACCGGACCCAGCATCGCGTTCATAACGACGGTGCTGGTGCGCTCATATTCCATCAGTTCCGGATTGACCTCGTGGGAGGTGGTGATGAAGCGATCCGGCAGCCTCTCTCGCAATATCTCCGCCACGCGCAGTTCATGCGCGGGATTGGTGTAGGAGTGAAGCAGGCACACGGCGACAGCCTCGATGTCCGATCCGGCGAGCTGGTCGGCCAGCGCCTTCACCTCCTCCTCGTCCAACGGCTTGGCGATATTGCCTTTGGCGTCGATGCGTTCGTCGACCTCCAGCCGCCAGCGCCGTTTGACCAGTTCGCGGGGCGCCTCGAACTGAAGATCGTACAGATCGGCGCGATCATGCCGCGACACCCGGCGGATCTCCAATATGTCGCGGAACCCCTTGGTCGTCACCAGGGCGGTCCTGGCCCCCTTATGCTCGACCACCATGTTGGTCGCCATGGTCGTGCCATGACCGACGAAATCGATGTCCTCGCTCTTATAGGCGCTGATCTCCAGGATCGCCTTAAAACCCTCGATCGCCCCTATGACGCGGTCGGCGGGCGTGGTTGGGACCTTCACCGACCAGTGACGGTCCAACTCATCGTCGATGAGAACGACGTCCGTGAAGGTTCCGCCAACATCGATACCCACTCGCCTCATGCCAACATCCTCAGTTGAATTCGAATTTCTTTTTGCGCCGATCGGACGAGACCATCTTACACCTAACCGCTGTCTCCGCCGCCCCGCGGCAAGAAGCCCATTGGAATCTTCCCGCTATCCGCGCTGCTCCTGCCCCTACCGCACCCCATGGCGACTGTCAATGAAACGTTTCATATTTATTGTGGCGTTTGCATGAAGCCCGGCTCCCGCATGCCCTTCGGCCGCCGTTATTCTGGGAGAAGCACCCTATCGCTCGCGCCGAAGCCGACGGGAAGCGGATGCGGAGCATTTTAATATGAATCGTTTCATTGACACTATGCCATGCATGCCTATATCCCGTGATCCAGGGAATGCGCCCGGCGCGGGACCGGATATTTCTCCCTCCCTTGCAGACGATCCAATCGCGGAGACGTTCCGTCACCCATCTGCGGAGATCGGCGCCGGACCTTTCTTGTCGCGCAGCCCATTAATGGCGGCTTTGACCGCCGCGAACGGAGAAGAAGGCATGAGCAAATTGGCCGGAAAGGTTGCGGTCGTCACGGGAGGAAGCAGCGGCATTGGCCTTGCCACCGCGCAAGCCTTCGTCGAGGCGGGCGCCTATGTCTATATTACCGGCCGCCGCAAGGCCGAACTGGATGCCGCGGTGGCGCAAATCGGCGGGAATGTTGCCGGCATCCAGGCCGACTCGGCCCGGAAGGACGATCTGGAAAGATTGTTCAGGACGATCGCGGCGGACAAGCGGCGGATCGACGTGCTGTTCGCCAATGCCGGCGGCGGCGCAATCATCCCCCTCGCGGACGTGACCGAAGGGCATTTCGACGATGTTTTCGACCGCAATGTCAAAGGCGTGTTCTTCACCGTCCAGGCCGCCTTGCCCCTGCTGGTGGAGGGCGCGTCCGTCATCCTGGTGGGATCGACGGCGGGGAGCATGGGCAATGAGTCGTTCAGCGTCTACAGCGCCAGCAAGGCGGCCGTCAGAAATTTCGCCCGCAACTGGATATTGGACCTGAAGGACCGGCATATCCGGGTCAATACGCTCAGCCCCGGTCCCATTCGCACCCCTGCCCTGGTCGGACTGGCAGGCCCCGACGCCGATCAGCAACAGGCCCTGCTGGACCGCATGGCCAGCCTGGTGCCGCTCGGCCGCGTCGGGGAGCCGGAGGAAGTGGCGAAAGTGGCCCTCTTCCTCGCCTCCGACGATTCGAGCTACGTCACCGGCTCGGAGCTTTTCGTCGATGGCGGGCGCGCCCAGATTTAGCCGGGGCGGCCCTTGGCAAAGCGCGCAGGCGGCATATCCGCCTGCGCCTGCTCCATCCTCTATGCCGACACCAGCTTCTTGCCGAAAAGCGCGACCTCGATCTGCACCGTGTCGAGAAACTCGACTATTTCCGCAAAGCCATCGCCCTTGGCGTGCAGGAAAAAGCCGTAATAGGGCTGATCATATGTTCCATAGGCGGCCGCCGCGCGCCCGGACGCGCGCAGAAATGCCTTGTCGCCATCCACCAGCACGTCCGAGACCTTGATGTCCGGCGCGCCCGTGAAGCGCGAAAGGTGCGGCGCCAGGCGGGTGAAAAGATCGTCCACCCCCTCATAAACGCCCGACGCGGGCGTCGTGCCCGTCAGGATGTAGCGCCCGTCCGCATTGAGCATGCGGAAGGCCTGCTCAGGCCGTCCGGACTCAAGATGATCCGCGAATTGGCGGACCAGTTCACGCGTCGCTTCACACATATCGCCATCTCCTTGTTCGCCCCGAAAGCCGTTGCCGTGCAATCTCAGAGCCCCCCTCTCACCTCGGCTTGCTCCGTGTCCCGCGCACGCGCGCGGGCGCGGATATATTGGTAGAGATCCTCTATCTCCCGGTCCGAAAGGTCGTCGAACAGAGGCATTCCCCGCGAGACGAGCGCTCCGCCTTTCAGAATCTCCTTGAATGCTGACCGGTCCAGCGCCACGCCCGACTCCCGCAAATCCGGCGCGTTGCCCGAAGCGATCGCGGCGGCGCCGTGACACATGCCACATGTCAGCATGGCGTAGACTTTCGCCCCGGTCCGAACCCGTTTCGGGTCGAGCGCAAGGCGCGGATCGTCCAGCTTATGCACCACGAAATCCGGGGGCGGCGTCGCAGGCAGGTTCGCCTTTCCGCCCAGGGCGAAGCTCAGCAGCCGCCTCGGCTGAAGCCCATATTTCCAGCCCTGATCATGGCCCGGACCACCCATGCCGCCCATGGCGCCATAGCCCACGAGGATAGACAGATATTGGCGACCGTCCACCGAATAGCTGATGGGCGGAGCGATAATGCCCAGCTTGGTATCAAAGCTCCAAAGTCTTTCCCCAGTCGTCGCGGAATAGGCGTATAATTTTCCCGTATTCGTGCCCTGGAAAACGAGATTGCCCCCAGTCGTCAACGTACCGGCGTTGAGCGAAGTCGGATAATCCACGCGCCATCGCACCTTTTGCGCGACCGGATCCCAGGCCAGCAGCGACCCTTTACCGTCCAGCCGATCGCCGGGATCTTTCATGGGCTCAATGGCGGCGCCAATGCGGAAGCTGATCCGCTTTTCGTTCGGATCGACGTCCACGGCCTCCGCCCTGGTCAGCGCAGGGCCATATTTCATGCCCGACTGCATATAGGGAATATAGGCCAGGCCGGTCCGGGGATTATAGGACATGGCCTGCCAATTATGCGCGCCGTAATTGTCCGGATAGATGATCGCGGCCCCCTTTTCGCCGCGAATGCCGGGCCGCTCGACCGGCCGGCCGGTGGCCAGATCGATATGGTCGGCCCAAGTCACCTTTCCGATCTTCCCGGCCGAAATCAGTTTTCCGTCGGCGCGATCTATGACATAGAAGAAACCGTTGGTCGGCGCCTGCATCATCACCTTGCGCGTCTTGCCCTGCACGGCGATGTCGGCCAGGATGATGTCGGCGGTCGCCTTATAATCCCAAACCTCGTTGGGATTATATTGATAGTGCCATTTATATGCCCCGCTATCCGCATCGACGGCGACGACCGACGCCAGGAACAGATTGTCCTGGCCCTTGGGATCATTCGATCGGAACTTGTTGTTCCAGGGGCCGCCATTGCCGGTGCCGATCAGTATCTGATTGAAGCTTTCGTCAAAGGTGATGGCGTTCCACGGCGTGCCGCCGCCCCCATATTTCCACCATTCCCCCGACCAGCTTTTCGCGGCCATGGCCATCGCATCATTTTCAAACCCCTTCGCGGGGTCTCCGGGCACGGTGAAGAAGCGCCATGCGAGCTTGCCCGTCTTCGCATCGAATGCGGTCACATAGCCCCGGCTTCCGAATTCCGATCCGCTGTTGCCGATGATCACCTTGCCCTTGAAGGCCCGCGGCGCGCCGGTGCTGGTCGAATTGCTGCCGGGAACCAGGAAGCTGCTCTGCCAGACGAGCTTGCCGGTCCGCGCATCGACCGCCACCATCCTGCAATCGCGGGTCGCCACGAAAATCCTGCCGTCCGCATAGGCCACGCCGCGATTGGTCGCCCATGCGCGCCGAATATCGCGCGGCGCCGCCTCATTGGCCTGCGGATCATAGGTCCACAGCAGTCGTCCTGTCCGCGCATCGACGGCATATATATGGCCGAAGGCGCCGCTGAAATAGAGCGTCCCGCCCACCTCGATCGGGGTCGCCGCCAGCGCCGATTGCTCATCCAGATCAAGCGACCAGACGAGTCCAAGCTGGCCGACATTCTTGTCGTCGATCTGCGCGACAGGCACGAAACGCTGCTCGTCATGCCCATTGCCATAGCCGACCCAGTCGGCATCGCGCCCCTGGGTCGGCGCGCCAGACGAGCGGTTGCAGGCCGGCAAGGCCAGCAGCGGGACAAGGAGCAGAAAGCCGCCCCATCGGCTCTTTCGACGAACGGCTGGGCACGGCATTAATATCCCCTTTCCCCATGACTGAAGCATAGGCCGCATCCGCGAGCCAGACCGGCGCCGCAGGCAGACGGCGCGCCAGCATGCCTTCAGCGGCACGCCGGCCCGTTCAATGGATTGCAGCGCCTTCGCCGTCACCGACGCCTGAGCAAGAACTCCGGCGGCAAGGCGCCGGCGGATGCGGGCGAAAGGGGCATTGCCGGCCGGGGAAACGGCTCTACCCCGGACGGTAGGCCGCGTTCAGGCGCCCGCCATGGTCCAGACGTCCCGATCATCCTCCGGCGGCACGACCGCGGCGCCATACATTTTGGTCGCCATTTCGATCGGATCGTTCCATTCGATGATCTCGGCATAGCCTTCTTCCACGGCGCGGAACCAATAGCCGTAATAAGGCTGCGAATAGCTGCCGTAGCGGGCCTTGCCGCCCTGCCCCACCGCGCGCAACAGCGCCATGTCGCCATCGACCATGATGTGCGAGAATTTGATGGTAGGCCGAACAAGATAGCGCTCATATTGCGGGGCCATCTTGGTGAAACATTCTTCCTTGCTGAACTTGCCCGAAACGGGCGTGTTTCCTAGCAGTACGAAATAGCTGTCGGGCGTCATCTTATCCAGGACTTCCTCGTAAGTCCGCCCTTCGACATTATCGATGAAATGCTTGACCCATTTGCGCGTGTTCTTCTCGATCCGCAGCTTCTCTTCGATGTCCATATTCTCCGTGGACACTATATTGCCTTCGGCCATCCTCTCTCGCCTCTCTCCATTGGGGTGCAAGCCATCGGCATTCCGCCGACCTTGGACCATATTTACCCTTCGTCCGGCATCGCGTCAATGAAACGTTTCATATAATCAATAGCGGTAGGACAGCGTGGCGCCGAACGTTCTTGGCGCGGCCGGGACCTGATTGTCGCCAACAGGCGTGGCGGAAGGCCCCGCTATGACGAAATAATATTTGTCGAGCAGATTCTTGCCCCACAGCCTGATGTCCAGCGGGCCGTCGCCGGGCGTCCAGGAAATGCTGCCGTTGACCAACGTGTAGGAATGTTGGCGCAGCCGCTTGTCCGCCACCCAATAATAGCCGTCATTATACTGAACGCCCAGACTGGCAACGACTTCCCCGATTTGGGTGGGCAGACTGTATCTAGCCGACATATTGCCGACGAACTTCGGCGTGCGAGCCGTCGTCTCGCCCTTTGCGTTGATGGGGCCGCCAATATTGTTGCCGTTGGCGTCCCTCGGCTGATAGTTGAAATAATCCGTATAATGACCGTCCATGATCGACAGGGCCCCGCTGAGCTTCAGTCTTGCAGCGGGAACATAGTCGAAATTCGCCTCAAAGCCCTTTATCCTCGACCCGGCAGCGTTATCGACGACATTCCCGCCAAATTCGGAAACGTTCACCTGCTGATTCGTATAGTCATAATAGAAGCCGTTAATGTTCAAGCGAAGCTTGCGATTGAACAATTCAGTTTTCAGGCCAGCTTCATAGGATGTCAGTTTCTCCGGATCGAATTTTCCGCCGGGCTGAAGCAGATTATATCCGCCACTCTTGAAGCCCGTATTGAAGGAGACATAGCCCAGAATGTCCGGCGTGAATTTATAATCAAGCGCGACCCTGAAAGTCGGCTTCTTCACGCTTTGGCTATCGGTCAATCCACCCGCCGGAAAGAAGAATCTCTGCTTTTCCCAGGTATAGCGCGCTCCACCCGTCAGTTTCAGGCCGGGCAGGACTTCAACGGTCGCCTGAGCGAAACCGGCCAGGGATTCCGTCCGCTGCTGGTCGAAAGGCACATAGACCGTGCCGTTGACCGCGAAATCGTCATAGGAGCCCCGCGCATTATAATAGAATGCGCCAACCATCCAGCTCAGGGCCGCATCGCCCTGGCCGGCGATCCTCAGTTCCTGCGAAAAATTGCGGAAGCGCGTATTCCAGAGGATGTCGATGACGGGCAAGTCCGTTTGATCCTGATCCAGCCCGTAAACGCTACGCAATTTCCGATAGGCGGAAATGCTGGTGAGATTGCCCCAGTCGAAATCATGATCGACTTTCAGCGAGACGCCGCCTGACTTGACGGAGAGAGAATCGGGTTGATTAATGTTCGCATTGAACTTTCCCGGATAACCGATCGGTTCGGAAGCACCCGGAAGGGGGGAAGAAGACCCAGCTATTCGCTGATAACTGATCGTATTGGCGATGTCGGAATAGTCGGCCGAGACATGGACGATCGTCGCGTCGGACAGATCGAATTTCCATTTGTTGCGGACCGATATATTGCCGATCGCCTGCTTGTTGATCTCCGACCCGTCGAAGAAATTGCGGCCATATCCTTGGCCCTGATCCTCATACAAGGCCGAAATGCTGGTCGATACCGCATCGCTCAGACCGGTCGAGGCGTAGACCGAAGCGCTGACATATTCGTAATTGCCATATGTCACGGCGAAATCCAGATGGGGCTCTTGCGTCGGCTCCAGCGTCTGGACCTGGATGACGCCGCCCGTCGCATTGCGGCCGAACAAGGTGCCCTGAGGCCCGTTGAGCACGTCGATCTGCTTGACGCCCTTCAGGGAAAAGAGATTGGCGAGCGGCGCCGCCATATAGACATCGTCGACATAGATAGCGACCGCGGCTTCCGATGTGGGATCGAAGAGGTCCGATCCGACGCCCCGGATATAGGGGCTGGCGGCACCGACCTGACTGTTGAAGATCAGGCTTGGCGTCGCCTGGGCGAGATCGGAAGTGCTAGACACGCCTTGCTGCGAAAGAGCTGCCGCCGACAGGGATGTCACAGCGATCGGCACGTCCTGAAGACGCTCGCTGCGATGCTGGGCGGTGACCACAATCTCTTCCAACTGCCCCGTCGATAGGCTGGCCTCGCGTACGCTCGACGTCGCTGACTGGGCGTTTGCGGCAGCAGGCGCCGATGCGGCGGAGAGCGCCAGCAAGGAGCCATGCAACAGCCGGGACCGCACGATGTTTGAGCGCGAGCCCGTCCGACCGGAATATAGTGCCTGTGACCGCATATTCGCGTCCTCCCCCTTTTTCATTGTCGATTTTACGCAGCCGAGCTTGGCTCAGACATGGCGAAGCCGTTTCGCGCACCTATACAGTTCGAATCGAACTTGTCAATGAAACGTTTCATATAACATTGAATATCGATTGCTCCCCCGCCAGGGGACTCGGGAAGGGATGCTTCTGATGTTTGCATCGATCCCGGTTTCGCCCTATGTCGTGGGGGACAGGCACATGATCGATAAACGGCCGGGCCCTCATCCATCGGGCCGACATGCCGAGAAGATGCGGGTAAGAATAAGGTGGCGAAACAGGATACAAGACCCACGATCAGGCATGTCGCCGCATTGGCGGAGGTATCGCTTGGAACCGTTTCCCGCGTCCTCAACAACCATAATTCCGTCAAGCCGGCGATCCGCAAGAAAGTGCTGGAGGCCATCGACCAGCTCGGCTTCAAACCCGACGCGATCGCCCAGAGCATGCGCGTGGGATCGACTCGCACGATCGGCTGCATCTTGCGCGATCTCACCATCCCGCCGCTGATGGCGTTCATCAGCGCCGCGCACGACACGTTGGACGCGGCGGGCTTCTCGCTCCTCATCTCCAACACCGAAGGCCGCGAGGAACGCGAGCGCACCCTTCTTTCCAGCCTGTCCCGGCGCCGGATCGACGGGATCATATTCGGCAACTACACGCCAATCGTGGGGGAATTCCGGGATTTTCTACTGGAACTGAACGTGCCGATCGTGCTGTTCGATCGCAACGAAGCATCTTTCGACGCCGTCATCGTCGACCATCGTGCAGGCGTTTTTCAGGCGACCAAGAGCCTGCTGGAGCTGGGCCACAGGCGCATCGCGCTCATCACCGGCGATCAGCACCTCTATCTGGCGCGCGAACGTCTGCAGGGCTATCAGGAGGCGTTCGCGGAAATGGGCCTGTCGCCCGATCCCACCCTGCTCTCCTCGAAAAGCTTCCTCGCCAGCGCGGCCTACGACGTCGCCACCGACATGCTGCAACGGCCCGAGCCCCCCACCGCCATATTGGCGGGCGGCATGGACATGCTTTCGGGCGTGCTTCGGGCCGTGCACGACCGGGGCCTGCGCATTCCCGAGGATATTTCGGTGATCGGCGCCGCCAATTCGGACCTGGCGGAGCTGCATTCACCCCCGATCGCCATGATCGATTGGGATTATGCCAAGGTCGGCCGATTGGCGGCCACCCTTTTGCTCGACAGGATCAACGGCACCGCCGAAAGCGAGGCCCGGCATGTGATCGTGCCGACACATTATATCGCCCGTCCTTCGATCGGCGCGCCGCGAGCGGCGGAACCCGCCAAGCCCAAACCCAAATCCGCAAAGCCGAAAAAAGACACGGCGGCGGTAGTTTAGACGGGAAAGGGCGAACCGCGTCCGGCGGCGGCCTAAACGACCGCCGCCTGCCCGCAGACCGTCACACGGACCCATATCCGCCGTCGACCGGCACTATGGCGCCGGTGCAATAGCTTGCCGCGTCGCTCGCCAGGAACAGGACCGCCGCAGCCACTTCCTCCTGCTTTCCGAACCGCCCCATCGGCGTCATGTCCATCCAGACCTCAGCCCAGGCGCGAACCTCTCCGCCGATTTCCGCCGGATCGGTCATCGGCGCGGCGATATAGCTTGGAGCGACCGCATTCACCCGCACATTATGGGGCGCAAAGGCGACCGCCAGCGATTTGGTGAGGGTGTGCACCGCCCCCTTGCTGGTGCAATAGGGCAGCGGATTTTGCGGGCGCAGGCCACCGAAACCGGCCAGCGAGCCGATATTGACGATCGATCCCGCCCCCCTTTCAACCATGCGGCGCCCAAAAGCCTGCGAACAGTAGAAGACGGCATCGACATTCACCTCCATCGTGCGCTTCCATGCCGCCGCCGTGGTTTCGAGCGGGTCCATGACAAGCACGATGCCCGCATTGTTGACCAGAATATCGATCGGGCCGACATCCTCGGCCAATGCCTCCACCCGATCGGCCTGCGTCAGATCGGCCTGCCGATGATGCGCGAGCCGCCCGGCCGCGACCAGGGCCGACGCCGTTTGCTCGGCGGTTTCGCCATCGATGTCGACGATCACGACTTCCGCGCCCGCCTCCGCCAGCGCCCGCGCAATCTCCGCGCCGATCCCGCGCCCTCCACCCGTCACCAAAGCCCGGCGCCCGTCCAGGCGAAACCTTTCAAGATACATTCCGATCTCCTTTTCTTGCGCGCATCGGGGCGTGCCTGAATGATCTGGGATAAACGCGCTCAAACCAAGGCGGCGTTCAAATTCCCGCGCATCATGGCTAGCATCGCACGCGCCATCTTGCAATGAATCGTTTCATTTACTAGGTGACGGTCTCCCGCTGCTGAAGAACGGGGCGCCAGCCCTTGCGCCCGACAATCGGGAATCGATGCCCTCTTCAGATGGGATGCGACAGGAAGATGCACATGTCAGTTGAACCCGATCCGGGCCCGGATAGCGCGGTTTCTTATCCCGGCGATCGGCTGCTCTCCAGCGAGCTTCCCGCCTTGATGGCGCAGGCGCGCCGGATTCGCGACGGGGGTCACGGCCGAATACGCACCTTCTCCCCGAAAGTGTTCATCCCGCTCACGCATCTCTGCCGGGACGTCTGCCATTATTGCACTTTCGCCAGGCCGCCCCGGCGCGGCGAGCCCGCCTTCCTGGACCGCGAGGCGATTTTGCGGATCGCCCGCGCCGGTCGCGACGCCGGCTGCACCGAAGCCCTGTTCACTCTGGGCGAAAAGCCGGAACTGCGATATGCGGCGGCACGCCACGCCCTGTCGGAACTGGGCCACGAAACGACCATATCCTATCTTGCCGAAGCCATGCGACTCGTCCTCGAAGAGACAGGACTGCTGCCGCATGCCAATCCCGGAACCCTCTCCCGCGACGAGATGGCGTTGCTCAGAACCACGTCCGTTTCCCAGGGCCTGATGCTGGAAAGCACATCGGAACGACTGTGCCAGCCCGGCGGCCCGCATCATGGATCGCCGGACAAGGCGCCTGCGAACCGGCTGGCGACCATCGCCCTTGCCGGCGAGCTGCGGATTCCCTTCACCACAGGCATACTGATCGGCATCGGAGAGACGCGTGCCGAACGGCTGGAAACGCTGGGCGCGATCCGCGAATTGCACCGGCGGCATGGCCATATCCAGGAGATCATCGTCCAGAGCTTCCGCGCCAAGCCGGGGACCAGGATGGCGACGGCCCAAGAGCCGGACCTGGAAGATCTGCTGTGGACGCTGGCCGCCGCCCGCATCATGTTCGGGCCGCAAATGCACATCCAGGCGCCGCCGAACCTGTCGGCGTCCGATTACCCGCTTCTGCTCGACGCCGGGATCGACGATTGGGGCGGCATCTCTCCCGTCACGATCGACCATGTCAATCCCGAGGCGCCCTGGCCCCATATCGCCAAACTGCGCGATCATACGGCCGCTGCAGGCGCGACGCTGGTTCCGCGCCTGCCTCTCTATCCCGACTTCCTGCGCGACCTGAACCGGTGGGTCGACCCGGCATTGACGCCCGCCATCTTGGCCAGGAGCGATGGCGGCGGCTTTGCCCGGGAAGACCGCTGGACGGTCGGTGATGCCGGACATCCTGCGCCTCCCGCGCCATCCTTGCGCCATCGGTCCGCCCACCCCTCGATCCTCTCTCTGACCGAGCGAGCCATGGCGGGCGACGAACTGGCTGAGGATGACGTCGCCCGGCTGTTCACCGCCCGCGACGATGATCTGGCGAGCATCTGCGACGCGGCGGACAGGCTGCGCGCAAAGACCACCGGCGACGCGATCTCCTACGTCGTGACGCGCAACATCAACTATACCAATATCTGCGGCTATCATTGTCATTTCTGCGCCTTTTCGAAAGGCAGCCGCCACGATGCGCTGGGCGGACCCGCCTATAATCTCGACCTGGACGAGATCGCCCGGCGCACCGCCGAAGCATGGAACCGGGGCGCGACCGAGGTCTGCATGCAGGGCGGCATCCATCCGCATTATACGGGACAGACCTATCTCGACATTTGCCGCGCCGCCCGCGACGCGGCGCCGGGCATCCACATCCACGCCTTCTCCCCGCTCGAAATCCATCACGGCGCCGGAACGCTTGGCATTTCCCCCGCGGCATTTCTCGAAAGATTGCAGGATGCCGGCCTGTACAGCCTGCCGGGCACCGCCGCCGAGATCCTGGACGATGAGGTGCGCGCCCAGATCTGTCCCGACAAATTGTCCACCGCTTCATGGCTGGACATCGTCGAAACCGCGCATCGGGTGGGTTTGCGCACCACCTCCACCATCATGTTCGGCCATGTCGACCGGTACGAGCATTGGGCGCGCCATATCCTTGCCCTGCGCCGTCTTCAGCAGCGCACTGGCGGACTGACGGAGTTCGTGCCTCTGCCCTTCGTATCGAAGGAAGCGCCCATGGCCTTGCGGGGCCGCTCCCGCCAAGGCCCCACATTCCGGGAGGCGGTGTTGATGCATGCGATCGGCCGGCTCGTCCTTCATCCGCTGGTGCCCAATATTCAGGTGTCGTGGGTGAAGATGGGACTGGAAGGCGCGCTGCACTGCCTCCGGGCGGGCGCCAACGACTTTGGCGGCACCTTGATGAATGAGAGCATCTCAAGGGCCGCGGGCGCGCAGCATGGACAGGAATTCTCGCCGCCCGAGATGGAAGCGGCGATCGGCTCGATCGGACGCCGGCCCCGGCTTCGCACCACCCTCTATGCCGATGCGAGCGAGGAACGGCGCGCAAAGGCCTTCGCCGCCGCCCCCCTCGCTCCGGTGGTGCTGACGCCGCCGCATGGCGCGGCGCGCAAGCCGAAAAGCCCTCTCTCCTCCCAACTCATGACCTGCGGGAATTCACTATGACGACAGACAAGCCGACCATTGCGGTCGTAGGCGGCACGGGCAATCTGGGCTGGGCGCTCGCGCGGCGGTGGGCCAAGGCCGGCTATCCGGTGATCATCGGATCGCGCGACGCGGCGAAAGCCGAAGCCGAAGCCTCCCGACTGAACGGGGAACTGGCTTCTCCGGCGATGCGGGGAGCCAGCAATGGGGAGGCGGCAAGGCAGGCCGACATCATCGTCGTCACCGTGCCTTTCGCCTCCCAGACCGCGATATTGGAGGACATACGGCCGATGGTCGCGGGCAAGCTGGTCGTGGACACGACCGTTCCCCTCATGCCGCCCAAAGTCGCCCGGGTGCAGCTCCCGCCCGAAGGCTGCGCCGCTCTGGTCGCGCAACGCATGCTGGGGGACGATGCGCAGTTGGTGTCGGCCTTTCACAATGTCGCGGCCCACAAGCTCGCCACCGACGAAAACGTCGATTGCGACGTGCTCATATTCGGGGATCAGAAGGCAGCGCGGGCGCGCGTCGTGGCGCTTGCAGAAGCGGCCGGGCTGCGCGGTCTCCATGCGGGGCCGCTCGCAAATTCGGCGGCGGCCGAAGCGCTCACCTCCGTGATGATCTTCATCAACAAAAATTACGCCGCCGATGGCGCGGGGATTTGCATCACCGGCTCGATCGCGCAACTGGTGGATTGAAGGCTCTCCGCCGCGCCGGTCCCCGACCGGACGGCCTTCGTGTCAAAGTGAACAGGCTGACGCCGTTCGGATAAAGGACGAATAAAATGGGAGAGACCGTCAGCGGCCCGCGCTATATCTCCGGCAAAGGCCATTCCGGGCCGGCTGCTTCCCCCTATCTGGCGGATGGCCGTTATGCCCATTTCGTTCTTTTCGTCCTTCTGGGCGTATATTCCGTCGCCTGGATGGATCGCACGATCCTCTCGATCCTGGCCGAAGACGTTAAGCGGCATTTTCAGCTCACCGACGCCCAGCTCGGCTTCCTGCACGGCACGGCGTTCGGCGTGTTCTACGCCCTGTTCGGCTATCCGCTGGGCCGCTTGGCCGATCAGTGCAGGCGCGTTCGCCTGATGTCCGTATGCCTGGTCCTGTGGTCGGCCATGACCGCCTTTTCCGGGCTGGCGGCGAATGTCGGGCAGCTTGTCGTGGCGCGGATCGGCGTGGGCATCGGAGAGGCCGCGGCGGCGCCGATCTCCTATTCGCTGCTGTCCGACTGGTTCTCCCGCACGCGTCGCGGGATGGCCTTGGGCATATATGGCGCGGGCCTTTATCTCGGTCAGGGCCTGGCCTTCACCGCTGGCGCCTTCGTGGTGGTCCGCTGGACGGAGACCTTCGGCAAAGTGGGACCATTCGGCCTAGAGGGCTGGCAGGCGGCCTTCCTGATATTGGCGATTCCGGGCATGGCGCTGGCGGTGGTCGTCTCGGCGCTGCGCGAACCCTTGCGGGGGCTGGCCGACGGGATCGAAAGGCCAAGCACGCCGGGCCTCTGGTCAAGCTTCTTCGACGATGTCGCGAGCGTGATCCCGCCCTTCACCCTGTATCAGACGGCGCGCTGCGGGCCGCGCATATTCGGCCATAACATCCTCTTCGCGGCTTTCGCCATCTTGCTGAGTTGGACGCTCATCCATGCGACGGGCGACGTGCTGCAATGGCTTGCGCTCAGCTTGGTATCCTACGCCATCTTTTCCTCCGCGCAGATCTTGCGGACCCGCGATCCGGCGGCCCATGCCCTGACCTGGCGCACGCCCGCCTTCATGTGCGCGACATTGGGCTTCAGCCTCGCTTCCATGCTGACCATCAATCTCGGCTTCTGGACCGCGCCGCTCGCCCTTCGCTCCATGGCCCTGGATAAAGCGACCGTCGGCACCGTGCTGGGCCTCACCACGACCATATTCGGCATGCTGGGCGTCATATCGGGCGGGCGACTGGCGGACCTGATGCTGCGCCGAAGCCCGGCAGGCCGGATTCATGTCGGCCTGGCCTCCGTCATCATCCCGATCCCCTTCGTGATCGGCATGTGCATCACCCGGAATCCAACGGTCTTCTTCCTGTTGAACGTCCCGGTCGTGTTCTTCGGCATCATGTGGCTGCCCGCGGGCGCCGCCACCATCCAGGAGCTTGTCATGCCCCGCATGCGCGGCACGGCGGCGGCCATCCTGTCCCTGATGAGCACCTTCATCGGATCGGCGTTCGGCCCCTATCTCGTCGGCAAGGTATCGGCCGCCCAAGGCAGCTTGTCCATCGGCATCCTCGCTAGCCTGCCCGCTTCGCTCGCGGCCTTAGCACTGCTCTGGATCGCCCGTCGCCAGGTTCCCGCAGCCGAAAGCTCGAAGGCCGCCAGAGCGGGGCATGCGGAAGATGCCGGCGCGCGCGTGAAATCCCGCCCTCAAATATGAATCGTTTCATTGCACCACTGGAGAGCTGCTGCTATTGTCGATTCAACAGCGCAAGGGAACGCTGGCGGGGATGCTTGGCAGTCCAAAAAACGAAAAGGCAATAATCATGCAGCATGGAGAGCGCCTCGCAGAACAGGCGAAATTATTGTCCGAAGCACCGGAATATTTCCTGGAAATGCCGACCGCCGACCTCTTCGCCATCGGCGGGGAAGAATTGGAGGCGATTCAACTCTCGCTCCTGCAACGCCGCTTTCAGGAATTGCGGCCCAGGATCGCCCTGCTCGATCGGCTCGCTTCCGAAGCCGGGATCACGCAGATCAACGATCTTTCCGACCTGGCTAGGCTTGGCCTGCCTCACACGGTCTATAAATCCTATTCCGCACAAGATGTCGAAGAAGGGCGCTATGACCGCCTGACCGCCTGGCTCGACGCGCTGACCGCTTTCGACCTTTCGCATATCGACGTTTCCGAATGCGCGTCCCTGGAATCCTGGCTTCGCCGCATCGAGGAGGCGACGTCGATGCGGCCCATATCCTCGTCCGGAACGACCGGCAAAATATCGATCCTGCCAAGAGGCCTGCCGGAAGACGCAGCCCAGCTCGCTTTGCTCGTCCGGTCGTTCGAACCCTATCGCGACGAACCCGGCATGGACATTCGCGATGGCGACGTCACGCTCCTGATGCCATGGCCTGCGGACAGCGGTCGGCAATCTTACAGCTATTTCATAGAGTTGCTGCGATGCACCGTCTATGCTGGCCAAGAACATCTGGTGAAGACCTTTGCCAAGGGCCGCGTGACCGCCGACGAATTGAGTCTCGCCAGCCGGCTTCGCCGCGCCGAAACCATGGGGGAGGAGATCATCCTCTCCGACGCGGAAAAGCAGATCGCTCATCAGGTCAACGAACGGCTGCGGAACATGGACGCCATGACCAACGCCTTCATCGACGAAGCGATCGTCGGACAGAAGGGAAAGCGCGTCCTCATCTTCAGCTTCCTCCAGAAGCTCCACGAGCTGGCGGCGATCTGCAAGGAACGCGGCATTAAGGCGGAATGGTCGCCCGACAGCGTCATCATAACCGCCGGCGGCACCAAAGGCTTCGACTTCCCCGATGGATGGCAAGAAACGCTTCGCGAAATATTCCCTTATCCCATCAGGGACAATTATGGGATGAGCGAGACCACATCGGGCGGGATAGGTTGCTCCCAGGGTCATTTTCATCCCCTGCCCTGGGGGATCAACATGGTGCTCGACCCCCAAACCGGAGAGGCCAGGCCGCGCAAGGGCAGACAGACGGGCAGGCTGCTCGTCTACGACCTGCTGGCAACAAGTTTCTGGCCGGCCACGCTCTCCGGAGATCTTGTCACGATCGACTTCGATGGCGGTTGCGCGTGCGGGCGGGAAGGCCCTTACACCCTTGCGACGATCGCCCGCCTCGAAGCGGATCAGGGCGGGAATGACAAGATCAGCAGCGCGCCGATGCTGGAGGCGTTTGCGAAACTGGGCGCGTTCACCTCGACCCTGTCATGACCGGCTGAAGCGCCCTTGCCTGCGTCGCAACGTCGAAGAGAAAATCGAAAGAGGCCATGATGATCCGGAACGTCTATATGATGAACCTCAATTCCCTCGACGCCTTGCCGCGCTGGGAAAGATGGTATTGGCGTCATCATGCGCCCGAAGCCGTGGAAGCTATGGGGCCATGGCTCCGCCGCTATCAGAGTTGGCGGGCGATCCCGGAGCGGGAGGACTTCAGCCCGCTCGGTCATTATAATTATCGCTGGACCGAACTCTGGTTCAACGACTTCGAGATCATGGACCGCCCGCTCGTGCTGACCTGGTGGGATGGGCAGGACGTGGAAAGCGACACCCCCCTTGAAGACCCCTATCATGGCGGCTGGTCGGGGAGCATGGATGGGCCCCATCCGATCGCCCAATCCTGGGTGCCCGCCATTCCCCAGATCAGGATCGACAATCATCCTTCCGCGACCGAGGAACCGGCGGCGTTCCGCTGGACCGGGCTGATCCGCTTCCCCACGGGGGGAGAAGCGGCGGACCGATGGTTCACCGATCATGTCCTGGCGGGCCTGGCGCGTACCGAGGGCGTGCTCCGCATCCGGTCGAGCCGGACATTGCATGTGCCGGAGGATATTCTGCGGAACCTTTCGAGCCGGGAGCCGCAGCAATTCATATGGGAACGCTTCTTCGAGATCGATGTCACGCGATTGAGCATTTTTCGTGCCGCCGCGCTTTCGCTGCTGGAATGGGACCCGGACAAACGCAGGCTCGCGCATGGGGTCGAGCCCTATCGGGATCTGATCAGCATCGTCACGCTCGAACGCCCGGATTGGCGCCTCCACGACATCGTGCCGAAAGGATGACATCGGCAGTCCCCGCCAGCCCCGCATCCCCCCAATGGCAAGCTGACATCGGCGCGCGAAGCAGATATGATGAAACGATTCACGGTTTAAATCGCATTTCAGGAGACGGACATGAAATATGACATTCGCTTGTTGACCAAGGCGGCCGACGATCTGCTCAGGAAAGTCACCAATCCCCGGCATCGCAAGATATTGATCAACTACCGCCGCCACGCCATTTTGGAGGTCTGCGGGCGGTATGAGGAGATTCTGGCGGAAGATTTGACGGTCGAGAACCCGGATTATCTGATGTATGTCGGCGGCGCGCCCGTTCCCTATAAGGGCCGGGACCGGGTCGAAGCTCTCTACGGTTCGATGGTCAAGACCAATATCTGCGTCATGATGTTCGAAAATGAACTGCTTCGCGTCGACGATACAGGTTTCTCCACCAGGGTCACCTTCCATATCTTCATGCCGGCCGCGATCGCGATCCATTTCGGCGCTCCGATCGAAGCCCATCAGCTTGACGAGATGGTCATCCAGACGACCGACCGGATCATGGTCTGGGACTATAATGAGGATTGCAAGCTGACGGGCGAGAATATCTGGGTCGGCGGCGCCAGCTACCGCATCTGCCCGCCGGACGAGGTGATCACCATCGAAGAGTGCAATCGGATTCTCATGCCGCTGATCGACAAGGTTCCCGAGCCGGGTTGAACCGGCGCAACCGACGGGCCGAGCGGCCGCCAATGGCTGCCGACGTCGAAAACCGCGATAGGAGTATGCAATAATGACTGGAAGCACCACGCCCGAATGGCCGAACGGGGTCAGGGCGCTCAACAAGCTGTCCGCCCCGATCCGGCAGATCGGCGTCATCGTCCGCGACATCGACGCCGCCATGCGCTATTGGAGCGAATTGACCGGCGTCGGCCCGTTCGTGGTTTTCCGGAACCTCGCCCTGGACGATGACTATCGCTATCGCGGCCGCTTGTCGAAGCCCCCCGTCGTGGACCTCGCGCTCGGCTATTCGGGAGCCATCCAGTTCGAGCTCATCCAACAGCTCAACGATGCTCCCAGCGGTTTTCTGGACTATATCGCGGCCGGGCAGGAAGGCATGCAGCATGTCTCGCCGCAATTCGCCTCACCGGAGGAATATGACGCGGCTTATGCGCATCTCTGCGGCAACGGGCTGGAGGTAGTTCATGAGGGGCGGATGAAGGACACGCCGTTCCGGATCGCTTATTTCTCCCTGCCCGGCGGCGGATTTCCACAATATGAGATCAGCGAGGTCCGCCATCCATCGATGGTGCCCGCCTTCGACCGCATTCAGCAATTGAACGAGGAATGGGACGGCACGACTCCGGCCGTGATCGAGATCATGGACATGGCGGAAATGGGTAAGGTTCTGGGATTAGAACCTTAGCTCGTCTTTGCACGATCCGGTGGCGAAGTCGAGTGCCAGGACTACGCGCAAGTCTCAGAGAGTGTTGATGAATGTCTCCGAACCAGAACTGGAGGCCGGCGGCCATTGCGTTACCGAATGTGCCGCATCGACTGCCCGCATTACGGACATTGGGCTCTCGGCTTTCTTCCCAAGGTACGGAAGCCGCTCGAAGAGCTGAGCCTCTATAGTCACGGCATGATGAGGAAAATCAACTCCGCTTCCAGATCTTTCGGCATGGGCACCGCCGTTATTGGCGATCCACAGAAAGTAGGCGACTGCCTCGCTCAGACGGCGCGGCATGGATAACCGCGTTTTGGTCGGCGGCCGACCGGCAGCTATTCCGCTGTCAGGCCGGCTGCTCAAGCCTGGATGACTGACCGCCTTCGGGAATGGTCGGCAATTGCACCACCCCCCTGCCAGAACCGCGTAACGCAGCGTCGCCATGTCGTCGTTCACGAGCCGGGACGCGTGCGTGACGCTTGCCGTTTCACCCCCGGCATGTTCGAGATGCCAATGATAATCGCGCGACGCCGGCCTCAGGACGACGCTGGGCAAGCGGTTGAGATCGGCTGGAGAGGAGAGCGCCCTAGCAAAATGACCGCATGATCACAGTGGCCGACTTTGCGCATTCCAGTTCCTCCAGGCTGAGCTTGCGGACTCATGGCGTCTCAGGAAAGCGCAGGTCGCTGAGGCCCCTAGCATGATCGACCGCCAAACCGACTTCCTTGTCGCGCAAAGATGCCGCCCATCCAAAAACTCCTTCAGTTCGGCCGGGTCGGTTCGCACGAGCCTGCGCTGTCTTCCCCTTCGCTTCCCCCAGGGCAATCAGATCGTCCTTCGTCACGTCATGAATGGCCTTGGCCAACTTGGGTTCGACATAACGGGCGAATAGGGTGATCTTGTCCGATATGGTCCGCGGCTTGTTCTTTCGTTTGGACCGTGAAATTCGACCCTTCCGGACGGCTTCCATGCGAGATCATGGGCCCGCTTGACCGCCATCGTGGCAAGCCGCTCCGCCTCCCGCCAAGCATCGCGCGGATCAATACCACTTTCAATCGCGACATTGAGTTCCCCTGCCCACTTCCGTGCAGCCGCGATGGCAAACGCCGGATAAGAATCGAGCGTTCGCCTCAGAAAGGCGCTTCGGGGATATCCAGCGCATATATTCCATGTCTTCCTGCCGCTCAGCAGTAGTTGGACCGAAAGCCCGGGCGTCAGGGGGGCATTAAGGGAACCCTTCACCAATCCATCGATCAGCGAGGGGGTAAGCGTAGGCATGCGAGTCATAGCCCGATATCCTGGTCGGCCCCTCCCTCGATGAAAGCGCGATAAAAGAGGAGTCAAATCCGGCCCAAATGAGGCGAACCGGGCCAACTCTCTTCTACGATGATTCTGACACAAGTCATGGGAAACGGGCCAAATCTAGAGGATTCAGCTGGCTGGGGCGGCAGGATTCGAACCTGCGCATGGCGGTACCAAAAACCGCTGCCTTACCGCTTGGCTACGCCCCAGCATCGCCCGGACATCGCCGGCGCGGATCGCCATATAGCGCCTGTTGCGCGAAAGGAAAGCCTAGTCATTATTTTCCGGAACCGCCAATATGCGCGCGCCCTTTCCTCTCAGCCTGGAACCGACCGGCATGTCCGCGCCCCATTCCCCATCCCCCGTCCCGACATCCCAGATCGCGCCCGCTTCACCGCTTTTCCTGCGCGAGGATGAGATCCGGCGCGGCATAGAGATGCTCTATTTCGGCTATTCCGCGCTGACCCGCTCGATCGACGAAGGGCTCGCCGCGCAGGGGCTGGGCCGGGCGCATCACCGCGCCCTCTATTTCATCTCGCGCCAGCCCGACCTGACCGTCAAGGACCTGCTGCGCCTGCTCGCCATCACCAAGCAGTCGCTGGGCCGCGTGCTCAACGACCTGATCGAGCAGGGTTATATCGAAACCCGGCAAGGCGCCAGCGACCGGCGGCAGAAATTGCTGCGGCTGAGCCCGGCCGGCGTCGCGCTGGAGGCGGAGCTGTTCCGCGCCCTGCGGGAAAAGATGGCCGCCGCCTATGCCCAGGCGGGGCAGGGCTCCGTCACCGGCTTCTGGCGCGTGCTGGAGGGGCTGATTCCCGATCAGGACCGGTCCATGGTGTTCGGCCTGCGCGGCCGGTGAAGGATCGTTACGCAACCTTATCGCCGCAGGGGCGCTTATCTGCTCTTTGTTGAAGGCAAGATAAGGGTGAACCCATGCGCACATCATTCCTGACCGCCATGTCGGCGCTGACCGTCCTCGGCGCATCGGCCTGTTCGGAAAAGGCGGCCGACAATCTGGAAAATGCCGGCTCCGCGATCGGCAGCGACGTCGGCAATACGGTCGACCGGGCGGGCGACAGGATCGAACGGGGCCTGGACGAGGCGGGCAATGCGATAGACGAAGGTTCCGGCCGCCTCGGCGCGGCCATGGACAATGCCTCCCGCGATGCGGAGCGGGAGGCGCGCGAAGCGAAGCGGGATGTCGGCGCGGCGATGGAACGCGCGGGCAACGACATCCGCAACGACTGACGGCACGGAAAAGAACTGGGGAAAGGGATCGGAAAAACGCCGCGCCCTGCCGACCGGACGGGAGCGGCGCTTGACCTGAGCGGCCATCCGCAGCACCAGCGACGGCATGCACGGCGCCGCACCCGAAACCCCCTCCCGGCTGATGATCGGGCGCCCGGAACTGGCGCTGATCGGCATCACCCTGCTGTGGGGCGGCACCTTCCTGATCGTGCATCAGGCGATGCGGCACAGCGGACCGCTGTTCTTCGTCGGACTGCGCTTCGGCACCGCCGCCCTGATCGCCCTCCCCCTCGCCCTGCCGGTCTTGCGCGGCGTCACGCGGCGGGAATGGCTGGCGGGGACGATGATCGGCTGCGGCATCTTCACCGGCTATACGCTCCAGACCTGGGGCCTGCGGACGATCCCCAGCAGCACCTCCGCCTTCATCACGGCGGCCTATGTGCCGCTGGTCCCCATCCTGCAATGGATCGTCCTGCGCAGGCGGCCGCGCCTCGCAAGCTGGATCGGCGTGGCGCTGGCCTTCGCCGGCCTGCTGCTGATCGCCGCGCCGCGGGACGGGCTGTCGCTCGGCCGGGGGGAGGCGCTGACGCTCATCAGCACGCTCGCCATCGCGCTGGAGATCATCTTCATCAGCCTCTGGGCGGGCCGCGTCGATGTGGCGCGGGTGACGTTCATCCAGTTGGCGGTGACGTCCCTGCTCGCCTTCGCCTGCATGGTTCCGGCCGGAGAGGCCGTCCCGCCCATCAACTGGATCGTCATGCTGTCGGCCTGCGGGCTGGGCCTGATGACGGCGCTGATCCAGCTGGTGATGAACTGGGCGCAGCGCAGCGTGTCGGCCACCCGTGCAACGCTGATCTATGCCGGAGAGCCCGTCTGGGCGGGCCTGATCGGCTGGATCGCGGGCGACCGCCTGCCCGCCAGCGCCCTGCTGGGCGGCGCGCTGGTGGTCGCCGCCGTCATCGTCAGCGAAATCCGCTTCGGCAAGCCTTAGAGCGCGCCGGGAGCAGCCGACCCGCAGCCGATCCGATGCAGCCATAGAGGAACCCGCCACAGCGGCGGGACACTAAGAGCATCGTGCGCAAAAGTGGGAACCGGTTTTGCGCACGATGCGACAACAAAAGCTTGGAGCGCACGGCCTGCGCAGGATCTAACGCAGCGCGCTCTAGCGGCGGAACACCGGCGCGCGCTTCTCGAAGAAGGCGGCGAACGCCTCCTGCGCCTCGGCGGATTGCATCGTCTGCTGGAACAGGCGCGCCTCCTCCTCGATCCGCTGGTTCAGCGCCGCCGGGTCGCCCTTCATCAGCCGGCGCGTCGCGGCAAGCGCCTGGGGCGGCTTGGTCATCAGCAACGCCGCCTTCTGCCGGGCATGGTCCAGCAGCGCGTCTGCCGGGACGATCGCCGTGACGAAACCCGCATGGTCGGCGGTCTGCGCATCCATCGGCTCGCCCAGAAGCAGCATCGACGCCGCCTTGGCATAGCCCAATATGGCCGGCGCCAGCAGGCTGGAGCCCGCCTCCGGCACGATCCCCAGATTGACGAAGGGCATGATGAACCGCACGTCGGGGCTCGCATAGACCAGGTCGCAATGGAACAGCATGGTCGTCCCCACCCCCACGGCCAGACCCTGCACGGCGGCGACCACCGGCTTGTCGAAGGCGGCGATGGCGCGGATGAAGGCGAAGGCCGCCTCCCCGCCCTGCGGACCGGACATGAAATCCTTAAGGTCGTTCCCCGCGCAGAAGGCGTCGCCCTTGCCCGCGAACAGCACGGCGCCGATCCCGTCCCGCGCGGATGCGTCGGCCAGCGCGGCGGTCATGGTGCGGTACATGTCGGCGGTCAGCGCATTCTTCTTTTCCGGCCGGTCGATGTGGATTTCGACGACGCCCTGATTTTCGACAATGGCTATCCCTTCGCTCACGACCGGAGTCTCCTTGCTGTTCTTCCGCCCTTGTCACGGATGTCGCCGGTGTCGCGGGCCTCTTGGTTCGTCGCGACTGTTGGCGCATCGGCACGAGCGCGTCTATCCTTTTCCGTCCATCCTGCCTAAAGGCGACCCATGCAACGCCTGCGCGAGATACTGGACCCCTTCCTGCTGCTGCTGATCGGCACGGTGGCGCTCGCCTCCCTGCTGCCCGCCCGCGGGGAAGCCGCCGGCCTGGCCGGGGCGGCCGCCGATGCGGGCATCGTCCTGCTTTTCTTCCTGCACGGCGCCAAGCTGTCGCGGGAGGCGATCTGGAATGGCGCCCGGGCCTGGAAACTGCATCTGGCGACCCTGGGAACGACCTTCGCGGTCTTTCCCCTGATCGGCCTGGCGACTCAGCAGGCGGCGGCGATCCCGCCTTCGATGCGGGCGGGGCTGCTGTTCCTGACGCTGCTGCCCTCCACGGTGCAATCCTCGATCGCCTTCACCGCCATTGCGCGGGGCAATGTCGCGGCGGCGGTGGTCAGCGCATCCTTCTCCAACCTGCTGGGCATCGTCCTGACGCCGCTGCTGGTCGCGCTGACGATGGAGAAGAACGGGACGGGCGGCCTGATCTCGCTCTCCTCGGTCGAGGACATCGTGCTGCAACTGCTGCTGCCCTTCGTCATCGGCCACCTGTCCCGGCCATGGATCGGCGGCTTCGTCAGCCGGCACAAGGCGATGCTGGGGCGGGTGGATCGCGGATCGATCCTGCTGGTGGTCTATTCCGCCTTCAGCGCGGCGGTGGTGGAAGGATTGTGGCAGAAGGTGTCGCGCGGCGAATTGCTGCTGCTGGCCGCGATCTGCATCGCCATGCTGGTCGTCGTGCTGGTCTTCACCTTCCTGCTGGGACGGCTGCTCGGCCTGTCGCGGGAGGACGCGATCGTGCTGCAATTCTGCGGATCGAAGAAAAGCCTGGCGTCGGGCGTGCCCATCGCCGGGGTGCTGTTCCCCGCCAGTGCGGTGGGGCCGATCCTGCTGCCGGTCATGCTGTTCCACCAGATACAGTTGATGGCCTGCGCCTTCCTCGCCCGCCGCTACGGCGCGGCGGCGGATGCCGAAACCCGTCTGGCGGCGGCGGGCTGACGCGATGGGCCAGCCGATCCTGACCCCCGTCACCATGGATGCGTTCCTGGCCCAGATCGATGCGCTGGCCCGCGCCCTGGCGGCGTCGCAATGGCGGCCCGATTATCTGGTGGGCATCGGACGCGGCGGCCTGGTGCCCGCCACCTATCTCAGCCATGCGACCGGCCTCGCCATGCTGTCGGTCGACCTGTCGGCGAAGCTGCCCGATTTCGGAGAGGCGCTGCTGGCCGGCCTGGCGCAGCGCGCAGCGACAGGCGAAACGCTGCTGTTCGTCGACGACATCAACGACAGCGGACGGACGATCAATGCCGTGCGCAATGCCCTGGCGCCCGCTCCCGCCGCAGGGGTGCGCTTCGCGGTCCTGATCGACAATATCCGGTCCGCCGCCACGG
The DNA here is from genome assembly GCF_024611135.1 of Sphingobium sp. CFD-2. Classification (NCBI taxonomy): domain Bacteria; kingdom Pseudomonadati; phylum Pseudomonadota; class Alphaproteobacteria; order Sphingomonadales; family Sphingobiaceae; genus Sphingobium; species Sphingobium sp. CFD-2. The sequence goes on along the minus strand of NZ_CP084405.1, from coordinate 136,485 downwards.
TGGACTATCGCGCGGAAACGATCGACCGGGACGCGACGAAGGACTGGTTCGTCTTTCCGTGGGAGGCGGTGGCCAGCCGGGACAGCATATTGGCCGACTGGGGCGAGGTGCCGGAAAGAACGGCTTAGGACAGGTCCGACCGCCGCCATTGCCGGAAAAACGAGGTTGTTATACATACGTAAAATCTATCGGCTGGGGTGGGGCGCGGGATAGTGGAGGAAGGCGGGCAACTGACGGACCCGGACGCGGCATGGAGCCTGCCGGCATGGACCTATCGCGATCCCGAATTTTTCGAGCTGGAGCTGCGCCGGATATTCCGCCCCTCCTGGCAGATCGTGGCGCATGAAAGCGACATTCCCGCTCCCGGCGATTTCCGCACGCTGGACTATATCGGGGAAAGCGTCATCCTGATCCGGGGCGGGGACGGCGTCATCCGCGCCTTCGCCAATGTCTGCCGCCATCGCGGCGCGCGGATCGTGGACGCCGCCGCGGGCTGCGCCAGGAAGCTCACCTGCCCCTATCATGGCTGGACCTATGACGACCGGGGCCGCCTGACCGGGGTGCCGCTGAAGGCCGGCTACGACTTCGACCCCGCCCGCCATGGGCTCCACGCCGTGGAGGTCGAGGATTTCCACGGCTTTCTCTTCGTCAGGCTGGAGGATGACGGCGGCCCCCGCGTAGCGGAGATGATGGCGCCCCATGGTCAGGAGATCGCGGCCTATCGCTTCGCGGACTTGAGGGCCATGGGGCGCATGACGCTGCGGCCCCGCGCGGTGAACTGGAAGGTCATCGGGGACAATTATTCGGACGGGCTGCATATCGCGGTCGCGCATCCCGGACTGCGGCGCCTGATGGGGGAGGGCTATCGGGTGGAAACCGGCGCCCATGCCGACCGGATGTGCGGGCCGATCCTCCGCCAGCCCTCCTCCAACCCGTCCGAGCGGGCCTATCAGCATTTCCTGCCGCGCATACCGCATCTGGGGGATGAGCGGCAGCGGCTTTGGACCTATTTCAGGCTGTGGCCCAATATCGCCTTCGACATATATCCCGACCAGGTGGACTTCATGCAGTGGCTGCCGCTGTCCCCCACCCGATCGCTGATCCGGGAGGTTCCCTATGCGATTCCTGACGAGCGGCGGGAAATGAAGGCCGCCCGCTACCTCAACTGGCGGATCAACCGGCGGGTGAATGCGGAGGACAGCGCCCTGCTGGACCGGGTGCAGGCGGGCCTTTCCTCGGACAGCTTCACCGTCGGCCCCCTGTCGACGCAGGAGGTGGCGCTCCGCCATTTCTGCGCGCGGATGCGACGGATCATTCCGCAGGCGCGGCTGCATCGCGCCCCGGCCCCGGGATGGAGCCGGGCGGCATGACCGGGGCCTATGACGCGGTCATCATCGGCGGCGGGCATAACGGGCTGGTCTGCGCCTTCTATCTGGCGCGGGCGGGGTACCGGGTGCGGATACTGGAACGGCGCGCCATCGCCGGCGGCGCCGCCGTGACGGAGGAGTTCCACCCCGGCTTCCGCAATTCGGTGGCAAGCTACACGGTCAGCCTGCTCCACCCCAAGGTGATAAGCGACATGCGGCTGGCCGAACATGGCTATCGCGTGCTCGAACGGCCGATCAGCAATTTCTTCCCCCAGCCGGACGGCCGCTATCTGAAGCTGGGCGGCGGGCTGGAGCGGACGCAGGCGGAATTCGCGAAGTTCAGCCAGAAAGACGCCGCCACCCTCCCCGCCTATTATGACGCGCTGGAGGTGGTGGCGGACCTGCTGCGCGACATGACGCTGAAGGCGCCGCCCAATGCGGGCGACGGGCTGGCGATGATCGCCGCCGCGCTCCGGCAGGGACGGCGGATGGGCAGCCTGACGCTGGAACAGCAGCGCGACGTGCTGGAACTGTTCACCCGCTCGGCACGCGGCTTCCTCGACGGCTGGTTCGAGAGCGAGGCGGTGAAGGCCGCCTTCGGCTTCGACGCGATCGTGGGCAACTATGCCTCCCCCGACGCGCCGGGCAGCGCCTATGTGCTGCTGCACCATGTCTTCGGGGAGGTGAACGGGAAGAAGGGCGCCTGGGGCCACAGCGTCGGCGGCATGGGCACGATCACCCGGATCATGGCGCAGGTGGTGCGCGGCCTCGGCGTGGAAATCAGCCTGGAGGCGCCGGTCGCATCCGTGCTGGTCGACGGCGCGCGCGCCGTGGGCGTCCGGCTGGAAAGCGGCGAGGAGGTGATGGGCAGGGCCGTCATCGCCAATGTGGGGCCGAAACTGCTCTACGAGCGGCTGATGGACCCCGCCGACCTGCCGCCGGATTTCCTGAGGCGCATCCGCGGGTTCAAAACGGCGTCGGGCACCTTCCGCATGAATGTCGCGCTGTCGTCCCTGCCCGACTTCACCTGCCTGCCCGGCATGGGCGAACATCACCAGTCGGGCATCATCATCGCGCCCACGCTCGACTATATGGACCGCGCCTATATGGACGCGAAGCGCGAAGGCTGGTCGCGCGAGCCGATCGTGGAGATGCTGATCCCCTCGACCGTGGACGAAAGCCTCGCCCCGGCCGGCTGCCATGTGGCCAGCCTCTTCTGCCAGCAATTCGCGCCGGTCCTGCCCGACGGACGCCGTTGGGACGATGAGCGGGAGGCGGCGGCGGATCGCATCGTCGCCACGGTCGACGCCCATGCGCCCGGCTTCGCCCGATCGGTGATCGCGCGGGACATTCTCTCCCCGCTCGACCTCGAACGGAAATTCGGGCTGGTCGGCGGCGACATCATGCATGGCAACATGACCCTGGACCAGCTCTGGGCGGCGCGACCGGTCCTGGGCCACGGCGCCTATCGCGGACCCCTGAAGGGCCTCTACATGTGCGGCGCGGGCACCCATCCGGGCGGCGGCGTGACCGGCGCGCCCGGCCACAATGCCGCGCGGGAGGTGATGAAGGACGGCGCGCTGCTGGGCCGCTGGCTCGGACGGGGCTGAACCTGCCTCGCAGGAAGGGGAGCATACTTGCCCTCTTCCCCACCCTCGCCTAAAGCGTCGGCTCATGCCCGACATCCCCGTTTCCTCCACCCAGTCCGATCTTGAAGGGGGCGACCTGACCGGCCGGGCGCTGTTCCCGCATCGGCATCTGCTCTCCATCGCGGACCTCAAGCCATGGGAAATCCGCTTTCTCCTCGATGAGGCGGAACATTGGGCCAGGAGCAACCGGGGCGGCGCGCGCAAGCATGACGACCGGCTCGCCGGCATGACCCAGATCAACGCCTTTTTCGAAAACAGCACGCGCACGCTGCTGTCCTTCGAGATCGCGGGCAAGCGCCTGGGCGCCGACGTCGTCAACATGCATGCCGGCCAGTCCAGCGTGAAGAAGGGCGAGACGCTGATCGACACCGCCATGACGCTCAACGCCATGGCCGCCGACGTGATCGTCATCCGCCACGCCAGTTCGGGCGCGGTCGCGCTGATCGCGGACAAGGTCGACTGCCCGGTGCTGAACGCGGGCGACGGCTGGCACCAGCATCCGACCCAGGCCCTGCTCGACGCCCTCACCATCCGCCGGCGCAAGGGCGGGTTCGAAGGGCTGATCGTCGCGATCTGCGGCGACGTGCTGCACAGCCGGGTGGCGCGCTCGAACATGCTCTGCCTCGCGGCCCTCGGCGCGCAGGTCCGCGCCGTCGCCCCGCCGACGCTGATGCCGCCGGAGGTCGAGATGCTGGGCGCGACGCCCTACACCCGCATGGACGAAGGGCTGGAGGGCGCGGACGTCGTCATGATGCTGCGGCTCCAGAATGAACGGATGGACGGCGCCTTCATCCCCTCCCCGCGCGAATATCACATGCTCTACGGACTGACGCCGGAACGGCTGGCCATCGCCAGACCCGACGCGCTGGTGATGCACCCCGGCCCGATGAACCGGGGCGTGGAGATCGCCAGCGTCGTCGCCGATCACCCGCAACGCTCCGCCATCACGGAACAGGTGGAAATGGGCGTCGCCATCCGCATGGCCTGCCTGGACGTGCTGACCAGAGGCGCGCGCGGCGTGGAGGGTTGGGCATGACGAGCCCCTCTCTCGTCATCCCCGCCCGTTCCTTCGCCACGTCCGCCCGCTCCTCAGTCATCCCCGCCCCCTCACCCGTCATCCCCGCGAAGGCGGGGACCCATCTCCCGCCCCATCCCAAAACGCAAGGCAGGGGGATTGACGGCATTGGCCGCAAGGTGAATCCGAAATGACCAAACTCGCCATCATCAACGGAAAGCTGGCCGACCCCGCAGGCAATGACCTCGCCACCGGCGTCATCCTGATCGAGGATGACCGCATCCTCGCAACCGGCGACATCACCGTGCCGCAAGATGCCGAAACCATCGACGCAAACGGCCTCGTCGTCGCGCCCGGCCTCGTCGACCTCGGCGTCTTCGCCACCGACAAGCCGGCCTTCCACTTCGGCGGCATCACCCGTGCCGCGCTGATGCCCGATCAATCCTCCCCGCTGGACGATGCCGGCCTCATCCGCCAGGCGACGCGGGCGGGCAAGCCCGACTTCTGGGTCCACCCCATCGCGGCGGCCACCCGCGGCCTGAAGGGGGCCGAGCTGGCGGAGATCGGCATGATGCAGGCCGCAGGGGCGAAGGCGGTCGGCACCGGACGCCAGTGGATCGCCGATTCCGGCGTGATGATGCGCGTGCTGTCCTATGCCTCGGGCCTTGGCCTCACCGTCATCACCCATGCGGAGGATAGCGGCCTTGCGGGCAAGGCCGTGGCGACCAGCGGCGAAACGGCGACGCGGCTCGGCCTGCCCCACGCGCCCGCCTGCGCCGAAGCGATGGCCATCGCCCGCGACATCATGCTGGCGCGGGTGACCGGCGGCGCGATCCATTTCCGGCTGGTGACGACCCGGGCGGGTTTCGACCTGATCCGCGCGGCCAGGGCGGATGGCCTCAGGATCACCTGCGGCATCAGCCCGGCCTATCTCTTCCTCTCCGACAATGCGGTGACGGATTTCCGCACCTTCGCGCGCCTCTCTCCGCCGCTGCGGTCAGAGGACGACCGGAAGGCCGCGATCGAAGCGGTCGCGGACGGCACCGTCGACGTCATCACGTCCAGCCACGACCCCCGCGGGCCGGAGGACAAGCGCCTGCCCTTCGCGGACGCCGCCCCCGGCATGGCCGGCGCGGAAACGCTGCTCGCCCTGTCGCTCAACCTGGTGCGGGACGGGCATGTGACGCTCAACCGGCTGATGACCCTGCTCAGCGCCAATCCGGCAAGGATATTGGGCGTCAACGGCGGCAGCTTCGCGGCAGGCAGCGCCGCCGACCTGATCTTCATCGATCCGGACGCGCCGTGGATCGTGGATTCGGGGAAGATGGCCGCCCAGGCCGGAAACACGCCGTTCGACCGCATGCCCGTGCAGGGCCGCGTGCGCAGGATCATGAAGGGGGGAAATTTCCTCTAGGGCGATCTCCAGTGAAATGGCCCATTCCAAGGTTCGGAAATCACCGCAGGCAGGGAAAATCGAGGGCATGTTCCGATTCCATCCAATCGGAACATGCTCTCGGTTTTCCCGCTTGCTCTCCCCGGCGGGCCACGCTAAAGCGCCCTCCTTCGCTGGCCCCGGCCAGTGCAGGAGTGTAGCTCAGTTGGTAGAGCGTCGGTCTCCAAAACCGAATGCCGGGGGTTCGAGTCCCTCCACTCCTGCCAAGCGAACTGGCCGCGAAACCTTGAAATATCGGGGGTTCGCGGCTAGCTGTGCTTGACGAAGCATGGGTCGCGGAGCGCGGCCGCACCCCCGGACGCCGAACAGGGCGGGATCGGGAGGGCGGACTGTTGCTTCGCGCTTTGGTGTTTGTTGGAAGGATTTGGTGCGGGCGATGGCGAAGGTTTCTCCGGGCGAATTCGTCAATCAGGTGAAGACCGAAGCGTCGAAGATCGTGTGGCCCACGGGCCGCGAAACGATCATGACCGGCGTGATGGTGGTCATCATGACCTCGCTGTTGGGCCTGTTCTTCTTCGGCATCGACACCTTCTTCGGCGCGATCGTCCAGTGGCTGCTGGCGTTCGCCGCCGGACAGGCCTGACGACGAAACTGGGAGTTTGACAGGATAACATGGCGCGCTGGTACATCATCCACGCCTATTCGGGCTTCGAGAACAAGGTCAAGGAATCGATCCTGTCCGAAGCCGAGCGCATGGGCCTCTCCCAGCTGGTCGAGCAGGTGGAAGTCCCCACCGAGACCGTGACGGAGGTGAAGCGCGGCAAGAAGGTGCAGGTCGAGCGCAAGTTCATGCCCGGCTATGTCCTCGCCAAGCTGGCGATGAACGACGACATCTACCATCTCGTCAAGAACACGCCGAAGGTGACGGGTTTCCTGGGGTCCAGCGGCAAGCCGCAGGCCATCAGCGAGGCGGAGGCCGCCCGCTATTTCGGCGCGCAGAAGGCCGCCGAAGCCGCGCCCAAGCACAAGATCAACGTCGATTACGAAATCGGCGACAGCGTCAAGGTGCTGGACGGCCCCTTCGCCAGCTTCAACGGCACGGTCGAGGAACTGGATTTCGAAAAGAACCGGGTCAAGGTGTCGGTGTCGATCTTCGGCCGCGCCACTCCGGTCGAACTGGACTTCGAACAGGTCGAACTGTCGAAGTGATTTTCACGAGATCCCAGCGAAAGCTGGGATCTCGTGCCCCAGGCCGTTCCCTTGCGGCCTGAGATGCCAGCTTCCGCTGGCATGACGACAAGGGAAAGTGCGGGAGGATCGCTCCGGTGATCCGTCAATACCGCTAAACTTGAACCGGGCGCGCCTTCGGGCACGCCCAGCAACAGAGTGAGTGACAATGGCCAAGAAGATTACGGGCTATATCAAGCTCCAGGTGCCCGCTGGAGCCGCCAACCCCTCGCCGCCGATCGGTCCGGCGCTGGGTCAGCGCGGTGTGAACATCATGGAATTCTGCAAGGCGTTCAACGCCTCGACGGAAAAGATGGAAAAGGGCACCCCGCTGCCGACCATCATCACCGTCTATGCGGACCGTTCGTTCAGCTTCGTCACGAAGCAGCCGCCCGCCACCTACCTGATCAAGAAGGCCGTCAACCTGAAGTCGGGCTCGAAGGAGCCGGGCAAGGTTTCCGCCGGAAAGATCAAGCGCTCGCAGCTCGCCGAAATCGCGCAGGCCAAGATGGCCGACCTGAACGCGAACGACATCGACGCAGCGACGAAGATCATCGAAGGCTCCGCCCGCGCGATGGGCCTCGAAGTGGTGGAGGGCTAAGACCATGGCAAAGCTGACGAAGAAGGCGAAGGCCCTGGCCGCTGCCGTTGACCGCGAAAAGCTGCACGGCGTCGATGAGGCGCTGGGCCTGATCAAGACCCATGCGACCGCCAAGTTCGACGAAAGCGTCGAAATCGCGATCAACCTGGGCGTCGATCCGCGTCACGCCGACCAGATGGTCCGTGGCGTCGTGACCCTCCCCGCCGGCACCGGCAAGGACGTCCGCGTCGCCGTGTTCGCCCGCGGCGACAAGGCTGAAGCCGCGACCGCCGCCGGCGCCGACGTGGTGGGCGCCGAAGACCTGCTCGAATCGATCCAGGCGGGCAATATCGACTTCCAGCGCGTGATCGCCACCCCCGACATGATGGGTCTGGTCGGTCGCCTGGGCAAGGTTCTGGGCCCCAAGGGCCTGATGCCGAACCCGAAGCTGGGCACCGTCACCCCGAACGTCGCCGAAGCGGTCAAGGCCGCCAAGGGCGGCCAGATCGAATTCCGCGTCGAAAAGGCGGGCATCATCCATGCCGGCCTCGGCAAGGCGAGCTTCTCGGCCGAAGACCTGCGCAGGAATTTCGACGCCTTCGTCGACGCCATCGTCAAGGCGAAGCCGTCGGGTTCGAAGGGCAAGTACGTCCGCAAGATCGCCCTGTCGTCCTCGATGGGCCCGGGCGTGAAGGTCGACGTGGCGGAAGTCGCTTCGGCCTGATCCGACGCACAAACAGATAGGGGAGCCTCCTTCCTCCATGCGGGGAAGGAGGCTTTCGCTTTTTAGAGACTTGGCACCATGAAACGCCCTCTCACCCGTTCGGGCTGAGCCTGTCGAAGCCCTCTTCTTTTCCTGAAGGAAAGAAAAAAGCCCCTTCGACAAGCTCAGGGCGAACGGAGGACAGGCATGCATGTTATAACGCGATCACCAGACACCGTGACCTTGGGCGGACTCGCCCGGCAACGGTGTGAACTTCGGGGTGCATGACCTTGCACCCCGGCTCCAAAAACCCCCGGAGCGCATTGAGGTCACCTTCGTATCCGTCGGGAATGGCGGGTCGCTTTACCGATGGAAAATATAATGTCTTTCGAACATCTCCCCACCCTCCTGTCCGACGCGCTGACGCGAAAGGGCTATGAAAGCCTGACCCCGGTCCAGGCCGAAGTCACCCAGGCGCAAGCCGAAGGCCGCGACCTCATCGTCTCGGCGCAGACCGGATCGGGCAAGACGGTCGCCTTCGGCCTCGCCATGGCCGCCGAACTGCTGGGCGAACAGAACCGCCTGCCCGTCGCCGCCCAGCCGCTGGCCCTCGCCATCGCGCCGACCCGCGAACTGGCGCTTCAGGTCGCGCGCGAACTGGAATGGCTCTATGGCGAGGCGCGCGCCCGCATCACCACCTGCGTCGGCGGCATGGACGCCGCCAAGGAACGCCGCGCGCTTTCCCACGGCGCGCACATCGTCGTCGGCACGCCGGGCCGCCTGCGCGACCATCTCGAACGCGGCGCGCTCGACCTGTCGGCGATCAGGACGGTGGTGCTCGATGAAGCCGACGAAATGCTCGACATGGGCTTCCGCGAGGATCTGGAAGAAATCCTCGACGGCGCGCCCGAAGGCCGCCGCACGCTCCTTTTCTCCGCCACCATGCCCAAGCCGATCGTGGCGCTGGCCAGGCGCTACCAGAAGGACGCGCTGCGCATCTCCACCGTCAGCGACGAGCGCGGCCATGGCGACATCAGCTATCAGGCCGTCACCGTCGCCCCCGCCGACATCGAAAACGCGGTGGTCAACCTGCTGCGCTATCATGAGGCGGAAACGGCGATCCTCTTCTGCGCAACCCGCGACAACGTCCGCCACCTCCACGCCAGCCTGACGGAGCGCGGCTTCGCGGCGGTGGCGCTGTCGGGCGAACACAGCCAGAATGAGCGCAACCACGCGCTGCAGGCCCTGCGCGACCGCCGCGCCCGCGTCTGCGTCGCGACCGACGTCGCGGCGCGCGGCATCGACCTCCCCAATCTCAGCCTCGTCGTCCATGTCGAAATCCCGCGCGACGCGGAAACGATGCAGCACCGCTCCGGCCGCACCGGCCGCGCCGGCAAGAAGGGGACGGCCGTGCTGATCGTCCCCTATCCGCGCCGCCGCCGGGTCGAATCCATGCTGCGCGGCGCGAAGATCCCCGTCGAATGGGGCACCCCGCCCAGCCGGGAAGCGATACAGGAACAGGACAATGCCCGCCTGCGCGAGAAGCTGATGGAACGCGCCGAGCTGGACGAGCAGGACTGGGCGCTGGGCGCCGAACTGCTGGCCGAAAAATCGCCCAAGGAAATCGCCGCCATGCTGGTCAAGAGCGCCCGCGCCGCCCTTCCCGCGCCGGAGGAGCTGCTGGACGCCAGCGAAGCGCCCGCCCGCCGCGACGGACCGCGTCCGGGGTTTGAGGATACGGTCTGGTTCCGCATGGACATCGGCCGCAACCAGAATGCCGATCCGCGCTGGATATTGCCGCTCATCTGCCGCCGCGGCCATGTGTCGCGGCAGGAGATCGGCGCGATCCGCATCGCCGCCAATGAAACGATGTTCGAAATCCCTTCCGCCATCGCGGCGAAGTTCGTCGGCGCGGTGAAACGCACCGGCCAGGCCAGCGACGAGGGCGCCGAAGTCGCGATCGAGCAGATCGAGGGCAAGCCCCGCGAAATGGCGCGCGAAAACCGGCGCGACGGCGGCCCGCGCGGCAAGGGTCGCCCCAATGAAGGGCACGGCCCCAGGCCCGCCTATGGCGCGCGGCCGTTCAAGGGCGGCCCGCGCAAGGCTGGCCCCCGCAAGCCCCGCGGTTGACCGGGCGGGAGCCGGGCAGCCCTTCATGCATTGAAAAGCCATGGCTGCCCCCCTCCTCATCCCGATCCTCGGCGACCAGCTGACGCCCGGCATCGCGTCGCTCCGGAACGCCGACCCGGCAAACAGCATCCTGCTGATGATGGAGGTGGCGGACGAAACCACCTATGTCCGCCATCACAAGGCCAAGATCGCCTTCATCCTCTCCGCCATGCGCCATCATGCCGATCGGTTGAGGGCGCTCGGATGGACGGTCGACTATGTGAAGCTCGACCAGCCGGAAAACAGCGGCAGCTTCACCGGGGAGGTCGCCCGCGCCATCGAACGCCACCGTCCCTCCGCCATCCACGTCACGGAGGGCGGCGAATGGCGCGTCCGCGCGATGCTGGAGGAATGGGAAGGCCGCTTCGGCATCCCCGTCACCATCCATGAGGATGACCGCTTCCTCTGCTCCCATGCCGAATTCGATGCCTGGGCGGCGGCGCGCCAGCAGCTCAGGATGGAATTTTTCTACCGCGACATGCGCCGCAGGACCGGGCTGTTGCTGACGGAAGAGGGCGAACCCGAAGGCGGCCAGTGGAATTTCGACGCGGAAAACCGAAAACCGCCGCCCCGGCGCGACCTGTTGATGCCGCAGCCGCTCCGCTTCCGCCCCGACCCGATCACGCGGGATGTGCTGGCGCTGGTCGCGGCGCGTTTTTCAGACCATATCGGTTCGCTCGACCATTTCCACTTCGCCGTCACGCATGAGGATGCGCAACGCCAGCAGGACCATTTCCTCGACCAGGCCCTGCCCCGCTTCGGGGACTATCAGGACGCGATGCTGACCGATGAGCCATTCCTCTGGCACTCGGTCCTTTCGCCCTATATCAACGCCGGACTGCTCGACCCGCTGTCGCTCTGCCGGGCGGTGGAGGGGCGATACCGCGCCGGCAGGGTCCCGCTCAACGCGGCGGAGGGCTTCATCCGGCAGGTCATCGGCTGGCGCGAATATGTGCGCGGGGTCTATTGGCACGAAGGCCCCGGCTATGGCCGCCGCAACGCGCTGGATGCGACGCGCGACCTGCCCGGCTTCTACTGGACGGGCAAGACCGACATGCACTGCATGGCCCGGGCGGTCGGCCAGACCATCGACCACGCTTACGCCCATCATATCCAGCGACTGATGATCACCGGCAATTTCGCCCTGCTCGCCGGGATCGACCCCGTGCAGGTGCATGTCTGGTATCTGGAGGTCTATGCCGACGCCTATGAATGGGTGGAAATGCCCAACACCATTGGCATGGCGCTGTTCGCGGACGGCGGCCTGCTGGGGTCGAAACCCTATGCGGCGGGCGGCGCCTATATCAACCGCATGTCGGATTATTGCGGCCGGTGCCGCTATGACGTGAAGCAGCGCCTTGGCGAGGACGCCTGCCCCTTCAACGCCCTCTACTGGGACTTTCTGGCCCGCAACGAGCGGAAGCTGGCGCGCAATCCGCGCCTCGCCATGCCCTATCGCAACTGGAACCGGATGAGCGTGGAGGACCGCGCCGCCCTCAGGAAACAGGCGGCGCGGTTCCTCGACGGATTGGGCAACGGTTAGAGTATCCGTGATGATCAAGCTGGAGATTGCGTCCAGCATCGATCGGCTTTGAGCATGGCGTTCGCGGTGACGACGAGCTTTCGCATGACGGCGGTGATGGCGATCTTGGCGGGCTTGCCGGCAGTAACGAGCTGCTGATATTTTGCCTTGAGATCGGGATTGTACCGGGCGGCGACGAGGGCCGGCATATAGAGAGCCTGCCGCACGTTGGCGCGTCCGCCGCGGATGAAGCTCTTGCCTTTCCATTGTCCGGACTGTCGAGCGACGGGGGCGAGACCGGCGAGGGATGCGGCCTGCTTGTTCTCGAGGCTGCCGAGTTCGGGCATGGTGGCGATGAGCTGGTTGGCGGTCAGCGTTCCGACGCCGGCGATGCTGGTGAGGATCTCATGCCGGCGGGCGAGCGCGGCATCGGCGGCGATCAGGTTGGTGATCTCGGTATCGAGCGCCTCGATATGCCGTTCGATCTGCTCGAGCCGCTGCCGGCACTGGCGCTTGAGGAAGGCGATGGTGAGGTTCTTCTCGCGATTCTTGAGCGCGGTGCGATCGCGCACGAGGCCGTCTCGGGCATTGATGAGCTCCGCTATCTGCGCCTGCTGTGCGCTTCGAGCGGGTCTGACCGGCGGCTGCAAGGTGGCCGCCATACGGGCCAGCAACATGGCATCGATGCGATCGGTCTTGGCCAGAATGCCAGTCGCCTGGGCGAAGCGCCGGGCGCGCTCCGGGTTGAGCTTCACGCAGGGCCAGTCGGCCAGAGCCGCCTCCAGCGCCCGATGGTAGGTTGCGGTTGCCTCATAGGCGATCCGCTCGACCGGCCATTGTCGCAGCCAGGCGATCAGTGCCTTGTGGCCCTTGGCCGTGTTGGTGAACTGGCGCTCGACGCCGATGGGGTGAGCATAGCAATCGAGGCTCGCTTTGGAGATGTCGATGCCGATCGTCTGTGGTAGATTGTCGCTCATCTTTTCCGCTGTCCCATGCTTGTCATCCGGGTCCAAAACCCCGGTATCCGTTCGGGCCGACACGAAAAGAAAGGGGCGATCCTACTCTAACCCGGTCTCACAACGACCGGCGCTTTCACGATCCGTCCCCTTCCGCCCGGGCCGGGGTGGCCACCCCGGCCCGGGCAATCCAGCATGACCCAAACGGACCGCAATGTCATAAGACAAGCGCGCTGCGTTAAATCCTACGCAGGCCGCGCGCTCCAAGCTTTTGTTGTCGCATCCTTTTAAGCGCAAGACCGGTTCCCACTTTTGCGCACGATGCTCTAGAATGCCTTCGCATCGATCGACCAAGCTCCGTTTGACAACACCCTAACCCGCCCCGCAGAGCGACAGCATCCGCGCCGCCAGCTCCCGCTCCCCCATCACCACATGGGGCACGCCCAGCCCCTCCAGATGCCTGACCTCCGCATCGGAATGGGCGCGGGCGATGACCTGAAGATGGGGATTGAGGTGGCGCGCATGTTCGTGGATCGCGCCGCCCTCGAACCCTTCGGGCACGGCGATCAGCAGCCGCCGCGCCTCGTTTATGCCGGCCGCCCGCAGATGCCGGTCCTCCAGCGCGCTGCCCCGCACCACGGTAAGGCCGGCCTCCTCCGCCTCTTCCGCCCGGTCGGAATCGGCTTCGATCACCACGAAATGCGCGCCCTTCTCGGCCAGCCGATCCGCGATCAGCTTCCCCACCCGGCCATAGCCGACCAGGATGACATGGCCGATGCGCGGCTTGGCCTTCGCCTTCTGGGCCTGCGCCTCTTCCTCCACCTCCTCCTGCTTGTGCCCGCGCACGATCAGGGAGAAGATCAGCGGATTGAGGAAGATCGAAACGATCGCGCCCGCAAGGATCAGGTCGCGCGCCTCGGCCGGCAAGACCCCCAATCCCGTCCCCAAGGAGGCGAGGATGAAGGAGAATTCCCCGATCTGCGCCAGGCTCGCCGCGATGGTGAGCGCCGTGTCGCCCGGATGGCCGAAGGCGCGGACGATGGCGAAGGCGGCGATCGACTTGCCGACGATGATGATCGCCACCGTCGCCAGCAACGGCAGCGGCTGCTCGACCAGCACCGCCGGATTGAACAGCATGCCGACGGAAACGAAGAAGAGCACGGCGAAGGCGTCGCGCAGCGGCAGCGTCTCCTCAGTCGCGCGGCGGCTGAGCGGCGTCTCGCCCAAGATCATGCCGGCGAAGAACGCCCCCAGCGCGAAGGACACGTCGAAGGCGACCGCCGCGCCGAACGCGACGCCCAGCGCTATCGCCAGCACGGCCAGGCGGAACAGCTCGCGCGATCCGCTATGCACGACCCAGTGCAACGCCCAGGGAATGACGCGGCGGCCGACCACCAGCATCAGCGCGACGAAGCCCGCGACCTTCAGCAGCGTGCCCAGCAGCGGCGCCAGCAAGGCCCCGGCATTGGCCCCGCCCGCCGCATCGGCATTGTTCATGACCCCGGCAAGCGCGGGGAGCAGCACCAGCGCCAGCACCATCACCAGATCCTCGACGATCAGCCATCCGACGGCGATCCGGCCCCGGCGCGTTTCCACCAGGTCCGCCCCCTGCAGGGCGCGCAGCAGCACGACGGTGCTCGCCACCGACAGCGCCAGGCCGAAGACCAGCCCGCCCAGCAGCGGCCAGCCCATGACATGCGCCAGGCCCATGCCCATCAGCGTCGCCACCGCGATCTGGCCCAGCGCGCCGGGCACCGCGATGTTCTTCACCGACAGAAGGTCGCGCAGGGAGAAATGCAGGCCGACGCCGAACATCAGCAGGATGACGCCGATCTCCGCCAGTTCATTGGCCAGGCTGGCATTGGCGACGAAGCCCGGTGTGAACGGCCCGACCATGATCCCGGCGATCAGATAGCCGACAAGCGGCGACAATTTCAAGCGATGGGCGATGGCGCCCATGACGAAGGCGACGACAAGGCCCGCGACGATCGTTCCGATCAGGGGCGTGTGATGGGGCATGGAGTGTCTTTCCCTGACCGCCGATGGAGGAACGCCCTCCATCGGCGGCATATCATATTCATTCAGCGACGGTCAGCATCGCCGCCGACAACAGCGCGCCGGCCGCGCCCAGTCCCGCCATGACGGCCGGCATGAACCACCATGGCGGACGGCGGCGGGACGAGCCCGCGCTGCCGCGTCTCGATCTTCTGCGGGTCATGAAGAGGCTCCTTTTTCCTGATGGCGGCCTGGAACGGCCGCCCAGAGGGCGATGCGTCAGGAAAGGACCGGGGGCGCCCGCGCCCGCCGGGGGGAAAGCAGGTGGAAGGACGGGAAAGAAACGAAGGCGGGAGAGAATCGGTCGCCGGCGCGCAGCAGGACGACGCCCGGCAGCATTGCGATGGCCATCGGCCCGCTCATGGCGAACGCCGGAAACGGCGCCCGCCCGTCGCCATCCGGCTCGATGGCCTGCGCGGCGACAGGGGTCGCATGGGCGCGGGCCTTCAACACCACGGCGGTGGTGGCCGGGTTGAAGGCGGAGCCGGTGAACCGGCTGGATGGCGGCCCCAGGGGCGCGAGCGCGCTCAGCAGGGCCACGCCGATCGACAGCCACAGGGTCAGGATGAACAGCAGCCGGGCGGCCAGTGCTTCATTCCTGTATGGCGCTGGCGTCATGCGTGATGCTATCCTTTCGCCGCGCCAAGATAGGGACGCGCAAGGCCAAAAACCAGCCCCGAATGCCGCGCTTGCCGGTTGACATGGGCGAGTCATTCCAGTAGCGGGCCACATTCCCGCGCGGGTCCAACAGGGCATTGTCCCTCGACGATCTGCGTAAAGCAGATTTGAACGAGAAGAGAAGAGCCATGTTCGCAGTCGTGCGCACGGGCGGCAAGCAGTATCGCGTCGCCGCCGGAGACAAGATCGTCGTCGAGAAGCTGGCCGGTGAGGCTGGCGACAAGGTGACCCTGGATGACGTCCTGTTCGCCGGCGAAGGCAGCGACGTGAAGGACGCAGCCAAGCTGACCGTCGCCGCCGAAATCGTCGCGCAGGCGAAGGGCGAGAAGGTCATCGTTTTCAAGAAGCGCCGCCGGCACAACTACCGTCGTCGCAACGGCCACCGCCAGAATCACACGATCCTCAAGATCGTGTCGATCGCCTGAGCCGCAGCAAAGTCACGAGGAGTTTAAGTCATGGCACATAAGAAAGCTGGCGGTTCGTCGCGCAACGGTCGCGATTCGGAATCGAAGCGCCTTGGCGTGAAGAAGTTCGGCGGTCAGGAAGTGATCGGCGGCAACATCATCATTCGCCAGCGCGGCACCCGCGTCTATCCGGGCCGCAATGTCGGCATGGGCAAGGACCACACGCTGTTCGCGCTGGGTGAAGGCCGCGTGGTATTCCACACCGGCAAGCTCGGCCGCAAATATGTGTCGGTCGACGCACTGGCCGAAGCAGCCGAATAACGGACGATCGATGACGGATCGTCCCTCGCAATCGGGGCGATCCTCCTGGCGGAACGACTTTGGTCACACCGCCAGAGTTCGAGGGAAACAAGGGGCGCCCCATCCGGGAGCGCCCCTTTTTCGTATCGACGGGCGTCTCCCCTGAATTTCCCTCAACTCTCTGGAACCCCTCGCTTTCTCGCGCGTCGTGCGGGCGGGGCCCAGCCAGAGAAGATAGTCGTTAAGCCGTAACTTTTCGCGGTCATTGGCGCGCCGGAGATTAGGAGACTTTCGATGTTCGCCCGTACCCCCCGCCTGTTGCTGCGGCCCGGCTGGATGGAAGATGCGCCGGCCCTTGCCGAAGCGATCGGCGATGCGGCCGTCCTGCGCAACCTGACCCGCGCACCGGCCGCCTACAGCCAGGCCGATGCGCAGGCGTTCCTGGCCCAGCCGCAGGACCCGCGCCTGCCCAGCCTGCTTGCCTTCACCCGCACCAAGGGCGCGCCGCGCCTTGTCGGCGGCTGCGGCCTCCATGCAGCGGCTGATGGCAGGGTGGAGCTGGGCTATTGGATCGCCCGCCCCTATTGGGGACTCGGCTTCGCGACCGAAGCGGCCAGCGCCGTCATGCACATGGCCCGCGCCTCGGGCGTCCGCGATGTGCGCGCCGCCCATTTCGTGGACAATCCGGCATCCGGCAACGTCCTGCGCAAGCTCGGCTTCCGCTATACCGGCCGGATGGAAAGGCGCTTCAGCCTGGGCCGGGGCGCGGCGGCGGATTGCCTGGTCTTCGAGGAAGGCGCCTCCGGACAGGCGGGCGCCAGCCCCATGATGACGGATTCGTCGACCGACCTCTACGGGGATTCGCTGCCCGCGCTGGCGGCCTGATCCCTGCTGCCGGGGATGGCGGCGCGGCGCCGCCTTCTCCGGCGCCGGCCGCTTTTCGGGCAAGCGGCCGCTTTTGCCGCGCGCCTGTTTAATTCCGCCGCATAAACCGCTATGGGCGCGCGATGCATTTTCTTGATCAAGCGAAGATTTTCATCAAGTCCGGCTGGGGCGGTCCCGGCGCGGTCAGTTTCCGGCGCGAAAAATATGTCGAATATGGCGGTCCCGACGGCGGCAATGGCGGCAAGGGCGGCGACATCATCTTCGAGGCGGTAGCCGGGCTGAACACCCTGATCGACTTCCGCTACACCCAGCATTTCAAGGCGCAGCGCGGCATGCCCGGCGCGGGCAAGAACCGCTATGGCGCCGGCGGCGAAGACCTCGTCATCAAGGTGCCGGTGGGCACGCAGATCCTGTCCGATCCCACGCCCGTCGACGGTACGGAGGATGAGGACGGGACGATGGAATATGAACAGGAACTGCTGGCCGACTTCACGCAGGTGGGGCAACGCATCGTGCTGCTGCGCGGCGGCGACGGCGGGCGCGGCAACCTGTCCTACAAGACCAGCACCAACCGCGCCCCGCGCCAGCATGGCACGGGTTGGCCGGGGCAGGAAATGTGGGTGTGGCTGCGGCTGAAGCTGCTGGCCGATGTGGGCCTTGTGGGCATGCCCAATGCGGGCAAGTCGACCTTCATCAACCAGGTCACCAACACCAAGGCGAAGGTCGGCGCCTATGCCTTCACCACCACCAAGCCGCAACTGGGCGTGGTGCTGCATCGCGACCGGGAATTCGTGCTGGCCGACATTCCGGGCCTGATCGAGGGCGCGGCCGAGGGCGCGGGGATCGGCGACCGCTTCCTGGGCCATGTCGAACGCTGCCGGGTGCTGCTGCACCTGATCGACGCGACCGGCGACGACCCGGTCGAACAGTTCCGCATCGTGCAGGATGAACTCGCGGCCTATGGCGGCGGGCTGGACGAAAAGCCGCAGATCGTGGCGCTCAACAAGGGCGACCTGCTGGGGCCGGAACTGATGGAGGACATTGCCGGCCAGCTTCGGGACGAGGCCGGGGTGGACGATGTGTTCATCATCTCCGGCGCGACCGGCGAAGGCGTGCCGGCCCTGCTGGACGCAGTGCTGCCGCTGCTGGACCAGCCCGGCGAGGATGATGAGGATGGGACAGAAGAAGAAGACGAGAAGCCGTGGTCGCCACTGTAACTCCTCCCCTCCCCTTCAGGGAAGGGGTCGGGGATGGGGGCTTGCCGGATAGGGCTTCCCCCGCCTTGCCTCCTCACCCCACCCCCTCCCCTGCAGGGGAGGAGCGCATTCGGACCGCTTCATGACTTCTTCCCTCTCCGGCTTCCCTCCTTCGCAAATCCGCCGCCTGGTCATCAAGATCGGCTCCGCCCTGCTCGTCGATCCGAAGGGCGAGGTGCGCCAATCCTGGCTGCGCACGCTGGTGGCCGACATCGCGGCGCGCAAGGCTGCGGGCCAGCAGATCATCATCGTCTCCTCCGGCGCCATCGCCCTGGGGGCCCGGCGGCTGAAACTGCCCAAGGGCGGACGCGGCTCGCTCGAAGACGCGCAGGCGGCCGCCGCCACCGGCCAGATCGCGCTGTCGCAATGCTGGGCCAGCCTGCTCCACGAAAGGGGCATCACCGCCGCGCAGATGCTGGTGACGCTGGACGATCTGGAAAACCGCCGCCGCTATCTCAATGCGTCGGCCACGCTGGAACGGCTGATGGCGCTCGACGTCGTGCCGGTCGTGAACGAGAATGACAGCGTCGCCACGGCGGAAATCCGCTTCGGCGACAATGACCGGCTGGCGGCGCGCATCGGACAGGCGGCACGGGCTGACGCAGTTGTGCTGCTGTCGGACGTCGACGGGCTTTACACCGCCAACCCGCATGTCGATGCGGACGCCATGCTGATAGAGACAATCGAGCGCATCGATGCGCGCATCGCCGGGATGGCGGACGGCGGCTCCGCCTCGGGCATGGGATCGGGGGGCATGACCTCCAAGATCGAGGCGGCGCGGATCGCGACCGGGGCCGGCGCGCATCTGGCGATCATCTCGGGCAAGGTGGATTCGCCGCTGTCGCACTGGACGGATGGCGGCAAGGGCTCGATCTTCCTCGCCGCACAGGCCAGGGGCGCGCGCAAGGGCTGGCTCGCCGGCCGCCTCACCGTGCGCGGTCGTATCGTGGTCGATGCGGGGGCGGAGGCCGCCCTGGGCCGCGGCAACAGCCTGCTCCCGGCCGGCGTGGCGCGGGTCGATGGCATCTTCGCCCGCGGCGATGTGGTCGACATATTGGCCGAGGATGGTCGGGTGATCGCCCGCGGCCTCATCGAATATGACAGCGAGGAAGCCTCCCGCATCGCCGGCAAGCGCAGCGAGGACATCGCCGCGCTGCTGGGGCATCTGCCCCGCTCGGTGCTGGTCCACCGCGATCATATGGCGATGGTCTGATCCCATGTCCCTGCGCATTGCGATGACGGGCGCGACGGGTTTCGTCGGCGCCGAAACGCTCCATCAGGCTCTGGCGGCGGGACATCATGTCAGCGCCATCACCCGCCGGGCGCAGCCGCCGCGCGCCCATCTCAAATGGGTGCCCGGCGCGCTGGAGGACCGGGCGGCGCTCAACACGCTGGTGCGCGACGCCGATGTGGTGATCCACATCGCCGGCGTGGTGAACGCGCCCGACCGCGAAGGCTTCGAAACGGGCAATGCGCGCGGCACCATGGCGGTGGTCGACGCGATGCGGCATCGCGGGGTCAAGCGGCTGATCCACGTCTCCTCGCTTTCGGCGCGGGAACCGGAACTGTCGGACTATGGCTGGTCGAAGGAACTGGCGGAGCGGCATGTGAAGGCGAGCGGCCTCGACTGGACGATCATCCGCCCGCCCGCCATCTACGGCCCCGGCGACCGGGAGATGCTGGAACTGTTCCGCATGGCCCGGCGCGGGATCATGCTGATGCCGCCCGGCGGACGCCTGTCGGTGATCGAGGTGGGCGACCTCGCCCGTCTGTTCCTGACGCTGGCGGTCGAAAAGGACATGAAGAGCCTGACCCATGTCTATGAGGTCGATGACGGCACGCCCGGCGGCTGGGACCATATGGACTTCGCGCAGGCGATCGGACGCGCCGTCGGACGGCCGGTGCGGACCTTCGCGACGCCCGCCTGGCTGCTGGGCATGGGCGCGCGCCTCGACCGGCTGGTGCGCGGCAGGAACGCCAGGCTGACGCCCGACCGGGTCAGCTATTTCTGCCACCCCGACTGGGTCGTGACGAAGCGCAGGCAACCGCCCAAAAAGCTGTGGGTGCCCCGGGTGCCGACGGAAGAGGGATTGAAGGCCACTGCCGAAGCCTATCGGGCGAAAGGCTGGCTGCGATAAGCGGCACGGCCTCCGCCACGGCCTGAACGGGGACTCTCCCGGCAAGGCCTAAACCGCCTCCCCTTTCTCCGCACGATGCTCTAAACCGCGCCCAAGCCCGCATCCGCGAGACCGCGCCAGAGGTGCAGCGCCTGAACGCTTTCCGCGACATCATGCACCCGCACCATCTGCGCGCCCAGTTCAGCGGCGCGAAAGACCAGGGCCACCGATCCGCCCAGCCGCTCCGCCGCCGGCGCCTCATTCGACAGCGCCCCGATCAGGCGCTTGCGGCTGCCCGCGAACAGCAGCGGCACGCCCAGCCCCTGCAACGTCGCCAGCCCGTTCACCAGCGCCAGATTGTCGCCCAGCGACTTGCCGAATCCCAATCCCGGATCGACCATGATCTTCCCGCGCGGCACCCCCGCCGCCAGACAGGCGTCCACCCGCGCCTCCAGCATGTCGAACACATCGGCCACGACATCGCCATAACCCCCGGCATTGTCGTGCGGATCGTCCCCGGCCGACGGCGCATGCATCAGGATGACGGGGCACCCCGCCGCAACCGTCACTTCCATGGCGCGGGGATCATGCCGCAGCGCGCTCACATCATTGACGACCGACGCTCCCGCCGCCAGCGCGGCTTCCATCACCGCCGCCTTACGGGTGTCGATGGACATGGGGATCCCCGCCGCCGCCAGCCTTTCGATCACCGGCACGACGCGGGCGATCTCATCCCCTTCCCACAGGCGCGGCGCCCTGGGCCGGGTGGATTCGCCGCCCACATCGATCAGCGCCGCCCCCGCCGCCGCCATGGCGAAGCCCGCATCGGCCGCCGCCTGCGGATCGTCCATATGCCTGCCGCCGTCGGAAAAGCTGTCCGGCGTGATGTTCAGGATCGCCATCACCTGCGGCGCGTCGAACCGGATGGTGCGTTCCCCCAGCACCAGGGGCGGACGCTGCGCAGAGATATTGGCCGCCAGCCGCTGCGCCCGCTCCGCCAGCGCATCGGGCAGCCCCGCAATGGCGTCGGCAAATTCCGCGACCGGCACCGTCGCCCGCGCCACCCGCCGCCCGTCCTTCCGCGCCGTCAGCTCATAAGCCTGGAACCACAGCAACCCATTGCCCATCCGCGCCGCCGACCCGTCGGCCAGACCGACGGGCGACGGCACGAACCAGATGGGGCGCAGGTAAAGCCGCGCATCGGCAGGAAGCTGTGGCAACATCTTCAAACTCCGTCGCCCAGAGCCCGAAAGGAAATCCGGGATCGTTAAGGCTCGTTCGCCAGCAAATAGGTCTGCCGCAGCGCATCGATCGGCTTCAGCACGCCCTCCACCTCGCAATGCCAGAAGGTCCAGCCATTGCAACTCGGCGCACCCTGCAAGGTCGCGCCCATCTTGTGGATCGAGCCGGTATCCGCCCCCACCGACAGCGATCCGTCCGCCCGCACCACCGCCTGCCAGCGCCGCTTCGAATCCGTCAGCACCGCGCCGGGCTGCAGATAGCCCGTCTCGACCAGCGTGCCGAACGCCACCTTGGGCTGCTGCCGCGCCGTCTGCATGATGGTCAGCGCGCTTTCGTCCAGCGGCAGCGCCGCCTCGATCCGCTCCAGCGCGACCTCGATATAATCGTCCTCGCGCTCGATGCCGATCCACCTGCGGCCCAGGCGCTTGGCCACCGCGCCCGTCGTCCCGGTGCCGAAAAAGGGATCGAGCACCACGTCGCCCGGCTTCGTACAGGCCAGCAGCACGCGATAGAGCAGGGCCTCCGGCTTCTGCGTCGGATGCGCCTTGGTGCCGTTGCGCTTCAGCCGTTCCTGCCCGCCGCAGATCGGCAGCACCCAGTCGGACCGCATCTGCAACTCGTCGTTCAGCGTCTTCATCGCCTTGTAGTTGAACGTATATCGCGCATCCTCGCCCTGGCTCGCCCAGATCAGCGTCTCATGCGCGTTGGTGAAGCGCGTGCCCTTGAAATTGGGCATGGGATTGGACTTGCGCCAGATGATGTCGTTGAGGATCCAGAAGCCCTCGTCCTGCAACGCCGTGCCGACGCGGAAGATATTGTGGTAGCTGCCGATCACCCAGATGGTGCCGTTCGGCTTCAATATGCGCCGCGCTTCCCGCAGCCAGGCCTTGGTGAAACGGTCGTAGGAACCCAGCGTATCGAACTTGTCCCAGTCATTGTCGACCGCGTCCACCCGGCTGCCCTCGGGCCGGAACAGGTCGCCGCCAAGCTGGAGATTATAGGGCGGGTCCGCGAAGATCATGTCGATGCACGCATCGGGCAGCTTCGCCATTTCCGCGATGCAGTCGCCGCGCAGCAGGCGGTCGGCCTCGACCTCCACGAGCGCAACCGCCTTTTTCCGCCGCGGCGCGACGCGTTCCATGACACCCATTTCGTGACCCCCGTTTCCTTCTGAGGCCCAGCGATGAGTCCTCCGGAGTCAGCCGTCAAGATCAGCAACTTAGGGTTCAAGCCTCACATAATGGTTAACATGACGGAGAACGAACCGGGTAGCCACTAGATATTGAGTCGACAGCGACTCGAAAGACTCAAGATCGGCTAGTGTGACTCAAAAGACTCAGCGGAGAACAGGCCCGAAGTTTTTTTGGTTAACGCCGCTGGGAAGGGTAAAAACCGCCTTCACCTTGACCCATCGATAACCCGATGATTATGAATGGGTCCATGACCGACCATATTTTAAAGGGGGATCGATCGGCCTCCTGCGACGAACTGTTCAAGGCCCTGTCGGACGGCACCCGGCGCGCCCTGCTGGAATATCTGGTGCGCGAAGGGGAACAGAGCGTCCACGCCCTCACCGCCATTTCCGGCGTATCGCAACCCATGGTGTCCCGCCATCTCGGCAAGCTGAAACGCGCCAGCCTCGTGACGGCCCGCCGCGCCGGGCGCGAAACCTATTATTCCGCCCGCGCCAAGGGCCTTGCGCCCGTCGTGCAGTGGATGGCGGTCTACGGCGCGCTCTGGTCGCAGCGTTTCACCGCGCTGGAGGAACTGGACGCCTACTGACTTTCGAACATGGAACAACATGCGGAAATGGAATTAGGTGCTCCTGCGCAGGCAGGAACACGCCGCTTCTATCGCACAGACCCCGCCAGGATCGCCTCGATCAGCGCCACGTCATCCGGCTTGTCCGCGTCGATGCAGGCCTCCGCCTTCTCCATCGCCACCAGCCGCGCCACGATCCCGAAGCGCCGCCCCACCCGCGCGATCCCGCCCCGCAGCGTCGAAATCCGCAGCACCGCGCCCAGCAGGGCCAGCGGTCCGAAGGCGGACAGAATCTTCCACCCCTTCTTCCGGTCCTGCTCGACCTCCTGCCACAGCGCGACCACCGGCCGCGCCTTGCCGCTGCCGAACCAGAAGAGATTCGCCCCCGACCACCCGCCGTCGCGAAATTTGAGCCAGGTCCGCCGCGACCCCGGATAGCGCGCCAGCAATGTCCTGCGCTCGACCATCGCCACGGCGATGTCCGCGCCGGATGCCTCGCGCACCATCTGGTCCAGCATGGCCCCGTCCAGCAGCACATGATCCGCCGTCGTCATCAGCAGGGGAAAGGGCAGGTCCCCCCGGTCCAGCAAGGCGATGAGGGAGGAAGCGATTCCGCCCCCGCTCCTTTCGAACCGCACTTCGGGATGCTCCGCCAGCCAGGCGGTCGCCGGATCGGCGGCGAACAGTTCCGGCGCCTGGGTCAGCACGACCAGCCGCCCGACCGCCGGATGCGCCAGCAGGGCGCGGGCCGGCCGGTTGATCATCGGCTCCCCCGCCACCGGCACCAGCGGCTTGACCGCCACGCCGGCCGCCGCCGCCAGGGGATCGGGGATCGGCCGCGCCCCGGCCAGCAGGATCGCGGTGATGTCGGAAGCCGCTGCGTTCATTCCCGCCCGTTAGCGGAGGGAATCGCCCGCGAAAAGCTATTTCCCGGCCGCGGCCGGCGCCGCGCTCTTCTGCGCCACCTGCACGGGCAGGCCGATGCGCAGGCTCTTCAACTGCACCAGCCGCTGCCGGAAAGCCGCCAGTTCCCTGCCCGCCAATTGCGATGTCGTGGTGAACCGCACCGACAGCGGATTGATCGTCCGTCCGTTCCGGTACAGCTCATAATGCAGATGCGGCCCGGTCGACAGGCCCGACGATCCGACATAGCCGATCACCTGCCCCTGCCGCACCCGCTGCCCCGGCGACGCGGCGATGCGGCTCATATGCGCATAGCCTGTGGCAAGGCCGTTGCCATGCTCCAGCCGCACATAATTGCCATGCCCGCCATGCCGCCCGGCATAGGACACCACGCCGTCCGTCGCCGCATAGATGGGCGAACCATAATGGGCGGCAAAATCGATCCCCGCATGCATGCGGGTATAACCCAGGATCGGATGGCGCCGCATGCCGAAGCTGGACGACATGCGCCCCGCCACCGGCGCCGACAGCACGCCACGCCGCTGGCCGACGCCCGACGCCTCGAACCACTGGGTCCGCCCGTCCTGCGTCCATTTCAGCATGTCGATGCCGCGCCCGCTCGCCCGGTGCAGCCCGGCGAACAGCAGGTCGCCCACCTCTACGTCGCCCGTGTCGGCCCGCCGATATTCGGTGACGATGTCATAGCGGTCCCCCGCCGAGATCGATCCGAGATCGACCTGCTGCGCGACGACGCGCAGGAAACTCTGGATCGCCTTGGGCGGCGCGCCCGCGGCCCGCGCCGATCGATAGAGGCTCTCGCCCACCACGCCCTGGATGCGCAGCGGCGTCTCGTCCACATGGATCGCCGTCCGCTGCACCTGCAGGACCCCGCCGGCCCGCGCGATCTCGATCCCCAGATCGAGCCGCGCCCGGAAGCTCAGCCGGTCCAGCGGCCGCGGCACGTCCCGGCTCGGCCGGCGGCCCAGCACGATGTCCAGCGGCGTGCCCGGCTTCAATCCCGCGCCGGTGTCGCCCGCCACCAGGCTCGTCACCGTCGCCACGTCGCCGCCGCTCACGCCCGCCCGCGCCAGCGCCCGGCCCAGCGAATCGCTGCCGCCGATCTGCGCGCGCAATTCGATCTGCGGCCGCTCCGGCGTCTCGCGCAGCGGCTGCACCGCGTCGGTCGGCCCCATGCGCCGTCCGCTGTCCGCGCCCAGGGCAAGCGGCATGATCATCTGGCTGCGCACTTCGTCGAACTGCCTCGCCGGCATCAGCGGCTGCGGCGCGCCGGGCAGGGCATGAAAGCCCGGCGACAGATAAAGCGCCGCCGCGCACAGCCCGAAACAGGTCGCAAGTCCCCGGAACCAGGTGAAACTTCCCACCCGCTGGCCGAGGTCGGGAACCAGTTCCACATCCTCGGCCCAGTCGCGCAGCTTCTCCCGCCAGTCGCGCCGATCCTCGGCCGGTCCCGCCCTGCGGATCGAGTCAGTCAGCCACAGGGACGCGGAAGCGCCACCCTGCTGGGCATTGATCTGACCATCATGAAACACGGTAAAACACGCCCCCGGGGCAAATATCGCCCGACCCCCGCCGCGCGTTCATCCGCAATTTTGTAAAAGCACAAGGTTAAAGTCAAATAAACACGCCTTTTTTAACCCTTTTTCCGCGACCGGCCGTGCCCCGCAAAGGACCGGCGGACCAATCCCCGCCGCTCGTCCCCTCATCCTCGCCTCTCCCCGTCACCCCCGCCTCCTCCGTTCATCCCCACCCCCTCCCCGTCATCCCCGCGAAGGCGGGGATCCATCTCCCACCCCCACCCCCGCCGCAAGGCCGGCGGCCCACCCGCAAGACCCGCGCACCCCAATTCGACCTCCCGCCCGGGCCTTTCCCCTTGCCCTTCCTCGATCCATGCCCGACATAGCAGGGACCATGGCCCAGTTCGCCCGATCGCCCCTCACCGCCGTCCTGGGCCCCACCAACACCGGCAAGACCCACCTCGCCGTCGAACGCATGTGCGGCCATAGCTCCGGGATGATGGGCTTCCCGCTGCGCCTGCTGGCGCGGGAAGTCTATGACCGGGTGGCCGGCATGAAGGGCCCGGCGCAGGTCGCCCTCATCACCGGCGAGGAAAAGATCGTGCCCCCCGGCGCCCGCTATTTCCTCTGCACCGCGGAATCCATGCCGATCGGTCGGCAGGCCGGGACCGCGAACGAGGGGCTGGCGGATTACGCCTTCGTCGCCCTGGACGAAGCCCAGCTCGGCGCCGATCCGGAACGCGGCCATGTCTTCACCGACCGCCTCCTGCGCGCCAGGGGCCGGGAGGAAACGATGATCCTCGGCTCGGCCAGCATCGGCCGGGTGGTGAAGGCGTTGGTCCCCGATGCGGAGATCATCGGCCGCCCGCGTTTCTCGACGCTCAGCTATGCCGGCGCGAAAAAGCTCTCCCGCCTGCCCAAGCGTTCCGCCATCGTCGCCTTCTCCGCCGAGGAGGTCTATGCCGTGGCGGAAATGCTCCGCCGCTTCCGGGGCGGCGCGGCGGTGGTGATGGGCGCGCTCTCGCCCCGCACCCGCAATGCGCAGGTGCAGATGTTCCTGAACGGAGAGGTCGACTATCTGGTCGCCACCGACGCGATCGGCATGGGCCTCAACCTCGACGTCGCGCATGTCGCCTTCGCCTCGCTGCGCAAATATGACGGCCGCCGCACCCGCCGCCTGACCGTCGCGGAAACGGCGCAGATCGCCGGTCGCGCCGGCCGCCACCACCAGGACGGCACCTTCGGCAGCCTGGGCCATGAGGATGGCGACGCCGCCTTCACGCCGGAGGAGATAGAGGCGATAGAGGCGCACCGGTTTCCGCCGGTGGAGCAGCTTTTCTGGCGCAACGGCACGCCGCGCACCGACCGGCTGGATCACCTCATTTCCGATCTGGAGCAGAAGCCCAAACGCCCCGAACTGCGCGCCGCGCCCGAAGCGGTCGACCTCGCCGTGCTCAGGCGGCTCGCCGACGACCCGCTGGTGATTGATCGGGCACGCGGCAGGAAGCAGGTCGAACGGCTCTGGGCCGCCTGCGGCCTGCCCGATTTCCAGAAACTGGGCGCCGAACATCATGCCCGCGCCGTCAGCCGCATCTGGCGCTTCCTGTCCGAAGGGACGGGCCACATCCCCCGCGACTGGTTCGCCCAGCAGATTGCGCGACTCGATTCGGTTCAGGGCGACATCGACACCCTCTCCGGCCGGATCGCCGCCGCCCGCACCTGGTCCTACATCGCCCATCGCGCCGACTGGCTCGCCCATCCGGCGGAAATGGCGGAGCGCACCCGCGCCCTCGAAGAAAAGCTCTCCGACGCGCTCCACGCCGCGCTGACGCAGCGTTTCGTGGACCGGCGCACCACCGTTCTGCTAAGGGACATCGGCCAAAGCGCGGCCAATCTGCCGGTCGAAATCGAACAGGACGGGACAGTCTGCGTCGATGGCGAGACGATCGGGCGACTTGACGGATTTCGTTTCTCGGTCGATCCCGCTACCCGGCATCAGGACAGGAAGATGCTGCTGGCGGCCGCTGAACGGCGCCTTGGAAGGATATTGCGAGTGAAGGCTGACGAATTGCTGGGCGCACCCGATACCGATTTCGCGCTCATGGACGAAGCAGGGCAGGCCCCCGGCATAAGCTGGAAGGGCGATCCGGTGGCGACGCTGCACGGCGGCCCCGCGCTGCTGACCCCGGAAATCCGTCTGGACCGCGCGCTCCTCGCAATGGGACAGGATGTGCAGAAGCAGGTGGCGGCCCGCCTTGCCGCATGGATGGACGCGCAGAAGGAAAAGCATCTGCTGCCCCTCACCAGGATGGTGGCCAGCAGCGCCGATCCCGAAGTCCCCGCCGTCGTCCGCGCCGTCTTCGCCCAGCTTGCCGATGCCGGCGGCGTCATCGCGCGCACCGAACTCGATTCGGCGCTCGGCCATCTCGACAAGGACCAGCGCCATCTGCTGCGCCGCGCCGGCATCGACATCGGCGTGCTCGATATCTATCATCCCGGCCTGCTGAAGCCCGGCGCCGCCCGCTGGCGCGCCGCCCTGCTGGCCGCGCGCCTGGGCAAGCCCTGCCTGCCCCTGCCCGGCCCGGGCCTCACCCTGATCCCGGCCGGCGAAAAGCCTGAGCAGATGGGCGCCCGCATCGCCGGCTTCCGCGGCTTTGGCGAACAGATGCTGCGCATCGACATGGCCGAACGCATGGCCCGCACCGCGCATGAAGCCATCGCCAGGAACGAGGCCTTCACCGCGCAGAGCCCGCAGATCGTCTCGCTCGGCCTGTCGGAGGACGCCTTCCTGCAACTGATGCGCCTCGCGGGCTTCCGCGCCGTGGAGGCGCCTGCGGAGGGCGGACCCAATTGGGCCTTCCGTGGCCGGCAGAAGGCGCGGACGCACCAGCAGCATCCGGGCCGCGAAAAGCGCGGCGCGCCCGCCCAGGGCAAGCCCCGCAACGACCGGGGGCCGCGCCCCGCCGCCTCGTCCGGCCCTGCCCCCACCGGCAACCATGCCTTTGCGGGCCTTGCCGAACTGCTGGGCCGCAATGGCTGACGCGGGCCTGGTCGCGGCCCACGGCCCCAGCCTGCGCATCGACAAGTTCCTCTGGTTCGCGCGCCTCGCAAAGAGCCGTTCGGTCGCCCAGAAAATGGCGGAGGACGGCCATATCCGCCTCAACGGCCGCCGCATCGAACGCTCGCACGCGCCGGTGCGGGCCGGCGATCTCATCACCTTTCCCCATCCCAGCGGCGTCCGGGTCGTCCGCATCCTCCAGCTCCCCGGCCGCCGAGGCCCCGCCCCCGAAGCCCAGTCCTGCTACGAGGAACTGACGGTCGGCGCCTGAAGCCCCCCCCCCCTTTTGTCGTTCCCGCGAAGGCGGGAACCCATCTCCCAACATCGCCCCCGGCTCATCGGCAGGGAAGATGAATCCCCGCCCCCACAGGGATAACGGGAAAAAGCCCACTACCCGCGCCCCAACAATATCCTCATTGACCTTCGCGCCGACCGCGCATAGCAGGGCGCCGATTGTCTCCCTACCAAGAGTGCTGACCCATGACCTATGTCGTGACCGATAACTGCATCCGCTGCAAATATATGGATTGCGTCGAGGTTTGCCCCGTGGACTGTTTCTACGAGGGCGAGAACATGCTGGTCATCAATCCGAACGAGTGCATCGACTGCGGCGTGTGCGAACCGGAATGCCCTGCCGAGGCGATTCTGCCCGATACGGAGAACGGCCTGGAAAAATGGCTGGAGCTGAACACGAAATTCTCCGCCGAATGGCCCAACATCACCGTCAAGGGTGAAGCCCCCGCCGACGCCGACGAGATGAAGGGCATCGAAAACAAGCTGGAGAAATTCTTCTCGCCGGAGCCCGGCGCGGGCAGCTGAAGCGCCGCGCCGCAAGGCTGTCGCGAACCGCCGCCGGCATCCTCATGAAGACTAGCTGTTGCGTTTAATTTGCACCGCCACTCCCGGATTTTGTGTCCGGGGGTGGCAATTTTGTTACGAATCTGCTAAATAGGCGCCAACAGGTGGACATGGTCGCGTCCACTACGGAGACAAATGCCTGATGTTATGATGGTGGCGCCGCGCTTCCCTGGCTCGTGCACCTTTTCGCACCTGCAACGCGAATGCCACCGCTCCCCCGAAGACATGGAAAGGTTTCAAATGGCTGCCAAGGCGCTGTCCTTTGACGTAGGTGATTATGTTGTTTACCCCAAGCATGGCGTTGGCCGCGTCATAGAACTGCAGAAGGAGCAGATTGCGGGCATGGAGCTGGAACTCTATGTCCTGCGCTTCGAAAAGGAGCGGATGACGCTCCGCGTGCCCACGAACAAGGCCGAGGGCGTCGGCATGCGCAAGCTGTCCTCCAACAAGACGCTGGAGGAAGCGGTCGAAACCCTGAAGGGCAAGCCCAAGGTGAAGCGCACCATGTGGTCGCGCCGCGCGCAGGAATATGAAGCGAAGATCAATTCGGGCGATCTGGTGTCGATCGCCGAAGTGACCCGCGACCTGTTCCGCGCCGACGATCAGCCGGAACAGAGCTATTCCGAACGGCAGATCTTTGAAGCCGCGTCCAGCCGCCTCGCCCGCGAACTCGCGGCGATGGAGGAAACGGACGAACCGAGCGCGCTCAAGAAGATCCTGCGCATCCTCAACGAAGCCGCACCCCGGCATGCGAAGGTGGAAGGCTGACGACATCCGGCTGAGCCGACAACGGCAGGCCAGAATTAAGGGCGCCCCGAACAGGGCGCCCTTTTTTTGCAATCCAACCGGACGAACGGCGGGAGACCGCCGGTGCGGCGCCGGGCCTATTCGCCCTTCGCAGCGCCCGCCGCGTCCTTCGCCGCATCTCCGACATCGCTCGCCGCCTGGCCGACCTGCGTGGCCGCGCTCTCGACTGCGCTGTCCTTCCGGCTCTGGCTGCTGATCAGGAAGAAGGCGGCAATCGCCACGACCACGACCAGCAGGAGAACCGCCACCATGGTTCCGCCGCCGCCACGCTTCTCGATGATCGTGGTCGTCGCCGGACGATCCTGATAATCCGCCATAGAAATCCTCCTCGTCTTCACGCCACCCGGCGGCATAAATGCGCAAGCGAGCGGGCGGGTTCCTGACCGGATCAGCGGCAATAGCCCTCCCGGCCCGGCAGCACGATCAGGCAATCCTGCCGGCCGGCAAGATCCTTGAACCCGGTTTCCGCGCCCGTGCCCGGACGAATGCTCAGGTCCCTGCCGTCGCGCACGAAGCGGATCGTCGCCCCTTCGGCCACGCCGGGATAGTCTCCCTGCCGGTCCAGATTGTCCTGATTGGCGATGGCATAATGTCCGGGCCGGCCATCGGGCGACGGCTGGATGTCCAGGAACAGCCCCTCCGGCCCATTCCACCGCCCGACCCACTCGTCGGTGGGCAGGCCCGCCGCCCCGTTGGCGGCGGCATTGACGGCATCGGGCTCGGCAATCGCCTCCACATCGGCCGGCTGCGCGGCATTGTTCGCGGCCCCGCCCTCGTCGGCGCTCCTGGCGCAACCGGAAGTTAGCGCTCCCATCGCCATCAGCGGGAGAATCAGGCCCAGATTGCGACGATTCATCCATCTTTCTCCTTGCAATTGACCCGATAAACCGCTGAACGCGGGGCTTCGATCCATTTCCCGACAGGGGGCGGAGCCGCTTGCCAGCGGCTGCGGCGGGAAGGCAGGATCATGGGCGGGGAAAAGAGATGGAGAACAAGGTTGAGGGGCGCCCGGAAAGGGCGCGGTTCGTTCGCGAATCCGCCGATGTCCGGCGGCAGGCCCTGATCGAGGCGACGGCGCGCTGTCTTTCGGAAAAGGGCGTGGGCGGCACCTCCGTCCGCGCGATCTGCGCCTATGCCGGCGTTTCGGCCGGTTTGCTCACCCATTATTTCGACGGCGTCGACGCGCTGATCCTGGCCACCTATCGCGATGTCGGTGAAAAGGTCGCCGCCGCCATGGAACGCGCCGTGGCGGAGGCCGGCTCCTGCCCCCGCGCACGGCTCTGGGCCTATCTGCGCTCCAACTTCCAGCCGCCCGTGCTGGACCCCGATCTGCTGGCGACCTGGATTTCCTTCTGGAGCCTCAACAAGACCAATCCCGCCATCGCCGCCACCCATGCCGAAACCTATGGCGGCGGGCGCGAACGCATGGAGGTGCTGCTGCGCGAGGCGGCGCCCCAGATTCCCCGTCCCGACGCGCGCATCGCCGCCATCGGGCTTACCGCGATGATCGACGGCCTGTGGCTGGAACTGTGCCTCGACTCCTCCACCTTCACCATAGAGGAAGCGCTGGGCATGCTGGAGGAGGCGATGAACTACGTCCTGCAAAAGCCGAGAAACGGCTAGATCGATCAATGAAGCTGGCGGTGATCGTTTTTATCAATCAACCTTGTCGATAAAACCAATTTCACGGCGCCCTGCGCTTTCCCTACATGGGTCGGGCAACAGCAACCCCCTAAAAAGGAACTGGAAAGCCCATGGCGCTTATCAACACGACCATCAAGCCGTTCAAGGCCACCGCTTACAAGGAAGGCAAGTTCGTCGACGTGACCGACGCCGACGTGAAGGGCAAGTGGGCCGTCTTCTTCTTCTACCCCGCCGACTTCACCTTCGTCTGCCCGACGGAGCTGGAGGATCTGGCCGACATCTACCCGACGCTGCAGAAGCTGAACGTAGAGGTGTACTCGGTGTCGACCGACACGCATTTCAGCCACAAGGCCTGGCACGACACCTCGCCGGCCATCGGCAAGATCAACTATTATATGCTGGGCGACCAGTCGGGCCAGATCACCAATAATTTCGACGTGATGCGCCCGGGCGTGGGCCTTGCCGACCGCGCGACCTTCCTGGTCGATCCCGAAGGCGTGATCCAGTTCATGGAAATCACCTCGGAAGGCGTCGGCCGCAACGCGACCGAACTGCTCCGCAAGGTCAAGGCCGCGCAATATGTCGCCGCCAATCCCGGCGAAGTCTGCCCGGCCAAGTGGGAAGAAGGCGAAGCGACCCTTGCTCCGTCGCTCGACCTGGTCGGCAAGATCTGAAGACCTGAAAGGGCGTCTGCCGGATCGGATCGAGTTCCTCCCTGATCCGGCAGCGCCTCTGCATGCCGCGTGCTCCTGCCTTCGCAGGAGCACGACGAAGTCAAATCGCATCATCGCAAACACCGCCGGACCTTCGGGTCGCACCGTTCCGGCGAACATGTAGCCGCGCCCCGGATAGGCGCGCCCAACCCAAGGAGACCGAAGATGTTGGACGCAAATCTGAAGGCCCAGCTCAAGGCCTATATGGCGAACATCACCCAGCCGATCGAGCTGGTCGCATCGCTGGACGACAGCCCCAAGAGCCGCGAACTCAAGACGCTGCTGGATGAGATCGCCGAACTGTCGGACAAGGTGACGATCGCCGCCGGTAACGCCAGCCGCGTCCCCAGCTTCATGATCCGCCGCACCGGCACGGACATCGGCGTCACCTTCGCCGGCCTGCCCATGGGGCATGAATTCACCTCGCTCGTGCTGGCGCTGCTCCAGGTCGGCGGCCATCCGTCGAAGGCGGCGCAGGACCTGATCCAGCAGATCAGGGATATTGACGGCGACTTCGCCTTCGAAACCTATTTCTCGCTCTCCTGCCAGAACTGCCCCGACGTGGTGCAGGCGCTGAACCTGATGAGCGTGCTCAACCCGCGCATCAGCCACACCGCCATCGACGGCGCGCTGTTCAAGGAAGAGGTCGACGCGCGCAAGGTCATGGCCGTCCCCACCGTCTTCCTGAACGGCGAACCCTTCGCCAGCGGCCGCATGGAGCTGGAGCAGATCGTCGCCAGGATCGACAGCGGCGCGGCGGCCCGCGCGGCGGAGAAGATCAAGGCCCAGGACCCGTTCGAGGTGCTGGTGGTGGGCGGCGGCCCCGCCGGCGCGGCGGCGGCCATCTACGCGGCGCGCAAGGGCATCCGCACCGGCGTCGCGGCGGAACGCTTCGGCGGCCAGGTGCTCGACACCATGGACATAGAGAATTTCATCTCGGTCAGCCGCACCGAAGGGCCCAAGCTCGCCTCCGCGCTGGAAGCGCATGTGAAGGACTATGATGTCGAGATCATGAACCTCCAGAAGGCGGCGAAACTGATCCCGGCCAGGGCCGAAGGCGGCTATCACGAAGTCGTCCTCGAAAATGGCGCGTCGCTCAAGGGCCGCACCGTCATCCTCTCCACCGGCGCCCGCTGGCGGCAGATGGGCGTGCCCGGCGAGGATGAATATCGCAACAAGGGCGTCGCCTACTGCCCCCATTGCGACGGTCCGCTGTTCAAGGGCAAGCGCGTCGCGGTGATCGGCGGCGGCAACAGCGGCGTGGAGGCGGCGATCGACCTCGCCGGCATCGTCGCCCATGTGACGCTGATCGAATATGACAGCCAGCTCCGCGCCGACGCCGTGCTCCAGCGCAAGCTCGCCAGCCTGCCCAATGTCAGGATCATCACCTCGGCCCTGACGACCAGGGTCGACGGCAATGGCGAGAAAGTGACCGGCCTCAGCTACAAGGACCGCAACGGCGGCACGGAGCATGATGTCGAGCTGGAGGGCATTTTCGTCCAGATCGGCCTCGTCCCCAACACCGAATGGCTGAAGGACGCGATCGCCCTCTCCCCGCGCGGAGAGATAGAGATCGACGCGCGCGGCGAAACCAGCCAGCCGGGCATCTTCGCGGCAGGCGACTGCACGACCGTGCCCTATAAGCAGATCGTGATCGCCATGGGAGCCGGATCGACGGCGGCGCTGTCCGCCTTCGACTATCTCATCCGCCTCCCCGCGACGGAGGAAACCGCGGAAGCGGCCTGATCGGAATGCCGGAAAACAGGAAGGCGGCGGGATCTAGCAGGAACCCGCCGCCTTCCTGCCCCGTCCGAAGGGCCCCTAACGCCGCATCAACCTCAGCCGGAATATCCCCGGATCGACCTCCAGCATCGGCGCGCCCGCTCCCACCCCCGCATCGTCGCGCTGCGCCAGCACGACCGGCGCCTGCGGCGTGAAGGTGGCGACCGCGCTCCCCGGATCGCCCACCACCAACGCATCCACCATCAGCGCGGGGCTCAGCCGGTCCGACGTCACGCTGACCAGCGTGCCGATCTGCGTCATCCCGAACAGCTTGCGGGCGAAGGCCTGGGGCAGGCGAATGCACCCATGGCTCGCCGGATAGCCGGGATTATGCCCGGCATGCAGCGCGATCCCGTCCCAGGTCAGCCGCTGCATGAAGGGCATGGGCGCGTTGGAATAGAGGTTCGACCGATGCCATTCCCGCTTCTGCAACACCGGAAACTCGCCGGTGGGCGTGCGATGCCCCTTCATGCCGGTCGACACGCTGGCGACCCCGACCAGCCGGTCGCCGTCATAGACATGCACCCTCTGCCGCTCGATGCTGATGACCAGATAGAGCGGCCCGGCAAAGGGCCCCTCCTCCAGCCAGCGATAGCCCCCCGGCCCCAGCGCCTCCTGCGCCCCGGCCGGCGGCGCCACCGCACAGGTCAGCAACAGCAGGAAGGTCAGAAAGGCGCGCATAAACACCTTCTTAACCATAAGACGGCGCAGCGCCAGCCCCCGGCGGACTCGCATCGGTATCGGATCGGGACGGTCGCCGCCCCGGCGCGTCCCTAAAGCAGGCTCAACTGCGCGACCGGCGCAAAGCTCCTGCGGTGCAGCGGCGTCGGCCCATGCTCGCGCAGCGCGGCCAGATGCCGGGCGCTGCCATAGCCCTTGTTGCTTTCCCAGCCATAATGCGGGTGCGCCGCCGCCGCCTCAATCATCATCCGGTCGCGCGCCTCCTTCGCCAATATGGATGCCGCCGCGATGGACAGGCATTTGGCGTCGCCCTCGACCACCGCCGTCGACGCCCAGCGCCATTGCGGACAGCGATTGCCATCCACCAGCACATGCGCGCAGTCATGGGTCAGCGCCTCCACCGCCCGCGTCATCGCCAGCATCGTCGCCCAGAGGATGTTGAGGCTGTCGATCTCCTCGACCGAAGCGACCCCCAGGCCCCAGCACAGCGCCCGCGCCTTGATCTCCCCCTCCAGCACGGCCCGCTTCGCCGCGCTGAGCTGCTTGCTGTCGTTGAGCCCGTCCGGGCAATCCTCCCGCCGCAGGATCACCGCAGCCGCCACCACCGGCCCGGCCAGCGGCCCCCGCCCGGCCTCGTCCACCCCGGCGACCAGCCCCGGATGATGCCGCAATTCATGGGCGAAATCAGGCATGGTCATGAAATCCGAACGGCGCGCCCATCGGCCCATGTCCGCCGCCAAGGCCGGGCGCCAGCGCCAGCGCCTCCCGCACATATTTGCGCGCCCGCTCGATCGCGTCGATCATGTCCCATCCCTGCCCCAGCCCGGTCGCGATCGCGCTGGCCAGCGTGCAGCCCGTGCCATGGCTGTGCCGCGTGTCGATCCGCGCATTGCTCCAGGCCTTCACCACGCCGCCCGGCCCGATCAGCCGGTCGGTCAGCATCGGCCCCTCGCCATGGCCGCCCTTGGCCAGCACATGCGTCGCGAAGCGGACCGCGATCTCCTCCCCGCCCAGCGCGTCCAGCTCCGGAATATTGGGCGTCACCAGCGCCGCCAGCGCCATCAGCCGCTCGAACGCCGCCACCGTCGCCTCATCGGCCAGCGCCGAACCGCTGGTCGCCACCATCACCGGATCGAAGACGATGGGCACGCCTTCCAGCGCCGCCAGCCGCTCGGCCACCGCCGCCGCCGTCTCCGCCGATCCGATCATGCCGATCTTCACCGCGTCGACCCCGATGTCGCCGATCACGCTTTCCATCTGCGCGATCACCATGTCGGCCGGCACCGGATGGACGCCCTGCACGCCCAGCGTGTTCTGCGCGGTGATCGCGGTGATCGCCGTCATGGCATGGCCGCCCAACAGCGTCACGGTGCGGATGTCGGCCTGGATGCCGGCACCGCCGCCGCTGTCGGACCCGGCGACGATCAGGATGCGGGCGATGCTCATCCCCCGAAACGCCGCTCCGCCGAAGCCGGATGCCGCTTCAACGCATCCCCCACCCGCGTCGGCCGGTCCATCAACTCCCCGCCGCAATTGGGGCAGCGGTCGTCCAGCGCCTCCGCGCAGGGCGCGCAAAAGCTGCATTCGAAGGAACAGATGAACGCCCCCGGCTGGTCGGCGGGCAGATCGACGCCGCAGCGTTCGCAATCGGGCCGCATCTCAAGCATGGACGATCGCCCTCCGTCCGTCGTTCGCGCGCAGGCGGGAACCCATCTCCCGCCGCCTCCCCCGGCCCGGACGCGCTGGAAAGGCAGCGCCATATCGGCAAGGACAACCGCAACGCAACGCCGTCACGCCGCCGCCTTCGCCACGGCGTCGCAGATGCGCTCCACCACGTCCCTGACCTGCTCCTCGCGGTCGCCTTCCGCCATCACCCGGATCACCGGCTCCGTGCCGGACGGACGGATCACCAGCCGCCCGCACCCGTTCAGCTCCGCCTCCGCCTGCGCGATCACCTTCCGCACATCCTCATGCTCCAGCGGCCTGCCGCCGGAAAAGCGCACATTCTTCAGCAATTGCGGCACCGGATCGAACTGGTGCAGCACCTCGCTCGCCGGCTTGCCGGACCGCACCAGCGCCGCCAGCACCTGCAGCGCCGCCATCGTGCCGTCGCCGGTCGTCGCATAGTCGGACAGGATCATGTGCCCCGACTGCTCGCCCCCGACATTGAAGCCGCCCTCGCGCATCCGCTCCAGCACATAACGGTCGCCCACCTTGGTCCGCTCCAGCGCCATGCCCTGCCCGGCCAGAAACCGCTCCAGCCCCAGGTTCGACATCACCGTCGCCACCAGCCCGCCGCCGCGCAGCATCCCCGCCTTCGCGAAATTGCCCGCGATCAGGGCCATGATCTGGTCGCCGTCGACGATCGCGCCATGCTCGTCCACCACGATCAGCCGGTCGGCATCGCCGTCCAGCGCGATGCCGATGTCGGCGCCCGACGACACCACCGTTTCCTGCAACAGCAGCGGCGCGGTCGATCCGCACTGGTCGTTGATGTTGATGCCGTTGGGCGTGACGCCGATCGCCACCACCTCCGCCCCCAATTCCCACAGGGCGGAAGGGGCGACCTGATAGGCCGCGCCATTGGCGCAATCGACCACGATCTTCAGCCCGTCCAGCCGCAGATCGGCGGGAAAGCTGGACTTGACCGCATGGATATAGCGGCCGCGCGCATCCTCCACGCGGCGGGCGCGGCCGATGTCCTGCGACGCGGCCAGCGGGATCTGCTGGTCCAGCATCGCCTCGATCTTCAGCTCATCCTCGTCCGACAGCTTGTAGCCGTCCGGGCCGAATAATTTTATGCCATTGTCGAAATAGGGATTGTGGCTGGCCGAAATCATCACGCCCAGGTCGGCGCGCATCGAATGGGCCAGCAACGCCACGGCGGGCGTCGGGATCGGCCCGAACTGTACCACGTCCATGCCGACCGCCGTGAACCCGGCGACCAGCGCATTTTCGACCATATAGCCCGACAGCCGCGTATCCTTGCCGATCACCACGCGATGGCGATGGGTGCCGCGCTGGAAATGCTTGCCCGCCGCCATGCCGACCTTCATCGCCAGTTCGGCGGTCATCGGCCATTGGTTGGTGCGCCCGCGAATGCCGTCCGTACCGAAATATTTCCTGCTCATCGTCCCTGCCCGCCCCGCGGTGAAGCTCTCATGCTTCCCATAGCAATCTTTGTTCGACTTTCCAGCAAGGACCGGCCATCCCCTTGCGAATGGACGGATTCAATGCAGCGGTCGACGCCCTTTCCGGCGCGGTCTTCATGAAGGTGCCGGTGCTCGGCGCGCAGATCGAGCTGATCGTGCTCTATCTGGCGCTGCCGATGCTGTTCTTCACCCTCTGGCTCGGCTTTCCCAACCTGACCGCGGTGGGCCGGGCGCTCCGCATCCTCAGGGCGCAGCCGCATGCGGGCGAGGCGAAGGGCGACGTCAGCCAGTGGGGCGCGCTGTCGACGGCGCTGTCGGGCACCATCGGCCTCGGCAACATCGCGGGCGTCGCGGTCGCGCTGACGATGGGCGGGCCGGGCGCGATCCTCTGGATGTTCATCATCGGCTGGTTCGCCATGACGGTGAAGATGGCGGAAGTGACGCTGGGCCTCAAATATCGCGTCTTCGACGCGCAGGGCCATGTGCATGGCGGGCCGATGTATGTGCTGAAGGCGGTGGGCGCGGCGCGCGGCTGGCCGAAGATCGGGCTGATATTGGGCGGCTTCTACGCCTTTTTCGCGCTGTTCGGGGCCATCCCCATGGTGCAGGTCAACCAGAGCTTCGCGCAGGTGAAGGTGGTGACCGGCTTCGCCAATGGCTGGGCCTATGGCACGATGCTGGCCGGCGCGGTGGCGCTGGTGACGCTGGGCGGCGCGGCCTGGCTGGGCGAGGTGGCGAAGCGGCTGACGCCGCTCAAGGTCGCGGTCTATCTGATCGGCGTCGCGACCGTGCTGATCCTTCACGCCGCCGCCATTCCGGGCGCGCTGGCGGACATCTGGCACGGCGCATGGAACGGGCAGGCCGCGACCGGCGGCGCGGTGGGCGCCTTCGTCGCGGGCATGCGGCGCGCCGTTTTCGCCAGCGAGGCGGGCGTGGGATCGGCGGTGATGGCGCACAGCCTGGCGCGGGTGCGGCACCCGGTGTCGGAGGGGCTGGTCGCCCTGCTGGAACCGCTGCTCGGCACGATGATCGTCTGCGCGCTGGGCGGGCTGGCGCTGGTCGTGGCGGGCACATGGAATGGCGGGCTGGAGGGGATCGCCATCACCTCCGCCGCCTTCGCGCAGGTTTCGCCCTCCTTCCCCTGGCTGCTGGCGGTGGTCGTGGTGCTGTTCGCCTATTCGACGCTGGTGGCGTGGGGCTTTTACGGGCTTCAGGCCTGGGGCTATCTGTTCGGCAACGGTCCCCGGGCGCAATGGACCTACAAGATCCTCTATATCGTCGCCTTGCCCCCCGCCGCCGCCATCGACCTCGGCCGGGTGGTCGGCATCGTCGACAGCAGCTTCTTCCTGATGGCGATCCCCAATGTCATCGCCCTCTACCTCTGCGCGGGCGAACTGCGACGCGACGTGCGGGCCTATCTCGCCGCGCCCGAAGAGGATTAAAATCGATTTCAGCAAACCGCGCTCCTGCACGGACAAGTTCAAGTCTCGCCAGCCCGCATGATGTGGGAAGGAATCGGACACCCACCTTACCCCTCTCCCTCGAGGGAGAGGGCTGCGCAGACTTGGCAGCTTGCTGCCTAGTCGCAGCTGGGTGAGGGGGTTGCGATCCAACGGATCGCGCGGGCCGCAGGCCCGCTCCCCCTCATCCAACCCCGCCCCGTCTCCTCCGTCGCCAACGCTTCCCATCCTTCCCTC
Source organism: Sphingobium sp. CFD-2 (assembly GCF_024611135.1). NCBI lineage: Bacteria > Pseudomonadati > Pseudomonadota > Alphaproteobacteria > Sphingomonadales > Sphingobiaceae > Sphingobium > Sphingobium sp. CFD-2. Next base: position 96,376 of record NZ_CP084405.1, on the reverse strand, counting down.
AAGGGAGAAGGAAGGTCTTGAACTTGCCCACACACCCCAGAGCAGATCCCAATCCGACTGCATCGGCTCGACTGCTTCAAGTTTCCGTTTTGTCGCCTTTTCCAAGTCAGCAGATGATTCCATCCGCCCGGAAAGCAAGCCTACCGCCCCATCGCAGCCTCGATCTCCGCGACGGTGCGCGGCACGGCTTCGCTCAGCCGCTGCGAACCGGTCGGCGTGATCAGGTACAGATCCTCGATCCGGATGCCGTAATTGGCGGACTGGACGTACAGCCCCGGCTCCACGGTGATCACCGCGCCCGGCGGCAGCGGCTTCGACATGTCGCCCACATCATGGACGTCCAGCCCGACCAGATGCCCCAGCCCATGGGTGAAGTCGTCCACCCGCCCGGCCTTGCGGAACACGTCCTTCGCCGCCTCGACCAGATCCTCATAATAGACCCCGGCCTTCAGCCTGGCGACGGCCGCCGCCTGCGCGGCGAGGACCAGTTCATAGGATGCCCGCTGTTCGTCGGTGAACCTGCCGCCGGCGGGGAAGGTGCGCGTCACGTCGCAGGCATATCCCCCGACGGAGGCCGCCGCGTCGATCAGGATCAGGTCCTTCTCCCCGATCACCCCGCCGCCGCCGGTATAGTGCAGCGACGCCGCGTTGCGCCCGGTGGCGACGATGCTGTCATAGGCCAGCCCGTCGCCGCCCCCGGCGCGGAAACCATCCTCCAATATCGCCTTCAACTGCCTTTCGGTCATGCCGGGCCGCACCTGCTTCATCGCGGCGAGATGGCCGCGCGCCGTCGCCGCCATCGCCTTGCGCATCAGCTCCAGTTCGCGCGCCTCCTTGACGATGCGCAGCGCGGGCAGAAGGCCGCTGTCGTCCTTCAGGGATACGCCCGGCACCCGCTGCATCACCTTGCCGTAAAGCTCCAGCGCCCTGGGCACGGGCGCGGACGCGCTGACGATCGGCCCCAGGAAATGCAGGGTCTTGGACCGCTCGGCCAAAGCGGTGACAAGGCTCCCCAGCCCGCCGGTGCGCGCCACCCGGGAAAAGCCCGTGCGCCGCTCCACTTCGGTGCCCAGCGGCAGGCGCTCGACCTCCCACCGCTCCGACTCCACATCGCGCGACGGCAGCAGCAGCCATTCCCTGACCGTGCGTTCGGCGGGCGCCATGACAAGCACGGCGTCCGGCTCGTCGACAATGCCGGTGAGCCATGCGAAATCGCCATCCTGCACGAAGGGCGGCGCCACCGCCGCGCTGCTTTCCACCGGCCCCGCGCCATGGACGACGGCGACGCCGTCCTTCAACGCCTCCATCACCCGGCGGCGGCGCTCGCGAAACACATCGGGCGCGAAGGGAACGGTGCCCGAAGGCGTCGCAAAGCCCTGCGGCGGCAGGACCTGCGCCCGCAACCCGGCGGCGCACAGGAACGAAGCCGCCCCGCCCGCGATTATCGACCGTCGATCCCACATGTCCCTGAACTCCCTTGCTGAAAGGATTGGAACAGCAAGAGGCGTATGATGTCAATAATACAGTAAAAGGCCCCGCCAAAAAGGCGAGGCCATTCTATGGAAGCTTCTTGGACTTGGGCTCAGATCTTGTCGCCAAGCGCGCCCTTGACCGAACCCTTGACGTCCTGCGCCGTGCCCTTGGCCTTCTGCGCCTTGCCCTCCGCGACCAGATCGGGATCGCGCTGGTTGCGCCCAGCCGCTTCCTTGATCGCACCGGCCGCCTTGTTGCCGGCCGCCTTCACCTTGTCGGTCATCTCGCCCATCGGTTGTCTCCTTCAGTTGCTGTTGCCCGATAAACGGATGGGCAGAACCGAAAGTTGCCTCCAATACGCAGGCGGAACGGACGGAAGAGGAAACAGGGTGACAGGCGGACTCGGGGGATCGCCCGCTAGAGCCAATCGACATTCAGCCCTGAGGGCCTGCAAATGATGCTTTTCCCTGCTTCCGGTGCTCACCTACCATGAGTAGGCTGCGCTCCGGGTCACGGAAAACCATCATTTTCGGCTCGTCATCTTCTGAATGTCGATTGGCTCTAGTCCGTCTCGGATGGCTTGCGCGCCCGCCGTTCCGCCACGAATTCGCTGATCGCCTGACCGCTGGCGTTCAGCAGCGGATAGGTCCGCGCATCGGACAGCCAATCCGGCCGCCGCGCACCGCTGCCGTAGAAAGTGTCGTAAACCAGGCTGAACGCCAGAAAGACCAGCGTCGCGCCGATCAGCCCCTTGACCGCGCCGAAGCCCGCGCCCAGCACCCGATCGACGGGACCCAGCACCGACTGCCGCGTGCGCCGGCCGATGGCGTGAGCCAGCAGCTTGCCCGCGCCGAAGGTGATGCCGAACACCAAGGCGAAGGCAAGCACCGCCGCGCCGCTGGTGCTGCCGACGAAGGGCGCCGCCAGTTCCGTCGCCGAAGCGTGAAAAAGGCGGATCGCGAAGATCGCCAGCACCCAGGCGATCAGCGACAGGGTTTCCTGCACGAAACCGCGCATCAGGCCGAAAATGGCGCAGCCGCCGATCAGCAGTAGGACGAGAATGTCGATCGCGTTCATCGCGCTGTTGGCTATCCGCGGCCGAGCATCTGGTCAACAAGTTGCGCAAGGGCGCGATAACCGCTGACCGAAATGCCCTTGACCCCATCGGCCACGGCGGCGGGAACGAAAGCGCGGTTGAAACCGAGCTTGGCCGCCTCGCGCAACCGCAACGGGGCATGGGCCACCGGGCGGATTTCGCCGGACAAGGCGATTTCCCCGAACAGGACGACATCGGCGGGCACCGGCCGCTCCGACAGCGCCGACATCAGCGCGGCCGCGACCGCCAGGTCGGCCGCCGGGTCCGACAGGCGATAGCCGCCCGCGACGTTCAGATAGACTTCGCAGGTCGAAAAGCTGAGGCCGCAGCGCGCCTCCAGCACGGCCAGCACCATGGCCAGCCGCCCGCTGTCCCAACCCACGACAGCCCGGCGGGGCGTGGCCCCGCTCGAAAGGCGGACGACCAGCGCCTGGATCTCCACCAGCACCGGGCGCGTCCCTTCCAGCGCCGGAAAGACGGTGGCGCCGGTCACATTCTCGTCGCGATGGGTCAGGAACAGGGCGGACGGATTGGCGACCTCCTCCAGCCCCTCGGCCACCATCGCGAACACGCCGATCTCGTCCGTGCCGCCGAAGCGGTTCTTGATCGCGCGCAGGATGCGATATTGGTGGCTGCGCTCTCCCTCGAAGCTCAGCACCGTATCGACCATATGCTCCAGCACGCGGGGGCCCGCGATGCTGCCGTCCTTGGTCACATGACCGACAAGGATCAGGGCGGTGCCGCGCTGCTTGGCGAAGCGGATCAGTTCCTGGCTGGACGCGCGCACCTGGCTCACCGTGCCGGGCGCGCCCTCGATCAGGTCGCTGTGCATCGTCTGGATCGAATCGATGATCAGCAGCGCGGGCGGCGCGCCCTCCCCCAGCGTCGTCAGTATGTCGCGCACCGAAGTGGCGCTGGCAAGCTGCACGGGCGCATTGCCAAGCCCCAGCCGCTGCGCGCGCAGGCGCACCTGATCCGACGCTTCCTCGCCGCTGATATAGGCGACGCTGTGCCCGGCCGACGCAATGCGCGCGGCCGCCTGCAACAGCAGGGTCGACTTGCCTATGCCCGGATCGCCGCCGATCAGCGTGGCGGAACCGGACACGATGCCGCCGCCCAGCGCCCGATCGAACTCCGCAATGCCGGTGGTGGTGCGGGGCGGCAGTTCGACCTTGTCGTCCAGCCCCACCAGCGTCAGCGCCCTGCCGCCGCTATGCAGGTCGTGGCGGGCGGAAAAGACCGTTTCGGCCGCTTCCTCGACAATGCTGTTCCATTCGCCGCAATCGTCGCACTGCCCCTGCCACCGGCCCGAGACGGTGCCGCATTGCTGACAGACGAATTTTCGCTTTGCCTTGGCCATCCGGCACGCATATCAGAACATATGCGGAACACAAATCCTCTTTGCATCTTGCCATGGAAACCGGGCGCACTGTGGCGCATTGTTTCGCCATGAAGACCATTCGCGTCGCGAGCTACAATATCCGCAAGGCCATAGGCACCGACCGCCGCCGGGTTCCCGAGCGGGTGATCGACGTGCTGAACGAACTGGACGCCGACATCATCGCCCTGCAGGAGGCCGACCGGCGCTTCGGCGTCCGCTCGGCGGCGCTGCCGCCCTGGCTGCTGGAGAGCATCAGCCCCTATAAGCCGGTGCCGCTCAACGTGCAGGTCGATTCGATGGGCTGGCACGGCAACGCCATATTGGTGCGCAAGGATGTGGAGATCGGCGCGCACGACGTTCTGCACCTCCCCTGCCTGGAGCCGCGCGGCGCGACCATGGCGGAGGTCACGTTGGGCAAGACGCATCTTCGCATCTTCGGCATGCATCTGGACCTGTCCGGGCTCTGGCGGCGCAAGCAGGCCGCCGCCGTGATCCACGCGGCAGGGCAGCGCGACGCCATGCCGACGGTGCTGATGGGCGACCTCAACGAATGGAGCGCGGAACGGGGGTGCCTGGCGGATTTCGCACGGCATTACAGCTTCGCGCCCTGCGGCCGTTCCTTCCATGCGCGACGGCCGGTGGCGCGGCTCGACCGGATCATGCATTGCGGGCAGTTGAAGCTGGTCGATTGCGGCGTGCATGAAAGCGCGGGAGCGCGAAAGGCGTCCGACCATCTGCCCATCTGGGCGGAATTCAAGCTGGGGTGACGGCGAAGCTCCATCATGTTCCTGCGAAGGCGGGAGCACCGAACCCTTTGGGCAAACGCGCCTGTCCATCTGCGCCCCCTCGACAAGCCCCCCTTGCTCTGCAACTCTCAACCCCATGAAAGAGCGGGAACTCAGGCTCGCACTGGTCTGCTATGGTGGGATCAGCCTGGCCGTCTACATGCACGGCATCACCAAGGAGATCTGGCATCTGGCCCGGGCCAGCCGGGCGTTCCATGACGGCGTGCCGTCCGGCAACAGCAGCGAGGCGGTCTATCGCAAGCTGCTGGAGGATCTGGAAACGGCCTGCGGCGTCAAATTGCGGGTGATGCCCGACATCATCGCCGGGGCCAGCGCCGGCGGCATCAACGGCATCTTCCTGGCGCAGGCGATAGAGACTGGCCAGTCGCTGGACCCGCTGACCGATATGTGGCTCGACAATGCCGATGTCGAAAAGCTGCTCGATCCCGATGCCCGCCCCGCCCGGCGGATCACCAAATTCTGGGCGACGCCGCTTGTGTGGATGGCGGCGCGGCATCCGGGAGATACGGTCGAGCGCACCGTCGCCCCCGATACGCGGGAGGAGGTTCGGCACAAGCTGTCGCACTTCATCCGCTCCCGCTGGTTCGAGCCTCCCTTCGGCGGGGAAATCTTCACGGCCATGATCCTGGACGCCTTCGACGCGATGGAGGCGACCGGGCGCGGCCCGGCGCTGCTGCCGCCCGGCCATCCGCTGGACCTGTTCGTCACCGTCACGGATTTCGAAGGGCATCCGCAGAGCCTGAACCTCAACAGCCCCCCACAGGTGGTGGAGACGGAACATCGGCTCTCCATCGGCTTTCGCGCCCGCGGACATGGACAGCGCAACCTTGCCGATCCCGCCGAACTGGTCTTCGCCGCCCGCGCCACGGCCAGCTTTCCCGGCGCCTTTCCGCCCTTCACCGTGCGCGAGCTGGACCGGGTGCTGAAACGCCGCTATCGCGCCTGGCCGACGCGGGACGCCTTTCTGGCGCGCGCCCTTCCCCGCCATGCGGCGCGCGGACGCGCCGAGGACGCGGTGCTGATCGACGGCTCGGTGCTGGCCAACGCCCCGTTCGCCCAGGCCATCGGCGCGCTCAGGAACCGCCCCTCCCGGCGGGAGGTCGACCGGCGCTTCGTCTATATCGATCCCAAGCCCGGCCATCGCTCGATCCAGCTCAACCGCCACGGCGAGGCGGAGGAAGCCTCATCGGGCGAGGATGCGCCGCTGCCGGGCTTCTTCCGCACCATTTTCGGCGCGCTCAGCGACATTCCCCGCGAACAGCCGATCCGCGACAATCTGGACGCCATAGACCGGCACAGCGCCCGCATCCGGCGCATGGCGCGCATATTGACCGCTCTGCGGCCCGGCATAGAGGCGGAGGTCGAAAGCGCCATCGGCGGCATGCTGTTCCTGGATCGCCCGACGCCGGCGCGGCTGTCCGCCTGGCGCAGCAAGGCCCAGCAACGGGCCGCCAGTTCCGCCGGCTTCGCCTTCCCCGCTTACGGCCACCTCAAGCTGTCCGGCATCGTCGAGGACCTGGCCGACCTGCTGTTCCACCTGAGCGGGGAGGAAAGCGCGCTGATGCGCGAAAGCTACCGCCAGGCGCTATGGGGCCATGTCAGGTCGATCGGTGCGGACCAGTTGACGGAGGATGTCGGACCGGCATCCGCCCCGGTCGGCTTCTTCCGCCAGCATGACCTGCCCTTCCGCATTCGCCGCCTGCGCTTCCTCGCCCGGCGTCTGGCCGAAACGCTGGAGGTGGAGGGCGCCGCGGACGACGCCGTCATCCAGAAGATGCACGACGCCATCTACGCCGCCCTGTCGCACTATACCGAATGCGAGGGCGCCGACTTCTACAATGGGGAAATCAAGGCGGCGGCGCGCGAAGTCCCCAATGATCCCGGCGCAGCGCTAGAGGCGGTGGCGCAGCTACGTGGCCTGCGCGAACGGGACGAAGCGGCGGACATGATGCTGGCCGATGCCCTGGCGGCGCTGCCCAGGGCGGCGCGTCGGACCATGCTGCTCGCCTATCTCGGCTTCCCCTTCTACGACATCGCCACCCTGCCGCTGCTGCAAGGGCATGGGATGGACGAATATGATCCGGTCAAGGTCGACCGCATCTCGCCGGAGGATTGCAGCGCGATCCGCTCCGGCGGGGCGGAAGCGACGCTGAAAGGCGTAGAATTCAATAATTTCGGCGCCTTCTTCAGCCGCGCCTATCGGGAGAACGACTATCTGTGGGGGCGGCTTCATGGGGTGGAGCGGCTGCTGGACATCGTGATTTCTGCATGTCCCGCGGCAAGCCGTCTTTCCCAGGAAGCGGTGCATCAATATAGGCGAACCGCTTTCATGGCGATTCTGGATGAGGAGGAGGAGCGGCTGGACCATGCCGCCGACCTGATCGCCAGCTTGAGAGAGGAGATCGGGTGAACGCAGGCAAGACGCTGTTTCCGATGCTGGTGCTGGCACTGGCCGCCGGTTGTTCTCCTGGCTCCGATGGACAGACGAGCGCAAAGGCGGGGGAACGGCCCGGCGAGCCGCGTGACGCCCTCGGTTCCCTCGCGCTACCCGACATGCCTTTGCGCCGGGAAGAGGCGGCGGAGACGCTTCCCGCATCTTCCGCCCTCGCTGCCGCGCCTTCGCGCCCCGGCGGACAAGACGCCCGACGGCAGGCAGACGCCGACCCGACGAGCGCCGTGCCATTGCGGCTGCTGCCGATGAAGCCTTCGGTGGTCAACATCCCGCCGCCCCCCTATGTCCCCGACCTGCCGCCATCGGACGGCGCGGCCGACATCCAGCCCTTTCCCGATGAGGTGACGCGCTACATGGTCGACCGCGACAGTTGCGACCATTTCCGGGGCGAGGAAGCCTATGATCCGGAGCGGCTGGCCTATTTGCAGGACAATATCGCGGCGCTCTGCACCGGCACCGATGCGCGGCTGGCGCTGCTGCGCCACCGCTATGCCCATGTCCCGGCGGTCATCTCGGCGCTCAGCGGCTATGATGACCGGATCGAAGGAAATGCGTCGCAATAGGGCCTTATAAAAGGGCGTCGATCTGGGCGGCGAGTTCGATGTCCCGGCGCGACAGGCCGCCGGCATCATGGGTGGTGAGCAGGATGTCGACGCGGTTGTAGACATTCGACCATTCGGGATGATGATCCGCCTTTTCCGCAAGCAGCGCCACCTGCGTCATGAAGCCGAAGGCGGCGTTGAAATCCTTAAAGGTGAAAAGGCGGCGGATGCCGTCTGGATCCTGCACCGGCGCCCATTCCGGCAGATTCCTCAGCGCCAGCGCGCGTTCCTCCCCATCCAGTTTCGCGATCATTTGTCTTTCCCGTCCCTTGCCCGGCCGATTCCTGGCGGCGTTAACTCATTTTCCCAAGCGTCGGCGGTTTGCAGACGATTCGGAACATGCTTTATGTCTCTCCCATGGACGATGCCGGTCAACAGCCCCGATTTGCGCCGACGCGCGAGGATATAGAAAGCCTGGCGCTGGCGGCCCTGTCGCGCCTGCCGGAACCGTTTCGTTCGCACCTGTCGAATGTCGTGCTGTTTGTCGAGGAATTTGCCGATCCGCAGGTGCTCAAGGAAATGGAGATCGACGATCCCTTCGGCCTGACCGGCCTTTACACCGGCCGGCCCGTCGGGGAAGCGGCGCAAAGCGGAGACCTGCCGCCGACGGTCCATCTTTTCCGCCGCCCGCTGCTGGACGAATGGGTGGAAACCGGCGTGCCGCTCGACATGCTGATCACCCATGTCGTCGTGCATGAGATCGGCCATCATTTCGGCCTGTCCGATCTCGACATGCATGTGCTGGAGGACATGGTCACTTTATGAGCCGGGCGGGATTGCACCTGTCGGGCGTCGCCTGCGCGCGCGGCGGGCGGCTGCTGTTCCGCGGCGTCGACCTGGCGATGGAGCCGGGCGGCAGCGCCTTGCTGAAGGGGCCGAACGGCATCGGCAAGTCCAGCCTGATGCGGATTTGCGCCGGGCTGCTGCGGGCAACGGCGGGGACGGTCGATCGCCATGGCCGGATCGCGCTGGCGGACGAGCGGCTGGCGTTGGACATGGAGCAACCGCTCGAAGCGGCGCTCCGTTTCTGGACGCGGTTGGATGCAGTGGCGTCGGACGCACTGGACGCGGCGATGGCGGCAATGGCGCTGGAGCCCCTCCGCCAGGTGCCGGTGCGCATGCTGTCGACCGGGCAGCGCAAGCGGGCTGCGCTGGCACGGGTGATCGCCAGCGGCGCGCCGATCTGGCTGCTGGACGAGCCGGGCAACGGGCTGGACGAAGCGGCACTGGACCTGCTCGGAACGGCGGTTGCGGGGCATCTGGCCAAGGGCGGGATCGTCGTGGCGGCGTCGCACCAGCCGCTGCCGCTGGCGACGCCGGTGATTGTGGCGATGCAGGACCATGCATGGGCGGAGGAGGAGGCATGACCATCCTCCTGACGCTCGCGGCGCGGGATTTGCGGCAGTCCTGGCAATCCGCCGGGCTGTGGCTGCCGGTCGCCTTCCTGTTGCTGGTGGCCAGCCTCTATCCCTTTGCCGTGGGGCCGGACGCGGCGCTGCTGCAGCGGAGCGGCGGCGGCATGCTGTGGATCGCGGCGTTGCTGGCCAGTCTTTTGCCCGTGGACCGGCTGGTGGCGCCGGATCGGGATGCGGGCGTTCTCGATCAGATAGCCCTGCGCGGGATCGGGGAGGAGACGGTCGTGCTCGCCCGGCTGATCGCCCATTGGCTGGGCTTCGGCCCGGCGCTGATGATCGCCACCCTGCCCGCCGCCGCACTGTTGAAGCTGGACGGGGCGACCATAGGCTTGCTGGAAGCCGGATTGCTGATCGGCACGCCCGCCCTTGCGGCGCTGGGGCTGCTGGTGGCGACGCTGACGGCAGGCCTGCGCTCCAGCGGGGCGCTCGCCGGACTACTGGCCCTGCCGCTCGCCGTGCCGCTGCTGATCTTCGGCGCCGGGACGCTGGGGGACGGAAGCGGCGCAGCGCTCAAGTTCCTGGGCGCAGCGTCCCTGCTGCTGGTCGCGATCACCCCCTTTGCCGGCGGCGCGGCAATCCGCGCCGGGCGGGAGTGAAAGACGGGTTGGGTGGTTTCTTGCCATTAAGCCCCTCCCCTTCAGGGGAGGGGTTGGGGTGGGGGCGTGCCTTTACAGGTCAACTTTTCCCGTGGGGCACGCCCCCACCCCTCAGTCCCCTCCCCTGAAGGGGAGGGGAAGCATTGACGTCCGCCATTGCCCAATTCCCACCAGATCACGCGTCGGCCCATCGCCGCAGCAGATTGTGATACACGCCGGTCAACCGGATGACCTGCGCATTGTCATGGCCCAGTTCGCCCGCCAGCGCCTGAACGCTGCTGTCGAGATCGAATAGCATCTGCCGCGCGGCATCGTCCCGCACCATGGATTGTAGCCAGAAGAAGCTGGCCACCCGACGCCCCCGCGTCACCGGTTCCACCCGATGCAGCGACGATGACGGATAGAGCACCGCATGGCCGGCCGGCAGCTTCACCTGCTGCACGCCGAAATTGGTCTCGACCGTCAGTTCGCCGCCGTCATAGCTGCCGGGCTCCTCCAGGAAGACGGTGATCGACAGGTCCGAGCGCACGCGAAAGCCGGTGCCGGCCTGCATCCGCACTGCATTGTCGACATGGGTGCCGAAGGCCTGACCGCCTGCATAGCTGTTGAACAGCGGCGGGAAGACCTTGAGCGGCAACGCGGCGGCAATGAACAGGGGCGAGCGGCCCAGAGCATCCAGCACGATCTGCCCTGCCTGCTTCGCTTCGCCGCAATCCTCCGGCAGTTGCAGGTTGCGCTTGGCGAGCGCGGACTGGTGGCCGGAGGTGACATTGCCGTCGACCCACTGCGCCGCGTCGATCAGCGCGCGGACCCGGGCGACGGCCTGGCCATCCAGCAGTTCGGGAATGACAGTCAGCATGCCGATGAACCTGGACAGGCACGGATGAAGCGCAAGCGGCCCATTGCCGTCACGCCGCCCCGCCGCGCAGGACGAAGGGAATTTCGACCACGCCCTTGACCCGAACCGCCTGGCCATCGCGCATCACGGGTTTCCAGCGCCAGCCGCGCACCGCGTCGCGCGCCGCATTGTCGAGCCGGGGAAAACCGCTGCTCTGCGCGATGGAGAGATTCTCCACCGCGCCATCCAGACCCAGCGTCAGAGCCAGAACGACGGTCCCCTGTTCGCGCCTGCGACGGCTCTCCACCGGATAGCGGGGCGGCTTGCCGGCGATCATCTGCGCGCCCAGGTCGCCGCCCTGGACCAGGCTCGATCCCATGGATGCGGCGGGCGGCGCGGGGGGTGAGGAAAGCGCGACGGGAGGAGCAGGCGGCGCAGGCGGCACGATCTCGGGCGTGGTCGCCACGGCCGGCGCCGGCGGCTGGGGCACTTTCACCAGTGGCGGCGGCGCGACGATCTTGGTCTGCGGCGGGGGTGGCGGGGCCTCCGCGGATGGAGGCGGAGGAGGCGGTGGCATGAGGTTCACGACCGACAGGCGCGCCTCCCGCACGCGCTGCGCATGATGCCGGACCTGGACCAGCGCGGCGATAAGGACGGCATGAAGCAGGACGATGACAAGAATGGCTGGAACGTTCGGCCCACGCCGCGCGCCGTAGCGGGCGGGAGCATCCTCGAATCGAACGGTTACGCTGGGGACGGAGAGCGGAACGGCGGGGGATGGGACGATCGCGTCATCCGCCGCCTCTTCAACATATCCATCTGCTACGCGAAGCATGCCAGATCCCCTTTGCCGCCCTGCCGGCGAAACCGGTCCATAACGCGAATCCTAATGCTACTCAATCGCATCTTTGCCATGGGACCGGACGGGTGGCGACCCGAGGAGGATAGGAGTGCATCGCCACCCGCCCGCTTCCCCCGGCAAGGGACGAGTGCCGGGGGATAGGGATCGGTCAGAACATATAGTTGAGGCTGAACACCGCCGACCGGGTCGGGGCAGGCTGCGCCCAACTGTTATTGATGTTGTTGCGCACCGTCGTCACATATTTCTCATTGGTGAAGTTCTGCACATTCACCTGCGCCTTCAGATTCTCCGTGATCGGGTAGGAGGCCATGAAACGGTGGATGGTGTAGCTTGGCACCCGGTAGCCGACATAGCTGTTGGCGACCAGTTGGGCGAGCGACGGCTGGTTCAACAGGAAGCTGCCCTGATAGGTCAGGCCATAGCCCAGTTCCAGGCCGAAGCCGAAGCGGTAGGTGGTAAACAGGCTGCCCGAATGCTTCGGGGTATTGGTCAGCGCGTAACCAGCCGTCGGATCAAGGAAGGTCGTGCTGTTGGCGCAGGTTCCGGCCGCCGGGTCGGTCGCGCCCGGATGGGCGAGGCAATAGTCGGAAACGCCCTGCTTGATCTTGCTCTTGAGGTACATGTAATTGGCGGAAATCGTCCAGTTGCTGGTGATGTTGCCCGACGCGCCGAAGGACACGCCCTCCACCCGCTGGCGGCCATCCGTCGCCTGATCGGGCAGCAGCGGATCGCCCGACACCACCTTGATCTGGTTGCGGTCGTTGCGGAACAGCGCGAGTGTCAGCAGCAACTGCTTGTCGAACAGGTCGGCCTTGGCGCCGATCTCGTAATTCTTCGTGGTTTCCGGCCTGACATTGCAGGTGCCGCTGCCGCCCGCGGCATTGTCCGCGGTGCAGCTTCCGTCGACCGACGATTTGGACGGCAGCTTGGAGTTGCCGAAAGCGACATAAAGGCTGGTGTCCGGCGTCGGCTTCACGACCGCGCCGATGCGGAAGGAAAAGAGATTGTCGTCCACCTCCAGCCGAGTGCCGACCGTGCTGATCTGGCCAAGCTGCGCCGAACCGCCCGTCGTGTTGTAGGTGAAGGTGCGGTTGAAGCCCTTGACCTTCTCATAGCGGACGCCGCCGTTGATCTCGAACCAGTCGGTGAACTTCATCGTATCGAACAGATAGGCGGCATAGCTGGTCTGTTCCCCGACATTATGCGTGCCCAGGATGAAGTTGACCGGCCCGACATAATTGTTGCTGCCATAGACGCGGGCCAGGCCGGTGGTGGCCGCCGGGCCGACGATGCCGGACGACGGATCGGCAATGTTCACCAGCGGCAGGTAGAAACCAAGGCTGGCGGCGGCGCTATAGGCCGGATTGGCGGCGCCGGCGCCGGTGGCAGGCGCGGTGAAAGGCGCGGCATAGGGATCGAAGCCGTTGGCGCTGCGGCCCAGGCTGCCCTGCAACTGATCGTAGCGCTCCCACAGGGCCGAACCGCCGACGACCAGCGTATGGCCGATGCCGCCGGTGTCGAAATCGGCGCTGAGGTCGATCTGGTTATAGGCGGTTTCATTGGTGATGAAGCGCTGGTTGCCGCGGCCGCCGATCGGCAGGTAATAGCCGACTGGAATGGTGAGCGTTTCGCCGGCGGCGGTCGTGCCGATGCGCTGGGTGCATGCGCCGCCGGTGTCCGGATTGAAGCCGCCCGCCGTTCCGTTGTCGAGGCAGAAGACGCCGTTCGGCTGGCTGGTCACCGTATCCTGGCGGATATGTTCGTACCGCGTCAGGTTGCGGACCTTGACCGTATCGCTGAAGGCATGGCTGAAGATCGCCTGCAGCGACTTGGTCTTGCTGTCCTGGCGGTCGAGATTGGCGAAGCCGTAATAGCCCGACCGGTCGAACTGGTCGACGATGCCCCCCAGCGCCGGGAAGTAGCGGATGCCATATTGCGGCATCGCCTTGTCATCCAGATATTCGCCCTGCAGCGTCAGGCTGGTGGGGCTGTCGATGCCGATGGTGATCGCGGGCGCCACGCCCCAGCGCTCATAATCCTCGACATCGCGGCCCGGCACATCGTTGCGGTGATAGACGGCGTTGAGGCGCACGGCGATCAGGTCGTTGACGCGCTTGTTCGCGTCGATGGTCGCCCGATAATAATTGTCCGTGCCGATCCCGGCGTTCAGGATCGTCTTGTCGTCGGCCAGCGGACGCTTCGTCACCAGGTTGATCGTGCCAGCGACCGAACCGCCGCCGTTCATGACCGAATTGGCGCCGTTGGTGACTTCGACCTGCTCGATATTATAGACTTCGTTGCGGTTCAGGAACGCGCCGGAACGCACGCCGTCGACCGTGACGTCGTTCTTCGCGTCCTGCCCGCGCAGGATGATGCGGTCGCCATAGCCGAAGCCGCCCTCGCCCGCGCCGAAGGTGATGCCGGGAACGGTCGACAGCACGTCGCGCAGGGTCAGCAGGTTCTGCTGCTGGATGGTTTCCTTGCCGATCACCGTGATGGTCTGCGGCGTATCGAGCAGCGGCCGGGTATATTTGGGCGATTCCGCCTTTTCGACCTTGACGGGCGATTCGTCGATCGCCGTGTCGGTGACCGTCATCCCGCCAAGCTTGGCGCCCTGCGCTGCATCCTGCGCCTGCGCGGACGAGGCAAAGGCGATCGCGCCGACGCAACTCAGCGCCAGGAAGGACGGTCGTGACAGTGCTTTGGACATGGAAACAGAACCCCTTTCTTGAACCTTGAGGGGTCTGCTATTGCGACTTGTTCGCAGAGTCAACGCTATTGCGAGTAATTATTATTTTATGATTGTATATTATCGTTGAAAAGCCAGCATCTTATCGCGCTCGCCAGATTGGGCGGATCGGCCGCCGCCATGCGCGCGACATCGATGCGCGCGATCAAGGCGTTGACGGGCAAACCTTCCCGCAGGGCGGCCGCGCGCAGGGCTTGCCAGAATATCGGTTCCAGGCTGATCGCGGTCTGATGGCCCGCAATCGTCACGCTGCGCTTGACGGGCGGAGCGAAGGGCGATGCCGCCGGCGCCGAAGCGTCAATGGAAGGCCCCTCGCCTTCCATCAGTACATATGCTGGCCGCCGTTGATCGACAGCGTGCTGCCGGTCACGAAGCCCGCCTCCTCGCTGCAGAAGAAGGCGACGCCGCGGGCGATCTCATCGGCATGGCCCAGACGGCCGACCGGTATCTTGGCGACGATCTTCTCCAGCACCGCCTGCGGCACCGCCGCGACCATGTCGGTGTCGATATAGCCCGGCGCGATCGCATTGACGGTGACGCCATATTTCGCGCCTTCCTGTGCCAGCGCCTTGGTGAAGCCATGGATGCCGGACTTGGCGGCCGCATAGTTGACCTGGCCATATTGGCCCGCCTGCCCGTTGATCGATCCGATATTGACGAAACGGCCCCAGCCGCGCTCCCGCATCCCGCCGAAGGTCGCCTTGGCCATGTTGAAGCAACCGCCCAGATTGATACGCATCACCTCGTTCCAGTCGTCGAAGCTCATCTTCGCCAGCACGCCGTCGCGGGTGATGCCCGCATTGTTGACGACGACGTCGATCGGCCCCAGCGCCTCGGCCACCTGCGCGCAACCGTCCAGACAGGCCTGGTGATCGCCCACGTCCCATTTGAAGGACGCTATGCCCGTCTTGTCCGAAAAGGCCTGCGCCTTGGCGTCGTTGCCGGCATAGTTGGCGGCGACCGTGAACCCCATCTCCTTGAGCGCCAGGCTGATCGCCTCGCCAATTCCACGCGTTCCGCCCGTGACGACTGCAACCTTGCTCATAGTGGCTCTCCTCAAAGAATATTGACGGGACGAAACTTACCTCTCCAACCAGCCAGCCAGTTCGCGACGGGCCAGAGTCTCGCACAGATTCATAGCGTCCGGGGAGGCGTTCAAACAACTCAAATGGACAAAATTATTGCCACCGGAAGCGATAAAATCCTCTTTGCCGCGAATGGCGATTTCCTCTAGGGTTTCCAGGCAATCCGCCGAGAAGCCGGGGGTCAGGACGGCAACATTCCGGACATTTTCCGAAGGGAGCTGCCGCAGCACCGCATCGGTTGCCGGGCCCAGCCATTTCGCGGGGCCGAAACGCGATTGGAAGGTGACCCGGACCTCCCGCCCCAGCGCCTCGCCCAGCAGCCTTGCGCTTTCGACGCACTGGTCGCGATAGGGATCGCCCAATTGCCGCGTTCGCTCCGGCATGCCGTGGAAGCTGGCGATCAGCAGGTCCGGCGCGAAATCCAGCGTGGCGAGCTGGGCCTGAGTCGATGCGCGCAGCGCCTCGATATAGGCGGGATCGGCATGATAGGGCGGCAGCGTGCGGATCGCCGGCTGCGCCCGCATCTTCGCCAGCGCCGCATAGGCGGCATCGAGCGCGGTGGCCGTCGTCGCCGCGCAATATTGGGGATAGAGCGGAGCCAGCAGGATGCGGTCGCACCCTGCGGCGACCATCGCCGCCAGCCGCGCGCCGATCGCCGGATTGCCATAGCGCATCGCCCAATCGACCATAACGCCAGCGCCCATCCGCTCCTGAAGCCCGCGGGCGGCGTCGCGCGTATAGACGGCGAGCGGCGATCCCTCCTTCATCCACACCTGCCGATAGGCATGGGCGGATTTCTTCGGACGGGTCAGCAGGATCGGGCCGCGCAGGATCGGCTGCCACAGCAGTTGCGGAATTTCCACGACGCGCCGGTCGGAAAGGAATTCGGCCAGATAGCGCCGCACCGATGCCGGGTCGGGACCGTCGGGCGTGCCCAGATTGATGATGAGAAGGCCGATCTTGCCCAAGAATTTCACCCTTCCATCAGCAGGGGCAGGGTGCGGAAACGCCGCCCCGCCGTGGTGAACAGCGCATTGGCGACGGCGGGCGCCACCAGCGGCGCGCCCAGGTCTGTCAGCCCGGCGGGAGGCGCGGTGCTGCGGATCAGTTCGACCGTCACTTCCCCGACATCGCCCAGCCGCGGCAGACCCATGCGGCCCAGCATCGCCCGCGTCGGCATGCCCTTCGCATAGGGGACGGACGCCCCCATGGCGAATGCCAGCCCATGGATCAGGCCGCTTTCGACCTGCTGCCGGGCAATGTCCGGATTGACCTGATCCCCGCCGTCCACCGCGGCGACGATCCGTGAGACCTGCAACTTGCCCTCGGCCATGCCCGCCTCCACCATCACGGCGATGAAGGCGCCGTTCATCACATGCGCCGCCAGTCCCTGCCCGCTTCCTTCTATGCCGCCCTGCCAGCCGCCCATGGCGCCGACGGTGGTCAGGCAATGCGCCAGCCGGGGATTGCCGCCCAGCATCTGGATACGAAAGGACATCGCCTCCATCTGCGCCTGATGCGCCAGCTCGTCCATGAAACTTTCGGTGAAGAAGGCGCCGTGCAGATGCGCGTTGCCACGTGCGAACCCCAGCGGCAGGCCGACATCGGCGGGGAAGTGATCGACCGCCCAGTTGGGCACCGCATAGGGCAGCTCCATGCCCGCCACCGCCAGCCGGGTGGACGTGCCGGACGCATCGGCGCCGGCCTCGTGCGGCAGCTTGCCATGGGCGATGCGCGCCCATGTCTGGGTCAGGGCGCAGGGGGCGGCGACCTTCGCCGACCAGCCCTCGATCGCGCCGTTGCGGCCCAGCTTGCCCGCCATGCGCGCATGGGCGGGGGCGCTGGGCCTGTCCTGGATCACATCCTCCAGCCGCGACCAGAGCAGTTGCACCGGCCGCCCCATCTCGCGCGAGAGGAGCGCGGCCTGCACGCCGGCCTCGAAATCCATGCGGCGGCCATAGCCTCCGCCGGCATGCAGCGGGTAGAGCGTCACCGCTTCCGCCGACAGCCCCAGCGCGCGGGCGATGGCGGCGCGGGCCAGGCCGGGCGCCTGCGTCGCCATCCATATTTCCGCGCTGTCCTCGCCGATCCGGGCGGTGGCGCACATCGGCTCCAGCGCCAGATGCAGGCCCGGCCGCACCCGATATTCGCTGGCAAGGATGGTCGCATCCCCGAACAGCGGCTGCGGATCGCCCTGCGCATAAAGCCGTTCGCCGGAGCCGGAAAAGGCCTGCTCCAGCGCCGCCTCCATCCCGGCGCTGTCCACCGGCCTGCCGGAAAGCGTAAAGACCGGATCGGCCAGATCGAGCGCCTTGTTCGCCGCCCACCAGTTGCTGGCGACCGCCGCGACCCACCGGTCCCGCCGCACCAGCTTCAGGAAGCCGGTGACGGATTTCGCCGCGCCCTCGTTGACGCTTTTCAGCACGGCATCCCCGATCGGCCCCTGCCGGATGGAGGCGAAGACCATGTCGGGCAGGCGGATGTCGGCGGCGAAATTATGGCTGCCGTCGATCTTGGACGGGGTGTCCAGCCGGGGAAGCTCCTGCCCCGCCAGCCGGTCCACCTCCGCCTGGCGGAAGGGCAATATCTCGGGCAGGTCGAAGGTCGCGGCATCCTCCACCACCTCGCCCAGCTTCAACCGGCGCTGCCCGCCGTCGGAAATGATGCCGTTCTGGATGTCGCAGCTTTCCCAGGCGACGTCCCAGCGCGCCGCCGCCGCCTTGCACAGCAGCACCCGCGCCGCCGCGCCCGCCTCCCGATAGGGCTGGTGGAACATCGGCACCGACGTGCCCGCGCCCGTCAGCATCAGGGCGCGGCGGGTCGCATATTGATCGATGGTCCATTCGCCCGCCTCGCCCGCCAGCCGGCTCCAGTCATTGGCCAGCCATTCTCGCGCCAGCAGGATATTGGCGTAGAGCGGCCCGATCGGCGCGCTCTGCACGCCGACGGTCCGCCAGTCCGCGCCCAGTTCGTCGGCCAGTATCTGCGGCAGAAGGGTCGTGACCCCCTGCCCCATCTCGGTCTGGGGCACGATGACGACGACCTGGCCCGACCGGTCAATCTTCAGGAAAGCGTTGAACGCGGTCTCGCCCGGCGCGGTGTTGAGACTGGCGCGATAGGAGCGCGGCCATATGGCCCATGCCAGCAGCAGCCCCACCGTGGCGCCCCCGCCGACCAGCAGGGTGCGCCGGTCCAAACCCTTTTTCGTCTGCTGACCCTGCTTCCGCGGTGCGCGCCCCATGCCATCGCTGATAGAGGGGCTTGGAAGCTCTGCAAAGCCCTATTGCGCCCGAAGGTTCAGGCGACGGGCCTGAGCTGGAGCCGGCGTATCTCGATGGCGGGGCAGCGATCCATCACCACCTTGAGCCCGGCCGCCTCAGCCCGGGCCGCCGCGGCCTCATCGACCACGGCCAACTGCATCCAGACCGCCTTGGCCCCTGCCGCTATGGCATCGTCCACGACCTCCCCCGCGGCGTCGCTGCGGCGGAAGATGTCGACCATGTCGATCGGCACGCCGATGTCGGACAGGCTGGCCCAGACGAATTCGCCATGGACATGCTCGCCCGCGATCTGCGGATTGACGGGCAGCACGCGATAGCCGTGATCCTGAAGGGTCTTCATCACGCCATAGCTCGGCCGGTCGGGCCGGTCGGAAATGCCGACCAGCGCTATGGTGCGGGTTTCGTTCAACAGATCGGCTATATCCTGCGCATCGGTAAGCGGCATGAGGGGTCCTCCATATTCGCGAGACATGGGAAGGACGCTGGAGAGGCGCAAGCCGTTCCCTCCAACCCCTTCATCCCCACGGAAGCCGGGATCTCAGGCGATAGGGCATGGAGTAGTCTCACGAGGTCCGGCTATCGCCGGGACGACGAAAGAAGGAACAGGGTGAAGACGTCAGCGCCCACCCCGCAGCCACGCAACGACCTTCTCCGCAATCGTGCGGAAAGCCACACCATGCGCGTCGTCCCCCGCCGCCGGAGGATCGCCCGCATCGGACCGGCGGCGAATGTCGATGGCGAGCGGTATCCGGCCAAGGAAGGGCATCCCCATTTCCCCGGCGGCCGCTTCCGCGCCGCCCTGACCGAAGGGGTCCGACACTTCCCCGCAATGGGGGCAGGCATAGCCCGCCATATTCTCGACCAGGCCGATCATCGGCACCTGCGTCTGCTCGAACAGGCTCACCGCGCGTACCGCGTCGATCAGCGCCAGGTCCTGCGGCGTGGAGACGATGACGGCGCCGGCCGGCTTGTGCTTCTGCACCATCGACAGCTGCACATCGCCCGTGCCCGGCGGCATGTCGACGATCAGCAGCTCCGCATCGCCCCAATCCGCCTCGATCAGCTGGGCCAGCGCATTGCCCGCCATCGGCCCGCGCCAGGCGAGCGCCTTGCCCGGCTCGACCAGATGGCCCATGGAAAGCATCGGAACGCCAAAGGGGCTCTGCACCGGGATGAGCTGCTTGTCCTTCGCCTGCGGCTTCCTGTCCTCGCTGGCCATCAGCCGCGCCTG
This sequence comes from Sphingobium sp. CFD-2, assembly GCF_024611135.1. Taxonomy (NCBI): domain Bacteria; kingdom Pseudomonadati; phylum Pseudomonadota; class Alphaproteobacteria; order Sphingomonadales; family Sphingobiaceae; genus Sphingobium; species Sphingobium sp. CFD-2. The sequence goes on along the minus strand of NZ_CP084405.1, from coordinate 76,509 downwards.
CGACGGGCCGTAAATATCGGCGTCGACCAGCCCGACCTTCACCCCCAGCCTTTGCAGCGCGACGGCGAGATTGGCCGACAGCGTGGATTTGCCCACCCCGCCCTTGCCCGATGCGACGGCGACGATCTTCAGCGGCCTGCGCTCGGCCGTCATGGCGATGCGCACATCCTCGACACCGGGCACGGTCAGCGCGCCCTCCCGGATCGCGGCGGCCACGGCTTCGCGCTGATCGGACGACAGGCCCGCCACGTCCAGCACCAGCGACATCACCCCGTCCTTGAGGCGCGGCGCGCTGGCGCGGCCGTCGGTCAGCGTTTTGAGTCGAGCGGCGAAATCTTCAAGCTGGGTCATGGCAGGCCATCTAGGGACTTTCCCCGTCCGGCGAAACCGGCAGGCCGCCGTTTTTCTTGGCCATCGACATCATTCGAAACAATAATCGTTGCGAAGGGCACTGTTTTTCGCCGGAGAGCCTACCTATAGAGAAGGCATGAAGAGATTTTTCGGGTGGATGCCGGGCATAGCGAGCGCCATGGCCCAGGGTCCGTGGGGCGGCAAGAGCGACGGTCCGGACGGCAATGACGGCCAGGGCAAGGGCGGCGAAGGCAAGGGCAGCGACGGGCCGCGCAACCCGTGGACCCAGCCGGGACGCCCCGGCGCCAAGGGCCCTTCCGCGATCGAGGAACTGCTCCGCCGCAGCAAGGAAAGCTTCGGCCAGGGGGGTGGCGGCTTCGGCAATCTGCCGCCCCGCCCATCCGGCAAGGCGCTGTGGCCGGCCGCCATCGGCATATTGGTGGTGCTGTGGCTGGTCCTGACCTGCTTCCACCGGGTCGGCCCGCAGGAACGCGGCGTCGTCACCCTGCTGGGCAAATACAGCCGCACCCTGTCCCCCGGCATCAGCCTGACGCTGCCTGCCCCGCTGGAAAATGTGACGACCGTCGACGTCGAGGAAATCCGCACCATCGACATCGGCTCGACGCGGGCGGAGAGCGAGAATCTGGTCCTGACCGGCGACCAGAACATCATCGACCTCGCTTATTCCGTGCGCTGGAACATCCGCAGCCCGGAACTCTATCTGTTCCAGCTTTCCGACCCTGACTCATCGGTGCGCGAAGTCGCCGAAAGCGCGATGCGCTCCGTCGTCGCCAGCGTCAGCCTGGAGGATGCGCTGGGCGCCGGCCGCACGGAGATCGAGCAGCAGGTCGAACAACGGATGCAGGAGATATTGGACGGCTACCGCTCGGGCATCCGCGTGCAGGGCGTCGCGATCAAGCAGGCCGATCCGCCGACCGCCGTCAACGATGCGTTCAAGGCGGTGTCCGCGGCGCAGCAGACGGCCCAGACCTATCTCAACGAAGCCCGCGCCGCCGCGCAGCAGGTGACCGCCAAGGCGCAGGGCGAAGCCGCCGCCTTCGACAAGGTCTATGAGCAGTACAGGCTCGCGCCCGACGTCACCCGCCGCCGCATGTATTATGAAACCATGGAGGGTGTCCTGTCGAACGTCGACAAGACCATCGTCGAAAGCGGCAATGTCACGCCCTATCTGCCCCTTCCCGAACTCAAGCGCCGGGCGCAGGGCGGCACCGCGCAGGGCAGCGCGACCGTGGAGGGCCAGTGATGCAGAACCTCGTCCGCCATCCCGTCGCGCTGGCGCTGCTGGCCATCGCCGCGCTGCTGCTGATCGGCAGCACCATCGCCATCGTGCCTGAAACCAAGCAGGGCGTGATCGTGCGCTTCGGCGATCCCAAGAAGATCATCAACCGCTATCGCCCCAACGAGGATTTCGGCAAGACGGGCGCGGGGATCATCCTGCGCTGGCCGTTCATCGACCAGATCGTCTGGATCGACAAACGCGTCCTGTCGGTGGAGATGGAGCGGCAGCAGGTGCTGTCCACCGACCAGCTCCGGCTTCAGGTCGACGCCTTCGCCCGTTACCGCATCGTCGATCCGCTGCGCATGTACATCGCGGCGGGCAGCGAGGAGCGGGTGTCGGACGCCCTGCGCCCGATATTGGGCTCCGCGCTGCGCAACGAACTGGGCAAGCGGCCCTTCGCGGCGCTGCTCTCCCCCGAGCGGGGCCAAGTGATGGACAATATCGAGGCGGGCCTGAACCGCGTCGCCCGGCAATATGGCGCGCAGATCGTCGATGTGCGGATCAAGCGGGCCGACCTGCCCGACGGCGCGCCGCTGGAAAGCGCCTTCACCCGCATGCGCACGGCGCGGGAACAGGAAGCGCTCACCATCCGCGCTCAGGGCGCCAAGCAGGCGCAGATCATCCGCGCGGAGGCGGACGCCAACGCCGCCCGCATCTATTCGGAAAGCTTCGGCAAGGACGCCCAGTTCTACGATTTCTATCGCGCCATGCAGGCCTATCGCTATACTTTCGCTCCGGACCGGCAGGGGTCGACCACCATGGTCCTCTCCCGCGACAATGATTTCCTGAAGCAGTTCCAGGGGCGTTGATTTCATTACGGAACCAGCGTCATTCAATGAGGGTTAAGGCAAGACGGCGCATCCCGCTCATCGCAGAGTCCCGCCTTTCCTTCGCAAGTTCATGAGAGGACCGTCACGAGTGCGTTACGCTTATGCCATTACCGGCGCCCTGCTGCTCGGCGGCACGGCCATCGCCGTCACGACCAGTTCCAATGTCGGCGCGCAGGTCGCGCAGAATGAAGGCATGCAGGCCGCCGCCCCCGCCGGCGCCCCGGCAAGCCTGGCCGACATGGTCGAGAAGCTGCAACCGGCCGTGGTCAACATTTCCACCAAGCAGCGCGTGCAGGTGCAGAATCCCTTCGCCGGCACGCCCTTTGGCGACCTGTTCGGCGCTCCGGGCGGAAGGCCGCAGACCCGTCAGGCGCAATCGCTGGGGTCGGGCTTCATCATCTCCGCCGACGGCTATATCGTCACCAACAACCATGTGGTGTCCGCCGGCGCGGAAGGGGCCAGCGTCGATTCCATCACCGTCACGCTGACCAATAGCGAGGAATATCCCGCCAAGCTGGTGGGCCGCGATCCCGCGACCGACATCGCCGTGCTCAAGATCGAGCCGAGGAAAGCCCTGCCCTTCGTGAAGTTCGGGGACAGCACCAAGGCGCGCGTGGGCGACTGGGTGATCGCCATCGGCAATCCCTTCGCCCTGTCGGGCACGGTGACGGCCGGCATCATTTCCGCCGTGCATCGCGGCACCGGCGGCACCTACGACAAGTTCATCCAGACCGACGCCTCGATCAACCAGGGCAATAGCGGCGGTCCGATGTTCGACATGCGCGGCAATGTGATCGGCATCAACAGCCAGATCCTGTCGCCCTCGGGCGGCAATGTCGGCATCGGCTTCGCCATCCCGTCGGAACAGGCGGCGCCCATCGTCGACACGCTGCGCAAGGGCCAGGCCGTCAAGCGCGGCTATCTGGGCATCCAGATCAGCCCGCTGGGCGAGGATCTGGCCGATTCCCTTGGCCTCGCCAAGAATCGCGGCGAATTCGTGCAGGGCGTGGAGCCCGGCAAGGGCGCCGACAAGGCCGGGATCAAGGCGGGCGACGTGATCGTCAGCGTCGCCGGCCAGGAAGTGACGCCGGACCAGAATCTCTCGTCCATCGTCGCCAACCAGCCGATCGGCGGACGCGTGCCGATCGTGCTGCTGCGCAATGGACAGCGGCAGACGGTGACGGCCGTCGTGGGCGAACGCCCGTCCGAAGACGAACTCAACGCCTTCGCCCAGAGCCAGGATGAGGATTTCAGCCAGCAGCAGGAGAACCCCTCCAATAATGGCCAGGCCAGCCAGCAGTCGCTGGGCATTTCGGCCATTCCGCTGACCTCGACCATCATCCGCCAGCTCGGCATCGCCGCCGATACGCGGGGTATCGTGATCACCGCCGTCGACGGCTCGACCGATGCAGGCGCCAAGGGCCTGCGCCGCGGCGACGTCATCATCACCGCGAACAACCGGCCCGTCGCGACCCAGGCGGACCTCGACGCGCAGGTGAAGGCGGTGTCGGCGCAGGGCCGCAGCGCGATCCTGCTCCAGGTGCTGCGGCGCGGCCAGCCCGCCGTGTTCCTGCCCGTGCGGCTGCGCGACAAATAAGCGCGCGCGCCGCACGACAGGCCCAGAGCTGAAAACCAGCCGATCGTTACGGGTCGCGCTTGCCGGAAGCCCTGCCTCGCCTCTACAAAGGGACGGCAGACTCCAGTGGGCGCGGCCCGTCACCTTTTTGGGAGAATGACGCGAGATGAGCGACGGCATTTTCATCGGCCTTGGCGCGCCGGACAAGGACGGCGGCATCCCCCAGACGCTGAACCTGCGCCGGGCCAATCGCCATGGCCTGATCGCCGGCGCGACCGGCACGGGCAAGACCGTGACGCTCCAGGGCATAGCCGAAAGCTTCTCCGCGCTGGGCGTGCCCGTCTTCCTCGCCGACGTGAAGGGCGACCTGGCGGGCATTGCCATGGCCGGCTCCCCCACCGCGAAAAATGCGGACAAGCTGGTGGCGCGGGCCAGGGAGATCGGCCTCGACAATTACAGCTATGCCGACAATCCCGCCATCTTCTGGGACTTGTACGGCGAGCAGGGCCATCCCGTCCGCACCACCGTCAGCGAGATGGGGCCGCTGCTGCTTTCCCGGCTGATGGACCTCAACGAAACGCAGGAGGGCGTGCTCTCCATCGCCTTCAAATATGCCGATGAGGAAGGGCTGCTGCTGCTCGACCTGGGCGACCTGCAGGCAATGCTGGCCTATTGCGCGGAAAATGCCGACAGCCTGTCCGCGCGCTACGGCAATGTGACCAAGGCCAGCGTCGGCGCGATCCAGCGGCAATTGCTCCAGCTCGAAAGCCAGGGCGGCGACCATTTCTTCGGCGAACCCGCGCTCGACATCCACGACATGTTGCAGGTGGATGAAAAGGGGCGCGGCTATGTCAACATCCTCGCCGCCGACAGGCTGATGCAGAGCCCGAAGCTCTACGCCACCTTCCTGCTCTGGCTGCTCTCCGAACTGTTCGAGACGCTGCCGGAGGTGGGCGACCCGGACAAGCCGGTCCTCGTCTTCTTCTTCGACGAGGCGCATCTCCTCTTCGACGATGCGCCCAAGGCGCTGACCGACAAGATCGAACAGGTGGTGCGACTGATCCGTTCCAAGGGCGTCGGCGTCTATTTCGTGACGCAGAACCCGATCGACATTCCGGAAGATGTGGCGGGCCAGCTTGGCAATCGGGTCCAGCACGCCCTGCGCGCCTTCACCCCCCGCGACCAGAAGGCGATCAAGGCAGCGGCGGAAACCTTCCGCGTCAATCCGGACCTGAACGTCGAAACCGCGATCACCGAACTCAAGGTGGGCGAGGCGCTGGTGTCGCTGCTGCAGGAGGACGGCTCGCCCGGCATCGTCCAGCGCACGTTGATCGCCCCGCCCCGGTCGCGCCTGGGCCCGCTTGATGCCAGGGAACGGGCGATCATCCAGTCCATATCGCCCTGCGCGGGCAAATATGACGCGACCGTCGATCGGGAGTCGGCCGAGGAAATCCTCGCCGCCCGGGGTCAGGCCGCCGCCGCCGCCGCCCAGGCCGCCAAGGCGCAGGCCGAAGCGGACAAGGCGGCCGCCGCCCAGGCCAAAATAGAGGCCAAGCAGCGCGAGGCCCAGCTAAAGGAACAGGCGCGGCAGGAAGCCGCCGCCGCCCGCGAAGCCGCCAGGCCCTCCTCCTTCGACAAGGCGATCCAGTCCGCGACCCGTTCCGCCGCCTCGTCCGTCGGGCGTCAGGTCGCCAATGAAATCGGCCGGGCGGTCTTCGGCGGGTCCAGCCGCAGGTCCGGCGGCATTGCGGGGCAACTGGTGCGCGGCATATTGGGCAGCCTGTTCAAATAAGAGGGGAGACATGCCATGCGAAAGACGATCATCTTCACCTTAGGCATCTTCACCCGGGGCATCTTCACCCTGGCCATCTGCACCCTGGGTCTGGGGCCTGCCCTGCCCGCCCATGCACAGGATTATCGCGACCTGCGCCGCGCCACGGACGCCGCCATCGCCAGCGACATCGCCCGCGACCGTCAGGCCGAACGCGATGCCAGGCGTCAACCCTATGTGTCGCCCGGCTACGGCCCGATCCAGACCGCCACGGCAGCCCGCAATGCCTGCGCGGCCAAGGCGCGGGAAGAGGCAGGACCTGGCGCGAAGGTCCTGGGACGGATCGCCGCCAGCACCATGTCCACCGGTTGGGAAGTGGAAGGCGAAGTCGGTCCGTTCGACGGCCGGCGGTCGGTGCCCTTCGTCTGCTCGGTGCGCAATGGATCGGTAAGCGGCATCCTGTTGCAGCCGGATCGCTAGGGTTCGCCCCCACCGACACGGAAAGCCTGCCCAGCCGAAAGCCGCCATGCCCAATCGCATGGGGAACAGGCCCGATCTCCTCTAAAGCCAGACCATCACCGCCCCAAATATTGCTGCGCCTTTTCTCTACCGCCGCGGTTGCGAGGATCATTGTGCAGGCGCTAAGGAGGGCGCATGCTTAGCCCCCCGGTTCCCGCCCATCCCCTGCGCTTCGGCAATTTCCGGGCCTATCTTCTGGGGCGGCTGGCGACGGTTCTGGCGCAATATAGCATGATGATCATATTGGGCTGGCAGGCCTATAATGTCGCCCGCGAAACGATGAGCACCGCCGCCGCCTCGGCCCAGCTCGGCCTGATCGGGCTGGCGCAGTTCCTGCCCCTCTTCTTCCTGACGCCCGTGACGGGATGGGTGGCCGACCATTTCGACCGGCGCCTGATCACCCGTTTCACCCTGCTGCTGCTGGTGCTGGCGTCGGCCGTCCTCGCCTTCGCCACCTATGAGGGCTGGGTCAGCCTGCCGCTGATCTTCGGCATCGCCGCCCTGGTCGGCGTCGCGCGTGCATTCAATGGCCCGGCCTATAGCGCGCTCGCCCCCAATCTGGTCCCGCGCGAACTGCTGCCCAACGCGATCGCCATTTCCAGCGTCGTGTGGCAGGCGGGCATGATCGCGGGCCCGGCGCTGGGCGGCTATGCCTATGCGATGCAGCCCTGGGGGGCCTATGCGCTGGCCTCGGGCCTGTTTACGGTCGCCCTGCTCTGCATGATGCTGATCGGCCCGGTGCCTCAGCCGCCGCGCGACACCAGCCGGCACCCGGTGCGCCAGATGATCGACGGCCTCACCTATGTCCGCACCAACCGGCTGGTTCTGGCGACCATCACGCTCGACCTGTTCGCGGTGCTGCTGGCGGGCGCGACGGCGCTGTTGCCGGTCTATGCCCGCGACATATTGCATGTGGGTTCGGCCGGCCTCGGCCATCTTGCCGCTTCCCCCGGCATCGGCGCGGGGGTCACCGCCCTTTTCTTCTCCTTCCGGCCGATGAAGACGGAAGTCGGACTCAAGATGCTGGGCGCCGTCATCCTCTTCGGCATCGCCACGATCGTCTTCGGCTCGACCGCCTTCCTGCCCCGCGCCATCGCGCCGGAAGTCGGCATCGGCGCGCTGATCCTGCTGGGATCGGCCGACATGGTGTCCGTCTATGTCCGCCAGTCGCTGATCCAGCTTCACACCCCCGACGAGATGCGCGGCCGCGTATCCAGCCTGTCGCAGCTCACCATTTCCGCCTCCAACGAACTGGGCGAGGCGGAGTCCGGCTTCCTCGCCGCGCTGGTCGGGCCGGTCGCGGCGGTGATCGGCGGCGGGATCGGCGCCATCGTGATAACCCTTATCTGGGCGAAGCTCTTTCCAGAACTCCGCCTTGCCCGTACCTTCGACCCACCCGAAACAAGGGCGGCCGAGCCCACGCAGGAGAAAGTGCAATGAAGGCATCCAGTATCTTGGAAACCATCGGCAACACGCCGCATATCCGCGTCAACCGGCTGTTCGGTGATGCGGAGGTGTGGATCAAGTCCGAACGGTCCAACCCCGGCGGGTCGATCAAGGACCGAATCGCCCTGTCGATGATCGAGGCGGCGGAGGCGTCGGGCGATCTCAAGCCCGGCGGCACCATCATCGAACCGACATCCGGCAATACCGGCGTCGGCCTGGCCATGGTCGCGGCGGTCAAGGGCTACAAGCTGATCCTGGTCATGCCCGAGAGCATGAGCCTGGAACGCCGCCGGCTGATGCTGGCCTATGGCGCCAGCTTCGACCTGACGCCGCGCGAAAAGGGCATGAAGGGCGCGATCGAGCGTGCGCTGGAACTGGTCGAGCAGACCCCCGGTTCCTGGATGCCGCAACAGTTCGAGAACCCCGCCAATATCGACGTGCATGTCCGCACCACGGCGCATGAAATCGCCACGGACTTTGCCGACTCGCCGCTTGACGCCCTGATTACCGGCGTCGGCACCGGCGGCCACATCACCGGCGTCGCGCAGGTGCTCAAGCAGCTCTGGCCCCATCTGAAGGTCTATGCGGTCGAACCGACCCTGTCCCATGTCATCAGCGGCGGCCAGCCCGGTCCTCACCCGATCCAGGGGATCGGCGCGGGCTTCATTCCCGCCAACCTCCACACCCAGTTGCTGGACGGCGTGATCCAGGTCGATCCGGCCGACGCCAAGGAATTTGCCCGCCGCGCCGCGCGGGAGGAAGGCGTGCTGATCGGCATCTCCTCCGGCGCGACGCTGGCCGCCATCCATCAGAAGCTGCCGGAACTCCCGGCGGGCAGCCGCGTTCTGGGCTTCAACTATGACACCGGCGAACGCTATCTGTCGGTGCCCGACTTCCTGCCCGAATAAGGCCAGACACAGGCAAGAGCCGGAACGGGCATGACCGACGCAAACCCCACCAGCCAGCCGCATTGTTCGATGTGGCTGCTCTGGCTCGTGCTGTTCGTCGGCCTGCCCGCTATGGTTTCCGCCTGGGAGGCGCGGGTGCCTCCCGGCAGGCCGCGCCCGGAAGCCGTCGCCGCCGCCCGGCTCACGCGCCCCGCCACGCCGCCGCCGGCGGTCGCGCCGGTGGAGGTCTATGCGCTGGAGCGCGATCAGGCGCGGGCCTTCAACGCCGCCATTCCCTTCTCCCGCCTGCCCAATCCGGCGGCGCGGCCATTCCTCTTCTCAGGATCGCCCATCGACCTTGCCCGCGCCACGGACTGCCTGGCCGCCGCGCAGCTTTACGAGGCGGGCGACGATGCCGTGGGCGAGCGGGCCGTCGCGCAGGTGGTGCTGAACCGCGTGCGGCATCCCGCCTTTCCCAAGACGGTCTGCGGCGTCGTCTTCCAGGGGCAGGAACGGGCTACGGGGTGCCAGTTCACCTTCACCTGCGACGGCGCGCTCGCCCGCACGCCGACACAGGCGGCCTGGGAAAGGGCGCGGGACATCGCGCGGGCGGCCCTGGCGGGCAAGGTGTACAAGCCGGTCGGCTACGCCACCCATTATCATACCGATTGGGTCGTGCCCTATTGGAGCGGCAGCCTGGACAAGATCACGTCCGTGGGCACCCATCTCTTCTTCCGCTGGCGGGGCTGGTGGGGCACGCCCCCCGCCTTCCGCCGCGCGGGCGAAAGCGGCGAGCCGCTGGTGCAGCGCATCGCGCGCCTGTCCGCCGCGCACCAGGGCGATCCGGATGCGCCCGCCGGTCTGTCCCCGCCTGCCCTGACCGACGGCACGCTGGCCGACCTCGCCGCCCGGCCGCAGCAGGCGATAGGGGCGGATTCGCTGGGCCGGACGATGGCCGGCGTCCGGCTCATCGCCATCGCGCCGGGGGCCAGGAGTTTCCTGGTCGAACTGGGGCGCGCCATCTCCCCCGACAGTTGGCCGACCATGGCCCAGACCTTCTGCGCCGGGCGCCCGGAATGCCGGATCATGGCCTGGCGAGCGGGAACCGCGCCGGGCGGCCTGCCTCTGTCGGGCGACCAGATGGAAAGCATGGCCTTCGCCTATATCCACAACAGCGCGACGGGATTGCAGCGCTCGCTCTGGAACTGCTTCCAGACGCCGCGCGGCAACAAGGATGAATGCATGCTCCAGCGGAACCCCAGGGCGGCAGCCCCGCCGCCGCCGCCCGCCGCGCCGGAACTGGCGGGCGTGCGCCGCAAGGAACGCTTCGAAGTTGTGAAGATTGCGCCGCCGTCGCCGGCCGTGACGGCGCCCGCCCAACCCTGAAGGGCGCTCCGCCTCGCCTGCTATTCCATGTTCTCGAACCCGCTCAGGCGCGGCAGCGCGCCGATGCGGGCGACCAGTTCGGACTGGCGGCTGCAATCCAGCTTCACATAGATATTCTTGATCTGCGTCCGCACGGTGTTGAGCGCCACGCCGCGTTCCTGCGACAGGTCTTCCAGGCCCCGTCCCTGGCAAAGCGCTTCGGCCACCTCCGCCTCCGCCCTGGTGAGGCCGTAAAGCGATCGGATGCGGCTGGCGAGGCTCTGGTCCCGGTCCGCGGGATCGGTGGCGATCGCGACGATCTGCCGCTCCATGCCGACCCGCACCGCGGCGATCGACAGCACATAGGGCGCGCCCCGTTCGCGATGGACGAAGATCGCGCTCGCCTGTCCACCCTGCCGGGCCGTCGCAGCCCTGAAGGCGGCCTGCAACGCTTCGTCGTCGCGGGGATCGCGCGCCTTCAACTGCCGCTGCCGCAAGCTCAGCGCATCGCCCCGGCGCAGCAGCGCGTCCGCCATTCGGTTGCAGTCGATCAGCGCGCCGTTGGCGCGCAGGGTGAAGACGGCATGGCCCACCATGTCGAGCGTGGCGTGCAGCGAACGGCCATAATGGTTGGCGCGGTCCAGCTTGCTGCGGATCGCGAACATGCGGCCGATATGATCGATGCTGTCCTGCATCGCCCGCACTTCGTCCTCGTTGAACGGCTTTTGCGTGCGCCCCCGATGCAGGCCGATATGGCCGGTCGTCCCGTCCTTCCGGATCACGCCGCCCAGACAGCGGAAAGTGTCGTCGCCCATGCCCTTGATCCACTCATTGTAGATGCGGCTGCCTTCATAGGCATGGGTCGGTACGAGCGCTTCGACATTCCAGACGCGATTGACCGCCTCTGCCCGGTCCAGCGCGACGCCCCAAATGTCGTCGTCCTGAAACTCCTCGTCGTAAAGCGCCATTTGCGCATCGGTGAAATAGCCGGAGTAGGAGATTTCCGCGACATGCTGGGGCGTGCGGCCCCAATGCAGAACGCCCGAGCGCGCGCCGACCGCATCGGCCAGCGTCGAAGCCAGCCGGTCGAACGCGCCGTCGTCGGTCGCCGCGTCGTAAATATCCTCCGTCCGGATCACAGCTTTGCCCCGATCTCTCCACGTCCCCATGCGGAATATACGCAATTGCGCCCTGCCGCATTGCACAAATCGGACACCGATCCATTCAAATTGCTGGAAAAACGGATAAAGCTGCCGTCGTGCCGCGTCCCTTGCTCCTCCTCCCCCGCTTTTCCGCAGACGGCGCCTGGCTTCCGGTCCTCGCCCTGTCGGCCATGACGCTGCTGGTCCAGGGGTGCACGCTGATGTCGCTGGGCGTGCTCCTGCCCGGGATCGCGGCCGATTTCGGGGGGCAGGCGGGCGGCGGCGCCACCGCGTTCCTGCTGGCGATGAGCCTTGCCAGCCTGGCGGTCGGTTCGTCCATGGGAAAAGCCGGCGTCCGGCCGGTGCTGCTGATCGGCGTTCTGCTCAGTGCGGCCGGCTTCGCGCTCGCCGCCATCGCGCAGCAGCGAACGGCCTTGATGGCGGGCATGGCGCTGTCGGGCTTCGGCGCGGGCGCATCGACCATCGTGCCCGGCATCGCCGTCATCACGCGGCATCATGTGGCGCGGCGAGGCCTCGCGCTTGCGGTCTTTCTGGGCGCCGCCGTCGTGGCGGGCGCCGTCGTACCGCCATTTGTCGCGGCGGCCATGACCTTCTGGACCTGGCGCATGGCCATGCTGTTCTGCTCGGCGGCGATCATGCTGGCCTGCCCCCTGCTGGTGCTGCTCGTCCCCGGGGGCCGGACGGATGCCGGGCCGATGCCGGTGGAGCGGACCGCGCGTCCAGCAGCCATCCGGACGGGGAATTTCCTCAGGATCGCGCTGGCCATGACCCTGTTGCAGCTCGCGATCAACGGCGTGCTGTTCGCGGCGGTGGACAGCCTGATGGCGGAGGGCCTGAGCCAATCCACGGCGGTCCTCGCCTATAGCAGCGCCAATCTGCTCGGCCTGCCCGCCCTGTTGATGGGCGGCATGCTGGCCGACCGGCTCGGCGCGCGGCGCAGCCTGACCGCGACGGCGCTGCTGCTGGCCGCGGGGACCATGGCGCTGCTGGGGGTCCGCATGATGGACATGGCCGGGGTCTGGCTGTTCGTCCTGCTCTGGGGCGTTGCGAGCGCGCTGCCGGGCCAGTCGGGATCGATGCTGCTCGCCGACGCGGCGGAGGCGGAGGCGTTCCCCCGGCTGCTCGGCCTCAACACCGCGATCATCAGCCTGGTTGGCGCGCTGGCGCCGCTCTGGACAGACCAGATGCGCGCGGCGGGCGGCGGTTACGGCTTGCCCGTCTCGGTCTATGCGGCACTCGCACTGGCCGCCGCGCCGCTTATCGCATCGGTTCGTTCGTCACAGTGCGAAGCTGGCTGACAGACCGACAGTGCGCGGCCGTTGCGCCATTTCGCGCAGCGGCGATCCGGTTACCGGCACCAGCTCCGCATTGCGGTAGAGCAGCGCGCGGCTGTTCAGCAGATTGTCGACAAAGGCGGACAACTGCCAGCCATCGCGGCCAAGCCCCATGCGCAGGAACAGCAGTTCGCTTCCCTCGCCCGAATAGACACGCGGATCATAGGCCACCGACCGGGTCGAAGGTGCGCGGCGATAGCGCCCTGCCTGCCGCCATTCGGTCCGCACGAAACCGTCCAGCCGCCCCGGCAGCGTAAAGCCATATTCCGCCGCCAGCGTCCCCGACCATCGCGGTACATAGGGTATCCGGTCGCCCGCCGCGACGATAGTCGAGCCTGGAAGCCCAACATCGCGGCGGAAACGCGCATCCACGAAGCCGAACGAGAAATCCAGCACCAGCCGCCGCAGCGGCTCGCTCCGTAACGCCAGCTCGACACCCTGGTTGCGAGCCGCCCCCAGGTTGTCGACATAGGAAAAGCCGCAATTGGGCAAGGTGACGGACTGCTGTATGCGTCGCCAGTCGATGCGGAAAGCGGCCAACGACAAGTGAAGCCGCCGAGCGGGCAATCCCGCCTTTACGCCCACCTCATAACTCCAGAGCGAGTCGGAGCCATAGCTGTCCGGTGCGGCAGCGCGGCCCAGCGCCGAAAGATCGGCCGCGCAACTGTTCGCCGGCACCGCTCCATTGGTCCCCCCGCCGCGAAAACCCTTGCCGGCGCTCAGATAGACAAGACTGTCGCCCCCCGGTCGCCAGGACAGCCCGGCATAGGGAATGAGGGGCGTATCGCTTTGTCCCCGGGGCCCGACCGCGTTGCTGCCGCCCGCAAAAGGCCCCTCCGACATCAAGCGGAAGCGCAATGGATTATAGGACAGACGCAGGCCTCCCGTCACTTCCCAACGGGGCGCGAAGGTCCAGTTTGCCTGCCCGAAAACCGCCAGCGTGCGCTCGCGAATTTGCTGCCGGCTTTGATAGCTCAGCCCGCCGGGCAGCAACGGCAGGCCGAAAATCTCCTCGATCGACAGGCCCAGTTGCGACTGCGCGAGATCGGCGATCCCAGGCTCGACCACATGCTGTTCCATGGCGATCCGCGATCGGCTGTAGAAGCCGCCGACGAGCCAGCGGACGGACGCACGAGGATCGGCGGATGCAATGCGCAACTCCTGCGTGAAAACCGTTTGATCGACCGTCGTCCGGCTATAGCTGCCGCCCGGCGTGCGGATTCCCGGGACCATGCCACCCAATATGATCTCTCCGAAATAGCCCGAATAATCCACTATCTGGCGGTTGCGGCGGTCCAACCAGGCGGTGACGCCGGTCAGCACGGCGCCGCCCAGGTCCAGCCGCGCGGTGAGGTCGGGCAAAAGGAAACGATCATGGCCCGGCTGGCGGAGGCTGGCGGTCTGACGGAAGAGACCCAGGCTGCTTTCGTAAAAGGGCAGGTCGCCCCGCTTCGCCCTCTGGAAGAAGAGCGACGGCGTCAACTCCAGGCGCTCGCCAAGAGCCGCCTTCAACGCGAAGCGCAGACCCAGCGCCGCGTCGTGATCGATATTCTTCGTCAACAGGCCGCCGGAAGCAGGGTCGAACCGGTCGATAACGCCGGCATCGCGGCGATAATAAGCGCTGACGCGCATGCCGATCCGGCCGGGCAATATGGCGCCGCCCAGGGCCGCCTGCATTTCGCGGCTGAATCCCCCTCTCCCGACCAACGCAAACTCGCCGCTGGCCTGCCCATCCAAGCCTTCCAGTTGAGGCTGCCGGGTCAGGGTGCGGATGGTGCCGCCCATGGAATCCGCGCCGAACAGCGTGCCCTGCGGCCCGCGCAGCACCTCGACGCGGTCGAGGTCGAAACGGCGCAGGTCGGGATTGCCCGCCACCTCCAGCGACCGGATCTGAATAGGCACATCATCGACATAGAGGCCGATCGTGGATGCGCCGATGGGAGAAAAGACGCCGCGCATGATCGGCTGCTGCGCACCAAAGGCACCTATGGTCGGCATGGTGAGATTAGGCGCCACGCCAGCCAGATCGGCCAGCCTGGCAATACCGCGCCGTTCCAGATCGGCCGCATCAAGGCGGTCAAGACTGATCGGCACCCTCTCCTGCGCTTCGGCCACGCGACGGGCGGTGACGAAGACGGCATGCTCGCCGGCCGAAGGTTCCCCGGCTTCATCGCCCTCCTGCCCATAGGCAGGCGCCGCCATGGCCAGTGCGAAAGCGCAACACAGGCGCGCCCATGGCTTCACGACAGACGAGCCGACGGCAGAAGAGGTTGAATCCCGGCAAAAGCCATCCCATCTCTCTACAGCAACGACCTGACGCGGCAACCAGCCAGAATCAACAGACCTGCCCCCTTCACAAGAGCGGGCATGGAGCCTATATGAGTCTTTCAAATCCGGCTCTTGCACTGCCCTCGGGCGTGCGGGAACCGTCCCCCGGATCGCCCGGGGACCGGCTTCGTTTAGCGCACGGGACCGGCGGGATTGGGCGAAAACGGCGGGTCACAAGACGCTGACAGTGCGGATCGGACAGTCCCGGCCCGCACTTTTTTGCGTGGCGGTGGAGGGGCGAATCACCCCTGAAACCGACAGGCCAGGCTGAATTTTCGCTGCGATGCGAAAAAATGCGACGAACAACCAGGCAGGATACGCAATGGCGACCAAAGCTCTCCCCACGATCAGCAATACCGGCGCGAAGAAGCGCATCAGAAAGGTATTCGGCGACATCCACGAAGTGGTGCAGATGCCGAACCTGATCGAAGTCCAGCGGGAGAGCTATGAGCAGTTCCTCCGTTCCGATCCGTCGATCGGCTATGTCTCCGGCCTGGAAAAGACCCTGCGCTCGGTCTTCCCGATCCGCGATTTCGCCGGCACCGCCGAAATGGACTTCGTCCATTACGAGCTGGAAGACCCGAAATATGACGTCGAGGAATGCCGTCAGCGCGGCATCACCTATGCGGCGCCGATGCGCGTCACGCTGCGCCTGATCGTGTTCGAGGTGGATGCCGACACCGAAACCCGCTCCGTCCTGGATATCAAGGAGCAGGACGTGTACATGGGCGACATGCCGCTCATGACGCAGAACGGCACCTTCATCGTCAACGGCACGGAGCGCGTCATCGTGTCGCAGATGCACCGCTCGCCGGGCGTCCTGTTCGACCATGACCGGGGCAAGACCCACTCTTCGGGCAAATATCTGTTCGCCGCCCGCGTGATCCCCTATCGCGGTTCGTGGCTCGACTTCGAATTCGACGCCAAGGACATCGTCAACGTCCGCATCGACCGCAAGCGCAAGCTGCCGGTCACGGCGTTGCTCTATGCGCTCGGCCTCAATGCCGAGGACATTCTGGGCTATTTCTACAACAAGGTGACCTTCCTGCGCGGCGAAGGCGGCTGGCAGATTCCCTACACCGCCGAAGCCTGGCGCGGCCAGAAGCCCGCCTTCGACATCGTCGACGCCAAGTCGGGCGAGGTGGTGTTCGCCGCCGGTCACAAGATTTCGCCCCGCGCCGCCAACAAGGCGGAGAAGGACGGCCTTGAAACCCTGCTGATCCCGACCGAGGAAGTCTATGGCCGCTACAGTGCCTATGACCTCATCAACGAGTCGACCGGCGAAATCTACATCGAGGCCGGGGACGAAGTGTCGCCGGAAAATCTGGAGAAGCTGGACAAGGCGGGCATCGACCGCCTCGAACTGCTCGACATCGACCATGTCACCACCGGCCCGTGGATCCGCAACACGCTGAAGGCCGACAAGGCCGAGGAGCGGGACCAGGCGCTGGCCGACATCTATCGCGTGATGCGCCCCGGCGAACCGCCGACGAAGGAAACCGCCGAAGCCCTCTTCGCCGGCCTCTTCTTCGATCCGGAACGCTACGACCTGTCGGCCGTGGGCCGCGTCAAGCTCAACATGCGCCTCGACCTCGACGCCGAGGATACCGTCACCACCCTGCGGACCGAGGACATCCTTGCGGTCGTCAAGGAACTGGTGAACCTGAAGGACGGCAAGGGCGAGATCGACGACATCGACAATCTCGGCAACCGCCGCGTCCGCTCGGTGGGCGAACTGCTGGAAAACCAGTATCGCGTCGGGCTGTTGCGCATGGAGCGCGCCGTCAAGGAACGCATGTCGAGCGTCGACGTGTCGACCGTGATGCCGAACGACCTCATCAACGCCAAGCCCGCCGTGGCCGCCGTGCGTGAGTTCTTCGGCTCCTCGCAGCTTTCGCAGTTCATGGACCAGACCAACCCGCTGTCGGAAGTCACCCACAAGCGCCGCGTCTCTGCGCTTGGGCCGGGCGGCCTGACCCGCGAGCGCGCCGGCTTCGAAGTCCGCGACGTTCACCCGACCCATTATGGCCGCATCTGCCCGATCGAAACGCCGGAAGGCCCGAACATCGGTCTGATCAACAGCCTCGCGACCTTCAGCCGCGTGAACAAATACGGCTTCATCGAAACGCCCTACCGCAAGGTGATCGACGGCAAGGTGACGAACGAGGTCGTCTATCTGTCGGCAATGGAAGAAGCCAAGCACACGATCGCGCAGGCCAACGCCGAGCTGACCGAAGAGGGCACGCTGGCCGAAGACCTGATCTCGGCGCGTGAGGCGGGCGAATTCCTGATGGCGCCCAAGGACCACATCACCCTGATGGACGTCAGCCCCAAGCAGCTGGTGTCGGTCGCGGCCTCGCTCATCCCGTTCCTGGAAAATGACGACGCCAACCGCGCGCTCATGGGATCGAACATGCAGCGTCAGGCCGTGCCGCTGGTCCGTGCCGAGGCGCCGTTCGTCGGCACCGGCATGGAAGGCACGGTTGCGCGTGACTCGGGCGCCGCAATCGCGGCGCGTCGCGCGGGCATCATCGATCAGGTCGACGCGACCCGCATCGTGATCCGCGCCACCGGCGACATCGAACCCGGCCAGTCGGGCGTCGACATCTACACGCTGCAGAAGTTCCAGCGCTCCAACCAGGACACCTGCATCAACCAGCGCCCGCTGGTGAAGGTGGGCGACCTGATCGAAGCGGGCGACGTCATCGCGGACGGCCCGTCGACCGAGTTCGGCGAGCTGGCGCTGGGCCGCAACACGCTGGTCGCGTTCATGCCCTGGAACGGCTACAACTACGAAGACTCCATCCTGATCTCCGAGCGGATCGTGAAGGATGACGTCTTCACCTCGATCCATATCGAGGAGTTCGAGGTCATGGCCCGCGACACCAAGCTGGGGCCGGAGGACATCACCCGCGACATCCCGAACGTCGGCGAGGAAGCGCTGCGCAACCTCGACGAGGCGGGCATCGTCTATATCGGCGCCGAAGTGGAGCCGGGCGACATCCTGGTCGGCAAGATCACCCCCAAGGGCGAATCGCCGATGACCCCGGAAGAAAAGCTGCTCCGCGCGATCTTCGGTGAAAAGGCGAGCGACGTGCGCGACACCTCGCTGCGTCTGCCGCCGGGCGTTGCCGGCACGGTCGTGGAAGTCCGCGTCTTCAACCGCCACGGCATCGACAAGGATGAGCGCGCCATGGCGATCGAGCGGGAGGAAATCGACCGCCTCGCCAAGGACCGCGAGGACGAACGCGCCATCCTCAATCGCGCGACCTTCAACCGCCTCCAGGAAATGCTGCTGGGCCAGACCGCCACGGCCGCTCCCAAGGGCGTGCGCAAGGGCGTGGAAATCGACGAAGCCCTGCTGGCTGAGGTCGAGCGTCATGAATGGTGGAAGTTCGCGGTCGCGGACGACGCCCGCCAGGCCGGCATCGAAGCCGTCAAGGCGCAATATGACGAAGCGGTGAAGCTGATCGTCGAGAAGTTCGAGGACCGCGTCGACAAGCTGCAGCGCGGCGACGAACTGCCCCCGGGCGTGCTCAAGATGGTGAAGGTCTTCGTCGCGGTGAAGCGCAAGCTGCAGCCGGGCGACAAGATGGCCGGCCGTCACGGCAACAAGGGCGTCATCTCGCGCATCCTGCCGATCGAGGACATGCCGTTCCTGGAGGACGGCACCCATGTCGACATCGTGCTGAACCCGCTGGGCGTGCCGTCGCGCATGAACGTCGGGCAGATCTTCGAAACGCACCTCGGCTGGGCCGCGCGCGGCCTGGGCCAGCAGCTCAAGCATGCGCTGGAGGAATGGCGCGAAGCCAATCCGAACGCGCAGGGCGGTGAGATGCCGGATGCGGTGAAGACCCGCCTGCTCGAAACCTATGGGCCGCAATATGCCGACCAGATCGAAGGCCGCACGGCCGATCAGATCGTGGACCTGGCCGAACATCTCGCACGCGGCGTGCCGATGGCGACCCCGGTGTTCGACGGCGCCCGCGAAGCGGACGTGTCGGCGATGCTGGAACTGGCGGGCCTGCACTCGTCGGGCCAGTCGGACCTGTTCGACGGCCGCACGGGCGACAAGTTCGACCGCAAGGTGACTGTCGGCATCATCTACATGCTGAAGCTGCACCACCTGGTCGACGACAAGATCCACGCACGCTCCATCGGCCCCTACAGCCTCGTCACCCAGCAGCCGCTGGGCGGTAAGGCGCAGTTCGGCGGCCAGCGCTTCGGTGAGATGGAGGTGTGGGCGCTCCAGGCCTATGGCGCCGCCTACACGCTGCAGGAAATGCTGACAGTGAAGTCGGACGACGTGGTCGGCCGCACCAAGGTCTATGAGGCGATCGTCAAGGGCGACGACACGTTCGAGGCCGGCATTCCCGAAAGCTTCAACGTGCTGGTCAAGGAAATGCGCTCGCTGGGCCTCAATGTCGAACTCGCGTCGATGGACGAGATCGAGGACGATGACGGCTTCGCGCAGGCGGCGGAATAAAGGGAACTCCGGAGCGCTGTCTCGCGAAGACGGCGCTCCCTCCCTGCCCCGCCCCGAACAATTTACCCTCTAGAGGGACTGAAAAATGAACGAACTGACGAACTTCGCCAATCCGATCCAGAAGCCGGAAACCTTCGACCAGATCCAGATCGGCCTTGCCTCTCCGGAGCGCATCCGCAGCTGGTCCTTCGGCGAGATCAAGAAGCCGGAAACCATCAACTACCGCACGTTCAAGCCGGAACGTGACGGCCTGTTCTGCGCCCGCATCTTCGGTCCGATCAAGGACTATGAATGCCTGTGCGGCAAGTACAAGCGCATGAAGTACAAGGGCATCGTGTGCGAGAAGTGCGGTGTCGAAGTCACGGTGTCGAAGGTCCGCCGCGAACGGATGGGCCATATCGAACTGGCCGCGCCCGTCGCGCACATCTGGTTCCTGAAGTCGCTGCCCTCGCGCATCGGCCTGCTGCTCGACATGCAGCTCAAGCAGCTTGAGCGCGTCCTTTATTTCGAAAGCTACATCGTCACCGAGCCGGGCCTGACCCCGCTGGAGAAGTATCAGCTTCTGACCGAGGACGAACTGCTCGACGCGCAGGACGAATATGGCGAAGACGCCTTCTCCGCCGGCATCGGCGCGGAAGCGGTCAAGCAGATGCTGATGGACCTCGACCTTGAGGGCGAGAAGCAGGCGCTGCTGGACGAACTGGCCGTCACCAAGTCGGAACTGAAGCCCAAGAAGATCATCAAGCGGCTGAAGGTCGTCGAGTCCTTCCTGGAATCGGGCAACCGGCCTGAGTGGATGATCCTGGACGTCGTGCCGGTCATCCCGCCGGAACTGCGCCCGCTTGTTCCCCTGGACGGCGGCCGCTTCGCGACCTCGGACCTGAACGACCTCTATCGCCGCGTCATCAACCGCAACAACCGCCTGAAGCGGCTGATGGAGCTGCGCGCGCCGGACATCATCGTCCGCAACGAAAAGCGCATGCTGCAGGAGGCCGTCGACGCCCTGTTCGACAATGGCCGCCGCGGCCGCGTCATCACCGGCGCGAACAAGCGTCCGCTGAAGTCGCTGTCCGACATGCTGAAGGGCAAGCAGGGCCGCTTCCGTCAGAACCTGCTCGGCAAGCGCGTCGACTATTCGGGCCGCTCGGTCATCGTGACCGGCCCGGAACTCAAGCTGCACCAGTGCGGCCTGCCCAAGAAGATGGCGCTCGAACTGTTCAAGCCCTTCATCTACGCCCGCCTCGACGCCAAGGGTCTCTCCATGACCCTGAAGCAGGCCAAGAAGTGGGTCGAGAAGGAGCGCAAGGAAGTCTGGGACATTCTCGACGAAGTCATTCGCGAGCACCCGGTCATGCTGAACCGCGCGCCGACGCTCCACCGCCTCGGCATTCAGGCGTTCGAACCCGTGCTGATCGAGGGCAAGGCGATCCAGCTTCACCCGCTGGTCTGCTCGGCCTTCAACGCCGACTTCGACGGCGACCAGATGGCCGTCCACGTCCCGCTGTCGCTGGAAGCCCAGCTTGAAGCCCGCGTGCTGATGATGTCGACCAACAACATCCTCAGCCCCGCGAACGGCAAGCCGATCATCGTCCCCTCGCAGGACATGGTGCTGGGCATCTATTATCTGTCGATGGAGCGCGAAGGCGAGCCGGGCGAAGGCATGCTGCTGGCCGACATGCAGGAGGTCCATCAGGCCCTCTATGCCAAGGCCGTCACCCTGCACTCGAAGATCATCAGCCGCGTGCCGCAGACCGACGAAGCCGGCAATCAGTATATGAAGCGCTTCGAGACCACGCCGGGCCGCATGCTGCTGGGCGAATGCCTGCCCAAGTCGCACAAGGTGCCCTTCGACGTCGTCAACCGCCTTCTCACCAAGAAGGAAATCGGGGACGTCATCGACCAGGTCTATCGCCACACCGGCCAGAAGGACACGGTGCTGTTCGCCGACGCCATCATGGCGCTGGGCTTCCGCCACGCGTTCCAGGCGGGCATCAGCTTCGGCAAGGACGACATGGTGATCCCGGATTCGAAGACCGCGATGGTCGACGAAACCAAGGCGCTGGTGGCCGACTATGAGCAGCAATATCAGGACGGCCTGATCACCCAGCAGGAAAAGTACAACAAGGTGATCGACGCCTGGAGCCGTTGCGGCGACCAAGTCGCGAACGCCATGATGGACGAAATCCGCGCCCAGCCCAAGGACCCGAATACGGGCCGCATGGCGCCGATCAACTCCATCTACATGATGGCGCATTCCGGTGCCCGTGGTTCGCAGGCGCAGATGAAGCAGCTTGCCGGCATGCGCGGCCTGATGGCCAAGCCGTCGGGTGAGATCATCGAAACGCCGATCATCTCCAACTTCAAGGAAGGCCTCACCGTCCTTGAATATTTCAACTCCACCCACGGCGCCCGCAAGGGTCTGGCCGACACCGCGCTCAAGACGGCGAACTCGGGTTACCTGACCCGCCGTCTGGTCGACGTCAGCCAGGACTGCACCGTCGTCGAGGAGGATTGCGGCACCGACAAGGCGCTGGAGATGAAGGCCATCGTGCAGGGCGGCTCGGTCATCGCCTCGCTCGGCGAACGAATCCTGGGCCGCACCACGGCGCAGGACATCGTCGACAGCAAGGACGGTTCGGTCATCGTGCCGATCGGCACGCTGCTCGACGAAGCGCTGGTCGCGCAGATCGAGGCCATCGGCACGCAGGCCGTGAAGATCCGCAGCCCGCTGATCTGCGAAAGCAAGATGGGCGTCTGCGGCAAGTGCTACGGCCGTGACCTCGCCCGTGGTACGCCGGTCAATATCGGTGAAGCGGTCGGCGTCATCGCGGCGCAGTCCATCGGTGAACCGGGCACGCAGCTCACCATGCGGACCTTCCACATCGGCGGCGCGGCGAACTTCAACGAAACGTCGAACCTGGAAGCCATGTCGGACGGCACGATCGAGCTGCGCGACATGCCGACCATCACCGACAAGAATGGCCGCCGCCTGTCGCTCGCCCGCAATGGCGAGATCGCGATCATCGACAGCGAGGGCCGCGAGCGCGAAACGCACCGCCTGCCTTACGGCGCGACCATCCTGTTCGCGGATGGCGACACCGTGAAGAAGGGCGATCGCTTCGCTGAGTGGGACCCCTTCACCATGCCGGTGATCACCGAAAAGCCGGGCATCGTGAAGTATCAGGACCTGATCGACGGCAAGACGCTGACCGAACAGACCGACGAAGCGACCGGCATCGCGCAGCGCGTCGTGACCGAGCATCGTGGGTCCGCCCGCACCAAAGAAGACCTTCGTCCGCGCCTCACCCTGCTCGACGACCAGTCGGGCGAAGCCGCACGCTACATGCTGGCGGTGGGTGCGACCCTGTCGGTGGACGACGGCGCGCAGGTGCAGGCCGGCGACGTGCTGGCGCGTGTCAGCCGCGAAGCGGCCAAGACCCGCGACATCACCGGCGGTCTGCCGCGCGTCGCCGAACTGTTCGAAGCCCGCAAGCCCAAGGACAATGCGATCATTGCCAAGGTGTCGGGCCGCGTCCAGTTCCTCAAGGATTACAAGGCGAAGCGCAAGATCGCCATCAATCCGGAGGATGGCGGCGAGCCGGTCGAATATCTGATCCCCAAGAGCAAGGTGATCGACGTTCAGGAAGGCGACTATGTGAAGCGCGGCGACAACCTGATCGGTGGTTCGCCCGACCCGCACGACATATTGGAAGTGCTCGGCATCGAGCCGCTGGCCGAATATCTGGTTGCCGAAATCCAGGAAGTCTATCGCCTGCAGGGCGTGAAGATCAACGACAAGCACATCGAAACGATCGTTCGTCAGATGCTGCAAAAGGTCGAGATCACCGTGTCCGGCGACACCACGCTGCTGGTGGGCGAGCAGGTCGACCGCGAGGAGATGGAGGAGATCAACGCCAAGCTCCAGCCCGGCTTCCAGCCGGCAGAGGGCAAGCCGGTGCTGCTCGGCATCACCAAGGCGTCGCTCCAGACGCGCAGCTTCATCTCGGCGGCCTCCTTCCAGGAAACCACCCGCGTCCTCACGGAAGCGGCGGTCCAGGGCAAGAAGGACACGCTGGTCGGGCTCAAGGAGAATGTCATCGTCGGCCGCCTGATCCCGGCGGGCACCGGCGCCGGCATGAACCGCATGCGCGTCGCCGCCTCGTCGCGTGACGCGGCGATGCGGGCGGCGCTGCGGGCCTCCAGCCAGGTCGACCTGATCGCGCCCAAGACGGCTGCGGAAGAGCATGCCGCCGAACTGCGCCAGGGTCCGGAAGCCGCCATTGGCGACGATCCGCTGGCCGTTGTCCAGGGTGAGGATTTCACCACCGAGGACATGGAATAAGCGCTTTGAAATAATGGGGTCCGCTTCCTATCTCGGGAAGCGGCTCCCAGCCCTTCGTACCCCATCGGGGATCGATGAAGAGCCCGCCGGAAGCGACAGCCTGTCCGGCGGGTTTTCTTTTATGGTTGCGCCGGGCAGGGCATGAAATTGTCCGGCAGGCCTGTCGCAAAACTCTTGACCAATCCGGAATCGCCGCCTATTTGCGCCTCTCCGGTGAGCCGCTGGCCCATCCTGATGCCCGATCCTCTAATGGTAAGAGAGCGGACTCTGACTCCGTCAATCAAGGTTCGAATCCTTGTCGGGCATCCAAACTTTCCCCAGCAAAACCAATAACTTCGCGACACCAAGCCCATTCCCTGGCGGCGCCTTCATGTTGCAACAGAAACCCGCGCAATTCCGCCATTTTCCGCTGATTTC
Source organism: Sphingobium sp. CFD-2 (assembly GCF_024611135.1). NCBI lineage: Bacteria > Pseudomonadati > Pseudomonadota > Alphaproteobacteria > Sphingomonadales > Sphingobiaceae > Sphingobium > Sphingobium sp. CFD-2. The sequence continues at coordinate 52,394 of NZ_CP084405.1, read as the reverse complement.
CGAGAGTTCCCGGCAGCTCCATGCAACATGGATGCAACATGGGATGGCGCGGAAATGGCGAGATTACTCGCTTTCTCGTTTGCTCTTTTGGGCGCTTAGGACTGACCGAGGAACGCGGACCTTGGGCTGAAGCATCTCCTGTACGCGCTGCAGCGACATTTTGGCCGCCTCTTGCATTTTGGCCTTATCAACTGGGTCGGCCGTCAGTGCGCGGTACTCATCCCTTTCCCGCTGCCGTTGTATCGCTTGGATCTTGAGCGCTTCGCCTGCGGCCAGTTTCAGCACCTCAATCGCGCCTACGGCAACGAGGAGGTCCAATTCTTCATCCGTGAGGCGTAGTCCTTTACCCACGCTGATCGCCCTCGAAACGCGCCGGTCCAGCTGAATAATGTCACCTGCCCTGTCCATATCGCCCTCCGACGGCAGCCCGGCCCTTCGTCGCGATCGCGTTCAATGTGCCGGGCCGGTCAACAAGGCGTAACATCTGCCTGCATGATCGAAAGGGCGTCGAGGGAGGGCGACAGAAGACAGCGATGGACCGCCTTTAAGACCTACCGGACTGGCCTGGGCGCATGACGGCGCCGGTTGCCGCCGCCTACATGTGCGTATCGCAGTCGACCTTCCTTGTCCGGTTCGCCAGCATCGGCCGCAAGGAAGGGGGCAACACGTTCTGGGCGCGCGCCCAGCTCGATCAGATCATTGCGGAGCAGTTCGATTTGACCTCAATCGGCGCGCCCCCTCCTGAACTGACGTCCGAAGACGAGTATGCCGCGTGGAAGGCCAAGCGAAACAGTGCGCGGCAGAAATAGGCAGCCAATCCGGCGGGACGGTTCAGTTGCTATAAATGAGCAAATTTGCAATGTCGCCGCACTCATGGCATTTAAGAGTCGCTATGGAAGGGGTGAGCATGGCATTTCTTGAATCCGCTGTTGCGGTCGCCATATAATGCGTAAACGCACAAGCTCCTTAACGGGTTGGAAATCAATATTTGGAACCATGCAACGGGGGGTCCGCTGGATGGGATTTCAGTCACCGATGAAGATCGAACTTGCCATACATCTCGCCTTCGATGAGGAAGCGGCGGTTTGGTACGTGGCTTCGTCGGACATCCCGGGTCTTTTTCTGGAAGCCGATAGCCCGCAAGCCTTGATTGAGCGCCTTGCGGTGAGCGCACCCGAAATGATCGAATTGAATCTAGCGGAAATTCTGTCCCGACATGAGGGTACTGAGAGCGACAAGCATCCGGCTGTCTCGCTTCGCCCGGTCTTCGACAGTCCGCTGGAACTGGCGCATGCTTAACCGTGCCGGGATATACGCCTGAGCTAAAGCGGCTGCTCACTGAGGCTGGCTGTTCCTTTTTCAGACACGGCAAGGGTGATCACGAGATTTGGCAATGTCCGGACGGCTGCAAGGTCACCGTCGATGGGAACATCAAGTCGCGGCACACGGCGAACGGTGTTTTGAAGCAGGCTGGCCTGCCCAAGGCATTCTGACTACCCCTTCCTCTCAATCATCTCCGGAAGGGCTGTATACGCGTTCGTAAAGCTTTGAATGGCGCCGCCAATCGCTGCCGGGTTTGATATTGCCCACCAAGCGATCGATGGCCTCATCGATTTGTTTCTTGCTCCATGCCTTCTTTCCGCCGAACTGAATGGGGTCAGGCATATTGCCGAATGCAACCTCGCGCTCAAACACGGTGACGGGCAGATCGAGGTATGCGGCGCTGTAGTCAATCGCATCATCGCTTCAAGGTTTTCGCCTGACGGCCGGGCACACATCTTCCTGCACCGTCGGCAACCTTAAATTTCGTGCGCTTCGATATCCTAGGCACGGATAGGTTCACCGTCAAAACACAGAGATCCCCGCCGTGAGCATCATGGGCGGCGATGAGAGGAAGTTTGAGATCATTCGGCTGACTGAGCCGGATCAAGCTTTTCGTAACCGGGCGTTTTTGACGGACTGCCTAAATTCGATATCTTATCGTCACCATGCTCAACCACAGGAATAACGAAGCTTTGTTGTCGCCTGCGGCCATGCGAATCATCATAATTAACGTGAAGGTCCAACGGACCAACAATGTCTCCAGGTTCATAAATAAACCTGAGCGTATTTTCTTCTGCCACTCCCATGAGAGGCTTTCGCATCACAATCTTTTCATTGGATCGAACGATAACATTTGTGCAAGCGGGTCCGCCACAAATTAGGTTATATCGAAATTCAACGCGGCCACCGGAGCGCGTACCGCCTGCTTGTGAAAGCAGCAGCCGTGGCTGGGCGAGCTTATCCTGCTCGGCGTCTATCCGAAGTCGCTCAGCGTATTCGGCCGACAGTTGCTCGCGCGATACCTCAACTAAGCGTCGTTGCTGCTCGACAGAATTACGGAGTTCTTCGCCTTGCAGCCACAACGCCTGAGCGCTGTTGCGCAATTCGTCTCCCTGTTGGCGGAAGCCAAGGACCAGCCACAGGAACGCGAGAGGTGCGAACGCCCCAGATAAGAAGGTTGCGAATTCGTCCGGGTCCATCGCGATCATCAGGTTCCAGACTGAAAGTGCATAGCCACCCATCGCGACCAAGTAAGCAACGCTACAAACGACGCCCCAACGATAGAGCTTTTGCGCGCTACGGATTTCTGGCGCGATTTGGTCGGGCGTCTCGATCATTACGCTTCTATGCTTTGTTCTGGCAGCGATTCTCAACCGTCAAATCTTATTGCCGAATCGCAACGAGCTATGCCAAAAGGAGGGCCTGCCAGAACCTTCGGTTTCGAAGCAGTATGGAGGGGTGGCTGAGCTGGTTTAAGGCACCTGATTGATACTCAGGCGCGGGTGCAAGTCCGCCGCGGGTTCGAATCCCGCTCCCTATTTTAGGAGCCCGCTCCGGACAATGGTCCGTCGAGCGGGCTCCGTCGTTTAGGGCACCCATGAGCCTGTCGGCGTGGATCTGATCCGGCATGTAGCCATGATCGCGGATCAGAGCGAAAATCGAATTCTGCACCGATCGATACCCGCCTCATAAGCGAAGAATTCGAATATGAGCAACTGACGCAATTTTTGGGTAACCGTTTTCGTCACCCCCCCATCGAAAGCCCGGAAACCAAGGGTTTCAGCTCTATCGGAACCTTACGCAATCAGGAATTGCGTAAGGTTGGCGCCGGAATTGCGTCACTCCTCTCGCTGACGGCGGTTTGATCCAATGCTGTCTTGAAGAGAGACTATCGAAGGCTCCTTTCTCCTATCCTTTCCAGCGGGCCCGGCAGATACTGCCGGCCGATTCGCGGCAGTAATGGGGAATGGCCGCGTTGGAAGGGGGAAATCATGAAGAGCCTATTCGTGAGCGCGCTTGCGCTCAGTGCCGCGGTGCCAGCACTTGCACAGCAGCCCGTTGCTGCGCCGGTCGCCGCCACAGCAGCGCCCATGCTGATCGCGCCGCCACAGGTCCAGCAGGCCACCGCCGTTCTACCGGCCAACACTGAAATCACGCTGGCGCTGAACGACACCATCTCGACCAAAGGCAAGCGCTGGACCGAAGGCGACAATTTCGACCTGACCGTCACGCACAACGTCATGCTGGGAAACTATGTCATCATCCCGAAGGGCAGCCGCGGCGTGGGCCGCATTTCCTGGCTCACCAACAAGGGCGCCTTCGGCAAGTCCGGTAAGATGGAGATCGACCTGGAGTATGTGGAGGTTGGTGGCCGCCGCATTCCGCTGTCGGGCCATTATCGGCAGGAGGGTGAAGGTAACACCGTCGCCACTGTCGGGACTGTCATTGCCGCAGGCGTCTTTGCGGGGTTCGTAACCGGCAAGAGCGGCACGATTCCGGCAGGCCGGGAGCTGACGGCTCACACCAAAGAGGATTTGCCGGTCGCGTTCGCTGGGCCGATGACCACGCAGACGGCGCCCGTGATGGTGCAGCCGATGGCTGTTCAACCTGCCGTCATGACCGTGGCCTCGCCTCCGCCTGTTGCAGCGCCCGCCGGAGTGACCTCCCCTTCCTCCAGTACATTCCACCCGCCGGCCAGCGGAAGGATCAGCTGCCAGACCTGTCAGTAAGGAAGACCCTGTCGATTGTTGCGGGCGTTAAGATACCGCCCGCAGTCCACAGGATGACGTCCACCTTCCGGAACAGCGGTGGTGTAGCCGGCAGGGTGTAACTGAGGAAATGCGGGAGAGGCGGAAGTGAGACGCGCACGAATGGCTGCAGCTTGGGCCGTTTTGCTCGTGCTATCGTTTTGTTACTGGAGTTGGGTTGCAACCATTGTGCACGACGGGAAAGGCATACGCGCAGCGTTGATCTATTTCGCTTTTCTGGCTGGCGGTGTCGGGGCATTGCTAGCCAAGATTTTTCGCCTCACATCACGGCCATAAGTCTCGTGTCCAGGGTCATCGGCATGTTCCGCAGCGCGCATCGCCACTTCTCTCCGCCTATGTGAGGCGCCCGAGTTCCAGCCATCCCTTGTCCTGGCTGTTGTTGCCGTGGTCGCGCGGGTTGGACCAGTTGCGCAGGTCCTGCTTTATGGATGCCTCCCTGCCACTGGGAAGGTCGCGGACGGGATCGAGCGCCGCCAATACCTCTGGCAACGCAAAGGCGCGCTCAGGTTGAAGTTTGGCGAGTTCCTTCAGAATTTCCCAACGCTTCAACGCGTGTTCGCTGTCGGGCCTGAGGCCCCTCACCAAACGAACGTGGGTGATCAGGTCCCAGTTGGTCGGAACGCCCGGCGTTTGCAGCAGCGGCTCGAACGGCATGATCGAATCCCCCCGAATTCAGGCGGGCAGCCTATCACGGTGGAGGGCGGGAGGAAATCTGTGGGTCCTACCCAGGGGATCGGAAACCCAAAGCGGTGGGGAGCCGCAAAAAAAGAGCGGGTGTGCCCAAAAATCTTTTGCGTAAGTTACCGGTTCGTCCTCATCCACGCTTCAAGCCGTTGAAATTAATGGATCATGTGGCCTCTGGTCAAAGAGTGGGGCCAGAGCGGGCGGGTTGCCGACGCCCGCCGGTGGGTAGATGATGCTGACATCGACAGGCGATATTTGGACCAGCGGGAGAAGAGCATGAGGCTGTTGCTGATCGCCGTTGCGCTTTTGAGTTCTGCCGCGTGGGCGGCGGAGAGAAGTTCATCCATCAGAGCGAAGACGGAACAGGCATTCTCAGCAGCGGTGGCCGTAGGCGATGCGGAGCAGGACTGTGGCCATGCGATAGGCAAGCAGCGCGCTCTGGCGCTGGTACGATATTGCCGATGGGTAAGCTCAGCAACGCGCCCGCCATGCAACACTGTCAACGAATGTGCCCTTATAGTGAAGCATATCCGCGGAATGTGCGGTGCGCCCAACGCGACCGTATTAGGGCAGACATGCGAGCGTTTCGGAGAATCCAGTTGGCAGGCCGTCAACCGTATGCCCGCGCACTAGAGCCAGACGGCTTCCTGATCTATGAGCCCGAAAATGCGGTTCGCTCTATCCGCTTATTTGCACGCGCCGGGGACCGGTCATAGCGCCGTCATCGGAATCCGCTTATCTGGCCCACATGAATATCGGTTCATACTTCCGCCTTGAGGGCGTCTTGGTTGCTGGAGCGGTCAGCCTATACGTGCAGGCATGCAACGGTGCGCTTTGGGAAATCGGCTTGCTGAAAAACGTTGGCCATCTCCTCCAAACAAATGTCATCGTGGAAGGTATCCGCACGGGCGCCGAGGCAATTGCGGTGAACTGGATTGAGGCGTGTGAGCCGATCCGAAGGACGCTTAACCCGACTGGAATGTAACCCACGCGCCCGGAAGCCATCCGCCGCCTGGTTCGACAACGCGTCGGATGTTAGCCCGCCCATAAGCAGAGCTAACCCACTGAAAAGGATTCGTTATAATTGATTGAATCGTAACAATTTTTAGGTAAATTGATCAACGGCAGGATACGCTGGGATTACCGCTCCTCGACAGCCTACTGGGCTTAGATTATCTGCTGGGACGGCCGCACTGATGTTGGCGACCTATCAGCCCACCGGAGACAGGGGTTGGCCAGGGCCTGCCAACTTACCGAATTTGTATCCATAATGCTCGTAAATCTGGCGGGCTTCCTGCGGTATATGCGCTTGGTGCGCGAGTGGCCATACCGTTACCCCGACATCTCGCGCTACCTCAGGCGGCATTTCCGCCATGATCGGCGATAAGGCTCGCGCCGGCTCCAACGCGAAATTGGGTGAAACCGTGTTCGTGGCCTGGAAGAAGGCGCTGGCAACTACATCTGCGAGCTGGAGGCCTGCTAGTTCTTCATGCCGGACATGAGATGCGAACTCAGCCTTCATCATGGTTGGATTGAACGCCTTGGGCGGTTTTTTGAATTTGCCATGCTCTGCTTGGTAGACGAGCGTACCAAAAAGATACCTGAACATATGATCATAGTCGTGACCGCCTCGATGAGAAAAAATTATTCTCATGGGCGCTAAAGAAAGTTCGCCCGCAGAAATCATTCCTTCATACCAGAACATGACCCTTTCCAGCAGAAGTCTCGTGCACCAGTTATAGAATTGGCCAAAGCTCAGGTGGCCTAGAATGTCGTTGTGGTATTCGCGCAAGTTGCGCTTGTGCGACGCAAAGCAGAATGCTCGTGCGCTCGATCGAGCCACCTTCCTGCACGCTGGAAGTCGGTTGTGACGCCCAAGCTGCGCGTAATGAAGTGTGGGCGACTGGCCTCCCTTCACGAGGGATAAGATATCTTTGACAAGATCGACTGGTTCATTGTGTCTAGTGGAGCGGGTTACATACGCGCCCAGCGTGAACCATTCGTACGGCGAGTTTAAAAATTTGAGGCCGTCTTTGACACCTGGATCGCCACCTTCATCGATGTACACCGTTATCTGCGTTTCCATTTATATATTTGTGAACAGTCGTCGCGAAGAGTCGAGTCTTTACTGCATTCTTGGTCGGCGGCCTGTTCCTTGCCACCCTGTATCACGCCGAGCAGAGGCATCGGTGGATCGGTGATATAGAGCCTATGCAACGGAAATCCGTCATTTCTCTGGACTCTTGCGCTCGAATCCATCCTGATTCATATTGTCGGCGTTGTGGCACCCCGTTCGATGAGGGACCGCGACCCGTGCTTTCAGAACCAGCAATCGTCCACCGGTCGAACTGACCGATGGACTGGAAGATTAAGCAGCCCAGCGGCGACGCGCTCGGCCCGTTCCGCCGTGAGCTATCGAAGCGCGTCACCATCGCGGCTGGTCTAGCCACCGACAAAGCCGCACGCTCTGCCCGCGATGAGATCCGCGCCACGATGCGCACCCAGCGGTTGGGCGGACTGTCCCGCACGATTGCGTCAACCTCCGACGCCGAAAAGGGCCGTATCAATATCGGGGACATTTCGTCGTTGGACGTCGGCGGCTTCGTCTCTGTCCGTGGCGTGAAATCACCGCGCACAGCCGGCGCGCTGAAAAGCTACATCGACCGGGACACGACGCAGATCGCGCCAGTGCGCGGGCGATGGCTGGCGATCCCGACCGGAGAAATCCCCAAAAAGGTGGCGAGGCGCGGAATCACACCTGACCTCTACCGCTCATCAGGGCTGGAGGAGAAAATCGGACCGTTGCAATTCGTGCGCAGCGGCAAGCCGGGGATAGCCTATCTCGTGGTCAATGACGTCACCGTCCGCACCGACGGCAAGAATGGCAAGGCCAGGCGGCTTCCGAAACGCGGTGTTGCCAGCAAGGGGCGGGCACATGTTTCGATCATCGCTTTCATTCTGATCCGCGTGACGCGCCGATCGCGCCGCGCTGACCCTCGCCAAATCGCTGAAAAATGGGCGCGCCGTCTGCCTGCTCTACTCAACCAGGAGCTTTCCGGCTCCGCCATCAAGTTCTGAGGCTCGACATGGGCAATCTTAACTCATTCCCGCTGGTTCTTTCGATAAAAGCCGAAGATGGCGCCGTTGCAAGGATGCGCGAGTTCGAAGCCAACCTGCGCAGCAGCGCCGACCGGGCTAGCACCGCGTGGGAGAAGGCGGGACAGCGTGCCGACAAGGCATTCTCCTTCAACGGCGCGAGCCGGGAGGTAAAGCAGTTCGGTCGAGAGATCGAGGCTCTCTACCAAAAGCTGGCGACTAAGGGACGGGTTCAGAATCTTGCAGCCAGCGCTTTGTCTGGTTTCGATACCGGCGGCGCGATCCGCCAAATAAATGCACAGGCCGCCGCAGAGGAAACCTTGGAGGCCACGCGCCGTCGGAATCATGCCGAACGGATGGCTGCTGTCCAGCGGGAGATAGCCTTGACGCTGGGAGGCATTCGCGAGCGCCAAGCGGCCGAAAACGCGGCCTTCCGCCAAGCGACAACCGAAGCGGAACGGCGCATAGCTCTTGAGCGCCAGCGTATCACCGAGAGCGCGGCGAGGATCGCGGGGCCACAAAACCTTGGCGGCGTGACCCTTGATCCTGCCGCGACGCTGCGGTCCGCAACATCGGCTCGCGCATTTGCCAATGCCCAACGCGAGATTGCGGAGGCCGCCACCGTCGCCGCTCGTGCCGTTGGCACCGCCACTGCAGAAGATAGGGCCTATGCGACCACGGCGCGCCAGGCTGCGGCAGCGGCGGAGGTGGAGGCCCAGCGGCTCGAACTGCTGGCAGCGACCCACAGCAAAGTGGCCGGCGCATTGGTGGCATCGGGTGGTTCCCTTGCTCGCACCAGTGCAGCGGCAGCGGTGTCGGCCGGCGCACAGCGGGCGGCTTATGCGAACCTCTCGAATCAGATTGCGGACGTAGCGGTCCAGGCCCAACTCGGTACGAACGCCTTTGTCATCTTGTTGCAGCAGGGAAGCCAGGCATCGTTCGCCCTGGCCCAGACGGGCGGCAAGCTGGCTGCGCTCGGCCGCTTCCTCTCCAATCCTTGGGTTGTCGCTGCAACGACGGCCGCCGCAGTGCTAGGCAGCTACGTCACCAAGTTGGGTGAAGCCGATACCGCCAGCCATCTGGCCAAGGTCGGCGCGAACGCCCTGACAGACGCCCAGGTTGTACTGGGCACCATGTTTGACCTGACCTCCGGAAAGCTGGAAAAGCAGAATGAACTTCTCCGCCTCAATGCCCGGTTGACCGCCATCAATCTCCGCGCCGATGCGGCCGCCAAACAGGCCTCATCCGCAAAGGTGTTTGGGCAGGACGGGCTATCGACCACCACCAAACTCCGCGCCGGGGCAAGCGCCTACCTGCCCTTGGGCCTCGGCAACGTGGTTGGCGGCGATTATTTCAAGGCCCGCGAAAATCAGCAGGCTCTCCAGCGGCTGGAGCAGGAGCGCGCCAAAGCCGAGCAGATCAAGAATGCCGACGCCCGCGCGAAAGCTATCGATGCAGTCCTGCAACGGTCCGAAAAGCTCGATTTTTCTGGCCTAAAAATCACCGGCGAGGAATACCGGCAGGCGCTCATCGACCGGTCCACCAGCGGCATCAATACCCAGATTGCCAAACTCATCGATGAATCGCTCGATAGTGGCACCCTCGCCAAAGGCCTCCGCAATCCTGCCAAGAAAACGGGGAGCGGCACCGCCAACAGGATTGCGGGACTGGAGGAATCGGGCCGGGATATCTTTGACCGCATCAAGAACATTGCGGCACCCTTTGGGGATCAGCCTAAACTTGTTCAGCAGACAGCCAAGGCGATGGCTGAACTGGCGGATATCACCGATGACCTGACTCGGAAGAATGACGCCTACGTCAAGGCGACTGGCAAGGCGTTGCCCGGATATGAGAAAACCCTGACCGCCGCGAAGGAAGCCGCCGCAGTGATCGGCAACGCGCCGGTGATGGCGATCAAGCAGCAGACCGATGCGCTGGCGGATCAGGCGCGGGTGCAGGAATTGCTGGCGCAGGGCCGCCCGGCGGAGGCCGAAGCGCTTCAGGCAAAGCTGGCCATCATCCGGCAGATTGGCGTCGAACTGGACAAAGAGCCGGAGGCAGTCAGCAAGGCGCTGGCGGAATACGAGGAGCAACGGAAGCGCCTAGCGCAATTGACCGTCGATGCACAGGCGACCAGCGCCACGCGGCAACTGGAAGAGGCAAACCAGATTCTTCAGGCGCAGCTGTCCGGTAACGAGCGCCTGGCTGAACTGCTCTCGCGCCGGTTCCAGATCGAGCAGGGCACTGCGCAGATCGGTGATGAGCAGCTGACCAACCTTGAAAAGCAGATCGAACTCAACAAGGCCCTTACGCAGGAGAACGAACGCCGCAACCAGCTGATTGCGATCCAGGTACAGCAGGCGCGCGACCTGCAGAGCGCGTTTGAGAATTTCCTGACTGAGCCGTTCGCCAAGGGCAGCCTGAAGTCGCTCACGGACAGCATCACCCAGTCGCGCCGACAAGCCATTGCGCGGGAGATCAGCGTCAAACTGTTCGGTGACATGGGTTCGACCGTTGAGGACAAGCTGCGTAACGCTGGGGAAGTGGTGACCATTGCCGGGGACACGCTCAACGCTTCAGCCACAACCATCAGTGATTCGGCGGGGAAGGCGTTGGAGGCGCATCAAGCTGCAGCGAAGGCCCTCACGGATTCCGCGACTGCCATTAGCAATGCCGCGGCAAACTTCCTGGCTTCGAATGACAATATGCCTTCCATCGGACAGCTGACCACCACTCCAACCGCTTTTGGCAGTCAAACCGGGCTGGAGCCGTTCCTGACCAATTTTGCAAAGGGCCTGCAGCCGATCCAAGACATCTGGAGCAATGCGCAGCCAGCCCAGGAACTTGCCGATATCGTAGTGACCGCGCAGCGCTATATTCCGGCCAGCGCCCAACGAACTGCTTCGGGTGGCGGCTTCGGGACTGCGGTTGGCGGCGTGAATGGGTTGACCACCCTGTTGAGTTTCGCCAGCAGCGCAGTCGGCGGCAAGGCGGGCGGCCTCATCAACGGGCTGTTGAATGCCGCGGCGTTCAATCAGATGGGGCAACTGGCAGCCAGTGGCATCTTAAAGCTTGGCGGCGGCACCTTTGCGGCAGCGGGAATCGGCCAGACGGTCGGCAATGCCATCGGCGGCATTGGTTCGGGCATGCTCGCCAGCAGCATCGTGAAGGCCTTGGGCCTCAAGGGGTCCACCACGGGCGGGGCGCTCGGCGGCGCCATCGGTAACGCCATCCTGCCCGGTATCGGCGGCTTTATCGGCGGCGCCCTTGGTTCCATCGTCGGCGGATTGTTCAAAAAGAACCCGAAGGCCTATGTCACGCTGGGGACCGACGCATACGGCAACACCACATCGGAAACGTTGCGCGCTGTCGGCAAGGGCAAGGCCGAGCGCCTGGCCGGTGCACAGTCGTCAGCCAGTGGCGTGTTCGATGCTCTGGAGCAGCTATCGAGCGCGTTCGGCACTGGCCTTGCATCCAATATGAACCTTGGCGTCATCGGGAGCTACAAGAAGCAGTATCGGTTTGATCCTGATGGTGACGGTCCTCTTGCGCATCAGTCCTTCGCGACCGCTGAGGAAGCTGTAAAGGCCGCGCTGGTCAATGCCATCAATCGCGGCGTTATCACCGGAATGAGGGAGTCGACCAAGCGCCTGCTGACCGTTGGAGGCGATTTCGACAAAGCGTTGCAAAAAGCCACAGCGTTCGAAAGCGTGTTCACGGACCTCAAATCCTATCTTGATCCGGTGGGCGCCGCGATCGATGGCGTCGAGAAGCATTTCGACGGGCTGCGCAAGATCTTCGCTGAGGCTGGGGCCAGCACGGAAGAATATTCGAAGCTGGAGCAGCTTTATGGCATCGAGCGGAGCGAAGCCATCAAGCAGGCAGCGGAGAGCCTGTCTGGCACGCTCCAGAACTTCTTGGATGGCCTGCGCTATAGTGGTGACAGTGGCCTGTCGCTGCGTACCCGGCAGTCCAACGCCAGGGCGGCGTTCGATCCTTTGGCTGCACAGATCATGGGGGGGCAGCAGGTCGACCAGGACAAGTTCACCTCCACGGCCCAGTCCTATCTGGACATCGCCCGCGAACTGTACGGCTCGACCCAGCAATATTTCGACCTGCTGGCCCAGGTGACGAACCTGACCACGAAGGCCATCACGAACGCTGGGGGCACCGTCACGCCCATCACCGCAGCGTCGACGGCTTCAGCTATTGCGGCGGCGACCGGCACCACCTCCAGCGCGTCGGGCAGTGCTTTCACCGCTTCGGTCACGGGCACTACCACGGGCATCACCGGCGCCACTTATGACGTCGCCCGGCAGATCGCGAACGACAACGCGATGCTGGCCCAGACCATCGTTGAGCAGTTCAAGCAGCAGACCCAGGCCATCGCCATTCCTGCTGATCGGCTGGCCTGGTTCACGCGGACGGACTTCGTATCAGCGATGCAGGAATCCTTGGGCATTTCCGCTCCGTCTGGCCAATCATCGGCGCGCCAAAACAGCATCCTGACCGCGCCCGACGTGGTGACCGCGATCAACGCCACCAATAAGCGGCTCGATACGTTGATTGGCGTTACGACCAGCAACGCGCCTCCACCGACGGTGAAGCCTATCCTTCAGGCTCCCGTTGGCGCCACGCCGCGCACCAATACAATATTGGGGCTGAGGAATGCCTGAGGCTGGTCAAAGGAGATCGATAGCCGCTCGCAGCTGGGCTATACGGGCATTGATGGCAGAGGTTTCGTGGTGGATGCGGAGAAGCCGCGCGTCATCGATGCCGATCCGAGCCTGGGCAGCGGCGGCTCGGTCAGTTGCGTCGATAGCCGGTGTCCTGAATTTCGCCATGAGTTGCTTGAAGATGGCGGTCTGGCGCGCCTCCAATGCAACGATCTGGGCTTCAAGGCTTTCGCGGGAGATCATGCTGATGTTCTCTTGAAAGGCTCCCCGCCGCCCGCGGATGTTGTGGCCATAATAGGCGGCGGGGAAAGGTGGCGCTGTTACGCGCCCGATGGGCCGGTGGCGTCGGGGAACGATGCCCCGGCCTGTACAGGGGGAAGCCATTCGATATTGACCCTCTGGCGAAGGCCATAGCCGCGCACGGGACGGCCGCCGGTGCGATGGGTGAAACAGCGGCGCGTGGGCATCCCGCCACCGCAGACGCTAGTTCCGTAGAAGGTCTCGCCACAGTCTGCGCATGGCGCCGACCAGCTGATCATCGTCCGAATGGAGCCGTCACGCCGGCGGCAAGGGTCGACGCGCAGAATTGTGTAAACCTGCTGGTCCATCACCAGACGCTGGCCGATCACGATGCACGAGGCGTCCGGCAAGGTCGAGCGAACATAAGGAACGCTGGGAACTTCGGTTTCATCGTTCATAGGAACCTCCGAAACTGATGATCGAGGCGGGCAGCGGAGAGTCTGAAATCCGCTGCCCGCCCGCGCGGCACTCCCGGCCCGCGCCCGCTGGGACCATCAGCCAGCGGCGAACTGAAATTCCTGTCATCCTGATGTTCGCCGTCACCGGGGGAAGAGTGAACCCAGGTGACGGCGGCGCAGCGTTTCCGCGCGCGGCGGGCAAAGGATGAAACCCCGCCAACACCTTACCGCGCTGCCTGGAGGAGCGCGATTTGAGAGCGAAGCGCAGCATTCTCCTGCCCCATGACAACGAGAGCCGGATTGATAGGCCGTAGCGGAGCGTTGACGTTGACAGGCCATCTCCGTCCGAGCTGTTCGATGGGCGCCCGCCCAGCCTCCAGCACGTTCAACGTTTCGCTGGGCACCGGAATTCGACCGTTCTTCAGTAAGCCGCCTTCATTGGCCTCCGCCAGTGTACGGCTGATGCGCTCCGCAACGCCGCGCGCTGCGGTGCTGCCTACCCCCTCCGAAAGCGCCACGGCCGCCGCATATACCGCAGCCAGCTGTTCTACGGCCTGTTGAGCCTCTCGCAACAGGATCGGTGAAAGCTCTGCGACACAACCCGCCAGCCCCTGATGTGCTGCATTTTTCGCCTCCGACTCGGTACGCGCGGCTTCCGTTTCGCGTTCGCGCAAACGCTTGAGTCCGGCCTGAAGACCGGCGCGCTCGACTTCCAATTTCGCGAGCGTATCGACCTCGATCAACACCTCACCCTTGGACATCAAGGCGTCAGCAGCTTGGTCAGGATCGACGCGCGGCCCATACTTCAAATCGGTGATCCGGCCGCTCATGACGTTCAGTTCGTGAAGGCCATGCTGTACACCCGCATCGATTTTGACGCGCTCTGCCTCTGCTTCAGAAATGCGCGCCTGGTGTTCGGTGACGTCGAAACGGGCCAACCTTTCGGCCGCTGCCTTTAACTCGCTGGTGGGCATTGTTTTCCCTTTCACTTTTTCGGCCGGAGACGATCATAGACACGATCCCAGGCAGCGCTGGAGGCGGAACGGGATGGGTCATGGCCAGGGTTGTTCGCGGCGATGGCGGAGTTCCAGACGGCATTGGCATCTTCCGGCTTGCGACCCGCCGCCTTCGCATACGCTCTATCCCACCCATGGTTTTTGCGCAGAATGTGCGAGCCCGACTGAGCCGATGCAGCTTGCCTGCGGGCCATACGGGTGGAGATCGACTCGCCTGGCCGGAGCGGCAAATCGAGGTGCAGGACGACAGAGGACCCAACATCATCGAAGCCAGAGCAGCAATCTTCATCGCTCTCTTCGTCGTCAGGATCGCCGTCGAGTTCGTCCAGCCTGTCGATAGCCGCCTGAGCGACAGCTTCGACCCGACTGCGGTTCAGCCGTTCAAGGAAGCGCTGGATTTTTGGCGTGACGCAAGGCGCCGCGCCCGGTAGGGTGCTGTCGTTCATTTGAGTTTCCTTCTCGATGATCACAGCCGGCGGGGTGGCTCCATCCGCTCCGTCGGCACATCCTGGCAATCAGTTGATGACCCCCGCGCGCAAGTTCGCCTCCAACTCGGATTTACGTGCGTGAATGCGCCCGCCAATTTTGAAGTGAGGAATCTGATTGTTGTAAATCAGGTGATAAGTCGCACGCTCCGTTTTCCCCACGTAGCGCGCAATCTCGGGCACACCCTTCAATAGATCATCTGCCAAAGTCATCGGAGTAGCCTTCCATAAAGTTCCGATTAGCTACAGGTATAGCCGACACCCTTCATGAACTTGCAAATCTTTTCCGTCAAGAGGTAGAGGGAGAGGTGTAGCCGATGAGAGGTTTGAGATGATTCTGACGTATGGCCAGTTAGAGGCGACCCTAGCTGGGCACCTACGCATTCATCCTGATCGCCTCGGTACGCTGCGCGCGCGCATTAAGCAGCTCCAGAAGCTGCAGTTTCCGCCTGGAGTTAATGTCGGCCGGGGGACCAAGATGGCCTATTCCGGGGCACACCTATTTCAGCTGGTCAGCGCGTTTGAACTCATCAACCTAGGACTACCTGCAGCAACAGCGACGGGTTTAGTAACGCCGAGTTGGCGAGTTATAGCTGCCGGATACGCCTTGGCGGTTGCAAATCCTTCGTGGGGGCGGCCGAATGACATATTCATCAGGCTTCTAAACTCCTCTCTTGAAGATTTGACCGGAGGCCTTGACCGTCATGGCTGGACATCTCGGGCATATATTCATGACCGGAAGAGTCTTATAGATGATCTTTACTGTGACTACAGGCGACCAGAATTCTCATCTATACTAATCAACGCGTCAGACGTTGTGAGAAGCGTTCTTCAATTTGCAGAGCAATTCGCAAGAGTACCTTCACCGCTTGCCGACGATGAGATCCGCAGTTGGACAGTCAATTATTCCGACGCAGATTATTGGGTGCGCGTTGATGAAACTTGGCGGGAGGCGGAGAATACTTTCTGATGACCTCAATTCGCAAACGCACCTGGACCGCCCCCGACGGCACCACCAAGCAATCATGGCTTGTGGACTACAAGGACGCGGCCGGGATGCGTCGCGCCAAGCAGTTCGACCGGAAAAAGGACGCCGAAGCCTGGCTGACGACGGTCGCCTATCAGGTCCAACAAGGCACCCACACGCCCGATTCGCAGTCCATTACGATCGCCAAGGCGGCGGATCTGTGGATCAAGCGCGGCGAGCGCGAGAATTTAGAAGCCTCCACCCTCGCCGCATATGGCCAGCATGTCCGTCTGCATATCGTGCCCCTCTGCGGCGACAAGAAGCTGTCCCAGATTACGCGCCCGATGGCGGAAGGCTGGCGCGATGACCTGATGGAGAAGCTGTCCCGCCCGATGGCCTCTCGCGTCCTGCGTTCCCTCACCGCGATCGTCAGCGAGGCGCAGGGCCGCGGCTATGTCGCTCAGAACGTGGTCGCCGGCGTGAAGATGCGCCGGGCGAAGCGCGAAAAGCCCAAGATGGTGATTCCGACCAAGGCCGAACTGAAGGCCATCATCGAGGCGGCGAAGGCATCGACCGAACCGATGGCCTATCCCCTCGCCCTTATCACCATCTTCGCCGGTCTGCGCGCATCCGAACTGCGCGGCTTGCCCTGGCGGTGCATCGACCTGAAGGCTGCAACGGTGACGGTCGACCAGCGCGCCGACGTGAAGAACGTCATCGGCCCGCCCAAATCGGAGGCAGGCTATCGGACCATCCCCCTGCCCGCATCTGCTATCGCCGCGCTCACCGCATGGAAGCTGGCCTGCCCGCCAACCGACGACGGTCTGGTGTTCCCGTCGCTGGCCAAGCGGGTGATGAGCCACATGTTTATGAACGTGAACATCATGGGCGCGGTCCAGCTTGCAGCTGGCATTGCCGATCCGGCGATGAAGGACGGGAAGCCCATGCTGGACAAAGATCAGCAGCCGGTGGTGGCCCAACGCTACACGCTACACGATTTCCGGCACGCCGCCGCCTCGCTCTGGATCGAACAGCGGGTCAATCCGAAGCGGGTGCAGAAATGGATGGGGCATAGCTCTATCCAGGTCACCTTCGACACTTATGGGCATCTTTTCGATCAGGCCGATCAAGATGGCGCTGTGGCAGCAGCTATCGAGAACGAAGTTTTAAACGTGCCGTAAGCGAAACGTTAATCCCGGATCGGCACAGCAACCCCTTCAACGTCTTCAGGAGGAACGTTTGTCACTTAAGGAATTGGCTGCGTTAGAATTATCTCTCGAAGACGCTGAACTCATCGAGGCTGCTACGGCGGCGGCGATTAAGGAGCTCGCCAAGCACATCCAAGTGCCGGCCGAAACTCGGCACCGCTCGAATGGCATGATGGACATGATGGTGGCGCGCCCGAGCGGAAACGTCGCTTGGTCATTCCACATCAACAACCTAGTACGAGCCAATCCGATAAGCCCAACGGCGATCACCGCTGGCGTTGCCACGTATGCTTTGGCAGCCGCTGCCGGCACATTACTTGCCTTCATTGTCGCGGTGACAACTCTTGCTTTCCGTTCGGTCAATCGAGCAGAAGCTATGACGCTCCATCTCATTCACCGCATTGCTCGCGATGATGGCACATTCCTTTTGGAGGACGTCATTGGAGCCGCTGATCAACTCCGAGAGGAATACGGGCTGATCAAGAACAGCCAGACAGACATAGAATCCTACGTGGCTGAGCTCTTGCGGGCGGGATGCGTCAGCGAGATTTATAACGGGTACAGGGTAGAGGAACGGATCTTGATCACACCCTTTTAAGCCGTTCGAAACTTACCTTGCGGACGTTCGGTTGGGCCTGCGGGTAAGACCCCTACCGCCAAACGAGACATATCTTTGCAACACAGATGCAACATGAAGCCTGAAACCCACAGAAAACCGTACCATCTTGGGGGACTCTGACTCCGTCAATCAAGGTTCGAATCCTTGTCGGGCATCCACACTTTCCTAAAAATCACGGGACACACGGCAAGGCCTGGGGCACTTTGGGCTCCAAAGACGCCGCGCCCGATCACCGCCTTGTCAGGAAACGGCATTCCCTGGCCAGCCGGCGCCCCATGTCCCATGCCGGCCTATAGACAGCCATGCCCTTGCGAAGCTGTTCGCACGACATGTTGAGCCCACCGGCATAGACGATGGCCACGGTACGCCCATAGGCGTCGCGCGCCACGGGAACGATGGTGATGGGATCGCGCAAAGCGTGCTTCAGGCTTTCCTTGCTCCGGCGCGAACTGTCCTCCGGGCAGGTCTTGCCCTTGCGGCAACGGCCGACAATGTCGGGGGCTTCGATGCCGATCAGCCGGATCGGCTCGCCATTCACGCGCAGCATGCCGCCATCGACCACCGTCAGGGCGGACGCCAGGAACAGGGCGCCGATCATTCCCTCAACCTCGGACCGGGAAGGGAAACGCCCAGGCTAGCAATCATGTCCTCTCCCCATCGTCCTTGCCCCGCGCGGGACAGTGGTCCCATCGCCCGGAGCCGTTGCAGGAACCTGCGGGGGAAATGGTGCCAGACTCCCGCCGTCCACGACCTTGGGAAAGCTGGCGCCGGCACGGGAGCGACCTCTACGGGCCCCTCACCGACTGCCTCCATTCTCCACCGGAGACCTGTCCCCATTGCGTATGTTTACGCATTCATAATTGATCCTCCAACCTATTTTGCCTTTCTCCGCGAATATGTATCGCTTTGATACAGAATGGTAAAATATCCGATCCGACGCCATATGACTTCCGACATATAGGGCGGCCCGGGCATGCAGATGTCATGGCGCATCGCCGCCGCCCGGGATTTTCGCCGGCGCGTCGGGGCAGGGCGCGATACAGGATATAGATCGTCCGCTATTGGACGCCGTTGCCAACGCAATAAGCAATAATGGGCAAGCATTACCCATTTTCCCAAATTGTCCCCGATGGCCGGTCCAGATTAAATTCCCGCGATGAGATCAAGCGCCCATGCAAAGCCTGCAATGGGCGCAGTCTGTCGGGGAGGAGAGGATGCGCCCTGCATGGACATTCCTGCCGCTCCCCTGGGCTCTCTGCATCGCCCTGACGCCGGCGGATGCGCAAGACGTCCGCCCGGATGAAGCGGTCCAAACGGCCCTGCTGGAAACACCCTTCGACCTCCGCGCCATGACGCCGGAACCGCCCGAGACCGGCAACAGGGTCCAGGGGCCGGCCGATCCGCGCATCCCGCCTCCTCCCGATCCCGTCATGGAAGGGCGTTACCATTCGCTGGGCAGCCGCATCGGCGCCGCCAGATGGGAGACTATCGGCCTGTTCGCCTATATCACCGCGACGCAGGCCTATTGGACCGACGGCACGACCCATTTCCATTTCAAGGATGAGGGCTGGTTCGGCAAGAACACCCATAATCTGGGCATCGATAAGCTGACCCACGCCTTCAACGCCTATCTCTTCGCTGAATTTCTGGGCGCGCGGATCGCCCGCAGGACTCATGACCGGGCGCGGGCGGCGGCGCCCGCGGCGCTGCTTTCCATGGGCCTCATGCTCTATGGCGAGCTGTGGGACGCGCATAAGAAGGACAGCGGCTTTTCGATACAGGACGTGGTCTTCAACAGCGGCGGCGCGGCCTTCTCGGTGCTCCGCCACACCGTGCCGGGGCTGGAGGAGAAGCTGGATTTCCGCCTGCTGATGATGCCCAATTCAGAGGTCTACAGCTTCAAGGGAAAGCGTCATTATGAGCAGCAGCGCTTCCTTCTGGCGCTCGAACTTTCCGGTTTCAGGGGATTGCGCGACAGCCCGCTGCGCTTCGTCGAACTGCAGGTCGGCTATCGCGGCAGGAATTTCACCAATGCCGACCGCGCCGCCGGAAGAGAGCCGGAGCGCGACATCTTCTTCGGCGTCGGCCTCAACATCAAGCAGCTGTTCTTCCGCGACAGCCGCTCGCGCCTGGGCCGGGCGATCGGCAGCGGGCTCAACTATTTCCAGCTTCCCTATACCGCCGCCTATTTCCATTGACGGGCAAGGGAAGCTGGAAGAGCGAACGGGGCGGATGCGCGCAGGCTGACCCGCGCCGCATCGAACCGCCCGGCCGCTCCTCCAGACTCCGCATCGCGCAACGCCATCCGGGGGGAAGGACGGCGCTCAGCGCGACGCAATCAGGACCGGCCTGTCGCCGTCGGCCTGCGCCATCGTCCGGGCGCGGTGGTCGGTGCGCAGCCGGCGCAACATGGCGTCGCGTTCCAGCGCGTCGCTGGCGACGACGATCCAGGCTTCGAACCGGGACGAGGCGGCGATCTGCGGCGGCAGGGGCGTCAGCCGTCCCATCCGCTTCACCGCCCGCAGCGATATGCTGTCGACGGCGGGCGACGATGAAGGCTGGGCCAGCGAGACGGCTTGCGGCCGCCCCTCCCCGTCCAGACGGAATTCGACGCGGGTATAGCCGGTCGCATCCCGGTCGAAATTCTGATCGGCGGCGCGGCGGATGCTGCCGGTCAGCCGGGTCGCGGTCCGGCTCTGCCATTTTTCAAGGGTCATCTCCTTTTCGGGAGAGGCAATGACGGTCAGCTGGTCACCGGGCTGTCTGGCGCTAACCCCTGTCGACAGCAGCAGGGACGAGCAAAGCACCAAATATCTGGCACGCATAAGGGCCTCCTCTGCCAGGATAATGATGTCGTGGATTGCGGCTGCGGCTGTGTCTGACCGGCCGAAAGCAGCGCGAAGCTATATATTACAAAATCGATCCTGCTGGTAATGAATATAAACCAGCAATCTCATCGACATGCATAATATTTCACGATTGTGTCTTTGCGCCGGCATGGCCGCATGGCTGCCGGTGGCACGGCGGGGATGCGGGCCAACCCGTTGTCGTTGATCAGTTTTGGTGAACGGGACCGAAGCTCGCGGCGGCGACTCGGCCTTTCCCCGGACGTACCGTCACCCCGAGCCGCTCCACAATATCCGTCCAGCCCGCCATCGCCCTCTCCAGGCTGAACGCTTCGATCCTGTTGCCCGACAGGATGGCGCTGGCGGGTTCGATCTGGCCCAGCAGCGCATCCGCCATGGCCGTCGCATCCGCCGGGTCGACCAGCCGCCCGAACCGCCCGCCATCCAGCAGATCGGCCGCATTGCCCGCCGTGCGGGAGGCGACCACGGGAACGCCCACGGCCATCGCCTCCAGCAGCACATTGGGCGATCCTTCCCACCAGCTCGGCAGGACGAAGGCGTCGGCATGCGCCAGCCAGGGAAAGACGTTCGCCACCACGCCGGGCAGCGCCAGATCGTCCGCCATGCCCAGCCTGCGCGCCTGCTCCATCAGCCGGTCGCGCATCCGGTCCCGGCTCTCGCCCAGGATGATGAGCCGCGCCCGCCGGCTTTGCCGCAAGGTGGCGAAGGCGCGCAGCAGCGTCTCGAAATTCTTCTGCTTCGCCAGCCGGCCGATGGCGAGGATGACCGGCGCATCCTCGGTCATCCAGCCATGGGGCGCCGGACCTTCCGCCCTTGCGCGCGCCGCGGCGGCGTCGATGCCGTTGGGAATGACCGCGACCCGCCCCTCGCGCGCCGCGGCCGCGAAGGCCGGCGCGGCGGCCAGCGTCGGCGACACCAGCACGACCCGGTCGGCGTCGGCGGCGATCAGGCGGGTCATGATCCGCCGCTCCCACCCCGCCGATCCGCCATGCGGGGCGCCCGGAACGGCACGCACCATGTCGTTGCTGATGCGATAGACGCGGCGCAGGCCGCCAAGCCCCCTGCTGGCCGCCCAGGCGACGAAATGACCGTGATTGCCGGCAGAGATCAGCAGGCCCGGCGCGCGCCGCCGCAAATGGCGGCGCAGCGCGTGGATCGCGATCAGCTTTTCGATCAGGCGGGAGGCATGGCTCCGCTGGAGCAGCGCATGGTGGCGCACGCCCGGAACGCCCTCCCCACCGGGCGCGGCCGTCACCAGTTCCACCTGATGGCCGCGCTCTGCCAGGGCGGCCGCCAGCAGCCGCGCATTGCGCACCACGCCGGTCGCCGCCAGGGCGTGGACGTAGAGGACGATCACCGCCGCGCCTCCGTTTCGATGGCGCGGGCCGTGCGCCAGCGTCGATCGGGCAAACGGTCGAGATGATGGCGGTATAATGCGCCCATGCGTCCGGTCCCGACGCCTCGCCCGCTGACAAGTTGCACAATGTCCGTGCCGGGGTTCCAGTTCCCCTCGATCAGCGCCGGTCCCTGCGCGGTCAGGCCGATGTCCCAGCCGATGACCGCGAAGCCCTCGCTAAAGCGCCGGTGCGCGGCCAGCGCCAGGGCCTCCGCCGCATCCCGGTCGGGAAGCATCATGCCTTCAAGCCTCGCACCGGTGGCGGGGTGCCGGCCCGGACGAACCCGTCCCATGCCTCCGCGCCACGCAGCGCCGCAGCGCCCCGCATCGTCCACCGCCAGCACCAGATTGCCCGCATTGAAATTGTCGACCGGCCGCCCCTCCCCCGCCGACAGGCGCAAGGCCAGCGCGCAGGCCTCCGGCGCGCCCCGCTCATCAAGGACGGTCACGACACGCAGGGTCGGCAGCGCGCCGGGCGACACCGGCTCCAGCGCCGGATGGGTGGCGAGCCGCTGCTGGATGACGCCGCCCCGCGCCCATTGCCGATGCAGCCGGGCGAGCAGCGCCGTTTCGGACAGGCGGCCATGACCGCCGCGCCAGCGGTCCCCGTCCCGGACGAAACGCTCCACGCCCCGCCCCCTGGACGTGTAGCTGGGCTTGGCGATGATGTCATGATGGCGGCCCAGCCATTGCGCCAGCGCCTCCCGCTCCGGATCGTGGCTGTCCGGCGCGGGCAGGCCCGCCTCCCGCACCAGCCGGGCGAACAGGCGCTTGTTCTTGAGCGGGTTGGCGGCAAGCGGAAAGGCGCCCGGATTGAGCAGCCGGTGCAGCCCCTTGCGGTCGCGCATCGACAGGCCCTGGGCGCGCGCGGCTTCGCTCAGCATCGCCCGCTCGGCGCGGCTCCAGCCGCCCTGCCCCGCCTCCGCCAACAACCGCGCAAGGACCCGTCGGCTCAGGCTCCAATGGCTGCGCAGCCCCCGGTGATAGGCGGCCATCAGCTCATTGTCGCCCGGTCCGGCGGGCAGGGCGCGCAGGGTGAACAAGGCGGCTACTCCGCCGCCTGCGCCACCGTCATGCGGGCGTCCAGCAGTTCCGCCGCGACGGCGCGGGTGCGGCTGTTGTCGACGTCGATGGCGACCGCGCCGTCGCTCAGGATCACCGGCGCGATGGTCATGCCGAACCGCCGGGAAAAGCGGGCGAAGGTCTCCGCCAGCGTGCCGATGCCAAGGCGGAAACGGACGAGATTCAGGAAACCGAAGGCGTTGACGATGCGCATCGGATGCTTGACGAACTGCCCCCCCGACCGGAATGTCTCCGCGGCCGTCAGGGCTGCGCGGTCCTTCAGCCAATAGCTGTTGCAGTTGGAATAGCTGCCCTCGGCAAAGCGGTAGAATTTGCGCTGCCCCTCCGGATGGGCGGCCAGCACGGACTCGCGCCGGGCGAAGGCGACCGCCGCGTCGGTTCCCGGCGTCCCGCATTGGCCCAGCATGTCGGCCACCGCTTCGGGCGTCAGCAGCACATTGTCGGCGGTGGTGATGAACAGCGGGAACTGCGCGCCCTGCGCGGCGGCAAGGATGCTGTCGACCAGATTGGGCCGCGCGGCCACCGGCATCATCCGGCCGCTGTCGAGCAGGCGGCGCAGCAGCGGTACGCCCGCCAGCACTTCGGGATCTTCGATGGCGACGCGGATCTCCCCGATCCCGTCGCTTGCCGCCAGTGCCGCGGCCACATGGGTCAGCATCGGGCTGCCGGCGACGGGCGCCAGGCATTTGTGCGACACGCCCGCCTCCAGCGCCAGCGGATCGGTCAGGCCGTCGCGCCTGCCCGCCAGGATCAATGCCGTCGTCATGCCGCCGCCCGGTCCGGCACGTCGGCCGACAGCCCCTGCCGCAACAGCCCCTGCCGCAACAGGCTGTGCGCGACGATGGTCTCGACCAGCGCGGGATGATCCACGCCCAGCGAACGGGCGGAACGCGAAATGGTCTTCTTCGACCAGAGATTGCAGGACAGGTTCAGTTCCATGAACAGCAGCGCATCGGTCGCCGGATCGTAGCGGAACTCGAACCGGCCATAGTCGAACGGCCAGAATTCGGGCAGCAGGCGGCGGGTCAAATCCTCCAGCCGCTCGCGCAGGTCGCGATCCTCGACCAGCACCAGCGGATCGTCGCCCGCATCCACCAAGCCGCGCTTTTCCTCATAGCTGCGCTCGCGATGCGGGTCGGCGGGGACGTACATCATCGGCGGCAGCACCCAGGGGGCGTTGCCGCTGCCGCCCACCACCGGCACCGCCACATCCAGCAGCGGAGCCCAGGCCTCCACCAGCACGTCATGGCCCAGGTCGAACAGACGATCGGCATGGACCAGCGCCTCGGCCCAGCCGTCAACCATGGCCAGCCCCCAGGAGGCGGAGGATGCGTTCGGCTTCACCACCAGCCGCTCGGCCGCGAAAGCGGGGCCGCCGGGCAGGCCGCCGCGCCGGAAGAGCTGCGCCTTCATGGTCGGCACGCCGCGGGCGCGCGCGATCAGCTTGCTCAGATATTTGTCGTCCGACACGCCGCGCACGATCGGGCTGGCGCCCAGAAAGGGGACGTCGCGCCACGACAGCAGCAGGGGCGCCAGCATCTCGCTGTTCTGGAAGCCGCCGCGATTGAGCAGGGTGACGACGAAATCGGCATCGGGCCGTTCGAACAGGGCATCATAGCGGCTGGCGGCGGCGACATGGAGGCCGATGCCCTCCAGCGTGGAGCGCATCTCATGATGGTAGATGGCGTGATTGCCGTCCACTGCGTCCGGCCGCCCGCCCGCGCAGGCATGTTTGGCAAGGAAAAGGACGCGCAGCCGCGCCTTGTCGGCGGCCGGAATGCGCATGCAGCGGTCGGGGCTGGTCGTCATGCCACGACTGCTAACGCGGCTGCATGACGGCGCCTTGACGCTGGAGTTACGGCAGAGCGTCGGTCAGGAGACGATAGGATGACGGGCGCATGACCGCTTTATTTCACCCCGCCAAAGCGGCAGGTCCCGCATGGCTGCGCAATCAGGAAGATGCGACATCAAGTCGCCGCGATGCCCAGCCCCACCGCTTCCGCCACCTTGATGCCGTCGATGGCCGCGGAAAGGATGCCGCCCGCATAGCCTGCCCCCTCGCCCGCCGGATAAAGCCCCGCGACATTCAGGCTCTGGAAGTCCCTGCCCCGCGTGATGCGGATGGGGGAGGAGGTGCGCGTCTCCACCCCCGTCATCACCGCGTCCGGATGGTCGTAGCGCGCGATCTGCCGGCCGAAGACCGGGATCGCCTCGCGGAACGCCTCCAGCACGAATTCGGGAAGGCAGCGCGACAGGTCGGTCAGGGTCACGCCCGGCTTGTAGGAAGGGACGACCTCCCCCAACCCGGTCGAGGCGCGGCCGGCAAGGAAATCGCCCACCTTCTGCCCCGGCGCATGATAGCTTTCGCCGCCCGCGACGAAGGCCATGCTTTCCCAATGGCGCTGCAATTCGATCCCCGCCAGCGGCCCGCCGGGATAGTCCCGTTCCGGATCGATGCCGACGACCAGCCCTGAATTGGCGTTGAACTCGGCCCGCGAATATTGGCTCATGCCGTTGGTGACGACGCGCCCCTCCTCGGACGTCGCGGCCACCACCCGCCCGCCGGGGCACATGCAGAAGCTGTAGACCGTCCGCCCATTGGCGCAATGATGGGCCAGGCTGTAGGCCGCCGCCCCCAGCACCGGATGCCCCGCGCAACTGCCGTAGCGCGCCCGGTCGATCCAGCTTTGCGGATGCTCGATCCGCACGCCGATGGAAAAGGGCTTCGCCTCGATATGCACGCCCCGGCGGTGGAGCATCTCGAAGGTGGGCCGGGCGCTGTGGCCCACCGCCAGCACGACATGGTCCGCCTCGATGAAGCCGCCATCCGCCAGATGCAGCCCGCGCAGCTTTTGCGTGCCGTCCGCCTGCCGCTCCAGCTCCAGTTCGTCGACCCGGTGCCGCCATCGATATTCGCCGCCCAGCCCCTCGATCTGCCGCCGCATCGCTTCCACCATGGAAACCAGCCGGAAGGTGCCGATATGCGGATGCGCCTCGGTCAGGATGTCGTCGGGCGCACCGGCCGCGACGAATTCCTCCAGCACCTTGCGGCCCAGGAAGCGCGGGTCCTTGACGCGGCAATAAAGCTTGCCGTCGGAAAAGGTGCCGGCCCCGCCCTCTCCGAACTGCACATTGCTGTCGGGGTTGAGTTCGGCCCGCCGCCAGAGGCCCCAGGTATCCTTGGTCCGTTCCCGCACCACCTTGCCCCGGTCGAGGATGATCGGCCGGAAGCCCATTTGCGCGAGGATGAGGCCGGCGAACAGCCCGCACGGACCCGCGCCGATCACGACGGGGCGCTTGCCCGACCAGCCCGGCGGCGCATTGGCCACGAATTTATAACCGGTGTCCGGGCGCGGGCGGACGTCATGATCCTTCGCGAAGCGCGCCAGCACGCCCGCCTCGTCGGCCAGCTCGACATCGACGGTATAGACGAGCTGGATCGCATTCTTCCGCCGCGCATCATTGCCCCGGCGCACGACGACATGGGCCAGCAATTCCTGCGGTTCGAGGCCCAGCCGCTCGCAAATGGCGGCGGGCATCGCCCCGGCGGGATGGTCGAGGGGCAGTTTCAGTCCGGAAAGGCGCAACATCCGCCTGCCCCTAAACCTATTACCGAGTCGGCTCCAGTGCTCCTTAGATTATCTCTCCCATTGTCGTTCCCGCGAAGGCGGGAACCCATCTCCCATAAGAATAGACGGGATGCCGCGTCGGAGATGGATTAGCTTTGCTGAACTGCGTTTCCCGCCTTCGCGGGAATGACGCTTGAATTAGAACCGGGCGCGCACCCCGCCATAGAAGGCGCGCCGTTCGATGGGATAAAAGGCGACGCTGCCTTCATTCGCCACAGTCGCCGGATTGTCCGGCACATAGCGAACCACCGCGCTGATGTCGCCCACGGCCCGCTCGCCGGTCAGGTTGCGCGCATCGAGGAACAGGGTCAGCCCCTTCCGCACTTCCGCCTGCGCTCCCAGGTTCAGCGTCGCGTAATCGCCCACCCGCTTCGTGTTGGCATAGTCCACCCAGGCACCCTGCGGCAGCCACTCGACGGCGGGCGAAATGCTCAGCCGCTCCGTCCCCAGCTTCAGTTCCGCCCGATAGAAATGGCGCGGCACCACCGGCAGGCGGTTGTTCCCGAACTGCGCATCGCCCCGGAAGCGGAAATCGCTATATTGATAGACTTGCCGCAGCGTCGCCCAAGGCGTCAGCGTCAGGTCCAGTCCTGCCTCGACGCCCTGATGGCGCGTGCGGCCCGCATTGAAGGTCGCCGCCGGAATGGCGCTGTCGCCCGCGCCATATTGCAGCATCTCGCCGCGAAGATCGGCCCGGTAGATGCTGATGTCCCAACGGGCCATGCCCAGCGTCCCGCGAGTGCCGATCTCCGCTGTCCATGCCTTTTGCGGCTGGAGCGGGACGAAGCCGACGGCCAGCGTATCGAACTGCGTCTGGCCAAGCTCGATAAAGCCCGGCAATTCCACCGACCGGCTGTAGTTCGCATAGAATTGCACCGCCTGCGCCGGCTCCACGAGCAGCCCGAATTTCGGCGCAAAGGCGTCAAAGGACGCATCCCCGCTCCGCGCCGGAGCGAAGCGGTTGTCCAGCCGCCGCTCGCCATGGGTGTAGATGCCGCCCGCGATCAGCCAGAGCCCTGCAAGCGGCGCGATCCGCGCCTCGCCATAGCTGTTGATCGTCTGCGCCCGCGCCTTCTGATAGGATGTCGGCGCCCCCGCCCTGCCGTTCACATTGACGAACTGCCGGAACCGGCCCTGCCCGAAACGCGCCTGCGTGCCCAGCGTCAGCCCGACCGGCATCCCGCCAAGGTCACCAGCCAGGTCGAGGCTGGCAAAGACCCCGCGATCCTCCGATTTCTGGTCCACGACCTGATAGATCGGATGATCCAGCGCCTTGGCGTTATAATAGACGCCGAACGCCAGCTCCCCGCCATCCAGCGCCACCGTGGTGCGGTTCTGCAAGCGGATCGAATCGATGTTGCGTGCCTGATCGCCGGTAAAATTGCCCTTCGCCGGATGATCCAGCGCATCGCTTTCATTAAGCGCGCCGGGCAACTTCTGCCGGATCGTCTGCACGCTGGCATAGAAGCGCGTTTCGACCCGCTCACTGAGTTTCAGCCCGACATTGCCGTTGAAGCGCAGCGCCCTGCGCCGTC
The DNA here is from genome assembly GCF_024611135.1 of Sphingobium sp. CFD-2. NCBI lineage: Bacteria > Pseudomonadati > Pseudomonadota > Alphaproteobacteria > Sphingomonadales > Sphingobiaceae > Sphingobium > Sphingobium sp. CFD-2. The sequence goes on along the minus strand of NZ_CP084405.1, from coordinate 24,344 downwards.
CATGGTCGCGGTCGCCGTCGGACCGGTCGGCGGTCACCGCGGCCCAGGCGTCGCCCCGCGCGCCGGCATGGCCATAGGCCGCCTTCGCCCGCAACGTGTCGAACGACCCGCCGTCGACCCGCATCTCCACGCCCGGCGCCGTGCGCCCGGTCGGCGTCACCGCATTGATCGCCCCGCCCAGCGTCGACCCGCCCAGCCGCAGCGCATTGCCGCCGCGATAGACCTCCAGATGCTGGAAGACCTGCGGGTCCAGTTCCTGGAAGTCGCCATTGTCGTCGGCCATGTTGATCGGGATGCCATCCTGCAACAGCGTCAGCCCGCGCATATGATAGCCGCGCGACAGGCCCGACCCGCGAATGGAGATGCGCACCTCCTGCCCGAAGCGCGGCTGGGTGTAGACGCCGGGCGAGAAGCTCAGCGCATCGCGCAGGGAGATGGCGAGCCTGTCCTCGAAATCCCCGGCCGACACCACGTCGACGCCGCCGGGGGTGCGGACGACTTTCGCCGCGGCTTCCTCCACCACGGGGCTGGCGGTGACGATGATCCGGCTCTGCTCGGCCTCCTCGGCCAAAGCGGGAGCGGACAGGGAACAGGCAAGCGCGCACAGCGAGACGCCGCGCGAAACGGAAAAGACTGGCATGAAATGATAACCTTACTGAAAAATCGCGGAAAATGGCGGATTTTCAGAAGGCGGGCGGCCCCGAGGAGGGCGGCGGCGGCGCGGCCAGCCGCGCGATCAGCCCTATCTTGAGCGCGAAGGCGATGGGCCCGAAACCAAGCTGCCAGGCGGGCAGGGGCAGATCGGCCAGAGCCAGCGGCGGAACCAGCGGCTGCACCGATGCGGCAAAGGGGCAATGCTGCTGCCCCGGCGCACCGTCGTCCGGACGATGCCGGCCCGACTCGCCATGCCGGTCGAAGGCGCCCCGGTCGACCACGACATTGACCGCGCCCTGCCCGGTGCAGAGCGTCACGACGACGCCCCGTTCGGTCCGCACCGGCATGAAGCCCGAAGGCGCGACAAGCTGGATCGCGAGGACGAGCAGGGCCAGCGCGGCCAGCAGGCCCCTTGCCGATTCCGATCGTCTGACTGCCCCCATCATGGCCCAGGCCCTAGCGGCGACGGCCTGCCCTGTCACTAGGACAAAAGGGCCAGGGGCCGCACACTCACCTTGACGTAAACGTAAAGCACCGTTACATCAGCCGGCATGGACAAACACACCAGTATCGCCGGTATCGAACTGCCCGATCACAGCGACCGGCAGTCTTATACCATCACCGACCTGTCGGAAGAATTCGGCGTCACCGCCCGCGCCCTGCGCTTCTACGAGGATGAAGGGCTGATCGCCCCGGAACGGCAGGGCCTCGCCCGCATCTATTCGCGCCGCGACCGCGCCCGCCTGGCCTGGATATTGCGCGGCAAGCGGGTCGGCTTCAGCCTGTCCGACATACGCGAGATGATCGACCTCTATGACGCCGACGAGGAGCATGAGGAACAGCGCCGCGTCACCATAGAAAAGTGCAGGGCGCGCATCGACCTGCTCACGCGGCAGAAGGACGACATCGACGCCGCCATAGCGGAACTCTCGCAGTTCGTGACCGTCCTCGACAGATAATCCCCCACCAGAACAGAACCGTCCGGAGAAGATCATGCCCAGCTATACCGCCCCCGTCCGCGACACCCGCTTCGTGCTCGATCACATCGTGGGGCTGGACCGCTACACCAACCTCCCCGGCTTCGAAAATGCGTCCGCGGACCTGGTCGACGCGATCCTGACCGAAGGCGGCAGGATCGCCGCCGAAGTCCTCTTCCCCCTGAACGCCGTGGGCGACAGGGAAGGCTGCACCCGCCACCCCGACGGCAGCGTCACCACCCCGACCGGCTTCAAGGCGGCCTATGACGCCTATGTCGAGGGCGGCTGGACCACGCTGCACGCACCGGCCGAATATGGCGGCCAGGGCCTGCCCCATGTCGTCGCCACGGCGGTCAGCGAATATATCCTCTCGGCCAATCACAGCTTCGAAATGTATCATGGCCTGACCAGCGGGGCCGTGGCCGCCCTGCTCGCCAAGGGTAGCGAGGAACAGAAGCGGAAATATCTGCCCAATATGGTGTCGGGCAAATGGACCGGGACGATGAACCTGACGGAGCCGCATGCCGGCACCGACCTTGGCCTCATCAAGACCAAGGCGGTTCCGAACGCCGACGGCAGCTACGCGATCAGCGGCACCAAGATCTTCATTTCCGCGGGCGAGCATGACCTTGCCGAAAACATCATCCACCTCGTCCTCGCCAAGACCCCCGGCGCGCCGGACAGCAGCAAGGGCATTTCGCTGTTCGTGGTGCCCAAGTTCCTGGTGAACGAGGATGGATCGCTGGGGCAGCGCAACGCGGTCTCCTGCGGATCGCTCGAACACAAGATGGGCATTCACGGCAACGCCACCTGCGTCATGAACTATGACGGGGCCACCGGATGGCTGGTGGGCGAGGAGAACAAGGGCCTGGCCGCCATGTTCATCATGATGAACGCCGCGCGGCTGGGCGTCGGCCTGCAGGGCCTGGGACAGGCGGAGATCGCCTATCAGAACGCCGCCCATTATGCCCATGACCGCCGTCAGGGCCGCGCCCTGACCGGCCCCAGGGACCTGGAGGAAAAGGCCGACACGCTGTTCGTCCATCCCGACGTCCGCCGCATGCTGATGGAGGCGAAGGCGCTGACCGAAGGGCTGCGCGCGCTGATGCTCTGGGGCGCGCTCCAGGTCGACCTTTCCCATCAGGCCGCCACCGAAGAGGAACGCCAGGCCGCCGACGATCTGGTGCAACTGCTGACCCCCGTGATCAAGGGCTATGGCACGGACAAGGGCTTCGACGTCACCGTCATGGCGCAGCAGGTGTTCGGCGGCCATGGCTACATCTGGGAAAATGGCGTCGAACAATATGTCCGCGACGTCCGCATCGCCCAGATCTACGAAGGCACCAACGGCGTGCAGGCGATGGATCTGGTCGGGCGCAAGCTGCCGATGAACGGCGGCCGCGCGCTTCAGGCCTTCCTGAAGGTCGTCGCGGATGAAGTGGCGCAGGCCAAGGGTGACGAGAAGCTCGCCGGCCTTGCCGAGGCACTGGAAAAGGCGAGCGGCCAGCTTGGCGCGGCGACCATGTGGCTGATGCAGAATGCGATGAAGAACCCCGACAATGCCGGGGCGGGGGCGGTGCACTATATGCACATATTGGGCATCGTTGCGACCGGCCTGATGTGGCTTCGCATGGGCAAGGCCGCAGCGGCCCTGCTGGCGGCGGGGGAAGGCGACGCGAAATTCCTGGAAGCCAAGCTGGTGACCGCCCGCTTCTTCGCGGAACGCATCATGCCCGACGCCGGCGCGCTCCGCCGCAAGATCGAGGGCGGCGCCGACAGCCTGATGGCGCTCGACCCGGATATGTTCCTGGCGGCCTGACCGCCGGGGCAGGCAAGGCGCTCCATCCGGCCCAAGCCGGACGGAGCGTCCCTGCGTTCAGGCGGCGAGGGGCAGTCGTTCGGCCGGACGCCGCGCCGCCGGGGCGGCAGGGCGGGCTTCGGCCCTGGCCAGTCCGGCGACATAGCGCTCGGCAAGGACGACATCGCGGCGATAGGCGAAATATAGCGACAACAGGGAGAACATGGCGACCTCTTGATAAAAGGATTGCTGCGTTGCAGCATCGACGCCCATCTGGGGTCAGCGGGAAAAATCCGCAAATGCAATGGCTTCGAACGCGATTGCAGAAAGCTCATCCTCATGACCGCGCGCATCATGGCTGGATTTTGAGCGGCGCGATCCCGCTTGCAGGCCGATGCTCCCGCTTTCGGCAAACCGTCCCAGTCAATCCAGCGAAGGCGGAAAAGCCGCGCCCTGCCTTCGCAGGCGCCCGTCGCGCATAGCGCCCGCAACGGACCGTCCACCGCTGCCCTTCATCGCCACCGACCATTGACCCATTGCGCGCGGCGCGGCATGGGCCCATCAAACGGGACATGATGCAGCGAGCCGCTTCGTGAACGGGCCAGTGCCGGCAAGCCGCACGCTCGGCCTGCCCGCCTGCATTGCGCTGGTGATGGGCAACATGATCGGGTCCGGCGTGTTCCTGCTGCCCGCCTCGCTCGCGCCGTTCGGCTGGGATGCGGTGGCGGGCTGGATATTCACCATCGCCGGCTCCCTCCTCCTTGCCTATGTCATCGCCCGGCTGACGGTGCGGATGCCCGACGCCGGCGGCACGGCGCAGTTCATCACCCGCGCCTATGGCCCGTCCGCCGGCTTCGCGATCGGGTGGATATACTGGATTTCGGTGATCTTCACCAATGTCACCATCGCCGTCGCCGCCACCGCCAATCTCAGCAGCATCCTGCCCGCGCTGCACCGGCCCGGAATGGGGGCGCTCCTTTCCATCGGTTTCCTCTGGGCGACGACCGGCATCAACCTGGTCGGCGCGCGCGCCGTGGGCGCGACCCAACTCGCCACCACCGCGATCAAGCTGATCCCGATCGCGGTCGTCTTCGTCCTGCTCGCCCTGACCTTGGGCCATGGCCGGGCGCAGGTCGCGCCATTCCCCGCGCAAGGCTTCACCAGCGCCGGCATCACCGCCTCGGCCGCGCTGACGCTCTGGGCGCTGCTCGGCTTCGAATCGGCCAGCGTCGCCGCCGACAAGGTGCGCGATCCCGCCCGGACAATCCCGCGCGCCACGCTGATCGGCACGGCAGTCACCGGCCTCATCTACCTGCTGGTCTGCTCCGGCATCGCTCTCACCCTGCCGGCGGAGGAAAGCCGGTCCGGCTCCCCCTTCGCCGCCTTCGTCGCGCATTACTGGTCGCCCGGCCCGGCGGGACTCATCGCGGTCTTCGCCACGATCAGTTGCCTCGGGGCGCTCAATGGCTGGACATTGTTGCAGGGTGAAGTGCCGCTTGCCATGGCGCGGGGCGGCGAATTGCCGCGCTGGCTGGCCGGGACCAACGGTCGCGGCACGCCGGTCTGCGCGCTGCTGCTGTCCTGCCTGCTCGGAACGCTGATGCTGGTCGCCAACAGCCTGCAGGGGCTGGTGGCGCTGTTCACGGCGATGGCGCTGCTGTCGACCTCGGCCACGCTCTGGCTCTATGTCGGCTGCGCGCTGGCGGCGCTCAGGTTTCGGCTGGCGGTGCCCGCCGCTCTGCTGGGGCTGTGCTATGCGCTCTGGACATTATGGGGCGCGGGGCTGGTGCCCAGCGGAGCAAGCTTCCTGCTGATGGCGGGGGGATTTCCCTTTTACGCCTGGGCGCGGCGGGACCGAAAGTCCCTGCCCTGTCTCCACTCAGGCTGAGCCCGTCAAAGCCCTTCCCTTCTCCTCGAAGAAAGAAAAGCCTCTCCACCAGCTCGGGGCGAACGGAGGCAGGGAAGGCGTCCGACGGGTGGAGGGAAAATCAGTCCCCCCACAATTCCTTGAGCTTGCTGAAGAAGCCGGTCGATTGCGGGCATTCCTCGCCGGTTTCCGTCTCGCGAAAGGCTTCCAGCAGTTCGCGCTGCTTGGCGCTCAGCTTGGTCGGCGTCTCGACGTCGACCTGGATCACCAGATCGCCCTGCCCACGCCCGTTCAGCACAGGCATGCCCGCGCCGCGCTGGCGGATCTGCTTGCCCGACTGGATGCCGCTCGGAATCTTGATCTCATGCCGCCGGCCATCCAGCCCCGGCACCTCGATGACCCCACCCAGCGCGGCGGTCGTGAAGCTGACCGGCGCGCGCGCGAACAGGGTCGTGCCGTCCCGTTCGAAGATCGCATGCCGCTTCACATGCAGGAAGATGTAAAGATCGCCCGCAGGAGCCCCCCGCGCCCCCGCCTCGCCCTCACCCGACAGGCGGATGCGCGTGCCTTCGTCGACGCCGGCGGGGATGTTGACGGAAAGCGTCTTGGGCTTGTCCACCCGCCCTTCGCCCCGGCAGCTACGGCAGGGGCTTTCGATCACCTGACCCGCGCCATGGCAGGACGGGCAGGTCCGCTCGACCACGAAAAAGCCCTGCTGCGCCCGCACCTGGCCATGGCCATGGCAGGTGCCGCAGCTCTTGACCCCGGTGCCCGGCTGCGCGCCCGAGCCGTCGCAGCTTTCGCAAGGGGCCGAAACCTCGATCTCGATCTCGGTCTTCTTGCCATGATAGGCGTCGTCCAGCGTGATTTCCATGTCGTAGCGCAGGTCCGCCCCGCGCCGCTGCGCCTGCCGCCCGCCGCCGAAGCCGCCCGCCGCCTGACCGAAGATCGTCTCGAAAATATCGCCCAGGTCGGAAAAGCCGCCCGCGCCGCCGCGCCCGCCGCCGAAACCGCCGCCATTCTGGAACGCCGCATGGCCGAACCGGTCATAGGCCGCGCGCTTCTGCGGGTCCTTCAAACATTCATAGGCTTCCGAAACGGCCTTGAACTTGGCCTCGCTGTCGGTGCAGCCCCCGGTCTTGTCCGGGTGATATTTCATCGCCAGCTTGCGATAGGCGCTTTTGATCGTGGCGGCGTCCGCCGTGCGCTCGACTTCGAGCAGTTCGTAATAGTCGATTTCGGTGCTCATCTCGCCCCCGGCGTCCCTGCCCCGTCAAGGCCATAACAGTCCTGACGGGGCAAGCACATCAGCTTACGCCTTGTTATCGTCCACTTCGGAGAATTCGGCATCGACGACATCGTCATCCGCCTTCGGCGCGTCCGCGCCCGGAGCAGCCGCAGCCGCCTGCTCCTTCTCGTAAATGGCCTGCCCCAGCTTCATCGCGACCGTGGCGAGTTCCTGCGCCTTCGCCTTCATGGCTTCCGCATCGCCGCCCTCGACCGCAGACTTGGTGGCCGCGATCGCGGTCTCGATCTCCGACTTCAGGCCAGCATCGACCTTGTCGCCATGCTCGGAAAGCTGCTGCTCGGTGGTGTGGATCAGGCTTTCGGCATTGTTCTTCGCCTCGGCCGCCTCGCGCTTCTTCTTGTCTTCCTCGGCGAAGCGCTCGGCATCCTTGACCATCTGGTCGATGTCGGCGTCCGACAGGCCGCCCGAAGCCTGGATGCGGATCTGCTGTTCCTTGCCCGTGCCCTTGTCCTTGGCATGGACGTTGACCAGACCGTTGGCGTCGATGTCGAACGTCACCTCGATCTGCGGCACGCCGCGCGGCGCGGGCGGGATGCCGACCAGATCGAACTGGCCGAGCAGCTTGTTGTCCGCCGCCATCTCACGCTCGCCCTGGAACACGCGGATCGTCACCGCCTGCTGATTGTCGTCGGCGGTCGAATAGACCTGGCTCTTCTTGGCCGGGATGGTGGTGTTGCGGTCGATCATGCGGGTGAACACGCCGCCCAGCGTCTCGATGCCCAGCGACAGCGGAGTGACGTCCAGCAGCAGCACGTCCTTGACGTCGCCCTGCAACACGCCCGCCTGAATGGCGGCGCCCATGGCGACCACTTCGTCGGGGTTCACGCCGGTGTGCGGTTCCTTGCCGAAGAACTCCTTCACGGCCTCGCGCACCTTGGGCATGCGGGTCATGCCGCCGACCAGCACCACTTCGCTGATCTCGCTCGCGGAAACGCCGGCATCGGCCAGCGCCTTCTTGCAAGGCTCCATCGTCCGCTTGATGAGGTCGGCCACCAGCCGCTCCAGATCGGCGCGGGTGATGGTCTTGACCAGATGCTTCGGCCCATTCTGGTCAGCGGTGATGAAGGGCAGGTTGACTTCGGTCGACTGGGCCGAGGACAGTTCGATCTTCGCCTTTTCCGCCGCTTCCTTCAGGCGCTGCAAAGCCAGCTTGTCCTTGGTGAGGTCGATGCCTTCATCCTTCTGGAAGCCCGAAGCCAGGAACTCCACCAGCTTGGCGTCGAAATCCTCGCCGCCCAGGAAGGTATCGCCATTGGTCGACTTCACCTCGAACACGCCGTCGCCGATCTCCAGGATCGAGATGTCGAACGTGCCGCCGCCAAGGTCATAGACCGCGATGGTCTTGCCGTCCTGCTTCTCCAGCCCGTAGGCGAGCGCGGCCGCGGTCGGCTCGTTGATGATGCGCAGCACTTCCAGGCCCGCGATCTGGCCCGCATCCTTGGTCGCCTGACGCTGGGCGTCGTTGAAATAGGCGGGCACGGTGATGACCGCCTGCGTCACCGTCTCGCCCAGATAGCTCTCGGCGGTTTCCTTCATCTTCTGCAGGATGAAGGCGGAAATCTGCGAAGGCGAATAATCCTTGCCGCCGGCATTGACCCAGGCGTCGCCATTGGGACCCTTGGCGATGCTGTAGGGCACCAGCTCCATGTCCTTCTTGGTCATCGGATCGTCGAAGCGGCGGCCGATCAGGCGCTTCACGGCGAAGATGGTGTTGTCCGGATTGGTCACGGCCTGACGCTTGGCAGGCTGGCCGATCAGGCGCTCGCCGTCCTTGGTGAAGGCGACGATGGAGGGCGTCGTCCGCGCGCCTTCCGCATTTTCGATCACCTTGGGCTTGCCGCCGTCCATCACAGCGACACAGCTGTTGGTGGTGCCCAGGTCGATACCGATTACTTTTGCCATTGTGTCCTCTTTGAACCCCAAATCATATTCAGCGGTTGACGGCCCCATACCTCACGAAAGCGCCAAGGCAAGGGCGTTTGCGCAAGGGATATAGGCGTGCTTTCGCTTGGCACAAGAAGCTGTGACGATTACCTCCAGGAAACGATCGGAAACGGGACATTGAGGAAGCCTTTGCCCATGCGCGCATTTTACCCCCTAATCGCCCTTGCCGCCCCGCTTGCGCTCACGGCGTGCGGCGATCCCGCGCCCACCTATGTCGATCAGGCCTGGGTGCGGCTCAGCCCCAACAAGGACATGCCGTCCTCCGGCTATTTCATCGCCCATGGCGGCGATGCGGACACGGCGCTGCGCGGCGTGCTCACCGACTATGCGCTGAAGGTGGAGATGCACGAGAGCATGAGCGAGGGCGGCAGGATGACGATGAAGCCGCTCGACAGCGTCCCCATCCCCGCCAGGTCCACGGTCGCCTTCGCGCCGGGCGGCAAGCATCTGATGCTCTGGGGCGTCAACGACACGGCGATCGGCCGCGGCAGGATGACGCTCACCTTCCTGCTCGCCAATGGCGACCGCCTGCTGGTCGACGCCATCATCCAGAAGCCCGGCGCCGCCGCTCCCGTTCCCCCGCAAAAGGAGCATGAGGCGCATTGACCGGACGTCCGCTGACCGAGGCTGAAACCGCCCTGGCCCGGTCGGTGTTCGCCGCCGCCATCGATTATCGGCGGGTGCGGGTGCATGATCGCAAATGGTGGCCGTTCCAGCCGCGGCAAGTCACCATGGCGCCCGACGGCGACCTCTGGTTTCATCCGGAAAGCGGCCTGTTCTGCCCTGATTTCTGCGACAGCCCCCTGCACGTCCAGGGACATTTCATCCATGAAATGACCCATGTCTGGCAGGCGCAGCGGGGCGGCAGATGGTATCTGCCGCTGATGCGCCATCCCTTCTGCCGCTACGGCTATGAGATCGTGCCGGGAAAGCCGTTCCGCCGCTATGGCCTGGAGCAGCAGGCGGAGATCGTGCGGCATGCGTTCCTGTTGCGCCGCGGGGTTTCCGTGCACGGCAAGCCGCCGCTTCCGGTCTATGAGGCGCTGCTGCCCTTCGCCGGCCGGCAAGGGGTCGACGACGGACCGTGATTCGCGCCATGTTCCGGCGAAGGCGCTCCAGCGAGACGGGCGGCCCGGTGCGATGGACCGCCCGGCGACCCTCGCGCTTTCGAGAAGAAAAGCCCGGCGATCCTCGACCGCCGGGCAAAGGGGCATGGCTGGGAGCCGCCCTGAGGAAAGCCGCTCAGCCCTTCTTCTCGGGCGGCAGCGTGATCTTCACATTCTCGCCATTCTGGCCCGGAAAGCCGGTGAACATCGCATCGATCAGGTTCGGCACCAGATAGGTCAGCTTGTTGGAAAGCGACTGGGCCTGCGCCTTGCCCTCGAACAGGCGGCGATTGTCGGCGGCGCGGTCGATCTTCATGCTGAGGTCGCCGGTATAGACGGTGTAGCTGGTCACGTCATTATAACCGCCGGGCCCGAACAGCCACGGGTCATAGAAGCCATAGCCCCAGGGGCGGCCCCAGCGGCCCCGCCAGCCCCAACCGCCGTAGAAGAACGGGTCGGGATTGCCGAATCCGGTCGATCGCACCTTTTCGCGCCCATTGTCGACGCCATAGGCCACGCGCACGATCAGGTCGGCCCGCGCGGGATCGCCGGCGGCGACATAGCCGGTCTGCGTCAGACGCTGGCTGACGAGGTCGGCATAATGCGAAAATTCAAGGCCGCCCGCCAGGCGCGGATCGTCCGCGACAACGGTGAAGCTCTGGCCGGCGGGTGCGGGAAGCTGCTGAAAGCGCGCCACATCCGCCTTGAAGGAACTCGCGCAGCCTGACAGCGCCACAAGCGCCAAAGCGGGCGCCGCGAGGAAGCCGATCTTTTTGAAACGGGTCATTTTTCTTGCGTCCTGTACCAGGCACTTCGCCTGCCAAACATCTTGCGTCCTGCCATGGCAAAACGCAACTGAACATCGTTTGAACGCACGTAACGGGCGAACGGGCGCAAACCATGTCCTGCCATCCGTACGACGCCGCGGCATGGATTATTCCGTCACGAACCGGAAAGGGCCGCCGCTTTGGCGACCCCTGCGGCATCAGCGCATCAGTCCCATCGCGTCATAGGCCGCCCGCAAAGTGGGCGCGGCCGCCGCCGACGCCTTGGCCGCCCCCTTTTCGAGGATGGCGTCCAGCGCGGCGTCGTCGGTGCGCAATTCCATGAACCGCGCACGGATGGGGCGGAGCGTTTCCACCAGCAGTTCGCCCAGGGCCGGCTTGAACGCGCCGAAGCCCTTGCCGGCGAATTCGGCACAGACCGCGTCCACGCTCATGCCCGACAGCGTCGCATAGATGCCGAGAAGATTGTTCGCCTCCGGACGCCCGGCCAACCCCCCGGCATTGTCCGGCAGCGGTTCGGGATCGGTCTTGGCCTTCTTCACCTTCTGCATGATCGCATCGTCATCGTCGGTCAGGTTGATGCGGCTCATGTCGGACGGGTCGGACTTGGACATCTTCGCCGTGCCGTCGCGCAGCGACATGATGCGCGCCGATTCCCTGGGGATGATCGGATCGGGCAGGGTGAACAGCTCCACGCCGAAATCGGTGTTGAACTTCGTGGCGATGTCGCGGGCCAGCTCCAGATGCTGCTTCTGGTCCTCCCCCACCGGCACATGGGTGGCGTTATAGACCAGGATGTCGGCGGCCTGGAGCACCGGATAGACGAACAGGCCGATGGAGGCGCCCTCGCGGTCCTTGCCCACCTTGTCCTTGAACTGGGTCATGCGGTTGAGCCAGCCGATCCGCGCCGTGCCGTTCAGCAGCCAGCACAGTTCCGCATGGGCGGGCACCCGCGCCTGGTTGAAGAGGACGGAGCGGTCCGGGTCGATCCCGGCGGCGACCAGCGCGGCGGCCATGTCGCGGACATTGCGGATACGCTGCTCGCGCCCCTCATGCACGGTGATCGAATGCATGTCGGCCAGGAAGAAGAAGCACTGGCTCCCGCTGTCCATCTCGTCCTGCATCCGCACCCAGTTGCGGATCGCGCCCAGATAATTGCCCAGGTGCAGATTGCCGGTCGGCTGGATGCCGGAAAGGACGCGCATTCTTCTATCCGTTCTCTGTCTTGGTTGCACTTTTGCGCCGCATCAGCGCCTTCAGGTCCGAGAGCCGATAGGCGCCCGTAAGGAAGCAGGCCACCCCGTACAGCGCGATTCCCGCGCCGACAAGCACCGCCAGCGCCACATAGCGCTGGACCATCGCCCCGCCGAGCCATGGATCGAGCAGCCCTTCGCCGGCATGGAGCGCCCCGCCCATGGCGACCGCCGCCACGGCGAGGCGGGGCAGGCGCCGCCGCAACTGCCCGTCGGCGGCGAAATGGCCGCGCTTCACCAGCGTCGAATAGAGCATCGCCACATTGACGGTGGAGGACAGCGCCGTCGCCAGCGGCGGCCCGACATGGCCCAGCAGCGGGATCAGGACGATGTTCCCGACGATGTTGATGAGGATCGACAGCATCGCATAGCGGACCGGCGTCCTGGTGTCCCCGCGCGCATAATAGCCGGGCGTCAGCACCTTCACGAGGACATAGGATGGCAGGCCGATGGAAAAGGCGGACAGCGCCCAGCCGCAGCGCTCCGCATCCAGCGCGGTGAAGCGGCCATATTGGAACAGGCCCCGCACGATCGGTTCCGCCACGGTGATGAAGGCGACGGTCGCGGGCAGGGTCAGGAACAGCGCCAGTTCGATACCGCGGTTCTGCGTGTCCATGGCCACCTGCTCCTGGCCCGTCGACAGCAGGCGGGAAATGGTCGGCAGCAATATGGTGCCAAGGCCGATCCCGATCAGCCCCAGCGGCAACTGGTTCAGCCGGTCGGCATAATAGATATAGGTGATGGAGCCTGAGGCGAGCAGCCAGCCGGACAGGGCGGTGGAGATCAGCAGGTTGATCTGCGAAGCCCCGGCCCCCGCCGCCGCCGGCACGATCAGGCGGAGCAGTTCCTTCACATCCGCGTCCAGTCGCGGGCGCTTGAGCTTCATCGACACGCCCGCCCGGCGGCAGGCCCAGATCAGCCACAGCAATTGCAGCGCCCCGCCCACGGTGACGGAAATCGCCTGCACCCGCGCGGTTTCATATTCGTCGGCGCCGTGGAACAGCCACAGCCCCGCGATCATGGCGATGTTGAGCAGGATCGGCGCGGCGGCATTCACCCAGAATTTGTCGAGCGAATTCAATATGCCGCCCAGCAGGGAGGCAAGGCTGATCAGCGCCAGATAGGGCAAGGTGATCCGCGAGAGCGTCACCGCGAAGGCGAATTGCTCCGGCGTCGGGTTCTGGCGGGAAAAACCGCCGGAGAGCGCCCATGTGATCGGCCAGGCCGCCGCGATCAGCAGCGCGGTGAAGACGACCAGCACCGGCAGCAGCACGGCCAGCGCCCGCTCAGCGAAGCGATAGCCGTCCGCGACCCCACCCGGCCCCGCCGCCTTGCGGTTGAACATGGGGATGAAGGCGGCGGAAAAGGCGCCCTCGGCAAAGAGGGCGCGGAACATGTTGGGCAGGCGGAAGGCGACGCCGTTGAAGGCGTCCGACGCGAATCCCGCGCCGACATAGCGCGCCGCCAGCGAATCGCGGACAAGGGCCAGCACCCGGCTGGCGAGCGTCAGCCCGCCCACGGAACCAAGGGCCCTGGCGAGTTTCATGGCAAAACCCCTCCTCCCGTTCGCCCTTGGCTTGTCGAAGGGCTGCACTTCTTCATCGGAAGAAAGTGGAGGGCTTCGACACGCTCAGCCCGAACGGGGGGATGGATCATTCCCGGACTCAGGCGTGGCCCGCCGGCTCGCCTGCGGTCTGCGCCATGGCCTGCGCCTGCTGGACATAGAGGCCGCCGAAATCGATGGGATCGAGCAGCAGCGGCGGGAAGCCCCCGTCGCGGATCGCGTCGGCCAGCACGCGGCGGGCGAAGGGGAAGAGAAGGCGCGGCGCTTCGGCCAGCATGAAGGGCTGCATCTGGTCCTCGGGCACGTTCCGCATGCCGAAGATCGCGGCATAGACCAGTTCCACGGCAAAGGCGGTGCCCTGCGGCGCGGTGGCCTTGACCTCGATCTTCAGGGATACTTCGACGACTTCCTCGCCCACCTTGTCGGCGCCGATGTTGAACTGCACGTCGATCTGCGGCTGGTCCTGCCACTGATAGACGGCGGGCGCATTGGGGTTTTCGAAGGACATGTCCTTCACATATTGGCTGATCAGCGCGATCTGGGGGCCATTGTCGGCGCCATTGCCGGTGGTCTGAATGGTATCGGCTTCCTCGGCCATCTCATTTCCCTGGTTTTTACGGTTTGCCTGGCGGGCGGAATGTCCGCGCATGTCGATCCGCGCGCTTAGCAGGGGCGGCAGGAGGGGGCAATGCGGCACATGAAAAGCGGCCATTTGAATATGCGGGGAAACATGCCTATGTTGGTTGCGTTACAGTTTCAGATTCAGTCCAAAGGGTGCCTGACCCCGTGTATGTGATCGTCATCCTCGCCATGATTGCCGGCTTTCTGGCGTTGCGGCTTTATTCGGTGCTCGGCAAGCGGACCGGGCATGAGCAGGAGCCTGCGCTTCGCCCGGCGGAGGAACGCGCCAAGGTGACGATCGTGCAGCCGCGCCCGGTTCCGGAAATGGCGGGCGATTCGGTGCGGCTGTCGGACGGGCTGATCGCTCCCGGCGGCGAAGCGGGCGTCCGCGCGCTGATCGCGGCCGACCGCAGCTTCGACGTGCCCCAGTTCGTGGAGGGCGCCAAGGCCGCCTACAAGATGGTGCTGGAGGCGTTCTGGCGCGGCGACCGGCAGGAACTGGAATGGCTTTGCGATGCCGATGTTCTCGCCTCCTTCGAGGAAGCGATCGCGGCGCGGGAGGCGGAGGGCCATGTCCTCGACAACCGCTTGGTCCGCATGGAAAAGGTGCAGATCGTCGACGCGGGCGTCACGGGCCGCATGGCGGAGATTTCCCTGCGTTTCGAGGCGGACATCGCCGCCGTCACCCGCGACCGCGACGGCAATGTCGTCGCCGGTTCGCTGACCGACGCTGTCGGCACCAACGACATCTGGACCTTCACGCGCGATCTGCGCAGCACCGATCCCAACTGGAAGCTCAGCGAGACCGACGAGGCGGCATGAGCCTTCGTCAGTCGTGGGGCGCGCTGGCCGCGGCTTTGCTGCTGTCCGCTTGCGCCGGCGGCGTGATTCCGCCCGGCGCGGGTGGGCCTGCCCCCTCAAGGCCGCCTCGCGGCGCTGAGACCGCAACCCGCCCCGTTCCCGCCACCCCCCGTCCGCCCGTGCCGGTCACGCCTCCCGCGACCGCGCCGGCCGATACAGCCAATGCCGTCAGCGCCGGAATCGCCCCCGGCCCGGCCATCACCGACCTCATTCCGTCGGGCGAGCGTTCGCGCAAGGCGTTGCAGGCGTTCCGCCTCTCCTGCCCTTCGCTGATGCGGCGGGGCGACCAGAGCGGACTGACGCGCGGCACGGACTGGAACAGCGCCTGCGCCGCCGCGTCGAGCTGGCCGGAGGCGTCGGCCGGCGAATTTTTCGCCCGCTATTTCGAAGCGGTGCAGGTGGGCGACGGAAAGGCCTTCGTCACCGGCTATTATGAGCCGGAGATCGCGGGGTCGCGCACGCGGCAGCCGGGTTACGAGGTGCCGATCTACCGCCGCCCGCCCACGCTCATCGACGTCAATCTGGGCCAGTTCAGCGACAGCCTGAAGGGCAGGACCATTCGCGGCAAGGTGGACGGCAGCAATCTGGTGCCGTTCGACGAACGGTCGCAGATCGTTTCGGGGTCGCTCGCCGGCAAGGGGCTGGAACTGGCATGGGCCGCCGATCCGGTGGAATTCTTCTTCCTCCAGGTGCAGGGCAGCGGCCGCCTGCTGCTGCCCGACGGCGGCGTGATGCGGATCGGCTATGACGGGCAGAATGGCCGCGACTATACCGGCATCGGCAAGCTGATGAAGGATCGCGGCCTCATCCAGGCCGGGTCGATGCAGGACATCATGCAATATCTGCGCGCCCATCCGGCCGAGGGCGCGGCGATCATGAACGAGAACAAGAGCTTCGTCTTCTTCCGGGAACTGACCGGCGCCGGCCCGCTGGGCGCGATGGGCGTCGCCGTGACGCCCGAAGCGACGGTGGCGGCCGATCCCCGCTATGTGCCGCTGGGCGCGCCGGTGCTGCTCTCGCTGGACCGGGCAGAACCCAATGGCATCTGGATCGCGCAGGATACCGGCGGCGCGATCAAGGGCGCAAACCGCTTCGACAGCTTCTGGGGCGCTGGCAGCAATGCGCGCAGCATCGCGGGCGGCATGTCGGCGCGGGGCAGCGCGCTGATCCTGCTGCCGCTCGGGTCGGCGGCTCGCCTGGGTCAGCAGCCCTGACATCATGCTGCGATGCCCCGACGCGGTCTCACCTCCGATGAACAGGCGCTCTGGACGGCGCTGACCCGCTCCGTAAGGCCGCTGAGGCCGAGCGCGCGCATCTCTTCCCTTCCGACGCCGCCAACCCCCGCAAAGGACGGGACAGGGTTAACGGCTCCGTCCGTTCAGGCAGTCGCGACGGCCCCGGCGCGCACTCCCGCAGCCACTCTGGATTCGGGCTGGGAGCGCCGAATCCGTAGCGGAAATCTGACCCCCGACATGACCATAGACCTGCACGGCCACAGCCTGTCGGCGGCCCATTCGCAGCTTAACCAGGCGCTGGCCTCGGCCTGGGCAAGGGACGTGCGAATATTGCTGGTGGTCACCGGGAAACCGCCGAAAAGCCCCTCCGCCAGCGGCGGTTCGCGGCGGGGCGCCATCCGCGGCGAGATCGGTCACTGGCTGGAAACCAGCAGCTATGCCGACCGCATCGCCAGCGTGCGGATCGCGCATCGGCGCCATGGCGGCGACGGCGCGCTCTACGTCATCCTGCGGCGCAAAAAATAAGCCTTTCGGACTGATTCACTGACCTTTTCTTAACCACTGTCCTTCATATCCCACTGATCCAGTCCAACGCCGGACTGGCGGGGGTAGGGAGACTCATGCAGGGCGTGACATTGACGAGCCGCGCCACTGCCTTCGCCTGCGCCGCGGGGGCGCTGGTGTTCATCCTGTCCCTGGTCCTTGGGCAGGGGCAGGCGACCGACATGGACGGCATCGGCCGCTCCCTCATCATCGCGATCCTGTGCGGCACGCTCAGCTGGGCCTCCGCCCGCCGTACCGTGGCCACGACCGCCAGCGCCATCGACGGTGCGACCGAACGCCTGCTGGCGGCGGCCCATGGCGACCTGCAATCCGCCGTGCCGCGGGACATAGGCCGGGAATTGCCCGACCTGTCCGTGGCGATGGAAAGCCTGTTCAGCCAGGTCCGCACCAACCTGGACCATGTTCAGGCGCTCGCGCTGTTCGATCAGGTGACCGGCCTTCCCAACCGCGCCAGCTTCTGCCGGCAGGTCGAACGGCTGCTGGCGGAACGCAGCGAAGAAGGGCTTGCGGCCCTGTTCTTCATCGACCTGGACGGGTTCAAGGGCGTGAACGACACGCTGGGCCATGCGGCGGGCGACCAGTTGCTGGCGCGCGTTGCCGGCCGCCTGCGCGAAGTCGCCATGGCGCAGGCCAGCGCGGGCGCGGGCGATTGCCTGATCGGCCGCCTGGCGGGGGATGAATTCACCCTGTTCGTCCCCAGCATGCCCGATCTCGACACGGCCGGCCGCATTGCCCGCGCCATCCAGTTCGCGCTGCGCGAACGCTTCGACCTCGGTAGCCAGCATATCGACCTGGGCGCGTCCATCGGCGTCGCCTGCTATCCCGAACATGGCGACACGCTGCCCGCGCTGCTGCGATCGGCGGACATCGCCATGTATCATGCCAAGCATCAGGGCCGTAACCGGGCCGAGATGTTCACCACCGAACTGGCGCTGGAAGCCGCCGACCGCGCGGAGCTGGAGCGCGACCTGCTGCTGGGCCTGCAACGGGACGAGTTCCTCCTCGAATTCCAGCCGCAGATCGAAATTTCCAGCGGCCGGGCGATCGGCGCCGAAGCGCTGATCCGCTGGGTGCATCCGGAACGCGATCTGGTGATGCCCGGCTCCTTCGTGCCGATTGCGGAGGAAAGCGGCGCCATCGTGGCGCTGGGCGACTGGGTCATGAGCCGCGTGTGCGAAACGGCGGCGCGCTGGGCGCAGGCCGGGGTGAGGCAGCGGATCGCGATCAACATCTCCTCCCGCGAACTGGGGCAGGCCGACTTCTTCATGCGCCTGCGCCATGCGATAGACGCGCATCGGGCGCCGGCGATCATGCTGGAACTGGAGATCACGGAATCGCTCGCGATGGAGATGAAGTCGCGGACGCTGGACCAGATCCGCGCCCTGCGGCGCGACGGCGTGCGCATCGCCATCGACGATTTCGGGACCGGCTATTCCAACCTCTCGCGGCTGCGCGAACTGCCGGTCGACCGGGTGAAGATCGACCGTTCGCTCGTCCGCGACATCGCCGTTTCGGCCGAAGCGCGCACGATCTGCAGCGCCGTCGTCGGGCTGATCCAGGGACTGGGCATGGAAGTGGTGGTCGAGGGGGTGGAGACAGAGGCGCAGATGGAAATGCTGCGCGTGATCGGCTGCACGCTGTTCCAGGGCTATCATCTGGCCCGGCCCATGGGGGAGGAGGATTATCTCGCCCGCTTCGCCGCGCCCGCGCCGCTGGTCCGGCATCGCTCCGTCTGAAGCGGATGGCCATGCGCATCCCGCTCCTCATGGGGCGGGATTTCATTCCCTTCCGTCATGACCGGGTTCCTGCCCTTCGACAGGACCGGGACAGGCCGTTCCGCGCAACGCTCCAAGCTTTTGTTGGCGCATCCTTTTAAGCCCAAAACCGGTTCCCACTTTTGCGCACGATGCCCTAGCTCGCCAGCGCCTTCGCCGTAACCAGCCGGTAGATTTCGGTGAGGTCGCGCAGGTCGGCCAGCGCCACCGCCTCGTCCAGCTTGTGCATGGTGGCATTGTTGAGGCCGAATTCCACCACCGGGCACAGGCGCGAGAGGAAGCGCGCGTCGGACGTGCCGCCGGTGGTCGACAGGTCCGCCTCCACCCCCGTCACGTCCCGGATCGCGCCCGCGACCATGTCCGACAGCATGCCCGGCTCCGTCAGAAAGGGTTCGCCGCTGATCTTCGCTTCCACCCTGCCCCCTTCGGCCGCGGCGATGGCGGTGATGCGGTCGACCAGTTCCGCGCCGCCATGTTCATTGTTGAAACGGATCGAGATGCGCGCCTGCGCCGCGGCGGGGATGACGTTGGTCGTCGGATTGCCGACATCCAGATTGGTGATCTCGATATTGCTCGCCTGGAACCAGTCATTGCCCTCGTCCAGCACCAGCGCATCGATGGCGGACAGGATGCGGATCAGGCGCGGGATCGGATTGTCGGCCAGGTGCGGATAGGCGACATGGCCCTGCACGCCGTCGACATGGATCCACATGTTGACCGATCCGCGCCGGCCGATCTTGATGACGTCGCCCAACCGCTGCGAGGAGGTCGGCTCGCCCACCAGGCAAAGGTCGGGACGCAGCCCATGGGCGGCCATCCGCTCCATCAGTGCCAGCGTGCCATGCACAGCCGCGCCTTCCTCATCGCCGGTGATGATCAGGCTGATCGTGCCGGGCAGGTCTTCGGGCAGGTGGTGCAGGGCGGCGACATAGGCGGCGATGGCGCCCTTCATGTCGACGGCGCCGCGCCCATAGAGCAACTCGCCGCGCACCTCCGGCCGGAAGGGATCGCTCGCCCAGCCATTGCCCGGCGGGACCACATCCAGATGCCCGGCAAAGGCGAAATGCCTGCCCGGCCCCGTCGTCCGCCATGCCAGCAGATTTTCCACAGGGCCGTCCGGCGCCTCCCCCGCCAGGAAGCGGTCGACGGTAAAGCCCAGCGGCTTCAGCATCGCCTCCAGCACGGCGAAGACATCCCCCGTGGCCGGCGTGACGGAGGGACAGGCGATCAGCTTCTCGGCTATGTCGATCGGGTTTGCATCGGCGCTGGTCTTGTTCATGGGGTTGCGTTAGAGCATTTTGAAGCTGGCTGAAACAGTCAGCGGCTCGCAAAATGCGTGCAGGCCGACGTGCATTTTGAAGCTGGCTGAAACAGGCGCGGCTCGCAAAATGCGGTGGCGCACAGCGCGCATTTTGAAGCTGGCGGGACCGCCGGCGCCGACGCCGGCAGGAGGATATGTCATGCCCAGGATCGACCTTGCCGCCATCGAACAGACCAATCGGACGGGCTATCCGCCCGAATATGCGGATGCGGTGGCGGGGCGATGGGTGCGCAGGCTGGGACCGGCGACCGGCCTTTCCGATTTCGGCATCAGCCATGTGGTTCTGAAGCCCGGCGCCGCATCCTCCCAACGGCACTGGCATGAGGATGAGGACGAATTCCTCGTCATGCTGAGCGGCGAAGCGATGCTGATCGAGGAAGGAAGCCGAACGGCGCTGCACGGCGGCGACATGGCCTCCTTCCCGAAGGGCGATCCCAATGGCCATCATCTGGTGAATGAAAGCGGCGAGGATTGCGCCTTCCTGGTCGTCGGGCGCGTTCCGCTGGGCGATGCGCATTATCCCGACATCGACATGCAATGGGTCGAGGGCAGCTACCGCCGCAAGAATGGAAGCAGTTTTTGAGGCTGGACCGGCGCGCATTGATGGCCGCGCTGGGCGCTGCGATGGCGGCTCCCGGGCTTTCGGCCGCGCCCCTTGCGGGCGTGGTGAAGCCGCCCCGGCTGCGCCCCGGCGACAGCGTGGGCCTGATCGAGCCGGCGGGCTTTACCGACGACAGGTTCGACCTCGATCTGGTCAAGGAAACGATCGTCGCCATGGGGCTGGTGCCCAGGCCCGCCCGGCATCTGGTCGAACGCTACGGCTATCTGGCCGGGACGGATGCCGACCGCGCAGCCGACGTCAACGCCATGTTCGCCGATCAGCAGTTGCGCGCCGTCTTCGCCACCCGGGGCGGATGGGGCTGCGCGCGCATCCTGCCCTATCTGGACTTCGCGAAGATCAGGGCCAATCCCAAGCTGCTGATCGGCTTTTCCGACATCACCGCGCTGCATCTCGCCTTCGCGGCGCGGGCCGGCTTCGTCACCATCCACGGGCCCAATGCGGCCAGCAGTTGGCCGCGCTTTTCCTGGGATGCCTTCCGCGCCGTCGCCTTCGATGGAGCAACGCCGCTGATGACCAATCCGGACGGGCATGAGGACCGGCTGGTGCAGCGCAGCGGGCGCATCCTGACCTTCCGGGGCGGAAAGGCCAGCGGGCGGCTGCTGGGCGGGAACCTGACCGTGCTCTCGACGCTGATGGGAACCCCGTGGCTGCCGGATTTCGACGGCGCGATCCTGTTCATCGAGGATGTGAGCGAGCAGCCCTATCGGATCGACCGGATGCTGACCCAATTGGCGCTGGCCGGCCTTCTGAGCAGGGTGGCGGGCGTGGTGTTCGGGCAATGCACCGATTGCGGTCCCAGCGGCGCCTCCTATGGCGGGTTCACCCTGGCGGAGGTGTTGCGGCAGCATCTGGCGCCCCTTGGCGTCCCCGCTTTCCAGGGCGCGCTGTTCGGGCATGTCGCCAGCCAGTTCAGCCTGCCGGTGGGCTGCCGGGCGGAAATCGACGCCGACGCGGGAACGATCCGCCTGCTGGAACCGGCGGTCCGCTAGGGAGCGTCGTGCAGAAAGGCCTGTCCCGACCCCGGCGAAGGGCGGGAACCGGTTTCCGCCTGAAAGCATGCGACGACAGGAACCCGTAGCGCGCGACCGGCGCCCGCTTCAACGCAGCGCCCCCTGAAGAACGGCCGACATGCAGTCGGGGTCAGTCCCTGTCGTCGGCGGGCCTGACATAGGCGCCGCGGCCATCGGGCGGGACGAGCGACCTGTCCTCGACTTTCAGGACAAGCGTTCGGAAGCCGGGCTCGGGCACCTCCTTCGTCCTTTCGGCAGTGAGGATGACGGCCCCGTCCCTCTCGGCCCACCGCCCCTCCGCGAACAGGTCCAGCGCGCCATAGACCAGATACCATTGGAAGCGGCCGTCCGGATGGAGCATCAGTTCGGACCCCGTCTCCATCACGCCGCGCAGATAATAATGCCCCGCCCGCTCGGAGGCTTGCGCCCAGGCCGGCCCGGCCAGGAAGGCCGCAAGGGGGAGGAGTGCCGTGAGGACGCGCATCCCACGATGCTATCGCAAGCGGCCTCGGCAGAACAGGCCTACCAGGCGCGGGGGCTGTGCCCGACGCGATGGGAGACCTGCTGCTCGATCTCGTTGAGCTGGGCCTGGCTGAGCACGCCGGAATGAAGCAGCTTGCGCATCAGTTCATCGACCAGCGCCGCGAGGAAGTGAAGCTCCGCCCGTTCGGACAGGGTGTCGTTGCTGTCGACCTGCATGGCTTGCTCTCCGCAAAAAGCTGAATCTTAAAGGGGAAAGCGGCAAGGCATAGAGCCGACCGCGCAGGGCATCCCTCATTGGAGGCGGCCCGGCGAATATGGTTAACGATGCAGCGGCATCGGGCCAGCCGCGCTGCCGCAAGAGCAGGAGCCCGGCTCAGGGCCAAGGTCAGGGCCAAGGTCAGGGAAGACGGCGCGCCGTCAGGATCGTCACCGGCCGCTCCAGCATCTGCCCCTTCATCACGCCCTCGCCGGCCGTGGGGGATTTGGGGGCGGCGAGGATCGTCTTCACGACATCCATTCCCTCGATCACATGGGCGAAGACGGCGAAGCCCTGATTGTCGCCCGCCGCTTCGGGATGCGCGTCCATGCCGGGCATCTTGCCCAGCACGATGAAGAAATCCCCGGTCGCGCTGCCGGGCGCATAGCGGGCCATGGAGAGCGCGCCATCATCATGGGTAAGGCCGGTCTGGCTGGTCGGCTCATGCTTGACCGGCGGCAGGATGCGCTTGGGATCGTTCTGCGCCCCGCCCTGCACGAAGCCATAGTCGGCCGAACCGACGCCGCGGTAGAAGCTGGCGCCGTCCAGCCGCTTCTGATCGACATAGCGCAGGAAATTCGCCGCCGTCGCCGGCGCCTGCGCCACATGCACCGCGATCAGGATGCGGCCCGCGCCGGTGTCGAGCGCAACCCGCACATCGGCAGGCGGCGGCGCAGCAGCAGGGCTCTGGGCAAGGGCGGGAGCAAGGGAGAAGAGGGCGGCCAGGAACAGGGCGAGTTGTCGGATCATGGCGCGAAGCCTAGAGCCAATCGACATTCAGCCCTGACGGCCAAATGACGCTTTTCCGTGCTTCCGGTGCTCACGTACCTTGAGTATGCTGCGCTCCGGGTCACGGAAAACCACCATTTTCGGCTCGTCATCATCTGAATGTCGATTGGCTCTAATCCAAAGCCGCCCGCCTGTCAGCCTTCCAACTGGCGCTGCAGGGCGCGGATGTCCGCGTCTATGTCCGGATTGCTCTGCCGCAATTCCTCGATCGTGCGCACCGCGTGGATCACGGTGCTATGGTCGCGCCCGCCGAAGATACGGCCGATCTCGGGCAGGGAACGCGGCGTCATCTTCTTGGCCAGATACATCGCCACCTGGCGCGGACGGGCGACCGCCCTCGCCCGGCGCTTGGAACGCATTTCCGCCGCGTCGATCTTGTAATGCGCGGCACAGGCCTTCTGGATCTCGTCGACGGTGATGCGGCGGGCATTGGCCCGCACCGCGTCCGCCAGCATCGCCTGCGCGAACTCCAGGTCGATCGATCGGCCGGTAAGCTGGCCATAGGCGATCAGCTTGTTGAAGGCGCCTTCCAACTCGCGCACATTGGAACGGATCGACCGCGCCAGGAAATCGACCACCGCGTCCGGAACCGGCGGGTCGCCCGCAATGGCGCGCTTGGCCTCCAGGATCGCGAGGCGCAGGTCGAGCCCGGCGGGACGGATGTCGGCCACCAGCCCGCCGGCCAGGCGCGAGAGGATGCGCGCATCGATCGCGTCCAGCATCTGCGGCGCACGGTCGGCGGTCACGACGATGCGGGCGCCCGAATCGATCAGGTCGTTGATCGTGTGAAGAAACTCTTCCTGCGTCGAACCCTTGCCGGCGATGAACTGGATGTCGTCGATCAGCAGCAGCCGCGCCGCGCGCAGCCGCGCCTTGAACATCATCGTTTCGTTCGCCCGCATCGCGTTCACGAATTCCATCATGAACCGCTCGGCCGACATGTAGAGCACGGGGGCCGAGGGCGAATGCGCGGAGAAGCCCTGGGCGATGGCATGGAGCAGATGGGTCTTGCCCTGCCCGGTGCCGCCATGGATGAAAAGCGGGCTGAAACGCGGCTGGCTCCTGCCCGCCATGGCCTGCGCGGCGGAGAAGGCGAGATGATTGGTCTCGCCGGTCACGAACTGGTCGAAGCTGTGGCGCGGCTGGAAATTGGATGCGGGGGCCTGATCGTCCGCCACCCCGCCGTCGTTCACGGCAAGGGCCTCGGCCGGCGGCAGTTCCAGAACCCGGGGGCCCACCGCATTGGGGGCGCGGCGCAGGCGCACCTCGCGCACGCCGGCGCCGGCGCAGCGCCATGCCATGCGCAGCCGATCCCCGAACTGGCCCGACACGAAATTGGCGGTGAAGTCGGAAGCGAACAACAGGTCCAGCGTCTGCGATTCGGGGCAATAATCGCCCAGTTGCGCGGCCTTCAGCCACTGGTCGAACATGCGCGCGCCGATGTCGCGGCGCAGCCCGGCGCGAATGGTCGCCCAGGCAGTCTCCAGGCGCGCATTCTGCTGCGTGTCGAGACCGCTCAAACTTCCAATCACTGCCGTAATATCCTTCAT